>JAHBTP010000007.1 GCA_019638485.1 Ferruginibacter sp. | reverse complement strand
GCTTGCCTATTTGCAGACAATTGTAGCCAATAAAGCGCAGTACATTGGACAACCGCTCTCTACTTTATTAAGTGATTTGCAAATTCAAATAAAACACTTTAGCCGTAATACAGATATTGTATATGATATAAGTAAGGAAACCTCTACTTCTTTTGGATGGTATTTCCCTCAAAATGCTGATGAGATTTATTTGACATATCCAAGACTTAGAATTTCTTGGCAAACGCCTTTAAACGCATATCAATCTGGCATTTTGTACACCAATAATAATGGGGGATGGTGGAGTACTGCAGTATATGATTTCTATAAAAATGGTATCATTAATGATATAACAGTTGATGATTGAAAAAAATATTTTTAATTATAATAATAACGACTCTTTCAAGGAGTGTTAATGCCCAAACAGGTGTAGCTGATACGTTGGCATACTTACAGAGTATTGTTGCCAACAAGGCTCAGTATATCGGACATTCATTTCATGAACTTGCTGATACCATGCAAATTCAAATTAAATTCTTTTCTCCTTTTGTCGCAATTCATTATGATAATAACAAAGAAACCTCTACTTCTTTTGGCTTTTATTTTCCACAAACAGAAGAAGAGATTTACTTAACCTATCCTAAAAAATAGGTGATTTTAAAAATTTTCAAATACCGTAAATCTAACCTGCATGGTTGGGAAATAAAAAAGTTATACCATGGCAGTAAAAATGAAAGTTCCTCAACATTCGGGCTTAAACATTATATTTATTAAACGAAACATTTATTTTCGGAAAATAAATGATTACTTAGTCCGAAACCCGCATTAATCACCATTTGTAATAAAAACAGTTTTTTATGGAAGAAAACCGGAAACACCCTAAAGCTCTGCCCTTTCTCTTCTTTTCAGAGATGTGGGAACGGTTTGGTTACTACTTAATGATTGGAATTTTTACACTGTATTTAAAAGATGTAAAAGCCGGCTTCGCCATGACAGAAGCAGAAAGTGCCGATTTGTATGGCACCTTCATTGCTTTGGTTTTTCTTACTCCATTCTTAGGCGGATTAATTGCAGACCGCTATTTAGGATATAGGAAAAGTATTGTTATCGGAGGGCTAATGATGGGTATTGGTTATTGTATGATGGCCATTCATAGCCTCTCTGCGTTGTATGTATCAATGACCCTGGTAATTTTAGGTAATGGCTTTTTTAAACCTAATATTTCTACTCTATTAGGGAATGTTTATTCCACGCCCCAATATCAACACCGTAAAGATGAAGGATACAATATATTTTACATGGGCATCAATATTGGTGCATTTATTTGTAACTTTTTTGGAGCCGCATTATATATTTTATTAGGATGGGGATATGCTTTTATTGCTGCGGGAATTGGGATGTTTATCGGTGTTGCTGTTTTTCTTTCCGGCACAAGACATTACATTGCATACGATGTTAAAAAGGGAGTACAACCCGGTGATATGTCTTTTACGCGTATCATCATGTTAATATTATTACCTTCCATCATTGCGGGAATTATTGGTTGGATTATTCCGGGCTCAATTTTCGGTTCTGATAGCACAGATGCATTCATCTTTGCTTGTATTCCGGTAATTTATTTTTACACTTCAATATACATAAACGCAAGTAAGGAAGAAAAGCGCCCAATTGCAGCTATGTTAGCCATTTTTGCTGCAGTGATTTTATTTTGGGCGGTATTCAAACAAAATGGTTCTGCACTAAACACATGGGCTGATCGCTATACAGATCGGGAAGTAAAAGGTGCTGTTTCGGATGTTTTCGTAACCTTAAAACAAGCGCAAACCGTAGAATACAAAAAGGATACTGTTCCCCTTTATGATAGTCAATTTAGATTACAAAAAAATGTTGATGGCTCTGTAATAAAAGAAGTAAACTATCCTCCTTATTTTAGGAACGTGTTGCCTGACAAACTTCCTAAAGAAGGTGAAGAAGTTAATTTGTGGGCTACCAATATCAGTCAAAGTATTAATCCCGGTTGGGTAATTTTATTAACTCCACTCATTGTCGCATTTTTCACTTTTTTAAACAGGCGCGGCAAAGAACCTTCAACCCCTACTAAAATTGCATTGGGTTTATTTGTATCTGCACTCTCCGTTCTAGTAATGGTGTTTGCTGCTTATGCTACAAATGACGGTGCTGAAAAAGGTGGAGTAATGTGGTTAATTATGACCTACGGTGTAATAACAGCAGGCGAGCTTCTTCTTAGCCCTATGGGATTATCATTGGTATCCAAACTAAGCCCCGCGCGAATTACCTCACTGATGATGGGTGGATGGTTTCTTTCTACATCAATTGGAAATAAATTATCCGGTGTATTAGCCAGCTTATGGGATACTTATGAGAATAAGGCAAATTTCTTTTGGGTAAATTTTGCCTTGTTGATGTTGGCAACACTCATTATGTTCTCTATGTTGCGATGGTTAAATAGTATAATGAAGGAGAAGGGAATAAAATAAACGTACCGGAATTAAATAAATGACAGTAAGGGAAATTGTTCTCCTAATACCTTTCTATCGTCTGCACCCAACCAGTTACGTAACACGGTAGCATACACGCTTTTAAAATCAATGGTGTATCTCAAATCGCCTGAATCTAAGTTCTCTAAATCCGGCAGAGGATTAAGTAATCCCTTTTGTTTTAGTGCGCCGCTAATAAAAAACATACTATTGGCTGTACCATGATCAGTACCATTGCTGGCGTTTTGATTTACCCTTCTACCAAATTCAGAAAATGTCATTATCAACACATCATTAAAACGTCCATTCTTCTTTAAGTCATCAGTAAAAGAAGCAATAGCCGCATTAAGTTCTTTAAACAACCTTGTTTGTTGTGCGGCTTGATTGATATGTGTATCAAAACTTCCTAACGATAAATAGTAAACACTTGTATTTATGTCTGATAAAATAAGTGAGGAAATCGTTTTTAGTGCTTTTCCTGTATTTGAATTGGGATATACAGCCCCTGTAGGATGAATCATACTTTCGTTATAAATATATTCAGCACTGCTAAGTGTATTACCCATTACTTTATATAGATAATCAATAGT
Source organism: Ferruginibacter sp. (assembly GCA_019638485.1). GTDB lineage: Bacteria > Bacteroidota > Bacteroidia > Chitinophagales > Chitinophagaceae > Ferruginibacter. The sequence goes on along the minus strand of JAHBTP010000007.1, from coordinate 19,359 downwards.
TTCTTCGGTTGGTTCATGGCTTTTACTGATTGCTTTAAAATAATTTTCATTACTGCCGGAGAACAACCGTTTGGGATTCTTAAATGCAATTCCTTTTTCATCTTCTCCTTTTAATGCCAAGCTGAGAATATCATCTATTTCAAGTGCCTGGGTAGGTTTATCGCATCCGCTGCACTGTGCATCAAGATATCGCCCAAGCCACCCGGTACTTAAATATTGCTGGCTATGACTTCCGCTTTGCCAAATATCCATACTCCTAAAGTGAGAGCGGTTAGGGTTAGGATAGCCCACGCCATTAAGGATACCCAGATACCCTTCACCGTATAGTGATTTAAGATGTGTCAATTCCGGATGGAGGGCAAAATCTGTTTCTAATTTTTCTGCTTTTGAGCCATCAATTCCTAAAACCGGCCTACCTCTATAATAAATATCATTGGTTATTGGGATTACAGTATTTAACCCATCATTACCTCCGCTAAATTGAATTACTACCAACACCTTGTTACCTGAAGGAACAAGTGCTCTGCTTTCAAATGCCTTTAAAAATTTTGGCATAAACAATGAAGTTGAGGCCAATGAGCCCACTTGCAAAAACTTTCGACGTTTAATCAGCATAACTTAGTTATTAAAATATTTTAAACGCTTAGCATAATTGATATTCAGGTGTACACATCAATTGTACAATTCTGTTTTTCAAAAAAGCTTCTCTTCCTGATAAATCAGCATACTTAGTTAAAACACTTTCATTAATTCTTCCGGATGATTGAAGTAAAAACGAGGCTATTTCATTATCTAAATCATCTCGTGACACCTTTTTAAAACCTTCAATAACCGGCTCCCATGAAATTCTTGCTGAGCCTGCCCTACCAATAAACCCCTTTTCTCTTTTTTCAGCTCCTTCTCTTCCCATATCCACATCATCGTCTGCTCTTGCAGAAATATCAATGCTGTCATTAAAAGCCAATACACGAGGAATTTGAAGTCTGAAAATCAGTGTAGAACTATCAATCCAATTTCTTCCTCCGGGCCAGCCTGCTACATTGGGCGGAAAAAACAAAGTTTGTCCAAGTACATTTTGAAATAATAATAATGCATTTTGATTGTCTAAAATCATAGGTAAAAACCGCATAATACCAGTAATCAATTCTACCGGTCCTTTAATACGCGTACCCACGTTTTCTTTATCGTAAAACCATGAGGATGAAAAAATATCATCCATTAGCGCAGCTATATCATATCCTGATTGATAAAATCTATTTGCTAAGTAATCAACCTTGCTTTCATTAATTTTTTCATTTACAAAAAACCGATAAATTTTTTGGGTAATAAACCGGGCTGTTGTTTTATTTTCCAACAGTATATCTAAAATATGGTCACCATCTAATCTACCTGTTCTGCCCAAAAAAGTTTTCTCACCACTATCGTGTAAATATTCTCTAAATGAAAAATCACTATTCACATTATAGGTCCATCCGGTAAAGGCTCGTGCGGCCTCCTTAATATCCGTTTCAGTATAATTTCCTCTCCCTAAGGTAAACAACTCCATTACTTCCCGGGCAAAATTTTCATTTGGGTGTTGCTTCCTGTTTTGTTGATTATTTAAGAACTGTAACATAGCAGCTGATTTACTTACAGCTTTAAGTAAATCACCAAACTTACCTAATGCGTGAGTACGAATTGTATGAATCAACTCCTGCTGGAAATATCCATTTACCAATCTGCAGGCAAAATGGCCATGCCAAAAGAGGCTCATCTTTTCTCTAAGCTGGGCCTTGCTATTTACCATTTGTTCTGACCATAAGAAATTAAGCGATTTAAGTTGTTCTCCCGACTGTTTCCGCATCTCCAATCGCTTCTTACTAATTTCGGCTTTGTTTTCTTTTTCAATTTTTTTTATAGTGGCCAAATCATACACATCCTTAAAAAACGGAGCTACCAGGTTTTCAACCACCGTTAATTTTTCAGGTTGTTTTTCGGAATCCTTTTTTAATTGTTGCCAAAATTGTTGAGGTGATAATTCTTGCAAAGACTCAATATCTTTTGCAGCGGCACCAAATCCTGCACGCCAAAGCAGATGCTGGTTGTTCAAACGATTGCTCATGATAATAAAGATGAGACATTTTTGGTTAAAGGAAGTTTAATGTCTCAGTAAAAGCAATCTGCTATACTAAGCAGGAAGAGAAATATGTGGAGCACCAAAATATTCGTGTAATACCCTTGGCAATTTAATAATATCTCCCAGCTGATTATTTTCCAAAAGTGCTGCTACAATACGAGGTAATGCGAGTGACGAGCCGTTAAGCGAATGGAGCAACTGTGTTTTTCCGCTATCGTCTTTAAACCGAATCTTCATTCGATTTGTTTGAAAGGTTTCAAAATTACTCACTGAACTTACTTCAAGCCATTTCTTTTGTGCAGCACTATATACTTCAAAATCATAAGTAAGCGCAGATGTAAAACCCATATCGCCGCCACACAAACGTAAAATGCGGTATGGAAGTTCTAAGAATTGAATAAGCCTTTCCACATGGTTAACCATTTCTTCAAGGGTATTATAACTATTCTCAGGCCGGGTCAATTGAATAATTTCTACTTTATCAAATTGGTGTACCCGATTAAGACCACGTACGTCGCTGCCAAAGCTACCTGCCTCCCTACGAAAGCAGGGAGTATATGCAGTCATCTTAACAGGTAAGGAATCAGCAGCTATAATTTCATCCCGATATACATTGGTTACCGGCACCTCTGCTGTTGGAATCATATAAAAGCCATCTACAGTAATATGATACATCTGTCCTTCTTTATCAGGAAGCTGTCCTGTTCCATAAGCTGTGGCTTCATTTACCATTAAAGGAGGCATAAATTCACTATATCCTGCACCGGTATTATAGTTTAGAAAATATTGAATAAGTGCTCGTTGCAGTTTTGCTCCCTGGCCTTTATATACGGGAAAACCACTTCCGGTAAGTTTCGCACCCAATTCAAAACTGATGAGGTCAAAATCCTTAATAATTTCCCAATGAGGCTTCGCATCTTTAGATAGTTCAGGAATGCTCCCTCCTTGAAGAACTACTACATTATCTTCTGCTGAAACACCTTTGGGCACAAGTTCATTAGGCAGATTGGGTAAAAGAAGAAGGTTTTTTTGAAGTTCATTTTCCAACTCCTCTAATGCGGTCTTGTCTGCTGCTGAATTGCTTTTCAATGTAGCCACATCAGCCTTTCTTGCTTCTGCACCCGCTTTATCTCCCTTTGCCATAAACACACCAATCTCCTTCGACAGTGCATTAATCTGAGCCTGCACGCTTTCAGATGCACTTTTCTTTTCTCGAATTGCTTCATCCAATTTTAAAATCTCATCAACCAAATAAATTCCAGAAAAATTACGATGGCTAAGGCGCTCTTTAACAAGATTGGGCTGCTGACGAATAAGGCTAATTTGTAACATGATAGTTTTTTCAAAACGAAAATGAGTACAAATATACTCTTCAAACCTATTATCCCTAAATTTGTATAATGCCTGAAGTAGAAAATGACCTTCATATAAGGTGGCTAAAACTAAGAATAAAGATTAAGCAGCAATTTGGGATAAAACCAGATATGGATGGTATTTTGATGCTAATTGGGGTTCAAGAGTTAGGATTAGGCCCTCAGACTTTTGATAAAGAACAAAAGCAGGATTTAATGCATATTGCAGTATGTACAGTACTTTCGCAAAGCGGATATTATACTTTTGACAAAAAAGACAAAGATGGATGGCCGCACTTTTTACCGGCAAAACCTTTACCCGTGTACAACTCAATAGAACAGGAAAACTTTTTAAAAGACCATATTCTTTTATATTTTCAGAATATTTTATTTATTTAGTACATGAAATCGATTTTACTGGGCCTTTGCCTAATTAGCTTAAGCTTTTCTTCAAAAGCACAGGATAGTGAGAGTACAAAACCTTATGGTGGAGAAAATGCCAAGGTTGTTATCCAAACAGATATGGGTGAAATTATTGTTCAATTATACAATGAAACACCATTGCACAAGGAGAATTTTTTAAAATTGGTGGAAAAAGGATTTTACGACAGTTTATTATTTCACCGGATAATACCGGAATTTATGATTCAGGGAGGTGACCCATTAAGTAAAAATGCAGCTAAAGGCTCTGCATTGGGGATGGGTGGAGGAGATATGGCTCGTATTCCTGCAGAATTCAATGAGCTTCTTATTCATAAAAGAGGGGCTTTGGCGGCAGCTCGCGATAATAACCCTGAAAAGGCAAGTAGTGCGTGTCAATTCTATTTGGTTCAAGGTAAACAGGTTACTGATGAAGAATTGGACCAGCTTGAATTACAGCAAGGAAGAAAATACACTGAAGAACAACGTAAAATATACAAAGAAATTGGTGGGACACCCTTTTTGGACATGAACTACACCGTTTTTGGAGAAGTAGAAAAAGGATTAGACGTAATTGACAAAATATTGGAAGCTAAACGAGATAATAACAATCGTCCTTTGCAAGATATCAGGATGAAAATATCCGTTTTTAAATAATAATCTCTTTTTACCTAAATTGCAACCTCAAAAGAAAAGTATTATTCATGAATTTTCCTGACAACCTTCGTTATTCAAAAGACCATGAATGGATTTCCATAAATGGAAACACTGCCACTGTAGGCATAACAGATTTTGCACAGCAGGAATTGGGAGATATTATTTTTGTTGATATCACTGCAAAAGGAAAATCATTAAAAGCAGATGAGGTTTTTGGTACTGTTGAAGCGGTTAAAACAGTGAGTGACCTTTTTCTCCCTGTATCCGGCACCATCGAAGAAGTAAATCCTGTTTTGGAAAATAATCCCGAACTGGTAAACACAAACCCTTATGAGGAAGGATGGATAATAAAGATGAAGGTGGATAATCCTGCTGATGTGGATGGTTTGATGGATGCAACCGCCTACAAGGCCTTGGTTGGATAATGCAACGTAAGTACTTTGCATTGGGGATAGCATGGTTTCTTCTCGTTACCATATTATTAATAATACCGGGAAATGAACTTCCAAAGCCACAAACATGGCTTGAAGAAATATTCTTTGACAAATGGATTCATGCGTTCTTATTTGGCTTTTTAGCCTATTTATTTATGCACGGATTACACAAAAAATCAAAAGGCTCCAAAAGATTGCCTGTTTTCTTTTTAAGCATTTTTCTATTATGCAGTGCATGGGGATTATTAACTGAAATGATACAAGAACAATGGATTAAAGGCAGGGGGTTTGAATGGCTCGATTGGATAGCAGATACCACAGGAGCACTTATTGCGTTTATTTACTGCACCCTTAGACTAAAACTAAAGGATTTAAAAAATATTAATCAGTAATTATTTCTCATTATTTAATCATTGTATGGAATATAATACAACACGTAACCATTTGACAATGCAGGAATATGGCCGTCATATTCAAAAAATGGTAGAATATACCGCAACTATTGAAGACAGGGATGTTAGGCAACGAAATGCAAATTCTATTGTTGAGTTAATGGGGTTATTAAATCCACAATTAAAAAGCATTGAGGATTACAAACACAAACTATGGGATCATCTTTTTTTAATAAGTGATTTCAAACTGGATGTAGATAGCCCATATCCAATTCCTACACGTGAATTACTTCAGGGAAAACCCGAGCCGCTCCCCTATCCTAAAAAGCATCCACGGTTTAATCACCTTGGAAAAAATATTGAAATCATTATTGAAAAGGCATTACAGGAAGAAAATCAGGAGAAGCGACAAGGGTTTGCAAATGTTGTTGCTTATTACATGAAATTAACTTATAGCAATTGGCATAAAGAACTTGTACACGATGATGCCATTCAAAATGAATTAACAACAATTACGAATGGGGCCTTGGAATTTACAAACAAGCCATTTGTAAAACATCGGGTGGACAATCGAATGATGTCTGACGACTATCCTCAAAGAAGTTATCGAAAAGGATATGGACAACGAGATAATAGACAGGGAGGAGGCAGAGGAGGAAATCGTAATGGAGGGAACAACGGAAACAGAGGCGGTAATCGAAACTTTAAAAAAAGATACTGATTCTTTGCTTCAACATATTTTAAGCCCTTACCTTTAATCAGCTAAGGGCATTTTTTTATTATCTTTTTCACATGGCAATATTTGAAGTTCAGGGAGGATCGCCTTTATCGGGCACTATTACACCGCAGGGAGCAAAAAATGAAGCACTGCAAGTAATCTCTGCTGTATTACTTACTGCAGAGCCGGTTACTATAAGTAATATTCCCGATATTGTTGATGTAAACCTACTAATAGACTTATTAAAAGAAATGAATGTTGCAGTATCTCGTATAGACAACAGCACCTATACATTTACTGCCGATAAAGTAAATACCGATTACTTAGAGTCAGCGAGCTTCCATAAAAACAGTTCGCGTTTACGCGGTTCCGTTATGCTTGCCGGACCTCTTTTGGCAAGGTTTAATAAAGCTTATTTACCAAAGCCGGGTGGCGACAAAATAGGCAGGCGAAGAGTAGATACCCACATCATAGGATTTGAGCGTTTAGGGGCAACTTTCCATTATGAAGAAGACAATGGCTTTTTTAAGCTAACAACAACCGGGTTGAGAGGTTGTAATATGTTGTTAGACGAGCCCAGTGTAACCGGCACCGCAAATATTCTCATGGCTGCCGTATTAGCTAAAGGAACTACCGTTATTTATAATGCAGCTTGTGAGCCTTATATTCAACAACTGTGCAAGATGTTGATTAATATGGGTGCTGATATTGAAGGCGTTTCGAGCAATTTATTAACTATTAGAGGGGTTGAAAAACTTAATGGAACTACTCATCGGTTATTGGCTGACATGATTGAAGTGGGTAGCTTCATTGGAATGGCGGCAATGACAAATAGTGAAATTACCATCAAGGACGCCGATATTCCTTATTTGGGAATGATTCCTGAAAAATTTTCTCAATTAGGAATAAAAACCATTTTTAACGGTGATGATATCATTGTTCCCAAGCAGGATATTTATGAAATTCAACCTTTTTTAGATGGTGGTGTGCTAACCATTTATGACCATCCCTGGCCCGGCTTTACTCCTGATTTACTCAGTATTGTTTTAGTTACTGCCATACAAGCCAGAGGTAGCGTTTTGATACATCAAAAAATGTTTGAAAGCAGGTTATTTTTCGTAGATAAGCTCATTGAAATGGGCGCTCAAATTATTTTATGTGATCCTCACCGTGCGGTAGTTATCGGGTTGGAGCGTGAAAGAGCATTACGAGGAATTAACATGACATCACCTGATATTAGAGCCGGTGTAGCACTTTTAATTGCTGCATTAAGTGCGAAAGGAAAAAGTGTGATTCAAAATATCGAACAAATAGACCGCGGATACCAATCTATTGATAAGCGATTAAATGCATTAGGGGCTTCTATTAAAAGAATAGATTAATCGGCTTGAATTTGTTTTCTTTGCACATGGCACCTCCTTATCATAAAATATTAATTATTACTGCACCCTCCGGAGCAGGAAAGACCTCCATTGCTCGCTTTTTAATGAAGCAATTCCCTCAACTGGCATTCTCCATATCTGCTGCCACCCGGCCGGCAAGAATAAATGAAACAAATGGCAAGGACTATTATTTTATGTCATTAGAAGAATTTAAACAAAGGATTCAACGAAATGAATTCATAGAATGGGAAATGGTTTACGAAGGCAGATATTATGGAACACTTAAATCTGAACTTGAGCGCATTTGGAAAGAAAATCGTATTCCGGTTTTAGACATTGATGTAAAAGGGGCAATTCATGTACAGCAAGAATATCCTATAAACACCCTGAGCATTTTTGTTGAACCACCATCCGTTGAGTCGCTCAAGGGAAGGTTAAAAGGTAGAGGTAGTGAAACAGATGATTCACTGACCACCCGAGTTAATAAAGCTTCTTACGAACTAACTTTTAAAGATCATTTTAACAAGTCTATACTTAACGAGCATTTTGAACAAGCTTGTACAAAAGCAAAAGAGTTGGTGGAGCGCTTCATAAACAACAATGGTTGATATAACACAGATTGTTTATTTTTAGGTCATGGAATGGCTCTCTCTTATTATCATCGTTATCTTATTGCTATTCATTGGCTTTTTAGCCGGTTTGGAATCAGCTTTTGTATCTGCAAATAAATTAACCATTGAACTAAATCGAAAACAAGGCACAGCCAGTGGAAAAATCTGGGGTAACTTTGCAGATAATCCCACCCGGTTTATTGGCACCATCCTTATCTCTTTCAATGTTATGCTAGTGGGATATGGGATCTTAGTTGGTGATTTATTGTCTCCTATTTGGGAATGGATTGAACCTCGAATACCTAATGCAGCTACCGACTACTTAAATTATATCCGGTTGCTTGTAGAAGTATCTATTGGCAGTGCTATAATCCTGTTTGTAGAATTTTCATCCAGGGCATTTTTCAGAGCTAAATCATCCGGCATAATGCAGTCAGTAATTATCAGTAAAACTGCGGCTCTATTCTATTCATTATTTTCTAGCACAGGGAGCTTCTTTATTACGCTGGCCGAATGGATTTTGAAATACATTTTTAATGTTAAACTTCACAATAAAAAGGCAGTGTTCAATAAAATGGATTTGGAACACTATCTTCAGCAAACCAGAGGGCTTGAAGAGGAAGACTCATCAAATTTGAATAAAGAAATCTTTGAAAATGCACTTTCTCTTAGTGAAGTTAAACTCAGAGAGTGTTTAATTCCACGTAAGGAAATTATCAGCGTTGAATATAATACTCCAATATCTGCGGTAAGAGATAAATTTATAGAAACGAAACTTAGCCGGCTTATTATTTATGACCACTCCATAGACAATATTGTAGGTTACATTCACCACCTTGATGTCTTTAGAGGACCAATAGATATAAAGTCAATTTTACACCCTATACCCACTGTACCTGAAAGTATGAGTGCAACAGATTTGATGAATAAATTAAGTCGTGAAAGACGTGCTATTGCATGGGTAGTGGATGAATTTGGTGGCACCGCAGGAATAGTTACCATGGAGGACTTATTAGAAGAAATCTTTGGTGATATACAAGATGAATATGACAAAGACAGGGCGTTCATTGAAAAGCAAATAGCTCCAAATGAATATATTTTCAGTGGCCGGTTAGAGCTTGATTATTTATCGCAGAAATATGGATTGCTCTTTCCTCAAAATGAAAAGGACACAGAAACCCTTTCAGGATATATAATAGAAAGAAATGGAGCTATTCCACATATTAAGGATCGTATTATAACCGGAAATTACGAATTCGATATTTTGAATGTTGATAATACACGAATTGAAGCTGTGAAAGTTAAAGTACTGATTTAAATACCATGACAATTGCAATCCACATTAATCTAAGAGATGATAAGTGGAACAGGTTATATAACAGTTTTATTTCTCTGTCTCACCGCTACCCTTCTCATCATTTTATTTTTATTTATGACACTCCGGTCGGGAATAACGAAACCTTCCCGCAAAATTGCACCTTAGTAAATGAGGGGCCTGAAATTAAAAATAATTTAATTAAATTTTATTGGTATCAATACAAGCTTCCGTCTATCCTTAATCGTTATGGAGTAAATATTATGTGCTGCTCCGGAGAAATTTGTAACTTAAAGACAACTATTCCACAAATCATAATATTCAACAATGTCCTTGCTTCAACCGGGGGATTAAGGCATGCTTATCAAAAAAAGTATTTTGAAAAATGTATTTCGGCTCTTACATACAACAAAAACATGCTGAACCGAATGCAAAAGAAATTTCCACAGAATAAAAAGAAATTACAGGCACTTCCTTATAATTTAGATTTTCAAAGTAGCACAAATTCGGTTGAAGAAAAAGAAGCCGCATTTGCTTGTGTTATCAATAAAAAAAATGTAGGTGCATTGACTACATTATTAAAGGCCTTTTCAATTTTTAAAAAATGGCAACATTCCTCTTTTCAATTAATACTCATTAAAGAAGATGGGGCATTAAGTCAGTTTGAATTCTTTGCTACTTATAAATATAGGGATGATATTACCATCATCGAAAGCACAAGCCCAATCAACCCCTTAAGGTATATTCAAAACGCCTTTGCTTATATCCACCTTTATCGGGAGGATGACGAATATTATGCATTGGCAGCAATGCAGGCCGGAGTTCCTACAATAACCTCTGCCAACGAAACAACCAACCTGAGTGTTTTTAACAATGCGGCAATGAGTGCAAAGGAATCTGAAAGCGGGTTGGCTGAGCAAATGATGCGCTTATACAAAGATGAGCATATACACAAGCACTATAGTAAAGCAGGAGCAATATTTGCAGCACCTTACACTCGGGAGGCTAGTACAGTGGCGATGTCTCGTTTCATTTCCGCTGCTGTGGGTGAAACATTGTAAATTTGCCAAAACCAAAATATGCAAAAGTCAACAATCACCATTGATGTGTTCTTAGACGATCAAAAAGTACCGGAACAGATAAATTGGAACGCCAGTGATACTACCGCAGAGCAGTGGCAGCAAGCGAAAGCCTTATGCCTTTCCCTATGGGATGGTGTTGAAAAATCTGCCATGCGCATTGATTTATGGACAAAAAATATGATGATGGATGAAATGGGTGAATTCTACTACCAAATGATTATGACCATGGCAGATACACTAAAGCGTTCAACCCAACAGGAAGCGCTAAGTGAAGAAATGAAAAACTATGCTAAAGATTTTCACTCAAAATTTCAAGCCATTATAAACCAGCAAAAAATACCCTCAAACAAATAAATATGTTCTTATGAACCTCGAACAAAAAATAATGACAGAAATGAAAGAGGCGATGAAAGCCAAAGACGAGGCTGCCTTGCGTGGATTGCGTGCTATTAAAGCCGAGATTATTAAAGCAAAAACAGAACCCGGTGCAGGTGGAGAAGTTGATGAAGCCACCGAATTAAAAATGCTCCAAAAGATGATGAAGCAGCGAAAAGATGCTTTCGATATTTTTAAACAGCAATCCAGAGAAGATCTCGCTTCAAAAGAGGAAGAGGAGATGAACATCATTAAAAAATTTCTTCCCACACAAATGAGCCCTGAAGAACTTCACCGTGCTATCGAAACTATTATTTCTTCTGTTAATGCCACCTCACCTGCAGATATGGGAAAAGTAATGGGTGTAGCAAGTAAGCAACTGGCAGGAAAGGCTGATGGCAAAGCCATTAGTGAGATTGTGAAGCAATTATTGAATAACAGCTAACCATGCTGATAGATGGTACAATAACGTTGTTGTTGTTATGGGCTGTTATAAAAGGGTGGCAGAAAGGTTTAATTGTAGCAGTCTTTTCAGTATTGGCATTTATTATCGGTTTGGCAGCAGCATTAAAACTTTCTGTTGTTGTAGCACATAAAATAGGCAATGACGGTAATAAGTGGATGCCGTTTATCACATTCTTTCTAATTTTCATATTAACAGCATTAATAATTAATATCAGTGCAAAATTTATCCAATCAAGTTTAGAATGGGTAATGTTAGGTTGGATAAATAAAATAGGAGGAATTGTTTTCTTTACTATTTTATATGCCTTCCTAATAAGCCTCTTTTTGTTTTATGGTATTTCTCTTGGTATAATTAAGGATGAGACGGTTCAATCTTCCACCATAGCTGTATTATTACAACCTTGGGGGCCTGCAATAATAGATAAACTGGCCATTGTAATGCCCATATTCAAAAATATGTTTCAACAATTAACGCTTTTCTTTGCCGGTGTTGCCGATAAAATATAATAAAGGAATTTCAACAGTTTATTGAATTTGATGTAATTTAGGGACATCGGTATAATATGATGTGATAATTAAACGCTATCAACAGATGAGCTTTGAAATTAAGCAAGACGGAAAATTTAAGTTTATAGAAGAGGGGAATGGAGAGCCCTTAATGTTGTTACACGGCTTATTCGGTGCCCTAAGTAACTTCTCTGATCTCGTATCCCACTTTAGGCACACCCATAAAGTAATCGTGCCTATGCTGCCGTTGCTCGATTTAGACCTCCTGCACACATCAGTAGGTGGATTACAAAAATTTGTTCAAAAGTTTATCGAAAAGCGAAATTATTCTAACATTCACTTGATGGGAAATTCCTTAGGCGGCCATGTAGCACTTGTACATATTTTGAAAAATCCCAATCGTATTCGCTCCTTAATACTTGCAGGAAGCTCCGGCTTATTTGAAAATGGAATGGGTGACACTTATCCAAAACGTGGAGACAGAGAATATATCAGAAAAAAAACCGAACTAACTTTTTATAACCCGGCAATGGCTACTGATGAGCTGGTGGATGAGGTTTTTGAAATAACCAATAACCGGTTAAAAGTGATAAAGATTATTGCGCTTGCAAAAAGTGCAATTAGAAATAATTTAGGCGAAGAACTAAATCAAATTAAACAGCCAACTTGTTTAATTTGGGGTAATAACGACACCATTACCCCCCCATTTGTTGCGCATGAGTTCAATAAGTTAATTCCAAATAGCGAACTCTATTTTATTGACAAATGCGGACACGCTCCCATGATGGAAGTGCCGGAAGAGTTTAATAAATTACTTGAACATTTCTTAAATAAAATAAAACAACCAACCGCTTCGGTTTAACGAATTATTGAGGCTCGGTATAAAATAGAATAAGTAACTTTTCACTGAAAAAAACCATCCGGCAAACCTATGCAATCAAAAGCCCTCATTAATAATAATATCCCCGAGCTACAAGTAGCCGACACCGTTAGTAAGGCATTGCAGTTAATGGCAGATTTTAGAGTTGCACATCTTCCGGTTGTAAAAGACCACAAATTTTTGGGACTCATAAGTGAAGAAGAATGTTTAGACCAAGAAGATGAAAAAACGCTTATTGGTTCACTCCAACCCGCCTTTATCCAAATTTTTGTTAGAGCTAATGACCATTTTTTGAATGCAGTAGTGGTGATGAACCAAAATGATATGCGTGTTTTACCGGTTATAAATGAAAAAAATGATTTTGAGGGCACTATTACTATATGTGAGTTATTAAAAGCATTAGGTGAATATGCAGGCTCAAATGAATTAGGGGGTATTATTGTTATGGAAATTGAACGTGTACATTATTCGGTGTCAGAATTAAGTCGCATTGTGGAAAGCACCCATCACAATATCTTACACCTTAACACCACTCCTCAAAACAGTTCAGACATTCTTACCGTAACCATACATCTTAACAACCGAGAATTAGGCTCATTGGTAACTACGCTGCAACGCTTCGATTATCACGTAACCTATTTTACAGGCAACAAAGACGAAAAAACAGAAATTGAGCAGAATTATCATCACCTCATGAATTACCTCGATATTTGATTTTTCATGCCAAAATGCCTGATTACTTTTTCTATCCTTTGCTATCTTGTATGCACACAAAACACCTACGGACAATTCACTCCCACAGCACCGCTTCCGGATGCTGTTAGTACAAAAATTGCCCATGATTCTTCTTGCCTGTTTCTTATATCAGGAATAACAGTAATCGGTAATAAAAGGACCAAGACTTATATTATACTCAGAGAGATGGAACTCAAACGCGACAGTATAGTAGAAGGCAAACTTCTCTTTACAAAAATTAACCAAAGTAGAAAACTAATTTATAATACAGGTCTGTTTAACCTGGTTGAGATATATCCTGAACTAAGCAATGATACTTCTTTACATTTAACAGTTACGGTTTCTGAACGATGGTATATTTTTCCAATGCCGCAATTTCAACTTGCAGATAGAAACTTTAATGTTTGGATGCAAGAACATAACGGAAATCTAAACAGGGTTATTTATGGAGGTAAATTCACCCATTATAATGTGAGTGGAAGAAGAGATCAGTTGCGTGCAATGCTATTGTTCGGGTATGCACGTAATATTTCAATATCTTATTCCGCTCCTTATTCCAATAAGAATTTAACAGAAGGATTTGGCTTTGCGGCATCCTATATTCAAAATCGGGAAATACCATTTAAAACGAATCAGGACAATAAACTTTCCTTTGTTAAATCAAATCATTTTTTAAAGAAAGAATACAAAGTAGCTGCTTCATATATGCGTAGAACCGGTCATTATCGCAAGCACACATTTGGTGCCGGCTTTATTTTTTCTGATGTAAGAGATTCTATTGTTTCGTCAAAATATAATCCTAATTATTACAATAGTAATAAATCATACCAGAACTATCCTGAATTTTCCTACCTTTTTCAGTACATTGATGTTGACAACGTACGCTATCCTTTAAATGGATTCTCCGGAAGTTGGGGTATTACAAAGCGCGGATTAGAATGGAAGGGTGGAATTAACGCATTAATCTTTGACGGTTCAGTTAGCCGGTATCTTCATTTTGGAAAAGGCTGGTATGGTGATTTTCGATTAACAGGAAGATTGATTACGCCATTTGAAATTGCTTATGTAAATCAAAAGGCATTAGGATATTTTGAATACTATCTTAGAGGTTTGGAGTATTATGTAATAGATGGGCCATTATCAGGACTATCCAGAATAACTGCAAAAAAGCACGTTTTCAGTTTTAGTATTCGTAATCCATTTAAATGGGAAACACTCCCTGATGCTCCTTTTGCCATTTATGCCAAAATATTTGGCGATGGAGGTTATGTGCATCAACCAAAACATTTACGCACCTCACTCAATAACAAACTCTTGTACACTTGGGGTGCAGGTATTGACATTGTATCTATTTATGACACCCACTTAAGGATTGAGTATAGTTTTAACCAATTAAAAGAAAAGGGGTTATTTTTACACACTTTGGTTTCATTTTAAATTTCCATAAGGAAAATATATGAGGATTGCCATTTACAGCCGTGGTGTAGAGAGTAAGCAGCTTAAAGACATTAACCTACTCATAAGCGCTTTGGAAGCACGAGGTGCAGAGCCGGTTTTTTTTACAGATTTTTTTAATACTTTTTATTCTGCCATCAATCTCAACAACAAATACTCCACCTTTAGCAGTGCGGATGATATTGACCCTACTATAGATTGTTTAATTAGCTTAGGAGGAGATGGCACCATGCTCGATACCGTAACATTAGTTCGTGATTCGGGGATTCCTGTTTTAGGCATTAACTACGGAAGGCTGGGCTTTTTGGCAAACATAGGTAAAGAAGAAATGAATCAGGCATTGGAAGCACTGATAAACAGACAGTATGTGCTGGATAAAAGAACACTTTTACATCTTGATGCAAATGTTCCACTATTTGGTGAATGTCCTTATGCATTGAATGAATTTTCAGTTCATAAAAAAGACGTGTCTCCGATGATTAAAATACACACCTATCTTAACGGTGAATTCTTAAACACGTTTTGGGCAGATGGAATTATTGTGGCTACACCTACCGGAAGTACAGGATATTCATTAAGCTGCAATGGCCCTGTAGTTTTTCCGGAAAGTGGAAGCTTCGTTATCACACCTATTGCGCCACACAACCTTAATATCCGACCCATAATTGTATCAGACAACACTATAGTGTCTTTTGAACTGGAAGGAAGAACCGACGGATTCATTTGCACATTAGACAGCAGGCGCGAAACCATTGAAAAAGAAATTCAACTCGCAGTAAAGAAAGAATCATTTGGAATTAACCTAATCAGATTAAATGAAAATAATTTCTTGCAAACACTGCGCAATAAATTAAACTGGGGATTTGACAAGCGTAATTAATCTGTTCCATGTCGGGAAAAAATAAAAAGCAACAGCGCATCTTTGCTATATACTGGTTTATGTTGGTATATATTATTGCTGCATTAGTATGGTGGTATATCGAACTATCCAGGCAAAATGAATCTACGTATCAATATCAAATGCAGCACACTACTTCTATTCATCCTCAAAATATGCAGGAAATAAACAAGATAAAGAATCATTATTCTCGTAAACGTGCACAATATATTGGTGAGGGTATTATTTTCTTTCTAATAATTGTAGGAGCTGCAATCTTTATTTTTAGAGCAGTACGTCGTCAATTCAGACACAGTCGCGAACAGCAAAGCTTTATGATGGCAATTACCCACGAGTTAAAAACGCCATTGGCTATTGCTCAGTTAAACCTCGAAACTTTAAATAAGCACAAATTGGATGAGGAAAAGAAAAAAAAACTATCCCATTCTACACTACAAGAAATAAACAGACTAAACGCATTATGCAACAACTTACTTATCTCCTCTCAAATTGAACAAGGAGGCTTTAGATTTAATATTGAAGCAATAGAACTTTCAAACATGATTTTGCAAATCGTAGAAGAGTTTAAAAATCGCTATCCTACAAGGAAAATTGAAAATCAAATTGAAAGTGAGATTATTTACAACGGCGATTTAACGCTTTTACAAATAGCCATAAACAACCTGATAGGCAATGCCATTAAGTACAGTAAGGACGACATTAAAATTTTACTAAAAACAAATGAATCTGGTATCGTTTTTAGTGTGGCAGATAAAGGACCCGGAATTTCACCTGAAGAGCAACAGCATATATTTGAAAAATTTTATCGAATAGGAAATGAAGCTACAAAAGCTGCTAAGGGAACAGGGCTAGGCCTTTATTTAGTTCAAAAAGTAATACAGGCACATCATGGAAAAATCACCATTACAAATAATCAACCCCACGGTACCATATTTTCTCTTTTATTAAATAATATGCATCATGAAAGAACGTAAATTTTCTATTTTATTAGTAGAAGACGAAGAAAATCTACAAGAAACACTAAAACTAAATCTTGAACTGGAAGGATATGAGGTTACCTGTAGCAGCGATGGCACAGATGCTTTACAACAAATTCATAAAGAGCACTTTGATTTAATGATCTTAGATGTAATGCTTCCTGAATTAGATGGTATTTCAGTGCTTGAAACAATAAGAGTTAGCCAAATAGATATTCCTGTTTTAATTTTAAGTGCAAAAAATACCAGTAGCGACAGAGTGCTTGGTCTAAAAAAAGGTGCTGATGATTATTTAACCAAGCCATTTAATCTTGAGGAACTATTATTAAGAATTAAAAAGCTTCTGGAAAAAAGTGAACAACTAAACACGAAGAAATCTCTTCCTGATATTTTTCGTTTTGGTGAAAATATGATAGACTTCAAAGCCCTTATTTGTATTGGTAAGGGGAGAAAAGAATTTTCATTAACCAAACGAGAGGCTATGCTGCTGAAGCTTCTTATTGAAAACGAAAATGAAGTGGTAACCCGTGAGAAAATTCTTCAAACGGTATGGGGGTACAATGTTTATCCTACTACACGTACAATTGATAACTTTATTTTAAATTTTAGAAAATACTTTGAAGAGGATAGCAGAAACCCGGTTTATTTTCATTCGGTTAGAAGTATGGGGTATCGCTTTACACCTGCATAGAAAGAACCGGGTTTAGGCAGAACAGAATCTTTTGGGTTAAAGCTGGTGCTATCCAATAAATTTAAAAAAGCGGAATAATAGTAATTGAAATAAATGATTTATCCTTAATTAATAACTCAAAATGAGCGGCAGAGAAAACATTTGCAAACCTCTTCGAAATCTGAAGAAGGTTATAATTGTGGTTTATTATCAATCTCCCAAGGCCGCCCCCTACCCGATTCAAAAATCGCAATTTTTAAAATGTGGAAAAAACACTCTGTGAGACGTACCTATGGAGTATAAATAATGTTACTGCCCGGGGACGCTACCCGCGTCCCCGATTCAAAGTTCGTTTTTTTTAAAACACAAACCAATACCCCACAAGACGTATTTAATGGCATAACTGTTACGAATACACGATATTATCAATCAAACAGAAATACTAATCCTGCATACCCAACTCATAATTTATAATTAATAACATCTCCATTTATTTACTTCGGAACATACTGAAGATAAGAGGAAAAGGATCGGCAATAATCTGCAATGCTGTAGGGAATTTATTTTACCCTTATTGTCTAAACAGGTGCAATTACAAAAGAAATCTGCAGGATTCAATTTTTTGTAAAACAATGTGTAGCAATAAAAGCTTCTTAAATAGAACAGTAAAACTCTACGGGTGTACTGTGGTATCTTTTTGCATTCAGAATGATTGGCTCTTAAATTTCTTCTAAGTTCTTTACTCAATTAATTAATTTTTTAGTAAATACCTTATAGTGCAGTTTGATGAGTTAATAATCAATTGATATTGTAAAAATGCCTTATATTTATATTGAAAGAGATTTTTAAAATCAGGATAACATTTATTATAAAAGTTTGACCGGATAAATCCGGATATTTTCGTCCGTATGGTCTCTAAATCGGTAGTGCAGTTGCAGGTATCGTTAGATCTAAAAAACATGTTCGATTATTTGATGTGATACCGTAAATACTGCTGCCCGCATGGAGCAAAACAGCGAAGTAGGTAAAGTGAATATTTCCGGCATTACTTACGGGTTGGTGAAAGATGAATTTGAATGTACCTATCGAGGAAAAGTACAAGCAAAAAATAAAGGAGAGGTGGATATGTATTTTGTAAAATGAGAAATGTAAGGTGGATTAAAATAAGGCAATAATGAAAAGGATACTGTTAATTATTTTAGCCTTAACCGGTCTTTTTGTGGGAGGGGGAAAAGCTTATGCCCAGGATGAAAAAATAGATTCTTTAATTAAAGAATTAAAAACAGTTGAAGAGGATACGAATAAAGTAAATATCCTCAACAAGCTAAGTGAAATAGGCGGTTGGCGGATTGGTAATTATGATACTGCAAAGTATTATGCCCAAACCGCTATGCAATTAGCCGAGAAATTAGGTTATAAAAAAGGAATAACCGGTGCCTATAATAATATCGGAAATGTTTATTATTCTCAGGGTAATTTCCAAGAAGCATTAAAAAACTATTTTACTTCACTCAAAATAAGTAAAGAAATCGGCTATAAAAAGGGAGTAGCCTATGCCTACAACAATATTGGACTTATTTATAATTCTCAGGGTAATTACCCCGAAGCCTTAAAAAACTATTTCGCTTCACTCAAAATCTTTGAAGAAATTGGAGATAAGGGCGGAGTGGCCTATAATTACATCAATATCGGAAATATTTATTATTCTCAAGGTAATTACCCCGAAGCCTTAAAAAACTTTCTTACTTCACTCAAAATCTACGAAGAAATTGGAGATAAGGGCGGAATCGCCCGTACCTACAACAATATCGGATCCGTTTATAGGAATCAGGGTAATTATCCCGAAGCCTTAAAAAACTATTTCGCTGCACTCAAAATCAACGAAGATATTAGGAATAAATATGGAATAGCCCGTGCC
>JAHBTP010000006.1 GCA_019638485.1 Ferruginibacter sp. | reverse complement strand
GTTCAAAATTCGGATTATTTCAAACACGAAACAATACCCCAAATTCGGGATTTATGGAGCATAACGAGTAGGCATAAACGAAATTGACTTTCACACTCCTATCCCTATTAATACTACTTCATTCCCCTTTTAGCCTTAAGCACATACAAACAAATTAATCTCTACAACATCATCAGGGGTGGATACAAATATTTTAAACTATAACTACAAAATCAATACTAAGCATCGTTGAAAAACCATCGTCATTTTGATTAGAGTCCCTTTTTGGCAAGCCATTTGCTCAATTTCATCCATACAATAAGTTGAATAGCTAATTATTTAAAAATTTTACTTACAACATGAAAACAATTCTTCACAGAGCAACCACACGCGGGCATGCGAACCATGGATGGCTTAACACCTATCACACCTTTAGTTTTGCCAACTATCATAACCCCGATCGGATTCATTTTGGCGCATTGAAGGTGCTTAATGATGATACTGTAAGCCCCGGAGCCGGTTTTGGCACCCACCCACATGAAAATATGGAAATTATTAGCATCCCATTAGCAGGGCAACTCCAACATGGAGATAATATGGGAAATTCCGGCATTATTAAAAAAGGAGAAGTGCAAATAATGACCGCAGGAACAGGCGTAACTCATTCCGAAAAAAATGGAAGTAACAAAGAAGATGTAAAGTTTTTACAAATTTGGATTTTCCCAAAAGAATTAAATTTAAAACCCCGGTACGATCAGCTCACTATTGAAAATAATACCAAGCAAAACGATTTTCAAAAAATCATTTCACCCAATGCCAATGACGAAGGACTTCAAATAAACCAAGACGCATGGCTTCATCTTGCACACTTTAAAAAAGGCACGCTTAACAATTATCAAATAAAAATGGAAGGAAACGGAGTGTATGTTTTTGTGATAGAAGGGAATGTTAAAATAAACGATCTTATCCTAAACAAAAGAGATGGTTTAGGTGTGAGCGAAACGGATGATTTAGCTATTGAAGCTTTGGAAGATGCTGATTTTCTTTTGATTGAAGTACCAATGAAACTTCCTGATTATTTTGTTTAATAATAAAACACCCCGCAATAAAATAAACTCCTTTGGACATCCCATTATATGCTCATTACAATGCATAAATTACCTTTGTCAATTATAATTTCTCAGCATCTTTAATAACTGTGAGCATTGTCTAAAAGCTCTATAATCAATTTTATGCTTCGTAAATTTTTTAAAATTACAGGTATCATTGTTTTACTCCTCATAATCATTGCTACCTCTTTTCTCCTTTACGTAAAAAAGGCCTTGCCAAATGTAGGCGCTGCACCTATTATTTCTATCAACCCTGATTCTGCGATGATAGCACGAGGCGCTTATTTAGCAAATCATGTTACCGTATGTATTGACTGTCACTCGCATCGTGATTGGTCAAAGTTTTCAGGACCCATTGTTGCCGGTTCGGAAGGTGGCGGCGGTGAACGATTTGATGAACAAACTGGATTTCCGGGTACATTTTTTTCACCAAATATTACTCCAACTGCATTAAAAAATTGGACTGACGGGGAGCTATTCAGGGCTATCACTACCGGGGTAACAAAGGATAATGATGCACTTTTCCCCGTAATGCCTTACCATGAGTATAGTAAATTAGATTCAACTGATGTTATTTCCATAATCGCTTATATACGCTCCTTAAATCCAATAGAAAATAATATTCCCAATAGGAAAATTAATTTTCCTATGAATTTTATCGTCAATACTATACCTGAGAAGGCGCAGCCAACACACCTTTCTTCCATTTCATCAAAAATTGATTATGGAAAATATTTAACTACCATTTCAGGATGTGAATTATGCCACACAAAACAAGAAAACGGAAAACAAGCTGGAGCTCTTTATGCAGGAGGATGGAATTTTCATCTTCCTGATGGAAGCATAGTAACTAGCCCAAATATCACTCCTGATAAAGAAACAGGTTTAGGCAACTGGACCGAAAAAGATTTCATCACCCTCTTTAAAGAAAGAAGTGCAGAAAGTGGAAATATAAAAAGTATAAAACCCGGAGATTTTCAAACTATAATGCCTTGGTCAATGTATGGTGGAATGGATACTTCGGATTTAAAAGCAATATATTCCTATCTCAACAATCTAAAGCCGGTTAATAATCAGGTAAATATTTTCACTCCTCCTTCAATAAAAAACTAATTTATCAACCCCTCCTTTCTTATTTTCCTAACAATAATTACCGTTTTTATCACCATTTAAAAATTATGGATATATAGTTTTGCTGCTTCCAATAAAGACGGCTTATCTTTCTACTTTAGCCTGTTTTGAGCTCGGCAATGGTGGCGATTTCCATCACAATTGTTGATACGAACCATCCTGTTTGTTTCCCCACAAAACTGTAATACGATGCAGGGAACAACCACCGCTTTTGTCAAATCGTTGTTAGGCTCTTGCATTTTTTGCCTACCAGATTACAAATCACTGTCGTTGTTGAGTTTTACCGTCTGTATAGTTTCTGGTATGTCAATATAATTGACCCTTGTGTTAATGCTCAATTTTTAGTCCTCGTTTCAATGATTGCAGGGTAGTCATAAAACAGTTAGTAACTAACTGAATATGCACTACTTATATAGTAATATAGCCTATTCTGAAGGGCCAAGTCCGTGCCGGGAATGGAAATGCAAATGCCAAAAATAGCGTGGAAATAATACAAAATAAGGATAAAATATCCACTCATTTTAGTTGAAAGAATAAAGTTTTTCCCTACCTTTGCCCTCCCGTAAAAAGCGGGGTTAAAACTGAGTGTTATGAATGCAATAGATTTTGTACACGAACAACTTACAAAAAAAGGAAATCATCCTCAATTTAAAGCCGGAGATAATATTACCGTTAACTATAGAATTGTGGAAGGAAATAAAGAGCGTATTCAAAGTTTTAAAGGTGATGTAATCAAACGCCAAGGAAATGGCGCCACTGCGTCATTTACTGTTCGTAAAATCAGTGATGGTGTAGGTGTTGAACGTCTGTTTCCAACTAATTCTCCAAACATTGAAAGTATTGTACTGAATAAAGTAGGCCGGGTTCGTCGTTCAAAACTCTATTTTCTTCGTGAAAGAAGTGGAAAGAGTGCACGTATCAAGGAAAAACGAATGGCTGTTATCGAAAAATAATTTTTTTCATTAGAAAATCATTTAAATGGAGGCCTCTTGCCTCCATTTTTTTTATCCTTACTCACCATATCAAGTTGGAAGTTATTTAAAAATAAAAGTAAATGATTTCTTCATATATTAAGTTTAGCCCAATTTTTATACTAAGTATAACTACTTGTTTTTCAATTATGGAAGCATTTTCCGCAAGAACTTTTACTGTTATCACTTGCAAAACTACTTAGGACTTTGTATTTTGGAATATATTAATCCTTTTCCGTTTTAAAAGAGGCCCCCGTCAATTTTTTCTATAACCTTAAAACACCCTTATGAAAAGGATTATTGGTATTGTTTGTGTTGTTGCTACTATTCTTTTTTTTCTATCTTCTTGTTCAAGAGGTATTACACCCTATCAGGCTGCAAATGGTAAAGCTAAATGCGGAAGATACATACGTTAATTTTAGTAAAATCTCTCAAACGCATAATTGGCATCTGAATATTTTGTACCTTTAGGTTCTAATTCAACACAGAATATGTACATAATACTTGGAAAATTTAATTTGTTATTGGGGATGCCCGGAGGTAGTGAATGGCTACTAATTTTGCTGGGTGTTTTAGTACTATTTGGAGGACGTAAAATCCCCGAGTTAATGAGAGGTGTGGGAAAGGGTATTCGTGAATTTAATGACGCAAAAAATAATGTAAAAAATGAGTTGGAGGAGGGTATGAAAGAAAAGGATACAGCAAAAAAATAAATATACCTCTCACCTTACTATCATTCTACAAAATTTACCGGCTTCAAAAGAGTCGGTTTTTAATTTTTGAAATTTCACCTATGCTGTATCAAGAATAATCAACCCCTCTATAGCAGAATTATCGTGTTTATTTATTTTACTTTTGTATAAGTAAAATATTGATATAAGCAATTACTATGCTAAAGAATAGGATAATATTTTCCTTGATTTCTTTTGTCATTTATTTTCTTCCTATTTATGCAAATGCACAAAGGGAGTTTGAAAATATTGTTTCAAAGGATACTGTTACAACACCTCCTATTGAATCTGAAATTGATAATTTGGAGATCCCTGTCGTTACCCCTGCCAAAGAAAAGGTTCAATATATCAGCCAGCTTACTCGTTATGGTTTTCGTAATTTATTTACACAATTCAATTATAATTCTTCACAACCCTACGTAGGCCAAATTAACCCGCATGCAGAATTATATATACAAGATTATTTAAAAAAGCACACTGGCTATTTAACCAAGATGCGCACAAGAGCAATTCCATACTTTAATCTGATTGATCAGGTTTTTGCTCAATATGGTTTACCTCGCGAACTGAAATATCTTGCGGTTATTGAAAGCAACCTCCAAACTGAAGCAACAAGTTGGGTAGGAGCAGTTGGGCCGTGGCAGTTCATGCCTGAAACTGCACGTCTTTATGGGCTTACCATAAATTCATATAGCGATGAACGCCGTGATTATATTAAGAGTACACACGCTGCAGCACGATATCTTCTATTTCTATATAAGCAAATGCACGATTGGCTTTTGGTTATTGCAGCATATAATGGTGGCCCCGGACGAGTGTATGATGCAATGAAAAAAAGCGGGAGTAGAAATTTTTGGGAATTGCAATACTATCTACCTCAGGAAAGTCGCAACCATGTAAAAAAATTTATTGCCACCCATTATATTATGGAAGGTAACGAAACAAACGCTTATTCAGGGATATCAGGCTCTACAGACGATTATCCAATTGAAAACAATCCAAAGCTAACCGAAGTGGAATTACAAAATAGTTCTAAGCAAACGATTTCAGGAAAATACAATGCTAAAATAATTGCTCAGAATATAGATATGACATTGGAAGAATTTAACCGCTATAATCCAATGTTTGATCTTAGACTTGGTAGAAACGGACAGTATGATTTAGTGCTACCGGATGATAAAATGAATTCCTTTTTAGCAAATAAATACACTATTCTAAACGAATCCATTCAACAATTATTAGGGCAACCGGAAGTACCCAACACAAAAACTGTTTATCCAAAGAAATCTTATCGGAAAAAAGGAACTTAATTCTTATTCCACAACATCATCTGTATCAAAACTCCCGGTTAAAACCTTTCTGATGGCCTTCGTTTTTAGTAAACTTTCCTCAAATTCCTTTTCCGGGTCGCTATAGTGGGTAATTCCTCCACCTGCATGAAAAGAAAAAACTTCTTTTGATTTATCATACAACAAGGAGCGTATAACCACATTAAAATCCATATCCTGATCTGGGGTGATATAACCAATACTTCCGGAATAAATTCCCCTGCCGGATAGTTCATAACGATGTATTAATTCCATCACTCGTTTTTTAGGCGCACCGGTCATTGAGCCCATCGGAAAGCATACATCAAGAACATCAGCAAAAGTATTGTGCTTTTCCAATCTACCCATAACTGTACTAATCATTTGATGAACTCCTTTAAAACTATAAACTGAAAATAAAGATGGAACCGTAACACTACCGGGGATGCATACACGACTTAAATCATTTCGAACCAAATCTACTACCATAACATTTTCACTTTTATCTTTCTTGCTTTCTGCAAGTCCTGCTCTACTTCGCTCATCCTCATAAGAATCAACATATCGAGGTGCAGTTCCTTTAATGGGTTGAGATACAACAACCTCTCCTGATTTAGAAACAAACCGCTCCGGACTGGCACATAAGCAATACTGATTATTAACCCGATAAAAGGCAGAGAAAGGATTGGGGGAAATCGAATTAAGACTATTATATACTGTCGCAGGGTTAATCCGGGCATCTCCAAAAAACTCCTGGCAGTAATTTAATTCATAGCAATCACCTCTGCGAATATGTGCTTTAACATTTTCCAGCGCCTGCAAGTACGATGCCCGATGATGTGTAGCCTTAATGATTACATTATTCTTTTCATCTTCAATCGGGCTACATTGTTCAATTTCTTCCATTAATTGCTTTCCGGGGCAATCACTCAATAAAACAGATACACCATCATTATGCAGCTCAAGCAATATATCCGGTACAAAAAAGAAACCTTGAGGAAATTGAACACGCAACGGTCTGGTTTCCAATAACCCACTATTTAACTCATACGATAAATGACCAAATATCCATTGTTTATGTTCATTATGGAAATGATATAAGCAATCAAATGGGTCTTGAAAAGGATGTAGAACAATTTGTGGGCCATTAGGGCCTCGTTGAATTGCCACCAAACACCTAAATCCATCCTGGTGATAATAACCACTATTTTCTAAAAAGCAAAAGATGTTGAACTGGGAAATCCAGGCCAACACCTTATGTTTAAATTCTTCTCTATTATGTACTGCAAAAAAATTATGCGGCATGTACATCAAAAATCATCATCGTCATCATATCCGCCTCCACCATCCATATCATCAAAAAGTCCAAACTCTTTAAAATCATCATCAATTTTAAAGTCGTCATCTTCTTTTGATTTTCGGCTTGAAGGTGTTTTAGATTTTGATTTGGGCATATCAAATTCATCAAAATCCTTATCCCAATCCTCCTCTTCTTCAGGCTTCTCCCAATCATCTTCCATTTCATCATCCTCGCCATCTTCGTCATCATCATCTCTCCTTTTACCTTTACTTTTTGATTTTGAGCCGGATGATTTTTTTCCAATTTCATCATCCTCCTCATCATCATCCTCCATCTCTTCATCTACTTTCTTCTTAGAAGATGCCTTACTAACAGCACCCTTTTTAGGGCTACTTTTCTTTTTGGTGTCTTTGTTTTCTTTATCAGATTTCAGTGTCATGTGTTAAAGATTACGGTGTAAATTTCAACCGAAATTTTAATTTGCCAAATATTTTTCTTTGATTTTTTTAATTTGATACAGCTACAATTTGTTCTCTTTCCGGCCCATTACTAATATATTTAATAGGCACATCAAGATAGTTTTCTAAATAGGTAATGTAGGCCTTCATTTTTAAAGGCATTGACTCATAATTTTTGCAGCCTGCAACATCAGTAGCCCATCCTTCAAATTTTTCATAAACAGGCTCGAGGTTAATTTTATTCATTTGAAATGGCACCTGTACCGTTTCTTTACCATCAATTTTGTAGCTTTTACATACTTGTAAAGCATTTAATGAGTCTAAGATATCTGCTTTAGTCATAACAATTTGTGTAACCCCATTTATCATACATGCAAATTTAAGGGCTACTAAATCTATCCATCCACACCTTCGGGGCCTGCCTGTGGTTGCTCCAAATTCATTACCTGCCTTTCTGATTAATTCGCCAATATCATCATTTAACTCTGTGGGAAAGGGACCGCTTCCTACTCTGGTACAATAAGCTTTGCTTATTCCAATCACTTCTTTAATCATGCGAGGGGCAATACCTAATCCTGTACATACTGCTGCAGAAATGGTATTGCTGCTTGTTACAAATGGAAACGTACCAAAATCAACATCTAACATACTCCCTTGTGCTCCTTCTGCTAATACCTTTTTACCTGTTTGAATTTTATCATGAATAAAATATTCTCCATTTACAATATTCAAATCTCTCAGAAAATCTAATGCTTCAAAAAATTCTTCCTCCCAAGAAGTAATATCTTCCTGAAAGTTAAAGTTATCTAACAAACGCTGATGCTTTAACCGAAGCTTTATATATTGTGTTGTAAAAGACTTATCCAATAAATCTCCAACACGCAAACCATTACGACCGGTCTTGTCCATATATGTGGGACCAATACCCTTAAGCGTACTTCCAATTTTTTCAGTTCCCTTAGCCATTTCGCTTGCCTTATCCAGCGCCCTGTGTGTAGGAAGAATAAGATGTGTACGTTGGCTTATAAATAAATTCTTTTGCGGGTTAACACCCATATCCGTTACCGACTTGCACTCACGCCGAAGAGTAACCGGATCAAGCACCACACCATTACCAATTAGGTTTGTTTTGTTTTCATGAAATATCCCACTTGGGATTTGATGCAGCACCACCTTTTTATCATTTACATATAAGGTATGCCCTGCATTAGGACCTCCCTGAAAACGGGCAATTACATCGTAATTACGTGCAAAGAAGTCAACAATTTTTCCTTTTCCTTCATCGCCCCATTGAAGGCCAAGAATTACATCAACCATAGCAGGATATTTTTTGCATAGCGAAAGTAAATGAACTATTCAGCATTTCTTCAATAACCTAAAAAATTTCTGTTTTAAATTTCAGGTTAACGAATGCTTACAAAAATACAAGGCTTTTTGAGTAGGTGTACAAACAAAATACTTTTCTCAAATGTATTTTTGAGAAAATGTTGAAAAAAGTGAAAAGTAAGAATTTTAAAAGATAAGAATTAAGCCACCTTAAGAACGCTTAATTTACTGGTATTAAACTTGCGCTCAGCATATTCAAGTGTAACCTCAAACGTTTTTACCTTTTGAGAAGGGAGCTCATACATGGCATCAGTTAGAATACTTTCACAAATACTCCGCAAACCTCTTGCTCCCAATTTATATTCAAGCGCTTTTGCCACCATAAAATCAAAAACTGCCGGTTCAAATTTAAGTGCAATGCCTTCCAGTTCAAACAATCTGGTAAATTGCTTTATTAAACTGTTCTTGGGCTCGGTAAGAATATTGCGAAGAGTTTCCACATCCAGTGGATTTAAATAAGTGACCACAGGTAACCTTCCCAATAATTCCGGAATAAGACCAAAATGTTTTAAATCAACTGCATTTACGTATTGCAATAAATTATTTTGACGCAATTCCTGTAATTCTTTGTTTGCATTAAAACCAATGGCATTGGTGTTAATACGCCGGGCAATAATTTTCTCAATCCCATCAAAAGCACCTCCACAAATGAAGAGAATATGTTGTGTATTAATCTTTATTAATTTTTGCTCAGGGTGCTTACGGCCGCCTTGCGGGGGCACCAGCACTTCACTCCCTTCAAGCAATTTCAACAAACCTTGTTGAACTCCTTCGCCACTCACATCCCGTGTAATGGAAGGATTATCACTTTTACGGGCAATTTTATCAATCTCATCTATATATACAATCCCACGTTCTGCCGCCAATACATCATAATTACAAGTTTGGAGCAACCGGGTTAACATACTTTCTACATCTTCACCAACATATCCGGCCTCGGTAAAAACAGTAGCATCTACAATAGCAAAGGGAACGTTGAGCATACGGGCAATACTTTTTGCCAGTAATGTTTTTCCGGTTCCTGTTTCACCTACCATAATAATATTACTCTTCTCAATCTCTACATCATTTTCTACCTTTTGATTTAGCCGCTTGTAGTGATTATATACTGCCACTGCTAAAATCTTTTTCGCATCATCCTGCCCAATGACATATTCATCAAGGAATTTTTTTATTTCTACCGGTTTTTTAACCGTAAGTTTTGTAGTGCTTGATGAGTTTTTTGTTTCTCCGAAATCCGTCAATTCTTGCATCACAATATCCCTAGCATGTTCAATGCAATTTTCACAGATATGTCCTTCCTGACCGGCAATAAGAATCTTCACTTCATCTCTGCTACGACCACAGAAAGAACAATGCAATACCCGTTGTTTAGCCATTGGTTACTTTATAAATAATGAACAAGGCAAAGTTACAATTTATCCGGCTTAAAGAAAGCAAGACACCTTCATTGCCGGTTATGATGCCTGAGATACATAAAAAAAATGCCGGATTACCCGGCATCATACTATAATTTACTTAATACAGAATCTACAATTCCGTACTTGACCGATTCGTTCGCATCCATCCAATAATCACGGTCAAAATCACTAAGCACTTTTTCTACAGTTTGACCACAATTTTTTGCTAATATCTTAGCACCCAGCATCTTAGTTTTCGCAATTTGTTCTGCAATAATTTCCAAATCGGCACTTGTTCCTCTTCCTCCTCCACTGGGCTGATGAATCATTACCTCACCACTGGGATAAATATAACGCCTTCCCTTTTTACCTCCACTCAGCAAGATACTTCCCATACTGGCAGCCATACCCATACAAACAGTAGAAACAGGTGAAGAAATAAGTTGCATGGTATCATAAATAACCATTCCGCTGGTTACAACACCACCCGGGCTATTTATGTAAAAAGTAATTTCTTCTCCGGGTTTAAGTGCTTCAAGATATAAAAGGCGATCAGTAACAAACTTAGCAGACCTATCATCTACCACACCCCACAAGAAAACCTTTCGTTGCTCAATAAATTTCTTATCAAACATCCATCCTCCCATTAATTTCTCCATCATTCCTTCAGGTGCATCTGCCGGGTTAACTTCGGGCTCATCTTCATCCATTTTTATTATATGCCGGTATTGATTCATTATTATCAATTAGATTAATTTATAAATATAACGATAAGGGCTAAACGAAGATGTTTATTCCTTTTTTGTTTTACGCGGATTCACTAACAACACTTCATCTACCAACCCATACGCCTTGGCTTCCTGAGCAGTCATCCAATAATCCCGATCACAATCTTTAGCCACTTTTTTTACATCCTGTCCGGTATGATGTGCAATCACTTCATACAACTCATTTTTGAGTTTTCGAATTTCATTTACAGTAATCTCAATATCTGATGCCTGGCCTCCAACACCTGAGCTGGGTTGATGCATCATAATGCGACTATGTTTTAATGCTGTTCGCTTATCTTTTGCACCTGCACACATTAACACAGCAGCCATACTGGCCGCGATACCGGTACAAATAGTAGCGATAGCTGGTGTTATAAATTGCATGGTATCGTACATACCCAAACCTGCATAAACACTTCCTCCGGGGCTATTTATATACATTTGAATATCGCGAGAGCGATCTGTACTTTCCAAAAACAATAATTGTGCGGTTACAATATTAGCCACCTCATCAGAAATGGGATATCCTAAAAAAATTATACGATCCATCATCAACCGACTATACACATCCATTACCGCCACATTCATAGGACGCTCTTCAATAATATTGGGGGTAAGGTTGGTTACATTATGATTAATATATCCATGAAGTGTATTACTGCTAATACCTTTATGCTTTACCGCAAACTTTTCAAATTCCTTTCCAAAGTTCATATTCAATTTTTAGTATTCACAAATATAAGCGAGTAAATGCCTTAATTGTTTCTACGTTGATAAATAAGAATATACTGAATTAACATGGCTATTGATGCCAATGCCGCTACAACATAAGTTAGTGCCGCCCATTTAAGTGCATCCTTTGCCTGTTCCTTTTCAGTAGTGGTTGTAATATTTGCGCTTTCAAGCCAAACCAATGCCCGATGGGATGCATCAAATTCCACCGGAAGGGTAACCACAGTAAACAAAGTACTCACGGCAAACAACACGATACCAATAAGTAATACGGTAGGGCTTCCACCACCGAAACCCATCACACCAATTCCGGCTAAAAGTATCCATTGAGAGAGTGTACTCGATACTTGAACAACAGGAACCATTTTACTTCTCAACATGAGCATGGAATACGCAGTAGCATGTTGCACAGCATGACCACATTCATGGGCAGCAACAGCGGCGGCAGCCACACTCCTTTCGGAATATACAGCTTCACTCAGGTTCACCGTTTTACTTACCGGATTGTAATGATCGGTAAGCTTACCTTGTACAGAAGTAACCTGTACATCATAAATACCATTATCATGCAGCATTTTCTCTGCAATTTCCTTTCCACTCATCCTGGATGATGTAGGCACCTGAGCATATTTTGAAAACTTACTTTTCAATCTACCTTGTACAACCATCCCAATGACCATAAAGATTAATGAAATAATAATTATTCCACCCATAATGCGATTATTTTATTCCGTTTAAACAACAAATTCTATTCCCCGATTCTTTTTCTGCCAAATTAGCAAAAACTCCATCATACTGAGTACAAATGTATTATTTTGAAAATAGTTTTTTCATAATGATTTATAAAAAAACTGCTCCCCATAAATGAAGAGCAGTACTAAGATTTATAATAAATAAAAACTACTTGTAAGCAGGAATCATGGAATCTGCCAAAGCGGTCATTTTCTCAAGTCCATCCTCAGGTAAATTTCCTTTTTTAAACTCAGCCAACACATCAGGAAGTTTATTTTCCATTTCAAGCAGAAAATGTTCTTCAAATTCCTTTATTCGTTTTACCGGAACGGTTTGAAGCAATCCTTTCGTACCCAAATAAATAATAGCTACCTGTTTTTCAACTGAAAAAGGTGAATATTGAGCCTGTTTTAATATTTCTACGTTACGTGCTCCTTTATCAATTACATTTTTTGTAGCCGCATCAAGGTCACCACCAAATTTTGAAAAAGCTTCAAGCTCACGATACAACGCCTGATCCAGCTTTAATGTACCGGCTACTTTTTTCATGGATTTAATTTGCGCATTTCCACCTACACGGCTAACCGAAATACCCACGTTAATTGCCGGTCTGATACCCGAGTTAAACAGGTTATTCTCAAGGAAAATTTGCCCATCGGTAATTGAAATTACATTGGTTGGAATATATGCAGATACGTCACCTGCCTGAGTTTCAATGATGGGTAATGCAGTAAGTGAACCTCCTCCTTTTACCAAGTGTTTGATGGAATCAGGCAGGTCATTCATTTGCTTTGCAATTTCATCCTTGCTGATAATTTTTGCAGCTCTTTCCAATAAACGGCTATGTAGGTAAAACACATCACCGGGATATGCTTCACGACCGGGAGGGCGGCGCAGCAACAAGGAAACCTCACGATAAGCTACCGCCTGTTTTGACAAATCATCATATATAATAAGAGCCGGACGGCCGGTATCTCTAAAATATTCTCCAATAGAGGCGCCTGCAAAAGGAGCATAAAACTGTAATGGAGCCGGTTCTGAAGCAGATGCTGCCACTATAGTTGTATAAGGCATGGCTCCATTTTCTTCAAGCGTTTTCATAATACCGGCAATGGTAGAAGCCTTTTGACCAATAGCCACATAAATACAATATACCGGCTTACCGGCTTTGTAAAACTCCTTCTGATTAATGATGGTATCTACAGCAATAGCAGTTTTACCGGTCTGACGGTCGCCAATAATCAACTCACGCTGCCCCCTTCCAATAGGAATCATAGCATCAATGGCCTTAATACCCGTTTGAAGAGGTTCTTTTACCGGTTCCCGAAAAATAACGCCCGGAGCTTTTCGCTCTAACGGCATTTCATATAATTCACCGGTAATAGGACCCTTCCCATCTATCGGCTCACCTAAGGTATTAATAACTCGTCCACACAACCCATCACCAACCTTTATTGAGGCAATTTCCCCGGTACGGCTTACCTTATTCCCTTCTTTGATTTCACTACTATCACCCATAAGCACCAAACCTACATTATCCTCTTCCAAATTAAGGGCTATAGCTTTAACTCCATTTTCAAATTCTACAAGCTCACCGGAGCGTACACTGCTTAAACCATACACACGAGCAATACCATCTCCTACTTGTAAAACGGTTCCTACTTGCTCAAGGTTTGCACCTGCATCAAAATTGCTTAATTGCTGGCGTAAAATGGCCGAAATCTCATCGGGTTTTATTTCTACCATGTCAAAGATTGATTTTAGTAAATAATCCTGTTTTTTTCAGGGTGCAAAGGTAGGGGTTAGCCGCTTGAATGACAAAAAATAAGTAAAAAGAAAATCCTGTTTCTTCCTATTAAAAATGATTACTCCCTTTCTTTTGTAAACTACTCGTTAATATAGTTAAGACAAGGGTCTATTTTGTTTAAAAAAGAAGTAAATTGCTCCTTCGTTGAAAATCCAAACTATTTCTTTTATTAAAAGCTTTACCCCTTCCCGGGGGCTTAACACGCATTTTGTTTAATTATGAAAAAAATTCTATCCTCTATTCTCTTATTGGTTATTACTGTTACTGCATTAGCACAAAGAAACGACAAGGAAAAGGCATTTGATCTTGTAGTGGCAAATAGTGCCGCTTTAGGATTGGACAATGAGGCTATTAACAATAGTACGGTTACCGATACCTATTTTAATGAATCAGCCGGAACACAAATGGTATATCTCCAGCAAACCTATTTAGGGTTGCCGGTTAACAACCAAATTCAAACCCTGGCATTTAAAAACGGAAAACCTGTATCTGCCTTTGGAGAGCGAATAAAAGGCATGCCCACAAAGGCCGGTCTTGGTGCAATACCTACCGTTACACCTGAACAAGCCCTTCAAACAGCTTTAGCATCAAAAGGAATAATAGTTGAATCCGCAATTAAGAAAACAGTGCTAAGCAATACCAAGTTCAATTTTGGTAAGATGAATATATCACATGAAGATATTACCGTTGAATTGATGTGGGAGCCTGTAAAAAATCATAAAGATGTGTATTTAATCTGGCAGGTGTATGTGGCTCCAACTACATCTTCCGATTACTTACTTATACGCATAGACGCTTTAACCGGCAGCATCCTTAAAGAAGTTAATTTAACCGTTAGTTGTGATTTTGGACATGCTCATCCGGATGGTGTAATTAACCATGATGAAATCCATAGTAAACATGCGGATAATGCAATGCTGCTTCAACCTGCATCTTCCAACCTGGTAAATTCTGCATCATATAGAGTTGTTCCTTATCCTGCAGAAAGCCCGCTCCATCCCGGCGGAACACCGGCGCTGGTAACCAACCCATGGACCTTAACACCCGGAAACTCCACTTCTTTAGGATGGCATAACGATGGTGCTTTTGATTATATCTCCTCAAGAGGAAATAATGTATTTGTACAGGAAGATAGAGATGATAATAATTCAACAATCGGAACACCGGCAACATCTACTACCTTCCCGGATCCGCTCACTTTTGACTTTGTTCCCAATTTCACTGTACATCCTACCCAAATAACTCCTGTTCCTAATCAGCAATTCAATATGACCAACCTGTTTTATTGGATAAACCTTGCTCATGATATTTCTTATCTCTATGGATTTAATGAGGTTTCTGGAAATTTTCAAAATTCCAATCAAGGTCGTGGTGGCCAAGGTAATGACTATATAATTGCCGATGCACAGGATGCCGGAGGAACAAACAATGCAAATTTTGCAACCCCTCCGGATGGACAAAGGCCAAGAATGCAAGTATATCTTTGGGGAGGCGGTGCCGTGCCTCGTGATGCTTGTGCTGACAATGCTACAGTAGTACACGAATTTGGCCATGGTGTAAGCAATCGGCTCACCGGTGGTCCTTCCCGGTCTGACTGTTTGTACAATGAAGAAAGTATGGGTGAAGGATGGAGTGATTATTTAGCACTGATGTACACTCAAAATTGGGCTACCTCAAATTTAAATTCCGGTTATACCTCGCCGCGTGGAATAAGTACTTATGCAGCAGGACAAAACCCCAATGGTAGTGGAATCCGTTCTCAACGCTATTGCACCAATTTCACCATTAATAATAAAGTATATTCTACCAGCCTTCCTTCTTCTTCTCATAGCCGAGGTGAAATTTGGTGTGCCACTTTGTGGGATATGACATGGAATATTATAAATGAAGTAGGCAGCATTAACCCTACTATTTTCGATTCATCATCAGCCGGAGGAAATGCAGTTGCACTTCGCCTGGTTATGGAAGGGATGAGATTACAACCCTGCTATCCCGGATTTATTGATGGAAGAAATGCAATTTTACAGGCTGACCAAATTTTATATGGTGGTCGTTTTGCCTGTGCTATTAAAGAAGCCTTTCGCAGAAGAGGAATGGGTATTTATGCCTCTCAAGGTTCTTCCGATGACCTAAACGATCAACGGCCTGATTATTCCGGCGGCGTTTCGGTTGTTCTTTCACAAGGAGGAATGACTGAAGTTCCGGAAGGACAAAACATCGTATATACAAATACGGTTAGCTCTCCTTGTCAAACCTTAACCGATTTCATTTTACGTGATACAATTCCTAATAATGTAACCTGGGTGAGTGGGGGGAATTATGATCCTGTAACCCGTATTGTTTCATGGAGTGTGAATATGCCTGCAGGAACTGTTCAAACATATTCATTTACGGTTAATGTAAACGTAGGCAGCTATTTCCCAACCACTACACTTTTTGAGGAAACAGTTCCAAGCAACGCTATGCCTGCCAGCCTGAGCAATAGTTCCACACCAACTCCTTCGGGTGATTGGCGAGCTTCAAATATTGCCAGCCACAGTGCATCGTATGCTATGTTTGCACCCAATCTTTCAGCATCAAGTGATCAGCGTTTACTCACTCAAAATTCTATAGCTCTACCTGCAAATACTTCACCTCGCTTATCCTTTTGGCACAGCTTTGATACAGAAGCCGGCTGGGATGGTGGTATAGTTGAATTAACTACCAATAATGGCGTTACCTGGCGCGATTTAGGGCAATATATGTTTACAAACGGTTATAATGGTCAGATTGGTACAAACCCCGATAATATACTTTCAGGGAAAAATGCATTTACCGGTAATACAAATAACACCTTTATCAATACATGGGCAAAACTTAACAATTTTGCCGGTCAAAATATAAAACTACGCTTCCGCTTTGCCAGTGATGCTAATACTTCCGGTGATGGTGCCACACCGGGATGGTTCATAGATGATATCGTTATTATTAATCAGGCACTGGTTGATATGCGCTCCGGTTTACACAATAGTGCAAATGTTTTAATGAGTTATTCTGACACAACAACAATTATTGTAGAACAATCCACTTGTGCTAATGCCGAGATAACTACACAACCTTCGGCAGTAAATGTATGTAACGGCAACAATGCCTCATTTACGGTTACCGCTTCAGGAACAGATCCGGAATATCAATGGCAGGTAAGTACAGATGGCGGTGCCACATGGGGTAATATCACAGGCGCTACTTCTGCTACATACCAATTAGCAAATGTTCAGACTTCGAGTAATGGTTACCGTTATAGAGTGATTATTAGTAACAACTGTCCGTCTTCCATCATTTCAAACACAGCCACCCTTACCGTAAGTGAGGCTGCTGGCACACCTTCTACACCATCCAATGCCACAGTATGCGAAGGAGGAAGCACTTCATTTAGTGTAACCGTAACCGGTAGTAGCAATACTTACCAGTGGCAAGTAAGCACAGATGGAGGCACTACATGGAGCGATATTACAGGTGCTACCACCTCCAATCTTTCTCTTAATAACATTGCCCCTTCCCAAAGCAACAATCAATATCATTTGGTAATTTCCTCTTGTGCAGGTAACATCACTTCAGGTGCAGCAACACTAACTGTTAATACCAATGCTTCTGTTACCACACAACCTCAAGATGCTGCTGTGTGTGAAAACAGTAACGCTACTTTTGCTGTTGTTGCAACAGGAACAGCTGTTTCTTACCAATGGCAAATAAGTTCAGACGGGGGAACAACCTGGAGCAATATAGCCGGAGCCATTGCTGCATCATATACCATTAATAATGCCACCTCTGCATTAAACAATAATAGATACCGTGTTAACCTGTCAAATGTGTGCACAACTTCGCTCCTGTCTAATGAGGCCACATTAACCATTACCAGCAACGCTTCTATTTCTACCCAACCTGCTTCTCAAACAGTATGTGTGGGTAGCAACGTTTCCTTTAATATAACAGGTGGCGGTATTCAAAGCTATCAATGGCAAACAAGCACAAATGGTGGTACAACCTGGACAGATCTTTCGGGTGAAACCAATGCAACCCTTACTATTGCATCTGTTACCACTGCAATGAACAATAATCAATACCGCGTTGTTGTATCGGGATGTAATGCAACAGGACTTACTTCAAACGCTGCTACACTTACCCTACATCCTGAAACAGTTATTAATCAGCAACCCGCTTCGCAAAGCGGATGTGTTGGAACAAGTGTATCGTTTGGAATAGATGCTACGGGATTAAACCTCACCTACCAGTGGCAGGTGAGTACAGATGGAGGTACTACATGGAATAATGTGGCTGGTGAAACAAACGTTAACCTGACAGTTAATATCAATTCAGCATCCCAAAATAATCATATCTACCGGGTAAATATTAATGGTACATGTACAAATAATATGGCATCAGGTACAGCAACATTAACTATTCCTGCCAATCCGGAAATTATAGATCAACCCCAAGATCAACAATTATGCGAAAATGAAACAGCCTCTTTTGGAGTGGTAGCAAATAACGGTAACGCATACCAGTGGGAAGTAAGTACAGACAACGGTACCACATGGACGCCTATTGCCGGAGCAACTACAAATGCATATACCATAAGTAATGTTAACCCTTCTCAAAATTACTATCAATACCATGTAATTATTACCGGTACATGCAATAGTATTACGTCAAATTCCGGTACTTTAATCATTACAACCCACCCCTCCATTGAAATAAATGGTCCGGATTATGATGTTTGCACAGGTTCAACCATTACCTTATCAGGAATTGGAGCAGATAGCTATTCTTGGGATAATGGTGTTACAGATGGTGTTCCTTTTGTAATAAATAACACAACTACCTATACGGTAACTGGAACTGCAGGAGCAAACTGTACCGGAAGTGCCAATATTACTGTTAATGTAATAACCGGGCCTAACGTAACTATTACAGCATCAGCCAATCCAATTGAACCGGGTGAAACAACTGTGCTTACAGCACAGTCAAATCCTGCCGCTACAAGTTATCAATGGTATAAAAACAATGTAGTTATTGCAGGAGCTACTTCATCTTCAATAAATATAAATGAGGCTGGAAGTTATACTGTGGAAGTAACAGGCGACAACGGTTGTACTTCTTTGTCTAATGCTGTTACTATTATTGTTGAAGAACCTCATTATGCTTTTATTACTCCCAATCCTAATACCGGTGTGTTTTATGTAAATTATCCTAACGTGCCCGGATTGGAAAATCCTCGGGAAATAAATGTATATGATGCTAAAGGTGCCAGAATTTTCAATAAAGCATATCAAAAAACAGAAGCTGCTGTTGAAAAAATGGAAGTGAGTTTAGGAAAAGTATCCACCGGTGTTTATATGGTTGTTTTAATGCAAAATGGCAAAAAGCTAAAATCCGGGAAAGTATATATACGCTTTTAAAGTTTTTAACCAACCTAATTTCAAGAGCTGCCTTTATCAAGACAGCTCTTTTTTATTTCCTTTAAAAACTATTCCACTAAAATCCTAACACATATCAAACTTTCATCTGCGTATCTACCGGCCGATGTTATCTGAAGCCAACGGAAAACACCTTTAGGTAGAAAAGTGCATGAAGGGATAATTAATCAATTTCATATTCTTACAAAAAGCCCTAAACTTTTCGGGACTTTTTGTATTAAAATACACGAAAAGGTGCTATTCCGTAAAAAAATAAGTTTTACTAAACTATTTAGTGTTTTATTCGATTTGCCTATATTATATAAACTGAAAAATATTCATCTTTCTCATTGATTAAACCATTAATTTTACGTCCTGATAAATTAATCAATAATTTATAAACCTTTTCTATGCAATCTAACATTACACAAAAACGTATCAAATCTTTTTCCCTTTCAGGTTTGATAGTGTTCCTACTTTCGTTTCTGGCTACGATGCCGGGATGGGCACAGCCTTATGTAAATGGGAACTTACGAACAGGTACCTCCAACGCAGCAGGTACTTTTACACCCGGCACGGGTTTCTTTGTAAGTGAACTTCAAACGGGGAATACAGCCATCGGCTCGAGTGCAAGCTATAATGCTGGTTTGTCAATGGCTGATGATTTTACAATCCCTGCCGGGCAAACCTGGAATATTTCAGGAATGGAATTCTATGGATATTCTACAGGCTATACCTCAACCACCCCATTCTATGATACCTTATTTATAAAAATTTACGATGCG
This sequence comes from Ferruginibacter sp., assembly GCA_019638485.1. Classification (GTDB taxonomy): domain Bacteria; phylum Bacteroidota; class Bacteroidia; order Chitinophagales; family Chitinophagaceae; genus Ferruginibacter. The sequence continues at coordinate 34,339 of JAHBTP010000006.1, read as the reverse complement.
AATCCTTCAACTGGGACACCAACACCCGTTTGGGGCGACTTCCTCACGAATAGGCTGGGTGTAGTAGTAAGAGATTCCACTTATCGAGTTACAAGTCAACCACCATTTGATAACCGTATGATTTGGAGAATTAAAGGAAATGTTACAACAACCTTATCCGCAGGTACTTATTGGATTGAATGGACAGTTAGTTCAATTGCCTCTGTACCTGGTCATTTCATGCCACCAAGCACCGTAACCGGTACTGTAACTCAGGCGGGAAATAATGCTTTACAACATCTTAACGATGGTACCACCAACCAATGGGCTCCTTTTATGGATGCTGGCAGCGGTACTCCTCAAGATTTGCCATTCAAAATATATTATAACACAAGTTGCACTGGTCCTAACCCTACAGTAAGCATTAATGCATCAAGTTCTTGTACTCCGGCTACACTTACTGCAAGCGGTGCTGATTTATACACTTGGTCACCCGCCGGTGGCTTAAGTGCTACCAATGGTGCCGTTGTTACTGCTAATCCTACAACTACTACAACATATACCGTTACCGGAGTTACAACAGGAGGTTGTTCCGGAACAGCCACAGTAACCATAGAGGCTGGTCCAACATCCGCTATCCTAACACCTCTGGAACCCGGCGTAAACCACATTTTAGAAGGCTTTAGTAGTGGTGTTCCTGCTACTTGGGTTACAAATAACCGCAGTAATCCTCCCGGCGCTGCTCCAACATGGAATCAAGGGAACCCCAATCTTTGGCCTGCATATAACGGTGCTCCTCAAACTTATTTACTGTCTAATTTTAATGTTGCAGGAGATGGCCCCGGAGAAGATACCATCAGTAATTGGGTGTTTACTCCACAAATTGCTACAATTAATAATGGCGATAAGCTTTCTTTCTATACTCGTACCGTTCCGGATCCGGGTGACCCTTCAGATGTATTTCCTGATAACATGGAAGTGCGCCTTAGTACTGCAGGAGGTTCTGTTAACGTAGGCTCTTCTGCTGCAAGTGTAGGAGATTTCTCTACCCTCTTGCTCGCTATTAACCCTTCCTATGATCAAACTTCATACCCACATGAATGGACTAAATATGAAGTTACTATCTCAGGATTGTCGGGCCCTGCATCAGGAAGAATAGGATTCCGTCATTACGTACCGGATGGCGGCCCTAATGGAAATTATTCTGATAATATCGGTCTTGACCTGGTGAGATTTTATACTCCTACACCTTGTGTAAGTGCCGGATCTCCCCAATTTTTCCATGTAAATGTTGTAGGTGGTAATGCTCCTTTTTCATTTGTATATAGCGATGGAACAACAAATACCACTGTTTCAAATTATGCCAAAGACAGCTTAATTGCAGTTAATCCGTCATCTTCTACCACCTATACCCTGGTATCTGGAAGTGTTACTGGTTCTACTTGTGCCACAACCAACGTTACAGGTGCTTTAAGTGTTACTATTGGAGGTACACCAACCATTACCACACAACCAAGTGCCAGTGTATTAGTATGTGAAAATGGTACAGGTTCAATCAGTATTGTTGCTCCGGGTAATACCTACCAATGGCAGGTAAGTACTGATGGTGGTGCTACATGGACTAACGTTTCTGATGGAGCTAATTACAACGGAGCTGCTTCTGCATCATTATCCCTAAGTAATGTTCCTGCAAGCTGGAATAATTATCAATATCACGTTATTGTTACCAGCTCTTGTGGTGGTAGTCCGGTTACTTCTACTGCAAGTACAATTTCAGTAACTGCTGCAGCAATCATAACATCTCAGCCTACAGCCCAAGTGGTATGTTCCGGCTCAAATGCAGTATTCAATATCGCAGTTACCGGTAATGCTACCTATCAATGGCAAGTAAGCGCAGATGGTGGCGCTACCTGGAGCGATATCACAGGTGAAACTTCAAACACATTAACCATTACAGGTGCAACTGCAGCACAAAACGGATACCAGTATCAGGTAATAGTTACCGGTTGTTCAGGTTCTGCTACTTCAAATACTGCGCTTCTCTCTGTGGATGCTTCTACAGTAATTAGCACACAACCTCAAAGCGCTATTGTGTGCGATGGAAGTACTGCTTCTTTCAGCGTAGTGGCTTCAGGTGCTGCAAATACCTATCAATGGCAGGTAAGCACTGATGGAGGTACTACTTGGACTGATATCACAGGTGCTACAAGTGCAAACTATAATATTGCTGCTGTTAATAGCACTATGAACAATAATCAGTATCAGGTAGCAATAACCAACCCATGTGGTGCTCCGGTTATCTCTACCTCAGCTTCACTTACTATCACTGTTGCAGCTACAATCACTACACAGCCTGCTGACGTTACTGTGTGCTCAGGTGCTGCGGCAACCTTTAGTGTAACCGTTACAGGTGCAACTCCATACCAATGGCAAGTAAGCACTGATGGAGGTACTACTTGGACTGATATACCGGGTGAAACTTCAAACACACTTTCATTTGCCAGTGTAACCAATACTCAAAATGGAACTCAGTATAGAGTTAACATCAGCTCTTGTAGCTCTCCGGTTTCTTCAACCGCTGCTACACTTACTGTTAATGAATCTACAGTAATTAGTACACAGCCTCAAAGCGCTGCTGTATGTGATGGAAGCCCTGCTTCTTTCAGCGTGGTGGCTTCAGGTGCTGCAAATACTTATCAATGGCAAGTAAGTACTGACGGAGGTACTACTTGGACTGATATCACAGGTGCTACAAGTGCAGATTACAACATCGCTGCAGCCAACAGTTCTATGAATAATAATCAGTATCAGGTAGCAATAACCAACCCATGTGGTGCTCCGGTTATCTCTAATGCGGCTACACTTACTATTTCTGCTGCTGCTGCAATCACTGCGCAACCTGCTGATGCTACTGTGTGCGAAGGAACAGATGCTTCCTTTAGTATTACCGCTTCCGGCGCTACCGGTTATCAATGGCAGGTAAGTAATGATGGAGGTACTACATGGAGCGATATCACAGGTGCTACTACTGCAACATACAGTTTAGTAAATCCTGCTGCTACCGCAAACGGAAATAAATATCGTGTAGTCGTTACCGGTTGTGGTGGCGCTACTATTAATTCAAATGAAGCTAACTTAACGGTTAACCCTGCTGCTACAATCACTACACAACCTGCTGATGCTACTGCATGCTCAGGTGCGGATATTTCGTTTAGTGTTACTGCTACTGGTACTGCACTTACTTATCAATGGCAAATAAGCACAGACGGTGGTGCTACATGGAGCGATATCACAGGTACTACTACTGCAACATACAGTTTAGTAAATCCTGCTGCTACCGAAGACGGAAATAAATATCGTGTAGTCATTAACGGTAGTTGCACTACTAACTTAACTTCAGATGCGGCTACTCTTAGCGTGAGTGAAGCTCCGGTTATCTCTGCACAGCCTCAGGATGCAGCAATTTGTGAAGATGGCACCGCAACATTTAGCGTTACTGCCTCAGGTGCTCCGTCCTATCAATGGCAGGTAAGCACAGATGGTGGTACTACTTGGACTGATATTACAGGCGCTACAAACGCTTCATTAAGTGCCGATGAAATGGATCACAGCAATGCTACTTCATTAGTACAAGTTGTTGTTACCAATAGTTGTGGATCGGTTACTTCAGGATCGGCTACATTAACTGTAAACCCACTTCCTGTATCAACAATTTCTGCTACATCAACAACATTAGCTCCGGGCGAAACAGCTACATTAACTGTAACTTCTACTCCTGCTGCTAACGCATATCAGTGGTACTTTAATGGCAATGCTATCACCAATGCCACTAATGATTCTTATACAGTTACTTCTACAGAAACAGGAGTTTATACTGTTCAGGTTACTACTGCTGCAGGTTGCTCTGCAATGTCTGCTCCCATTACTATCAATGCGGCTAGCATAAGCTTTGCATTCATAACACCTAACCCCAACGATGGTTCATTTAAAGTAAACTTCCACAATGCTGGAACCTTTAATGCCAACAGAGTGGTTACTATTTATGATGCAAGAGGACGTTTGGTATTCAAACAACCTTATGTAGCTGTACTTTCTAACACCATTGAAGTAATAAACATCTCTGTTCCTTACTTACATCCGGGTATCTACTGGCTGATGTTATCTGAAGCCAATGGAAAACGCCTTGAGGTAGGACAGTTTATGAAGAGATAATTAATCAATCTCATATTCTCTCAAAAAGCCCCGGAAAATCCGGGGCTTTTTGCTTTTCATAATACAGTTAAAACAATATGCTTCATTAAAAAATAATCCCTAAACAGAAAAGTGAATACAGACTCCATTCAATTGTGCATAACAGCCTCTTATATTTGATTTTGATAAAAATGTAAAGCTCAACGTTTTTGCAGATACAAATATCAAAAGGGAAAGCAAAGTGTTAGCAGCCAAAGCCATGACAAGTGATGGGAAATACAGGCTTAACGAATATTTTGGTATATTTGGGACAGGGGGGTGCAAAATATCCTCGAAAGAATAGGGTTAACTTAAATTAATGAGAATTACGAAAAAGCTAATCACATCCCTTACTTTAGTATGCGCTCTGCTATTTCTAACAAGTTGTGAGAAAGAGACCTTGCTTTCTGAACAGGATATCCCGTCTGAAATAAAAAGTTTTGTATCCACTCATTTTCCCAATTGCACAATTTCAAAGGCAATTAAAGAAAATGATGAAAATGACGAAGCGTATGAAATCACTTTATCTTGTGGTGTAACCTTGGAGTTTGACAAGCATATAAAAGTTATTGACATTGACGGCACTTCCAGGTTACCAGACAGTGTAATACCGCACAATATCTTAAGCTACGTAAATTCAAATTATGCACCTAACTATATATTAGGTTGGGAAATTCTATCAAATAATCAAAAGGTGCAACTTAATAATGGTCTTGTATTAGTCTTTAATATGGCAGGTGACTTTTTACGGGTTGATGGTTAAGAACACTGCCGATAATAAGATATTGCCAAAAGTGAGCCCGAGCATTTGAATAAAATTTCACCTCTGAGGACTGGAGTAATTACAGAAGCAGTAGCTGATGGAGGATTGTTAGAAAGAATGTTTATTGTACCGAAAGTATGTTAGACTTTAAAACAAAGTTGCAAATCAACGAATACGATGAATATATTCGTTGCTCTTAAATTGCTTTTTTACCTCGCTTAAATCTCTGGCAATGGAGGCATCAATTAAAATATCACCCATTTCAAATTTATATCCTCCAATGAGTGAATCATCTATTGCAGTACGCATTTCTACCCGCTCAAACCCGGGATGTGCATTCACTTTTGAAATAATCTCTTGTTCCAATTCTTTACTTACGGGTGCGGCAGTAGTAAATTTTATGCGATGAATTCTATTCAAGGTATAATATTGGTCAATTACTGCATCTATCATTTCCGGTAAAAAGCTTTCTCTTGACTTTTTTACCAATAGCTTTATAAAACCTATGGTTAAATCAGAAACCTTATTACCAATCACAGAAAGCACAACTTTTTCCTTTTTATTTGGAGCTATAATTGGGCTACGAAATAAATTCACAAAATCAGGGCTTGCCTTAGATACTTCACGCAAGAACAACATATCAGCATATACTGATTCAACTTTATTTTGTTCAGCGGCCAATTGAAGCAAGCTTTTGGCGTATCTGTTTGCTAATCTTGGATTGTTCATATCAATTTATTTTGCTCAAAATATCATTTTAACAGCAAAAAATTAATTCAGTTTAATTTCGTTTGTCAATTGGCGGATATATGACTCTTGTTCACTTTTATTATTCAATTCTCTTCTTAGAATTTTTTCACTTACCTCAACAACCATGTGTCCTACTTCATTTTTAATATCTACCATAGCAGCCATTTTTTGATTATTGATGGCTAATTGTGCATCGGCTATAATCTTTGCAGCCTGAGCCTTTGCTTCTTCACGTGCCTCATTAATAATTTTATCCTTTGTTTGTTTTGCTTCTTTAAGCATTACTGCGCGTTCTTCACGAGCCTGAGCCAGCAAGGTTTCATTTTCGCTTTTGAGCTGTGCCATCTCCAACTTCACCTTTTCGGCACTTGATATACTTTCGGCTATTTTTGCTTCACGGTCATCAAGGCCTTTAATAATAGCAGTCCAGGCAAATTTCTTCAGTACAAAAACAACCACTAAAAAAGCCAGTAGTGTCCAAACTATCAAACCTAAAGAAGGCAGTAAGAGTTCCATAAAGAATGTTTTCTATTTTTCTAAAAATAAATTTTAAAGAATACTGCACCCGCCGCCCTTTGCTTTAGGTGCAGTATATAACATCGGCGCACTGTTTATTTCAAAACAGCCAATAATCCTGCGATAACTGCAAAAAGGGCAACACCCTCAACAAATGCAGCAGTCAGGATCATGTTAGCACGAATGTCGTTAGAAGCTTCCGGCTGGCGGGCAACAGATTCAACAGTACCCTTACCAATTTGGCCGATACCGATACCTGCACCAATAGCGGCTAATCCTGCGCCAATGGCTCCACCAAAGTGAGACATACTCACGCTTGCTTCCTGTAACAAAGTCATCAAAGTCATGATACTTGGTTTTTATTGAATGAAAAAAGAGTTAAATAATTATTGCATCTGCATGTCCATCTACATCATCATGGCTACCCTCAAATGCTTGTCCTATAAACACTGCTGTAAGAATAGTAAAGATGAATGCCTGGATAAATGCAACCAATAATTCTATTAAAAACATAAATGCAGTAAATAATACAGATATGGGGGAAAAACCAACACCTGCCACTGTATTCATTTCTGCAAAAATAAAAATCAATGAAATGAAACTCAGGATAATAATATGCCCGGCCACCATATTGGCAAAAAGACGAATTATTAATGCACCGGGTTTAATTATTAAAATACCTGCTAATTCAATGGGGATAAGAATCAACTTCACTAAAAAAGGCACGCCGGGAGGCCAAAAGATATGCCCCCAAAAATGTGCATTTGAACTGAACAAAATCACGACTAATGAAATGATACCCAATACAAACGTAAAAGCAATATTTCCGGTTACATTAGCAGAACCCGGTAACAGGGCAAATAATGCATTAATTAAAATAAAAAAGAATAAGGTGAGCAGATAAGGGAGGTATTTATTTGCCTTTGCTCCAAGATTCGGTTTAGCTACCTCATCTCTAATAAAGGTTATAACAGGCTCCAAAGCATTTTGCCATCCCTTTGGAGCAGTAGTTACTCCAATACCCTGTTTGTATTTCTTCGCAATTCCGGTAAACAATAACACCAACACCGTAAGGGCCAAAATCATTTGTACCACATTTCGTGTGAGGGAAATATCGTAAACCTTACTTCCATCAGTTGATACAATTTTACCTTCCTTTAACTCATATCCTTCATAAGCTGCATGGCCATGTTCAAATCGAGATGAAGAAAATACCGAAAACCCTTTACCGGGTGAATACACAATAATAGGTAGCGGTACTACTGCATGAAAATTACCTACATCAAAAAAGTGAAATTCATGAGCATCCTTGATATGATCCATGATGATACCCGCCGGATCTAACTTCTCAGTCTTGCCTGATTCTCCTCCTGCCCATGCGGAAAAGCCTAAAAAGAGGCAAAAAACCGCTACCAGCAAAGATTTAAAACACTTTTTACCCATACTAACCGCAATTTTGGCGCAAAGATAGGGTTGCGGAGGCTGAAAATAAAAAAAATGATGCTATTAAAGCGGTCAAAGGGAATTTAAACCCGGGTAGCAAACTGCATGTGAAATAAATTAGCATAAACCCCGTTGGCAGCTAATAGAGATTCATGATTCCCCATCTCAATTACCTTACCCTTGCTTAAAACTAAGATGGTATCTGCTTTACGGATTGTACTCAACCTATGAGCAATTACAATAGATGTTCTACCGGAAATAAGGTGGTCTATGGCATGTTGAATCAGCAATTCACTCTCATGATCAACAGATGAGGTAGCCTCATCCAGAATTAAAATGGCAGGATTGAAAAGCAATGCTCTGGCAAACGACAATAATTGTCGTTGTCCTACGGATAATGTAACACCTCGCTCTCTAATTTGATAGTTATAGCCTCCCGGTAATTGCATAATAAAATCATGTAACCCCACCAACTTAGCTGCTGTTTTTACAGCTTCATCACTTATGCTATCGTTACGTAGGGTGAGATTTTCCTTCACTGATCCGGAAAACAGAAAAACATCTTGCAAAACCACCCCTATCTTACTTCTCAAATAATCTAAACTAAAATCTTCAATTGGTTTTTTGTCAATAGTAATCTTCCCTTCTGAAACAGGATATAAACGATTGAGTAAACTGATGATGGTTGTTTTTCCACTTCCTGTAGAACCCACAATAGCTAATGTTTTTCCGGCTTCCAGCTTAAAAGATACATCATGCAGAATGGAATGTCCGGACAGATAGGAAAAATTCACATGTTCAAATTCAACCTCTCCGATAATAGGTGAACAATCCTTCCCTTTATCAACGGACACATCATTATTATCGAGCACCCTAAAAACACGCTCACTGGCTATCATGCCCATCTGCATTACGTTAAATTTATCTGCCAACACCCTCAACGGCCTGAATAATTGATTAAGGCAAAGAATAAACGCGGTAATAATACCCGGGGCGTACATACCGTTTGCCTGGTTACCCACAGAGGCTATCCCGGCCCACCACACAAGTAAACCAATAGATACGGCAGAAATCAATTCTACAATGGGAAAGAAAACAGAATAAGCAAAAATGGCTCTAATATTTGCATCCCGATGTTCACGATTAATTCTTTTAAAATTATTGTGTTCTCTTTGTTCTGCTGAAAAGGCTTGTACAACAGGCATACCTGAGATATGTTCTTGTACAAAGGTATTTAATGCAGCTACCGCATTTCGTACGCGATTAAAGGAGCGGTTTACACTCTCTTTAAAAAAATAGGTAGCTAAAATTAAAAATGGAAATGGAATTAAACAGATTAAGGTAAGCTTCCAATCTACCCAAAACATATATGCCAAGACCGAGAAGATACTCAACAAATCAGCAACGATAGGAATAAATCCATCACTAAAAATATCATTTATAGATTCGATATCATTTATGGTTCGCGTGGTTAATGTTCCAATTGGTGTGCGATCAAACTGTCTCAATTGTAATCCTAAAATTTTTCGATAGGTCTTATTACGTAAATCACGCACTACATTTTGGCCTAACGAAGCGCTTATAAATGTAAAATTGAAACGGGCAACTGATTCCAGCAGCAACATACCAATTTGAATAATGGTTATTTCAATTAAAAAACCGGCAACACCGCTAATCAAAAAGCCGGCTTCACCATCACCAATTCCCTTATTTACAGAAACCTGAATTAAATAGGGCCGTAAAGGTGCCAATATCGCTAATACAATAGCAAGGCAAACAGAAAAGATAAATTTTTTCTTATACGGGCGAGCAAAGGAAAACACCCGTTGTAATAATTTAAAACTAAACTTCTGTACTGCCGGCTGGCTCATGAAATTAAATTAAACACCTCACCAATATTTCTATTGTTCGGTCTTTTTATGATATGCTTTAATAAATATGGCACCAAGGTTTTTATAAGGAGGTACATAATCTTCCCAACTCTCACGAGTATCACGCGGTGCCGTTTCAAATTGTTTAGATAGGCCTGTCCACATTTTCCGCCAGTCTATATTATTTCCTAAAGATAACTGTTCATTCAAATAATTAATGATGGGTTGATTTAAATCCCCTTTACCAATTTCTTTAGTTGAAATAATATGTGCATCAGGACTAACATCCAAAATTTCATTTAGATTTTTATATCCCCCACATGACCCCAATAGCACCACCCTTGCACTTTCTGGCATTCTCTTTATTGTTGTGGGTAACCAATAGCTGTGACCTCGATGGATAATAACGGTAGGTTGCAATCCTAAAGATTCCATATAAGCAATCAAATGTACTTGTGCACTGTCATCTAAATTAGCATCACTATCTAAGGGACGATTCACAAAGACCAACATACGCCCATTATTTGAAGATATTTCAACCCATTCCTTTTGAGGTGTTATTTTCCAATTTTTTGTTGAAAACGAATTTATAAATGAAGGAAAAAATAATTTACCATCTTCATCTCCATAAAAGAATACCAATTGAACAACCTTCCCTGCTTCATTCTGCATTTCGGCATTACTAACAGTGTATATAGAAGGAATACCTATTGAAGCGGTGAGGTTAATAGTAGAGTCATCGGCAGAAAGAAAAATTTCACGCAACAGTCCGTATATTATTTCACCCTGTTTGTTTTTCTCGTCTATGCTTTTACGATAGTTCCAATCTACATATCCCAAAATAGATTTTCTTAAATCCGGCCGGGTTATACTGCTATAAGAATCTGCCACATCTACTGCATCCTCAAGGCTATTTGTTTTATCTAAATTAGCCACAAAGGCCTTCATCAATATTTCCGACCGTTCGGGAGGCATTAGCACTAAAAAGGTATCCAACTTGTTGTAATTAGCCGCCATTTTAATAAACTTCTTAAAATAATCAAAGTGCACATCTATCAGCAAAGAATCTGTGCGCGGCTTTGCTCCCATCCGTTGAAGCATTCGGCTAAATGCATGCTTATAACTCGACGTATATAAATCATTCTCTCCCATCACAATTACATAATACAAATCAATTGGTGTTAGCAAATCAATTGCCCGCATACGAACTGCAAGATTATTTTCATTATGCAATTCATTTATGGGATTAACAAAATGCTGCAACGCTTTTTTTTGTAACATCTCTTTAAGCCCGTTAGGACCAAAAACTGCTATTGGTGTATCTCTTAATGGCGGTGACATGCGCCTGGAATAATCAATTTCCGTTTTTACCAAAAGTTTAAAATAACCAATGCTATCATAACCTGATTCTCTATCACCTAAGAGCAAACTAATTTCCTCCATCTGCATTTTTCCAGATAGTAAATTATCTAAAAATGGAAAGTATAATAGGGCATTAGGTGTTTTACTTAAATGAACAATAAAACGCACCAAACTATCTGTACTTGATGAGATCAATTTTCCTTGGGGTGAAGCAGTTGATTGTGCATAGGTATATAATTGCGCAGGGTATTTTTTAGCAGCTACCACAACCAAACTATCTGCAAAAGGCTCTTTAACAAAAGACTGCATACTTTGCAAAATCTTCTCCGGATAGAGAGAACAAAATTTTAGATAAACCAAATTACGCAATACCGGATACTGACTCGCACCCCTCATTACTTCAGCAATAATATCCGCCTGGCCATAAGGCAATTCACTAACAATAGGTGCTAAATCACTTCCCAACACACTGGCATCAAGTACCTGCTGAAAAGCATTCACCAAAGAGGATAACTCAACCACCGATACTGTACGTCCTCTGACTCCAACTCTAAAATTTCTGAGCAAACTTTCTATATAAGTTAAATACCGTACCTTTTCATTATTGGTAGCAATTGAATCATTGGTTTCTACCCAATCTGAAAGCATACTTATCTTTCTATACAACACATCAGTAAGATGATTGCTTACCGTTTCATGCCCGGCTATACGCAGAAACTTATCCTCCTTTCCATCCAATTTATCTACCAATTTTTGTTCCTTTTCAATTTTATCATGAAACAACATTCGGCTTACAGGAACTTTAACTGTATCAACCGAAGCGTAGCCTGTAAAACAGGAAAGAAGAAAGAAAATGAGTAGAAAATTTCGCATAATTTTTCTCAGGTACAAAGATGGTGCTATTTTGCCATAAGTTAAACAGATAAGATAAAAGCATGCTAAAATCGGATAATTTAATAACGAGATATTAACGAATATAAACGGAAAATAGCCCGGAGTTTCAACCGCATACTTTAAGATCAAAAAAGATACATATTTAAAAAACGAGTAAAAGAGATTTCCAATCTTCCTGTTTACATAGGCACAAAAGCTACAAATTTCCTATCTTTCCTTTAATGACAAAAGGCTTGATTTTAATTGCTGATGACGAACCCGATATTCGTGAAATAATTTCGTTTAACCTAACTAATGAAGGTTATTCAATTATTGAAGCAGCCAATGGTCGAGAAGCCGTTGAGTTGGCTAAAAAAAATAATCCACATTTGATTATTTTGGATGTTATGATGCCGCTAATGAATGGAATGGATACTTGTAATTTACTTCGAAAATTACCGCAATTTAATGCTACCCTTATTGTTTTTCTTTCCGCATTAAGTGATGAGAAATCTGAAGTAAAAGGATTAGAAACGGGCGCTGATGACTTTTTATCCAAACCCATAAGCCCCAAATTACTCATATCAAAAGTAAATGCATTATTTAGGCGAATGGACATTGAAGAAAGCCTCCTCACTCAACATAATAGTATAAAAATTAATCGTGAAAAATATTTGGTTTCTTATAATAACAGGGATATTATTTTGGCTAGAAAAGAGTTTGAACTCCTTGACTTATTAGCCTCATCGCCGGGAAGAGTATTTTTACGAAACGAAATTCTTGAAAAAATTTGGGGCGCAGATGTAATTGTTGGTGACAGAACTATTGACGTGCATATCCGAAAAATACGCAGCAAACTGGGCGTAGATTGTATTGCCACGGTAAAAGGTGTAGGATACAAGTTTGAACCTTCAGGTACGCAGGGATAATTCCATTTATCTTTACATTACAAATGAAGCACTCCATGCTTTCAATAAAAAATATTTCACCTAAAAAAGTTTCAGCATTATCGGCATTACTTATTGCAATTCCGTTGGGCATAACCCTATTTTTTTTAAACACAGTATGGTGGGTTGCATTATTGATTTCTACAGTATTTGGTCTGGGTAGTTTTGGGATAATTTATTTCTTTTTCCAACACTTTATTTACCGACAAATAAAATTAATATTTAAGCTAATTTCTCAAACAAAGGCCACTAAACGCGAAGAGTTTTACTACCAGGAATTATTACCCAAAAAAAGCATTGAAGATGTGCAAGCTGAAGTTGAACAATGGGCAATTCAAAAAAGAGAGGAAATAGAAATCTTAAAACAAAACGAACACTTTAGAAAAGAGTTTTTACAAAACCTCAGCCATGAATTAAAGACACCTATTTTTGCTATCCAGGGATATACCGAAACCTTGCTTAACGGTGCAGTAAACAACCCTGATGTTAATCTTCGATTTTTACAAAACTCTTCTCGTAATATAGACCGGTTAGTAAATCTTCTAAATGACCTTGATGAGATTTCTAAATTAGAAAGTGGAAGCATCACTTTATCCCTTTCTTCTTTTCAAATGCAGGAATTAGTAAGAGATGTATTTGAATCGCTTGAAATCAAAATACGAAAAAAGAATATTCATGCTTTTATTAAAAAAGGATGCGAAATCCCAAAAAGCGTAGTTGCTGACAAGGAAAAGATTAGACAGGTGTTAATTAATATAATTGATAACGCTATTAAATATGGCCGTGAAAATGGAATTATTGAAGCGGGTTTATATACGGTAGATGATAAATTGGTTTTAATTGAAATCACTGATGATGGCTATGGCATATCACCCGATTATATATCTCGCATATTTGAGCGCTTCTTTCGTGCAGATCAAACCCGAAGCCGCGGTGTGGGTGGAAGCGGATTGGGATTATCTATTTGTAAACACATTATTGAAGCCCATGGGCAATCTATACAAGTTAGAAGCAAACCGGATATAGGCACTACCATTGGATTTAGCCTTCCTTTAAAATAATTTACGCTTATAAAAACTATTTCATTTTATCTTTTGAGTATTCAAGCCTTCTCCTTCTTTTAAAACTCAAATTGTAATCGAAGAGTAAATACATCATCCTTAATATCCTTACGCAAATCGTCAAGAAGCGTCTTTTCATTTACTACATGATCGTACCACAACAAGCCCTTTACATTAGAAGAAATTCCGAAAATAAATCCTCCACCAAAAGTTGAATACTTCACATCTGCCGCTGTAAAATTGCTCCCAACAGCGCCAATATTACGACCTGTAACACGGGTATTAGGATCATACCAGTCATATTTTAACACCAATTGATATTTGGGGGAGAATATGTCCTGAATTAAATAAAAATACCCACCATTAAATTTTCTGATGTAATGACCTTCATCACCAACCAATAGTGTCAAAGGTGTTTCTGACGAAACCACAGTGCCGGTTTGTGTTCCAAAAATATATTCAGCACGAATTGCTGTACTTCCTCTTTTACCATTCCATACCCACTGTACATCTGCTCCGAAATGATTTTTAGGAGCACTCTTTCCAAAATTCCCATTAGCAGAATCAACAACAAATAATTTAATCTCATTTTGACGCGCCACCTTGTAACGATATTTTGTATTCTGCAACATTCCTCCATGATAAACCGAAATACCACCACTTAAAAAAGTCTCCTTACCTATCTTAGCCGGTAAATGATAAATCCGGGAAACAAAATTCTTTCTGCTGTCAATATCCGATAATACACCGGTTCCATTAAAAACACCAACATTCCAACCCCAATTTTTCAATAAATGACTTTTACTCCTGGGTCTAAATGAAATCATTGCGCCTAAATCACGTTCCCCCTTCAATAATATTTGGCTCATACGACCCCGCTCGGGGCTCTCACGAGACATAGACGATAAGGTAAGCTCATTACCAAACGGGAGAGGAAATACACCAACTGATAAGGAAAACATTTTCAAACGGTTTTCGTTAATACGTCCAAAAACATCTTTAATAGAAACACCCTGTTCTGTGCCATTTATTTGAAATACAAAATCTGCTGATGGTTTCCTATCCTTCGAAAGTAAATGATATTCAACCTTTGCCCTCGCCCTTCGCAACATAAACCGGTTATTTACTTCCGCAGCAAAATCTCCTCCCTGATAAGAATGAATCCCTTTTTGAGCAGCCAACTGAAACTGAGGTTGAATATATCCGGATATCACCAGTTGGTGCTTATTGATAGCTTCTGATGCACTATCAGAAATCAAAGTTTCTTGGCAAAAGCTTTCTTGCCTTATCACAAATAACAAAATCCCCATTAAAAGAAAAGATAAGGCCGTTTTCAAATTATTTTCCTTTATTGACAAAAATAGTATCTCTCCACCCTAAAATCTAATATTAATAAATCATTACCATTTTCAATCTACTGCCGGCACCTAACCAAAACAATTACTTTTGTAAAAAACATACGGATATGTCTCTCAATGCAATCTTAAAAATCTTTTTACCTAAAGACCGTATCTTCTATAGCTTATTTGAACAAGTAGCTGCGGAATTAAAGAAAATGGGGTCAAAATTAAAAGAGGTGGTACATGAGCCTAACTATGAAGCAAGAGGCAAGCTCATTAAAGAAATGGAAGACATGGAACATGTGATGGACGATCTTACCCATAGTGTTTTCACAGAATTAGGCCGCAATTTTATTACTCCATTTGACCGTGAAGACATCCATTTACTTGCATCCAGCCTTGATGATATTGCAGACTATATGTATGCTTCAGCAAAAAAAATAAACTTCTACCATGTGAACCCTGATGATATGGGTATGCACAAATTCGCAGAACTCATTGACACCGCTACCAACCACGTATATAAGGCAGTGACTGAATTAAGAAACATGAAAAACATCAGACAAATTACAGATGCACTGATGGCTATTAACACCATTGAGAATACTGCAGATGATATTTTTGATTTAAGCATTGAACGCTTATTTGACAATGAGCCGGACGCTAAAGAGGTAATTAAAAAGCGAGAAATTTATCAAGTAATGGAAATAGTTACTGATAAATGTGAAGATGTAGCCAATGTAATTGAAAGTATCATCATCAAATATGCCTGATAAAAAGAATTTTCTATTTATTACATTATGTCCACACTACTGATAATTGTTATTTTTCTTGCCCTGCTTTTTGACTACATTAATGGCTTTCACGATGCAGCAAACTCAATAGCTACCGTAGTCTCCACCAAGGTACTCACTCCATTTCAAGCGGTAGCATGGGCAGCATTTTTTAATTTTGTTGCCTTTTTTATTTTCACCGACCATGCTGTTGCCAACACCATTGCTAAAACTGTAAAATCAGAATTTATCACCTTACCAGTTATCCTTTCGGGATTATTAGCTGCTATTGCATGGAATTTAATCACCTGGTGGTATGGCATTCCTTCGTCTTCTTCACACACCCTCATTGGTGGTTTTGCGGGTGCTGCCATTGCCTATGCATTCGATTCACAAGGATTTATTGGCTTAGCAAAAATTGTGGAAGAGAAAAAAATTCTTATCATCATCCTATTTATTTTTGTTGCGCCCCTGTTAGGGATGATAGTTTCTATGTTTATCACCCTCGTTATAATTAGTCCTCGGTTTTGGGTACGAACGTTAATTATAGTCTTCTCCACTGCAGTAGCTTGGATGGTGTTTAAGCACTTTCAAGATGAAAAGGTAAAAGACAATCTTGCAAAATTCTTCTATATAGATAAATTTAAATCAGAAGCTGAAAAGAATCCCGCAAATCAAGCCGACTATTTCCAAGTTAAAGCACATTATGACAGAGCGGTGGTTATTGCAGATGATTTTGAACATGACGGGGCTGATTCTATTGCAGCACGTATTATGCGTGAAAACCTTACTGTGCTGCTAAGTGAGAAAAATATGGAAGATGTGGTAAATACCACCTTCCGGATTGAAGGATTAAGAAAAGCAGCAAGAGATAACCCTTCTCAAAAAGAACATTTTGAAAAAATTTCTCAAAATCTGAATAACGTCGGCCACTTAAATCAATTATATGGCAAAATCCCCAATACACAATTAGCCGATTCCATAGCCCTTGGCCTTGACCTTACTGCTGTTGAAAGAGAGCGGCTATTAACAAGAATGGATAATATCGATATGGGTAAAGACCTGGTTAAGGTAATAAAACGTGCCGACAACACCATGATTAGAATTGGGCTGGTTATTTTTGTTGCTATATTCTTACTTAGCTTTTTCTATGTAGATGTGCTGCATAAACCAAGTGCAGAAAGAAAAGGTAAGGTGTTTAAAAAACTTCAACTTCTAACCTCGGCAACCCTTAGTATAGGCCACGGTGGTAATGATGCGCAAAAAGTAATGGGTATTATTACAGCCGCTATGGTAGCAGAAGGTATTTTACCGGATATAAAGATGATGCCGGATTGGATTCCTCTCGCTTGTTACTCTGCGATTGCATTAGGAACAATGAGTGGAGGGTGGAAGATTATTAAAACGATGGGAACAAAAATTACTAAGGTAACTCCATTAGAAGGTGTGGCTGCCGAAACTTCCGGCGCTCTTACTTTATTTGGAACAGAGCAAATGGGAATTCCCGTATCAACCACCCATACTATTACCGGTGCTATTATGGGTGTAGGAGCAACAAAGCGTTTAAGCGCAGTTCGATGGGGTGTTACCGTTAGTTTGGTATGGGCTTGGATTCTCACCATCCCGGTAAGTGCTTTATTTGCAGGAATATCCTACTTCATTGTTAAGTTGTTTTTGTAATGATAGGACACTTTTAATGTCTGAATTTTCATTTTCTTTGCACCATGAAGAAGATTTTGGTTACCGGAGGTTGTGGTTATATCGGATCTCACACGATTGTTGATTTGATTGAAAATGGTTTTGATGTAATTTCAATTGATAATAATAGCAGAAGTTCAAAAGATATTTTAACCGGAATTAAAAATATTACCGGCGTTACAGTAAAAAATTATTTGGTTAACCTCTGTAATTTTGACGACACCCACGCCGTTTTTCAGGAGCACCCCGATATTACCGGAATTATACATTTCGCAGCCTACAAGGCAGTTGGCGAATCAGTAGAAAAACCACTGATGTACTTTGAAAATAACAATCAGTCATTGATTAACGTGCTGAAATGTGCAGAAGAGTTTTCTATTCCATATTTTGTTTTTAGCTCCTCTTGCACTGTTTACGGAAACCCCGAACATGTTCCGGTAACTGAATCCACTCCATGGTTACAAGCTCAATCTCCTTATGGCTATACAAAACAAATGGGAGAAGAAATGGTGAAATTTACTATTGGAAGCAATACTATGAAGTCGGTGTTACTGCGTTATTTTAATCCTGTTGGGGCACATCCTTCCATTCAGATTGGCGAAGTACCTATTGGTAAACCAGCTAACCTTGTTCCGGCTATCACACAAACTGCAATTGGCAAATTACCTGAAATGAAAGTACACGGCGGTGATTATCCTACCCGAGATGGGAGTTGTGTAAGAGATTACATCCATGTTTCAGATATTGCCCATGCACATACCCTTGCCTTACATTATTTAATAGAAGGGAAAAATGAAACAGCCGCTGATGTATTTAACCTAGGTAGTGGCAACGGATATACCGTACTTGAAGTAATCAATGCATTTGAATCGGTTTCAGGAAGAAAATTAAACTATTCAATTGGCCCACGTCGTGCCGGCGATGTAATTGCTATTTTTGCAAATAATGATAAAGCAAGAAAACAATTAAACTGGTCTTGCCAATATTCTCTTGAAGAAATGATGCGTACAGCCTGGGACTGGGAACTGAAAATGAAAAACGACAACATAAAATTTACTAACCTGAACTAAAACAATCAATGAGGTCGTCCTCACTATAAATCTTAAATTATGCTTACAGAAATTAAAGTAACAGGAAATAAAGATACACGCAGCGGTTTTGGAGATGGTATTCTTGAAGCTGCCAGAGAAAATGAAAATATCGTTGCATTAACGGCTGACTTAGCCGGCTCCTTAAAATTAGGTGGATTTATTAAAGAATTTCCTGACAGATTCATTCAGTGTGGTATAGCAGAAGCCAATATGATGGGTATTGCTGCAGGTCTAACCATTGGAGGAAAGATTCCTTTTACAACCACCTTTGCCAACTTTTCTACAGGCAGGGTTTATGATCAAATACGACAAAGCATTGCCTATAGTGGAAAGAATGTAAAAATATGTGCCTCACATGCAGGCCTAACCTTAGGCGAAGACGGCGCCACTCACCAAATGCTGGAAGACATTGGTATGATGAAAATGCTTCCCGGTATGACGGTAATTGTACCTGCCGATTACAACCAAACAAAGGCTGCAACAAAAGCAATAGCTAAAACTAACGGTGCTGTTTACCTGCGATTTGGCAGACCTGTTTGGCCTATCTTCACACGAGAAGAAGATTTCATTATTGGTAAGGCACAGCAAATTTCCTCAGGTAGTGATGTATCTATTTTTGCTTGCGGACACATGGTATGGATGGCTATTGAAGCCGGAAAAAAATTACAGGAAAAAGGGATTTCTGCAGATATAATAAATATCCACACTATAAAACCCTTAGATGAAGAAGCCATAATGACTTCACTAAAGAAGACAAAGTGTGCTGTTACTGCCGAAGAACATAATATAATTGGCGGCTTAGGTGACTCTGTTTCATCAGTAGCTGCAAAAAACCTACCTGTTCCTATAGAATATGTTGGAGTAAACGACACATTTGGCGAAAGTGGGAAGCCGATGGAATTATTGGTAAAATATGGGCTGGACGCGGAACATATCGTTACTGCCGCTGAAAAAGCAATGGCTCGAAAAAAAGGTTGATTGATTACACTTGCTCATCCTTTATACATACCGAAAAAAAACGGGAAATAAACTATGAAAGAGTTTCCAAACGATAAAGAAATCCTGAACAGTTTCAATGACCCGGACACTAAGGAACAGGCATTTACAACTCTTATAAAAAAATATCAGGAAAAGACTTACTGGCACATTCGCCGCATGGTGGTTGACCATGACGATGCAAACGATGTAATGCAGAATGTATTCATTAAAATTTGGAACCATCTTGGCAGTTTTCGTGAGCAAAGCCAATTATTCACCTGGATTTATCGCATTGCAACCAACGAATGTTTAAGCTTTATTGAAAAACAAAAGAAAAGAAATGCAACTTCTCTAAATGATGTGGCACAAAATCTTGAAAATAAGATTAAAGCAGACAAAGGTTTTGATGCAAATAAATTGGAATGGAAGCTGCAATTAGCCATTCAACAATTACCTGAAAAACAACGCATCGTATTCAATCTCAGGTATTTTGATGAAATGCCTTACGAAGAAATGAGCCGGGTGCTGGAAACTAGTGAAGGGGCATTAAAAGCGAGTTATTATCATGCAGCAAAAAAAATTGAAGATTTTATACTAAATCATTAAACCATAATCATAAAATCAGGTCTAATGCCCGATGAAACAATCTGAAACCATAACAGATGAGCTTTTGAAAATCGCTCCGGGTTTAATTGAGCTTCAAAACAAACAGGTATACTCAGCACCTGAAGGGTATTTTAATAGCTTTTCACAATTTTCTTTAAATAAAATAAATGAAAGCGAAAATACATCAACAATAACCTTACAACAAATTAGCAGTAAACTCCCTTATACCGTTCCGGAAGATTATTTTGATTCTTTTGCGCAAAAAGTAATAATCAAAACCAAAAAAGCAAAGATTATTAAAGGGCAATTTGGTTATAAGATTATTAAATATGCTGCAGCAGCAGTAGTTATTGGCTTAATCGGATTTTTTGCTTTTAATGCCCTTGTTGCAAATAAATATAATCAGGATAATAAAGTCTTTGCCGATGCTCAACAAATAATTAAAGACAATAGTTTTGAACAAGTATTATCCGATATTCCCGAATCAGATATAATAAGCTATTTAGAATCTAATGGAAGTGATGTAAATACAGCTATTGTTGCTACAATTGTTAATAAAAACGAAGCCTTACCGGAACCTGATGCCTATTTGTTTGACGATAATACACTTGATAATTTTCTAGCCGATTATGACACACAACTATTAAACTAACACTTCTTTTATGAAACAAATATTGCTCTTGCTATGCTTAACCGTTAGTTCGGCTGTTTTTGCACAGCCTAATGACAACAACCAGCGTAAAGAGAAAATCGAAGCATTATATGTAGCCTTTATTACGCGTGAATTACAAATAACGCCCACCGAAGCACAAAAGTTTTGGCCATTACATAATCAATATGATACCGATTTAAAATCATTAAAAGCAAGTGAAGGAGACGAACTATCACGGCAACAGTCTATTTTAGATATAAAAAAGAAATTTGAACCCCGATTTGTTACCATAATAGGAAAAGAAAGAACCAACGAATTCTTTAAAAAAGACACTGAATTCAGAAAACGATTGCTGGAACAAGTTGTAAAAAAGCGTCAGGGTCAAAACGTTCCGCATCGAAGAGGAAATAATAACTAACAATCAAAAATGTAAAAAGCCACTTATTTTTAAAGTGGCTTTTTTATAATG
Source organism: Ferruginibacter sp. (assembly GCA_019638485.1). Classification (GTDB taxonomy): domain Bacteria; phylum Bacteroidota; class Bacteroidia; order Chitinophagales; family Chitinophagaceae; genus Ferruginibacter. The sequence goes on along the minus strand of JAHBTP010000006.1, from coordinate 12,937 downwards.
GGGATAAAATCAATATTACACTTAACAAAAAGCGTTCATTCTACTTGTATCTTATTTTTTTTCAATTATTTTTGTATTAGGTGTTTTTCATAGGTTAGCAACGGCCAGCTCTTTCTAGGGCAGGCCTTCATTTTTTTTAGCTATAAACCGGATTTTTTATATCATGGTAAAACAAAAAGGACCAGTGTTCTTTCCTCCCAATATTCCACCATTCATCTCTCCATTCCATACTCCTCTTTCCATCAAAATCATACTTAGCTATAATTCTTCTCTTCATTTGGCCTAATTGAGGGGCAACATCACCACCAAAAAAAATAGTTTGATTATTATCCAAATCCGTAATCCAAAAAGCAATATGATAAGGGCAATGCGCTCCCACCCATTTATATTTAATTAAAAATGGGCTTATTCGTAGTTCTCCTTCAGCATCCTTAAGCCATTGAATGGATGCTGCTTTTTCCAAAAACGAAAAATCTGCCGGATCATAGGACGGTAACCCTTTTTCAAGTGCAAAATCCCACTCTGCCTTATAAATATAATGTATAGCATTAGGGAAGGTAGCTACCTTTGTTCCACCCAATGAATATCCTAATCCTCCTGAATGATCTTTATGAAGATGTGAAAGTAAAACATGGGAAATCGCTTCAGGTTTAATTCCGTGCTGTAATAAGTTTTGATGGATTTGCAAATTACCATCAGCCAAACGATATCCCAAACCGGTATCCAACAAAAGACAGGTATCTCCGCTTTTTAATAGAAAGGGTTGAATTTCTACTAATAAGCTTCCGGTTGGGCGTTGATTTAGTATATCATGATTTAAATCAAAGGGTACAAATTCTTTTGTTGAATCAATCGTGAACGCCCCTTCACTAAGTGGAATAATTTGAATTGCCATATTAAAGTATTTCTAAGGATTCTTTTACACTATCGTAACACCATCTGGCGGTCGGTATCCAGCTTAATTAATATAAAAAGCATAATGGTAAAGGTAAGCAGTGATGAACCTCCATAACTCATAAGAGGAAGGGTTATCCCAATTACCGGAGCCAACCCTATGGTCATTCCAATATTTACAGCCAGATGGAAAAATAAAATACCAGCAACAGAATAGGCATAAACACGGCTAAAAACACTTCGCTGCCGTTCGGCGATATATACAATCCTAAGCAGCATAAATAAATAAAGCAGCATTAATACAGCACATCCAACAAAACCAAAACTTTCGCCCAATGAAGTAAAAATAAAATCCGTATGCTGCTCAGGAACAAAGTCTCCCTGGGTTTGGGTTCCCTTCAAAAATCCTTTACCAAAGAAACCTCCCGAACCAATGGCAATTTTTGATTGTTTGACATTATAATTCTCTACAGGTTTTTTCTTAAGGGGGTTCAGTAAGGCAGTAGAATCCTTACTGATAAAAGGATTATCCTTCCCTACCATACTAAATATCCTGTCTGCCTGATAAGGTTGAAATACCTTTTTAAACATGAACGGAACTACCAACCCAACAAATAAACAAGACACTGACCAAAGCCCAATTATCCAAAAAAGATTTTTATGATTACGTTGAAAAGTTGTTCTCATAAAAAATATAACCAAAGCTGCAATTATCGAAAGAATAATCACCAACAATTTTGTAGGAAGCAACAAGGTTACAATAAGTAAAACCGCAAGAGAAGCACCGCCTATTAAATAAACAGGAGGAAGCCCTTCTCGATACATGGGAATAAGAAAGGCAAAGTACACTAATGCCAAACCGGTTTCATTTTGCAAAACCGAAAACACAATGGGTGCAAAGGAAATTCCGGCTGCAATAAATTGAGCCCGAGGTTTGGTAAGATCTATATCAGGAAGTGATAAATACTTAGATAAAGCAAGTGCTGTAAAAATTTTAGCCATTTCTACAGGCTGAAGGTTCATAAATCCTAAAGGTATCCAACTCTTTGAGCCATTCACTTCCTTACCCAATACAAAAGTGGCCAGCATCAAAACAATTCCCAAAAGGTAAAGGAGATTAGCCATTGCAGTAAAGGCCTTACTGTCTGTTAATAAAATAAAAACTGCTAAAACAAGACAGAACAAAAAGAAAACAGCTTGCCGGCTGTAGTTCTTTTCAAAGCCTAAAATTCCCTGAAAGAAATCATCGCCAGATTTAAATTCAACTGAAAAAATAGAAATCAATCCTATCATTACAATGATAAAATACAGCCAGATCATCAACCAATCTATACGTTTGGATATAGGTTTATGTTGCATCATTCTGCAGGTTGCTTTTGAATACTATCTCCCAAAATTTTTCTATTATCTGTTAGTACAGCAGCGGGTGCATGTACAATGGAATCGCTTTTAGGAGCCTCTTTACTGTTGTCCTTTTTTAACTTATCTAACCCTTCAGAATCATCATCTGCTTCCATACCAATAGTATCACGGGCAATTTTAATATACCCTTTTGCCATAAGATAAGCAGAATCTTTTCGATGAAGAGTAGAATCATAAGCGCGCAGTGCCTGAACAAGTCGTGGTGGTATAAGGTTCAATTTACTCAATTGTTCCACTTTATCTTGTCGAGCTTTACCAGCTATACTATCATTAAGATACTTTTCAATCATCAAGCTGGCAATAGGAGCTGCCGATGATGCACCAAAACCTGCATTTTCACAAATAACGGCAATGGCTATACGCGGATTACGCCTTGGGGCAAAGGCGGCAAAAAAGGCATGGTCTTTTTGTTTCACTCCTTTATATGAATTTTCTACTGTACCTGTTTTTCCACACACTTCAATTCCCGGAACCTTGGCATATCTCCCTGTTCCACTTTCCATTACGCCTTGCATACCATCATGAACAGCATCAAAAATACTATCAGGAATATGCACGGCTATATGCTTTTCATTAAACGCAGCAAGCATTCCATAGCGATCACCTCCTTCAATTGAATCAACTATATGAGGAGTTTTATACCATCCTTTATTAGCCAAATAGGCCATTTCATTTGCAACCTGTAAAGGAGTCGTTTCAACTTCTCCTTGTCCAATACTTACTGATCTAAAGGTGCAAAAGTTCCAACGTCCTTTGCCATAAATCTTATCATAGGTTAGAGAGGTAGGAATTCGTCCGGCCTTTTCATAAGGTAAATCAACACCCAGTTTATGGCCTAACCCAAACGCATGCATATAATGTGCCCATTGATTTAACGAGCTGTCTAAAGAAGGATACGCCGGATTATTAATTACACGCTGCATTACATAAGCAAAGTATGTATTACAAGAGTGTGTTATTGCCGGTTTAAGAGAAAACGTTCCGGGGTCAAGACAGCGCATCGGCCTCCCACAGCCATAAAATGCGCCCGGACAAAAGAAGGTGGTATTCACATCAATCACTCCTTCTTGTAAACCAACCAAACCTTGTAAAGTTTTAAACGTTGACCCCGGTGAATAATATGCCCCAATAGTACGGTTCAAAAATGGAATCCTCGGGTCAAGCAAAAGTTCTACATAATTCTTCTTTCGTTCGGCACCGGTAAGTAATCTGGGTTTATACGTAGGGCTACTTATCATAGCTAAAATCCCACCGGTTTGAGGGTCAATAGCAACGATAGCCCCTACTTTATTAGTCATCAATTTTTCTCCTAATTCTTGCAATTCAATATCTAAGCTGGTGTGTAAATCACTACCAGCTATTGCCAAGGTATCAAAGAGTCCATTTTCAAGCCTGCCGGTGATTCGATTTTTATTGTCTCTTTTTAAATACTCTATTCCGCGCTGTCCCATCAGCACTTTTTCATAAGATAATTCTAAGCCTGTTTTACCCGCATAATCGCCGGACACATAGCCTTCGCCTTCATGCTTTTTCAAAAAGTTTGTATCTACTTCAGACAGGTAACCCAATATATTTCCTCCGGCATCATAGGGATAATCTCTCACCGGTCTTTCCTGCAAATAGTATCCCGGTGCAAATTTGTACATATTCTCATTAATCTTTGCCATCTTTTCTTCCGGCAACAAAGCTTCGAATACGCTTGGCCGATAGCTCCTATTTTTAATAATTGCAGTAATAATTCTTTTTCTAAACTCTGCTGTATCAATACCCAAAATTTCACAAAGTGTGGTAGTGTCAGTACCTTTTATTTTTGATGGAATAACCATCAAATCATGAATGATGCTATTTTGAAGAATAACACGCCCCTTTCGATCAAAAACCAATCCTCTGTCGGGATAAACAACTTTGCGAAAAATCCCTTGATCATCGGCAAGCACCTTGTATTTTGAAGAAAAAACTTGCAATGAAAACAAACGAACGAGAATAACCAATACGGTTACAACAAAAATGACATTAATTACATTCTTTCTTGAATGATTAAAGGTAGGCACTGCTAAAAATATTACGCTTATGTTGTATTAGTCCGGAACCGTTGCTTCCGGGAAAAAATTAATTCGGTAATCAAAATTAGCACTAATGTAATTGCTGTGGACAATAATGTCTTTGTTAAAAAATACCACACACTCCCAAACTGCCAGGCCTCAAGTAAGAACACCCAAGCATTATGTATAAATGCAAGCAGCCCGGCATATACCATAAATGCCAATAATCCACCCATACTCTGTACAGATGGAGCCAAATAGTTTGATTCAGCGCCTTCTTGAGGAATTAAGATATTAATCAAAAACGGGCGTAGGTATGCTATTAGCACACAAGCGGAAGCATGAAAACCCGGTTGGTGCCGAAAGCTGTCCAATGTAAACCCAACAGCAAAACCGATAATCATTAACAATGTGCGATTAATATGAAACGGCAACCATAAAATAAATAAGAAATATAAATAAGGAGTTACCATTTGATGTAAGCGAATATTGTCTAGTACATATACCTGTACCAGCATAAACAATGAAAATCTAAATAGGTTTTTAACTATTACAGGCATTATCTATTGTTGCTTAATTGCTTTTTCCAAAAGTTTATTTACACCGGGGGCATCAAAGTTATCAATTACATAACCATACTCTATTGTATTAAAATTAGCCGCGCTTCTTAAAGTAATTTTTAAATAGCTTGTGCCTTCATCAGGCTTTGCAGAAATAACCCTTCCCAATAACAATCCCTTTGGAAATGTGGTACTAAATCCGCTGGTAATAATTGAATCGCCAGCGATGGGCTTCGCTCCCTTAGATACACCATTCATTACAAGAATATTGGGCTCCTTACCATCCCACAACAAAGTGCCTGTTTCTCCCGATTTCAACAACTTACCGCTTATTTTACTGTCTTTATGCAGTAAACTCATTACCACTGCATAGTTATTGCTTACATCAGTTATAATACCAATTACAGCCCCTTGTGCAGTTATAACACCCATACCCGGTTTAAATCCATCATTTGAACCTTTTGATAATACCAGAAAATTATTAGGTAAGGTAACATCGTTTGCAATAATCTTGGCAGAAGAAAAACGATATTGTCTAAAAGGATAGAGTGAATCCACCTTCATTGAATCTAACATCTCTCTATTTACAGAATCCGGCAAATTAAAACTGTATCTTAACTTATTATACAACATTTCATTTGCCTTAACCAATGAATCATTGGTTTGACGGAGATGGAAATAATATTCAATATTATTATATCCTGCATTTATTTTTCCTGTAATCTGATTAGCAGTATTGCCAAAAATTGCTTGGTGATACTTACTATAGCGAACAATGAGCAAAAGACAAATCACCTGTAGTACTACAAAAAGCAGTACATTAAAATACCTGCGTATAAATAAAAAGATATTGCGCAAATACAGGTGGATTTTGGAATAATAAGATTAGCATTAATTACAAATACTGTACTATTAACGCATTACAAAAGGATATCTATCATAATTTTTCAAAGCCAAACCCGTTCCTCTCACTACACTTTTTAATGGGTCATCAGCAATATGCACAGGAAGCTTAATCTTTGCTTCAAGTCGCTTGTCTAATCCCCGCAACAAGGCTCCGCCCCCGGTTATATATAATCCTCTACGATAAATATCAGCAGCCAGTTCAGGCGGTGTAGTTTCAAGTGCTTTTAAAATACCTTCTTCAATTTTAAAAATACTTTTATCTAATGCTTCAGCTACTTCCTGATAACTCACCATTACTTGTTTAGGAATACCGGTCACCAAATCTCTTCCGTTAACGGCAATATCTTCAGGCGGATTTTCTAAGTCTTTTAATGCTGCACCGATTTGAATTTTAATCTGTTCTGCGGTGCGTTCTCCAATTAACAAAGAATGATAACGACGAAGCGCTTCCATAATATCTGCGGTAAATTCATCTCCTGCAACACGAATACTTTGATCACAAACAATTCCTGCAAGAGCGATTACAGTTATCCCTGTTGTTCCTCCACCAATATCTATAATCATGTTACCCACCGGTTCTTCCACATCAATACCAATACCTAAGGCCGCAGCCATTGGCTCATGTATTAAATACACTTCCTTAGCACCTGCCTGTTCCGCACTATCCCTTACTGCACGCTTTTCTACCTCTGTAATACTGCTTGGAATACAAATCATCATTCGCCAACTGGGAGCAAATAAAGGTTTCTTACGAAAAATCATCTTTATCATTTCCCTAATCATCAACTCAGCTGCATTAAAATCAGCAATTACTCCATCACGTAGTGGGCGAACAGTTCTAATACTGTCGTGAGTTTTCTCATGCATCATCAATGCCTTCTTGCCCACAGCAAGCAAATTCTTTGGATTATTTCTATCCAAAGCCACAATAGATGGTTCATTTACTACCACTTCATCATTATGAATAATGAGGATATTGGCAGTTCCCAAATCCATGGCTATTTCCTTTGTCAAAAAATTAAAAATTCCCATAATTCGATTAGCTTCCGGCTCAAAAATTCAATCCACGCAAATTTGGAGCAAAATATTTGATTTTACAACGATTCTATGCCCTATTTCAAACAATAAATACTCCTTGATTTTTATCCAATCATTGTAAACTACACTCCCTAATGGATTGCTAAATTTTTTAGCTGTTTAAAGTTTGTTAAAAAATAAGAAATACTTCGTTTACTTATTACCGTTAGTTAAAGGGAATCTGAAAATTCAAAACCAATATCTCGTCTGAAATACATCCCTTCAAAAGACACCTTAGCCAATTTATCCATGGCGTGTTTTGTAGCATCCGTTACAGAACTTCCAAATGCTGTCATAGCCAACACCCGGCCTCCGTTAGTAAGTAATTGTTCTCCTTCCATTTTAGTTCCGGAATGGAAAAGGAGGGCATTTTCCTGCATCCCACCTTCTGCTCCATATATTGGAATTCCCGATTTATATTTTCCCGGATAGCCACCACTAACTGCTACAACTGTAGATGCAGCCCGAAAATCGGTTTTTACATCTATTTTATGTAGTGTGCCATCCGCGGTTGCCTTTAACAATTCAACAAAATCATTTTTCAGCCTGGGAAGCACAACTTCGGTCTCAGGGTCACCCATCCGGCAATTATATTCAATAACCCAGGGTTCTCCATCACTTATCATCAATCCAAAAAATATAAAGCCCTTATAATCCAACTTTTCCTTTCTCAAGCCATCAAGAGTGGGCTGAATAATACGTTGAACAATTTTTTCTTTAAGAGCCTCATTAAAAAATGGAACAGGACTAATTGCTCCCATACCGCCTGTATTCAATCCGGTTTCTCCTTCTCCTACACGTTTATAATCCTTTGCTTCGGGCAATAAAACAAATGAATTACCATCTGTAAGAATAAACACACTCATTTCAATTCCAGTCAAAAAGGCTTCAACAACAACTCTTTCTCCCGCCCTGCCAAACTTAGAATGCAGCAGCATCAGTTCAAATTCAGATAGTGCTTCTATATAATTATTACAAATTATCACTCCCTTTCCTGCTGCAAGGCCATCTGCCTTTAATACAATCGGTAATGGTTGTTGCTTAATATAATCACACCCTTCATCAAATTCGTTCTTAGAAAACTGCTTGTATGATGCAGTAGGCACTCCGTGCCTGTTCATAAAAGCTTTTGCAAAAGCCTTGCTACCTTCCAGCAAAGCAGCATTTGCGGAAGGACCGATAAACAGGAGCTTTTTCAATCCCTCATCCTGTTTAAAAAAATCATAAATCCCTTTTACTAAGGGCTCCTCCGGTCCAACTACAACCATATTAATTTCATATTTTAATACAGCTTCACCAATGGCCTCAAAATTTGTAATAGATATAGGTAAATTAACTCCCAATGTTGCAGTACCTGCATTTCCCGGAAGAATAAATAATTTATCACATAGCGGACTTTCATTCAGTTTCCAAGCCATAGTATGCTCTCTTCCGCCCCCGCCAATTAATAATATATTCATATTGTAAAACCGGTTTATTATCGGCGAATTTAGTAAGTCAAAATCTATTATCGTTCTATAACATGAAAATCTAACAGTATAATTCTGAAAAGATTTGGTATCAGGTTAAATGTATTTTGCTTACTTTTCAGAAATAATTGCTCATTTTTTTAAAAAAAAAGAATTTATATGGCTGAAAAAACTTCCCAAACCGGACATCCCAAAGGGCTTTACAGTTTGTTCTTTACCGAAATGTGGGAGCGATTCTCTTATTATGGAATGCGTGCCTTGCTCACCCTCTTTTTAACTGCTCAATTAATTACCGGCGGATTTGGTTTGAACAGGGCAGAGTCTTTGGCTATCTATGGAATTTTTACAGCTTTGGTTTATTTGACTCCAATTTTAGGTGGATGGTTTTCTGACAATATTCTAGGGCAAAGGAAATCTATTTTGATTGGTGGAATTACCATGGCTATTGGCCAGTTCATGCTTGCAGCAAGTTCCACCGATGCCTTGATTTCTGAGTTAGCCGGCAGACAACACTTTTTTTACTTAGGATTGGGTGTATTAATATTAGGAAATGGATTTTTTAAACCCAATATCTCTACCATTGTAGGAAATCTATATGACAATGATGATCCGCGAAAAGACGGTGGCTTTACTATCTTTTATATGGGGATTAACATAGGTGCTTTCCTTTCTCCTTTTGTAGCAGGCACCCTTGGTGAAAATGTTGGATGGCCATATGGCTTCATTGCAGCAGGTGTTGGAATGTTAATCGGTGTGCTATGGTTTCATTTCAGAAGAAATACATTAGAAGGTTTAGGATTACCTCCAAAAGCAAAAATCACAGGACAAACCGATTTGCTACCAAAAGACTGGAGGGATATAATTTTATATGTTGTGGTAAATGTGGCTCTTGTATTTGGAATTATGGCATTTTGGGGAGCTACTAGTGACCTGATTCATAAAATCTTAATTGCGATAGTTGGATTGGCAGGCGCAATCTTTATTGGTTTTTCTATCTTTAAAGGAACGAATGGATCTACCGAATGGTCGCGAGTTTTGGTTATCTTGATTCTTGCATTTTTTAATATTGTATTCTGGGCAGGTTTTGAACAAGCAGGAGGTACATTCAACTTATTTGCAGAGGAAAATACCAATCGTGTGGTCGGAAGCTTTAAAATTCCAACCACCTGGTTTCAAAATATCAACCCAATTGCTATTGTTACTTTAGCTCCACTGTTTTCTATTTTATGGATTAAACTGGCTGCAAAAAAACTTAATCCACGTACGCCGATTAAATTTGCAATAGCGATGTTTATCGGAGCCTTGTCATTTTATATTATGACAATTGCAGCTAATAAAGCAGAAGGAGGAACCCTGGTTAGTCCAATGTGGCTTACTGTTGTTTATGTTTTGCTTACCTGCGGAGAGTTGATGCTATCACCAATAGGATTATCAATGGTAACTAAGTTATCGCCGGGTAAAATTGTTTCAGTAATGATGGGCGTATGGATGGCAAGCTTTGCTTTAGGAAACTATCTTGCTGCTACGCTGGAGCAGTTTTTAGAAAGATATAATTTAGAGCTATATTCTACTATTTCATGGTTGATGATTGGATCGGGTGTAGGGTTGTTGATACTATCTCCATTCTTAAATAAGGCGATGAAAGGGATTCACTAAATAGTGGGTTGCCGGTAAATCATAAAATTGTTATTAGGTTGTTTTCTTTTTTGAAGACAACCTTATTTTTTTCGGTTTTAAACCATGTTGTTTTCTAACATCCATACCAAAGCTATTTGAAGATTGTATATAGGCGAACTAACTTATGCTCCATCCATGGATTAATGACAGCTTGGAAATGACAATAAAAGGTACAATTAAACAGAATGGCTCTTCATAACCTCGCAGTAAAAAAGCACAATACAATCAACCACAGAGATTTGCTACTATTTTTTCTGCCTCCATCTGCGTAATCAACGAATAAAATGCAGTGGAGTAGTTAGTTATTAGTTAATAATTGGGTGTAGAGAATTTGGATTTCGGCTTGCTTAAAACATCTTCGTGTATCCGTAATAGTTATGCTCCATAAATACCGAATTTGAGGTATTGTTTCGTGTTTGAAATAATCCGAACTTTGAATTGGGGTGGGGGGCGTAGCCCCCGCCCGAAAGGGTTATCTGCCCTGTAAAGCACCTTGATGAGGTATTGTTTTGTGTTCTTAAAAATTCGAACTTTGCACCGGGGTGGGAAACGCAGTTTCCCCTTTTTTTAAAAGATAGCCCATAAAGTACCTAACCGAGGTATTGTTCCCTGTTTTCATAATTCCGAAATTTGCTTTAGGGCGGGAGCGCCAGCTCCCCATCTGTTTGGGGTAGTACCTACAAAGTGCCGTGATGAGGTATTGTTTCCTGTTTTCATAATTCCGAAATTTGTTTTAAGGCGGGAACGCCAGTTCCCCAACTGTTTGGGGTGGTACCTACAAAGTACTGTGATGAGGTATTGTTCAATGTTTTTAAAAAAACGAACTTTGAATTGGGGACGCGGGTAGCGTCCCCGGGCAGAAATCTAAAAAATGCTATAAAACAACCTCTTGCTTGCTCATGCTTGCTCATCAAGACAAGGTGGAGAGGTATCCTCTTTATTGAATGTATAAAAGCTCTTTAACCTCCCTAAGGCGATTGCATTTATTGATGCCATTTTCAATAAGCTACCTGCTAAAAATTGATTTTATAAAAAAATGGTATATCTTAGACTCTAAATTTATCTGATATGTTTATGTTGCCCCCCCACGCAACGGTTGTTAAACATACTGAAGTTTATAACCTTTATTATAATTGTTTTTGTAACAATTTCTTTTCCGATTTCATGTAGAAAAATTGATTTTTCTACAGATAAGATATTGGCTATTGAACGAAACAAATTCTTCTCCCTTCCCACCAATGTTCCCTCGGTTTTAGAAAGAATCGTTAACGATATGAAACGCCAGGATGTAATAAAACCTTTCGTGCATAACTTTATAAAAAATACGGGATACCCGGCCTGGCAGCACGTAAAAATTAATATTTCCCGGCCGGCATACCAATCCGCAGAACCGGAAAGCGACACCTTGGTTACCGTTCCGATAGTGAAAGAAGGAGCAAGTTACCTAAGCGGCGTATTAGCCATTTTAGTAAATAGCGAAGTATGGTATAAACTCCTTGAGGGTATAAAATACTATGAACTCCCGATTGAGGAATCGGGTACGTCAACAGAAGAAATATTTACGGTATTAGATTTTTTTAAAATGATGATGTCTCTCGAATATGAAATGTTTGGGCAAAATGAATTTGTTATAACAGATGAGGAATTATTGAATAGATTATCCCCAGAAGAGCCTGAAATATATTATGGCACCCAGTTGAGTTTTTCCAATGGTTGTACCATTTTTAATTATGGGTATTATACCTCATCGGGATTTACCATAACCTCAACAGAATCCTTGTGCCTTTACGAACCCGCCGGGTTAGTTTATATGCTAACGGTACCCGAATCAGGTGGTGGTGGTTCTACCAGCGGAACAGAGAGCGGCACACCAGGTTCCACAAATACAGATAATGAAGAATGTAAAAGAGGATTTGTTGGGGTTACAGAATTTGATGAACAGGGAGAACCGGTTTTACCTTGTTCAATAACACTCGATTCTACAATTTTAAGAAAATTACATGATGATCAAGTAGCAATTAAAAACAAAAGGGATTCTATTTGGAATTTAGCAAGAGCTCATAATTGGGAGTATTATTTCTTCGGCATCAAAAATGGGAATGGAGTTATTGATACCTTAGGAGTGAGAACCGATGAAGACCCCAATAATGTTAAACCAAATAGAAGAGTTCTTCAAGGCCGGCAGCCAATTTTTGATTGGCACAGCCATCAAGATTCGTTACCAAAGGATCGTCATCCGCATGACCCACAAGACATAGCGGCTGGTAATTCAAGAAATTTTTATCAGGATTTTAGGTCATACGTGGATTGTGGAGATACTTTATATGCAATTGTTAATGAGGATTTAATAAAAATTAAGAGCTTTCTTAGAACGAGGAATCTTCAAAGCACTAATGATTCATGTGTGGGACAGATTAATAGTGGTATAGACCGAAGAACAGAAGGAATGATTCTATTGATTCAATTTATAGGCAGTAGTTCCACAAGTGGTTTTGGTTTGTATAAAACTATTGATGCCGAAAAAACTAAATTCATTAAAATAAATTAACTACAGTAAATTTCATTATATGAAAAAGAACTTTTTTCTCCTCACGGTTTTAATTTTATTAACTATAAGACATACAAATGCTCAGGTTGATAGTAATTATTATTATCTTAATAATTTAGATTTTAATTACTATCTGAATAAACCAATAGACAGTCTGTTATCAGCAGTTCCACTTTTTGTTTCTTCACAATTAAAGATTTATGGGGAATTAACGACAAACAAAGCCAGAGTACTTGAACTTACCTATCCCAATCAGGTTAGACTTTATGTTTATACCAAAAACTTTCAGTTTATGAATCCGGTTGATCCCAGTAGGATTTGGGATGTAACTTTATTTAGGAA
>JAHBTP010000005.1 GCA_019638485.1 Ferruginibacter sp. | reverse complement strand
GTAACATTATTTGAAGCCAATGCCAATTTTGATAGTTTTACCAAAGTAGAAAAAGACCAAAATGGAACTATCAAACGTACCAATTGCAACTAATTTATTAATTTTTATTAAACAGAATAAAATGAAACATTTCATCATCATACTATTTTCATTTGTTTGTCTTACTTCTTTTAAAACGGCAGATTCTCTTTTAATGAAAGAACACTATCAACAGCAGGATATTTTTGCAGGGACTTGGAGGTATCAAAACGGCAATGAAGTGTTTATTGTAACACTTTGGAGAATAGCAGATGGCTATAAAGGGCATTACAAAAAAATCATTGTAGATGCCAATGGAAATCAGGTAAGTGTAGTATATAATTCCAATAAAGAAATTGGTGATACGGGGCAAAACTGGCCTTTTGTTTTAAGTTCAGGTGATACTGGGCAAAGTAATGGTATTGGCGGTACTATTGTTGACAATACTGTTACTAATACATCCAATGCAGGTGGATTTATTGACGGCAAATTTACAATGCAGGTTTTAAATCCTAATTGCTTTCTTGTACCCACCGTTAATTGTTCTTTACAAGCGCAATGGACGGTTAAGAAGGGACAAGGATTATACAATCCAGACGATCCTGATTTTAATATACCGACAAATATTATCCTGACAAAACAATAAGGGCATTTTGAAGTGTACATTTCAATTATCCTGAAGAAGGATTTTAAATTTTTTTTTAGACCCTTATAAAAAACATCTTCGTGTATCCGTAGTAGTTATACCCCATAAAGTACCAAGCCGAGGTATTGTTTCCTGTTTACATAAATCCGAATTTTGCTTTAGGGCGGGAACGGCAGTTCCCATCCGTTTAGGGTAGTACCTACAAAGTACCATGATGAGGTATTGTTCCGCAGTTTCATAATTCCTGAATTTGCTTTAGCCCCGTCTGTTTGGAGTAGTACCTACAAAGTGCCGTGATGAGGTATTGTTCAATGTTTTTAAAAAAACGAACTTTGAATCGGGGACGCGGGTAGCGTCCCCGGGCAATATATCAAACAAATCATCCATAATGTATAGCCTCCTTAAGGGGCGTTGTTGGTTAATGCAAAAATTGAATAAATGGAGAAGCTTAATCACTGTGCGTGAGGGATAGTAGCGGAAAGCCCACAGCGAGGTACGAGTGAGGACTTGCAGCGAATAGCCCGACCCACCGATGCGGTGGGGCACGCCCCAATGGTTCTTAGCTGTTTTTTTTCGAAAATTGCCTCTTTTTGGGGCTTTTAGTCTCCAATTGAATTTTTTCAACAAAAATTTTACTGAAAACCAATTAATTATAAAGGTGCGATAAAAAATTCTATGAATATTTCTGCTTTTTTGAACATGAATTGATTTACCTTTGCGCTCCGTTTAATTCGGCGCCGGTGGGATAGCATCGGTGATTATTCAATCAACTGCAAAAGCAGGAAAAGAAAATTTATGAGCAAATTACATTTTACAACAAAGCATGCGAACGAGGCTACCGTTACACGCCAGTGGTTTATTGTTGACGGTGCTAATCAAACCGTAGGTCGTATGTGTGCAAAAATTGCTGCTGTTTTACGCGGCAAAAACAAAGCCTACTACACGCCACATGTTGACTGTGGTGATTACGTGATTGTTATTAATGCCGATAAGGTAAAATTCACCGGTAATAAAATGGAAGAGAAAGAGTACCTGACTTTTAGTGGTTATCCCGGAGGATTAAAGGGAGAAACCGCCGCGAAGTTGTTGGCTCGTCGCCCCGAAGTGGTGGTTGAAAAAGCCGTGAAGGGGATGTTACCTAAAAATCGTCTTGGCCGCAAAATGTATAAGAAACTTTTTGTGTATGCTGGTACAGAACATCCACATACAGCCCAGAAGCCGGTTGAACTTTCATTTAATAATAAATAAAACAGATACGCTAACAGGTAGGCATAAACGCTTATCTAAAGCCTAAACAACAATACATGGAAAAGCAAAAAAATGCAATTGGGCGTAGAAAGGAAGCGGTTACACGTGTTTTCATTTCTAAAGGCTCAGGAAATATTACCATTAACGGAAAGGATTATAAGACCTACTTTCCTTTGGTATATCTACAAAATCAGGTAGAGGCTCCTTTGAAGTCTATCGAATCAACGGATAAGTATGATATCGTAATTAACGCCACAGGTGGTGGTGTTAAGGGACAGGCAGAGGCCACTCGGTTAGGTATTTCACGTGCTCTATTGGAAATGAATGCTGAGTACCGTCCTGCATTAAAGGCAGCCGGATTGCTTAAGCGTGATGCCCGCTCGGTAGAACGTAAAAAGCCGGGTAAGAAAAAAGCACGTCGCAGCTATCAGTTCTCTAAACGTTAATGGAAAACGACAAACCAGCATATTGGGTTATTTAATTTGTATTAATAATACTGCTACCGGTAAAGCACAAACGAATCCGGAGCTTAATTAAAAATAAAAAATGGAAAATAATACTTCCTTACAACAGCAACTTCTTGAAGCAGGAGTACATTTTGGTCACCTAAAGAAGAAATGGAATCCCAAAATGTTACCCTATATTTTCGCAGAAAAGAAGGGTATTCATATTATTGATCTCAACAAAACTGTTGAGGGTATGCAGGAAACTGCTGCAGCATTAAAGGCTATTGCCCGTAGCGGAAAAAAAATCATGTTTGTTGCTACCAAAAAACAAGCGAAAGAAATTGTTCAGGAAGCTGCAAAGCGTGTGAATATGCCCTTTGTTACCGAGCGTTGGCTGGGAGGTATGCTTACCAATTTTAATACTGTACGTAAAAGCGTTAAAAAGATGCAAAGCATTGAAAAAATGCTGGGCGATGGTAGCGCTGAAAACCTTACTAAGAAGGAACGCCTAACCCTTACCCGTGATAAAGAAAAAATGGAAAAGGTATTGGGTGGTATAAGTCAAATTAGCCGTGTTCCTGCTGCTATTTTTATGGTAGATATTGGCCATGAACATATTGCCCTTGCAGAAGCTCGCCGATTAAACATCACTACTTTTGGAATGGTGGATACAAATTGCGATCCTAATAAAATTGATTTTGTTATTCCTGCCAATGACGATGCCACCAAGTCTATTGCCATTGTAGTTAATTATGTAGCAGCTGCTATTGCAGAAGGATTACAAGAGCGTCAGGCTGATAAAGAAGAAATGGATCAAGGTGATGCAGAAGAAACACCTGAATCTCGTGCAGCACGCTTTGAGTCATCTGTTGATGGTGGCGGCGAAGAACGCGGAAGACGCTCCGGTGGCGGTGGTCGCTCGGGTGGTGGAGCTAAGCGTCGTGTGGCTAACACAGGGCAAGGAGGGCGTAAACCGGCAGGTGGAAGATAATATCACCAGCAGGTAAATTTATTTTTTAACACTCAAAATTTATTCAATGAGTACTATAACTATTACAGCATCCGATATAAATAAATTACGTCAGGCAACAGGAGCCGGAATGCTCGATTGCCGTAAAGCGCTTACAGAAAGTAACGGTGATTTTGAAGCAGCTATTGATTGGTTGCGCAAACATGGACAAAAAGTTGCAGCTAAACGTAGTGATCGGGAGGCAAAAGAAGGAGTGGTGTTAGCAAAAACAACTGCTGATAATAAAACAGGGTTTGTTATTTGTGTAAGCTGCGAAACGGATTTTGTAAGTAAGAATGTAGATTTTGTTTCCTTTGTTCAAAGTATTGCTGACGCAGCCGTTATCAATAATGTAAAGTCTGTGGAAGAACTTAACAATGTTACTATAGATGGGGCAAAAGTTGCAGATATTGTTAATGATAAACTTGCAGCCATTGGCGAAAAGATTGGAATCTCGCGCTTTGAAAGAATTGAAGCCCCTTTTGTAGCCTCCTATATTCATGGAGCTAACAGAATAGGCGTGTTGGTAGGCATGAGCAAAGAAAGTACAGAAGCCGGAAAAGATGTAGCTATGCAAATTGCAGCTATGAATCCATTGGCAGTGGACGAATCTTCTGTTCCTGCTGAAACAGTAGCACGTGAAAAAGAAATTGCTATCGAACAAATTAAGGCTGAAGGAAAGCCTGCAGAGATGGCCGAGAAAATTGCTTTGGGTAAAGTGAATAAATTCTTTAAAGAAAATACACTGATGGCACAACCTTTCGTGAAAGATAATAGCAAATCAGTGGCTGACTATTTAAAAAGTTTAGATGCTGAATTAAAAGTAACAGCATTTAAACGTGTAGCAATCGGATAATATTATTGTATAAAATGAAAATGAAAGGCTTCCATAACGGAAGCCTTTCTTATTGCTGTTACATCACTGAAATGGCCAATTTCTTCGCTGCATATTTGTATCTTTGCACACTAATTTTGGAAACATGAAGGTTTTACTTTTTTATATTAAATACCGACTCATTATTGGCGTTGTGTGTTTAATTGCTGCGGTTTTAATAAATATTCAAACAGGCTTTTGGCCGGCCTTTATATTGTATTTAATTGGTGCTATTTCCATTATTGGGTATTTTTTATTGGGACCGATGCGCCTTATTCAATCAGCAATGGAAGAAGGAAATCTTGAGGAAGCTAAACGAATTGTAGAAGGGATTAAGTTTCCCGGATTATTGATTAAACCAGTGCGCTCAGTGTACTATACCATTAAAGGCAATTTAGCTATGATGGATAAAGATTTGGAAACAGCAGAGAAGCACATGAAGAAAAGTATTTCACTGGGTGGTGGACAGCTAACCAAACAAGCAGAAGGCCCTAATAAATTGCAATTGGGCATGATTGCTATGCAAAAAGGAAATATGAAAGAAGCCGAGTCTTATGTGAGGCAGGCTATTAGAGCAGGATTGCCGGATAAGGAAAACAATGCAGCCGCGTATTTGCAGTTGTGCTCAATAATGATGAATAAACGTGAGTTTAGAGCAGCTAAAGATTATTTTAGAAAAGCAAAAAGCTTTAAAGCTACCACACCTGAAATTGTTCAACAGATTAAAGAGATTGAAAAATATATTCCCAGACTTCCCGGTTAAATTTTTCTTTGTTCGTTTAAACACTCCAACAAGGGGTGTTTTTTATTTTTTACCCGGTTATAAACTTAAATTTGGTGTATGCTAAATATTCAGGAAAAGCTTCTTCAAAATTTTAAAGAGGTATATAATAATCTTAATGAAAAGCAAAAGGAAGCGGTAGATGCTATTGATGGCCCAGTTATGGTGATAGCAGGCCCGGGTACCGGAAAAACCCAAATACTTGGAGCAAGAGTGGGAAAGATTCTGTTAGAAACAGATGTACAACCCAACAATATTTTGTGTCTTACCTATACAGATGCCGGTGTGGTGGCAATGCGTAAAAGATTAATTCAATTTATTGGTGCTGAGGCACACAATGTGAAAATTTTTACTTTTCATGCCTTTTGTAATGAGGTTATTCAAGAAAATCTCTCTCTGTTTGAAAAGAATAAACTGGATGTAATATCGGATATCGAAAAGATTAAACTGATTAGAGAGTTAATCGATGAATTTCCTAAAGGGCACACGCTGAAAAGATACAGAGGAGATGAATATTATGAATTTGACAGATTAAAGAATCTTTTTTCAACAATGAAAAAAGAGGGATGGTCGGCACAACAAATTAGCGATGCGATTGACAGATACCTGAAGGATTTACCCAATAGAGAAAATTTTATTTATCAGAAAAATGGAAAGGATTTTAAGAAGGGCGATGTTAAGGTAAAGGATATTGCCAAAGAAGTTGATGCAATGGAAAAGGTGAGAGCCGCCGCAAATGAGTTCGATAACTATCAGAAGAAGATATCAGCAATGGGCAGGTATGATTATGAGGATATGATTAACTGGGTAATCGAAGCTTTTGAAACGCACCCCGAATTACTGTTATCGTACCAGGAAAAGCTTCAATATATTTTAGTAGATGAATACCAGGATACCAGTGGTACGCAAAATAAAATTGTGGAACTGCTTATCAATTATTGGGATGTACCCAATGTTTTTGTTGTAGGAGATGATGACCAAAGTATCTTTCGCTTTCAGGGTGCAAGTGTAGAGAATATGCTTGCCTTTGTAAAAAAATACCACAGTTCTCTTAAAACAATTGTACTTACAACAAACTACAGAAGCACTCAGCCAATTTTAGATTGTGCAAAAGTATTAATTGAAAATAATAACAACCGGTTAATTAATGATATCCCCGGATTATCAAAAGACCTCGTTGTTGGAATAGATGCTTATAAGGAGCTAACAGCGTATCCTGAGGTAAGGGAATATGATAGCCCCCATGAAGAAATGATGCATATTACGCTTGAAGTAAAAAGACTTTTGGATTCGGGTGTAGCTCCGGGAAATATAGCCGTGTTGTATAGAAAAAATGAATTTGGCCGGCAACTTGCAGGATATCTCGCCAATAAAAATATTCCTTTTTATTTGAAGAATAGCCCGGATTTGCTCACCCATACCCTGATTAAAAAAGTACTGCTGATTTTAAAATATTTGAATGAAGAAACCATTCAACCGTTTAGTGGTGATAGGTATCTTTTTGAAATGATGCATCTTGATTTCTATAATATACCGTCGATTGAAATTGCCAAGATTTCTATTGAATCGGCTAATCGTAAAGGGCTACCCAAATCAATACGAATTATACTTTCTGAGAAAGCGCAGAAAGCAAAGGAAACGATGTTTCCGGTTGATGTACATCAGTCATTGCCCATATTTTATGATATGTTGGAGTCATTAATTGCAAAGGTTGGGAATGTTTCCTTTCAAGAGTTGATACAGGAGGTGCTTTTTTACGGAGGTGTGATAAAGCAGGTGATGAACGGGCCGGATAAAATTGGAGACTTACACTTGCTGACCGGGTTCTTTGATTTTATTAAAGAGGAAACAGCCCGTAACCCATTTATGCAGTTGTCTGATTTTATTCAGTTAATAGATTTGATGAAGAAGGAGGGTGTGAGAATCCCATTAACGACAAT
Source organism: Ferruginibacter sp. (assembly GCA_019638485.1). Classification (GTDB taxonomy): domain Bacteria; phylum Bacteroidota; class Bacteroidia; order Chitinophagales; family Chitinophagaceae; genus Ferruginibacter. The sequence goes on along the minus strand of JAHBTP010000005.1, from coordinate 124,375 downwards.
TACAGGCGCGGAAAGTTCGGTGAACCTGCTTACTGCACATGGTAGCAAAGGGCTCGAGTTTGAGCATGTTTTCTTTGCCGGGCTTAATAAAGATCAATGGGAGTTGAGTAAAGGAGGTTCCTCCGCATTTAATTTGCCGGATACTATTTTTACAGACACTTCGAATGCAGATAAAGAAGAAGATACACGCAGGTTATTTTATGTTGCTATAACACGTGCGGAAACAAATCTTTATTTGTCGTACGTACGTTATGATAATAAATTAAAGGAAAGAGAACGAACAAAATTATTATCAGAAATTACCACAATGCTGCCGATTCCGGAAGAAAAACCACAAATTCCGGAGGAAGAAAGGAGTGCCTTTATGCTTAATCAGCTTATTCCTTTTGTGCCGGAAGTTGCAAAAATGGAAGAAGACTTTGTAAACAGAGCACTGGAGAAGTTTAAGTTAAGTGTAACATCACTCAACAATTATTTAAGATGTCCACTGTCTTTTTATTATAATAATATTCTTCGTATCCCTGCGGCAAAAAGCGATTCCATGTCTTTTGGTACGGCGGTGCATAACAGCCTTCAAAAACTGTTTTCATATATGCTTGAATCACCGGAAAGAAAATTCCCACCCAAAGAAGTACTCGTTTCAGAATTTAAATTAGATATGGAAAAACGACGCGAATGTTTCTCTACAGAATCATTCAAAAGGCGGCTGGAATATGGCGAAGAAATTTTGAAAAGTTATTATGATAAGTATATGGACACTTGGGAAAAAATTGTTTCTGTTGAGCGAAATATAGCTGTTACGTTTGATAATGTCTTATTAAAAGGGAAATTGGATAAGTTGGAGTTTAACGGTAATAAAGTGAATGTTGTCGATTATAAAACAGGTAAGTACGCGAATGCTATGAAAAAGCTTAAAGGGCCCGACAGCAAAGACCCTAACGGAGGCGACTACTGGCGGCAAGCTGTCTTTTATAAATTATTGGTAGATAATTCTGAAAAGAATTGGGAGGTAGAAAGTTGTGTATTTGATTTTGTTGAACCCGATGATAGCAATCAATATCATCAAGAACAAATTCTGATTACCCCCGCAGATATGGAGACGCTTAAACAACAAATCAAAACCGTGTGGGAAAAAATTATGGCACATGACTTTTATACCGGATGTGAAGATAAATTTTGTGATACATGCAATTTTGTAAAAGATTATAACTTGGCAACAAATTTATATTTTACACAGGGAGAGGAAGAAACGGATTGATATGAAATTGAAGAAAAACATTTTAAGCAGAAGTTGCCTGTTTGTTTTAATAGCCGGATATATTGTTGTTTCCGGCGTTAGTGGTTGCGGACAGATAGGCTCTATTTCCGGGGGTGCAAAAGATACATTGCCACCGGTACTGCGTGCTGCATCTCCTAAGTTGATGACAACATCGGTTACTACTAATTCATTCACTTTTTCCTTTAATGAGTATATAGATTTAAAAGATGTAAATACTCAGTTGATTGTATCGCCATTTCAAAAAAAGTTTCCCAAAGTCCGGTACAATGGAAAGTCAATTTCTGTTGTGTTACAGGATTCGCTGCTACCCAATACAACGTATAGTTTTGATTTTGGAACCGCAATTCGTGATGTGAATGAAGGTAATATTTTATACAGTCCCGAATTTGTGTTTTCAACCGGCCTCAATATAGATTCGTTTAGGATTAATGGGGTGGTACGTATTGCTGAAGATAATTCTGTAGATAGTACATTAATAGTGATGTTATATAAAGGAGATGTTGATTCTGCCGTGCTTACACAAATGCCTATGTATATAACGCGCCTAAATGGAAATGGAGCATTTAGTTTCAAAAATCTTCCTTCAGGAAAGTTTCTCTTGTATGCACTCAAAGATGGAGATGGTAGCAGGACGTATAATTCACCAACGGAGCTATTTGCATTTTATGATATTCCGGTAATGTCGGCTTCTGATTCTGTTACGGCTTATGTTTTATATGCTTATGCAGAAAGAAAGATAAAGTTGCCCCCTACTAAAGAAAAACCTACAGATACCTTTTCATTTTCCGTTAACCTTAAAAATGACAAGGCTGATTTACTAAAGCCACTCACCATTTCTTTTACCAATCCGGTGCAAAACCCAAATGACATACGATTTCAATTGTTGGATTCATTAAATGAAATGTATTTTCCTCAGCCTACATGGAGTAGCACTCGGAAGGATGTTGAGCTTGCCTGCCAATGGAAGCCGGGGATGTATTATCGCCTTATAATACCGGGTGAGAAAATTTATGATAGCCTGGGAAATGCCATCCAACCAGATACCGTTCACTTTTCTACCAAGCTTACGGATGAGTATGGCCATGTAATATTACGATTTGCTAATCTTGACTTTTCAAAAAAGCCGGTATTGCAGTTCTTTCAATCGGGTGAAGTTGTTCTTTCTGATTCGCTTTTAGGTAATGTATGGGAAAGAAAAATGATTTTACCCGGAGAGTATGAGTTAAGATTATTATTTGATACAAATGAAAATGGTAGTTGGGATCCCGGAAATTATTTAGAGAAGAAACAACCGGAAAGAGCTATTGTATTATTTAAAAAGTTAATGGTCAGGGCAGGGTGGACGGATGAACAAGAGATTAAACTTTAAAATATTTTTTTTAATTTTTGACAGGTAAATTTGCGCTATGGTCTTTTCTTCCGCTTTATTAGAAAATGCAGTTAATGAGTTTGCTAAGCTTCCCGGTGTGGGGAAGAAAACAGCTTTGCGGCTTGTGCTGCATTTAATTAAACAAGATAAAGATGTGGTGGAGCGGTTTGGCGAAGCAATAACCGGAATGCGTGAAAAGATATGCTTCTGTAAAGTGTGCCATAATATTTCTGATTCGGAAGTGTGTAATATCTGCAGCAACCCATTGCGTAAATCTTCATTGGTATGCGTAGTAGAAAACATTAGAGATGTTATTGCTATTGAAGCTACTCAACAATTTAATGGACGTTATCATGTATTAGGTGGAATTATTTCTCCATTAGATGGTATTGGTCCGGATAAGTTGTATATAGATTCATTAATTGTGCGGGTGAAAGAAGAAGAAATTGAAGAGATTGTTTTTGCGCTTAATCCAAATATACAAGGTGATACTACTGTCTTTTATATAAGTAAGATGCTCACTGATTTACCGGTTAAGATTACTACCATTGCGCGTGGTATTGCTTTTGGCGGTGAGTTGGAATATACTGATGAACATACCTTGGCACGAAGTATTGCCAACAGAATTCCGGTTGGACAGTATGTTATTTCTGAGCATTGATACCTTCATTTTGATTTGTGCATTCCATTTTCTAACTTTGCACCGTTGCAGTGGCGGATTTTGTTTATTGTTCAACCGCTGCAATGTTTTCGGACTGAACTAATAAATGACACCTCTGCATACGCTTCCAGCAGTTTCCACGTTTATATCTCGCCCGGAACATTGTTCTGTATTTATTCTACAATGAAAAAACATTTGAAATGTCTTCTATTCGTACTGCCTTAGATAAACGAATTCTTATACTGGATGGAGCTATGGGCACGATGATTCAACGCAGGAAATTATCTGAAAGTGATTTTCGTGGTAAGCGATTTGCCGATTGGAAATCTGATGTTAAAGGAAACAATGATTTATTAAATATTACTCAACCGGAAATCATTTCAGCCATCCATCTGGAATATTTAAATGCCGGTGCCGATATTATTGAAACCAATACATTCAGCAGCACCTCTATTGCGCAGGCAGATTATGATATGCAGCAATTAGCACATGAATTAAATGTGGCTGGTGCAAAATGCGCCAGGATGGCTATTGCACAATGGGAAAAGGAAAATCCAGGAGGTGAAAAAAAATATATTGCAGGGGCAATTGGCCCGTTGAATAAAACACTATCCATTTCTCCTGATGTCAATAACCCGGGTTTTAGAGCAGTTAATTTTGATGAAGTGGCTGCTGCTTATGGTGAACAAATAAATGGTTTGATAGAAGGCGGTGTTGATTTATTGCTGATTGAAACCATTTTCGATACTTTAAATGCGAAGGCTGCGATTTTTGCTTCTAGAAGGTATTTTAGAGAGCATCCGGGAACCGAAATTCCAATAATGATTTCAGGCACTATAACGGATGCCAGCGGTAGAACCCTGAGTGGACAGACTTTGGAAGCTTTTTATACTTCCGTTCAGCATGCTCGACCATTAAGTGTAGGACTAAATTGTGCACTGGGCGCATCACAAATGCGTCCGCATATTGAGGAGCTAAGTCGTATTGCAACATGTTATACTTCTGCTTATCCAAATGCGGGATTGCCTAATGCTTTTGGTGAGTATGATGAACAACCTCATGATACTGCTCACATAATTGAAGAATGGGCACAAAAAGGATTTTTAAATATTGTGGGTGGATGCTGCGGCACTACACCCGATCATATCAGGCATATTGCCGAAGCAGTAAAAAACTTTAGCCCAAGGCAATTACCCCAACTTCAAGAAAACTAACAAAAGAAAATGTCAGCGAAAAATATCATTCATCCTTACCTCCGCCTTAGCGGATTAGAGGCACTTATAGTAAGGCCCGGCTCATTGTTTATTAATATTGGAGAGCGTACAAATGTAACCGGTAGTAAAAAATTTGCCCGTTTAGTTTTGGGTGATCATTATGAAGAAGCATTATCGGTGGCTCGTCAGCAAGTGGAAAATGGGGCTCAAATGCTTGATGTAAATATGGATGATGCATTACTTGATGGAGTGAAAGCGATGACTACCTTTTTAAATCTGCTTCAGTCAGAACCGGATGTGGCCAAGATACCTATCGTAATAGATAGCTCAAAGTTTGAAATTATTGAAGCGGGTTTAAAATGTATTCAAGGGAAATGTGTAGTAAACTCTATTTCGTTAAAAGAAGGTGAAGAAAAGTTTATTAAAGAAGCTACAATATGCCTTGATTATGGAGCATCTGTAATTGTAATGGCCTTTGATGAAAAAGGGCAAGCTGATACATTGGAAAGAAAGGTGGAAATTTGCCACCGCGCTTATAAGATATTAGTAGATAAAGTAGGTTTTAGCCCACAGGATATTATTTTTGACCCCAATATTTTTGCTATTGCTACCGGCATGGAAGAGCACAATAATTATGCGGTAGATTATATTGAGTCTATAAAATTGATTAAACAACGTATGCCACTTGTGCACATTAGTGGCGGTGTTAGTAATTTATCTTTTTCATTTAGAGGTAATGAACATGTGCGTGAGGCAATGCATGCTGTATTCTTATATCATGCTATAAAGGCAGGTATGGATATGGGTATTGTTAATGCAGGACAATTAGCTGTTTATGATGAAATAGAACCTGAGTTAAAGAAATTATGCGAGGATGTTGTGCTTAATAAAAATAATGATAATAACGAAGCTACAGACAGATTGATAAAATTTGCTGAACAAGTTAAATCAAAAGGGAAGGAGATTGTAAAAGATGAAACCTGGAGAAAGGAAGCGGTAGAAAAACGACTTGCGCATGCTTTGGTAAATGGTATTACAGATTATATAGAAGGAGATACCGAAGAGGCGCGCCAGAAATATCCCAGGCCTTTAGATGTTATTGAAGGCCCACTTATGGATGGGATGAATATTGTAGGTGAATTATTTGGTAGCGGAAAAATGTTTTTACCTCAGGTGGTAAAGAGTGCACGCGTAATGAAAAAGGCTGTTGCGGTATTAACACCATTTATTGAAAAAGAAAAAGAAGAAAAGATTAAACGAGGAGAGCTAACCGAAGGTGGAGCTGCTAAAATACTAATGGCAACAGTTAAAGGAGATGTTCATGATATTGGTAAAAATATTGTTGGAGTGGTATTGGGTTGTAATGGTTATGAAGTAATTGATTTGGGAGTTATGGTGCCGGCAGAGAAAATTCTTTCTGAGGCTGCCAGATTAAAAGTTGACCTCATCGGTGTAAGCGGACTTGTTACCCCTTCTTTAGATGAGATGGTGCATGTGGCTTCCGAAATGAAACGCAATGGAGTAACTATTCCGTTACTGATCGGCGGTGCTACAACAAGCCGTACACATACCGCAGTAAAAATTTCACCGGAATATGATAATGGTGTGGTACATGTACTTGATGCAAGCAGGAGTGTTTCTGTAGTTGGTAGTTTACTTGGTGAACAGAAAAATACTTTTTTAGCGGGCATAAAATCTGAATATGAAAAGGTGCGCGACGATTTTAATCGAAAGCGCTCAGCAAAGCCATTAATCAGTTATGAAGAGGCAACAAAAAACGGTATGGTTATAAATTGGAAAAATTATAAGACAACCAAGCCAAGTTATTTTGGAACAAAAATCTTTGATGATTTCCCTCTTACAGCGTTAGAACGATTTATAGATTGGCAACCTTTTTTCATTGCGTGGGAATTGCATGGTAAGTTCCCTCAAATCCTGTCGGATGAAAAAGTAGGCACGGCAGCTACAAAGCTTTTTGAGGATGCACAGAAAATGCTTAGAAAGATGATTGACGAAAAATGGGTAAGCGCACATGGTGTTGCTGGTTTGTGGCCGGCCCAACGGGTGGCTGTAGATTCAGTAGAGATAGATACCGGAAAGAAAAAAATGCGATTGGAATTCTTACGTCAACAACTTAAGAAAACACAAGGACAGCCCAATTTTAGCTTAGCAGATTATATGCCTTATACAAATGAGGCGGAAGGATATATGGGCGCGTTTACTGTTACTATTAAAGGATTGGATGAGCATATCAAACGCTATCAAGAAAATAATGATGATTATGATAAGATTATTGTGCAAGCCTTAGGCGACAGACTGGCTGAGGCTTTTGCCGAGTGTCTTCATCATAAAGTACGAACTGAATTATGGGGTTATGCCAAAAATGAGGGACTTACTAATGAACAGCTTATTAGAGAAGAATATAGAGGAATCCGCCCGGCACCCGGTTATCCGGCATGCCCCGATCATACAGAAAAATTTAAATTGTTTGAATTAATGGGTGGTGAAAAAGATACCCACATCCACCTTACTGAATCACTGGCAATGTATTCTCCATCTTCGGTATGTGGATGGTATTTTGACCAACCTGATAGTAAATATTTTGGTGTGGGTAAAATTAATATAGACCAGGTAAAGGATTATGCTAAACGCAAAGGCATGGAAGAAAGTGAGGCGGCTAAATGGTTGCGTCCAATATTGGACTAACTTGCGCTGGAACACATAATTTTCATGCGAATTATTTCATATAATATTAACGGTATCCGCGCAGCTATTAAGAAAGGGTTTTTAGATTGGCTTAATACTAATCCTGCTGATATTATTTGCTTACAAGAAGTAAAAGCTCAATTGCAGGATATAGATACTGAAGCTATTTCAAAGTGCGGCTATTTTAATTATTGGTTTTGTGCTGAAAAAAAAGGATACAGCGGTGTAGCTGTTTTGTCTCGAATGAAGCCGGATAAAGTGATTAATGGAAATGGAAATACACAAAGTGATGCAGAGGGAAGAGTATTGCGTGCAGACTTTGGAGGGATTACAGTGATAAATGCTTATTTCCCTTCGGGTTCCTCAGGAGAAGAAAGGCAGGCATATAAATATATTTGGCTCAACGAGTTTAATGAATATCTGAAAGAACTGAGAAAGAGCCGTGCCAAATTGGTGGTGTGTGGAGATTATAATATTGCACACAAAGAAATTGATATTCACAATCCGGGAGGAAATAAAAAATCAAGTGGATTTTTACCGGAAGAAAGAGCTTGGTTTGATCATTTTTTACAAGGCGGCTTTACCGATAGTTTTCGATTTTTAAATGATAAGCCACACCAATATACCTGGTGGTATCAGTTGCGTCCTTCTACGCGGTTAGAGAATAAAGGCTGGCGTATTGATTATATTAACGTAACTAACAACTTACAAAAAAATATTAAGGCAGTGGAAATTTTCCCTGAAGTAAAACACAGTGATCATTGCCCTGTTTATCTTCAATTAGATGTTTAATGAGCCTGATTTATAATGTAACTATTAAAGTGGAGCATAGCATAGTGGATGAATGGTTGTGTTGGATGCAACAGGAGCATATTCCGGAAGTATTGGCCACAGGCTGTTTTACCCATGCACGCACCTTGCGGTTGCTTGAGGCAGATGAAACAGACGGCCTTACATTTGCCGTGCAATATGAAGCACCAACCGATGAAAAGTATAATCAGTATGTTTCTAACTTTGCCCCTGCCTTAAGAGAAAAATCATTTGAAAAATGGGGTAATCGTTTTGTTGCATTTAGGTCGGTTTTACAGATTGTGAACTAATTGTGTAAAACAATTATCCCCCTTGTTTTTTAGGCGAAAAAGAATTGTATATTTCCGCAAACCCGCATAAATAAAGGATTCTTTGCTTGTTATTCATAAAACCCGCTACTGCAGCGAGTTCTATAAGATATTTACTAAATGTTGAGCCATACCGTACCTTTCGATTTTTGCCCGAAACTCTTGTTATATGGGCATTTTAGCAAGATTTTAGTATCCTAAAAAAAACTAAAAAAATTTTGTTGGATTATAAAAGCATCTATATTTGTTTCATTAAAAAAATTCAAACCAAGAAACATGAACAAAGCAGAATTGATTGCAAAAATTGCTGACGATGCAGACATCACCAAAACACAGGCAAACGCCGCTTTAGATTCTTTTATCGAAGCTGTTACAAAAACCTTGAAAAGTGGTAACAAAGTTACCTTAGTTGGTTTCGGAACATTTTCAGTTTCTAAAAGAGCAGCTCGTAATGGCCGTAATCCTCAAACCGGTGCTGTTATTAAAATCAAAGCAAAGAAAGTTGCTAAGTTTAAAGCCGGTAAAGAATTATCCGGAAAGTTGTAATTTGTATTAATCTTTTTAAAGCAAGGCACTTCGGTGTCTTGCTTTTTCTTTCAATTAATTTATTTATATGGGACGTGGAGATATCAAAACCAAAAAAGGAAAAATTTTTGCAGGTAGCCATGGTAAAACCAGGCCAGCAAAGGTTACAATAAAAAAGGCAGCCACAAAGAAGACGGCTTCTAAAAAATAACCTCTCTACTTATTTAAATAGTATATAGTAATTGCTTTTTAATTTTCCCGCTCTATATACTTTTAGGGAGCCAGCCTCTCGGTTATCCATTCACCGGCTTGCCGCCGGTATCTAATCCGGTCGTGCAACCGACTTTCCCGCCCTTGCCAAAATTCAATGTTGTTAGGTACAATTACATACCCTCCCCAAAACTCGGGACGTGGAATTTCCTTGCCCTTAAACGCAGATGACTTTTCAACAAAATTATTTTCGAGCTCCTCGCGAGAAGAAATAACCTGACTTTGCGGAGAAACCCATGCGCCAATTTGACTTCCTTCAGGGCGAGAATGAAAATATTCATCACTCTCTGAGACAGGGAGATTGCTAACTATACCGGTTATACGAACCTGACGCTCTAATATTTTCCAAAAGAATACTAAGGCTACATGAGGATTGCCTTCCAACTCCTTTGCCTTGCGACTTGTATAATTGGTGAAAAAGGAAAACCCTCTTTCATCTATCCCTTTTAATAATACAATTCTTGCTGATGGCCGCCCTGCAGAATCTACTGTTGCCAAGGTCATTGCGTTCACTTCTTCAATATGGCTATTTATTGCCTCATCAAACCACTTCCTAAATTGCGCTATAGGGTTTGGATGAACACTCTTTTCATCCAATGTATTTTGCATATACTCTTTTCTGAGACCCGCTATTTTTGAATCCATTGCTAATTATTTTCTTTAGTAAAGGTCGGTAATAAAAAAAGCGCTGCAAAACAACGCTGAAAGGGTAAATATTAAAAGAGAAATAAATTGTCCTAATTACTGCTTTTATTATCTACCTTTTTCTTTAACTCGTCAAAACTATCCCTAATGTTATAGCCGGGTGCACGGTATTGATAAGCGATAAATAACAAACCTAATGCAGCAATAGCGGCTATATAAAAACCAAAAGAAAGAAAACTCATTACATCTGTGCTCTTAAAAAAGAAAATAATCATAATGAGCGACGCTACTCCCGAAAGAATTAAGGAAATGAGCCACATTGATTTATCTAAAGCAAGGTCCTGTTTACCTGCTAATGACAATAAGCCACATCCTAAAAAACAAATGAAAATAACAATTCCCATATCATGCATACCATTTACACTGGTACCCATCCCTAAAAATGAAATACGTACCCATGGTAGGAACATCGCAATTAAACCAATTAAGGAAAAGATAAGCATTAACTTTCGTTGCTTATTCATGGTTTGAAAGTCCATAGTGTTTAATTTATGGTTAAAGAAGAAGTGTACTATTTTTTAAAACAGTCCTTTTCAATCCTTTTCTTTCAAAACAGCAATCTGCCTTTTTAACTTGGCTATTTCATGTTGAAGCAGGTCGTTTTCCTCTTTAAGAATATCAAGGGAACTTTCTAATTCTGCTATTTTTCTTTTTTCCTGTGCCAGCTCTTTGGTTAGAGCCGGTATTTCATCTAACTGATTGTTTACGTCTTGTAGTGCTATATTTTTGCTTTCAAATTGATCACGGATTGTATAATATTCCTTTTCCATCGAAATACTCTCTATCAATTCAGTTTCCATTTCTTCTTCACGTCGGGCGTATTGTTTAACCTTCTGCTGCTGCTTTCCTATAAAATGCTGCATATACGAAAACTCTTCCAGGTTATTTTCGAGTGTACTTTGCATCTCGCTCATTTTGCGGTTCTTACTGCGTAATACCTCAACCTGCTCGTTTCGGATTTCAAGCATTTCATTGAGGTCATTTATCTGAATCTGCAAGTATTCATTATCACTGATAAGCTTTTGTATTTCTTCTTCAGATAGCATTAGTAGTATTTGAGCATATCAAATATAATCATTTTAATATACAACGCCACGGTATAATCTCAAAAATGTACAGGAAACTACTTTACGATGGTTCCTACTTTTTCGCCGGTAACAACCCGGAGTAGATTGCCGGGCTTGTTCATATCAAAAACGATAATGGGCAAATTATTTTCCATACAAAGAGTAAAAGCGGTCATATCCATTATACGTAGGTTCTTACTGATACATTCGGAAAAGGAGATGCTTGGATATAATGTAGCATTAGGATCTTTTTCAGGGTCAGCAGAGTAAATGCCATCTACCCGTGTTCCTTTTAAAATAACATCTGCCTTAATTTCTATGGCGCGTAATGAGCCTGCAGTATCTGTAGTAAAATAAGGATTTCCGGTTCCTGCACCAAAAATCACCACTCTTCCTTTTTCAAGATGGCGGATAGCACGCCTGCGGATATAAGGCTCGGCTATTTGTTCCATTTTAATAGCACTTTGTAGGCGTGTATAAACACCTGCTTTTTCCAATCCGCTTTGAAGCGCCATTCCGTTTATTACCGTAGCCAACATCCCCATATAATCTCCTTGCGCCCGCTCAATTCCGGTTTCTGACTCATCCATACCTCGGTAGATATTACCACCACCTATTACTATAGCCACCTGTACACCCATAGTTGTTAGCAGTTTTATATCCTGAGCATATTGACTAATTACCTGCGGGTCTAGACCAAAGTTTTTATCACCCATTAAAGATTCTCCTGATAATTTTAGCAGAACACGTTTGTATTTGGGGAGCATACGAGATTTTGTGCGAAGATATATTTTCGTGTGCTGCTATAAAAATTTTATATTAATCCTTTTTCAAAAGCAAGATGCATAGCCTGTGCCCGGCTGTTGATGTGTAATTTTTGGTATATGTTCATTACATGTTTTTTGGCAGTATTAGGGCTAATATTTAGTGCAGCACCAATTTCTTTATATAAATATCCCTTAACTAACAGCGTTAAAATCTCCTGTTCACGTTCGCTTAAATTAAAAAATGTATCCGCCTGCTTTTTCTTATGCATTTGGATCTGATTATCCTTTTGAACCATCTGCAAGATTTTATGAGCAACTCCGGGAGATATGGGCCCGGCTCCTGTTTCTTCCATGTGTTGTAACATTTCCTCTATATTCTCTGCACTTTCATCTTTTAGTAAAAAGCCAAAAGCTCCTGCACGTATGGCATTAAAGATTCTGTCCTCATCATCAAATATGGTGAGTACAATAAATTTAATGGAGGGATATAAGGCAGAACCTAACGCAATAGCATTTACACCATCCATCTCAGGCATCTCTAAATCCATAAGCGCAACATCGGGTAAATCTGCGGGAGATAAATGTTTTAATTGATGAAGAAAATCCATTCCGTTTTCCGCAGTTAAGCTAATCTTAAACGATGGATTAATCTCCAATTTTTTATGCAGGATCTCCCGGTTGCTTGCTTTATCATCTATTATTGCAACTTTCATTTTCATTTGTCAAGAATTCAAATGTGTCGAATTTTAGTTTATTAACCAATAATGCTTATGGATTAGGGAAAGTTACTATTATTTCTACTTTTGTTCCTTCTTCTGCTGATGAATGATATTCAATATTGAAATTAGAATGGGCAGCTCTTCGTTTAATATTATCTAATCCATTGCCTTTCTTTATGGTATTAAGATCGAAGCCGCTACCATTGTCAGTAATGGAAATTATCCATTTATCGGCTATTATTTTACTTGTAATTTTAATATTTGTTGGTGCTGCGTGTTTAATTGCATTCGTTACAACTTCTTGTATTATGCGCACTAAATTAAGCGCATCCTGGTGAGGTAATTGATGAGTTGACTGATTGTCATCTGTTAATTGAAATTTGATTTTAGGATAATAGCGAGAAAGGGGTTGTATGAAATTTCTAATTCGTATAATGCACGCATTAATAGAAAATTTTTCACTTTTAAAAGCCCATATTGTTTCACGCAGCGATAATAGGATATCTCTGGCAGCAAACTTCATGTCCTCAAGGGAATCTCTATTTACCTTTTTCTCATTCCCCTCTTCAAGTGAATTAGCCTTAAATAAAATGGTATGGGCAAAAGCCCCAATATTGTCATGCAAATCATGTGAAATACGCTCCCGTTCATTTTGCAACTTCTTTTCTTGATTCAGGATATTTAACTTTTCACGGAATTTGGCAGCATTATAACGGTTAATAATAATTACAAGCAACCCAATAAGTGAAAGGGCGCTAATGATTAAAAACCACCAGGTTTGCCAAAATGGTGGATGAATAATAATTACTAATTCTTTAAGCGGCTTTGCATTTTTATTAAAAATGTATGATGCGTAAAGTTCAAGTGTATATTTTCCTGGCTGTAAATTATATCGTATGGTTCTTATCCTGTCGTTTTGTATCCAGGCATTGTCAACCCCTTTTAACATATACTGATGAACATATTGACCCGGAGTACTGTTTCCGGATGCTATAAAATCAAAGGCTAATTGATTTTCATTATACTTTAATTCAATTTTAGATAAATTCCAAACGGCAGTGTCAGTTTTTAAATGCTGATTATTTACTGCGATATTTAAAATGAAAATTTTTATATTTTCCGGTGCTTTATTAAGCTGAGAAGGGAAAAAACTACTTACCCCATTAACACCACCAAAAAACATTTCACCATCTTTTGTTTTAACTGCAACATTGGTATTGAATTCATTTTCTTGCAAGCCATCCTCTTTAGTTAGTGTAAAAATACTGTTGTCCTTTCCGATTCTAAAAATACCTTTATTAGAACTGCACCATAAATTATTTTTAGAGTCAATTAGCATGGCATAAATACACTCATCAGGCAAACCATTACTCTTGTCTATGTGTTTTAAAACATGCCCTGAAGTGTCAATTTTAAATATCCCCTTATTGCTTCCTACAAAAAATTCCTTTTCGCTTGCTTTTACATAACATCTAACAAATCCGGTATTGGGTAAATAAGTTTTTTTAATTACCTGTAAGTTTTCCGGGTTTAAAAAAACAAGACTATCTCCCTCGTGGAAAATAATGTGGTGGTTAACAAAAATTCCACTCATGATGTAGGAATTGGAAAATTTATAACCTTTTATTTCTAACGGAGAAAAATTTACTTTGAAAATAACACCTTCAGATTGAACAATAGCTGAATTTGAGTTTTGAAAAAGGATATTGCTGAAATACCTTGATGTAATCTCTTTTGATTTACCGGAGATTGGGATAGGTGTAACTTGTGAAAAGTCACTATTGGTTAAAAAGGCAGTACGGCTTCCATTTACAAAAAACAAAGATCTCTCTCTGCCGATGTTAATGATGGTATTTACAAGTAGTTCATTTTTAGTGTTCGGAAGGTGTTTTAGCTCCCTAATTAGTTGCTGAGATGTATCATACATGGCTAATCCATAACTTGTTGCCCCGGTTAGAATTCGATTGTTTTCTTTTTCAGGAAGTATATACAGGATATGATTTTTCCCTTCTACATTATTGTTGTAATATTTAATAGGAAAATTATGTCTCATTACCCTCCTTATCCCGTCATTAATGGTAGCTATATACAGATTTCCAAAATTGTCAATTATCATCTTTGCAATACTGGAATAACCCCCAACAGACTTGTTTTTAAAATTTACTATTTGGGTTTTTATTTTAAGGTTTGAATCCACAGAAAAGAGAGCACCGTTGTGCGATAAATAAGAACTCCCTTCTTTATTAAATATTAAAAGGCTCCTGCCTGTATTTTTTAAATTGAGCAATGAATGAATAACAGAAATCTCTCCTGTGTTCAAGTTGAACTTTCTAAAAGAACTATCACCCGAATTTGAAAAAAACACTTCATTTTGAGAAATGGGGGTTAGGTATAACAGTGCATCTTCATTAAAATAATGTTTAGTAATTACGATTTCTCTTTTTAAATCGTATTGGTAAAGGGTGTCATAAATACAAAACGTTACTTGCTCCTTCCATGGCCTGTTTGCTACTATTAACTTTCCTAAAGGATTTGAAGTATGATATTCAGGTAACTTATTATTGGTATTGTATTTAACCGTTCCTTGGTTGAGGTGAATGCTAATCACTTGTCCGGTTTCCATGTATAGCACCACCTTCCCATCCCATTCACCTAAAAATGTGGCCGGTACATCTTGTCGGTTTTTGAATGAAGTGAGCAGTGTAAGTTTGTTTGTGTTGTGATTATATTTTGTTACTCCTAATTCATGACTGAGTAAGATGTCTCCTGTTGAAGTGCGGAAGAAGGTTACAAATTTATCATCCGGGAAATTCTTATCTGTGGGAATATTCTGGAAACTATTACCATCAAATTTTTGAATCCCGTTTGGAAAACTAATCCAAAAGAAATTATTACCATCCACCTGTATATTGTGGATGGTACTTTGCAACATACCATCGTTTACGTTATAACTAAAAACGTTAAGCCGCTCGATGTTCTGAGCCTGAGAAGCTGCGCCGCTTAAGGAAATAATGAATAAAGCAAGTAATTTTTTCAGCATTAGGTTCATAATTAACCTTGTTCCTCTTTTATAATTTGCTTATAAAATACATTAATAATCGGGATATAACGAATAATCCAAAAGGGCTATTTCTTAGCCTATGTATTTTCTTTTCTTTTGTGCATCAAAGGATACTTTTCTTACCTCCCCCACCAGAAGATAGTCTAATTTAATAATTAAAGCTATGTTTATGAAAAAGACATTACTTCTTTTAGTTGCATTTTGCACTTCACTATTTGCAGGAGCTCAAGTTTGGACAGGCAGCATTAATACAGATTGGAACGAGGCCGGAAATTGGAGTACGAATGCGGTCCCATCCGCATCCGGGAATGTGACTATTCCGGGTGGTTTGGTTAACTATCCTGTTCTTTCATCTGCCATAACCATTAATAGTATTGATATTCAAAATGGCTCTTTGATTGATTTCGGTAGTGGAGGCTCTCTTTTTATAAATACTAACTCCGCCAAGTATTCAAATTTTAGAGGAGCTACTATTAATGGCTCAGGAGGAAGTATCAATTTACAAATTAAAGGATGGGTCAATTATCAGGTTATTATGGGTGGTTGTACAATAACTGCTGATATGGTGCTAACATTAACCGGGCAAACCGATTTCAAAGAAGGTTTCGGCGCTCCTAATACATTTCAACATAATCTGGAAGTTATTATAAGTAGTTCAGACCCCTATTGGTCATCTTATGATGCACCATCTCAATTTTTGGGAAATTATTCAGTTACTCGCACAGCAGGAGGTTTGCTGGATATATTTAATGTTGGGGGTTATGTGGCAGGTGATTTTTCACTTTCTAATTTAATTGGGAATGGCGCAGTGAGAATTGGTTCTTCTAATGAAGCTCAAGCTACACTTATTTCCGGAAGGTTTTTTGTGGATGCTGATTATCATGCATTACCAAATGTATTTGAAATTCAAAGAGTAAAGAATCTTACTCCGGGAGGAAGAGTAATTGGAAAGAATACTTATGGATTAAATCTTAGGAATGATACCTTGATTGTGGATACAATAGGGATATTCGGAACGCGAGGGAATAATTATTCTACAATTTATGATAACCATTTTACAGGGGTTACACATCTGGAAGATTCTATCACCGCCCCGGGTGGGTATGGAACCTTTATTAGGAATAATAGGTTTGATGGAAATTTTAGAATCAAAAGAAATGGAGCTGCTACATTCTATGAAGCCGATGTAGCTGGTTTACCCAACTATTATAATGGAGAGTTTACCTATATTCAAGATGGGACAGGGGGGGCTCAGGTTTCTAAATTATCATCTTCCACTTTTAAAGGCTCAGTTTCTTTTGAATTTAATAATACAGGAGGAGGTGATTTATTTGGTTCAGGGGTAAATATAGATGGTGATTTTTCCTACACTCAAACTTCTACCGGTAATAATTATATTGGAACTGTGAATAAAGCTACCAACATTGGCGGTAAGGTAGATATTTCTATCAATAATTTAAATGGAGGTTGGTTTCACGTTTATCGTTTAATCAATCAAACATCAGGCGGTTCCATTGCGGCTTCCGGCGTTCATGGTTTCGAGTTTCTAAATGACACCCTGATTGTTAATGATGTGGATATAAAGCAAAGAGCCGGTACCACATATGGGCGGTTTTTTAACAATAAACTTACCGGTAATCTTACTATTGAAACTGACGTGAATAACTCCTATTACCCGACAACTATTCGAAGCAGTGAAATTATTGGTAATGCCACCTTTAAACATAATGATATAAGCAATTTTGATGTTGCTGATCTTGCTAATACCTCAGTTTCAATAACAGGAAATGTTAGCATAGTAGGAGCTTCTAAATCATCTGTTTTTACCCTTGGAAACCTTTCTCCGGTTACTATTGGTGGGAATTTAGACATTAGTATGGCAGACGGAAAGTCATTTGGAGGGTTTTATAGAGGAGGAAGCGTAGGCGGTAATTTTTCTTACACTCAAACTTCTACCGGTTATAATTATTTTGGAGATTTGGGTTATACTACCAACATTGGCGGTAAGGTAGATATTTCTATCAATAATTTAAATGGAGGTTGGTTTCACGTTTATCGTTTAATCAATCAAACGTCAGGCGGTTCCATTGCGGCTTCCGGCGTTCATGGTTTCGAGTTTCTAAATGACACCCTGATTGTTAATGATGTGGATATAAAGCAAAGAGCCGGTACCACATATGGGCGGTTTTTTAACAATAAACTTACCGGTAATCTTACTATTGAAACTGACGTGAATAACTCTAGTTACCCGACAACTATTCGAAGCAGTGAAATTATTGGTAATGCCACCTTTAAACATAATGATATAAGCAATTTTGATGTTGCTGATCTTGCTAATACCTCAGTTTCAATAACAGGAAATGTTAGCATAGTAGGAGCTTCTAAATCATCTGTTTTTACCCTTGGAAACCTTTCTCCGGTTACTATTGGTGGGAATTTAGACATTAGTATGGCAGACGGAAAGTCATTTGGAGGGTTTTATAGAGGAGGAAGCGTAGGCGGTAATTTTTCTTACACTCAAACTTCTACCGGTTATAATTATTTTGGAGATTTGGGTTATACTACCAACATTGGCGGTAAGGTAGATATTTCTATCAATAATTTAAATGGAGGTTGGTTTCACGTTTATCGTTTAATCAATCAAACGTCAGGCGGTTCCATTGCGGCTTCCGGCGTTCATGGTTTCGAGTTTCTAAATGACACCCTGATTGTTAATGATGTGGATATAAAGCAAAGAGCCGGTACCGCGTATGGACGGTTTTTTAACAATAAACTTACCGGTAATCTTACTATTGAAACTGACGTGAATAACTCTAGTTACCCGACAACTATTCGAAGCAGTGAAATTATTGGTAATGCCATTTATAATAATAAACATGCTTATAATTTTGAAGATGCAGATCTCATTAACACTGGTAATACTTATAATGGAAATGTAACCTATAATAACCTGGGTTCGGGACGCTTTAGTATCAGTGCGGGCAGTACAAATGTATATAATGGAAACGTGACCGTTTTTGGTAATGGCACCCCCAATATCGTAATTAATAATGCTATACTAAGTGCGATATCCGGAAGTGATTTGGATATGCATGGTAATATTTTTAAGAATGTAACCCTTAACTCTCCTGAGGTAAGATTATTGAGTGATGCTTCTATTTCTCAATCGCTGACATTTCAATCAGGAAAAATTGTTTCCTCCGTTCCAAACGGAAATGAAAAAGTAAAATTCTTTGATAACGCCATTCATTCCGGAGCGTCGTCATCATCATTTGCAGATGTAACTGTGCAAAAGGATGGGGATGATGTATTCACATTTCCTGTTGGTGCTGATACTATTTATGCTCCTGTTCAATTGTCTCCTGCCCCGGCTGTGGGAAGTTCATTTTCTGTAAGATATTTTATTGGAGACCCTTCTGATGCAGGTATGGATACTGCTCAGCGAGTGGGTCTTCAACGTATTACAGGATCAGAGTATTGGGAAGTAGAGCGGTTAGCAGGAGTTTCAACACCGGTTTTCACATTCTCCTTCCGTGATCCCGGTATTCCAAGAAAATATATCACTAATCCCCATAATCTCTCCATGGCCCGTTGGAATGGTGTTGCATGGGAAAGTAAAGGCTATTCAACTGTTAGCGGAACAAGAAGCGGAACAGTTGCTTCAAATAATATTAATGATTATGGTTTCTATACTTTTGGTACCCTCAATGTTAACGAAAATCCATTTAGTCTTGAAGTATTTACTTTTTATGCAGATGTTGATGGAGATGGATATGGCGACCCTAATAGCTTTGTTGAATCCGGAGAGCCTGATGTGCCGGTAGGATATGTTGTAGATAATACAGATTGTGATGATACAGATAATACGGTTTATCCCGGCGCACCTGAGCTATGCGATGGTAAGGATAATGATTGTAATAATTTAGTGGATGATGGAATTGGTACAACCTGGTATGCAGATGCTGATGGTGATGGTTATGGAGATGCAAATGTTTCTGTATTAGCCTGTACACAGCCTGTTGGTTATGTAAGTAACAGTACAGATTGCAATGATGCAGATAATACAGTTTATCCCGGAGCACCTGAGCTATGCGATGGTAAGGATAATGATTGTAATAATTTAGTGGATGATGGAATTGGTACAACCTGGTATGCAGATGCTGATGGTGATGGTTATGGAGATGCAAATGTTTCTGTAATAGCCTGTACACAGCCTGTTGGTTATGTAAGTAACAGTACAGATTGTGATGATGAAGATAATACGGTTTATCCCGGTGCACCTGAGCTATGCGATGGTAAGGATAATGATTGTAATAATTTAATTGATGATGGAAATGGTACAACCTGGTATGCAGATGCTGATGGTGATGGTTATGGAGATGCAAATGTTTCTGTAGTGGCCTGTACACAGCCTGTTGGTTATGTAAGTAACAATACAGATTGTGATGATACAGATAATACAGTTTATCCCGGCGCACCTGAGCTATGTGATGGTAAGGATAATGATTGTAATAATATAGTTGATGATGGTGTTGGTAATATAGCTTGGTATGCAGATGCTGATAGTGATGGTTTTGGAGATGCTAATGTTTCTGTAATGGCCTGTACACAACCTGTTGGTTATGTAAGTAACGGTACAGATTGTGATGATACAGATAATACGGTTTATCCCGGCGCACCTGAGCTATGTGATGGTAAGGATAATGATTGTAATAATTTAGTGGATGATGGAATTGGTACAACCTGGTATGCAGATGCTGATAGTGATGGTTATGGAGATGCAAATATTTCTGTAATGGCCTGTACACAGCCTGTTGGTTATGTAAGTAACAGTACAGATTGTGATGATACCGATAATACAGTTTATCCCGGTGCACCTGAGCTATGTGATGGTAAGGATAATGATTGTAATAATTTAGTGGATGATGGAATTGGTTCTACCTGGTATACAGATGCCGATGGCGATGGTTATGGAGATGCTAATGTTTCTGTAATAGCCTGTACACAGCCTGTTGGTTATGTAAGTAACAATACAGATTGTGATGATACCGATAATACGGTTTATCCCGGCGCACCTGAGCTATGTGATGGTAAGGATAATGATTGTAATAACATAATTGATGATGGTGTTGGTAATATAGCTTGGTATGCAGATGCCGATGGTGATGGTTATGGAGATGCTAATGTTTCTGTAATGGCCTGTACACAGCCTGTTGGTTATGTAAGTAACAGTACAGATTGTGATGATACAGATAATACGGTTTATCCCGGCGCGCCTGAGTTATGCGATGGTAAGGATAATGATTGTAATAATTTAATTGATGACGGAGCTGCTGAAGTTCCTACTATAACAGGATTGGTAAATATGTGTCCTTTTGAAGGAACCAATACTCCTATTGTGTTTACAGCAAATAGTAACAATGCTAATAGTTATCAATGGACTGTTCCACCTACAGTTCAAATAGTATCAGGACAAGGAACAGATCAACTAACAGTAAATATATTATCTGGCTTTACAGCAGGAGCAAATAAACAGATAAGGGTTGTTGCATTTGGATCATGTGGTTCAAGTGAAATGGCGATTCATTATTTGCTTGCACAATTGCCCGGTACTATTGATGTAATAACCGGTGTAACAAGTGTGTGTGGTTTGATAGATACAAATGTGCCCGTTACCTATTCAACCTCATCATCAGTTGCCGCTACAAGTTATCAATGGACAGTTCCAGCGGGTGTTAATATTGTAAGTGGTCAGGGTACAACCGACCTCACTGTAACGTTTGACAATGCTTTTGCAACAAGTACAATTAGTGTATTTGCTCAAAATGATTGTGGAATTAGTAATGTGCGGAGCTTTACAGTTAGTCGTTCCTTACCTGCTACTCCGGGGTTAATTTCAGGAGCAACAAATCCTTGTATGTTCATGCCATCTATTGCACATCCGTTAGGATTAACTGCAGTATATCGTGTGCCACTTATGAGTGGAAGTTCATTTAGCTGGTCTGTTCCATCCGGAGTAACTATTGAAGACCAATATGACACCCAAGATGATAATGTAATTGAGGTGAGTTTTAGTGGTTCTTATGGTGGAGGTGATATTAGCGTAACTGCTGATAACGGATGTGGAATAAGTCCGGCTCGCACCCTTACTCTACGTAATTTAAGACCAGGCACACCAAGTGGAATTGATATTGATACTGAAAATGAAAATTGTCCCAATAGAGTAGTGGTTTATTCATTAAGTGCTATGCCTTCCAACTCAACCTCAGTAGAATGGACAGTACCGGCAGGTGCAACTATCGAAAGCGGACAAGGTACGACGTCAATTAGGGTAATCTATAGTGACATGGGTATATCTGGAAATATCACCGCTACTGCCAATAATGGCTGCAGCAATAGTGGGGTGCGTAGTTTGAAGGTTAAACTACCAAATTGTGAAATTGGAGAAATTAAAACACCTCTTATGGTATTTACTCAGTTATCAGAAAATGTTGACGATATCATGGTATTCCCTAATCCAAGCACAGGGGCTTTTAATATAGTGACCACAAAAACTAAGACACCGATTATGCTGGAATATCAATTAACTAATCAACAAGGAAGTGTAATAGCCAGTGGCAGATTTATGTCGGGTCAATCTTTTACACTCAATAAGTCATTGCGTCCCGGAGTTTACTTCTTACGGACGACCCATGGAAACTCCGTTGTTACAAAGCGGTTAGTGAGATTGTAAAGATTTAAAACTAAATCTTTAAACTGCAAAGAGAGTTGTAATGCTTACAACTCTCTTTTTTTGTTTGGGAAGATAATTAAGGCATAAAACCGTTTCAGTATATAAGAATACAGATGCCATAATAGTTGCGATGTTGAATGATTGCAATATCCCATCACGCACAAAAAATATTAAAATTATCAATAACCAAAGGAGGTGAGGAATACTTTAAAATCGCTCAAAAAAGCAGGGTTTTTATTTTATTTATAAAGTGGGTTGTAAATTGACTACTTCTGGTTTATTTCTTTTGTTAAAGAGTTGGAAAGTTGCTTAAGGAAAAAGATATTTGCACAACTTTAATACAGGGGGTACATCCCTTTTAATTTTGGTCCCGTAGTTCAATGGATAGAATAGAAGTTTCCTAAACTTTTGATGCAAGTTCGATTCTTGCCGGGACTACTATATTTTATAAGAGAGCTTCTTGAATGAATTTAACCGGCCGTTTGTATAACCTATTTAGTTTTCTTTTTATTAAAAGCCAATAGGCTGCTTTGCTGATTTACGCAAGACTTTTCTTTTTATCCAAGGTGTGATACAATATGCGGCGCGTGTACATAAAAAACCCACAGCGGCACCTGAAACTACATCAGAAATCCAATGCCTGTTGTTGAACATTCTGAGTACACCCGTGGCTGTTGCCGCAAGATATCCTGCAACCCCGATCCACGGCGAACGATCATGATATTCAGTTCTTAGCCATTCTGCAGCAGCAAATGCTGTGGCAGTGTGCCCGGAAGGAAACGATTGAGCATTTGATCCATCGGGCCGCCTCTCATTTATGCAGTGTTTTAAACTATACACAGTTCCTGCCATTAATGTTGTTGATACTCCGTAAATTAAAAGTTCATTTCCAAACGAATTTCTGCCTCGTATGCCCGCTGCATTTAAACCAATTACTGCAACTGCGGGGCTCCACTGCAAATAATCATCTAATGACGAGCTAAAGCTTGCATTATGTTGCTGAATTTCATTTCAGGTAGATATATTTAGCGTTCTAATCGCTCCATCATTGAACGCGGCCACACCATAAGCTATCCCTGTTAACGGAATAATTAAAGCGGAGGTGTTAAATCCGGGACCAAATTTATTTCTGTTTAATGGTATGATGTTATCAAGAGATGGTGTAGCAATCATGCTGTTTGTACTGTCTGTTACCCAGTCCAATAATGGAGCGCCAATTTTAAGGTTTGGGAAAAGCGGAGTTATTCTCTGTGCATGAGCACCTGAAAAAGAAAAAACAGATATTAAACATAAGGTCAGGCCTTGGAGTGCTTTCATTTAACCAATCTTTGAAGCGGTTAAAATAGTACATTTCCTTAATATAATTGACAATATTTTAAAAAATTATATTTTCTCGCTTAGCTCAAGCCAGCGCATTTCCTTTTCATCTAATTGTATCATTATTTCATTAATTCTCTCCGTGGCTTTTATCATTTCCTCGTATGATAGGGTGGGGATGCGCTTTTCCAATGTTTGTTTTTCTTGTTGAAGATTAGATAATTCAGTTTCAATCTTTTCAAATTCTATCTTTTCTTTATAGGAAAGTTTTTTTGTTGTGATGTGGCCTATTTTTTCTTCTTGTTTATTTTTGGTTGTTTCTGTTTTCGATTTTTCTTTTTGAAACGTCAATAAAAATTCACGGTATTGAGAATAGTTTCCCGGATAGTCTTTGATAACACCATCTCCCTCAAAAACAAACAAATGATCTACCATTCTATCCATGAAGTAACGATCATGGCTAACAATTAAAACACATCCGGGGTATTCTAATAAAAATTCTTCAAGCACTCGCAATGTTTGCAAATCAAGATCATTGGTAGGCTCGTCTAATACCAAAAAATTAGGATTTCTAAATAAGATTGAGAGCAAATGTAATCTACGCTTTTCCCCTCCACTAAGCTTTGTTAGATATGTAAACTGCTGCTCACCATTAAATCCAAATTTTTCCATAAACTGGCTTGCAGAAATTTTACTGCCATCAGAAAGTGGGAAAAACTCAGCTATGCTCTTTACATATTCAATAGCACGCTTATCTTCCTTATACTGTAGCCCTTCTTGTGAAAAGTGTCCAAATACTACTGTTTCACCATGATTAACCTTTCCGGTGTCTGGTAGCTCCTGTTGTAAAGCAATACGTAAAAAGGTAGATTTTCCAACCCCATTTTTTCCTACTACACCAATTCGCTCGCCTTTTTTAAAAGTGTAATCAAAGCTTTTTAAAATTATCTTTTTACCGAAACTTTTATTCACTTTTTTCATCTCCAGCACCTTTCCGCCCAGGCGAGTCATTTTCATCTGCAAGCTGATGTCATTTACTTCAGTAGTTGCTTTTACTCTGCTTTCTATTTCTATAAATGCATCCTGCCTGCTCTTGCTCTTTGTTGTACGAGCCTTGGGTTGCTTTCGCATCCATTCCAATTCTTTTCGATAGATATTATTATCCTTCTGTAATTCGCTCTTTTGAACTTCGTACCGAAGACTTTTTTGTTCTAAGAAGTTATCATAATTACCCTTGTACACATAGGTTTGATAATTGTCTATTTCAATAATTTCATTACATACAGCATCTAAGAAATATCTGTCGTGCGTTACTAATATCAAGGTGACTTTTTGGGCATCTAAATACTCTTCTAACCATTCAATCATTTCTACATCCAAATGATTGGTGGGCTCGTCCATAATTAAAAGACTCTTTCCGTCATATAATTTGCACTCCAATAGTGTTGCAGCAAGTGCCACACGCTTTTTTTGACCTCCGCTAAGATTTTCTATTTTTTCTTCAAGGTGATGAATATTTAATTTCCCCAAAATTTGTTCCAGGTCATTTTCAAATCCCCAAGCTTCACAATCATCCATTTTTGAAATCAGTTCGGCTAATATTTCTTCCTTTTGATTTTCTTGAGTAATGAATGATTCATAAGCCTTTACCACCTCAATTATAGGGTGGTTAAGGTGTAAGAGATAATCTCTAATATTTTGGTGAGCTCCAAAAGTGGGTTCTTGAGGTAACATCACGGTATGTACATCCTTATGTATCCAAACTGTTCCCTCATCCGGAGTGTCTAAGCCAGCCAGAATTTTTAACAACGTAGTCTTCCC
Organism: Ferruginibacter sp.; assembly: GCA_019638485.1. Classification (GTDB taxonomy): domain Bacteria; phylum Bacteroidota; class Bacteroidia; order Chitinophagales; family Chitinophagaceae; genus Ferruginibacter. Next base: position 99,043 of record JAHBTP010000005.1, on the reverse strand, counting down.
TGTTCCGTTTCGTGCTACTAAAGCAATTTTATCTCCCTCTTCGATATGGAAGGAAATATCTTTAAAGAGTGTGCGGATGCCAAATGATTTACTTATCCCCTCTACTGAAGCATAATGCATACGCAAATATAGTCTGCGCAAAAGGCATTTGCTATGTTCTTTTATTTTTAGTAATTCTTTTAGAGGTGATTTAATCAGCTTTTATTTTAATAATCGCTTTTTATTATAGATAATTCATAATGGAAAATTTATTCAATATAGATCTAAAAGCACTCCGGGCAGGATGATGCTAATGGGAAAGGGATATAAAGTGCTAAGCCATATACCTAATCAGTGTTGAAATTCAATATCCTAAAAGGTTTTTTTATCTTTGCGCACTTGCTTAACCAACTGCTGATAATAAATAAGGTTTGCTAACATAGGATATGGTGGCTGGTAAGGCGGCGGTTAAAAGGAGGTGAGTTTATATTGAAGAAATTTTACAATGCGAAGGAGGGATGAAACAAAAGATTTTGATTTGTGTTAATTCATTGGAGTTTGGTGGAACAGAGCGTGTGGTTTCTATTCTATTAAATCATTTACAAACAGATTTTGAACTTCATTTGGCACTTTACTATAATATTCAATCCTATCCTATCCCGTCTGATATTAAAATTCTTCAATTAAGAAATAAAGAAACCGGAACTTTTAAATCTTTCTTATTTAACGCTATTGAGGATTCAGATAGACTTTATCGGTATTGCAAGGAAAATGATATACATACTGTAGTTGTTTTTTTACATCGGTTTTATTTTTTATCGGCATTAATGAAAATGCGAAAGAATTTTTCCGGACGCATTATCATGTGCCATCGTACCCATACTTCAAAATTGATAGAACACAACCCGGCTCCTATAATCTATTTAAAAAAGAGGATAATGCGGTGGTGTTTAGAAAAAGCAGATTTGGTATTAGCAAACTCAAATGCCATTAAAGAGGACTTAGAAAGGAACTATCTTAAGAATAAATCAGTACAGGTTATTGTTAACCCAATTGAAATTGAACAAATAAGAGAGAAGGCAAAAGAACCTATTCGTATTGAATTTCGCCCGGAATTATTTAATGTAGTTGTAGTAGCTCGGCTTAGAAAAGAAAAAGATCATTTGGGTATCTTGGAGGCATGCAGATATCTTGAAACGGCGCAGATAAAGGTGTGGTTTATAGGAAGTGGTGAATTGGAGCAATTATTAAAGGAAGAAGCGAGAAACAAAAAGGTGGATCAGATGATAGAATTTGTTGGAGCAGCGTCAAATCCTTTCCCATACATTGCCAATGCAGATTTAGTGCTGCTTAATTCCTATGTAGAAGGGCTGCCTAATGTTATTTTAGAAGCAATGGCTTGTAAAAAAGCCGTTGTGTCAACCGATTGCGAGAGTGGTCCACGAGAAATCTTGACAGAATCGGGTGAAAAGACCACCTTTTGTGAAGGATACGAAATTACCTCGTGTGGTATATTGATTCCGGTTAATAATCCTAAGATTTTGGCAAACGCCCTAATACGTATTAAGTGTGATAATGCGCTCAGGCATAGTATGGAAGAAATGGCAGCATTACGGGTAAAAAAATTTGATATCTCTATGTTAAAACCCAAGTTCGCAAATGCTTTTTCCGATATAAGATCAATTTGATGCTTATCGGCTTGATTTATTTCTTTTCTTTGCACAAACCAATTGGTAGAATCTTTTTTCAATATGTCTAAAACCATTCTAATTACCGGAGGAGCAGGATTTATTGGCTCACATCTAACCCGGCTTTTTGTAAAAAAATATCCTGATTATAAGATAGTGAATTTGGATAAACTAACGTATGCGGGAAATTTAGAAAACTTGCGTGATATTGAAGGTGCTCCTAATTATCAATTTGTAAAAGGTGATATTGCTGATTTAAGTTTTGTTCGATCTATGTTTGAGCAACATCATTTTGATGGTGTATTACATTGTGCTGCAGAAAGTCATGTAGATCGCTCGATTGCTAACCCACTGGAGTTTGTACAAACAAATGTGGTAGGAACGGTCTGCCTGTTACAAGCAGCTTTTGAAGCATGGAGCGAAAATATGGAAGACAAGATTTTTTATCATATCTCCACTGATGAGGTTTATGGCAGCCTTGGAACAGAGGGTTTTTTTACTGAAAAAACAGCTTACGATCCGCGCAGTCCTTACTCTGCATCCAAAGCTTCAAGCGATCATTTTGTACGTGCGTTTTATCATACATACAAGTTGCCTGTGAAATTGTCAAATTGCTCAAATAATTATGGCCCGTTTCATTTTCCTGAAAAACTTATTCCACTTTGTATAATGAATATTATTCATCGTAGGCCCTTGCCTATATATGGGAAAGGAGAAAATGTACGCGACTGGCTGTATGTTGAAGATCATGTAAGTGCAATAGACCTTATTTTTCATAAAGGAAAGTTGGGCGAAACATATAATATTGGTGGACATAATGAATGGAGTAATATTAATTTAGTAAAGGAATTGTGCCGTCAAATGGATTCAAAACTTTCCAGAAAATCCGGTGAAAGTGAACAATTAATTACCTATGTTAAGGATCGTGCCGGACATGATTTGAGATATGCTATTGATTCATCTAAATTAACTCGCGATTTAGGATGGAAGCCATCTTTACAGTTTGAAGAAGGGTTATCGCGCACAATTGATTGGTATCTTCAAAATCAAACATGGCTTGAGGATGTAACATCGGGAAGCTATCAAAATTATTATCAACAACAATATCATCGTAGATAATATGAAGGGAATTATTTTGGCAGGAGGATCCGGAACACGGTTGTACCCTATTACCATGGGCATAAGTAAACAATTGATGCCTATTTATGATAAACCGATGATTTATTATCCAATGAGCACATTAATGCTTGCCGGAATAAAAGACATACTCGTTATTACAACCCCGGAAGATCAGACACAATTTATGCGACTTCTTGGTTATGGTAGTCAGTGGGGGTGTAATATTCAATATGCTGTTCAGGAAAAACCAAATGGGCTTGCACAGGCATTTATAATAGGCGAAGATTTTATTGCTAATGATTCGGTAGCCTTGGTGTTGGGAGATAATATTTTTTATGGTAGTGGTTTTAGTAAAACCTTGCAAGACGCCGCAAATCCCAATGGTGCTGTAATTTTTGCTTATCCTGTTAGTGATCCCGAACGCTATGGTGTAGTAGAATTTGATAAACACTTTAATGCCCTTTCTATAGAAGAAAAACCAACTATTCCGAAAAGTAATTATGCTGTACCGGGTTTATATTTTTATGATAATTCGGTAGTGGAGGTTGCTAAAAATATTAAACCAAGTGCGCGCGGCGAGTATGAGATTACGGATGTGAATTCTCACTATCTGCGTCAAAGGAAATTAAAAGTAGCTGTGCTAAATAGAGGATTTGCATGGCTCGATACCGGCACTTTCGATTCTTTGGGTGATGCATCAGAATATGTAAGAGTTATTGAAAAACGTCAGGGACTTAAAGTTGGCTGTCCTGAAGAAATAGCTTGGCGAATGGGATTTATTAATAAAGAAGAATTATTAATACAGGCTGAAAAGTTGAGAAAGAGCGGATATGGTGAGTACCTTTTCAAAATTTGTAATGTTTCATAATTTCTCTCAGCGATTATAGAAGATATTCAGGGCCAGTCTTTTGCTATTGCTTATAATAATAAATTGACTTTGTGCGATAGCGTGTTTGGGATTATATAATATATTGAATTGCACACCAATAATTATCCTCTTCACATTGCTTGACGGAAATGGAAATATTATCTTGCATCCGGTAGGATTTTGGCAAGTAACAGGTGCTTATGAAGAAACTCCTTAATATTATTAATCTGTATAAAAGGCCCGGAGCAAGAGCAGTTGGTATTTATACTTTTACTAATTTTTTTGGAAAGGCCGCCTCCTTCCTACTGCTGTTTGTTTTTACCAATCCACTGTACATTACTCCTTCAGAAAATGGTTTGCTTAACTTAATGAGCACATCCATTTTGTTTCTGATGCCTTTTGTGTCTATGGGAACTTTACATTCCATCAGTGTTGATTTTTTTAAACTTTCACCCAAAGAATTTCGCAACCATTTTACATCCGGACTGGTAATGCCGGTGATTATTGTGGTGTTGGCGTATTTCCTAATGTACTTGTTAAAAGGTCAATTAAATACTATTTATGGAATTCCCGCATCTTTTGTATGGATTGTACCAACAATTGTATTTTTCAGTTATATCAATGAACATCTTTGGAACCTTCTGCGGAATAATAATGAACCGGAACGATTTTTTAAAGTAACTATTACTCAGATTATTCTTGAACTAGGGCTTTCCGCTTTGCTGGTGGTGGTTTTTGCCTGGCGCTGGCATGGACGTGTTGCAGGTATCTTGGTGGCATTTGGGATTACTACTTTGTATGCGTTTTATTATTTTAAAAAGAAAGGATACATCTTCGGAAATGTAAAATGGGGTTTACTTAAAAATGAACTGTATTATGCAGGCCCAATTGTACTCATGCAGGGGAGTATTTTTTGCTTGGGGGCTTCAGATAAATTTTTCCTTTCAGGTTATACAAATGATCAAAATGCAACATTAGGCATTTATAGCATTGCTGCTATTTTCGCCTCAGTAATAAATATTATGGGAAAGTCAACACTCTATCACTTCTTCCCCAAAATATTTAGCCAGCTTTCTACAAATGATAAAGACCTTCGATTGGTAAAAAGGTCGTTTCTTCAGTTTATTGCTATTATGATATTCTTCTTATTGGCATTGATATTTTTGTCTCCGCTGGCCTATCATTTGTTTATTAATAAAAAATATTATTCAGCATTAAACCTAATTCCGCTATTATCATTAGGAAGTTTTTTCTGGACGGTGAACTATTTCTTCTATGCTTCTATGTTGTATTATAAACAGAAAAGGAAAATTCTCATAATTTCTGTTTTTACGATTGTAATTAGCTTGTTGATTAATAATTTTTTTATAAAAAACTGGGAGTCCAAAGGAGCCGCTTATGGTGTCTGTTTAAGCTATTTTCTTGTATTGTTATTTTCACTTTGGATAAATCGCAGCTTTGTAAAAAAAGTTTTCTCAAAGCCGGTTAGTTCTTAAAAGGAGTTATGAAAAAGCGAGTATTGCATATTATTTTTAATCTCAACCGTGGTGGAGCAGAAACAATGATGGTATCGGTTATTAATGAGCTTAATGAATATGAACATGTGATTCTAACCCTGTTTTCGGGTAATGATTTTGATGATGAATTAGAAGGCTGTAAGTTGATATGCATGAATATTAAGCTACGACAATTGCTGCTCTTCCCACTTTTGGCAATCCGTATGCGAAAAATCATCAACAAAATAAACCCTGATTTGATACATACCCATTTAATTTGGCCAACAATTATCGCTCGTATTGCAAGGCCTCGCAGCATCCCCTTAGTTACTACTATCCACACCTTTCCAAGTCAGCAGGTAGATTACCAACACTGGTATTTTAGATGGCTGGATAAAATTACCTACCGGTTGCATCCATCTGTAATAATCGCGGTGGCTAAAGGAGCTCTTCAGGAATATTTTACAGTATTGAATGTAAATCCGGGAAAAAACTATTTGTTGTACACCTTTGTTGATATTAATAAGTTTAAACCTAACAATAAAAGACAACATAACGATAATGTATTGAAGCTTGTTTCGGTTGGCGCGCTTAGGTATCAAAAAAACCACGACTTCTTAATTAGGGTATTTGAAAGGCTTAAAAACATGCCTATTTCTATAGACATATACGGAAAAGGACCTTTGGAAGATGAATTGAGAAAGGCTATTGAAAAATCAAGAGTTAATATACGTTTGATGGGTCAGAAAAAGAATATTCGAGATCTTTTATCAGATTATGATATTTTTATTATGCCCTCTCACTATGAAGGTTTTTCTTTGGCGGTGTTAGAAGCAATGGCCATGAAGATTCCTTTGTTGTTGAGTGATATCCCTTCTTTTCATGAACAGTGCGAAGATACGGCGTTATATTTCCCTACAAATGACACAAAACCACTAACCCAATTACTATTAGAAATAGCCAACGATAAATCAAGATTAAATAAACTTAGTGAGGATGCCTATGTTAGAGTGTTGAAATATTTTACTCTTGAACATCATCTTGAAGGGTTGCGCAAAATTTATTCTACTGAAATAAAAAAATGAAATTATTTATATGGTGCTAATTCTTTCAGACAATGAATTGATTTTAGATAGGTTTAAAAAACTTGTTCATGCTAAATCGCTTCCTCCCGCTTTGTTTAGCTATTCCTTTAGTTACAACAATAAAGCGATGCTGGCGAAATATGAAGGTGCAGATTGGATTAAACCGGTTAAAATTAATACCGAAGTAGATGAAATTGTTGAAAAATATGACTTAGTTATTTCTCTGCACTGTAAACAAATTTTTCCTCCTGAGCTGATAAAAAAGGTGAGGTGTATAAATGTTCATCCCGGACTTAACCCTTATAATCGTGGATGGTATCCTCAGGTGTTTTCTATCATAAATAAATTACCTGCCGGAGCAACTATTCATGAGATAGATGAACAATTGGATCACGGCCCTATTATAGCCCAGAAACCGATTAAAATAGAATGTTGGGATACAAGCTATACTGTTTATTATAAAGTATTAGATGCAGAGTTTCACCTGTTGGACATTCATCTTGAATCCATTTTGAATAATTCCTATACTACAGTTATCCCACATGAAGGGAATGTTAATCTTAAAAAGGATTTTAGTCAATTATGTCAGCTCGATTTGCAACAAGAAGGGAAATTAGGTGAACATATAGATTTATTGCGTGCTCTTACACACGGTGAATATGCCAATGCATTCTTTTTTGATAGAGATGGGAATAAGATTTATGTAACCATTTCTCTAAAAAAGTCACTTTGAAAAAAAGTCTTACTCTCTTCAATTATTAAATATGTGCGGTATTACTGGTTTTGTTGACTTTGGGTGTACCTCTGAATTGGATGACCTTAATAATATGACCGATGCATTACAGCATCGTGGACCGGATGACCGTGGAACTGAATTTTTTTCGTTAGAAAAATTTACAATCGGGCTGGGGTTTCAAAGGCTCTCGATTATTGATTTAAGTAAAAAGGCTTCACAGCCTATGTGGTATAAACATTGGTGTATAATCTATAATGGTGAGATATATAATTTTGAAGCATTACGTAGTGAACTTCAAGCATTAGGGCATGTTTTTAATTCTCTTTCGGATACAGAAGTTATTTTACATGCGTGGGATGAGTGGAAAGAAAAAGCATTTTATAGATTTAATGGCATGTTTGCTTTTGTAATTTACAATGCACTAGATTCCTCTATTGTTGCGGTTAGAGATAGAACGGGAGTTAAGCCACTTTATTATTATTGGAATGATGGATTATTCATGTTCTCTTCAGAACTGAAAAGCTTTCATTCACATCCAAGATTTAAAAAGGAGTTGTCTAAACAAGCGGTATTACAATATATACAATATGGCTACATTCTAGCTCCTTATTCAATTTTTGAAAATACTTTTAAACTTCCTGCTGGACATTCCCTTACGTTTTCTCCTCAAACACAAGGCATGGAGATAAAGCAATACTGGAATGTATTTGACTATTATGATAAGCCCAAGCTTAATATTTCCTATGTAGAAGCAAAGGAAGAAATAAGAAGATTGTTACTTTCTGCAGCTCAATGTCGTATGGTTGCTGATGTACCTATTGGTATTTTCTTAAGTGGAGGATATGACAGTACTGCGATAACGGCATTATTGCAAACAGGGCGAACCGAAAAACTTAACACCTTTACAATTGGTTTAGAAGAAGAAGCGTATAATGAGGCTGTTTATGCTAAAAAAGTAGCTGGTTTTTTGGGTACTAATCATTCCGAACAGTATTGCACCCAAAAGGAGGTAGAGGACATTATACCAACTATTCCCTTTTTTTGTGATGAGCCATTTGGTGATTCATCTATTATTCCCACAATGCTGTTAAGTAGGCTTGCAAAGAAACAGGTTTCGGTTGCATTGAGTGCTGATGCCGGGGATGAAATTTTTGGAGGATATAAAAAATATTCTCTCGCACTGGATTTGTTCAAAAAAATATCGAAAATTCCAGAACCTATTAGGGGAACGGCGGCATCAATTTTTAGTGCATTACCGAATCCCTTATTATCTCAGATTTTTCGAAATGATGCAGTGGTTACAAAGAAGAGTCGTCTGGCACAGGCAATACGCAATCCAAATATGATTTACATAATGGATGATGTGCTTTCTCACTCCTACGCCCCTTTGCAGTTGGAAGAATTGTTAAGTTTTAACCTACCCATTCCATCTTCATTAACCACAATATCAAGTAGTTTGGCTTCGGACGTGAATGATTTTGAAAAGATGATGGCAGTTGATTATAAAACCTATTTACCGGATGATATTTTAGTTAAAGTGGACAGAGCAAGTATGTCTGTTGGACTGGAAGCGAGATGTCCACTGCTGGATTATCGTATTGTTGAATTTACTGCCCAATTGCCTGCATCATTTAAATTGAAAAATTCCATCACAAAGAAAATTTTAAAAGATATTGTTCATGATTTGGTACCCCAAGAATTAGTTAACAGACCCAAGATGGGGTTTGGTGTTCCGATTGTAGATTGGCTGCGGAAAAATCCGGGTGTTTATTTGGAAGAATACTTTTCTCCAAAGGCATTGGATGCTCATGGGTTATTTAAGCAAGAGGGTATTAATAAAGTACTTCGGGAATGGAAGGCTGGGAATAAGAGTTATTACTCATTGTTTTGGTTTTTATTGATGTTTCAGCTTTGGTATAAACGTTGGATGGATTAATTTATCGCTATGTTGCACGTTTTATTTTTATCTTATGATGGAATGACTGATCCGCTGGGGCAAAGTCAGGTGATTCCGTATTTAAAAGGGCTAACTGCGGCAGGATATCGCTTTACCTTGGTGAGTTGTGATAAAAAGGAAAATTATATTAAAGGGAAGACACGTGTTTTACAAACCCTTTCAGGATTCCCAATAGAATGGGTGAGTATTCCCTATCATAAAAATCCTCCTGTTTTGTCATCGGTTTATGATGCATGGAAAATGAAGTGTGTGGTAAAGGCTATACATAAAAGAGACCCGTTTCATTTGGTGCATACTCGCCCCGGAGTTCCCACTTTGATTGGCTTATGGATGAAGAAGAAATGGGATGTAAAGTTTTTGAATGATATAAGGGGTTTCTGGGCAGACGAAAGAGTGGATGGAGGGATGTGGAATCGTGCAAATCCATTATTTAACCTGATATATAAATTTTTTAAGCACCATGAAGCAGCGTGTATAGAACGTGCTGATTACAATGTTTGTCTTACTTATAAAGCGAAGAAAATTATTCATGGTTGGAAGCACATTAAAGGCCAGCCTGTGCCATTACAGGTAATCCCTTGTAGCGTGGATTTGAAATTATTTAATAGGGATACTATTCCAAAAGAAGTACAACAAAATTTCCAAAAGCAACTTGGAATAGAGGAAAATGACCTGGTATTTAGTTATCTGGGTTCAATAGGAGGATGGTATTTAACCAATGAAATGATGAGTTTGTGCAAAGCGATAATTGATGAAATTCCTACTGCGAAATTCTTATTTATTTCACCACATCGCCACAATGATATATTCGCTGCTGCCAAAACTGCCGGTGTGCCCGATAAAAACCTTTTTATTACAGCGGCAGCACGTAATGAGGTTCCGGTTTGGCTGTCTCTGAGTAATTATTCCTTCTTTTTTATAAAACCCTGTTTTAGCAAACTGTCATCATCGCCAACAAAGCATGGAGAAATTATGGCAATGGGTATTCCGATTATTACGAACAGTGGGATTGGAGATGTGGATGAAATCATCAAACAGTATAATGGAGGGATAATTATTAATGCGTTTACTGAAGAATCTTATCGTGAAGCAGCTAGAAAAATAAAATTGATTCCATCTTTCGATAATAAAAAAATAAGGTGCGGTGCAGAAGAAGTCTATTCTTTGAGCAAAGCAGTTGAGCAATATCGAAAAGTGTATAGTGAGATTTTCAATAAAGACTAAATCTTTTTTCCTATGGCATGGTAATAAGGCATTAGCGGACTGATAACGATATCAGTTAACCCGCAATTTTCCATCATTTCCAATACCTCTGCTTTGGAAAACCGATGTTCTAGTTTTGTTCCAAACCGGTCTAATGCATCATTTCGAATAACAAAGAAAGATTTATCATTATATGCACTTAATGGCATTTTCTTTGCTATATTTCTTAATCCAATGAGTACAAGAAACCGCACCCATAATATCAAGGGCATATAAATGACTATGGTCAGAATATCACAAATGAATTTCTTTAACCCCGATGGTAACTTGCTTACAACTTTTCTAATTAAATCACTAATCGCAAATAAGGTTTTAAACCACCATCCCCTGGTTTCCAAATTGTAATATAAATAGCAATAAAAATATCCTCCTTTCTTAACTTTTCTTACACAGTCCTTCATGGCTTGCTGTGTGTTGGGGATGTGATGCAAGACACCTATACTCATCGCAAAATCAAAAGTATTGTCATCAAATGGTATCGTTTCTACACTTGCTTTAGATAGTCTTACATTGTCAATTTTACCCAGTAATTTATCAGCAGCAAAAATGGCATCACTTGGGTCAATAGCTTCTATAAAGCCGGCTTTAGTAGCCAATGACTTCGTCCATCTGCCGGTACCACAACCAATATCCAGCGCATAACTTTGTTTGTTTAATATACTATCATTAAGAACATCAAAATATTCATTTGATAGTTTTTCAATACTCTTATCAGAGAATTCATGAAACTTCAACCACTCATCACCAAAAGATTTCACTACTTCGGTGTCTATGTTTTCACCATCTGTAGAAAATACGGCAATTTCACGGTTGGTTCCTTTTACTATGGCTTCGGGATTACGGTTATATGCTATTTTCATTTCAGATTGCAAAAATAAGAGGATAATTGAATTGGTAAAATCAATTAAGGTGATATGCCGTTATTTTTAATGTTGTGTGTAACCAGACCGCCGACTTATATGATTTTGCTCATAACAATTAATATAAAAAATACCTATATTCGATTTCTACTAAAATTTTAAACCATTACGCTATGAGTACTTCATCATGTACACCTAAAGAACCATTCATTAAGTTGCAAGAAAATGGACAGGCCAGTATTTTAAATTACAGTCTGCCGCAGAATACTTCATATAATGCAACAGCATTTTTAAATTTAGATATTCCGTTAGATTGGTTTAAACCTATTGAAATAGATAATTTTTGGAAAGATCTTCAAGAACTTCCCCTACATGAACTTGAAGCATTAGTCTTGAGAGATATTCAGAATGCAGGCTCAGTGGGAATTTTTGATAATGTAGAGTTGATAAATAGAGAAAATGTTGCAATAGTAAATCTGGAATTGATCCCCGAGGAGTTAGAAGCTAGATCAAGTGTAAGTGAAACAGAAAAACCGAGCTTATTTCCAATTGACCGAACTTTTAATTTTGAGGATACCGGTCAGAATACAGTTAATATTCCTAATCCTATAACGCCTCAGCTTCCGAATAATCCAACAAGCCCATCGACAGGAACACCGGTATATGTACCTACACCAATAGTAAGGGCGTTTATACCGGTAAAGTATGTAACACGGATGATTAAAGATGGATTCAGACCAATATTAGTTTCTAATTCAACCGGAAACAAAATTTCCACCCAGTTTGTAGCTATTGAAGAACCAGAAGAATTACTTCCTTCTATAATGATTGCATTAGAAATGAAAATGTCATCGTATCTGGGAGATTATGGCGCTGGGAAGACGATAAAAACTTTTTCCCTTCTTCCCGGGGAAAGAACCACTATCACGATTCGTACATATCAGCAAGAGCAGGTTACAAAAATGTTGGCTCAAAATGTACTGGATAGTTATAGTGAGAGCAGTGCTGAAGATTTGCAGAATACCATTCAAAATGAAGTTGGGCATGCTACAAACAAAAGCGTACAAGAAATAAATACCAAAACCAAAAACTGGAAAGCCGGAGGTAGCTTTGGACTAAATCTGGGTGTGTTCAAAATTGGCGGTGGTGGAGGTGGAGGAGGTACATCCTCAGAAACTACTACTGTAAATAATGCTGTTGAGACACAAGTTAAAATGTTGACTGGCGCAACATCCCACCATGTTGCAAAATCAGATTCACTTAGACAAATTGAGATAAATTCCGAAACATCCTCCACTTCAATAAATGAATATGAAGAGACAATCGTAAGAGAGCTGGAAAACATTAATAAAAGCAGGGTATTAAACTTTGTTTTTCGCCAACTCTTGCAAGAGTTTGTGAGTATAACTCACTTAGTGGATGTTTCCTTTGTTTTTTATGGTGGGCTAGAAAATAGAAAATCAGCTCGACTTGCTAATCTGCATGATTTCTTAGATGAAGTTATGAGAGATCGGGAATTCGTCGAAATGGCTAAACGAATGATTTACACTCAACTTTGCAGCATACGAGATTATGAAGGTAAAACAGTGGGTTTAATTGAAAAAGTTACTGAAGAACTGAATAATTGTATAGACCCGCTACCTGAACCAGAAATTATAGAATATGTGCGAGTAAAAAAGGGATTAAGTCAAGTATACGAAGGAAGGAAAGTAGAAGGAATTATTCTTGATGTTACAAACAGAATATTACGGACTCCGTCTTTAGTTGTAGATGCTTTACTTGGACAAGGAGAAAGTTTGGATTGCTATAATCAAAAATTACAAGAAGCTGATGCATTAAATAGTGAACTTCAAAATCAAAAGTTGCAGCAAGCTATCCAAACTATAGAGCAAATATCCGAACCTGGGGAAAGAGCTAAACTCTATAAGAAAGTATTCTCGGAATGTTGTGATGTTCCACAAAGCGGGTGTAATTGTAAGCATGATTAGGGTTTATGTATTTCAAGTTCAGGATAATCATTTAACTTTTAAATATTTTAATTATGGATACCAATATCTGGGGAGAAGAAGTATTGGATAGCAAAGAATATTATGATGATAATTCTGTGTTGTTTAACTTTAGTTCACGGGATGAGGAACCTCCTGTGTTAGATAAATCCTTATTAGATTTAAAAGGTATTGCTGTAGAAATAACAAATTCGTTTTGGTGTGACGCTCAGAAAAAGAAAATTGACGTCGTTGATTACGGCGATGATGTTTTTATTTATGGTGTTACCAAAAATATTCCCGCAAATACCGAAATCTATATTTCCATTTGGGATTTTATTGCGTTTAACGTTATCTCAGAACTTCACAAATTCCCTGTTAAGGTTTTAGCAAACAATACATTTTTTGTGAAAATCAGCCTAAAAAGTAACTGGTATATGAAAAGCCCAAATGTTGATTGGCTATTTTATAATGTACATTATTTTGAAAATGGGAAAGAAAAACATAAAGGTTTTCCAAGCAAGCCAGAAGAAATGTTGAAAATTAATGTCGTAAAAGAGATCCCAAGAATAATGGAGTTTCATAAATGGCAATTAGCAACTTCTTGTCAATTAGTTTGGTTTTCAGGTAAAATAAACATCGATGCTAAAAAAGTTAAACCTATTACTTATTTATTAAAAATGGACTGGGCCTTAAAATTTCAAATAGCTCAAGAGGTATATAATGGAATTTTTGAAGAAGGATTGTTTACTATAGCAAAATGGAAAAATGATAAATCAAAGGAGTTTATAGTAAAGCAAATTAGAAAAATGTATGAAGATGCTATTATTACTATTCCCCAAGAGATTGATTCTGTTACTGACTATGGCACTTTTTCATTCGATCTTTTTAGAGACACATTTGAGCCATTAATTGAAAGGTATTATTTTAGAAGCGAAAGTAAAGAAGAAGATTTTTTTAATGTAGAATGGAATGAATATTTTGCTGCTGTTGGTTCAACCACGATGCATATAGCTGCAAAAGGTAAAATTAAAAGATTGGAAAATGAGTTTGAGATATCCATTTTGCAATTAGGTGTATACATTGTTGATGGGTTTAATTTTATTGGCGAGCAGCCCTTAGGTGTATGGAATCCTAAAACCAATTATATGGGTTTAGATTTTAGTAAAGGGATTTCTGTAACAAATGCTACTTATAGGGATTTTCAAAAGAGAAATATGATTGGTATGAATTACAACAACTATTCAGATGTAAAGATTGTGAATGTAAGTTTTTCATTTTCTATACCACTTGATGCATTATGAATAGTAAATTAAAGTCTGTTTTTGGGTGCTTAGCATCTTTTGCAATACTTAGTATTAGTATTACTTTGATAATGCACGTTATTTTTTATATCCCAATTTCAGTTTCAACATGTTCCGATAGCACAGTCTATATTAATGGTGCATGCACAACTCAAGAAATTAATGATAGATATATTATACTCGAGAAGCAATACTTAGGATACTACGGCTTTTTAAGATACATAAGTATGGTTGATTCAAAACCAATATACCTATTTGATAGAAATCAAAGAAAAGTTGTTAAAAAAGGGAATATACATGTAAGGCAATTAACCGGAGATTTAGTTATAAATGAATCTGAAGATTATTTGGAGATATATTATAAGGGTAATAATGGAAGTTCTATTTTTTTTAGCGAAAATACTCCTTCCTTAGCTGAAGGGTGGAAGATAAAAAAATAAGTTGAACGGGGATGAGAGGGTACCTTTTGTACTATTGTATTAGGGAACAATACCAAATGATTGATAGTAATATTAACACTCCGTCAAATAGAGACTATTCCGGCAGGTATTATGTACAGATAAGTAACCTACCTCTACAAGCTTTAGATAGTTTACGTACTTACTATAAAAGGAAGATTATAAATTTTATTGGAGTTCCAAGAGAAGGTAGCTATGAGCCACTGGCAAATATGATTTGTTGGAGTTACTTTAATCTAATTGAAGCAAAACCTACCATACAGTATATGAAGAAAATTTTAAGAACTTACAAATGCTTGTAATTTGAGTTTAAGTTATTGTAAAAGGGAATAAATCTATGGTAATCAGATTTAGATTATTAATTTGAAAGAGGTATTTTTTCATATGACCCTATCTTAGATAATTTCGACACCCATCTGGCTACACACAACATAGTATTGCCAAAAGCGCGGCGAAAGTTTTTCAATGAAACAAATTTGCTAAATTTAAACTCTGGTAATTCAGTTGAGCGGTAGTGCTAAAACTCCCCGCCTTCGGCAATACCCGGGCGATTTCAAGCATTGATTTTTTATTTTTACATTAATACGAATTAAATGGCTGCTAAATTTTTAATTGTTGGGGCCGGGTTTTCCGGGTGCGTATTGGCAAATAGGCTAATAAAGCAATTAGATTGTACTATTGATATAATTGATGAACGTAGCCACATAGGTGGGAATTGTCACACATCTCGTGATGAAGAAACAGGGATAATGGTACATCATTATGGCCCGCATATATTCAATACAGATAAGAAAGAAATCTGGGATTTTGTAAATTCTTTTGTAGAATTCAGGCCTTATGTCCACAGGGTAAAAGCAAGGGTGGATGATAAAATCTTTCCTTTACCTATAAATCTGATGACTATTAATCAGTATTTTGGTAAAGCGCTGGATCCAAAACAGGCCAAGATTTTTTTGAGTTCACTTGCTGACCATTCTATTCTGCATCCTACAAACTTTGAGGACCAAGCCTTGGCTTTCATAGGCAAGGATTTATATCGTGCTTTCTTTTATGGTTACACAAAAAAGCAATGGGGGTGTGAACCTCGTGAACTTCCTGCATCTATTTTAAAACGTATTCCTGTTCGGTTTAATTATGATGATAACTACCACCCTCATCCATATACAGGTATCCCGGTTGAAGGATATTCGGCTGTGATGGAGAAGATGATTGATAGCCCCGCAATAAAACTTCATCTAAACAGAAAATTCTTTCCCGGAGAACAGCACGAAGAGTATAATCACATTTTTTATACCGGACCGTTAGATACATTTTTTCAATTTTGTTTTGGTCGCTTAGGATATCGTACCGTAACATTTGAGCGCAATGTTCAAGATGGTGATTTCCAGGGAACCGCTCAAATGAATTTTTGTGATGAGACAGTACCATATACAAGAATTTCAGAGCATAAGCACTTTACCCCATGGGAGAAACATGATAAAACTGTTTATTTTAAAGAATATAGCCACGAAACAACACCAAGTGATGAGCCTTACTATCCCAAACGATTAGACGCAGATAAAAGAATATTATTCGATTATCGAAAGAAGGCTGCGACATTGAATGGTTTTTCTTTTCTTGGCCGATTAGCCACCTACCGTTATATGGATATGCATAATGTGATAGATGAAGCCTTGCATTTTGCCACTACCTTTGCTCAAGCTTTTAAAACAGGAAAACCCCTACCTGTTTTTCCTAATATCGAAGACTCGATATAACACATAAAGCAATTACATGTCTTTTTATAATTGTGTAAACTGTTGAGTGTCAATATGCAAAGATGAGTGCAATCAGACCGGCTTGTGTTACATACCGAAATTATTTCACTTTATTAATTCTAACATAGATACCCTATTATCACAATAACAAAGGGCTACAGGCGTTATAAGATTATTCTGTGTTTTAATAAAACAAAATCCGTATGTCCCGTGAAAAAGTCATCGCAGTCGTTGTATCGTGCAATAGACTCAAAATGCTTTCTGAATGTATTGAAGCGTTAAAAGCGCAGTCCCATAAACCGGATGCTATTTTAGTTATTAATAATGGCAGTACAGATGATACTGAAATCTGGTTGGAGAAACAGGAAGGGATATTTTTTATTTCACAAGAAAATTGTGGATCCGGAGGAGGGTTTAATACAGGTATTTCATGGGCATTCCAAAAAGGCTATTCATGGATTTGGTGTATGGATGATGACGGATATCCACATCCCGATGCGCTCCACCATTTATTAAAGAATGAAGGGAACGAACGAGCATTGCTTAATTGTGCAGTAATAAATAAAGAAGATAAAAAGACATTTGTTTGGAAAACCAAGGGCTACCAAACAATTGATGATGTAAAGGAAGAAAAAATTGAAGGAGTGTGCCATCCTTTTAATGGTACTTTAATTCACCGATCTATCGTAGAGAGAGTGGGACTTCCTAAAAAATCCTTGTTTGTTTGGGGTGATGAAACAGAATACCTCTTTCGTATCACCAAAGCAAATAAATTTCCTACCTACACAATTACATCAGCTCTTCATTATCATCCATCTTGTGCATTTTCTTATAAAAGTGATTGGGAATATCGTTCCACTTGGAAGATGTATTTTTATTTACGTAATCGCTTTTTTATTCATAAATCTAAATGGAATAATACTGTATTGGCTTTTGTGAATTATGTTGGTTTTTTGTTTGCCTTTGCAGCAGCTATTTTGATTTTTCAGCGTACGGATAGGGTTAAGAAGCTTAGCTTTATGGTATGGCCTGCAGTGGATGCCATAAGAAATAATTTCACCACTTTCCCTGATGATATTGTGCAGAAATTAGGTAGAAAGCATAATCTTATTTCTGAGTCTGTATTATTTTATATGAAAGATCTTTGGCTCTCTATGTTTCCGGAATCGGATTTGGTTCGTCATGCTGATCCCGTTAAAGGCTAAACCTCAGGAATAGTCACACGCTCATTATTTTTCAACTCTTTATTCTCTTTTCCCTTTTTGTAAATGTCTAAAATAAGAAAGAGCGACATAATAAAAAACGGCATACCGGGAATCTTATATCTTACCAGCGATCCAAAATTTAATGTAGTTGCTCCTACAAAAAGAGAAAATAAAATAGAAAAAGTAAAACAATACATTATAATAGGGCTCCTGAAAATTGCCCCTATAAATTTAAAAAGACCAACCCTCAGGAATACATAAGCGGTAAATAGCATTATAACCAAACCCTCAAGCGATGATAGCAAAGTGCTGATTTTTCTTGATTCCCAAATAAACGGTCTAAATAGTGTTGCAGCAACAGCCGCCGGACCAATTTTTACTAAACTTATTATTGATCCGTCAAACTCTACACCCAAAGAAAAAGTTGATTCTGCAAAATCCTTTTGCTGAAATTCTCTCTGATAATGAAGCACAGATTCGCCAATCCCTTGTGTGGCAAAATTTCCAAAAACATTCCGCTCAGACTCAGTAAAGCGTAAGAATGCGAAAACACTTCCGGTAATAAACAATAAAACAATAAATGCTTTTAGGAGTATATTTTCTACAAGAGCAAGCTTGCTTAAAATTAAAAACAATATAAGGAACGGAAGGTAAGAAACAAAAATGTATGACTTTACAATATAGAGAAGCCAGCTAAAAAATGAGAAGGTAATGATGTTCTTTATTATATGCTTTTTTAAAACAAAGGCATTGAAAATGGCATAAGTCATAAATCCAATTGAGCCTGTGCATAAAGGATCTTTTAATATACCTGCTCCCCAAAAAACAAGGGAAGGTAGATATAGTGTGGCAATAGCAATTTGTCTTTTCAAATTAGGATACTGATTATAAAAAAAACGAAATAGTTTCCACGCTCCAGTAAGCGCAAACATTGAAAAAAAGAGATTAGTGGCTAAAAATTTACCAAATGTGAAGAAAGAAAAAATGGCAGCGATACGAGTGACCATAAAATTCCCTTCAGTGTCAAAATATCCCAAATTAGCATTTGTGGTAAGTTGGGTTTGATCAAAGTCAGTGGCAGCGTGAAATAGAATTGAAACCTTTGAGGGATCTTTCAAAATCATTTGCCGAATATTTGCCGCCTCCGGAAAATAAAGCAGGGTAGTATCACCGGGTGAAAGATATAATACAAAAAAGCTATAGCACAAAGTCGCAAAAACTTTTACCCAAAATGCGCGAATGATATGTTTACGAAAAAATGGATCCTGATAACGCTTTCGCCTGATAGCTAGTAGGATATAAAAAATAAAAACCCAGATGAAAAAAACAATAAAATCAAAGATGTCCATTGGGAAGTTATGCGCCGGTTAAAATTGAGTTGTGACAAATTTATCTTAAAAACCTTTCTTGTATTCAATAATTAGCTGTTATTTTTGTTTAAACCTATTGCTTCATGTGTGGTATTGCAGGGGCAGTTAATATTCAGTTGCCATTTCAAAAGGTTAAGTCCGCCTTGCTGCATCGGGGGCCCGATGCACAACAAGAGTTTATTCATGATAATGTTCATCTTATCCACCTTCGGCTATCTATTTTAGACGTTGAAGGCGGAGCGCAGCCAATGCATTTGAACAGCAGGTATTCTATTATTTTTAATGGCCAAATTTACAATCATCTTGATCTTAGAAAACGATTCCATTTGGAAGGCGAAACAAGGTCGGATACAGAAACGCTGTTGTTGCTTTACAAAAAGCTCGGAGTAAATATGCTGCATCATCTTGATGGAATGTTTGCCTTTGCGATTTATGATAGAAAGGAACATGAGATTTTTCTTGCTAGAGACCGAGCAGGAAAAAAGCCACTATATATTTATGATAAAGGAGATCAACTTGTTTTTGCCAGTGAATTGAATTGCTTAAAAAGCTTTTTGCCTCTTGAAATGAATGGAGATATTTTTAGCCATTATTTTAGGTTAGGTGTCTTTTATCGTCAGTTTACACCTTACAGGCATGTGCAGGAAATGCTTGCTGGAACATGGATTAGGTTTAATACAATTACTTTAAAGAAGGAAGAACACCGGTGGTGGAATATACATGAACAATATTGTAATAAAAGTCATGATACTTTTTCAGAAGCATTGGAAAAGACAGAAACATTAATTGAGTCTTCTATTCATCGAAGACTGACGTTAAGTGATGTGGAAGTAGGGAGCTTCTTGAGTGGAGGTATTGATAGTGGGCTAGTTGTAGCATTAGCTGCACCATACAAGCCTCAATTAAAAACTTTTACTGTTTCTTTTCAAGGAACGTATAATGAAGCCCCTTTAGCAAGGCTTGTAGCCGAACGATACAATACCAATCATGCTGAAATTGATATTTCATTTGATGGATTGCGTAACGATATCGAACAGATTATAATGAATTATGGTGAGCCATATTTTGATAGTAGCGCCATCCCTTCCTACTATGTGGCACGTGAGGCACGAAAGCATGTAAAAGTTATTCTTAACGGAGATGGGGCTGATGAGCTATTTGGAGGTTACCGGCGTTATGTGCCCTTTTCAAAAATGGATTTCTTCAAAAAGAATGCACTAATAACTTTTGGAGCTAGAGCCCTTGCTTCCCTTTTGCCTTACCCAAATGATAAAAAGTCGCGCTATAATTTTATTTATCGGCTGTTAGAATTGTCAGGGAAAAAGGGATTAGAAGTTTACTTTTCAGCAGGATTAGATATTTTAGAAGGATTTGAGCATAATCTTTTACTGGGAGAGGGTGAAGATATGATGAGTATGCGCAGGGATTTCAATTTTATTTCACAGGCTAACCTTTCCGGTTTAAAAAAG
This sequence comes from Ferruginibacter sp., assembly GCA_019638485.1. Classification (GTDB taxonomy): domain Bacteria; phylum Bacteroidota; class Bacteroidia; order Chitinophagales; family Chitinophagaceae; genus Ferruginibacter. The sequence continues at coordinate 78,444 of JAHBTP010000005.1, read as the reverse complement.
ATAATGAACTTGGATTTTGATACTAATTTGTTTAGTGATTTATTGGTTAAAATGGATATTGCTTCTATGTCAAATTCTCTGGAAGGAAGAAGCCCATTCTTATCCATGGAGTTAATGAATTATATTCCGGGATTAAGTGATGATTATAAAATTAAAGGAGCATCAACTAAAGTGCTATTGCGTACAATAGCTAAAAAATATTTACCCGAATCCATTATACATCAACCTAAAAGGGGATTTGAAGTGCCATTAAAAGATTGGGTAAACGGACAATTGAAAGAAATTATTGGAGATTATTTGTTATCTACAAATGCATTAAGTCCGGCGCTGATACAAAAAGAATTTATTACAAATTTATTTGACGAACGGGTACGGATACCCGCAGAAAAGAGAGCAAAAATTTTGTGGATGTTATTCTGCCTTGAGGTATGGTATAAACGAATTTATCTTGCATAAAGAGAATTGTCATTTTTAGAGAATACCATTATAATCACCAATGAAATTAGCAGAAATTAACACCTACCTTAACTAATACAGGTTTTAATGGTATAATTATTATTGCAGGAAGAAATGAACAATGTATTTCTTTAGGCGGCATCTATGGGAAGGGCACAATTGCCTGCGATGTCTCCGGTTGTCGGAAAATTGCCGATGCTGAAATTACCGGGTATTTTTGTTTGATTAGAAATACTGATGATTGGGCAATAAAAAGGGTGAAGATGTTAATGCTAAATGAGCAAACCTGGTTGGAATTGGGAAAACCCGGAGGATAGAGAGTTATTCAGGAGTTCAAAAAACAAATAGTTATTGATACCTATTTAAAGCTATGGAAGTGCAATTAATAAATCCATAAATAAACTGCTTTTACTACATACATTTGCAGATATTTCCATTAGGACGAAATAGGTTAAAAATGATTATTATTGGATATTCAGGTCATGCTTTTGTTTGTTGCGGTGTATTACATGCTGTAGGCAATCCTGTAACCGCTTATTGTGATGTGGATGAAAAATCTAAGAATCCTTTTGGGTTGCATTTTTTAGGTAGCGAAATGACAGGTGAAGGTTTTCAAGCAGTTATGAAGCAACCGTTTTTTGTTGGGGTAGGAGATAATCATATCCGAAAAAAAGTGTTTAATCATTTTGCTGTTTTAGGCCGTTATGCAGAAAATGCAATACATCCATCTGCAATAATTGACAGCTCAGCCAAAGTGGCTAATAGTGGTGTTTTAATAGCTGCGGGGGTTGTGATTAATCCATTAGCAAGAGTAGGTAATGCAACAATTTGTAATACCGGTTGTATTATTGAACATGAATGTAATGTGGCTGATTTTGCTCATATTGGCCCGGGTGCCGTACTTTGTGGAAATGTAACAGTGGGTGAATTGAGCTTTATTGGTGCAGGTGCTGTAATTAAACAGGGTGTGGAAATTGGAAAGAATGTAACTGTTGGAGCCGGCGCTGTGGTATTAAATAATATAGATGATAATTGTGTTGTGGTAGGAAACCCGGCACATATTTTAAAAACAGAAAAAAAGTAAATACATGAAGGTTTTGGTTACCGGAGGAGCCGGATATATCGGTTCCGTATTAGTTCGGCAGCTGTTAGATAAGGGTTATTATGTACGTGTCATTGATAGTTTGAAGTTTGGAGGAGATGCATTGTATGATGTAATGCTCAATCCTAATTTTGAATTTTTTAAAGGAGACTTGAGAAATGTTGAAGATGTAAAAAAGGCAGTAAAAGGTATAGATGCTGTGGCTCATCTTGCAGCTATTGTTGGGGACCCTGCTTGTAAAAAGTTTAGTGATGAAGCACAGGAAACGAATTGGATGGGAGGTGTGAACCTTTTTACAGAGGCAGAAAAAAGTGGAGTTAGAAAATTTGTATTTGCCAGTACATGCAGTAATTATGGTAAAATGCCTGATCCTAATTCCTTCGTATTTGAAACTTCTCCGCTAAACCCTATTTCCCTTTATGCAGAACTAAAGGTGAAGTACGAACAATTTTTACTGGAAGAGAACAAGAATTCTCCTATGTGCTGTACTTCATTACGCTTTAGCACAGTTTATGGTTTCTCTCCACGTATTCGCTTTGATTTAACAGTAAATGAGTTTACCAGAAACGCTGCTTTTAATGGCGAACAAGAAATTTGGGGAGCACAGTTCTGGAGACCGTATTGTCATGTCGAAGACCTGGCTCGTTCAGTTAGCTTGGTTTTGGAAAGCCCTGAAGAAAAGGTACGAGCAAACGTTTTTAACGTGGGAAGCACCCAAGAAAATTATAGTAAAGGAATGATTATTGAAGAGGTGTGTAAGGTGGTTCCTAATGTAAAAGTGAAATTTGTTGAAAGCACTGAAGACCCTAGAGACTACAGGGTTAATTTTGATAAAATTAAAAATGAACTGGGTTATACTATTACCAAAACCGTTCCCGACGGGATTCGTGAAATTTATCGCCTAATAAAATCAGGGATTGTAACAGACCCCTATACTCAGAAGTTTAGAAATATCTAACTTTTATTATTGCTATTCGCAACTCCTTTGTTGTAATTTGCGCAAAACTTTTAAGTATGGTTTTGCTAAGTGGCCCTAATATTTGCGGCAATGAATGGAAATATGTAAAGGAGTGTCTTGATACCGGCTGGGTGAGCAGTGTTGGTGCTTATGTTGACCAGTTTGAGAAAATGACAGCAGCTTATGCCGGAACCCCTTATGCTGTGGCAACAAGCAGCGGTACTACCGCGTTGCATACCTGTCTTATTATTGAAGGGGTTCAATCCGGAGATTTAGTTATCACACAAAATATAACCTTTGTAGCTACACTTAATTCTATTTGTTACACAGGAGCCAGAGCCGTTTTAATAGATGTGGATCCGGATTCCTGGCAGATGAATTTGGACTTGCTTGAAAAATTCCTTGATGAAGAAACAGAGCAACGAGGTGACAAATGTTTTCACAAGGCTTCCGGAAAACGGATTCCGGTTATTATGCCTGTACATGTATTGGGTAATATGTGTGATATGGATAGATTGGTAAACCTGGCCACCACCCATCACCTTACTATCATTGAAGATTCTACAGAGGCATTAGGAAGTTGTTACAAAGGGAAGCATGCCGGAAGCTTTGGTAAGATGGGTACGTTTAGCTATAATGGCAATAAAATTATCACCACAGGTGGCGGAGGAATGATTGTTACCTCCGATGAGAAAGTTGCAAAGAGAGCAAAACACCTTTCCACACAGGCAAAGAGTGATCCTTTTGAATATTTTCATGATGAAATAGGATATAATTATAGGCTGGTTAATATGGCGGCAGCTATGGGTGTTGCACAGATGGAACAACTACCGAATTTCCTTTTACGAAAAAAAGAAATTATCGCTTTTTATAAGCAAGCGCTTCAAGGTATTGGTGATATCTCTTTTCAGGAAGTAGATGCGGATGTAAATCCAAATTGGTGGATGCCTACTATTAAAACAAATAAACAAGCAGAAATACTGAAAAAGCTGAACGAAGAAAAATTACAAAGCCGTCCATTTTGGATACCGATGAATCAACTTCCTATGTTTATTGAAGATTTATATTATCATCAAAATGACTGTTCCGATTTCATTTATCGTAATTGTTTGAGCATCCCGTGTTCAACGTATATTTCTGATAGTGAAATGCAAAAAGTGGTAGATGTTATAAAATCCGTATTTTAACGCTTAGATGTATAAGCCAATTAAACGATTTCTTGATATTTTAATTGCTCTGGTAGCCTTAGTAATATTATTACCGGTATTCTTTTTAGTGAGCATCATTCTTCTGTTCACAGGAGAGCACGAAATACTTTATCGTCAAAAACGTGTAGGCTATCGAAACCGCCCATTTTATATTTGGAAGTTTGCCACTATGATAAAGAATAGTCCACACATGGGAACGGGAGAAATCACTTTACGTAATGACCCCCGTGTTACACCGGTTGGCAGGGTGTTGCGAAAAACTAAGATTAATGAACTCCCACAAATAATAAATGTTTTAATTGGCGATATGAGTATAGTTGGACCACGACCATTAATGGAGGTGAGCTATAATTTATTTGATGAGAAAACGAAGAAAAATATTTATAGTGTAAGGCCGGGTATAACAGGTATTGGTTCTTTAGTATTTAGAGATGAGGAAAAAATGTTGTCAGCAGCACAAGACCCTAAGGCGATGTACCAAGCTATCTATCCTTATAAGGCTTCTCTCGAAAATTGGTATATATGCAATATGTCATTTAGTACCGATGTGATTATAATTGGTATGACGGCATGGGCTATTATCTTTCCTGAGTCGCAACATAAAATTGAAGTGATGTTTAAAGATTTGCCGGCAAGGAATAGTTTTGATGTTGTTTAACTTCAGGTAAGATTTAAGCCATATACTATTGTCTAATTGCTTATTTTTATATCTGCCTTATGCATAATAGTGTAATTGCTGAAATTCTATCGCTTACCGCATCCTTTACTAAGGAAGAAGTGGCAACCATTGATAAATTGCCAATGAGTGGAAGTAGCCGCAAGTATTTCCGAGTGCTCTTTAAATCACCGAAAGAACCTTCATTAATTGCAACCTTTAATACAAATATTCCAGAGAATGAAACCTTTATTAATTGGTCAACTCATTTTAAACAGCTTCAATTGCAAGTGCCTGAAGTTTATGCAGTAAATAAAAATAGGGATTTGTATTTACAAGAAGATTTGGGAAATATTTCATTACTGGATTATAAAGAAAAGCAGAGCAATATTGATGATGTATTGGAAATGTACCGTAAGAGTTTGCAACAACTTGCTAAGATTCAAATTTTAGGAGATAAAGGATTGGATTATTCAATTGCCCTGGTATCTCCCGAATTTAATAAGGTAGGAGTATTACATGACTTACTCTATTTTAAATTCTACTTCCTAGATACCACCGGGGTTGGTTATCACAGGGATAAACTCATGAAGGAATTAGAGGAGTTGGCTAAAACCTTTACCCAAAGCCGTTACAGCTATTTTATGTTTCGTGATTTTCAAGGAAGAAATATTTTGATTAAAAATAACGATGTCTTTTTTATCGACTATCAGGGTGGGATGAAGGGACCAATTGTGTACGATGCTGTTTCCTTGCTATGGCAGGCAAAAGCTGATTTGTCTGCTCAATGTAGAGATGATTTATTTGCGTATTATTTGAATTGCATTGAAAATGAATTGGGTACTCCTGTTAAACGTGCCGAGTTAATAAATGAATTTAAGGAGCTCTCCTTACTTCGGTTACTTCAAGTGCTGGGAGCTTATGGTTATCGGGGTTTATTTCAACAAAAGCAACATTTTCTTATTAGCATACCGTTTGCGTTAAAAAGTTTGGCATGGGTATTAAAGCACTATCCTTTAGATAATGCATATCCTGAACTAAAAAGAGTTCTATTAGAAATTACCGGTGATGAGGGTATTTTACGGTATGAGCTAAAGAAGGCATCTAAAGAAAATCCACTGATTGTACAGATAAACAGTTTTTCTTTTATTAAAAGAGGATATCCAAAAGATACCTCAGATAACGGTGGTGGTTTTGTTTTTGATTGTAGAGGAATTTTAAATCCGGGGCGATTAGATGAATTTAAATCAAAAACGGGCAGAGATATTGCCGTAAAAGAGTTTCTGGAAACTCAAACCAAGATGCCGGAATTTTTGCGCCGGGTATTTGCTACTGTTGATATCACTATTGAAAATTATATAGAAAGGAATTTTGATAGTTTAGTTGTCAACTTTGGGTGTACAGGTGGACAGCATAGAAGTGTCTATGCCGCTGATATGATGGCTAAACATCTAAAGGATAAGTATAATGTTAATGTGATAGTGCAGCATCTTGAACAGCATTTTTAGCATTTAAAATGGGAATAATAAAAAAAGCAATGATCTTTTCTGCAGGGTTAGGAACACGATTTAAACCTTGGACAGATAGCCACCCTAAGGCGCTCGCACTTGTTAATGGAAAACCTCTGCTTCAACATAATATTGAATATCTGCAACGATATGGCATATACGAAGTGGTAGTTAATGTTCATCACTTTGCAGACCAGATTGAAGAGGCGATAACAAGGAATAATGGCTGGGGTAGTAAAATAGTTATTAGTGATGAAAAAGCGGAACTCCTTGAAACCGGAGGTGGATTACTGCATGCGAGTAAACTATTACAACATGAGCCCTTTGTTACCATAAATGTAGATGTACTTACCAGTCTTAACTTAAACAAGCTGATTGATTTCCACTTTCAATCCGAAGCATTGGCTACGTTAAGTATTCAACAACGGATTACTTATCGATATTTTTTATGGAATAATCAAAACCGTCTTTGCGGATGGCGAAATGTTAAAACAAAGGATGAGCGAATAGTTATTCCTGAAGAGACTTTAACAGAAAAGGCATTTACTTGTGTTACTGTTTATAGAAAAGATTTTCTTTCCCTAATAAATCAAAAAGGAAAGTTTTCAATTACAGAAACCTTCCTTACACTAGCTCCAAATCATTTGATAAACGGATTTGATCATTCGGGAGAGCCTTTTATTGATGTGGGGAAACCGAATAGTGTACTTGATGCAGAGAAGTTATTTTAAAAAGTGATTATTTTTTCATTTTATATAGATCCCCTTTTTCTACCTTCTTTACCTGTGTCCCATTTTGCAGTGTCTTGCTCACTACGTCGTATGGCCCGGTAATTACTTCATCGCCTTCCTTTAACCCATTGAGTATTTCAATGTAATTTATATCCTGAATTCCCGATTCCACTTTTTTGCGAATTGCTTTACCATCTTTGCCTAATAGAAAAACCACAATATCTGTACCGTCATTAGATTCTGTTTTAGCTATTTTATTTGGGCTGCTGTCTGATTGTTCTTTATCCCTAATGGAAACTGCATTTATTGGAACACCCAAAACATCTTGGTGGTTTTCGGTTTGGATATCCGCACTTGTGTTCATTCCGGGACGGAAAGGGAAAACACCTCCTTTTCCGATAAGGTCCTTGTAGCTGTCATAATCCAAACGAATAGAAACCTTATACTGAGTAACGTCAGTATTAGTAGAAGATAAACTACTTTGTTGAGCAGCGCCCGTACTGCTACCTGCAATTTGAGTTACTACACCAGTAAATTTTTTATCATTATAAGCATCAATGGTTATAATTGCCTTATCGCCTAATTTCACTTTAGGAATATCATTTTCTCCTACATCAACCCTAACTTCAATTTTTGACATATCTGCAATGCGCAAAATTTCTGTTCCTGCCATCATATTACTTCCAACAACACGCTCACCTCTTTTAACACTAAGAAGACTAACCACACCATCCATCGGGGCAATAATTGCTGTGCGGTCAAGGTCTTTGTCCGCACGTGATAAAGCAGCTCGTGAACTTTGTACATTCGCTTGTGCACTTTTTATACTTGCTTCATTTCCTCTTAATCCCTCTAAAGCAGCTTGATAATTTGCATTTGCAGTTTTAAGTGCATTATCAGCAATATTGAATTCGTTTTTGCTTATTACCTTTTCATCATAAAGTTGCTTTTGCATATCAAATGTCTTCTGCGCCTGATCAAGATTTGCACGCATAGCAGCAACATTCGCTTTGGCATTAGCTGCCTGTGCTTGTGCAGATGCCACTTGTGCCTCACTTATGGATACCCCGCTTGATGCCTGATCTCGTTGTGTGCTGTATATATCTGCGTATATACGGCCTAGTAATTGTCCCTTTTTAACCGTATCACCTTCTGAAACGAGTAATTCAGTTATCTCTCCGCTAACGTCAGGACTAATTTTAACCTCAATTTCGGGATATACTTTTCCACTTGCTGTAACGGTTTGAATGATATTGCGCTTTTGAACTTTTTCAGTAGTTACATTAATGCCTTCTGCTTTTCCAAAAACGCCCAATTTAGATAAAACGAAAAGTACTACAACCAAAGCAGCTATTGAGATTAGAAGCCATTTAGTTTTTTTATTCATGAATAGATTTTGTATTTTTTAATTATAACTTAAGTCCTTGTCCACGGTAAAATTCCAGCACCTTCATTTTAAAAACATAATCAAACCGGCTTATCGTATTTTCTAACCTTGCCCGGAAAAGATTATTCTGGGCGGTTAATAAGTCAAATGCATTGAGCATACCTACCTCGTACCGCTTGGAGGCAAAACTGTATGCTACTTCATTTGTACTCAAGTTCTTTTTAGAGGCATTATATTTTTCCATTGCAGTAATAGCTGCGGTATAAGCTTGATAAATATCTTGCTTGAGCTTTTGATCATCTTGTTTCTTTTGTAATTCAGTACTTTCATAGTTGAGTTTGCTTCGCCAATAATTACTCCGCATTGAAAGCCCATTAAACAGTGGAATGTTTATTGACAAGCCTATGCTTTGACGAAAATTATCTGATAACTGTTGGCCAAATTTCGTTTTAGCATAACTATAAGAGTTGAAAGGGGTTATTGGAAAAACCTGATACGATGTGCCTCCTATATCCACGTTGCCTATCGGCGCATTTACAGGAGTAACTCCGGTAATGTGTAATGCCTGATTGTTATATGCACTACCTAATGAACCGTATCCCGAAAAGGTAGGAAGCATACTGGCTTTTGCTGATTTAAGATTATACTTCCACATTTTTAATCTATAATCATTTACACGCTGTTGTGGTTGATTGATTAGTGCAAGTGCATATACATCCTCAGGTTGCAACTCAGCAATAGGCTCAATAGGTATTCTCTCTACATCAGGCGTTTCAATTTCAAAAGGTAAAGCGGCATCAAGATCCATTAGTGCTTTGAGTTGTAAAATGGCAAGAGAAGTATTTCCTTTAGTGGTGATATAGTTAACACTGTCTGAGGCTAATTGAGCTTCTAATTGAACGGCATTTAATTCGGGAAGCGACCCCGCCTCAACCATTTTTTGTGTATTATTTAATTGAACAGTTGTTTGACTGATTTGTAAAAGCGTAATCTTTTCCTGCTCTAGCGATAATAAGATTTGCAAATAAGCATTTGCTGCGGCTAAAGCAATGTCGTATCGCTGCTTATCTACCATAGCTTTTGAAGCCCGAACATCCCATTCATTAGCTAATATGGTATTACGTTTTCTGAAAAAATTAAAAATATCTGCACTAGTTTGAAATTGAATACTTGCACCTTTATAGGTTTCTGTAATTCTACCAAAAGAAGTGGGGTCTTGATTGCTTCCCGAATTAAGGCTAAATCCACCTCCCAATTGTGTGGAAGGAAAGATATCTGCACGTGACTGTTTTAAAGTAATCGCAGCTATTCGAGCTTGAATATCGCTTTGTTTGACACCCAAATTATTTTTCATGGCATAGTCAACCACGGTACGTAAATTCCACGTTTCCTGGCACTGCCCGCTATTGAAAAATAGTAACAAACAAAGAAAAAGAAGAGTAATTGTTTTCTTCATAAAGCAAAAATAATACTACCTACTTTACAATATCGCAAATATCTGTGGTTGTTCCTGAAACTTTTGACGGAATAAAAATATTATGAATACATTTGCATTGGATTGGTGCCCACTATGGGCTTAATAGGGAAGTCCGGTTTAATTCCGGCGCTATCCCCGTAGCTGTAAAATGTTGTCAACCGAATTTTTCCGGTTGGCTCGAAAGTAATGCTTCACCACTGCACTATTGCGGGAAGGTCCACTTTCGAAAATTAGCCAGAAGACCTGCCAGTACCGTTTCTACATTAATCAAAGCTTTCGGGTGAAAAGCGAAGGATTGTGTCATTGATTTTGGCATTTATCAACCCTTCTTTTCCCTCGTGGGCTTTTAAACCATTTGGTTTGAAATATTTTTTACGATATCTGTGGTTGCTTATTCTTGCACTTTGTCAAGACAAATTTGTTATTGCTCAAAATATAGACACGTTAAAGCCGGTAGTTGTTCATAACACATCTTCAGAAAGTGCCTCACCTGTGGCTGTTCAAAGGCTGAGTGAAAAAGAATTACAAACCTTAAATAGTGTATCAGTTGCTGATGCCGTAAAGTTTTTCTCAGGTGTAATGGTGAAAGACTATGGTGGCATTGGAGGGCTTAAAACAATTTCTGTTCGCAGCTTGGGAGCACAACATACCGGAGTTTTGTATGATGGAATTATAATGGCGGATGCACGAGCGGGTCAAATTGATTTGGGAAGAATTTCAATGGACAATGTTAAGGATATCAGCCTATATCAATCGGCACCATCGCCCTGGCTTCAACCCGCACGAGCCTTTTCACAAGTTGCTGTATTAGCCATTAATTCTTATGCAACAAAGAAGGATGAACCTGATGAGGTATTAATTAAGTTATCAGGAGCATCATTTGGCTCAATTAGTCCCACGCTGTTTATGCGTTCAAAATTAAATAATCGGGTGAGTTGGTTGCTTAATGGATTTTACCAACAGGCAGATGGTAATTATTCCTTTAAGGGCTATGAACATAATGATACCCTGCAGTATCGCTCTAATGCTGATATTAAACAATGGAAAATTGAATCTGATTTACCGGTAATGTTAAGGGATAGCAGCACACTATTGATAAAAACCTTTTATTACCAATCAAATCGTGGCTTACCGGGCTCAGTTATCTTTTATAACCCTAAGTCGTCACAAAGATTAAATAACCGACACGGTTTTGCTCAGTTAATATGGAGAAAGAACTTGTTGTCAAATATCCAACTGCAATTAGCTGCGAAGTCTTCAATAGACAGGCAGGTATATATTGATAATGATTTTTCGAATAGTGCAGGATATCTTAAAAATGATTTCGTTCAACAAGAGCATTATTTTTCATTTGCCGGTGGATGGAAGATAAATGAAACTCTTTCTTCTGGCATTGCCACCGATTTGTTCTTTAATATCCTTTCACGAAAGGATACATTTATTACAGGTTTTGTATCTCCACGCCGTAATACAATAATGTCAAATGCTTTTATTAATTGGAAAAAACATCGTATTGAATTTCTGGGAAATCTTTTATATACCCACATCTCTCAAACCGTAGCCTTTGGTAATGCGGGTAGAGATATTAGCAGACCATCTCCTGCATTATCTTTTTCATTTCAACCACTAAGTTATTTGCCGCTAAGGGTACGTGCATTTTACAAAGAGATATTTCGCGCGCCATCATTAGATGATCAGTTTTATACTTATGTAGGTAATGCTAATCTTAAGCCGGAACTAGCAAATCAATTCGATATTGGGTTAACCTATGAACGTAATAATGTAGGGCCTGCTGTTTCTATGCTTTCGATTACTGTGGATGGTTATTTGATGCATGTGAAAGATAAAATTGTGGCACTCCCTCGTAATAATTTATTTCAATGGTCAATGGCAAATATTGGAAAGGTTCAAACACTCGGTGTTGATGCAGCCCTATTTGCCGATTTGCGATTGAATAAAAAAGTACAATTAAACCTTTCTATTAATTATGGCTTTCAGGATGCAAAAGATAAAACAGACAGAATGAGTTATGCATACAATAAGCAGATTCCTTTTATCCCCGAGCATAATGGAAGCGGACGAATTGCAGCAGTTATAAAAAACTTTTCCTGTGCATATAATATGCTGCTTTCCGGATATCGCTATAGACAAGGTGCTCAAAACACAGATAATTATATTGCCGGATATGTGCTTAGTGATATTCATACCAGTTATTCCTGGAGCAGTAAAGGAAGATGGAAAGTGAAATCACAATTTGAATGGAATAATATTTTTAATAAATCATACGAAGTAGTAAAATTCTTCCCTATGCCCGGATCGAATTGGCGTATAGGATTAATTCTTGAAAATAAAAAAGCAAAAAAATGAAAAGAAAAATCTTGAATTGGTTAGTGCCTGTAACAGTATTATTAGTTTCTTGTAGCAAGAATAATGACGTTCAAATTCCTTCTCCCATCCAACCTGCCAAAGGTCTTTATATTTTGAGTGAAGGCGCATTCGGAGGCAACAATGCAAAATTGGCCTATAGGGATAATGAATCCGGTACTGTATTTCCTGATTTTTTTGTACAGCAAAACCCAACCATGACGGCTGGCTTGGGTGATGTGGGTAATGATATGCTGATTTATGGCTCCAAATTATATATTGTAATGAACAATTCGGGAAATGTAACTGTACTAAACGCCATGAATGGTTCTTTTATTAGCCGAATTTCATTTATGAATGGCACTACTAATCGAAATCCTCGTTACGCAGCTAAAGCAAATGGGAAGATTTTTGTTACAGCTTATGATAACACAGTCTCTGTTATTGATACGACTACATTAACCATCACTCAAAGCATAACTGTGGGTTCAAATCCGGAACAAATTTTAGCAACAGATGATTATTTGTATGTTGCGAATAGTGGAGGACTAAACTATCCAAATGTGGACAGCACAGTGTCTATAATCAAACTGAGTGATCTTTCTGAATTGCGAAGAGTAACAGTTGGATTGAATCCTCAGTGTTTAGCAATTAGTAATCAACATGAAATTTTAGTAACAGGCTATGGTGATATTTATGGTACAACTCCGATTCCGGCATTCACTGCAGTTATTGATGCAAATACAAATCAAGTTGTCGCTCAATTAGGTGCAGGCTTTGAATATAGTCAGATTAGGGGCTTTGGAAATACCGCTTTTTTCTTTAATAATTTTGGTAACAGTCCTATTAAAGTTTATGATATGTTGAATCATAGTGTTATTCGGGATAATTTTATTACGGATGGTACGGTTATAACAAATGTTTATTCTGTAGATATTGATGAAGAGAATGGTAATGTGTTCATTTGTGACTCAAAGGACTTTGTGTCTCCCGGCGAAGTATTTTGTTTTAATCCGGCAGGTGTGAAGCAGTATGTTATTTCTATAGGCTCCGGTGTTAACCCCAAGCGCGTTGTGTTTAAAAGATAAATGGCCTAATGCTGCAAAAAGATATCTAATAAGGTTTGATGAATATTGGATTTGTCACTTTTTTGAAGTATTTTTTAATGGTTTTAATCCAATACATCAAACCTTATCTTATGAATAACAGCCTATTTATAATGTTCTTCTTTTTTCTCTCTATCACTAAGGCACAGGCTCAAGGTGAACAACTAAGCGATACCGCTGCCTTACCGGAACTTATGGTGCGCTCTTATGAGTTAATGATAAAAGAAAGGGAAGTTCCTGCGTCAATAGCCATATTGTCACGCGCTTCAATTAACCGTACAACTGATGCTTCCTTTTTGGCTGCGATGAATAGTATAGCGGGTGTAAAAATGGATGAGCGTAGCCCGGGGAGTGTACGTTTGAGTATTAGAGGGAATATTCTTCGGTCACCCTTTGGCGTTAGGAATGTTAAAGTGTATTGGGATGGCGTTCCATTTACAGATGCCAATGGAAATACATATCTAAATCAGATTGGGTTTGATTTGGTAGGGAAGATGGAGGTATTGAAAGGGCCGGGTGGGAGTATGTATGGTGCTGGAACAGGTGGTGTGCTGCTAATTTCAAGCCGTGAGATTCCTGAAGGGAAACGAACCTTCCAACTGCATAGTAGTGTCGGAAGTGATGGTCTCTTCTATGCTGCAGGGAGAGCTACTTTTAGTCACGCAAATGCTAATAACAGTGTATCCTATTCGCATCAACAATCAAACGGGTATCGTAAGCAAAGCGAATTGAATCGTGATGTTGTGAATTATAGAGGTGCTTTTGATGTGAATAAAAATCAATCAATTTCGGCAAATATTTTCTATAGTAATTTATATTATCAAACTCCCGGTGGGTTAACAGCTTCAGAAGTTTTAGCTAATCCACGTCAAGCAAGACCGGGTGCTGAAAACAATAAGGCTGCTCTTTATTTAAAAACACTTTACTCCGCAATAAGCACAGAAATAAAATTAAACCATTCGTTTTCTCATATTACCGGAATTTACATTTCACACACTGATTTCAAAAACCCTACTACCCGTAACTATGAATTAAAGACAGAACTGGGTGGAGGAGGACGAAGCGTACTTCAGTATCACCATGGTATCTGGCAACTGGTGGGGGGTGGAGAATATCAATATACTTTTAATAATACCGGTATTTATGGCAATCGTAATGGAAAAAGAGATTCATTGCAATATCAGGATGAGATAGGAAGCCGGGTGTGGAATGTATTTGTTCAAACAACAGCCGATATAAAGAGATTTAAGCTTATCGGAGGATTAAGTTTGAATAATTATCATTATGGCTTAACGCGCGTTAGCACACCCGGTACTCCAAACGAAAGCAGTAATTTTAAACCTCGTGTTATTCCTCGTTTTGCATTATTATATAGGCTCAATAAACAATTTAATTTATTCGCTTCAGTAGCTGATGGTTTTTCACCACCATCTATTGATGAAGTACATGCTACCGATGGTGTTTTTAATTCGGCGCTACGAGCAGACGAGGGTAGAAGCTTTGAAATAGGGTTAAAAGGATTTTCGTTAAGCAATCGTTGGTGGGGAACAATTTCAGGATATTATTTTCGTTTGAATGAAACTATAGTGAGCAGGCGTGATAGTTCAGGAGGAGATTATTTTATTAATGCAGGTCGTACAGACCAACTTGGATTGGAAGCAGCCATTCAATATAAGCTCATTTCAAAACAAAGTGGCGTGTGGAGAGAGGTAAACTTGCGTAGTTCGCTAACCTTGCTTCATGCACGATTTAAGGATTATCAACAAGGACAAAATATATTTAATGATAATAAATTAACCGGCACACCATCCAGGATGTTTACCTTTGGCGCTGATTTTAAAATTTTAAATCATTTTTATTTTCAAACTTCCTTTTCTTATACAGGTGCAATTCCGTTGAATGATGCAAATACCGTATTCTCAGAAGCCTATAGTCAGTCCTTCGTTAAGGCAGAATATAAATTAGGCAGCCCCGAGCGTAAAGCTGTTTCCATTTTCTTTGCTTATGAAAAGACATTTACCTCTCCATATAGCCTTGGCCCTGATTTGAATGCCGTAGGAAACAGATTTTTTAATCCCTCACCACCTCAACGTTTTATGACGGGGGTGAATTTATATGGAGTTTGGTAATACTTATAATAATTACCAAACTACAAATTTTAAGTTTATATTATTTCTATCGGTAGGTATATGAATGATATATTGGCCTCGTGGTAAAAAGGTAGGAAGAGAAACGGTGCACCATTGTGCAGATTTACCTGTACTGAATATTTTGGTGCTTAATATTTCTCTTCCTTGTATATCCAGAATGACCAAAGGATAATTCCCGCCTGCTAATCCTTCATATCGCAGGTTTAGCATAAAATTGCTTATCGGGTTGTTCTTTAAAGAAATTTTAATTGGGTATTCGATTGGTTTTTTACTAATGGTGTATTCTCCAATAGGGATAGTTGAGGAATGTCGGTTTCTATCTTTAAAAACAATATAAAAGCGGTCAGTGCGTTTAGAGTTTTGGTCAGCAGAAATCCTAAACTGTATTTCCGTACTGCCTACTAATGACAGTGCTGTTGATGTACCTAAATAACGGTCAATTAAAAAGGGTGTAAGTCTTCTTGATGGTCTCCCATGAGGCGAAAAAACTATTTTATATACTTGTTGTTTTAGATTTTTCAAGCTGTAATAAACAGTATCTCCCGTAACCGGTGTTGAACGTGCTTCTACGGAAAACAGCTCATTGTCTATTACAATAGAAAAATTTTCACCGCTATTAAACATCTTTGATGCATCATTCTCGTCTATCCCTTTATGATAGGATGTTGAAAACACCGCAGCATTACCATCGCATATAATTTGCTCATTGGTGTATAGCTTGGCGCGTAAAAACCAACGGTCATCATTTAAAATATCTCGATTAACTAACCGGCTTCCATCTAATTTGCAATCTTCGGTGAAGGATACCTGTCCTGCAGATCCTGAAGACTTAACAAAGAATGCCTGGCCACTTTGAATTTCTTTACATGCAGTAGCTGCTGGGTAATATGCTGTTCCGCCTGCAGTAGGTTCATAGTTATTTGCAGCAGCCAGGGTTTGATATCCACCTAAATTATACGAACCTGCAAGCAAAGGGTCCCATACTACTACATCGTTAGTTAAGTTGGTAAACAGGCTATTATCTTTCATGTATTCAACATCAATAGCCGCGGCATAAGGATTCCCAACGGATGCCCATTTTGCCGCAGGAACAGAGACAGTAGGAGGCGGTGTACCGGGTTGAAATAATTCGCCCTTTATACGCATATTGGTTGGCGTGGCATCTGCATTGTATGTAGTAACCGACCGGTCTCCCCTTACAAAAACCATATATCCTTTTGGTTGGCTAATTGCACTTGCTGTATTTGTAATGCCCACCCATTCTCCGTTTACACCAAGTGTTCCATCATACCACTTCATCGATGGCTCGTTTGTTGTTATATCAAAGCCACTACCCGTTCCCGTTATAATAGTTCCGTAGCCGGTTGGCGCGGTACCATTTTCTTGCCATGATGAATAAATTGAAGGTGAGGAGCCAGAAGTAATTGGTGTGGCTAAAAACTGCCAAGACTTTATATGTCTTCCATCAGCAATTAACCCGGTATTGATATAGCGCTCAATAGTTGCTTTTCCGATAATTTTATTACTATTGGTTATTTTCCCTACCCATGCCGTTTGATTCTCTTTAGATACTAGAATTATATTATCATTTGTTTTAAAATTCTTTGAACTTACTGCTCCAAAGGATAATGCACCATGGATATATAGCTCTTCACCCACGCCTGAAGATAGTTCTGTGTTTCCGCTAATAATTAGGTTATTAATTTTGTTATCATAAAATATACTTCCTTCAATTTGTTGTTGCACATTACAGAATGTATTGTATTCAATTGAACCTTCCACATTCCCGCCGTTAATATTATTTATGCTTCCGGAATTCCCTTTAATACCTCCGGCTATTTTTAGAGTGCCGTAATTATTGAGTATAGCACCGGATGAAATAAATAACCTTTGAACCTGAAATATTTCATTACTGGCTATGGTAGGTTGATTAGCTGGAGGAAGTAAGGTGATAAACACGTTTTCGGTATTGCTGTTTGGAACCGTTCCCATACTCCAATTAGCTGCATTATTCCATTGTGTATTACTTGCACCCGTCCAAACATTTCCTTTAAATGATTCATCTGCTCCAATGCTGGTAACACTTCCTGCAGGAGGAGGTATTTCGCGTAAGTCACCATCAAAGTCTGCAGGTAATAAATGATGGTCATTCGTTGCAATTCCTAATAGATTACAATTGCTAACCGGAGAAAGGTGCAAGAATGAAGGGTTGGCGCCAATAATACTTAAAAATACCGGTGCAACTGAAACGGAGTTTTGCTCATCGGTTCCAAAGTTTGTTTTATAATCAGCTAATGTGATATATGAATTCGTTGCATCGTAGCCAATCATTATGTTAGGAGCAGTAGAGCCTAAATAGTAATCGTTGGCAAAGCCGGTTATACCTGCTGAAAAGGGTCCATTACGCCAATGGACAACTGTTTTTCCCGAGCTGCCCGGTACACTTGTATTTGCCACGATGTTATTTTCAATAGTTATATTCCCATTAGAAGTGGTAAAAATTCCTGCAGTTGAAAAATTTGGAATAGTGCCTGTGGTATTTAAAGATAGGGTGTTGTTTACAACATCTATTTGTCCTGCAGCGTTATTATTGAAAATATTCAGACCAACTACAACCGGCAATGTAGCGTCTCCCGCGTTTGTGGCAGATAATATTCCAATTAAATTATTATACAATTTTATTTCATTCAGTGATGCAATACCGGTATCGCCTACACGAATTCCACTCACATAGCCGGGATTTCCTGTATGACTTATCTGATATATTTTATTGGCATTAGAAACAACCTTTGTTGAACTATTTCCAATTTGTAAGCCGGTGCTATAGCGGCCAGAGGATCCGGTAAGAATAGAGTAAATAGTGTTGTTAGAAATAAATGAAGTAGAATTAGTGGAAGGTAGATTAGCAGAAATTCCTATTGCATTACTATTTAGGCCGGAGCTGCTCAGATAGCTTACTTCATTTTGTGTAATAACAACTCCCGATGATGAATTGGTATTTTTATTAATAGTTATTCCGCTTATATCTCCATTGGTAGTAGTAAGTTCTTTAATGGTGTTGTTTACAAATGAGTCAATATTTGAGGCGCTGGTGCTACCGGTATATTCTGCCCATATTCCTGAAAGCATTCCATTACTTGCATTGATTCTTGAAAAGTTATTATTCAAAACTCTTCTATTAGGGGAGTTATTTAAACCGCTTTTTAATTGATCGAAGATGAGGAAGGTATTGCCTGCTGTTTTAATCCTCGAAAAATTATTTCCGGTTAAATGAACATTCGTTCCTGCAACTGCATTGGTATTCATCTTTACTCCATAAAACCTTCCACTTAATTGTGTACTGTCTTCTGTTTTATTATTTAAAATATTTAAAGTAAATCCGCTGCTCATGTTAAAGGCCGGTTCTATATAACTAACTTCTGCTTCCTGCAGGCTGAGTTTATAAAAGGTATTGCCTGAAATGCTACACAAATTTCCACTTGTTCCTTGGGTATTCACCACAATCATTTTCGCGCCTGGCTGAATGGTAGGTTTAGCATAATGAATTTCGCCAAAAAAGTTATTATCCACTACAGCACTTTTGCAGTTTGAAGCAATATCAAAAACCTTCAACTCCTTGGTTGAAGGCTCAGTAAATCTTAAAAATGGAGAGGTATAAGAGCCTGCATTATTATTACTTGCAGTTACTATTGTATTATTTGCAGTAATAAAAAACACCGTTACATTTTGGGTAAGAATAGCTTTTACTTCTGTAAGTTTTTGCGACACCTCCCATCCTTGAAAAGTATTTCCCGTTATAGTTAAAGGAACTGCAGGAGTTGCTTGCGAGAGGTTACAGAATATTCCTGTAAAAGTACCCGGAACTGTTTCTGCTGTTGGTTGAAGTGTTCCTGTGGAAGAGAGATTTCCTCCTGAAGTAGAAAATCCTAACCTGATATTGTTTGGTGTATTATTGCCAAAAGTGTTGTCATGAATATTATATTGAGCAGATCCACCTGCACTTATACCGGTGAAATTTCCCGTTGTTGTATTAGTTGTTCCGGATACTAAAATGCCGCCAAAGATATTGTTGGCCACTTCACTATTCTGGGCGGGCACCATGCGGATTCCTATCACTTCATTATATGAGGAGGATGCAGATGCAACATAGATAGATGATTGGTCAGTAGTAGAACCAATAGTATTTCCGGATATCTTTCCTATATCCACAGGACCTCCTTCAATATAAATACCGGTAAAATGTCCGGGGATGGAAGTTGGTGCTCCCGAGAAGATAGCTATTCCACCTATGATATTTCCATCAATGTTCGATTTAGGGCCACTTTCAAAATCTCCTGCAATACCAATGTAACGCAAGTTGGTTGAACTGCCGGCAAGGGTATAGCTTGTTGGAAATCCCGGCATTAAGGTGTTGTTGCCAACCAGCATGGTGGACCCCGTTCCACTTTCATTGGCAAAACCTATACTGTTGTCCTTAATTGTATGTCCGCTGCCTGATGTAATTCTTATTCCATAAACTAAACGATTATTACTTCCATCAAATAATCGTAAAGCGGTTTGAAAGAGCTTGTTGTTATGAATATTCCAATTAGTTGCAGTGCCTAATCCACTAACATAAATTCCATGGTTATCTGAAGCCGGATTAAAGTTGTCATAAATCAGATTGTGTGAAATTTCAATATTGTCGTTTCCGCTACCGGCTGTGCCTCCTGAGTAAATACCATTTGTAGGAAAGTCATTGGAGGGCGAAATGGCATTATACTCAATTAAATTATTACTATTTCCTGTGCCTGAAGGAATAGAAGTAGTACCAAAAAATATCACTCCTGAAAATGAACTGGCTCTCCTTCCCTGAACATTTGAATAGCGTACAATATTATTTGTTGCATCATTAATAAATTGAATAGTAACTCCAACACCTTCATTACTTATAGTTAGGTTTCGTGAAGTACCAATACCGTTTTGTCTTCCGTCAAAAAAGACATAATCAGCGCCGTCGTATAAAATAATTTGAGAGTTATTATTTCCTTTAATTGTTGAAGTAGCTGATGTCGCAGGGCGAATGGTAAGTGTTTTAGTTGCGCTCGCATCTGGATGCTGGTTTATAACAATCGGAAATGTTTCTGTAGGAGTAGTATAGTCATTATCTAAAAGAGAAAAAATAACCGGAGCAAGTAATGCACAGGCATTGTTATAGGCATTAATTGCTTCTGTAAGTGTTGAGAAATTTCCACCGGATCCTACAGTATAAGTTCCGCTTAGTGAATAATTAACAGTATAAAAATTGCTTGGCGTTGGTGGTGTAACAATGGTATGTACATTAGTGGCAATAAGCCCGACGGCAGGTGAAGATCCAACATTTTTTGCCGGACTGATATCTTGTGCAACAACAAAATATTCCACTACATCACCTCCGGATACTCCACCCATATCGGCTTCTACGATAGAAAATGCCCATACACTATTAGATGCGGTTCCGGAGTTAAAACTTCCTGCTGTTGAATACCAGGGGTCTGAATTTTTATGATAATAAATTCTTGGAACATCTAAACCCGATAAAGGAATGCCACTAGCATCAGTAATCGTTACATTACTTAGTGTCATTCCTACCGAAACACAATTAGGCGTAGTGATAACGGTATAAGAAATGTCAGGAGCGTCAAATTCAGTTATTATACCGTTGAATTCATCAGCTCCAATATCTGGAGCTGTGCCAGCACCTGAATAACCGGGATATCCATGTCGAATATCATTATCTATATCTGTATCTACTCCTGCAGATATTACCATTCCTCCACTTTCAGAACGGGTAACTACCAATGGATTTATGTGGAGATAGGTAGGGTCGTTGGGGTTTAAAGAAAGGAATGGAGATAATTCAGTTTGTGAAGCAGACTCTGCAGGCGCTATGCGAGTTTGGAAGGCTGATAATAATTGATCGTTATTAGTTGTATTAGAAAAAATTAGATTGCTGGGGGATGGTATTCCCGCATAAAATATATTATTATTGGATGCATTATCATAATTGGTAAATGAAGCACCATTTCGTATATACGATGCCGTTACTCCTGTTCCATTAGCAACAGAAATATTTATTAAAATATTGTTTTGTAAAATTACCTTGTTTGAAGTGGCATTGTTTATACCCTGAGAGTAAAGGGCACATGAGCCAAAGTTAATCCCTCCATTTGAAGCATCTAGGTACACCGTGTTATGATATAGATAATAAGTACTGTTAGCACCTCCGCCATCCATTAAATAAATAGCACGAATGGTGCGGGGGTCATCTCCGCCAACTACATTAAGTTTTCCAATCAAATTATTTTGAACCGTATAACTATCTCCTGAAACTGCTGCTAATCGAATCCCGCTAAGAATAAAGGAAGATCCTGAAACGGTGATATTGCCTAAAATGTTTTTTTCAACAATTCCACCCATTGCCCCACTGATATATATACCTGATATTTGACTACCGGATGTGGGGTTCAAGCAATTTATATTAGTTAGTTTGTTTGATTTTACAGTAAATCCAAAAGCACTACCTGATGTGGTTGTAGCATTGATGCCGGTAAACCCTTCTTCCGAATTTATAGTATCAATAATATTATTAAGTAATTCTATTTCACCGGTTGCATCGGTAGAATTAATGTTAATACCTATTAAATTTGTACTTGTTATAATCTTTATAAGTGTATTGCCGGAAGCTTTTGAAGTGTTAGAGGCATTTTTAATAATTATAGGGCTAACAATAGATGTTCCGGTAAAATTCCAATTATTGATTGTATTGTTATTTACAACTTTTATAAGCTGGAGGGAATTGCTACCATCGTTAGAATTTATTGCTGAAACATTTACTGCTTGGCCTGACCAGTTTTGAAACTTATTTCCGGTAATAATAAAAGAATTACCCGGAGTGGAGTTACCGGTACCATAAAATCCATAAAGATTACCTGCGGAATTATTTTTTATAACCGTATCAACAATATTTTTATCAATCGTCTCTGTGGCATTTGCACCTGCACCCATTACTCCGGTCCTGTTTATAAATGTGGTTTGCCCTGAAGATTCAATATTAATCCTTTTAAAAGTGTTAGCGCTTAATAAACCATTGGTAGGTGTGGTGGGAGCATTTAAATAAGTAATATAATTTGTAACTGTTGTACCTGGATTATCAAATACAAAACCACGAAATTTATTATTGCTTATGGAGAAATTACTGTTTGTTGTTGTACAAGTAATTCCATTTATGGTTCCACTGGGTGTAGCTGCTGTAAATTTAAATGCAGAACTTGTAAAGTCCCCAAACATATTGTTATTAATATTAATTAAGCCGGGTATTAAAGCAGTATTGGAAATACCGCTGAAAGTACCTGATGATGCTGAAAGAATATTATTCTTAAATGTGTTGTAGTTAATGTTTAAAGTTCCATACCGTGCTGTATTTATTATACCTGTTATTACTACATTAAGAGCAATGTTATTAATAAGCTCGTTATTGTTAATGTTAATCGTGAAATTAGGCAGGTCACTATTTTGCGCCTCACTTCTAATTAGTTCAAATGTTCCGGTTGTAAATTGATTATCGTAAGTAATGATGTTGTGTGCAATGGTTGAAGTAATTGTTGCATTAACATCGGGATTGAATTTGCTGTATGTTTTTACAATACCCCGTACTGTGCCACTTCCTGTTAGGGTAGAACTCTCGAGGGTATTATAGGCGATGTTTTCATTTATCTGATGGTTTGAAAAGATGCCATATACTACTCCGGAATTATAGAAGAATGAGGCCGTAGCATATTTTCCGCCAAAATTCGTAATTGTATTTCCCGTAGAAGAGCTACTTCCACCTATGTCGTTTCCATCATCCATGTATTGTGGGTTACTACTTCCGATAATAGTTATACCCATGTTTACATTAGAAATGTAATTACTATATATTTTATTATAGTGGTTGGGAGCTGCTGTGCCATTTAAAACTTGCTTATCAACCGAAATGTTATTGGGGGCATGAGAAGTGTTGCTATAAACTCCAAAAGTATTTTGATAAGTCTTATCTAATGAAATTGTATTATTTCGGATTGTGTTGTGTTGTGCCCCATTTATCTGATTGTTTACAAGTAAGGCAACACCCCACTCAGTCATATTATTTGTGGAATTGGATATTTTATTATTTAGTGGATTTTCTTGTAATACAAAATTCTCTAACGTTAAATAGTCAGAACCAATAATTTTAAAAATTGCATCGGTATAACTTCCGGAGGCTTGCGGTGAGTAGGCAGTGATAGTATTTCCGCCCCCATCAATCCGTATATTATTTACAACGGTTGCTGTTGCAGAATAATTGATTGAATATCCTCCAATTGGTGTTGTTTGCGGATTCCCGGGGTTTAAGGTAATTACCACGGGCCCAGTAATTGCTGTAACTCCATTTAAAGCGGAAATTGCATTAGCCAACGTAGTATAAGTTGCGGCTAAATTAGGAGTGGTGTTACCCGGGTTTGTAACAACCACCTGACCGAAAGCTATTTTTATGGAAAATAAAAATGCAAGGAAGATGATATAAAATTTACTCATAGCCTTAAATAAGGTAACGGTTTTAAACAAAAACTGCTGTATTTGAATAAAGTTATAAAAAAGCCATCAATTGTTTAAATAATCTCAATTTATGAAATAAGATTACTCATTAAAAGGATGAATATCTGTTGAAAGAGATTTTAAACCTATTTTTTTAATTCATCAATACCCATTCAAACTTTGCTAAAGTGGCCATCCTGGCCCTGTGTAAGATGAGGGTGTCATCAACAATTATATAGTTGGCGGTCATGCTACCGCAGTTCTCAAAAATAACTATTATGAAAGAAAACAAAAGATCACCACCATCGCATTTGAGGAACTTGTAGAGGAACTTTAAATACAAAAAATTAAAAATCAAAAATAATGACAACTAAAATTGCATTAAACAACTCGCTTATAACTCTAATTTTATGCACTACACTTGCGTTAAGTTGTAGCAAGAAGGATGTTCTGAAAACTCCGATTTTGGCTACAGAAAATGCGCACCTAGAAAAGTCAAAATCTTCTACGTATGGTCGTCCTGCTCCAGAGCAATTAACATTAAGTAATTATGGCTTCTTAGTATTTGCTAATTATGAAGTTTTTGAGGATTTTCTTGATTTCTTGGATAACAGTACTCATGCGGAAGTCCAAGAATATCTCCATTCAATTGATTTCACATGTGATGGAATGGAAAAATATGGCGAAGAATATGCAAGCTCAAGATTAGATAAGGAGCAAAATATGGATTACATTTTAAACAATGACCAAATCGTTCAAATCGATGGTGTAATTTTCAGAACTCTTGAAGAATTCAGGTACATACTCACAATTCTTCCAGAATACTTGAATAATGAAAATTACGAAAGAATAAAGATTGGCGAATTTAATCGGGAAGCTATGAATAGAATTGCGACAGTTCGACCAGAGGATGATAATTTTGACTTATTTAGTTTTATACGAGAAACACCTTTTAGTTATGATGAAATTGATTCTGAACCTCCATATGGTAATATGCCTGAACATCCAGCTTGGGGATTTGGAAAAAGGTGTAGTTCGGGGGTTAAATATCTTTTCAATGCTTATACTGGTGAATATGATATTGCCGCACCTTGGGAGTATTGCTGTCGCCATACTTTTTGGATAAGACATAGCTGTGGTTATACCAAACAATAATCTTTCTACTTGAAAAGGTGTTTATCTTTGTATGTAAGCACCTTTTCTTTTAAAACTTCTTAAATGAATTTAAGAATACCGTTAATCTTATTTTTGCTTTTGCAAACGCTCATTTCATTTTCACAAAATAAAAGTATCCTTATAGCGGACTCAGAGGACAAAACTCCTTTGCCTTATGCAACAATTAAAGTAGTTAATAGCAATAAAGGATTTCACTCCAATCGTTATGGTGTAGTAAATCTTAAAATAAATGAACTCGACACTTTATTGGTTGAATATTCGGGGTATAGTAAAAGAAATGTAGTTATACATAATTCAGATACTATTTTTCTTGAAAGGAAAATCAATATGCTCCCAGAAGTAGTTGTCACAAAAATGAGAGAGAGACAAAATGTCGGTACATTTAAATATTCTACTCATAACACACTCGTATTTACTACGTCAATGGAGTATGCCATAAAAATTGATCTTACACAAATTAAGAAAACCTATAAAATCGAAAAAGTATTTCTTCCTGTTAAATTAAACAAACGAATTCCTAACCTTATTTGTAAGCTTCATATTTATAAAGCTGATGATAAAGGAATGCCATCTGACGAACTACTTGAGAAACCAATAATCTTAAAAAAAGAATATTTTTTAAATGCCAGTTTCTTTGTTGACATTTCTGAACAAAATATTATAACCTCAGAAGAAATTCTATTCTTAGGAGTAGAATGCTTTTATGAAAATATCAGCAAAGAGACTCCTGAAATACAAACGTCAAATAATCATTATAATAGTCCTATTCGATTATTTTATGACAACGAAACACATCCTCCCAAAGTAAATAGTCAAACATTTTACCGAATTTTTGATAGAAAAAATTATAATTGGATTGGAAATGAAAATTCGAGTTTCCCTCCAAATTTTTGTGGAGGTTTAGTAATTCTTTATTAATTCTTTATTAATATACCCCCCTATTATCGGATAATTCTTTGGGCAATTCAGAAGCACGAACCGCCAACAATAGTATTGGCGCAATATGGGCTGAAGGAGGCCATCGTTAGCAGCAGTTTCATTATTCATCCTCGGCTTCGGGCTGAATGTTCATTGTTCAGCCTTTGAAATAAACTTGTACATTAGTTCAGCATTCGACGGAAGTACCAGCAGATGAGCCTTGAATATCCATACTGCGCCAATACTTTCAACGCTGTCTGTTGTTTTTAAGGGTTTTAAAAAAGGGTTTCAATTTTCATATTAGCACATGCCATTAATGTACTTGGTCCCGGATTTATTATTAAACGGTTTGCGCCAAATGCTGAATAGGTTTCCTCAATGGTGAAGCCACACCAAAATGCTTGTGGAAGAACTATTAAAAACCAAAGGAAAGAGAGGGGCAAATGGGAGTAGGTTAGGTATTGTTTAGGTATTAAAGGCTTCCAAAGTAATCCAATGAAGGAAACGGATATTACTAACGGCCTTCATAAACGAATTACTTCGTCAGACACCAATTTAATTCCTTGCAGATTGCCCACTGCAGAGGCTGCATCCGCTTTCATCGGTAATGCCAAAATAAAAAATGTAAAGTGTATTTAGGATTAAAATAAAAAAGTAAATTCGTGTCAAGATTAACAACAAAAATGTGTCAACTTTTTTTAGGACAAGACACTGTGATGAACCAGAATTCAATATACCGACAAATATTATCCTGACAAAACAATAAGGGCATTTTGAAGTGTACATTCCAAATATTCAGATGAAGGATATTAAAGATTTTCTTCTACCCTATAAAAAATAAATTCGTGTATCCGTAATAGTTATGCTCCATAAATCCCGAATTTTGGGTATTGTTTCGTGTTTGAAATAATCCGAACTTTGAATTGGGGTGGGGGCGTAGCCCCCGCCCGAAAGGGTTATTTACTCCACAAAGTACCATAGTGAGGTATTGTTTTGTGTTCTTAAAAATTCGAACTTTGAACCGGGGTGGGAAACGCAGTTTCCCCCTTTTTGAAATACCCCCCATAAAGTACCAAGCCGAGGTATTGTTTCCTGTTTACATAAATCCGAATTTTGCTTTAGGGCGGGAGCGCCAGCTCCCCATCTGTTTGGAGTAGTACCTACAAAGTACCGTGATGAGGTATTGTTCCCTGTTTGCATAAATCCGAATTTTGCTTTAGGGCGGGAGCGCCAGCTCCCCATCTGTTTGGAGTAGTACCTACAAAGTACCGTGATGAGGTATTGTTCCATGTTTACATAATTCCGAATTTTGCTTTAGGGCGGGAGCGCCAGCTCCCCATCTGTTTGGAGTAGTACCTACAAAGTACCGTGATGAGGTATTGTTCCCTGTTTACATAATTCCGAATTTTGCTTTAGGGCGGGAACTCGCTGAGCTTTCTATTAAATAACTCAATGCTATTAGAGACATATAAATCCTACTTTTTTGCTGTAATTGAAGGGAATGATGAAGATGCAGAAATTATTGATTGGACTGATCCATCTACAATGATTTTAACTGAACCACTACCTACCATTGCTAGTGTATTGGCAGCATGACCGCAATGAGGGTCTTTTGGAAATTATCGTTCACTTAGCCCAACCGAAGTGTATGCAATGGTTGGCCATGAATTAAACACTCGGCACTTAGCTTTGTAACCGGGATATTCTAACGCTTGTGCTTTAAGGGAATCCATAGCTTTAAACTATGGTGGCTAACCTATTTCTTCTTTTTCCGGCACTTGGCTAGGAGGAGATAATAAACGATATATTGTTCGGGCCGATGATTTTAATAAGTATATGTATATTAAATATGGAGAACCTACGCACAAATTAACTAGAGCCGATATTGCAAATAGCCAGCTTAATATTCAAACATTTTTGGAAGGGAAAACTGGAATATATACTTTGAAGATTAGAAACTCTAACTATTACGGTTAATCAGGTTTTACAAAGAACAGACTCAACTATTTCGATATTTATATGCCGGAGGCTCGTTTTTTTATTCTTAAGAAATACGGAGTATATAGATGGAAATATTATTAGAGAAGAATACCCAAATGTATTATTGGATGGAAATTAGTATTTAGTAATGGGAAAGAAAAGGGCTATATTCTGGCCTAAGGAGTTTTGTGATTTTTTTCGAATGAATATATTCTCGTAATCAATTGGCTCAAATGGGTGTTGAAATTGAAATCGTCAACTTTGATAATTCGGAATCAAACTAAGCGCCAAATGAGCTTCAATCAAAATCTTATGAGGGTGCCTTCATAATTAAATATTTATAATAAAATGTTATAAGTAAAAAAAATACGAAGGAGTAAAGTGGCCTCGCCAGGAATCGAACCTGGATCTGGAGCTTCGGAAACTCTTATACTATCCATTGTACTACGAGGCCGCTGTTGTTTATCCTATTTCCCAAATCCTTGAATGTTAGTTCCAAAGATTTTTACGGCAATAGCCAGCAAAATAACACCAAAAAACTTTCTTACCACTATAATTCCACTCGGACCCAATACTTTTTCTATCCATTTAAGAGAATGTAATACAATAAATATAATAATACAGTTTATGAGAATACCAATGAAAATATTTATGGTATGAAAATTTGCCTTTAGCGAAATAATAGTGGTTAGCGTGCCTGAACCTGCAATTAAAGGAAAGGCAATAGGAACCACGCTCCCACTACGCGGATTGTGATCTGTTTTGAAAAGCTCTAACCCTAACACCATTTCAAGACCAATAATAAAAATAACAATACTTCCTGCTACTGCAAACGACTTTACATCCAATCCCATTAGGTTTAGAAAATCCTTACCTACAAATAAAAAAAGTAACATTAAAATTCCTGATGCAATGGTGGCTTGCAGAGAACGAATCTGCCCACCCATCTTCGCTTTTAAAGAAATAAGAACCGGTGCATTTCCCAACATGTCTATAACTGCCATAAGGGTAAAGGTTACCGTAATCATTTCTTTTATGGAAAAAACATATAAATTCATTGTAGCAAAGGTATAGCCGACAAGTTAATTCTTATGGAAGAAAATGGGAAGCATTGAAAACTAACCACCCAACTGATAACTATCCGCAAGGTCTTTTAATTCCAATAAGTTAGTAACACGTAATTTTTCAAAAATTCGCGATTTATGTGTCCCCACAGTAGAAACTCCCAAGTGAAGAGAATTGCTTATCTGACTTATTGTTTTACCTGACAATAATAGGTTTGTAATTTCAAATTCACGTGGCGAAAGTTTATTAAATGGATTCTCATTCTTCTCTTGCCCGGCAGAACTGGCAAGGATTTCAAGTAGTGTTTCTGAAATATATTTTTTCCCTTTTAGAACAAGGTCTATTGCTCTTATGAGTTCATCCAAAGAAGAGTCTTTGTTTAAATAACCCATTGCTCCGGCTTTTAAGTAACGCTGGGCATATATGTTTTCCGGACTCATTGAAAAGATCAACACTTTTATTCCCTGATGAGTTGAAGAGATCATTTGCATTAAGGCAAGAGTATCGGTATTTGGCATTTGAATATCTAATAAAACAAGGTCGTACTCTTCAGTTTCTATCTTTTTTAAGGCACTTTCGCCATCATGGGCCTCATCAATTGTTGATGGCTTATATAAATCAGATAGTAAGGCCTTTATTCCTGACCTCACAACCATGTGATCATCTATTATTAAAAATTTTTTCAAAATAGCAATAAATATATAACGAAAAGATTGGTTAGCAGTATTTTCAGACTGCAAAACTATTATTAGTTTTCAAAGAGTAAATACCAGTTAAGGGTTTTTTAACTTTGTTTATTAAAGAACCCAATTATTAGGGCACTAAAATTAAATAGAATTTATCACATTATGAAAAAAAACCATAAATCTATTCTAACTAAAAGGGTGCTCTGTGTATTGCCATCTAAGGATGTGAAAGATTTGCCTAACCTGCTGGAAAGCTGCAACTTTTCATTTCAGTTAGTTTATAGTCTTGATGAGCTATTGAATAATGAATTCTTAAAGGATAATTGCATTATTCTGGTAGATACCAGAAATAAAAAAAGCATTCCCGATTCTTTTAATATGCTTATTTCAAATTTTCCTATTGTATTTGTAACTAAGAAAGAGGTAGAATTATCTTCTATTGTTTTTAATGAAGATGTAGATGTGCTTTTTGAAAATGAATTAAACCCACAACGAATAAAGCTATCTATTGCTCGCGCTTTTAATAAGTATGCTTCATTTGTTCAAAGGGATATTCTTAAACAACAGCAGTTTCTTATTGGGCAGGTGAGTTATGATATTATATGGGATTGGGATTTGAAAACGGATATCATTCAGTATTCTCCGGAAAGCTGGAAAAAAGTTTTTGGATTTAATAATGAAAACAAGGCATTAAACTTTGAAGCCTGGGTCAGTTTTGTTCATCCTGATGATAGAGATTTTATGCGAAAATATTATCACGATGTGTTAACCGACACCAAAGCGGATAGTTTTTTTGTAGAATATCGTATGCGCTCAGCAACCGGATTTATCTATGTAATGGAAAAAGGCTCAATTATCAGAAATGATGAAAAGAGTGCGGTTAAATTAGTTGGAGTTACCAGAAATATAGATGACATAAAAACTATTGAACAAGAGCGGGATCGGTTGGCTGCCATAGCTAGAGAAGTGGTTAATAGTGTTGTAATGATAAATCCCGAAGGGTTTATACAATGGGCAAATAATGCGTTTAAAATAAAAACAGGATATTCCAAAGAAGATTTGTACCATCTTACCATTGAACAAATATTATATGCAGAAGATGAAATTGGAGCACAAGAGCTAAGGAGAAAATTGAATTCTAAACAACCCTTTTCCGTTGAGGTAGAGAGTAAATTTAACGAGGGAAAGTATTATTGGGTGGAAGCGAGCTTTCAGGCGCAATATGATAACAGGGCCAATCATATTGGTTATTTTATGGTAATGGCAGATATTACTTTGCGCAAAGATGCAGAAGAGAAGTTGCGTTCAAATGAAAAAAGATTCAGGGCATTAGTAGAAAACATAAGGGATGGTATTACTGTGGTTAGTCCGGAAAAGATGATTATGGAATTATATTCTGGTCAAAATATTTTAGGCTTTTCCTTGGAGGAGCTTAATAATGGAGCTTCAGTAACTAACCTTCACCCTAATTTTAAAGATCAGGTAGTTGAAGCATTTGCAAAGGTAGTTTCTACACCTTTTGAAAAAGTTCAAATCGCCTATCAAATTAAAAGGAAGAATGGAGAATATATTTGGCTCGATTCTACCATGTACAATTTAACACAAGAAAAATCAGTAAAAGGTATCTTGATAAATTTTAGAGATATCACCGATGAAAAGAATGCAGAAGAGTTGCTGAAACAATCTGAAAAAAAATACCGTGATCTTTTTTATAATAATCCATTGGCGATAATTATTTGGGATCCCGCCACTTTTAAAGTGCTTGAAGTAAACATGGCTACCGTAATCCAGTATGGCTACGATGTGGATACACTGGCAAAAATGAGTTTTAAAGATCTGGTTCATCCCGAATCCCAAAAAAGTCTCGTAACTATTGCCAAAAACAGCCAAAACAACGCATTGTCTTACACTACCTATCAAACTCGACATGTAGATAAGGATGGAAATATTATGTACATGGAAGTAGCCTTCCATCCTATTGACTATTATGAAAGGAAAGTGAGCATGGCTATTATAAAAAATATTTCAGAACAGGTTGAACTGGAAAAAAGGTTAGAACAGGAACGTGTTTTAAAGCAACAGGAAGTAACCAATGCTGCAATTACCGCACAAGAACAGGAACGATTGCATATTGGACTGGAATTACATGATAATATTAATCAGATTTTAGCCACAATAAGATTATATATTGAATATGCACTGGCTAATCAAGAAAAAAGTATTCCTTTATTGGAGAGTGCAAAGGATTTACTTTATTCTGCGGTAAATGAAGTGAGAAATATTAGTAAATCACTTTTACCTCCTTCGGTGGGTGAAAAGGGACTAGTAGCTTCATTAGACGATTTATTTGATTCATTCAAAAAACTAAACCTTTATAGTATTCGAACCAATTGGGAAATGAACGAAAATAAACTTTCGGAAAAATTGAAATTAACCATATTCAGAATTATTCAGGAACAAATGAATAATGTGTTTAAACATGCTATGGCTAAAAATATTTTTGTGGAGCTTATTGGTAAAGATAGCAAACTAACTCTTTTGGTGGAAGATGATGGAATTGGATTTAATACGAACGAAAGCTCGAGTGGTGTGGGATTGCGGAATATTCGCTCAAGAGCAGAACTACAAGGAGGTACTGTACAAATCCAATCAGTAATCGGAAAGGGAACCAGGCTGGTGGTTACCTTTTTACTGAATGAATAGAACGATATTAATGTTTTAAATTAACTTAGGCTCAATATGCCAATTAGAAATGACAAATGGAGAATGCAATTAACTTATATAGCCGTTATGCTATGTATTGGATTCCTTTTGTTTATTACTGTAAGCCATATAAACCGGGCAGAACGAGATATTAAATTAGTAAACATAGCCTTAGTAAAATTGTATCGTTTAGAAGGTATTCTTACCGATGTGCAGGCCGTTGAAACAGGACAACGTGGATATGTTATTACGGGTGATGAAACATACTTGTTTACTTATAATAGAGGACTTGATTCAATTGTACAGAATATTGATTTAATCTTTCCTGATAAAACACAGGATAGCACTACAGAACAGAATAAGGAAATTTTACTTGACCTCATTAGACAAAAGGTGATGGACTCGAGAATGTTGGTGGACACACGTACACGCTTCGGGTTTGATTCAGCAAGAGCATTATTAAATAAGGCAAGTGGAGAAATAATGATGAACAGAATCAGGGTGAGGATTAATACAATGGAAAGCCAATTAAGAAGTGAGATTTCTGCCTCAACAGCTAAGCGAGAGGCTAATGTGAAGAAAATTGCATGGGAGTTTATTATTTCAGGTGGTATTTTTTATTTGGTGTTATTTTTTAATTATCGGGCATTATCCAAAGAGTTAAAAAGGCGGCGGCAAAATGAAGCGGTTCTTAAATATAACGGAACCCTGATAGCTAGTGTTATTGACCCAATTATTACAACTAATCTTGACCATAGTATTACTAATTGGAATAAGTATGCCCAGCAACT
Source organism: Ferruginibacter sp. (assembly GCA_019638485.1). GTDB lineage: Bacteria > Bacteroidota > Bacteroidia > Chitinophagales > Chitinophagaceae > Ferruginibacter. The sequence continues at coordinate 45,449 of JAHBTP010000005.1, read as the reverse complement.
ATACGGCTGGAAGGAAGAAGAAGTAATTGGAAAAAATATGGATGAACTTTTGCGTGTTGAATATGAAGATATTGATTTGAATCAGGCACGCACCCATTTTGCCGAAAACGGCTTTTGGAAAGGTGAAGTGGTGCATACTGCCAGAGATGGACGGAAGTTGCATATCCTCTCATCTATCTCTGCGGTAAAAAACGATAAGGGTGAGAATATTTCTGTGGTTGGCGTTTTTACTGACTTAACAGAAAAGAAAGAGGCCCAAAGAAAACTACAACAATTGACCGATAATCTGGAAGTAGAGGTGCAACGAAAAGCCACTGAATTAAATGCTGTTTTTGAAAGAATTACTGATGCATTTATTGCTTTAGATAAGGACTGGAATTATATATATGTTAACCCCAAGGCTGCAGAAATGCATGGTAGGTCAATCGAAGAACTTATAGGATTTAATATTTGGGAATTACATCCAAAACAAGTAGGAGGTGAGTTTTATACAGCATTAATGGAGGCTTCGAAAACCATGAAACCTTTACGCAGAGAATTAATTTTCCCTGAAACAGGACAATGGTTTGAAGATCTGATTTATCCTTCCCCTGATGGTGTTTCGGTTTATTACCATGATATTACCGAAGAAAAACTCTCAGAAATACGACTACAAGAAGCACATGATAAACTGAACTCACATATTAGTAATACCCCAATGGCTGTTTTGGAGTTCGATCGCAATTTAAATGTAGTTCAATGGTCAAAGAAAGCCGTTGAAATTTTTGGATGGAATGAGAACGAAGTACACAATGCAGGATTCTCCATTTATGATATGATTTATTCTTCCGATTTGGCTATAATTACTGAAGTGGTTGAACATTTATTTAAAGAGGGAAAAAATGAAGCACTTGATATAAGAAATATTACTAAGGATGATAGGATAATTTATTGTGAATGGTATTTCTCCATAATTAAAAACCAAACCGGAACCATGGGCATTATGGCTCTGGTTCATGATATTACTGAAAGACGCAAAGCTGAATTAGCCTTACAGGAAACCGAGTCCCGCTTTAGAAGCTTGGTTGAGGAGTCTATGGTGGGCGTATATATTATTCAGGAAGGGAAATTCACATACGTTAATCCACGTCTTGCAGAAATTTTTGGATATGAAGTTGATGAAGTCCAAAACCAAAAGACAGTATTGGATTTTGTTTGTGAATATGATAGAGAAAAAGTTGACTTTAATATTAGGGTTAGGATGTATGGTATTAAAAAGTCAATGCATTATATGTTTGATGCGCTTCACAAATCAGGAAAAATATTAAATGTAGAAGTGTATGGTACTTTTTTAATGTATAAAGGAGATGGTGCCGTGATTGGAACCCTTATTGATGTAACAGAAAGAAATAAATACCTGAGGATGTTGGAAGCCTCAGAGTTTGAACTTAAAACATTGAATGAGCGGTTTGAACTAGTAAGTAAGGCTACTAAAGATGCTATCTGGGATTGGGATATTAAATTAGACCGTATTCAAGGGAATGATGCTTTTTATCAATTGTTTGGTTTTCCTGATAACCAATCATTGAAGTTTGATGATTTTAGACAGCGCCTCCATCATGAAGATGTGGAAAGAGTGCAACATAATCAGGAAGAAGCGTTGAGAAATAAGGAGGTTTTTATTAATGAAGAATTTAAGTTTAAAACAACTAACAACGAGTACCGCACCTTTATTGACAGAGCCTATATTATTTACAATGAATTGGGTGAACCTCACCGGATGCTGGGTGCAATGCAGGACGTAACTGAACAACGATTAGCTGAAAATAGGGTATTGATGGAAAAAACATTATCAGATTCTGTAATCAATAGCCTGCCCGGAGTATTCTTCATCTTTAATCGTGCAGGAAAAATTTTACGCTGGAATAAAAACTTAGAATTAATTACCGGCTATTCTCATAATGAAGTGAGTGGCATGAATCCTGTTTTCTTTCAACCGGAAGAAGACAGAGATAGCATGGTCTCTACTATACAACAAGCATTTGCCTTGGGGGAGTTTACTAAGGAAGCCCGATTACAAACAAAAAATAATGAACAATTAGATTTTTATTTATCCGGTATGCTTATCCATTATGAGGGAGAAATTTGCTTAATGGAATTAGGTGTTGATTTATCAGAAAAAATAAGAGCGCAAAAACAACTCCAAGAAAGTGAAGAAAAATTCCGCTTACTGATAGAACAGGCTTCTGACGGAATCTTTATTAGTGATCATAAAGGCCGATTTATAATGGTAAATACCAGCGCATCAATGATGACAGGCTATTCCACAAATGAATTACTTCAGTTGAAATTTTCTGATATTCTTTTTAGAGAAGATCAAACACCTCTTAAGTTAGATGAAGAAGAACTGAAAACAGGTATCCCTATTATTGAAACACTCATGAAACATAAGGATGGACATTTTGTTTATGTGGAAAGTAGTGGTAAGCACATGTCCGGTGGAAGATTTCAGGCAATAATTAGAGATATATCCGGAAGAAAAAAAGCAGAGGAAGCTATAAGGGTTTCAGAATACAAGTATCGCTTGCTGTTTGAACAAAACCCAATGCCTATGTGGATGCTTTCCTTACCGGATAAAAATTTCCTTGCAGTTAATGATGCCGCGATTGATTTTTATGGCTATTCCCGAAAAGAGTTTGAACACATGAATATTCGAGATATTCGACCATGGCAAGAATTTCCGCCAGATTTTGAACCTATGCATTTTGATGGTATTAATAATAGCGGTATCCGTGACCATAAAAAGAAGAATGGAGAATATGTTAAGGTAAATGTTTTGGCACACGATATTATTTATCAGGGACAACAAGCAAAGCTGGAATTGGCAAATGATATGACTGAAAAACTTCGTGCAGAAGAAGAATTAAAAAGTTCACACGAACAGCTCCGGCAATTGGCAACGCACCTACAAACAGTTCGTGAGTCTGAGCGTACGCACATGGCAAGAGAAATTCATGATGAACTAGGACAACAACTTACCGGACTTAAAATGGATATTTCATGGATTGGAAAAAAAATACCTGAACAAGAAATAGTATTAAAGGAAAAAATAAATGAAACCATTGAACTGGTAGATGATACAGTAAAAACTGTTCGACGCCTGGCAACACAACTCCGCCCCAGTATATTAGATGACCTTGGATTAGTTGCTGCTATGGAATGGCAAAGCGAAGATTTTCAAAAACGCTCTGGAATAGAAACGCACTTTAATTCTAGTATCAACAATATTGAAATTCCAGATATAATGGCTACAAGTATGTTCAGGATATATCAGGAAAGCCTCACCAATGTCATGCGACACTCAAAAGCATCCAAAGTAGGTGCCGCCCTGAGTATTAATGAAGGTTCATTAATTTTACAAATTATAGATAATGGGGTAGGCTATAATGCGGAAGATATTAATGGAAAAAATACCCTAGGACTTGTAGGTATGAAGGAGCGTACAATAATGATGGATGGAACCTTTGAAATAGGTAGTAAACCGGGAAAAGGAACTACGGTAAAAATTGTGGTCCCAATTAAAAATAAGGATTAGGTATATGCAAAGAATTTTAATAGCAGATGATCATTCTGTTGTTCGAAAAGGACTCAGACAGATTTTGCTTGAGGGGTTTCCCTCCGCAGTCATTGAAGAAGTTGCAGATGCTGAGGATATGATAAAAAAAGTGATTGCTGCAGATTGGGATGTGGTAATTAGTGATTTATCTATGCCCGGAAGAAGCGGACTGGAAGCGCTGCAACAAATTAAACAAATTCAACCCAAATTACCTGTGCTTATTCTTAGTATTCATCCGGAAGAACAATATGCAATTAGGGTACTTAAATCAGGAGCCGCTGGCTATCTAAGTAAGGATCTCGCTCCCGAAGAACTTGTTAATGCCGTACAACGAGTAATGCTGGGTAAAAAATATATTACTCCTGCTGTTGCCGAAAAGCTGGCAGAAGTATTTGACCAAGGCAATAATAAAGCTCCACATGAACTTTTGTCAGACAGAGAATTTAGCGTGCTAAAAATGCTGGCAAAGGGAAAAACAGTTTCTGAAATCGCTGAGTCAATGTTTCTAAGTGTTACCACAGTAAGTACGTATCGATCTAGAATTATGTCTAAAATGAATCTGAAAAGTAATGCAGACCTTACTTTATATTCAATAGAACATAATTTAATGTAGTAATTATTCTATCTACTTGTAGAAGTATAAAGCTCCTAATTAATCTTTTTCTCTACATAACGGTAATTCATAAACGCTATTTTTGATTAATATTTATGAATAACCGATTAAATATATTGCTCGTAGATGATTCGCTGCTTATCTCAAAACGGTTGCAAAAACAATTAATGGAAATTGATTGTGTTGAATACGTTTTCTTAGCTGAGAATTTTTTAGAAGCACAAAAGGTATTAAATAGCCATACTATACATATTGCGTTACTCGATATTAATTTGCCCGGCAAGAATGGTATTGATTTATTGAAGTTTATCTCAAGAGAACATCCACTCATTCAATGTGTAATGATTACTAATCAGGATGAGATTCGCTATCGCAAACTGTGCAATCAATTAGGATGCGTGGGATTCCTTGATAAATCAAGAGATTTAGATATTTTACCTGAGCTGATTGAACGGCTATCCACTAACTGTAAATCCGATCAATTGCCTCTTTATATTTCTCCTTAATTACTTTGCGTTTCAGTTTAAGTGTTGGAGTAAGCTCACCGGTGTCAACAGTCCATTCTTCGGGAAGCAATTCAAATCTTTTTATTTGTTCAACATGATTAAACAATTCATTGAAATGCTCAATCTCTGATTTAAACATAAGCAAAACCTGTGGGTTTCTTATTGCCTCCTCATGAGTAGTAAATGCAATCCCTTTTTTGCTCATCCAGTTTTGAAGAGCAGTGAATGCGGGAACAATTAGTGCACCAACAAATTTATGTCCTTCACCTACCACCATCATTTGCTCTATAAAATGTGACTCCTTCATTTTGTTTTCAATAGGTTGCGGCGCTACATATTTTCCTCCACTTGTTTTAAAAAGCTCCTTTTTCCTATCTGTAATACGCAAAAATTTATTTTCTTCAAACACACCAATATCCCCAGTATGTAACCAACCATCCTTAACCACTTCAGCAGTAAGATCGGCACGTTTGTAATATCCCATCATTACACTTGGTCCTTTTACGCATATCTCCCCATCTGGCAACAACTTCACCTCTTGGCCGTTTATAACAGGGCCAACAGTCCCATATTTTGCTCCTCCTTTCTCTCTTCGGTTAACACTAATTACCGGACTGTTTTCGGTTGGGCCGTATCCTTCATATACCGGAATACGTGCAGCATTAAATAAACGAAGCAACCTCACCTGGCAGGCAGCACTACCCGTTACTATATATTTTATTTGATTACCCAAACCCTCTCGCCATTTACTGAATATTAATTTGTTGGCAATAGATAATTGTAAATCATAAAGAATACCCTTTGATTTCCGATTGTCATATTCAATACCTAGATTAACCGCCCAAAAAAATAATTTCTTTTTTAACCCGGATAATTCTTCACCCTTGGCCATAATCTTCTCATACACCTTTTCTAATAAACGGGGAACCGTGCAAAAAACAGCAGGCTTTATTTCTTTAATGTTATCACCAATTGCCTCAATACTTTCCGCATAATAAATAGAAATTCCACTAACCATGTACAAATAGGTAATCATCCGTTCAAAAATATGATTGAGTGGTAAGAAACTTAAAGCCCTGGATTGAGTGTCCCTTTCAAAAGGAAAACTAGATATGCTGTTGAGTACATTTGATACAACATTATGATGGCTTAACATTACACCCTTTGGAACACCTGTTGTGCCTGAAGTGTAAATAATAGTAACACAGGTTGAGGATTGTATCGTTTTTTTAAGGACGTCAACTTCGTCAATGTGCGTGTTATTTAATATCTCTGTCCAATGACGAACACCCGGTAGTTTATCAAAACAAAAAACTTCTTTTAATGAAGGAACATCATGTTGCAGTGCAAGAGTTTTGTCAAGGAGCTCCTGTCCGCTACAAAAAATATATTTTACAGAGGCTTCATTATAGATAAATGTTAGCTCATGTGGGTTAGAGGTGGGATAAACCGGAACAAGCACTACACCAATTAACTGACAGGCTAAATCTAAAAAAATCCATTCTGGCCGGTTACGCGATATAATAGCCACCTTATCCTGTTCTTCTACAGAAAGATCTTTCCCTGAGAGGCCAAGCTGAAGCAGCCCTGACGCAAGGTTGTGTACAATTTGATTAACTTCTTGAGTGCTGTATGTTTTCCATTTGCCATCTTCCTTGGCTGCTAACATATCATTTTTAGGGAAATGACTTTGTTGGTATAAAAAAAAGTCAAATAACCGGGATACCTCTTCCATATTAGTATGTCGTTGTGTACTAAGTTAAGGAAAATAGTAAGAGGAATAAAAAGAGATGAGTAAAATGAATTTATTTATAATATTGGCCAACAGGCATTTTAAAAACGCCGGTACGCATTTTTTTTAAAAAAGTATCATATTCGTCTTTGTGTAATTCCACCCATGTTTGAAAACCGGCCAGGTTGTACGTTGAGCCAAACAACCACTGGTTATAGGCTTCGAATAACCCTTCTTTTAAAAATTGCTTTTGTACTTCAAAAAGATGAAATGGGAATGTTTTTAATTTATTATCATCATTCTCCCAATCTAATAAAAATCGGGTGCGAACCATGGTTAGCACATCGGGAGAGATGCCTAAAGAAACCGGGCTCGATTGCTTTGCCATAGTAGCTAGAAATGCCTTTTCAAATTTATTGTTGGTAGAAACCTTATCTAAGTCAGTTTCTGTAAATAGTTTCTTATATCCGTTTAAAATGAGTTCTTTTACTTCCGGAGCATTTTTGCTTTGCGGGTCTATATTAAGAAATATTTCACCATATAATAGTCCCCACACTTTATTGGTAGAAAAATAATAATACTTAGATGCATTATAATAATTGGGGGCAAAGTTTGGATCTTCTAAAATTCCCTTCTCCCACATACTAATTGCCGAATAGTCTTGTCGTTGCCACAATAACTCTCCATAATCATTATATAGAGGACCACTTTGGGGATATTTTTTTAATCCCTTTTTATATATTTTTTCAGCCTCTTTTTGATTGTTACGCGATAATAAAATATTTGCTAAAATCTGGTACCCTTGGTCGCCTGTATCTCCTTTATCAACCAAAGGTTTCATCAGCTTCTCCGCCCTGTCCAAATCATGCTGATAATAATATGCTAAAGCCAAATCCTGTGCAATTAAGGTATTATTGGGGTTTAATCCATAAGCTCTGTTTAAAACAATAATGGCATTTGAAAAATCACCCTGACGCATAAACGCCCGTGCAGTTTCTTGTAATTCCTTTACATCTTGCCCGCAAACCGTATTGATAAATCCCCAAAGCAAAAAGATAAAGGAAAATATAAACCTCATAGAGAAAATATTCTTTAATGCAAAAATGTTATTCTATTAGATGAGTAAGTAATCCATCTCGTAGTTTGGGTTCAAACCAAGTGCTTTTGGGTGGCATTACATTGCCGCTGTCTGCAATGGTTAACAATTGATCCATACTTACCGGATAAAAACTAACGGCTACCGCCATCTCTCCACTATCAACTCGCTTTTCCAATTCTGCCAAACCCCTTATGCCGCCTACAAAATCAATACGCTTGTCTGTACGCTGATCTTTAATATGTAAAATAGGATCAAAAATATTCTCCTGCGCTATGGTAGTATCCAAAACACCTATGGGGTCTGCTGACCATGTGCCCGGCTTACTTTTTAGTGAATACCATTGTTTGTTTAAGTACAAACCAAAAGAATGTAACGATGAAGGTTTCACCGGTGTAGGCGATTTCTCAATATCAAATTTTTCTGACACACGAGACAAAAACTCATCTTCCTGTAATCCGCAAAGATCAGTAACAACACGATTGTAATCCATTATGGCTAACTGGTTATCAGGAAACAGGGTGGTTAAAAAATAACCTGCCCCCTCCGGCGCATTATTGCCCAAAGATGCTTTCACTTTAGATGCAGAGGCTGCCCTATGATGACCATCTGCTATATAGGTAGCCGGAACCTTGGTAGAAAATAAATGTGAAATCTGATTAATGATAACATCATCATTAACTATCCATACACTATGCTGAATACCATCATCTGCAATAAAATCATATTGTGGATTCTTTTCTGTTGTCCATTTGGATATTACGTCATCCAATTCTTTCACATTGCGATAGGTGAGAAAAACATTTCCGGTTTGTGCCATTATTGTACCCATGTGATCAATACGATCCTTCTCTTTTTCAGGACGGGTGAACTCATGCTTTTTAATTAAACCATTCTCGTAATCTTTAACCGAGCTTACACATACTAAACCGGTTTGTGCCCTACCCTCCATGATAATCCGGTACAAATAATAACAGGGTTTACTTTCTTGAAATAGGAATTTTCGACTCATGAAGGCTTGTAAATTTTCTTTTGCCTTATCATAAACTTCCTGAGAGTGGATATCAACTCCATTAGGTAAGTCAATTTCACTTTTGGTTATATGCAAAAATGAATATGGATTTCCTCGGGCTTCAACTTTAGCTTCTTTACTGTTTAATACATCATACGGGCGGGAAGCTATAGATTTTGCCAGTTGTGGCTCAGGCCTTAAAGCCTTGAAGGGTGCTATTGTAACCATTTATAAAAGTTTCGGTTAGGCTTGCAAATATAAGCAACAATCCCTCGGGCTAACCGTGAATACGCATAAATTCATGCAAGACCTCAATTAAATAATCCACACTGCTTTCCGGAAGCGCATTATATAATGATGCTCTAAAACCTCCGGCAAGCCGATGCCCATTGATACCATATATTCCGTTTTCTTTGCAAAATGAAGAAAAAACAGGTTCAAGAGCCTTCTCTTTAATAGCAAAACAGACATTGGTAATACTGCGATCTTCGGCATTATTAACCAACGGATAAAACAAACCATTTTGTTCTAATTCAGTATATAACTTTAACGACTTGCGCTCATTAATGGGTTGTAATGCAGCCGCCCCCCCCTGTGATTTTAACCACCTTAGTGTTAGCATAGAAATATATATAGCCATAACAGGTGGTGTGTTAAGAATACTTTTCTCCTTAATATGAAGACGGTAATCAAACATGGTGGGAATAGATCGCCGCGTTTTGCCTAAAATATTTTTATTTACCACTACAATGGTACATCCTGCCGCACCTAAATTCTTTTGCGCACCGGCATAGATTAATGCAAAACGATTAAAGTCTAATTGACGACTAAGAATATCACTACTCATATCGGCAACCAGTGGAATGCTTACCTCAGGTATTCTTTTCCATTGAGTTCCATAAATGGTATTGTTGGTGGTAATGTGAAAGTATTGGGCCTCATTAGGCACAGCAAAATCCTTGGGTATATAATGATAGTTTTTATCTCGTGAAGAGCACACTACTTCCGTTTTTCCAAATAAATTAGCTTCTTTTATCGCCTTTGTACTCCATACTCCGGTATCAGCATAAGCAGCACAGCCCTTTTCATCTAACAAGTTCATAGGTACTTGCATAAATTGAGTACTTGCTCCACCATGTAAAAACAATACCTCATGCTCATCGTCTAATTGCATTAGCTCACGTACTAATTGTCTGGCCTCTTCCATTACATCAGTAAATAAAGATGTACGATGCCCAATTTCTGCAATAGACAATCCACTGTTTTGATGGTTAACTAATGATACTGCAGCCTGTTCAACAACCTCTTTGGGTAAAATACCCGGGCCGGAATTGAAGTTGTGTATATGTTTAGAAGATAAATTTGAATGGCTCATGGTGAGCAAAAGTAATTATAATCTAATTAGATTATTTTCATTAGTCTTCTTGTCGGCCGAGCATGGCTTTGCCAGACTGCCAGGCGTTATTTATCTTTTCTAATTCCTCATGATTAGTTTCTATTCCGTCTTTAATCAGTATAGATAAATCAGGTTGGCCGGCATTCACCCACGCAGTAAACCAAAAGGAGGCTGTTGAAAAAATGGCCATCCTCATTCTTCGCTCAACCATTTTGTTTAATTGCTCATGATAATTACGTGTAAATACAGCAGAGTATTGCCGTATAACTTTTCCATTCCTCTCTTCAAAGGCGTATTTTGTATCTTTTCGCATTTGTTCTGAAAGGTTCTTTTCAAAAAGTAATACACTGTCACAGGCAAGATTACTTTCAAGTATTCTGTTCCAGATATAGTCTTCAGGATATTTTAAGTATTCCGCTTTTCCAATAAAGAAATCGAATTCACCTTCTGCTAATAGCTCCGGAACCCTGCTTTCCCAAAAGCCATGTATTCCGTGTTGGTTAGTGAATTGGCCATTATGGTTGTGCGATGTGTGTAACGGCACATGCGCATCGCTAATGTAATGACCCAGATCAGCAGCTAATTTTAAAATTTTAGTTGCATTCTTTTCTTCAAAAGCATTTATTAAAAGTTTATAGGTGCGCATAACGTGCCAGGGTACAATGCCACGGGATAATAGTGTGTCTTCAGAAAACTGAGCAACTGCGTCCTCCCATCGCCTCGGCAAATGAGCATAAGGATAGTTACCAAACAAATCTAAATCAATGTAATGGCGTGGTCCTTCATCAGCAATGATATATCTACGTTTGTCAGCATCAGGCGCATGAACAGAAAGGTATCTAATGTGTGGCTTAAAAAATACCATCATTTGAGGAGGTAATAAATAAACGGCATGTTCATTTATCTTTTGATGACCATAAAATCCCCAGCCCTGTGTTTGGAAGGTTATGAATATAAATAGAAGGGTACAGATAAATCGGAGCATGAGATTTTTTTTAAGTGTTCTCTTTTGGAACAGGTTCTTCAGGAAGATCGGTTACACCTCCACTTACGGCAAACTTCATGGTTTGTGCACTGCTTACCTGGGTAATAGGCTTAACTCTGTGCTTGGGTACAACATACACGTTGCCGGCAACCGAGTATGCCATAGGTATATACACCGCCAAATAATCTTTTAAACCAAATTCTTCCATGTTTTCATTGGTGATAAATCCTAAGCGCCACACATCAGTATCATCTACATTGGCCAAAACGTTTTGAGTGAATTTCTTTTTGTCACCCGCAAATGCTTCAAAAAAATCACGTGTAGTAGAATAAATATGCTTAATACCGGGCGCCTTCTGAAGAATTTTATCTAAAAAACTAATAATCCGGCCGGTTATAAAAAACGAACTGAAATAGCCAATAACAATAATGGTAGCAATTATAATAATGAACCCAACGCCATAATTTTGAACTTGTATTCTCCCCTCGGCATCTCTATAACTAAACAAAGGAATCCAACTATCTATGGTGGTAATTATCCAATAAATGGTATAAATAGTAATGGCTACAGGAGCCAATACCAATACGCCTTGTAAAAAATATTGAAAAAGTCTTCTGAATGCATTTTTTATTTTCATAACATAAAGTTACGTCTCCAAGCCGGATTGTGGGTTGCTACCTTAGGTTACAATTTGGGTGGATAAACGAAAGCGACGTTGTGAAAAAATTAACAAGCAGGAAACTTTATTTACATAAATAGTTTCCATAGTTTTGCGCTCCCATGACAGAAAATGAACTCTCCCAACGGGACCGAATAATTAGAGAAGGACGCGATTTGGTATTGCGTTATGGTATTCGCAGCATGAGTATGGCTGACCTAGCCACACATTTGGGCATGAGTAAAAAAACAATTTACCAGTATTTCAAAGATAAAAATGATTTGGTTGACGCTATTGTAACAGTGATGTTAGATCATAATTGTGAAATGTGCAGGTTGGAAAGGATTCAATCAAAAGATGCTATCCATGAAATTTTTCTTTCTATGGATATGAATCGGGGAATAATGCAGACAATGAACCCCGGCTTGCTATATGATTTGCAAAAATACCACCCGAAAAGTTTTGAGAAATTTAGAAAATTTAAAGATGAATTTCTCTTTGATATTGTAAAATCAAATGTGCTTAGAGGAATTGAAGAAGGATTGTACCGCACGGATTTTCATGTGGAGCTTATTGCGCGATTTAGAACCGAGGCAGTAAATTTTTTATTTAACCGCGAAGTTTCTCAACAATTAAAATTGTCTATGGAATTTGTATTCGATGAATTACACTATCATTTTATGTATGGACTTGTTACTCCCAAGGGATATAAGCTTATTCAAAAATATCAACAACAATTAGAAGATCAAAAGCAAAAAAAATAGATGACATACAATATAAAATTCTTTATTTGCACCCTTTTCCTCTTTGCAAATTTCCCGATGATGAGTACTTTGGCTCAAACGCCATCAGTACAACATTTTTCAGTGGAACAGGCTGTTGATTATGCTTTAAAAAATTCAGCAACTGTTAAGAATGCACTCCTTGATATCAAGATTCAAAAGGAAGTAAATAGAGGCGTTACCTCTGCAGCCTTACCGAATATTAGCAGTAATGTGTCTGTATCACGCTATTTTGATGTGCCTACACAAGTGATTCCTGATTTTATTTCTCCTTTTACTTATCAGGTTCTCATTGATCAGGGGGTTAAAGATGGAAATGGCAATACCATTACTTTTCCTGAGGGCGGCTTCGGTTCATTGCCCTTTCAGTTTGGTTCTAACTGGCAGGCGAGTGGGGGTATAGATTTAACCCAATTACTTTTTGACGGGCAGGTTTTTGTAGGATTGCAAGCACGCAACACAGCTATGCGCTTTGCAGGTAAGAAAGCAGAGGTTACCCAGGTAGAAATAAAAGCCAATGTAGAAAAAATCTATTATCAATTAGTAGTGGGAAATCAACAAATGTCTTCCATTGATGCTAATATCTTACGGTTTGAAAAATTATTGAATGATACCCGAAAAATTTATGAAAATGGATTTGCAGAAAAATTGGATGTAGATAAGGTAAGCGTTCAACTGAATAATCTTATCACAGAAAAGATAAAAGTTCAAAATGGATTAAATGCCGGTATGGCAGGATTGAAATTCCTGATGAATTTTCCACAAAAAGATTCCCTTGTTCTTACTGATGTAGTTACAGAAGATTCTGTTAAAGAAGGCTTGCTGGATACTGCTTATCAATATCAGGATCGAAAGGATTATCAATTGCTTAAAGAAGCATTAAGACTTAATAAATATAATATAAAACGCTATCAATTGAGCGGGTTGCCCACCCTTGCCCTATTTGGCAGTTATAGTAAAAATGCACAGCGCAACCAGTTTGACTTTTTTGATGGAGGAACCTGGTTTACTACCAATCTGGTAGGTTTAAAACTAACCTTCCCACTATTTAGGGGTTTTGCCAGAAGCGCACAGGTGGCTGAAGCAAAGTATGAATGGCAAAAGCAACAAAATAACTTACAGCAAATGGAAGCTTCTATTGATAACGATGTGAAGCAGGCTATCTTGAATATCCGTTCTGCTGTTCAAACAATAGACAATCAACGAAAAAATATGGACCTGGCTGAACAAGTGTACAATACTACAGTGTTGAAATATCAACAAGGATTGGGTAGCAACCAGGAAATTTATACCGCACAAACGGAATTAAAAATGGCTCAAAATAATTACTATAGCGCACTCTATGATGCCATTATTGCTAAAGTAAATTATTTAAAAGCCGCAGGAAAATTATAATCTTTAATTATTGCATTTTATGAGAATTAATTATCGCATACCCTTAGCTGTTAGCTCACTTTTTTTGTTGGCTTGTGGTGGCACAAAAACAGATAAACTAACTAATCTAAAAACTGAACTACAACAACTGCGAAACTTACAAGATAAAACAGCCGATAAAATTAAAAAGCTGGAAGATGAACTGGCCATTCTGGATACCTCGGCTACCAGTTCAACAAAAATTAAATTGGTTGCCTTTACCACAGCTACGGTACAAAATTTTAAACATTATGTTGACTTGCAGGGAAAGGTAGATGCAGATAATATTTCCTATATCTCACCGCGTGGGGCTGGTGGACAAGTGAAGTCAATTTTTATTCGTGAAGGACAGTATGTTAAAAAAGGACAACTGTTGCTAAAACTTGATGATGCTATTATTCAACAACAAGTAACTGCAGCTCGTCAACAATTAAATGGAATAAAAACACAACTCAATTTTGCAAGAAATATTTACGAGCGACAAAATAATTTGTGGAAACAAGGTATTGGTACCGAAGTACAACTCATTCAGGCCAGAACAAATGTAGAGGCATTGGAAGACCAACTCAAAGCAGCTAACGAACAAGTAAAGGTAGCTGTTGAACAAGCAAATACCACTAATGTATATAGTGATGTAAATGGAGTGGCTGATGTAGTGAGTATTAGAGTTGGAGAACTTTTTACAGGTATGACAGCTCAAGGCCCACAAATAAAAATTGTAAATAATACCAGTCTGAAAGTAGTTTCTAATATTCCTGAAAATTATATTAGTCAATTAAAAAAGGGAACACCTGTACTAATATTTTTTCCTGATTTAAATAAAGAGGTAAGCGCTGCATTGTCTCTTGTTGGCCAATCTATAGACCCCACATTGCGCGGCTTTATAGCAGAAGCCCATGTTCCGTTTGACCCCATGTTAAAACCTAATCAAACCGCTGTAATGAAAGTGATGAACTATTCATCTGAAAATGCTGTACTGGTACCGGTTAATGCAGTACAAAGTGATGAAACGGGTAAATATGTCTTTATTGCGCGTAATGGAAAGAACGGGAACAAAGAGGCTCAAAAGGTTATGGTAACTATTGGAATGGCTTATGGAAACCTGATAGAAATTAAAACCGGGCTAAAGGGAGGTGAACAGGTCGTTTCAGAAGGCTATCAGGATATATATGAGGGACAGGCAATCGCAGATTAATTTTAAAACTAACGATAAGGCATAAACTAATCTCTTTTTTAACAGGAATGAAATTTTAACGATTAAGTGATTAATGAATGCATTCCTACATGAAGTAAGAGATAGCTGTTGTAAAGCCAAAATAATATTTTATGGATTTCTTTAAAGGTATAACTGATAGAGTAAAGGAGTTTAAACCAACAAGTTGGTCGGTTGATAATCGAACCGCAATTTATATTATTGCTATCCTTATTTCAGCATACGGATTTTTTAAGTTTAATAACCTGCCCAAAGAACAGTTTCCTGATATTGTTGTACCCACCGTAAGTGTTACTACGGTATATGCAGGAAATTCTCCAAAAGATATTGAAAACCTGGTAACCCGCCCTATTGAAAAACAATTGAAGGGTATCAGTGGAGCAAAAGTGAAGAAGATTACCAGCACATCGCAGGCAGATTTTAGTTTGATTATTGTGGAATTTGATACAGATGTAAAAACAGATTTGGCAAAAGTAAAAGTAAAAGATGCAATAGATAAGGCTCAGTCTGATCTTCCTAATGACCTAACTAGCCAACCGGATGTGCAGGAGTTTGCTTTTAGTGAAATGCCAATCATGTTTGTAAATGTGAGCGGAGATTATGATGGAGTTAAACTAAAAGAGTATGCCGAAAAAATGCAGGATAGATTTGAAGAACTTAGTGAAATAACTCGTGCTGAAATTGTTGGTGCTCCTGAAAGAGAAATTCAAGTTAATGTAGATCCTTATAAAATACAAGCTGCCCGAATTAGTTTTACTGATATTGAAAATGCCATTAGCAGAGAAAATCATGATATCACAGGAGGATCAGTGGATGTAGGGCAAATGAAACGAACCGTAAAAGTTAAAGGACAGTTTTCAAGTGCAAGCGACCTGCAAAATATTGTAGTGAAAAGCAGTTCACAAGGAGCTACCGTTTATCTGCGTGATGTTGCACAAATTTTAGATACCATAAAGGAAAGAGAAAGTTTTGCTCGCCTTGATGGAAAAAATGTAATCACCCTAAACATTGTTAAGCGCGCTGGAGAAAATCTGATTAGTACAGCCGAGAAAATTAAAGATATCGTTAAGGATATGCAGCAAGCAGATGATTTACCCTCTAATCTTAAAGTGGTTATTACAGGAGATCAAAGCCGTGCTACTGCCAGCTCCTTTCATGAATTAGTAAATACCATCATTATTGGATTTATACTGGTGCTTATTGTACTCATGTTTTTTATGGGCGTAACCAATGCATTTTTTGTTGCATTGAGTGTGCCATTATCCATCTTTGTAGCGTTTTTGTTTCTGCCATTGGGAGAAATGGTTATTGGCGCAGATATCACCCTTAATTTTATTGTGCTGTTTGCCCTTTTATTTGGGTTGGGTATTATTGTTGATGATGCCATCGTGGTTATTGAAAATACACACCGTATTTTTAATAACGGACGTGTTCCCATTTTAAAAAGCGCTAAGGCTGCAGCAGGAGAAGTCTTTATCCCTGTGTTAGCGGGTACTGCTACTACGCTTGCACCGTTTTTCCCATTGCTGTTTTGGAAAGGTATTATTGGTAAGTTTATGATATACCTACCTGTAATGCTTATTCTCACACTGGCCGCATCATTGGTGGTAGCATTCATTTTTAATCCGGTTTTTGCGGTAAGCTTTATGCATCCGGAAGGGAAAGAGTTTGAAGAGCCCAAAAAAATGCTTTTTAGAAAGTGGTGGTTCTGGTTGGCCATTTTTCTTGGTGTGGTTTTTAATATCATCGGCTGGCCGGGATTAGGAAACTTCCTGTTGTTTATGGTTATCCTGGCTGTATTAAACCGCTACGTATTCCGCCTGATTATTCACTATTTTCAAGATAGGGTATTACCATCCCTAATGAATAAATATGAACAACTTCTTCGATGGATATTGAAAGGGAAAAGACCGGTATGGGCATTGGTATCGTTGTTTTTATTATTCCCCATAGCAGCCGGACTCTTATTTTTACGCGGAAACAAAACCACATTTTTTCCTAAGGGAGACCCTAATATTATTTATGTGTATTTAAAAATGCCCGTAGGTACCGATGTTAAAGCTACTGATAGTGTAATGCATGTTCTTGAAACACGGGTATCCGGAGTGCTAAAAAATGAATTGCCTGGAAATAAGGATGCCATTGTGGAAAGTATGATTACCAATGTAGCAAACAGTGCTACCAAACCGCGTGATAATAATAGAAGTGTTCGCTCAAATCTTGGCCGTATTCAAATTTCATTTGTTGAATATGAAAAACGAAAAGGAAAAGAAACAGGCCCTTATATTGACTCTATCCGTGCTGTAATGGGAGGTATCCCGGGCGCAAGCATAGAAGTAGATCAGGAAGAAAGCGGCCCACCTACAGACCCGCCTGTTAATATTGAAATTAGTGGTGATGAGTTTGATGATATTGCTATGGTTGCCCGCAGCCTTTCAAATTATTTAGATACCAATGAAGTGTATGGCGTTGAAAATCTGCTTATGGATGTAGATTTAAACAGCCCGGAGATAACCATTAAGGTGGATAGAGAAAGAGCAATGATGGAAGGACTTTCTACCGGACAAGTAGGTATGGAATTGCGTACCGCATTGTTTGGAAAAGAAGTAAGTAAGTTGAAAATAGGAGAGGATGAATATAAAATCCAATTACGATATAATGAAAATAATAGAAGCAATATTGACGACCTAATGAATATGCGTATCACCTTTATGGATATGACAACTATGCGGGTGAAATCTGTGCCGGTTAGTGCTATTGCTTCTATTGACTATACTACTGCATCAGGCGCTATTGCTCGAAAAAATGTGAAGCGGATGATTCAATTACAATCAAATGTATTAGATGCTTCTATGACTAATAGAGTGAATCGTGAATTAGGAGATAAGATTGCTGCCTTTAAAGCAAAAACACGCTTGCCAACAGGTGTTACCATTAAACAAACAGGACAAGGAGAACAGGAAGCAGAAACAAATTCATTTCTGATGGGCGCTTTTCTTACTGCTATGGGGCTCATCTTCCTAATCTTAGTGCTTCAGTTTAATTCTATGAGTAAACCTTTTATTGTACTTACAGAAATCTTCTTTTCTATCATTGGTGTATTGTTAGGATATGCTATAACCGGAAAAACAATTGCATCAATCATGCTCCTTGTAGGGATTATAGGGCTGGCAGGGATTGTAATTAAAAATGGAATTTTACTTATTGAATTTACCGATGAATTAAGAGCCAGAGGACTACGAACACGTGAGGCGGCTATCCAGGCAGGAAAAATCAGAATTATTCCTGTTATGCTTACCGCTATTGCAACTATGTTGGGACTGCTTCCCCTGGCTGTGGGATTCAATATAGATTTCCAATCACTGTTTACAAAACTTAATCCACATATTTTCTTTGGTGGTGATAGTGTGGTGTTTTGGGGGCCACTTAGTTGGACTATTATTTATGGGTTAATTTTTGCCTTCTTCCTCACCCTGATGATGGTGCCAAGTATGTATCTCATTGCTGAGCGACTGAGAAGACCGATGGAAAAATTTTATGGCACCCGATATGTAGCTATTTTAGGCTTCCTCGGCCCCGTTTTCTTCATTTTTGTTGGTATTATGTATCTCGTTAAAAAGTTGCAAAGGAAAAAAGTTTGGAATGGATTAATGAGAGACAACCCTCATTATAAATAATGTTAGACGATAATTATCTGTATGAAACAAAATCATGAAATAGATTACAAATTGCATGGAGAAGAGATGCAGTTTGTACAAATTGAATTAGATCCCAATGAAACAGCAGTTGCAGAAAGCGGTAGCTTTTTAATGATGGATCATGGTATCACTATGGAAACTATTTTTGGTGATGGTAGTAAACAACCTTCAGGTTTATTAGGAAAATTGATGAGTGCAGGTAAGCGGGTATTAACTGGTGAGAGTTTGTTTATGACTGCTTTTACAAATGTTTCTGATAAAAAACTTACGGTAAGTTTTGCAGCTCCGTATTCCGGAAAAATTGTGCCTATTGATTTGTCATTACATAACGGAAAAATTATTGCTCAAAAGGATGCGTTTCTTGTAGCGGCTAAAGGAGTAAGTGTGGGTATTGAATTTCAACGTCGCCTGGGCACCGGCCTGTTTGGTGGCGAAGGGTTTATTATGCAAAAACTTGAAGGAGATGGTATGTGTTTTGTTCATGCAGGAGGCTATATAATGGAAAAGGAATTACTGCCTGGCGAGGTATTGAAAATAGATACAGGATGCCTGGTGGCTTATACTGCTGAAGTTAATTTTGATATTGAATTTGTAAGCGGAATTAAAAACTGGATGTTTGGTGGCGAAGGCCTGTTTTTTGCCCGGTTACAAGGCCCCGGTAAGGTGTGGATTCAGTCCTTACCTATCAGCAGGCTGGCTGGGCGTATTTTACAATATGGTACAGTAAAAAGAAAAGAAGAAGGAAGTATTCTTGGTGGTTTAGGTAACCTCCTTGATGGAAGAGAATAGCTTGCTTACCTCCTATATATAAAGAGTCTCGCTCCTATGCGAGGCTCTTTTTTATTTTTTGTTGTATTCAATAGCACAATACAGAAATTGTTTGTCGCTCAAGGAATCCCTTTTTACTTAGTTAATTTCTGCTGCTTAATTTTGATAGCAAACGAAGAATTTCTAAATAAAGCCAAACAATAGTTACCATCAACCCGAATGCACAAAACCATTCCATATATTTGGGTGCGCCCATCTTCACTCCGTTTTCTATCATATCAAAATCCAAAAGCAGATTTAACGAGGCAATACCAACCACAAAAAGAGAAAAACCAATACCAAGTGTTGTGCCTTCGTGTAAAAAGGCCATTCCCTGAAAACCAAAAGCACGCATCACCATTACTATTAAATAAAATATGGCAATACCTGCAGTGGCAGATATAATAATAGAACGAAACATTTTCGTAACCTTTATTATTCTAAAGCGATATAAAAAAAACATGGATACACAAACCCCAAGGGTGAGTCCTACAGCATTAAAAACTATGTTGGGTGCTGTTTCTGCAAATGCACCATTAAAAAATGCGGAAATAGCCCCAATAAATAATCCTTCTAACATGGCATATAACGGAGCTAAATAAGGAGCCCAGTGCGTTTTAAATATTATGATGAGCGCAACTATAAAACCACCAATCATCCCGCCCCAAATTAATGGAACAGCATTACCTCCCAAAGCCTGAACCCTCCAGGCATAAACAGAAGCCGTCAACAGCATAAAAAGCATAAACCCAAATTTGTTAATCGTTCCCCTGATTGTCATCCCTCCTGCTGTTGAAACCTCCTGAGGAATAATGGTACTGCGTAGCCTTTTCTCACTTATTACCGGATTGCTTGACTTAAAAAGTGCCATAGTGCTGTATTTTGAATTTAAAGATACGAGATAAGTGCAATAGAAGTTAATTCCATTCTGTTAATGATTGTGTGCGCTTGATTATCTTTGCTTAATGGACCAGTTGATAAAAGAACTAAATCAATATAAATCAGAAATAGCTGCCGAAAAAGTAACTGATAAGATTACATTGGAAGCTTTTAGAATTAAATACCTGGGAACAAAGGGCCTGGTAAAGTCATCGATGGCATTAATGAAAACGGTTGATGCAGATAAAAAAAGAGAAGCCGGCCAATTGCTGAATGAGTTTAAAGTTTTTGTTGAAACGTTTTTTGAGAATCTAAAAACCACTTTTGACACAGATAATAATAATCAGCAAAAAGGATTAGATACCACTTTGCCGGGTTATATTTTACCAAAAGGTGGTCGGCATCCTATTGGGTTGGTTCAGGATGATATCCTCGAAATCTTTGGTCGCCTAGGTTTTGCAGTTGCAGAAGGTCCTGAAATTGAAGATGACTGGCATAACTTTACTGCACTTAATCTTCCCGATGACCATCCTGCACGTGATATGCAGGATACGTTTTATATAAATAAAAATCCCGATTGGCTTTTAAGAACTCATACCAGTAGTGTACAAATTCGCGAAATGGAAAAAGGGATTTTACCACTACGTATTGTTTGTCCGGGACGAGTGTATAGAAATGAAACCATCAGCGCGCGAGCACATTGTTTCTTTAATCAAGTGGAAGGACTGTATATTGATGAGAAAGTTTCGTTTGCTGATTTAAAACAAACACTTTATTTTTTTGTGAAAGAAATGTTTGGTGATGATGTGAAGGTTCGATTCCGACCTTCTTATTTTCCGTTTACTGAACCAAGTGCCGAAATGGACATCAGTTGCTTGATTTGTAAAGGAAAGGGATGTAATGTATGCAAAAAAACAGGATGGGTGGAAATTCTTGGTTGTGGTATGGTACATCCCAACGTGCTGGCTAATTGTAATATTGATGCTGAAAAATATTCCGGATTCGCATTTGGATTGGGTGTAGAACGAATTACTATGCTTAAGTATGGAGTGAAGGATTTGCGTTTGTTTAGTGAAAATGATATTCGCTTTTTACAACAATTTAAATCAGCACTTTAATTTCCCTTTCTCTAATATTTTATTATGATAAATAAGGTAGCAATTGTTGGTGCTGGAACTATGGGTAGCGGAATTGCCCTCTCAGTGGCTCAATCAGGATGCAATGTGGTGATGTTTGATGTAAATGATGCGGTTTTGCTAAAAGCATCAAAGACAATTTTACATAATGTAAATAAGCTGGTAGAAAAAGAAAAGATTAGCCGGGAAATTGCAGATGATGTAATTAATCGCATCACCTTCACTAATGCAATGAGTGATTGCATAGCAGATGTAATCATTGAAGCTATTGTAGAAAAATTGGAAGTGAAGCATGAAGTCTTTTTACAATTAGCTGAAATAAATTCACCAACAACTATTTTAGCTTCCAACACCTCTTCGCTTTCTATTTCAGCTATTCAAAAAAATATTCCTTTTCCTAATCGTATTGCAGGTATGCATTATTTCAACCCCGCACATATAATGAAGCTGGTAGAAATTATAAGAGGAAATGACACAGATGACAACACGATTCAAACACTCGCTTCTTTTGCCAAACTTCAGCAAAAAACTCCGGTAATATGCAGTGATTCCCCCGGCTTTATTGTTAATCGGGTGGCGCGGCATTTCTATCTCGAATCTTTAAAGGCAGCAGAAAAAGGTGCGGCTGATATAAAAGTGATTGATGAGATTCTTGAAGCAACCGGATTTAAAATGGGGCCATTTAAATTAATGGATATGATTGGGATGGATATAAATCTTGCAGTTACTGAATCTTTGTATCATGCATTTAATGAAACTGTACGATTTAAACCTAATATGCTACAGATTGAAAAAGTAAAAAATGGAGATTTGGGTAGGAAAACAGGAAAAGGGTTTTATTTGTACAATAATGTATAACTCATGATTTTAGTAACCGGCGGAAGTGGTTTGCTGGGAAAAGCCTTAATCCAGGCCTTGTTAAAGGAAGAAAAACCGGTAAGGGCACTGGTGCACCAAACACCATTGGAAATCATCCACCCACTGTTGGAAATTTTTCAAGGAGATATTTTAGATACTACTTGTTTACAAAACTCACTACAAGGGATAGACGAAGTATATCATTGTGCCGGTTTGGTTTCTTATATACCGGGAAAAGATAAACAACTGTATAAAATCAATGTAGAAGGAACAGCCAACTTGGTGAACCTTGCGCTGGATACAAAGGTTCGTAAACTAATTCATGTTAGCTCTGTAGCGGCATTAAACAGCAGTAAAAGAGGGGCTCCCATTGTTGAAAAGGAACCATGGAATGAAGTTTTTCCTGATACACCTTATGGGAAGAGTAAATATCTGGGCGAAATGGAAGTGTGGCGTGGTATGGCAGAAGGGTTGGATGTGTTGGTGGTAAACCCATCCATCATTATAGGCCCCGGAAATTGGAATGAAGGCTCAACAGCTATGTTTAAAAAAGTGTACGATGGATTTGATTGGTTTACGCTGGGCACAACAGGCTATGTGGGTGTGGATGATGTGGCACGTGCTATGATTATGTTGATGAATAGTGATTTGAAAAATGACCGGTATATTCTATCAGCAGAAAACCTGTCTTATAAAGATGTTCTTTCAAAAATATCCTTGGCATTTGGCCTAACTCCACCTAAAAGAAAACTAACAGCTTGGATGGCAGCTTGTTTGTGGCGAATGGAATGGCTTAGATCAAAAATTTCAGGAAAAGATTCCTTGATTACTAAGCAAACCGCTGAAAAGGCTTTTGAAAAAGTTAAGTATGATAATAGTAAATTCTTGACAGCATTTCCTCAATTTGCTTATACACCGGTTAAGGAAGCGATTTTTCAAACAGCTAAAATTTTGCAACAAAAACTTAACAACCACTAATGTATTTTCACAAGTATAAATTGATTCTTTTATGAAATGGCTCTTCCTCTCATTATGTCTGTTGGTATTGAATAATATTAATGCACAGCAAAATTATTTAGTTGTTACCGGTAAGGTATTGCTGTCTGAAACAGAGGAACCACTACAAGGAGCATCTGTATTTGCAGAAAATACTACGCTGGGCACAGCCACGGATGCAGAAGGAAAATTTAAACTATACCTGCCTCATGGTGGATATGATATTGTGGTAACTTTTACCGGGTATCAATCTGAAAGCGTTCGGGTTTCCAGTTCCGGAACAAATGAGCCATTGATTTTTAAACTAAGGTTGAAAGAAGAAGAACTTGGAGATGTGGTAGTAGTGGCATCTAATGAAGTAAAAGACGGGTGGACAAAATACGGTGATTTTTTTATTCATGAATTTATCGGACAAACAGCCAATGCTATCCAGTGTGAAATTAAAAACCCCGAAGTAGTAAAGTTTTATTATTCAAAAAGGAATGACCGACTTAAAATAAAGGCAGCCGATCCTTTAATTATTGTTAATCGGGCATTAGGATATACTATTCGATACAGCCTTGATTCTTTTACGCATGATTACTCTTCTAAGATTAGCTTCTATACCGGCAATCCGCTATTTGAAGAAATGACCGATGCCTCTGATGTACAGAAAGCTATTTGGGCAGCCGCTAGAAAAGATGCCTATAAAGGCTCTATCCTTAACTTTATGCGAAGCCTGTACAATAAGCATCTTAAAGAGGATGGATTTGAAATTCAATTTGTAGTGAGTAATAATGGAGCTCAACATCCGGTAAAACTGGAAGACTTTTATAATTCATTACGTTTTAATAAAGAAGATAGCACTGGTTTGGTAACTATAAATCCATTTCAACGAAATGTAGGCGTGTTGTTTTTAAAAGAAAAACCATTACCGGGATTTAATACCATAAACAAAAAAGAACCTGCAGATTTTCAATTTTCAATTTTAACCATTGCTCCTGATGAAACAATAACCATAGAACAAAATGGTTTTTACTTTGATCAAACAGCTATTACAATTTCTGCTTATTGGGCTTGGGAAAAGGTAGGAGATCAATTACCTTATGATTATAAGGAGGATTAACACACATTATTTTCCCATTACTTTCTCCCATATCGCAGGAATACGTTTAATCCAAACTAATTCACGCTTTTTTGTAGAGGCCTCTTCGGCAGGTGCGCCAAAATATGTTTTCCCGCTTTCTAAATTACCTCCTACACCACTCATGCCCAATACAGTAACATTGTCGCCAATAGATAATGTTTTATTTATAGCACACTTCCCCCATATCGTTACTCCATTGCCAATATTAACTACACCCGCAACAGCAGTTTGAGCAGCAAACAAACCATTTTTTCCAATTATTGTATCATGTCCAATGTGTATCTGATTATCCATCTTCGTTCCTCGCCCTATTACAGTATCATGACTTACTCCCCGGTCAATAGTACAATTAGCCCCAATTTCTACGTCATCTTCAATAATTACTCTGCCACAGTCAGGCATTTTCTTATACCAAACTTCTCGATCTTTTTTCCCATTGTAATAAAACGAATTACCACCTATTACCGTGCCGGGCTGGATAATAACATTGTTGCCAAGAATGCAATAATCTAAGATGCTAACATGCGGATAAATAATGCAGTTACTGCCTATGGTTACATGGTTGCCTATAAATGCGGATGGATAAATGAAAGACCCATCTCCAATACTTGCAGAGCCACTTATCATTTTTTCTGAAAATTCAAAGGGGCGAAAATGAGTTACAATTTTACAATATGCTTCAAAGGGATGTTCAACAATGAGCAGCGCCTTCCCTTCAGGAACATCTGCCTCTTTGTTAATTATAATAAATGAAGCTCGGCTCTTTATGCATTTATCATAATATTTTGGATGGTCAACAAATACAAGATCACCTTCTTCTACCTTATGAATTTCATTGATGCCGGTTGCTATCCCTTCAATGTTGCCAAGCACTCTGGCTTCTATCATTTCTGCTATCTGGCTAATAGCTATAGGTTCAGGAAAACGCATGGTTTGTTTTTTCTAAAGATACAAGTGAAAGGGATATTTGCGTTGTTTTGGAAAAATTTCAAAAAAATTACTTATTATTTTTTTAACTGTTTTTGCCACCTTCTCTTTTAGGATAATTTATGTTTTGAAAATACAATATGGACTCGGTTTGTTTTTTAATAATCGTAAGAACTTTGTGTTTATGCACATTTCAGCGGATAGATATAAATTTTATAGAACAAAAAATTCGCGCATAAATAAAAAGAGACTTTCAAATTCTGTCGTCATTTTCCACACGACTAATTAAAATGTTAATAAAATAGTTGAAAATATTTTTTTGAATGGGAAAAATTCTTTTTAATATTGTGCAAGGGATTTCTTAATCCCTGTACTTACTAACCCATCCATATAATGAAGCCTGGCAAAAAAGCCGGGCTTTCTTATTTTTCAAATATGCTTATCTCGCTTTTTTCTTCGCAACTTTTTTCCTTTTATCAAACACATGTTAATTACATTTACCTTGCAAATAAATATTGAGTTATGCTTAAATCTATGACGGGCTATGGACGTGCAGAAAAGAAAGTAAATGATAAAACTTTCTTAGCAGAAATTCGTTCGCTAAACGGAAAGCAATTTGACTTGCAATTGAAAATTCCGGCATTACTCAAACCGTTTGAATTTGAAATTAGAAATATGTTGCAGGAAAGCCTGATACGGGGTACTGTAGATTGCTTTGTTACTATTAAACAAAACGGCGCACAAAGACCGGTTATTATTAATACCGATTTAATTAAAGATTACCACGCTCAATTAAATAATCTGGCTAAAGAACTTCATCTTGATACACAAGCGGTTCTTAGCGCCTTGTTGAGATTGCCGGAAGTAGTTACTCCTTCTACCGACGTATTAAGTAATGACGATTTTGAAGGGTTTAAAAAGGTACTCTCACATGCCTTAAAAGAAATTAATGAACATCGGATTACCGAAGGGGCAGTTTTGGAAAAAGATTTGATAAGCCGAATCGAAAATATTGGAAAACAAGAAAAGGAAATACTTCAGCTTGAACCGGCACGCAAGGTTCGTATTAAGCAAGAGATAGGAAATTTGCTTGAACAGTACGTAGGGAAAGAAAATATTGATCAAAACAGGTTTGAGCAGGAAATGATTTATTATATTGAAAAAATTGATATCCACGAAGAGCAAATTAGATTGAGACAACACTGCAAATATTTCTTAGAAATTTTAAATAGTGGAGATGAAGGAAAAGGAAAGAAATTATCATTTATACTTCAGGAAATAGGTAGGGAAATAAATACAACAGGAAGCAAGGCTTATCACGCAGATATTCAAAAGTGTGTGGTAATTATGAAAGATGAAATGGAAAAGGCAAAAGAACAAGTGCTAAATGTTTTGTAATACATGAATATCAAAAATAAATCTTCGCTGCTTTTATCCACTGGGTTAATATTAATGGTATTACTTGGCCTTGGAGCATGCAAAGAAATAGCCATTTATGAACATAATACACCGGTGCCGGGATATAATTGGAAACGTAATTTTACCGCCAATGGAAAATTTAAGATTACCGATACAACCGCATTTTATAATATTTATATTGTAATCAGGCATACAGATTCTTATGCTTACAATAATATTTGGGTCAATTTCGGCGTTAAGAGTCCTGGAGATTCTATGCGCTACCAAAAACTTGACCTTTCTTTAGGTAATGACCGCTCAGGATGGGAAGGTGTAGGTATGAATGATATATGGGAAGTACGAAAATTGATGTTTGGACAACCACGACGTTTTGTAGAACCCGGTGTATATGAGTTCACAATCAACCAGATAATGCGTGATGACCCACTTCAGCATATATTGAGTGCAGGTTTGAGAGTGGAAAAGGCACCTTGAATATTAACGAAACATAAGCTAGATTTAATAAACAATACGTATTTTGCATATCTTAATTAAAACCACATACGTGAAACGTATCTTCATCTTAACCGCTTTTTTATTCAGCGGATTCTTTGTCTCGGCACAGGATGGAAATGAAATTATTGGCGAGTTTGGTTTCTCTGTTGGAGCCGCTCATTATTTCGGCGACCTTAATAACCGAGCCAACATTAATAGACCCAAACCGGCATTCGGATTGTTTTTTAGAAAACAATTTGGAAATTATATCGGTATGCGAGTGTCTGCGCATTACGCACAGGTAGGATATGCAGACCGTTACAGTAAAAATGAATTTCAAAAATTACGCAATCTTAGCTTCAATTCAAATATTTGGGAATTTGCTGTTCAGGGTGATTTTAATTTTTACAAATTTGTTCCTAATGACCCTAATTACTTGTTCACTCCTTATGTAACCTTGGGTATAGGCGCATTTTCGTATGATCCCTACACCTATATTAAAGGACAAAAAGAATTTTTACGTCCCTTAGGTACCGAAGGCCAAAATGCTAATTATGAAGGAAGAAGCCAATATAGCACCATGGCTATTTGCATCCCCTTTGGCGTTGGTATTAAATATAATTTTACTGAAAAAGTTAATCTCTCGTTTGAAATTTCTAATCGTTTTACCACTACAGATTATCTTGATGATGTAAGTAAAACCTATGCAGGGCCAGCTAATTTTCCAAATACCGCCAGCGGGCTTCCCTCAGTTGCACAACTGCTTCAGGATAGATCTTATGAAGTAGATAAGACCTTCCATTTTGAAGCCGGCCAACAACGAGGAAATGCAAAGCAAAAAGACCAATATATTATTGCGGAATTTGGCGTTTCATTTAATATCTCCAATTATCGCTGTCCATCACTTTAATTCCTCTACTTCGCATTTAATTTTTAGAGGATAGTTTATAGTCATTTTTTGTTACTTTTGCGCGCTTGTGAAGGAGTTTTAAACCTTTGCATTTCTTAAGTATTTATGGGAGATATGGAGCGTATTAATCTCGAACAATTACCCCGTCATATTGCAATTATTATGGATGGCAATGGGCGGTGGGCTGAAGAAAAAGGTCATGACAGGCTATATGGGCATTTTAAAGGTGTGGAAAGTGTTCGTGCAGTGGTTGAGGCCGCTGCAGAATTAGGAATCAAACACCTTACCCTGTATGCTTTTAGCACAGAAAATTGGGAGAGACCGGAAGAAGAAGTAACCGGATTGATGACCTTGCTGGTAGATACTATAAAAAAGGAAGTTCCGGTACTAAATAAAAATAATATTAAACTGCATGTTATTGGTGATACCAACATGCTACCGGATAAAGTGCAAAAGGAACTTAAAAAAGCAATTGCTGATACTGCTCAAAACACCGGCTTAAACCTAATTATGGCATTAAGCTATAGCGCTCGCTGGGAGCTGGTGGAAGCTGCAAAAAGATTGGCAACTGAAGTAAAAAAAGGGAAAATTATCCCCGAAGAGATTAATCAGTCTTTATTTAGTGCTTACCTCACTACAGAGCAATTTCCTGATCCTGAATTGTTGATTAGAACCGGAGGAGAACAAAGAATAAGCAATTTCTTGCTTTTTCAAATTGCTTATGCCGAATTGTATTTTACCCAACTTCGCTGGCCGGATTTTGGGAAAAATGACCTCTATGATGCAGTGGTGGATTACCAGGCACGACAGAGAAGATTTGGAAAAACCGGAAAACAAGTTACCCATGGAGCCCCGGGTAATCAACATTCGTGAGTATGCTGTTGAGTGTAAAACGATGTTAATTTAGGAGGGGCTTAACATATTGTATTCATTTATGGGGGTATTTTGTCCCCGAAAATAAAATTTGATGCGGAGGATTTACCAAAACGTATGTTTATCATTCGTTTGCTGCTTGCTTTTTTCTACAGGGTTGTTTGCCCAAGTTGATACAACGCATCATAATATATTTCTGGATCATTATCCCCAAACATATCGTATCGCAGATATTGCAGTGTCAGGTACGCAGTCATTTGATCAAAACTTGATTCGCTCTATTAGCGGATTAGCAGTAGGAGATAAGGTGCAAATTCCCGGAACTGATGTTTTTGCTAAGGCTATCGGAAAACTATGGAAACAAAACCTTGTTTCTGATGTTCAAATTAATATAACCAAGGTTTTAGGTAATGATATTTATGTAGAAATCCAAGTGGTAGAACGTCCGCGGTTAGTTGACTTTAAACTCAATGGAATTAAAAAATCCGAACGAGAAGATCTTACAGGAAAACTTAGCCTTTCAAAAGATAGAGTGGTAACGGAAAATATGAAGCTGAGTGCACTTGAACAAATTAAAAAGTTCTATACGAATAAGGGATATTTAAATGTTGCGGTAACCATGGATGAAGCTTCGTTTCCGGGAAATGTGGTTTCATTAAATTTCAATATTGAAAAGGGAAAAAAAGTTAAAGTAAATTCAATCAATTTTAGTGGAAATGCTACACAGCCGGATGTGAAGTTGAAAAAACAAATGAAGGGAACTAAAGAAATGACTAAAATAACCTTGTTCCCTGAAAAAATTCAAAGTCCTTATGGCGACACCTCAACCGGTATTACTTTTAAGGATTATGTACAGGATGCAGGATTCCTATCGCCTTCTAAAACACGAGATTTTATTGACCCTTATTTAAGATTAAAGCTATTTAGTAGTGCAAAGTTTAATAGTGAGAAATATCGTACCGATAAATCAAAAGTGTTGGATTATTACAATGCACATGGATATAGAGATGCACAAATTTTAGCCGATACACAAATGTTCAACAAGAAGGGAAATATGAATGTTGATATATTGGTTGAAGAAGGGCATAAATATTATTTTGGAAATATAGAATGGAAGGGAAATACAAAATATACTGATTCAATTTTGAATATTTTCCTCGGTATTAAGAAGGGAGATATTTATAATTTGGATTTACTGAATAAAAAATTAGGTAGGCATCCAACACCTGAAGGTGGAGATATAGGAAGCTTGTATCAAGACGATGGGTATTTGTTTTTTAGAATTGACCCTATTGAAACGGCTGTATATAATGATACTATTGATTTTGAATTGCGTATGACTGAAGGACCACAGGCGGTGTATGGAAATATTTCTGTTTCAGGAAATGATAGAACTAAGGATTATGTTGTACTTCGGGAGCTACGTACATTGCCCGGTGAAAAGTTTAGCCGTTCAGATATTGTGAGAACACAACGCGAACTCTCTCAATTGGGATTTTTTGATGCTGAAAAGATAAATCCTAACATTGTTCCCAATCCCGAAAATGGAACTGTAGATATAGATTGGCAAGTGGTTGAAAAACCAGCAGACCAACTTGAATTATCTGCCGGGTTTGGAGGCGGTATTGGTTTAACCGGAACATTAGGCGTTACGTTTAATAACTTTTCAATAAAAAACATTGGACGTAAATCTACCTGGGATCCATTGCCCGGCGGAGATGGACAAAAATTGAGTGCAAGGATTCAATCTAATGGTAAGGCTTACAGATCTTATAATTTCTCTTTTACAGAACCATGGCTTGGAGGTAAAAAAAGAAATTCCTTTTCTATTAGCTATTATAATACAAAATATGCCAACACTTACGATTCTTTAGGATTGTACTGCAGATCATGCGGAGATAACTCGTTTATTAAAACCAGCGGTTTTAGTGTGTCGCTGGGTAAACAATTAAAAAAGCCGGATGACTTCTTTAGCCTTATTTATTCTCTTAGCTTCCAACAATACAAACTGAAAAACTATCCTAACATTTTTAAAGGTTTAAATACAGGTACATCTACTAATATCAGTGCGCGAATTACATTGATGCGTAATTCCGCCGGACCTAATCCTATCTTCCCAACCAGCGGATCTAATTTTATGCTGAGTACACAATTCACCCTTCCCTATTCATTGATTGGATTGCAAAAGGGTGATGTGAATCAATATAAACTACCGGAGTTTCACAAATGGCGCTTTAATGGAGAATGGTTTGTGCCTTTAGGAAAACCATTGGGAGCAGAAGGGAATAAACAGTTTATATTAAGAGCAGCAGCCAAGTATGGCTTTATAGGAAGATATAACCCAAAACTGGGTATCTCTCCATTTGAACGATTCCAGTTAGGAGATGCAGGATTGAGTAACACCATGGCTTTTCTTGGATATGATATAGTTGCACACCGCGGATACCCGGTTTATAGCTCATCAGACCCAAAAGTTAATCCGGACGGAATTACACCAAGTGAGTTCTTTACTATTTTTAATAAATATACTGTGGAAGTTAGATTCCCTTTCACCACAGGTGCTAGTAGTACAATTTATGGGCTTACCTTCTTTGAAGCAGCGAATGGATGGTATAGCTTTAAAGATTATAATCCTTTTAAATTACGACGCTCTGCAGGTGTGGGAATGAGATTCTTCCTACCTATGTTTGGCCTTTTGGGCTTTGATTATGGAATTGGATTTGATAGATATACTCCGCAGGGTGGATTAAAAGGTGCTGCTAAGTTTACCTTTATGCTTGGACAAGAACCCGATTAAATACGCATAATTTTATATCATGAAATATTCTATCACCTTTTTACTTGCAACGGTATTGTCATTTGGCGCTTTTGCACAACGATACGCCGTAATAGACACTAAGTTTATTTTAGACAAAATTCCTGAGTACAAAGACGCTCAAAATAAATTAGACCAGTTTAGCATCCTCTGGCAACAGGAAATTGATCAAAAACAAGCTGCACTTGACCAAATGTATAAACAATATGATGCTGAACAAATAATGCTGCCCGAAGACCTGAAGAAAAAACGCGAAGACCAATTATTTAATAAGCAAAAGGAACTTCGTGATTTACAACGTCAACGCTTTGGCTTTGAAGGAGACCTGTTCAAAAAGCGCCAAGAATTAATAAAACCTGTGCAGGATAAGGTTTATAATGCTGTTCAACAGTTAGCAACAGAAAAACAATATGATTTTATTCTTGATAAAAGTGAAGGAATTACTGTTATCTTTGCCGACCCCAAATTGGATAAGAGTGAAGAAATATTAAAAGCCTTGGGAATTAAATAATTGTTAATTGAACAATTATTGTGCAACATTAAAGTGAAAAATTTATCTATAACTAACTAAACAACAACAGAAAACCTAAAACAGTAATGAAAAATTTATTTTTAGCAATCTTGATGGTTATGGGAACATGGACTGTTTCAGCTCAAAACAAGATTGGTTTTATTTCTACCGAGGATTTGATTGGTGATATGCCGGAAGCTGATAGTGCTGACGCCGAATTAAAAAGATTTCAGTCTGAATTATCACAAACAGGACAGGATATGATGCGTGAGCTTACAATTAAAGACAGCATTTTTGTTAGTGATTCTGCAAAGCTTTCCCTCAGTATGCGCGAGATTAAAAGAGAAGAACTGATTGGACTTTATTCTAAAGTGCAAAACTGGAATCAAAAAGCACAAGACTTGTACCAACAAAGAGCACAAGAGCTTATCGGACCAATACGCAATAGGGCAATGGATGCTATTAAAGCAGTTGCAAAAGAAAGCGGATATGCCTATGTGTTTGATATCAATTCGATAATTGTTGCCCCTCCGGGTGATGATTTATTACCATTGGTAAGAAAAAAAATGGGTATTAAAACTCCGGCGCCTGCCAGTGCTCCTAAAAAATAATATTTAATAGTCTTATAATTGATAGCCCCTTAACCGGGGCTTTCTTATTTTTATACCATGAAGCCTATTGGTGTGTTTGATAGCGGCTATGGTGGCCTTACTATTTTAAAGGAATTTATTGAAGTGTTGCCTCAATATGATTATTTGTATTTAGGTGATAACGCCCGTACACCTTACGGAACAAGAGATTTTGAAACGGTTTATCAATATACCCGCCAATGCGTACATTGGTTCTTTCAGCAAGGTTGTGAATTGGTGATACTGGCTTGTAATACTGCCTCTGCAAAAGCACTACGTACCATACAGCAAAATGATTTATTACAAACAGCAGGTAGAAAAAGAGTATTAGGAGTAATCAGGCCTACAGCCGAAGTTATAGGTAACTATTCCACAACATCACATATCGGAATATTTGGCACCAGTGGTACGGTGCAATCGAATTCATATTGCTTAGAGATAGAAAAATTCTTTCCTCACCTTTCCATTGTTCAAGAGGCTTGTCCTATGTGGGTCCCATTAATTGAAAACAAAGAATATGATAAACCCGGTGCAGATTATTTTATAAAACAACATGTAGATAATTTGCTTAAGCAGGATGAAAAGATTGATACTATATTGCTCGCCTGCACCCATTATCCGCTTCTGGTGCAGAAAATAAGGAAATACATTTCTAAAGATATTCAACTTATCTCTCAAGGAAATATTGTTGCCCAAAGCCTAAAGGATTATTTATCACGTCATGTTGAAATTGAACAACAATGTTCAAAGGGGGCCATCCGTAATTTTTGTACAACCGGAAGCACGGTTGATTTTGATAATCATGCCAGCACCTTTTTTGGTTCAACAGTGCAGTCAGCTCACGTAAGTATATTGTAAAACAGGGAATTAGAGTGATTTTCTTGTTTTTCTTTGATGGAAACGGCTAATCCATTACCTTTGCCCTCCCTTTCACAAACAGCAGGATGGTGCTTGCTGATAGAATTGAAACAAATTTTGTAAAAGGAAAAATGTAATAACATGCCAGGAAAAAAGAGAACCTATCAACCGCATACCCGCCGTAGAAAATCTGTTCACGGATTTCGTAAACGTATGCAGGATGCCAACGGACGAAAAGTGCTAGCAAGCCGCAGAGCAAAAGGACGTCATAAACTGACGGTTTCTGACGAACACGGTTCAAAAAAATAATTTTAAACTCTTTTTGGTTAACGAAGCTCCCAATTGGGAGCTTTTTATTTTAATGGGTACACATTTTTTAATTTTGTTGTATGGAAGTGAAACAACGATACTTTTTTCGTCGTCATCAAAAACTCAAAAGTCGTAAGGATATTGACTACCTGATGAAGAAAGGGAAACGCTTTTCAAATAAAAATTATCGTGTCTTTTACGAATTCTTTTCTGATGAACTTGGAGTAAAAACAGCAATAGGATGCAGCAGTAGAATATTTAAAAAGGCAACACATCGTAATAAAATTAAACGGCTGATGCGTGAAGCATTTAGATTGCAACTCCCGGATTTAACACAATACCTGAAGAAAAACCAAAGAGGAATCAAACTGTTTATTCTCTTTACAGGAAAAGAGGTTCCTAATTTTAAAGAAGTAAATGA
This sequence comes from Ferruginibacter sp., assembly GCA_019638485.1. Classification (GTDB taxonomy): domain Bacteria; phylum Bacteroidota; class Bacteroidia; order Chitinophagales; family Chitinophagaceae; genus Ferruginibacter. The sequence continues at coordinate 10,802 of JAHBTP010000005.1, read as the reverse complement.
TGACTTTTTAAATATGATTAGCCGTATAATGAAACTAAGTGATGAAAACCTGGAAACACTGGCTTAGCCTCCCTTTTATTGGCACAATTAAACTATACCAGCTAATTATTTCTCCCTGGATAGGCCCAAAATGCAGGTTTACACCTACCTGTTCGCAATATGGTATTGAAGCCCTAAAGAAATACGGACCAATTAAAGGGCTTTATCTTACAATTAAACGTCTGTTACGTTGTCACCCTTGGGGTGGGCATGGTCACGACCCTGTGCCATAAAAAAAAGACTGCCTTTTAAAGCAGTCTCCTTTATAAAGATAGAAATTGAATTTATTTCTTTGCAGCATTATAGCGCTTTTCAACCTCTTCCCAATTCACTACATTCCAAAAAGCTTTTAAATAATCACCACGCAAGTTTTGATATTTTAGATAATAGGCGTGTTCCCATACATCAACGCCAAGCAATGGAGTGCACTTGCATTCTGCTACATCCATCAACGGATTATCCTGATTAGGAGAACTGCAAACATTCAATCTGCCGTCACTAAACCCTAACCATGCCCAGCCACTTCCAAATCTTGAAGCTCCGGCTTGTGCAAATTGTTCTTTTAATGCATCAAATGAACCAAAGTTATCATTGATTACTTTCAAAAAAGCATCCGATAGCTTCTTGCCATTGGGTATCATTCCTTCCCAAAAGAATTTGTGGTTCCAGTGCCCTCCTGCATTATTTCTTACCGCCATACTAATGCTGCCGGCTTCCTTAACCAACTGGTCAAGAGACTTATTTGCATGAGGAGTTCCCTCAATTGCTTTGTTTAAATTATTGATATATCCCTGATGGTGCTTGTCATGGTGAATTTCCATCGTTCTTGCATCAATGTGAGGCTCCAATGCGTCTTTGGCGTATGGAAGTGGGTCTAAAGTAAAAGCCATAATAGATTCTTTTATAATGAATAAATATTGTTTGTGAAGAGACTGCAAATTTTAAGCCGAATATTGATTCAAAGGGATATTTCCTGCCATCAGCGCTTGTGTACAAAAAAAAGTTTCATCAACTCAGCACACTCATTTTTTAAAATCCCACCAGTAATGTGTGTCTTAGGATGAAAGGGGCTAGTTGTTTTCGTATATTTTCGATATCCATTTTTCTCATCAAAGGCACCAAACACAATACTGCCAATTTTGCTCCAATACAATGCGCCACTGCACATCAGGCAGGGCTCAACTGTCACATACAAAGTGGCATCCGGTAAATACTTACTCCCTAAATACTGAAAAGCAGTGGTTACTGCTAAAATCTCTGCATGAGCAGTACTGTCATTTAATAACTCAACCTGGTTGTATGCCCGAGCAATAATCTGGTTATTGAGAACAATAATGGCACCAATTGGCACCTCGCCTTTATCAAATGCTTTTTTGGCTTCAGCCAACGCTTGACGCATATATTTTTCGTGTTCTTCCATTAATGCAAACTTAAATGAATTTGAACTTATGGGTTCTTTGCCTGTTGTACCTTTAAGAAAATAAAGGATTAGATTATGACTCCTCACCAACGCTTTCTAGAGGCGTTCTATCCATTCATTAAAATATATGCTTCAATAACCGGAAGAAGTAAACAGTACAAAAAATCGCTATTGGTAACTCCTCCCGTATCGTTTTATTCATTAACTGCAGTTTTTAAAAATGAACAAGTATTTCGTTTTGATACATTACGCAATAAACCCGTATTGATTGTAAATACTGCATCTGATTGTGGCTTTACCTCCCAATACAAAGGACTGAAAAAACTGTCAGTACAATATCCAAACTTACAGATATTGATTTTCCCTTCTAATGATTTTAATAATCAGGAGCCCGGGAGTGATAATGAAATTGAAGATTTTTGTAGATTATCTTTTGATATCCATTCTCCTATTTTTAAAAAATCAGTGGTAACAAAAGGATCGGATTGCAATGAAATTTTCCGGTGGCTTACAAACGCTGATTATAATGGCTGGAATAATGAACCTCCTTCATGGAATTTCAATAAGTATTTAGTAGATAAGGAGGGGAGACTAACTTGTATATTTTCTCAATTTACAGATCCGCTTCACTCAATATTAATTGAACATCTCTCATGTTTCTCATGATAATTTACCAATTGAATAGGTAGATGGTCAAAAGTATAGTTGATATATTTTTCGTTTATTTCATCTAAAACGGATTCTATTTCCTGATGATTAGTTAGTGTAACAAGCCTGTATCGAAATTCTTTTATACCCGGTAGTCCTTTTAAATAGTTTGTATAATGACGGCGCATTTCATTAATACCCACTACAGAACCCTTCCATTCAATAGAACGGCGCAAATGCGTACGACACACGTCCAATCTTTCTTCAAGTGTGGGGGCGGGTAATAGCAGACCGGTTTTTAGGTAATGCTTAATCTCTCTAAATATCCATGGATATCCTATGGCAGCACGACCAATCATAATACCATCTATTCCATAACGGTCTTTATATTCTAAGGCTTTTTGTGCACTATCAATATCACCGTTTCCAAAAATGGGAATATGTATGCGTGGATTGTTTTTAATTTTCCCAATTAATGTCCAGTCGGCTTCTCCCTTATATAACTGACATCGTGTTCGCCCATGGATAGTCAATGCTTTTATACCGATGTCTTGTAATCGTTCAGCAACCTCTTCAATGTTTTTTGTTCTTTCATCCCAGCCTAACCTTGTTTTAACGGTTACGGGTAAACGCGTACTCTTCACAACTGATTCAGTAAGGCGTATCATAAGATCAATGTCTTTTAACACGCCGGCTCCCGCACCTTTAGTAACTACTTTTTTTACCGGACAACCAAAATTTATATCCACTAAATCAGGATTAACAGTTTCACATATACGTGCACTCATTGCCATCGCCTCTTCATCACCACCAAAAATTTGTATTCCAAATGGCCGCTCCTCCTCAGTGAAATCAAGTTTCTTCCTGCTTTTTATAGCATCACGTATGAGCCCCTCACTGCTGATAAATTCACTATACATCAAATCAGCACCATTTTGCTTACACACAGCACGAAAAGGTGGATCGCTAACATCCTCCATGGGAGCTAACAATAAGGGAAATTCAGGTAAGGTAATGTTGCCGATTGTGGGCATTTTCTTCAGTATATTGCGGCTGCAAATGTACTATAATATACAAGGTTATGCAATACAAAAGTGTTAAAGGGTATTCAGCTACAAGTCAGTTGGGCACACTCATCACTTTTGTGGGAATAGGACTGATACTTACTGTATTATTTCAATTGATATTGGCATGGATGATAGTGCCGGCTAATATCCCAATGGATAAATGGGCTACAGAGCTCCAGGCCTTATTTGCAAATCCTGAGTATATAAATTATGTGCGGATATCACAAGTAATAAATTCGTTTTTCCTGTTGGCCTTTCCTGCTATTATGTTTACCCGAGTGGTAAATGGCAAAAGCCCATTTTGGCTCGGATTTAATTCCTACGTAAATGGACAGCAATTGATGCTGGGATTTTTGGCTTTGATTGTAGCCAATATGTTTGCTTCATCATTAGCCGATTTGTCAAAACTGATTTTGTCAAAATTTCCACATTATGATACTATAGCTGCATCTTTTGAAACAAAATATGAAGAACAAATAAAGTCCCTGGTAAAAATAAATTCTCTGCCTCAATTAGGTTTGGCATTATTAATAATGGCATTTATTCCTGCCTTATTTGAAGAAATCTTATTTAGAGGGACTATTCAAAATTTTCTCATGCGATGGTGGAAAAAACCACTTGCAGCTATTGTGGTTACTTCCATAATATTTAGCCTTACCCACCTTTCCGTGTATTTATTTTTAACACGAGCTGTACTGGGCTTCTGTTTGGGATATTTATTTTTTACCACCCGGAATATTTGGATAAGTATTTTTGCTCATTTTATAAATAATGCTATTGCTGTTTATCAATTATATTTAATCTCTTCAAAAAATGAAGAAATTAAATTGGATAAGCTTGATCCTTATATCCCATGGTGGACAGGAGTAATCTCTCTAATTTTTTTGGTAGGTCTGTTTTGGTGGTTAGATAAAATTTCAAAGAATAACAGAAGTAGGATAATTGCCAGAGAATTGGCATTAACTGCTACTGAATATGACCCCCAAAAACCTTTTATCACTTAAATTAATTATCCTTGGCACTCAATATTCAAACGTTTAAAACAAGATCACTTTCCGCTATCGTTTTTGTATTGATAGTATTTTCCGCGCTATTCATTAACGGATATGTTTTCACAGGCTTTTTTTTGTTGGTAGGTATTGGGTGTATGTATGAATATCTCAACTTGCTAAAAAAAATAAAGACAAATGGATACTCTTGGTGGTTGATTGCCGGGCTTTTATATATTACCCTACCCGTGTTGTGCCTGATTGATTTAGGCACGAGTATTTTGGAAAATCGCACCCTTGATAATTATTCTGCATTGTTTCCTTGCATGGTAATTTTCTCTATGTGGATTAACGATACAATGGCCTACATCGTTGGTTCATTCATTGGTAAGACACAATTATCAAAAATTTCTCCAAAAAAGACATGGGAGGGTACATTAGGCGGTATAATTCTTTGCATCGGCGTGGTAAGTATTTTCGGGTTATTGTATCCCAATCATATTTCTGCTAAACAAGCAGCTATCCTGGCTGCCATTTGTGCAATAGCCGGAACCTTTGGTGATTTGCTTGAAAGTAAGTTGAAGCGAATGGCTAATGTTAAGGACTCTGGTAATATTATGCCGGGACATGGCGGCTTTTTGGATCGTTTTGATTCTTTGTTACTTGCTGCCCCCTGTGCCTGGATTTACGTAAAATGGCTCATGTGAGTTGAATGTATTATTTTTACCGATTAACAAAACAGCCATGACAATACATCGAGAGGGATATAAATCTATTGCATTAGCTACCTTATTGTTTTGTGGTTTAAACCTGATTTCCTTTTGGTTTTTAAGTGCAGAAATGAGATGGATTTGTATAACGTTTTTCATTATTACTTTTCTTTTGTTATTATTTATTATTTCCTTTTTTAGAATTCCTAATCGTACCCTTACCATAAATGATAAAGCTATTATTGCCCCTGCTGATGGTAAAGTGGTGGTTATTGAAGAGGCTTTTGATAATGAGTATTTTCATGAAAAGAGACTTCAAGTTTCTATTTTTATGAGCCCTGCAAATGTTCATGTAAATAGAAACCCTATTAGTGGAGAAGTGGTATATAATAAATATCATAAAGGAAAATATTTAGTTGCTTGGCATCCAAAATCATCAACTGAAAATGAAAGACATTCGGTGGTTATTAAAAAGGAGGGTTTGGAGGTATTGGTTAAGCAAATTGCAGGTGCACTTGCCAGGAGGATTGTTAATTATAGCGAAAAGGGCCAACAGGCAGAACAGGGTAAGGAGTTGGGCTTCATTAAGTTTGGCAGTAGAGTGGACCTATTATTACCTGTTGGAACGAAGATAAATGTTGCTTTAAATCAGTCAGTTTGCGGAGGTGTTACAGTTATTGCATTTTTGTAATTTTTTAGCATTTAAGTTTCATAGACAAAGGATAATCCATTATCTTTATCAGTCAGTTATATCTCAACCTTAAACGTGTAAACATGAAGAAAGTTTTTTTATTCGCAACTGCTGCGCTTATGGTAACCGGAATGGCTTTTGCCAACAACGGTGATGGAAAAAAGAAAAAGGAAAAGGAAAAAAAGTGTGCAAAAGCTAAGTCTTGCTGTAGCAAAAAGGCTGATGAAAAAAAGGGTTCCTGTCATGATAAAAGTGACAAAAACTCAAAGACTGTTTCTATGTAATGTAGAAATACAAAATGAATTGAATCCTCCCATTAGGGAGGATTTTTTATAATATCTCTTCTAATTGTTTTAAGTGATGAATGGTATAAGTGGGCAGGTCCGAAGATTCACCGCCTTCATGATTTACATAAATAGAATCCATTCCTGCATTTTGTGCCCCGGCAATGTCCGCATCCAGGTTATCACCTATCATTATTGATTCTCCTGCATTTGTACCAGCCATTTTAAAGGCAAACTCAAATATTTCAATTTTTGGTTTTAGGCTATTGCTCCTTTCGGATGTTATAACGTGTGATAGATAGGGTGCTAACCCACTGCTATTTATTTTAGTGCGTTGGGTGTTTTCAAATCCATTAGTGATTAAGTGAATTTGATATTTCTTTTGCTTTAGGTATTCAAGTACTTCAATGGTGTTTGGAAAAAGCAGGGTTCTGGTTGGTAATAAAGCTAAATACTCATCACTTAACTTATGTGCCAATACTTCATCTGCTATTTTAAAATCTAGTAAAGTTCGCCACATGCGCTTCCATTTTAGTTCTTGCGCAGAAATGTAACCGTTTTGATAACGAGCCCAAAGGAGATTATTGTGTATTGAATATTGTTGAAAAAAAGCATCAAAACTTACGCCTAAAACGCTATCTAAATTAAATTGAATAAAAAGGTGAGATAAAGAAGAGGCTGCATTTTTATTAAAATCCCATAAGGTATGATCAAGGTCAAAGAAGAGGTGTTTGTATTTAGGCATGTTTTCTTGTGCTAAATTTTTGCGAACAAAGATACCAATAGTTTAATTTGCAGGTATGATTGCAATTATTACAGGAGGAAGCAAAGGTATTGGGCTGGCTATTGCCCGCCTTTTTATTAGTAAGGGTTATACTGTACTTACTTGTGCTCGTAAGGAACAGCATTTAAAGAAAGCTGCGGAATCTATTAATATGTCATTCCCTAAAAGTTATTTATATAAAGTAGCTGACCTTTCTATTGAAAAAGAAGTTTCTGCCTTTACAAATTGGTGCCTGAAAATTGGTGCTCCGGATGTATTGGTAAATAATGCTGGCTATTTTATTGCAGGAAGTTGTATTAAAGATGCTCCCGGCGTTTTGGAAAAGATGATGGCTGCCAATCTTTATTCCGCATACCATGTTACAAGAGCAGTGGCGCCTGCAATGATAGAAAAAAAGAGTGGCCATATCTTTAATATGTGCTCTATCGCTTCATTAAATGCCTACGAAGCAGGAGGCAGCTATGGAATATCAAAGTTTGCGCTCAAGGGTTTTACTGAAAATCTTCGTCTTGAGTTGAAAGACTTTGGAATAAAAGTTTCCGGTATTTATCCCGGGGCAGTAATGACTGATTCATGGAGCGGATTTGATAATTCACAAAACAGAATTATGGTAGCAGATGATATTGCTAAAATGGTTTTTGCATCTACCTTGCTTTCACCTCAGGCATGTGTAGAAGATATTGTTATCAGGCCACAATTGGGTGATTTATAATTGACAAATATCAACTGTGTTTATAATCAGTTCCATAATGGTTTAGCTAATTCAATGCCTTTAATTTTGTTGTATGGCTAAGAGATGGGCTTTTATAATGTGGTTTGGATGCTGCCTCTTTTTAGCTAATAGTATTGCTAAAAGTCAGGCTACATTTAAGGCTGTTTTAAGTCCTGATAAAATTGGAGCTCAGCAAGCAACACAATTAACTTTTTCAATATCAGGATATTCAAATATTGAACACATTTATCCTCCTTCATTCAACAATGTTGAAATTGTATCAGGACCAAGCCACCTTACCGAAACGAATACAATTAATGGAAAGCTTAACCGCAAGTTCTCATTGAGATTTGTTATTAAGCCCAGGCGTTTAGGGAAAATTAGATTTTCTGCTGCCAAAGCTGTGGTAGATGGTAAAACAATTTTTAGTAACCCGGTTACACTTTTTGTATCCGAGAATTTGGATGAACAGGCTTATGACAACGGAGAAGAAGATATGGTGCTTTATGAAAATGAAGATCCCCTTGAGAAGATTAAGAAAAATATGTTTCTTAAACTAAAAGTTAATACGCAAAGTGTATTTGTTGGTGAACCTGTGTATGCTGAGTTTTTCTTGTACTCAAGGCTAAAGTCTCATAGTAGGCTGTCAAAAAATCCTTCTTTTAATGGATTCTCGGTAGTTGATGTTCCTGTATTGGAAAATGCGGAAGATGAACCCAAAAAGATAGATGGGAAATGGTATCATCTGTATCCGGTTATTAAAACACAATTATATCCTCTGCAGCCCGGCGTTTTCCCTATTGAATCGGTGGAGTTGCAGAATAATGTGGAGTTTGTTTATGATAAATCTCAGAAATCACGAGGCTCGTTTAGCTTATCAGATAAATCGGTCAAGGTTTATTCATCCACTATGGCAAGTGCGCCGCTTAGCATTACAGTAAAACCCTTGCCTGAAAAGGGGAGACCGGAGGATTATAGTGGTGCGGTAGGTGAGTTTAAACTTTCAGGAGCCTTGCAGAGTACAAGAATGACCACTGATGATGAAGGGAAGCTCCAGGTTGAATTATCCGGAGAGGGTAACTTTCAAATGATAACACCTCCTTTTGTTAGTTGGCCGGCAGGTATAGAAGGGTTTGAACCGCGGGTAACAGATAAGCTCGATGTGAATGAGGTGCCGGTAAAAGGAAAGAAGATTTTTGATTTTGTATTTAATGTTTCACACCCCGGAGAATATGTTATACCTCCTATTGTATTTTCCTATTTTAATCCGGTTAATCAGGTGTATGAACAAGCATTAACCGGCTCTTTTAAACTAATTGTAGATAAAGGTAACAGAGAGCCGGAAAATATTATAGGAGATAGAAGGAAATCAACTACATCTTCAATAAACTACCTCGTTGGAATTATTGGTGTTGTAGGTGCGGTAGCCTTGTTTTTTCTTTTACGTGCAATAAGAAGAGATTACAGAAAGGAACAAGTGGAACATCACATGCCTGATGTGGGAGAGGTTGTTAAATTATCATCGGTATTTCAGCATGACACCTTCGAACAATCAAAATTGATGTTGGATGATGATACAGGATACCTCTTTTTTAATACCCTGAAGAATGAGTTAATATTTTTTCTAAAAAAGAATTTTTCAATTCCTGAAGAAATATTCGCCGTTGACAGGCTGCATTTTTATATGGACAAGAAAAGCATCCCGAATGATCTTATCCTTGAGGTAGAGAAAATTTTGAAAGAAATTGAGTGGCACTTATACACGCCGGCAGATAATGTGGCAGATAAACGGGAGATATATTTACGTGTAGATTTGCTTGTTAACAAAATAAACATGGAGCTTTCTAAGCAGGTGTGAAGCAGCCGGCAAGACCAATCTTATGGTGCTATACGAAGTAAGCCTATAGTACCAATCTATTCTTATAATTTACTTTGGGCTCTTTTGTCGGAAAAAAAATCAAGTTTTCCTTTGTGATTAAAACTCCATTATTTTTATCAATAAGTAGATACCATTTCTAAATTACTATCTACCTCCATTTGTGTGGTTAGTATATATGAAGCAGTTGAGTCCTTAGTTTTCAGTTATTATTTTTTAGTTGGATGTGAAGGATTCGGATTTTGGTTGCTTAAAAAATCCTCGTGTATTCGTAACAGTTATGACACTTAAATACATCCTGTGGGGTATAGGCTTGTGTTTTAAAAAAAACGAACTTTGAATCGGGGACGCGGGTAGCGTCCCCGGGCAGTAACAGGGTTACCCCGGGTAGGGGAGGTTATTTATACCTCATAGACACCTCTCACAGAGTATTATTCCACAATTTTAAATTTGCAATCTTTGAGCCGGGTATTAGGGCTACCGGCCTGGGGGAGAATTATTTATTCAGCTAAATTACCTCCCACATATTTTACTGATCTTCGCTGTTCTTGTTTCTACAAACCTGAGGCCCCTACAGATTTATTTTTTAATTGCGCCTATTTGTATCATTAGAATAAAAAAAACCTACTGTATATTTCGCAGATTTTTATTGATATTCTTTCTGCATTCTTCTGTATAATTAGCAGGAAAATAAACCTCGGAATATTCGCAGAGACCTTAGCATCCTCAAAGGGTGAAATAAATGCCGTAGGTATAGCTTTATAACTATCTCGGATGATTAAATAAACAGGGGAGCCCATTTATTGTTGCATTATTGAAGAATTACAATATCAAACCTCTTTATAGAGCAAGTTTGTTTTTTATGATTTGCAAATGTTGCTCCTTTTTAGCCTTGCGAGTTTTAATGGCTGTTTTCGTAAAAAAATGATGCTTTTCTAAGAATGATATCTGTAATTGATTCCATTCTCTTTCCGATTGAATAACTCCAAATAACATAAGTTCGTTAAAGAGATGATTACCAATTTTAAAAAAATCATCCCTTCCTAAATAATCCAAGTCAGCATCTGCTAAAATTTCTTCTAAATGGTTTTTAGGCGATTGAGGAATTTTAGTGGCCATAATCATACCGCAAATCTTTTCTATTTGCCCGGCACTATATCCATATTTCGGAAGGTATTCTCTTGCTATTTCACAAGATTTCTTTTCATGCTCGGCAGCATCAAATAAGAAACCACTGTCATGAAATACTGCTGCTGTCTTCAGAAGAACCAAGTCTTCTTCAGAAACACCTTCTTCTTTTCCAATTCGTTCCACAGCTTCTAAAACATCTTTAACATGACTTACACTATGATAGGAAAGTGTTTGTGATAATTCTTTTTGTAACTTCTCAAGTATTACTTTTCTTACTTCATTATAATCCATAAAAAATGGTCCTAATTGAAATGGTTTTCTTTGATAAATGTATGTTTTTATTTAAAACACTGATTCAAATTTTCGTCATCATAATATTCTATAATATTTAACAACCCAAACTTCAATCTTCCTTTAAAAAAATTTTTCTTTGATTAATCTCCCCACTCCT
>JAHBTP010000004.1 GCA_019638485.1 Ferruginibacter sp. | reverse complement strand
ATGAAACAATACCTCATCATGGTACATTATGGGTACCAATGCCCCCAAACAGATGGGGAACTGGCGTTCCCGCCCAATTCAAATTTCGATTTTATTTAAACATGGAACAATACCTCATCCCGGTACTTTTATGGAGATGGGTTATAGAAAACCACTTTTCCTTCTTTAAAAAAGCGTTATCCTATTTTTAGCATTACTCAAAGAGTAGAACAAGAAAAGTGATTAAGGCAGAAAAAGGGACACATTGTCAAACTTTATAATATCTAAATTATTCCACTTTCTATTAGATAAAAATGATGATTTTGTATAAATATTTAATTTTTTTTTTGTTAAAATAAATATTCCCCTTAACTTGATACTTCATTTCCAATAACCTATACAAAAAGCTAACTGTTTTCCTCAGCTCAAACCACGTGTATTTTACTTTTTACAATGTAATTTTTTTGCATTGTATTATTATAATAAGATGTTAATTAAAAAAAGGTGTAACATGAATCTACCAACATTACCCACTCTAACGGTAACGCGTACATGCAAAACAATGCTAACGCTTATTACTGCATTTGCAGCGCTTTTGCTTGGCTTTAACGCCGGCGCACAAACAACACTTATTTCCGCATCGGGAGATGGCGGCTTTGCTAATGGCTCTACCTTTGCCGCTAATGGCTGGACAGCATCCAGCGGCTCCAACAACCCCTGGGTAGTTGGAAGCGCAGTTACAGGGGGAGGCTTTTCGGGCAATTCAGCATATATCTCTAATGATGGAGGTACTACGAATAATTATACGAATTCAAATGCCTGTGGAAATTATTTCTATCGAGATGTGTTTGTACCATCGGGAGAAATAGCTCAAACGCTTACATTTAATTGGGTTGGAATTGGAGAAACTACATGGGATTTTATGCAGGTTACCTATGCCCCCACATCGGTTACACCCACAGGAGGTAACACATATCTTGGAAGCAATTACTCTACGGTATTATCCGGCACAACATTTATTGGTGCATATAATTTACAAAGCACAGTTCAATCGGCCTTTGTTCAATTTAAGCTACCCTTGGCAATGACCGGAGGAAATGTTCGTTTAATTTTCTCATGGCGTAATGATGCCAGTGGCGGCTCTAATCCTTCTGCAGCAGTAGATAATATCTCATTGACTTCTGAAACACCACCACCATATAATTCTACCTTGCTTTCTCCATCCGGAGATGGTGGCTTTGCTAATGGCTCTACCTTTGCTGCTAACGGCTGGACAGCATCCAGTGGCTCCAACAACCCCTGGGTGGTTGGAAGCGCAGTAACAGGAGGAGGCTTTTCGGGCAATTCAGCATATATCTCTAATGATGGAGGCACTACTAATAATTATACGAATTCAGCCGCTTGTACAAATTATTTCTATCGCGATATATTTGTTCCTTCGGGCGAATCCAAGATTAAACTTTCACTTGATTGGGTTGGAAATGGAGAAAGTACGTGGGATTTTATGCAGGTTTCCTATGCCCCCACATCGGTTATACCAACAGGAAGTAACACACATCTTGGAAGTGGTTACTCTACGGTATTATCTGGAACAACATTAATTGCTGCACTCAACTTACAAACAACACCACAATCCGGTGAATATGAGTTTACGATTCCTTTGGCAATGACGGGAGGAAATATGCGCTTAATTTTCTCATGGCGTAATGATGGCTTAGGCGGCGCCAACCCTTCTGCAGCGCTAGATAACATTAAGGTTGAATCACGTGCGGGGGTGTCCCCTGATGCTGCGCCATTCAATTTTAGCGCATCGCTTGTTACTACCACGAGTATGACGGTTAACTGGCAAGATAATTCCACTAATGAAAACGGATTCAGGGTTTATCGCTCAAATGATAACGTAACCTTTACTCAGATAGGAAGTGATATTATTTCTTCTTCAATGTCCGGAACAGGTACTGCATATAGCAGTGCCCAATCATCACTAACTCCCGGCCAAACTTATTATTATCAAATTAAAGCATATAAAACAAATGAGGGAGAAACGGCGCCACTGACCGGAAGTCAGGCTACCACATCCGGCACAATCTATACTTGGAATAACAATGCGGGTGGCTCTGCAGCGGCCGCAGCCAACTGGACGCCAAATCGAACCACTCCCGCCAATACAGACGTATTAATTTTTGACGGTCTTATTACATCAGCACCACTGGCTGTAACCGGTTTTGCAACCGCCACCATAGGTCAGTTAAAGGTGATAAACAATGCAGATGTTACATTATCATCATCAGCAGCGTCCACCCTTACCATATCAGGAGGTGGTGGTGATGATTTTGTTATAGATGCGGGAAGTAAATTTAAATTAGGAGGAACCACAAACATTGGGATTACTTTCTCTTCGGCAAACCCATCAAACACAGCCGATATATCCGGAACATTCGGTTTAGCCACTTCCGGTACCGGCACGTTTAATTATACTAATGCTTTGGTAACCGTTAATGGGGTATTTGAAGCAGCGGCAACTACTAATACTATTACTGCGCCTGCAAATAATACCGCAATGACAATTAACGGGACTTATAAGGTTATCACAAATAGTATAGGTGCCGGCTTGCGTGCTACCTGGGGACCGGCTTCAATGCTGGATGTTTCCGGAATCACCAGTTCAACAGCTTCTTTCTCCAATTCGCAAACATTTAATAATGTTACCTGGAATTGTACAACTCAAACAAGTACATTTAATTTGTTTGGTGCAGCAAGCTTCAACATCAATGGAATGTTGGATGTTCAATCTACCGGAACAGGCAAGTTAAGGCTTATGAATGCCGCAACTTCTTCCGTGGGAAGCATTAATGTATCCGGTGGAACATTTGAGGCATTAAATGCTGCCGGTACGCTAACTGTAACCGGAGATATTACTCAAACCGGAGGGTCTTTTGACTTTATGTTTGCAAATACCGCAGGAACTATGAACCTTGCCGGAGACTTTAATAGCACCGGTGGGATTGTTAAAAAGACCGGAACAAGTGCAGCGCATAAAGTTGTATTTAACGGCACATCTTTACAAACCATTACCGGTTTGCCGGGGGCATTATTACAAAGCTATGTGTTGGATAATGCTGCAGGCATAAGTGCAGGTGGCTTAACAATAGGAAGCGGAGCGTCGTTAACTATTAAAAACGGCTCTCTCGGCGCTGCAGCCAGCTATTCTTCAAGCTCTACCTTAATATATAATACACCGGGCAATTATACAGCCTCTTTAAATGAGTGGCCTGTAAGTAATGGTCCGAGTAATGTAACTCTTAACCTAACCGGCACAGCACCTAACAATAAACTTACGGTGCCGTTTAATGCAGCCGTTGGAGCCGGTGGTACACTTACCCTTACTGCGGGTATGTTTGATAATACCGGATACACACTAAGTGTGCCCAATCCGGTAAGCAGCGCTATTTCAGGCGGAAGTTCATCAGCCTACGTTATGGGTGCTGTGGAGCGCGGGCTGCCGGCATCTGCGGCAACACTAACCTTCCCTGTAGGAAAGGCGGGTTACAATCCATTTGAATTAATAAATTTAGCTACCAATGGTGCCCCGGTTTCCGTGCGTTCAGAAGCTTTTGATGGTGGAACAGGCGGTAGTGCGGGTACAGGAATTTCCTCTCTTTATAATAGCAATTACTGGACCGCTGATATTACTTCCGGAGCATCTGATTTCACCTCAGCCTTTATTAAAGTATATGGAGCTGATGCCACATCAGGCGCTCTTTTGGGTAATAGCTCTACACAAAGCGGTGCTTATGATATGGTGGGTGGATATCCGGCTACAATTGTTACCGGAACCAGCCTTCAAACTACATCTCCGGCATTAACCGCTATTTCCGGTTATTATGCAATGGGTGAAGCAGCTATACCTACTGTTACTATTACCGGATTTAGTCCTAACGGAACAGCGTGTGTAAATACAGCTCGTACCGTTATGGTAACGGTTACTCCGGGAGCAAGCCCGATTTCGACCGTGGTTATTTCTTATAGTGTAGATGGTATTCCTCAAACACCGATTACTATGACCAATACAGGTGGTAATGACTGGGAAGGAACAATTCCTACCGTTACACCGGCTAATGGCAATGTAACCTGGTCTGTTACAGCAACAGATAACCTTGGAATTACTGATTCTGAAGTGGGTTATAGCTATAAAGATGAGCCGTTTACCGGAATGACCATTACCCCCACAGCTACCCCGGCTACAGTATGTGCCGGCGCTTCAGTTGATTTGAGTGTTATCGCAACTAAGGGCGGAAACGTCAATTTTACGGTGGGTAACGGCGCTACAACTATTGGTGCGTCAGGTGGTAACATGTTCTATCACTTGTATGGTGGTTATAAGCACAGCTATCTTTTCTTAGCATCCGAATTGCAGTCTGCAGGATTTACCGCCGGGCCTATTAATTCTCTTAGTCTTACTACTACCACAACAGGCTCTAATACTTATCAAAATATGGATATTGGTATTGGGGCGTATGCCGGAGGCAGTATTTCAAACCATCCTGCCACAACCAATGTATATAATTCACCGGCGCCATTCACACCAACAGTGGGAGTAAATACATATAATTTCCATACCCCGTTTGTATGGGATGGTACATCCAATTTGGTTGTTTCATTCTGTTATAGTAATAATAATACAGGAGGTAGCACACCACCAACACTTGTGGTAGATAATATGGGCGCCGGTTATTGTTATGAAGACCATAGCGACAACCAAACGAAGGCAACAATTTGTGCAGGCCCCAATCTTATTTCTACAAGCCCTTTATATCGCCCTCAATTGATTTTTGGCCGAAGTAGTGTAGATATTACTGATGATTTAACCTGGAACTGGACACCGGGTAATGTAGCCGGAAATTCCATTTCAGTAAATCCCGGTACAACTACAACCTATTATGCAACAGCAACCGATCCGATAAGTGGTTGTTCTTCTGCAGCTACGCCGGTAACAGTAACTGTTAACCAACTACCGGAAACACCCATTCCTGCCGGTTCTACACAATGCGGTGTGGGCATACCTGCAGCCTTTATAGTATCTGATTTCCAATCACCTAATGTATCAACCAATGATTTTTATTGGTATGATGCACCAACCGGTGGTAACTTGCTACAAACCGGAGGTTCTACCTATACCGGTAGTATTAGCCAGACTACTAATTTCTATGTAAGTGAAAGCAATGGTACCTGCCAAAGCGCCCGTGTAATGGTTACAGCCACTGTAAATCCACCGGATGCAGTAACAGCCACTGTTGATAATGATGAAATATGCCTTGGTGGAAGTGCTAATTTGGGTATGAACCAAAGTGGTAGTAACCAAACCTATACCTTTAGCTGGGAGGCTTCTCCCGAAACCGGAAGCGGAATTACCAATCCTACACCCGGAGCATCAGGCACCGGAGCATTGATGGTAACACCAACAGCGGCCGGTACTTATACCTACACCATTACTGCGGTTGACGGCGGTTGTACTACACAATCTACCATTGATGTTGTTGTAAATGCATTGCCTGTATTATATCCGGCAACAGCAAGCCCGGCTGCAATATGTGCCGGAAATAACAGCACCTTAACCGCACTTACAGATGATATAGCCCCGGGCGTGGTTCAACTGGGAACAGGACAATCAACTTCAAGCGATGGAGGCATTACTCCATTCTATAATTTATATTATTCATTCCGTAATCAATATTTATTCCGTGCGAGCGAATTACAGGCTGCTGGATTATATGCGGGTAATATTACTTCTTTAGCATTTAATATTACCACAGCTTATACAGCCTATGCATTCCCTTCTTATACCATTAAGATTTCGCATACCAGTGCAACGGCAATGACGAATAATACCTATTTGTCAGGATCGTTTACCACGGTTTATGGACCAACCAGCGTTACGTCTTCACCTGTTGGTTGGATGTCCTTCACCTTCTCAGCACCGTTTGCATGGGATGGTACATCAAATATTGTGGTAGAGATATGTAATTCTAGTAGCAATTGGAATGGCTCAGCCACTGTGGCCACATCAACTACATCATTTAATTCTACAATGGGTAGGTATAACGATGTTAGTCCGGCAGATGCTTGTACTTATACCGCATGGACTAATGGCGGTACAGCAAGCACCACCAGACCGGATGTGAAGTTTGGTGGTCAGGCAATGGGGACCGGTCCGGGTTCATTATCCTGGAACTGGATGCCGGGTAATCTTTCCGGTAGTTCAGTATCGGTTTCTCCTGCTGCTACAGAAGAATATACCGTTACCGGAACCGATCCTGTAACCGGATGTTCTAATTCAGAAACCGTAACGGTAACCGTAAACCAATTACCACCTGCTCCAACAGCAAATGATGACAGCCATTGTGGTTTATTAGCTCCTAATTCAACAGTAACTTCAAATTCCGGAGCGGCAGCACCAATATTTAATTGGTATGATGCTGCCATTGGCGGTAATTTATTACAGACCGGTACATCGGTTTCTTATACTACGCCGATAAGCGTAACTACTACTTGGTATGTAAGTGAGATATCTGAAGATGGCTGTGAAGGCCCGCGTGCAGAAGTAACAGAAACAGTAGTAGAAGCTGATCAGATTACAGCAACCTCTACTGAAGTAACAATATGTTTAGGAGAGAGTTTTGATTTGGATGTTATTCAGGATAATCAAAATGGTAATTTTTATGATTATACCTGGACAGCCAGTCCTGAATCCGGAAGCGGTATCAGTGGCAGTTTGTTAGGTAATCAGCAAACCATAACGCCAACAGCGGCCGGAACTTATACTTATCAGGTGGCTGGAGAGGATATATTTGCAGGATGCTTTGCCAATTCAACTATAGATGTGGTTGTTACCGGATTGCCTGAGATTACATCAGCAGGAGCAAGCCCGGCTACAGTATGTAGTGGAGGTGAAAGTACATTAAGCGCATCAATTATTGGTTCTGGCCAGGGTATAGCTACCATAGGAGCTGGAGTTACCACAACAGATGCCGGTGGGGTTAGCCCATTCTATAATTATTGGGAATCAGCACGCGTTCAATACTTATTCCGTGCTTCAGAATTGCAGGCTCAAGGATTAGGTGCCGGTAATATTACCTCTTTGGCATTTAATATTACTTATGCTGAGAATTTTGATTTCCCTGATTATACTATAAAAATGGCAAGCACAGCATCTGTAGCTATGCCTGCCGGGGATTATATAACCGGATCGTTTACTACCGTATTTGGCCCGGTGAACGTTAATCCTTCATCTTTAGGATGGAAGACCTTTAACTTTAGCCAACCATTTGTTTGGGATGGCACATCAAATGTGGTTGTAGAGATATGCTATTATAATGGAGGTTATGACTTTTCTCCTTACCCGGCTGTTGCCTATACTACCACGCCATTTAACGCTGTTGCCGGTGGTTATGACGATGATGTTACAACGCCGTGCACAACCGGTTATAATGATTGGTACCTTAATAATTCCAGCGCTACCAGCAGGCCGAATGTTCGGTTTACAGGTAATTTGCAGACAGATATTTCAAGTCAGTATAACTGGGAATGGACTCCTGGTAATATAACCGGTAATTCAATAACTGTAAATCCTGTTTCTACAACTACATATAGTGCAGTAGCGACAGACCCGATTTCCGGATGTTCTTCATTACCATACGATGTTACAGTAACAGCGTTACCATTGCCGGCAACGCCAACAGCAACGCCATCAACACAATGTGGCCTTGGAGTACCAACGGCTTCTGTAAGTGGCGGTGCCGGTACAATGATGTGGTATGATGCTGAAACCGGAGGAACGTTACTACAAACCGGAGGAAATACCTACGCAACCGCTATATCACAAACAACCAGTTTCTGGGTAGCAGAAAATGATGGTACTTGTGAGAGTGAGCGAGTGGAGGTTGTGGTAACCGTTAATCAACCGGATGCTATTACTGCATCAACCACAGCGATGAATAATACAGTGTGTCAAAATACTTCATTAGAGTTAAATGTTTCGCAATCCGGAAACACGCAAAGCTATGTATATAGCTGGGAGGCCTCTCCCGAAGCCGGTAGCGGAATTACCGGAAGTGTTAGTGGAGGATTGCAAAATATTATTCCAACAGCAGCGGGCTCTTATACCTATACCGTAACCGGTTATGATGCTGCCGGGCCTTGTACTGTAACAGATCAAATTGTAATTACAGTTAATCCGGCTCCGGTTATTTCTTCCGGATCTGCAAATCCATCTACAGTATGTAGCGGAGGGGCAAGTACCCTAACTGCTCAGGCCATTGTATCAGCTCCGGGCGTAGTTCAATTAGGAAGCGGGCAATCAACCTCTGCTACAGGCGGCATTACCCCATTCTATAATGTATATTTTTCATTCCGTAACCAATATTTATTCCGTGCCAGCGAATTACAGGCACAGGGATTACTTGCAGGTAATATTAATTCTTTAGCATTTAATATTACCTCAGCATATACAACCTATCCATTCCCATCTTATACCATTAAGATTTCGCACACCAGTGCAACGGTGATGACGGATAACACCTACCTCACCGGTTCCTTTACTACGGTATATGGACCACAGAGCGTAACGTCTTCTCCTGTTGGTTGGAAGACCTTTACCTTCTCGGCGCCATTTGCCTGGGATGGTACATCAAATATTGTGGTAGAGATATGTAATTCTAGTAGCAACTGGAGTAGTTCAGCCACCGTGGCAACATCAACCACATCATTTAACTCTACAATGGGTAAATATGATGATGTTAGTCCGGCAGATGCTTGTACCTTTACCAGTTGGTTGTATGGAGGCACAGCGGGTACCACCAGGCCGGATGTGAAGTTTGGTGGCACAGTTGGTACTGATTTCACCAGCCAATATAATTGGAACTGGACACCGGGTAACTATGCCGGCAGCACTGTGGGAGTAACAACAAATACCACCACAACCTATTCTGCTTTAGCAACAAATTCACAAACCGGATGTTCTTCATTACCATACGATGTTACAGTAACAGCATTACCATTGCCGGCAACCCCAACAGCAACACCATCCACACAATGTGGCCTTGGAGTACCAACGGCTTCTGTAAGTGGCGGTGCTGGTACAATGATGTGGTATGATGCTGAAACCGGAGGAACGTTACTACAAACCGGAGGAAATACCTACGCAACCGCTATATCACAAACCACCAGTTTCTGGGTAGCAGAAAGTGATGGTACTTGTGAGAGTGAGCGTGTGGAAGTTGTGGTTACAGTTACACAACCGGACGCAATTACTGCAGCAGCAGTAGCAATGTCGTGCGTTGATGGTAATTTGGGCCTAAGTGTATCACAATCTGGAAATAATAATAACTACGACTATACCTGGACAGCCAGCCCTGAAGCCGGAAGCGGAATCAGCGGAAGCTTAACCGGTGGCTCACAAACTGTAGTACCAACAGCGGCCGGTACATATACCTATACCGTAACCGGAACTGATGTAAATGCCGGTTGCTCAACATTTGATGAAGTTACCGTAGTGGTAAATGACTTACCGGTAATTACCTCATCAACAGCATCACCGAATGCAATTTGTGTGGGTAATCAAAGTGTGATTTCCGCAGAAAGTGTACCGGTACCGGGCTTTACTAAAACAGTTGGATTAGGGAACACAACAAATTACTCTAGTGGTTCTCCATTCTATGCAGCTTGGGGTGGCACAAAAGTGAGCTATTTATATACAGCAACAGAACTTTCGGCGGCAGGGTTAACAGCCGGAAATATTAACTCTGTTGCTTTAACAGTTACATCAGGAACAGCCACAACCTATAGTGGTTTTGCAATTAAGATGGGAACATATTCAGGTAGTACGTTCGGCGCCGCATCACACCCGGCTACAACAGACGTATATACTTCTCTGGCGCCGTTCTCGGCTCCAACAGGTGTAATTACCTGGAATTTGGATAACCCATACTATTGGGATGGTGTTTCTAATATTGTGGTTCAATTCTGCTACAGCAATAATAATGGAGGCAGCGGAACAGGATCCACAATTAAGTCGGAAACACTTTCCAACACAGTAATATATACCTATGCCGACAATAAAACACCGGCACTGGTTTGTGCAGCGGTAACGGGTGCTGTTAACGGAAGCGGTAGTACCGCACTTACTAGTTACCGCGCTCAGGTTATCTTTGGCAGAGCTGCCGAAGACCATACTCCAATGTTGACCTGGAACTGGCAACCCGGTAATTACAATGGATCGGCGGTAAATGTGTCACCAACTACTACTACTACCTACACAGTAACGGCTACAGATCCACAAACCGGCTGTACTTCATTACCGGCTTCGGTTGAAGTACAAGTATTACCTGTGGCAGCTAATGCTTCAGCAAGCTCAAGTACAATTTGTGTTGGTCAGTCAACAAACCTTAGCTCAAATGCAACCGGTGGTGAGCCATTAACATTTAGCTGGAATGACGGACAAGGAGTGGTGGGAACAAGTTCAAATATTACCGTATCTCCTGCTGTTACTACTACCTATACAGTAACAGTAACAGATGCTTGTCAGAATACAACACAGAGCAGTGTAATCGTTAATGTTAATCCATTACCTGCTGCTTCTATTGCAGAAACAAGCCCGGCTACTATTTGTGCACCCAATACACAAACGCTTACTGCGATTACAGATGTAAACAATGCCAGTTATCAGTGGTATCGCAATGGAGATGCTATATCGGGGGCTAACGGTGCAACTTATGATGCAACTCAGAGTGGCTCATATACAGTTATGGTAACCAATGACGATACCGGTTGTGAAAGCAATGTATCTGCAGCGTTTAACCTAACAGTTAATCCTGAGCCATCTGCCCTTGTAATTACACCATCTGTTGTAAATATGTGTGAGAATAATCCTCAGCAACTTACAGCATCAGGCGGCCAGGTGTTCGCTCCGGGCACAGGCATTGCTACAGGAACGAGTCCTACAACGTCAAGTTCAACAGGTAGTCCTTTCTACCGTTTATATGAAGGCGGAAAGGCTCAATATCTTGTACGTGCTAATGAACTCACTGCAATGGGTATGGGAGCAGGAAGCGAAATCAAGTCTTTGTCATTTAATATGACTTCAATTGTTGGGCAGTACGGGTTTAAGAACTTTAGTTTAAAAACCGGTGCTACTACTACTGCGTCATTAGCATCAGCTTATGCAGTTACCACACTTACTACCCAGTATTCAAGTGCAGAATACTTCCCTGTGGTGGGTGCTAATACCTATAACTTCCAAACTCCGTTTGTTTGGGATGGAACTTCAAACTTTGTTGTGGATGTGTGCTGGGATAATGATATTGATGGTTTATGTTCCGCAGGTTCTCCAACCTGTTGGGGTAGTGCACCTACAATTTCTGTAGCTACAGCCGCTACAGGAAGTACAAGATATAGTTATGGAGATAATAGCTCCGGGGTAAGGGATATGTGTTCCGGATTACTCGGAACATCCGGTTCAACAACATCTCGCCCTGTAATGACTCTTGGTATTACCAAGCTTGCTCAGGCGGCTATTACCTGGAGCCCTGTTGCCGGCCTGTTTACAGATGCAGGAGCTACCGTGGCTTACAATGGTGAAGCAGCTACAAGCGTTTATGCGTCACCGTCAGCAGGTAATTATACCTATACAGCTTCTTCTCTGTCTCAGTTTGGATGCCCGGGTGCTTCAGCAAACGTAGAAGTAAACGTTACTCCTGCACTTGATGTAAGCGCAGAGATTACCGGTCCAACCAATTCCGGTGCTTATGTGGGCAACGGTGCTCCGCTTGCTACCTACAGTATTACAGCAAGCAATTACAGCACGATAGTATGGAACATTCCTAATACTGCGCTTAATGTAAGCGGTCAGGGAACAACCAGCATATCGTTTAATTATGCTACTAACTACACCGGTTCTATTTCTGTAGATGTGAACGGCTTATCACCATGTGATCCTATTACACGTACGCTGAACATTACTTGTGATGCACCGGCAGCACCGGTTATTAGTGGTCAGGTTAACGTATGTACTTATGTAGGAACCAATGTAGAGTTGACTTATACAGCAGCTCCTGATGCTAATGCTACATCATATAGCTGGGTTGTTCCGCCCACTAACGTAACTGTTGTTAATGGTCAGGGAACAGGAGATTTAACCATAACTCTTGGCTCTGGCTTTACAGCACAGGCTAATAAGCAACTTCGCGTAAGGGCTCATAACTCTTGCGGAACGAGCGAGATGAGTATTTTCTATATGCTGGCTCAAATGCCCGGAACATTAGGCGAGATAAGCGGCCCGATGGATGCGTGCGGATTAATAGACGGGCAAACACAGGCTGTTTACAGTGTAGCCGAGGTGGATCAGGCAGAGCAATACAATTGGGTAGTACCTGCCGGAGTTACTATTATTAACGGTCAGGGAACTCATGAGTTAACAGTAGAGTTTGATAATGCCTTTGCTACGAGTGCCATTTCTGTAACGGCACAAAACGGATGCGGAGTAAGTAATACTCGCAGCATAACCATAAGCCGCACCGTACCAAGCATTCCGTCATTAATCAGTGGCCCTAACAATCCATGTTTGTATATGCCATCTGTTGGTTATCCTTCAGGTCAGATAGCTACTTACAGTGTAGCCCAGGTAGGCGGTAATACATATACTTGGACAGTACCTACCGGAGCCAACATTGAAAGCGGCCAAGGTACTAATAGCATAACTGTAAGCTTTAGCGGTTCATACAACGGCGGCGGAATAAGCGTAACAGCCAGCACCGGTTGCGGTACCAGCGGTTCACGCAGTATTGCGCTTAGCAACCGTATGCCAAGTGCACCAAGCGGTATAGATATAGACATAGTAAGTGAAGATTGTCCTAACAGAGTATATACATACTCATTGAGTTCAATGCCAATGCAGGCAACCTCAGTGGTATGGACAGTACCTGCGGGAGCAACAATTGTTGATGGTCAGGGTACAACCTCTATTACAGTAGAGTACAGTGGTATGTCTATTGCCGGTAATATTACTGCAGTAGGTAACAATGGTTGCGGCAATAGTGGAATACGTAGCCTGAAGGTTAAGTTTCCTGAGTGCAGCCAGGGTGAGCGTGGCGAAAGCTTACCAATCACCAAGGTTACCCCTGTGGAGGTAATAGAAGGTGGATTGGATGTAAGTATCTTCCCTAACCCGAGTGTACACAGCTTTAAGCTGGTAGCAAAGAGCACAGATAAGTTTAACAAGATACAAGTGAGGTTAGTAGATAATTTGGGTAGAACATACAAGGTAATGAGTATGATGCCCGGAGAGACATTAACCTTAGGTAATGAGCTAAAAGCGGGATCTTATTTTGTAGAAGTAGTACAGGGTAAGAATAAGGCGAGCAAGCGCATTATTAAGTTATAATTGTCCTAAAGAAACCAATTTAAGGGCTCCGGAAAACCGGGGCCCTTTTTTTGTGAATATGATGTGGTGAGGGTAGTCGTTATTTTTAACGAGCATTATTAATTGGGGTGTTTAGGTGTTGAAGAAAGAGGGGTGTGATTAAATAGAAGAAGCGTATATATCTAACGTATATTGGATAAAAAATACAGGTTTATTATGTAGAGCGTGGATAATTTTTGAATTAAAGCAGGGGGAGGAAGAGAAGAATAGCACTTGAGCAGATTTTGGAACAATGAGCGTTTAGAAAAGGGAAACGGCGATTAAGAATATAAGTAAGTAAATATGGGAAGAAAAAATTCTCCACGGACCCAATGCAAAATTCGTTTTTTTAAAAACATGGAACAAAACCTCAACAGGGTACATTATGGGTACCAATGCCCCCGAACAGATGGGGAACTGGCGTTCCCACCCAATTCAAATTTCGTTTTTATTTAAACATGGAACAATACCTCATCACGGTACATTATGGGTACCAAAGCCCCCAAACAGATGGGGAACTGGCGTTCCCGCCCAATTCAAATTTCGATTTTTTAAAAACAAAGAACAATACCTCATCATGTTACTTTGTGTGTACTACCCCCGATAGATGAGGGAACCGGTGTTCTCGCCATAAAGCAAAATTCGTTTTTATTTAAACATGGAACAATACCTCATCATGGTACATTGTGGGTATCAATACCCCCAAACAGATTGGGAACTGGCGTTCCCGCCCAATTCAAATTTCGTTTTTATTTAAACATGGAACAATACCTCATCACGGTACATTGTGGGTATCAATACCCCCAAACAGATTGGGAACTGGCGTTCCCGCCCAATTCAAATTTCGTTTTTATTTAAACATGGAACAATACCTCATCATGTTACTTTGTGTGTACTACCCCCGATAGATGAGGGAACCGGTGTTCTCGCCATAAAGCAAAATTCGGATTTAGGAAAGCGTGAAACAATACCACAGCCCGGCAATTTGTGGCTAATATTTTAAAAGCGCAAAACAGCGTTTCCCCAATAAAGTAAAATTCAAGACGATACCACAGAAAGACGTTATATGGGTGAAAAAGCGAAAAGGAATGATTGTTATCGGGCTTCTGAATTTTATTAATTCCCCGGGCCGGTATCCCGCTGACCCGATATAAAGATATCAAAATTAGAGATGCGGAACAATACCTCATCACGGTACTTTACGGGGCAAATAACCCTATTGGGCGGGGGCTACGCCCCCCACCCCAATTCAAAGTTCGGAGTATTTTAAACACAAAGCAATACCTCAAATTCGGGATTTATGGAGTATAACGGTTATGGATAAACGAAACAAATTTACCTATTAATTAAACACTCGCTTCTTCATTATAGTGTTAATAAAAGCGGTGTCTGATTTTAATAATCATTCGCTTTGTAGTGAGCAGGGGTGTTACTTAGAACAACTATTATATTTAGGCAGTTCAGCACTCGTTTGCCTTGACACAAAAAAAGCAGCCGAAAGAAAAGCCTTGTGAAGGCTGACTAAAGTTCCCCTCGCTACGCAACATCGAATATTGTATGGCTGTGCTTTTGTGCTGTAATTAACTAATATAATTTCAGGCATGAGAAAAATCAGCACACAAACGATGTTATACGCTTTACTCAATAAATTTTTTAATCATCATTCAAATTCCGCATTGAAATGCAGGGAACGGAAAGAGAAGAATAGCACTTGAGCAGATTTTGGAACAATGAGTGTTTGAAAAAGGGAAACGCCGATTAAGAATATGAAAAAGAAAACACGGGAAGGGAAAAAGAGCTCCACGGACCCAATGAAAATTTTGTTTTTATTAAAACATGGAACAATACCTCATCATGGTACATTGTGGGTACCAATACCCCCAAACAGATGGGGAACTGGCGTTCCCGCCCAATTCAAATTTCGTTTCTTTTAAAACATGAAACAATACCTCATCATGGTACTTTACTTGGCAAATAACCCTTATGGACGGGGGCTACGCCCCCCCTCCCCAATTCAAATTTCGGATTGTTTTAAACACAAAACAATACCCCAAATTCGGGATTTATGGAGTATAACGGTTATGGATAATTGAAACCAATTTTTTACCATTATCTTCTTATTAACATTTGAAGGAATTGAATATGTAACAGGAAATTACTGCTTAAGCCGATACTTAATTGATTACGACCGAAAATGTACTCATAACCAAATGGTTATAAATTAAATCCAACAAAATACTAAATTGTGTTTCAATTACTTATGTCAGCCCCATGTAATTTATTAACATTTTTTTTTGTTAACATATCCAATATCCCTAACTTGTTGGCGCAAATCCAAGTATTCTAAGCAAAACTCCTTACCTCTCCTCTTACAAGAATTACAGTTTTTAAATTCCTTTTTGGACATTAAATGGCATTTATGCCACATTAAATAGTTTTTCATTTTAAACCAGGTAAACATGAAACGCTCTACTTTTACTACACTAACGCCTACGCACACACGAACATGGATGCGTAATCTAATTGGCTCTGTAACGCTTTTAATAATGCTCTTCTTTTCGGGCATAAACGTAAATGCGCAAAGCATGGCTAATTACACTTTTGCTACAGCAGAAAATGCTACTTTGTATGATTTGTCATCGGGGGCAACCCAGGTGATGGAAGATCGTCAAGATACAAAAGCAACTGATGTTTTTCCTATCGGTTTTGATTTTTGGTTTATGGGCCAGAAGTATGCTTATGCAAGTGCTAACTCCAATGGACAGTTTCAATTGCATAAGAGTGCTTTAGAAACCGCAATTGCAACAACTTCCTTTACTACCGGAGCGCTTAACACCAATCGCTTTGCCCCCATGGCTGGAGATAACGAAGTGGCAGATGGTATGCGGATAAAAGTTTTCGGTTCTGCACCCAACCGCGTTTTTGTAATTGAATGGACCGGATTTTATGTTTACTGGACGCCGGACATGACCAATGCCGGAAATATGCAGGCTTGGTTAAGGGAAGGCTCTAATAGAGTAGATTTTGTTTATGGAGAAATGTATAACTCATCATCTACTGCTCAAACCCGTTATATTTTCCTTGGCTCAAGTAATACCGCAACAACCCTTGGGTATGTAACGTTAAACACACCACCTACGGCATCTACATATACGGTTGCCGCTACCCCTGTAAGTTTTTCAGTACCCGGTGGTAGTGGTACGGTAACAGGAACAACAGTTATTCCCGGCTTAGGCTCAACAATTGAAGGCCAACGCCGGATTTTTTCTTTTACGCCGGCAGCAGGCCCCTCCGGAACGGCCGATAATATTTCATTTTCAAATGTTACCCCATTGACGTTAACGGTAAATTGGGCAGATAATGCAACAGGAGAGAATGGCTTTTTGATAGAATATTCTTCAGATGGTGGTACAACCTGGACTCAGGCCGGTTCTGCAGCAGCCAATGCCACAACATTTAATGTAACCGGGCTTATCCCTTCTACAAGCTATGACTTTAAAGTAACTCCTTTTAAGGAAATAGGTGGTACATCTACCACAGCGTCACAAGCAACAACAGCTTCTCCGATTGTAACTTCAATAGCTTCTGGTTTATGGAGTGCTACAACAACCTGGTCATCAGGAGCGGTACCAACAGAGGTTGATGCTGTAGTAATTGCAGATGGAACAACGGTTGTTCAAGATGTTGCGGCAGCAAAAGCATGGACTGTAACCATCGGTTCCGGCAGCGGTTCTCCTGCTGTTTTAGAACACAACAATGCTATTACAGCTCGTACATTAACTGTTGGCGATGATTTTACGATTAATGGCAACGGTACTTTTAGAGGTGCTAATGCAAACCCTTCCTCTTCCACAACACATACTCTAAGTATTTCCGGAGATATCGCAATTAATGGAGCCGGTACATTTAATGGTACCACTTTTGCCAACAGCAAGCTGAACATAACATTTACCGGTGCAACAGATAAAACCTTTACTACCTCTGCAACCTCAACCCTGGCATTAAGTGTTATTACCCTTAATATGGGTACGGGTTATGCTAATACCATGGAGTTTATTCCCGGAGCAGATTTTACAGCACCTGCTACAGGATTTATTACCTATACCAATGGTACATTTAAACTAAGTGGTGTTGGTAAAATTGTGGCACCATCAGAAACATTTACTTCTGCAACCCTGGTGCCGGCCAATGGCGGATTTTGGCTTAACAACCCCAATTATGTGGTTAAGGCTAAGGCGGCTATTTCATATTTATATGGTTTCTTTAAAATTACCGATGGTACTTTTAATGTGGGTACTACTAATGCACATTATCTTTCTTTTACCACAACCTCTAAGTCATATTTTGCCGGTGGGGTAACTAATATTTCAGGCAGGTTTTATAATACATCTGCAAACTATACCGAAATTACCGGTGGGGTAATTAATGTGGCTACCGTAGGTAATGTAGCCGCTTCATCGGGAAGCTTTAACATAACATCTACTACTGCAGATTTTAGGATGAGCGGAGGTACAATTAATCTTGTAAACCCCAACACTTATTCAACGGTAACCAGCAGGTATGATGTTTACATTAATCCAACCTCAATGGATAATGTTACCGGTGGGGTAATCAATTTTGGAGTACCCGGTACCACACCTCCGGGATCGGTGTTTGATGGTTTAGGATATAAAACAACCAACATTGTGGTGAAAGCCGGTTTTACCGTTAAACTGCGCTCTTCTACAAATAATATTCATGGAAATATTACTGTAGAACCCGGCGCTACCCTCGATTTACAAACCTTTAATTTAATTGTAAATGGCAATAGCACATCTCCCGGCAATATTATTTGCAATGGTACCATTACACAAGGTGCTGTAGAAACGGTACGGGTTCAAATGTTTGGTGAGCATGGTCAGCAAACAATATCCGGTAGCGGAGCATTTGGTAATGTGTCAAGGCCGATAGCAGGAATGGGTGTTGCTAATGATGATGGTGTCAATTTTACAAGTGGTACACTTACTACAAACAGGATAAATTTATTTAATGGCAACATTACCGGCGCTAATAACATTACATTGGGTATTGGTGGCACCAGTTCTACCGTTATCCAAATTAGCCAGAGTGCTAGTACTGTTATGGGCGGTAGCTTAGATGCATCACCCATTTACAATTTCGGTACAGGTGGCCATACTGTATTGTATTTAGAAGAGCCGGTTTCTCGTAATACCGGTTTTGAAATTCCATCCGGACGCGCACTTGCTGCATTAAGCATAGATAACACAAAGGGTATTACCCTGGTTGGTGGTAACCTAAGTGTAGGAAGCCTCACCCTTACCAATGGTAATATTAATACGAGTGCATCTAACGTGTTAGGATTTGGCGGTACAAACAATACAGGTTCAGAGGATTCGTATATTAACGGTCCTGTAGCAAGAGAAATTCCTGCCAACCAAATTACAGGTACTACATTCACGTTCCCTACAGGTAACGGATCAGGATATTATCCTTTTGACTTGGTAGATGCTACTACCATTGGCGGTACTACCACTATAATGGCTGAAGTGTTTGATGGCAGTACAGGTGGTACAGCCGGAACAAACTTGTCGGCATTAAATCCTAACAGATATTGGGCTGCTTCTACTGTAGATGGGGCCTCTAATTTCAATAACACCCTTATTCGCCTTAACGATACACGCGGTGTTTATGACCAGATAGGTAATAGCTCAACCCTTACAGGCAGTTATGGTCTTGTAGGGTCATTAACTCCAGATCTTACAGACAATTCCATTACTTCCAAGGCGCCCGAGGCCACCTCAATAGATGGATATTATGTGATGGGCCGTGGTGATGCAGGGTCAATTACAAATAAAACAATTACTCCATCTGCAACCCAGTGTACCAATATTGCACGCATTGTGGATGTAACCGTATTGCCGGGTGCAAGTCCGGTATCTACGGTAGAGATATTATATAGCGTAGATGGAGATAATCAAACACCTATATCTATGACGAATGGAGTGGGTAATGATTGGTCGGGAACCATACCTACTGTTACCCCTTCTAATGGAGAAGTAGTATGGAGTATTAAAGTGACATCCACCAACGGAATGAACTTTACCGAAGATGGAGGAACCTATAAGGACGAGCCGTTTACCGGGGTCACCATTACCCCCACAGCCGATCCAACTACAGTATGTGCCGGCGAAAACTCCATTTTGGAGGCAACAGTTCTTGATGGTGCCCCTGGAGATGCTACTGTTGGGCTTGGTGAAACAACAAGCGCAACCTACCCTGCTCCGTTCTATAGTTTATGGTCAAATAAACATGAGCAAATCTTATATCCTGCATCAGAGTTGCTGGCTGCAGGCTTGGCTCCGGGTAATATTACATCTGTTACATTTTATGTAACATCCGGAACCATAGCAAATAAAGACTTTACGATTAAACTGAAGCAGTCTTCTATAACAAATATGTCGGTTTTTGAGGTAGGTGGATTTACTACAGTGTTTACGGTACCTTCTTATCAACAGGTTGTTGGGACAAACCTGATTACCTTTCAAACTCCGTTTGCATGGGATGGTGTTTCCAGCCTTGTAATGGATATCTGTTTTGGAGATGGATCATCTTCTGCTACCTTGAGCAGCACTTCAACAGCAGATAATACATCTTATGTTTCTGTTATCAAGACACACTTCAGTGCAGCAACAGCTGCAGCAACTGTTTGTTCTGATATTACTTCTCAGGTGGTTACTTATTCTGTAAGGCCAAGAACCACCTTTGGAGGTATTGTTGGTACTTACGTTACAGATGATATGAATATTACATGGCAGCCCGGAAACCTTACCGGTAGCCAGGTTACTGTAACACCGGCTTTAACACAACAATACACTATAACAGCCACAGATCCTGTAAGCGGTTGTGTATCTGCAGCCACACCGGTAACTGTAACTGTGAATCCACTGCCTGAAACGCCCATTCCTGCCGGTTCTACACAATGTGGTGTGGGTGTGCCTAATGCTTTTGTGGTAACTAATTTCCAATCACCCAATGTATCAACCAGTGATTTCTATTGGTATGATGCACCAACCGGCGGTAACTTACTACAAACCGGAGGTTCTATTTATACCGGCAGCATCAGTGAAACAACCACATTCTATGTAAGTGAAAGCAATGGCACCTGCCAAAGCGCCCGCGTAATGGTAACAGCAACTGTAAACCAGCCGGATGCAGTAACAGCCACTGTTGATAATGATGAAATATGTCTTGGTGCAAGCGCTAATTTGGGCATGAACCAAAGCGGTAGCAACCAAACCTATAGCTTTAGCTGGGAGGCTTCTCCCGAAACCGGAAGCGGAATTACCAATCCTACACCCGGAGCATCAGGCACCGGAGCGTTGATGGTAACACCAACAGCGGCCGGTACTTATACCTACACCATTACTGCGGTTGACGGCGGTTGCACTACACAATCTACCATTGATGTTGTTGTAAATGCATTGCCTCCGGCTCCGGTAGCATCAGCAACTCCTGCGGCTATTTGTGCCGGCGGAACCTCTAATTTAGAGGCAACAGTTAT
Source organism: Ferruginibacter sp. (assembly GCA_019638485.1). Classification (GTDB taxonomy): domain Bacteria; phylum Bacteroidota; class Bacteroidia; order Chitinophagales; family Chitinophagaceae; genus Ferruginibacter. Next base: position 112,441 of record JAHBTP010000004.1, on the reverse strand, counting down.
TGAAGGCCAAATGGATTACAAAACAGTGGCTCCGGGCACGTTAACCACAGCGTCAACCGGCTCTCCGTTTTACCCACTTTATGGTGGTTATAAAAACACTTATTTATATACAGCCACAGAATTAAGTGATGCCGGGTTAATTGCCGGTCCCATTAATTCTCTCGGAATATTTTTAAGTGGTACTTTAACCAAAACTTATCAAGGGTTAAAAATAGGTATGGGTACAATTGTTGATAATTCATTTTTAACTGTAGAGCACCCATCAACAAGCACAGTATATACAGCTCCGGGAACATTTACGCCTGCAGCAGGGATAAATACCTTTGTATTTGATGTACCATTCATTTGGGATGGAACGTCTAATGTTGTGGTTTCATTCTGCTATAGCAACAATGACGGAGGAGGAGGTACCGGACCTACTATTAAATATAGTTCGGTTACCAATAGTATCATTTATACATACTCAGATAATGTAACACCTGCAGCAATGTGTGCTGCGGTATCCGGAACCCCGGGTGGAAACGGAGGAACATACAGATCAACATATCATCCTGAGTTTATATTTTACGGACTCACAGGTACGGATGTTACTGATGATATGGATATTACATGGCAACCGGGTAATTTATCAGGAGGGTCAGTTTCTGTATCTCCGGCAACGACTCAGACATATTCCTTAACGGTAGAAAATCCTTTAACAGGTTGTATTAGTACAGGAAGTGCCACAGTTACCGTAAACCAATTACCACCGGCACCAACAGCTAATGCTGGCAACCATTGTGGTGAGTTAGTGCCTAATGCCAGTGTAACTTCAAACTCCGGAGAGAGCACACCATTCTTTAAATGGTATGATGCCGAAACAGGAGGAAATTTGGTACAAAGCGGAACAAGTACTGAGTTCACACAAACAATTGATCAAACTACCACTTGGTGGGTTAGTGAAGTAACATCAGCAGGTTGTGAAGGTCCTCGTGTAGAATTAACAGAAACTGTAATAGATGCAGATGCAATTACTGCGGCTTCTGATTTGGATGATGTTTGCCCGGGTACAGCTATTGAGCTTTCTGCTACTCAAAATGGATTTAATAATTTTTATGATTACTCTTGGACTGCCAGTCCTGAAGCCGGAAGCGGTATTTCTGGAGAAGTACCCGGAAACCCTCTTTCCGTTACACCAACACTGCCCGGTACATATACTTATACTGCAAAAGCAGTAGATTTATTTATGGGTTGTCAGGCACTTTCCGATGTGGTAGTAACCATTAAAGACGTTCCGGTAATAAGCAGTGTTACAGCAACACCTAATCCTTCTTGTTCAGGCTCTCCTGTTGAATTGGAAGCCTTTAGCCGTATTGGTAACCCTACAACTATAAAAGTGGGTACAGGTACTACAGGATTTAGTGGAGCAGCCAATCCATACTGGAGAGGTAATAGCACACAGGCGATGAAGGTTCAGTTCCTTTATACAGCCTCAATGCTTACCAATGCCGGATTTGTGCCGGGTCAGCTATTAACAGGATTAACTTTTGTTATTACAGCTAATACAGCAGCTCCTCCTCAGTTTGATAATTATACCATTGCATTAGGGCATACAAGCCAAACTGCATTGACTACAACCTTTGTAACCGGGCTAACCTTGGTGAAATCAGCATTTAACCATACCCCTGTTATAGGTGATAATACATACACATTTGATACACCATTTACATGGAATGGTACAGATAATTTAGTGTTGCAAACAACCTTTGATAACAACCCGAGTGGTGCTTGTCCTACTTGTTATGGTGGTAGTGTTTCAACAGAATACACTGCTAATCCGGGTTATGTTTGTGCCTCTTATTATTATGATGCTGCGGCTCCTCAGGGAGTTCGCGATATTTACAACTACAGCGGTGCGGCTACAACACAGTCTAACTTAGCCAATGTAACCTTCCAGTCTATTCCGGCTAACAATACCGGTTTATACACCTGGTCATGGGCACCGGGCGGAGAAACAACCCCGGTTAAAACCGTTAGTCCGTTAGTAACAACAGAATACACAGTTACTGCTACTGATCCCAATACCGGTTGCGTAAACTCTTCTACAGTAGAAGCAACTGTATTGGCTTTGCCTAATACACCTATTGCAAACAATTCAACACAGTGCGGTTATGGTGTGCCCACAGCATCTGTATCAACAGGTGGTTCAAATGGTACCTATACTTGGTACGATGCAGAAACAGGCGGAAACATTGTTCAATCCGGCGGTTCAACATTTGCCGGTGAAATATCAGTAACAACCAGTTTCTGGGTATCTGAGAATGATGGAAATTGCGAAAGTGAACGCACTGAAGTTATTGCTACAGTAAACCAACCGGACGCTATTACAGCTACCGGTCCGGCTGTAGTATGTAGTGGTAACAGCATTAGCTTGGGAGTAAACCAGAGTGGTAATACACAGAATTATACTTATACCTGGACTGCAGATCCTGAAGAAGGAAGCGGAATGTCAGGTACCTTAAGTGGAGGCGTTCAAACCATTACACCTACAGAACCCGGTACTTATACTTATGAAGTAATAGGCTATGACCCTGCCGGACCATGTTATATACGCGATGAGATTACGGTTACCATGGGATTAACCCCTGTGGTTACAGCAGCTGCGGCAACACCGGCTACTATATGTGTGGGTGAAGAAAGTGAACTATCTGCCGAATCAATAATTGGTAATCAGTTAACGGCAGTAGTTGGCGCAGGTAACAGCAGCTCTAACTCAAGCGGTTCTCCGTTCTATAACACCAGTTGGGATGCTGGAAAAACAACTTATATCTATTTAGCTTCTGAATTAACCAATGCCGGATTTACTGCAGGAGATATTAATAATATTTCAATAGAAGTTACCGTAAATCAGGCCACTACCTATGGAGGATTTAAGGTGGGTATTGGCAATTATGCAGGAAGCAGTTTTGTTTCTCCATATACAAGCCCTGCTACAACTACGGTATTTGCACCGGCAACACCGTATGCAACAACCTTAGGCTTAAATACATTTGAATTTGACCAGCCCTTCTATTGGGATGGCACATCTAACTTAGTTGTTCAATTCTGCTGGGGAAATCCCGGTAGTGCTACGGGAGCAACAGTTAAGACCGAGACCATTTCAGGTATGTCAATTTATAACTATGCAGATAATATAACAGCTGCTGATATGTGTGCGTCAACAACGGCCTATTCAATTTCTGTTCGCCCACAAGTAACATTCAACAGAACACATAAAGATTATACCGATGACTTGGATTGGACCTGGACACCCGGTAATCTTAGCGGTTCTACAGTTACTGTAAGCCCGGGTGCTACCACTACGTATTCAGTTACTGCGGTAGATCCTATTACAGGGTGTACATCTGCTTCACAACAAGTAGAGGTGGAAGTGCTTGCTGTACCCACAATACCAACAGCTACACCATCTACACAATGTGGCCTTGGAGTACCAACGGCTTCTGTAAGTGGCGGTGCAGGTACAATGATGTGGTATGATGCTGAAACCGGTGGCACCTTATTGCAAACCGGTGGAAATACATATACAAGTGAAATCAGTCAAACAACTACCTTCTGGGTTGCAGAAAGCAACGGAACTTGCGAAGGTCCTCGTGTAGCCGTTACCGTTACAGTAACACAACCTGATGCCTTAACTGCAACAGCTAATGCTGTTGTATGTTTGGGAAGTAGTGTTTCATTGGGTGTAACTCAAAACGGAAACAACCAAAGCTATACATTCACCTGGACAGCGGATCCTGAAGCCGGAAGCGGAATCACCGGAAGCTTAACCGGCGCTTCACAAAGCATAACACCTACAGCTCCCGGCTCATACACCTATACTGTTGCCGGCTATGACCCCGGAAATGGTGGATGTAATGCACAAAGCGACGTGGTAGTTTCTGTTGTCGCATTGCCGGATGTATCTAATGTTACTGCATCACCTGATGTAATATGCAGTGGAAATTCAAGCACACTATCTGCCAGAAGCCTTGGCGCATTAGTGGCTAATAAAACAGTAGGCGATTATAGCTCTACAGCCTCCAACTTATCCGGAGCGCCATTCTATGGCTCGTGGGGTGGAGGTAAGGTGTCTTATATTTATAAAGCATCAGAATTATTAGGAAAAGGAATAACAGCCGGTGAATTGGGTGGCTTTGGATTTGATTTTACAACAGGCCAGCCCACTATATTCAAAGGATTTAAGATTTCTATTGGAATGACAAATAATACAGTGTTTAGCGCTCCGGTAACACACATTTCGGGAGGAACCGAAGTTTATACCGGTCCATTGGCTGACGACGGTGTGCAGATAGCATCTTCCGGTATTCAAGTGTTTAATTTTGATCAACCATTCTATTGGGATGGGGTATCTAATATCTTCGTTACTATTTGTTGGAGTAATAATAATGGTGGTAGTAATACAGGACCTTCAGTTGCCAGAGATTATTTCGCCGGTCAGAATATTACTGCCTATACCTATGGAGATAACAGAACTCCGGCTCAGGTGTGTGGTACTATGACTGGTGGTGTTTTGGATGGTAATAATGTATCTTCCGGAAGTACCCTAGGGTATGCTTATCGTCCGGTGGGTATCTTTAAAACACTTACAGGTGATGTTACCAGCACTCGTACATGGACATGGAATCCGGGTAATCTAAGTGGTAGCTCAGTGAGTGTTTCACCAACAGTTACTACTACGTATTATGTAACAGCAACAGATAATATAACAGGTTGTACTTCGTTGCCGGAATCTGTAGAAGTTGTAGTAACACCACTTTCAGGCACTGCTTCAGCATCTCAAACAGAAATTTGCATTGGCGGCTCAACCACCTTACAGGCTAATGGTTATGGAGGAGAGCCTTTGAGTTACAATTGGAGAATTGGAAACACTGTAATTGGAAATACTGAAACACTTTTGGTAACTCCAACATCTACCACAACATATACCTTAACGGTGTTTGATGCATGTAACAATAGTGTGGAAGATGATATCACTATTACTGTACACCCATTGCCTACAGCCGGTATTGCTGAGGCCGGGCCAATTAACATCTGTTATCCGGCTACTCAAACATTTAATGCCACTACCAATGCAGGCAGCGCAACCTATCAATGGTATCGTAATGGAGTTGCTATTCCGGGTGCAACAAGTAGCTCTTATGTGGCATCTCAGAGTGGTTCATTTACAGTGACAGCTACCAATACGGTAACAGGTTGTACAAGCAATACTTCTGCTGCTGTTAGCCTTACTATTAATCCTAAACCGGATGCTGTAATTGTTACTCCATCTGCAGTAAATATGTGTGAAAATAATCCACAATTACTTACTGCATCGGGAGGATTGGTTGCTGTTCCGGGTTCAGGAGTAGCCACAGGTTCAAGCCCAACAACAACTGTAGGAGCATCTAGTCCGTTCTATCGTTTGTATGAAGGTTCTCGCAGACAATACATTGTGCTTGCATCAGAGTTAACAGGTATGGGAATGGTGGCAGGAAGCGAGCTTAATTCAATTTCGTTTAATGTAACAGCCCTTGCAAGACCAAATGATATCAATAATGATAATTTCTTTATTAAGGCCGGATTAACCAGTGGATTGTTAACATCGGCTTATGTTCCCGATGCATCGTTAACCACAGTATATTATAGTCCAAGCTATGAGCCTGTGCTTGGAGCTAATGTGTTTAACTTTATTTCACCATTGGTGTGGAATGGTACATCCAACGTGGTAATTAGTGTTTGCTTTGATAACGACCCAGACAACACCTGTAGTGCCGGTTCTCCGGTATGCTGGAGCAATGCTGCTACTGTATCATCTGCAACAGCAGCTGCCGGTACAGGCCGGTATAATTATGCCGATAATTCCGTTGGCGTTAGAGATATGTGTGCCGGTACGAATGGAACGGAAACAGTTACCACTATACGTCCGATAATGACCTTTGGCATTACGCTTTCTCAACCAACAGCTATTACCTGGAGCCCTGTTGCCGGCTTGTTTACAGACCCAGCCGCTACCGTGGCATACAATGGTGAAGCTGCTACAAGCGTTTATGCGTCACCGTCAGCAGGTAACCATACTTATACGGCTACATCTACCTCTAATAAAGGATGTACAAATAGTGGCACTGTAGAAGTAAACGTTACTCCTGCCCTTGATGTTAGTGCAGAGATTACCGGACCAACCAATTCCGGCGCTCACGTGGGCAATGGTTCACCATTGGCTACTTACAGCATTACAGCAAGCAATTACAGTACGATAGTTTGGAATATTCCTAATACCGCACTTAATGTAAGCGGCCAGGGAACAACCAGCATATCGTTTAATTATGCAACAAACTACACCGGTAGTATTTCTGTAGATGTAACCGGTATATCACCATGTGATCCTATTACACGTACGCTGAACATTACTTGTGATGCACCGGCAGCACCGGTTATTAGTGGTCAGGTTAACGTATGTACTTATGTAGGAACCAATGTAGAGTTGACTTATACAGCAGCTCCTGATGCTAATGCTACATCATATAGCTGGGTTGTTCCGCCCACTAACGTAACTGTTGTTAATGGCCAGGGAACAGGAGAATTAACGATAACCCTTGGAGCGGGCTTTACGGCACAAGCCAATAAGCAGCTTCGCGTAAGAGCCCATAACTCTTGCGGTACCAGCGAAATGAGCATTTTCTATATGCTGGCTCAAATGCCGGGATCATTAGGCGAGATAAGCGGTCCAATGGATGCCTGCGGATTAATAGACGGCCAAACACAGGTTGTTTACAGTGTAGCCGAGGTAGATCAGGCAGAGCAATACAATTGGGTAGTACCAGCCGGAGTTACTATTATTAACGGTCAGGGAACAACCTCTATTACAGTAGAGTTTGATAATGCCTTTGCTACGAGTGCCATTTCTGTAACGGCACAAAACGGATGCGGAGTAAGTAATACTCGCAGCATAACCATAAGCCGCACCGTACCAAGCATTCCGTCATTAATCAGTGGCCCTAACAATCCATGTTTGTATATGCCATCTGTTGGTTATCCTTCAGGTCAGATAGCTACTTACAGTGTAGCCCAGGTAGGCGGTAATACATATACTTGGACAGTACCTACCGGAGCCAACATTGAAAGCGGCCAAGGTACTAATAGCATAACTGTAAGCTTTAGCGGTTCATACAACGGCGGCGGAATAAGCGTAACAGCCAGCACCGGTTGCGGTACCAGCGGTTCACGCAGTATTGCGCTTAGCAACCGTATGCCAAGTGCACCAAGCGGTATAGATATAGACATAGTAAGTGAAGATTGTCCTAACAGAGTATATACATACTCATTGAGTTCAATGCCAATGCAGGCAACCTCAGTGGTATGGACAGTACCTGCGGGAGCAACAATTGTTGATGGTCAGGGTACAACCTCTATTACAGTAGAGTACAGTGGTATGTCTATTGCCGGTAATATTACTGCAGTAGGTAACAATGGTTGCGGCAATAGTGGAATACGTAGCCTGAAGGTTAAGTTTCCTGAGTGCAGCCAGGGTGAGCGTGGCGAAAGCTTACCAATCACCAAGGTTACCCCTGTGGAGGTAATAGAAGGTGGATTGGATGTAAGTATCTTCCCTAACCCGAGTGTACACAGCTTTAAGCTGGTAGCAAAGAGCACAGATAAGTTTAACAAGATACAAGTGAGGTTAGTAGATAATTTGGGTAGAACATACAAGGTAATGAGTATGATGCCGGGAGAGACATTAACCTTAGGTAATGAGCTAAAAGCGGGATCTTATTTTGTAGAAGTAGTACAGGGTAAGAATAAGGCGAGCAAGCGCATTATTAAGTTATAATTGTCCTAAAGAAACCAATTTAAGGGCTCCGGAAAACCGGGGCCCTTTTTTTGTGAATATGATGTGGTGAGGGTAGTAGTTATTTTTAACGAGCATTATTAATTGGGGTGTTTAGGTACAACCCTACAAAGACCATGTTAACATCAACAGACAGATATAAAACAGCCTGACCAAAATTCACATCATCAATAAATACAATTTTAAAAAAACAGGATAATTATTTTATCGTTTAAACCTTTATCGTAATATTGCAATATTAAATAGGTAAAATAATGGGGGCAACAAAAACAGACCACTTTACAGACCAACAAAATCAAATTGCAACTATTGCAAAGGCATTGGGACATCCGGCAAGAGTGGCTATCATAGAACATTTATTGAAAGTAAACGTTTGTATTTGCGGAGACATCGTAAACGAATTACCTCTTGCTCAACCTACCGTCTCGCAACATCTGAAAGAACTAAAAAACGCAGGACTGATAAAAGGAAATATCGAAGGCAATGCAATTTGTTATTGCATTGATGAAAAAGTTTTTGAAGTCCTTAAAAATTATTTTTCAAAAATCATCACAACAGTTCTAAGACAAAACTGCTGTTAATCAATCTCTAATTAATAAATACCATGTACACAGACCAAGAAATCAAAGAAATGGTAAGGCAGAAATACAGTGAAATAGCCTTGCAAGACAAAGAGACTAACACCTCATCTTGTTGTGGTGCCGGTGGTTGTAGTACCGAAGTATATAACATAATGAGTGAAGAATACCACAACCTCGAAGGTTACAATCCGGACGCTGATTTAGGGTTGGGTTGCGGTTTACCGACACAATTTGCCAAAATCAAAAAAGGCGATACCGTAATTGATTTGGGTAGCGGTGCCGGCAACGACTGCTTTGTTGCAAGAGCAGAAACAGGCGAAACAGGAAAAGTTATCGGAATTGATTTTACGGAAGCAATGATAGACAAAGCCCGAAATAATGCTGAGAAATTGGGTTTTAATAATGTAGAGTTTAGACAAGGAGATATTGAAAAAATGCCCCTAACTGCAAATGTTGCGGATGTGATTGTAAGTAATTGTGTCTTAAACCTTGTGCCGAATAAACAAGCTGTTTTTGCCGAAATGTACAGAGTTTTAAAACCGGGTGGACATTTCAGTATTTCTGATATTGTTTTAATAGGAGAACTTCCAGAAAAAATAAAATCTGCGGCTGAAATGTATGCAGGTTGTGTAGCAAGTGCGATTTATAAAGAAGAATATTTGAGTTATGTAAGAAATGTGGGGTTTGTCAATATGCAAATTCAGAAAAACAAACCTATCATTGTGCCTGACGACATTCTGAAAAACTATTTGAATGATGATGAAATTGCTCAATACAAATCGAATGAAACGGTCATCAGAAGTATAACAGTTTATGCAGAAAAACCAGCAGATTGTTGTTCACCAAATTCGGGCTGTTGTTAAACTATGACAAGGAAAATTTTAGTGCTTTGCACAGGAAACAGTTGCAGAAGTCAAATAGCCGAAGGTTACTTGCGACACTTTGCGAACGGAAATGCAGCAATTTACAGTGCAGGGGTTGAAACACACGGAGTAAATCCGAAAGCAATTGCAACAATGCAAGAAGACGATATGGATATTTCAAATCACACTTCAAACAATATTGACGAGTACCGAAATATAGATTTTGACTTTGTAATTACAGTTTGTGACAATGCAAAAGAGCGTTGTTCATTTTTCCCGACCAAAGCAAAAAAGTTTCATCAAAATTTTCCTGACCCGGCAAAGGCGACAGGAACAGATGAAGAAATCAACGAACAATTTAGACAAGTCAGACAACAAATAAAAGACTTTTGCAGACAGTTTATCGCAGACAATTTATAAGCAAAGACAAAAGGGTATGCACCTAACAAGAACTGTGCATAAAAGCAAATAATTTTTAGGTTTTTGTGAACAGTAATTGGGTTGATAAATTGTGCCCTTGCTTGCCACAGCATACAGTTGTTTTAAGAGTTTATTCATCACTGCCACCAATGCTTGTTTTCCGGTTTTTCCGTTTGTCCTCTACCATACCAGCATATCCAATTACTATTTTTTTATCAGTCTTATTGCGCACCAGGGGCATCCGGATGTAGCACTTAATGCTGATAGCGTTGACCACACTTAATTTGCAATTGTGCTGGTGCAAGAAGAAGGCCGGGCGATGTAATAGACTCCGGTTGCCTCCATCACAAAGTGATAATTTTTGCCAGCATGCCCAAGGACCTTTTTGAATCCGGAAACATGATTATCCACTTGCGGGTGGAATAACTAACATAGATTATTTTCATAAGTCACATCCAGTGAAAGATGCGACACATCAATATCACAGCATAATAATTTTGTTTTCTTGTGTTGCCGTTTTTGATGAATGATTAAATTTTATAATCAGGAAAAAAACAACTGGAAGAACGCCCTTACAAGGTACTATCTATCCTAATTTGGGCTTTTCAAAAAAGCATGTTGAACTGTTCAGGATCTGGTAAGAAAATGGTGGTGATTGTCATGTTATAAAAGCGCTATCACTTATTCGGTTTGCGTGTCTTACTCCGCCCTTTGTTCTTTCAATATTTTGTTCCTTTTCGTTTATTAAATTTATTGAATGTAAACATAGGAAGCGGTTTGAACGCAAGCAGGAGTGAATTGCACCGTTCGAACTTTTGTACTATATTTTAACTGTAGTTCTTGCATCAACATTAGTGCTAAAATGCCCTGCTTGCATCAAGCTGCAAACCGTTTAGGTGTTGAACAAGGGGGATTAAATAGAAGAAGCACATATATCTAATGCATATTGGATAAAAAGTACAGGTTGGTTGTGTAAGTGCGTGGATAATTTTTGAATTAAAGCGGGGGATTGGAAGAGGAAAAGTAGAGAAAGATAGAAACAGAGAAAATTGAAAAGGGAAAATACGGGAAGGGAAAAATGCTCCACGGACCCAATGCAAAGTTTGATTTTTTAAAATGTGGAATAATACCTCGTCTAGGCAATTTGTGGCTAATATTTTAAAAAGGGCGAAACAACTTCTCCAATAAAGTAAAATTCGGAATTATTAAAATTCGAAACGATACTTCAGAATAGTTCAATATAGGTGAGAAAGCAAAAAGGAATGATTATTCTCGGGGTTCTGAATTGGTACTTTGTGAGAACAATTTCAACTCTTGAATTTGGTTAAATCCCCGGGCCGGTATCCCGCTGACCCGATATAAAGATATGAAATTTGGAGATGCAGAACAATACCTCATATAGGTACTTTGTGGGTAAAACCCTATTGGGCGGGGGCTACGCCCCTCACCCCAATTCAAAATTAGGATTATTTCAAACACGAAACAATACCCCAAATTCGGGATTTATGGAGTATAACGGTTATGCATAAATGAAATTACTTCTCCTATTAATTAAACACACACCTCTTATTTTAATGTTAATAAAAAACGGTGGCTGATTTTAATAATCATTCGCTTTGTAATGAGTAGGGGTGTCACTTAGAGCAACTTTTATATTTAGAAGGTAGTTCAGCACTCTTTTTTCTTGACATAAAGAAAGGGGCAGAAAGAAAAGGCAAGACTTCCGAAGGCTGAGTAAAATTTCCCTGGCTACACTACAGCGAATAATGTATGGCTGTGCTTTTGTGCTGTAATGAACTAATATAATTTCCGGCATGAGGAAAATCTGCACACATACGCTGTTATACGCTTTGCGTAATAAATTTTTTCGTCATCACTCTAATTCCATGTTGAATTGCAGGGAAAGGAAAGAGAAGAATAGCACTTGAGCGAATTTTGGAACAATGAGCGTTTGGAAAAGGAAACCCGCGATTAAGAATATGAAAAAGAAAACATGGGAAGGGAAAAATGCTCCACGGACCCAAAGCAAGGTTTGTTTTTTTAAATGTGGAACAATACCTCTGTTAGGTACTTTATAGGTTATCTTTTCAAAAAGGGGGAAACTGCGTTTCCTAACATGGATTAAAATTCAGATTATTGTAAATACAAAAAAAATCACACAATAGCACCATGCAAATACTATTATTCCAAAAACAATTAGGGAAATGGTGTTCCAGTCTTAAAGCAAAATTTGAAAATACTTAAACGTGAAATAAAATCTCACAATGGTAAATTGGGGAAGAAAGCAAAAAGGAATGATTGTTTTCGAGTTTCTGAATTTGATTATATTCCCGGGCCGGTATCCCCCTGACCCAATTCAAAGTTCGTTTTTTTTAAAACAAGGAACAATACCTCAGTTAGGTACTTTGTAGGTTATCTTTTCAAAAAAAGGGGAAACTGCGTTTCCCACCCCGGTGCAAAGTTCGTTTTCTTAAAAACACAAAACAATACCTCACTATGGTACTTTGTGGGTACAACCCCCGATAGATGGGGAACCGGTGTTCTCGCCACAAAGCAAATTTCGGATTTATGAAAGTGAAGAACAATACCACGGTCCGGCAATTTGTGGCTAATATTTTAAAAAGGGCGAAACAGCTTCTCTATAAAGTAAAATTCGGAATTATTAAAATTCGAGGAGACACTACAGAATGATGTTATATGGGTGAGAAAGCAAAAAAGAATGATTATTCTCGGGCTTCTAAATTTAATTAAATCCCCGGGCCGGTATCCCGCTGACCCGATATAAAGATATGAAATTTGGAGATGCAGAACAATACCTCAGTTAGGTACTTTGTGGGTAAACACCCTATTGGACGGGGGCTACGCCCCCCCACCCCAATTCAAAGTTCGGAGTATTTTTAATACGAAACAATACCTCAAATTCGGTATTTATGGAGCATAACGGTTATGGATAAACGAAAAGTGTTTTTACAAAGCCAAATTGTTATTGTTGCTTGACCGGGTTGTAGAAACGAGTAGGCGAGAAGCGGGATGGTAAGGTGGTGAATTATAGCAATACCTTCATTATACACGATCTTATTGGTAAAATGATGAGTTAAATGGTAGCATCCTAAGCCCGGTATTTTATATTTATTTTGAAAATAATTGACTCGCTTAGATTAATTACATTTGCACGGCATGAAATGGAATGATGCTATTTACAAGCTAACTCACTGGGAATCTTGGAACTCCTTTATCAAATACATTCCTCTTATACCGGTTTGGTGTTGGTATTGCATTCGTTCCGGCAACTTTTGGTTTTTTACTGCGGCTAACCCAACCTTAACTTTTGGAGGGATGGAAGGAGAGACTAAAGAAGAGATGTATAATCATTTACCGGAAGGCACTTTTCCTAAAAGTGTATTTATAGAACACGAATTTGGGTTTGATGAAGTAATGCGCCGCATTGAAAAGGCTGGAATCACTTTCCCCTTGGTGGTTAAACCGAATGTGGGTATGATGGGTTATATGTTTAGGAAGGTTCAGAATTGGGAAGAATTAGAAAAATATCACCATGCAATTAATACAAAATATGTAGTACAACACTTGGTAGATTTTCCTCTGGAAGTTGGCTTGTTTTATTATAGGATGCCCGATAGTAATCACGGAACTATTTCCGGACTATTAACAAAAACGCCCCCTTATATTATTGGAGATGGAGTTAATAATATTGAACAACTGTTAGATAAACATGAAGGCGTTCGATTTAAACGGGATGAGTTAAAAAGAAAGCACTCTTCTTATCTTGCAGCAATTCTACCCTTTGGTGAAAGGTTCTTTTTATCTGACGCTTCCAATCGAACACAAGGAGGTGATTTAAAAAGTATTCATAGTGAGATTGATGAGAGATTAGTGGCTGTTATGGATAAGATAAGTATTTTTTCCAATAGTTTCTTTTATGGCAGGTATGATATTAAGTGTAAAAGTATTGAAGACCTAAAGGAAGGTAAGAATTTTTATATTCTTGAATTTAATGGCTCCGGATCGGGAGTTCAACAAATTTTTGGTAATGGATATTCTTTATTTAAAGCAGTTTCTATTATCGCCCATCATTGGAAGATGATGTATCGTATTTCTAATTTTAACCTCAAACGAGGTATTGGTAAGTGGGCCTTTATGGATGGGATGCGTGTGCTTAAAAAGGCACAAAGGAATAACAAAGCACTACGAATGTTGGATAGTGAATTTGTTCTTTAAAAGAAGAAATAATTTCCTCAGCACTTTTCTATATCTCCTAAATTTTAAATCTTTGTGCTATGAAAAGGATAAAATATTTATTGATCTTTTCTTTCTCTCTTATGATGATGAGCTGCGCACGAAATCCGGTAACGGGTAAAAGCCAGTTGGTTTTGATGTCGGAAGCACAAGAGGTAGAGATGGGAAAAGAAGCAGACCCTCAAATCATTGCTCAGTATGGATTATATGACAATAAGGCGCTGCAAGATTTTATTAATGAGAAGGGGAAAGCTATGGCTGCAGTTTCTCATCGCCCCAATCTAACGTATCATTTTCGGGTACTCGATTCAGATATTTTAAATGCTTTTGCAGTTCCGGGTGGTTATGTTTATTTCACTCGTGGTATTATGGCTTTTTTAAATGATGAAGCACAGTTTGCCGGTGTTCTTGGACATGAAATCGGACATATTGCAGCACGTCACTCGGTAATTCAGCAGCGAAATGCCATGCTTGGACAATTGGGATTACTTGCGGGGATGGTCGCTTCTCCTGAATTTGCTCAAATTGCCGGCTCTGCATCACAAGGACTCAGTTTATTGTTTTTAAAGTTTGGTAGAGATGATGAAACGCAGAGTGATAAATTAGGCGTTGAGTATTCCTCTAAAATTGGTTATGATGCGCACCACATGGCTTCGTTTTTTACTACTCTTGAAAGACAATCGTCAACACCCAATGCACAGGCATTGCCCGAATTTTTATCTACACACCCTAACCCCGCCAATCGTAGTGTAAAGGTTAATGATTTGGCTACTCAGTGGCAAACCAAACTTAATCTTACCAATCCAATAGTAAATCGAAACAGTTATTTAAAACGTATTGAAGGATTGGTGTATGGCCCCGATCCTCGTCAAGGCTTCTTTGAGCAAAATACTTTTTTCCATCCTGAATTAAAATTTCAATTTCCTATTCCACAGGGATGGCAAACTCAAAACTTACCCACACGTATAGACGCTGCTCCTAAGGATGGAAAAGCATTGCTGTCATTTGTTCCTGCAAAAGGAAGTTCATTACGTGATGCGGCTGATAAATTGGTTACCGAAAACAAGTTTACAAATACTCAACTAAGTGAAACTATGGTAAATGGCTTTAAGGCCTTGGTTTTGCATGCTGATCAGGAGTCCTCTCAATCAGGAGCAATAAAAATTCTTGCTTATTTTATTCAGCAGGGTAGTAATATGTATTGTATAACGGGTATTAGTAAACGAAACGATTTTTCGGAGTACGAATCCGTCTTTCTTCAAACAATGCGTGGGTTTAAAGCGCTTACTGATTCCGATAAGCTCAATCGTAAGCCGGAGCGTATCCGTATAAAAACCATCGTAGCATCCACCACACTACAGCAGGCTCTGCAAAGCTTTAATCAACCTCAAAAACGGTATGATGAATTAGCTATTTTAAACGGCATGGAGCTTACCGATAAGCTTGATAAAGGCATGATGATAAAAACCATTGGTCAATAAGGTACAGTTTAGTAAATTTGGTAGTTCATTCAGAAATTAAAAAACAGTATATGAAAAAATTATTCACGCTTTTGGCGGTTGCTCTTTTGGTGGGCACACTGCCGGCTCTTGCACAGGCTGATAAACATGAACGCAAAAGCCCTCCGGGAGAAGTAACTACCACGCTTAATAGTGGAGCAACCATTAGTATTAATTACAGTCGCCCGTATTTGAAAGGCAGAACGATTGGCAAGGATGTGGAACCCAGAGATGGACAAGTTTGGCGTACCGGTGCAAACGAAGCCACAACCTTTGAAACCGATAAGGCAATTCGTATTAATGGAAAGGAGTTGCCGGCAGGAAAGTATGCGTTATTTACTCTTTTCCAGGATAAATCAGTTACCCTGATTTTTAATAAGAAATGGGATCAATGGGGAGCTGATGGGTATGATATGGCAGATGATCAGATGCGGGTGCAGGTAAAACGATACACACAGGATCCTCCCGCAGAACAGATGACCTTTGAAGTTAAAAAGGATGGTGAAAGCGCCTTGCTGTGGGGAGATGTAAGAGTAGGATTTAAAATTGATCCGGCTAAATAATTCAAAGAGCTAATGAATAAAAGAGGTTGAGTAATCAGCCTCTTTTTTCTTAATATTCCTTCCTTGCATGAATATTGAAATGGTGTTGACTATTGTGTGGAGGTTATATAATAAATAACGATGAAGCGGTTATTATGTGTTTTTATTTTGTTGTCGGTTTTGTTTTCATGTAAGCGTATGCCGCAAATGGTGGTTTTGGATGTAAAGCAAATAGACAAATTCCCCTCCGGCTCTGCATTAGTTTATCATTCTAATTATATATGGATGGCGGGAGATGATGCTCCGGCTTTGTGGATAATGGATAAGAAAATGAATAAGGTAGATTCAATACTATTGTATTCGTCATCCTCATTCCGTATGTCACATAAAATTAAAGCAGATCTTGAAGCCGGTACAGCATTTAAAAATAAGAGCCAACAAGGTCTTTTGTGGCTTGGTTCCGGTTCCGGTCCCGCACGTAATAGAGGTTGGGTGGTGGATACAGAAGCAAAAGAAAAAAAAGAATTTTTGTTGGATACATTCTACAGTAGATTACGTGGTGGAGGAATTAAAAAATTAAATATTGAAGGGCTTGCACAAATGCCCGGATGGATGGTGTTGGCAAACCGCGGTAGTAATTACTTCCCCCGAAATTATTTGATATTTACGTCAAATGATTTTTGGAAAAATCAAGATATTGCACCTATTCGCTTAATAGCAGTAGGAGGAAACAATTCAAAATTTAAATTCAGGAGCTTATCCGGCCTCGATTATTCCTATCGCTCAGATATGTTGTTGGCAACACTTTCTACCGAGGATATTAAGCGGGATGGAAGGGATGGCTTAATTGGGAAAAGTTTTTTGTGGCTATTTTTCGACATGAATAGGAAGACAAAATTTAGTGCTGTCAATCCTGATCGTATTTATGACCTTGGTCAGTTTGATGTGCGGTTCTCCGGGGCTAAAATTGAGGCTGTAACCGTGGTGGAAGATGTAAAAGCATTTATAGAGTGCTGGTTAGCAGCAGAAAATGACGACGGAAAAACAACCTTGTTTAAGGTTAGAATATTTCGATAACCTCATTTTTATTAAAAAGTTTGTTGAAAAGTGAGAAAAAAGTATGTGAATTCAATAAAACACTTTAATATTGTGATGAAACAGGCCAAGAAAGATATCCTATACTGATTTTCACCATCTACCTGACCGTTTCATCAGCATAAAATTTCAAATCAATCTCATCTTTTTCTTTTTTCAATAAGAATCAACGTATTCTCTTCCTATGTACGATATAACACAACTGAACGAGTTCCTCGTTACTGAACTTGTAGATATTGCAAACGAATTGGGTGTGTCCAATTATAAAAAATTTAATAAACAGGAACTTATTAATTCTATAATAGAAAAACAAAATAGCATGGCTACGGATAATGAAAAACCTAAGCGGAAACGTATTGTGAAAGGAAAGCCTTCGGTGGCTGCTGAAACGGAAAAAGAAGATGGAATAAAAAAGGAGATTACGGCCCGCAAGAAAGGGGATTTTGAGAAAAAGCCGCTCCGAAAAAAACCCGGTATTGATGAAGAAGAACGTTCTGCAGAAGAATTACATCCTATCAATGATGCAGAATCTACTATTCCAGCGGCTATTGCACAGATGCTTCACGAAGAAGATGAAGAAGAAAGACAAGAGCAAAATGATCACCCTGCTATTGAAACAGCGGCAGCTACATCATCAACACAGCAACGCACCTTTAATCCTCGACGCGAACATCATGCATTTAATATTGAAATTGATGCTGTAGTAATGAGTGAAGGGGTGTTGGAGATGATGCCCGACGGCTATGGGTTTTTGAGAAGTAGTGATTATAATTATCTCTCTTCTCCTGATGATATTTATGTTTCCCCCTCTCAAATAAAATTGTTTGGATTAAAAACAGGAGATACTGTTTATGGTTCTGTTCGTCCTCCTAAAGAGGGTGAGAAATATTTTGCTTTATTAAAAGTAGAAACAATAAATGGTAAAACTCCGGAAGAGGTAAGAGACAGGGTGCCCTTTGATTATTTAACACCATTGTTTCCTTATGAGAAATTAAATCTGTACACACGGCCGGATAATTATTCAACACGTATATTGGATTTATTTACACCTATAGGAAAGGGACAGCGAGGTTTGATTGTAGCACAACCTAAAACCGGAAAAACCATCCTGTTGAAAGAACTTGCCAACGCTATTGCTGAAAACCATCCCGAATGTTATTTAATGGTGGTGCTGGTAGATGAAAGGCCCGAAGAGGTAACAGATATGGAACGTAGCGTGAAAGCAGAAGTGATTGCATCTACTTTTGATGAGCCTGCAGAAAAACATGTTAAAGTAAGTTCTATTGCTTTACAAAAGGCAAAGCGATTAGTAGAGTGCGGGCATGATGTAATTATTTTACTCGATTCCATTACTCGTCTGGCACGAGCCCATAATACAGTAGCTCCTTCATCAGGCAAGGTATTGTCCGGTGGTGTAGAAGCTAATGCCATGCAAAAACCAAAGCAGTTTTTTGGAGCGGCACGAAAAATTGAAAACGGAGGTTCATTAACCATCATTGCTACCGCACTTGTTGATACAGGTAGTAAAATGGATGAAGTAATTTTTGAAGAGTTTAAAGGTACCGGAAATATGGAATTGCAGTTAGATAGAAAACTATCTAATCGCAGAATATATCCGGCTATTGATATTGTTGCATCTTCCACCCGACGCGATGATTTACTGTTGGATAAAGATACGTTTAAGCGTATGTTGGTGTTGAGAAAGCATATTGCAGACATGAATGAAGAAGAAGCTATTAATACCATGCTCAGTCACATGAAAGGAACAAAGGATAATGCCGAGTTTCTTACCAGCATGAATGGGTAGAGGCGTGTTATACTGATCAAACTTTTTTAATCATTTCAACCGCCTTTTACCGGGCGGTTTTTTATTTAATAATGTCGGTTACAATTATTGATATTGATGAGTGGATTAAGCGGTGTAATACACTACCGGTACTGGATGTACGAAGTCCGTCAGAATATACACATGCACATATTCCAAATGCATTTTCTCTTCCGCTCTTTTCAGATGAACAACGAAGTATTGTTGGTACACTATATAAACAACGTAGCCGCGAACAAGCGATAAAGGCAGGCCTTGATTTTTTTAATATGCGGAAAATGGTTGAAGATGCTGAAGATTTAATATCTGATTATTATGGCGGCAAAAAAGAAAAACATAATACAGTATTGGTACACTGCTGGCGTGGTGGTATGAGAAGCAGTGCTGTTGCCTGGTTGTTGAGTCTTTATGGTTTTGAAGTATTTTGTTTAAAAGGAGGGTATAAGAGTTTTAGAAATTGGGTTTTAAAAGTATTTGAACAAAAACACAATATCAATATTCTGGGCGGATACACGGGCTCTGCAAAAACATATTTATTAAAAGCCCTTGAACAAAAAGGAGCACAGGTTATAGATTTAGAAGAACTCGCTCATCATAAAGGGTCTGCCTTTGGTGGCATTGGACAAC
Source organism: Ferruginibacter sp. (assembly GCA_019638485.1). Classification (GTDB taxonomy): domain Bacteria; phylum Bacteroidota; class Bacteroidia; order Chitinophagales; family Chitinophagaceae; genus Ferruginibacter. The sequence goes on along the minus strand of JAHBTP010000004.1, from coordinate 92,871 downwards.
CGCCTCAACCTTCACAAGAAATGTTTGAAAATAAACTGGCAATGGCGTTGAATATGATATCAAAAAATACATCAGTATGGATTGAAGACGAAAGCCAGCGAATCGGTAGTTTACATATCCCTCATGTTTTATGGAATCAACTTCGCCAAAAAGATGTTTACTTTTTAGATATCCCTTTTAATGAGCGGCTTAACCATATATGTAAGGAGTATGGAATGTTAGATAAAAGCCAACTGATGGAGGCCGTTTCCAGAATAAAAAAAAGATTAGGACCCAACGAAACGAAGATGGTGCTGGAACACTTAGAAAATGGAAATATTCATGATGCTTTTGAAATTTTACTCCGTTATTACGATAAGCTCTATGGTAAAGCCCTAAATAATAGAGAAAATTATGTTGGAATAATAAATAAAATAACCTGTACAAGCGTTTATATACCGGAGAATCTTCAAAATCTGGAAAAATGCGTAAACGCCTTACCTTCTTCTTTTTAATGGGTGTGTTTTCTTCTTTTAATTCCTTTTCTCAAACATTGGAAGGGGTTTGGAAAGGAACGATGTATAATGATTCAACCCAAATTACCTATCGGTACGAAGTGGCTATCCATTGGCATGACGGCTATTATAGTGGCTTTTCTCATACCAGGTTTGAGCTTAATAATCAGCAGTATTATGGGGTAAAGAAAATAAAGGTGAAACAGGATGCTGAAGGCAACTTCTTGATTATTGATAATGGATTGCTCGCAAATAATTATCCCGAAAAACCGGCAAAGGGAGTTAGACAAACGAATAAATTAAAATGGTCAGACTCCGCAGGAGTGTTTATTTTATCAGGTCCATTTTCTACAAATCCCACTCGTGAATATGCTGTGCTTACCGGCTATGTCCATTTGTTGAAGACAATTGATTATTCACAGTCATTACTAATTCCACATCTTGAAGATTTATCTCTTTCAAAGGAGATCTCATTTTTAAAGCAACATAGTGATACCACAACCGAAACAAATTTAAAAAGCGTAAAGCATGATATTGCTGCCGGAAAAAGACCTACTGTCCGAAATAAGGAAAAAGGTATAGACGTTGCTGTAATGCCATTGAAGCCTGCTGATATGGTGTATAAGCCGGCACAGTTTGTACATGAACGAGAAAATGTGTTACAAAAAGTGGTGGATTTTTATGGAGATAGCTTAACTATTTCATTATATGATAATGGGGAAGTGGATGGAGATACCGTGAGTGTTTTAATGAATGGAAAAATATTGTTGCCGAAGGTAGGACTTAGCACAAGCGCTGTTAATTATGTAATTGATACAAAGCAATTAGATACAATCAAGTTGGTGATGTATGCAGAAACATTAGGGTCTATTCCTCCAAATACCGGCCTTTTGGTAATCCGAGCAGGAAAGGAAATACATGAAATTCGGTTTAGTGGAAATTACTCACATAATGCAGCCATTGTGTTAAGGAAGAAAAGTGTGCTTACCTTGCAGTCGTTATGACAGTAGACTCCGTAAAACTTACTCAATATTCACATGGTGGTGGATGTGGTTGTAAAATAAGCCCACAAGTATTACAACAAATTGTGCAAAACAATGAAGGAAAACTTTCTTTCCCCGGCTTAATGGTAGGCAACGAAAGTAATGATGATGCTGCTATTTTTGATTTAGGAGATGGTTCGGCCCTTATCTCTACCACTGATTTTTTTATGCCTATAGTGGATGATGCATTTGATTTTGGCCGAATTGCAGCAGCAAACGCTATTAGTGATGTATATGCTATGGGAGGCACACCAATGCTGGCTCTTGCTATATTGGGATGGCCCATTCAAACTCTTCCTGTTGAATTAGCTGCCAAGGTGCTTGAAGGAGCCCGAAGTATTTGTAAAGAAGCAAACATTCCTCTTGCAGGCGGACATACTATAGATACTACTGAGCCCATGTTTGGTTTGTGTGTAAATGGAAGGATAAAAATTGAAAATTTAAAAAGGAATAATGCCGCACATGCCGGCGATTTACTTTTCCTCACTAAACCTTTAGGAACGGGGATACTCTCCACCGCTCAAAAGCGAGGCCTCCTATTGCCCGAATTTAAAGAAGAACTTGTAACCGGCATGACAACGCTTAATAAGATAGGAGAAAAATTAGGCAGTATAAAGGGTGTTACTTCCATGACAGACGTTACAGGATTTGGTTTGTTAGGTCATGTTTATGAAATGGCTAGTGGTGCCGGACTTTCCGCTCAAATTTATTATGATAAGATTCCGGTACTTAATGGAGTAAGAAAATATCTCTCAGAACGCGTTGTTCCCGATGCCACATTTAGAAATTGGAATAGTTACAGTGCATTCACCTCTTTTAATAAAGAAATAAATGTTATGGAAGCTTTTAATTTGCTTCCTGACCCCCAAACGAATGGTGGGTTACTAATTGCCTGTAAGCCGGAAGCGGTTAATGAATTAATAGCAGTATTTAAAATATTTAATATCGGATACACATCACCGGTAGGAAAGCTTTTTCCAAGGGAAGATAAAATAGTAAGTATTATAAAGGATGCATAAAAAGCTCAGCCAACATACACCTTACACCACCACCACCTACTTGCTCAATAATATCAATATCTGCACTAATAATAGTGGTATGGGTATTTAAATATACTAATTGATCAGGGGTTAAACTGTTATAAGCCTTTGTGCTCATCACCAATACCGGGCAACCTTGTCTATTTTCCAGTGCAAGCATATTGCCACAAAACTTGTGCATTTGATTATACGAAATTTCTAATAATGTATGACCGGTATTTTGCAGGTTAGATAATACATTTTCTCTTTCACTTTTATCTTGTATGGCCTCGCTGCATATTATAGCAAATGTTTGGCCTATACACAGCATTACGTTAGTATGATATATATTTTGACCGCTTTTTGAAGTTGCTGAAAATAGTAATGGTTTGTAATGAAATTGACTGCAATAGGATAAAAACAGGTCTTTGTTTGTTCTTGATGAATAACATGCATACGCAATTCTGTTTACTCTGTCTGGAACAATACTTCCCGTCCCTTCCAAAAATTTACTTTCGTTAGTATAGTGTCTCCAATCAATAACATTTTGTATTCCGGTAATTTCTTTTAGCAAAAAGACAATATCTTCTCTTGATTCTGTTCTTCTTGATTCCGCTTCCATCGGAAATAAAACGATTGCTCCAGACTCACAGGCGAACCAATTATTTAAAAATACCGCATCGGGTTTTGGAGGTAGCAGCGTGTCTGCCATTTCATGAACGGTAACACCTGCGCGTTCAAGAGAAAATTTCAATCTGTTAAAGGCCTCTATAGCTTGCTGTTGAAGATGCCGACCGGTACCAAACCCGGTTTGTTGAAACTCATTATTTTCGGCTGTTTCTTTATTATACCCAAATGCCGCAGGGCGCATCATGGCTACATGGCTTGCAAACATACTTAAATAGATATTTTATCAATAGCGTCTGCCAGCTTTCGATCCTTTTGTGTAATGATGTTACCGGCATCATGAGTGCGCAAACGAAGCTCAACGATATTATACTCATTGGTGATGTGCGGATGATGACCTTGTTCCTCAGCAATTTGAGCTACGGTTGTTAAAAATCGGAAAGCCTCATTGAAGTCTTTAAAAATAAATTTTTTATAGAGACTATTGTTTTCTTCTTGCCACATGATTGAATTATTTTTTACAATAGTAGATGCTGTTTGTTTTTAATTTTATTTATTGGTATTTCATTTACTAATTGCACACCGGGTATTATCTTGATGCTTTGCATTAAAAGATTCATTTCCTCATCATATACCTCATCGTTTTTTAATAGCCATAAAAAATCAATACTTTTAAGCTCTGGCAAAAGATACTCCCCCTCATAATGATTACTATACAAATAATACACCAATTGCCTTATGGGGTGTATATGTTCAAATAAAGAATAATAATATTTTCTTTTTCTCTTTTCTAAAAGAATTTCTTTGTCGTTTTGAATTCTAAAATCTATTCCGGTATAACGCTTTATATGCCATGAAAAAACATAATCCTGCATGGGAGAAACAACACCTATAATACGGAGGTTTTCATAAAAATCTGTAGTAACTTTTTCCTGGTCGAGTTTTAAAAGTATTTTCGACATACCTTTTATTAAAAAGTGACTGTAAAGTGTAACTCTTCATCTCCTCGCTTTATTTTTAACGTAGTGGTTTCTCCTTTGTTAAATTTATTTAGCGCATCCATGTACGACATTATTTCTTTCACCGGGTAATCTCCTATTTGTAAAATGATATCGCCATCTTTCATGCCGGCTTTACTTGCCGGACGATCTTCAATAACGCCTTCCGCCATTACTCCTACCCCACTGAAAGTATAGTCTGGCATAATACCCAAGGAAACTTTAAAACTGCTCTTTGTTGAACTTGGTTCACGGGTTTTTAAAAAAGTAAGCTTGCCTTTATTATTTGTTTGAGCAATTACATTATAAATATATTTTACAATTTCAGCCTGACCATTGTAATTTATTTTATCTGCATCATCAGAGGGCTTATGATAATCGTGATGTGTGCCGGTAAAGAAAAAAAGTACCGGAATATTTTTTCGATAAAAGGAGGTGTGATCGCTGGGTCCACTACCCGTACTATCCGGCTTAATAGTAAAATATGGATGAGCAGAAGTTATAACAGATGACCATTGTGGTGATGTTCCGTACCCACCAATGGTGATACCGCGTGTACTGTCGTTTAGCCTTCCCACCATATCCATATTAATCATGTAGTTTATTTTTTCAATGTTATTGATGTGATCGGCAAAGTATTTTGAACCAAATAATCCCAACTCTTCGCCCGAAAAGGCTGCCAAAATGTAATTATTGTTTTTATATGGAGCTTTTTTTAGTAATCTGCCCAGTTCAATCAACGCCGCCGTACCGCTGGCATTATCGTCTGCACCATTATGAATTTGAGGTGTTTTGCCGGCGTATAATGAATTGCGATCTTCCCCATATCCCAGATGATCATAGTGGGCGCCTAAAATTATCGTTTGTGCGGCACCGTTATCTATATAAGCAGCAACATTATGTCCGGTACGTGTCTTTTCTGTAACATCAATTTTTGCTTTTAGCAAATTTTGGTTGTTGCTATTAAAATTTTCAAGCACTTCCTTTTTTAAATATACAACAGGTATAGATGCAACAGGTGTACGGCTGGAGCTATCAAAGGACAACCCATCTATAAACTGAGAGGAATTGGTTACTATCATCATACGGGCATTTTGGTTAACCGCAATTTTTAATGCATCTAATAATGCGGCTTCTATATCAAAATGAGGGTTTGTATGATTTGTATATAATAGTTGAGCCAGATCAAAAATATATAAGCTGTTGCCTTCGCTTTTGGTTTCTACCTCCCCATTACCGGAAAAGGAAAGCGGAAAATAATCTTGGTTAAGCTGAAGATTTTTCCCATTTATTGAAATATAATTTTTGGGAGATATCATTCTGCCATCATGTACTTCAAAAGGTTGGATATAACCATTATTGAAATATGGCATGAGTTTATCAGCCTGAAATTGATGAATGATATATTGCATAGCCAACTGCTCTCCTACAGTTCCGGTGCGGCGCCCTTCTAGTCTATCATCAGCCAGATAGGTTACGTGTTCTTTTAGGTTTTTACGCAGTTGTTTGGTATTTATTTCCTTTTGGGCATAAGCGTTAAACGATAACACCAATAAGCATCCGAATATCACTTTCATAATTTCTGCTGTTTTGGCAAAGGTAATGAACCCTGCTCCGTTTAAGTTCCTGAATTCGTAAATCATAGCGTGGGTAAAGTGTTAATTTTACTGTTTTATTAGTATTTGGAAAAATTGATTAACATAGCATTGGTAGGTAATCCTAATAGCGGGAAAAGTTCGCTGTTTAACCAACTGACCGGTCTAAACCAAAAGGTTGGAAATTTTCCGGGTGTTACTGTGGAAAAAAAATCAGGGTTAGCTCATCTTAGTGAAGGCCGTGAAGTAAATATAATTGACCTCCCCGGAACATATAGCCTTTATCCTAAACGTGCCGACGAATGGATTTCATACAAGGTGCTTATGCATCAGGAGAAACTCTATCCCGATTTGATAGTGGTTGTAGCAGACGCCAGTAATTTAAAACGAAACCTACTGTTTTGTTCGCAAATTATTGATTTGAAAATGCCCGTTGTTGTAGCATTAACCATGACGGACTTGGCAAAGAAAAAGGGAACACATATAGATATTCCATCTCTTGAGAGAGAATTGGGTGTGCCTGTTGTGCCCATTAACCCGCGCAAAAACAAGGGGATAAAAGAATTAAAGAAAACGATGGAGCGGGTAGTAGATGCAGAAGTTCAGGCAAAGCCTCGTGATTTTATTGATGTGAATGTAGATAATCCCGAATCAATAAAGGAGGTTTTATTACAAATACCTCATTTGAGCAATTATGCGGCACTGCATTATCTTATCAACTATCAACAACTTGAATTGGCAAGCTCGGTTAAGGAAAAGATTACGCAGATTTTAAACGAGCATGAATTTAATCCTACTAAAACTCAGGCACAGGAAATCCTACAGCGCTATGGACGAATTAGGAGTATAATGCAGCAGGCTGTTGTGGAAGATGACCCACGCAAGCGATCGTTGATTAATGAGAAGTTAGATAGTATTTTATTGCATCGTGTATGGGGCTACGTTATCTTATTGGCTGTATTGTTTCTTTTGTTTCAAAGTGTTTTTTGGCTTGCATCATATCCAATGGATGGTATTGAGTGGAGCTTTAGTGTACTAAGTGGATGGCTGGGAAATGTATTACCAAATGGATTGCTTGCTGATTTATTTATTAACGGAATTGTGGCCGGATTAAGTGGTATTCTGGTGTTTATTCCACAAATCATGATTCTTTTTGGACTGATTACCTTACTAGAGGATTCGGGATATATGGCACGTATCAGCTTTTTAACGGATAAGCTTATGCGAAAAGTAGGTTTAAATGGAAAGAGTGTGATGCCCATGATTAGCGGATATGCCTGTGCTGTACCAGCTATTATGAGTGCCAGAAGTATTGAAAATACAAAAGAACGACTACTTACTATTATGGTAACACCCTTAATGAGTTGCAGTGCCCGGCTTCCGGTTTACACTATACTTATTGCATTGGTAATACCATCAAAACTATATTTTGGATTTCTAAGTATGCAAGGGCTAATGTTAATGGCCCTATACCTGATGGGTACAGTGTTTGCGCTTATTGTTTCGTGGGTAATGAAATGGTTTATTAAGAGCCGTGAACGAAGTTATTTTATTCTTGAGTTGCCTATGTATCGCAGCCCCAGATGGAAGAATATGCTTCATACCATGGTGAATAAAGCAAAGATATTTGTGGTGGAAGCAGGAAAGATTATTATGATTATTAGTGTTCTGCTTTGGGCAATGAGTACTTATGGTCCTAAAAAGGAAATGCATAAAGTAACAGAAAAATATGAAATACTAATTAATGCAAATCCTACACAAGCACAAGAATTGGAACGAGAACGCGGAGCTGCTTATCTTGAAAGCTCCTATGCCGGCATTTTGGGAAAAGCTATTGAACCGGTTATAAGACCATTGGGCTATGATTGGAAAATTGGAATTGCATTGATAACATCCTTTGCTGCCCGAGAAGTCTTTGTTGGCACGATGGCTACATTATATAGTGTAGAAGAAAGCAATACTGACAACAACCTAACCCTACGACAAAAAATGCAGGCAGCCGTTAAAAAGGATGGAACTCCGGTTTATACCGTGGCTACAGGAGTATCCCTAATGGTGTTTTATATGTTGGCAATGCAATGTATGAGTACGGTAGTTATCGTTTATCGGGAGCTACGCTCCTGGAAATGGCCGCTTATTCAAATACTATATATGACAGGATTGGCCTACATCATGAGTTTTATTACTTACCAAATACTAAAGTAACTACCAGTTAATTGCAGAGCTAACGTAGTTGCGTACACGCGGATATAATTTCCTGTATAATTCATCTAAAATATCTTCTCTTCGTGGAGTTTGAACTCCTCGATTATTGATAATATTCCAGTCCGCAGCACTTAACGCCCTACTATCTCCATTATATGATGCTGTTTCATTTTCCCATCTGTAAGATTCAGTAAACGAGCTTTGCTTAATATTCCGCCTGCTTTTTTGGTCTTCAATCAAAACTTGCATTTCTCCCAAGGCCTCAAAACTGTTACGGGTTATGTTTAATGTTGCATAAACAGTTTGGTAAATAGGTCTTCCTGAAGTGTCCCGGCCTGTTTCTATGGAAGCACTAACATCACGCTGCCGATTTTGCTGGTTAAGATAATTGATGTTTACGTTGCGTAATGATATTTTTACATTCCAATCTCCTGCTATCCCTTCCCGATAAGCATCCTCTGTACTATAAATATGGGCCGGATAACGACCGTTATTTAAATCACGAACAAGGGATTCTTCAAAATATCCATTGGTATATTGATTTCCAAAATTATGATACCCGCTAGCGTAATAACGGGTCCTGTCTTCTATTTTGAATACCACTACATTTATTATCGCCCTGTCATAAGCCTCTTGCCTTTTTTGAGCTGCATCTTTAAAATCTTTTACCATGGAAAGACTTTGACCAAAGAACTGATATGCCTTTTTCATATTCTCCCTTCCGTCCTTGTTCAAGTGTGAAATACCGGCATCATAATATTCCTGAGCGGCTTGCTCCTTGGTTTCTGCTAATTGAACCGTATAACTTTCAGGATTTACCAGTTTAAAAGCCTCTGTTTCCCCCATAATTAAATCATATAATTGCTGAAGAGCTTGATATTCGAATATTATTTTAGGCCAACGAGATAACTCACGGGAGGCACTATACGCACTAATTTTATTGAGGTGGTTTTGCTTTATTTTTTGATATAACACCGGAATCGCTTCACGCGCACTTTCATGCTCACTGTCTTTGCCCAATTTTTTCACGGCATCACGCAATGCTTTCTCGGTATTTTCTCTTTCGAGATAGCTCTTTTTACTTGAAGAACAACCTTCAATAAGTAATATCGAAATGAATAATATGAATACTCTTTTCATATAAAAGGGTTAAGTGGATAGGATTTGTTTATGAGTGGAAAAGTTGAATTTAGTTTAATGATTATGAGAGCGTTAACTCGAATTTAACCAATTTGATAATAGAAGAGCACTTTTCTCTCCTTTGTAAAAAAGAAAACACCTTTGGTTTTATTACTTTCAGCTAAGATATAATACAGTGGCTGATTTCAAACTCCCCGGACATATTAGTAAAAAATTTTTAAAAAAATATGGTATTATGTATTGCATGGTACTAAAAAACTTATCTTTGTGTAATAATAGGTAATAAAAACAATAAATCAGCTCCAAAATCGAACATTATGAATATTGAAAATACAGCCAGTCAGATGAGGAAGGGGGTGTTGGAGTTTTGCATTCTTTCAATTATAAAACAAGCAGAGGCGTATCCTTCAGACATTATTGAAAAGATGAAAGCGGCTAACCTGAATATTTTTGAAGGCACCTTATATCCATTGCTTACCCGTTTAAAAAATGCCGGGTTATTAAGTTATCGCTGGGTGGAAAGCAGCAGTGGCCCACCCAGAAAATATTTCCAGCTCACCTCAACCGGAGAAGAATTTTATAAAGAATTGGAAAACACCTGGAACGAATTAGCTGATGCGGTAAAAGCGCTTACCCAATAAATTTTATCACTTCCAATTACAACCAACAATACAAAACAATGAAGCAGGTAATAAATATCAACTTTCAGGGACGAGTAATTCCCATTGAAGTTTTAGCCTATGAACGGTTAAAAAAATATATTGAAAGTTTAAATCGCCACTTCGCGGAAGAGGAAGGCCGTGATGAAATTATCAACGATATCGAAAATCGTATCGGTGAATTATTTTATGAAAAAATTTCACAAGGAGCCACTTGTATTACTGAAGAGCACGTACAAGGTGTAATTAGCAGCATGGGTAATCCTGAAGATTTTGATGATGCTCAATCTGCAGAGCAAGCAGCTCAGCACGCTTTTAATAAAGAGGAACAGCAGCAACAATTTACAGGGTTTAACAATCCTAAGAAGCTCTACAGAAATGAAAATGATAGAATCCTTGGTGGTGTATGTGGTGGTTTAGCTGTTTACTTTGGAATTGATGCTGTTCTTGTTCGTATAATATTTGTAATTCTTGCCCTTTCGTTTGGCTTTGCTATCTTACCTTATTTGTTGCTGTGGATTTTTGTTCCAAGCTCTGCTACACAAGTTATAGGTGCACAGCGCAAGCGGTTATATAGAAGCCCGGACGATAAGATTATTGCCGGAGTGTGCAGTGGGTTGGGTTATTATTTTGGAATAAACGCATGGATTCCGCGGGCTTTATTTATTCTTCCTTTTTTAGGAATTGCTATTCATAACATAGCCATTTTTAATCATATTATTTCACTGAGCTTTAGCCCCGGTGCAGTTTTGGTTTATGTTATTTTATGGGCTGTTTTACCCGAAGCAATAACAACCGCTGAAAAATTAGAAATGAAGGGCGAAAAAGTTGATTTGAATTCAATTAAGAATTCAGTTGCCCAAGAGATGCGGGATTTTCAGGAACGAGCCGGTAAATTAAGTAAGGAAATGAAAGAGAAGGCCCAAAATACAGGCCAGATAATGAGTGAGGATATACGCGCTTTTACAAACCGAAACAAACATTCAATTGGAAATGTCATTTCTAAAATAATTAAAGTTTTTGCTTATGCTATTTTAGGAACAATTGCTATTGTGTTGATTGCGGTGTTTTTTGCTTTGGGTATTGCCGCCATTTCTGTTTTCCCATTAAAGGCTTTTTTAGTTACCAATGGCTGGCAAAACGTGCTTACTTGGGCAACACTAATCTTATTTATCATTGTTCCCATATTGGCAGTAATTATCTGGACCATACGTCGGTTAGTACGTGCAAAAAAAAGAAATAAGGTGCTAAGCTATTCGTTCGGTATTTTATGGACAATGGGCTGGGTGTGCTTCTTTCTTCTTATTGCTTTAGTAGGCAGAGATTTTAAATCCTCTTCTTCATTAAGAAATCAGGAAGTGGAGTTGACCAATCCATCATCTGATAAATTGATTGTTACTTCAACAAATCCGTTTAATACTTCCTATTACCGGCATAGCATGATACGGATGATTCCCTTTTCGAGTTTGGATGAAGACACTTTGTATTTGAACAATGTGCGGATAAATATTTTTAAGTCTCCCGACACAGCATTTCATGTAAGCGTATTAAAAATGGCAAATGGTTATAGTAAGCGAAATGCTAATTCTATTGCAGAAAACATTGATTATCCTATTACACAATTTGATTCTTTGCTTGTTGCTAATCGAGGAGTGCCTTTTACAAAGAAAGATAAGTTTCGTAACCAACGCATTTTACTCAACGTATATGTTCCGATAGGCAAACAAATTAAAGTAGAAGGCAATATAGAAAATGAATTCCAAGTACATATTGGGTTTAATTATGACGATGATGATGATAACTATCTTGAGGCAATTGGAGCCGAACAGGATTGGGAAACAGGGATAAATTATATTATGACAGCCGATGGATTATTCACTTTAGATGGAGACCGTGTTTCAAAGCATAGATTTAATAGTCGGGGTTGGATGAGAGGGGATGATAAAAAAAATAATCCACACGTAGATGAACCGGAACATTTTTTTGAAAAGAATAGAGATAAGATCCGTGATTCTTTAAAGAACCTAAAGCAGGAAATTGAAAAGCAATTAGATGATTTTAAAAAAGAGACCGGGAATAAAAAAGGAACAGAAGCCTCATTTTTTACATTTTTTTCCCGGCTGACATAAAATATCTGATGTATCAACCAAAATTTTTGATTTGGTTAATGTGTAAAAGTCTCACCCCTGTTGGTGAGGCTTTTTGTTATGTTTAAAAAGAGGATGTCAATTTGGTATATTGCCTTACTTTTGTGCCCAAAGTTTTTTCATGAAAACAACACCCTTTACTTCAAAACATATTGCCTTGGGCGCAAAGATGGCTGAGTTTGCCGGGTATAATATGCCTATCTCTTACTCGGGTATTAATGACGAACACCTCACTGTGAGAAAAGCCGTTGGCGTTTTTGACGTAAGTCACATGGGAGAATTTATTGTAAAAGGAGATGCAGCGCTTGATTTGATTCAACGCATTACTTCAAATGATGCCTCAAAACTGGTGAAGGGGAAAATTCAATATAGTTGCTTTACCAATGAAACCGGAGGTATAATTGATGATTTACTGGTGTATTGCCTTGAGGAAAATCAATCATATATGTTAGTGGTTAATGCCGGCAATATTCAAAAAGATTGGGATTGGGTGAATAAACACAATATGGGCGGTGCAGAATTGCACAATATCTCTGATAAAACAGGATTATTAGCTGTTCAAGGCCCACAAGCTATTCGAGTGGTACAGTCACTAACGGATATGGATATCCTAAATTTAAAGTATTATACTTTTGTAAAAGGAAAATTTGCCGGCCTTGATAATATTCTTATTAGTGCAACGGGATATACCGGAGAAGAAGGGGTAGAGATATATTTTGAAGATAAGGATAATGCATCTGACATAATTTGGGATGCCGTTTTTAAAGCCGGAGCAGCAATTGGTATAAAGCCTGCGGGGTTAGGAGCACGCGATACGCTTCGTTTAGAAATGGGCTTTTGCCTGTATGGGAATGATATTGATAGTACCACCTCTCCATTAGAGGCCGGCTTAGGATGGATAACTAAATTTAGTAAAGATTTTACTGCTAAATCAATTTTAGAACAACAGAAAGCTACAGGTATAAGTCGCAAACTGGTAGGGTTTGAAATGATTGACAAAGGAATTGCCCGGCATGGTTATGAAATAACTGATACATCGGGAAACATCCTTGGAACAGTTACCTCCGGCACACAATCGCCCAGCTTGGGAAAGGCTATTGGTATGGGATACGTAACTATTGCCCATGCCGCACTAGACACAGAAATCTTTATTAAAGTAAGAAATAATTTATTAAAAGCACGGATAGTAAAAATGCCGTTTGTATAAGACAATGAAGTATGGCAAAGAGTAATAAACCGGCTTTGTTTACGTGCCTTTCCCCAGCCCTGCTGCATCTTTATGACGTAAAGAGCAGTATTGTGGTTATTATTGATGTGCTAAGGGCTACTTCTACTATTTCAACCGCCTTAGCAAATGGTGCAAAAAGTATTGTGCCGGTTGATAGCGTAGCAGAATGTATTCGTATCGGCAGACAGATTGATGCCGTTACTGCCGGTGAGCGTGATGGAAAAATCGCCGAGGGATTACAGCATGGTAATTCTCCCTTTGAATATCCTCAAGAATTTATTGCAAAGAAAACCTTGGTACTTACTACAACAAACGGAACCCGATTATTGCACATGGCACTTGAGAAAGGAGCAAAGGAAATAGTAACCGGAGCATTTGCTAATCTTAGTGCAGTATGTGCACATGTATCAAAAAAGAATTTACCGGTTATCCTGGCTTGTGCAGCTTGGAAAGATAAGGCAAATTTTGAAGACACTTTATTTGCCGGCGCAGTAATTGATGCAGTGGGAGATAGATTTTCTATTCATTGTGATGCATCTCAAATGGCTCACATTATGTACAGCCTGGCTAAGCAAGATTTGTTTGAGTTTATGAAAAGCAAAAACGCATCACACTATCATCGGCTCACCGGCTTTGGGTTAGAAAAAGATATTAAACACTGTCTCACCATAGACACAGCTCCTGTATTACCTATTTACAATGACGGAAAGTTGATAAAAGGCACTATTTAACGAATAATTCTCCACAATATATTCGAAACCCTTTCTTCTCCGGAAAAAATTTCTTTACTTTTGCAAATTGCTCTTTTCTGAACGAAGGAGAATCTCTTTACCCTAAACAGCTTTGGTTTGGCATTACCACATATTATTAAACATGTTTACAAAAATGGCACCGATGAAGTAATTCGTAGAGGAAAAAGAATTCATGCTTTGGGTTTGGCCCAAATGACGGAGCATGATGAATTACTTAATATGGTTGTGATGCGCGTGCGGGATGATATATACAACACCTATTATAAGGTGCATATTCAAAAGTATTCCGATCCGCGCTTAATGACGCTTCGCTGCGGATGCCCATATAATTTGGGTGAAATTTGTCGCCATGAAGCAGCAGGCTTGTTTTTATTGCAAGATTTGATAGACCGTAATCAACTTAATGCTACAGAGATTGTGTACGATCAGCATCATACCATAGCTAAGATGGGGCATATTGATTTGCGTGTGTTAAGGATGTTATCATCGAGAAACATAATGGAAGCTGCTGAACATTTGTTGAGAACAAATAAGGTAAATATTATTTCTGCCGGAGATGAAAGAGTAGAAGCAAATGTTACTATTAACGGAGAGTTGTTTCCTTTGGTTATTCAAAAAAATGAAGAGCGGGTTTTTGACACATCTTGTACCTGTAATGAAACAAATCACCCATTGTGTTTGCACAAAGCAATGATGTTTTTACAATTGCTTAATTCATTTGGCCCCCATTATTTTGATACCATTAGAAATTGGGATAAGGAAAAAGATAAATTATTGCAGATTTATGGCTACAGCCTAAATGATGATTTAGAAGGGAAGTTTCTTTTTACCTATAAAGAAGGAAAACCCTTTTTAAAGGTACTCGACCCTTCTATAAAGCGTATAACCCAAGCCGTTAGTAATGTTAAGCCTCGGCCATCATTTAACAATGTACAACCAACTCCATTTGTAGAAAGCGCTCCGGTAGAGGTAGAATCCTATCCTCATCGGCTGGGATTGGTGTTTAATTTTAATGCAAAGACTTTCCCATTTTTTACTGTGGCTTTGGTTTTGGGAGAACCTAATGATTCGGGAACCGGATTGCTGGGTAAAGCAGAGGCTATAGATATTAGCAAGTTTGTACAAATTGATTCACTTCCTGAAGAGGATAGGCTATTACTGCAGTGTGTGAGAAAATTGCAGGATAATGAAATAAATAAATACCTAAATCGCAACTCTCCATTTAGCGGAATTTGGGAGAATATAATACATACTGATGGAGATGACCTCCCCGATGAAACCAAGACGATAATAGCAGAATACGTTTATCCGCGACTGAAGAAAATTTTTACCCGGGAAAACCACGATTATTTCGGCTATCAACTACCGTTAGGGAAGGCATTTAAAACAGCCATGCTTGAAGAGATTGAATTGAGTAGCGAACCCGTATCGCCGGTGTTTTATGTTTCTGCAAAAAACGGACAATTAGCGCTTACCTGTAAAGTAAATATTAACGGGCAGTGGGTAGATTACACGGATAATGAGTGTGGAAGTCCTTTGTTATTGATGATTGATAAAACCATCTACCTGTGGAAATTAGCTGAAGATGCAATGGAAGTACAACGCATCATGAAAAGTAACAAAACGAAATTTGGTAAAAGAGAACTTTTGGAAATTATTGTGCCGCTGGCTAAACAATATCGGGTAGAGTTTGATAAATCATTGCTGCGTGAGGTAAAGGTAGTTCAGCCTGATATGCGAATTAATTTAATGGAAAAAGGTGATTATCTGGTTTTACAACCGGTTTTCTCTTACAATGGTTTTGAAGCTCGTGGGCACGATAAGGAAACTTTGATTATCCCGGATGATGATAAAATTATCCAGATAAAGCGAAACACTGAGGCAGAACAAGCATTTTTACAAAAATTGGAAACCTTACATTCACAATTTTCACGTCAAGCCGGTGGAGGGTTTGCATTAAAAGGCCCGGATGTTTTAAAGAATAATTGGTTTTTCCTTTTTATGGATGCCATGAAGGAATTAAAGGTGCCTGTTTATGGTTTTGATTCATTAAAGAACTTCCGGTTCAATACATCCCGACCAAAGACCTTTATCCACATGAGCAGCGGTGTAGATTGGTTTGATGCCAAAGTGGAAATAGATTTTGGAGAACAACGAGTAGGGATATCCGAAATTAAGCGAGCATTAGCCTCGCAACAATCATTCGTTCAATTGGGAGATGGCTCATTAGGTATTTTACCCGAAGAGTGGATTAAAAAATACGCTTTGTTGTTTAAGGTGGCAGAAGGCAATTCAAATCAACTTCGGTTGTCGAAATATCATCTTAGTGTTATTGATGAGTTGTACGAAAACAGGAATGAAGAAGAACTCACTTTTGCATTAGATGAAAAATTTGAAAAACTTCGGTCATTTAAAAGTATTCCTCAGGTTGATGCTCCGGCCGCGCTTGCTCCGGTTTTACGCCCTTATCAGTTATCAGGCTATCATTGGTTAAGCTATTTACAGGATGTGGGATGGGGCGGTATTTTGGCTGATGACATGGGATTGGGAAAAACAGTTCAGGCATTGGCTATGCTTCAACAATTTAAACTTCAGTATAACAAATTACTAACCCTGGTTGTTTGTCCCACCACCCTTATTTATAATTGGCAAAATGAAGTGAAAAAATTCACCTCCGGGCTAACCTGTCACATTCATCATGGTAACACACGGAGCCGGGATATCCAGTTTTTAGCACAACATAATATTGTCATAACCACTTACGGTACATTACGGAGCGATATTAATTTATTTTTGAAGTTTAATTTTGATTATGTAGTGTTGGATGAAAGTCAGGCGATTAAAAACCCATCTTCCAAAGTAACCAAAGCGGCTACTCTTTTAAATGGAACCAATAGATTATGCCTGAGTGGAACACCATTGCAGAATAATACATTTGATATCTATGCTCAAATGAATTTTTTGAACCCGGGCTTACTGGGTAGCGTAGAATATTTTAGAAATGAATTTGCAAATCCAATAGATAAATTTCAGGAACAAGAACATAAGGAACATTTGCGAAAACTGCTGCTGCCTTTTATTTTGCGACGTACAAAAGAACAGGTTGCAAAAGACTTACCTGAAAAAACAGAAACTATCTTGTTTTGTGAAATGGGAGCAGATCAGCGCAGGATTTATAATGCATACCGAAATAGCTATCGGGAAAAGATTATGGGTGTAATTGATGAGCAGGGAATTGATAAGTCTCAACTAACTATTTTGCAGGGCTTGATGAAATTGCGCCAGATATGTGATAGCCCGGCAATTTTAAATGAGGAAGAAAAATTTCCTAATCATTCTATTAAGTTGGAAGAGCTGACCCGAGAAATTACCGAAAACATAGGAGAACACAAGGCGCTTGTATTTTCACAATTTTTAGGAATGCTGGGTTTGATTCGGAAAAAACTGGAAGAAATGGGAATAAAGTATGTTTATTTCGATGGCAGCACTTCTACTACAGAGCGTGAAAGGGCCATCCAGGCCTTTCAGCAAGACGATTCAATTAGGGTGTTCTTGATTTCATTAAAGGCGGGTGGTGTAGGGTTGAATCTTACTGCTGCTGATTACGTTTATATCGTTGACCCATGGTGGAACCCCGCTGTTGAACAACAAGCAATTGACAGAACACATCGTATTGGCCAAACAAAAAATATATTTGCCTACCGCATGATTTGTTTGGAAACTATTGAAGATAAAATTCTACAATTACAGGAAAAGAAACGGGTGCTAGCTAAGGAACTGATTTCTGATGAATCAGGCTTTGTGAAAACACTTACCCGGGCTGATGTGGAATATCTGTTCTCGTAAAAAGAAGCGTAATCTTGTTTCTTATCTTTTCCCATCTCGTTCGTGCTTGTTAATTTCTTAGGCAATGAATTTTAATGAAACAAATGGAAGCCTTATAAAACCAAAACCCCAACATGGCTATCATTATGTTGGGGAGTTGAATAGAAACTTTGTATGTGCTAAGAAGCGATGAAATTTTTTAAACGTCGAAAATCTCGACTATCATCAGAGAAGAATAAACTCCTCAATACATCGGTAAAGGCTTTTACTACGGTTCCTAAAGCGGTTGGTTTTGGGTCATTTTGTTTCATAGGGGTAGGGGTTTAAAGTTCAATACAAACCTACACACATCTACACCTTAGGTCAAGCGCACAAATTCTCGATTTTAATTTGGGTATTTTCCGCACCCGGAATGGGAAATTTAGTAATTATATGGGCGCCTTTTACGATTGTAGCGCAACTTTTTATAATAGTCAATAGGATAGATACTCGGATTTTGGAGGAATTTATTAATAAATGTTTTTAACGCATCCCATATCGGATGAACAGTAAATGACTTTTCCATTTTTAAAAATTTTCTGTTGGGTGTAATGATTATGGAGTTGTATAATAACCTGGGCTATTATTATACAAAGCGTTCTAAGATAATTAAACAATTGCAAATAAATAGTTAATAATCAATCACTTGATCAATTAACTGTGGAATTTCGCGCCATTCATATTCCTGGTTTCGAAGTTGTGGAATAAAGCCGGCTTCTTTAATGGCTTCTTGTATTGATGATGCAGTAAAGCGGTGCTGCGCTCCTGCAGCACTCACTACATTTTCCTCAATCATAATACTGCCAAAATCATTTGCTCCCGCATAAAGACACGCCTGAGCAACTTGTTTACCTACAGTGAGCCAACTGGCTTGTATATTAATAATATTGGGCAACATGATTCTGCTTAATGCAGTCATGCGGATATATTCTTCCGGTGTAGTGAGGTTATGCACTCCTCTAATGCGCGCAAGTAAGGTATCTACATCCTGAAACGTCCAGGGGATAAAGTTTAGGAATCCTTTTGAATCTTCAGGTTTTCTACTTTGTACTTCACGTATTTTAACCAAGTGTTCAAAGCGTTCGGTAATAGTTTCTACATGTCCAAACATCATGGTTGCAGATGTGGTGAGATGAAGTTTGTGAGCTTCATGCATAATGTCAAGCCATTCCTGTGCACTACACTTACCTTTGCTGATTAAGCGTCTAACCCTATCCGTTAGTATCTCAGCGCCGGCACCGGGTAGGCTATCCATACCGGCTTCTTTTAGTGCTTTAAGCACTTCATAGTGTGTGCTTTTTTCCTTTCGTGTAATGTGTGCAACCTCCGGAGGGCCGAGGGCGTGAAGCCGAATATTAGGATAGAGAGATTTTAATGTGCCAAACAAGTCGGTATAAAAAGAAAGCCCAAGGTCTGGATGATGCCCGCCCTGAATCAACAATTGATCTCCACCGTAACGAATGGTTTCCTCAATTTTGCGCTTGTAAGTAGCAATATCTGTGATATAAGCTTCCGGGTGGCCAGGAACACGATAGAAATTACAAAATTTACAGTTGGCAATACATACATTGGTGGTGTTTACATTCCGGTCTATCTGCCAGGTTACACGCCCGTGAGGAACTTGAATTTTCCGTAATGTATCTGCAACTTCTGCTAAAACAGGCAAGGATGCTTGTTCATATAAATAAACGCCTTCCTCAACGGTTAAAAATTCGAAGTTTAAGGCTTTGTCTAATATTTGTGATGTATTCATTTCTGCGCTATCCATATCGCTAGTTTCCCAAAAATGCAAAATTAGGTGCATTAGGTGTAAATAATGCAAGAGCTTGGTTAAAGGAGTTAGAAAAGATGCAGTCAAATATATTGCTTGTATTTTTGCAACCTATGATTTCATTTGAACGATTTGTGTTATCCAATGGCCTCAAGGTGTTGGTGCATGAAGATAATACCACACCAATGGCGGTAGTAGATGTTATTTATGATGTGGGAGCCCGGGATGAAGACCCCAATCATACCGGCTTTGCTCATTTATTTGAACACCTCATGTTTGGCGGGAGTGTAAATATTCCAATATATGATGAGCCTTTGCAGCGTGCCGGCGGTGAGAATAATGCGTTTACCACCAATGATCTTACTAACTATTATTGTCAACTTCCTGTTGAGAATATTGAAACTGCTTTTTGGCTGGAGAGTGATAGGATGATAAGTTTAGCTTTTAATGCAAAGAGTTTGGAGGTGCAAAGGAAGGTAGTCTGTGAAGAATTTAAGGAACATTATATCAACAAACCCTATGGTGATGTATGGCATAAACTGCGTACCATGGCCTATAAGCATCACCCTTATCGGTGGATGACGATTGGTGATAAACTGGAACATATCGAAAAGGCCACGTTAGAAGAAGTAAAATCATTTTTTCAGCGATATTACCATCCTGCAAATGCTGTTTTGGTTGTAGCGGGAAATATAACGGTACCACGTGTACGCGAATTAGCAGAAAAGTGGTTCGGCGAAATAAAACCGGGAACCCCCACAGCACATAATTATGAACAAGAACCCGAACAAACAGAGGCGCGGCAGATGACTGTGGAAGCATCTGTGCCTTTTGATGCTTTATATAAGTGCTGGCATATTTGTTCCCGAACCGATGCTAAGTATTACGGTACAGACCTGCTTACAGATATTCTAGGCGGAGGCTCATCTTCACGCTTATACCAGGCATTAGTAAAGGAGCAGCATTTGTTTAGTAGCATTTCTTGTTATCATCTGGGCGCATCAGATGCCGGATTACTAACTATTGAGGGGAAACTGATTAAAGGGGTGGATATAAAAAAAGCAGAGCTGGCACTTAATGAACAGTTGCAACGCTTTAAACAAAAAGGAGTAACTAATGAAGAACTGGAAAAGGTAAAAAACAAAACGGAGAGTGCAATGGCATTTGAAGATATCAGTTTGATGAATCGGGCAAGCAGCCTTGCTATGTACGAAATAATTGGCGATGCGAATATGATGAATACAGATTTAGCAAAATATCGTGAAGTAACCACACAAGAAATACTTGAGTTGAGCAATGAAATTTTCCGTGAAAAAAACAGCAATACACTCTATTACCTGGCAAAAAATAAAGTAAAGGAATGAACAGATTATTATCTCCCGAAATTAAGCAGGCAATTGATTTTCATTTGAGTTTGAAACCGTATGAATATTTTGAACTAAACAATGGCATTCCGGTTTATTTATTTAGTGGTGGTTCACAAGAGGTGGTACAACTTGAACTGGTCTTCTTTTCAGGTAATTTTTATGAAGCGAAAACAGCAGTGGCCGGACTAACCAATTCGCTTATACGTTGTGGAACAAAAACCCGCACAGCGTTTGAGCTTAGCGAAGCCTTTGATTATTATGGTTCTTATTTTGGCTCTTCATGTTTTTCAGAAACAGCAACAATTACCTTGCATGGACTTTCTAAATATCTAAACAAGGTATTGCCTTTAATGCGTGATTTGCTTACAGAAGCTACATATCCGGAAAATGAGCTTAATATCCACCGAAAAAATTTTAAGCAACGGTTAGTTGTGAATTTAAAAAAGTGTGAATTTGTTGCAGGCAGGCAAATAGATGAAATGCTTTTTGGTAATACACACCCTTACGGTAGAAAGATTGAACTTGCCAATTTGGATGATATAACGGTAGAGGATATACGCAGTTTTTATGATCGGTATTACAAAAACGGAAGTTGTGCTATTTTTATTTCAGGATGGTTGCCAAATGATGTACAACAGCAATTAAACCTTGCATTGGGTGATTTACCTCTGCAACGACCTGATTTTGTTATACCTGAATTACCTTTAACGCCGGCAACAGAGCGAATAGTGCGTATTGAAAACGATTCATCTTCGGTTCAGGGAGCTATCAGGTTAGCAACTCCTTTCCCTAACCGGCATCATGCTGATTTTAATAAGGCCGGTGTGCTTAATGCATTGTTTGGCGGGTTCTTTGGCTCCCGGTTAATGAGTAATATACGTGAGGATAAAGGCTATACCTATGGAATTTATAGCTTTTTTAAAGCAAATATGAAGCAAAATGCATGGCTAATAAGTACCGAAGCGGGAAAAGATGTGTGCGAAGCAGCCATTGGAGAAATATATAAGGAAATGGACAAGTTATGCAACGAAGAAGTTGGAGAAGATGAACTGTTGCTTGTAAAAAATTATTTGCTGGGAGCCGTTTTAGGCACACTCGATGGGCCATTTCAAATTTTAGGTCGTTGGAAAAATATTATTTTAAACAACCTCGATGAAAATTACTTTACTAATTCAATCCATGACATTAAAACGGTTACGCCTGCAGAGATAAAAGCACTGGCTCAAAAATATTTACAACCCGAAAATTTCTTTGAACTAGTAGTGTATTAAAATGAAAATGGTTTGACAATGAAAGAGGGGAAACGAACTTGATTGAATAGTTAAGCTGTTATAAAACATACTTCTGCGTAAACAGAGAATAAGCGGGAGCTCATATCGTAATAGGTAAAATTAGGTGAAGAGGATGTGGTTTATTTCTAATAAAATTTATTCGTATATACATATCCGTTATGGTAAATGCCGTATAAAAACATCAAAACTAATAAATCATGAAAAATATTAATAGTTTAGGGTTAAGAAAATTAAAATCGATGAAAATTTCAAAACTACTTTTTTTAATGCCTATTGCATATATACTTTGCAATAACTCCGTTGTTAATGCTTCAAGTTTTGAATTAAAAAGCATAGAAAAAAATATTTTTGTAACATTTGAAGATATTGACTTTGCAAAAAAAACGAGTATTTTTTTGCATCAGTACGCATTGATTCTTAACTTCAAACAGAGCGATAAACTCTCTTTGTTTGCCATCAATAAAAACGTAAACTTTAAATTAGATAGTGATAATTGGATAGCAGAGTATTTGCTGAAAAAAGAAACTTTAACTGATGAGTTTAAAATAGCTAATAAAGAAGGAATAATTGACCATTACAGTAAAAGAGATTTGTATTCAGCTGTTTATAATAGAATTGAAAATATAAAGCAAAACACTTTTTTACAACGTGAAATAGAGCGTGTTATAGAATATCCAAAAAAAGAATTCCTCTCTGAATTTTCAAATTATCACAAGCAATTTCCTGAATATTTTATTGAAAAACAACGTCAGGTTATCACAATTGCGGATTTTTATACTAGCTTGGGATTTGTTTTTCCAAATGAAATTTCTACTGAATTAAACCGATTAAACGACCAATCAAAAGGGCTTGAGGATTATGCAGAATCTACCGAATATGAGGCCCTGTGTATTAGTAAGAATACGAATGTTTTAAGTTATAATTATTTGAATACAGATGATAATTCAACGGCATTTAAAAAATACGCTTTCACGAAAACAACTGTCCATCCTACATTATTAAGCTGGCTGAAAAAAGAAGGTTCTATATTTAAAGACCATTCTTCTGCTTTTATAATTTATGAAATCATTCCTATATCAAATGGTTTTGGTAGATATCTTTGGGGAAATTGGTCTAATAAAGATGGAGATATTGTTAAAAATGCCTATGCTATTAAACAATCCTTTATCGTAACATTTAAAGAAGTTTCAACAGGTAAATGTTATGCATCTAACTTTACAGCATCTTATTTGGAATCAAATAATGTATTAGTTAGTAATGATAAAATTAAGCTTATTCATAAAAGATTAATTCCATGTAGAAAATGATAAAAAAGAACAGCACTTACCTTAACATGAACTGCGCATAAACCCAAATAATTTTTAAAGTTTTGTCTTCGCTTGGAAATTTTGGGTTAAATCTGCTCGCTCCCAAAACCGCTAAATCGTTATGCTCCATAAATGCCGAATTTGAGGTATTGTTTTGTGTTTTTAAAAAATCGAACTTTGCACCGGGGTGGGAAACGCAGTTTCCCTTTTTTTTGAAAAGATAACCCATAAAGTACCTAACCGAGGAATTGTCATACATTTCAAAAAAACGAATTTTGAATGGGATCAGAAAGAAACTCCCCCGTGAAGCATTTTTCCACTTCCATTTTCTCACTTTTCTTCTTAACCACCGATTTCCATTTCTAAATCTCCATTATTCAAAAAGCTGTTCAAGCACTGCTCTTCCTTTTCAATCTCCTACGTTCCTAACCGGGAATTAGGAGGATGACCTATGAAAATTTATTGAGCAGAGGGTATAGCAGCGAATGTGTGCAGATTTTTGTCAATGCTTAAAGAAGTGAATAGCTTAGTGCTGTACAATAGCACCCCTGTGCATTGTTTGCTATAGCCTAGCAAAAATTATATTCCTTCTTTGGAAGCCTTTATTTTTCTATCGGTCTTTTTCTTTGGGTAAAAATAATGGAATAAACAAGGCAAATTAGGTCTGCACTACCATGACTAAAAAGTTGTTCTAAAAGACACGCCTGCTAACTGCAAAGCAAATGATTATTAAAAGTGGGCATCATTATTATTAACACTAAAATGAAGAAGCGTATGTTTAATTAATAGGAAAAGTAATTTCGTTTATGCATAACCGTTATACTCCATAAATACCGAATTTGAGGTATTGTTTCGTGTTTGAAATAATCCTAATTTTGAATTGGGGTGGGGGGGCGTAGCCCCCGCCCAATAGGGTGTTTACCCACAAAGTGCCTGTATGAGGTATTGTTTCGCATCTCTAAATTTCATATCTTTATATCGGGTCAGCGGGATACCGGCCCGGGGATTTAACCAAATTCAGGAGTTAAATTTGTACCCACAAAGTACCTATATAAGGTATTGTTCTGCATCTCCAAACTTTATATCTTTATATCGGGTCAGCGGGATACCGGCCCGGGGATTTAATCAAATTCAGGAGTTGAATTTGTACCCACAAAGTACCCATATAAGGTATTGTTCTGCATCTCCAAACTTCATATCTTTATATCGGGTCAGCGGGATACCGGCCCGGGGATTTAATCAAATTCAGGAGTTGAATTTGTACCCACAAAGTACCCATATAAGGTATTGTTCTGCATCTCCAAACTTTATATCTTTATATCGGGTCAGCGGGATACCGGCCCGGGAATATAATCAACTTTTGTAGCTCGAAAATAATTACCCTCCTCTACTCCCCCACCCATAAAGCATCATGATGAGAAATTATGCCTTGTCTTCAAACACCCAAATTTTACTTTAGCGCTAAAACGTCAACCTCCCCGCTACTTCGCTAAGTGCTGGAGAAACCTTTGCTGGAGTTTTATATGGAAAAGAAAAAGTTTGTTCTTTTTATTTGATCGCTGAATAATCGGGTTAAATAAAAGTTTTTTAGCGCATTTTAATTTCACTATTCTACATAGAAAAAAAATATAAACTGCTTTTCGGGCACCCGACTTTCTGTTAATTCAAGTTTCTTGAAGTGTTATTTCTTCATCTTTCATTTTTCTTCTTTTTCCAAGAGAGAAAAAATAAGCGAGCTTGTAGCAGATAGTAAAAGACTAAATAATAATGCCCATCCAAAACTATCTATGCTTACACCATCCATCATTTTATCTACTAATAATACCATCAGGGCATTTATTACCAATAAAAAAAGGCCCAATGTAAACACGGTAACCGGTAAAGTTAATATAACCAAAATGGGTTTAATTAATGCATTGACAAGCGCTAAAATGAGCGAAAATCCCACTGCTGTGAAAAAACTGTTTATATGAATTCCAGCAAGCCAGTAAGATAAGCCATAAGCTACCAGAGCAGAAATTAAAAGACGAACTAAAAAACGCATAATGTTTGCTTTTAGGAAAGTTTAATATATAGTAGCGTTATACCATGCTTTTATAATGCTATTTTATGAAATTATTCTTAAATGAATGATAATATCGCTCATTTTATTCTTCTTTTTACCGTTAAGTTTGAGTTTTTTGGTTTTTGAAACTGTTGTATTGGCTGTTCTAGCCGGATACTAATTCTTAAAATCACTTTTCTAAGTAACTTGCCACTCCAAATTAGAAGAAATGACATTCGAAAGAAAAGAATTATCAGATAAAACCTTAGTGGAGTTGTATCATAAACTACTTTATCCTCGTATGATTGAAGAGAAAATGTTGGTGTTATTACGTCAGGGTAAGATTAGCAAATGGTTTAGTGGAATCGGACAAGAAGCGATTGCTGTGGGTGTAACAGAAGCTCTTCAACAGGATGAATGGATAATGCCTATGCATCGTAATCTGGGTGTTTTTACTTCCAGAAATATGCCACTCAGCAAATTATTTATGCAGTGGCAGGGAAATAAAGAGGGATATAGCAATGGAAGAGAACGCAGCTTTCATTTTGGCAGCCCCCAGCATCATATCTGTGGAATGATTTCTCATTTGGGACCTCAACTATCACTTGCAGATGGGGTGGCTTTGGCGTATAAGTTAAAGAATGAAAAAAAGGTTGCATTAGCTTTTACAGGAGAAGGTGGCACAAGCGAAGGGGAGTTTCACGAGGCACTAAATACAGCCGCCGTGTGGGGGTTGCCGGTTATCTTCATTATTGAAAATAATGGCTACGGGTTAAGTACCCCGTCTGATGAACAATATAAGTGCAAAAATTTGGTGGATAAAGCGATTGGATATGGTATGGAAGGTGTAAAAATTGATGGCAATAATATCCTTACTGTGTATGATACCATTAAGGGAGTGCGGGATTACTGTATCCAAAATCAAAAACCGTATTTAATTGAATGTATGACTTTCAGAATGAGAGGTCATGAAGAAGCTAGTGGAGTGAAGTATGTACCAAAGCATTTGTTTGAAGAATGGGAAAAAAAAGACCCGATTAAGAATTATGAATCATGGCTGGTGAATGAAAAAATACTTACGGAAACTGCGGTTAATGCAATTAAGGAAGATTACAAATCGCTAATTGAATCTGAACTGCACCTTGCTTACGATGTGCCTGCTTTACACCCAAACACAGTCGTAGAATTACAGGATGTGTATGCAACGGTTACGGATAAACGAAATAAAATAATTGATAATAGCCATGTGGGATACCGGCCGGAAGGAAAAGAAGGAGAGAAATTTATTACTGCTATTTCTGAGGCATTGGATTTGTCTTTAACACAGTACCCGAATTTGGTAATTATGGGTCAGGATATTGCAGAGTATGGAGGTGCTTTTAAAGTAACCGAAGGGTTTGTGAAAAAATATGGTAAGGAACGAATTAGAAATACACCACTTTGTGAAAGCGCAATTGTTGGCGCTTCCCTTGGCTTGAGCCTGGAAAAAATGAAAGCGGTTATGGAAATGCAGTTTGCAGATTTTGTTACGGTTGGGTTTAATCAAATTATCAATAACCTGGCAAAAATTCATTATCGCTGGGGACAAAATGCAGATGTGGTGGTGCGTATGCCAACCGGTGGTGGTGTGGGTGCCGGGCCATTTCACAGCCAAAGTAATGAAGCCTGGTTTGCACATACACCGGGGCTTAAAGTGGTTTATCCTTCTACGCCTGAAGATGCAAAAGGATTGTTGATTGCTGCTATAAATGACCCTAATCCGGTTATGTATTTTGAACATAAAGCATTGTACAGAAGTATTACCGGTACTGTGCCCCAAGGTTTATATGAAATTGAAATGGGTAAAGCAAAACACGTGCTGGAAGGAAATGAAATTTCTGTTATTACATACGGCGCTGCCGTACATTGGGCATTAGAATATGCACATAAACATCCGGATATTTCTATTGATATTCTTGATTTACGCTCCTTGCTTCCGTTAGATTATGATGCCATTAGTGCGGCTGTTGCCCGTACCGGAAAAGTGCTGGTTTTACATGAGGATACTTTAACGGGTGGTATTGGAGGTGAAGTGTCTGCTTGGATTGCTGAACATTGTTTTCATTTGCTGGATGCTCCGGTAATGCGTTGTGCAAGTTTAGATACACCAATCCCGTTTAGCCTCGCATTGGAAAAGAATTTTATGGCTTATTCCCGATTAGATGATAATGTACAGGCGCTGCTGAATTATTGATGAGCAGATTTGGCGGCAGGAATAAATTTCATGGAAATGGAATTAACACAGTGACGGATGTTTCGGGCAGTATAGCCCTCTCCTTCAAAAACGTGACCGAGATGACCACCACAATTTGCACATAAAATTTCTATTCGCCTACCATCAGCATCTAAATTGCGTTTAACCGCACCTGTTATTTCACGATCAAAACTGGGCCATCCGCAATGCGATGTAAATTTATCTTCTGAATGATATAGCGGAGCATTACACCTGCGGCAAACATAAGTTCCCGCATCCATCAAGGTGTTGTATTCTCCGGTAAATGGGCGTTCGGTGCCTTTGTGGATGATTACCTGTTCTTCTTCCGGTGTGAGTGAATTATATTGCATGGATTGTTTTTTTAAAAGTGTAGTATCCGGACCACCTTGCTCCATCCATTCTGTATGAGGAATATATGGCCAATCACTTCCGGGTTGCTCTCCCGATAATGATTTCCATTTTCTAAAATGATAGGAAGCCTGTAATACATAGGTGTTAAATGCTATTTCAGATGCATTGTGTGCAAATGCGTATGAAGGGCGATAGCGTACATAAAAAGTGTCTAAGTCAGCTCCTGCTAACCCGGTTATCCGGTAAATATTTTGTTTACTAAAACGATAGTTAACATATTTTTCTTCTTCCTGATCCTGAAGCCGCTTTTGAAATGCCCTTAATTGACGATTTCTTTTGAACCTGAAAATGTTGATGAGCTCGTTAATATCGGCTCCTACCCCACCGTCAGGATTAACAGAGGTGCTAAGCCCCGGCTTTTCGTAATTAAAGATATCTGCATATTGATTACGATTTTCAATGGAATCTTGTTTCCAGGTTTTTGAATAAACCGTAACCCCTTCCATTACCTTGTATTTTGTGTTAATTGAAATACCCAAGGAGATATTGAACGCCTGTGGATCAGGAATTTGATTCGCTGCAAATTTTCGAGTGGGTTTATTATCATAAATAAAACTCAAACTATCTTCAGCATTAACCCATATTGAATAACGCCCCATGCTATCTGTGGAAGTATATGTTCCTCCGGAGCTTATTACCACAACACCTTCAACCAAGTTTATTTTTGATTTATCAAACACCGACCCCTTAACTTCAGTTTGTGCACATAACGGTGATGAATAAACGAAAAAAAAGATAATGGTGCAAACGAAACAATAAGAAGAAAAAATATGCTTTATCATCTTTAGTTGTGCAATGTAAATAAACAAAGCGTTTTCACTATTGGTTTAACTTCGCTTTTGCTTTTTTTATTACTTTTTCCACCGTAGGAGGATAGTACGCATGTTCAAGATGATGAATTTTCTCTGCAAGTGATTGTGGGGTTTCCCCCTTTTCAATTTTAACAACCGCTTGGAAAATAATTTCTCCGCAATCATAATGCTCATCTATAAAATGTATAGTAATGCCACTTTCCAATTCGCCATTTGCTAAAACAGCTTCGTGTACATGACTTCCATACATTCCCTTTCCGCCATACTTAGGCAACAAGGCCGGATGTATATTAATTATTTTTTGAGGAAGGGCTTTCACCATTTTTTCAGGACATTTCCATAAAAAGCCGGCTAAAACAATCAAATCGGCATTTTTTATCCAATCATTGAGGTAGCTGCCATTTTCAAATTGGGCTTTGGTAATAATGTCTATTGGGATGTTTTCATTTTTTGCTATCTCCGTTACCCCTGCCGAAGGATTATTAGTGATAATTTTTGTTACCTGTGCCTTCCTTGCTTTTTTGGAATTATGGTTAAAGTATTGAATTAAATTAGCTGCATTTGACCCCGCTCCTGAGGCGAAAATAATAATGCGATAGGCAGGGGCTTTTTTTAAAATTCCTACTGCCCGAAGAATCTTTTTTTCGTATTTCCAAAAGAACCTAAACTGGCCAAAAATAGCCCCGAAGAATAACAAAAGTATCTGATAACCAATTAGTAATATACATAGCTTGAGTATCCAAAAACTAACAGACCATTTCTCAATATTGAACCAAAGAGTGATTTTTGCAGTAACCCATGCAGCTGTTGTTCCGGTAAAAAAAAAGGTACACATTACCCAGAAGAAACGCCATCCGGAGATACCCCACTTTTCTTGTAGCTTTTTAAACATTTTAACAGTTTCAACCTGTTGGCAAAGGTGCGTTGGTTTGCCGGGTAAAAAAAATTCAGGCAATTTTTAATAGCCTGTTTTTTAGGATAAGAAAGGCTGTTTTTTATTTCTAATTTGCTAAAACCCTGAATGTCAATCACGGTTGAGCCAAAAAAAATCAAGTTTTGTTGGAATTTTGTCATATTCCTGTATTATGTTTGCACACGAATAAGGAATTTTTCCACCTTAGCCAGAACTGACATGAGCGAATACAAAAAACTCTTTAACAAATCCTTCGCAAGTTTACTTCTCGTATTGATGTTTTCTTTTCCGGTCATTGCGCAGGATGGAGAAGCACTGTTTAAAGCAAATTGTGCTAACTGTCATAAACCGGATGCCGACTTTACAGGCCCTGCCCTGCAAGGCTGGAGAACTCGTGTGCCTGAAGGAGACTGGATCTACAATTGGATTCATAGTCCGGCGAAAATGATTGAAACAGACAAAACAGCAAAAGAGATATTTGAAAAATGGAAGCCAACGGTTATGACCCCATTTCCGCAGCTTACACATGAAGAGATTGATGCTATAATGAAATATGTAGATGATTATGCTCCTCCTTCTGCTGCTCCTGCCGGAGGCGTTGCCGCCGTTGGAGCCCCACAGAGCGACAATACATTATTGTATGGCATCCTCACCTTAGTCCTTGCTCTTGTTGCACTGATTTTATTACAAGTAAATAGCAACTTACGTAAACTGGCTGATGAAAAGGAAGGAATTAAAAGAGGAGAACCTGTTCCTTTTTATAAAAATAAAACCTACCTGATGGCAGGGATATTAATTTTATTTGGAGTGGGTGGTTATTATACGATTAATGCAGCTATCGGCCTCGGGCGTCAGAAATCATATATGCCAACACAACCTATTTACTATTCTCATAAGGTACATGCCGGAGTAAACCAAATTAGTTGCTTGTATTGCCATGGTGGTGCACAGTTTGGAAAGCAGGCAAATATCCCCTCAGTAAATGTGTGTATGAATTGCCACATGGCAGTTAAAGAATATAAAGGAGACCCAATTATAAGAGAAGACGGGATTCAGGTAGATGGTACAAAAGAAATCCAAAAACTATATTCTTATGCAGGATGGAATCCTGAAACAAATAGTTATAACGCTGATAAAAATGGTGATGGCCAACCAGATGGTGCCCGACCAATTGAATGGGTAAGAATTCATAATCTTCCCGACCATGTTTATTTTAACCATAGCCAACACGTAGTGGTTGGAAAACAACAATGCCAAACCTGCCATGGAAATATTCAGGATATGAATGAGGTATATCAATTTGCTGATCTGAGTATGGGATGGTGTGTTAACTGTCACCGGGATACAAAAGTTGATTTCCTAAATAGAGAAACCGGTGAAGGAAATAGATTTTATAGCATCTACGAAAAGTTCCATCAAGATATTAAGGATAAAAAAATGGATAGTGTAACTGTTGGAAATATTGGCGGAACAGAATGTCAAAAGTGCCACTATTAAAAAGTGCATTGATTTGGTTTGAAATTATATTAATCACTAAACAGCCTCTAGAGGCTTGTGGAATATGAGTCAAAATAAATATTGGGGAAATTTCGGACAACTTAGCGAGTCTGATGCTTCTAAAAAAGCAGCAAAGAATGAGTTTGGTGAGGATTTGTTGCCTTTGGAAGAAATGAGCAAAGGTACATTGGATACGAAAACTCCACGTCGCGATTTTTTAAAGTATTTAGGCTTTAGCACTGCAGCAGCAGCGTTAGCAGCTAGTTGTAAAACGCCGGTACGCAAGGCTATTCCTTATTTACATAAGCCTGATGATGTAACGCCGGGTATTGCCAATTATTACGCCTCTACCTATGTGAGCGGCGGTGATGCAGTAAGTGTGATTG
This sequence comes from Ferruginibacter sp., assembly GCA_019638485.1. GTDB lineage: Bacteria > Bacteroidota > Bacteroidia > Chitinophagales > Chitinophagaceae > Ferruginibacter. The sequence continues at coordinate 61,046 of JAHBTP010000004.1, read as the reverse complement.
TAAAGCAGCGTGAAGGAAGACCAATTAAGGTGGAAGGGAATACGCGCTCATCAATTACAGGAGGTGGAACTAATGCGCGCACTCAAGCATCCGTTCTCGATTTATATGACACATCAAGACTTCGTCATCCTTTGCAAAAATCCGGTGACGATTTTAAAGAGGTAACCTCTTTTGATGCTTTTGATAAAATGGTTTTAGATGGTATTAATAATACAGGTGGGAAACCTGTTGTATTGTTAACCTCTTCAATAAATTCACCTACTACACGGGAAGTTATTGCCGGCTTTTTGGCAAAATATCCCGGTAGCCGACATGTTCAATATGATGCATTTGGCAATAGCGCTATGCTGTTGGCTAATGAAAAAGATTATGGAAAAAGATTTATTCCCTCATATCATTTTGAAAAAGCTAAAGTTATTGTAAGTCTTGGTGCTGATTTTTTGGGCACATGGATTAGCCCGGTTGAGTTTACAGTACAATATGCTAAGGGTCGTAAAGTAGTTGATAAAAAACCTGTACTTAGTCGCCACATCCATTTTGAAAGCTTTATGAGCCTTACCGGTTCAAATGCCGATGATCGCTTTATGCACAAGCCCTCCGAAACCGGTGCGGTAGCATTAGCTTTATTGAACAAGTTGGGAGGCAACGTTTCTGCACCGAGTATTTCTGATGCAGGATTGAAAAAGGGAATTGATCTTGCTGCTTCTCAATTATCTGCAAATAAAGGTGAAGCGTTGGTTGTGTGCGGAAGCAATGATCCGGCTATTCAATCTATTGTAAACGCTATTAATGAAGCCATAGGCGCAAATGGTACTACTATTGACCATGGTGTTTCTTTAAACTATCGGTTAGGTATAGACGCAGATATTGTTACCCTTGCCAATGATATGGCTGCCGGTAATGTTGGCGCACTTTTGGTTTATGATTGCAACCCTGTTTATAGCTATACTGATGGTAAGAAGTTTGCTGAGGCTATGGCAAAGGTTCCGGTTACCGTTTCTTTTAATGGTACAATGGATGAAACCACCGAACAGTGTAAATATATATCATCATCTCACCACTGGTTGGAAAGTTTTGGTGATGCTGAGCCTAAAACCGGATATTTCTCATTGATTCAGCCACTTATTAATCCACTGTTTAAAACCCGTCCCTTTCAAACAGCACTTTTGAAATGGTCGGCCGCAACTGTGGATGATTATGATGTGTTTTTTAAATCTTATTGGGAAAATAAACTGGGAGGAGAAACGAATTATTATAAGGCATTACAAGACGGAATTATTGAACCGGCAGAAGGGGCTTCATTTGTAACAGGAAGTTATAGTGGCGCCGGAATGGCGGATGCTGCATCAAAAGCAGGAGCAACAAAAGGCGGTAACCTGGAAATTGTAATGTATGAAAAAGTGGGTGTAGGTAATGGAGCCCAGGCAAATAATCCCTGGCTGCAAGAATTACCCGATCCTGTTTCTAAAGTAACCTGGGATAATTATGCTATGATTAGCCCGGCATTAGCAAAAACATTAACAGGCCTGGATGTGTTGGGGCATCAAAGAGATGCAGATAATTATGAGGTGCATCCTGAAAAACCGGTTATTAAAATTACCGCTAATAATAAAACAATCGAATTGCCGGTAATGATTCTTCCGGGTGTTCATCCTAATACTATTGCTGTGGCTATTGGATATGGACGTCAAAGCGCAAACGCAGATAAAAGTATTGAACGTATTGGCCGCTCTGCAACAGGTGCAGGTAAAAACGCATATCCGCTTTTGTCTTTTAACGGTGTAACCTTTACTCGCTTTGCCGGAGTTACTGCCGAAAAAACAGCAACAAAATATAAACTGGCTCAAACACAGGTACACAATTATGCAGAAGGCAGGCCTGTTTTTTATGAAACTAACGTTGCTGATTACAAGAAGAATCCGAAAAAATTATTATCACATATCCGTCAGGAGAAATTAAATACTACTGCTAACGGAAGTACAGACTTTGTTAAGGATGCCACTATTTATCCCACACATGATAAGCCGGGAATTAAATGGGGAATGTCTATTGATCTAAACGCTTGTACGGGATGTGCAGCTTGCGTAATTGCCTGCAATGCCGAAAATAATATTAGCGTGGTGGGTAAAAACGAAGTTGCACGCTTTCATGATATGCATTGGATGCGTATAGACCGCTACTTTACCGGCGATCCAAACAACCCTAATGTAGTGTATCAACCCATGCTATGCCAGCATTGTGATAATGCACCATGCGAAAACGTTTGTCCGGTAGCAGCCACTAACCACAGCAGCGAAGGATTAAATCAGATGGCTTATAATCGTTGTATCGGTACTCGTTATTGTGCTAATAACTGTCCTTATAAAGTAAGACGCTTTAATTGGATGGACTATAATGGTTCCGATAGCTTTAAAGATAATCAACGCCCAATGATTGGCTCTTTGCTGAATGAAGTAACTGAGCAAATGAATGACGACTTAACACGGATGGTGCTAAATCCTGATGTTACAGTTCGCTCACGTGGTGTAATGGAAAAATGCTCATTCTGCGTTCAACGGTTACAAGAAAGTAAACTGGAAGCAAAGAAAGAACAAGATCCTTCAATGGTGCGAAATGTACAAACAGCTTGTGCACAGGCTTGTCCTACACAAAGTATTGTGTTTGGAAATGTGAATGATCCAAAGAGTGATGTAAGCAAGATTAGAAAAGATACTAACCGTAGTTTTTATGTTTTGGAACAAATCCATACGCTTCCAAACATTAATTACATGGCTAAGTTTAGGAATACCGAAAGAGCAATAGGGGATCACGAAGCATAGAAATAATTATTGAACAGGCATACGCTTGTTCATAATGATAAATAAAAAAGAACAGGAATTTAAACAAGCCAACTTGCCCAATAAATGGGAATTGGTTCAAAGTTTTTGAATATGTCATTACTCAAATACGAATCGCAACAACGGGAGCCGTTAGTAAATGGTGATAAGAATTATCATCAGATAACGGAAGACCTTATTGGTCCTATCGAAATGAAGCCAACCCGTTTATGGTATATAGGATTTTGGCTTAGTGTGGCGCTTTTGTGCTTTGGTGTATATAGTATTTATATAGAAGTGGTATATGGGGTGGGTGTATGGAACCTGAATAAAACCATCGGATGGGGTTGGGATATCACCAACTTTGTTTGGTGGATTGGTATTGGTCACGCAGGAACCCTTATCTCTGCTATCCTTTTACTCTTCCGTCAGGGATGGAGAACGGGGGTAAATCGGGCTGCAGAAGCGATGACTATTTTTGCAGTAATATGTGCAGGCCAATTTCCGGTATGGCACATGGGACGGGTTTGGATGGCATTCTTTGTATTACCCTATCCCAACACGCGCGGTCCATTGTGGGTGAACTTTAACTCTCCATTGCTTTGGGACGTATTTGCGATTTCAACTTATTTTACCGTTTCATTGCTGTTCTGGTATTCAGGTTTATTACCAGACTTAGCCACTGTGCGGGATAGAGCCAAAACAAAATTCCGTAAGCTGATGTATGGTGTAGCTGCATTTGGTTGGACAGGCAGCACAAAGCACTGGCAACGTCATGAATCTCTTTCATTAGTACTTGCCGGCTTATCTACACCATTGGTATTGAGTGTACACACTATTGTATCATTTGACTTTGCTACTTCTATCGTTCCGGGATGGCATACCACCATTTTCCCCCCATACTTCGTTGCAGGAGCAATTTTTAGCGGCTTTGCCATGGTGCAAACACTGCTTATTGTAGTTAGAAAAGTAATGAATCTTCAGGATTATATTACTATTGGACATATTGAAGCCATGAATAAAGTGATTGTACTCACAGGTAGTATTGTGGGCTGTGCATACCTCACCGAATTGTTTGTAGCCTGGTATGGACAAAATCCTTATGAATGGTATGCCTTTAAAGAAAATAGAGCTAACATTATGTCGCCTTATGGCTGGAGCTATTGGTTGATGATGTTCTGTAATGTGGTTTCACCACAATTGTTCTGGAGCCGTAAACTAAGAAGAAACATTGCCGTTACTTTCTTTATGAGTATTATAGTGAATATCGGTATGTGGTATGAGCGCTTTGTAATTATTGTTACTTCTGTGTATCGTGATTACCTGCCATCAAGTTGGAGTACTTATTACAGCCCGTCATTGTATGAACTGGGATTCTATCTCGGAACATTTGGTCTGTTCTTTACCTGCTTCTTCTTGTTTGCAAAATATTTCCCGGTAATTGCGGTGGCAGAAATTAAGGCAATTCTAAAAACAAGTGGTGAAAATTATAAACATAAGATGACTGAACTGGAAAAAGCAGATCCGGAGAAATTTTATCACGAAGAGGTTGATCACGCACCGGTACATTAATAACGGTAGCGTATAAACGAAAATTAAAACTGTTTAAACAGGAATAAATAAAAGCGATAGTATTATGGCTGGAGGAATAAAAAAATTTGTAGTAGGCGCCTTCGATGACGAAGCGGTACTTTTCCCCGCGGTAAAAAACGTACGTAAGGCCGGCTATAAAATTCACGATGTATATACACCATTTCCGGTGCATGGATTAGATTATGCTATGGGATTACGCCAAACCAGTTTGCATACCGTGGGTTTTATATATGCTGCCTTAGGAACGATTACTGCATTGGGATTTATGTCGTGGGTGTTTGTAAAAGACTGGCCCATGGATATTGGTGGTAAGCCATTCTTTGCCCTGCCGGCATGGATACCCATTACATTCGAATTAACCGTATTGTTTTCGGCTGTGGGAATGGTGCTTACCTTTTGCTACCTATGCCAGTTATCTCCTTTTGTAAAAAAGCATCATTTTCACCCACGGGCTACCGATGACCTTTTTATTATGGCCATTGAGTGTACTGAAAAAACCAATGATGGTGAAGTACAACAGTTTTTGCAAAATGCAGGAGCTAAAGAAGTAAATGTGCAAGAAGCAGAAACCGGTTGGTGGCTTGGCCGCTATGACCGGGAACAAAAATTATACAGAGAAGAAAAAGGATATTAATTCATGATGGTATCATCATATCAAGCGAACAGGATGAAAAAAATAAAGATCATCAGTTTCATGACACTGGCATCAGCTATTTTTATGCTGGCAGGTTGCGGCGCCGGAAAAGACAATCCGGGCAGAGCATATATGCCGGATATGGGCGAGAGCCGGGCTTTTGAAACCTACATTATGCACGATTCAAATGCTGTTACCTTAGACGTGGCAAAACGCGGAGGAAATGCATTTTATTACAATGGTGAACCGGTAGAAGGTACATTACGTATTGGTGATGAATTGCCTTACACCCTGCCAAATGACAGCTCCGGCTACAGGCTGAGCGCCACAGTAGAAAATCCTATTAAGGATATGAGCGTTATGGAAATGCCTGAAGCAAAAAGGATTTACCAAATAAATTGTGCTATATGCCATGGTGATAAAGCAGGAGGAAATGGGCCGTTGGCAACAGCCGGAAAGGTAGGTGGCGTAGCTAACCTCACCCTTCCTATTTATGTAGAAATGACTGATGGTACTATGTTCCATTCTATTACTTACGGTAAGGGAGTTATGGGAAGCTATGCTTCACAATTAGATAGAAGAGAACGCTGGATGGTAATTAATTACATCCGAACATTACAACCAACACCATAAAATATTTTGCTTTAAATAAAGCGTAAACATTTTTAATATTATTTAGATGAGCCAACAATTTGTATTACCGGGCAGTTATAAAAAATGGACAATTGGTCTTATTGCCGTAGGCCTCCTTGCCGTGCTCTATGGATTTATTGTTTATCACCCATTTGCACATGCCGGTCATGGCCAGAATGTAAATAGTACCCATTTTTGGGCTGCTCTGCTTCAAAACAGTGTTTACTTCCTGCTTTTGGTTAATACCGCTATGTTTTTTATGTGTATTACAACCATGGCAATGGGTGGATGGCAAATCGCCTTCCGCCGAGTAATGGAAGCTGTATCCAGCGCTGTGCCGGTAATGGGGGTACTAACACTTATCATTTTAATGGCCATCGTTTGGGGCGGCCGCTCAGATATTTATCATTGGTTAGATAAAAGTGCTGTGGCAAGTGATGATGTTCTAAATGGTAAAAAAGGTTTTTTAAATCCTGTCTTTTATTCTGTATTCTCAATCGTTACGGTTTTCCTTTGGTGGATATTAGGTAAAAAAATGCGTAGCCTTAGCCATCAAACAGATAAAGGACCAATGGATTATGAAACCGGGAAAAAATGGATTTGGAACAATACCGTTTATGCCTCATTGTTTACGGTTGTGTTTACCTTATCCGTTGCCTCTACCTTATCCTGGTTTTGGTTAATGAGCATAGACCCTCACTGGTATAGCACTATGTACAGCTGGTACACATTTGCCAGTACCTTTGTGGCAGGAATATCGTTGTTTACCATCTTTGTTGTTTGGCTAAAAAACAAAGGCCAACTTGAATATGTAAATGAAGAACATTTACACGATTTAGGTAAATTTATATTCGCATTTTCAGTGTTTTGGGCTTATTTGTGGTTTTCACAGTATATGCTTATTTGGTATAGCAACCAGCCCGAAGAAACAAAGTATTTTGTTGAACGATTTGGAACAGCAGAAAAGGCAGGTCCATATAAAGCCATCTTCTTTATCAATATTATCATTAACTTTCTTGCTCCATTATTGATTTTGATGATGAGAGGCTCAAAGCGAAATTGGACGCTTATTACCTTTATGGCAGTATTAATGGTATTTGGTCATTGGTTAGATTTTTATCAAATGGTTATGCCCGGTACATTACATGAACACGGAAGCATGGGATTGTTTGATTTTGGCGTTGCCTGCTTGTTTATCGGGCTTATCATGTGGTCTGTTGGAAGATATATCACTCGTTACCCATTGGATCCAAAGTATCATCCTTTTATGAAAGAAAGTATGATACATCATACATAATTGTCGTTTTGTTTTTAAGAATAATTAAAGAGCACACCCGAAACGGGAAGCAAAAAGTTATAAAAAATGAAAGATTTGTTTTTGCCGATTATCATTATAATGATCCTTGTGGTTATTTTTCAAATATCCAAGGCAAGCGAATACGTTAGTGTTTTAAAAGGAGAAAAAAAAGCCCGAAAACAAAGTAACAGGATTAATGGCTTTTTGATGGTGGCCTTTTTAGTGCTGGGATTGTTTGGTGCATGGTATTGCAATAAGCTCTATTATGGCGATATGCTACTTCACGATTCAGCCTCGGTTGAAGGTGTGGAAATTGATAAAATGATGCTGGTTACTATTGCTATTACCGGTATTGTATTTCTAATTACACAAATTCTATTGTTTTGGTTCTCGTTTAGATATCAGGAAAGAGATAATCGTAAGGCATATTACTATCCGGATAATAACAAGTTGGAAATGTTGTGGACAGGAATTCCGGCTATCACCTTAGCTATCTTAATCGCTTTTGGATTAAAGTTCTGGTTTAAAATTACCGGAGATCCTCCCAAAGGTCACATGATGATTGAAATTACCGGGCACCAGTTTGGCTGGGATTTTAGATATCCCGGTCAGGATGGAATTTTCGGAAAGAAAAATAATCAATTATATAACAAACCTGCAGGTAATAGTCTGGCAGTGGATTTTAATGATCCCGAAAGCCACGATGATTTACGTACTACAGAATTGCATCTTCCGGTAAATCGCCCGGTGAAGTTTATTATTCATGCACAAGATGTAATTCATAGCGTTGGCTTGCCACACTTCCGCCAAAAAATGGATGCTGTGCCGGGTACACCTACCACATTATGGTTTACTCCACGATTTACTACCGAGGAGATGAAAACAAAAACCGGAAATCCCAATTTTGTTTATGAAATTGCTTGTGATCAAATGTGCGGAAAAGGACACTTCTCTATGAGAGGAGTTATTGTGGTTGAAAGTGAAGCAGATTATAACGCATGGATTGCAAAACAAAAACCAGAGTATTATTCAATGTTTCCTGATAAAGATCCCAGCAAACAACAAACAGTAGCACAAGATACAACTGAAGTAAATGAACAAGTTCCGCTGGCACAGGCAGCAAGTATTAATTAACGGTCAATTAATTTTTTGATATTATGAGCAGTGTAGCTTCTTTACATGAGTCCGAACTCCAACATGCGGGTCATGATGCGCAACATGAGCACCACCAACAATCCTTTCTGACAAAATATATTTTTAGTCAGGACCACAAAACTATTGCCAAGCAATTTCTTATAACCGGTATTATTTGGGCAATTGTGGGGGCATTGTTTTCGGTGTTGTTTAGATTACAATTAGGGTTTCCCGAAAGCTCCTTTCCAATTTTAGAAGATATATTAGGTAAATGGGCTCCGGGTGGTAAAATATCACCGGATTTCTATTATGCATTAGTTACTATGCACGGAACTATCCTGGTATTCTTTGTACTAACGGCAGGGCTTAGCGGAACTTTTGCCAACTTCTTAATTCCTCTTCAAATTGGAGCACGCGATATGGCTTCTCCATTTTTGAATATGCTGAGCTACTGGTTTTTCTTTATTGGCTCCATTATTATGGCTACTTCCTTGTTTATTCAAACAGGTCCCGCAAGTGGAGGATGGACAATTTATCCGCCATTGAGTGCACTGAGTGATGCCGCATTAGGAAGTGTAAGAGGTATGGATTTGTGGATTATTTCTATGGCCTTCTTTATTATTTCCCAATTGATGGGTGGGCTTAACTATGTTTCTACAGTATTAAACCTGCGTACCAAAGGAATGACAATGACAAGAATGCCGCTTACTGTGTGGTCATTATTTTTCACTGCTATATTGGGTATTTTATCTTTCCCGGTATTATTATCCTGTGTGGTTCTTTTGTTCTGTGATAGAAACCTCGGAACAAGCTTTTATTTAAGTGATATTATTATCGCGGGTAAAGTATTACCACATGAAGGAGGTAGCCCAATTCTATTCCAACATTTATTCTGGTTCCTTGGCCATCCGGAGGTTTATATTGTGGTATTACCTGCCATGGGATTGGCCTCTGAGGTTATATCAGTTAATGCACGTAAACCAATCTTTGGTTATGTGGCCATGATTAGTTCAATGCTTGCCATTGTTGCCCTTTCTTTAATTGTATGGGCACACCACATGTTTGTAAGCGGGATGAATCCTTTCCTTGGAGCAGGATTTATATTATTTACCCTGCTTATTGCGGTACCGTCTGCTATCAAGGTGTTTAACTGGTTAACAACACTTTGGCGAGGAAATATCCGATTCACACCGGCAATGTTATTTGCTATAGGTTTTGTAAGTATGTTTATTAGCGGTGGTTTAACAGGTATCTTCCTTGGAAATGCAGCGTTGGATATTCAACTGCATGATACTTATTTTAATATTGCCCACTTCCACCTGGTAATGGGGGTTGCTGCATTCTTTAGTATGTTCGCAGGACTCTATCAATGGTTCCCAAAAATGTTTGGACGGTTTATGAATAATACCTTAGGATATATTCATTTCTGGATTACCATGGTTGGTGCATACCTTATTTTCTGGCCAATGCACTATTCAGGATTAGCGGGTATGCCTCGCCGTTATTATGACTATTCAAATTGGGAGTCATTTAAACAATTTGGCGGTATGAATAAATTTATCAGTATTGTAGTAATTATTGTTTTTATTACTCAACTGATGTTTGTGTTTAATTTCTTTTATAGTATTTGGAAAGGTAGAAAAGTGCGTGAAGCAAATCCTTGGGATGCAACCACATTGGAATGGACAACACCTATTCGTCCCGGACATGGTAATTGGCCCGGAGAGCTTCCTGAAGTACACCGTTGGCCTTATGATTACAGTAAGGATGGCAAGGAATTTATTTCACAAATTACGCCTGTGGGTGAAGAGGAAACAGGACCTCATCACTAACAGCATGAAACAAGAGTTCATTAAAATAATATAACATTCGGTATAATCCGCGGTAAGTGGAGCCGAAGAAAGGAAATGGAGGATAAGGACAAAACCATAACCAATTCGCAGTCGTTTGCATTGGCAAGTAAGGTGAAAGATTATTTTCAATTAATCAAATTCACTTTAACTTTTTTGGTAGTGTTTAGCTCGGTTGCGAGCTATTTACTTACACCCGGCGTTTCCTTTGGTAATAACTTACCACAAGTTCTTTTATTATTTGTTGCAGGAATACTCATAACAGGAGCTGCAAACGCCATTAACCAAACCTGGGAACGCAATACTGATGCTATTATGCGTCGTACAGCATCACGCCCGGTGGCTAGCCATAGAATGTCGGTTAAAGAAGGTTACATCTTTGCAGGTGTAAGCGCTATCATCGGGATTTTTTTAATTGGCTATTTCTTCAATTTGAATAGTGCACTGTTAAGCCTGTTCAGTTTGTTGTTGTATGGCTTTGTGTACACTCCGTTAAAAAGAGTAAATAGTATTGCTGTATTGGTTGGGGCTTTTCCGGGTGCATTGCCTTGCCTAATTGGATGGGTGGCAGGAACGAATGAATTTTCTGCCGGCGGCTGGATACTTTTTTCTATTCAGTTCCTTTGGCAATTTCCACATTTTTGGGCAATTGCATGGCTGGCACACGAAGATTATACTAAGGCAGGTTTCAAATTACTGCCCAGTAATGCCGGACCAACCAAGTTTACCGCTTTGCAAACGATAATGTACAGCCTGCTGATGGTACCTATCGGATTCTTACCTTTTTTCTACCATATCAGCGGAGTAGTAAGTATGTGGATTGTGTTTGCCTGTAACATGGCGATGGTTCTTTTGAGTATAAACCTTTTTAGAAAGATGGATAAAAGGAGTGCACGAATGGTAATGTTTGGAGCTTATTTTTATCTTATGATAGTTTTCTTAAGCCTTAATGCAGATAAATTATCATAAACAGAAATAATTAAAGTATAAGTATGTATTCAGGGGCGATGGAACAAAAACATAAAATTCACCCATACAAATTCAGTTTGTGGTTGGGTATTGCAAGTATTTTAATGATGTTTGCCGGGTTAACCAGTGCAGTTATTGTAAAAAGAAACCAGGCAAATTGGATATCCTATGATATACCACAGTTCTTTTGGTGGAGCTCTTTGGCAATAATAATAAGTAGTATTACTCTTGTTTTGGCTGCAAAAGCATTCACGCACCGCCAAATGAAACAGTATCGTAATTTGATGGCTGTAACTTGTGTGTTGGGAACAGCGTTTTTAGTTTTACAGTCGCTGGGATTTTACAATATGTGGCAGCAAGGATTAACAATAAGCTCAACGTCATCAGTTGCTTTTTTGTACGTTCTTGCAGGAATGCATGCCTTGCATGCACTGGGCGGCCTTGTAGCATTGATAGTATTGTATGCTAAATCGTACAGCCGAAAACAAAAAATGTACAGCGTATTGCCAATTCAATTAATTAGCTTGTATTGGCATTTTGTTGGAATATTATGGATTTACCTTTTGGTATTTCTAATAATGATTAGATAAAAATTGTTTTTAAACTAAGATTCTTTATTATGGCTTCAGGTTCACTTCCTGCGGGAATAAAATGGTGGTCGGGAGGTAAAAGTCCTTACAATGTTAACTACGGAAAAATCATGATGTGGTATTTCCTGGTTAGTGACTCATTCACCTTCGGCGCATTCCTAATTAGTTATGGCTCCACACGCTTAGGTAGCGACTATTGGCCCGATCCTAATCATGTGTTTAATTCATTCCCTTTTATGGGACACGCAAATTTACCCCTTGCGTTTGTGAGCCTTATGACTTTTATCCTCATCTTTAGTTCAGTTACGATGGTACTGGCTGTTCATGAAGGGCATAAGATGAATAGAAAGGGCGTAGAAAAATATATGATTATGACCATTATTGGCGGTCTTGCGTTTTTAAGCTGCCAGGCATGGGAATGGACTCACCTGCTTACCGGAAGCCACAGCGTATTGGTAGATGGAAAGGTTGAACACTGGGCAACTACTATTACCAAGAACCCTTTCGGCCCAATGGTTGAACACGCCGGACAGTTGGTTGCAACACCCGGTCCACAATTGTTTGGCGGATTCTTTTTCTTTATTACAGGATTCCATGGATTCCACGTGTTCAGCGGTCTGATTATTAATATCATTATGTATATTAAAACTCGACTCGGACATTTTGATCAGCGAGGACATTACGAAATGGTTGAAAAGGCCGGATTGTACTGGCACTTTGTAGATCTTGTTTGGGTATTTGTATTCCTGGCTTTCTACCTTATTTAATAAAAAACTAATTGTAAAAATATTATGAGCTCATTTGAAGTTCCTTCGCAAATTACGATACACCACGAACCAGCACCTAATACAAAGCGAATTTGGAGAGCGTTCTGGATTCTTTCTGTAGTAACACTCGGAGAGCTGGCATTAGGTCTCTCTATTTATAATATCCACAAAGGACCTAACCCCAGCGAAATGATGGTGTTGTTCTTTAAAGGAGTAATTTGTATTCTTACATTGGCTAAAGGATATTACATCGCATGGGTGTTTATGCACATGGGAGACGAATCAAAACTCTTTCGTCGCTCGATTGTTGTGCCACTGTTGCTTTTTATCTGGTTTATTATTGCATTCTTACACGATGGAAATGCTTACAGAGAAGCGCGTGATTCTAATGCTGGAGAGTTTAAAGTAATTAAAAATGATGTGCCCGCAGCAGTGCTTGAGCGAGGACAAAAAGATTAATTAACGGCTTGTTATCATTAAATAAACCATCGTTCAACATTTATGAACGATGGTTTTCTATTTTTGCACTATGAAGAAGCAGTCTAAGTTGATGGTATTGTTTATTGCCATTCTTATTCCATTAGCAGGATATTTAATAATGGTATATTTTGGGGATGATTTTGCGCGTATGCCTCGCCGTTACTTCTATGATGGTGTTATGACGCAATCAAATGGTAAAACAGATACGGTATGGCACAAGGTAAAGGATATGCACTTTACTAATCAATTGGGTAAAGAGGTGAAATTGTCTGATGTAAAAGGAAAAATTTTGGTTGTAGATTTTTTCTTTACCCGTTGCCCGGCTATTTGTCCAAGGCTTACACACAGCATGAAGAAGCTTCAAAGTGCCTTTGCTAAAAATCCGGATATTGTCCAGTTCATTTCTATATCTGTTGACCCGGTACATGATAGTGTACCCAATTTACGGAAGTTTGCAGATCGCTTTGGTGTGAACCATGATAACTGGTGGTTTGTTACCGGAACCAAAGATTCCGTTTATGATTTTGCCATAAAAGAAATGAAAGCCAATATCGCAGACCCGGGTATTGATACCGCCTTTATTCATACCGAAGATTTCTTTTTGCTAGACAGAGAACGTATAATTCGTGGATGGTATAATGGGTTGGACTCTGTTCGTCAGTCACAACTGGCACATGATATCGCTACACTCAATATAGAAAAGCAACCCGGAGAGTCATCTGTTCGTTCGGTAATTTCTTCTATCTTACCCATCATTATTCTGGCAATAGGTGTGGTTATTTTACTTTCTATTTTAATGAATAAGTATAAAAGGAAATCAGATGGATAGTTTTCCTAAGCCAACATGTAAAAAAAATGATACCGCTGCCAGGGTGATTATTTTTACATTATCTGTTTTGGCATTTGTAGGCATGCTGCTTTTAAGCAATACTACTTTTAAAGTATCCTTACCGTTTGATGTTCACTTGTTTGCGTTGGTTAATGCAACCATCAATTCTTTTGTAGCTATTTTATTAATAGTGGCATTAATTATGGTTAAACAGAAAAAGTATGAATGGCATAGAAGGTTAATGTTAGCGGCAATTGTGTTGTCAGTCCTTTTTTTGATTAGCTATGTTGCCCATCATCTATTCTCTGCACAAGTACGATTTGGGGATACTAATTTTGATGGAATATTGAGTGCTGAAGAAAAGCTGGCTGCCGGTAGTTTAAGAGGAATTTATTTTTTTGTTTTAATTACACATATTCCATTGGCAGCAATTATCCTGCCTCTGATTCTATTTACAGCATATCGTGCGCTGATTGGAGAATATAACCGCCATAAAAGGTTGGCAAGAATAACCTGGCCAATTTGGCTATATGTAGCTATAAGCGGAGTGGTTGTATATTGGATGATTCAACCTTATTATCATTAATGGAGAATTAATTACCAACCTAATTCAACTGCAGGGTCCCAAAATACTTTTTCAAAATTTTGAATGGTATCATCTTTTACACGGATCCCTTCTTTTTTTAGCAAGGCCTCCATTTTTGAAGGAGGATTAAAATGCATCTTTCCGGATAACTGTCCATTTCGGTTTACAACCCGCTGTGCAGGTAATGACGAGTCATAAAGATGTGCACTATTTAATGCCCACCCAACCATGCGGGCTGATGATTTAGTTCCCAAATATGCAGCTATAGCACCGTATGTGGTTACCCTACCTCTGGGTATCTGCCGGGTTACATCATACACGTCTTGAAAAAAGTTTCGTTGCAACTCCTTTTGTACCGGCAAACTATCTTTTGTCTTCTTTTTCATCCTCTCTTTCTTTACGCTTTTTTAATAATTGCTCCCGTTGAGGAGAAGGAACACCTTTGTATTCGTATGGGCAATGCTTACAGCCATTACCACAACAATATCCGCGCTCAAGCAGATATTCAGCACTTAATGGCTGGAAACTACCTAAATCAGATAAGAAATCATTCTCTTCTTCCGGCGGCTTCTTCATCTATCCATTGTTTTAATGCTTCATCAGATGGAGGCAGCCCTCCTTTTGGTAATGAAAATTGTATATAATGAATTCGGCGGCTGCGGGCAATATCCATTTTTTCATAGTGTGTGGTAATCTTAAGTTCTGGCGGAATATCATTCTGCGCATATACGTCCTCGTTATTAACTTGTAATGAACAACCATATAAACGAATAACGGTTAATGTGAAGTTATATAATTGTGGAGAATCTGTTTTAAGATGAATGGATCCACCGGGTTTTAGTATGTTATGATATAGTTGAAGAAATCGAGGATGAGTTAACCGCTTTTTGGCTTTGGAAGCTCTTAACTGTGGGTCAGGAAAAGTAATCCATATTTCATCTACCTCCCCTCTTGTAAAATACTTATCAAGCATCTCTATTTGCGTACGTAAAAAGCCAACATTTAAAAGATGTTCGTCTATTGCTGTTTTTGCACCAATATACATTCTGTTGCCTTTAACATCCACACCAATATAATTTTTTTGAGGGTATAGGCGTGCAAGCCCAACCGTATATTCACCTCTGCCACAGGCCAATTCTAAAATAATACGATTGCTATTATTAAAAAAGGAATGCCAACGCCCCTGCATATCCTGAGGATATTCCAAAACATTTCTAAAGTTCTTTATTTGAGCAAACCTGAATAATTTCTTTTGTGCCATAAATACGCTTATAAAGCTATGTATTGCAAATTTGTCGAAAAATGTGTGTTTTAGAAATTATTTCCCCAAAGAGAAAGAGTAGCCAACAGTTTTTTTATACCATTTATTTGAATTAATATCTTTGTATTATGGAACCTGCGCCCAAACCTGGCTTATTTAAAATTTTTTCGTGTAAGTGTCCTCGTTGTAGAAGAGGTGATATGTTTTTGAGTAAAAAGCCATACAAAAAAGGTTTTATGCGCATGCCCGACAAGTGTGCTGAGTGTGGTCAATATATGGAACTGGAAGTGGGATTTTATTATGGTTCCAGCTATGTTAGTTATGCTCTTGCAGTTGCTATAAGTGTTGCCTCTTTTTTGGCATGGTTTGTATTCATTGGTGTTTCTACTAACGATAATCGTGTCTTTTATTGGCTGGCTGTTAATGGGGTACTGATATTAGCACTTCAACCCATTATTATGCGGCTTGCCCGTACTATGTGGCTTTGGATTTTTGTACGCTATGAGCCTTATTGGAAATTTAAACCGGCGAAGAGACCTGAGCGGCTTAATGAATCTCAAAAAAATGCTTGGTAATTTTTTTCGTTTAATATTTTCCCATATCTATTTTAAAAAATTTCAATATCTTTAGTTTAGTGAGGTAATAGCTCTCTTAAAATGTAACAGCGTATGAAAAATTCTTTTCTATATAGTCACAAAAGTACTTTTGTATTTTGTTTTATTTTATTACTGACTTTTAGTAATACGGCACAAGCACAGCGCTGGTATGTTAATGATAACGATTTAATAGGAGATAGATTTACCACTGCGGTAGGTAACGATGCTAACCCGGGAACCCAGGCCCAGCCACTATTAACCATGGACGCAGCAATTGCACTTGCAGCACCCGGAGATACTATTTTTGTTGATGCCGGGCAGTATGTTGATGATTCTGTATATATTGTTAAGAGCCTAACGCTGTATGGTGCAAAATATGAAACTCATGCAGGCCCGGATGCTGTTCCGGTTGGTCGCTTTGCAAATGAAACAGAATTAAGTGGCACAATCTATATAGCACCATCTATTGATAATGTAACAATAGCCGGGTTTTATGTTCATGTTCCCAATTCGCCCACTCATGGAATAAATGTAAGAGGACATAACATAAAGGTGCTTAATAATATTACTAACGCAGCAACTCCTATCTTTTCCGGTGTTCAAACAGGAATAAGTACCAGGGCTAATGGTCCTGCAAGATTACATAGCTATGAAATTAAAAACAACAATGTTTCAGGAACGAGATACGGAATATATTTTGATGGCAATACTGAAGACCCGTCTGAGATATCAGATAATTATGTAAGAGGCGCTTCGGTAGCAGGTATTGTGGTTACTGCAAGCAGAGGGCATCATTTTTCAGGGAATGTGGTTGAGTATAATGGCACACAAGGATTTTTGATAGACGAAGGAAATAATTTGTTTGAGCGCAATACTATTAAAAATAATATTGGCAGCGGTGCACGCCTTGCCGGAGCATCAGGGTTTACTTATGGAAATTCTTTTATCAACAATTTTTTTGAAAGTAATGGTAGTGGAATAAATCTAACCAATGACGATCCTTCCGCTGTTAATAATTCAGCACACTACAATTCCTTTACAGGAAATGGCATGAATATAGTTAGTGTACACACCGCTTTATTTGATGCATCGTGCAATTGGTTTGAATCTATAGACCCCTCGGTTATTGCTACCACTGTTTCAGGGAATGTGGCTTATCAACCTTTTCTTATAGATGGAATTGATACAGACTTAGGCTTGTCAGGATTCCAGCCCATTACCGCATGCAGAATACTCCCTATAATGCTTTCTTCTTTTAATGGCTACTGGCAAAATAAATGGGCAGCGCTTAAATGGACTACACAAATGGAAAGCAATAACCGCATGTTTGAAGTTCAACGAAGCACAGACGGTCGCAGATTTGTAACTATTGCTACGGTAATGGGAGCTGGTAATAGCCAAGTATTACGTCATTATCAATACAATGATGAAAGTGCAACAAGTGTTAACGGGCTAATATATTACCGTTTAAAACAGGTTGACTTTGATGGCCAGAGTACTTTCAGTCAAGTTGTTTTGTTAAAAAATGAAAACAATACTATATTTACTACTTATCCTAATCCCGCACATGATGTAATATTTGTGAAATTAGCAGATTCACGTGTGGCAGCTCACAGATATTCATTAGTAAATTACCTTGGGCAAACAATAAAAGTAGGTGACTTTACCGGAAATCATTTTTCTGTTCCTGTTGCCGACCTTTCGCGCGGAACTTATTTAATCAGGCTCTCTGATAACACAGGAAAAATAGTAGCACAAAGCGTAACCTTAATTAATTAAGAACATCTATGCTTTTTTTCTTCAACAAATTTTGTTGAAGAATATTGTATTACTGTGTTAAAAAATAAACAATGGCCTCAAAAACAAATCTCGATAATTTGGATTTCCAAATTATTAATGAAATGATGGAAAATGCCGGAACCTCTTATGCGGAATTAGGCAAAAGACTTTCTGTTAGCGGCGGAACAATTCATGTACGAATGAAAAAGCTACAGGAGGAAAAAATTATAAAGGGAACAAAAATAAAAGTGGATCTGGGAAGGTTGGGATATAATGTAAGCGCTTTTATTGGTGTATTCTTAGAAAAGTGCTCTCAACATGATGATGTGGTGGCACAGCTAAAAGAAATACCTGAAGTAGTTAGACTTAATTTCACAACCGGTGCATATAGTATGTTGCTTGAGGTTGTTTGTAAGGATATTGTTCATTTACGAAATGTATTGCGTGGCAAAGTGCAAAAGATTGAAGGGATCGGACGAACGGAAACGTATATTTCACTTGAAGAAGGGTTTTCAAGAAAAGCACTGATTAGTGCAAGTTAGTTTCTAACATCTAAAGCATCTCGTAATCCGTTTCCTACCAAATTAAATACCAGCACCAATAACATGATTATAAGACCGGGTATTATTGCCAGCATGGCATGATTAGTAATAATGTAAGTGTAGTGCTCTCGTAACATTAAACCTAAACTTGGCACCGGTGGTTGAACCCCTACACCCAAAAAACTTAATCCTGATTCAATAAGGATTGCTGAAGCAAAATTTGCAGCGGTGAGTACCAAAATAGGACCGATGATATTTGGTAATATATTCCTTAATATAATGTGATACGATGGAAGGCCTAAAGTTATCGCAGCCTGTATGTATTCTAATTCACGAACAACCAATACCTGACCGCGTACAAGACGTGCAACAGGAACCCAAAGCGTAAGGCCAACAGCAAAGAAAATTTGAAAAAACCCCTTTCCTAAGGCAATGGTTAATGCGAACACCAATAGGATGGTTGGAATGCTCCACATCACATTAATTAACCATTGAATTATTTTATCTGCCCTACCTCCGTAATACCCGGCAATTGCACCAAGGGTAACGCCAATAAACAGGGATACAAATGCGGCAATAAAACCAACGGCAAGGCTTATACGAAGCCCAATTAAAGCCCTGCTTAAAACATCTCTTCCAAAAGTATCAGTACCTAACCAAAATGTTTTCTTTACAATAGCATAAGGCTGCTTTTTTGTAGTTGCTGCATTGGGAAAGAACAACACCTCAGTAGTATCTTCATCAATGTAGTGTTCCACTCTATAACCATTAACCTGCTTTACATAATCTGTTATTGGCAGAAGTTGATAAGAATAAGGTTGCCCGAAAAGAAAGTGACGGACAATAGATAACGGTTCTTCTTTTGAATGTGGAATTTTTAAAAAAGATTGAGTAAAACCCGGTGGTTTCCCTTGTATTTCGAGTATTTGGCGATTGGCATTTGGTGATTGATCAGGAGAAATTAAATAGGCAAGACAAGCAAGAAGTATTAATATAATTATAATGATAAACGAAAGAACTGCCGGAATATTCCGATTAAATTTCTTTCTTGCATAAGGATTAAACCATTTAGGCATAGCCGAAGATTACACTTATTTTATCTTTCTGCCTTTCCATTCAGGCCTTTGAATAATAATAGTTAAAAACCCTGTTAAAACAGTATATATAATATGAACCGGCTGCATTACCGGAAACCATTTAAGCAGTGATTTTTGTTCAAAAAAAGTAGCTACCGGCAAAAGAAAAATTATCTCTACAAATGTCTTTCCTATTATAACGGTTAGCCATACACTTAGTATGTAAGTTGTTTCAAAAGACGACCATAATGCGTAAACAGGCGTGAGTACGAGCATGAGATTAAAAAGATATACCCAGGCCATGATAATCCGGACAATCGTATTTTTAAAATGGTTGAATTTCCCAGCCCATCTAATTCGTTGGTTGAATAAACTTTTCCATGTTGGCTCGGGAAGCGTATCAACAATAACATCTCTGCTAAGAATATACTGTACACTTGCAGGGTGTAATGCGGTTATTTTTTCAGTTAAAAGTATATCATCACCACTGGCAATATGGTCTATCTCTTCAAATCCGTTTACTTCATAAAATGTTTGTCTAAGGTAGGCAAGGTTAGCTCCATTGCTTAGCGAATGCCATTTTGAATGAACTGCTGCTGCGGTGATGGCTTGCAGGCTAAGGAAATCCAGTGTTTGAAAAATGCCCAAAAAATGCTTTCCGGGCTGCATACGCACCGGCATTACTGCACATAAATTAGTGCGCTCTGTAAAAAAGCACGAAACTGTCTTTATCCAATTTGGAGGAACCTTGCAGTCGGCATCTGTGGTGAGAATTATCTTCCCCGTGGTGTATTTTATTCCTGTTTCAATAGCTTTCTTTTTATAAGGTATGATAGTACTGGTAATAAGTTCAGATAAATTAACCAATTTGATATTTCCCCCTGCTAATGAAGCTACTTGAGCCGTATTATCTGTAGAATGGTCGTTTACAATCACTGCATCCCATTTATTGGATGAATAGCTTTGCTTTAATAATGTATTGACCAGAACCGGTAGGTTTGTTTCCTCATTTCTTGCCGGAATAATAACCGATACCGTTGTATCAGCATTACCTTCTCCTTTTGTATGATAGTATGGTATTGATTTCCATCCCCATTGATAAATCAAGATGAGTATGAGATACCCAATACATAACCCCAACAAAATGGCTGAAATTACCATATTTCTTTTTCAGAATGAAGATTTTATGGCCTTGAATAATGCACCATTTCCCTCTTTGATTTGCCAAAAATAATTTTTTTAAATGGATTGAATAACTATCTTTACAAAGTTGCATAAACAATAGTATGTCAAACAACCATTTTAAATATAGTGAGCTTTACAGCTTTATTACTGGCAAGGCCAGCATTGCTATTGCTCGAAGGCTTCAAAAGAATTTCAAGCAAAATAATATTGATATTACTATTGAGCAATGGAGTGTTTTATATCATTTGTGGAAGCAGGATGGAATTAGCCAACAGCAATTATGTGATGCTTCATTTAGGGATAAGCCAAGCATAACCCGGCTGGTAGATAACCTTGAAAAGTTAAAATTGGTAAAACGGGTTCCTTCAAAAGATGACAGACGAATTAATCTTATTTTTTTAACCCCCGAGGCACAAAGTTTGCAGAACAAAACAATGGAAATGGCTAATCAAACCCTCAATGAAGCATTACAGGATGTGTCGGTTGAAAAGGTAGATATAGCTAAAGAGGTATTACAAAGAGTATATGATAATTTAAAATAAACAATATAAACACAAGAACATGGAATCAACAGCAGCACAAAAAATTTTAACTGGGGGTGCGTGGCTGATAAATGAAAGTACGCCTGCACAAATTTTCACACCGGAAGATTTTTCTGAGGAACAAATAATGATACGTGATATGTGTGTGCAGTTTTTGCAAACTGACGTATTACCTAATGTATTACGAATTGATAATGGAGAACAGGGCTTAATGCCTTCCTTGGTTGAAAAGGCCGGAGAGCTGGGGTTATTGGGGGCTTCTGTTCCTGAATCATTAGGTGGTATGGGTAAGGATTTTGTTACTTCCACTTTAATTGCCGAAGGGTTAGGCGGAGGATATTCGTTTAGTGTTGCAGTTAGTGCGCATACAGGAATCGGAACCCTACCTATCCTTTATTTTGGTACAGATGCACAAAAGAAAAAGTATATTCCAAAATTGGCAACAGGTGAGTGGAAGGGTAGCTATGGACTAACGGAGCCGGGTAGTGGTAGCGATGCATTAGGTGCCAAAACAACCGCAACGCTGTCTGCTGATGGAAAGTATTATATTTTAAATGGACAAAAAGTTTGGATAACCAACGGAGGATTTGCAGATGTCTATACTGTATTTGCAAAAATTGATGGAGAGAAATTTACCGCCTTTATTTTAGAACGTGGGATGGAAGGCTTTACCCAAGGCCCCGAAGAACACAAAATGGGTATTAAAGGCTCTTCTACTGTTCAGCTATATTTTCAAGATTGTAAAGTGCCCGTAGAAAATGTATTAGGTGAAATTGGCCGAGGTCACATTATTGCATTTAATATTCTTAATATTGGCAGACTGAAGCTTGCAGCAGCCACCTTGGGCGCAAGTAAGTATGCTATTACAGATTCAGTAGTTTATGCCAACACCCGCGAGCAGTTTAAATTGCCTATTTCAAAATTTGGAGCTATTCGGTATAAACTTGCTCAAATGGCTATCCGTACCTGGGTAGCAGAAGCTGCTTTGTATCGTACTGCAAAATGGATTGATGAAAAGGAAGAATCGTTAGCCTCCGAAGGAAGGCCGGAAAATGAAACACTGTTGGGTGCTGCAGAGGAATTTGCCATTGAATGTGCCATGCTGAAAGTAGATGGTAGTGAAGCGCTCAGTTATGTGGTGGATGAAGGAGTACAAATTCACGGAGGTAACGGATTTAGTGATGAATATAATATAAGCCGGGCTTATCGTGATAGCCGGATCAACCGAATTTTTGAAGGTACCAATGAAATTAATCGTTTGCTTACGGTTGATATGATGCTTAAACGTGCCATGAAAGGAAAACTTGATTTGATGGGACCGGCCATGGCTGTAAGCAAAGAATTAATGAGCCTTCCAAATTTTGGCAATGATGATGATAGCCCTTTTGCAGAAGAAAAAAAGGCCATCATGAATATGAAGAAAGCAATTTTGATGACAGCAGGAGCTGCTGTTCAGAAGCTAATGAATACTTTGGAAAAAGAACAAGAAATTATAATGAATATTGCAGATATGGCTATTCTTACCTTCCATGCAGAAAGCGCATTGCTTCGTACAATGAAAAAGGTAGAGAAATCAGGCTTAGACTCTGCTTTGGTGGAAGCAGATATAACTCGCTGTTATATAAATGATGCAGTGGACTTGGTGAATAAAGCAGGGAAGGAAGCAATTAATGCATTTGCCGAAGGCGATGAACAACGTATGATGTTGTTGGGATTAAAACGCTTTACCAAGTATCCCTCATTTAACAGTAAAGAGGCACGAAGAAGAATTGCAGCAAAGATCATTGAGGCTAATAAATATCCTTTTTAAAGAAGTATTTGTTATTTCATTTAACTGCGTAACTACATGTTCTCTCACTGAGGATGGGTTACGCAGTTGTGTTTAACACCCTTGTTAGATAATCATACCTTTGATTTATTATGAAGCTTCTGCTGCTCTTTTTGATTTCTATTTGTGGCTATGGAGTTGCTGCACAAAAGACGCTCCTGAAAATTGCCTCCCCTAAAAACACTTCATCTTCGGTTATCCATAATCGTGATTTTATTACCGGAATTACATGCACAAGTTGTACGGTTACTATAAATGATACCTTGGTAACGGTATATAAAACCGGTGCTTTTGCTTATGAAGCAAAACTGAAAGAAGGAGAAAATATTTTTAATGTAGTGGCGAAAGAGGGAAAGAAAAGTACCATGTCACGTATCTCCTTTCTGTATCAACCTGCTCAGCCGGAGCAAGCCGTAATCAATCCCGATATTGAACGAATTAAGGTTTTTCCAGATGGCAATTTGTTGCTGCCGCCGGGTGAGAAGATTAATATTGAAATTAAAGCACAACCTGGAGGAAAGGTGTATTTTGATAATCAACCTTTGTTTGAAGCGCCTGTTGATAATGAGATAAGTATTCGCGGAATATATAAAGGAGTATTTAAAATTCCTGATTCCGGTACAACGGTTGCAAAAAAGCCCAAAGCATTACTTATTATACCTAATGGAGATTCAATTAGCAAAACCTATCATTATACAATAGGCGCCTTACAAATGAATCAACCTATGGTGGTGCGTACAAAGGGAAGATTGGCATTTTTAAAGTATGGATTAGGAGAAGATAGATTAGGCGGCGCAAAATTGGGATATATAGACAGCCTCATTAATCTTGAAGTTACAGGGAAAATTAAAAATGAATATCGAGTAAAACTTGCTAATGGTGTTTCTGCTTATATTGAAGATGAATGGGTAGATACGCTTTTAACCGGTACTACCATAAGTACTGCATTAACAGGTAAATGGCAGGTGTATGGCGATGATTCTTTTGATTATGTAAAAGTGGAGTTGGGGCGGCGGCTCCCATATTTTTCTCAAACTAAATTAAACCCGGCACAAATTTTAATTGACGTATATGGTGCAGTGAATAATACAAACTGGATTTCCCAATTGCAAAGTGCAAAAGAAATTGATCAGGTGAGTTATAAACAAACAGCTGATGGAGTGTATCAAATTTCTATTACATTGAAACATCATCAACCCTGGGGATACTTTATATACTATGAAGGGAATATACTGGTGATAAAGGTTAGACGTCCACCTTTGCATAACGCACTTAAAGGCTTGGTTATTGGTGTAGATGCCGGGCATGGAGGAAGGAATACCGGAGGGGTTGGTATAACCGGTGCTATTGAAAAAAATATTTGTCTTGATATTGCTCTTGAATTAAAAAAGCAGTTGGAACAAGAAGGCGCAAGGGTAATTATGACCAGAAACAAGGAACAATTCTTTGATAATAGAGAAAGGATTTTGTTTTTTAGAGATAGTCTTCCTGATGTATTGTTGAGTATTCATTTAAACTCATCGGCTAATCCTATAGAAGCTAAAGGAACAGGAGCTTTTTACCGGCATGAAGGATACAAACCGCTCAGTGTAGCCTTGCAAAATAGAATGCTTGAGCTGGGACTTTCAGATTATGGAATTAATGGCTCTTTTAACTTTATGCTTAATAGTCCAACAGAATATCCCAATGTATTAGCCGAAGTATTGTTTTTGAGTAATCCGGCAGAAGAAGAAATGATACTGAACGACCTTTTTAGAAAAAGAGTGGCCACAAAGATGGTCTTAGCTGTTAAAGATTTTGTTAAGCAAGGAGTTGCTGAGTAGTGTTAATGAATTATACCATTGATTGCGCAGGCAACATTACTTACCTTTGTAGAATAATTTTAAATTATGCCAACCGGAGTTATAGATCCACAACCCCTTACGGCAAAAGATTTTGCTACCGACCAGGAAGTGCGCTGGTGTCCGGGATGTGGTGATTATTCAATTTTAGCACAAGTACAAAAAGTATTTCCAACACTTGGAATCCCGCGTGAGAATTTTGTAATTATTTCGGGTATTGGTTGCAGCAGTCGCTTTCCGTATTATATGAATACCTATGGTATGCACGGTATTCACGGAAGAGCAACAGCTATTGCCAGCGGATTAAAGGCAGCTCGTCCGGAGTTGAGCGTGTGGATTGTTACAGGAGATGGAGATGGATTAAGTATTGGTGGTAATCATACTATCCATCTGTTGCGTAGAAATTTTGATGTAAACATAATGTTGTTTAATAACCAGATTTATGGTTTAACAAAGGGACAATATTCTCCAACTTCCGAAGAAAAGAAAATTACAAAGAGTACTCCTGTTGGAAGTATAGACCATCCATTTAATCCGGCAGCCCTTGCCTTAGGTGCTGATGCTACTTTTGTTGCTCGCTCTATGGATCGTGATCCTAAACATCTGCAGAGTATGCTTTTACGCGCTGCACAACATAAAGGTGCTTCGTTTTTAGAAATTTATCAAAACTGCAATATTTTTAATGACGGTGCGTTTGAAACCTTTACTGAAAAATTGAGCAAGCCCAATGAGGCCATATTCCTTGAACATGGTAAACCATTAATGTTTGGTGCGAATAAGGAAAAGGGTATTAAATTGGATGGTTTGAAACCGGTAGTCGTGAATGTTTCAGATTGTAGTGAGAATGACCTTTGGATACACGATGAACATGATTTAGCTAAAGCACAAGTACTGACCCGGATGTTTGACAATCCTGCATTAGAAGACCACCTTCCACGGCCATTTGGTGTTTTCTATCAAACAAATCGGCCCTGTTATGAAGACATCCTCGTACAGCAAATTGATGATAGCATAGCAAAGAATGGTAAAGGAGATTTAGATGCATTATTGAAAGGGAAGGAGACTTGGCAAATTGACTAAAAGGGCATTTGACATTGATGAAGTACGCTTCTATCGGAGGAATATGCTTTTATTAAGAATCAAAACTTTAATCCGGGTTATCATTTCGTAATCCTTAAAAATAAAATGAAGAAATTTATTTATGTTGTTGTAGCTATACTGTTAACTTTTTCTGCGAACGCCCAAAAGGATAAAAAGAAGGTTTATGGAATGTATATCCAGTGGGGATATAATATGGAATGGTACACGAATAGTAATGTGCATTTTCGTTTAGCTAATGGAGATAACTTCACCTTATACAAAGCGAAAGCGCATGATAAGCCTGATTTTGATGCGGTATTTAAAAAACCAGCCGAGGTGTCTATTCCTCAGTACAATTATCGTGTAGGCTTTTATGTTAACTCACAAAAGACCAAGGCGGTAGAAATTAATTTTGATCATATTAAATATGTGTTAACGGATGGGCAAAAAGTTAGCGTGAAAGGAGTGATAAATAATCAACCTGTAGATGGAGACAGCATCCTCAATCCCACGCAATTTCTTCATTTGGAACATACGGATGGGGGAAATTTATTGCATATTAATTATGTGCAACAAAACACCATTTTGCGTTCCAAATATACCCACCGCCCACTTTTGAATTTACTTTGGAAAGCAGGAGCAGGGATAAATATTCCAAGAACAGACTTTACCTATCATGGCCAAAGATTGAATAATAAATTCCATATAGCGGGCTATAATTTTGGCGCTGAAGGGGGAGCTCGCATCTATCCCTTTCATCATTTTTTTATAGAAGCAACAGGTAAAACCGGCTATGTTAGATACATAAATGCATTAGCAAATACACCCGAAATGAAGGGCAACCGGGTGCATCATGGATTTGGATATTTTGAAATGATTGCAACACTGGGAGTAGATGTAAAAATTTAGTTTAGCCAATTATTCCTCTTTCTTTCATTAATAAGGCAATTTGTACTGCATTGGTAGCAGCTCCTTTGCGCAGGTTGTCGCTTACTATCCAACAATTTAGTGAACGAGCATTGCTTTCGTCACGACGGATACGGCCCACATAAGTCTCATCTTTATTTTGTACCAGTAGTGGCATGGGATATGATTGCTTAGCAGGGTTATCTACTACTATTACACCGGGTGTTTGAGATAAAATTTGCTTTACATCACCAATGTCGAAATCTTCTTTAAAGGTAATATTCACACTTTCGCTATGACCGCCTAAAACCGGTACTCGTACACACGTAGCCGTTAGTTTGAGATGAGGAATTTGTAAAATTTTCCTGCTTTCATTAATCATTTTCATTTCTTCCTTGGTGTAATCATTTTCCAAAAAGATGTCAATTTGCGGAATAGCATTAAGGTCAATAGGATAAGGGAAGGCAATCTCCCCACCAATTCCCTGCCGCTCATTGGTTAATTGCTTTATTCCTTTTGCTCCTGCACCCGAAACACTTTGATAAGTACTGACCACCACCCGATCTAAACCGTATCGCCTGTTTAAGGGATTTAACACCATCACCAATTGGATAGTAGAACAATTAGGATTAGCAATGAGATAATCTTGCTTAGTTAATAAATCCCCATTAATCTCCGGCACAATTAAGGGAACGGTATCATCCATACGCCATGCGCTTGAATTGTCAATAACTCTTATGCCCGCTTTTACAAATTGGGGAGCCCAGGTGAGAGAAGTATTACCCCCTGCAGAAAAAAGAGCAACTTCCGGCTTTTTAGCAATTGCCTCTTTAATGCCTACAACCGTTATATCAGTATCTTTCCACCGTATCTTTTTCCCTAAGGATTTTTCAGAAGCAACAGGTATCATTTCGGTGATTGGAAAATTTTTCTCTTCCAATACCTCCAGCATTTTACCCCCTACCAAACCGGTAGCTCCAACAACAGCAACTTTCATTTTATCTATTTATTCTACAAAAATATGATTTACAAACATGCAAACAGCATGTGATGAAATGATGGGGAAAAGGAGAGTTTGGGATTTTGGTTAGGTGCAATTTTTAAAGGTA
Source organism: Ferruginibacter sp. (assembly GCA_019638485.1). Lineage (GTDB taxonomy): Bacteria > Bacteroidota > Bacteroidia > Chitinophagales > Chitinophagaceae > Ferruginibacter. Next base: position 33,123 of record JAHBTP010000004.1, on the reverse strand, counting down.
ATACGATTACTTCCAAAGGGTATTTTATTCCCATGTTGAAATGATTGGTATGATATAGGTCTATTTTTACGAACACAATCTACCCTTATGAAATATTTATTCTTACTGGCTATAGTAGCCAGCCATTATGCCTCTGCACAATTGTTAGATGATTTTTCTGATGGAAATTTTTCTTCTTCACCATCATGGTATGGAGATACTAATAAGTTTTTTGTAAACAACCAACTTCAGTTACAAAGTGCATCTGTAACAATTAATGATCGCTTTTTTCTTTCTACAGCACAGCATTATGCATTCGCTCAGTGGTCGTTTTATGTAAAATTAGATTTTGCTACATCTTCTGCTAATTACATAGATATTTATTTAATAGCATCGGATAGCCATTTATTATCTCCACCACTTACCGGATATTTTGTGAGATTAGGAGGAGCACATGATGAAGTGTCACTTTTTAGAAAAGATTCTTCAGGAAGTGTTTGCTTAATTGATGGCTTGGATGGCAGTATTTCAGGAAGTACAAATGAATTACGGATACTGGTTACCCGAGGGCCTGATTATACTTTTACACTATGGCACGATGTGGGTTTAACATCTCGTATGTTTATGGAGCAGCCATCAATTGATTCAACTTACCGACAGTCTTCCTTTATGGGAGTGCTTGTTCAGCAAAGCGCTTCATCGTTCTTTCAAAAACATTATTTTGATGACTTTGAAATAAGCCCCTTTATACCGGATACTATTAAGCCGCTAATAACAAGCGTTTTTGCAAAAAATGATTCAGTGGTTATTGTTCATTTCTCAGAAGCGGTAAATAGCCATGATGCATTAAATTCTTTTCATTACGAGGTGAATCGTGGTGTGGGTTTTCCTCGCATTATTGAAGCGGATGTATTTGATGCTCGAGCTTTTCACTTAACATTTTTTAATACCCTTCCACAACGGGAAGAATTGCGTTTATACGTTACCGATATTGCGGATATCTCAGGCAATTATATAACGGATACTACAATTGTCTTTTCTTATCTTATTCCACAATATGCAGATGTACTTATTACAGAAATTATGGCTGACCCTACGCCTGTGGTACAACTTCCGGAAGCAGAATGGATAGAACTATATAACGCTTCGGGTACGGTACTTAATTTGGAAGGTTGGAGGTTGTGTAAAAATTCACAGGGGTGTTTGGTACTGCCGCCATATTTACTGGCCCCTCAGCAATATGTTGTTTTAACTTCAACGTCACGGATAAATGAATTCGAGCACTATGAACATGTTTTAGGAATATCGGGATTTCCTTCGCTAAATAACAGTGGTGATCTTTTAAGTATTCATTCTCCCCAAGGAGTGACAATTCATGCAGTAAAATACAGCGAAACATGGTACGCTGATGAGTTTAAGAAGAACGGTGGTTTTTCTTTAGAAATGATAGATATTACAAAACCGTGTTTACAGGCTGAAAACTGGAAGTCATCCGTATCTTCTATTGGTGGAACACCCTCTCAAACCAATTCTATTTATGGCACAGTAGCATTAAATGCTAATTTACGGCCTATACGAGTTAGCGTTTTGGATAGCATGCATATTGAGGTTTGGTTTAATCAATCGGTAGATAGCCTTTCTGCTATGCATGCCACTTTTAGTATTAACGAAGATATTGGAGGATTTGTTGAAATTAAGCCTGTAGCCCCGTTGTTTATGCGAATTCAATTAACCTTGGCAAGGGCATTAGCTCCATTAAATATTTATACAATAACGATTACGGGTATTCGCAATTGTGGTGGTGAAATGGCTCAGCCCGAATATTCACTACGTGTAGGGCTTCCTGTTTCACCTACAGAATATGAAATTATTATAAATGAAATTTTATTTAACCCTCATCCCGGTGAGGTAGATTATGTGGAATTATATCATAAAGGAAACGCACCGGTTGATTTGTATTATTTGTTTTTGGCAAATAGAAACACTTCCGGAGCGGTGAGCAGCATTGCGCGTATTAGTCAAGAACATTTTTTGTTTTTTCCCGGTGATTTTATGGTGGTCACAGAAAATCCTGATATCGTTCAACAACGATACGTTACCCCTAATAGACAATATTTTATTTCATTATTTACCCCTTCATGGCCGGATGATAGAGGGAATGTTGTATTGATAAATAATGCCGGCGAGTTGGTTGATGAATTGGCTTACAATAAATCGTGGCATTATCCGCTTTTATCAAATGCGGAAGGGGTGTCACTTGAACGGATTAATTATAATAAACCCACGCAAGATTTTAATAATTGGCATAGTGCATCATCAACTGTTGGTTATGGAACTCCGGGATACGAAAACTCTCAAATGTTAGCGTTAACGCTTGCAAGTGCGGAAATCACTATTTCTCCTCAAATAATTAGCCCGGATAATGACGGTAGAGATGATTTTGCAATTATCCAGTATTCATTTCCCCAAAATGGCTTTTTAGCTACGGTGTCTGTTTTTGATTATGCCGGTAGAATGGTGAGGCAGATTTGCCGAAATCAACTATGTGGGATTGTTGGCTTTTGGAAATGGGATGGCTTGAGAGAGAAACAAGAGCCATTGCCAACGGGTCGTTATATTTTGTATGTTGAAACGCTGCATCCTTCAGGAAAATCAGCTAAATTTAAGCGTGCAATTGTTTTAGCAAGTAAATGATATATCTAAAAAATAAATCCAATGCGTCTTTCCCATTTAACAGCAGGGCTCTGTGTAGCCTTTGCTATCAATAATGCAACAAGTCAGGTTATTATGAAGAAACAAGCGTATGTATGGCCGGATGCAGCACCTCCGGTAGCAGAAATTAAACCTCATTTTATGACAGCGCATGATGATGTACGTCAAGATGATTATTATTGGATGAGTGATTATTTTACTAAGGGGCCGGATAGTGCCAAGGTGGTGGATTATTTAAAGGCAGAGAATAGCTATTTCGATAAAATGATGGCAGCAACACACGGGCTACAACAAAAATTGTTTGAAGAAATGAAGCGGCGAATTAAAGAAAAAGACGAAAGCGTGCCTTATTTAGATAATGGCTATTATTATTATTATAGAATGGAAGATGGAAAGGATTACTTTTTATTCTGTAGAAAACAAGGAAGCTTAGAAGCGAAAGAGGAAGTGTTGCTAAATGTAAATGAAATGGCAGAGGGGCATGCTTATTACTCTGCCACAGGATTTTCTGTTTCTCCTAATAATAAAATATTAGCGTATGGCGTAGATACGGTATCAAGAAGAGAGTATGAGATAAGATTTAGAGATTTGGAAACAGGAAGGGATTTTGATTTTGTCATTAAAGGAACTACAGGCCGTGCTATTTGGGCAAATGATAATACTACGCTATTCTATACAGCTAAAAACCCGGTTACTTTATTGTCTGAGAAGATTATGAAGCACAAATTGGGTGATGAAGTAAAGAATGATTTGATTGTATATGAAGAAAAAGACCCAACCAATTATATAGGCTTGGGTAAAACAAAGTCCAAACAGTTTATCCTTATCGCTTCAAAGGGAACTTTATCTTCTGAATACTTATACTTGGATGCAGGAAAGCCCGATAACTCCTTCAAGGTTTTTCAACCTCGAATGGAGGATGTGTTGTATGATGTTAACCATGCCGGTGATAGTTTTTATATCCACACAAATTACCAGGCGAAAAATTTTAAAATTATGGTAACCCCAACTCATTTTACCCGGGTTGATAATTGGGTTGACTATGTTCCTCATAATGATAAGGTATTGATAGAAGGCTTTGAATTGTTTAAAGATTATCTTGTTTTAGAAGAGAGGAAAGATGGATTAACTCAAATCCATATTAAGAACACGAATAACGGTGATGAACACTTTTTGTCATTTGATGACCCGGCTTATTCTGCCGGTTTGGATAATAACCCGGGATATGATACGCGGTTGCTTCGGTTTAATTATACATCACTTACTACACCGGCTACCGTATTTGATTATGATATGGATACGCGTAAGAAAACAATGTTAAAACAGCAGGCGGTATTAGGTGACTTTTCTCCGGATAATTATTTATCAGAACGGGTGTATGCCACTGCAAGTGATGGAACAAAGGTTCCCATTTCGATAGTTTATCGTAAAGGATTTAAAAAAGATGGTAATGCTCCTTTGTTATTATATGGTTATGGGTCTTATGGAGTTAGTATGGATGCGAGTTTTAGTAGTGTTAGGCTGAGCTTATTAGACAGGGGTTTCGGATTTGCTATCGCGCATATCAGAGGAGGGCAGGAAATGGGAAGGTATTGGTATGAAGACGGAAAGATGATGAAGAAAAAAAACACATTCACCGACTTTATTTCTTGTGCTGAGTTTTTGCTTGCCAATAAATATACATCTAAAGCGCATTTGTATGCGAGCGGCGGAAGTGCGGGTGGATTACTAATGGGGGCTGTGGTAAATATGCGTCCGGATTTATGGAATGGTGTTATTGCTGCAGTTCCTTTTGTAGATGTGGTTACTACTATGAGTGATCCAACTATTCCGCTTACAACCAATGAGTATGATGAATGGGGCAATCCGGAAAATAAAGAAAGTTATTTCTATATGAAGTCTTACTCCCCTTATGATAACGTTGCGCCTAAAGCATATCCAAATTTGCTAATCACCACAGGATTACATGATAGTCAGGTGCAGTATTTTGAACCGGCTAAATGGATTGCAAAATTGCGCAGAGCGAATACAAGTAAAAATGTTTTATTACTTCATACTGATATGTCTGTAGGCCATGGTGGTGCATCCGGCAGGTTTAATGCGTTAAAAGACAGTGCAAGAAATTATGCATTTCTTTTTGCTCTTGAAGGAATAGCTGAATAGGTTAATGGATTTTTTGTTCTCGTTTAATATACTTCTTATTAAGTAGTGTAACTTAAGTTTGCTGCCTTGTAAATAAAAGGGAAGCAATCATTAAAATGTATAATCTATGTCGTCTTTCTTTCCTTTATCAGGAAATTTATTTAGACGAATTCGAGTAAGATGGTATCCGGCAAATCCACCCATCAATCCCATAATTAAAACACTAATTAAATTATTTACAGAAAATATCATGAGGCCGATTATTATTCCCATCATTTCAGCAAAAACCCAGTTAACTAAGCCAAGGATAATCCAGCGTGTTTGGGGTTGGCCTTTTTTATTGGCTAAATTTCCAAGATCACGAAGCAAAAAAAATAGGGCAATTATTTCGATCATTCCTAACCGTTATAAAAGGTCGATATCAAAATTAACTAACTGAACAAATTCACTGATTCGGATATCAATGTCCTTTTTACTAATTTCTTTTAAACGATCAGGACCAAATTTTTCTACGCAAAAACTGGCTAATGCACTACCTACAATAATTGCGGTTTTCATATTTTCAAAACTAATATCCTTTGTTTTTGCTAAGTAGCCCATGAATCCGCCGGCAAAGGTATCTCCGGCACCGGTTGGGTCAAACACATCTTCTAATGGTAAGGCGGGTGCAAAGAAGACTTGATTTTTGTGAAAGAGCAGAGCACCATGTTCTCCTTTTTTAATAATTAAAAACTTTGGCCCCATGGTTAATATCTTATGTGCTCCTTTTACCAATGAAACCTCACCACTTAATTGGCGTGCTTCACTATCATTGATGATTAAAGCATCAATTTTCTGCAATACTGCTATTAGGTCATCCATTGCACTATCCATCCAAAAATTCATTGTATCAATGGCTACAAATTTCGGACGTTGTTTTAGTTGTTTAATAACCTGCATTTGTATTGAAGGCATAAGATTTCCCAGCATTAAAAAATCTGCTCCCTGATAACTGTCAGGCACAATGGGGTTGAAATTTTCCAACACATTTAAATCAGTAACTAATGTATCTCTTGCATTCATATCCAAATGATAACGCCCACTCCAAAAGAATGATTTCTTATCCGGCACCATCTCCACACCCTCAATCTGTACACCCCGGCTAATGAGCTCATCTAATTCGCTTTGAGGAAAGTCATTGCCAATAATTGAAATTTGCTGAACCGGTTTTACGAAATGGCTGGCCGCATAAGCAACATAGGTTGCAGACCCACCTACAATGCGGTCAACCTTATCAAACGGAGTTTCAATGGCATCAAAGGCCATAGTGCCTACAGTAATGAGTGACATATTACATGATTTTGAAAAATGAAAAATTCGGTGCAAAAGTATTCGATTAATTGAAGTTTTTGAACAATAAACCTAATTTGTGCTTATTTTTTTATAATGTTACTTCATATCCATCCTCAAAACCCCCAGCCCCGACTGATTAAACAGGTAGTGGAATCACTAAAAGGCGGAGGTATTATTATTTATCCAACTGATACTATCTATGGCCTGGGTTGTGATATTTTTCAACCTAAAGCAGTAGAGCGAATATGTAGAATAAAAGGAATTCTTCCTCAAAAAGCACAATTATCATTTATTTGCCGTGATTTAAGCCACCTGAGCGATTATACAAAAAGTATTGGTACACCATTATACAGATTACTAAAATCATATTTGCCCGGCCCTTTTACTTTTGTTTTACCGGCAAGCAAACAAGTGCCAAAAATTTTACAAACAAAGAGATCAACGGTTGGTTTGCGCATACCCAATAACGTGATATGTCAAAATATTCTTGAAGAATTAGATGGGCCTATACTCAGTGCATCTTTACCGGGTGAGATGGTAGAAGATTATACCGACCCTGAAGTTATTTGGAAAAATTTTGAAGGAAGAGTAGATTATGTAATTGACGGAGGTATTGGAGGTGTGGTGCCTTCTACCGTGGTGGATTGTACAACAGATGATTGGCATGTTCTACGCGAAGGAAGTGGAGTTATTGATTTAGAATAATTGGATTAATACGAAAACTTTTCCTATGATACGAACATAGTCCATATAGTTCAATGGCCCTTCTGTGTTTGGCGGTACCATATCCTTTATTTACATTCCAACCATAACAGGGGAATTCTTTATGGAGGTCTTGCATATATGCATCACGATATGTCTTAGCCAGAATACTGGCCGCAGCGATGGAAATAAAATGGGTGTCCCCTTTTATAATACAGTGATGAGGTATTTTCTCGTAAGACTTAAAACGATTTCCATCAATTAGTAATTTATCGGGAGTAATTTTTAGTTGATTGATGGCTTTATGCATAGCCTGATATGTAGCTTGCAAAATGTTTACTTTGTCTATTTCAAGGTTATCAACAAAGCCTACACCATAGCCCAGCGCTTCCTTCTCTATCACATCTCTTAACAAATTGCGCTGTGATTCCTTTAATTGTTTGCTGTCATTAAGTAATGGATGATAATAGCCCCTACGAAAGATTACAGCAGCAGCTACTACTGGCCCCGCATAACAACCTCTACCCGCTTCATCAACACCGGCCTCGATACCTGAAGGAGAAAAATTGGGTTTTAAACTCATGCAACAAATATACCTTAAAGTAAAAACTCTATTGAATAGTCTGTGATGCCCCGGTGCTTTCAATTCAATTTTGTGCAACTATCTTTGCGGGATTATGTCAAACACAGATAATAACAAAGCTATTGTTCGCTGGTTACTGCTGGGAGTATTTATGATAATGGTTCAGATTCTAATAGGTGGAATTACCCGGCTTACAGAGTCCGGCTTGTCTATTACAGAGTGGAAGCCTATTACGGGAGTGTTACCACCACTTAATAATGTGCAGTGGCAGGCAGAATTTGATAAATACAAACAAATAGACCAATTTAAATACATCAACAGAAGTTTCACCCTTTCTGATTTTAAATTCATTTTCTTTTGGGAATGGATGCATCGCCAATGGGCCCGCTTATTAGGATTAGTTTTCCTTGCAGGATTCATTTATTTTTTAGCAAAAAGAAGATTTAAAAAGGAAATGGTAGCTCCCATGATTATACTGTTTTTACTTGGAGCGCTGCAAGGATTAGTAGGCTGGATAATGGTTAAAAGTGGATTGGTGCCACAGAAATATTATGTTGGTCATGTAGAACTAACCACTCATTTTATTTCTGCTTTGGTTTTGCTTGTATATACACTTTGGTTTGCCCTTCAACTTTCTCCTTCCTATAAAGAGAAAATAATTTCTCCCAAACTGAGGAACCAACTCTGGCTTATTGCTATTGTATTATTTGTACAGCTGGTTTATGGTGGATTTATGGCTGGATTAAAAGCAGCACAATCTGCTCCTACATGGCCGGATATTAATGGATATTTTATACCACCAACTATTGGAGAATTAATACCCGCATGGGAAAATATATTGAATAACAACCTTACTATTCACTTTATACATCGAATGAATGCATATTTTCTTGCACTAATCATTATTTTCTTCTTTATTAGTAGTAGAAATGTAACTAATGCCCGGTTCAAAAAGCTGAGATTAGGGTTCTTGTTGGTTACGCTTGTGCAAATTACTTTAGGAATTTTTACGGTTTTGAGTGGAGCAAATCCTAAAGCGTTAGTTTTTTGGGGAGTTAGTCACCAGTTTATAGCTATGGTAATGGTGATATTTTTGACTAGTTTGTTTTTTTTAACCAGAAAGAAACCTGGTAAGCAAATTACTTAACTATCTTAATGAAATGAAAAAGCTGCTGCGTAATATTTATTATTTTCTTCCGGTACAGCTTTTTGTCTTGCATTTTAAAAAATATCAAGTACTGCTGTTACCTTGGTTTATTTTATATAGCACAGTAGGAGGCAGTTTTTTGAAATCATTTGGAGCACAAGGGCTTATTCTTTCTCCTGAGTATTGGGGAAAAGTTGATTTTGTTTCTTTTTTAATCACCGGGGTTGCTATGGGTGTTTTTATCATGGCCTGGCAAATCACAACATTCATTTTGCACAGCCGTAGATTTAAATTTTTAGCTACCACTTCTAATCCATTTTTAAAGTACAGCATTAATAATAATTTGCTGCCTATTATATTCTTAGTTTATTATCTGTTTAGTGTATATCATTACAATCGTGATATTGAATTAAAGTCAACGCTAGACATTTTAATGCTTATTGCCGGCCTTTTGTTTGGGATTACTATTTCTTGGGCAGTTTCTTTCGTATATTTTTTTGGAGCTGAAAAAACTATAGTTAGACGAATGACTCCATTGGTTGCCAACCCGGAACTTTTACGAAAAAGAGGTCCGGAAAAAATATTTTGGAAAGAAGATCTTGGGCAACATGTAAATTATTATCTGTCTTCTTTTTTTCGAATTAGAAAGCCCCGGAAAGTACATCACTATCGGGAAGATTTTTTAGAAAAGATTTTTAAACAACATCATATAGCTGCTATTGTAAGTATTTTACTTGCATTTATATTTTTAATTATTATTGGTGTTTTTCTTGAAAATCCTTTTTTTGAAATTCCCGCTTTTTCCAGTGTGCTTGTCTTTTTAGGCATAGCTGTTGCTGCTATTGGGGCACTTACCTATTTTCTTCAGAACTGGAGCCTCCCTATGGCTATCTTGCTTATAATTTTTGCTAATTTCTTATATAAGTATGAATATATTGATGCCCGTAATAAGGCTTATGGATTAAATTATTCAAAGAAACTACCTCGCACTTCCTACAATAAATTTCAATTGAATGCGCTTTGCTCTCCTGAGCATATAAAGGCAGATAAAGCAAATATGATTCGGATATTAAACCGATGGAAGGCACACCAAAAGGAAGAGAAACCCAAAATGGTGTTTATAAATGTAAGTGGAGGAGGCTTACGTAGTGCTGCTTTTGTGATGAATAATTTGCAAAAAATTGATAGTCTTTATAACGGCCAATTGTTTAAGAAAACATTTATGATTAGTGGGGCCAGTGGAGGGATGTTGGCGGCAACTTATTATCGGGAATTATATCGTGAAAAATTTCATGGTAAAGATATTAATCTATATGACACCACTTATGTTGATAATATATCCCGCGATTTGTTGAATGCAATTTTTTCATCTATGATTACCCGTGATATTTTTGCTCCTGCACTAAAGTTCAGCGTGGGTAAAATGCACTATGTTAAAGATAGAGGGTATGCATTTGAAAGAAAATTGGCACTGAATACATTTAATGTGCTCAATGTGCAATTGAAGGATGTTGAAGCGGATGAAGGGCAAGGAAATGTTCCACTTATGATTTTCAATTCGGTTATTAAACGTGATGGACGCAGGATGATTATTTCTTCTCAACCGGTATCGTTTATGATGAAAGCTGTTGACCCTAATGCAGAGCCGGATGGGGTAGATTTCAAAAGCCTCTTCCATGACCGCAATCCACAAAACCTACGAATTCTCTCAGCCTTGCGTATGAATGCTACATTTCCTTATGTGCTTCCTAATGTATGGTTACCTACAGAGCCTGTTATTGATGTAATGGATGCGGGCTTACGTGATAATTATGGATTAGAAACCACTTTACGTTTTGCAGAACATTTTAAAGATTGGATTGCTACAAATACTTCAGGGATTGTTATTCTTCAAATTAAAGATAAACTACCCGATAACTGGCAGCAACAATTTGAAACGAACTCTTTAACCGATATGATTATTAATCCGGCAACGGTATTACAGCATAATTGGTTTAAGATGCAAGGCTATTCTCAGTTAGACCAGATCTCTTATTTTCAGGCAGGCTCGCTTTTCCCTGTTGATAGATTTACGATGGTGTATTTTCCAAAAAAGGAAAGTAAAATGGCTTCATTGAATTTTCACCTCTCTGCACGTGAACGGTTAGATATTCAACAGTCATTTCATCATCCTTACAACCAGTATCAATTACAACGCTTTTTAGGTACGTTAAAATGAGGTAGGTTGGATTAGTTTAAAAGCACTTGGTATTATTTGAATGCTTAACTTTTCAATATTTCCTGCCGGCTCACCGTCTATATGAACCGGCGCTTTTTGCGGGTTATTAATGGTGATATAGTTTGATTGAAAATAGAGGATAGCTGAATTATTTTTTCGAGTATTCGGTACAGTTACCTTTCCCATCTTGATTTGCCAGGCAATTTCAGCAAGTAATCGAATTTTGTTCATTTTTTTTACAACTACAACATCAAGCATACCGTCATTAAGACTTGCTTTGGGAGCAATGGTTACATGATTACCAAATTGATTGCTATTGGCTACACTTATAAAATAACAATTCTCGGTAAAAGTGTGGTTGTTTATTTCAAATGAAAAGGAAAAGGTTCCGCTTTTGAAAAAATGATAAAGACAACGTTTAAGGTAGGCGGATAATCCGCGCTTCTTTTGCTTTGAAAAATCATGTGCAATGATTGCATCAAAACCCACTCCGGATAACATACAACCAAAGTGTTCGTTTAGCCAAAAAGCATCTGTATCAAATGCATTACCATTTAATATTACTTCAATGGCTTTGATAGGAGAAGACGGAATTCCCGCTGCGAATGCAAGACCATTTCCGGATCCCATTGGGATAATGCCAAATTGAACAGGGTGGTTGCGAAGCGCTTTTACCGCCTGATTTACAGAGCCATCTCCTCCGCAGATAACTACACAATTATAATGTTCATTTTTAATTATTTCACTCACTTCAGCATATTCTCCATGTACATCTGTAGGCATTATGCAGTAAGGAATAGGAGCATTAGAGAGTCGCTTTTCAATAAGTGTTTTCAGCTTTGCCTTATTTCGCCCACCTGATATTGGATTAATTAAAAAAACTATTTTTCTTGACATAGTTAACGGTTTGGGTATTGCCGAAGTGGCGGATTATTAGCACTAAAGTTCAATAGTAATACTGCCGTTGAATTTTGCACAAATGTTTCATAGTAGCACTTCTGCCGCCATTTTGCCAATACCGTGTTACAGGCTGCCCTGCTGTCTTTCGTGTCTCGTTGTCCGTTCATTTCGTGTCTGTCTTGATGCGTTGGCTTGGTGGCTCTTTTGCAAAACTTAGCTTTGGCGTGGGCTTGTGCGGTTTTGCAAATGTGCCACCAATAGCGTTGGCTACTTTCCGTTTATTGTCACCATTATTTCCTCAAAACTTTCTATTCCTGATTTTAAGTTTTCAATGATGTCATTTGCCAATAAATCAGGGTCAGGTAAATTGTCAAGGTCTGTTAGGCTTTTGTCTTTTATCCAAGTGATGTCTAAACTTGTTTTGTCTCTTTCAATAATTTCATCGTAAGTGAATTTTCTCCAACGTCCTTCGGGATTGCTGTCTGCGTTGTAAGTTTCTTTACGTTTGTTGATGTTGGTCGGATTGTAGCAGTCAATAAAGTCTTTCAAGTCTTCCAGGCGCAAAGGATTTTTCTTTAGCGTGAAATGAATGTTGGTTCTGAAATCGTAAAACCAAATCTCTTTTGTCTGTGCGTTTTTAGATGCTGGTTTGTTGTCGAAAAACAACACGTTCGCTTTTACGCCTTGCTTATAGAAAATCCCTGTCGGTAAACGGAGAATGGTATGCAGGTTAGTTGTTTCCAAAAGTTTTTTTCTGATGGTTTCACCTGCACCACCTTCAAACAATACGTTGTCGGGTAATACTACTGCTGCTCGTCCGTCTGATTTGAGCATTGTGCGTATGTGTTGCACAAAGTTCAACTGCTTGTTGCTTGTCGTTACCCAAAAGTCCTGACGATTGTATGTTAAATCTTCGCTGTCTTGTTCTCCCTCGTCATTGGTAAAAGTCATACTGCTCTTTTTACCGAATGGCGGATTGGCTAATACATAGTCCACTCGCAAACCACTATCCGAAATCAAAGCATCGGCAGGAGAAATGAAGTTGTCGCTTTCAAAATCACCAATATTGTGCAGAAACAAATTCATTAATGCCATTCTTCTTGTTCCGGCTACAATTTCATTTCCGAAAAAGGTTTGGTGTTTTAGAAATTCCTTTTGCTCACGGTTTAGTGAATAGTTATCTGGATTGGCAATGAAGTCATAAGCCGCTAAAAAGAAACCACCTGTACCGCAAGCAGGGTCGGCTATGGTTTTCATCGGTTCTGGTCTAACACATTCCACCATTGCACGAATTAAGGCTCTAGGGGTGAAATACTGACCTGCACCGCTTTTGGTATCTTCTGCATTTTTCTCCAACAGGCCTTCGTAAATTTTTCCTTTTACATCGGCTCCCATTGTGCTCCATTGCTCTTTGTCAATCATATCAATGAGTTTAAAGAGTTTGGCAGGGTCTTGAATTTTATTTTGGCTCTTGATAAAGATTTGACCTAATACGCCTTTTGATTGCGATAACTCACGCAATAAGTTGGTGTAGTGGTTTTCCAATTCAGCACCACGCTTGGCAACCAAACTTTCCCAGTTGTAATCCTTCGGAATTGGGAGTTTTCGGCTGTATGGCGGTTTGCTAAACTCGTCTGCCATTTTCAGGAAAAGCAGATAAGTAAGTTGTTCCAAATAGTCGCCATAGCTTACGCCATCGTCTTTGAGTATGGTGCAAAAACTCCATACTTTACTGATTATGCTTGATGTATTGTTGCTTTCGTTGCTCATATCGTTATGGTCTCTTTTTAGATTTTGTTTGTTTTACCTTTTTCTCCTTTGCTTTCTTCACTGGCTTATTCTTTTCCCTTTCTGCCTTTATCCTCTCCAATAAAACCGAAGCAGGCTCATCATTTGGGTCTTGCTCTACCAATTTGCCTTCAAATGCCTTTTTCAAAATGCTTTGGCGAAGGGCTTCGGCTTGATGCAAACTGGTAGTGATGCTTTCTTCTATCTTGTCGCAAACGGATAGGCGGCTTTCGATTTCGGAGACGATACGTTGTTGTTCGGAAAGTGGAGCAACAATAATTTCCAATTTTCCTAAAGTAGTCCCATTTACGTTTGGCTGTCCAGTTCCAACTTGCTTGTCCGTTATTTGATTCCAATACAATGGAGATTGGAAATAATACCAAACATATTTATCAATTATATCTTTTGGAAAACGAAGCCTTATTAAGTAAGATGCAAAAACACTTTTTGGAATATTGCCTTTGATTAAAAAACTCTTACCTACAGTTGCACCTGTCCTTGCAAAGACCAAATCTCCATCCTTAAGTAAGTATTTTTCTATTTCATCATCACTTATTGGGCAATAAGGAACGCTACCCCAATTAACTCGATTGTTTTGAATATCAGTAATTCGCAAAAATTTGGGACCGACTACGGAATTACTCGAAGATTCTGTATATCCGTACTGAATACTAATCGCAATATTTTTAACATCATCCTTTCTCCACCCCTCCGGCAATTCATTGTCTGAATTTGGATTTTTAGGATTAGTAGATTTTAGGATTTCTTTTTTGTCGCTAATCCTATCATCTTTTAATCCTTTCTTTCTTAATTCAGACAATTTCCCCTCAAACGCCCATTTCAATACCGCCTGCCGATAGACTTTGAGTTGCTGCTCTGCCGTTCTCAAACTTTCGATGCCTTTATCCAAACTGCTGAACAACTCTTCTATTTTGGCTACAATGCGGTGCTGCTCGGGTTTAGGAAAAATTGGAATTAATTGTTTTCGAATTATATCTTGACTGATATTTGGTTGTGCTCCACCAATACCAACTTCTATCAATTTTGGTCTTTGAAAAAGTAAGTAGTAATAGAGGTAGTTTAAATCAATTTCTTTGTTGTCAAATATCCCACAAATTGCTTGGTTGGTAGTTGCATCAATTCCTAAAAATGATAGTTTACCAATTGTTGCACCATAAAGAGCTATGAGCAACGTTCCTTTAGGAAACAGTTTAGCACTTGAATTTTTTACAGCACTTTCTGTAATATACTCCTCCGCTTTATTAATTATTCCCTTGTCCAATTCACCAGATTTTATCCAAGGAATATTTCCATTATAATATGCAGGATTTTTTCGAGATGGTGTTCCTCCACTTGTTGTAAAAAATATTTCACCTAATGGAACTCTTAGTATTTCTCTTTCTTCACTCATTATGCTGCCCATTTGTCTGAATTATGATTTTTTGGATGATTGGATTTTAGGATTATTTGCTGCATAGTCTTTATTTTCAGGATGGGTAAGGTTGTACACTCTTTTAAATTCAAGGCTTTTTGCACCGAAATTTATGAGTAAACCTATGGGCAGGTTGTACGCCTGGCAATAGTTCATGGCCTGAGCCAGGTGCACATCTTCCAATTTGGTCAGTGCTTTTAGTTCGACCATAATCAAATCATCTACAAAAAAGTCAACTCTGCGGGTGCCAATATCTATTCCATCGTAAAAAATAGTCATTTCCATTTCTCTTTGGAAAGAAAGTCCTTGCTTCTCCATCTCAATAGCTAAAGCCCTTTGATAAATCACTTCTTGAAAACCATTCCCTAATACAGAATGGACTTTCATGGCACAACCTATTATTTTATGTGTTAACTCCTCGTATTTCATTTTCAAAAATCCTTTAATCCTAAAATCCTACCCGTCTTAATTCAGACATTTTATGCTGCCAGTGCTTCGTTTAATTCGTTAATAATCGTTTCCATTTCATCGCCAAAGAGTTGCCACATTTTGCCACGTCCGCCTTTGGCATCAAAGGGAGTGTAGTCCAAATCATCGGCTTCAATATGCACAGATGTGGCAATCTGCTCTTTCAGCATATACAGCCAGTCCATCTGCTCCTTGCTAAAGCGGTTGTGCTGTCCTGCATTTTTTTTCAAAATCCACTGCTGAAAGTTGCGGTCAACGGTTTTATCGTAAGGCGTGAGTGTGGCATCAATGCCAGCCACTTTGCGGATAAGTGATACCAGTGCCACCATTTCGTTTTTGGGTTGTCCGCTTACGTTTTCTAATTGCTCATAAGCCCGCCAAACACTCATAGGGGCAAGGGTAGGTTTTTCCTGTATGATTTTATCCACCAAATCCTTAATCATTGTAAATGTAAGTTCACGCCTGCGGTAAGGTTGCCCGTAAAAAATCTGCAAGGCTACAATTTCATCTTTGTGGCTTTCTATCCATTCTTTAAAAGCGGTAACGGTTTCGTTTGCCTTGTCTTTATTGTCTTTGTCCCAGCCCACATTTACCAGTTCATCAGGGTTGAGTAGGTCAATTTTTTGTTCGTGTGCCTTCCGCACATTTTCAATGTATTCGTTCAGTTCACCGGTAAATACTTTGGCGGCTTGGTTTCGCAAAAGTTCTAATCGTTGATTGATTTCTGCATCAATTACAACAGGTGCTTCGCCCCGTTTTTCTTCCCTCACTTTTTGCTCAATGGCTTCAACCGTGTCAGGGTTGTAGGCATTCAATAAATCTTTCACCACGGTTGAAAGGGATATACCACCCGATTTTTCTTCAAATTGTTTTTTCTCTTTTTCGGTAATCTGTTTGTCTAATCGGGTCAGGCGGTTTGCCAATGAAGTAAACAAATCCTCGTCTCTTGCACCTACAGTCACAGCCCCCAATAAATCTTTCAAAGGCACACCGGGCTTTTTCTCCAAAGGTCGGCTGTCGGTTTTCAAACTCTTGGTTACGCCAATGGCATCCACGATAACAAAATGGTCTTTGGTTACTTTGGCACAAGGCGATACTTTTTTCAAGTCATCAAAATTGATGACCCGTGTGCCACGGCCTTTCATTTGCTCAAAGTAATTGCGACTTTTAACATCCCGCATAAAGAGCAAACATTCCAGCGGCTTTACATCCGTGCCTGTGGCAATCATATCTACCGTTACGGCAATGCGTGGGTGATAATCGTTCCGGAATTGAGCCAATACCGATTTTGGATCTTCGTTGGCTTTGTAAGTTACTTTCTTACAAAAGCGGTTTTCTTCGTTAAACTCTTCTCTTACAATTTGAATAATATCGTCAGCGTGGCTATCAGTCTTGGCAAAGATCAAGGTTTTAGGCACTTCAAAATTGCCGTCTTTGTCATAGCGGTCGGGGAACATTTGTGGTAAATGCTCTTTGAATGTTCTAATGACCAAACGAATTTGGTTGGGGTTTACGATGTCTTTATCCAACTGCTGTGCAGAATAGTTCTCGTCTTCGTCCTGCAACTCCAGTCGTTTCTTTCTGCTTAGGCGTTCACGGTGTTCTACATATTCGCCTTTCCAAAGCGTTGCACCTTGTTGGGTAATTTTAGTATCAATCAAATACACATCATAGCCCACATTAACGCCATCGGCTACCGCCATTTCGTGAGAATATTCCGAAACCATATTTTGTTTGAAATAGGCAATGGTTCGAGCATCAGGTGTGGCAGTCAAACCCACCTGAAAAGCATCAAAGTAATCCAACACCTGCATCCACAGGTTGTAAATGCTACGGTGACACTCGTCAATTACAATAAAGTCAAAAAATTCTATCGGTAGTTTTTCGTTGTATTCCACCGGTGGCACTTCTTTGGGTTGCCACTTTTCATTAGGATTTTCTTCTTCGGCACTTTCGTCAAGGTCTTGTCCTTTCAAAACGGCATACAAGCGTTGAATGGTGCTGATGTAAACGTGGTTATCGTCAGGAATATGTTTTGATTTCAGTCGGTGAACGCCATATAACTCAGTGAACTTGCGGTTGTCATCATTGGGCAGATAACTCATAAATTCCTGTTCTGCCTGTTCTCCAAGGTTTTTAGTGTCCACTAAAAAAAGAATACGCCTTACAACATTGTTGTTGTTATCGTCTTTCAGTTTCAATAAACCATACACAGAAGTAATAGCAGTAAAAGTTTTTCCTGAACCCGTAGCCATTTGTATCAAGGCTCTCGGTTTATTCTGCTTGAATGATTTTTCAAGATTGGTAATGGCGTTTATCTGGCAATCACGCAAACCATCTTCAGGAAGATTATCTAAATCTTGCAATGCAGCCCGAACTGATTTGGTTTTCTTTAGCCAATTACGCAGCGTTTCAGGTCGGTTAAAAGTGAATACATTTCTGCCTCTTGGTTTCGGGTCTCTGAAATCGGTCAGTGTTGTTACTTCTCCCGTACTCAAATACACAAAGGGGAGTTTTTCGTTATTCAGATATTTGAGTTTAGCAGTAGCATAGTCTTCCGCCTGGTCTTCGTGAACGGTCATTTTATGACCTTCTTCTTCTCTTTTGGCTTCAATAATTCCAACAGGTTTTCCGTCAACAAACAACACATAGTCAGCAGGTCCAACTTCTGTGCTGTATTCACGAACAGCCACACCAATACCCGCATTCAAATTAATTTTTGACTTGGATTGAATAATCCAACCGCAGGCAATCAGTTGTCTGTCGATGTTATCTCTTGCTATTTGTTCCGGGTTCTGATTAGGCATTATTTATTCAAATATCATATACACAAAGTTATTATTATTCGTTGGTGCCGTTTGTGCGGCTGGCTAAAAGAAATTTTAAAAAATGCGAAGGGTGGGCTTTTTCTTTCTTTTCTGTCACCTGTCCCAATAGCAAAGAACGGTCAGCTTTAAAGTCTGTCCGCTTGGTCGATACGGTCTGTATGTCGAGTTCATTTTCAGTCATTGTCTTGCTGTGCGTCTGTCTTTTTAGCATTGGTGGTAACTTATGATTTCTGCAACAATGACCATAGTTTGTCTTTCAATTCCATGAGGCCTTCACCTGTTATGGAAGAGATGAAGATATAATCAATGTTTATCGGAAGTTCTTTAATAATGTGGGATTTTAGTTCATCATCCAGCATATCACTTTTACTGATAGCTAATAAAAATTCTTTTTGAAGCATTTCCGGATTATATTTTTCTAACTCATGATGAAGTATTTCAAATTCCTTTTTGTGGTCCTTACTGTCTGCCGGAATAACAAAGAGTAAAACGGAATTTCTTTCAATGTGGCGTAGAAAGCGATGACCAAGCCCCTTTCCTTCAGCAGCACCTTCAATAATACCGGGTAAATCGGCTACACAAAAGCTTTTACCTTCTCTGTATTTTACTATTCCTAACTGTGGTGTTAGGGTTGTAAATGCGTAGTTTGCAATTTTTGGTTTTGCCGCTGTAATACGGCTTAATAAGGTTGATTTCCCTGCGTTGGGAAGGCCTACTAACCCAACATCAGCTAATACTTTCAGTTCTAATATTTTTATTCCCTCTGTGCCGGTCTCACCGGGCTGTGCATATTCAGGTGCCTGATTGGTAGATGTTTTAAAATTTGCATTTCCTAATCCTCCTCGTCCACCCTGCAGCCAAATAATTTCTTCACCATCTTTTAAGATTTCTGCTTCTTTCTTCCCTGTTGCTTCATCAATAGCTATTGTACCAAGCGGCACTTCAATTATTATGTCTTTTCCATCTTTCCCAGTAGCATTATCTCCCATTCCATTACCACCGTTTTCGGCCAAGATGTTTTTATAGTAACGAAGGTGAAGTAATGTCCAAAGCTGTGCATTCCCTTTTAAGATAATGTGCGCACCTCTTCCGCCATTACCGCCATCAGGGCCACCCTTGGCTGTAAATTTATTACGTAAAAAGTGACGACTGCCGGCCCCACCGTGTCCACTTCGGCAAAATACTTTTATTTGGTCAACGAAGTTTGAATTATCCATTATAGCAAAGTTGCAGAAAAATTAACCATTAAGTTTGTATATAATAAAATGCTTTATGAAACTTCTCTCTTTTATTTTAGTCTTTATTTTATTAGCATGTGGAAATAATAAATCACGAACAAAGATAACGGAGTCACCTGTTTTGGACGCTCTTGCTATTCGTTATGATGCTTATGGAACTCCCATTTTATCAGATAGTGCAGTTAAAGCCAATGCACGGAGATTTAATGAGGAACCTTTTATGGCCTATGGCGGATTTAAGACTCCTCCAGCGTGTATTAGGGAAATGATTACCAGATTCTCCGGAGCGCCAGTTACACAGCCTCCACGAAAAATATTCCTCTATGATTATAAGGGTAAAATCGTTTTTTATGTACCGGCAATATGCTGCGATTTCTTCTCTGATTTATATGATATGGATTGTCATTTAATAGGGCATCCTGATGGAGGAATTACCGGAAGAGGTGATGGCAGTTTTCCTGACTTTATAAATGAAAGGACTAAAGAAGTTTTAATTTGGGAAGATAGCCGTGGGAGATAATTACTTTTTTCTCCATGGCTTGTAATTACCTGATTGTTTTTCCTGATGAGGAGGAATCTCTCTCAGGGGTTCACTGGCTATAAAGAATTGTTTCATCTCTGCAGGAAGTTGTTGATATAGTGCGGTGCCTTCACTTTTCCATTTTATCATTTCATCACTTACTTCTTTAATTTTTTTTCCCGGGTTTCCCACTATAATACTTCTTGCTTCAAAAAGAGAGTCTTGTTTAACAAAAGAAAGCGCACCAACGATACATTCATCTCCAAGTACCACATTATCCATAACCACCGCATTCATTCCAATTAAACAATTCTTACCAATGGTGGCTCCATGTATTATGGCACCATGACCGATATGAGCAGCTTCCTTCAACCATACTGTAGTACCCGGAAACATGTGGATAGTACAATTTTCCTGCACATTGCATCCATCTTCAATTATAATTTGTCCCCAATCTCCGCGTATAGCTGCTCCCGGGCCTACATATACATGTTTACCAATTATTACATTACCGGTAACAGCAGCCTGTGGATGAATGAATGAAGATTCGTGTACAACAGGAATATATTCTTTGAACTGATAAATCATATATGTTGTCTATTTTACTAATGGCTTTCCGGTTCTAAAGCAAGTGCCTTTAAAAACAGCAACTAAATGATTGTGCTGGTTGTGAATATTGATGTGGTAGAGGCCGGTTGTTCGTCCGTTGTGTATTTCTCTTGCTTCAGCAAAAAGCTCATCACCAACATGAACGGGTTTTGTGAAATTGATGGAAGTGTCAAGTGCTACAGAAAGATTATTGCGGTTGTTGCAGGCAAATGCAAAAGCACTATCTGCAAGAGAAAAGGCTATCCCGCCATGGGTAATGCCAAATCCATTTACCATTTCTTTACGCACTGTCATTTTTATCTTACTAAAACCTTCTTTTACTTCAATAACCATAATGCCCAACCATTGGCTGAACAAGTCGTTTTCCATCATTTGGTTTACTACAACAGCGGGGTTCATACTATATTTTTTATTCTCCTTTAAAAGAAGGGCTCCTCTTTTCTATAAAAGCATTTACACCTTCCTGATAGTCTTTTGTTTGTGCTGCCAAAAGCTGCAACTTATCTTCAAGCATTAACTGGGCGTCTAAACTATTGTTCATAGATTCATTAAGCGCTTGTTTGGTTAATGCGAGCCCACGGGTTGGCATATTTGCAAGGTTTTGAGCGATATGCATTGCTTCACTTTCAAAAGAATCTGCTGCAATTACTTTATATATCAAGCCTAATTGTTCCGCTTCTTTTGCCGTTATTTTATCACCGGTCATAGCTAAAGCTGATGCTTTTTGAAAACCAATTAACCGGGGTAAGAAATATGTTCCACCACTATCAGGCACAAGTCCAATTTTTGAAAAAGCTTGAATAAAGGAGGCATGTTCTGAGGCAATGACTACATCGCAGCAAAGCGCAATATTTGCTCCGGCTCCTGCTGCCACACCATTTATGGCAGCAACAACCGGTTTATTAAGATTTCTTATGTAGGTAATAATCGGATTGTAATGTTCTTTTAGAATTTTTGAAAAAGGCATTGGATTACTTCCGGTTACCTCTCCTAAATCCTGTCCGGCGCTAAATGCCTTTCCCATTCCGATAATCATCACACAACGAATCTCATTATTTGTGCTGGCATCCGCTAATGCTTGCTGTAATGCAAGTGCCATTTCACGATTAAATGAATTGTATTTTTCCGGACGGTTTAGGCGTAGAATAAGTAGTCCGTCTTTTCGTTCACGGAGAATTGTTTCCATATAATAAAGATAATAATGATTGACTGTTAATGGCACTTAAAATACTCAAAAGGCTCCTTGCATGAGAGGCATTGGTATAGTGCCTTGCAAGAAGTAGAACCGAACTGGCTAAGTAATTGAGTGTTAATTGAACCACAGTGAGGGCAACAACGCGGCTTATCACTATCTCCTATAGGATTAGGAGGTGCAATGCCATATTGCTCTAATTTTCGTTTACCCGTTTCCGTCATCCATTCTGTTGTCCACGCAGGAGATAGAACTTGTTCTAATTTTGCATTCTCTATTCCTGCTTCTTTAAGCGCCAATTTAATTTGCATGGATATCATATCCATTGCGGGGCATCCCGAATAAGTGGGGGTGTACTTTACGGTTACTCCATTATTTTGTATCAATACATCACGTACAATACCCAATTCAATAATGGAGATTACCGGAATTTCCGGATCAGGAATTTTTGCCAGTAAATCGAGCACGAAGGCTTCGTTTATAATATGTCCGCTTGTGGTTTTCATCACCAATTAGCACCGGGATAAGTGCGTTGTAAATATTGTAAATCAGCTAAGATATAACCCATGTGTTCTGTATGCACTCCTGTTTTGCCACCTGTTTGCATAAATAAATCATCTGAAGGAACTGCTAAAGTAGCTTCTTGCAAAATAGCTGAAACCCGGGTTAGCCATTCTTTTTTTAATTCTGTAACAGCTATGCCTGTTATGGATTTATCTTCATAAGCAGCAGCAATGAACATTTCATCCGTGTACATCCATAATGATAATAAAGCATTCTCCATCCTGGCATGGCTTTCCGGTGTTCCATCGCCTAAGCGTAAAACCCATTCACTACTCCATTTAACATGATAGTGGGTTTCTTTTAATGATTTTTCAGCAATTGCTGCCAGGTGTTTATCCTTCCCGTTTAAAAGCTCGGTATATAATAATTGTTGATAAACACTATAAAGAAATTGGCGCAAGATGGTAACTGCCCAGTCTCCTTTTGGCAATTCAGTGAGTAAGAGATTTTTATACTCTCTTTCTAACCGATGATAAGCAAGTGTATCTTCGGTTTCATTTGCAGAAGGGTTTTCTTTATTAATTAGCTCTGCTGCATATTGATAGAGCAACCTTGCCTGTCCAAGTAAATCAAGCGTAATATTGGTAATAGCAATGTCTTGTTCCAATACCGGACCATGGCCACACCACTCACTATTTCTTTGAGAAAGGATAAGATTGGTATCTGCTAAAAATACCAGGTATTGAATTAAAGGTTCTTTATATGATGAATGCTTACTAGTCATAATTGAAAATTGAAAGAGTAGATTACATGTGTTTTACTTCATCCGGAAGCTCATAAAAAGTAGGGTGTCTATAAATTTTATTATTTGCCGGATCGAATAACATTTCATTATCAGCAGGATTTGAAGCAAACAGATTTTTGCTTTCTACAACCCAAATACTGGTACCTTCCTGACGGCGAGTATATACATCACGTGCGTTTTCGATTGCCATTTTTGCATCTACTGCGTGTAAACTGCCTGCATGTTTATGGTCTAACCCTTGTTTGCTGCGGATAAAAACTTCCCATAATGGCCACTCTTCTTTGCCGTCCGAAGCCGGAACTTTTTTTATTTCGGATTGTTGTCCTCCATTATCTTCAGGAATATCTCCGTAGTAATATTTATTAAATTTGATTTGCATTATCGAAATATTTTTATGTTAATAAATTAAGCTACAACTTCTTCTTGTTGCCTTTTTTTTGCATAAGCCTTTGCAGCAGCTCGCACCCATGCTCCTTCATTATGTGCGTTTATGCGTGCCTGTAAGCGCTGGCGGTTGCACGGCCCATCCCCTTTAACTACACGCCAAAATTCATCCCAATTAATTTCACCAAAGTCATAATGCTTACGTGCCTCATTCCATTTTAAATCGGGGTCAGGTAAAATCATGCCTAATACTTTTACCTGTTCAGCAATCATATCAACAAAATTTTGCCTTAATTCATCATTTGTTTTGCGTTTTATTTTCCACTTTATGCTTTGTGCACTATGAGGGCTGTCTGCATCTTTAGGCCCGAACATCATCAGGCTTGGCCACCACCACCGGTTAATAGCATCCTGACACATGGCCTTTTGTGCATCAGTTCCTTTACTTAGTTCATATAGAATTTGGAATCCTTGACGCTGATGAAAACTTTCTTCTTTACAGATGCGTACCATAGCTCTGGCGTAAGGACCATAAGAAGTACGACACAGCATTACTTGATTAATAATTGCAGCACCATCTACCAGCCATCCAATAGCGCCCATATCAGCCCAAGTGAGTGTTGGATAATTGAAGATGGAAGAATATTTTGCTTTTCCGGAGTGCAGTTCATGTATGAGCTGATCACGACTAATTCCCAGTGTTTCCGCAGCAGAATATAAATACAACCCATGTCCGGCTTCGTCTTGCACCTTGGCAATTAAAATAGCTTTGCGTTTTAAAGAAGGTGCGCGCGTTATCCAATTACCTTCGGGTAACATACCCACAATTTCGCTATGTGCGTGCTGACTTATTTGACGGATATTTGTTTTCCGATAAGAATCCGGCATCCAATCGCGCGGTTCTATTTTTATTTCAGCATCTATGTTATCATGGAAAAGTTTTTCCAACTCCTGAGTAGCCATAAGCACAAATTTATTTGTATAAATATACAGAAAACTAACAAATGTTAGTCTGGGTATATTACCATATTACCGTTCGTCGTAATCTACTACTACTTTAGGCGTTCGTGGGTGCGATTGGCAGGTTAAGACAAAACCTTGTGCTACTTCGTCATCCTCAAGTGCATAATTATTATCCATTTCAACTTCTCCTTCAAGCACCTTTGCTTTACAGGTACTGCACACCCCACCTTTACAAGAATAAGGCAGATCAAGTCCTTGAGCTAATCCTGCATCCAATACCGACATACCATCATATTCCAAATTGAAAGAAAGCGAACGACCATCAATCGAAACAGTTACCTCAGCCGTTTTACCTTTTGTCGCTACCTCTTCTTTGCTTTTTTCAACAGAAGAACCGGAGTCTTGTCCCGGAATAGTGAATAATTCAAAATGAATTTTGCGCTCATCAATACCGATACTTTTAAAATAATCACTTGAAGAAAAAATGAGCTCTTCAGGTCCACACAAAAAGATATTATCCATACTATGGTAATCAATCATATTTCTCAACACAGATAACTTTTCAGGAGTAATTCTTCCTTCATGGATTGGAGAGTCAGTACTTTCTCTACTGAAAACATTTATCAAATTAAACCGTTCAAGGAAGCGACTTTTTAAGCCTTCTAATTCATCAATAAATATTACACTCTGGCGGTTACGGTTTCCGTATATAAGCGTAAAGGTGCTTTGGGAGGCTAATTCAAGGGTTTGTTTAATAATGGAGATTATGGGCGTAATACCACTTCCTGCCGCAATAGCGAGATTGTGTTTGGTTGTTGCTGAAAATTTTGGAGAAAAATTCCCGGTGGGTGGAAGTAAATCCAATTCATCGCCCGGCTTGAGTTGTGTGTTAGCATAATTTGAAAAAATCCCATTATCTACCGACTTCACCGCAATGCTAAGTTTTTCTTCAAAAGGAGCACTGCAAATGGAATAAGACCTTCTGATTTCTTCACCATTGAATTCTTTTTTAATGGTGATATTTTGCCCTTCTCTAAATGTAAATTTTGATGCAAGAGACTCGGGGATATCAAATTCAATAGAAACGCAATCAGGGGTTTCTCTATTTATTTTTTTGATTTTTAACTTTTCGAAGTGAACTGCCATTTTAATTAATTAAACCTTTTAATAATAATTGTGTTATATCCTTTTCAATTGTGCTGGAATTCATTTTTCCCTTTTTTGGTTGCCAAACTTCCAGCCCGCGTACTGCTGCCAATAATGTTAATGTAACTACCTGCGGATTTCTTTTTACAAATGCTTTTGATTTTATTCCTTTGGTAATTAAAGCAATGAGTTTTGTTTCATACAGATTGCGCTGCGCACGATGATTGAGGAATGACCCGCCTGTAAGGTACTTCCAATCGTGATTTGCAACACATTGCCGATTATAATTCTTTATCATCTCTTTGATATGGTAGCGGATAATAGATTCAATTTTTTCGGTTTCTGATACTTTTGATTGCTCTACCTTTTCAATATGACACATAAAGCCGCTGGCTACACTGTCGCAAATATGTTCAAGGATTTCACCTTTTGATGCAAAATGATTATACAGGCTTGACGCTTCTATGTGAAGCGAATCTGCTAATTCACGCATACTTGCATTGGAATACCCTCTTTTTCTGAAAAGGGCTGCAGCTTTGTGTGCAATAAATGCTTTTTTGGCAATTTTTCCTTTGCCAATGATTTTTGCCATTTGAAATGCAAAACTAACATTAATTAGTTTTTGAAATTTTTGTAAAATAGCTATTTCCAAATTTTGGCTACTCAATTTGGTGTTACGCAAAACATCCCGTTGTTACCTTCAATATACTTTCTTCTGTTTTTTTAATGGTGAAGATTATAAAAAAATGAAACCGGTAGTTATTTGAAATCTTTCAAAATCGAGCCCGGCCTATTTGGGATTAATTTGGAATTATTTTGTCCATCTTATTAGTGATATAGGGGAGGGGGCTTAAATTATTGAAAAAAGGTTATATCATTTCACCCCTTTGGGGTTTTTATTTTAATATTTTTATTTTCTATAATTATTTCATCCCTTCGGGATTTTTTCAAGTTATATCTTTTTGTCTTTTTACCCGATTTAAATTTCGGTTTCCATCGAATATAAAACAAACCCGAAGGGTTGACATGGTTTTTGTTTTCTAACCCGATTTAAATTTCGCCTCCCATCGAATATAAAACAAGCCCAAAGGGTTGACATGGTTTTTGTTTTCTAACCCGATTTAAATTTCGCCTCCCATCGAATATAACACAAACCCCGGAGGGGTGGTATGGTTTCCAGCTTCCATTGAATATAAAACAAACCCGAAGGGTTGACATGGTTTTTGTTTTCTAACCCGATTTAAATTTCGCCTCCCATCGAATATAACACAAACCCGAAGGGTTGACATGATTGTAACAAACTCATGTAATCTCACCAACAAACCCCGGAGGGGTGGTATTGTTTTCAGCTTCCATTGAATGTAAAACAAGCCCGAAGGGTTGATATGGTTTTTGTTTTCTAACCCGATTTAAATTTCGCCTCCCATCGAATATAACACAAACCCGAAGGGTTGGCATGGTTGTAACAAACTCATGTAACCTCACCAACAAACCCCGGAGGGGTGGTATGGTTTTTGGCTTCCATTGAATATAACACAAACCCGAAGGGTTGATGTGATGTGTAACAAACTCATGTAACCTCACCAACAAACCCCGGAGGGGTGGTATTGTTTTCAGCTTCCATTGAATGTAAAACAAACCCGAAGGGTTGACATGGTTTTTGTTTTCTAACCCGATTTAAATTTCGCCTCCCATCGAATATAACACAAACCCGAAGGGTTGACATGATTGTAACAAACTCATGTAATCTCACCAACAAACCCCGGAGGGGTGGTATTGTTTTCAGCTTCCATTGAATGTAAAACAAGCCCGAAGGGTTGGTATGATTGTAACAAACTCATGTAACCTCATCCACAAACCCCGGAGGGGTGGTATGGTTTTTGGCTTCCATCGAATATAACACAAACCCGAAGGGTTGACATGATTGTAACAAACTCATGTAATCTCACCAACAAACCCCGGAGGGGTGGTATTGTTTTCGGCTTCCCTTGAATGTAAAACAAACCCGAAGGGTTGACATGATTGTGACAAACTCATGTAATCTCACCAACAAACCCCGGAGGGGTGGTATGGTTTCCAGCTTCCATTGAATATAAAACAAACCCGAAGGGTTGATATTTTTAGATAAAATCAAATATATATTCTTCTTTAAAATCAATTTCAAATTTTTTCAACAGTTCCAAATATTCTTCTTTGAAGGATTTTTTTCGGTGATGTTCTTCCTGATTCTGAATATAATGGTACACGTTTTCTATTTGGGAATGCGAATAGGAAAATACACCATACCCTTCCTGCCAATTAAATTTTCTATCCACAAACCCTTTTTCATTAATGAACTTAGAGGAATTATTCTTTATGTCACGTACCAAATCTGAAATACGCATAGAAGGCTTAAGGCCCAAAAATGCATGAATATGGTCGGGCATACCGTTGACAATAATTGCTTTTTGCTCTTTTGCTGATATAATTCCGGATATATATTTGTGCAACTCATCTTTCCATGATTTGGCAATGAGGTTTTCTCTGCCTTTTACGGCAAAAACTATCTGAAGATATATTTGTGAATAGGTGCCGGCCATATCATTTCACCCCTTTGGGGTTTTTATTTTAATATTTTTATTTTCTATAATTATTTCATCCCTTCGGGATTTTTTCAAGTTATATCTTTTTGTCTTTTTACCCGAATTAAATATCGGTTTCCATTGAATATAAAACAAACCCGAAGGGTTGATATGGTTTTTGTTTTCTAACCCGATTTAAATTTCGCCTTCCATCGAATATAACACAAACCCGAAGGGTTGACATGATTGTAACAAACTCATGTAATCTCACCAACAAACCCCGGAGGGGTGGTATTGTTTTCAGCTTCCATTGAATGTAAAACAAGCCCGAAGGATTGACATGGTTTTTGTTTTTTAACCTAGTT
This sequence comes from Ferruginibacter sp., assembly GCA_019638485.1. GTDB lineage: Bacteria > Bacteroidota > Bacteroidia > Chitinophagales > Chitinophagaceae > Ferruginibacter. Next base: position 4,605 of record JAHBTP010000004.1, on the reverse strand, counting down.
TAAATTTCGGTTTTCATCGAATATAAAACAAGCCCAAAGGGTTGATATGGTTGTAACAAACTCAGGTAACCTCACCAACAAACCCCGGAGGGGTGGTATGGTTTTTGGCTTCCATTGAATATAAAACAAACCCGAAGGGTTGACATGGTTTTTGTTTTCTAACCCGATTTAATTTTCGCCTCCCATCGAATATAACACAAACCCCGGAGGGTTGGTATGGTTTCCAGCTTCCATTGAATGTAAAACAAACCCGAAGGGTTGGTATGATTGTAACAAACTCATGTAACCTCACCAACAAACCCCGGAGGGGTGGTATGGTTTTTATCTTTTAATCCGGCATTGGTACTATAAAGAAGGTGTCGTTGATACAAATGAATTGATTGTCAACATGTTACAATTTTGGTATGGCATAAACTAATGAGTATCCAAAATCTATTTAGTATGATAAAAATGGAAACCTCAATGAAAAAAGCAACTTCCAAACAGCGCGGGTTGAGTATAAAAAACCTTGCTTGGTTAAGGCTGCTACCAAAAATTTAGAAAAAAGTTAAAAAAGTTTTATTTTTTATAGTAATTATATTACTTTTACAACCTGCTACATTATTAGCTTTTCCAATATTATCTTATTAAAGGACCAGATTAGATTTTCATATCCTGCGTCACCGTTTATTTCTTTGCAATATTTTGTTTTTGTTTAATTTATAGGTTGCCTCAAAACTTTTTTCTTGTGGTTTCAGAGGTAAGCAAGGCCGGTGATTTTTATCACTGGCCATTTTTTTAGGTTTCAGGTTCTGATAAGGCTTCTTGTAAAAAACGGATAAGCGGGGTAGCGGCATTTAGGTATCCTGCAATAATTTTAGGCGCATCTTTTTCCAGAAATAAATGGGCATCTAAATCTCTGGTTATAATTATACTTTTTAATTTTAAATATTCTATTGCCGGATTATCATAGGAATAACCTTTTGGCGGCCGGGACAGAGAATCATCAAACGACAGGCCATCTGTAAAAGTTTGTTTCAGTTTACGTGAAGATAAAATCTTTGCAAAATCTTTTAGGTTGTAGTCTATTTCCTGTCTTACCATTTTGAGTTGTGCTGTATCCGGATAATATAAGCCAGCGGAAATAAAACAGTTATCCGGTTCCAAATGGATATAGTAACCCGGCGTATTGATGTTTTTACCTTCTCTGTTTAAATAAGCACTTATGTGGGTTTTATAGGGTGTTTTATCTTTTGAAAACCGAACATCACGATAAATTCTAAAAATTGTTTTTTGTGGTTGTAGCGAAGCGATTTGTACATCATTTTTTCCTAAGTACTTAATAACCGAAGAGATGAGTGTTGTAAACTCTTCCTTGGTTTTATCATACAAAGCTTTGTTTTGATGAAACCACTCCCTATTGTTATTTTTTTTTAGCTTTTTAAAAAAGACAAATGCCTGTGGGTGCATATAACTTCCGAAAGAAATGAATAACAAATTTCGTTTAAAGTGTGGTTAATTGAATCGAAAAAGGCAGATATTAACATCTCCTTGTTAATGAAGTATTCTCGCCTTGAACTTTGAGTTCAAGAATTGTCTCATTGAAATAACGAAGAATAAGATTTGAAGAGAAGGGTTTTATGAATTGTTTTTAAAAGGAAGTTGCTATTTCACTTTTGCCCAATTTTCTCCGCTTTTTATGCGATATAAAGTCATTTCACTTACGTCATATTTTTCGGCCATTTGTTTGTAAGTGAGTTTGCGCTTGGGATTATTGATAGCTATTTTTATGGCTTTTACCTGTGATGCACTAAGTTTTAAACCAGAAGTGCGCATTGCCTGACGTTTTTTGTAGGCCATTTTTTCAGGGCTCTTTTGTTGGTGTGTGCTAACTTCTTCTTTGGTTGCCCACTTTAAATTCTTTGAATTATTATCCTGTTTTTTATGATTGATATGAACAACAAACTTATGCTTAGGTGATTTTTTGCTACAGAATAATTTAGCCACTTCGCGATGAATATAGATGGTGCCACTTCCGTTTTCTACATGTAGGTTTAATGTTCTATAGCCTGAGGTAACAGATCCGCTTAGGATTTTCCCGTCGGTAGCTATATCCGTGGTGTAACTGGCTGCACGGCCGTGATTAGAAACTGCATATTTTTTTCGTAGATTTTTGTAGCCAGGAAATTGCATTTGCTTCCAGACTTCTCCCGAAATTTTCTTAATCATCGTTTTGTAATTTAAGCGTGAAGTTAGTTTGCATAAATGTAAGGAGAATTGCGCAATAAATATAAGAATCCTAATTACTATGTTGGCAACAATTTTAAAAAATCTTCTTCAGATAATATTTTAATGGAAGAAAGCCGCTTTGCCTTTTCCAGTTTACTTCCTGCATTTTCCCCCACTACAAGGTAGTTAAGCTTTGCACTTACACCGCTTAAAATTTTACCTCCTAAACTTTCCACCCTTAATTCGGCTTCACTGCGTTTAAACTGGGTAAGCGTTCCTGTGAACAGAAAGGTTTGTCCTGCGAAACTTCCGGTAGGTGCAACTTTTCTATCATTTTTCATATTTACACCGAGAGTTTCCAATTTGTTTAGCATAGCCCGGTTGTTGGGATTGTAAAAATAAGAATGAATGCTTGCGGCCACTTTTTCTCCTACATCTTCCATTTGCATAAGAGCGGCTTCGTCTAATGAAGTGAACTCCATTAAATGAGAAACATTATTGGCAAGTGTTTTGGCGGTAATTTCACCAACATATCTTATTCCCAGAGCGTAAATCAGTCGGTATAATGGCCTGGTTTTACTTTCCTCCACAGCATCCTGAAGAGAGGCTACAGATTTTTCTCCCATACCATCTAGGTGCAAAATTTTTTTATAATTGAGTTGATATATGCCCGGAATATCATCCAGCAGGTTAAGATCAAAAAGCCTACGAACATTTGCTTCACCTAATCCCCTAATGTCCATGGCATCCTTGCTTACAAAGTGAATAATACCTTCTACAGCCTGGGCGGGACAATTTTTATTTATGCAACGCCATACACTCTCATCTTCGGGTTTAAAAAGAGGGGTATGGCACACCGGACATTTTGTGGGATACACAATGGGCTTTTGGGAGCCATCTCGCAAATCGGGCATTGATTTTACAATTTGAGGGATGACATCTCCGCTGCGTTCAATTAAAATTGTGTCACCCAGCATCAGATCTTTCTCTTGAATATAATCTGCATTATGAATAGAGATGGAACTGATAGTAACACCTCCAACTTGAACAGGTTTAATTTTAGCCACCGGAGTAACGGCGCCTGTGCGACCTACCTGATATACCACATCGAGTAACTTACTTGTAGCCTGACGCGCTTTAAATTTATAGGCAATCGCCCAACGAGGGTGGTGGGCTGTCATACCTAAATGCTCTTGCTGCGCAATGCTGTTTACTTTAATCACCATGCCATCAATTTCATAGGGAAGATTATCTCTTTGCTTTTCAAATGACTGGATATAATTAACAACTTCCAAAATCCCTTTAAATAATTTCATTTCTTTTACAGGACTTCTAAAACCCATGTCCCACAAAGCTTCCAGCACTCCTGCGTGAGTGTTGAGCTTGTTGGATACTTGTTGCTGAGGAATTTGTTGAATAAAACTTACATGATATACAAAAGCTTCCAGATTGCGTTTGGTGATCTCTGAAGGGTCCTTCATGCGTAGTGTTCCTGCAGCAGCATTTCGTGGATTAGCCAGGGGCGGCAGTCCTTCTTCCATCAGTTTTTGGTTATAGTCGTAAAAGGCAGTTTTGGTCATAAGCACCTCGCCGCGGATTTCAACTTGATCAATTCCAAATGATGATAATGGAATATGAAGAGGAAGAGATTTAATTCGTTGAATGTTTACCGTTATATCATCGCCCGTAACACCGTCTCCTCGGGTAGCACCTCGTTCCAGTTGATTATGACTGTATATGAGTGAAATGGAAGCGCCGTCAAACTTTGGTTCCACACAGTACTCAACGGCTTCGGTTCCTAATAATTCACAAACCCTGCGGTCCCAGTCTATTAAATCATTACTGTTATACGAGTTTTGTAATGAAAGCATTGGCGCAAGATGAAGCACCTTAGGGAAATCTTTTATAACGGTAACGCCTACACGTTGTGTAGGTGAGTCAGGGGTAATTTTGTCAGGGTGTGCTAGTTCGTATTTATTTAGAAACCCGTAAAGCCTATCATACTCCTCATCGGCAAGGAGCGGGTTATTTTGTACATAGTATCTATTTTCATGAAAGCGCAACAGGTTTTTAAGCTCTTCTAACTTATTATTAAGTAATTCTTTTCTTTCAGCATCCTTGCTTTGAAGCCACTTTTGACTAATGTCCTGCCAGTACTGGGTATCTTTCTTATTCATGAGATAAAGAATGAACCCCAAAAGTAACAAGTTTGATACGTAATGCTATGTTGAATCGTTGATGGATAGAATTGTTTAACTAATGGAATGTTGTTGTTCTTCAATTTTGTTAACATCAATTATCTTTGTTGCTTGACCGAAAAAATTTTTGGTTAACAAAAGCGGGATGTAGCGCAGCCCGGTAGCGCACTTCGTTCGGGACGAAGAGGCCGCTGGTTCG
>JAHBTP010000003.1 GCA_019638485.1 Ferruginibacter sp. | reverse complement strand
TGAGCGGCACACCGGGCTCCACAAATACAGATGATGAAGAATGTAAAAGAGGAATTGTTGGGGTTACAGAATTTGATGAACATGGAGAGCCGATTTTACCTTGTACGCCAAATCATAATAACACTTTCGACTCCACTCTTCTTACAAAAATTTCTCAAAGTTGCAGCATGCAAATGGACTCATTATATAACTGGGGAGTGAGCAATAATTTTAGAGAACAAAGTTTTATTGTGGTAAAAAAGGCAGATAGTATTTACCCTAAGAATTTTTTGCCAGGTGCTTTATCGGGCGATATGACCAGGGTTAACTACCACCTTGATGTGGGAGAGACCCTTTTGGCATTTGGGCATATACATGCTGAGGATACGGTAAACTTCTATCGAACACCTTTCTCTCCTGACGACTTTTGGGAATTCAGTGGAAAATGCGACAACATAGGATATATAGCAATATTAGAAATTGGAAATGCACGGTATGCTTTTGTTTTAGAAAATAAAGAAATGAAAAATCAATTTGCGATTAAAAGTAGAGGCCCCAGATTAAGAAACGGCTATTTAAACCTGATTGGCTCAGGTACGCCTCTCCAAACGGAATTAGCTTGGGTGCAACTACTTGGTTCAAGTTCCGTAAGTGGCATAGGTTTTTATAAATCTACATTGCCAGATAAAAATTCTTTTACCAAATTAAATCCTTGATACCATGAAAAAGATATTTTTTTTAACAGCACTATTCTATAGCTTTTCTATATGTACAAAAGCCCAATCAAACTTAGAAAGCCTGCTAACAAATATAAATTTGAATCAATACCTGGATAAGCCGATAGATACACTTTTAGCTCATATTCCATATACAGATTCAATCTCTGTACATGGTTCTGAGCCTGTTACTAGGGGGGCTATGTTAGTGGTAGTATATGACAGTATTCCATATATGTGGCTTGATATCAAAATTTACGAACCTCAATTCATAAATCCCAATAGTTTTAATTGGTATCAACCGGAAATTGCCTGGCCTTTATCTTTGCTTCGCAAAGAAAAAATTTGGCAAATAACAGTTTACAAAGCGGATTTGAATAAAGTTTCAGTAATCAATTTTGCAGAATTACAATAATGAATTTTTTATCCGGATTTAAGAATTATACAGCAGAACTAAGTAAGAGAACACCATCCGGTACGAAGTATTGCTTATCGTTTTTAACTATCTTAAAAATACCCGTAAGAATCCTCTTCTTTAGAGTACATCAACACAGTTGTTAGATTATTAAACGTATTTAAAATTATTTTTTGATCTTATGCAATATTTCCTTACCCAAAACTTCAAATCTGCTTTATATGTTGCCCCCGCAACTGTTGTTAAACATACTGAAGTTTATAACCTTTATTATAATTGTTTTTGTTACAATTTCTTTTCCGATTTCATGTAGAAAAATTGATTTTTCTACAGATAAGATATTGGCTATTGAACGAAACAAATTCTTCTCTCTTCCCACCAATGTTCCCCCGGTTTTAGAAAGAATCGTTAACGATATGAAACGCCAGGATGCAATAAAACCTTTCGTGCATAACTTTATAAAAAATACGGGATACCCGGCCTGGCAGCATGCAAAAATTAATATTTCCCGGCTGGCATACCAATCCGCAGAACCGGAAAGCGACACCTTGGTTACCGTTCCGATAGTGAAAGAAGGAGCAAGTTACCTAAGCGGCGTATTAGCCATTTTAGTAAATAGCGAAGTATGATATAAACTCCTTGAGGGTATAAAATACTATGAACTCCCAATTGAAGAATCGGGTACGTCAACAGAAGAAATATTTACGGTATTAGATTTTTTTAAAATGATGATGTCTCTAGAACATGAAATGTTTGGGCAAAATGAATTTGTTATAACAGATGATGAATTATTGAATAGATTATCGGCTCAAATTTACCTCTCAGGTGAGCCTGAAATATTTTATGATTATGGCACCCAGTTGAGTTTTTCTAATGGTTGTACCATTTTTAATTATGGGTATTATACCTCATCGGGATTTACCATAACCTCAACAGAATCCTTGTGCCTTTACGAACCCGCCGGGTTAGTTTATATGCTAACGGTACCCGAATCAGGTGGTGGTGGTTCTACCGGCGGAACAGAGAGCGGCACACCGGGTTCCACTAATACAGATGATGAAGAATGTAAAAGAGGATTTGTTGGGGTTACAGAATTTGATGAACAGGGAGAGCTGATTTTACCTTGTACGCCAAATCATAATAACACTTTCGACTCCACTCTTCTTACAAAAATTTCTCAAAGTTGCAGCATGCAAATGGACTCATTATATAACTGGGGAATGAGCAATAATTTTAGAGAACAAAGTTTTATTGTGGTAAAAAAAGGAGATAGTATTTATCCAAAGAATTTTCTTCCCGGCAATTTATCGGGCGATATGACTAGAGTTAACTACCTCCTTGATGTGGGAGAGACTCTTTTGGCATTTGTGCATACACATGCTGAAGATACAGTTAGATATTATCGAACTAGTTTTTCGCCGGAAGATTTGATAAAATTTAATCAATATGGGACAATAAAGGAAGGCTATACGGCTATAATAGAAGTTGGAAATGCACGGTATGCCTTGTTTACGGAAGATCCGCAATTATATTCAGTCTTTAATATAGCAAGGCGAGGGCAACAGCGTAAATTATATTTGCAAATACTGCAAGGATTACAAATTTCAAATAAACAAATTGCTACAGAGCTGGCATGGGTTCAATATTTGGGTTCAGCAACGGTATCAGGCATAGGTTTTTATAAATCTACAGCACCAGATAAAAATAATTTTATTAAATTAAATCCGTAAAATATGAAAAGAATACTTTTTCTAATTACTTTATTTGCGACTTTGCAAAATGCAAAGGCACAGACATTAGAGCAGCAATTACAAAATTTTCCATTAACAGATTATTTTAATAGGCCTATAGATACATTAATTGCTCATTTACCAGCGGGGTACGACAGCGCATTTATTATACTTCCTGGTAAATACGTATATCTTGGAGCAAGGCTGCAAATAAATTATGGAACTGCCTATTGGGTTGATATTGGGATAATAAATCCACAATATATTACTTTGTTTAGGGATTCTCTAAGTATACCCTGTGATGTAGCATGGCCACTATCATTATTAAGAAAAGAAAAAGTTGGGCGCATAAGTATATACAAGGATGATTGGACCATAATAAAAGAAGGCAATATTTTCTAACAAGTAAAGTTGGCATTTTTAATCAATGTATTTGTTTTTCTTTGCATAATCACGAATGCAAAAGCACAAACATTAGAAGAAATACTACGGAATTTCCTTGTTGCTGATTATCTTAATATGCCTACAAATACTCTAATTTTGCATTTATCTCTGGACTTTGATACTGCTTTTGTAGTTTAGAGTAATAGCAACAACAACATAAGGGCTAGTTACAAATTAATTATCTTCCTAACAATCAATTTTGGATTGATGTTTTTATCACAGATGCTCAATATATTACAATTAACAAACAACTAGTCCTGAATTAGCCTGGTCGATAAATTTATTAAGAAAGGAAAAAATAGGTTGTATCAGGATTTATACCGGAGCTTATGAAATAATAAATGAAGCGGATAGTTATTAAATAATCCAAGAATAATAACGGCAGGTACCGGTTTACAAAGCAGATTCAAGTAAAATTTCAGCAATCAATTTTGCAGAATTACAATAATGAACTTTTTATATGGGTTAAAAATTATTTAGTAGCCTACCTTTTCAAGAAAGAAAGGGATTTCCACCTTCTTTGCATTTTATTTCACACAAACAGAAGAGGAGATGAACTTAACCTATCCTAAATTATATAACCCTATGCAATCAGGATTTGGAAAAAACATACCAATTGCAACTAATTTATTAATTTTTATAAAACAGAATAAAATGAAACATTTCATCATCATACTATTTTCATTTGTTTGCCTTACTTCTTTTAAAACGGCAGATTCTCTTTTAACGAGAGAACACTATCAACAGCAGGATATTTTTGCAGGGACCTGGAGGTATCAAAACGGCAATGAAGTGTTTATTGTAACACTTTGGAGAATAGCAGATGGCTATAAAGGGCATTACAAAAAAATCATTGTAGATGCCAATGGAAATCAGGTAAGCATTGTATATGATTCTAACAAGGAAGTTGGTGATACAGGGCAAAACTGGCCTTTTGCAATTGGTACAGGTGATATAACTCAGGATTACATGATTGGTGGGACAGTATATGATAACACCGTAACTAATACATCCAATGCAGGTGGATTTATTGACGGCAACCTTACAATGCAGGTTTTAAATCCTAATTGCTTTCTTGTACCCACCGTTAATTGTTCTTTACAAGCGCAATGGACGGTTAAGAAAGGACAAGGATTATACAATCCAGACGATCCTGATTTTAATATACCGACAAATATTATCCTGACAAAACAATAAGGGCATTTTGAAGTGTACATTTCAATTATCCTGAAGAAGGATTTTAAAAAAATTTTTAGATCCTTATAAAAAACATCTTCGTGTATCCGTAATAGTTATGCTCCATAAATACCGAATTTGAGGTATTGTTTCATATTTAAAATAATCCGAACTTTGAATTGGGGTGGGGGGCGTAGCCCCCGCCCGAAAGGGTTATCTGCCCTGTAAAGCACCTTGATGAGGTATTGTTTTGTGTTCTTAAAAATTCGAACTTTGCACCGGGGTGGGAAACGCAGTTTCCCCTTTTTTTAAAAGATAGCCCATAAAGTACCTAACCGAGGTATTGTTCCGCATTTAAAAAAAATCGAACTTTGAATTGGGTCAGGGGGATACCGGCCCGGGAATTTAATCAAATTCAGGAGCTCGAGAATAATCATTCCCTTATGCTTTCTCACCCATATTGCACCATTCTGAGGTGCCGTTTCGAATTTCAATAAAAGCGAATTTCCCTTTAGGGCGAGAACACCGGTCCTCCATCTATCCGGGGTAGTACCTATAAAGTACCATAGTTAGGTATTGTTATCTCTTTTTGAATTCTTAAATACCTTTTTTGATGGAATTATATTTCGAAAAGGAATAAAATTTCTACAAAATCTCTATTACGTATAAAATTTAAGAATTTCTTATTTCAGGATAAAGAATGGATTTCATTTACGGACACATATAGCCTTATTTAGCTATGATGTAAAAAAGGTATGATTGCTTTTTAAATCATCACAGCAAAAGGATATTTTTCTTTATAAAGCAGTAAAAAGAAATCTTTAAGTGTACTGTTTAAATAGTTTATCTGGCAATATTCACCGTGCGCTTTTCTCTAATTACGGTAACTTTTATTTGTCCAGGAAAAACCATTTCAGCCTGAATTTTCTGAGCAATGTCGAAGCTTAATTTTTCACTATCAGAATCGTTTACTTTATCGGCTTCAACAATTACACGCAACTCTCTGCCGGCTTGAATGGCATAAGCCTTTTCAACACCATTGTAACTTAATGCCAGTGTTTCAAGGTCTTTAATACGCTGGATGTATTGCTGCATTATCTCTCGCCTTGCACCCGGCCTTGCACCACTAATTGCGTCACATGCCTGTACAATTGGGGAAATAACAAATTTCATTTCTATTTCATCATGGTGTGCACCAATTGCATTTACTACTGCTGGGTTTTCATTGTATTTTTCGGCAAGCTTAGCCCCAAGCAAGGCATGGCTTAGTTCAGTTTCTTCATCGGGTACTTTTCCAATATCATGCAATAAACCGGCTCGTTTAGCAAGCTTTGGATTCATTCCTAATTCGGATGCCATAATGCTGCAAAGATTTGCTGTTTCGCGACTATGCATCAGCAGGTTTTGGCCATAAGAGGAGCGGAAACGCATCCTGCCAACCATTCTAACCAATTCCTTATGTAGGCCATGAATACCTAATTCAATCAAGGTGCGTTCACCTATTTCCATTACCTGGTCATCTAATTGACGTTTGGTTTTTTCAACTACTTCTTCAATGCGAGCCGGATGGATACGCCCGTCTGCCACTAATCTCTGTAATGCGAGTCGTGCAACTTCCCTTCGTAATGGATCAAAAGAAGAAAACACAATGGCTTCAGGTGTATCATCAACTATTAGATCAACTCCGGTAGCTGCCTCAATAGCGCGGATATTCCGTCCCTCACGTCCAATTATTGAACCTTTTATTTCATCACTTTCAAGATTAAATACAGTAACTGAATTTTCAATTGCTTGCTCAGCAGCGGTACGCTGGATAGTTTGGATTACAATTTTACGAGCTTCCTTGTTCGCCTTACCCTTAGCTTCTTCAATAATTTCTTGTTGCAATGCCAGAGCCTGGGTCTGGGCCTCTTGTTTTAAACTTTCTACTAACTGCGCGCGCGCTTCCTCTGCGGAAAGCCCGGCCACTTTTTCTAATCTTCGAATATGCTCTTCTTGGTGTTTTTCTAATTCAGAACGCTTAATATTTACTACTTCTATTTGTCTGTTCAAATCTTCTTTTATCTTGATGTTCTCTTTTAATTGCTTATCTAAATTTGCTTCTTTTTGGCCTAAGCTTTGTTCTTTTTGCTTGATTCGGTTTTCTCCTTCATTGATTTTGTGGGTTCGTTGAAGCACATCTTTATCATGTTCGCTTTTAAGTTGAACAAACTTCTCTTTAGCCTCAAGCAATTTCTCTTTTTTTAGCGTTTCAGCCTGTGTTTTACCATCCGCTAAAATCCTTTGTGCTTGTTGTTCGGCTTCGTCAATAAGTTTTTGTGTGTTTTTTGCAAAAATGAATTTACCCACTACTATGCCCACCACAAGGGCAACTACACCAACTATTATCAGGATTATATTCGGGTCCATGAATTTTATTAAGTTTTATCTTATTTGTAATATGATACACCTTAGTCATCTTATTTGATATGATGTAATCAGTTAATATGCGAAGATAATAAATATGGCTAAAAAGCTGGCGGCTTTGTTTTGATTGTAATGGTTTAGATAGTTAAAATTCTATCTTGAGAGAGGAAAAGCGATACAGCGGTGGAGGATTATCCTAATATTTTTTCTAATTTATCAAGGGCTTCACTTATATCTGCATTAGGTAAGGCTGTGGCATTTGTTGCTTGTGTAGCGTACCAGATAACTACCATTGATACATAATCCTGCATGTCCTTGCCGGCAAATTGGGTTTTGAATTCGATGATTTTGTCATTTATGGTTTTGAGGGTTTTTCTAATCACCTCTTCATCTTCTTTGTTTGCACGGATACGATAGGAGCGATCAGCAATAATAATATTTAAAGGAATAAGATTGTCCATAGATGTTTTATTCACTAAGTAAGGCAATGCATTTATCAATATCTCGAAGATACTTGTTGATTAATTTTTCAAATTCTTTTTTATCGCTGTTGGCTAACCCGTCAGTAGCTGCCCGTAGGATTTGATTTTGCTCTTTCAACAAACGAACTTGTTCATCTAAAATTCCTTGCTTTTGTTTCATCTCTTGCAAGATTTTTCGCTGGTGTTCAAACTCACGTTGTAAAACAGCCATTTGCTGGAGGTGTTCCTGCACTTTTTGAGTTATCCTTTCAATTCTTTGTTGTTGTGTACTCATTATTGTTTACGTATCTCAGCTTTTAGCTCTTTTTCGTATACTGATATTAACTGTTGTACCATTTTTTCTATTTCTTCATCAGTAAGTGTGCGTGTGTCATCTGTGAAGGTAAATGATATTGCCATAGATTTCTTATTTGTCCCCAGTTTTTCATTTTCAAAAATATCAAACAGTTCAATTGCATTTAATTTTTTTATTCCTGCTTTATGTGTTGCCTGTTCAATATCAGCATAAACCACCTGTTTGTCAACCACTAATGAGAGGTCTCGATGTACTATGGGATATTTAGATATTTCCTGATAGGCAATAAGATTATTAGATGACTCTTCAACTTCTGTCCAGCGCAAATCAGCATAATAAACAGAAGTTTTTATGTCGTTAATCTTTAGTATGGTTGATTTTACTTTCCCCATTTTTCCTATTATTTTTTCACCAACCATTATAGTTAGTGCATCATCTAAGAGGGCATCTTCCGCAGGTGAATAATGAGCAGATAGGCCGGCATATTGAAATAAATTATCGAGCGTGCCTTTTAGAAAGTATAAATCTACCTGTTGCGGCTTATTTTTCCAGTCACCATTATTACTCATACCGCAGGTGTATAGGGCAAGTCGGGGAGATTCACTGAATTCATTCTCATTTCTTTTATACGTTTTGCCCATTTCAAACAAACTCAAATTCTGATTCTTACGGTTAAGGTTATGCGCAATCGTGTTAAGTCCGGTAAGTAACATATTAGGCCTAAGGGTGTCTAATTCTATACTTAGGCTATTCATCATTACCACCCGGTTCTCTTTTTCTTGTTCGGGATACCACCTCCCATTAGTTAGGCTGTTAGTAAAAATTTCATTCCAACCGGAACCAACAAGCATATTAATAACCTTGCTGCGTAATTTGAATTGTTTTTTATTTCTATTTATTTCAGGGGTGATGGTGATGTGTTGTGGGATAGGGATATTATCTAATCCATCTATACGCATAATGTCCTGAACAATTTCTGCAGCTAGCTTCGTGCCGGGCTTATTGTAAGGGATTAGTGTGTTCCAGCCTGTTGGTGTAGTGGTAACTTCATACCCTAGGTTTTGCAATAATCCTCCTACAGCATCGGGTTGATATTCTTTTCCACTAATTCGATGTAGATAAGACTGTGTTAGTGTTATCTTTTTCTTTTCTAATGGTGTTGGGTAAATGTCTGTGATTCCACCTACTACCTTGCCTTCGGTTATCTCTAAAATGAGATGTATTGCTCGTTGAAGCACGCTTTTTGTTTCACTAATATCCGTTCCCTTTTCAAACCGGGAGGCTGCGTCTGTACGAAGTTGATGATAAATAGATGTTTTTCTGATACTAGACGAACTGAAGAATGCACTTTCAATAAAAAGCCTGGTTGTTTTTTGGGTAACGCCACTTTCTCTACCTCCATAAACACCGGCTATACACAGGGGCTTTTCGGCATCACATATCATTAAATCAGTAGCGGTTAATTTATGTTCTTTTTCATCCAGCGTTATAAAAGGAGTACCGGCAGGTAAAGTTTTTATATGAATGGCATTTCCAGAAATTTTGTCAGCATCAAATGCATGCAACGGTTGCCCGGTTTCAAACAATATGAAGTTAGTAAGGTCAACAATGTTATTTATGGGTTTCTGGCCAATAGATTCCAATCTTTCTTTTAGCCAGTTAGGGCTCTCCTGAACGGTTATGTTTTCAATTAATACACCACTATAACGCATACACGCTTTCTCATCTTCTATAGAAACAGTAATTGGGCTGCTGCCGGTTGGTATAGAAGATAATGCCGGAAGTAATGGTGCAATATTTTTTCTTTCATGGTATGATAGATATGCACAAATATCGCGTGCTACACCCCGGTGACTCATAGCATCGGTACGGTTTGGTGTAAGACCTATCTCCATAATTACATCTTGTTTTCCATCAAAATAATTACTAACACTATCGCCTATCCGCGCATCTGTAGGCAGGGTTAAAATTCCTTCATGGTTATGGCTGAGCCCTATTTCATCTGCTGCACAAAGCATTCCAAAGCTTTCAATACCTCTAATCTTTGCTTTTTTAATGGTAAAAGGCTCTCCATCTATTGGATGCAAGAGGGTGCCAATAGTAGCCACCACTACTTTTTGGCCTACCGCAACATTTTTTGCACCACAAACAATTTGCAATGATTCTTTTGTTCCGGTGTCTATAGTAGTTAATGAAAGGTTGTCGGCATTAGGGTGCTTTTCACATGTTATTACCTGACCTACAATTAAAGCGGCTAATTGTTGAGGATCTATACCATAAGTTTCCATTCCTTCCACCTCCAGCCCAATGGCTGTCATTATTTGTGCACATTTTTGAGGAGATATCTTTTCTGGTAAATAGGAACTTAGCCAATTATACGAAATTGTCATTCAGTCAAAATTATATCCGCAAAGATAGTTTTTTCAAATAGCCATTCAACAATTAAACAACCACCTGTTTTATAGTGTTTTATTCTTGAAAAAACAATCTGAATAACTAATTATAAAGTGCAGAAGAATTTAAATTTGAACGGTGGATATGTTAATAACACTTGAAATTATTGATGGTTTGAATGTTTAGCTGTGTATAAAAATGTAAATAACGAGTGAATAAAGTAAATTTGTATGTGAATGAGCGGTGGATAAAGAGTAATGATAAGTTAATAACATTAGGGGGGAGATCTCCAATGATTAAATCCCTATATTTTCGCTTTCTGTCTTTATAAAACAGGCCTAACATTCTAACCCGGCAAGTAATATGAGCTTATCTAATACGCATACATCCAAAGGTTTACGCTTTAAAACGACCCCCGACGTAGGCTCCATGGTTTTTGGAAAAGTACAACCTCAGGCTGTAGAGCTGGAGGAGGCTATTTTGGGTGCTATAATGCTAGAAAAGGGAGCATTTGATGTGGTAGCTGATATTCTGAATGAGAAGATGTTCTATGTGGATGCACATCAGCGGATATATGCTGCAATGAAGGAACTGGCAAATAAAAGTAAGCCCATTGATTTATTGACTGTTGTTGAGGAACTTAAATTCAATTCGAATCTGGAGCAGGTGGGCGGTGCCTTTGCGGTTTCCAAATTAACTAATAGTGTTGTGTCGGCTGCTAACGTGGAAGCACATGCGCGTATTGTTCTTCAAAAGTTTTTACAGCGTGAACTGATTCGTATCAGCGGGGAAACGATTCGTGATGCTTATGAAGATACTATAGACATTTTTGATATGCTGGATGAGGCAGAGGCTAGATTGTTTGAGATTACCAAAAATCACTTACGTCGGAATTTTGATAAAATTAGTTCGGTATTGGTTAAAACCATGAATCGAATTAATGATATGAGAGCACGCGATGAAGATATGACCGGCGTACCATCAGGCTTCCCAAAATTGGATCGCATTACTTATGGATGGCAAAATACTGACCTGATTATTTTAGCTGCGCGTCCATCTGTGGGTAAAACAGCATTTGCGCTTAATTTAGCCCGTAATGCAGCTTTACATCCTACAAAACCTACACCGGTTGGATTCTTTAGCTTAGAGATGAGTAGTGGGCAGTTGGTGCAGAGAATTCTTAGTGCTGAAAGTGAAATCCACATGGAAAAGATTTCTCGTGGTAAATTGGAAGGACACGAAATGCAGCAATTAGTTACTAAAGGTGCTGATCGTTTAAATAATGCCCCTATTTTTATTGATGATACCGGGGCCCTGAATATTTTTGAACTCCGAGGTAAGTGTAGGCGGTTGAAGAACAAACATAATGTAGGACTAATTATTATTGATTATCTGCAATTGATGAGTGGAACAGGAGATCGCAATTCAAATCGTGAACAAGACATAAGCAAAATTTCAAGAGACCTTAAGAGTTTGGCAAAGGAATTGGAAGTGCCTATCATCGCATTGTCGCAGTTGAGCCGCGAGGTTGAAAAGCGAAAAGATTCAGGAAAAATTCCACAATTAAGTGATTTGCGTGAATCAGGAGCCATTGAGCAAGATGCAGATATGGTAATGTTTCTTTATCGTCCCGAATATCATGAGATTGCCAATGATGAACATGGCAACAGCACAAAGGGAGATGTATATATTAGAATATCCAAACATCGTAATGGAGCCCTCGATACCGTTAAACTGAAAGCCCAGTTAGAGATTCAGAAGTTTGTAGAAAATGAAGATGGTAAGAGTGGAAATGGAGGTTATGTGCCGGGTGGAGGAAGATATATTCCTATTGAGGATGCTGATGGTAATACAGCCAAGATGTTTGTTCAAAAAGAAAGTAGGATGAATCATGATTTCTATGATGATGAGATAGATGAGAAAAATGAAGAATAGCCTTTTTAAACTTTAAGGAGCTATGATAGCTTTCTTTTGATTATGCCTTACCCACAATTCTATTTTCCAAAACTGGAATTAAACAACGATTTAATTCAACTCAATGAGGAAACCGCTCACCACATAATACAGGTGTTGCGGATGAAAATGGGGGAGCAGATAATACTGTTAAATGGTAAAGGCCTTATGGCAACTGCTTCGATTTGGGAACCACATAAAAAATTTGCAGTGGTAAAGGTTCTGGAAACTTTTGAGGTACCGCCCCCCACTAAGAAGATTACCGTTGCTGTTTCATTGTTAAAGAATAGCTCACGTTTTGAATGGCTTCTCGAAAAAATCACTGAAATAGGAGTTACACATATCATTCCCCTCATTACACATCGCACAGAGAGTAAAAAGTATAAAGAAAGCAGGATTCATGCTATTTTAATAAGTGCTTTACTGCAGAGCCAACGGTTGTGGATACCCGAAATAAGTGAACCTATGGATTTTGGGTTGGCAGTAAAAAATTGTATAACCGAACAGAAGTTTATCGCCCATTGTGAAAATGAGGATGAGAAAAAACTGCTTAAGCAATATGCGCCTTTTGATGACGCAATTATTTTAATTGGCCCGGAAGGAGATTTTACGCCTGAAGAGATTTCGCTGGCTATAAGTACAGGATTCATTCCTGTAAGCCTGGGTACAACCAGGTTGCGCAGTGAAACTGCAGGGGTGGCAGCTGCGGTGTGGTTATGCGGCTAATCTCTTTAGGGATGAATTTCGTTTTCAAGGCCTTCATGAATTCCCATTTTCCGCTTAGCCCTGTTTCGCATAACCATATTGAGCATTTCAACACAAAAGCTAAATGCCATTCCAAAATAAATATAATTTTTAAGCCCTAATTGATGAGCAGCTTCAGCATTCCATCCCTCCATAATTAAACTTAAGCCAATCATCACCAAAAAACTTAAAGCAAGCATCTTAAGTGTTGGATGCTTTTCTATAAAGGTTGAAATAAATGGACTAAATAAGAACATAACAACCATAGCAATAATTACGGCAGCAACCATTATTTCCAAATGTTTGGCAGTGCCCCCTGCTGTGATAACACTATCTAAAGAAAAGATGGCATCAATTACAAGAATTTGCATAATGCCCTGGCCGTATGTTAATTTTGCCTTCCCCGAAACCTCTTTTATATGATCTTCTCCCTCCAACTTTGTATGAATTTCCTTTACTGATTTATAAATTAGAAATAGCCCACCAACTAACATAACGGTACTTGCCAAATCAAACCCTTTCCCACTAATCGTGAAAAGAGATTTTCCTTTTTGGTTGAGCAGCCATCCGAGAATAGCCAGTAATGCGACACGGGAAAGGATACCGGTAATCATCCAGGTTATCCTGGCTTTTTTCATGTCTAACTTATTCTTTAATCTGCTGAGAATAATACTTACAAAAATTACATTATCAATTCCCAGCACTACTTCCAGTACGGTAAGAATTAAAAAACTAATGATACTCTCTGATGTAAAAAGATGTTCCACGTTAAGGTTTTAGAAGTTGCTTTACAATAGAAGGACCCTGATAAATGAAGCCGGTAAACACTTGTACTAAATGAGCACCTGCCCCAATGCGCTCCTGCATGTCTTTGGCGCTGAAAATTCCTCCACTGCCAATGAGTGAAAGTTGCTTTCCACAAATATTATTCGCACGCTCCAATAATTCTTGTGCACGGTGCTGAAGAGGCTTCCCACTTAGCCCTCCCGCTCCAATGCTTTCTATCAAATGAGAGGAGGAAGAAAGTCCTTCTCTTTTAATTGTGGTGTTTGAAATGATTAAGCCGTCTAACTTTATCTCAAGTGCCAAGCTAAATATATTATCTGCCTGAGTGTTTTCTAAATCCGGCGCTATTTTTAAAAAGATGGGTTTATAGGTTGAAAATGCCTGTCGCTTTTTTTGAAGTTGTGTAAGAATTTGATACAAAGATTCCTTTTCTTGTAGAGCACGCAGCCCGGGCGTATTGGGGCTACTTACATTAACTACAAAATAATCTACTGTGTTATATAATGCTTCAAAACAAATTTCATAGTCCCTCCATGCCAGCTCGTTTGGTGTTATTTTATTTTTACCAATATTTCCACCGATAAGCATCATACGGCTTTCGGTTACGGATACACGCTTAAAGGCTTCAATATTTTCTTTAACTTCTTCTAGTCCTGCATTATTAAAACCCATACGGTTAATAATAGCCTTGTCCTTTGGTAGCCTGAATAATCTGGGTTTTTCGTTCCCTGCTTGTGCAATAGGAGTAATTGTTCCTATTTCTACAAAACCAAATCCTAATGTTTCGAGCGCCTGTAGGTATTGCGCATTTTTATCAAAGCCGGCAGCCAAACCAATTGGATTCTTAAATGATAATCCTGCAATAGTAACCGGACGATCAGGCGGTTGGAAGATATGCATGAGCACTTTTCGAATGGTACGACTTTTGCATAACCAACAAAGAAGGTTCATTGAAAAATAATGTACGCGCTCCGCATCAAAGAGGAAAAAGATACTTCTGATAATTTTGTACATCGCTGCGAAATTAACTATGATTTTCGTTTTTTGTTTTGAGTCGTTAATTATACCTTTGATTAGGAAGTTGCATAAACAACTATTTAAACTTTATTATCATGCAAGAAGCATATATAGTGGCAGGCTATCGTACCGCAGTTGGGAAAAGTAAACGAGGCAGTTTGAGGTTTACCAGACCGGATGATTTGGCCATTACAGTAATTAAAGCATTGATGGCGAGTGTACCTCAGCTTGACCCTAAATTGGTGGATGATGTTATTGTAGGAAATGCTGTTCCTGAAGCAGAACAAGGGTTACAGGTGGGTCGTATCATTGCTGCTCGTGCTATCGGTGTAGAAACAGCCGGCATTACTATTAACCGTTATTGTGCCAGTGGGCTGGAAAGTATTGCTATGGCTACTGCAAAAATCCGTACCGGCATGGCCTCATGTATTATTGCAGGTGGAACAGAAAGTATGAGCTTGGTACCAACAGGGGGATGGAAAACGGTTCCGTCTTACGACATTGCTCAATTTGATCCTGATTTTTATTTGCCAATGGGTTTAACTGCCGAAGCAGTAGCCAATGAATTTAAAGTAACCCGTGAGGCACAAGATGAATTTGCATATAATAGTCATCGTAAAGCTACTATCGCTATTAAGGAAGGATATTTTAAAAGTGGGATTTTGCCGGTTCAGATTGAAGATGTTTATGTTGATCATAACGGTAAGAAGCAAACGAAGATAACCACATTTGATACCGATGAAGGAGTTAGACCAAATACAACAGTAGAAGTTTTATCTAAATTGAAACCCGTATTTGCTCAAGGAGGTTCGGTAACAGCAGGTAATTCATCTCAAACAAGTGATGGAGCCGCATTTGTTATTGTAATGAGCGAAGAAATGATAAAACAATTAAATCTTAAACCTATTGGTAGGTTAGTGAATTGTGCAAGCGCCGGAGTGCATCCTCGAATTATGGGTACAGGCCCAATGGCCGCAGTGCCAAAAGTTTTAAAACAAGCAGGTATGAAGCTTTCGGATATTGACTTGGTAGAACTCAATGAAGCCTTTGCTTCTCAATCTGTGGCAGTAATCAGGCATTTGCAGATGAATCCTGAAATAGTAAATATTAACGGAGGAGCTATTGCGTTAGGACACCCCTTAGGCTGTACGGGATGTAAACTGACTATTCAAATTCTTAACGATATGAAGAGACTGAATAAGAAATATGGAATAGTTACTGCATGTGTAGGCGGTGGACAAGGAATTGCAGGAATTATTGAAAATATATCCTAACTCGTTGGTCTCTTTATATAATGAAAATTGTAATTTTGCAACAGTGTTGCAAAAATGCAATTTTACTTCATGCGTTATTTATCCCTTTTAGTACTTTGTTTTATTTACCATTGTACAACGGCTAATGCACAGAATGTATTTACTGGAATTATTTTAGATATTTCTACCGGTAAGCCATTGCCCGGTGTTACCGTTTTTTTTTCCGATTTAAAGATAAGTTCACTTAGTAATGACTCCGGATATTTCTCTATATCGTTTTTATCACCGGGTAGCCATACCATTGAATTGTCTTGTGTAGGGTATGAATCTGTTGTTGAAACTTTTTCTTTTGTTGCAGGTAAAACTTACATTTATCAATTATCACCTACCATTCTTGAAAACAAAACGGTGGTAGTAACCGGCATTGTTCGCTCTGCAAATGTGCGCAATGTACCGATTAAAGTTACGGTGCTGAAAGCAGCAGAAATGAATCGGTTGGCACCCGGAAGCCTGGTAGAACGTATTTCTTCAATTCCGGGAATAAGTAATCTGTCAACCGGTAATGGAATCGGAAAACCGGTTATTAGGGGGCTGGGTAACAGCCGTGTGTTGGTGGTGCAAGATGGTGTTCGTCAGGAAGGACAGCAATGGGGTGATGAGCATGGTTTGGAGATTGACGATGCAATGGTTCAGCGAATTGAAATAATAAAAGGGCCTGCTTCACTTGTATATGGAAGTGATGCCATGGCAGGTGTTATTAATATTATTTCAGACATCCCTGTTTCTGAAGGAATATGGAAAGGAAACCTGTCCTCAGATTATCAAACTAATAGTAGATTACGGAAAGTGAGCGGATGGTTAGCCACCCAACAGCATAGTGCTACATTACAAATGTCGCTTTCAGCACGCACCTCTGCTGATTATGAAAATAGAGCAGACGGGAAAGTATATAATTCCAGATATCGCCAAAGCAGCGCCGCAATATTAACCGGTATAAAAAGAAAATGGGGTTATGCCCGTATTGGCGGAAATTTTTATCACCTTAAGGCAGGTATAGTAGAGGGTTTACGTAACAGCCTGGGGCAGTTTGCCTATGAAGATGATTTTGGTAATCAGCATGCATATACCGGTAATGAGAATTCGTCTCAGCCGCATACTCCTTATCAGGATGTGCAGCATATTAAAGTAAATGCTGATAATTTATTTAAAGTGTTAAGAAAGCGTTTATACCTAAACGTTAGTATGCAGCAAAACCACAGAAAGGAATTCGGACATTTTGCCTCCAAAGGGCCTGAATTGGATTTTAGGCTGAATACCTTGGGGTGGGTTAGCCGTTTTTTCTTGATTGATAAATCAACATGGGATTTAACCACTGGGATAACAGGCATGTATCAAGAAAATAAAAATCATCTTGACGAATATATTATTCCCGATTATGATCTTGTAGATGCAGGCGTGTTTGTTTATGCTCAAAGAAAATTTCAAAAGCTAACCATTGCAGGTGGTGTCAGGGTTGACACTCGTAATATTGCAGTTAAAGAAATGACGAGTGCCGATAATGAACAAAGACCCGGTTTTCATAAATCACTACAAAATATTTCTGGTAGCATAGGATTTGCCTGGGCACCCAACCTTCAATCGAACATCAAGCTGAATTTTTCTCATTCCTATCGAACACCCTCAATGGCAGAATTAGCCAGTTATGGCGCACATGAAGGTACGCTTCGCTTTGAATACGGCAATAGCAAACTTAAAAATGAAATGAACTGGCAGGGAGATATAGCCATAGAAAAAAATACCGACCATCTTTCATTCTCCATATCCGGATTTACAAATTATTTTTCAAACTATATTTTTTATCAAAGATTAGCTGCTTATTCAGGAGAGGATTCTGTACTTATTCATCACAGCGATACACTTTCTGCATTTGCTTTTAATGAACACAAAGCTTATATGTGGGGGATGGAGATGTCAGTTGATGTGCATCCGCATCCGCTTGACTGGCTGCATCTGAAAAGTGCGCTTTCACTTGTAAACGGGCGCTTTGTAACGCCATTGGGCGGAAGCAGTAACCTGCCACTATTACCTGCACCGCGCATTCTTTCTGAAATTAGAGTAGAACGTAAAGGAAATAGGACTTTTTCAAATCTTTATGTGAAAGCAGAAGCAGATGTAAATCTTAAACAGAATCATCCATTTACAGGATATAATACTGAAACTAACACAAACGCATATACGCTGGTTAATTTTTCTGTTGGAGGTAATTGGGTGTATGGGCGAAGTAGATATATCACTTTTCATTTCACGGCAATGAATATTTTCGATAAAATCTATCAGTCGCATCTGTCACGATTAAAATATACCGACCTTAATCCGGTTACGCTTAGGAAAGGGGTATTCAACATAGGAAGAAGTTTTTCAATCAGCCTTCAGATACCTTTTGAAATATCCGGTCCGAAAAAGTAAACATCTGTTATCTTCTACAGTAGCTCCGAGTCCTTATCCGCTTTCAAATGGTATGTTTAATTGTTGTTCATTATTTCTACTTATGTGCAACAAGTTAATTTTCTAAGTTGTTGATAAGTAAGCTATTCCCTACCGGAGTAAATGGGTAGATAAATTATAATTTTTTAAAATAATATTTTTTTATATTTTCATAGAGGATAAAAATATAAGGAAATGATATCCTCCCCCCCGCAGATTTAATGAATCCTGCTTAGTATTTACAAAGCATCGCAGATTTAGTATTTCGGAATGTGCTTTAATTTTAATTATTTTTTTTCTTTTGCTCGGGTGTTTGTCGTGCAAAAAGAGTGATTTTTTAGAAGAAAATGTTAATGACGAATGTATAACGGGGTTAAAATCAGGTAACCCCGATTCTAATAAAATAATCGAATGGTTAGAAAGCCTTCAATCTCCCTCAACGCTATATACAAATGAAATTTTAGAGGCTATAATTTCGAATGCTGAATTTGATAAAATGTATTCTGAAGATTATGAAGGAGAAAAATTAAAAATTGTTCCATTAAGGCCAGTAAAATTTAGTCAACATGTTAAAGAGGATTCAATACCATTTCAATATTTTGTGTTATTGGAGGATACATTAGGCCGTATAAAAAAGGGAAATATAGCTTTATTTTATTCTGATAATTTAAATTTTAACAGTCAACCTGAAATTTCTTTTGCAAGATTTTTAAAAACGTCCACTGTGGTTGAAGATGGAAGAATTGCCTGGCTTACTCTTGGTGATGTAAAATTATATGAATATATCTTGAAGACCAAATGATTATTCGATCGGAAGTGGTACAGGCTGAGCGTAACAGCACTTTAAAATGTATTCAGTATTCTTTAGTTACCACTCTTTATTTTAGCGATGGTTCAACAATTGAATATTCACAATATTTATTTACTTCTTGCGATAGTGAAGTAGGAGGAAGTGCAGAATGTTCGCCATTTTCTACTTTTTGTGATGAGGGCGCATATTGGGGAAATGGAGGAAATGGATATGAGGATACATGTACAATGGTTACCGGTAACAAATACGCTAAATATCGCGATGTTGTAGAAGCCGGCTATTACATTGAATTGTTTTGCCATGTTACAGCTAAAGGGTGTACATATCAAAATTCATCTTTAAATGTATTTGAAGAATTTATTGAGGCTATACCGGGATTAGTTTTTAGAAGAACACGTAGCGATTTGCGCATGGAAAATTATGGATATCTTCATAACTTTCTAAATGATATGAAAACCTTAAGGGTATTTAACTATGTAACCCTTAAGGCTCCAGCGGATGATTTCGTATTAGGTACTTATTCAGGGCAAGCCCTTTTTCATGCAAGTAATTTTTTCAATTAACTCGAATTAAATTAATTGAATATGAGAAATATTATTATCGCTGTTTTGTTGGCAATAATCTATTCGTGTGCTCCGGCAATAAAGCAACCTATTACAAGCGGAGCTTTTTCTATTTTTGTTTATTCTCCCGATTCTTTAACAGACCCTATTTTTGGTAGGTGGTATGAAAGATTGGTTTGGTATGATGACAGTGCGGTTATTATTCAAGAGAAATTAAGGGATGGGGATGGAGGGCTGAAGATTACCGGTGAGCCATTTGATCCTGAAACCGAAAAATTTGAATTTTACAGGTTTGTTGATTTAAGAACAATGTACGGACAGGATTATTTCGTAATGGAACCTGACGCACCACCAATTTGTAGTTTTTATATTCCGAAATTGAAGGGGGGTTTAAATTATCGCGATCTGGAATCGAGGGGGGCATTTAAAGAGGTTAAGAATGGAACACCTTCAAGACCTTATAATGAATATAAATTTTTAAAGGATACAATTATATCAAGCATAAAAAATAAACGGATAGAGTTTTCTTATTTTCCTGAAGGGTACAAAATCATTTATTATTTAAAGGAAGGAGCCACCTATCCACCTTTTTTGCAAGTTAAAATGCCCACTATTAAAATTAGAGATATTAGAAGATATTCTGTGTGGTCAAGTGAAAGCAGTAGATTCGGGAAGATGAATTTGGAGGACTCCTACCCACGCTATAGATCCGGTGCTCTCTTTCTAAATGAAAATTTAGATGAGAATACAAAATCCGTATTTACGACCTGGAGAAAAAACCTTTTGGAAATTCATGAACAGCCTGCAGAATATAAGGACCCTTTTCGCCCTTGTAATACCTTTTTTGAACTGGAAAGAAAGTATAATCCGGAGGCTTGGAAGGGTTGGAAGGGAGAAATGATTCAGGGCCCTGAACTTGAAGAATAACAATTGTTTCATTGTTTATAATTTGCTCTTTCAATTGTAAAGAACACGGTAAATACCATTCGAAAAGTTAGAGCGGATCGCCGTGTTTTTGATGAAAAGATGGAACACTGTTTAACAAGACCATTAGGGAACTCAATAGAATAATAATAATTAGCAGCACATCAAAAGATTTACCGGCTTTCGTCCTGCTCTCACAGACAATTTTATGAATTTCCTTTTTTAGTTTATCTTTTCCTTTGTGGGTATTTATTTGCTAAAATCTTTCTGCAACCTACCTAAAGGATTGTTCCTATTCGCTTCCAAACCAAGTCTCTCTATCAAGGCTTCGGTATTGGATTGCCTCGGCAAGATGTTCAATTTCTATATTTTCTGCATTATCTAAATCGGCAATTGTTCTACTTACTTTTAGGATTCGGTCATACGCTCGTGCAGATAAGTTTAGTTTATCCATAGATGTTTTTAATAATTTCCTACCCTCTTCAGGCAAATGACAAACTTTATTGAGTTGCTTATGGCTCATCTGTGCATTGCAATAAATATCTGTTTTATGAAATCTCTCTTTTTGAATTTCTCTTGCTGAGATAACTCTTTCTCTTATTGTTTTACTCTTTTCTGTAATGTGGTCTTTTGATAATTCTTGAAACGGAACCGGTGTTACTTCTACGTGTAAATCAATTCTGTCAAGAAGTGGGCCGGAAACTTTATTTAGATATTTCTGTACTGCACCCTGGATACAAGAACATTCTTTTTCAGGATGATTAAAGAAACCGCAAGGGCATGGGTTCATACTTGCAATAAGCATAAATCCGGCCGGAAATTCTATCGTTGATTTTGCTCTCGAAATAGTTACTTTTCTCTCTTCCATAGGTTGCCTCATTACTTCAAGAACAGTACGTTGAAATTCTGGAAGTTCATCAAGAAATAATACGCCATTGTGTGCAAGTGATATTTCTCCCGGTTGAGGATGTCCTCCACCGCCTACCAAACCTGCATTTGAAATGGAGTGATGAGGGTTTCTGAATGGTCTGCGTGTTATTAGTCCTGAATGATTAGTAAGTTTTCCTGATACGCTGTAAATTTTTGTTGTTTCTAATGCTTCTTTAAGGCTAAGTGGGGGTAAGATAGAAGGAATACGTTTTGCCAACATGGTTTTTCCTGCGCCCGGAGGGCCAATTAATATCACATTATGCCCACCTGCGGCAGCTACTTCTAATGCGCGCTTGATATTCTCTTGTCCTTTTACATCAGCAAAATCAAAATCATAAAAATCACCCTTTTCTTCAAAGGCTGCTTTAATATCAACGGTAACCGGTTGAGGCTTTTGCCTCCCTGAGAAAAAATCAATGACTTCCTGAAGATGCTTAACTCCATATACAGGAAACCCTTCTACTAAAGCAGCTTCACTTGCATTTTCTTCAGTGATTATCATTCCGGCAAATCCTTCTTTTTGTGCTTGTAATGCCATAGGTAAGGCACCGTGAATGGGCCTTAATTCACCATCAAGGCTGAGCTCACCCATGATCACATAATGTGCAATTTCTTCCGGTTGTTTAATTTGTTCGGTTGCTGCTAATGTGCCGATGGCAATTGGAAGGTCGAGCGCAGTACCGCTCTTTTTTATATCAGCCGGAGCAAGATTTATTACCAGCTTTGTTCGTGGCATGTATAAGTCTAAACTTTTTATTGCACTTTCCACCCTTTGTAAACTTTCTTTTACCGCATTGTCCGGAAGCCCTACTATGTAATAGTGTTTTCCTTGATTGTTTACATCTACTTCGATGGTGAGGGTTATAGCTTCTACACCGTTAAGTGCACTGCCGAATGTTTTTACGTACATTTCTTTTTTTTGAAAAGTACGCTCCGATAATTATATATTTTTGAGCAAATCCACAACTCCAGACTGTTTTAAAATCAAATAACCTAACCTGTCTGTGGATACCCCTTCCCTCAGTTGGTAATGAAATACCGGTTTTTCGTTTTCAATGGTTGTTTCAAAATATCTGAAAATAATGTTTGGGTGTTTGCGTAGTTGATCGGCTATTTCATATAAATGAGTAGAAAGAATAAATAGAGAAGTTTTTATTTTTAGCAAACCTTCAATTACTGTTAAACTACATTTCATGGCATCTTGTACATTTGTGCCTTTAAATAATTCATCAATTAAAAGCAACCATCTTTTTCCATCATTTATTTTTTTAATAGTATAAGATACTCGTTGTACTTCATTATAGAAATAACTCTCTCCTTTAAGAATATTGTCGGTTACGTTTATGTTGGAAAGTAATCCATCAAACAAGGTAAGTTCAAGATGTTGCGCAGGAACACCCATACCGATATGTGCAAGGTAAACAGCAATACCAACTGATTTAATAAAGGTTGATTTACCAGCCATATTTGCACTGGTAAGAAACATGAATCCCATCTGGTTGTTGAGTATAAAACTATATGGCACGGGATCTTTTACCAAAATATGAAATAAACCTGAGGTTTTTAATGAAGGTTCATTTTGATGAGTAAAGACCGGTAAAACCAGGTGAAGTTTCTTTTGAGCCAAGTACATTGAATGCCATGCATCAATTTTTGCAAATGCGTCAATTAATTCAATCATCCCGTGCTTACACCTATATCTTAACACGTGGGCGGTATGAATTTGTTTTGCCAGGGTATAGTTTTTTATACCTGAAGATTTAATCAATAAATCAATCTCCGGTATTTTAAATAGAGGTTGAAGGTTGTGTATTAATTTTTTTAATGGTTCGGCTATTTTTATTTCTTCATACTGATCAATTAGTCTTTTCATACCCAGTATTAAATCCGTGCAATGCGTTATCGAGTATTTCAATAAAGAATATTCAGCCAGATGAAGTGCTTTATAAGTATGGGCAGATATTTTACTCGGATTCCTGGGAATGAGTGAGAAAGCGGTTTGGTAGAATTGTTCTACAATCATTAATGTGCCGTTGGTAACGCCTATTGGAAGGCCTAATGTGCCTACCGTTTGAATAGTTTCTTGTATGGCTTCAATATGAATTATACTATTAAAGGGATGTTGCAACATATTTTGCAACTGGTCTCTACCCGGTACTGTATTTGTAAAGTTGATTAATTCAAAAACAGAGTCACCACCTCCCTGATGAAAAATGTTTAAATCATTAAGGGTTATTTTGTCAATAGTCATATCACCGGTTAAATGTTAGCCTTTGTCCTCCGTTTGATGCTATTACCCGGTTATTTCCATAAACTTGCCTTCCGTTTACCCATGTTCCAATAACAGATGCGGGAATTTCCATTCCTTCAAGAGGACTCCATCCACATTTATATAATAGGTTTTCTTTTTTAATAGTAAAATGTTTTCGAGTATCCACAACAGTTAGATCGGAAAAATAGCCCTCTCTAATATATCCACGGTTATTAATTTTGAAACAATCAGCAACCGCATGGCACATTTTCTCAACAATTTTCTCTAATGAAATTTTTCCTAAATGGTGGTAGTAGAGCATGAGTGGAAGACCGTGTTGGACCAGCGGCAATCCGGCATGTGCCTGAAAGTAGTCTCCGGTTTTTTCAGAAAGCAAATGAGGAGCGTGATCTGTAGCAATTACATCTAATTTATCACTTAATAGTCCTTCCCAAAGTGCCTTTTTGTTTTCCGGAGATTTTATAGCCGGGTTGCACTTGATTTTGTAGCCCAGCCGCTCGTAGTCATCAGCAGTAAAGTGCAAGTGATGTACACACACTTCAGCGGTTATCCTTTTCTCAGTTAACGGAAGCATATTACCAAATAAGACAAGTTCCTTTTCTGAGGTTATATGTAAAACATGAAGTCTGCTATTAAATTTTTGGGCAAGCTGAATGGCGGTTAGGGAAGAAGAAAAGCAGGCCTCTGCATCTCGAATAATGGGGTGGTCTGCAGGCTCAAGTGGTTTTCCGGTTGCAAGCCGTTTCTGAAGGTTTTGCTTAATGATGCGTTCATCCTCGCAGTGTGTGGCTATTAATAATTCAGATTCAGAAAATATTCGTTCTAGTGTAGCATAATTATCAACAAGCATATTGCCTGTGCTACTACCCATAAAAATCTTAACCCCGCATACCTCTTTCTTTTTGTTGTTTATCTTGAGCACATCCTCACTATTGGTGTTGCTTACACCCATGAAAAACGAAAAATTAGCTGGCGATGTATTTGCCGCAATTTGGTATTTCTCTTCCAATATTTCGGGGGTAAGGGCATTCGGTATAGTATTAGGCATTTCCATAAAGGATGTTACACCACCTGCTACTGCAGCACAGGCTTCGGAATGAATAGTGGCCTTGTGTGTTAATCCGGGCTCTCTAAAGTGAACCTGGTCATCAATTATACCCGGTAATAAATGCAATCCTTCTCCATTAATCTCTATGCAGGCTGCCAATTCACTAATATTTGATGCTATTTTACAAATACGGTCACCTTTCACTAATACATCCGTGTGGATTATTTTATTTTCATTTACTACTCCAATGTTTTTGAAAAGATAATTTTGCATAACTTACTTTCTCGTTGAACTAATTCAAGTACATGCAAGTTATTAAAAGCCTAACCAAACTGCTGTTTTTTCTCTTTCCCGTTTCTGTATTTAGCCAAACAACATATTTGCCGGAAGGGGCGAAGGAGTATCATATACTGGATCGGTTACAAATAAAAGCCGGGCAGAGCGCTAATTTAAACTTCTCTACATTAAAACCTTTTAGCAGAAAGTTTATTGTAGCAGATGTGGAGTTCCTGGATAGTGCGCGGTATGGATATTTGAATGCTAATGGACAAGATAATTATAAAGGATGGACAGACTTTAAAACTACTCCTATTGATGATTATAATATCAGGAGCATATTAATGAATAGTGCAGAGTGGGTGAGTGGGAGCCATGAAGACTTTTTTAGTAAGAAACCTGTATTAAAGCATTTTTATGTTTCAAAGCCAAATATGTATGAGGTAAATACAAAGGATTTTTTCCTTGCTTTGAATCCTGTGTTTCAATTTAACCTATCTCATGAGAGCAATAATAGCCAACGTTTATATCTGAATTCCCGCGGGTTAACGGCAAGAGGTCGTATCGCCAATAAGATTGGCTTTTCTGCTACAGTAGTAGATAATCAGGAGCGGGGGCCGGGGTATTTTACAAAAATGGTAAGAGACCTACGTGCGGTACCCGGTTATGGATTTTTCAAGAGCTTTAAGCGAGACTCTACTGCAGTTGATTATTTCGATGCACGAGGTTATGTCACCTTTAGTGCAACAAAATATATCAATTTTCAGGCGGGTTATGATAAAAATTTTATTGGAAACGGATATCGAAGTTTGTTTTTAAGTGATTGGGGCAATAGCTATTTGTTTTTTAAAATCAATACTAGAATTTGGAAATTGAATTACCAGAATCTTTTTATGGAGTTGATGCCGCAATATGTAAAGAATGGAGATTCATTGCTTGATCGTAAATATGCTGCAATGCATCATTTGAGTGTAAATGTTACTAAGTGGTTGAATATTGGTTTGTTTGAAGGGGTGATTTTTGGTCGGAAAAATCGTTTTGATTTCCAGTATCTCAACCCCATTATTTTCTTCAGGCATATAGAAGGTATGATTGGCAGCCCGGATAATGCTGTTGCTGGTATTGACTTTAAGGCTAATGTTGCACATACTGCACAGTTTTATGGTCAAGTGCTGTTTGATGAATTTCTTATTAAAAATGTACGTAGTCATCCCACATCGTGGACAAATAAATTTGGCTTTCAGTTAGGAGGCAAATACGTTGATGCATTCGGAATTAAAAATCTCGATTTGCAGGCAGAGGTTAACAGGGTGAGACCATTTACCTATTCGCACAATAATTTAATAGGAAATTACACTCATTATAATCAACCTCTTGCTCACCCATTGGGAGCTAATTTTCAAGAATTTATTGGTATTGCGCGGTATCAACCTGCTCCTCGTTGGTATATATCCGGCACCGCCATTTATTATTATAAAGGGTTAGATACTGCTACTGCAAATTTTGGTGGAGATATTTTTAGAAATTATTTAGATAGATTGAGTGATGAAGGATTTAAGGTAGGAAGTGGACAAAAAGTAAAAGTATTCAACGGAATTTTAGAGGCTTCCTATGAATTGAGGGAGAATTTTTTTATAGACTTTTCTCTTAATCAACGTTTGTATTCTTTAGCTGGAACCCCTCGTCTAACATCAACAATGATTACCGGAGGAATACGTCTTAATATGTCAAGGCGTAAGTATGATTATTGATTTCGATTTGGTATTATTCAACAGTTAGTGAAATAGTTAGGGTACGTGCATTGATAACATCAATTACATTTGAGAATTTATATGGTTCTTCTCTACTGTGCACATTGCGCAATCCCCAGCCTATTTTTAGCTCAGGTGATAATACAAAGACCGGGAAGTAAATATGAAACCCGATGCCCGCATCAATTCCATAATCGAGTTTGTGAAGTTTAATTAAGCCATCTGCCTTCTTTTTTCCTGCATCAGCAGCCATATCATACTCAATCTTTCCACCTGCAAACATATATACCTTTAAGTTGTTGATACGATCGCTGGTGAATTTTATGTGCACAGGAAATGCAAGGGTAATACCTTGAATCTTTTTTGTGGTAATACTGTCTTCCCTTAATAATGGATTGGGATGTGACATATTGTATTCAATTGCTTTTTCAGTAAAAACTAAATTGAGCGGGTAGGTGCGCAGGCTGAAATGGTCAGAAAGCCGCATATTCACTAACCAGGCAAGATTTAATCCGGTACTATTTACGCTTTCAATACCCCGAATACTGTCATTATTTATAAATTGGGGATGACGGGTGAAATTAAAGTAAGATCGATTCATACCTAAATTAATCCCAAAGTGAAACGGTTTAGAATCGTGGTCTTCCAAATTTAAATAGCGTAATTGTGCATGACTGCTAAAGTAGCAACCAAACAATAAAATACTGAGTACGGTTATTTTTCTCCGCAATATATAGTGCATATGCCCAGGCTCAATTTTATTAAGTAAGAATTTTTAAATCCTAAATGGTCTAAAATGCGGGTAAAATTTTTTCCTTCAGGGAATTTATTTATTGATTGATTAAGATATTGATAAGCCGTTTTGTCTTTGGAAAAAAACCTTCCTGCTAAGGGACAAAACAACTTGAGATAAGTGAAATAAAAAGGTTTGATAAGCCATGATGTGGGTTTGCTAAATTCGAGCACAACTAACTTTCCTCCGGGTTTTAATACCCTATAAATTTCCGAAAGCCCTTGCTCAAGGTGTTCAAAGTTACGTACACCAAAGGCAACTGTTACTGCATCAAACGAGTTTTGGGAAAACAATATTGTTTCACTGTCCCCTTTTAACAATTCTATTTGGTTATTGAATCCTTCTTTTTTCACTTTCTGTTTTCCCAGTTCGAGCATTTTTTCACTTAGGTCAATTCCTGTAACACTTATGGGATGGAGTAATTTAACAGCTTGTATAGCCATATCACCGGTTCCGGTGGCTACATCTAAAAGAGCGTGAGGCTTTAAGGAGGCAAGTTGCATCAATGCCTTTTTTCTCCAGCGCCTATCTATGCCCAGGCTTAAGAACTTGTTTAGGAAATCGTAGGTGCCAGAAATATTATTAAACATGTTCTCAACCTGCTCCTTTTTGCTGAGCGAGGATTGCTTATCAGGTAAAACAGAATCGTGTGCAAATTGTGTCATCCGGAAGCAAAGATAATTATCTCATAATGTTTGGGGTACAAATAAAATTAATTATGAGTATTTTTACAAATGCACATAAAACAGGCAAAGTATCTGATAAGCAGTCCTTCTGTGGATAAGTGCCCTCCTCAAGATAAGCCTGAGTATGCATTTATCGGTCGAAGTAATGTGGGGAAATCATCATTGATAAATATGTTGTGCGGAAATGAAAAATTAGCAAAGACCTCGTCCACACCCGGAAAAACACAGCTTATTAATCATTTTGAAATTAATGCTGAAGGTGCTGATGAAGTAGGAAAGCTTTTTTCCTATTCCTGGTATTTAGTGGATTTGCCCGGCTATGGATTTGCAAAGGTTAGTCAATCCAATAGAAGGAAGTGGGAACAAATGACGGAACATTATATTAAGGAACGGACTAATTTAATTATGTTGTTTGTGTTATTGGATGCAAGGCTATCCCCACAAAAAATTGATCTTGATTTTTTAACAAAGCTGCAAAAATGGAATACAGCAGTTTGTTTAGTTTTTACAAAAAGTGATAAAGAAAACCAGCGTACAGTAAGTAGTAATGTAAAGCGTTTCCTTAGCAAGTTGCAAGAAAGTGGGTGGCAATACTTGCCTCAACATATTGTAACCAGTGCCACAAAAAAGGTAGGAAGACAAAAAATGCTTTCTCTTATTCACGAGTTAAACTTAGCAGCATTACATTAATTCACTATTTTGTTAGCGCAACTGCTGCTTGCAAAAGCTTCAGGTTTGGCTTTAAAGGCGAATCCCATTCCTAAAATATATCCCATTGCCTCTCTTAAGGCTTCATTACTTTTAAATTGTGGATTGGTATTGATGTCGGCATGCACTTCCATATCTATATCATAAGTGGTAAATAAATCACAAAGTTCATAAGCAATCTCAATACTTTTGGCTACTTCAGCTAACATTCGCTCTTTTATGGAGTAATGATGTGTGTTTTTCTCATTGTGAATAAACATAAATCCACCTTGACCTTCGCGTAAAAAAACAATTACTGTTGCAAATTCGGTTTCAGGTCCTTTAACCTGGCTATCTGTGCCGATACAAACTTTTAAATGAAATCCGTTTTCGGTTTCTCTTTTTATTGCAGATTCTACGGCGTCTTTAATAGGAAGCAAAATACGATCACCATTAAATTTTCTCCATAGCATAATTGTAGTGTTTTTTAAAGGTAAATATTATGCAGAGAAAATCCTATTCCCTAAATTGAGTTTTTTAAAATAAAAAAGGGGCCAGTCCCTAACACTGACCCCTGACTTACACATGAATCTACCTTACTGTTTTATAATGCGTTCTGTTTGTTTTCCTTGTTCGCCTGAAAGCGTTAAAAAGTACATTCCCGCAGGAAGTTGTTGCACCGGGATAAGTTGGATATCCTCTTTTGCATGGCCACGTACAATAGTGCGACCTACAGCATCTATAATTGAATAATCAAAACTATTATTATCATTTGACTGTATCCTGATGTGAGAAGTTACCAAGGTTGAAACCTGATAAATCTTATGAGGATTTGCCCTGAGGGTAACAGTATTAGATGTTGCATTTTGATTAATAATTGATTCGGCTTTAATTCTATAATATATATTTCCTGTTTTGTTAGGTGTGTATCTAAAAGAGGTTTGTGTGGAACCAAATGAAGCAAGTGCTTCAAAATTTACACCATCTGATGATGATTCAAGTATTTGAGAAGCTATGGGCTCGTCACTTGTAATGGTCCACATTAACTGGTGTTGGTTACCCACCTTAAATCCACGTAATGAGATATTCCTGATGGGAAGCGCACCTGTTGTGCCGGTAATTTTGTAAGAACCTAAACTGCCATAATTACTAATGTTGTTATTCCCTCCGCCAGAAACAGCTAAAAAATAGAGTCCTGCATTTAACATGGTGTCAATGGATACATCTAATCTGTTAAGTGGGTTGTATGTATTTATTAACTGATGATTGCTGTTGTATATTTCAATTTTAATATCCAAATTGGCTCCGTCAGAAGAATTATTTAAACCATAAGGTTTGGCTTCAAAATGAACCCATCTGTCGCTGGTAAGATTGTAGGCAAAAACATCTTTATCGGTATTTGTAGAAATAATGCCATCTTCACTAAAAGACGATTCTGCTACCCAAGTAGCATTTTCATTAAACTCATCAGCATGATCATCTTCCCTATATCCAAAACCGTTTTGAGTGGTAATGATAGTCAGATTATCTTGAGTTAATGAGCAACCATAGGGAGTGGGGCCGTCATTCCATCCGGTCATATTTCTGTAATAGCTGTTACCCATTACCGGAGCCCAGCTTGTTTCTCCAGTACCACTACCGGTTGAGTAAGGTTCAATAAGTTGACAATTTTGGTTGTATGAAGATTGGTGAGATAGGCCAATAGTGTGTCCGCTTTCGTGAGTACAACACTCAGCAATGTATTTTGTATTGTTAGAAAGTCTGTCGCTAAATACAAACCCCGGAGTGTCATCACCCCATGTAAAGGAACCAATATATGAAATACCACCAACACCTGTGTACCATGAACTTGTAGGTGTAACGATGATGCGTACACGCATATTTAACGGAGCATTAATATACTCGATAGAATCAGTGGTTATGTTTACGTTAAAAGGCCTGAAATCTTCTGATACTCTATTAAAGATTTCAACAATTTGGGTGTTTGTAAGTGACGCCGGAGCACAATTTATGGGTTGCCCGCCATTCCAGAATGGATGAATCACCTTGTGTCCGTCAAAATCTAAAAATATAGTTGCTTGCGCCGAAGGAAAACTATTGAGCTTTGGTTGAGCCAAAACAACAAGTTGGCATAACATAGCAATGGTAAACAAAAATGTTTTTGTAATGTTTTTCATGGATTTTGTTTTTAGGCTTTTGGTAGGGTATTGGATTGGGCTATTATAAGTGACAAGGTTCGAGTAGCTTGGCTGTATTTATTTTTGATAAATAATATTTTCCTTTTTCATTTTGTTTTAATTCAAACCCATCAGCAGCATCTTTTTGCATAATACGCCCTACATAGCTGATGCTATTATCTTTATTTATCTGACGTGAGAGATGGAATGCTGCGTTGTTAAAACGGGGAGAGGTGATAACTATGCTTTGCAGGTTATCATATTTTTTTTCGTTACTAATTATTCGACCGGAAAATGAGAACTTTTCAAATTGTAATGAAATAAAACTTTCAGTTGGCTGTGAAAATGCCTTTTCAAACTGACCGGGGGTGGCTGTTAACTGTGCTGCATATTCATCAAACAAATGAATTTGTTTAGTTTGCTGAGCGTTTCCCCAAATGGCATTTAATGAGATAATAATAAATAAGGCGGCTCTTCTTAAGGTTTTCATGGCATTTGTTTTTGATAGAGTTTGGATTTCTCTATCATAACAAACGCTACAATAATTATTTTAGTATAAAGGAGATTTAATTTTAATATTGACCTGTACTCAACATAACCAGCGTACAGGCCTCCCTAGTCTCAATTCCCTGATTTTCAGCTATTTTTTCTAATTCCCGGTTTTCTGCCCCGGGATTAAAAATAATGCGCTTGGGATGTAAGGCACATATATAATCGTAATATGCAGCTTGATGTGTTGGATTGAGATATAGCGTTACAGTGTCCACATTATCTACTTGGGGTGGTGTTTTATGGATTTCAATGCCATCAATTTTCCCCATTCTTTTTCCAATAGCAATTACTTCGTGTCCGTGTGCGGTTAGTTTCTTTACTGCCATATTGCTGTATCTATCGGGATTTTCAGAAGCTCCCAGCACAACAGTTTTCTTATTCATGTTTTTTTATAAAGTTAAGAAACGGTTAGCAATATCAGCGGTAGGTACCATGCATTGTTCTTTTTTACCAAACCATTTATACCTGTTTTTTGCTACCCAATTGTAAAGTGGGTTCCTGATGAAAGGTGGAATTATGACAAAGGCATACAGCCATGATACCGGAGATTTAAGTCTTTGGAGAATTTTTAATACAGCTTTTGAACGGTCATATACCTTTCCATTTGCAAAAAGCCTTATAGTGCTTAACTTATTCGATGTTAGGTGATGATGATTTAGCAAATACTCACCAGCTTCACTTTGCAGTGGTGCAAACAGGAAATATTTTTTTACATCATGATGAATAACAAATTGAACAAACCCATTGCATAGAATACATTCTCCGTCAAATAGGATTACAGGTTTATTGTTGATAATGTTGTTTGTATTTTCCATTTGAATAAACGTTGCAATACAAAGTTGCAATTTATAACAAGAGAATAATGGGTGTATTCAGCATTTAAATTCTTGAGTACACAGATAGAAGCCTCCTCGAATTAAGTTATCTACACTTGTTTAATATTTTGAAAATACCGGGCAATCTTACTATGGTCTGCGCTTATTGTTTAGAGTATGTTAGCAACATTTTTTAAAACTCTTTAAACCAATACCAAGGTCTTCCTTCGTTACTAAAATTGTTGCTGTCATTTCATTATACAAGCATCGTAATCGGGTTTTCCAAAAATCCTTTTAAGGTTTGAAGAAAGGAAGCGCCTACTGCACCATCCACACTACGGTGGTCACAGCTCATAGTAACTTTCATTGTGTTGATAACGTCAAAATCTAATCCTTTTTTTATTACTGTTTCTTTAATACGGCCTACCGCCAGGATACAGCTATCAGGGGGATTGATAATAGCGGTAAATTCATCTATATCCATCATACCCAAATTAGATATAGTAAAAGTATTTCCACTAAATTCTTGTGGTTGAAGTTTTTTATCTCTCGCCTTTTGATAAAGTTCTTTTGTTTCTGAAGCAATTTGTGCGAGTGATTTCTGGTCGGCAAATTTAATTACCGGAACAATGAGTCCTTCCGGTAAAGCTACGGCAGATCCGATATGGATATGATGATTTTGACGGATAAAATCTCCCATCCAACTGCTATTTACATCCGGATGTAGGCGCAGGGAGGTAGCACAGGCCTTTATTACCATATCATTGAATGATATTTTAACAGGGCTAACGGCATTCATGGACTCGCGTGCTTTAATAGCATTATCCATATTAATTTCCATGGTGAGATAGAAATGCGGAGCATTAAATTTACTATCACTGAGCCTACGTGCAATTACTTTACGCATTTGTGTTAACTCAATATCGGTATGGCTTTCGGTTCCTAATACAGTAGGGGTTAATTGAGCAGATTTTCCTTTTGTGGCCGGTACAGAAGCAGCAACTGATGGCTGGAAGCTATCAATATCTCGTTTAATAATTCTACCTCCATCACCGGAGCCATGAATTGAAGCGAGGTTGTACCCTCGGTCTGCAGCAATTTTTTTGGCAAGAGGAGAAGCCTTAATACGCCCATTATTATCACTAACCTGTTCTTGAGTAGTGATGGGTGATTGGGGGGTATCTTTTACACTATGCGTAGCAGTTGTTTGAGGTGTGCTTGTGGCTGATGGTGATTGAACACTTTGTTTGTTTTCAGCATTAACATAAGCGCTAACGTCAGTGCCGGGTTTGCCTACGATAGCCATAATACCATTCACTTTTACTGCATGACCGGCCTCCACGCCTATATATAAGAGTGTACCTTCTTCATACCCAACCACCTCCATGGTAGCTTTATCAGTCTCTACTTCTGCCAGCACATCATCACTCTTAACTTTATCACCAATTTTTTTATTCCAAGAAATAATTTTCCCTTCCGTCATAGTATCACTGAGTAAGGGCATTCTAATTACTTTCGCACCTTCCGGTAAATTAGATTTTGTAGTATCTTTTACTTCTTGTTTTGGTTCCATAATTGTTGGTGCAGATTGAGATAAGGAAGGCGTATTGCTTCCTTCTTCTTTAAGTAAGGCCTGGATATCTTCACCGGGTTTACCTACAATGGCGATAATTGAATTTACTTTAGCTGCCTTCCCTGCTTCTATTCCTATGTGAAGTAAAGTTCCATCTACGTATCCAACCACTTCCATAGTGGCTTTATCAGTTTCTACTTCTGCCAGCACATCATCACTTTTTACTTTATCACCCACTTTTTTATTCCAGGCAATAATTTTCCCTTCGGTCATTGTGTCGCTCAGTAGGGGCATCCTAATCACTTCTGCCATAATTCCTATTTTAAGCCCCGAAATTAAAGCAAAATCAACTAATAATAGATTGAATATTGATTACTTACTCGAGTTCCAGCCCTAATGTGTCTTTAAGTTGAGCAATTAGCGGGTTAATGGAGGTGAGTTGTGCATATCGTTCTTTTGCTGAAAGTGGCTTTTCTTCAGTGGAAAGATTAGTATTTTCCGTTAAATTATATACGAAGCCCAGCTCATTATTTCTAAAATACCGATGTAAGTGGTCTAAGAAATCGCTTCTTTGGTCTTCGATGGCATTTTTTAATAGGCTGGAATTAACAGATATCTCAATTTCATTATTTGAATTAATTCCTGCTTGGGCATCATTAAACCAAAGGAGGATACTAGGGCTGTTAACGGCTAATTTTTGTTTATATAAGTTCCACATTTCCTGAACAGCTTCATTTGTTATTTCGCGGGAAGGTTGTTGGTGTAATTGTCTGCCTGCAACTCTCGACCGGATATCGGCTATGCTTCCCATTATTTTCATTTCCTCTATTGGAGGCTCATTGAATGTTTGGCCTTGAGTTTTAGGGTAAGCTTTTGCTTCGTTTTTTTTGTCTTTTTTTGTATTGCCTTCAATAGTTAATTTGGCATTATCAAAAATGGTAGCCGGTTTTGTTTTTTTTGAATTAGGGGTGGTTTCAATAGGAGATAAAACTTTAAATGCAATGGCTCCTTTTTTGTCAATTACTTTTTTTTTACCACTAGGGTTATCTGTTTCTACTAATTCTACAGCTTGTTTAAGATAGGTTAGTTTAATCAGCGTCATTTCTACCAACAGCTTTCTGTTTCGTGCGAGCCTGAGTTGAGTAGCGGTTTCAGATAATATATTTAAGGATGCTAATAGCCAACCAATGGAGATGGTTTCTGCCATTTTTTTATATCGAGGTTTAAAATCTTCTGCCACTTCAAGTAAGGAGGCTGATTTTTTATCTTTACTTACCAGCAGGTTGCGTACAAATTCACTAAGACCATCAAGGAAAGTATCTGCTTCAAATCCCTTTTGATTAATCTCATCATAAAGAAGGAGGGAAGCTGGCAGGTTTTGTTCCTGCATATTCTCCAGCATCTTAAAGAAATAATCTTCATCTAAGATGTTTAGGTGTTCTAATGTATTTGCATAAGTAATTTCGCCATTGGTGAAACTTACAATTTTATCCATAATGCTCAACGCATCGCGTAAACAACCTTCACTTTTTTGAGCAATTAGATGGAGTGCTGTTTTTTCTGTTTTAATATTTTCCTTTTCTGCAATTTCGTGTAAGTGTTTTACCGTATCCTGGGGGGTGATGCGTTTGAAATCAAATATCTGACATCGGCTCAGTATGGTTGGTAGAATTTTATGTTTCTCGGTAGTTGCTAAAATAAAAATAGCAAAGGGTGGAGGCTCTTCAAGTGTTTTTAAGAAAGCGTTAAATGCTGATTGGCTAAGCATGTGAACCTCATCTATAATATATACTTTATATTGACCGGCCTGCGGAGCGAATCGAATTTGCTCTACTAAGGTTCTGATATTATCAACCGAGTTATTACTGGCGGCATCCAGTTCATGAATATTAAATGATGTACCATTGTTAAAAGATACGCAGCTATTACAGGTATTACATGCCTCTCCGTCTGGAGTGCGATGTTCACAGTTAATTGTTTTTGCCAAAATACGCGCACATGTTGTTTTGCCTACACCTCTTGGCCCACAGAACAAAAACGCGTGAGCAAGTTGGTTGTTGGTAATTGCATTTTTTAATGTAGTAGTAATATGCTCCTGCCCAATTACTGCATTAAAATTTTGGGGACGGTATTTTCTGGCCGATACAATAAACTTTTCCATACGCACATCAAATAAGAAATAAATATACCATCAAATTTACGCTAAAATCGGATGTCTTTTAAAGGGCTTTGTTCTGTTGAATAAATAACGATATGTAGTAAGTTCCCGACTCTTTTTTACATTGCCAAGCCCATATCCCACATTAAGCATTTTTGGGTTAAAGTCTCCAATCCATTGCATTTCATATTCAGTATATGGAGAAGCATCAGATTGGAT
Source organism: Ferruginibacter sp. (assembly GCA_019638485.1). Lineage (GTDB taxonomy): Bacteria > Bacteroidota > Bacteroidia > Chitinophagales > Chitinophagaceae > Ferruginibacter. The sequence continues at coordinate 348,739 of JAHBTP010000003.1, read as the reverse complement.
AATGCTACAGGCTTCTCCTATAATATAATTATCCATTCCTTTTCCCTGCCATTCGGGAACTACCCCAAATACAAGGCCTACAAATCTTTTATTTTCTTTAAATCTTTTCAGCCATAGGAATTTAATTTTTTGCAAAAGGCCAAATTTCCCGTTAAGATATTTGAACCATTGATTGATATCCGGAAGATTTAAGAAAACAGCAACCGGTTTGTCTTGTTCATAAACCAGCCAAAGAATTCGGTCATCAAGTACAGGCTTCATTTTATTAAACATGGATATAGCCTGTGCTTCTGTTAATTGCTTTAACCCGCCATGCCCTGCCCATGCGGCATTATAAACAGTAGAAAAATCACGAGCATATTTGTTCAGGTTATTTTTTCTCATTCTTTGTGAATGTAGTGCAGGGTTTTTTGATAGTTCTGCATGCCGCTCCCAAATTTTAGGATTAAGGGGTTCTTTAGGAGCCATAGATAAACAAATTTGATGGTAGAAAGGTTTAAAGCCATAATTCTCAAACAATTGTTTATAATAAGGAAGATGGTAATTCATCGCATATAACGGCTCATAAAATCCTTCTGTTAATAAACCCCACCACCGGTCTCTCTCACCAAAGTTGATAGGCCCATCCATTGCTTCCATACCTTCTTTAAGAAGCCAATGGCGAGCATTATCAAATAATAAATCAGCTGCTTCCTGGTTGTTTATACATTCAAAGAATCCTATACCACCTACAGGAATGTCATCCTCTTTATTTTTATATTTTGAGTTTACAAAAGCAGCTATCCGACCAATTAAGCAATTGTCTTTTTTTAATATCCACCGTTGGGTTTTGCCAAAACGAAAAGCCTTATTTCGCTTTGGATTAAAAACGTCTTCAATGTCTTTATTTAATGGCCTAATCCAATGAGGGTCATTTTTGTAAATGATTAAAGGCACTGAAAGAAATAGTTGTTCGTCTTGTTTAGATACTACAGGGATAATTTCCATATTACAAAGGTACATCTAAAGGAATTTGATGCCTTTAGGCCTACATTTGAAATGAAAATAAAAACTAAGAAATTTTTGTTGGGGCAAGATTGCTGAGGTGCCTTATACCGCCATTATTTCCTTTTCCTTTACTTCAAGGCGTTTATCCACCATTACGATAAACTTGTTGGTAATATCCTGAATTTTTGATTCACCCTCTTTTGCAGCATCCTCACTCAAGCCATCTTTTTGCATTTTTTTTATAGCTTCTATGTTGTCTCTTCTAATACTGCGGATAGATACTTTTGCATTCTCACCTTCGGCGTTACATCTTTTCACCAATTCTTTTCTCCTTTCTTCGGTTAGTGGTGGCAAAAACAACCTAATAATAGCTCCATCATTCTGTGGGTTAAGCCCTAAATTGGCAGCTAAAATAGAGCGCTCAATGGGTTGAATCATATTTTTTTCCCAAGGCTGAATAGTAATAGTTCGCGCATCCAGTACCGTTACATTTGCTACCTGATTAATTGGCGTGGGGTTGCCATAATATTCTGTCATAACCCCATCCAACATAGATGGATTAGCTTTTCCTGCTCTAATTTTTCCCAGTTCCGCTTCGAAATGAGAAACGGTTTTGTTCATTTGCTTGTTGGTATTATCTAAAATACCATTTAAATCCTCAGCCATAGACGATAATAAGTTAGCTGCAAAGCTATACAAAGTGTATGAACTTTTCTTGCTAATAAATAGGTAAAAAAGAAGGTTAGTTATTAGTCTGCTTCAATGGGGTCGGAAGCTAATGAAAAGAACTTAGACTGTACCACTTGTTTTTCATGCACAGATGTGGGTGCAGCATTTTGGATAGTTTTTTTTTGACGAAAGTGATAAACGATATAAGTTAGCGTGGCGGCTACTCCCAGCATAATTAACAACACTGCAGTTGGGCCAAGGCTGCGCATAAAATAGGCAGCAGCAATGAAAATGATATTCATGGATACACAACAAAGGGTGATTTTGCGGTGTGACCATCCTAAATCGAGCAAAAAGTGATGAATATGGAGCCTATCCGGGCTAAATGGAGACCTTCGGTTAAGTAATCTTAGGCTAAATACACGTAATGTATCTGTAAGCGGAACCATTAAAATAGCAAAGCCAATTGCTGGTGAAGAATCGAAGAATATTTTACTGGTAGGTGTTCCGGCTATGTTTATGAACTTGATTACCAAAATGGCATTTATTAAACCTAATAATAAGGATCCCGTATCGCCCATGAAAATTTTAGCAGGAGAAAAGTTGTAAATTAAAAAACTTCCAAGGGCACCAGCAAGAGAAAAGGCCATTACCGCATACATCAAATGATCTGTATATAAAAAATAAACTCCAAAGATTGTGGTAGTAAGAATTCCAAGACTACCGGCTAACCCGTCAATACCATCTATTAAATTAAAGGAATTAGTGATAACAACAATTGTTAGCAGGGAAAGAACAATACTAGCAATATTTGGTAATTCATGAATCCCTAAAACACCATGCATATTAGATATTTGCACACCACCAAATTTTATTAATATTCCGGCTGCCAATAATTGACCCATAAATTTTTTTGAAGCCGACAAAATAAGTATGTCGTCCTTCATTCCTAGGAAGAATATTACAATAGACGCAGCAATAAAGAACTGCATCTCATGCGCTAAATTTGATGGAACACCCAAAAGCATCCCAATAATAAAACCCGCAAATATTCCTAAGCCACCCAAGGTGGGAATTACAACCTTATGTACTTTTCTTTCATCTGGCTCATCAAAGAGCTTTTTATCTTTTGCAATTTGGATAATTACCGGAATTGAAAAAAAGGTAATAAGAAAAGCCAATGCTGCACTTAATATAATATTGTCCATGCGAGTAGATTAAATCAGTATGGTTCACAGTACAAAATGTAAAATATGGCAGCCGGGAAGACTATTTTGTACATGTAACCATAATTTCAAGGTGGTAAGTTAAAATATTTTCATTTGGCATCAAAAAATTAATTACTTATCCTTTAAAATAAACGAATAATACGCTGTTTATAGTATTAATTGTTATAATTAGCCTTATCTATTTTGCAACGTGTTGACTTTTAAAGTAGGTTTGTAAAAATTTAATAAAAAGGTTATGAAAACAGTACAGGAACTTGAACAAATTGCCGGTCAGGTAAGAAGGGATATTCTTAGAATGGTTCATGGAGTCCAAAGCGGACACCCCGGAGGATCATTGGGATGTACTGATTTTTTAGTTGCATTGTATTTCGGAATAATGCGTCGTAACCCGGGGTTTAGTATGGACGGTATTGGCGAAGATTTATTTTTTTTGAGTAACGGGCATATTTCTCCGGCTTTTTATAGTGTTTTAGCAAGGGCAGGATATTTTCCTTTGGAAGAGTTAGGAACCTTTAGAAAGATTAATAGCCGCCTACAGGGGCATCCTACTACGCATGAAAGTTTACCCGGTGTGCGTGTTGCTTCAGGCTCATTAGGCCAAGGTATGAGTGTGGCTATTGGAGCTGCTTTAGCAAAAAAATATAATAACGATGATAATCTGGTTTTCTCACTGCATGGTGATGGTGAATTGGATGAGGGCCAAAACTGGGAAGCATTGATGTTTGCTGCACATAAAAAAGTAGATAACCTGATTATTACCATTGACCACAATAGGCAGCAAATAGATGGTTCAACGGATAACGTAATGTCACTGGATAGCCTTAGGATGAAGCTGGATGCTTTTAACTGGAATGTGAGAGAAATGGAAGGCAATAATATGGCTGCAGTTGTAAAGGGACTTGAAGAGGCTAAGTTTCATGCGTTAAAAGAAAAGCCGGTTGTTATTATCATGCATACTGAAATGGGATTTGGTGTTGATTTTATGACAGGCACCCATGAATGGCATGGAATTGCTCCTAATGATGATCAATTGAAAAATGCATTGAGTCAGCTTCCTGAAACTATTGGCGATTATTAATTAACGTAAGGTAAGCGTTTGTTTAGCCGCTTTTAATGCAGGTAGCCAAGAGGCAATAAAGGTGATGATTAATGTGGTAAAGGATACTAATACAAAGTCTGTCCACAATAATTTTACAGGAAAATAATCTATTAAAAAACTACCACCTGCAAGCGGTATCAATTTATACTTCAACTGTAGCAAACAGATAACTATTGCTAAAGAAATTCCGGTTACGGCACCTATCACCCCCAATAATATACCTTCGCTTAAAAAGATTTTTTGTACTTTTTGGGGAGAAGCACCCATACTTTGCAAAATGGCAATGTCCTGTTTTTTTTCTAAAACCAACATTGTTAAAGCACTAATCATATTAAATGCAGCAATGATAAGGATAAGCGTGAGTATAGCAAAGATTGCCCATTTTTCTGTGCGCATGGTACGATACAGATTAGTATTTTGTTCATACTTTGTTTGAACAATAAACTTATTGCCAAGTAGCTTTTCTAATTTATGTTTGGCTACATTCGGTTTTTGGTTTGGTTTTAATTTTATTTCAACTGCAGAATATTCGTTTGCGGCAGCATGTAACATTTCTTTTACGAAATCAATATTTGTTAATGCATACTGGTTGTCAAAATCTTGTTGAATAGCAAACACACCTGTTCCTATAATGTTACCTTCACTAATAGATTCGAGTGGATTGTTACTGGTTGTCTTTTTTGGAAGTATGAGCGTTACTCGGTCGGTTTGAAATGCGGGGTTAATGGATATTCCCGTTGCATTCTGTATTCCTAAACCCATTATTAGTCCCGGATTTTCGGTAGTACCGATATTGAAGTCACCATATAATAAGTTGTCTTCTATTTTTGTTACTTGCTGATAATTATTATCAACCCCTTTTAAGTTAACTACCGTTTGAGCTTCGCCATTTTGCAACAATGCCTTTTCTTCAATTACCAAGGATGATGCAGCGATGTATGGTTGTTTTTTTATCCTTTGAAAATCTTGTGGAGATAGGAAGATAGTCTTCCCAGCATGCGGACCAATCCGAATGTCCGAATAAAAGGAGCTGTATAACGTGCGTACTAAATCTTCAAAGCCATTAAATACACTTAAAACTAAAATTTGGCAACAAGTAGCAAATGCAATTACAGATACAGTAACCCAGGCAATGATATTAATGGCATTGGCCGATTTTTTTGCTTTAAAATAACGCCACGCAAATTTTACATACATGCAAAAGAATTATTTATCACCTGAAATCTTTTTATCCTGCTCGTGTATATCTTTAAATAACTTTTCCATTTTGTCAACATATTCTAATGTATCGTCAATAAAATATGACAAAACCGGCATGGTTCGAAATTGATGTCGTACACTTGAGGTAAGCAGTTTTTTTATTTCCCAGGCTTTGTCTTCAATAGTTTTTAAAGCTTGTTTTGTATCATTTACTTTAAAGAAGCTCAAGTACACCCTTGCTTCGTGTAAGTCAGGAGTAATCTTTACAGAAGCAATAGATACCATTCCTCCCTGTATCATATTCAGTCCAAGTTTTTGGAAGATATCATTTAAATCCTTTTGGATAACTGCAGCTACTTGTTTTTGTCTTTTTCCTTCTAACATAATAAACCCGTTTAATAAGGGGTAAATTTACTTACTTTGTGCCGTTTAAATTTTTAATTTACGGCATGAAGAGTTTGGGTGTTATTTTTAAGTATATCAGGCGGTATCCTCGCTTACTGGCTACTTATTTTTCATTTAACATCCTTTCTTCCATTTTTAGTGTTTTTTCACTGGGTATGTTAAGCCCCTTTCTGCTGCTCATTTTTAATCAGGGAGATGCTATGAAGGATTTGGGTGAAAAGACAAGCGGAATCGGTTCCCTAAATCCTATTTTATATTTTAATGAATGGTTGCATAATGTTATTATCCAGCCCAATGGAAATATTAAGGCACTGCTAATTATTTGTATCGTCATCTTCATTGCAATTTTGATGAAGAATTTATTTGCATACCTCAGTGTATATTTTTTAAATCCGATTCGTAACCGGATATTAAATGATATGCGCAAGAATATGTTTGATAAAATATTGTGTTTACCGGTAGGATATTTTACGGAACAGAAAAAGGGGGATTTACTCAGCAAGCTGTCGAATGATTTGAGTGAGGTGGAAAGTTCAACGGTGAATGTGCTGGAGTCAACATTTAAAGAGCCAATTACTATCTTACTGTCGTTGATTTATCTTGTTATACTCAGTCCCCAGCTAACTGTTTTTCTTTTAATTTTTTTACCGGTAGCGGGGTTGATACTCGGACGCATCGGCAGGGCATTAAAAAAAGAAAACAAGCGGGCATTACAACAATTTGGAGTGATATTTTCTACCATTGAAGAAACATTGGGCGGGATGAGGGTGATACAGGCATTTAATGCCGAGAAGCGCATCAACAAAAAGTTTGATGATGAAAATGAAAAACTGTTTCGTTATAAAAATCAGGCTAACCGTAGGCGAGATCTGGCATCGCCGGTATCTGAGGCGTTGGGCGTAACCACCGTATTGTGTATTCTTTATTATGGCGGAACATTGGTGTTGAAAGGAGATGCAACACTTGGTTTAAATGCCGGTGATTTTCTGGCGTACATTGCCATATTTTCTCAATTAATACAGCCATTAAAGGCGCTTTCGAATGCCTCTTACAATGTACATCGCGGGGCTGCAAGTATTGAGCGAATTGAAGCGTTGATTAACGAACCGGTTGTAATAGAAGATCCTGTAAATCCGATTGAACTAAAGCAGTTTCAGGATTCAATTGAACTTAAAAATGTTTCGTTTTCTTACAGCGATAAAGCCGTGTTGCGAAATATTAATTTGGTATTGAAAAAGGGGAAAACTGTGGCATTGGTAGGCAGCAGCGGATCGGGCAAGAGCACCCTGGCAGATTTGATACCACGGTTTATTGATGCCTCAGAAGGGGAGGTGTTGATTGATGGGGTGAATATTAAAAAATATTCTTTGTCATCTGTGCGTAACCATATCGGTATGGTAACGCAGGAACCGATTTTATTTAATGCCGGTATCAGTGAAAATATAAAGCTTGGTAAGCCGGAGGCTGCCGAAGAAGAAGTAAAGCAGGCTGCCCGGGTTGCCAATGCTGCCGGGTTTATAGAAAAAAAAACCGAAGGGTATGATACCCTTATTGGCGAGCGTGGCGGCAAGCTGAGCGGTGGGGAGCGCCAGCGAATTACCATTGCACGAGCCGTACTTAAAAATCCGCCCATACTTATTTTAGATGAAGCCACATCATCTTTAGATACAGAAAGCGAAAGATTGGTTCAAGATGCTATCAACAACCTGATGAGTAACCGTACCTCCCTTGTTATTGCTCATAGGCTCAGCACTGTTCGCCATGCCGATGAAATTATTGTAATGGATAAGGGCGAGATTGTAGAGCGCGGCACCCACGATGCGTTAATGGCGCTGCACGGCAGATACAGCCGGCTGATAGAGATGCAGGAGGTAAAGTGATTTTGTTGAGAGGCGGAAGTTCTATTAACTTTTAGACAGTAATTCGATTAATAAATCTAGTTTTTTATTCAGGTCTTCAATTTGATCGCTTCCCAAATAAAATTTCTCTGTTTTTAAAAAGGCAATTTGGCAAGAACTGTTATCCATAAAGTTATTTGTTTGATCTTGTGTGGATGATAAAAGCCAATTCGCGTCAAGATTAAATTTTTCAACTAAACGTTTTATAATATCTAATGAGGGTATCCTGTTGTTATTTTCAAATTGACTATAATTTCCCTGTGTAGTAAATAAAATCTCAGCCATTTGGTCTTGATTCAAATTATGTTCTTTCCGAATTTTCTTAAGTTTTGTACCGAAGTCCATGGAGGGTATAATTTTATTTCCAAAAATAATATATTTATTTCAAATATGAATTTTTGAATAGCTGCTTGTGAATATAACTTTAGGAAGTGAAAGGGAAACACTTTTTAATTAGGAGAAAAATAAGAAAATCGTTTCTTCTAGTATTTTTTTCGATTTTTTGTTTTAGCTGTTTAAAAAAGGAGAGGAGTGTAATTGTTGGGGATAAAACAATTATATTGGCCGACAGCTTGGTTATTCCGATTGATTCGCTCACAATAAATACACCGAGGAACGTATCCTTTAAAGATTCTATTTTAATGATTTATAATAATGAGATTAACACCATTTCTCTTGTTGATTTTAGAAAAAAGCGATCAAATGTTTTAAACCTCTCCAAAGCAAAAAATTATAAAGGTGAAAGGGATTTAATAGGAATTGAAGGTGGTTGGATTCAGAATACCGATAGTATTTTTTTAATTGGCTCACAGCCGGATAATATCTATTTAATAGATACAAGTTTAGTCATTAAAGCGAAAATCCCTTGGAGAATGGGTAATGAGAGAATGGGTGGTGTTCTAATACCTAATACATTTTCATCTATTACCCCTCTTTTGTTTCATGGAGGGATTTTTATTGTAGGATTTAGCCTTGGTGAAAGAGAGGGGGGCAATAATGATAGAAAATCTGTTGCGTGGATTAATGAGGATACAATTATAAACTATGTTAGCTTCCCTTCAGAATACAATGGTAAAAATTGGGGTGGTGTTTATTTCAGGTTTCCTTATTCAACTGTTGTAGATGACACGACTATTCTTGTTTCTTTCCCGGCTTCTGAAAAAATAGCGAGATTTAATATTGTTTCAGGAAAGGAATCATATATTAATTTGAAGTCCGGAGTAACCTTCAAGTGTAAGTCTTTTACTGAAATGAATTCTAATTATAGTTTAAATAGGAGAAATGATATTGCAATGCATTATTTTAGTCAATTTTCCTTTCGTGAAATAATTTATAATCCTTATAAAAAATGTTTCTATCGAGTTTTGGCTCAGCCAACGGATAATCAATATCTTAATGAGGGCAGGTTGGGTATTCAAAAAAAATATTTACTAGCATATAATATGAATTACCAATTAATTGGTTATGGGGAGTTGGGGGCAGAGATTAATACCAAAATTTATTTTGTTACTTCCAAAGGTATTTATTTTCAAAATTATAATAAAATTAAGGATGAGGATAATATATATTTTTATTTGTACTCTTTTGTTGCTGATATGCCAAGGTTGTAATATTGAAAAGGGAGAAAATTTCATTAACCTAATTGTCCCTAAGAATTTAGAGGATAGTACATTAATTTTTATTATTCCGGGGTCAGGTTGTTCGGGTTGTATTACCAGCGTGGAGGAGGAGGCTTTTATCCATGCCAATGAAAAGAGGTATTTTTTTGTATTTACAAGAATAGGATCAAAAAAATTGTTTAAGCAACGATTTAGATCCATTTTGTTAGCAAAAAATATATTAATAGATTCGTTAAACCTTTTTGAATATCAGGAAAAGGATAAGGAAATTTATCCTGTATTGTATGAAAAAGCAGGAGGTGCAATTCATTTTAAAAAATATTTCGAACCTTAATGAATACCAATGCATAGATACCTCTCCTTTTTTTTAATAATATTTTGGTTTCCTGATATTGTTTTTGCCCAACAAGATAGCTGTAACATTTCTTTTACAATAGACAGTAAGATTGTAAAAAATATTGAGGTACACATAACACAAGCGAACAGGATTATTCACACGGATTTGAATAAGCGCGTACTTGTTAAAGCCGGAGTGCCGATGGATATTGATTTTTATGCTAAGGAGTATCTTTTTCCTGCTATAAGGCGGCTTGTTGTTTTTAGTGATACAACTCTTTCAATTTCAATTTCAACACCCGAACTTAAAGAAGTTACTGTTACCGGTACAAGGCGGCTCGTAAAGGAAACGCTATCGGGGTTTGAGTATAATCCTCAACGGGATAGTATTTTCAGAAATCAACCGCTACTTTATGCTCTCCAAAGATTGCCATTTATATTTCTTTCAGGAGATAATATTACGTATAAAAATGAAGGAAAGATTCTTTTTTTAATTGACGGAAAGGAGCGAAAAGGAATTGGTAATACCTGGAGTGCATTGTTGAAGAATATAAAGACATCGGATATTTATAAGGTAGAGCTGATAACAGAGGTGCCTGCGAGTATTGCTAACCGCGGTTATTCAGTGGTGATAAATATTTTTACTAATGGTGCTAATATTTATGGTAAATCATTGGTTGTTTCTACCCAATTTGATGAACGTAAAAATTTAAATAATTCACTTAATCTGACTGTACTGCATAAAAAATCTGATTATTCATTTGGAGTAAGTAACGCTATGGATAATTATAAAGTGGGAAAGGGTTTTAAAACTTATGATGACGGGGTACTGATGGATATGCGCCATATTGAGTCGAAATGTAAATATACCAAGTTGGCCGGTAATTTCGGTTATGGCTTAAGAATAGACTCAACGAAAGATCTTGCCCTAACCGGGAGTATTAGCAACTGGAAGGCAAACTACGGTTACAAAAATTTGGAATCTCTAAGTATTAATCAAGATCAAAAGATTAATAATAACAATACACTTGCAAAATTAACGCTGAGTTTTATAAATCGAAAAACAAAAATTGGAGATGTGTCCGTTTCAACCGCATTAGAGTGGTCAAGAACGGATATTAATAATAGCTATTCACAATTTGGTAATAAAGCCTTGGATAGTATTGCAGATATGTCAAGAAAGCTGGCACCTGTTTGGATTATTGAGTTTGATGTTTTTAAGGAGGGTAAAGATGGAAGGTACAAAATAGATGGTGGTGTGCAGGTGTACGGTAAGAAGATTGGTCAGAATTATTATAAGTATTCAGTTGACAGCTTAACCGGTGCAAATTTAGAATTGTTATTTTACCAACCCGACTCCGCAGGATTGTCTGTTTTTTCTTTTAAACCATACATTTGGTATATGAGGAAACTGGACGCAAAAAGAGCCCTGATACTTAATTTTGAATCAGAGTATTATACTAGAAAAAACATAGGTATAGGTACAAAGAGTTTTATTTTACCGCGTTTTGAAGTGAAGTATAAGAAATTATTAAAGCATAGCTTATCGGTTATTACGAATTTGAAATTTTCTGTTTATACACCTTCCGATTTTGTACAATCGCCAATTAGTACTTATAGTAATCCGATAGAGGAGAAAATCGGCAATCCGGCATTAAACCCGAGTAAGTCTGTTTCTTGGAAAATTTCACTTACAAGCAGCAGAAAATCTGTTATTACTAATAGTATTGGTTTGAGTTATAAATTTGATGGCTTTGAGTCTTTTACTGTTTATGATTCTGCAAGAGGTATGCTTGTATCACAAGTTAAAGAAGGAGCCTATTCCACAGGAGTGGAATATAACCTCGATTTGAAAACTACGCTTTGGAAGAAAATCGTGATAAGCTCTTCTAACGAAATAATGTATTGGTATAATAAGAACAGTGAGTTCAATACAGATTATTCCGGTTTAGATTTTTATTCTGTTAATACTGTCTATTATCCAATAAATAAACGGGTTGGTAGTTTGAATTTTTCTTTTAGAATGTTTACCAATCCGCTTACATCGCAGGGTTACTCGGCCTCATCATCAAGATACTCTTTATCCTGGTATAAAAGCATTGTAAAAAATAAGGTGGCTATGTGGTTGATAGCAGATAATTTTTTATTAAAAAACAGAAATGCCAAATCTTATACCGTATTTGAAAAAAGGGAGAGTTATATGTATTCAAAAACACCCTACCGGCTATTTTCTGTTAAGTTGTTTTATAGTTTTTCAAATATCAAAATGATGAAAACCGCGGAAAAGAAAACTCCTTTTATTTCTAATGAGAAGTAACGTGTGATTTATGTGTATACAAATATTTTAGATTGCAATAATTTATAACAAATTGTAATAGGTGTTTATTATTTAGAATCTCAACTTTATGCAATTAGGAAATTTAAAAACTACTGTTATGAAAAAGATTGTATTAAGTTCTGCGATTCTTTTATTTGCATCAGCGTTTTCTTATTTTGGTATGTCTTCAAAGGCAGGTAATTGTCCAAAAGACCGGGAAAACCTAAATGGATATTGTGTAGATGTTAATGGGCCACACGGTGGAATCTTATATTCGGTTTGTGTAGCACCGGAAAGTATGCCTGCGGATTGCACTCGAGAAGGAGGGACAAGAGTGATTGGACTTGAATTTTAGTTTTTTAACTCCATTTTCATTTGGGGAGGTAATTGTAATTCTCTTTTGTTTTCATTTCTCTTTATCCACAACTTACCATACTGCTACGTATAAATACTTTCTGTTTGTTGGTGTGATAAAAATTAGTTTTAAAAAGCAAAAGAGAATTTCTTTTTGATAAAACTAAAGGGTTTGGCCAACGAAATAGATAGATAAAATATGCTTTCTGCTCCAACTTTAGAAAACCATTTTCGGGACAGTTGAATTCAAACGAGTGAATTTGAAAATAGGAATCCGTAAGATTCCAATATTCGTAAAAGCAAAAATCAGCGAAATCTGCGGGAAGTATTTAGTGGTATAAATGATTCTCAGATAGAGCAGATAACAAATCTACATCCTGCTCGTACGGGGGTATGTGGTACCCCCTGATGCTTCAATAAATCCTGTAACTCTGCCCGAGGCCAGCATCCCGCTGACCCCAATTCAAAGTTCGCAATTTTTAAAATACGGAACAATGCCTCGGCTTGGTACTTTATAGGGTATATTTCAAAAAAGGGGGAAACTGCGTTTCCCACCCCGGTGCAAAGTTCAGATTTTTAAGAACAGCAAACAATACCCTATAATCGGTATTTATGGAGTATAACGGTGACGGATATGCGAAGATGTATTTAATCAAAATGAATCATAATCCTTTCAGGTCAACTAAAAACTGAAAACCCGTAATTCATAATTAATAGCATCTCCCCTTATCTACTTCGGAGCATACTTAAGAAAGGAGTAAAAGATTAGCAAAATGAGCCCTATTCCTGCCCGGGGCCAGCGTCCCGCTGACCCCAATTCAAAGTTCGCAATTTTTAAAATACGGAACAATGCCTCGGCTTGGTACTTTATGGGGTATATTTCAAAAAAGGGGGAAACTGCGTTTCCCACCCCGGTGCAAAGTTTGGATTTTTAAGAACACAAAACAATACCTCATCAAGGTGCTTTACGGGGCAGGTAACCCTTTCGGGCGGGGGCTACGCCCCCCACCCCATTTCAAAGATCGGAGTATTTCAAACACAAAACAATACCCCAAATTCGGGATTTATGGAGCATAACTGTTACGGACACACGAAGTTGTTTTTAATCACACCTTAAAAAACCTTTTTTCACGCTCAATTAGGCACAAGCCACTAATAACTAACTGTTCAGTGGGTGTTCACTTGCGGATTGTGCGGATGAATGTAATTTCAAAATGACCTGAAGGCTTTCCCTGTTTATAATACTTCTCTCACTGATCAATCTTTTGCAACTCTTTCCAGTTTTTATTATTCATAATCGGATCTTCATTGGGATTATAATTGTATTTGTCAGTTGCCATATATTCTCCCTGGTTATTCATCCAGTAACGATTGTATCCCATATCAACCTTGTATTTATTCCCACCATCGTCAGCTACATTTTCTCGTTCGTAAATATAATCCAGCTCCCGTTCCTGAATTTTGTCATCAGTTGCACTTCTTGCTTTATAACTTGACATCATCGCATCATTTACCGCATTTACTGAATTTACATGAGCACGCTGACTGGCTTCAAAGGCAGCTTGATTTCGTTTCATTCGTTCATTAAAAGTTGCCCAACTTTGCCCGATAGCAGCCATTTCCCTTTGATTATAATCCATTATCGGTTTGGGATTGAAATGAATATTTTCAAGAGCAAAGAGATATTGTTTTTTTGACTTTTCAAGCGCATCGGGATCAGATTCTATCAATTCCAATCTGTACATCCAATTTTCACTCATATCACTACGTTTGTGGTCGAGATTTAAAAGGAGAAAAGCAGGATTACCGTTATTATCTTTTAAGTCGTAACCAATCGTTTGGGAGACATTATTGCTTCGATAAGTTTTGTATAGTTGAGCATCGTACCAATTATTTGGTTCTGCGGCTTTTGGGTAAGATTCATATTTCACAATTGTATATCCTTTTTTTGCTACTGCTGGAGCAATATCTTCTTTTGTCAATTGTTCGATAGATGGAAATGAGCGTATTTGAAAATTAGGAGGTGTAGGGAAAGCATCTCTTACCACAAAAAACTTATTGTCAAGAGCAGTGATTCTAAAATTTGAATTTCCATAAATTAGATACTGTTTACTATCGAAACGCCAATTTTTTGGCACAGGCATTGTCATAAAAACCTGTCCGTCATTTTGAGTAAGTTTATGTTCTACTAATTGTTCCCAGCGGACCTGTTCAGATTCTTTTTCTGATTTTGAATCTTTATTTTGGGATGTACTATTAACATTTGCAGAACTGCTATTGTTTTTGTCTTTGTTTGTTTGGGCATTGTTGCAGCCGGCTATTAGAAATGTTGAAATAATAAGGATGGATAGTTTTCTCATTTTAGGGAAGTTTAGGATGTAAACTAAAGGTATTAAATTTTTAATTTATTTTAAAACCCAATTCATTATTAAGCCATTTCTTGATGTTGATATTTCATGGTTTATTTTAATAAAAACAAAAAGGGCTACTTAAAAAGCAGCCCTTTAAATTAAAGTATTTATAAAAGTTATTTATTTGAATTCATCATTTTAGCCTCATAGCTAAGTGTGGCGTGTGGCACAGCACGTAACCTCGCTTTTTCAATTAGCTTTCCGGTAATTCTACACACACCGTAAGTCTTATTTTCAATACGTATCAGTGCTTTTTCAAGATGATCAATAAAGGTAATTGCACGGCTAATCATTTGTGCTTGGCGTTCTCTTTCTGCGCTTTCGCTTCCATCTTCCATCGTTATATAACGGTTTTCAGATTCATCACTGCCCATTTCTCCTTTACGAGTAATAAGTCCTTGAAAAAAGGCAAGTTCTTTTCTTGCACTATCTAATTTACGTTCAATTATCTCTTTAAATTCGGCCAACTCGCTATCACTATAACGAACAAGCGGAGCACCCGGATTTGACTTTATAGGGCTGTCAAGGAGTGATTTTCCAAATTCAGGCTTGTAAGCACGTGATGTTTTTGTGGTGATTTTTGGAATATGCACAGTTTTAGCGGGTATTACCTTAATATCTTTAATATTGGTAGCATTTGCCTTTGGTGCGATGTGCTTGGGCTTAATTATCGCTTTTGGAGCAATAGCTATTGGTTTAGATACTTTAGCAATTTTAGGAGATGGTGCTTTTGTCAATACCGGTGTTTCTTTTTTCTTTGGTGCCGGAACTGTTCCCTTTTTTACTTGAGTAACTACCTTTTTAGCTACAGGCTTGGTTACTTTTTTTACAGTTTTCTTTACCACAGCTTTGGCTACAGGCTTAGTTACTTTTTTTGCAACAGGTTTTGCAATTTTTTTCTTAGGAGTAGCTTTTTTAGCTATTGGTTTTGCAACTTTCTTAGCTACCGGTTTTGCTTTTTTTACTGGCTTTGCCGGTGTCTTTTTCGATGTTTTGGTAGTAGCCTTTTTTGGGGCTGCTTTAATCCCCTTTTTTTTCGTTGCCATGTCAAGTTGTTTTAAAAACGTTCACTTTAAATATGGCTTCATTCACTTCAATTGACACTCCATCTGGTATAGCCGGATTGAATTCAAATGTATCTGCCAAAATTTCGCCGCAAATATAATCTTTAAATTTGATTAAAGCAGACTGAACTTGGTCATGTGGTTCTATAATTATGCCAATTCTATCTGTGAGTTCAAACCGGTTTTCTTTCCTCAAATTTTGAATACGATTCACAAATTCTCTGGCATTTCCCTCGTTTAACAAATCATCGGTAAGGGTTATATCTAATGCAACGGTAAGGGGTCCGCGCGAGGCAACTTCAAAGCCCGGAATCTCATCGGTAAATACTTCTATGTCTTCATTGTTGATTATCAATGATTCCCCATCAATATTAAGGGGATACCCCCCTTGCCTTACCAGTTCAATGGTTTTATTATCAAATCCTTCAATGGCTTTTGCGGCAGCCTTCATCTTTGGCCCAAGTTTTTTACCTAAGGTCTTGTAATTTGCCTTTGATTTTTTCCTGATAAAGTTGTTTCCGGAATCCAATATATTTATTTCTTTAACATTGGTTTCACTTTTTATCACCGGTGCCATATCGTTGATATCTGAAACGGTGTTATCATCAAGTGTTGGAATAAATATTTGTTGCAAAGGTTGCCGAACCTTAATGTTCACTTTTTTGCGCAATGATAATACCAGCGAAGATGTTTGTTGTGCTAATTCCATTTTCCTTTCTAACACGGTGTTAATTCTTTTCTCATTAGAAACCGGGAAATCAGTGTGATGAATAGAAGATGCCCCAAGTCGTTTTGTAATTTGATTCAAATTACCAAATAACCAGTCTGCAAAAAAGGGAGCAATGGGTGCTATTAAACCACATAGGGTTTCCATGCACTCATACAAAGTTTGATATGCAGATATTTTATCTGTACCGTATTCTCCTTTCCAGAAGCGGCGGCGGGATAAGCGAACATACCAATTAGATAAATGACTGTCAACAAACTCTTCAATATGCCTTCCTGCTTGGGTGGGTTCGTAGTTGTCAAAGTTATCCGTTACCTTGGCAATTAACGATTGCAAGGAAGATAATATCCAACGATCTATTTCAGGACGCTCACGGTAAGGGATATACGCTTCTTTAAATGTAAATCTATCTACATTTGCATACAAGGCAAAAAACTGATAAGTGTTGTATAGTGTGCCAAAAAACTTTCTCTGTACTTCTTTAATTCCTTCTTCGTCAAATTTTAAGCTATCCCAAGGGGAGGCATTCGTTATTAAATACCAGCGTGTGGCATCCGCTCCATAAAGGCTTAATGTTTGAAATGGATCTACAACATTACCCAAACGCTTGCTCATTTTATTTCCACTTTTATCAAGCACCAAGCCGTTACTTACAACTGTTTTGTAAGCTACGCTATCAAATAGTAAAACAGCCAGTGCGTGAAGGGTATAAAACCAACCACGGGTTTGATCCACTCCTTCCGCAATAAAATCAGCAGGGAATGCGGTTTTGAATATTTCCTTATTTTCAAATGGATAGTGCCATTGAGCATAGGGCATTGCTCCGCTGTCAAACCATACATCTACTAAGTCCGGCACTCTGCGCATAGGCTTACCTGTTGGCGAAGCCAGGATGATTTCATCAACATAAGGTTTGTGTAAGTCTTTAATTCCATCTACAAAGGCTTCATTAATATTCCGGCCTAAAACTTCCCGTGCATGTAGGATGGCGGTATTTAATTCCATTATACTTCCTATACAAATTGATTCTGTTTCATCCTCGGTTCTCCAAATGGGCAATGGTGTTCCCCAAAACCTGCTGCGACTAAGATTCCAATCAACCATATTTTCTAACCAGTTTCCAAACCTGCCGGAGCCGGTACTTGAAGGCTTCCAGTTAATGGTATTGTTTAATTCCACCATTCGCTCTTTAGCTGCTGTTGTTTTGATAAACCAGGCATCAAGCGGGTAATAAATTATTGGCTTGTCTGTACGCCAACAATGGGGATAATTATGTTCGTATTTCTCTACTTTAAACGCACGATTTTCCTTTTTAAGTTTTACTGAAATATCCACATTCACATCGGTATATGAAGGATCGTTTTTGTAATCCTTAACATACCGTCCGCTAAATTCTCCTGTTCCCTGAACAAACTTTCCTTCCTTGTCAACCAATGTTAAAATGCCCAGATTGAACTTCTTTCCAACCTTATAGTCGTCTGCACCAAAAGCAGGAGCAGTGTGTACAATGCCTGTCCCGTCTTCAGTGGTAACAAAATCTCCAATGATGACTTTAAAGGGAGTTGCCTTGGGTGTTATAGATAAAATTTCCTTTAAACTATTCGAATCAAAGGACATGAGTTGATGGTAAGAAATACCTTCCAAATCTTTGCCTTCATAAGTATTAATAATTTTCCAAGGAATAATTTTATCGCCTCCTTTATAAGTTTCAAAATCCCCATTCTCTCCTTCCGCTTTAAAATATTTCCCTAATAGGGCTTTTGCCAGAACAACATATATAGGCAAATAGGTATAAGGATTGAAGGTTTTTACAAGTACGTATTCTATTTTAGGGCCAACGGTTAGTCCTAAATTACTTGGGAGCGTCCAGGGTGTAGTAGTCCAGGCCATTAAGTAAATAGGGGCCTGTTGGGAAGAATCAAAAAGCGGAGCGGAAATTTTATCCTTGATAGCTTCAAACATAACCACTGCGCTGGTATCTTTTACATCTTTATAAGTGCCGGGTTGATTGAGTTCGTGGCTGCTTAGGCCTGTTCCTGCTGCCGGAGAATAAGGCTGGATGCTCACACTTTGATATAGGTAGCCTTTGTTGTAAAGCTGTTGTAAACACCACCATAATGTTTCGATATATTCATTTTCGAAAGTTACATAAGGATTGTTTAAATCTACCCAATATCCCATTTTGCGGGTAAGATCATCCCATTTATCCTTAAACCTCATTACCACTTCCCTGCACTTCTTGTTGTATTCTTCAACTGATATTTTCCTCCCTATATCTTCTTTTGTGATACCTAATTCTTTTTCTACACCCAACTCTACAGGAAGCCCGTGGGTGTCCCAGCCGCCTTTACGTTTAACCTGAAAACCTTTCATGGTTTTATATCGGCAAACCAAATCCTTTAGTGTGCGTGAAATAACATGGTGAATACCGGGCATACCATTAGCACTTGGAGGTCCTTCATAAAAGACAAATGGGGTTTTCCCTTCCCGAAGTGACACACTTTTTTCAAACGTGCCTGATTTGTTCCATTCCAGCAACACGTCATCTCCAATTTTTGGAAGATTGAGTTGCTGATATTCTTTGTATTTCAATTCCACGGTAAATACTTTTTAAGGCTGCAAAGGTATTAAAAACAGGCTATTCTAAAGGGATATATACCTGAAATTGAATTAGATAATGATTGAGCAGGAGAATAAGTGTGAAAGGGTTTTTTCAGCACATTTTTATAAACAGAATTTACAGTGTTAACAACAGGATATTTTTTCACATCGGCAATTATTGGCATAGTATTGGTGAAATACTTAATGGATTAGTTGTTTTTTAAATAGGTAAGGGTTATGGGGTTGCCGAAAGAGGTATTTGAGTACGGCAATGAATTGAATTATTGTTTATGTTTTTTTGCTGGTTTAGGGTTTTATTAGGGTAAAAACGGGAGCACTCTTGCTTCCGTTTATTGTTTGTAGCAATGGTATATTCATCATGACAGATTTTAAGATAATGCATATATTTATTGGTGTTTTTAATGTGTCTTACTTTTTTACCATGTTGTCTATGAAACTTTTTCTCACTCTCGTTCTTTTTATAAGTTTATTTTTTAGCCAATCTTGTAGCCATAAGCAAAAAACAACCGGCGTTAAAAATGATAAAACACAGATTGTAGATACTGTAGAAGAAAATTGCACAACCGCATTTTTTAACTCGGGTGAAAAGGAAAATAACTCACAAAATGTTTTTGTTGAAGTGGATGGTAGAAAAAGTACGCTGGCTGCTTTTATTGATACGGTTACTGCGGGTGATGATAGGTTGAAAGAGTTTGTTTCTACCGGTTTGTTTGATTTGGATGGAGATGGTAAAAAAGAATTAGTTATGAATGGATATACCGGTGGTGCACATTGTTGTGATATTTTCCACTTTTTTGAAAATATTGAACCCAATACTTACCGCCATGTAGGCTCAACCTTTGCCGGAGATGTTTGTCCGGTAAAGGGAAATACATTCAACTTTTACTTTTTTCAGAGTCTGGGTTATTTTTTTACGTGTTATGCCTGTGGTTATTCTACGGATGAATATACGCCGATAGGTGACAAGGCATTTTTTTCTTTTAAGTACGACAAGGGTAAATTGGTTATTATTCCGGGCAATGCAAAACAGAAAGAATATCTAATTGCCAATCTGAAACAATTAAGTAAACAACCCTATAAAAAAATTGAAGATGATGGAATGGATGATGGGTTGCGAAAGGAATATGCATTGACAATTGCAACATATTATTTTTCATTTGGGAAAGATATGGGTGATACAAAAATGCTTTTTGATAAATATTATACCTTCCCTGATGCAACAAAGGTGTGGAATGAACTTGCATCAAACCTGCAATACATAGATGATAACAACGATTTCTAAAATAGGCTGGGTGGGGTAAAAGTCTTTTTTATCTCAGTAGTAATTCGCACGGTTTTATACCGGTAAATTTTTTAAATGCAGTACTAAAATGCGAAATAGATGAATAGCCAAGTATAGATGAAACATCAGTAACACTCATTCCTTTTTCGTATAACAAATACTTTGCGTGTTCCATTCGTTGGCTTTGATAAAAATCGAATATGGTAGTGCCAAAAATTATCTTAAATCCTTTTTTCAAATAACATTCATTGATGGCAACCATTTTACTTAAATCACGAATGGTTATAGGCTCAGAAATACGATCTATTAAAATTTCTCTGGCACGTGCGATACTTGCTCTGCTTTCTTCGCTGGCTAAAAATTTGCAGGTAAATTCCTGTTCATCCTTAGGTTTTAGCATACAATCCAAACTGTATAAAAACAGTACTTGTATTTGTGCATTAACAAAAACATTTTCAAGGGCGTCGGTAAAGTTGTGATTTAGCAAGGGTTCCAGTACGTTTCGGATTTTTCCACACAGCGGTAGCGTGCGTGTAAAAGAATTCTTGTGCTTAAATCGCAATACTTTTTCAAGAAAATTAGGATGATTAACCTTTGTGCCATTAGAAGAGAAATGCTGTAGAAATGCAGGTGGAAAACTAAAACTTAAAAAATCAATACTTTCAATCTTCTCACTACAATTTTTTGACGGATGTATCATACAGTTTGAGCATGTTGCCCCCGGATGTGAACAATAAATATTTCCGGCAATACAAAATTTTAATTCAATCCTATTGCTTTGTGAAGCTTCTGGCGAGAAATAATAAGATAATAATCCCACATCATCAAAATTACATTCACGAGATTTTCTAAATCGCTGAAAGGAATATTGAACAGTTCCCGGCATCTTTCTTTCTTTTTCCTCAATTAAATCTTTGGCTGTAGGTAATTGTGCTGATGGTAATATATGCTCTAGTTCAATCATAATAGTTTGCAAAATTACGAAAGAAGAGGCTTAACGGGCTGTTAACTTCATTATCAGCCATCTCCTAAAAAATAGGATGAATATTTTGCTTCAGGTTTGAATTTGAATCTTTCTAAATACGTAAATTATTTGATATAATTTGATGGATTATATTTCCCTATTTTTTTTCTGATACACTTGCGGACGACTCTATTTTTTATGGTTTATTAACAGATGAGTGCACCATTTCATTAATTTCTTGGCGAACTCTTTATAATGTATTAATTATTAAGAGCTTAAGGTAGTAAATAGAATAAAAAAAACAATGCTTTTCTCCTTGTTAAGCGCATAAATTTTCATATCTTTGCGCAGGCTGCAGAGCCATTAAAAAATATTGATTTTCAATCTAATTATGAGCACAGAAACAGACGTGGCACCAACTCAAAAATCCAATACATACAGCGCAGACAGTATCCAGGTTTTGGAAGGCTTAGAAGCCGTTAGAAAAAGACCCGCTATGTACATTGGCGATATAAGCACAAAGGGTCTTCATCACTTAGTTTATGAGGTAGTAGATAACTCAATTGATGAGGCTTTGGCCGGTCATTGTAAAAATATTGAAGTTACTATTCATGAGGATAATAGTATAACGGTAAAAGATGATGGACGTGGTATTCCTACCGGAATGCATTCCAAGGAGCATCGTAGTGCACTTGAAGTAGTAATGACTGTATTGCATGCGGGCGGTAAGTTTGATAAAGGCTCTTATAAAGTATCAGGCGGATTGCATGGGGTGGGAGTTAGTTGTGTGAATGCACTTAGTGCTCATTTACATGTAACTGTAAAGCGTGATGGGAAGGTATTTGAACAAGAGTATGAAAAAGGAATACCTAAGTATGCGGTTCGTGAAATTGGAACAACTGACGGCAGAGGTACAGAAGTGAGATTTTGGCCGGATGCCTCCATTTTTATTGTTACCGAATACAATAAGGAAATTTTAGAAAGCCGTTTGCGTGAATTGGCCTACCTGAACAAAGGCATTTCAATTATTTTAAATGATTTGCGTGATCAGGATGAATCCGGAAAAACCTATTCAAAACGATTTCATAGTGAAGGTGGTATTGTTGAATTTGTACAAACTATTGACAAGAATTCAAATCGGTTACCATTGATTCCCCAGGTAATTTATTGTGATGGGCGGGATGAAGCTACAAATGTTGCTGTTGAAGTGGCCATGGTTTATAATGCCGGATATCAGGAAAATATTTTTAGTTACGTAAATAACATCAATACTATAGAAGGGGGTACACACGTTGCCGGGTTTCGCAGAAGTATTACACGGGTGTTTAAAAGCTATGGCGAAAAGCAAGGTATGTTTGATAAGGCTAAAGTGAGTATAGAAGGTGATGATTTTCGTGAAGGAATTACGGCTATTATTTCAGTAAAAGTTCCGGAGCCTCAGTTTGAAGGACAAACTAAAACCAAGCTGGGAAATAGTGAGGTGATGGGAATAGTAGATACTACGTTAAGCAGGGTGCTTGAAAATTATCTTGAAGAAAATCCCCGCGATGCCAAAACGATTATTCAAAAAGTTATTTTAGCTGCTCAGGCCCGTGCTGCGGCTAAGCGTGCCCGTGATATGGTGCAACGAAAAAGTGTTTTGGTTGGTGGCGGTTTGCCGGGAAAACTTGCAGATTGCTCCGACAAAGACCCGGGAAGATGTGAATTGTTTTTGGTGGAAGGTGATTCAGCAGGAGGTACTGCAAAACAAGGCCGCGATAGAAGCTTTCAGGCAATATTACCACTTCGAGGAAAAATCCTTAATGTGGAAAAAGCAATGGAACATAAGATTTACGACAATGAAGAGATACGGAATATCTTCACTGCATTGGGTGTTAAAATCGGTACTCCCGATGACCCTAAATCACTCGACCTTTCCAAACTTCGATATCATAAGTTGATTATTATGACTGATGCTGATGTGGACGGCTCGCATATTGCCACTTTGATTTTAACATTCGTGTTTAGATATATGAAGGAAATGGTGGAGCAAGGGTATATGTATATCGCACAACCCCCTCTTTATTTAGTTAAGAAAGGGAAGGATGAGGCTTATGCATGGAACGAAGAGGAACGTAAGAAACTGGTTAAAGAAATAGGACAGGGTAAGGATGATAGTGTGTCAATTCAACGATATAAAGGTTTGGGTGAAATGAATGCTGAACAATTGTGGGAAACTACAATGAATCCCGTAACAAGAACCTTAAAACAAGTTACTATTGAAAGCGCGGCAGAAGCAGATAGAGTGTTCAGTATGCTGATGGGAGACGATGTGCCGCCGCGTCGTGAATTTATTGAAACACATGCCAAATATGCAAATATTGATGTGTAAAGAGATTTTAATGCAGCAGTTTGATAATTATTTATTAGCTTGTAGCTGATTAAACATTTTTATTTAATAAACTAAATACTACTATCATGGCTAAAATGCTTACAGCTTATTGCATGAAGACGAAGGAAAAGAATGTCCCAATGCAAAATGCAGTTATTACAAAAACAGCTCGTGGTGGCTATATGGCCCAAGGCGATGATGGTAAAGGCAACAAGATGACTACCATGCTGGCAGAGGCCAGGGCATTGGAAGCTATTAAAGATGGTGTTGCTAAAAAAGGCTGGTAATTCTTCGTATTTTTTTGCAGCAACTATATACAAATTGCTATGTTGCCGTTACTTATTGGAATAAGTGAGATAAAATAACTTATACTTTTTCTACCGGCTGATTAACATACTGTGTCATCTTTTCAAAAAAGTGATACAATACCTGCATATTAGTTATATCCTCAACAATGAGGATTCCGTTTTTCCCTACTTGCTTAAGTTGTGCCTTATTGGTACCGTGTTGAAGAAAACTCAAAATTCCATTGAATGTGCTGCTTTGAAAATAGGGAGAGTCAGGATTGTTTACAAAGAAACATTTCAGTTTTTCGTTTTTCAATAATAGTTTTTCAAAACCAAGTACGGTTCCCATCTTCTTGACTCGTATAGTGGTAAATAAATCTTCAGTTTGTGGAGGTACCTTACCAAAGCGGTCAGTGAGTTCATTATGGAAAGTAATCAGTTCTTCTTCTGTTTCACATTGGTTCAACCGGGCATATAATGCCAGCCGTTCGGTTATACTCTCTACATAACTATCGGGAATTAAAATCTCTAAATCAGTATCAATCGTACAATCGGATACATAATCGTCTTGTTGTGCAATTTCTTCTTTAAAAAGATCCTTAAAATCTGATCGCTTTAATTCACGAATGGCTTCATCTAATATTTTCTGATACATTTCAAAACCAATTTCTGCAATAAATCCACTTTGCTCACCCCCCAGCAAATTACCTGCACCTCGTATATCTAAATCGCGCATAGCAATTTGAAATCCACTACCCAGGTCGCTGTATTGTTCAAGGGTATTGAGTCGCTTTCTACTATCCGGCGGTAATGTGCTTATGGGAGGTGCTATTAAATAACAAAATGCCTTTTTATTGCTCCTACCAACGCGCCCCCTTAATTGGTGCAAGTCACTTAACCCAAATTGATGGGCATTATTAACAATAATGGTATTCACGTTTGGAATATCTACTCCACTTTCTACAATGTTTGTACATACCAATACATCGTATTTACCATCTATAAAATCTAAAATGGTGTCTTCCAATTTAGGACCATCCATTTTTCCATGGGCAGCAGCAATAGAGAGGTCGGGGCACAACCCTTGTATAAGACTGCGCATCTCTTCAAGCCCCTTTACTCTGTTATGAATAAAAAACACCTGACCTCCACGTTCTGTTTCAAAATATATAATATCACGAATGGCATCTTCGTTGAAACCTATAATTTCTGTTTGGATAGGCTGGCGATTAGGCGGTGGAGTATTAATGATACTGAGATCGCGGGCTCCCATTAAACTAAATTGAAGTGTTCTTGGAATAGGCGTTGCCGTTAGTGTTAACGAATCTACAGTGGTACGCAGAGATTTTATTTTTTCTTTTGCTGCTACACCAAACTTTTGCTCTTCATCAATAATTAAAATTCCCAGGTCTTTAAATTTTACATCTTTTCCTAATAATGCATGCGTACCAATCATTATATCCGTCTTGCCTTCTTCGAGTTTTTTTAATGATTCCTTTTTTTCTTTTGTTGATTTAAAGCGGTTAATAAAATCAACGGTTACCGGAAAGCTTTTCAATCGGTCTGAAAAGGTTTTGTAGTGCTGGTATGCAAGGATAGTGGTAGGCACCAATACGGCAGCTTGTTTACCATCTACACAGGTTTTAAAAGCTGCCCTAATGGCAATTTCAGTTTTGCCAAAACCTACATCACCACATATCAACCGATCCATGGGTTCATTTTTTTGCATATCCTGCTTTACATCTTCGCTGGCTTTTGCCTGGTCGGGTGTATCCTCATAGATAAAGCTTGCCTCTAATTCGGTTTGCATATAATTATCTGGTGAATGAGCAAATCCTACCTGTGCTTTACGCTGAGCATATAAGCGAATTAAATCAATGGCAATATCTTTAACCTGCTTCTTGGTTTTTTCCTTTAGCTTATTCCATACATCACTACCTAATTTGTATATTTTAGGCGTGCTTCCTTCTTTACCTGAGTATTTACTTATTTTATGAAGAGAAGAAATATTTACATATAGTAAGTCGCCATCTTTATATCTTATTCTTACTGCTTCTTGAACCCTGCCATTATTTTCAATTTTCTCTAACCCACTGTAAATACCTACACCGTGATCTATGTGTGTTACAAAATCTCCCGGCTGAAGTTCACGTAGTGTTTTTAATGTTATGGCTTTGTTTTTATTAAAAGCTTGTTTGACCCGGTATTTATGATAACGCTGAAAAATTTGGTGATCGGTATAGCAAACTAACTTCCTGTCATGATCAATGAATCCGCTGTGGATAGAAATAGGTACAGGCTGAAATTCAATGTTGGCTTTAAGATCAGTAAATATTGAATGAATGCGTTCAAATTGTTTTGCGTTTTCTGCAAATAAAAATATTCGATACTGTTTGGATTGATATTCATTTAAATTGCTTATTAGCAAATTAAACTGCCTGTTAAAGGTAGGCTGGCTATTAGTATGGAAATTGATAACGTCATCAGGTTTGGAAAAATAGGGTTTCCCTAATTCTACGATATGTCTTTTTAGAATGCTTTGTTCTAATTCGGCTGAGGATACAAAATCTGCTGGTAAGAGTTGTTTTCTTTCATGTGCAGGTTCGTCCGGTTGATTCCCTTCGCTGTTTAATTGCTCATTTTGTAAAGAAATAAAAATACCTAAATCCTCCTTTTGCTGTTCAACAATTTCTTTAATGAGTTGCCAGTCGTGGGGCCATACTACTGTATTATCCGGAAGAAAATCGAAGAGTGAAACCTTTTCCACTTTACTATCTTCCTCCTGAACAGCAATAATGCTGGGGATAATATTTACCTGTAGCAACCTTCGTTCGCTAAGTTGCGACTCAGGATTAAAAATGCGAATACTATCTACTTCGTTTCCAAATAATTCTACCCGGTAAGGTTTGTCGTTTCCAAAAGAGTACAAATCGAGGATTCCGCCACGTAAAGCAAACTGGCCGGGTTCGTAAACAAAATCGGTATGTATAAAACCATGGTGAATGAGTTTAGGCAATACCTCATCTACATTCAATTCACCACCTTGCTTAATGGATATAATACTGTTTTGTACAGATGCCGGGATAATGACTTTTTCAAAAAGGGCTTCGGGATAAGTAATCATTACTTTTTTGTTTCCCGGGTATAAAAAACTACTCAGTGCTTCTGTACGCAGCATCACATGGCTGCTATTGAGCAATTTAAAATTTCGTGGGTGCTTAAATGAAGAAGGAAAGAAGAACAGATTTGGTGATTGAGAAATATTCTCTAAAGAGTTATGAAAATATGCAGCCTCTTCATTATCTCGTAAAATAACCAGGTGGTTTAATTGCGAAGTGATAGGTTGTGAAAGTATTTGGGCTATGATAAATTGAGCTGAACTACCATTTAGGCCTGAAAGAGAAAAATGCTGTGGTTTGGATAAAGTGAGTCTATTCGCAATTGAAAAACTGCGTGGATCGTTATCATATAATTCCTTCAATAAATCTGCACTCATTAGCTCTGATGCAAAGATACGAAGTCAAATTACAGATTAGATACCTTGATTCCTCAATAAATTGTTTATCTTTCTGTAAACATTCAAGTATGGCCGCAGCACCCTGGCGCACAGCAGTAGTTGAACGCATTACGGAAGAGGTTAAAAATACCCGCCGTTTTTTCTTTCGAGTACCGGATTTAGAGCAATTTGATTTTATTCCCGGACAATTTGTTACGCTCGATTTACCCATTCATGAAAAGCCTGCTCGTCGTTGGCGTAGCTATTCCATTGCCAGTAGGCCGGATGGTTCAAATGTTTTTGAACTATGTATTGTTTTACTTGAGGGAGGTGCCGGTACAACGTATTTATTTAATGAGGTTCGTGAAGGTTCAGAGATTCCGGTGCGAGGGCCACTCGGTGCTTTTATTCTTCCTGATAATCTTGTGCAAAAAGATATTTATTTTATTTGTACGGGTACAGGCATTGCGCCCTTTAGAAGCATGCTTCATCACATCTTAGTAAATAATATTCCGCACAAGGGTATATATTTAATTTTTGGAACACGTAAACGTGAGAACTTGCTTTATTTTAATGAAATGGTACATCTTGCAGCCAGTTTGCCCGAATTTCATTTTATGCCCACCTTATCGCGTGAAGTATGGGAAGGTAGAACAGGTTATGTACACGATGTGTATGAAGATACGTTGAGAAGAAATTCAACACCTGTAGGTTCTGAAGAAGAAAGTGGTGCTGTTTTTTATCTTTGCGGTTGGAAGGATATGATAAATGAAGCAAAAAGACGGATAACCGATATGGGCTTTTCACGTAAATGCATTCATCAGGAACTGTATGGCTAATCTTAGCTGATTAGTTGCAAGATTTTATCTTTTACTGCTGACATGGGTATTCTTTCCTGGCGCATGTCATCACGATAACGAATAGTAACCGTATTGTCTTCCTTGGTTTGATGATCTATGGTAACACAAAACGGAGTGCCGATGGCATCCATTCTGCGATAGCGCTTTCCAATAGCATCTTTTTCTTCATAGAAGCAATGAAAGTGTGGTTTGCATACTTTTAATAATTCACGGGCAAGCTCAGGCAAACCATCCTTTTTCAATAGTGGGAGTACAGCTAATTTTACCGGAGCCAGAGCTGCCGGTATTTTCATTACCACCCTGCTATCTTCTGTTCCGTCTTCTTTGGTCCATTTTTCTTCCCGGTAAGCTAAGCTTATAACGGTAAGGAATAGACGATCCAACCCTATAGATGTTTCAACTACATAAGGAGTGTAGTTGCCTATGGGTTTTCCATCCGGGCCCAAATCATTGTCGAAGTATTGTATTTTTTTACGGCTAAATTCCTGATGTTGTTTTAAGTCATAATCAGTGCGGCTATGGATTCCTTCAAGTTCTTTCCAACCAAACGGAAATTCAAATTCAATATCTACAGCAGCATCAGCGTAGTGAGCCAATTTAACATGATTATGATAGCGCAATTTTTCTGCCGGGATACCTAATTCTTCAAGCCATTTCTTTCTTTCTGCTTTCCAGTATGCATACCATTCCATTTGTGTGCCCGGCTTAATAAAGAACTGCATTTCCATTTGTTCAAATTCACGCATTCTAAAAATAAATTGACGGGCTACAATTTCGTTTCTAAACGCTTTACCGGTTTGTGCAATACCAAAAGGAATTTTCATTCTTCCTGTTTTTTGCACATTTAAAAAATTTACGAATATTCCTTGTGCAGTTTCCGGTCTTAAATAAATTAAATCAGCATCGTCTGCTACACTACCTATTTTTGTGCTGAACATTAGGTTGAATTGCCTGATTTCAGTCCAGTTGCATGTTTTACTTACGGCACATACAATTTTATTTTTTTCGATTAGTTTTTTTAACCCTTCATAATTATTATTCAACAGTAGGTTATCCATTTCTTCCAATAGCAATTTTCCTTCTGTTTCAGATAAAGTATCTGCATGAGCTTCCAATAAATGGTCAACCCGATAGCGCTTTTTACTGTCTTTGTTATCAATCATTGGGTCGCTGAAATTATCTACATGACCACTTGCTTTCCATGTTGTAGGGTGCATGAAGATGGCTGCGTCAATACCAACGATATTATTTTCTTGAAGTTGGGTCATGAATTTCCACCAGGCATCGCGCAAGTTCTTTTTTAATTGAGCTCCCATTTGCCCATAGTCGTAAACGGCAGCTAGTCCGTCATAAATTTCTGAAGAAGGGAAAATAAATCCATATTCTTTGCAGTGACTGATGATATCCTGAAATTGCTGTGTATTGTTCACCATAAGGCTGCAAAGATAATTGTTCCTTTTTTTAATGTTGTATAACAAAAAAACCACCCTCAAAAGAGAGGGTGGCTGGTGTAAGGTTAGGTGGTAAAGGATTTAACTGCAACCTAAGCTATTGCCGCAATTGATGCATTTGTAACAGGTGCCGCTACGAATAGTAATGTGTCCGCAGGTATTACACAACGGAGCATCACTTTGCATTACTCTGTTGGCTTGGTTTACAGGATCCATTCCAATTTTGGGGGCTACCGAACCCTCGTAATTGGCGGTAGTTGTGTTGGTGGTGGCGTGTGGTGTTATCACTCTTATATCGCTTAATTCCTGTTTACGTTCTCCAATAGTGGGTGTGCTTTCATCCCACTCCTCATTACCGATGTTTCCTATTTCCGGCTTATCCAATACGTGTACAAGGTCTGTTCTTCCAAGATAATCGTATGCTAAACTGCGGAAAATAAAATCAATAATTGATGTTGTTCGTTTGATATTCGGATGCTCTACATGCCCTGATGGTTCGAATCTGGTAAACACAAACTTTTCTACGAACTCTTCAAGCGGAACACCATATTGCAATCCTATAGAAACTGCTATGGCAAAACAGTTTAGCATACTGCGCATAGTAGCACCTTCCTTAGACATGTCAATGAATATTTCTCCCAATGTACCATCAGAATAATCACCGGTACGAAGGAATAGTGTTTGGTCACTGATTTTTGCCTTTTGAGTATAGCCTTTGCGCTTTGCAGGTAAGGTACGTCTTTCAACTATTCTGGCCAGTTGGCGTTTTAAAGAAGTGTCTGCACTGCTTTGTACGCGCTTATTAACCTCGTCTAATAATTCTTCTATAGATAAGCTTGCCATATCAAGTAGCGCCGCAGTGTGTTCTTCACTTGTGGTTTTTGTATCTTGATTACTTTTATCATTTTTCTTTTTATCTACTTTATTGCTAAGCGGCTGGCTAAGTTTTGAACCATCACGATAAAGAGCACACGCTTTTAATCCGAGTTCCCAGCTCAGCCGATAGGCATCTGCTATTTCTTCTTCGATGGCTTCGTTAGGAAGGTTAATAGTTTTACTAATTGCACCACTTAAGAAAGGTTGTGCAGCAGCCATCATGCGAATATGCCCGTGTGCATGAATGAATCGCTTGCCGTTTTGTCCGCATTTATTTGCACAATCAAAAACCGGAAGGTGTTCCTTTTTTAGGTGAGGAGCGCCTTCAATGGTCATCGTACCACAGATGTATTCATTTGCTGCTTCAATTTGCTCATCGGTAAAGCCCAGCGCTTCCAGCATATTCCATCCAAAATCGTTATACTCTTCGGGTTTAAATCCTATACGTTCCAAACAGGCCTCACCAAGTGTAAATACATTAAATACAAAACCAATGGCAAACGCACTGCCCATGGCAGCATTTAAGGTTTTAATATCCGTTTTATTGAAGCCTTTTGATAGTAATGACTCTTCATTAATATATGGTGCGCCCTTTAATGAGGCGTGCCCTTTTGCATAGTTAACAATCTCTGTAATTTGATTTTCTGGGTATTTTAGATTACGCAGGGCTTGTGGCACACTTTGATTGATAATTTTGAAATATCCGCCACCGCTTAGTTTTTTAAATTTCACCAAGGCAAAATCCGGTTCTACTCCTGTGGTGTCACAATCCATAATCAACCCAATTGTACCGGTAGGTGCAATTACTGTAGTTTGTGCATTTCGGTATCCATATTTTTCTCCCATTTGTACTGCATCATCCCAGGCCTTTGTGGCGGCTTTAAGTAAATAATCAGGACAATATTTTGCTTGAATGCCTTTTGGTTTAATTTCTAATCCATCATAGGCGTCCATGGCATCATAGGCAGCAGCGCGATGATTACGCATTACGCGCATCATGTGTGGCTTGTTTTTTTCATACTCCTTAAATGTTCCTAAAAAAGAGGCCATTTCAGCGGAAGTCTTGTATGC
The DNA here is from genome assembly GCA_019638485.1 of Ferruginibacter sp. GTDB lineage: Bacteria > Bacteroidota > Bacteroidia > Chitinophagales > Chitinophagaceae > Ferruginibacter. The sequence goes on along the minus strand of JAHBTP010000003.1, from coordinate 317,144 downwards.
TGTTCCGGTCATAATAGCAGTAATGGCTCCGGCAATTCCCCGAGCTTCCTCACTATCGTAAGCAATGCCGCTTACCATAAGCATACTGCCAAGGTTGGCAAAACCAAGACCCAGCGTACGATAGTCGAAACTGAGTTGTGCCACTTCTTTTGATGGGAACTGTGCCATCAGTACTGAAATTTCCAGCACAATGGTCCACAGCCTGCAAGTGTATTCAAAACCTTCAACGTCGAAGGTGTTTTGTTCTTCATTATAAAATCTACGTAGGTTAACGCTGGCCAAATTGCAGGCAGTATTGTCTAAAAACATATATTCACTGCAGGGGTTGGAAGCTCTTATTGGCCCACCTTCCGGACACGTATGCCATTCATTGATAGTGGTGTCGTATTGAGTGCCGGGGTCAGCGCATCTCCAGGCTGCATAGTTGATTTGGTTCCAAAGCTCACGGGCTTTTACCTTTTTCATGGTATGGCCATCGCTTCTTGCTTTAAGTTCCCAATCACCATCCTCATCAAGTGCTTTAAAAAAACTGTTTGGAATACGAACTGAGTTATTGCTGTTTTGTCCGCTTACCGTACGGTAAGCTTCACCTTCATAGTCGTTAGAATAACCGGCAGCTATTAATGCCGCAACTTTGTCTTCTTCTTTAACTTTCCAATTTACAAATTCAACAATTTCCGGATGGTCTAAATCAAGGCATACCATTTTTGCAGCTCTACGTGTGGTACCTCCGCTTTTTATAGCTCCTGCAGCACGGTCTCCAATTTTAAGGAAACTCATCAATCCGCTGGATGTTCCACCTCCACTTAATTTCTCACCTTCACCTCTAATGCTGCTGAAGTTAGTTCCTACACCACTACCATATTTAAAAATCCGAGCTTCACGCAACCATAAATCCATTATTCCTCCTTCATTCACTAAGTCATCATCTACACTTAAAATAAAACAAGCGTGAGGCTGAGGGCGTTCATACGCTGAAGTAGATTTTTTTAGTTTATTATCAACAGGATCTACATAATAATGCCCCTGTGGTTTACCGGTTATGCCGTACACTTCATGCAAACCGGTATTAAACCACTGTGGACTGTTAGGCACGCATGCCTGGTTAAGAATTGAATATACTAACTCATCATAAAAAGTTTGGGCATCTTTTTTAGATGCAAAATAATTATATCGTTCACCCCACATGCGCCAACAATGAGCCATGCGATGAGCAACTTGTTTAATAGAAGTTTCACGTCCTGTGGAACCATTGGGTTGAGGAACTCCCGCTTTACGAAAATATTTTTGTGCAAGAATATCAGTTGCAATTTGGCTCCATGATTTTGGAACCTCTACATTATCCATTTGGAAAACGGCTTCGCCGGTGGGGTTCTTAATTACCGATGTGCGGTAATCGTATTCAAACAAATCAAACGGGCTTACATGCTCTTTTGTAAACTGGCGGTTAATCTGTAAGGCGCCATTGCGCTGCTTTTTTGTTGGCATATTAAGGTTCTGTTGTGGTTAGTAATTTGTCCTGCTGGAGGACAACGAAAGTATCCCTTGAAAATGGAGTTTCATAGGCTATTCTATCAACAAACTGTGGATAAAAAATGTGAATAATTGGGAAGGGTGCACAGGGTTTGTGTTACATGCGTTTTTCACTAAATGTGGAAAGAAAAAATTTTTTATTATTAAAAGGGATGATTATTCTATTTGATGTTTTTATCTTCTAATAATGAATGGATAATTTGCTATGTCCGGATAGTTTTTTCAAAAATATTTCAATAGTTATAATGCATTTCATTTTTGAAATAATTACAACGATAATACTAACTTAATTGATGATATCGCAAAAAGATAATGCATTATTGAGATTTTTATTTGGAGAAAAACCTGACATAGCATTGCTTACTTTTGTATTCTATGCGAGCGGTTATTCAACGGGTAAAGAATGCATCGGTAATGGCTAACGGCATACTTACCGGTAAGATTAATCAGGGGCTTCTGGTGTTGGTAGGCATTGAAAATGGTGATGATGATGAGGATGTGCAATGGCTTGCATCAAAAATTGTAGCTATGCGAATTTTTGATGATGAGCATGGGGTGCCTAATCTGTCTGTGAAAGAGGTAAACGGTTCTATATTGGTCGTTTCACAATTCACGTTATTTGCATCAACAAAAAAGGGGAATCGTCCGGGTTATTCACGTGCTGCAAAGCCGGATATATCAATACCTGTGTATAAAAAATTTTTACATATACTTACTTCGTTGTTGCAGCAAGAAATACCGGCAGGTGTTTTTGGTGCAGATATGTTAGTGAGTTTGGAAAATGATGGACCGGTTACCATTTTGATAGATACAAAAAACAGAGAATAATGGAAAATATTTCCTTTAATGAAGCGCAGCAACAAGTTGATAATTGGATAAAGAAATATGGCGTTCGATATTTTAACGAACTCACCAATTTAGGTATTCTTGTTGAAGAGGTAGGTGAGCTGTCACGCATTATGGTACGGAAATACGGAGAACAGTCTTTTAAAGCAGGTGAGGAGAGTAAACAACTTGCCGATGAAATGGCAGATATATTATGGGTATTGATTTGCCTGGCTAACCAAACCGGTGTAGATCTTTCAGTGGCCTTTAAAAAGAATATGGAAAAGAAAACACAAAGAGATGCAAACCGGCATCATCAAAATAATAAATTGAAATAATCGTTCAACAAAAATTGAAATAAAAAATGGATTCTAACTGGTTTACCTTTAACAAGGAAAAAGTAGTTCAGGCATTACGATATCATTTTATTAGCCGTAAAGAAATAAAAGTTTTACTTATTGTGGTTAATGTGTTTGCGGTGCTTTCTGCAGTAATTTTCTTTTTTAAAAAGATATCTCCATTAGCTTTTCTAACGGCTTCAGCATTGTGGTTTTTTTTAATGCTGATGTTTTGGTTTGTGCTTCCCCGAATAATTTATAGAAAAACAAAGGTGTTTAAAGAAGAGTTTAGGGTTCACTTTTCTGATGCTGCTTTCACACTTGAAAATAGAATGGGTGAGCGTGCATGGTATTGGAAAGAATTTGAGTCATGGATGGAAAGCCCACATTTTTTTCATCTTTATTTTAACAGCCGCTCTTTTTTTATTGTACCCAAAGAGGCCTTTGAAGAAGATGTGACGCATGAGTTCAGAAAAACATTAAGGCAGTTTGTTAAATATACTTCTCCATAGTATGATGGGGTAAGCCCACTTCTATAAAATCATTCCCATAAATTTTATATCCTGCTCTTTCATAAAATCCGATGGCTGTATTTCGTGCGTTCATGGTAATTCGCTTGTATCCCTTATCTCGGGCAATATTTTCAGCAAACACTAACAAAGCGGCTCCAATACCTTTTCCCTGCATGTTTTTAGGAACTGCCATTTGTCTTAACCGAAGGGTAGCGTGTTCGGGTGTTTGTGAAAGAATACAACAAGCCAACATATCATCATCTTCAAATGAAGCTAAAAGAATATCATCTTTTTCATTGGCTAAGTCTTCATCAGAGAAAGTAAGCCCAAGGGGCTGACGCAATATATTATACCGCAGGTTTACCATCTGCCGGTACTCTGGTGAATTATGGTCTATCAATCTTAACCCCATATATTTTAAAGTAGGCTGAAGGATAAAATGCTTTCATCATCAATTTACTATAAATAGCTCATCTATCCGGTGAAATGTTTAGGTTTTATAATAAATGAAAAAGGCAACTATTTAGAATCTCCTTGAGGTAATAGTGTAACTTACTGATATCTAATGAGTTTTAGCATATTTATGGAAAAGTTTGGAATTGTTTCAAAAAGTATATTTTTGCACCTGATTAACTAAATTTATTTATCATGTCAGACGTTGCAACAAGAGTTAAAAAAATAATTGTTGACAAATTAGGAGTGGATGAGGCTGAGGTTACACCGGAAGCTTCATTTACAAATGATTTAGGAGCCGATAGCTTGGACACAGTTGAATTAATTATGGAATTCGAAAAAGAATTCAATATTTCTATTCCTGATGAACAGGCTGAAACCATTACAACTGTTGGTCAGGCAGTTTCTTATTTGGAAGAGAACGCCAAGTAATATCTTTTTAATCTTTCACAGGCAAATATGGATTTGAAGCGTGTTGTCGTTACTGGAATAGGGGCAATTACACCGATTGGTAAAACTGTACAGGATTTCTGGAACGGTTTGCAAAGTGGTGAAAGCGGTTGTGACTTTGTTCATCAGTTCGATATTTCAAAGTTTAAAACCAGGTTTGCCTGTGAGGTTAAGGATTTTGACCCTACTAATTACCTTGATAGAAAGGAAGCGCGTAAGCTTGACCGTTATGCTCAGTTTGCTCTAATAGCAAGTGATGAAGCGGTAAAGGATGCCGGTATTACTGCTGATAATGTAGATCACGACCGAGTAGGTGTGATTTTTGCAAGTGGTATTGGCGGTCTGATAACGTTTCAAGAGGAAGTTACCAATTTTGCCTTGGGCGATGGTACACCACGCTTTAATCCTTTCTTTATTCCCAAAATGATTTTGGATATTGCTGCAGGGCACATCTCTATGCGTTACGGATTTAGAGGTCCTAACTTTGCAGTAGTAAGCGCTTGCGCTTCTTCCACCAATGCTATTATTGACGCATTTGATAATATCCGAATTGGAAAAGCAGATATTATTGTAACCGGTGGTAGCGAGGCTGTAATTAGTGCTGCAGGAGTTGGTGGTTTTAATGCTATGAAAGCCCTCAGTGAAAGAAATGATGACCCTAAAACTGCCAGTAGGCCGTTTGATAAAGAGCGCGATGGCTTTGTTATGGGTGAGGGTGCGGGTGTACTTATTCTGGAGAGCCTTGAACATGCCCTTGCACGAGGTGCAAAAATATATTGTGAAGTAGCCGGTGGAGGAGCCACTGCGGATGCACATCACATTACTGCTCCACACCCGGAAGGACTGGGTGCAAAAAATGTAATGGCTGCCGCACTTAAAGATGCAGCAATGAAACCGGAGGATATTGATTATATCAACGTACACGGTACATCTACTCCACTTGGTGATGTTGCAGAGGTAAAGGCTATCATGAATATTTTTGGAGCACATGCCTATAACCTGAATATTTCTTCTACAAAGAGTATGACAGGCCATTGTCTGGGCGCCGCAGGAGCGCTTGAAGCGTTATCTTGTATTTTAGCGGTAACCAAGAATATTATTCCTCCTACCATCAATCATTTTGTTGACGACCCCGAATTAGACCCCAAATTAAATTTTACTTTTAATAAAGCACAACATAAAACAGTTAATGCGGCATTGAGTAACACCTTCGGATTTGGCGGACACAATGCATCAGTGATATTGAAAAAATATTCTGCCTGATTCTTACATAACTCCATCTTACTTTCATTTTATTTGCTCTAGGTTTTCCTCAATTGCTTAATTTCGGGCAAACTTATTATTATCAACGCTAAGATATTTTTTCAAAAAATTTTTGAAGGTTCTTCAGATAAATCAACCTTTAGAAGTCAACTGAGTAATGTATTAGGATTTACTCCGGGTGATATTGGTATTTACCAGGCGGCATTAAGCCATCGGTCAATGCGCGAAGGCCCGGAAGAAAATAATGAGCGGTTAGAGTATTTGGGTGATGCGGTATTGAGTTCAGTAATTGCTCATTACCTGTTTAGAATATATCCTTATAAGGGGGAAGGGTTTTTAACGGAGATGAGAAGTAAAATGGTTAACAGGCATAAGTTGAATGAAATTGCAGTTAAAATGGGTTTAAAGAAAATTACCATTTATAATAAATTTGATAACGGGCTTAAGGTTTCGCAAATTTTTGGAAATACATTAGAGGCTATTGTGGGCGCGGTTTATTTGGATCGTGGGTATGACAAAACAGTAAAGTGGGTGGAGAAAAGGATAATCCTTCCTTACCTTATCACTGATGAATTGGAGTCCGTAGATATTAATGTGAAAAATAAACTATATGGTTGGGCAAATAAAAATGGTAAGGCGCTGGAGTTTGAAATATTAGAAGAAAAATTGGAAGGTGGCAGACGATTATTTACTATAGGAGCTACAGTGGATGGAGAACTTGTTTCTGAAGGAAAGGGATATAACAAGAAAGATGCCAGCCAAATAGCTGCACAATTAGCGGTAGAGAAATTAGGAATTTAGTGTATTCAGCACTGTTAGTTTAATTACTTAAACGCACCGGATATGAAAATAGGTATTTTGGGAAGCGGTAGCTGGGGAACAGCTTTGGCAAAATTAATGACAGATAGGGGGCTTACTATTTCTTGGTGGAATCGGAGTGCAGCAGCTATTGAAAAAATGATGCAAACCGGTCGTAATCCGCAATATCTAAGCGGGGCACGATTCAATGTAAGTCAGCTAAAATTGAGTACACAAGCGCTTGATGTAATTGAAGCATCAGATATCATTGTTATTGCCATTCCATCTGCATTTGTTGAAGATGTATTACAAGCATTGCCTTTGGATTGTTTTGAAGGGAAAAAAGTGATTTCCGCAATAAAAGGAATAATACCATCTCAGCATGTATTACTCAATGAATATTTGAAAACTCATTTTAATTTTCCAATCGAAAATTATTTTACTGTGATGGGGCCGTGTCATGCAGAAGAAGTAGCTGCAGGAAAATTGTCATATCTCACTTTTTCGGGTATTTATGTAGAGGCTACAACTGAAATGGCTTCATTGTTCAAAACAACCTATTTAAATACTATTATAAATAAAGATATTTATGGAGTTCAGTATGCTGCGGTATTAAAAAATATTTATGCTGTAGGTGCAGGTATCGCTCATGGTTTAGATTATGGCGATAATTTCTTGAGTGTACTTATTGCCAATAGCGGAGATGAAATGGCCGGTATGTTGCGTAAAGCAGGTATCCTTAACGCGGAAGTAGGATATATTGACCATAGCAAACCTCCCATTGCCAATCAATATACTAATTATGCAGCATCGGTGTATTTGGGCGATTTGTTGGTTACCTGTTACTCATTGCATAGTCGAAACAGAACCTTTGGTAATATGATTGGAAAGGGATATGGTGTAAAAGCTGCTCAATTGGAGATGAGTCAAGTTGCAGAAGGTTACAATGCGAGTAGATCAGTTCATTTCCTGAATAAAACAATTTGTGCCGATATGCCTATTGCAGAAACAATTTATCAAATCTTATGGAAAGATTTACCTGCTGAAGAAGGCTTTAAGCACATCGAATCTGTATTGGTTTAGATAAATAAATCAGCAGCAATACCATCTGCAAATAATTTCCCTTCTTTGGTAAGGCGTATATACTTATTGTCGGTTTCCATATACCCCCGATTGAAATAAACAGTGCAGTTGCTTTTAAACGACTCCAGTTTATCTGTTCCAAAGCGTTTACCCATTTCCGTTAGGTTTACTCCTGTGGAGGTTCTGAGAGATATCATTATCATTTCATTCCATTGATCGGCCGGGGTGAGTAATTCTGAAGTAAATACCGGTTGATGGTTATTAATCTGCTTAACATACATAGCATTATTGGCTATGTTCCATCTGCGCTCGGTGCGTCCGTTAAAACTATGCGCTGCAGGACCAAAACCCCAATATGGCTTTCCTTCCCAATAGCTGCTGTTATGTTTACTTTGCATACCCGGTATTGCAAAATTGCTAATTTCATAATGTTCATATCCGGCAGATTCAAGGAAATTCATTACCATCAAAAATTGTTTGGATTGAGTTTCAGCATCCACATCTTTTGATGTGTTCTTTTTTATTTGGGCAGCCAATGCGGTTTTGGCTTCTACAGTAAGTGCATAACAAGATAAATGAGGAACGCGCGCATCTAATAAAATATGCAGATGCTTTAATAAATCTTCGTCTGATAATAAGGGTGAACCAAAAATTAAATCTGTCGAAAAATTCTTAAAACCGGCATCGTTAATCCATTTTAAACAGGCTATTGCATGTTTGGCAGTGTGGGTTCTACCCATCCATGTTAACTCTGCATCATTAAAAGATTGAATTCCTACACTTAACCGATTGATACCGGAATTTTTCCATGCTTGTAATGTAGCCGGTGTAATATCATCCGGGTTGGCTTCTAAGGTTATTTCAGCGCCGGGTATAATATCAAATGTGGAATATATTGTTTTTAACAAACCTTCAATATATTTAGGCTCTATATAACTCGGTGTACCGCCGCCAAAATATATGGTTGACACAGGGTTGCTTGCATCAATAAAATGCTGAGGCTGCTTAATTTCCTTTTCAATAGCAGTTAAAACCTCGTCTTTTAATTTCAAGGAGGTTGAAAAATGGAAGTTGCAGTAATGGCACGCTTTTCTGCAAAAGGGAATATGAATATAAATGCCTGTCAAATTGTAGTTTTACATTTTAATATCTGTTGCACCTGCATGAATCGCCAAACTATCCGATGTGTAATTCTTTTCTTATTATGGCTCAATCCGATATTTAATACGGATAACGTAATGGCACAGGATACGCTTGCGATTCGTTATCTCCAGGTACATCCATTTCACAAAGATACTTTACCTGCTTCATGGAAATGGATATCGAGCTTTGCTGATAAAAATGCTACTGAGCAATATATTTATGGTATCCCTACTCAATTACAAATTCTTGGATATCCTTTGGCATCGGTAGATAGTGTTTGGGTGAAAGATTCAGTGATGCATGCCATGGTTTATGCAGGTAAACAATATAAATTATTGACGCTTACCCCAGTGGATATTGATGATAAAGCACTTTTTGAAATTGGGTTTAAAGAAAAGCAATGGGAAAATAAATCCCTTTCAGCCCCACGATTGCTACAAATGCAAAATAAATTATTAACCTATTATGCAAATAATGGGTATCCGTTTGCACAGGTTTATCTGGATAGTATTGTAATGAATAATGAAACCATGTCGGCACAATTGAAAGTGAACAAATCGTTGCTTTATCCAATAGATAGTATTCGAGTTCAGGGAAAGGCTAATATTCACCCTGCTTTTTTACAACGCTATCTCGAAGTCCCTAATGGAAGCCCATATAATCAAGCGAAAATAGAACAGGTAGATAAAAAATTAAATGAGCTTCCATTTCTTGCAATTGTTCAACCTACTGATGTAACGATGTTAGGTTCCGGAGCTATTTTGAATGTATATGTAAATAATAAACGCAGTAGCCAAACCAGTTTTTTAATTGGTGTTCTGCCTGATTCAAAGCGTGAAGGAAAACTAATGCTTACCGGTGATGTTATGTTAGACTTGAAAAATTTATTGGGTAGAGGAGAAAATATTTTATTAAAATGGCAACAATTGCAAAGGAATTCTCCAAGGCTTAATTTAGGCTTTCGGATTCCTTATGTTTTACAATCCCGTTTTGGTATTGACCTCTCCTTCAATCTATATAAGAAGGAAGCTAATTATTTACAAATTAATGGCCAGGCAGGGTTGGTGTATATTTCCTCTGCGGCTAAAACCGGCAAGCTTATCATGCAATGGCAAAAAACCGGATTATTGGTTGGCGCAGTAGATACCTTAAAAGTAATACAGCAAAGGAAACTACCGGATATCATGGATGTAAGTGCAGTGAATGTGGGCATTCAATATGATTTTTCAAAAACAGATTATAAGTTTAATCCGCGCAAAGGGTGGGAGGGAGGCGTGCAAACAACCATAGGAATTAAAAAGGTATTGCCCAATTCTGATATTCTTTCCATTAAAGACCCCACGTTTGATTACAACGCTTTGTATGATTCGGTTAAAGGAAAGAGCTATCAACTTCGGGCACAATTGCACGCTGCTCATTATTTTCCTATTGGAAAGCAAACTACATTGAAATGGGGTATTACATCGGGCTTGTATTTAAGTAAACATATTTTCAGAAATGATATTTTTCAAATAGGTGGATTTAATTTGATGAGAGGTTTTGATGAGGAAAGTATTTTTACTGATCGCTTTTTAGTGAATTCTATTGAGTTCCGTTTGCTTACAGGTATGAATTCTTATCTATTTTTGTTTTCAGATGCAGGATGGACAGCCAACAAGGTAGTGAATGTAAATAATCAATTTATCAGTGGAGGCTTAGGATTGCTTTTGGAAACAAAACTTGGTTTGGTAAATGTGAGCTATGCTGTGGGAAAACGAAATGATGTGCCGTTCAGTTTACGTGAAGGGTCTAAATTACATTTTGGATATTCTAATTTTTTTTAGTGAAATTATTATTGCACTTTTCTCTTTTGTTGATTTTTACACTTGGCAGTATTATTATATTGCCTGCTCAATCATTAGATACTACCATAAATGTATTACCTGCTGATTCTATTATTTCCACCCAAGGAGATTTGGACTCATCCACTATTGCTGATACCGTATTTGGTAAGGAAAAACAATCTGACCTTACACATATTTTAGCAAAGAATACCCTGATTAATTTCCGAAGCCAGCCTGTTTCATATCCGGCAGAACAACGTACTTATCAAAGGGTAGAATTTGATTTTTATTTTATGTTGTTTCTTTTTGCCTTTTTGGGTGTATTAAAGGCTGCCTATCCCCGATATTTTAAAAATCTTTTCAGGGTATTCTTTAATACCTCACTTCAGCAAGGTCAGCTAACTGATCAATTGTTACAGGCCAAACTTACCTCGCTCTTGTTTAATATTTTCTTCCTTTTATCATTGAGTTTTTTCTTTTATCAATTTCTAAAATTTGAAAATTTCAGACCACCGCAAAATGATTATAAACTATTGTTGGTCTTAGCTTCTGTTTTGGCTGTTATCTATATTGGAAAATTTGTAATGCTCAAATTCACCGGCTGGGTAACCGGATATATGCGGGAAGCAGAGAGCTATATTTTTATTATTTTTTTAGTAAACAAGGTATTGGGGATTGTACTACTGCCACTGAGCTTTGTAATGAGTTTCGCCCGTGAAAGGCTTTCTCATGCTACATTGATACTCGCCTGTATCGTTATATTATTAATTTTTCTAGTTAGGTTCTTCAGGGCGTATGCTAATTTACAGCCTCGTATGATGGTGAATCGCTGGCACTTCTTATTATATATTATTGGAATGGAAATAATTCCGCTTCTCATCTTGTTTAAACTTGCAACAGAATTATTGTAGAAAAATTCGTAATTTTGCAACTCATTTGGAGCTAATAAGTATGGCCAAAAAAACAGGTAAAGAATCTACCATCTCGAAACCTATTAAAAACGTACTGATTTCCCAGCCTAAGCCGGAGGGTGCAAAGTCGCCTTTTTTTGATTTGGCAGATAAATATGGGCTGCATGTTGATTTTTTCCCTTTTATAATAGTTGAACCGGTTTCAGGGAAAGATTTTAGAAAGCAAAAAATTGATTTCTCAGCTTATACTGCAGTTATTTTCGCCAGCCGAAATGCTATTGACCATTTCTTCCGGATTTGTGATGAGTTAAAAATTACCGTTTCTCAGGAATTAAAATATTTCTGTATTACAGAAGCCGTTGCACTTTATTTACAAAAATTTATTTTGTATCGGAAACGGAAGGTTTTCTTTGGCGCAGATGGTACAAACAAAAGTCTTTTTGATGTAATTAGCAGACATAAAGACAATGAAAAGTTTTTATATCCATGTTCAAGCAATTTTGATAGTGATATTACCAACTGGTTAAAATTGAATAATTGCGAATATGCCATTCCTGTTTTATATGAAATTATCAGCAATGATATTAAACCGGTAATGGAAAAGACAAAGTACGATTTGATTTGCTTGTTTACGCCCGGTGGCGTTAGAAGCCTTCTTGAAAATTTCCCCAATTACAAACAAAACGGGGTAATGATTGGCGTATTCGGTTCTAATACTTTTAAATCAGCCGAGGAGGCCGGGTTACGACTCGACATTAAAGCACCTGTGCCGGAAAGGCCTAGTATGGTAAGTGCTATTGAACATTTTATTTTAGAGAATAAAAAGTAGCCACTGTGTGTGGCTCAATCTTTGCATAATTAAAACATTATGCCTTTAAAATTTTCTAATCATTTAATAAATGAAACCAGCCCGTATTTATTACAGCATGCGCATAATCCGGTTAACTGGTTTCCCTGGGGTGAAGAAGCACTGAATATTGCCCAAACAAAACAACTTCCTATAATACTTAGTATCGGATATTCATCTTGCCATTGGTGTCATGTAATGGAGCGAGAAAGTTTTGAAGATGAAACAGTGGCTCAGTTTATGAATGAATATTTTGTATGTATTAAAGTGGATAGAGAAGAGCGCCCCGATTTGGATAATATTTATATGGAAGCGGTACAGGTGATGACAGGAAGCGGGGGGTGGCCACTTAATGTATTTTTAACACCCAATCTCAAACCGTTTTTTGGAGGCACTTATTTCCCTCCTCGCCGGATTTATAATCGGATGTCGTGGACAGAAGTATTGAAGGCTATACATACTTCGTGGAAGGACCACCGCGAGGAAATTATTAAACAGGCAAACGAATTAACCGGGCACATCAGTGAAGATTTTGCAGGAAGATTTCGTACACATGAAAGTGAAGAAATTTTTACCGTTCAAAAGGTAAAGAAAATGGTAAGTAACCTGATGGAAGAAGCAGACTATGATTTTGGTGGCTTTGGTTCAGCGCCAAAATTTCCACAAACAGCATGCCTTGACATGTTGTTGTTGGCCGGGCACCATCTTCAAATTCCTGATGCTGTAGCTCATGTCCATTTTTCACTTAAGGCAATGATTGAAGGTGGTATGTATGACCAATTGGGTGGTGGATTTTGCAGATATAGCACCGATGAAAAATGGCTGATTCCTCACTTTGAAAAAATGCTTTATGATAATGCGCTGCTGTTAAGTTTGATGGCAAAGGCCTATTTGGAAAAACAGGATCCCCTTTATAAGGATACAATAGAAGAGACCTATCGTTTTCTATTGCGTGAAATGAAGGATGAAAGCGGTGGCTTTTATGCGGCGCTTGATGCAGATTCAGATGGAGTGGAAGGAAAGTTTTATGTGTGGGAAGAAGATGAAATTGAAAAAGTATTATTAGACGATACTTCAATTTTTTGTACTGTTTATGATGTAACAAAGGCCGGTAATTGGGAGGGAAAAAATATTCTCAATAAAAAAGAAAATGAAGATGCAGTTGCAAAGCGGTATAATATTTCTAAAGAAAATTTGAGTAAAAAAATAAATGCAGCAAAGCAAAAACTGCTCAATGTTCGAGAAAACAGGATAAGACCCCGCACCGATGATAAAATTTTATTGGCATGGAATGCTATGCTGATTACTTCTTTTTGTGATTGTTACGCCGCCTTTAATAAAACAGCATTTAAAGAAGCGGCAATACAATTATTTAAATATTGTAAATCCACATTTATAAATAATGATGGAAGTTTATGGCATACTTGTAATAAAGGGAAAGCTATGATTAAAGGAAATTTAGATGATTATGCCTTTTTTATTCGTAGTGCAATCTCTCTTCAAGAAATTACAGGTGATAGTGAATACCTCCACGAAGCAAGGCGCTTAACACAATATGTGTTAGACCATTTTCATGATGGGGATAACTTTTTTTATTTTGCACATTCCGATGAAACAAACCTATTGTTCCATAAAAAGGAATGGATGGATGGAGCTATGCCATCGGGTAATAGTATAATGGCCCATAACCTAAACTATCTGGGTATAATTTATGACATACCAGCGTGGAAATCAATGACTGTCAATATGTTAAGAGAGGTAGATCGGGCAATCCAAAAATATACATCATCTATGGGGAGTTGGGCTGCAATACATACTTCAATTACTTTAGGGATATGGGAAATAGTAGTGAGTGGCGAAGCCTTTAACAATCTTTTGACAGATGTTTTGAAAATATATTTGCCCAATAAGGTAATACAAAGTAATATTGGTGCCGCAAATTTTCCGTTATTAGTGGGAAAAGATAGAAATGTTAATGCAATCCATGTCTGTAAAAATTACGCTTGTCAGCCGCCTATGTTTTCTGTTTTCGACTTGGAAGCCTATGTTAAAAACCATTTGATTAGATGATTACTTACAATAATTTTACCTTTTAATCGTTTTATTTGTTAGGCGCTTATTTTTCTTTTGAAAATTAAGTTTCCTGAAACTTTTTGAAAATGAAAAAAATTCAGAAATATCATTACATTTGCCTATTACCCTCAAAGTTTAACAAGATGACAAATCGGATTTTCTATCTGATCGCCGTTTTCGCTATTCTTTCTTCTGCCACAAGCTGTAAGTTGATTAGTGGGAAAAAGAAATCTCGTGCATTACCAAATGATGGTCAACTTCATGGCGTAGCACCCGGTGCGAAATATAATATGAAGAAACCTGTTGGTATGGTTTACGTTCCCCAAGGTACATTCCACATGGGGCCAAGTGATGAAGATGTAAACTTTTCATTTACCGCACGCAACAAGGCTGTTTCCATTAGTGGTTTTTGGATGGATGCAACAGAGATTACCAATAACCAATATCGTCAATTTACCAACTGGGTAAGAGATTCTATTGCTGCAAAGTTGATGGGATATATTAAACAGGATGTAAATGGTAATGAAGCGGTAGATTGGAAAAAAGTTAAAGAAATTAAGTGGGGCGACAAGGCTACTATTGAAAAGATTGATGCTATAATAGTTACACCGGATAATAGAATTTTCGGTAAGAAAGAACTTGATGCAACAAAAATTGTATATCAGTCAGAAATATTCGATTATAGTGCTGCTGCTCAAAATAGAGATGCTACAGTACCCAGGTCTGCATTTATAATTAAGAAACAAATTCCTGTTTATCCTGACTCATTGTGTTGGGTAAGAGATTTCTCTTATTCCTATAATGAACCCATGGCAAAAAGATATTTTAATCACCCTGTATTTGGAAATTATCCTGTAGTGGGTGTTAACTGGAAACAGGCGAATGCATTTTGCGAATGGCGTACTCATTATTTTAATTCATTCCTTGAAAGTAAAAAGCGTACTCCTGAGTCTAATTTCCATCTTCCTACTGAGGCACAATGGGAATATGCTGCTCGCGGCGGACGTTCACAAGCACAATACCCATGGGGTGGCCCTTATCTTCGTAATAAAAAAGGTTGCCTTTTGGCTAACTTCAAACCCGGAAGAGGAAATTACCCGGAAGATGGAGGCTTTTATACAGTGAGAGCCGATGCTTATTGGCCTAATGATTTCGGTTTGTATAATATGTCAGGTAACGTAGCAGAGTGGACAGCATCTTTATATTCTGAAGGAGGTTACAACTTCCAGCACGATATGAACCCTGATATTCGTTGGAATTCGAAGGATTCTGATCCTCCTCGGATGAAGCGTAAGGTATTACGTGGTGGAAGTTGGAAGGATGTAGGATTCATGTTACAGGTTTCTACTCGTAGCTATGAATATATGGATACGGCTAAATCCTATATTGGATTTAGGAGTGTGATTGATTTACCCGCTGTAACATCAAGAAAACGCTAATAAGAAAAATTTTAATCAAAAATTTAATGACATTAATAAAAGGTAATCCGTCTATAACATTCCGGATTACCTTATTAAGTATTTTTAATAACAAACAAAATCCACTTAACTAAAAAACACAAAAACTATGGCTGCTGGTCAATCACGTCCAATTGATAGGATTCTAAACATTTTCGTTTCTGCTGCTGCGGTACCTGTACTACTTGGTGCATTGTTTAAAATTACTCACGCACCCGGTGCCGATGTATGGCTAAAGATTGGCCTTTACACAGAGGCAGCTGTGTTTCTTGCCTATGCATTATTGTATTTGTTCGCTCCTCCACCCGAGCCGGGGATGCCAGCTTCTGCTGCTGAAGCAGGAAATCCAGTATTGAAAAATATGGATAAAATGATGCAGGACGCTGATATTACACCTACCAGCTTAAAAAAACTGGGTGAAGGATTTAATAAATTAACTTCATCTGTATCAGGAATTTCTGATGTGAGTGATGTGGTAAAATCTACCAGTGATTTTTCAAGTAAAACAAAAGAAGCTACTTCCGCAATTGGAAATATGGCTACTGCATTTGCAAATAGTGCACAAACCATGCATTCTTTTAATAGTGCTTCTGAAAGCGCAAAAGGTTTCCACGATCAGGTTCAAACACTGACCAAGAATCTTAGCTCGCTTAATACTATTTATGAAATGGAGTTGAAGGAAAGCAACAACCATGTGAAAGTAATGAACACATTCTATAGCAAGATGGCTGAAGCTAGTCAAGCAATGATTAGTACTGTAGATGATGCAAACCGTACTAAAGATCAAATTGGTACACTGGCAAATAATTTGGGTAAGCTGAATGCTGTTTACGGCAATATGTTGACCGCAATGCAGGGTAGATAATAAAGTGATTTATTTTCTTAGTTTAAACAACATTCATAAAAACAATTAAATCCACACAATATGGCAATGCCCAAAGAGCCACGGCAAAAGATGATTAACCTGATGTACCTGGTACTGACGGCGCTGTTGGCTTTGAACGTTTCGGCAGAAGTAATTGAGGCTTTTAAAACAGTTGAGAACAGTTTGATCGCTTCAAATAAAAATCTGGATACTGCCAATAAAACTATATTTGAATCCTTCGAAACAAAAAAGAAGGATCCTGCAACCCGCGAAAAGGCAGAAGAATGGGAAAAAGTAGCCAAAGGCGCCCAAAAAATGTCTGATGATCTGGTTAACTATCTTGAATTTTTAAAACATGAAATTAAAGTAGGAGCCGGATTAAAGTGGGACGAAAAGGAAAAGGATTCTATTTATCAACTTAATCAGTTAAATATTTCTTCTTATTTAATGGACACTAAAGGAGAAGGAAAGAAACTTGATGGAAAATTGAAAAAATACAGAAATGATATGCTCAACCTGAGCCCTGATTTAAAGGGTCATTTTGGAGGTTCATTTGCTGTTGATGCAGGAGACCCTAAAGATCCCGGTAAAGATGTAATTACTGCCAGCTTTAGAATGATGCCCGCCGTTGCAGCGGTAACCCTGCTAAGTAAGTATCAAAATAATGTGAAGAATGCTGAAAACCAAGTGGTGACCTATGCGCACTCAAAAATTGGTGAAGTAACTGTTCGCTTCGATAAAACCGGTGTTTTGGTTGGACAAAGCTCTAACTATGTTATGCCCGGTCAGGAAGTGATAATTACTGCCGGTGTAGGTGCTTATAGCTCTGCAGCTCAACCTCAAATCAGTATTGGAGGCTCTAATATTCCTGCAGTTGATGGTGCGGCTACCTATAAGGTTACTGCATCCGGTGCCGGCTCACGTAAAGTGCCTGTAACTATCCGCTATCGCGATCAGGATGGTAATGAAAAAGTAGAAACAAAGGATGTTGAATACACAGTGGGAACACCGGGCGGAGCTGCCGTAATGCTTGATAAGATGAATGTATTCTATATTGGTGTGGATAATCCGGTTACTATCGGATCTCCAACCGGTTGGGATAAAACATCAGTAAGCATGACCGGCGGTACTATTACCGGTAGCAACGATAAACGTACTGTTCGGGTAACAACACCCGGTAAAGCATCTATTACGGTTACTGCTGATAAGAAACCTTCAACTTTTGAGTTTAGAGTTAAACGTATTCCGGATCCTATTTTTAAGGTTGGACCAGGTGGTACCAGAATGCCATCAGTAACCTTTAAAAATCAACAATTTTGCCGTGCAGAGTTGGAAAATTTTGACTTCGATTTGCAGTACAAAGTGGTAAGTGCAACGGTTTATTTTTCAGGTGCAGGATTTAATAGTGTATCCCAAACATCTATTAGTAGCAATTCATTAGGAAACTTGCACGACTATATGCAGCGTTGTCAACCTGGATCAGCAATTACCTTTGATAATGTGAAGGTTTCAGGACCGGATGGAACCCGTACTATTCAGGGAGTGGGAATCATCCTATTCTAATATTCATTGAAAACAACGAACACCATGAAACGTATTTTAAAAGTTCTGTTTTTAGTTGCCCTTACGGTAGGTATCACCGATGCTACCTTTGCCCAAAAGCGTAATACAAAAAAAAGAACTACCGCAAGAAAAACTACAGCCGCACCAACCAATGTGGCTCCTACACCGGATACTGTTGCTACTGTAGTAGCACCTCCCCCTCCGGTGAATGACAGCCTTCCGATTCGGTTAGTGAAGAAATCATTACGCGAAGATAATGGTGTAGATTACTCTACTTTAGACGTTAAAGACAGAACACCTTTACCTTACGAACATTTGAGAGCAGATGACGCTATTTATAGACAACGTATTTGGCGTGAGATTGATACAAGAGAAAAGATCAATCATCCCTTCAATTATGCTGCAGATGAAGATAACGGTAACCAACGCTTTATCTCTATATTGATGCAAGCTATTCAGGATAGCGCGGTTACTGTTTTTAGTTCTAATGATGATCGTTTCACCACCCCTTTAACCAAAGCAGAGGTAGCCAAACAAATTTCAGGTGAGCCTATTGATGTTCCTATTTATGATGAGTTTGGTAATCAAACAGGATTTAAAACGCTGGCACCCGAAGTAAACCTTGATTCCTTCTATCGTTTTCGTGTTAAAGAAGAGGTGATTTTTGATAAGGAAAGTTCACGTTTGTTTTGGAGAATTTTAGGCATAGCACCTGTAAAAAGTATTATTACCACTATGGGTTTAAACGTGGGTGATGCAGAGCTCTTTTGGGTTTACTATCCTGACTTACGCCCCATCCTTGCTAAGTATGAAGTGTACAACGGTAAAAACTATGGAGGAAGAATGAGTTGGGAAGAGCTGTTCGAAAGCCGTATGTTTTATGGTCGTATTATTAAAAGTTCAATGGATAATCCACGCGATCAGTATATATTTCAATTTAAGAGCTTGAGCGAAAATAAAATGCTTCAGTTGTTTGAAGGTGAAAATATAAAGGACAAGATTTTCAATTACGAGCAGAATATGTGGCAGTATTAATGCTGCATAATAGCTAAAATAATTAAGCGCCTTTCAAAAAATTGAAAGGCGCTTTGCTTTATAATATTCAGATACCAACAAATTGAATCACTCCCTCAACTCGTTATTATGAAGACTGTTCCATACAGTTTTCGCCTTCGATTTGCCGATTACCCCGGCTAAGCTTTCTTCAGACTGTTGCTTGATGTTCTGTATAGAACTGAATTTTTTTAATAAGGAAATTGCTGTATTCTTCCCAATACCGGGAATGTGCTCTAGGTTACTTATAAAAGTTCCCTTACTTCTTTTCTGCCTATGAAATGTAATTCCAAATCGGTGTACCTCATCTCTGATGTGACGAATTAATTTTAAACTTTTGCTATCCCAGGGTAATTGTAAAGATTTGCTGTCTCCGGGAAAAAAAACCTCTTCCTGTTTCTTGGCTAGTCCTACAACCGACATCTTCCCTCTTAACCCTAATGAGGTAATGCTTTCTAATGCTGCATTCAATTGCCCTTTGCCACCATCAATGATCACTAATTGAGGCAGCGGTTTGTTATCCTCTATCATTCGTTTATACCGCCTTCCTACCACTTCTTTCATTGATGCAAAATCATTAATACCTTCAACAGTTTTTATATTGAAGCGACGATATTCCTTTTTATTGGGTTCACCATTTACAAAACATACCATTGCTGCAACCGGATAACTACCCTGAAAATTTGAATTATCAAAACATTCGATGTGCCTGGGTATTTGAACAAGGTGTAAATCCTTTTGAAGCTGTTGTAGTATCGCTGTTTTTTCTGCTTCATCTTTTCCATCCAGTCTAAGTAATCTTTTCGCCTTTAATGCAGAGATAAAATGATTTACATTTTTTATAGACAGGTCTATTAATTTTTTACGATCTCCACCTTTTGGAATAATTATTTGCACATCTTTGAGCGGATAATCTATGTGAAATGGAACCAATATTATTTTGGCTTCGCTATTAAATCGCCCTCTGATACGCATTATCGCCATTGGAAGCACATCTTCAGCACTTTCTTCAAGTTTTTTCTTTAATACTACTGTTTGTGTTTGAACAATTGTACCATTGTTTACTCCCAAATAGTTTACATAGGCGGTATCTCCTTCCTCTAAAATGGAAAAAGCATCTACTGTTCCGGTCTTAGCACCTACCACAACTGATTTTGATTTGTATTCACGTAAGTACTCAATTTTTGCTCGGTATTGTGCGGCCTTTTCAAATTCCAATTTATCTGCGTGCCTTTTCATTTCCTTTTTAAAATATTGGATTACCGGGCTCAGGTTCCCTTTTAACAAGTCTACTACCCGCTTAATTCCATCCATATATTCTTCCTCACTTTGGTATCCTTCACACGGGCCAAGACAATTCCCTAAATGATACTCTAAGCATACCTTAAATTTCTTATTTTCAATTTTGCTTTTTGTAAGTGATAGCTTACAGGTTCGAAGTGGAATATTCTGCTTAATAAAATTAAGTAATTCACGAACTCGACCTACTGAAGTATAGGGACCAAAATACATTGACCCGTCATTGATTTTTTGACGGGTAAAAAATACACGTGGAAAAGGTTCATTTTTTATAACGATGTATGGGTATGTCTTATCATCTTTCAGGCTTATATTGAAATGGGGTTGGTATTCTTTTATTAATGAGTTTTCCAATAAAAAGGCATCTTGTTCAGAATCAACAATGGTAAATTCAATATGATGAATTTTATTTACAAGCTCAATCGTTTTGTAACTCTGCAGTGTTTTAGAAAAATAACTGCTTATCCTTTTCCGAAGATTTTTTGCCTTTCCTACATATATTAAAACATTGGCTTCGCTGAAGTATTTATAAATACCCGGACCGGTAGGTAGGGTTGGTGCAATATGTGAAAATTCTTCTTTTGTCATGGATTAAAATCCCATAATATCGTTGTTTGGTTGAGGATAACAGCTTTTCCGTTCTTTTCACCTACAGTAATTGCATGGGTACAGGAATCTGCATACCAAGTTAGCTGTAACTGCTTGGAATCAGGAAGTATTTTTTTCATATAAATACTGGTAACCTTTCCACTATTAGGATTCACATAAACAGTCCAATTGCGAAGATTTATTGAATCGGGAATGTTGGGCTTTGCATCATAAGTCCAGGTAAATGCTTCTATTGTATTATCTAAAAACTTTGATTCGGTAAACCAAGGCTTCATATTTACTGTATCAATTACCGGGGTTAGAAAGTCAGCAAATTCTTTGTTTAGTGTTTCTACTTTTAACCAGGTTGAATCATATTTTCCATTTAAAGGAATAATTTTTAGTGGATTAATTCCTTTTTCAATAATATCATGAATCTGTCCTTTAAAATAAACAGTAACCGGAAAGAAATTTTCTTCCTGTTTGGTTAAAGAATCTATATTGTTTATTGGAATAGGATCTGCACCATCTTGTGATTTTTGCTGGCACGCAAAAAATGTAGATACAGAAATAAAAATGAATAAATAGCGCATATTGCAAAGCTAATTAAAACTAGTTTGCTTAATGAGTTCACCTTAAAAAGAAGGGAGGTGTTTTGTTAAAAACGGGTGGTGATTCCTAGTTTAATACCAATATTATATAGCTTCTCATCATAGGAATATTTATCCTGGTAGGAAGAGAGGAATTGATATCTAAACTGAGGGCCTGCATTTATTATTAGTCCTTTATGTATTTTATATGCTAAAAATGTTTCTACTCCACCATTCATATTAAATCTGCGTAGCATAGACTCATCAGGATTAACATTATTTTGTTGGCTTGTGGAAGAAGAAATGTTTGCTCCGGTAATTAATGTTGGTTGTATCGTAGCACCGGCATACCATTCAAGAAAACTATTTCCTGCAATTTTATAATCTGCTCCTAAGGGTAAAGAAACCTGATAAGTATTGCTATTATAATTTGTTGCACTGAAAGCCGTTTGTAAGTGGTCAAAATTATGGCTGGCGCCACCTCTTATGGAATAGCCACCGGTTGTTTTGGCAAATTCTTCATCATTGACAACACTACTAACCATGTAATTTGTGTAGTTTAATTGGATACCTGCTTTAACTCTAAAATCGGATGATAAATTATACAAAACATTAGCGCCTGTTTCAATATTTAAACCTGGGGTGAAAATTATGCTTCTATCATCATTAACGTTTAAATCAGGTAATGTGGCGGAAGTTAAATTATCATTTCCCGATCTGAAACTAAATGAAGGTGTTGCATAAACTTGATATGCAAACGGTGTTTTGGTTTTTGTATTATGACTTTTTCTTTCTTTGCTTTTTTGTATTTCTTGATTAGCTTTTGTTTCCATTGTGGTTGATGGAGAGTTAAGGTTTTCATCCTCTTGAGTGAGATAAGAGACGGTAGCCTTTAGTTCCAATTCTTTATTTATTTCTATCATTTCACGTTCTCCTGCTATTCCTGTAAGAGAGATGTTGAGGAAGGGATTGGTATGCTTTTTCTTTTTTAACTCCTCAACAAAATAGGGGTTATCATCCGTTACTTTTGTTGTTATAATATTCTCCTGATAATTGCTGGTCTTTTTTCTTTCTTTAGTATGAGTGGATGTCAGAGGTGGGTTGATTTCCTGGATGGTTGTGAGTTCTTTTCCTATGTTATCAGTGGATGCTAATAATGTTGAGGTGGAGACAGCCTGTTTATTTAACGATGAAATTGGTTTAACCTGTTGGTTAGGTTGCCCTAAATAAATAAGTGAGATAGCGAATAATAAAAAAGCAGACACAGACGGCCACTTGCGCCCCGGGTGAAGGTTGTTGTAAATGCTATACCACACCTTTTTGTCAGGGTACATTCGGAAATCATTGGTGGTTTCCTTTAAAAATTCCTCAAAAGAATCATCAAACCATTGTTCTGCCATTTCTCTCGATTACAACTGGATAAGATAATTTATGTTATTTAATGTGCTCCAACTGCACTTAGTTTTCTATTACTCCTTGGTTTTGATAGGATATTCTTTTTAATAAGAATATCTTCCAGCATAGCCTTTGCCCTTGTGTATTGACTACGACTGGTGCTTTCTTCAATTTCCAGCATTTGAGCTATTTCGCGATGCGAAAAGCCCTCAATGGCATACAAGTTCAAAACTGTTCTGTATCCCCATGGTAGTAACCTTATACACTCCACCACTTGTTTAGCCTGCATAATACTGGGAATAGTATCCGGTCGAATGATAAGATGGCTTGCATGGATAAGATCAACACTTTCACGAAATTTCTTATTCTTCTTAAGGTGATTGATACACGTATGAACAACAATGCGCCTAATCCATCCCTCTAATGAACCTTCATTTCGAAACTGATGGATTTGGGTATATACTTTGATAAATCCCTCTTGAAGCATATCCTCAGCATCTTCGCGATTGCCTGCAAAACGGTAACAGACACCCAACATTCGCGGACTAAATCTTTGATATAAAGCCTCCTGGGAAGCAGTGTGCTCCTTTATACACCCTGCAAGCATTTGCTCTTCGGTCATTGTGTGGTTATTTTAGGCTTTATAAATATAGGCAAATAAAATACAATTCATGCTGCACCTATGCATGAGCTTATTTAATTTAACAAATAACTATTGATAATCAATTTCTTATAATGTGAGAAGAAGCCCATGAAATCAGCTTTTCTTTTTCAGTGGCAGTTAATTTTGCCTTGGGATGAAGAAACGTATAACTTTTTAGTGGCATGTTATTTTCCTTGAGTTCATCTACCACTTCTTTCCATTTGCGGTTTTGGCGCTTTGCAGAATAGCTGCCAAATTCTGAAAAGTTTAATTCATCACTCCCCTCAATGATATGCTTGTTTAACCACCAATTAACCGGTTGTATATTATTGTACCAGGGGTAAATGGTATTATTGCTATGGCAATCATAACAGGCTTTTTCAAGAATTGCGGAAACTTCGGTTGGTATTGCTTCCATACTGGCAATGTGGTCAGGGCCAATTTCAGCATTTTGGTTTTTTTCTGCTCTTGGAAAAAATTGAATCAGTGCGAGAGCCAGCACAATTATCAGCAAAATTCTTTTAAATGTTTTTCTCATAATATTAAATTAAACAGTTTCCGGTCATTTCTGCCGGCACAGGTAGATTCATTAGTTTTAGGATAGTAGGGGCTATATCACCCAGTTTTCCATTATTAATCTTAGCATATTCTTTGCTACCAATTAAAAACAGGGGTACAAGGTTCATGGTATGGGCCGTATTAGGAGAGCCATCATGATTAATTTCATAATCTGCATTACCATGGTCGGCGGTTAATAGTATTACATAACCTTGTTGAAGAGCTTCATTTACCACTTGGCTTACACAATTATCAACTGTTTCTACTGCTTTTATCACACTTGTCCAAACTCCTGTATGGCCTACCATATCGGCATTGGCAAAGTTTAAACAAATAAAGTCGAATTTCCCGGTTCGAATTTGATTAATAACAGCTTCTGTTACTTCGTGGGCACTCATTTCAGGTTTAAGGTCATAAGTAGCCACCTTGGGAGAAGGAATCATAATGCGCTGTTCTCCTTCAAAGGGTACCTCACGCCCACCACTAAAAAAGAAACTAACATGAGGATATTTCTCAGTTTCGGCTATGCGTAACTGTTGCTTTGCATTTTTTGATAAAACTTCACCAAGGGTGTTGGATAAATCATCTTGATCAAAGAAACAGGATACATTTTTATATGTTTCATCGTACCGTGTCATCGTGTAGTAATGAATTGGTAGCGGATTCATGTCCTGTTCGGGAATGGCATGTTGGGTAAGCACCTCAGTTATTTCCCGGCAGCGGTCTGTTCGAAAATTAAAACATATAACCACATCGTCCGGTTGTATTATTACTGAGGGGAGGTTGCCATTTATTATTGGCATCACAAATTCATCTGTTACATCTTTGTTATAGCTTCCTTCTAAAGATTGAATCATATTATAGGATATCTCACCCGTGCCATGAACCAATGCATCATAAGCTCTTCTTATTCGTTCCCATCGTTTATCCCTATCCATTGCATAGTATCTTCCGGAAATAGTAGCCAGTGCACCTGTTGTCTTTTTGATATGTTCTAAAAGGTCAGAAATAAAACCCACTCCACTTTTCGGGTCTGTATCTCTTCCGTCTGTAAAGGCATGTACAAGAACATCTTTAAGACCGTGCTTGGCAGAAAGCGATAAAAGTGCCTTTAGGTGGTTAATGTGGGAGTGAACTCCGCCATCACTTACCAAACCTATAAAGTGTAAAGTTTTATTGTTTGTTTTCGCATATTGTAAAGCTTTTAGCAAAACAGGATTAGTATCTAAATCCCCATTTTTTATAGCTACATTAATTCGTTGCAGTTCCTGATACACAATTCTTCCTGCGCCCAGATTAAGGTGTCCTACCTCACTATTGCCCATCTGTCCATCAGGAAGTCCAACAGCCTCGCCACAAGTTACCAAGGTGGAATGAGGGTATTGCTTGTATAGATTATCCACAAAAGGTGTATTGGCGGCATGAATAGCATCACTCTCCTTTACCTGGCCAAGTCCCCAGCCATCCATGATAATGAGTATTGCTTTTTTATTTTCCATACTGCAAACTTACAGCATGTTAGCGCTGTGCTGAAATTATGCTCCCTTTTTTTATCATGAATACCTCTCTTAAATGTTAAAAACCGCTTTGCAAGCAAATTGATTAGCTCCTTCAGTTAAATGACGATAATTTCAAAGCTATAGCCCTTAGCTTTGCTTAATGAAATTTAATGAACAACTGGAACAATTAATATTAGGTGCTTTGCATGAAGATGTGGGTAATGGTGATCATTCCACACTTTGTTGTATTCCTCCTGAAACAGCAGGTAAGGCCGTGCTTAAAATAAAGCAGGCCGGTGTTTTAGCGGGTATTCAGGTAGCATCCTATATATTTAAAATGCTTGATAACGAATCGGTATTTACTGAGTTTAAGGCTGATGGTGATAAAGGACAACCGGGTGAAGTTGCCTTTGAAGTAAATGCACGTGTGCATACAATTCTGAAAGCAGAGAGATTAGTATTAAATATCATGCAACGAATGAGTGGTATTTCAACACTCACTGATTGTTATGTTGAAAAGATTAGGGGATATAAAACAAAATTGTTGGATACAAGAAAGACTACTCCTAATTTTCGATTATTGGAAAAGGAGGCTGTTCGTATTGGAGGAGGATATAATCATCGGTTTGGTTTATTTGATATGATTATGTTAAAGGATAATCATATTGATTTTTGTGGAGGAATTAAACCGGCCATTGAAAAAGCATATCAATATATCCAAGATAAACCCGGGCTAAAAATTGAAATTGAAACCCGTAATCTTGATGAGGTGAAGCAGGTTCTAACAGTGGGTAAGGTGCATCGTATTATGCTGGATAATTTTACACCTGATGAAATAAAAAAGGCATTGTTGCTTATTGATAATAAATTTGAAACCGAAGCGAGTGGAGGAATTCATTTAGATAATATTGTTTCTTATGCAGCCACCGGGGTTGATTTTATTTCAAGCGGAGCTATTATCCATCAGGCAACCAGCTTGGATTTAAGTTTAAAAGCAAAGATTTTTCAATAATTATAAAAAATGGCAAAAAAGTCTTTTTTAAACGGGCTGGTTTATTCTACCAATACCGAACTGATGAAGAAAGAACCCGAGGTGCAGAATGAAACCATTGCACCTGCTAACCAGAGTGTATCTGTTCGCATAGAAACAAAACATCGTGCAGGCAAAACCGTTACCTTGGTGGAAGGATATCAGGGTGAAGGCATTGAGAAGGTAGGGAAACAATTAAAGAATTATTGTGCTACCGGAGGAACGATTGACAATGGTATAATTGTAATTCAAGGAAATCATCGTGAAAAAATTGTTCAATGGTTGAAGAAGCAAGGGTTTGGTAAGGTAAAAAGTTAAACAATTGGTGCAGTTGATTTATTTGTATAATTTAGTTTAAAATATACTGTGTATGGTGTCTTTGGTTTCCAGTGGGATTAGGGTTTCCGTAGAAACATTTTATCAGCAGGAGTATAGTAATCCACTGAACAAGGAGTATGTTTTTGCTTATAAAATTGTATTGCATAACAATAATCCATTTCCGGTTAAACTTATTAGCCGGCACTGGAATATTCATGACGCAGATGCGGTACATACTGAGGTTGAGGGCTCCGGGGTAGTGGGTGTGCAGCCCATTATAGGGCCTGATAAATCCTATCAATATGTTAGCGGATGTGATCTTCAATCAGAGATTGGGAAGATGAGTGGAGCCTATGTGTTTGAAGATATTCAACAAAAGAAATATTTTGAAGTAAAAATTCCCGTTTTTCTTTTGGTGGCACCATTTAAGCTAAACTAATTTTTTGATTAAGGCTTATACTTTGCATCATTAAATATCTTTTCAGCAGAAATACTCATCAACTCATCAGGAGTAAGTTGACTGTGCTTTTTCATGTACTGTTTCACAATTTGCCAACCCGAAAAAGAGCCGATATTTCCGGGTGAAGCCTCTCCTAATTCTATTGTCTTTGGGCCCTCTCCTATATAGTTTCTTATTATACTGTAGTCGGTTATTTGTAACAAATTGTTATGTATAAACAAATCCCATATCGCCCTTTCATGGGCATAACAATCCTTCATTTGTTCTTTGCTGTAACCAATAAGTAAATACTCATTTACTTCAGGTAATAGTAATTGTAATAGAAATAACCGCTTACCTTTTTCAACCATTTGAATGACTAATGTTTTGTCACCAAACTGTTCAGGATATATATCCAGTATAATATTCTTCATCAAATTAATGGGTATAGTGGCAGGTATAAATTGGCGCGATATATAAAATGGATATGTTTCCTGCACCAGGGGGGTGTTATATAGAGAATAGTTCTTCCCCAAATGATGTTGAAGCCCGATATAGGCTGAGTGTTCATCCAGAATATCCCCATACCCATCTACCGGTCCAATATAGGTGATAATATGCTCTGGTGCAGCATAAGATGGGAAGTAATATTTTAAAAATTGAAAAGCTCTTTTTATTTCCTCTTCCTGTTGTTTGAAATTAGCAAAAACAATCTCTGCAGAATCATACACCGGCATATATGCTTTTATAAATTGTTTCAGATACCAGGCTGTTGTGTCTGCAGACCAGGCGGGGTCAGCATTAAGTATTCCTGTAAGAAAATTTGGTGTAAATGACGGATATTTTTGGTTTAATTTAATAATTGCTTCTGCTGTGTGTGTGGTATCTATTGTAAAGAAATCCTTTTCAAAATGCTTAACATCAAATTGTACTTTGATGTGGGATACATTGGGTGCTTTTTGCTCAGTACAGGAGTAAAAGAATAAGAAAAGGAAACAGTAAATTACGGAGTGAAAAGTTGAAAGAGTTAACTTTACCATTTTAAATCATTAGCGTTATTGTGTAAAGGTATTTGAATGGATTGAGTATGAAAATTTTTTTGGCACAGCAGAATTATCACATTGGTAATTTTAAAAAAAATGTAGCAAAAATTATTGATGCTATAAATACTGCAAAGGCAGCAGGGGGTGACCTGGTGGTGTTTAGTGAATTATGTATCTGTGGGTATCCGGCTAATGATTTATTACTGCAAAGAAATTTTATCGAACAATGCAAAATGGCTGTTGATGAGGTAGTTGCTCATACTAAAGATATTGCAGTAATTGTAGGCGCACCCATATATTCATCAACTGCGATGGGAAAGGGCCTGTTTAATGCAGCATTTTTTATTGAAGATGGGGAGATTAAACAAATCATTCACAAGACCTGCCTTCCTGATTATGATGTTTTTGACGAAAGAAGATATTTTGACCCGGCTGTTTCATGGGATATTATCTCATTCCGTAAAAGAAAAATAGCGGTTACTATTTGTGAAGATATTTGGTGCGTGGAGCCTGATTTTAATTATCCGTATTGTCCCTTAGATAGGTTAAAACCGCTCGGCCCGGATGTGATCATTAATTTGTCTGCTTCTCCTTTTGATTATTTGCATGCCACAAAAAGAATGGGTGTTGTAAAAGCTAATGCCTTAAAATATGAACTTCCGGTTTTGTATTGTAACACTACCGGGGCACAAACGGATTTAGTTTTTGACGGTGGGTCAATGGGTATGGATAGTAATGGAACCCTGTGTGGATTATTAAAGTACTTTGAAGAAGACTTATCTTGCTTTACCCTAAATGATGATGGCTCTCTTAGTTGTGAAGATTTTAGTAATTACAAACAAATCACAACTATTAACGAGGAGTGCACACATTTCAATCCTGAATATGGTATAGAATTAGTGTATAATGCATTGGTGTTAGGTATAAGAGATTATTTTAAAAAAATGGGCTTTCAAAAAGCTGTTATTGGCAGTAGTGGAGGTATTGACTCAGCAGTGGTTTTAGCTTTAGCATGTGAGGCCTTGGGTAATGATAATGTGGTTGCAGTAATGATGCCCTCTGAGTATTCTACCGCTCATTCACTGGAAGATGCAAAACAATTGAATGAAAATCTTCAAAATCCCAATCACACGATTCCGATTAAAGACATTTATGAAACTTTCTTAAAAACACTCAATCCATTTTTTGATAATCTTCCTTTTAATGTTACGGAAGAAAATCTACAAAGTCGTATTAGAGGAAATACCTTAATGGCTATAGCTAATAAGTTTAATTATATCCTGCTTAATACAAGCAATAAAAGCGAATTGTGTACCGGATATGGCACCCTCTACGGAGATATGGCAGGAGGGTTGAGTGTTTTGGGTGATTGTTATAAGCAGCAGGTTTATGCGCTTGCCAAGTTTATTAATCGAAAAAAGAAAGTGATACCACTGCATATTATTTCAAAACCACCCAGTGCGGAACTTAGACCTGATCAAAAGGATACGGATAGTTTGCCTGATTACACTATGCTTGATGAAATTTTATTTGGATATATTGAACAGCATAAAACGGCAGCTCAAATAAAAGCGTCCGGATGTGCTGCCGATATGGTAGAACGGGTGTTGAAGATGGTGAATCGGAATGAGTATAAGCGTGCGCAATTTTGTCCTATTATTCGTATATCACCAAAGGCTTTTGGTATAGGCAGACGTATGCCTGTGGTTGCTTTCAATACTTTGTAAAGAGGTATTAGTTGTATTTATAGGAGTAATTAACACGGCATTAATAAATCCCAAACTTTGCTTCCGTTGAATCGGTTAAATTGCATGAGATTATCTGTGGGCATTATTTGTTTGTTTAAAATTTATTGTTATGCTTCAAACATCCGGTGATATTAAATTGTTAAATGAAAAGATTGAAGAAGCTGCCGGCTTTGTTTCAAAAATTAATGCAGAGGTTGGAAAAGTAATTGTTGGTCAGCATAATATGGTTGAGCGGTTGCTTATCGGATTGCTGTGTAATGGGCACGTATTGTTGGAAGGTGTTCCCGGTTTGGCAAAAACACTTTCTATAAAGTCGCTTGCACAAACGGTTAAAGCAAATTTTAGTCGAATACAATTCACTCCCGACTTATTGCCTGCTGATGTTATCGGTACCATGATTTATAATCAAGGTAAAAACGAGTTCTATGTTCGTAGAGGGCCCATTTTTGCCAATTTCATTCTAGCGGATGAAATCAATCGTGCTCCGGCCAAGGTTCAAAGTGCATTATTAGAAGCAATGCAAGAAAGACAGGTAACTATTGGAGAAACGTCTTATGCTTTACCAGAGCCATTTTTAGTTCTTGCTACCCAAAACCCAATTGAGCAAGAAGGGACTTATCCTTTACCGGAGGCACAGGTTGACCGGTTTATGCTGAAAATTGTAGTAGGCTATCCCTCTAAAGCAGAAGAGCAAATGATTATTAGGCAAAATACTGTAGATGTTGTAGCTCCTGTGGTAAATCCGGTGGCATCTACCGGTGAAATCCAAAGAGCGCGTGATTTAGTTAGGAAGGTTTATTTAGATGAGAAGGTAGAGGATTATATTTTAAATATTATTTTCTCAACCCGGTTCCCCAATCAATATAATTTGTCAAAACTTTCGCCACTTATAGGGTTTGGAGGGTCACCAAGAGCAAGTATAAATCTTGCATTGGCTGCAAAAGCGTATGCATTTTTAAATAAGCGCGGATATGTGATTCCTGAAGATGTGCAGGCGGTGAGCCATGATGTTTTAAGGCATCGTATTGGATTAACCTATGAGGCCGAAGCTGAAAATATAAGTGTGGAAACAATTATTGATACGCTACTAAAAACGATTCCTATTCCTTAATGTATGGAGCAAACTACTGAAGATATTTTACGTAAAGTGCGTGAGCTGGAAATTAAAAGTAAAAAACTTGCTACTCATTTTTTTACGGGTGAATTTCATTCAGCATTTAAAGGAAAAGGAATGCGATTCCGTGAAGTACGTGATTATACTGCCGGGGATGATGTGCGCTTTATAGACTGGAATGTTAGCGCACGCTTTAGTCATCCATTTACTAAGGTATTTGAAGAAGAGAGAGAGCTTTCTGTGATGTTGTTGATAGATATAAGTACAAGCAATTTATTTGGAACCCGAATGCGCAGTAAATGCGAAGCGATTAATGAAGTAGCGGCGATGCTGGCATTTAATGTTATTAAGAACAATGATAAGGTTGGCGCTGTTTTATTTGGTAATGAAGTAGAATTATATATCCCACCTAAAAAGGGAAGAATGCATGTTCTATATCTTGTGAGAGAATTATTAAGTAGAGAGCCATGCTGTGCCGGAACAAATATCTATGACGCTATCCGCTATTTTAATAGAAATATTAAGCAACGAAGTATTGCCTTCGTGATTAGCGACTTTGTTGGTGAAGGATACTTTCATGATTTAAAGGTGATTGGTAAAAAACATGATGTAATTGGTATTAAGATTTCTGACCCTGCAGATGAAGATTTACCTAAGGTTGGGCTATTAGAGTTGATGGATTCAGAAACGGGAGAGCTTCGTTGGGTAAATACAAATAATGTTGCTGTGAGATATAATTACAGGTTACATTTTTTAAAAAATCAAGAGGAGTGTAAACAAGCTTTTAGAAAGGCAGGAGCAGAGTTACTTGAAGTGAGGACCAATGATGATTATATTAAAATTCTTCAACATTTTTTTCAGAAGAGAAAATGATGAAATGCATAGGGAAAATAATATTGTATGGAGTACCATGGGTGCTCGGAATATTACCTTCGATATTATCTGCTCAAAAAGTTGAAGTTTCTGTTAATAAAAATAATTTTATTATTGGAGAGCAGGTGAGCTATGGCTTGAAAGTCTTTTTACCGGCGCAAGGCTATGATGCCTTTTTCCAAATTCCGGATTCAATTCCACATTTTGAAATTTTGGCCCGAGGTGAGGTTCAAAAATCAAGTAAAGGAGAATTTACTGTTGAACAGATACTCACTATTACAAGTTTTGATTCGGGAAGATGGGCATTTCCATCAATACCCATAATCCTGAAAAATAATAATAATCAAACAGAAATTGCATCTCCATTATTAATGTTTCAAGTAGGTTATTCTCCTACAGATACTACCGGAATTTATGATATCAGATCGGTGAAATCTATCCCCCATTCTGCAGCCTTTTGGGTTTATTGGTTGGTTGGGGTTCTGTTGACTCTGCTTATTGGATTATTGGTATGGAGGTTATGGTTAAATAGAAAGAAGGTTACAGGTATAACTGGTTCTTCTGTTATCCCACCTCTGGAAGAGGCACTGGCGGCATATAACCGACTTGAGCAGCAACACACTTTTAACAAACAATGGTATAGTGAAGGGAGTGAAATTTTTAAACATTATTTAAGCAGAAAATTCAAATTGGATATAGGATATTTAACAACAGGCGAGCTAATGGTTTGGTTGGAGCGTCGTATTCCCGGTGTGGTACAAGGTACAGAAGTATCTGCACCGCTTCGTTTATGCGACGCCGTTAAGTATGCTAAATTTCAAACTACAAAACAAGAGAATGAAAACACCATTGCATCTTTTCGAAAGGCGATAAAATGGATTGATGCGCGTGTTGTTTTGATGTAAATTATGCTATATAATTTTTTTACTCATATCACTTTTGCCTATCCGGCTTTTTTAGGTTTGATACTACTTCTCCCTTTTTGGTGGTGGTATGTTCGTAAAAATGTTGTAAAAAAATCAGCAGCAATTCATATTTCCTCATTGTCAGCACCCGGTTTAGGTTCATTAAGAAGTGAATGGCGATTTTTATTGCCCATTTTACGAAGTGTAACAGTGGTGTGTGTAATTATTATCCTTGCTCGTCCGCAAGAGCGTAATACTGAAGATTTTGCAGAAGGGGAAGGGATTGATATTGTATTGTGTATTGATGTGAGTGGGAGTATGACAGCCAGAGATTTTAAGCCGAATCGTTTGGAGGCTGCAAAAGAGGTGGCTATCAATTTTGTAAAGGAGCGTCCTACAGATCGCATTGGCTTAGTAATTTTTGCAGGCGAGAGTTTTACTTTGTGTCCTATTACTACAGATCATGCCATTTTATTATCGGCTATCACCGGTATTCGAAATGGATTACTTGAAGATGGAACGGCTATTGGCTCAGGCTTAAGCACCGGTATTGACCGGCTACGAGGAAGCGCCACTAAAACTAAGATTATTTTGCTTTTAACAGACGGTATAAATAATGGTGGATTGATTGACCCTAATACCGCAAAGGAAATAGCTAAAGTGTATGGTATTAAAGTGTACACTATTGGGGTGGGCTCCGAAGGGCTGGCACCAACACCGGAAAACACACCGGAAGGCGTAAAAATTATTAATGAGAAAGTAAATATTGATGAAAGGTTGCTTACAGATATTGCTACAGAAACAGGGGGAAAATATTTTCGGGCAAAGGATAATCAAACCCTCACCGATATATATTCAGTAATTGACAAACTGGAGAAAACAAAGGTGGAAATTATAAGGTCGGTTCAGGTGAAGGAACGGTTTTTCCCTTTTGCACTTGCTGCCTATTTCTTTTTATTGCTGGAGATGGTGTTACGGCTTACGGTATTTAGAAAATTTCCTTAATGAAATGGTTGTGTTTGATTTGATTGTTCATTTATTCTCCTACATTCGTTTTTATGCAGGCGCGCGTATATAAGTCAACCGGAACATGGTATCAGTTAGTAACTACTGATGGAAGCAAAATATCTGCGCGCCTAAAAGGGAGATTAAAAATTGAAGGTATTACATCTACTAATCCCATTGCGGTAGGAGATTGGGTTGATGTTGAAAGAGACGAGAATGATGTGGTAATTACAGCCATTCATGAACGGACTAATTATATAAATAGAATATCGCCCCATAATCGGAATTTGCACCATATAGTTGCTGCTAATCTTGACCAATCTGTTCTTTTTGCTACATTAAAGGAGCCACGTACATCAACCGGATTTATTGACCGATTTTTAGTGGTGTGTGAAGCTTATCATATTCCTGCGGTTTTGGTATTCAATAAAATTGATTTGTACAAGCAAAAGGATTTTGAAAAATTAGAATGGATAACTGAAATGTATCGAAAAATAGGATATAAAGTAATCCATACCAGTGTTGAAGCTAAGTTAGGTTTAGAAGAGTTATTGAGTCATCTTAAGGATAAAACCAGTTTGTTGAGCGGCCATTCGGGGGTAGGGAAGTCATCTTTTATTAATTATATCTTTCCAAACTTAGAGATTAAAACGCAGGATGTGAGTGAATGGAGTGGTAAGGGAATGCATACTACAACATTTGCGGAAATGTATGATTTGCCTTTTGGCGGAAGCGTAATAGATACGCCGGGTATTAGAGAAATGGGCTTAGTGAATATCTCAAAACAGGAATTGTCTCATTATTTTCCTGAGATGTGCAGATTGTTGCATGGGTGTAAATTCAATAATTGTTTACATCTTAACGAAACAGAATGTGCTATCAAAAATGAAGTGGGTAGAGAGATACATGAAGAGCGATACATAAATTATTTGAAGATACTTGATACAATGCGTGAGTAATAAGGATAAACACCAATAGCGCCGTATATTCCGGCGCTTATTGTATAATATTT
The DNA here is from genome assembly GCA_019638485.1 of Ferruginibacter sp. GTDB lineage: Bacteria > Bacteroidota > Bacteroidia > Chitinophagales > Chitinophagaceae > Ferruginibacter. The sequence continues at coordinate 282,095 of JAHBTP010000003.1, read as the reverse complement.
TTTTAATTAGTAGGCGTGTTTTTCCAGAAACTTAGCTACTTCCATAACAGCGCTGTTATGCTTTTTCTGGTTTGTGTTACCAAAGTTCTGAGGATAAATGCTAACCCCATTAAAGATGTTATAGTGAAGTGTTAGCAATAAGTCCTTGTACTTAAAATCCCAATCAAGGGTTTCTGCATCATCAACTTGGGTAATGAATTGAATTTTCAGGCGGTCTGCAAGTGTGTTTGCGATGGCATAAAATTTATTGATGCCGCAGTTGTCATCAATAATCGCCTCCATACCACCATTGGTGGTGAGTAAATGATAGCACATAGGTTGTGGTTTTTTAGTGGATAATTGGTAGATCTTCTGTGAAGTCAAAAACTTTTTGTTCCTCTGAACTTTGCTTTTTTATTTGCTTTGATGGCTTTAGGGTCGCCGGATAATAATTTTTCTGCTCCTATATTCCTGCCATTTGTTTTACAGCCTAACTTTTCCTTTTTAGCAAAAAGCCCTGAAGAACAACTTCCCATTAATCCTATAACGCATGCAGCAAGAATATATTTTCTCATCGTATAAAAATAGTTCTTTTTTTTAAGGTTTATTTGCTAAAAACAACGTTTTTACAGGTTTTTAAACCATGAGCTGTATTTTAAATAATTATTTGCAATCCGGTTTATCTCCCCGCTTATAAGTTCTTTGCTTATATCTTTTACCTTTTTTGCAGGTACACCGGCGTATATGGTTCCAGACTCTACCCTTGTATTTTCTAATACCACACTCCCGGCTGCAATAATGCTATTTGAACAGATATGTGCATTGTCCATCACAATAGCACCCATTCCAATTAATACATTATCTTCTATAACGCATCCGTGAACAATGGCATTGTGCCCAATACTAATATTATTTCCCATTATTACCTTTGTCTTTTGATAAGTACAGTGTAGTACAGCACCGTCCTGGATATTTACTTTATCTCCTATACGAATGCTGTTTACATCACCCCTTATCACGGCATTAAACCAAACTGAACAATCATTTCCTATTATTACATCTCCCACGATTGTAGCATTAGGTGCTAAAAAGCAGTTTTCTCCTATTTGCGGCGAAATTTGATGAACCGGAAGGATAAGTGCCATTGTATTTAATTTTGAGTGAAGTTAAACAGAAACATTATGACACCCCGTCAACTTTTTTTACAGCATGTTGGACAAACCTCAGTAGCTCCATTGGCCATTAATATGGTTAAGGCTAAAGGCTCACGTATGTGGGATGCTGATGGAAATGAATATATTGATTTAATAGCAGGTATTAGTGTTTGTCATATTGGCCACTGTAATCAGGATGTGGTTGAAGCTATAAAAAAACAGGCAGATGAATATTTACACTTAATGGTGTATGGTGAGTTGATTGAAAACCCTCAGGTGAAGTTTGCGCACAAGCTATCTCGATGGCTACCGGCAAACTTATCTTCAATCTTTTTTACTACAGGAGGTAGTGAGGCAACGGAAGGGGCGATGAAGTTAGCAAAACGTTATACCGGAAGAACCAATATCATTTCCTTTAATAGGGCTTATCATGGAAGCACACAAGGGGCGTTGAGTCTAATGGGTGATGAATCTTGGAAGCAGGCTTACCGACCTTTACTTCCCGGGATTTCGCAATTACGATTTAACCATTTGGAAGATTTGTCTTTTATTGATACTGATACAGCTTGTGTGTTTGCTGAAACTATTCAGGGGGAAGCAGGAGTTCAGGCTCCCTCACGTCAATGGATACACGCACTTAGGGCACGTTGCACAGAAATGGGGGCATTGTTGGTGTTAGATGAAATTCAGTGTGGCTTTGGCAGAACAGGCTCCCTGTGGGCTTTTGAGCAATATGATGTGGTTCCGGATATTTTGTTGCTTGGAAAAGCATTGGGAGGTGGAATGCCATTAGGAGCATTTATTGCATCGCCGGAAATAATGAAATCACTTACTGTTAATCCGGTTTTAGGCCACATGAATACCTTTGGTGGCCACCCTGTTTGCTGTGCGGCGGGACTTGCAGCTTTTGAGGTATTGCTTAACTCCGGTATGATGAATGATGTGAAGAGGAAAGCTGATTTATTTCTCTCACAGCTTGTTCATCCTAAAATTCAGCATATTAATTGCCAAGGGCTGATGATGGCAGTTTGGTTTGATTCATTTGAGACAAATAAAGTAGTTATTGATGCCTTATTGCAAAGAGGAGTGTTTACTGATTGGTTCCTTTTTGCTTCTGAAGCAATGCGTATAGCTCCACCTTTAAATATTTCTGATGATGATATTATTACAGCCACGAGGGCAATAATTCAAACACTAAATGATTTATAATTACAGCCTAAAAGTCTAATCCTAAAGATAAATACATGATTGGTTTACCTCTAAAAAAACCTTCCATAGGCCATCCCACATCAAATTTAACAAAATAACCCAAGAGCATACTGCGTGCTCCAAAACCATATCCCCCAACAAAAGGACCAAGGCCACCGGCTTTTACTTTAACAGTAACAGGGTCACTTCCATAAACAAGATCAGGTCGCTTTATGCCACTAAATTTCCCATTCCAAGCAGTGCCTAAATCAACAAATTGAATAATTTGAAAATTAGAAAGGAATGCATTGTTAATGGGTTTATCAAAAAATGTAGAAACGATGGGAAGCCTGAATTCACTATTTATAACAACTGCATTATTTCCATTTGCAGCATTTTGAATGTAACCACGTAAATTCCCGGAAAGGCTCTCATAAGCATAATCTGCATCAGGGTCTGGTCTGTTGGCTGTATTGAAAAATCTTTCCTTTATAAGCCTTCCAAAGCGATCATATTTTTTATTGTCGCCAAACATTAGCCATCCATCCATCCCGCCTAAATAGTAAATCATTTTTTGATTTCCCCAACTGAAATCTCCGGCTATTCTTCCAGACCATGTAAAGTATCTGTAAATAGGATAATAATATCTTGCGTCAAACCCGGCGTTAAAAATATTTGGTCCTGTTGCATTTCCGATATCATTGATTTGTCTATTCCAATCAAAAAATATTTTATATCGTAAGCCGTCCCAAATATTCATAATGGGACTTAAAGAATTATCATAAACGAACTCACCATGAGTTACCTGATCTAAACGCTTTTTATCATTTAAAAATTCCAAACTTATTGGATCAACAGAAAGTGCAACCAGTCTTTCAGACCGGATACCTAAACTTAATCTTATGCTCCTGATTTCATCAAAGGGATAGCTTATGTTTCCTTGATAAAGATTAGTAAAGGACTTGCCCGGATAAATTCCGATTGAATTTCCACCACCATCTACCACATTTAATCCAATGCCTTGTGCGCTGCGATAATAAGTAAATCCCCAATCAATTCGCCGTTTAAGATATTGAAAGCTGCCCATCCATTCATTGTCCTTAAGATTGGTACTTATTCTGAATCCTCCTGTTATTTTTAAGTCTTCCATTAATTCAGAGGTGCCAATACGAATTAAACCATTTAGTGGGGTAGAACTGTTTAGCCTTACCGGTCCTGAAGCGCCCGTATAGGGTTGGTAGCGGTTAATAAGAACTGAATTGTTTAAGCCCAGCGAACCAAAATCAGTAAAAAACTTTAGTGGCTTATAGCGATACAGCTTTGCTGATTTAAGGGCTTCTCCTCCTTCATCGTCTTTTTGGGTAACAGAGATATCTTCCCGCTCAAATTCTGTTTGAAAAACATCCTCAACTTTTTGTTTAGTTGTATCCTTTATTTCTAATGATACCTTAGCTGGTTTTACGGAAGTAAGCTCACTTTCTCGCATTACTTTTCGCATGTACTCAGTGGGTCGTGCTGTTATATTTCTATTTCTAAGTGTGTAATCATCAATCTTAAGTTTGTATAAAATTTTCTCATCACTTTGACGGGTAACTTCACTTACTTGGTTATTATCGCCTGCAATTCGTGTTTCTGCAACGTTAGAAGGATAATTTGTTAGTGGAAAAGTGTATGCAGAGTCTGATGAAATACTGATGATACGCGTTGAGGTAATTTCAGGCAGGTTATTCGCTATTAATGCGCTGTCTATTTCTGAAGGTGAGGGGTTTCGAAGGATATCCGGGCCTACTATTACCATGGTGTCATAACCTTCTTTACGCGTTGAAAAGAAACCGGCATATCGGTTAGCAATACCATTGTCATCACTAATAAAGGTAAAGTGATTGGTATTGTACTGCATCGGATATCGGGCATTACCGTATTTTAAATCAGATAACTGGGTAATTTGATTGAGCTCCGGCTTATCGCCAAAATTAGTTACCATAAAAATATTGTAGCGATAATTACTGGGCAAAACTGTGTCTGCTGTTGGTGCATCTGCAGATGGCCGGTTGCTGGCAAATAGAATACCTGTTTTATTTGGGAAGGCTACAAAACTTGCATCTAAGTCATCGTAAACATCATTGGTAATCTGTAATACTTTTCCTTTTTCAATATTAAAGGTGAAAATATCAGTATGTCCGTTTTTAACTGCTGATAATAACAGGGTTTTATTATCCAGCATATATTTCATATCCTGAACTTGATCAAAATAATTTGACAAATCTATTCGTGATTGTTTTTGACGGTTTACCAAATCGTACACAAATAATTTCGCCCTACCTTCTTCAGGATATATAACTGCAATTTGTGTACCCTTGGGATCCCAGGCCATTATTGGATAAGAGGGGTGGATTTCATTTTCCCGCTGACGTACCCCATATTTTAACAGGGTGCGAAATTCAAAGTCTTCACTTAACAATACACGCACCTTACCATTTTTATATTGGCTAACAACATACGAATTGTTGCGTTTATTGGGGTTTACATTAAAGCGGTAGTAATTAAGTCGTTTATTAATAGTAAAACCTTCTACATAATTTCCTTTGGGATATGCCTTCCTACGTGATAAGTCTTTGTAATACTTGTCTTCATTATATTCCATAAAATCTCGTAGTAACGGTTTAAATCTCATTTTGGAAATTTGAACGCTTGCCTTGTTGAGGTTTTTATAAATACGGGCGAGATATAAGAAGTAGGTTACATTTTCTTTTTTATACTTCTCTTCTATGTAATACCAAAAGGCATGCCCTGCAAGCTGAGGATTACGGAATGCAAATTCATAAAAATTTTTATAGTTACCACTTAGTATTTCGCTTCGTAGTTCATCATCTAAAGTTGTGCTCCAATTTTCTCCTAAGTAGGAAACGTATCCTTCAGTAAACCACGGTGGTAAATCGAGTAAGGTCTGGTTGCTTGCAATTTCACTTATATCATCTCCAAATAATACATTTTGAGTAAGCACATTAGCTATGCCTTGCCTGATTTGTGTTCTTAAGTCGGCATGATTACCGTCAAAAAAAACAATCATTTTATTGTTTACTAATTTTGTTACTCCTCCGGTGGTGATTAAATCAGTTTCTAAACCGATGTTAGTTTGTTTAAAATCTGAGAAATGGTTATAAATTATAATATTGGCTCTTCGTTGTAAAGAATACTCTGCTGCAGCTTCAATTTGTTCAAGATCTGCTTCAGCCAGTTGAACAACGTATTTGGCTATCTCCTGTCCACCTTCGTTAAAATAAACATTAAAATTTTTGCTTTGATAATATTGCCACTTAAACTTTTTAAATTGAACTCTGTTTTTTCCGAATGTAACCGAACTTACCTGAGCAATAACATTGGTTTTCGACAAGAATAACAGAGATAAAATAAAAATGATTCTACTAAACTTTGCCATGCACAATTGGTAATTGAGCAATAAAATTAGTTGATTAGCGGCTATCGTTAAAATATAAAATAAGCGGTCATGTTAAAGGTTGATTCTATTGTGTTTAACCCGGTAATGGAAAACACGTATATTGTTTCTCACCCCAGTGGAAAGTGTGCTATTATTGATCCGGGTTGTTATTTCCCCGAAGAGCAAGAACGGCTATCTAATTTTATTTCCGGAAATAGCTTAACCCCCGTTTTGCTTTTAAATACTCATTGCCACCTTGATCATGTTTTTGGTAACAAGTATATTGCTGAAACTTTTGGACTTGAATTACATATTCACCCTGAAGAAGAGAAGATGCTTGAGATGGCCCCGGCAAGTGGACTAATGTATAATCTTCCTTTTGACTCCTATGTAGGCAAGATTAATTATTTAACACCGGGACATCCGATTTTTTTAGAAGATGAGAAAATAAATGTTTTGTTTACTCCCGGTCATAGTCCCGGGAGTGTAAGCTTCTATTATTCTGCAGATAATTTTGTAATTAGTGGAGATGCTTTGTTTGCCGGAAGTATAGGTCGTACTGATTTGCCTTTTGGAGATCAGGATACACTTTTGAATAGCATTAAAAGGGAATTACTTTCTTTGCCTTTTGATACCATCGTATATAGTGGGCACGGACCTTCAACAACCATTGGTGAAGAAATAAAAACTAATCCATTTCTAAATTAGCTATTCTGAATCACGTTCTTGGCATAATTCAATTAATACGCCCTGTGTGTCTTTGGGATGAAGAAAACAAACCCATTTATTGTCTGCTCCTTTTTTAGGTGTTTCATTTAATAATTTGAACCCTTCGCTTTTTAGTCGCTCCATTTCACTATGGATATCAGTTACGCTAAATGCAATGTGGTGTATTCCTTCTCCTTTCCTTTCAATAAACTTAGAAATAACTCCGCTTTCATTAGCACTTTCCAAAAGTTCAATTTTGGTCTCTCCGGTTTTAAAAAATGCAGTTTCAACACCTTCACTTTCTACTCGCTCGGTTTTATAGCAAGAGGTATTTAACAGTTTTTCAAAAAGAGGTTTCGCAACAGCTAAACTTTTTACCGCAATTCCGATATGTTCAACATTATTCATGTATAATTATTTTTTGATTTAAGAGTAGGGTAAGGTTAACACAAATTTGCATACTTTGTTTGTAATTTTGGTGTTTATATTTATATGATATGCTGAAGTTCCCAATATATGCTGATTACAATGCCACCACACCCGTAGATAAGTTGGTGCTTGAGGCGATGTTACCATATTTTACGCAGCATTTTGGAAATGCTGCAAGTCGTGGTCATATTATGGGTTTGGATGCTGATGAAGCGATAATTAATGCACGCAAACAAGTTGCTAATTTAATAGGAGCAACAGATAAAGAAATCATTTTCACATCAGGGGCAACGGAGTCAATTAATTTGGCTTTAAAAGGTGTATTTTCTTTATATCGTACAAAGGGTAATCATATTATTACTGTTCAAACAGCACATAAGGCAATGCTGGAATCCTGTGAATTTATTGAAAAAATGGGAGGAGAGGTGACCTATCTGCCGGTAGATAAAAATGGTTTAGTGTCTCCGGCTGTTGTTGAAGCTGCTATGAAACCAACAACCATATTGGTGGCGCTTTTACATGCTAACAATGAAACGGGTGTGATTCAGCCTTTACGGGAGATTAGTAAAGTGGTTCATCGGCATGGAGCTATTGTTTTTTCTGATGCAGCTCAGGCAATAGGAAAAATAAAAATTCAGGTAGATGATGATGGAATAGATTTAATGGCTATTTCTGCGCATAAAATATATGGACCAAAGGGTGTGGGAGCTTTATATATAAGGCGGAAGAATCCACGGGTTACCCTTGCTCCACAAATTCATGGAGGGGGGCACGAAAGAGGATTGAGAAGCGGCACACAAAATGTACCCGGTATTGTTGGTTTAGGCCATGCTGCAATGCTTTGCGGTGCTGAGATGAAAGAAGAGTCTCTGCGTTTAGCTGCTCTTCGAGCTCGCTTAGAAAAAGGATTATTGGAAATTCCACGCACTTTTATAAATGGCAAGGTAGCCGAACGATTGACTCATGTAACCAATATTTGTTTTGAGGGGATTGATTCGGGTACTGTATTAAATGGCTTTAATAGGAAAATTGCAATTAGCACAGGCTCTGCATGCAGTTCAGCACTACCTTCACCAAGCCATGTGTTACAGGCTATGGGGCTAACTGCACAAGAAGCCTCTGCCAGTTTTCGATTTAGCCTTGGACGCTTTTCAACCGAAGAAGAAGTGGATTATATTGTTGAACAGGTACAACTCCACGTGGGTATGTATAGAGCACAGAATCCGGCTTGGGATGAAACAAAGGGGAAGATTATTAAAGATGCCGCAATGATTGAAAAGTAATTTTCATTTTATCTCTTTACTTAGTGATGTTTTAAGATTTCTTTTTTTACAAAAAAACATTTTCATTTTAGAAAGATGGATTACGCTTATTGAGTCAGTTAAAGTTTAGAAGATTCATTTTACAAAAAAGAAATAGGGAGGAGTGTTCAGGGTAATTGCAGGCCAGCGCATCACTTCGTTTTGATAATATAAAAAAGAGGGTAGGTTGTGCTCCCCGATAATGGGTTTGTTTCTGTAAGAACTATTATTATTAGACTCGAAGGGTATTGTTTTATTTCTTGTGCTCCAAATTGCTGTGTTTTTAACAGGAAGCATTTGGATAGTTTCAAATTGTTTATTTGCGTATATGCCTAAGCGATAGTTGCTATAATTGGGCTGCCTTTCATCTATAAGTTTTATGGCGTGATGAATAACATTTTTCTTATTAATATACACTAAGGCTCCACCGGTAGAAATTATCCATTGTATCGGAGCTTGATTAAAACGACCAAGATAAAGACGATAATTACCGGCAGTGGGCAGGTCAAAATAAAAAATAGTATCCTGCATTTCTCCGGTTGCAAAATGAGTTTTAATAAAGGTATAGTCTTTTCGCTCAACACTTGTGAGTGCCACTGGTCCGGTATCTTCTCTTTTTGCTAATCCCTTCTTTAAATGAGTGCTTACCGAAATAGTTGTTGGTTTACTTGTGAAAACCATTAATGGGTAGATGAATGAAGGAATGGCTTGCTCGTCTATGGATTCAATTCTAATGCTGTCTGCAGCCTGTTCTGCAATATCATTCCAAATGTTTGGGTTTATTTTAAAATCGAAAGAAGAGGGTGATTGAAATTGTGCAGCATATTTATTGAATGGCAGCCAGCTTACCGAATTTTTTCTTTCCTGTTGATATTGTAAAACAATCCAATCGGCGTATAAGTTTACACCTACTGAATATATAGGGTCGAGCTTGACACTGATATTATATTTTCATTTTCCGTCAATTGGTGCAACAAAAAGAAGAATCCTACCTTTATATTTTAATCCAACTTAATACCTTTTGGATTCGATTAGTAATTAGTTTGAAGAAGTATACACCCGCAGAAAGATGCTTGACATCAATTGTGTTTACTCCTGCTTGAATATTGTGTGTAGAAACAGTCCTTCCAATAGCATCTATGATAATGCCTTGCTTATAACCCGGCTCCACAATGATATTTAAGGTCTGTCTTACAGGATTGGGATATACAACCATCGTTGGCATCTGTGGTGGCTCGGGATTGTCAATTATTCGCTTGGGCGAGGCGAAAGTAAATAGTCCAACTGCCGGAACAGAGCCGGTTGATGCAATACTTCCATTTGCATACCCACCGTTGCCTTCATTTTTCCAAACTGAACCGTCCCATCTTGCAAGCTGAGCATCTCTGGGATTCGTAAAGTAAAGCGTGTTATCTAAACAAGCAGCGTCCCATGCTGCAGAAATATTCACTGAAGAGATACCTGAAAGTGATTTAACATCCCAGTATTCGCAGTTGCTGATATCAGCTAGGCCTGCAACGCGCTGTGAAGTATCGCTTAACGGGACAACTGATGCATCGTTGTATTGAACTGAGAGCAGGTCTCCGAGACCTGCAGGTGCAGTGATGCTGAAAGGCTTGAATGCAGTTTCTGAACCGACAGGAAAAATAAATGCGGAATTCCCTTCTTTCTGTACCTCGCCAATCACATAGCGATCACTCGCAAAATTTTCAGCTATAGCTCCCGGTAAAAAATGGATATGAGTCCCCGGTGTTATTATGGTACCATTTTGAAAGCGCATCACTCCGGAAATTTTTATTGGTGAAGTAATACTTAACAGGCCGGCCCCCGTCTTGTTAACTTCTGCGTATTCTAAAGGGGAGGCACCAATAGATATATTTGAAGTATCATCACCCATAAACCGTGCGCTACGTAACACCGACCCAGCCATAGGCTCTATTGTAAGGTTACTAAAAAAGGAAGAAGTATCGGAATTGCCAAGATCAATCTTGCCCTTAAAATAGGTATCACCATAATACTTATTAGGAGCTTTTACAATCGGAGAACTTAAATACCCCCCTCGAGTTTCTTGGATTTCTAATGTTGTATCTATCCAGGAAAGGCTATTAAAAAAAGTACTTCCTGATAAACGATTCGGCCCAGAATTAAATCTGTTTGACAAACCGGTATGCAATACAACAGCTCCCCGAAATTTACATGAATCAATGATAATTCTGCCAGTATCGGTTTTTACAAAAAACGAGTCTACATTGAAATCCGAATTTATAAGTGAAGTTATTCGCGAACCAATAATGCTAATTTTGCCATTAGGGCTTAGATTAGAAGTATTAGTGATGGAAACGGAATGAGTGGTAGGATTTAAATCCTTTATATCAATATCTATCTTACCTCTAATTTTATTGTTAGTGCAAATAAAAACCGCACCTTCTTGGTTACTATACGAAAAGTCACCCTCTACAATGATGGAATTGAGATACATATTTGGAACAGGATAAATTATTGGAGGATCCTGTCGAACAACTATAACTAAATTTTTGGAAACGCGGAGACTATCAGATACAAAAAAATGGGCTCGCTTACTAAGTATGGCTGTAAGATTTCCATTTATTACCGTGTGAGAAGAGATAGTTACGCCAGTTGAAGTTTGAGCGGAATTTGAAACCAATTTAAAATCTCCGTTCAACGTACAATTGTTAAGTGTAATACCAAATTGCGTAAGGCGCAATTCGATTGTAGAGGTGTCGGGTCCGCCGTAAAGAACAGAATTCTTTGCAAAAAACTCCCAGGATCTCAGTTTATTACCATTAAACCTAATTTCTGCATTCTCACAATAAAGCCGGCTGGCTTTTGAAGTTTGCTGTAGGACAGGCCAGTGAGGCTGAGGATTAGAGCTATTCAACACGATATTGACATCGTCTAAACTGTCCGGAACTGCGGCAGGGTTCCAGTTAAGTGGATTGTTCCAATTTGAATCTACAATGCCTATCCAATTTATTTGGGATTCGCTGTGATAAGAACAAAGGAACAACTGAAGCAAAACCATTAAAATGATTCGCATAAAAAATTGAATATATTTAGTAATATAACAAATTCTTAACTAAAACTTAGCAAAATGAAAATTTTAGTTTCTAAATCATCAATCTTTCTACTGGTACTTTTTCTTTTTGTTTCTGGAAGCAAAGGACAAAGTTTTATTGCGTCAGGCCTCATTCCGGAGTTTTCATGCGATCTTTTTGATAATTCCTTAAATAATTCAGAAACCGGGGTCGATTATTTCGTAAAAGGGTGTGAAACTTATCGTGTTTCGATTTCTAACACAAAAATTAGTTTAGTGCAATATAATTGTTCGAACACTCTTTCAGATGATGTTTCTCTTCAACATTCGCCTGTAACCAATCCAGACGTGTCAATTGTAGTTGACAGATACAATACCGGAACTGATGTTTTTGCTATAGCAGTATATTTTGAGCCTTCAAACAAAGAATATATAGCGGAAGTTTATCAGATTGACGGCGGCACTCTTTCCTTTTTAACTCTTTACACTTTGGAAACCGTAGGATTAGCTCCAGGCCCAAATGACAACGGAATTAGAATCGATGCAAATATGCAAGGAGACTTTGTAATCGTCTGGGATGATATTGCATCACAGAAAATAAAAGTATTAGCAGGAAACGGATATGGCGGGCCTTTCTATCCTGGTTTCAGTAGTGAGGTGGACGACTTTGGAAACTTCATCCAAATTCTGCCAACAGAGCTTCCCTACGATGATGTAACCGCGCCTGACGTGGCCATTTCAATGAGCGATACCAGAGGAGTTGCTAATGTTTTCTTTACTTTTTTAAGTTCCAATCGTATAGAGTTGAATATTACACAACATGATTTGTCCGATTTACAATATCTGATAACTTCTTCCACGCCTCCATCGCTATCGCCAAATGCTACGGGTTTTAAAGACTATAGCAGCATGAGCTTAACCGCTGGAAGACCAAGAATTGCCGCCCCAGGGCAAATTGACAACGATATAAATTGGGAAGATAACTGGAGTGTGGTTTTGGCACTGAACTACCCAAGTTTTTCTGAAATTAGAGGATACACTCGATATGGCGGTGTGGATAACGATCATGTTTACACTGATGGATCTGAGCCAGAGCTCGCTGCTTCAGGCGGATCGCTAATAAATACTATTCCTCATCAAAATCCCGCCATTTCTTATGGTTTCGACAACCAAGGAGAGATTGTTGCCCAGATAGTGTGGGAAGGTGGACAAGATGAGACCTATCCTGATGGTACCGGAAGGGGAATGGGTGCTACAATAATTTCTGTTTCCGTGGATAAGTATGGGTTAGTGGAAACAAACAATTGTACCAATGCAAATTCCTATATCAAAATTGTTCCTACAAATAACATGTATCAATCCGTTTCGCCATCAGTTGCAGGTAGACTCACTAACGGCTTACAAGACATGCTTGTAAATTGGTGGGATGACCAAAATCAAGATGTTTATTTGAAATTCTTTGAATGGTGTGATGCGTCTTTTCGTAAGCCAATCGCTCAGACTCCGGCAATTCCAAAAGAAAATAATGTAATGTTTCCGAATCCCACATCAAATAGTTTAACAATACAGTTGAACACCTGGGAACTCAATGAGAGTGGAGTCGTAGAAATTGTCGATTTCGCTGGAAGAAGAATAACAAGCATGAAAGGAAACCGCCATACCATAGAGACTGGAGTCGGAAAAAGAGTGAGTGCTCTTCTGCCAGGCGTATATGTATTGAGAATATTCTCCACTACAGGAAATGTTTGGAGTCAGAAGTTGATAAAACAATAACTTAATTCTGGAGTTCACAGATGGACTAAATGGCTGCTGGTTTCAATTTAATTATCCAAATGCAAGCCGTAGCTGTGGTTGTGGCGAATCGTTCATGGTATAAATAGCTCGCTATCTTAAAGGTCATTTTACAAAAAAGAAATAGGGAGGAGTGTTCAGGGTAATTGCAGGCCAGCGCATCACTTCGTTTTGATAATATAAAAAAGAGGGTAGGTTGTGCTCCCCGATAATGGGTTTGTTTCTGTAAGAACTATTATTATTAGACTCGAAGGGTATTGTTTTATTTCTTGTGCTCCAAATTGCTGTGTTTTTAACAGGAAGCATTTGGATAGTTTCAAATTGTTTATTTGCGTATATGCCTAAGCGATAGTTGCTATAATTGGGCTGCCTTTCATCTATAAGTTTTATGGCGTGATGAATAACATTTTTCTTATTAATATACACTAAGGCTCCACCGGTAGAAATTATCCATTGTATCGGAGCTTGATTAAAACGACCAAGATAAAGACGATAATTACCGGCAGTGGGCAGGTCAAAATAAAAAATAGTATCCTGCATTTCTCCGGTTGCAAAATGAGTTTTAATAAAGGTATAGTCTTTTCGCTCAACACTTGTGAGTGCCACTGGTCCGGTATCTTCTCTTTTTGCTAATCCCTTCTTTAAATGAGTGCTTACCGAAATAGTTGTTGGTTTACTTGTGAAAACCATTAATGGGTAGATGAATGAAGGAATGGCTTGCTCGTCTATGGATTCAATTCTAATGCTGTCTGCAGCCTGTTCTGCAATATCATTCCAAATGTTTGGGTTTATTTTAAAATCGAAAGAAGAGGGTGATTGAAATTGTGCAGCATATTTATTGAATAAGTTGATTGCAAAATGAGTAGGAAGATGATTAATTTGTGCAGAGATATTTATTTTAAAGTCCCACTTTTCAGGGTGTGAGGTGAATTTCTTTAATAAATCGTTGAGTTGAGTATTGTGAAAGGTAAGATTAGCGTACTGCGACCAAGATAGTTGTAATAATTCCTCTGCTTTTTGCTGACGATATTTTTTATTTGCTTCATTATCTTCTTTTATTTTAGGATTTTGAAAGAGCTCATAAGCGCCGCACAAATATGCAATGTATGGTTTCAGTTGATCTATTCGCTGTTTTTGTTGAGTGGTTAAATCGTTTCTTTTTTCAGCCTGTTTAATTAAAGAAATAAAGGTAGCCAGTTCATCAGGGTAGAATGTGGGCCTGTCTATATTGGTACGCAGATGAACATCACTTTGGTACCAAAGTGAAAAAAGCTGTTCCATTTCCGGAGCTGCAGTTCCAAACATGTCTTTACATAATGTGTTAAGTTGGTTTTGCTCAACGTGTAAAGGGTCTGCCAGATATTGAAGTATTACATACATAGGTATTCCTGCTGCAAAGGAAGAATAGGCGGTTTCCATTGTTAGCCCCTGTACATTTAAATGCTTATTTAGTTGAAGAAAGGATAGGTAATCAGTAAGATTAAAAAAGGGATGATCATATTGCCATACCCCAATATTTAAAAAATCATACAAGCTGATATTGCTGGTTTTTTTTGCCCAGCGCTGAAGCAGTTCAGAAGCTGTAGTTATTCGCTGAAATGCATTGGGCACAACCATTACGTGTATATTTGGTAAAATAGAAAAAGTAGGTGTGTCCACTCTTTCTGTATAGGCGAGAGTACTTATCCCGGCCCTTTTATCAACAGTCTTTATTTTTTTTGCTGCGATATTCATGACGTAGAAGGCCTGATCAGAAACAGATGAGAATTGTGCCTTACATGCAGGCGTATGGCAATAGTTTAGCCCATCTCCCAAATCACCTGATTGATAGATCTTAAAAGGTAGCCAGTTGGCTGTATTTTGTTTTTCTTTTTCAAATTGTGTTACAAGCCAGTTTGTAAAAAGTGTTACGCCCTTTGAATAGGTAGGATCGAGTTTTGCTTCTACATTATATTTCCTTTTACCTGCTATTGGGGCTATAATATTTGAATCTGATTCGATAACTGCTTTGTTCATTTGGTTAAATAATTCCCCTCGGTGTCCGTCAATTCTCAGATAATCACAGCCCATTCGATTTCTCCTTAGCCAGGTAAACCATGTATTGCGATTTTTAGCGCTGTCATCAATGTCTTTTACCGGGAAAATTCCTCCACTGGCATGAAATAAACGCATTTGAAAACCGGGAGAGAATGTTTTATTTAATGGATGCTGATACAGGTTTCTTATTTTCGGTATTACCATCCAATTATTTCCCGGAAGGTAAAATTTAAAGCCTAATTGTTGAAGCCAGGAGTACATGGCATACGATAGCCCTGTGGCATACTTCGCTGATATTGTAATTGTGCTTTTTGAAATACTGATATGGCCTGTTTCATTATTTTCGTCTTGAAGCTCATCGTTCAGTTTTAGTATTATTCCTATATTATTTTTGTTAAACGGTGCCGGTTTCCATGATTGCCTGGTGGCACATGATAATAGCCAAGCCAGATCTTCAGCCAAATATTGAGGATTTAAGCATTCATAATAGGTGCTTTTGATGGATGGGGGTGTATTAACCGGAGTGTAATACACATAATTCTTTTGAGCAATGGATGAGAGAGAAGAAAAGGTCAATATAAAAATAAGCAACCTCATATTTGTTATTATTATTGCAAAGTAAGCAGGATAATTATAGAAAGAAAAAACCCGCATAGTGCGGGCTGTGGTCAGTTTAGGTAAATTACAGTTAAAATAATATAACAAATCAAGAAACTGTATATAATAAAGGGTAAGACGGATACTTTTGCATCGGTTAGTAAATTATAGACAACTATTAAAAATAAAATGCTGCATAAGTTTATTATATAGCTTGGCTAGAGTATTTTAGAGACTTTAAAAGAAAAATCGAAGGTTTTAAATATGTGGAGTGTTTGTATTAAGGAGTTAAGGCAGTTTTTCAGTAACCTCAGTGGTTATATTGCCATAATTCTTTTTTTGGTTATTACCGGGCTCTTTTTATTTTTTCTGCCTAACAGCAGTATATTGGATTATGGATATGCTACATTGGATAAATTCTTTGAATTATCACCATGGGTTTTGATGTTTTTACTTCCTGCCATTACTATGCGCACCTTTTCTGATGAATTTAAAACAGGTACTATTGAGTTGCTAAAGACAAGTCCATTGAGGCCTTCTCAAATAGTATGGGGGAAATATTTTTCTGTTCTTTTTGTATTGCTTTTTGTAATTATTCCCACCTGCATTTATATTATTACTATAAAATCACTTAGTGCTACAGGTAATATTGATATGGGTGCCATTAGTGGAAGCTATTTAGGTCTATTTCTTTTAGGTGCTGTTTTTGCAGCTATCAGTATATGTTGCAGTAGTTTCACTTCCAATGCGGTAGTTGCTTTTTTGTTGGGCGCTTTTGTGTGCTTAGTTATTTATTATGGTTTTAGTTCACTTAGCAGAATAGATGCTTTTAGCGGGGGTATTGATTATTTTTTGGAAATGGTGGGAATAGATTTCCATTATCAAAGTATTAGTAGGGGAGTAATTGATACACGAGATGTTATTTACTTTTTAAGTTTGATTGTATTCTTTTTATTTATTACTGAAAAAAACATTCAACAGCTGAAATGAAATTATTGCGCACCATTTTTAATTCCCGCGCCTGGTGGATTTTCGCTCTTGCCGTGTTGTTTGTTGTAAACAGTGCAGGCTACCAATGGCATAGCCGCATTGATTTAACTGCTGAAAGGCGATTTACGATTAGTCAGTCAACAAAAAAGGTATTACATAACTTAAAAGCTCCTTCGCGTGTTGATGTTTTCTTAAAAGGCAGCTTTCCCAGCGGATTTAGAAAACTTGCTTCATCCACTGATGATATGCTCCGTATTTTTAGGGAGGCCGCGAATGGGAGAATGCAAATTAATTTTATTTCCCCCGAAGATGAAATACCGGGAGCTGGTGGGAGGCTATATGCCGATACTTTAGATGCGATGGGATTAGTTCCTATTAATCTTACATCCCAATTAAAAGAGGGTCAACAGCAGCAATTCGTTTATCCTTATGCCCTGATTACATACAATGAAAAAACACTTCCGGTTGTGTTATATGATGGTAGCTCTCGAATAATCTCTCAGCAGGAATTAAATAGTGCGGAAGCTATGTTGGAGTATCAGTTTGCAGAGACTTTTGCAAAATTACAATCTACTCAAAAGTCCGTTATTGGATACGCAGTTGGCAATGGCGAGCCCATGGATGTTTCAGTTTATGATTTGGTTGAAAATGTTTTAAAAAATGATTACAATTTAGCTACCATCAATTTGGAACAACAACCGGTTATTCCGGCTGAAATGGCTGCCATGATTGTGGTAAAACCAACAAAAACATTTTCTGATGATGAAAAACTAAAAATTGACCAATATGTAATGAAAGGTGGAAAGTTATTGTGGTTTGTGGACAGGCTGGAAGCTGAAATGGATAGTCTTCAAATTAAAAATGAGGTGGTTGCTTATGATAGAGGATTGGGTTTGAATGATTTGTTTTTTAGATATGGTGCACGTGTTAATGCTGATTTGGTAATGGATTTGCAGTGTGATTATTTGCCCTTTGATGTGAATGGTAATGGCCAGTTTGAATTCTTACCCTGGAATTATTTTCCTGTTCTGGAGTCGCCTGAAAACCACCCTATTAATAAGGGATTGGGTTATGTATCATCCAGATTTATTAATTCTATTGATACAGTGGAAGCAGAAGGAATAAAGAAAACCATTTTGTTAACCAGTTCTTCAAATGCTCGAACTATTGCCACGCCGGCTTTAATTAGTGGTCGTGAAAATGTGAATGCATCTGAAGATGAGAAGTTCAGAAGACAACATGTTCCGGTTGCTGTATTATTAGAAGGTCGGTTTAGGTCGTTGTATGCGAATCGGTTGTCTCAAGCAAAACGAGATTCACTGTTATCATACAATATGCCTTTCCAGCCTGAGGGTATTGAAAATAATAAAATGATTATTGTGGCAGATGGGGATATGGTGTTAAATGGTATTAAGGATAGGAACCCGATACCTATGGGTATGAATTCTTATACTTATGGTTCACAGCGTGAGTTCCCATTTGCCAATAAAAGTTTTTTAAAAAACAGTTTAAGTTATTTGATTGATCCATTCGATTTGTCTGAAGCGAAGAGAAAAGATTATATGATAAGGTTGCTTGATACAAAAAAAGTAAATGCTGAAAAAACAAAATGGCAGATAGTTAATCTTATATTGCCGGGATTGATAGTTCTTTTATTTGCCTTTATCTTTCAGTGGATGCGAAAACAGCGATTTGCAAAATAAGTCAATTCATTTATGCCCGATAAATATATCTACCTCATTTTTACTGCCCTAATTCTAGCAGCGCTTGCTGTGGATGTTATTTTACTTAGCAAAAAAGACAAGGTAGTTACTACCCGGATGGCTCTTTTAGAAACTGTATTTTGGGTTTCTCTTTCCTTAGGTTTTTGTGCTTTTATTTGGTACGAACATGGGAAAGCTGATGCCATACAATATCTCTCTGCTTATGTGTTGGAATGGTCTTTATCTATGGATAATATTTTTGTATTTATTATTATCTTTTCCTTTTTCAAGGTAAAGCCTTCAAATCATGCCAGGGTTTTATTGTTGGGTATTTTAATGGCTATTGTTTTCCGAATTATATTCATTGCTGTGGGAAGTGAGCTTATTACCCGCTTTGAATGGATAATGTATGTGTTTGGCGTCTTCCTACTATATACCGGATTTAAAATGCTGTTGGCAAAAAAGGAAAAGGAGTTTAATCCGGAAGATAATTGGGCATTTAGAATGATGACAAAGTATTTGCGTACAACAAATGAAGAACCGGAAGGGCACTTTTTCATTAAGAAGAATGATAAAACCTACCTGACCAAGTTGTCTATGGTGGTAATTATGTTGGGTTTAATTGATATTGTTTTTGCAGTTGATTCCATCCCAGCCGTATTTTCAATTATTCCCGATCCAAGTAAAAAGCTATTAATTTACTCTTCTAATATTTTTGCGGTTTTAGGTTTGCGAAGCTTATTTTTCTTATTGAGAGGTGCTGCAGAAAAATTTGCATACTTGCAACATGGTATTTCTGTGGTGCTGTTATTTATTGGTGCAAAAATGATTGTTGCAGAATGGGTTCACTTTCCGGTTTGGGTTTCTTTAATTGTTATTGTGGTGTGTATTGGAAGTTCGATTCTAATCTCAATAATTAAAAGCAACCAAACTAGAATAGACAATAAGGGTGTTTAAACCTACCGGTATGGCATACACGCTTGCTGAAATTTCGAAAATTATTCATGCCGAACCCCATGCGCTGCATGGTGATAAAAGCGTGCGTATTTTATTAACCGATAGCAGGAAATTATTATATCCACAGGATACTTTATTTTTTACTATACATGGGCCTAACCGGAATGCAAATACTTTTATTGATGGTTTGTATCAAAAAGGAGTTCGTGCATTTGTAGTAGATGATAAGTTTTTTGGGTTTGAAAAGTTTCCCGAAGCTGCTTTTCTAGTTACTCCCAGTCCTTTAACAGCTTTACAAAAATTAGCTTCTTTTCACCGCCAGCAGTTTAATTTGCCGGTTATTGGTATTACCGGAAGTAATGGAAAAACTATCGTTAAAGAATGGATTTCTCAACTGTTGAGCAAAAGATATCATATTGCCAAAAGCCCTAAGAGTTACAATTCACAAATAGGGGTGCCTTTAAGTATATGGCAGTTAACCTCAACGCATGATCTGGGTGTTTTTGAAGCCGGTATTAGTACCGTAGGTGAAATGGAACGCCTACAACAGATTATATTGCCTACAATTGGCGTATTCACATCCTTGGGAAGCGCACATGCGGCCGGTTTTAAAAATATGGAGGAAAAAGCTGCAGAAAAACTTAAGCTCTTTTCATCTGCAGCGTGTTTGGTATATCCCTATGATAACGAAGTATTGCATAATGAAGTGGCAAAGCTAATTAAAGATACAAATCGCTTTTTAAAATGCTTTACCTGGGGCTATTCTCCTGAATCAACTATTCAAATAATTAAGACTCATCGAGTAGGACGATCTACGATTATTCAGTGCTTAATTGAAAATAAGGAACATACTTTCCAAATTCCATTTGCCGATAATGCATCAGTTCAAAATGTGTTAACATGCTGTGCAATATTACTCGCGCTAAATATTGATCTTAATTTATTTTCTGAACAGCTTCAACAACTTCGGCCAGTAGAAATGCGGTTGCAAATGAAGCAAGGGATTAACCAATGCGCTGTAATTAATGATAGCTATAGTGCGGATTTACAATCGCTGTCTATTGCATTACAATTTTTGGGGCAACAAAGACACCATGCCTCGCGAACATTAATTTTAAGTGATATACCTGAACAAGGAATTCCTGTTGATGAAATGTATGCCCGTATTAGTAAGATGGTAAACACTGCTGGAGTAAATAGATTTATTGGTATTGGTGCTGAAGTAACGGCGCATGCAATGCATTTTTCCGGTATTTCACAAACTTCTTTCTACGATTCTACGGATGCATTTATTGAAAACTTTGCTGCTGAAAAATTTAGGGATGAAATTATTCTGCTCAAAGGAGCGCGAAAATTCGAATTTGAGCGAATTAATTTCTTTCTTGAAGCAAAAACGCATGATGCAATTCTTGAAATTGATTTAGCTGCCATCCGGCATAATTTAAAGTTTTTTATGAAACAATTATCTTCAGGAGTGAAGATAATGGTAATGGTTAAGGCATTTAGTTACGGCACGGGGAGTTATGAAATAGCAAGCATTCTTGAAAATAATGGAGTAGATTATTTGGCGGTAGCCTATCCTGATGAAGGCGTTGAATTACGTAAGGCAGGAATTCGGTTGCCCATTATGGTTATGAATACCGAAAGAGCAGGCTTTTATAATATTGTTCATTATGAATTGGAGCCTGAATTGTATTCTTTTAGTTTGGCACATGATTTTATTTCATATCTGCAACGGCTTGGAATAACCGGTTATCCAGTACATATTAAATTGGATACAGGCATGCATCGGTTGGGTTTTGATCCCGCTGATGTTGGTAACCTGGCAGCGTTGCTTCGGGATACCCCGGAGTTAAGAGTAGCTTCTGTGTTTTCTCATTTAGCAGGTAGCGGTGATAAACAGTTAGATTATTTTACAACAAAGCAGGCAGCCACATTTGAAGAAATGGTTTTAGAAATTAGTAAGGAAATTGATTATCCATTTATTAAGCATTTAGTTAACTCTGCAGGAATAATTAGACATCCTGCATATCATTATGATATGGTGAGATTAGGAATCGGTTTATATGGTGTGGATGATAATGAGTCAGTTTTAGCATCACTTCAAACCGTGGCTACTTTGCGAACTACTATTTCTCAAATTAGGTTGGTAAAGAGTGGAGATAGCGTGGGCTATAATAGAGCCGGTAAGGTTGAAAGGGATACTCAGGTTGCTACTGTGGGTATTGGTTACGCTGATGGTTATCCTCGGGTATTGGGCAATGGAGTGGGTGCGATGTATATAGGAGGAAAGATGGCGCCGGTGATTGGTAATATTTGTATGGATATGACAATGCTGGATATTACCGGGATTGACGCTCGTGAGGGTGATGATGTAATTGTGTTTGGTGCATTCCCTACAGTTTCTTCTTTGGCTGCTAAGGCAGGAACCATTGGCTATGAAATTCTTACCGGTATATCACAACGGGTAAAGCGCGTTTATTTTAATGAATAATGCATTTTGTTGCAGCGTATCTTTACGCAGAAAAAAAGAAGATGTAATGAATAAATTCAGGTTATCATTATTGATTTTGTTTATTTTGATAGCAGACCAAGGATTGAAAATTTATATTAAGACAAATTTTCAACTGCATGAATCTGTATCTGTATTTGAGAATTGGTTTCAATTGTATTTTGTTGAAAACCCGGGTATGGCTTATGGTTGGAAATTTGGTGGAAATTTGGGAAAAATGACACTTACCATATTTCGGATTGGAGCGGTGATTTTTGGTACCTGGTATCTTGCAAAAATTCTTCGTGAAAAGTATAAATCCGGATTTATTATTTGTGCAGGTATGATATATGCCGGTGCATTGGGTAACTTAATTGATTCCTGCTTTTACGGTATGGTTTTCGATAAAGGAATGGTGTTTAATGATGTTATTGGAGATTATATTGGTTATTCCGGTCTTGCTATGTTTTCCTCAGAGGGATATGCTTCTTTTCTTCATGGAAATGTTGTGGATATGCTGTATTTCCCGATTATTCAAGGGAACTTTCCAAATTGGCTTCCAATTTGGGGAGGCGAAGAGTTTGAATTTTTTAGACCCATCTTTAATATTGCTGATGCCTCAATTACCACAGGGATATTAATTATCCTGGTTTTTCAGAAAAGGCTACTTCCTCATCATAAAAAGGGGGAAGCACATCCTACTATTGAAACGAATGCAAAAGTGGATGATGCTTCCCAGGTGTCCTAACAAACCACACACAATTATTGCCTAATCAGACGATGTCTGATGACTTCGTTATTATATTTTACACTGAGTATATAAATACCTTTTTGAAAATCTTTGTCGGCTGATATCTGATGTAATCCGGGTGTAAACTCCCTTGTTTCAAAATAAATTTGTTTACCATCCAAGCTGTGAATTCGTATAGCGGCCAGCCCTGTGCGTGGTATCTGAAGTGAAAAGGATAGTTTCTTACTGAATGGATTTTGACCGATGAGCAGTTTAAAATTGGGTTGTTCACTGATTAATTCAATATGGCTGTATTTATACAAACCATCTTTGTTAACCAGCTTTAATCTGTAAAACACATTATTGGAAAGAGCTCCGGGATCGGTATAATTATAACTTGAATAAGATAATTGAGTTGATGGTATAGTAGCTAATGTAAAGAAATGGATACCATCATCACTTCGCTGAATTTCGTATTCCAATGAGTCATCTTCATAAATAGTACTCCACGACAGAGTGCCCATATTATCTGTTTTTATGGCTTTAAATCGTATGAGATTTGCTGTTAAAACGGAGCCACAATCAATAACCTTGATGAGCGTTTTGTTTCCATCGTTGTATGCGCAAGAAGCACTCGAAAGGTTTGCTGGTGATGTAGCCACTATTACTCTATAATATTTCCCGCTATCTGTAGGCATAGCTAAAAATGGGGGAAGATTGGCTGCGTATTGGTATAAACCATTTACTAAGATTGGAGAACCCACACCGGATGCTCCGGGGCCTGCCACGTTTGTCCATATTGTGCCTCCTATATTACTTACCTGCCATTGATAATAAATATAATTATTATAAACGGATATAACAGTGTCGGATAGACGCACTTCAAAAGGTTGTGCATCACATCCTAATACAAATGGTTTGTAGTTTGATGAAATAGATGGCCCGCAGTGAGCAACAGTAATGTCGTCAATTGCCCAATCATTGCCTCCGCCCCCGGGTGAATTATTTCTAATGACAAAATTAGCTGTTGTTTGGCCGGGTTTTGTTTGAAAGGTAAATCCAAATTTTTTCCATGGAGTAATCCGGTCATACTTTATATCTCCTGTGGTATAGTATCCCAACCCATCAATTTCAAAACTGAGATTTGGCCTAACTCCCGCAGAATCGTTTCCGGGATAGGGTATGAACCCTGCAGATCCCGCTCCCTTACCCGTACTATCGCAACTGCACCGGGGACAAACATTTCTAAACCACGCGCTAAACTCGTAGTAGGTGTTGGGACATAAATTAGATAATGTTTCAGTATAGGCTATGTTGGTATTATAGCTTGCATTGATAAGTACAAAATATCCACCCTTCGCTCCCGGTGCTACAGGAGGGTTCCCATGGGCGAGGTTTGTTGCTCCTGTGTGGTCTCCTGCAATATCCCATACACCAAATACCCTTTTTGATGAAGGAGATTCCGGCATTGTGGAGTTAGGATTAGTTGAGCCATTTGCACTACTGTTGTTAACAATGGAATAATTATAGTCATTGGGCTGGCCGGTTGAAATATTTTGCTTTACATAGGTGGTTCCAAAAAGCATCCCTAATGCTCGGTTTTGAGTTGTTCCGCTTCCAAAGGAACCGTTAAAGTCTGAGGCAGCACTTATGGAAACTCCATTTGCGCAAAATCCATTATATTGAAACAACAGTATTTTATATTCCGGGAATGTAATATTAGACCATCCATTATTAGGAGATATCATTTTGTATTTTACACTTCCACCCACACGGATAGTGTCTCCAAATGAAGTGGTAGTATTAATTCGAACACGGTAGCATGCCATCATAATACAATGTGAGCCATAAAAACTTGGCCGGCTTGAGTCAGCACGTATCCTTCCACCCCGTGTTCCGTTAGCATAGCGCCCAAGGTTGATGGTTATGTTTCCACCAATATTTTTTCCTGCATCAGCATCTGCAGCCTCAGTAAATGGTCCCTTATATGTAAGCCCCTGGTTGGTGGCTACACGCATGGAACCATTCAGATAGGTAGTTCCTGCAGGAACCTGATCAAATACCTGAACGCTATCAATGATGGTTGTTGATGAAATCTTTATAACAGCAATGGTTACACGTATTTCTATTGTGTCACCCGGTTGAAAGGTGCCACCTCCGTTCAGTCGGCTGATGTTAGCAAAACTTTTGCCAATATCCACCCGATTTTGGCTGTACAAAAATGCGGGTAATGCAACTGTAAATAGAACGGGGAAGGTTAGGCGTAGAAGTTTTTTCATCTAAATAGTTTTTATTAGAAAATGTTTAGATGAACTGCTTGGATATTGATAAAACGCTAATAAAAGGGCAATATTTTTAAATAGGGAAAAAACATATTGTCCCTTTTTCTTCCAAGTGATTTGACTATTTCAGAAAGGAAATTTGTCGCAAATTGTCAATGAAAAATTGCGGAATTGTACAGAAGACACCTCGTGTTTTGTATAAGGAACTTATGAAAAAAGAGCAGGTAATTATCCTGCTCTTTTCTTATAATTAATTGGCTTTAATAATCTTTTTATGGATTCGTTCGTTTCCAAACCATCCGGATAGATAATATAATCCGGGTGCTAATTTGTGATCTATATTATAGGTAATTCGATTAATACCTTTTTGTAATAATTCTTTTCCTTTAAGAATTGTCTGCCCATTGTTGTTAGAAATACTATAGTAAAATTGCCCGTCATTGGGTAGGCTTACGTCAAAAGACAGCAAATTGTTAATAGGGTTTTCAATATGGGTAATGTTGAAATTGAGCGATAAGCCCATACTTACTATATGGCTATATTTATATACCCCTCTTGTTGAGTACATTTTGAGTCTGTAATAGGCTCTGCCTGAAACTATTTCAGGGTCTATGAAAAAGTATCCTGCTGAATGAGTGTTGTGGGCATTTATATTTCCTATTGGTCTGAAATTAATTGCATCACTACTCTTTTCAATGATATAATGTGATAATGATTCCATCTCTTCGGTTGTCCAATGGAGATATCCTGTGTTATTTATCAGGCTTCCTTTGAAGATGATGAATTTTGATGATAACACTAAGCCACAATTTATAACTGAAATCATTCTTACACTTCCATCGGTATATGCACAATCATTATCCAGATTACTTGCTGTAGTTGCCACATATACTCTAAAATACCTACCACTATCTGCCGGGTATGCTAAAAAGGGTGGCAAATTGGTTACGTATTGGTATTGACCATTTACTATGGATGGCACTCCAACACCTCTTGTTCCGGGTCCGGTCATATCTGTCCATACAGTTCCTCCTACGTTACTAATTTGCCATTTAAAGTGAATGTAACTATTATTGAATTTGTATCTAACGGTATCGGATAAACGTACTTCAAATGGATCAGCTGTGCATCCCAATGCTATTGGTGCATAGTTCATAGCTAATGAAGGTCCACAATGGGAGATGACAATATCGTCTAAAGCCCAATCGTTTCCACCACCTCCGGGTGAGTTATTGCGTATTAAAAAATCGGCAGTAGTTTGTGTCGGACCTGTTAGAAAGGTAAAACCATATTTTTTCCAAGGGCTTGCACGGTTATATTTAATATCTCCTGACGAATAATAAATCTTTCCATCAATTTCAAAGCTAATATTGGGCTTAACACCTGATGAATCATTACCTGCTGCAGGTAAAAACCCTCCTGAGCCACTTCCTTTACCGGTGCTGTCACAACTACATCTGGGGCAAATATTCTTTATCCATGCTGAAAACTGGTAGTAGGTATTCGGGCACAAATTACTAAGCGTTTCTCGATAAGCGGTGTCTGTTTTATAACTGGCATTTACCAACACCATGTAGCCTCCTTCTGTTCCGGGTGCTACTGGTAAATTTCCTATTGTTGGATTAACAGCTCCGGTGTGGTCTCCGTTTATATCCCAAAGAGTAAATACTCTAGCTGCATTGGGTACACCTATAGCCGGGTTAGTTGAACCGGTTACACTGGAATTGTTTACTATTGAATAATTATAATCCTGTGGTTCGTTAGCTGATAATGTTTGTTTTGTATAAGTGGTAGCAAAGGCTAATGGAGCTACCCTGTCTTTTACAGTTCCTTTTCCAAAAGTTCCTTGCGCATCAGATGCCGCACTTACTCCTAACCCATTTGTACATGCCTCCTCCTCTTCAAACAAAAGGATATTGTATGCGGGGAAATCAATATTGTAGTTGGAAACAGGAGTAGGAGAAACCATGCGATAGGATATTTTTCCGCCTGTTGTAATTGTTGTACCGTAAGGTGCTGAAGGATTAATGCGTACCCTAAATGAAGCAACCATTATGCATGTACTACCGTAAAAACTTGGTCTGCTTGAGTCGGAACGAATTCTTCCACCGGATGTTCCGGTAGCTAAATTGCCTAAATTAATAGTGATGTTGCTTCCTGACCGTGTACCGGCATCACCATCAAGACCGTCTGTGAATGGCCCTTTATACGTTAGTCCTTCATTGGTGGCTACTCGCATTGAGTTAATGATATAGGTAGTATTAGTTGGAATTACATCTTTTACAGACACCTGATCAATAATGGTTCTGGTGCTGGCTTGCCGCATAACGGCAATGGTTGTACGTATTTCAATTGTGTCTCCGGGTTTGAAAGTTCCGCCACCATTTATTGCAGAAATATTTACGATACTTTTTGCCACATCAACCCTGTTTGTCTGTCCTTGTACTAAGGTTGATATTGTACAACAGGCAAATAAAATGAAGAAGGTGTTTGTAAACCTTTTATTCATAGAGTTGGTGGGTTTTATAGGGCAGTATTAACCGTTAAATTCCAAATACTAAACGTCAATTTTATTAGATTAGTATATAATCTTTTATGGGTTTTATCCTTTTAAAATATTGTACAATAATTTTAGGGTGTTCTTCGTTACTTGATATTATACTAATGGGCAAAGTGTGCCCGTTACTTAAAGCCTCCTTATGAAAACCCTCACCCTTTGGGCTTTGTTAATGTCCTTTACGGGATTAACGGCTTATGCCCAAGAAAAATTTTCTACTAAACGTGTGGTGAATGATAATACAGCAACAGGTCGGCTTCGGCACCCGTTTGCTATGGTATTAGGGCCTGATGATTCTTTGTGGATTACAGAACGCCGTGGTTATGTGATTCGGATGAATCGAGTAAATGGCGGGAAGACTGAATTACTTAATATCCGCAATAAAGTAAAGTTTACTACTTCAGGTGCAACCGGTATTAAGCAAGATGGGATGTTAGGAATTGCTTTACATCCTGACCTCTTTTTGACCGGGAAGAATTTTGTTTATTTAGCATATACCTATGATTCTTTAGGTTTACGTAGGATTAAAATTGTTCGATATACTTATCAGCGAGATTTAGCTTTACTTACTAATGAACTAACCTTAGTTAGTGGGATTCCGGGAAGTAATGACCATAATGGAGGTAAACTAGCCATTGGTAATTTTGGTTCTGTTGGAGAGCCCGATTATAAGTTGGTGTATTCCTGTGGAGATGGAGGAGCTAATCAATTTGGAAACTCATGTGATTCTATCCAGTCACAGTATATTCCTACATCTACTCAAATTGCTTCCGGTAATAAAGTTCGGTATAGCGGAAAAATTTTGCGAATAAACTTAGATGGAACCATACCTGCCGATAACCCAGATTTCTCCGGAATAGGGCGCTCTCATGTATGGAGTGTTGGCCACCGCAATCCACAAGGGTTGGTGTTTGAGCGAGATATGAACAATCAATTAATTCCGGGAGGCAGATTATACTCTTCAGAACATGGACCGGCGTCTGATGACGAAGTGAATGTAATTTATGGTGGAGGAAATTATGGGTGGCCACGTGTTGCTGGAAAGTTGGATAATAATTGGTATAAATATTATCAGTGGTCTAATAATCCCGGCTGTTCGTCTTATCCGGGTGAATGTAGTTCTACTCAAACAACTTATGGAATAGCTGAAGGTGCTTTTTTTATTTCCGGGCATGTGAATCCTATTTTTGATTTATATCCAACAACACCTCCCGGTGGCGCTGCTTGTAATTGGTTGAAAAATCCAACGGTGGCACCAAGTAGTCTAATTGTTTATCCGTTTAATAATCGAATACCCGGATGGGAGAATTCTTTGCTGATGCCCACACTAAAAGCCGGTGCTGTTTTCCGGCTCAAGCTAAACGCCTCCAGGGATGGTTCTCTTTCTGTTAGTGATTCTGTTATTCCATACTTTAAGGAAACTGCGCTTAATCGTTACCGTGATATGGTGGTGGCAAATGACGGAATAACTTTTTACTTGCTTACAGATAGTGTTGGTGCTACTTCAGGACCAATACCGGGTGTGGATGGAGGAATTACAGATCGCGGATGTGTGTTAGAGTATGTATATACCGGAAGTTTGATGGCATTGGGAGATGATGATCATCCGTTGTTGGATCCTAGATTGTATTTTAGGATTTATCCAAGTCCGGCAACGGATTATGTGCATGTACAGTCTAAGCGAAATGTTTCCAAGCCTATATTTTTTAAATTATTAGACTCAGGCGGAAGAATTATCTTAACAGGAAAACAAAACAGGGATGAATTTAAAATTGACGTTTCAAAGTTTCATCCCGGTTTGTATATCATTCAATTATTTAATGGCAGGGATGTGCTGGAGATTAGTAAAAAAATAATTGTGCTATAATATATAGCAATAATAAAAAGGCTGTTTAATTAAACAACCTTTATAATTTAAAGTACAACGTATGTTATATTTTGCCTACCATATCAGCCGGAACAACCCACGCGTCAAATTCTTCGGGAGTAACATAGCCTAATTTTACTGCCATTTCTTTTAGTGTAGTATGCTCCTTGTGTGCCTTTTGGGCAATTTCTGCTGCTTTATAATAACCAATTTTTGTATTTAATGCTGTAACCAGCATTAGCGAATTCTCTACGTGCTTTCGAATATTCTTTTCTAAAGGTTCAATTCCTGCTGCGCAATGGTCGTTAAAAGAGGTGCAGCCATCACCAATCAGTCGTGCACTGTGTAAGAAATTAGCAATCATTACCGGTTTAAACACATTAAGCTCAAATTGTCCGTTGCTGCCGGCAATGCTTATGGTTACATCATTTCCCATTACTTGAGCCGCAATCATGGTTAAAGCTTCACATTGTGTGGGGTTAACCTTTCCGGGCATAATAGAAGAGCCCGGCTCATTTTCAGGTAGCATAATTTCACCAATACCACTGCGTGGTCCACTTGCCAGCAAACGAATATCATTGGCTATTTTCATTAGGCTTACTGCAATTTGTTTTAATGCACCGTGACATTCTACAATAGCATCATGGGCGGCAAGTGATTCAAATTTATTTTTTGCTGTAACGAACGGATGTCCGGATAGCTTGGCAATTTGTTTTGCCACATTGGCTGCATATCCTTCAGGCGTGTTGATTCCTGTTCCTACTGCAGTACCTCCTAATGCCAATTCAGATAAGTGGCTTAGGGTATTTTTTAATGCTTTCAGGCCATGATCTAACTGTGATGCATATCCGCTAAACTCCTGGCCTAGGGTTAATGGAGTAGCATCCATTAAGTGGGTTCTGCCAATTTTTACAATATGCATAAAAGTTTTACTTTTTTCATGCAGGGTATGGCGAAGCTTTTCAATACCGGGGATAGTGACCTCCATTAAAATTTTATAAGCAGCAATATGCATTGCAGTTGGGAAGGTATCATTGCTCGATTGTGATTTATTTACATCATCATTTGGATGTAGAAACTTTTGTTTATCATCTAAATTTCCACCGTTTAATACGTGACCGCGATAAGCGATTACCTCATTAACATTCATGTTACTTTGAGTACCGCTACCTGTTTGCCATATTACCAGTGGGAAATAATTATCTAATTTTCCATCTATAATTTCGTCACATACTTTACCTATTAAATCTGATTTTTCTTTGGGTAAAACACCTGCTTCGGTATTGGTGATGGCGGCCGCCTTTTTTAAAATGGCAAAAGCTCGTATGATTTCTTTTGGCATTTTATTAATATCCTCAGCAATTTTAAAATTATTGATGCTGCGTTGTGTTTGGGCACCATAATAAGCGTCTGCAGGCACCTGCACCTCACCCATAGTGTCTTTCTCTATTCTAAACTGACTCATGATTTGTAGATTTATAAATTACAAATGCAAAGATACAAGAATCAGTTTTGTATTGATTGTGGTTATTTACCTCTGAATACAGGTTTTCTTTTCTCTAAAAAGGCACTTACACCTTCCTTCATGTCTTCCGTACTAAAGCAATTTCCAAAAATTTCTACTTCGTGTTTAAATCCATCGTTGCCTGTAGATGTACATGCTGTATTAATTGCATTAATTGCGCCAGCAACAGCTAACGGAGCCTTTGTATGAATACTTTGAAGTATTTCCCGTGCTTTTGTTATGAGTTGATCAGCAGGAAAAACATAATTAACTAAGCGATAGTTCAGTGCTTCAGCTGCATCCATCATTTTCCCCGTCATGTGCATTTCCATGCTCTTTCCTTTACCAATTATTTGGGTTAGTCGCTGAGTGCCGCCATAGCCGGCAATGAGGCCAAGATTCACTTCCGGTTGACCAAATTTTGCATGTTCATTGCAAAGCCTGAAATGACATGCCATTGCCAGCTCACAACCTCCTCCTAATGCAAATCCATTTACAACCGCAACAACCGGCTTTGAAAAATTTTCAATTTTAAAAAATACCTGTTGCCCTCTTGACGAAAGTTTTCTTGCCTCATCGCTACTATAGGAAGAAAACTCTGCAATATCAGCGCCTGCTACAAATGCTTTTGATCCTGCTCCGGTTATAATCACTGATTTTACTTCTTCATTTACTGCAGCTTCATCAAAAACTTTATCCAAATCATTAAAAACATCCCGATTAAGTGCATTAAGTTTATCCGGACGATTGATTGTGATGGTTAAAATATTTTCTAAAACTTCAGTTAATATGGTTGTATATGCCATGATGCTAAACGATTAAAAATTAATTAAAAATTCCTATTCTGCTTTACCCAATCATTAATGTAATTAGCTATTTCGGTAGTTGGAGTGCCCGGTGCAAATAATTTACCTATACCTAATGTGGTTAAGGTAGAGATATCTTCTTCAGGAATAATTCCACCACCGGTGAGCAGTACATCATTCATGTTTTTTTCTTTCATAAGTTCCAGTAGTTTCGAAAATACGGTCATGTGTGCTCCGCTCAGTATGCTAACGCCAATAGCATCAACATCTTCTTGTAAGGCGGCATTAACCACCATTTCAGGAGTTTGCCTCAATCCGGTATAAATAACCTCCATGCCTGCATCTCGCAGGGCAGTAGCAATAACTTTCGCTCCTCTGTCGTGGCCATCGAGCCCAACTTTTGCAACCAAAACACGTATCGGTCTGTTCATAATGTGAATTTACTCAAACTATATTCAAAGTTGTTTTATTCCTGATATAATTCGGTTAATGGTATCCTCTTTACCAAGTATTGTAGTGATGTGAAACACACCCGGTCCGGCTTTACAGCCAACTAAAAACACCCGTAATATCATCTGCAGCTCACCTATTTTTATTTCATGGGTTGACGCGTGTGCTTTAAAGAGGGTTTCAATGGTGATACTATTCCATTCCTCTGCTTTTTCAAAAATGGGAATTAATGATTCAAAAAATGTTTTCTTTTTTTCATCCCATTTTTGTGCAATTGATGCAACATCAATTGTTTTGGGTGGGATAAAAAAGTACCGGGTATGTTCAATAAAATCTGTTAGTAAGGTACATCTGTCTTTTATTAAGTCTATTATTTCAAAAAGGTTTTTATTTCCGGTGTCAATACCATTGTTATTTAATAATGTAGTAATATCTGGTAAAAGCCTTTTTGCTGATGCGCTTTTAATCCATTCGTGATTGAACCATTTGGCTTTTTCAAAATCAAATTTCGCCCCTGATATATGCACCCTTTGTAAGGAGAATTTTTCAATTAACTCACTCATAGAAAAAATTTCCTGTTCAGTTCCATCGTTCCATCCTAATTGAGATAGAAGATTATTAAATGCTTCGGGCAAGAATCCGGTTTCTTTAAAACCTTTCGTTAGTTCACCGGTTACAGGATCAGTCCAATTCATTGCATATACCGGGAAACCGAGCCGATCTCCATCACGTTTGCTCAGTTTGCCATTTCCATCCGGCTTAAGGATTAGGGGTAAGTGTGCCCATTTTACCATGTTATCAAGGCCAAAGAGATATTGCCACAATAAAATATGGATGGGTGCGCTGGGAAGCCATTCTTCACCTCTAAATGCGTGAGTGATTTGCATCAAATAGTCATCTACAACAACGGCAAGATGATAAGTAGGCATCCCATCTGCTTTTAGCAGCACTTTGTCATCTACTGCTGACGTATCAAAATGAATTTCCCCTCGTATAAGGTCATTACATATTACGGTTTCGTTGGGTTGGATTTTAATTCGGATTACAAATGGGGTGCCATTTTCTAACAGTTGAATAGTTTCTTCCTCACTTAAGCTGATAGAATTTCGCATTCCCATTCTGCTATGGTGGTCATATTGAAGGCTGTGACTGTTAGCCGCCTTTAATCTTTCACGCATGGCTTCTAATTCTTCGGGAGTATCAAAAGCATAATAAGCATACCCCGCCTTTACTAACTGTAACGCATAGTTGTAATAAATAGGTTTTCGTTCACTTTGACGGTAGGGGGCAAATGGACCACCAGTCAATGGGCTTTCATCCGGGGTTAGCCCACACCAATGTAAACAATCATAGATATACTGTTCGGCCCCTTCTACAAATCTGGTCTGGTCCGTATCCTCAATGCGTAAAATAAATTTCCCATTATGCTGACGTGCAAATAAATAATTGTATAGCACTGTTCTAACTCCTCCCAAATGTAATCCGCCTGTGGGGCTGGGAGCAAAACGAACCCTTACTTGCTTATTTGTTTCCATTTTGGCAAAGATAAGTTAAGCCACAAATGTGTGCGCTGTTTATGCGAAATCATAATTATTGGTTTGAAGGGTAATTAAACTCGAGAATATCTGAATGAATGGCGCAGGATTTGTAATGATAGACAATAATAAAAATGGAAAAAGAGTTAAAACATATAATTTTGGATATGTTTTATCCTGTTCGCAATCCTTTCTGGGTGAAGTATTTACTCCGTGGTGTTACCTGGAATGGAAGCAACAGGGATGGTGTGGTTTATCTCACTTTTGATGATGGGCCACATCCTGAGGTAACTCCTTTTGTACTTGAAGAACTCAATAAATTTAATGCAAAGGCTACTTTTTTTTGTATTGGGAAAAATGTGCAGGAATATCCTGAATTGTACAAACGAATAATTGAAGAAGGGCATGCTGTTGGTAACCACACCCAGAACCATGTAAATTATAAAAAGATAGGTGAAAAGGCTTTTCTTAAAGATGTTTCAGAAGCACAAAAAATAATTGACAGTTCTTTATTTCGCCCTCCGTATGGAAAAATTAATAATTTTCTGGTAAGGCAATTGTCTGCCCCCGGTTATGGATTAAAAACGATTATGTGGTCGGTGCTAAGCGGTGATTTTGATTTGAATCTTCAACCTCAAAAATGTTTAGAACATGTATTATTAAATACGCGAGCTGGGGATATTGTTGTTTTTCACGATAGCGAAAAAGCAAAACCAAGATTAGGGTTCGCATTGCCATTAGCATTGAAATATTGGAAGGAGAGAGGCTTTGTATTTGAAAAATTAACTTAAAAAAATGGGCTAGGGTAGAGACCCTTGCCCGTTTTTAATCCGTACCCTATGAAAACTAAGCTAAAGTAGGGAGATTTTGTTTTATCACCAATTTAAAAATTACTTTTTTTGAGTAGAAAAACTTCTATTAAGGTTGTTTTAAATAAATATAGACAAGATTATGGTGGATACACATTGTCATCTTTACCTGGAAGATTTTAAAGGTCAGGAGGAAGCAGTAATTCAACGTGCATTGAATGCCGGTGTAAAGCAATTTCTTTTACCTGCTATTGATAGTGAATCACATAATGCAATGATTAGGTTTGAGGAACTATTTATTGGAAAATGCTTTTCGATGATAGGTCTTCATCCTTGCAGTGTAAAAGAGAACGTGGCCTCAGAGTTAGCGCTCGTAGAAGAATGGCTACAAAAGCGTAAGTTCTATGGTATTGGAGAAATTGGTATTGATTTATATTGGGATAAAACTTTTTACGATCAGCAGATTGTGGCTTTTAAGCAACAAATAAATTGGGCTCATCAATTTAATTTACCTGTTTCTATTCATTCGCGAAACGCCACCCGAGAATGTATTGATATTTTAAAATCTTTTCCTGCCGGATATGTTAACGGTGTCTTTCATTGCTTTAGTGGACAGCTTGAAGAAGCCAAAGAGATTATTGATCTTGGTTTGTTTTTAGGAATAGGCGGGGTGGTGACGTTTAAAAATTCCGGATTAGATAAAATCCTAAAAGAAATTGAAGTGAGGTATTTGGTTTTAGAAACGGATTCGCCTTATTTATCACCGGTGCCGTATAGAGGTAAGGTGAATGAGAGCAGTTATTTGGTATATGTAGCAGATAAACTGGGAGCAATATATAGTATGAGCAGGGAGGAGATTGCTTCGGTTACCACAAAAAACGCCAAAGAGATTTTTCGCATTGAATAGCCCATTGACATCATTTATTATAACTTGACCAAAAGAAAAATGAACGATTAATAATAAATTGCACAGACCTTAAAATATGCCTTATACCTTATGATAGAAGTAAAAGATTTAAAAAAGGCCTATAATGGACGAGAGGCGCTGAAAGGGATAAGTTTTGGAATTAAAGCAGGAGAATTTTACGGTTTGCTGGGTCCTAATGGTGCAGGAAAAACAACCACAATCTCCATATTGAGCTCTATACTTAATCCTGATTCCGGCGAAGTAATTATTGGAAGTAATTCTTTAAAAAATAGTCCTAAGGATATAAAAAAGATAATTGGCGTAGTTCCTCAGGAATTGGCAGTTTATAATGAACTAACGGCATTTGAAAATTTAATGTTTTGGGGTAGCTTCTATAACGTTTCAAAGAAGGAGTTATCAAATCGTGCAAATGCATTGTTGAAACTTTTCGGACTTGAAGACAGGAAGGGCGAAAAAGTTAAAAATTATTCCGGAGGAATGAAAAGGAGGATTAATATTGCTTCTTCCTTATTACATCAGCCCCGGGTACTGTTTATGGACGAGCCAACGGTGGGGATAGATCCACAAAGCAGAAATTTGATTTTTGAAGTGATTGAAAAATTGCATAGGGAGGGAATGACAATTGTTTATACTACACATTATATGGAAGAAGCAGAAAGGCTTTGTGATCGAATTGGGATTATTGATAATGGTAAAATTATTGCCGAAGGAACATTGGATGAATTAAAAAACTCCAATGCGGTTAAAGAAACAATTGCCATGACATTTTTAATGCTAAGTAAAAATGATTCAGTTAAGTTATCCTCCTCTTGGCCGGATATGAAACAGATGAATAATACTATTCACTTTTATTCACCAAATGTAAAGACAGATCTATCTAAATTGGTTTTGCTATGCAATCAAATTGGGCTGGAGATTGTTAATATCGAGATACTCAAGGCAAATCTTGAAACTATTTTTTTACAACTCACGGGAAAACAATTAAGAGACTAGTAGTATGATTAAAGTTGCACTAAAAGATTTAAGGATTTTTTTAAAAGACCGCCGGTCAATGCTGCTCACATTTGCTATTCCTATTGCGTTAATAACCCTATTTGCATTTGCATTTGGTGGTGTAGGGAAGGGCAAAGAGGATAGTAAGGTGTCATTATTAATAAGTGATTTGGATAACACAGCAGCTTCAAAGGAAGCTATTATGCTATTTGATTCTTTGAAATCGGTGTCTATATCCACTATGTCTTTAGAAGATGCAGAAAAGGCAATTAAAAAAGGTAAGGTGAGCAGTGTTTTAGTTATACATAATGGTTTTTCAGATTCTTTGCAGCAAGGAGCAGGGTTACCTTTAGAACTAAAGTATGATGGTGCAAAAGAAATAGAAGTTGGGCTTTTGCAACAGTCGCTTATACCAACGATAGCTATGTTGCCATTTAATTTGGGAGATTCAAAAATGATGATGGGTAATAGATTGGCAAGGATTGCAGGAGTGTCTAATCTTGATAAGAAGCAGGATATCCAATTTCGTTCAAACGAACTTTTTGATGTTATTTCCAAAAGTATTTCTGAAAATGAAAGTAAGGAGCAAATTAACCCTACCGAAATGTTTATAGGTGGGGATATTAAAATGACTAAACTGGTTAAGGCTACAAATGACAATCAGTTGGGATTAATTCAAGCTGTTGCCGGTACAGCAGTAATGATGTTGTTATTTTCTGTGGTGGGTATTGGGTTGGGTTTATTAGATGAGAAACAGGAAGGTACTTTAAAGCGGCTTCTTTATACGCCATTGAATCCACTGAATATTTTGTTCGGGAAAATGATTGCTGCTAATCTTATTTCTATTTTTCAATTAGTGGTGATGTTCCTATTTGCAAGCTTTGTTTTTGGTTTAAAAATAGGTGAGCACTTACCGGGATTATTGCTAATGATTATTGCTACGGCTTTTGCTTGTTCTGCTTTTGGTGTTTTATTAGCTTCATTTGCTAAGACTAAGCAACAAGTGCAGGGACTGTCAACTTTAATAATATTAGTAATGAGTGCAATTGGCGGAAGTATGATGCCATTGTTTTTTATGCCTGTAATTATGCAGAAGGCAGCAGTCATTTCTGTAAACTATTGGAGTATTCAAGGGTTTTATGATATTTTTTGGAGGAACCTCCCGGTGTTAAGCACAACTTTCCTTTCCAGGATACTGGTGCTTATGGTCATTGGTTTAATCTTGAATAGTGTAGCAGTTATTATGTTTCGAAAAAATATTTTAAAGTTAGCATAAACTGTGGGGTGAAACAGGATTGAATGTGAAAGGAAGGGTTTTCATATAAAATAGATTAGTCAAACATTTTCATTTGAATCATTTTTCTTTTAAAGTTTTTCAATACAAATTCTTGTGAACCTAAAATCCTATACACTTCAGATGCTCCATATCTTGAGGCAATAGAGATATCCATCTTTTTTGTAAACCTGCTAAAAGTGTCCATTACTATATCAGGATGATTGTTTTTTTCGCTCAGGTGTGATAAAAATACATGGGTTAAGAAAGGAGAGGCGTGTTGTTCAAGAAGTGATAGAGCCTGAAGATTAGATAGATGCCCGCTACCTCCGCAAATACGCTTTTGAAGATGAATGGGATATGGGCCATTTTTCAACATTTCATAATCATAATTTGATTCAAGAAAAACAGCATTGCACAAAGAAAAGGACTGTTGTAAATTTTCTGAAACTTTTCCTATATCGGTAAAAACACCTACCGCCACGTTATTACTTTTTATTACGAAGCTATATGGATCTGTTGCGTCATGTGATTTTTTGATGGGAATTATTTCTAGGTCCTCTACCATAAATGAGGAGTATGTTGAAAAATCTCTAATATAAGATTCCGGTAAATTAAGTCTGCTTACTTTGTAGGTTGGTTGGGTAATATAAACAGGGATGCTATGTCGGAGGACTAATTTTTCTAAGCCTCGAATATGGTCAGTATGCTCGTGTGAAATAATAATGCAACGGATTTTCTTTATAGAGAGGTTTGATTGGTGGAGTCGTTTTTCAGTTTCTTTGCAAGAAAGGCCAGCATCAATCAAAACACCATGTTGATCATTACCTATATAATAGCAATTTCCGTTACTTCCTGAGTTTAATGAACATACTTCCAGGGCCATACTTCAAATTTAGTTTTCATCTGTCAATAACAAGAAGAATAGGAGAAAAGAATTTGAATTTGCTTATTTTTGCTTCCCTTTTGGAGACGTGTCCGAGTGGTTGAAGGAGCACGCCTGGAAAGTGTGTATACGGGAAACTGTATCAAGGGTTCGAATCCCTTCGTCTCCGCAATAACCTGCTCATTGGCAGGTTATTTATTTATCTCCCTTTAAAGAATTGATTTAATCATCGAGTACTGTTTCCATTTTCATACTTCTTGAGCCTTTTAACAAGATGTGCGCATTATGGAGGGGATGCTTTTTTAGCCAATCGCGAGCTTCAACGCTGGTATTGAAATGTTGAAAATGTGGAGGTGTATGGCTAAACTCTTCGCCAACCAGGATGACTGCTGCCCACTTAAACTCTTCAATAAATGATATGAGCGAAGTGTGTTCCTTTTCTCTGTCTTTTCCAAGTTCTTTCATTCCGCCGAGAATCAGCACTTTGTTTGTATTTCTTTCATTGGCAAAGTTAGTAATAGCAGCTTTCATGCTTGAAGGATTGGCATTGTATGCATCTAATATTACAGTATTTGTTTTCCACATTATAAGTTGCGAACGACTATTGGAAGGGATATAATTTTCAATGGCTGATTTAATAACCTGAGGTGTTACCTGGAAGTATTTTCCTATTGCCATTGCAGCTAGCACGTTGGGTAAATTATAATCACCCACTAATTGAGTTTTAATATGAAATCCATCTTCGGTATTAACCTGTAGAAAAGTTTGGTGATTGTCTTCATGTGTCACGGTTTCTTCTGAGGCATATAAGATTCTATGGCTAATGCCCGAACTCATTTCCATGAGGTAGTTCAAATTACTATTTACAAAAGCGGTGCCGTTATTTTCCCTAAGGAAGTCATATAGTTCACCTTTTCCCTTTTTTACTCCTTCCTCACTTCCAAACCCTTCTAAGTGTGCCTTCCCGCAATTGGTAATCAGCCCATGTGTAGGTTGAACAATGTGGCAATAGGAGGCTATCTCTCCAATATGATTTGCACCCATTTCAACTACAGCAATAGCAGCATCTTGTTTAATTTTTAAAAGGGTTAACGGAATTCCGATGTGGTTATTTAGGTTGCCGGTTGTGGTATATGTTATGTATGTACTACTTAGTACGGCATGAATTAATTCCTTTGTAGTCGTTTTTCCGTTACTGCCGGTAATAGCAAGGAATGGAATATTAAATTGTTTACGATGGTAAAGTGCTAATTGCTGTAAGGTATTGAGGGCGTTTTCAACCCGAATGATTCGCGTATCATTATTTTGGGTTTCTTCATCTGTAACGCATAATATAGCACCTCTACTCAATGCTATATTCGTATATGCATTACCGTTAAAATTTTCTCCTTTAAGTGCAAAAAAGATATCGCCGGGTTGAATAGTTCTTGAATCAGTACTGATTTTTTGATGTTGTAAATAAATAGTATACAATTCAGGAATAGTCATACTCAAAAGTAAGTGTAGAATACGGTAACAAAAAACCCCGGAAGATCCGGGGTTAAATATTGTTTAAAAAGGTTATTTCTTTTTACGTGCATTTTGTTTACGCTTGGCAAAGATATTACCGGATTTGAAACCTGGTCCTTCAGGTGGTCCAAGATAGGTTTGAGCACAGCGGAAACCTACCGTGCTGGCACCCATATCCTCGTCCATATATCTACGTGTTCCGGGGGATAGCCAATAAGCGCGGTCATTCCAGCTTCCTCCTTTAATTACTCGGCTCTTATCACTAATTAATGAGGTAGAACCATAGCCATAGAATGCGCCACTGGCAGAGTCGCCATCCATATAATCAATTACATTATTGCGCTGGTAATTACTTCTATTTTTTACTTCTTCATCATCAATATCTACTTTCTTCAATCTTCCCATGCTATCTCTTTCAAATTCGCCGCTGCTATTTTTATAATATTTCTGGAATTTGTTACCGCGGAAGTAGTTAAAATCTTCAGCATCCATTGGTGTCATCGGGCGATATACATCCCCAACCCACTCACTCACGTTACCACTCATATTATATAAGCCAAAGGCATTTGGATAGAATGATTTTACATTATCAGGAATTGCAGCACGGTCATTCAATCCTCCCGCAACTCCCATGTTATCACCATTACCTCTTTTGAAGTTGGCTAAGAATTTACCTTGCCAGCTACCTCTGCGGTTATCACGTAATCCATTAGGATTTTTACTCCAGGAGTAAATTTGTTGATTAGAGATTAACTCTTCTCCGGATTTAGATTCTTTTTTACGAGGCTTAGGATTTTGTGCTAATAATCCGTATGCAGCATATTCCCATTCAGCCTCTGTAGGCAAACGATATCCCATATTAAGAATACCATCTTCCAGTTTCACAGTTGCACGCGGCTTACCGCTTACATCTTTTAGTGGTGACTTTTTGGGTTTGCTGCGGTTTTGAATTAACTCAGGATTCATTAAATAGGTTTCTGTATTAAATGAACCGTCAGCACCTCCGCCTTTCATTTCCCGCTTAGCTGCATCTTTTTTCAAATACCCTTTTTTCATTAGGTTTAATTCGTTTACACGATCGGTGCGCCAAATTGTAAAATCGTGCGCCTGACGCCAGCTTACACCTACTACAGGGTAATAGTTGTAAGAAGGATAGCGAAAATAATATTCTACATAAGGTTCGTTATATGCGAGTTCTTCACGCCACACCAAAGTATCAGGAAGAACCTTTTGCATAATAGAAGTATCGTTACTAAAGGTATTTTCAATCCAGTAGAGGTATTCACGGTAGTGAACGTTTGCCACTTCTGTTTCATCAATAAAAAAGGACGGAACAGTAACGCGGCGTGGTACATTATTCCAGTCGCCCATCACGTCTTCATCTTTTGCAC
The DNA here is from genome assembly GCA_019638485.1 of Ferruginibacter sp. Lineage (GTDB taxonomy): Bacteria > Bacteroidota > Bacteroidia > Chitinophagales > Chitinophagaceae > Ferruginibacter. The sequence goes on along the minus strand of JAHBTP010000003.1, from coordinate 240,756 downwards.
CCATCACAAAAGTACCACCTTGTACAAACACAAGGCCGGGACCAGCTTTTGGGTATTTAACTTTAGACACATGGTAATTACCCATGTTTTTGTCATCATAGTTCCATCCTGTAACAGATGATTTGGCTTTTTTCTTGCCCATAATCCCGCAGGAGGTAAGTGTTAAGGCTGCTGCGGCAATTACCATCAGGGTTTTACCTGAGATCAGATTTTGCATGTGCATTCGTTTAGCAAATTGTTTAACGAAAGGTTTTCTTATTTATTTTATGTCGGGGGTTAAACTCTATTTGCGAATATATATACTTTATGTAAATTCCACATGATACCTCTGGTTTTTTAAAAAATATTTTTATTTTTTTAACCCTTAAGGCAACTTTTTTGAAATTGTGGTTGTCAAGTACTTATAATATATACTTTTTAAGTTTTTTTTGGGTGAATAACAATAATTACCTAATATGCAGCGTTTTCCGGATGAAGGGAAATGTATTTTTTAACAATACACACATAATTAGTAGTATAATTTGTTAAAATCACCTAATTTTACCCGCAAATTTTAAAATTAAAATATCGCTTATTAGAGGTAAGTCTACCTAACCAAGACAAATAAATCGCATGAAACAAGCAACATTGAAATTGACTGCCTTAGTTTTGTTATTAGCAGGCGTTCAAGGGACGTATGCCCAGTCATCTCAGCCTAGTGAAATATCTGTAGTTACTTCTGCAGTTCCTTTTCTTCGAATATCTCCTGATGCACGCAGTGCCGGTATGGGTGAAGTAGGTATAGCCACTTCTCCGGATTCTTATAGTGGATTTTGGAACTTGGGTAAACTTCCGTTTTCAGATAAGAAAATGCAAATAGGAGCCACTTATACACCTTGGTTAAGTGATTTAGATTTAAAAGATGTTTATTTAGTTTCTTTAGCCGGCTACTATAAATTAGATGATATGCAGACTGTTTCTGCGTCATTACGTTACTTTAGTTTAGGTAATATTGAATTTACCGATGCAGATGCAAATAGCTTAGGTTCTCAACGTCCGCGCGAGTTTGCCTTTGATGCAGGATATAGCCGTAAACTATCTAATAAAATAGGAATGGGTATAGCTTTGCGTTATATAAGTTCTGATCTTGCCAGCGGAACCTTTAACGGAAGTACTTTCAAAAAAGGAAGCTCTGTTGCAGGAGACATTCACGTTTTTGGAAATGGCTTGAAATCTGATGGAAGTGGCTTTAACTGGGGTGCTACATTAAGCAACTTAGGAAGTAAAATTTCTTATGGAGACGATGCAAATCAAAAAGATTATATTCCTGCTAACTTAGGTTTAGGTGCTACTTATACTAAAGTTTTTGATGCAGATAATAAAATCACTTTTGGTTTAGACTTAAATAAATTAATGGTTCCAATTCCTCCACGCTTTGATGGTGATTCAGCAGCCTACTTGCAGGATGTGAAAGATTATCGTGAGCAAGGTGTTGTTAGTAGTTGGTTTAAATCTTTTGGTGATTCAAAAGGTCAGGGAGGTGAGTTAAAAGAATTTACCATTTCTACAGGTGCTGAATTTAATTATAAAGATCAATTTATGTTCCGTGCAGGATATTTCTATGAGAGCCCCATTAAAGGAAATAGAAAGTATTTCACTTTAGGTGCTGGTTTGAAATATCAAATGATTGCATTGAATATTTCTTATCTATTGCCTTCCGGTTCAGGTACCAACAGAAACCCATTGTCTAACACTTTGCGTTTCGGTTTGCAATTCGATATGAAATAATTGAATCTGTTCAATATTATTTTAAGAGCGTCTCTGAAATTCGGAGGCGCTTTTTCTTTTTTACCCGATATTTGCTTCCACCATGTCATATAGAATAGGGTCAGGAATTGACTTTCACCAACTTGCTGAAGGCACTCCTCTTTTTATTGGAGGAGTTGAAATACCTCATTATAAAGGGGCTATTGGCCATAGTGATGCAGATGTTTTGCTTCATGCTATTTGTGATGCCTTATTAGGCGCATTAGGCTTAGGTGATATAGGCAAACATTTTCCCAATACAGACGAACGATACAGAGGGATAGACAGTAAAATCCTGTTAGAGGAAACCATGCAGATGATTTCTGAAAAAGGGTATAAAGTGGTCAACTTAGATTCAACACTTTGCTTACAAGAACCTAAAATAGCCCCACATATAGAAAAGATGAGGCAAGTAATTTCATCACGGATAGGGATAAACGAAGCTGATGTAAGTATCAAAGCAACCACAACCGAACACATGGGATTTGCCGGTAGAGAGGAGGGGCTGATAGCTTATGCCTCTGTATTATTAAAAAAGGAAACTGATGGATAAGTTGAAAATACCGGTAAAAAATATTTCAAACAATCCACTGCCTGAGTACGCTACACCCGGATCTGCAGGGATGGACTTGCGTGCTTTCCTTCCACTACCGGTGATCATAAAGCCAATGGAACGAATTCTTATTCCTACCGGTATATTTATAGAACTTCCTAAAGGATATGAAGCTCAAATCAGGCCTAGAAGTGGATTGGCTGTAAAACATGGAATTACTTGTCTTAATACACCCGGAACAATTGATAGCGATTATAGAGGAGAAGTAAAAGTATTACTGATAAATTTGGGTGCTGAAAACTTTACTATTGAAAATAATGACCGGATAGCACAGATGGTTATTTCAGCAGTAAGTGTGGCGCATTTGTACGAACCGGATGAAGCACTTTCAAAATCTTTACGCGGAGAAGGTGGTTTTGGCCATACCGGAACAACATAATAAAACATGAGATTAAGCACCTTACTATCTGTTATCATTATTTTTTTTGCCTTAGGATGTAAGAGTACCAAGCAAATTAGTCAATTGACTTCTCCCCGAGATTCTGCTATTGTGGTAAAACCAGAAACGGATCAGCATCACTTTATGAATGAAGTAATTCAAAAATTAGACTCAATAAAAATAGCTTACCAAACCTTTGCTGCGAAAATAAAAGTAGATGCGGAAGATAATAATGTAAAGCAGCCAGATTTGTTGGCAACAGTGAGGATGATAAAGGATAGTGCTATTTGGATATCATTATCAGCAACATTCTTAAATGTTGAAGTGTACCGAATGTTGATTACACCGGAAGAGGTGATTTTGATGAATAAGCAGGATAAAGAAGTACAGTATCGAACGATTGGTTATTTGCAAGATATAACCGGTATTCCGTTTGATTTTAATACACTTCAGGATATATTTATTGGGAATCCTATTTTTATAAACAACGACCCCAAACTTATTACAAAGCAAGATAATTTACTTCACATATCATTTACAGGAGGTTATTATAAGCACCTGCTAACAATAGATAATTCAGCAAACCACATCACGCATTCTAAGTTGGATGATACAGATGAATTTCGCAATCGTTCTGCATCCATAACTTATGGTGAATATGAAAATATAGACGGGAAAATGTTTTCTATGAATAGACAGATAACAATAACTGAAAAAAAGAAACTCAATCTAAAATTGAAATTTAAACAAGTTGAGTTTAACAAAGAATTATCAGTGGTAATGAAGGTTCCTAAAAATTATAAAAGAAAATAGTTGTTTATTGTAGATGCTGTTCAGTTGTTTCTTTTGTTACAATCTATTTAATTTGTATTAAAGCCTCTAACCATGTTAAAGTCTCTTGTTATTTCTTTTGGTCTGATGTTGGTGGTTGGTGTATGTGTTGCCCAGCCGCAAACGCGTGACCAGCTTGAAAAGCAGCGTCAGGATTTAAAAAAGGAAATTGAAGAAACTCAAATATTACTTAATAAGAATAAATCGGATACCCGTGAAGGATTATTGCAATGGAGACTAATTAGTAAGAAAGTTAATCTCCAGAATAAAGTAATTGATAACATTAATAAGGATTTGCACGAGCTCAATAATAATATTTATATTATTCAGCGAGATATTTATCGGTATAACCGGCTATTGGATACCCTAAAGCAAGAGTATGCGAAAAGTATGGTATATGCATATAAAAACCGGGGGAACTACGAGTTCTTAAATTTTTTATTTTCTGCAAATAATTTTAATGATGCAGTAAAGCGAATTGCTTATTTAAAAAGTTATCGCAATTATCGTGAGGTACAAGGGGAAAATATTTTACGTACACAGGAGTTAAGAAAAAAGCGTATCAGTGATTTATCCGGAGCTCGAAATCAAAAGAATGAAACACTAAAAACGCAGAACAAGGAAATGAGCGTTTTAGCTACTGAACAGAAGGAAAAAGATAGAATCTTGGCTAATTTACAAAAGCAAGGGAAGCAACTAAACCAACAAATTGCTGCAAAGCAGCGGCAAATGAAAAAGGTTAATAATGCTATTGCGGCTGCTATTAAGAAGGCTAAGGAAGATGCTATTCGAGAAGCCAAATTAAAAGCAGAACGTGAGAAGGCGACTCTTGCCAAAGCCCCATCTTCTGCAGCTACGCCTTCCCCAACTGCTACCAGGGTGGTTAAAAAGCCAGGTGAAAGTGTGTTGTTGAATGAGCAAAATATGGCCCTTAACGCTAGTTTTGAAAAGAATCGGGGTGCATTGCCATGGCCTGTTGACAGAGGTACAGTATTAATGTCCTACGGATCAAATACATTACCCAGCGGCACCATTATTAATAATTTTGGAGTTACTATTGCATCTGATATTGGAACATCGGTGAAAGCGGTATTTAGTGGAACGGTAAGTACTGTTACTTCCATTGAGGATATGCAGATGGTTATCATTCAACATGGGCGATATTTTACCAGTTACAGTAATTTATCAGGAGTGTCTGTAAGTAAAGGTCAGGAGGTGTCAACGGGCCAGGTAATCGGAAAGGTAGCTGCTAACCTGGATGGTGTAGGGACAATTGATTTTTTGATGAGTGATGAACGAAGTAATATAAATCCCGAAACTTGGCTAAGAAAGCGTTAAAGGAACAAGCTTCGCATACAGTTTCTCGTAAATCGGAACTATGAAATGCAGGTCAAATTTTTCTGCTTGAGCTAATGCATTTTTCTTAAACTGCTTATGTACTTCGAGGTCAGATAAGATTTTAATAGCATTAGCAGCCATATCATCAGTATCACCAATATTACTCATGTAGCCGCAATTTCCCTGTATAATAATTTCTGGTAGTCCTCCTGCATTACTTGAAATTACCGGTACCTCAGCTGCCATGGCTTCTAAAGCCGCTAAGCCAAAGCTTTCATATTCGCTGGGAAGAAGAAAGAGATCTGAGAGTGGTAGGATTTCTTCCATTTGCTCCTGTTTTCCTAAAAATTTAATACGCGCACATCCTTCATGGTCACGACAAAGAGATTCAATGTAAGGTCGTTCAGGTCCGTCTCCGATGAGGAGTAAAATAGAAGGAATTTTCTCATTGATTTTAATAAATGTTTTTACTACATCATCTACCCGCTTTACTTTTCTAAAATTGGAAGCATGGACAATTATTTTTTCTCCGTTAGGAGCAAGAAGTGATTTAGCCCCCGGAGCCGACTTACGATGGAATCGTTTTACATCTACAAAATTGTGAATAACCTCAATAGGTTTATCTAAATTAAAATTCCGGTAAGTTTCTTGTTTAAGATTTTCTGAAACTGCTGTAAGGACATCACTTTCTTCCATTGAAAATTTCACTACCGGGCTAAAGGTCTTATCTCTTCCCACCAAGGTAATATCTGTACCATGCAGGGTGGTAATAACAGGGATAGCTTTATTGTGGCGTGCTAAAATTTGCTTGGCCATGAAAGCAGCGGATGCATGAGGAATAGCATAATGAACATGCAAGAGATCTATATGGTTATTTAGAATAACATCTACCATTGTACTGGCTAATGCTGTTTCGTATGGTGGATAGTCGAATAGAGGGTAGGTAGGAACACGTACCTCATGATAAAAAATATTTGCATGGAAACCGCTAAGGCGAACCGGTTGTTGATAAGTGATAAAATGGATACTGTGTCCTTTTTCTGAAAGCGCCTTACCTAATTCGGTTGCCAAAACCCCACTACCACCAAATGTTGGATAGCATACAATAGCTATATTCATAAATGTTGAAGATTAAGCAATGTGCAATTTACCAAATTTCTTTTTTACCCTTTTAGCTTGTTTTGTGTATTCGGATAATAAATGAAATAGCCAATGGTAGGACGACACTCCGAACATTGAACAGACGGCCAAAATATAAGCAGAAAAGTAAACCATTTTGACAGGCGAACATGGACATTTAAACCACGCAACAAACGGACAACGAGTAAGCCGACACTCATTGCTTACCCTTCTGTATTTTTTATTTTACTCACAAATAGTTTATTTTTTTAATTGTGTTCGTGAATGCTTAGGCATTTCTCCGCCGCACATTTGGCGCATTTGGTTTTGCCCGACACACAAGCCAAAACTTCGCAACTGCGAAGCAATCACGAACACCATTTATAATCAATTATACCGTGAGTAAAACCAAAAGAGCCAAATTTTTCCGTCTATAGAAAGAAATTTTTAGTGGGACATACTTTGGGTTTCATGATTCTACTTTTATCGAAGGAATTGGGTATATAAATAATATGCCAGGAGGTTACAGAATTAGTAAAAGAGTTAGAAAAACTAAAGGATGGAAATGAGGAAATACAAGTAGTTGTAATACTTAAACAATCGAATGAGTTATACCATCAATATTTTAAATAAGATGATAATAATCACTTTTATAAACCGAAAAATGTTCCTAAAAAGGAGTAACTTTGTATCATGAGACGGCTTGTGGTAATATCATTTCTTTTTATCTTTCTGAGTGCAAACACAGCATTTGGAGAGTTATTGAAATTGCCACTCTTAATGCAGCATTATACCGAACATACGCAGGAAGAATCTGCTATTTCCTTTATTCATTTTTTAGCTGAACATTATACGGGGAAAGTTAATCATCAACATAATAATCACCATCACGATAATCTGCCATTTAAAACATTAAATGCACATTGTGGGTCGGTAATTTCACTTATTCCCAATCCGATATTTTCACTTCAAAAGCAAATCTTCCCTGAAGATAATGCATCCATTCCCACATATCTTCAATCTAATTATGCCGATGCCTATCTGAATGGTATCTGGCAACCACCTCGTTTGGGTTAATCATTTTTTATTGAGGAAAGGTTAATATGCCTTTCTATTGCTATGCCTGAGTTTCGGGCAAGTTTCAAAAATTAATTTAATGATTAATTCAAAAATATGCTTAATAAAATTATTGAGTTTTCCGTAAGGAATAAACTCATCATAGGGCTATTTTCGGTCGCCCTAGTCATCTTTGGTGTGTATGAAACCACCAAACTGCCGATTGATGCCGTTCCCGATATTACCAATAATCAGGTGCAAGTCATTACCGTGGCTCCTGCTTTGGGGGCTACCGATATTGAACGATTGGTTACTTTTCCTATTGAACAAGCAAGCAGCAATATTGCCGGTATTCACGAAATCAGGAGTTTTTCCCGTTTTGGCTTGTCCTTAGTTACTATTGTTTTTGACGACAATATAGATGTGTATTGGGCAAGGCAACAGGTAGCAGAAAGATTGCAATCCGTAAAAGATGAAATTCCGGAAGGTGTCGGCACACCTGAATTGGGGCCTATTTCTACCGGATTAGGTGAAATTTATCAATATGTGGTTCGTGCAAAATCGGGTTTTGAAAATAAATATGATGTGACTGAACTACGCACGATTCAGGATTGGATTGTAAGAAGACAATTATTGGGGGTAAAAGGCGTGGCAGAAGTCAGCAGTTTTGGTGGCAAGCTAAAGCAATATGAAATTGCGGTGAATGCTCAAAAGTTACAATCCTTTAATCTCACTATCAATGATATTTTTCAGGCTTTGGAAAACAACAACCAAAACACAGGAGGTGCTTATATTGAAAAAGGGCCGACTGTTTTATTTATCAGAAGTGAGGGCTTGATTGGAAACAAAGAAGACATTGAAAATATTGCCGTAAAATCCACTTCAGACGGTATTCCTGTTTTGTTGAAAGATGTAGCTACATTGAATATTGGCCATGCTACACGCTATGGAGCAATGACCTATAATGACCAAGGTGAAGTAGCCGGTGCGGTTGTGATGATGCTGAAAGGTGCGAATAGCAATGATGTCATCAAAAATGTAAAAGAAAGGATTGCTCAAATCGAAAGCACCTTGCCTGAAGGCGTAGTCATCGAACCGTTTTTGGATAGAACCAAAATGGTCAATAATGCCATTCATACCATCGAAACCAATTTGGCAGAAGGTGCTTTGATAGTCATTTTTGTGCTGGTGTTGTTCTTGGGTAATTTAAGAGCCGGATTGTTGGTAGCATCTGTTATTCCTCTTTCTATGCTCTTTGCCATCATTATGATGAATGTTTTTGGCGTGAGCGGCAATTTGATGAGCTTGGGAGCTTTGGATTTCGGTTTGATTGTAGATGGTGCAGTGATTATTGTCGAAGCCGTTTTGCATCAGTTGCATCACGGTAAAAAATATGAAATCTTGCCCAAAATCAGTCAATCAGAAATGAACAAAGAAGTTCAAAGTTCAGCATCTAAAATGGTGAATAGTGCTGTATTCGGTCAGATAATTATTTTGATTGTTTACTTGCCTATTTTCAGTTTACAAGGTATCGAGGGTAAAATGTTTAAACCGATGGCGCAAACAGTTTCTTTTGCGTTGATTGGGGCTTTTATTCTTTCGCTCACTTATATCCCAATGATGAGTGCCTTGGTATTGAGTAAAAAACTGAAACACAAACCCAATCTGTCGGACAGAGTGATGGATAAAATTGCCAACGCACATCAAAGGTTGTTGAGAAAGGTAATTCATTTTCCCAAAACAGTCATTGCTTCGGTTGCTGTACTTTTTGTAATTGCAGTATTTATCCTTTCAAGATTGGGCGGTGAATTTATTCCCTCATTGGAAGAAGGTGATTTTGCAGTGGACACAAGAGTTTTAACCGGTAGTAATTTAAACACCACTATTGAATACACTCAAAAAGCTGCTCATATTTTAAAATCAGAATATCCGGAAGTGGAAAAAGTAGTTACAAAAATCGGAAGCGGTGAAGTGCCCACCGACCCAATGCCGATGGAAGCCAGCGATATGATGGTCATTTTAAAAAACAAAAAAGAATGGACTTCCGCTAAAACATTCCCCGAATTGGCAGAGAAAATGGGTAAATCTTTAGAAGCTGTACCCGGCATCAGCACAGGTTTTCAGTATCCCGTACAAATGCGTTTTAATGAATTAATGACCGGTGCACGACAAGATGTGGTTTGTAAGATTTTTGGAGAAGACTTGGATAGTCTCGCACATTATGCCACACAATTAGGCACTATCATCAAAACCGTAAAGGGTGCAGAAGATTTATACATAGAACCCGTAACCGGAATGTCGCAGGTGGTAGTCAAATTCAACCGAGCCAAAATGGCACAGTTTGGACTGAATATTAAAGAGGTCAATAAAGTGGTGAACACCGCTTTTGCAGGACAAAGCACAGGTAAGGTGTATGAAGGAGAAAAACGGTTTGATTTGGTCGTTCGATTGGATGAAAAACAAAGAGAAAACTTGAATGACATTCGCAATCTACTCATACCAACGCCCAAAGGCACTCAAATACCTTTGTATCAGGTGGCGGATGTGGACATTATCACCGGTCCGGCTCAGATACAAAGAGAAGATGCCAAACGAAGAATCGTCATCGGTTTTAATATACGGGGTAGAGATGTACAAAGCATCGTGAATGAATTGAGTAAAAAAGCAGAGCAGCAACTACAATTTTCACCTGGGTATTACATCACTTACGGAGGAGCTTTTGAAAATTTAAATCAAGCAAAAGACCGCTTAATGATTGCCGTACCGGTATCCTTGGCTTTGATTTTCATATTGTTGTTTTTTGCGTTCCATTCCATTAAAGAAAGTTTATTGATTTATACTGCTATTCCGCTTTCTGCCATTGGTGGTATTTTTCTGCTGGCACTGCGAGGAATGCCTTTCAGCATCAGTGCCGGCATTGGATTTATTGCTTTGTTTGGCGTTGCAGTTTTAAATGGAATTGTGTTGATAGCAGAATTTAATCGCCTTAAAAAATCAGGAGAACAAGATTTAGAAAAAGTAGTTCTAAACGGCACAAAAACCAGATTACGACCGGTATTGATGACGGCTTTTGTGGCATCATTAGGTTTTTTACCAATGGCATTGAGTAAAGGTGCTGGAGCCGAAGTGCAAAAACCTTTGGCAACGGTGGTGATTGGCGGATTGTTGATTGCTACTTTCCTAACGCTGTTCGTTTTGCCTACCCTATTTATTCAGTTTGAAAAAATAAATTTAAAAAAGATGAAATTATTGAAAAAATCAGTGATAAGTATCATCGTTCTTTTAATCCAGATGCCGCTTTTTGCCCAAAATATCACTTTGGAACAAGCTTTGGAAATGGCGGATAAAAACAATCTTTCCATCAAAAGCAATGAACTTTTAGAAAGCTATCAGTCTAAGAAAAAAGCATCTTATCTCAACATTCCGCAAACCAATCTTACCACAGAATTGGGGCAAATTAACACGGCTACATTTGATAATAAATTTGGGCTTACACAAAATATCAATTTTCCTACGGTTTACAGCAATCAAAAAAAGGTTTTGGAACAGGAATGGCAAAAAGCAATTACTCAGACAAAGCTTTCCAAAATAGAAACAAGAAAATTGGTTACACAGGTTTTTTATCAGATTTTATTGCTAAATGAACAGAAGACTATTCTTAGCAGAACCGATACGCTCTATTCAGAATTTTTAGAAAAAAGCAAATTGCGGTTTGAAAAAGGTGCCGGTAATATTCTGGAAAAAACGACTGCCGAAATTCAGTTTGAGAATATTTCAAATCAATTAAAATGGTTAGAAAATGAAATTGACCTGGCAAAAATTCAATTCCAATGGTTGCTCAGTTCTGATATAAGCTATGAACCGATAGCAGATAATTTTATCATTGATTTGGGATTGCTGACTAATGAAACTTCGATGGACCATCATCCTTTAGTTGAACTTTCACAACAGGAAATAGACCAATCTAAATTGCAGGTAAAATTGGAGAAGTCCAAACTATTGCCTGATTTATCACTTTCGTATTACAACCAAAGTTTTAGAGATATTGGACAAAGCAGATTCAATGTGGTGACGTTGGGTGTCGGTATTCCCATTTTTGCAAGCGGACAAAAAGCAAACATAAAAGCGGGGCAACAGAAAATAGCTTTTTACGAAAACGAGCAATTAGTTAAAAAAACTCAATTAGAAACGGAATACCGGTCGGCTTTGAGTTCATATCAAACACAAGAAGTAATTGTTGAGAATTTCCAAAATAAGCAACTGCCACAAGCCGAACAGATTTTCAAGACGGCAAAAGAACAATTTGCCAATGGGGAAATTAATTATTTGGATTGGGTGCTTTTGAATAATCAGGCAACACAAATTCAAGCCAACTATTATCAGGCTGTAACCCAGTTAAATCAAACAGCCATCACTATTCTTTATCTCATTTCAAAATAAAATAACAATGAAAAATATAATTGTCATCCTTTTAAGTTTAGCCCTTTTCGGTTGTAAAAACAGTCAAAAAGAAGAAGATAAACAGCCCAATCCAGCCAATGAAAATCACCTTTCATTGACCAAAGAACAGCTTAATAATTTTCAAATAAGCACAACGGAGTTGCAAGAGAAAAATATCCATCACACTTTGAAACTGAACGGAACAATAGATGTACCACCACAAAATTTAGTTTCTGTCAGTAGTGCTATGGGTGGCAGGGTTCAGTCTACCAAACTATTGCCCGGTATGCATTTCAGAAAAGGCGAAATATTGGTCACTTTAGAAGACAATCAGTATATCCAATTACAACAGGATTATCTTACTACAAAAGCACAATTGCAAAATGCAAAAGAAGAATATAATCGTCAAAAGGAACTTAATCAAAGCAAAGCCAGCAGCGATAAGGTTTTCCAGCAAGCACAGGCAGATTACAAAATATTAGAAGCGTCTTTGGCAGCATTAGAACAAAAACTACAACTCATTCATATCAACCCCAATCAAATAACCGTTAATAACATCAAGCGAACATCTAGTATTTACGCACCTTTTGATGGATATGTTACCAAAGTACTGGTCAATATTGGCAAGTATGTGAGTTCATCAGATGTACTGTTTGAATTGGTTGACCCAAGGGATATTCATTTGAATTTGAAAGTTTTTGAAAAAGATTGGAATAAAATTCAGATAGGTATGCCATTAGTCAGTTATACCAATAATAATCCGGATAAGAAGTATCAAGGAAAAATTATTCTCATTGGGAAAAATATTTCAGAGGATAGAGCCGTAGAAGTTCATGCCCATTTTGAAAACTATGATGCTAATTTAATTCCAGGAATGTATATGAATGCAACAATCGAAATACCTGAAACGCAAAACCTTTCCCTGCCTGATGACTGTATAGTTCCTTTTGAAGGGAAACATTATGTTTTTAAACAAAAGGACGCTAATAACTTTGAAATGTTAGCGGTAGAAGTTGGAAGCAGTGGAGACGGTTTTACAGAAATTGTCAATACCGAAGTATTGAAAAATAGCAAAATCGTTCAGCAAGGAGCTTATACTTTACTGATGGCGATGAAGAATAAGGGGGAAGAATAGAAATTTAAGAACTGAATAAATCTTACAGCTTTTAAGAAATTATCTAATTGTGTTTACAACAATCTTATTCCTTTCTTCATTTGCAAATACAAAACAGTGCTTCTTCATAAACTAAGCACCGGAAATACCGGGTTTAAACTTACCCAGTATTCCGATGGCTTAATTATACTTGCTGGACGTAGTATTTTCTTTTTTTAAGGGGTGTAAAGATGGTAGGTAACCATTTTTTATACACTTATGTTTTTTATTGTTTAATTAATTTTAGTGTGATAAATTTTTTATCATCGTTAAAGACAGTAACAAAATAAGTACCTGCTGATAGGTTAATATTTATCTCCAACTTATTTTTTGAGGAAAAGGATTCGGAGTACACTTCTTGTCCTAATACATTCTTTATTGAAATGCTTCCTTTATCAATTATTTGCCCCATGCCAACAGTAAATGAGCCATTTGTGGGATTGGGGTAAATACCAACAATTTCTATTATGCTTGTAATAGGATAGCAAACGGAAGTTTTTGTACATCCGTTTTTTGTTACTTTCACAGCATAATTACCATTAGTGTTAGGTGTAAAATTTTGGTTGGTAGCCCCATCAATAGGGCTGTTTGCATTATTACAATCCAGCCATTGATAGGTTGCGCCAGCTTCAACTGCTGAAAGTGTGTTACTATTAATAGTAGCAGTGGCTACCACTGTATTAATGGTTAGGTTAAGGGTTACAATACTATCACATCCTGCAGCATTTTGTAAGATATGTGTAGCGGTATTGTTTGGCGCGGTGTAGGTAACTCCATTAATCCATGTATAGCTATTGCATGCTGTTTTATTGTCTATTGCTGTAGTGGATGTGCAAAGTTTTGTAATAAATATATCATAGCTCCCTGCGCTTGTAAGGTTAAAAGTTGCCGGCCCCGGGTCAAAGTCTGCAGTTCCGGAAAAATCCCCTATAGTATAAATATTTCCCGCAGCATCTACAGCGATGGAACGCCCTTTGTCACTACCAGTTTCCCCCAACCGTTTTGCCCATACGAAATTTCCTGCAGCATTTAATTTGGAAATGAATATATCATCATCCCCTGCGCTTGTAAGGTTAAAAGTTGCGGACCCCGGGTCAAAGTCTGCAGTTTCATAGAAAAATCCTGTAGTATAAATATTTCCGGCAGCATCTACAGAGATGGAATTCCCGCGGTCAATATCAGTTCCCCCCATTCGTTTAGCCCATAGGAAATTTCCGGCAGCATTTAATTTAGAAATAAATATTTCCTCAAGAAACCCTGCGGCTGTAAGGTTAAAAGTTGCCGGCCCCGGGTCAAAGTCTACAGTTTCATGGAAATATCCTGTAGTATAAATATTTCCAGCAGCATCTACAGCGATGGAACTCCCCCCTTCATAACCAGTTCCCCCCATCCGTTTAGCCCATACGAAATTTCCTGCAGCATTTAATTTAGAAATAAATATATCCTCAAGCATCCCTGGGGCTGTAAGGTTAAAAGTTGCCGACCCCGGGTCAAAGTCTACAGTTTCTTGGAAATATCCTGTAGTATAAATATTTCCGGCAGCATCTACAGTGATGGAACTCCCCCCGTCATAACGAGTTCCCCCCATCTGTTTAGTCCATACGAAATTTCCTGCAGTATTTAATTTAGAAATAAATATATCAGAAGACCCTGCGCTTGTAAGGTTAAAAGTTGCGGACCCCGGGTCAAAGTCTACAGTTCCGCGAAAATTCCCTGTAGTATAAATATTTCCAGCAGCATCTACAGCGATGGATTCCCCGTAGTCATGATCAGTTCCTCCCATCCGTTTAGCCCATAGGAAATTTCCTGCAGCATTTAATTTAGAAATAAATATATCATTACTCCCTGCGCTTGTAAGGTTAAAAGTTGCCGGCCCCGGGTCAAAGTCTACAGTTCCGATAAATTTCCCTGTAGTATAAATATTTCCGGCAGCATCTACAGCGATGGATTTCCCGTAGTCATAATCAGTTCCTCCCATCCGTTTAGCCCATAGGAAATTTCCTGCAGCATTTAATTTAGAAATGAATATATCATAACGCCCTGCGCTTGTAAGATTAAAAGTTGCCGGCTCCGGGTCAAAGTCTGCAGTTCCGGCAAAACTCCCTGTAGTATAAATATTTCCCGCAGCATCTATAGTGATGGAAAGCCCCAAGTCACCATCAGTTCCCCCCATTCGTTTAGCCCATTGAAGATTTTGTTGAGCATTTATTGTAGTTGCGAAAATTAATAAGTAACAAAGAAGTAGATTATTTTTCATGTTATTATTACCTTGATTTTTTCTATTAGTGAATGTGTGGTATTCATTAAGAGGTTATTTTGGATTTTCTCTTTTAAATGAACCTATAATTATTTTTTGGGTTGATTATTTATAGTTGTTGTCTTATATAACTGTTCACATTGATTTCGCCTGTTGCAGGATTTATTATTCCCTGAGATTTGATCTGTATTTTTAAATATCCTTTACTTCCTTCGTTTCCGTAGTGCTTTACTACTCGAATTAATCCATATACGCTTCGATTATCATGTTCCACTTTTACTGAAAATACTTTTCCTTCTAAATTTCCAAATAGGGTGAGAGAGGATGCATAGTTGTTTGAACTTTTTACTGCGCTTAGCATTTGTGCATTTGTTTTAATTTTTTCAAATTGACCTGAAGTGAGTTTTGTTTCTGAAATAAGTGTTTCGTTAACATCACTCCATTTAGATGTAGATTCATGCACACTTCTACTGGTATATTCAGCAGCTACTTCGTTTCTTGCATAGTCTGGCGACCATATTTGGAAACTTCCATTAGCGGCAATGAAGATTAAATCAACCGTTTTTGGGTTATTTTCTGCTTCTTCAAGTCCAATAATGGTTCCTGTTAAAATATCTAAACAATTTCCATAGGTGCTATTGTTTTGGTTACCCCAGTTACCTGTTCCATCTTTATTTATGGTTGATTTGTTGTTAATGTTCAGGTTTTGGTTTATCAAATAGTTTTTTATTTCATCAGCAAAGGGTTCATTACTATTTGAATTGATATCATTTGGTGATTGTTTTGATATTTTAGCTGGTTCTTTAATGTTCCAAAATACTTGTCTTGCTTTTAAATGGTATGGTTGAAATACGGGAGTAGAGGTAGTCGTTCTCTTTGTGTTGTTATTTTCATTTTTTATGGTTACATTTTTTTTAGGGTCTGATTGTGCATAAGAGGTAAGGGTAGCCGAGATTAAGAAAATAAAGATGAACGATATCGTTTTCATAATATTATTTTTATTTATTTTGAAATTTTAGTCTTCGATGCATTTTGTTGCAAAAAAATATCGTTCATCTTTAATGCATATTAATTATCTACCTTTTAATTTTATTTATTTTCTAAGCTATTTTCCTTTGTGCTTTTAGGTGGTAGCGGTTGCGTGTTATGGGATTTCTTTTTGCGACCATCATATTCAGGTGTGAAAGGTTGGGGATTGGGGGTGTTGTTTGTTTTGTCCACTTCTATTGAAGGATAAGACTGCTGATTTAATGTATTCTCTCTGTTACCTCTAATTTTCTTTTTGAGTTTTGAATTTTTACTTGTTGCATTTGTGCTTTTAGGTGGTAGCGGTTGTGAGTTTAATTCTTCGCGTGTTTGCTTATTGGGAGCAGATGTCTTACTTGAACTTTTGTTGTTTCTTGTGTTCGAAATAGATTGCCCTTCAACATTTAAAGCTCCTAAAATTAAAAGTGATGTTAAGAGAAAAAATAATCTTGTTTTCATGATTTGATTTTTTTTGTAATTAAAATAGTTTTCAATTTCAATTAGAACAGTTAATACAATCCATTTTGCACTAATGCTATTTGCTTTTTTACTGGCCTAATGCATAATAGAATTCTATTATAAAGGTTGTTTAAAATATTAATAAGATTTTGGCCTATTTAATAAGCGGTCATGTTTAGTTTATAAATGGTTATGTTTAGCCAATAAATGGTAAACTTATCTTCTCTTTTTTTTGCTCTAAAATCGGTTATTCGATAAGTTTTAAAGGCTGTTTAAGGCAATCTTGAGCTTGGAAATGAGTGATTAGATGGGCTATTTAAAAGACAAGTTACTTGTAATAAATATGAAGATGGGAGGTTTATGCGGTTAAACTTCCTTTGCATTTATTAAAAAGATGGCGGGCATTTTCTGTAAATCAGGCTTTTTCTTTTTCCAGTTTGATATGGTTTGAGTAATAATTTTCTCGTTAGGGCCGGTGAGATTAACGCCAATACATAATTTCGTTTGTGGGTTACAGTTAGTAATAAGACTTTCTATTAATGAAGCATTTCGATAGGGAGTTTCTATAAATATCTTTGTGCACCCTGTAAGCATTGATTCTTTTTCCATCTGCCTTATTTTCTTTTCTCTTTCATTCTTATCTATGGGTATATATCCTAAAAACTCAAAATGTTGTCCATTAAGCCCACTGGCCATTAAGGCCAGAAAAATAGCTCCGGGTCCAACTAAGGGTTTTATTATACATTTATTTTGGTGCGCTATAGCTATAAGGTCTTGTCCCGGATCAGCAATTCCCGGGAGGCCAGCTTCACTAAAAATGGCTATTGTTTTTTGTTGTTTAATGGCTTGTTGAAAAGAGATAATATAATCTGTAGAGTTTTTATTTATAGTATGCCATTCAAAATCGTCAATAATAATCTTACTATCCAGCATTTTTAGATAACGGCGAGTAGTGCGTTCGTTTTCGGTAAAAATAACCTTGCAATGGTGAATAGCCTCAAGGAGATAGTTGGGTAAACATTGAAGGCCTTCTTCGTGCAAATAGGTAGGAATTAAATATACGGTAACCATTAGAAAATGAGTTTGCTTTTTTTAGCATTTATTAGGCTTAAAGTTGCAGCGGTTACTGCATAACCTGGTGCCAGCATCCATCCTATTACAGGAAGCAGATGAAGCAAATAAAATACCATACCATTTCCGATGGCTAATCCCTTATGATTGCCTACAAATTTTATACTTTGTATATAACCGAGCCGGTGTCTTTCACTGCTATAATCGAGCATAGAAAATCCAAGATAATAACATTCAATAAACAAGGCTACCAAGGGCATTATCCAACCCACAAAGGGTACAAGGGAAAGGAAGAATATAGTAACCATATAAACAGATTGCCATACTAAATTTCTAAAAGCAAGGCGTATGCCTCGTACAATATCTTTTGCTAATTGAGAAAAACTGAATGCAAAGTCTTTTCCTTCTAATATACTCTCGGTCTTTTCACTTAGATACGAAAAAACCGGAGAGCCAATAATAAGGAATAGGTATTTAAATAAAGAGAAATAGAAAAGAAGGAGCACTAATTGAAGCATAATTTGCCCAAACAGAAACATGAAGCTAATCCATGATGTTTGAATTTTATCAAGCCAAGCTTTAATTCCACCAGCTTCCATCATAAATCTAATTGCGGCATTGCTGGAGGTTAAGAAGAAGTAGAGGCCAACAATAAAAAGGATGGCGTATATCAGTCCGGGTATAACAATCCATTTCCAAAGCTTATGTTTCATTATGAAATAATGAGCTTGAAAATAAGATTGAAAAGCAATTACAATTTCCTTAAGCATAGTTAACCTTAGCGAATAGGAATAAAGTTAAAGAAAACAACTAAAAGCTGTGCTTAATAAATACATTCTGATTAATTTACGTTTATGAAGGGAAAGAAAATTTCACTGTCATTTTACAATCGAACAAATGTGTTGAGGATAGCTTATGAACTATTGGGAAAGGTTTTATTGAGTTCATTTGATAATAATATTACTGCAGGAAGGATTGTAGAAGCCGAAGGATATAAATCTGTTAATGATAGCGCTTCACATGCTTATGGTGGCAGGCGTACTGCGAGGAATGAGGATATGTATGGAAGGCCCGGCACATCTTATGTTTATGTGTGTTACGGTGTGCATAATATGATGAATGTAGTAACCAATAAACGGGGTATTCCGGATGCGATTTTAATTAGGGCAGTTGAACCCTTGGTTGGTTTGGATATCATGTTAAAGCGAGCGGGTAAGAAAGATGGGGATGTATCGGTGTCGAGTGGGCCGGGAAATGTTTCCAGGGCATTAGGTATTTCTAAAGGAAACTCCGGTTTGAGTTTATTAGGTAATTTATTGTATATACTGGATGATGGATTTTCTATTGCAGATAATAGAATTGGAATAAGCAAGCGGATTGGAGTAGAGGGTGCCGGATATCCCGATGCGGATTACCCATATCGGTTTTATATAAAAGGTAATGCTTACGTTAGCGGCTATCCGAAGAAATAGTTTATACTAAAATCTTGGGCAGGGAATTCCTTTTACCTCAACCGGCTTTTTAATATAGATGATGGAAAATTCACTACCACCCCGGTTGTTGGTTGCTGCTTTAAGGCTACTTACATTTATATCGTAGCTGGCGCCAAAGCGAATTCCGTAAAATTCAAGCCCCAGATATGGGATAAAGGCATCGTTAAGCCGTAACCATGATCCTATAAATACATTGGTAGGATTTTCTTTATCTCCATTGGCATTAAGACTGATAGCGGCTCCAAGCATCGTTTCGTTTGCTTTGTTTTGCATTTGATAGATGAAAGAAGTATAAACGCCTAATACGTCACTAACCGGAAATGAGCCTCCCCCATGAACTGTAACTCGCCCTGAGAGGTACCAGTTTTGGTCTTTGAAACTTACTTTTGGTTTATTTATATGATACATAGAAACGCCTAAATAATAGTTATTCTGTCCATTTGAGGAGCCAGAATACAGCAATCCGGCGTTAAGGTCGAGATAATTTTGGTTAGTGCCATTGGTAAAGAATTCTCCTGATTGTCCGGTAAAACCATTTTGTTGGAGCATACTTTCAAAGGTTAATTTGGATACATCCAGGTTCATGCTGCTGTAAGTACCCTGAAACCCTGCACCGATAGTATTGTATCCGTTTGCATCCAATGATTTATGGTAAGAAAGAGAAAGTGAGCCGTAGTTTAGTTTTAATTGGCTGTTGGCGCTGGCATCAGAAACCCCTGATACACCTACTCCAAATACATCTCCATCAGGAATTCTGTCTTTTAAAATTCCCATATCAAAAGAAGCGCTGGTTGTTACGTATGCCTTTGGTATAGATGGCCATTGATCCCGGTGGTTAACAGCAAGTCTCCACGTTCCATCAAACTTACCGGTAAATGCAGGATTTAAGGTAAGCGGTGAGGCAAAGAATTGAGAGAAATGCGGGTCTTGTGCGGAGGAGTAGAGTGCAAAAAAAGCAAACCCTACAACCAGGGCAATTTTTTTAAACATATTATGCAGAAAAGTATGATTCAGATTATACTATAAAGGTACTATAACATCTTAAAATGCTGCATATTTTTTGTAAAAAAGAGGGTAAAATTTTAAATCCTAATATTGATAATCAGTTAGTTTTGTGTTTTTGCACCATAGGCGAGGTCTCCGGCATCTCCTAATCCGGGTACGATATAACCTTTTGCGGTTAGTTCATCATCTATAGCTCCACACCAAATAATAGCTTGCGGAATTTCTCTTCGTACGTATTCTATTCCTACTGTACATGCAATAGCACAGGCAATATGTAAGGTGCGGATAGTACCTTCTTCTTTTAGGTATTGTATAGATTTAACCAGGGAAGCACCGGTGGCCAACATAGGGTCACTAATAATAACAACTCTGTCATTTATTTCGGGACAACTCATGTATTCTAATCTGATTTCAAAAGAACCATCCGGGTGATGTTTTCGGTAGGCACTTAAAAATGCATTATCGGCACGGTCAAAAAAGTTCAATAATCCGTTGTGCATGGCAAGTCCGGCACGAAGAATAGTGGCTAAAACAGGTTGATATTTTAATACCTTACAAGTTGCTGTTCCCATGGGTGTGGTTACTTCTTTTTCGGCTGTTTCCATTTCCTTGCTAATCTCATAACCTATAACTTCGGCTATGCGTTCTAAATTACGGCGAAAACGCATGCGGTCATTTTGAACGGTTACATCTCTAAGTTCGCTTACCCAGTTGCTCACTAAGGAGTGATAAATACTTAAGTTTCGTACCATCGGTTTCACTTCGGTTACCATGTTGCTAAATTATTACAAAAAGTGCTGGTATGGATGATTAATTCTTGTAAACCCAATTCAATATATTGTATTTTTAGATAAATACTTGAACATGCAGCGATTATTTTCGGTTTTGTTTATTTTTTTGCTTTTTTCTTGTAATGGGGATGGCACAAATAATGGGAAGGAAGATATTTATGAAAAGAGTAAGGTGTCAATGTCAGCATTTGAAAAAGGTGCTTCGGTGCAATTTCTGTCTGCTACTATTAAATCTAAGAAAAATATTTTAGGACAAAGGGTGGTGAGTGGAAAGATTTCTTCATCTGCCAAAATGGTCACCTTTAAAGATATTAATTTAACCTTTCGCTTTTATAGTAAAACAGGTACACTGTTGGAAGAGGATAAGGAAACGATTTTTGATTCTATTCCTCCCGGAGAAACTATTTCTTTTAAGACAAAATATTTTGCTCCTAAACAAACAGATAGTGTTGCAGTGGAAATAACAGGAGCAAAATCATAGTTACACAAAAGAAAAGGAGTCGCCATCAAAGAGCCCTTTATCACTAAGTTTTAAGTGAGGAATAACCAATAGTGCCATAAATGAAAGTGTCATAAATGGTGCGCGAAGTTTGCTTCCCATTTCTTCTTTAACTTTTTTGTCCAGCTTGGTGTAATCTTCTGCTATTTTGTATCCATCGAGGTTACTCATTAACCCTGCAACCGGCAGTGGCAACACCTCTTCGCCTACCGGGCTTACCGCACTTAATCCGCCTTGTTGTTGAATAACCAGGTTAATGGCTTTTGCCAGCGATTCATCATCAACGCCTACCGCCACTATATTATGACTATCATGTGCTACTGATGAAGCAATTGCTCCTGTGGTTAATCCAAAATTTTTTATAAATGCCTTAGCAATAGGAGAGGCCTTATATCGGTTAACAACCACTATTTTCAATATGTCATCTGCAGGGTTGGTAATCCAATTATTATTTTGAATTGGCGGGGTGTAATTAATCTTTTCTGTTATCAACTGGCCGTCTAATGCACCTATTATTAGCGTTTGTTCTTTGCCGTTAGATTGTACAATGAGGTCATTGGGGCTAATTTTTTCAACTGAGAAGTTATTTATTATGCCTGTTTTTTGAGAACGAATAAGTGTTTTTCCCGCATCAGCTACCAGCTTACCGTTGATATAGGTTTGGAGTACTTTAAAATCTTTAAGGTCTTTTACCATTATGAAATCTGCGTTATCTCCGGGATTCAATAACCCTACTTGCATGTTGTAATGTTCTACCGGATTAATACAGGCCATTTTTAATACTTTATATAAATCTATTCCTTTGGATACTGCACGAGCACATAATTGATTGATATGACCTTCTAACAAGCTATCAGGATGTTTGTCATCTGAGCAGAACATCATATTTTCATAGTGTTCATCAATAAGCCCTGCCAGGGCTTCAAAGTTTTTTGCTGCACTCCCTTCACGGATAAGAATCTTCATACCATAAGAAAGTTTCTCTGCTGCTTCAGGTTCGGTAAAGCATTCATGATCGGTAGAAATTCCTGCGTTACAGTATGTTTTTGCATCGTTTCCTCGTAATCCCGGGGCATGTCCATCTACTGGTTTATTATATTGCTTGGCTGCGGAAATTTTTTCCATTACTTCTTTATTGCCGTGTAATACACCCGGAAAATTCATCATTTCGCTGAGGTAAAAAATATCGTCCCGTTGCAACAAGGTATGTATATCCTGAACAGTTATTTCGTCTCCTGCGGTTTCAAATGTTGTTGCAGGCACACAACTTGGTGCACCAAAATGAAACTTAAAAGGAACAGTTTTTCCATTCTCAATCATAAATGTTATACCCTTCATACCGCACACATTGGCAATTTCATGCGGATCTGAGATAGTGGCTACAGTACCATGAACTACAGCCATGCGTGCAAATTCTGACGGGATGAGCAATGAGCTTTCAATGTGTACATGAGCATCAATAAAACCCGGCATGATAAAAGGCGCATCAGGATTTGGGGTGGGGTCATCAATATGCACATCAACAATTTTTCCATTTTGAAAAATCACTCTACCAAAGCCAATGGTTTGAATTCGGATATTTACAATATTTCCAACCACCGAAGATATATTTCTATGAAACATAGTATTTGTCCATTTGATGTTAAGAATAAATTTCGGGTTAACTGTAGAGTTGTTACTTTTGGTAACTAACTTTCTACTGTGAAATTACGTTCTTTTGCTTCTTCTTTGGTAAGTAAGTTTCATTTCATGAAGAAATCGTTTGGTGGAAGGCCATTCATTCTTTTAGATATAGGTGCAGGAAATCATTCTGCCACAAAAACTAAGCGTGTGTTTCCTTTATGTGTTTATCACGGTGTAGATATGGAGCGTGATTATAATAATACTGATGAGGATTTAGCTGCTATGGATGAATTTTATGAAATGGACTTAACGCAGTTATCATTTTCGTCTATTCCTAATAGTTACTTTGATGGGATATGGATGGTGCATGTTATTGAGCACTTATACAATGGGGATGAGGTCATTTTGGGTTTATTGAAAAAATTAAAGTCCGGCGGTAAGATGTATATTGAATATCCGGGAGAAAGGAGTGCACATCTCCCGTCTATGTATGGCACATTAAACTTTTACGATGATCCTACGCATGTGCGTATATACCATCATGCCGTATTGGCTAAAATGCTTGAGGCAGCAGGCTGCAAGATTTTAAGAAGGGGTGTAAGAAGAAATGTTTGGTTTATTTTGGCTATACCTTTTCGAATAGGTATGTATTGGGTACGCGGTAAAAGATTACAAGGGAATATTTTTTGGGATGTGTTAGGCTTTGCAGAATATCTATGGGTGGAAAAGGAATAGTTACTGCAATAAATCAGGGCGACGTTCCTTGGTTCGTTTTACACTTTCTTCATATCGCCATTCTTCAATCAATTGGTGGTTACCGCTCATTAAGACAGGGGGGACACTCCATGCTCTAAATACTTCGGGGCGGGTATATACCGGTGGTGCCAGTAATTGATCTTGAAAGGAATCGGAAAGAGCGGAGGATTCATCATTAAGCACGCCGGGAATTAATCGTCCAATAGCATCTGTAAGCACCGCTGCAGCCAGCTCTCCACCACTTAATACATAATCACCAATTGAAATTTCTGTGGTAATAAAGTGATCTCTAACCCGCTGGTCAATGCCTTTATAATGCCCGCAGATGAGTAAAAGATTATTTTTTAGTGAGAGCCTATTAGCCATTTGTTGGTTAAAAGATTTTCCATCAGGAGTGAGGTAAATGACTTCATCATATTCGGTCAATTTTTTTAAGGATTCAATTGCATTAACTAACGGTTCTGGCATTAAAACCATTCCGGCTCCGCCTCCAAAGGGATAATCATCAACCTGTGCACGTGCATAAGTAGTATAGTCACGAAGATTAATAATATTTATGGAAAGTAGATTTTTTTCTGTAGCACGTTTAAGAATAGAGTGCGAAAAAGGGCTACTCAACAATTCGGGTACAACGGTAATTATATCTATTTTCAATGCTAAAAATTTATTCGTTATTATCGGGTTGATACTCGGGATTTAAGAAATCGTCTAATGCTCTTTTTTGTTTTTTAGTTGGCCTGCCGATTTTGCTTAGTCGTTTGCCGGTATGGAAAGAAGAAGAGTGGATTGCTGATGTAGGATTAGCGTCTTCCGGTGTTAAGTCAATATAATATTTTAACGCTTCACTATAAGAAACTCGGTTATTCAATAAGGCAGTTACTTTAATAATCCACTTTCTGCTTTCTGCTTTTATATCGTATTCATCACCAATTTGAACTTGTTTTGCCGGTTTTGCCGGTTGGTGATTATATTTCACTTTGTTTTTATCACATGCTTCAGCAGCCATTGCACGTGTTTTAAAAATACGTATTGACCATAAAAATTTATCGAGTCTAATCTTTCCCTTTTCCATAATATCATGTCAAATTTAGCCTAATTGCTTCAACCGTAAAAGAGAATGTATGCGTATAAATTTGGGTCTGAATATTGGGTTGAATATTATAATTTAGTGAAAAATATGTGCATGAGAATAAAACCAATTTTGTTTCTGTTTATCATTATTTCATTTTCAACTTCCTATGCACAAAAGGTTAATTGG
Organism: Ferruginibacter sp.; assembly: GCA_019638485.1. Taxonomy (GTDB): domain Bacteria; phylum Bacteroidota; class Bacteroidia; order Chitinophagales; family Chitinophagaceae; genus Ferruginibacter. Next base: position 215,804 of record JAHBTP010000003.1, on the reverse strand, counting down.
ACATCGGATGGGTTGTTTTATACAATATTAAAGGAAGGAAGTTTAGTTAAAATTGATCCTAAGACAAATGTTGAAACGGTAATATTTCAAGAATGGGATTTAATGCCTTACAGAGATTCTTTACCATTAAAGGTGGAGTCATTTGAGTATGCTAAAGATGGAAAGCGAGTATTACTTTTTACAAATTCTGCAAAAGTGTGGCGCTATAATACTAAAGGTGATTATTGGGTAATGGATTTGCATACGCGACAGTTAAAGCAGTTAGGAGGCCGGTTGCCTAAACAATCACTTATGTTTGCTAAGTTTTCTCCTGATAGCCGCCAGGTTGCTTATGTGAGCGGAAATAATATTTATGCTGAGGATGTGGTTACCGGAACGATAAAGCAACTAACGGTTGATGGTACACGAAGAATGATTAATGGTACTTTTGATTGGGTGTATGAAGAGGAGTTTGGGCTGAGGGATGGGTTTAGGTGGAGCCCGGATAGCCGTAGTATTGCATATTGGCAGGTAGATGCAACCGGGATTCGAGATTTTTATATGATAAACAATACGGATTCTGTTTATTCTCGTATTATTCCTGTGGAATATCCCAAAGTTGGTCAGAAGCCTTCTGTTGTTCGTATTGGTGTGGTTTCACTTCTAAATAGTGTTACTCGTTGGATGCAGGTTGAAGGGAAGCCTGATGAGCATTACATTACAAGAATGGAATGGAGCGGTTCAAATGAATTAATTATTCAGCAGTTAGATAGGAAGCAGCAGGAAAGTAAGCTGATGTATGCCAACACATCTGATGGCAATGTTCGAACCTTTTGGGCAGAAAACGATGATGCTTGGGTTGATTTAAATAATGCAGACCCTGCTAGTTTGAATAGTACATCCGGAAATATCATTTGGATTAATAATGGTCAAGATTTTTTATGGGTGAGTGAAAGAGATGGCTGGCGTCATATTTATAAAATCAGCAGAGATGGAAAAAATACGCTGTTGCTTACTAAGGGAAATTATGATATTGACGAGATTTTAGGTATTGATGAGATAAATAGTTTTATTTATTTCAATGCATCACCGGAAAATGCATTACAGCGGTATTTATATAGAGTGCGATTTAGCTCACCAAAGGATCAGCCTGAACTTGTAACCTTAGGGAGTTTAAAGGGTACTCATAGTTATAGCATTTCTCCGGGCGCAAAGATGGCGCTTCATACTTTTAGTAATTATAATACACCACCAATTACTGAATGGATTTCTTTGCCTGATGGGAAACCATTAAACAATGCCGATGCAATTGTAAAGCATATTAAGATTGATGAGCGAATTGATGTAACGTATTTAAAATTGGTTACTGAAGATAATATTGAAGTGGATGCGTGGGTTCGTAAACCTGCTAATTTTAATTCTTCAAAAAAATATCCATTGGTTGTATATGTTTATGGTGAGCCGGGTTTATCAACGGTTAATGATGAGTATGGAAATCATAATAATTCTTTATATGCCGGTGATATGGATGAGGATGGTTACATTCAAGCTAGTTTAGATTGCCGAGGAACTCCTGTATTAAAGGGGGCGGCATGGCGTAAGAGTATTTATGGTAGGAACGGACAAATAAATATTGATGATATTGCCGGAGGGGCTAAGAAACTGATGGAATTGCCTTATATAGATAAAAGTCGTACAGCTATTTGGGGATGGAGTGGAGGAGGTGCTACCACCTTGCATATTATGTTTAAGTATCCTCAATTATTTACAACAGGTATTAGCATAGCCGCAATTACTAATTTGTTGAACTATGATAATATTTATACCGAGCGTTATATGGGATTACCTGAAGAAAATATAGATGGCTATAAAAAGGGCTCAGTCATAAATTATGTAAATGGCTTAAAAGGGAATTTGTTGTATATACATGGTACGGGTGATGATAATGTTCATTATAGTAATGCGGAGATGTTGCTAAATGAAGTTATAAAATATAATAAGGAAATTACCTTTATGGCTTATCCTAACAGAGGCCACAGTATTCGTGAGGGAGCCGGAACCAGGAAACACTTAGCCACATTATATACGAATTATTTGCGCACCCATTGCTTGCCGGGAGGGCGTTAAGCATCAATATTCTTTACTAAAAGATGACCAGGCTCAGTTCCTTTAGTAAAGCCCATTACTTTTAAAAATCTTTGATGTTCATAAAATGGAGTAATGGTATATACAATTCGCTTAATTCCTTTTGAAACCAGAAAATCGTGTTCGCGTTCAAAAATAAATTTTCCAACTTTAAAGTCACGATATCTTTGAGGTGTAAAATTTAATAATACGTGAGCATCTCCGTTTTCCTTAAGCTCTGCACAAAACATATTGGCAATATTTAAATCGCGCAGAACCACAAAATTGAGTTTGTTATTCAGCTGGTCTGGTGTGAATTGTGGGAAATAGCGTTCAATATCTTTTTTATAGAATTCAACAAAGCGTAGGGCCAATGTTTCGTTGCCTGCAAATGTAAGTAAGTCGAAATATTCTTTTCGGGAATGAATTTTTCGTAGATAATAAATATTAATTAATAGCAAGATAAAGTTGGTAATAAAAACCGGGATAGCATTAATGATTAGTGCATAGATAATAAAAGAGATATTTCCCCATAGGCTAAACCATCTAAACTTCAGATCATTGTTTACAATAATGGCCAGAACCAGAAAAAGAGATGCCAGATATCCAATAAACGGTGCAATTTGTTGCAGCATATTTTATTTCCTTCCCGGGTATTGTTTTAGTGCAGCTTCAAGACAGTCCATTGCTTTTTGAATACTTTCTACATTCAATACATAAGCGAGTCTAACTTCATTCAAGCCTTTACCTGCAGTACTATAAAAACCGGTACCGGGCGCAAGCATCACTGTGGCTCCGTTATGAGAAAAGGATTCAAGCAACCATTGGCAAAATTTATCACAATCGTCAATAGGTAATTTAGCCATTGCATAAAAAGCACCACCCGGGTTAGGACAGAAAACGCCGTCCATAGCATTGAGCCTTTTTATTAGGGTATCTCTTCTAAGCCTGTATTCGGCCTTGGTGGTATTGAAATAATCGTCAGGTAAATCAACAGCAGCTTCTCCGAGTATTTGAGCATAGGAAGGGGGGCTAAGTCTTGCCTGAGCAAATTTCATTGCGGTGTTAAGGACTTCCTTGTTTTTAGTAATGAATGCGCCAATTCTTCCGCCACATGCGCTATATCTTTTACTAATAGTGTCCATTAAAATAACATGCTGTTCTGCACCTTTAAGATGCATGGCGCTGGTATGAATTCCTTCATAGCAGAACTCCCGATAAGCTTCATCTGCAAATAAAAACAGATTATGCTTAAGAACAATTTCCTCAAGTGTTTTCATTTCTGCTGAACTATACAAATAACCGGTAGGGTTGTTTGGGTTACACACCATAATTGCTTTTGTTTTTGGTGTGATTGCTTTTTCAAATTCTTCTATTGGAGGAAGAGCAAAGCCCGATTCGATACTGCTGGCGATTGGTTTTACTACCACGTTAGCTTCGATGGCAAATCCGTTATAATTAGCATAAAACGGTTCGGGAATGATGACCTCATCGCCGGGGTTTAAACATGTCATAAAACCAAACAAGATAGCCTCGCTGCCTCCTGTGGTGATGATGATATCATTGGCGGTAATATCTATTTTGTTTTTTGCATAATAGCTCACCAATTTATTTCTATAGCTTTCATTTCCGGCGCTATGGCTGTATTCCAGCACTTTAATGTCATAATGTTTTACTGCATCTAAACATTGTTTGGGTGTTTCGATATCAGGCTGGCCAATATTTAAATGATATACTGTTGTTCCATTCTTTTTTGCTGTTTCAGCAAATGGAACAAGCTTTCTTATGGGGGATGCCGGCATTTCTATGCCGCGTTGACTAATTTGTAACATGGTACAAAGATAGAGAATGGAATAGGTATAAAATTGAGTTGTACTTAACCTTCGTAAAACTTTACTTTCTGTTGGTTTAGAAAATCTTTAATGACGTTGATATGAATACATTGACCAAGGTGCATGAAAGAATAGTCGGATACGTTTTTGATTTGATTATTTATCATCATGGGTTTGTTCTCAATATCAAAGCCGAGGTGCATGTGTTTAGTTGAGAACTGCATACCGCAAACGAGTCCTTTTTCATCAAACAAAGGTCCTCCGCTTTGTCCACGCAAGCCTGGTGTGCTAAGTTCAATTCCGTAAGTTTGTTGGTTATCGGTTCCTAAGAAGCGGGTTACCATACCATCAATAGGGAATCTGGGCGATTGGGTAACTCCCTGTTGAGTCCAAACAATATCATCCGTTTCGGCGTTGTAAGAAAAATTTGTAAACTCCGGGAAAGGAAATCCTAAGCGACATAAGGCGGATCCGGGTCTTATAGATTCAGTGTTTTTTAAAAATGTGGCCGGTTCGGGATACATTTTTTTTGTGAATCCGTTAAACTTTATAATGGCCAAATCGAGTGTTGGGTGTGTAAACCAGGTAAATCCTGTAATCTGATCTACACAGTCTATAAAATTTACTTTTAACTGAATGGTAGTGCCAAAGTAATATTTATACTTTTCTTCCAAATTACGTAGGGCTATGGAGTTATCGGGTGCTGTTAGCGTTAAGGAATTTTTCTCTTGTAAAAATTGTTGGTATTGTTTGTTTACTCTGTCTGATGAGATCAGTAAATCCAAGACATGGCGACAGGTGAGTGCGTATCCGTCTTCATTTATAAAGAATAAGGTTGCGGAGCCGGGAATTATATTATTGCTTCCATAGTTACGCATAATCGTATTAACCGGGCGTGTAAACCGAGAAACTTTTTCAATAGCATCTGCAAACATGAATAGGGGTTTGTTGGATATTAAGTAAAGGTAGATTAAAAAACAGCCCCTGTTGAAAACAAGGGCTGAGTAAAAAATATGATGAGAAATTATCCTTTAGTTTTTGCAGGCTTTTCCTTTTTTAATTTTTCAAACTCTTCTTTTGAAACCACTTCACCTTTGATAGTGATATTTTTAATTTCATCTACACCGGCGAATTTTACGGTAAGCTTTTTGTCAAAAGTGCCAAGGTTTGCTGCGTTGTATGTTGCTTTAATCCATCCTTCTTTACCTTTTGCGATAGGAGCCTTGGTATAATCACCAATTGTACACCCACACGTAGGATTAGCTTGTTCAATAATAAGGGGTTCCGAGCTGATGTTTGAAAGGTAAAATGTAGCAGTAGAAGGATTTCCTTGTTCAATCTTGCCTAAGTCAATCACATCAGCTTTAAATTTAGCCACGTCATCTGCTTTCTTTTGGGCAAATAAAACAACTGAGAAACACATTAGGGATAGGGATAGCATTAACTTTTTCATTCTTCGTATTCTTTAAATGGTGAGAAATTATTCTTTAATCAATTCAGAAGCCTTGCTTTCTGGGGCGCTGGCTGCCGGAGTTTGAAAAACTTCGCCTTTGATATGGATTACTTTTGATTGATTTTCGTTGTAATTAATGGTAATATTCTTTGTAAACTGTCCTACTGCCTGAGCATTGTATCCAACTGTAATTTTTCCGGTTTCTCCAGGAGCGATGGCATTATCTTTATCCCAAGAAGGTGTTGTACAACCGCATGAGGCCTGAACAGTATTAATTTTAAGCGGTGTTTTTCCTGAATTTGTAACTACAAAATCATAGGTAACAGGCTTCCCCTGTGGGATTTTTCCAAAGTCGTGGGTTTCAGCAATTTTTAGGTCCTCTGTTTTAGTTGTGGCTATGGTTTGCGTAGAAGCAGCATCTGCTTTTTTTATTGTTGCAGACTTTGCTGTTGGTAAATTAGCAACTTTTGGTTGAGCATCAGTAGCTTGAGTAGTTTTTGTTTGAGCTTGCATAGATAGTGCTGCAATGGCACAAAAGGCACTGAGTATTATTTTTTTCATAAACTGATAGTTAAAAAATGAGTTACCAAAGATACAAAAACACAAATAAAGTGTTCACATTGGAGGGGAGTTTTGGATTTTTTAACAATTAAAGGGATTTTTGCTCATATTTTAGCATTATGGATACACAGCATGTTGTTTCAGAAAGTTCGTCTGATGAATTGAGTTTTGATGTTTTTAAAGCGGCCGTTTTAAATGATTACAAAACCTGTTGCATCAGTCGGGAAGCCAGTTTGTTAGGCAGAAAAGAGGTTTTAACAGGCAAGGCTAAGTTTGGAATTTTTGGAGATGGGAAGGAGGTGGCTCAAGTGGCGATGGCCAAGTTTTTTAAGCCTGGAGATTTTCGATCGGGGTATTATCGTGATCAAACCTTCATGTTTGCCACAGGGCAGGCAACTGTACAACAGTTTTTTGCGCAATTATATGCTGATTCTGATGTTAAGAATGACCCCTTTAGTGCTGGGAGGCAAATGAATGCACACTTTGCCACCCGGATGGTGGATGATCAGGGGAACTGGCTTTCTTTGTCAAAGTTGAAAAATGTGTCGAGTGATATTGCCCCTACCGGAGGACAAATGCCCAGGGCTTTAGGATTGGCATTTGCATCAAAAGTTTTCAGAAATGTAGAGCGGTTGCATGGATATACGGATTTAAGTAATCAGGGCAATGAGGTTTGCTTTTGCACCATAGGAGATGCCAGCACCAGTGAAGGCCACTTTTGGGAAACAATAAACGCTGCGGGGGTTTTGCAAATTCCTTTAGCTGTATTTGTATGGGATGATGGGTATGGTATTTCTGTTCCAAAGAAATATCAAACTACCACAGAGTCAATTTCTCAGGCATTATCCGGTATGCAGAAAAAAGAAGGACATAATGGGATTAATATTTACAAATTAAAAGGTTGGGATTATGCGGGGATGTGTGAAATTATTGAAGAAGGAATTGAAAACACACGTCGTACACATGAGCCTTGTCTTTTTCACATTGAAGAATTAACTCAGCCGCAGGGACATTCCACTTCGGGTAGTCATGAGCGTTATAAAAGTGCTGCACGTTTAGGATGGGAGAAGGAATGGGATTGTATAAAGCAAATGAGAGAATGGATTATTGCTAATTCTCTGGTAAGCGCACAAGAACTAGATAGGATTGAGCAGGATGCGGTTACTTATGTGCGTGACTTAAAAAATAAGGCATGGGAAGAATATTTGAATCCTATTTTGGCGTTGCGTAATGAAGCGATTGTTCATTTAAGAAAGGCAAGCGGTGTAAATGCTGAGGTAGAAAAAATGGTTGCTGAGTTGGAAAGTATTCGTGAACCGGCACGTAGAGATGTGCTAAAAGTACTTGGGTTAGCGTCTGTAAAATTAAATGACCAGGCCTTAATTGATTATTATCAACACTTGCAAGAAAGAGAGGCAAAGCAATATGATAGTTTCCTTTATAATGAAGGGCCTAAATCAGCACTTGTGGTGCCTGAAGTAAAGGTAAATTACGCAGAAGACGCTCCTTTAATTAATGGATTTGAGGTGTTGAATAAATATTTTGATACATTATTTCAATCGAATGATAAAGTAGTTGCCTTTGGAGAAGATCTGGGTTATATTGGAGATGTAAATCAAGGCTTTTCCGGCTTACAAGAAAAATATGGAGAGCAAAGGATATTTGATACCGGTATAAGGGAGTTAACTATAATGGGGCAAGGGTTAGGTATGGCTATAAGGGGATTGAGGCCAATTGCCGAGATTCAATATCTGGATTATCTGTTATTTGGCTTGCAGCCTTTAAGTGATGACGTTAGCACTATTCATTATAGAACAGCAGGTCAACAAAGTGCTCCAATAATTGTGAGGACAAGAGGGCATCGTTTGGAGGGAATTTGGCATAGTGGATCGCCAATGGGAGTGATAATAAATGCACTTCGTGGGATGTATGTATGCGTACCCAGGAATATGACACAGGCTTCAGGGATGTATAATACTTTATTGCGCTCAAATGACCCCGGGTTAATTGTTGAATGTTTGAATGGTTATCGTCTCAAGGAAAAATTACCATCTAATTTACTCGAATTTACTGTTCCTCTTGGAGTGCCGGAAATATTGCAGGAAGGAGATGATATAACATTAGTAAGCTATGGTTCTATTTTGCGCATAATTAAGGAGGCTTCAGGCACACTAGCTGAACTTGGAATTTCTTGTGAAATAATAGATGTTCAAACGTTATTACCGTTTGATATCCATCATAACATACTTGAGTCATTAAAAAAGACGAATAGGATACTTTTTATAGATGAAGATGTGCCTGGGGGTGCTTCAGCGTATATGTTTAATAAAGTAATGGAGGAGCAAGGAGGCTATCGTTATCTAGATGTAGCTCCAAGGACATTAACCGGAAAATCACATCGTCCGGCGTATGGTAGTGATGGGGATTATTTTTCAAAACCCAATGCTGAAGATATTGTACGTATAGTACAAGAAATGATGCGGGAGTAATAAAAATAGATGAAATTCATTTTTGCTATGCTGGCTATTTTTTCCGGTAGTGCTATACAAGCACAGAATTTGACCGGAACCTGGATTGGTCAGGGTGGAGGAACGGATTATATAAAGCTTGTTGTGCGGCAATCCGGTGATTCTTTAATGGGTTATACTTTTGATATTGTTGACGGATATTGTTATGCTTCATTTCTTGGAAAGTTTTATAAAGGCCAGCAGCGGGTATTAGGTCGAGGAGGCTTGTTATTAGAACATTCAGACAATCATGTTTTAACCACCTATGACTGGGTGTTGGTAAAGGATAAGAATAATGATTATTATTTGGTAGAAAACAGACCTGATGCCGGAGAAATGATGAATAAGGTGTTAGAATCAATAGGTATTTCTACAGATAAACAGTGGTTAAAAAGAGTGAGTAAGGTACCTGAGTTACTCAAAATTTCGAGTGATAGTTTAAAGAAAGCACCATCTGTAAAGCAAGGGGTGAAGGTATTGCCACAAGTCAAGCAATCCAAGGTTCCTCCTAAGAAGAACCCTCCGGTACCTCCAGCACCTCCTTCACCAAAGCCTTTGCCTTCAATACCTCGCTCTGTTCCAGAAGAAAAGAGTCCATTAGAATCAAAGCCGGTTATAAAAGTTCCGGATTATATTTTGCGTGAAAAGCAGGAAAGAGAATCTAAATTAATGCGTACCATTTATACATCTGCTGATAGTATAAAAATATATCTTTACGACAATGGAGAGATTGATGGTGATACAGTAACTGTATTTTATGATGAGGAAGTGGTATTAGACAGGTTTATGATATCTGATAAGGCAAGGATACTAACGTTGCCGGTTAGTAGAAGTAAGATACATAGTTTAGACTTATTTGCAAACAACCTGGGGGCGATACCTCCTAATACTGCGTTGTTAGTAATTGTAGCGGGTAAAGCGCGTTATGAATTACATGCCTCTTATGATTTTAAGACGAATGCAAGAATATTAATTCAATACAAAGAGGATTAATTGAGTTGTAGGTAATTTATTTTAGGTTGTGATATACTTTTTGCACATCATCATCTTGTTCAAGTTTATCAACCAGTTTAAGTACATCGTTAGCATCTTCTTCTCCTAACTCAACAGTATTAGCAGGGATTCTGGTTAATTCAGCTGTTTCTACTTCAATTCCTTTTTCATCTAATGCTTTTGCCATTGATCCGAAGTCATTATATGAAGTACGAATGATGATGTTTCCTTCTGTATCTTCTCCAATTTCTTCTAGTCCAAAATCAATTAAATCAAGTTCAAGTTCTTCAAGATTTTGATTTTTATTTTTTATTTTAAACTCACCCATCCTGTTAAAAGAGAATGCCACAGATCCGCTTGTACCCAAGGTGCCGTTCCCTTTAGTAAAGTGCATTCGTACATTAGCCACGGTACGAGTTGGATTGTCGGTGGCTGTTTCTACCATTATAGCCACTCCATGCGGTCCGTAACCTTCATAGGTAATCTCTTCGTAATTACTATGGTCTTTCCCCATGGCTCTTTTAATAGCGGCTTCAACTCGGTCTTTAGGCATATTAACAGCCTTTGCATTAATATAGCATCTACGCAATGCAGGATTGTTTTCGGGATCAGGTCCGCCAGCTTTTACAGCAATTACAATTTCCTTTCCAATACGTGTAAAATTTTTTGCCATTTTGTCCCAGCGGGCAAACATGGTTGCTTTTCTTACCTCAAAAATTCGACCCATCTTTAAATAATTTTTATACGATAGTAAAAATTTATCAGGTGCAAAATTAAATAATCTGTATCAACAATAGGGCGATGAATTAAATTCGCTTTATGATTCAGTATTTTAGCCATGTTGATTTACACAGTTTTTGTGTTTCTATTTTCAAAAAGATAGGGTATGATTCCGAGTTAGCTAAACAAGCATCAGATGTTTTATTGTCAGCCGACTTACGTGGAGTGGATAGTCATGGTGTAGCTCGGTTATCGGGTTATGTACGTCTTTGGGAAGTGAAAAGGATTTTGGTAGATGTAAGGCCATCCATTATACATGAAACGCCAAGTACAGCGGTAGTTGATGGTGGCAGTGGTTTGGGTTTAGTGGTAGCACCTTATTCGATGAATTTAGCTATTGAAAAGGCCTTATCAGTGGGAAGTGGTTGGGTGAGCGTACAAAATAGCAGTCACTTTGGAATTGCAGGGATACATGCGATGATGGCGCTCCCTTATAATATGATAGGAATTGCGATGACCAATGCATCACCAATAGTAGCACCAACTTTTTCAAGTTCTCGTATGTTGGGAACAAACCCTATAGCTGTAGCCGTTCCTGCCGGAGAGGAGCCTGCGTTTATTGCAGATTTTGCAACCACAACTGTTGCCAATGGTAAATTGGAAATTATGCAAAGGCTTGGACAATCTATTCCTACAGGTTGGGTGCAAACAAAGGAGGGGGAATCAAGTACTGATCCCAATGAATTAAAAAATGGGGGAGCGCTTCTACCACTTGGTGGAGATAGAGAGCATTCAGGTCATAAGGGTTATATGTTAGGGAGTGTTGTAGATATTCTCTCTGCGGTATTAAGCGGAGCAAACTTTGGACCATTTGTTCCACCATTTCCGGCTTATATACCTATGCCAACGTTTATGCCTGGTAAAGGGATTGGTCATTTTTTTGGTGCATTGCGTATAGATGCTTTCCGTTTAGCAGCAGATTTTAAAAAAGATATGGATTTATGGATACGTTCTTTTCGAAAAGCCAATCCAAAAAATATAAATCAGTCTGTATTAATTCCCGGTGATTTAGAAAGGAAAATGGAGATTGAACGCAAGGCAAGTGGGATACCACTATTAGAATCTGTAATAAAAGATTTGCAGTTATTGGGAAACAAGCTGGGTGTTGAATTTCCTCATGCGCTTACAATTGAATAGTTATCAAAATTTGATTTTTAATTTTTGATAGATAAAACTCATCAACCATGCAGGGCCAATTAAAAGAAATTGGATATCCTTAAGGAAGGATGGTTTTTTCCCTTCCAAATGGTGGCCCCAGAATTGAGCAACCCATGCAAGAGCAAAAATTAATAGTGAAAATATCCAGAGTGGGATGATGTGAGAAGTTTCAATCCATTGCGCTAAGTATAAGCAGGCAAAAGAGAATAGGAGCATTCCGATGGAAAGGGACGTAGATAATTTGAGATAATAAAGCCATACCAAAAAAAGTGCAATCATTGCCAGGCTGATATGAATACCTGAAAATTGAATAGGAAGTTTTACCAGATGTAGCATGCCTGTTATAGAGAAAAAAATAGCTGGTACACAAATCCAATGAATAAGTTTATTTCTTTTGTTTTGATGACTCTGTCCATATTCGCTCAGCCACTGATGTATTGATTTCATAAATTGAAATTACAAAATGAAAATTGTATTCACATAATCGAAAGGCATTAATGAAAAATAAAGTATGCTTAGATTTGGATGCAACCTTTATAAGATGCTTTTAGGAGAAGGGAGTGATTATTTGGGTAAAATAATTTGTGGTTTTAGTTTTATCAATAAAGTATCCTAGTTTCTATTGTTATTTTCACTATTAAAAATATTTCCATTGCACAAATACTTAAATTGGCAGGAGGGGTGTTTGTCAAGTGTTAATGGAAATAATATTATGTTCATTGAGTTTTTAAAATGGGAATACCCAGAAAATTTAGTTTTCTGTTTTATGGTATAAGGAATAAGTTTTAAATACAGTTGAGATTAAGGCAGAATAGGTGTCATATTGTAGAATTGTTCAATCGTTTTATATGGTGAGTAAAAATTTTCAATGACTATTATTAGTTTAGGAGTAGCTTGAATAATTGTAAAAAGGTGAGATTAAGTATGGTGATTACTTTACTAATAAATTTGAAGTGCTGAAATAAATTTGGAGTGAATAATTGATTTATAAGGCATAGGTAAAAGGAAGTTTGATTTTTCCAATAACTGTGTTTGTGAATATGTTACCATAATATTGAGTTTAGGGTGGCAGGTTAGAGTGAGATGTTATTCACTAAGTTAGCGGGTATGAATACTTTCAATAATCAGCCTAGTAGTAGGAGATATTTAGTTCAAATGGGAGGTGGAATAGGGGATTTTTTTGGTATGAGCTCCAATAAAAGTTTATTTAATGTAATAGTATAAATATTTCATGGTTGGTTGTTTGGAGGTATTGTAGAGTAGTATAATATATTAATAAGGAATGGTAAGAAATGGTGTTTAGTTGAGAGGGGAGGGAATAAAATGTAGGGATAATACAATAAAGGGGGAGATGTACCGTTATAGAAATGGTTTTTCATAGGATATTGGATTAATACGGACTGCGATTTCTATCGTGGTCCCTTTTTTTTGAAATGGGGAAGATGGCTTGGCCTCATAATTAGTTGATGTGGTTATCCACATAGAACGCCTTGGATCTATACATATATGGTCGGCACCTAACCATACTTCGAATAAGGAAATGCAATGCATTTTCTGCCTCTTTCCTTATATAATGCCGATATAAATATTCAAAAACGTAGTCATGAAGGAATTTTATGGAGCAAATGTGATGTATTCCTCGGAGCCAGTGTAGGCTATTTATAATCAGTATGTTGCTCTCTCTTGATTGAAAAGATATCTTTTTTATTGCTCTTTTAATGTGTGCATTTTTTGCTCTCTTCCAGTTTTGGCCATTAGAAATGCACTTCTTTTTATTTGATTGGCTGTTTATACTGATGTGGATCTTATGTTTTTTTAAAGTGATTTTATTCTCTTTCGGTTGGATGAGTGATTTAATGCCCTCCTGCGACTTTCGCTTTAGAAGCCATGCTGTTTTTTGATTAATACCAAATTCTTTTGAAATTTCAACGGTAGACATCCCTTTCTTTCTTGCGGAAATTTTAAAAAGGATTCCAAAAGCTTTATAGAGTGGGATTTTGATTTTGTGAAACAGCGTATGGGCTGTGGATGATTCATCATATTTGCACAACGAACATCGTTTATGAAAATTTGTTCTTCCTCTAATAGCATTAGAGTTACCGCATTGTTTGCAACTGTAACCATTAGACCATTTTAGCTTGAATAAATAAGCTTTACAATCGTCATTTGAGGCAAAAGATGCCTGGAATGAATTTTGGCTAATTCCAATAAACATAGGGTAGAATTTCCCCTAAGCTAACTAGATAGTGTATGCGAAAGAAGGGTATTACCCAATAATGCGTCCTAAGTGGATAAGCAAAAAATAAAATATAAGGGATATATCACTATCATATTACCAACATCGAATCCCCATAACTATAAAACCTATACTTATCCTTTATTGCCTTTTTATAAGCTTCCATCATCAAGTCATACCCCGCAAATGCACAAGCCATAATTAATAAACTTGTCTTGGGTAAATGAAAGTTCGTGACCAAAGAATCTGCAATACTGAAATTGTAAGGTGGATGAATAAAATGATTAGTCCATCCTTCTGATGGCTTGAGTAATTTCTGCGCAGTAAATGATGATTCCATCGCACGCATAGTAGTAGTACCTATTGAACATATCCGATGGTTATTTTGCTTGCCATTGTTTACAATATTACAGGCTAACTCATCTATCCGGTAGTACTCTGCATCCATCTTATGCTTACTTAAATCCTCTACTTCAATAGGTCTAAATGTTCCTAGTCCAGTGTGCAAGGTTACCTCAGCAAAATGAATACCCTGGATTTCCAAACGTTTAATTAGCTCTTTTGAAAAGTGAAGACCCGCAGTAGGAGCGGCTACAGCACCCTCATGCTTTGCATATACGGTTTGATATCTTTCCTTGTCCTCCTCATCAGGCTTACGCTTTATATATTTAGGAAGAGGAGTCTCGCCCATTACTTCAAGCATCTTACGAAACGACTCATCTGTGTCTTCCCATAAAAATCGAATCGTACGACCTCTGCTTGTAGTATTGTCTATTACTTCAGCTACCAATTCATCATTTTCTCCAAAATATAATTTGTTCCCAACCCTAATTTTACGGGCAGGATCAACTATAACATCCCATAATTTGTTTGCCTTGTTTAGTTCGCGAAGTAAAAAAACTTCAATCTTTGCTCCTGTCTTTTCCTTCCTCCCATACATGCGCGCCGGAAATACTTTAGTGTTGTTTACCACAAATACATCCTTGTCATCAAAATAATCCATTATATCCTTAAATTTCCGATCTTCAATGGCACCTGTATGACGATGAATTACCATCATTCTACTGTCTTCGCGCTTTTTAGTGGGATGTTGAGCTATTAGGTTTAAAGGTAAATCAAAGCGAAATTGAGAGAGTTTCATGTAAGTTGTTGATTTGTTTGTAGTTATGTCGCAACAAATCCTGGTTTCTATACGATTGGGGTCATGTTACGGCACGACAAAAAATGTGTGCAAAGGTAGGTATTTTTTGTATTCACCTCATTTTTATTATTATTAAATTGAATTTTAAATAAAGCTATAATGAGCTGACCCTTATTTGATTATCCTTTTACACCCCAGAAATATAATAAAACCCTCAATCCGCTCGTTATCTACTTGCCTATTTTAAACACTAAACCCCAAATCTTATGCAACGTATTTTAATTGCCTTTGGTGCACTGGCGTTATGGACGCTGGCTGCTATCATTTAATCCTACCAGTAAACAAAAAGTTCCGGATTACCGGAACTTTTTGTTTTTATGAAAAATCAATTTTATAATGTTGTTGTTTGTTGCTTAAATGCCCCTATTAACGTCTTTGTATATTCATTCACAGGATGATGATAAACCTGTTCAGCATTTCCATCCTCAACGATTTTACCATTTTTCATTATCAATATTCGGTCGCATAAATAATATACAACATCAATATCATGAGAAATAAAAAGCGCACCAAAGCCTCTCTTCTCCCGTAGTGATGAAATGAGATTTAATATTTGTGTTTGAATACTCAAATCTAACGCAGATACACTTTCATCAAAGATGATAAATTGCGGATCTAACGCAAGTGCTCTGGCAATACATATTCGCTGCTGCTGCCCACCACTAAATTGATGAGGATAACGATACTTACTGTCTGATGGCAAATGTACATCGGCTAAAAGTTGATTTACTTTATTTAATACTTCCTTTTTTGATGAAAACATACGGTGATAAATTAACGGTTCTGCCAATGTTTCACCAATGGTTAGCCTGGGATTTAATGCACCAAATGGGTTTTGAAAAACCATCTGTATTTCTTTTCGATAGGTAATAAGCGCTTTCCCGGTTAGGGTAGAAATATCTGTTCCTTTATATTTTATTTTCCCTGATGTAGGTGCCAGGATGTTGAGTATTGCTTTTGCTAATGTGCTTTTCCCCGATCCGCTTTCTCCGGCCAAGCCGATAAATTCATGCTCCCGAATTTGAAAAGCGATGTTGTCAATGGTGTTGGTAACAATTGTTTTCTTAAACAATATTCTTTCTCTTTTCTTATGAGCTATCACTAAATCTTTTATATCAAACAATACCTCCCCTGGCGGTAAATAACTAAATGTTTTTGTTTTATCTGTATCAGTTGTTTCCGGTATTGAAACGTTCTTCTGTTTGCCATGAACATCACATTGCAGAAGTTGTCTGGTATATTTCTGTTCGGGATTATAAAAAATTTTACTTACGGTTCCTTCTTCAACTATTTTACCATGTTGCATTACAATAATGCGGTTCGCAATTTTTTTTACCAGATGTAAGTCGTGCGAAATAAGTAAAATAGCCATGTTGTATTTTATACATAGAGATTGTAATAAGGTCAATATGCCCGCCTGAATACTTATGTCTAATGCCGTAGTAGGCTCATCAGCTATGAGTAGCTTAGGCCGATTACATAGGGCCATAGCTATCATTACACGTTGTTGCTGACCACCGCTTAGTTGATGCGGATAACGGTCTAGTATAGCCGACGCATCTTGTAATTCCACCTCTTTAAATAATTCAATCGTCTTTTCCTTGGCCTTAGAATTACTAATTTGTTGATGTTTTAATAAGGCTTCAATTACTTGGTTCCCACAAGTGATTACCGGATTTAAAGAAGTCATCGGATCTTGAAAAATCATAGCTATTTCTTTGCCTCGTAAAGGCATAAAGAGACTGGATAATTTTTCTGATAACTGCTTTTTATTTTTGTTGAACAATGAAATCGTACCGTCCACCATAGCAAATGGCGGCAACAAAGAAAGCAAGGATAAAGCACTTAGTGTTTTTCCCGATCCACTCTCGCCAACAATAGCTAAGATTTCTCCTTGAAAAATTTTAAACGTAATTTCTGATACAGCATTATGCACAGTAGAAATCTTTGTGTGTCCTCCTATTTCATTATCTTTTGGGAATTGAATAGAAAGATTCTCGATTTCAACCACTGGTTCCATATCAGAATTTCAAGTGTCTTACGGTAAGCCCGTTATTAATAAGCTGCTTTAATGAATCAATCCCAATTTTCAAGTGGATGTCCACAAATTGTGCTGTTACACTTTTGTCGCTCTCCTCTGTTTTTACTCCTTCAGGAACCATAGGAGAGTCACTTACAAGTAATAATGCTCCTGTGGGAATTTTATTAAAGAAGCCTACTGAAAATATAGTAGCTGTTTCCATATCAACAGCATAAGCGCGAACATCATGAAGGTATTCTTTAAAAGAGTCATCATGCTCCCAAACTCTTCGGTTGGTGGTATAGCAAACACCTGTCCAATAGTCACAGGCATGATCCCGAATGGTGGTTGATATCGCTTTTTGCAACGCAAATGCAGGAAGAGCCGGCACCTCAGGAGGAAAGTAGTCATTGCTGGTTCCTTCACCACGAATGGCGGCAATAGGTAATATTAAATCACCAATTCGGTTGCGCTTTTTTAACCCTCCGCATTTTCCTAAAAACAATACTGCTTTAGGATTAATGGCTGTTAGCAAGTCCATTATTGTAGCGGCAGAAGGACTCCCCATTCCGAAATTGATAATCGTAATATCACCGGCTGTAGCACATTGCATTGGCCTTCCTAAGCCAATTACAGGTACCTTATGCCATTCAGCAAATTTGTTTACATAGTTAGAAAAATTGGTTAGCAAAATATACTCTCCAAAGTCCTCCAATTGTTGGCCGGTATAGCGAGGTAGCCAGTTGTTTACTATTTCTTCTCTTGTTTTCATAGCTGCTAAACTAATAAAAATCATTGATAGCGCTTATGTTGTTTTGTTAATTAGGGTTAGTACACTTTTCTTACCCGCTTTCCCTTCCACCTGTATTGCATTTGAAAGTACATTGCCAATCTAAATTTTTTCCCATGAAACAAAATTTCTTATTAGTTCTTGTAGCCATTTCTTCTTTGGTCTCTTGTAAAAAAGATTTAACTAATGCTGAGGAAAATATTTCCCCCACCTTTTTATCAACGCAAGATATAGATGCTGTTATTCGAATGCGAATTGAACAAAATGGATATTTTAATTGGAATGAAGAGGATATTAATTTAACATGGAACGCACTTGAACACACTGACTATGTTTTATCGGTAGGGTATAAGCCGGCTGATTATTCGGGTGATTTATCTTCCCAAATTGCAGATATAAATATCCGGGATAAGAATTGGTTAGATACGAAAAATGAGGTCTTGCAAATTATTCTGGAAGAGGAGTTAAAGCTAAATCCTTCTCTAACAATTGGAGAATTGGTGGTATGGCAGGAAGATGTTTTGCCAGTGCTTAATGTGGTGGCGCATAGTCCAAAAACTATTGAACGATTACGAAATAGTAGTTTAATTCGTTATGTTGAACCAATGGGCTACGAGCCTCGTGATATTAAAGAAAAGGTGATGAGTAGTAGCGGTTGTGGCGATAATACGCCCACTTATGGGTTAGCCTCAGGAATTGATTTTAATACTATCTCACCTAATGCCAAGCAATCCTGGAACTATTTTTATCATCGCATACCCCAAGCATGGACTAAAACTACAGGGGGAGGCGTAAAAGTTTTTATTATTGACACAGGTGCTGAAAATGATCAGGATAATCTGGGTAGCGCATTTAACCAAGGGGTTTCGGGTGGTAGGACTATTGAAAAAATGGTTACTCTTCCCCGTTCCACTTTTTTTGGTATTCCTACTGGCCCGGTTGAAACAACCGATGATGGGTGTGGTCATGGCACGGCTATGGCTGGAGCCTGTGCCGCCCCCCGAGGAAATGATGGAAGTAGTGTAGGAGTAGCCTACAATGCCAGCTTAGTTACCTGCCGGGCGTCTTCGGATGTGTTTATTGATGAAAGTCGTGAGGTTAAAGGAGTTTCTGATGCTTATACACGAGCAGCTAATAAGCCTGAAGTCAAAATTATAAGTATGAGTATGGGTAGGATGACTAACAGCTCTCAAATTGCAGATGCTATCCGCTTTGCCTATGGGAAGGGAAAGCTGATTTTTTGTGCTGCCGGGACCTCATTTAGCTGGACAAGCGGTTGGTTTGGGGTTATTTTCCCGGCATCTATGCCTGAAGTGAATGCGGTAACCGGAGTAAGAGATAATAATTTTAACCTCCCTTGCAATGTTTGTCATAGTGGGTCAAAAACAGATTTTACTATTGTTATGGAAAGAGGGTATGATGGGCGACATCCCCTTACTCTTGCTATGACAGGTAATATCCCTTCCACTATTGGAGGATCATCTGTTGCAACGGCAACTGCTGCAGGAATTGCAGCACTGGTATGGAGTAGATTTCCCACTTATTCACGCATACAGATACTGAATAAATTAATTACAACCAGTAGTAATTTTCCATATCGTAATATTGAACTCGGCTGGGGTAACCTGAATGCTGATGCAGCAACGAATTAGTGTTTAATAACTACTGGCATTATGTGATTGTGATTTTCTTTGTAGTTTGCATGGGATGATTCTTATTGAATACCCCAAGCAAAAACCGGCTATACGTAGCCGTCTTGGAAGAGATGAAGTGTTTTGTCTTTCACGTAAAAAATGGGTAACATTAACACCTGAAGAATGGGTGAGACAGAACTTTTTGTTGTATCTCAGTTTGGTGCTTAACTATCCACCAGCGTTGCTTTCAGTAGAAAAAACTATTGCATTGGGTGAAAGGAAAAGACGGTTTGATATTGTTGCTTTTAATAGAAACGGAGAGCCTTGTATTTTGGTAGAGTGTAAAAAAATGGATGTGCCGCTTAGTGAAAAAGTAATGGATCAGTTATTGGCGTACAGGTCTGTTGTTCAAACAAATATTTTTGTTATTACAAATGGTGTACATTGTATAGCTTTTCAAGTGATAAATAACCGAGCTGAATTGTTGAATCATTTGCCGCCATTAATGTAAGCATATTTATTTTTTATTATTATCTCTTTTTATAATCCCCATTTTAATTTAATAAATGAAAAGAGGCTGTCATTTCTGACAGCCTCTTTATTGTATTTGTTTTTGTTTATTATGGGAATATGCCTAACTGAGCATAAGCTGTACCCACTTTGTCAATAGCACTAACGTAAGCGGCTGTACGCATATCAGGAATATCTTTATTTCCTTTCCAAATTTCCATAATCTCACGTGTAGCTGCTATCATAGTTTCTTCAAGTCCACTATGTACAAGTTCTACCTCCCCAGGACCATTTAAAATAATCTTTCTTGCAGATTCACTCACGGTTTTGCCAGTTAACGCCTCCACTTGTTCAAGAATAGAATAGTTCAGGTTTTCGGTAAAACGTTTTTCCATACGTCCATAACGTACGTGGCTAAGGTTTTTAAGCCATTCAAAATAGCTCACGGTTACTCCACCTGCGTTAAGATACATATCAGGAACACACAGAATTCCTTTTTTAATAAACACCTCATCCGCTTCCGGAGTACATGGACCATTTGCAGCTTCTCCCACAATTTTTGCTTTTACCCTTGGTGCATTTTCACCATTAATTACATTTTCTAAAGCCGCAGGAATCAAAATATCACATTCCATTTCCAGGGCATCAGTATTTTTTGCAAGATTTGTTGCACCGGGGAAATTTAAAATTGATCCCGTGGATTTACGATGTTGAAATACAGCTTCAACATCAAGTCCATTTGGATTGGTAATTGCTCCTTCAAATTCTGCCAAGCCAATCACCTTAGCACCGCCTTCAGAAAAGAATTTAGCGGCATGGTAACCAACATTACCTAATCCTTGTACCACAACTTTTTTATCTTTAATTCCAACAGTTAAGCCTAATCCTTTCATTACTTCTTCCATATTACATACCTCACGGATTCCAAAAAATACGCCTAATCCGGTTGCTTCTTTTCTTCCACGCACACCACCTTGAGTAACTGGCTTTCCTGTTACACAGCCTGCGGCATCTATTTCACCCGGATTTAATGAAGCATAAGTGTCAACTATCCACGCCATCTCCCGCTCGCCTGTTCCATAGTCTGGAGCCGGAACATCAAGCCCGGGCCCTATAAATTTCTTTTTTACAAGTTCACTGGTATAACGGCGAGTGATTTTTTCTAATTCATAAACACTGTAATTCTTTGGATTTATTTTTATTCCACCTTTGCCTCCACCAAAAGGAACATTCACAATAGCGCATTTGTAAGTCATTAATGCAGCAAGTGCCATTACTTCATCCTGATTCACCTCGTTGCTAAAGCGAATACCACCCTTACAGGGCGTTTTGTGATGGCTGTGTTGAACACGATAAGCCTCAATAACTTCAATGGTTCCGTTATCGCGCTTTAATGGGAATCTGATTTGTAAGATGTTGTTGCAGGCCTTAATCTGTTCAAGAATACCCTGATCCCATTTGGTAAACTTAGCCGCTTTGTTAAAGCTCTTTTCCACACTCTGGAAAAAGCTATAGGTTTGATGTGCAGACATGATTTTATATTAGATTATGAAAGTTTATTTTTCGTTTATTCGTTCCTGTTATTTTGTTTTTCTAATTTGGAAATCTTTGTGTCTAAATAAATCAAATACAAAAAGAGACCAATTAGTATAGTAAGACATACAGCAACTACCACGTATATTTTCCCATTGCTTCGCATGATATCCGCCATTTCCGGTTGGTTCTGAGCCAATGCGGGTACAGTGGAGAGCAAAGCAAATAGTATGATAATAATTCGCTGTTTCATTTTATTAATTCTTTATCGGCTATTTGATTTAGTCTTATCCTTAATGTAGCAATCCAAACACCCAATAACGTCCATCCAATTATTGCCGGATAAAAAACCAATCGTAGCCGACTATCTATGTCATTATAATTTAAAGCCGGGTTTCCACTATCTGATCCCGGTGAACCGGGATGCAAACTTCCTACCAAACGAGGAATTATCCAAATACTGGGAAATAACATCGAAAAAGCAAAGATGTTATATACAGCACTTACCCGAGCACGTTTGTCTATATCAGTAAAAGACCCTCGCAATACAAAATAGGCGCCATAAATAAGTAATGCAATAGCAGCACCGATTAGTTTAGGTTCTTTTAAAACAGCTGCAAGTGACTGCCCCTGATCTGTAACCCAGGTATAATTAGCCCAAATGGCACCGGTTATATATCCCAAGAGCCCCATAAGAACTCCAACAGCAGCAAACTGACTCGCAGAGATGTCTTGTTGAATAGATCCCGTTCGTAGATATTTTATGCTGTACACTAAACTGACAATAAATAAAATCATCATAGCAAACCACATGCAAACATGAAAATATAAATTGCGTATTGTTTCATTAAGGATAAACAATCTGGGTACGTCCATTAGAAAACCGCCAACTATGGTGTAGAGAAGAAGTATAAGGGATAGTATTTTCCACCAACTAAGTCGCAAATCTGAATGATTTTACAGGGCGCAAAGTTAGTACAATCTCTAACATGGAACCTAAATTTTCATTTTATTACTTGTAGTTGTTCGAATTTTAATTAAAATTGAACTGAATTTCGATTTTTCTGATTTTAAATTTTCAATTATGTTATGGAAAGGTAGAAGAGAAAGTTCTAATGTGGAAGACCGCAGAGGCATTTCAGGGGGCAAAATTGCCGCCGGAGGAGGTATTGTTGCCATTATACTGGTATTGGCTAATTTATTTTTAGGAGATGGAAATGTAGATCTAAACCAAATCACCAGTCAACTACAGGGAACTGAACAGACCCAATTAACACCGGAGGAACAGGCATTAGAGGATGAAAGAGCAGGATTTGTAAAAGTAGTTTTAGCAGATACCGAGGATGTGTGGAAGAAAATTTTTGCAGAAAATGGGTCAACATATAGTGAACCTACATTGGTTCTCTTTAGAGATCAAACCGAGTCTGCTTGTGGCTCTGCAAGCTCAGCAATAGGACCTTTCTATTGTCCCGGAGATAATAAATTATATATTGACCTTTCATTTGCAGAAGAGCTAAAAAGCCGGTTTGGAGCTTCTGGTGATTTTGCTTTGGCCTATGTGGTGGCGCATGAAGTAGGACATCATGTACAAAATTTACTTGGAACTTCGGAAAAGGTTGCTCGCTTGCGTAATCAACTTTCCGAAACAGAGTATAATAAATATTCCGTAAAATTAGAGTTACAGGCTGACTTTTACGCTGGAGTATGGGCGCATTATGACCAGAAAATGAAAAATGTGTTGGCAGAAGGGGATATTGAAGAAGCGCTTAATGCAGCCAAAGCAGTAGGGGATGATAATATTCAAAAGCAGGCAACAGGAGTGGTTCGCCCGGATGCTTTTACCCATGGAACAAGTGCTCAACGAATGTATTGGTTTAAAAAGGGATTTGAAACTGGCGATATTAAACAGGGAGATACTTTTAATAACAATTGATAATTTAATCCTTCCAAAGAAAAGGAAAAAGGATAATTGAGAGGACAATTACCAACACATCCATCATTAAAACTAAGCCGGTGAGTTGCCATACTGCTCCGGCATCAAAAATCTCAGCAAAAGCCGTCTTGCTTAATCGCATAATCAATAGGAGGTTGGGAAGTATAACCGGAAAGCCTAAAATAGCAATTAATGCTGCATTATGCTGAGCTTTGGAAGCAATTGCACTCATTACAGTAAATACCAAGCTTAAACTTATTCCTCCAATCATAGAGATAGCCAAAAATTTGAATGAATCAGAAACTGGGTTTCCTAAAAAGAGGAAGAATAATCCCAGACTCACAATATTCATAATTAGCATCAATAGCGCATTGAACAGCAGCTTGGCTAAAATAAACTCCTCGGGTGCGGTTATTGAATGGAAATATAACATGCGCCCACGTCCTTCTTGTAAAAAACTTTTTGCAACGGTATTTACACAAACAAAAAGTTGAATTACCCAAAATAAGCTGTTCCAGGTATTGGCATTGGGGCTGCTGTCCATCGCCAAATAGATTACAAAGATGGTAGCTGCCACATATAAGAGAATACCATAAAAAGTATGAAGCTGCCTCCATTCCAATAACATATCTTTTCTAAACAATGCTATGGTCCGTTGTATCATCATACTATTTTAATCACGTTTTTGCCAGCAATGTCTGCATCGGGGTTCATATAAATCTTTTTCTCCTACCAGCACCTGTGATGCATCAGCAACTTTTCTATAGCTGATACTGGCAATATTTCCGCATTTAACACATATTGCATGCAGTTTGGTAATGTAATCGGCAATGGCCAATAGTTGTGGAACAGGCCCAAATGGCTTTCCTGTAAAATCCATATCAAGACCCGCAACTACAACCCGTGTGCCTCCCAATGCAAGTTGTTCACATACTGATATGATTTCATTATCAAAAAACTGCACTTCATCTATTCCAACTACATCTACGTTTTGTGCTAGTGAAATAATGCTTGCCGCATTTTCAACCGGTGTGCTGGGAATGATGTTAGCATCATGGCTAACCACATTTATTTTGTCATACCGTACATCAATAGTTGGTTTAAATATTTCAGTTTTTAAATGGGCAATTTTAGCCCGCTTAAGACGACGGATCAATTCCTCGGTTTTTCCGCTAAACATGCTCCCGCATATTACCTCAATCCAACCTCTTCGTTCACCCCGAAATGATGGTTCAATAAACATTAGTATATATTTTAAAAATCAGTTAGTAACTTTAACCCTAGTTGCAAAGATTGTTGTTTCTGTGATACAGGCAAAACAATTGTAACATCCATTTATTAACAGAAGAAATTATTTTACTTATGGAGCGTGTAAAGACACTCTGTAATAAGTTAAGTGAAGAAATTGAAAATAATGCACCTATCGATCAGCTATTAACCACTGTTCAAATGCTGCAATCTGAACTGATGCATATAAAAGCAACAGATACTGATGCGTGTGCTAAAGCACCAATGACTTCTATTCAAATCTCTAAGGTAGCAGATGTTATTTTCGAAGATACACCAATTGAAGAAGAAAAAATACATAAGGTGTTACAAGTAGATCAAGAAGAATTAGAAGCTGAATTGGATGAGATAAAGAAAAGTGCTGAAATTAAAACCCAGCTTAGCCTACAGGCAAAACAGCCTATTCAGTTCGACCCAATGGAAGATACTCCAACACTGCTTCATAATCGTATAATTGAATCAACCGGTAAGGAAGAAGTTTCCCTGTCTGCACAACCTTCACCCAGCCTAAATGAAAAGTTGAAGCAACAACGTATGGAATTGGGAGATACCTTATCAGGAACAGCAATTAAAGATTTAAAAAAGGCTATTGGCCTAAATGAGCGCTTTTTGTTTATTAAAGAATTATTCCGCGGTGATGAAGTGATGTATGAACGGAGTATTAAAACGATAAATAGTTTTAAAATTTACCCTGAGGCAGAATACTGGATAAAACGTGAGCTAAAATTAAAGTTAGGTTGGGCTGAAGATAGCCTTGTGGCAAAACAATTTGATCAGTTAATTAAAAGGCGGTTTTCCTGAATATAATGTAGAATGGTTTGCGTAGCGCCGGTGTTTTGATGAACGAAAGTGCCTGAATTATTTCCCATTTTCTCCCGGTCGTTCGAATTCTTCCATAACTCATCCAGCACACTTTCTAATTCCAATGCACTTTGAATGCTAACAGCGCCTCCACATTTGATTAATTGTACTGCCTCTCGAAATTTCTCATACACCGGGCCAAAGATAACCGGCTTTGAATAGGCCGCTGCTTCTAAAGTGTTATGAATTCCACTGTCCCGAAAACCACCTCCAATATAAGTGATGTGCGCATAAGCGTATAGCTTGTTCAACAAACCAATATTATTAATGATGAGAATATTGCATCCGGCTTTCTCTTTAAATAATTCTGAGTAAAGACAGGCAGAAGGGAATCGTTTCAAAACCTCTCTTATATTGTTTTCGTCCACTTCATGAGGAGCAATGATGAATTTTATTTCCGGGTGTTTTTTAGTATAATGCTTCCATATTTCTTCGTCTTCCTCCCATGTGCTGCCCGCCACAATAACCTGGTTATTTAAACAAAAAGCCTCTATTTCAGGCAATGATTTAAGCTGCTGGGTGATTTCTATAACTCGATCAAATCTGGTATCTCCGGAAATAGTTACTTTTTCTAAAAGATTTATTTGTGCCAATAATTCTTTTGATGATTTATCCTGAACAAATAGTTGATGAAAATTTGCCAACATTCTTTTCCAAAATTTTCCATAAAATTTAAAAAAGGGTTGTGATGGCCGAAAAATAGCAGATACTAATAAAACAGGAATTTGTTTACTGTGAAGTTCTTTTAAATAATAGTACCAAAACTCATATTTTATCCAAAGCACAATTGCAGGATTGATATGTTTAATAAAGGTTGTTGAACGTGAAGAGCCATCGAGCGGCAAATACAATACTTTTTCAGCTAAAGAGTAATTTTTCCTGATTTCATATCCGCTGGGAGAAAAAAATGTTAACACTACAGGATACTGAGGATAAAGTTTCTTTATAGCTTCAAGTAATGGCCTTCCCTGTTCAAATTCGCCAAGGCTGGCACAATGAAACCAAATGGTTTTATTAGTAAATTGAGGAAGTGGAATTGTTCGTCCCGAGAGCCATAACCGAGCTTTGGGACTCCAAAGTGAGGCTACCCGGATTCCTAAAGAGTACAGCCTGAGAAAAGTATGATATAATAAAAGCCCCAATAATATTCAGTTTTGCCAAAATTAATGGCAAAATGCGGTTTTTTCAATTTGTGCATAACTGTTATATTTAGCCGTTCAAAATATTATCTTTGCGCCGCAAAATTGTATGCTTATGAAGCAGTTGCAAATGGTGGATACCAAAACTCAATACTTAAAGATTAAAGCGGAAGTGGACGCAGCAGTAATTGCTGTAATGGAAAGTTCACAATTTATTGGAGGAAAAGTCGTTTCTCAGTTTGCAGAAAATCTGGCGGCTTATCATCATTCAAAGCATGTTGTTACCTGTGCCAATGGAACAGATGCATTACAAATTGCATTAATGGCACTTGATTTACAACCAGGCGATGAAGTAATTACTCCTTCTTTTACTTATATCGCTACTGTTGAAGTTGCCGCTTTATTACGGTTAACGCCTGTTTTTGTGGATGTAGATGAAAAAACCTTTTGTATTGATCCCGTAGCTGTTGAAAAAGCAATTACACCCAAAACAAAAGCTATTATCCCTGTGCATTTGTATGGGCAGGCTGCTAATATGGAAGCTATTATGACCATAGCTCAAAAACATAACCTTTTTGTAATTGAAGATAATGCACAAGCTATTGGAAATGATTATATTTTTTCTAATGGCGCTAAAAGGAAAACAGGAACAATCGGACATATCGGTTGCACTTCTTTTTATCCGTCAAAAAATTTAGGTGCCTTCGGAGATGGTGGGGCCATTACAACTAATGACGATGCGCTCGCAGAAAAGATGACAATGATTGCAGCACATGGGCAAAGTAAGCGTTATTATCATGATATAGTTGGATGTAATTCCAGATTAGATGCCATGCAGGCTGCAGTTTTGAATATTAAACTTAAACATTTGGATGAGTATATATCTGCTCGTAGAAAAGCAGCGGATACGTATGATGTTGGGTTTTCGAATCATCCTAAAATAAGGGTGCCTTTTCGAGATAGTAATAATCGCCATGTCTTTCATCAATACACTATTCTATTGGAAAATGTGAACAGAAATGCTTTGCATAATTTTCTTGCAGAAAAAGGGATTCCTTCTATGATCTATTACCCTGTTCCTGCTCATCGTCAAAAAATGTTTAATACCTTTGGCGAAAGTTCATTTAACCTGCCAATAACTGACTGGCTTACCGAACGTGTGATTTCTTTACCCATACATACTGAGTTAGATAACGAGCAACAACAGTTTGTTATTAAACATGTACTTGAATTTGTGAACAATTAATCTTTACTATATGAAAATTGCCGTTATAGGAACGGGATACGTTGGTTTGGTTTCCGGAACCTGTTTTTCTGAAACAGGTAATGAGGTAACCTGTGTTGATGTTGATGCAAAAAAAGTTGAAAAACTTAATGCCGGGGAGGTTACTATCTATGAACCGGGACTTGAAAAGCTCTTTTTAAGAAATCAAAAAGACGGAAGATTAAAATTTACTACTAATCTTGCTGAAGCTATTGAGGATGCGCTGCTCATTTTTTTGGCCCTACCAACTCCTCCGGATGAAGATGGTAGTGCAGACTTAAGATATGTGTTGGGCGTAGCCAAGGAATTGGGTATGTTAATGAAGGAGGGTGAATATAAAGTGATTGTGAATAAAAGCACCGTTCCTGTTGGCACAGCAGAAAAGGTTAACGCCACAATACAAGAAGTGGCAGCAAGCAAAAATCTTTCACTAACCTTTGATGTGATTAGTAATCCTGAGTTTTTGCGTGAAGGTGTGGCTGTAGATGATTTTATGAAACCCGATAGAGTGATTATCGGAACGCGCTCTCAAAAAGCGATTCAAGTAATGAGCGATTTATATGCGCCTTATGTTCGCCAGGGTAATCCAATTTTATTTATGGATGAACGCTCAGCTGAGTTAACTAAATATGCAGCCAATTCCTTTCTTGCTGTAAAGATTAGTTTTATGAATGAAATTGCCCAGGTTTGTGAACGAGTAGGAGCTGATGTGGATATGGTGCGCAGAGGGATAGGTAGTGACGATCGAATTGGTAAACGATTTTTGTTTCCGGGGATTGGGTATGGTGGAAGTTGCTTTCCTAAAGATGTTCAGGCGCTGCATAAGTCTGCAGATGATGCAGGGTATAATTTTCGAATACTTGATGCCGTTATGGAAATTAATGATGAACAGAAACAGCATCTTATACCCAAAGTGTTAAAGTATTTTAATAATAATATAAAAGGAAGGCGTTTTGCCTTATGGGGACTGAGTTTTAAACCCAATACAGATGATATTCGAGAAGCGCCTGCACTTGCAATTATTGATAGATTATTAGAAGCAGGTGCAACGGTAGCTGCTTTTGATCCTGAAGCAATGAAAAATACAAGAAATCAAATTGGAGAAAAAATTACCTTTTCGCCTACCCAATATGAAACCCTACACAATGCCGATGCTTTAATTATTGCAACAGAGTGGAATGAATTTCGAACACCCGATTTTAATAAAATATCATCAATGCTAAAGCATAAGGCAATTTTTGATGGTAGAAATTTGTTTGATCTGGCACAAATGGAGAGCTTAGGTTTTCATTATGAAAGTGTGGGAAGAAAGAAGATTTCTATTCCGGAAAATAAAACATCAAAACCCGAAACCGTTTAATATTGTTATAAGTGAGTAAAAGAATTTTAATAACCGGAGCTGCTGGATTTTTAGGTTCGCATTTATGTGATCGTTTTATAAAGGAAGGATATCGCGTAATTGGAATGGATAATCTGATTACCGGTGATTTACAAAATATCCAACATCTGTTTAAACTGAAAGAATTTGAATTTTATCACCATGATGTCTCAAAATTCATTCATGTTCCCGGGCAATTAGATTATATCCTTCATTTTGCTTCTCCTGCCAGCCCTATTGATTATTTGAAAATTCCTATTCAAACATTAAAAGTTGGTTCCTTAGGCACCCATAATTGCCTGGGTTTGGCCTTAGCAAAGAATGCTCGAATTTTGGTAGCCAGTACAAGTGAAGTTTACGGAGATCCCTTAGTGCATCCGCAGAATGAAGAGTATTGGGGTAATGTTAATCCTGTAGGGCCACGCGGCGTATATGATGAAGCCAAACGTTTTCAGGAAGCAATAACGATGGCGTACCATACTTTTCATAAAGTGGAAACCCGTATTGTGCGCATATTTAACACCTATGGTCCAAGAATGAGGCTGAATGATGGCCGTGCGTTACCCGCCTTTATTGGTCAGGCTTTACGTGGTGAAGACTTAACGGTATTTGGTGATGGAAGCCAAACGCGTAGTTTTTGTTTTGTGGATGATTTAGTAGAAGGAATTTATCGTTTGTTGTTAAGCAATTATGTTTTGCCGGTAAATATTGGCAATCCTGATGAAATATCATTACTTGAATTTGCCAAAGAGATTGTTCAACTCACCGGAACTAATCAAAAAATTGTATTTAAACCTTTGCCGGTTGATGATCCAAAACAACGGCGGCCGGATATAACAAAAGCAAAAACATTGCTTAATTGGGAACCACGTATTTCACGGAGTGATGGATTAAAAATGACTTATGATTATTTTAAATCGCTTCCATCTGAAGAATGGTATAAGCTGCCAAAAGAGTTTGAAAGAAAAAATTAAATTAGCGTATTACAATAATAAATTATGATGACTATTTATGAACGGTTATTGAATAAGGATGAAGAACTGGCTGTAATAGGATTGGGATATGTTGGATTGCCAATTGCCCTTGAATTTGCGAAGAAGATTAAGGTAATTGGATTTGATATTAATGCGGAACGAATTAATATGATGAAAAATGCGGTTGATCCCAGTCAGGAATTACCTAAGGAGGCTTTTGATGGTTGCGATATTACTTTTACCAATGACCTCGAAATACTGAAGCGAGCTAAGTTTTATATAGTGGCAGTTCCTACTCCTGTTGATGAGCATAATGTGCCTGATTTAACACCTGTTCAACGGGCAAGTGAAACCATTGGTAAGGTATTGAAAAAAGGCGATTATGTGGTTTTTGAAAGCACCGTTTATCCGGGTTGTACTGAAGAAGATTGTCTTCCGATAATGGAAAAAATTTCAGGACTAAAATTAGGTGTGGATTTTAAATTAGGATATTCTCCTGAACGAATAAATCCCGGAGATAAAGAACATACACTTTCTTCCATTGTGAAGGTAGTGAGCGGTTGCGATGCAGAGAGCTTAGAAAATATTGCCAAAGTGTATGAACTTGTTGTTGCTGCAGGTGTACATCGTGCTTCTTCAATTAAGGTGGCTGAAGCTGCAAAAATTATTGAAAACACACAACGTGATTTAAACATCGCTTTAATGAACGAGCTGTCTATAATTTTTGATAAAATGAATGTGAATACATACGAAGTGCTCGAAGCTGCCGGTACGAAATGGAACTTTTTAAAATTCCAACCCGGCTTAGTGGGTGGCCATTGCATTGGTGTTGACCCATATTATCTTACCCATAAATCAAAAGAGCTTGGATATGACAGTCAGGTGATTTTGGCAGGAAGAAACATTAATGATGGGATGGCAGGATATGTTGCTAAAAAGGTTCTTCAACATATTATTCAAAATACCGGAAATGTAAAGGATAGTAGGGTGCTGGTGATGGGTGCTACATTTAAAGAAAATGTTTCTGATATCAGAAATTCAAAAGTGGCTGATGTGGTTAAGGAATTAAAATCTTTTTCACTAAATGTAGATGTGTCAGACCCGTTTGCTTCAAGTGAAGAATTGCAGCATGAATATGGATTTTCTTTAGTGGAATCTATCAGAAAAGATTATGATGCAGTGATTGTAACTGTTCCCCATGGTGAATATAAAAAATTGGATGATAACTATTTCGCCTCCATCTCTCGTGAACATGGTTTGGTGGCTGATTTAAAAGGAATCTATCGCAATAAAATTCACTCACGCAAATATTGGAGTTTCTAATTTTCATCTTGTTATTTAAATTATATCAAATTGTTTCATCAAAAGGATTTATCACAGATTAACTTTCTCGTTACCGGTGGTGCCGGATTTATTGGCAGTCATATTGCTGAGTATTTATTGAAAAATGGAGCAGGTAAAGTTCGTGTGCTGGATAATATGGTAAATGGTTTTGAAAAAAATCTGGCTGTATTAAAACAATATCCCGCATTTGAATTTTTGAATGGAGATATACGTAATCCTGAAGTTTGTGCAGAAGCTTGCAAAGGTGTTCAATATGTGAGCCATCAGGCAGCTATCGGTAGCGTACCGAGGAGTATGAAAGAACCCGGCTATTTTAGCGAGGTTAATGTTTCTGGATTTGTAAATATTTTAAAAGCAGCTATAGATAATAAAGTTGAGCAACTGGTATATGCCTCATCATCTTCTGTTTATGGTGATGAACTTACCTTGCCTAAAAAAGAGGAGAAAATTGGGAATGCACTTTCGCCCTATGCTGTTACCAAACGAACAAATGAATTGTTTGCAAATGTATTTGCATCTGCCTATGGACTTAAATTAATGGGCTTTCGGTATTTTAATATTTTTGGTCCCAGGCAAGATCCTGATGGCCCCTATGCGGCGGTGATTCCTCTTTTTGTAAAGGGTATTCTTAAGAAAACACCTGTTTATATTAATGGGGATGGTGAACAAACACGCGATTTTACATTTGTGGAAAATGCTGTTCAGGTGAATGTGAAGGGTATGCTTACTGAAAATCCAAACGCATTAAATAAAGTATATAATGTTGCGGTAGGAGAAAGATATTCAGTTAATTACCTTTATGAGGCTTGCAAAAAATATTTGCAAAGTGATTGGGAGCCTATACACCGTGAACCACGTGCAGGAGATATTCGAGATTCACTTGCAGATATCAGCCTTGCTCAAAGTTTGCTTGGATATAAACCCACAAGGCATTTTCAAGAAGGGTTAAAAAATACGATTCAATTTTTTAAAGAAGTATATTCGTAATAAATATCGTTGTATGCCTTTTTTTGAAACAGGAATTCCCGGCCTAAAGATTTTTGAGCCAAAGGTGATTGAAGATAGCCGCGGTTATTTTTTCGAAAGCTATAATCAGAAGACTTATAAAGAAGCAGGCATTGATATAAATTTTGTTCAAGATAATCAAGCTAAAAGTAGTTATGGCGTAATACGTGGTTTGCACTTCCAATTAGCACCTTACGCACAAGCTAAGCTTATTCGTGTTTTAGCAGGCACTATCCTTGATGTAGCAGTAGATGTTCGAAAAGGCTCTCCAACCTATGGAAAGGTCTTCTGTGTTGAACTTTCAGCAGAAAATAAAATGCAGTTACTTATACCCACAGGCTTTGCACATGGCTATTCTGTGCTGACTGATTATGCAGAAATGATTTATAAATGCGACCAATTTTATATTAAGGAAGCAGAAGGTGGAATAATGTATAATGACACCGATTTAAATATTGATTGGAAAATACCGCAGAATAAGGAAATTATTTCTGATAGAGATAAAACACACCCTTTACTAAGAGATGCAAATCTAAATTTTATTTTTTCCTGATAATGAACGGGAAAGTAAAAACGATATGGATTACCGGAGCAAATGGACAGGTGGGTTCAGAGCTGAGAAAATTAGCAACTTTTTATCCAAAATATAATTTTCTGTTTACAACACGTGAAGATGTTCCAATTCATGATGCAGCATTAGTTGAAAAATTCCTGTTTCATAATCCTGTTGATGTGTGTATTAATGCAGCAGCATATACGGCTGTGGATTTGGCTGAAAAGGAGAGAGAGCAAGCTATGCTGGTTAATGCAACAGCTCCGGGCTATTTGGCAAGCGCTTGTTATTTACACAACGTACGCTTGATTCATATTTCTACTGATTATGTTTTTGATGGTAATGGAAAAGTGCCTTATCTGGAGGATGATGCTGTTGATCCTGTTAACTTCTATGGACAAACCAAGTTAATTGGAGAACAGGAAGTGTTGCGGCTACATTTGCAAAGTATTGTTGTGCGTACATCATGGGTGTATAGCACTTTTGGAAAAAATTTTGTAAAGACGATTTATAAGTTAATTAAAGAACGTAAAGAAATTAGTGTCGTAAATGACCAGTTCGGATGTCCAACCTATGCTGCAGACTTAGCCAATGCGTTATTGTTAATTGCTATTACAGACAATGCACCACCGGGTATTTACCATTACTGCAATAAGGGGATTATCTCTTGGTATGATTTTGCTGAAGCTATTTGCACACTTTCAAATAGCTCTTGTGTAGTTTTTCCAATTGCTACAAGCCACTATCCAACACCTGCTAAGCGCCCTGCATTTTCGGCGCTGAATACCGAAAAAATAAAAAAGACATTTCACCTTAGTATTCCGGATTGGAAGCAAAGTTTAAAAATTTGTCTGCAGGATATTGTGCAATAATCTTTTTGTGTTTTCCCTGCTCTTGCATATTTTCAAAACAATAGCTTATATTTATTGTGTAGTTGCTGATTGAATGTGGGTTGTAATAAAAACCCACAGTGTTGCTGTTTTTGTTCTTATCTGTCAAATTGTAGTCTAATGAGTACTTTTCAATTTTTACTTTGGCTACCCATGATTCTTTTAGCTGTATTAAACGGTTTGTTAAGAGAGTATTTCTTTCGCAAATGGATGAATGAGTTATCTGCGCACCAGCTATCTACTTTATTTCTTATGGTTTTATGTTTCCTATATGTATGGCTTATTTTTCCATTTTTACGTATTGAAAATGATCAAAATGCTTGGGTTGTTGGAGTCGTTTGGGTAATACTTACGATAGTATTTGAGTTTTTGATTGGACTAATGTCTAAAAAATCAAAGAAAATGATTTTTAAAGATTATCATTTATCTGCAGGTAGAATTTGGGTACTGTTTTTAATCTTTTTAGGCTTAGTGCCTTATCTGGTATATATTTTAAATAAAGGTTGATATGCTTTTTAAAAAAAGAAAAGTTGCTCACGGGGAGCAACTTTAAACTTTTTATTCGCACATGACTAGTTCATTTTCTTTCTTAGGTTTCCATCTATTGCATCTAAAAACTCTTCGGTATTTAAATAATGCTCACCATGTTTTACATTATTGCCGTGGATACAAATTGCCAAATCCTTAGTCATTTTGCCGCTTTCCACCGTTTCAATACAAACGTTTTCCAATGTATTGCAAAAATCTATTAAAGCTGTATTGTTATCGAGTTTACCTCTAAATGATAAACCACGAGTCCAGGCAAATATAGAAGCGATGGGATTGGTTGAAGTTGATTTTCCGGCTTGATGTGCTCGATAGTGGCGCGTTACTGTTCCATGCGCTGCTTCTGCCTCCATTGTTTTTCCGTCGGGGGTAATCAATACAGAAGTCATTAAACCTAAGCTACCAAAGCCTTGAGCGATTGAATCACTTTGCACATCTCCATCATAATTTTTACATGCCCAAATAAAGTTACCATTCCATTTTAAAGCGCTGGCTACCATATCATCAATAAGTCTATGTTCGTACACAATGCCAAGCTTGTCCATTAGGGTTTTAAATTCTTTTTCGTACACTTCCTGAAAAATATCTTTGAATCGTCCATCATACTTTTTTAAGATGGTATTTTTAGTGCTTAAGTACAATGGCCACTTCTTGCTTATGGCCATATTAAAACAACTGCGTGCAAAACCATAAATACTTTCATCTGTGTTATACATACTCAATGCAACACCGCCTCCCTTAAAATTAAATACTTCAAATATTTGTGGAGCACTACCGTCTTCAGGAGTAAAGGTCATAGTCAGTTTCCCTTTTCCATTAATAACGGTATCGGTTGCACGATATTGATCACCAAATGCGTGGCGACCAACAATGATAGGGGCTGTCCAATTAGTAACCAATCTAGGCACGTTATTCATCACAATAGGCTCTCTGAATACTGTTCCATCAAGAATATTTCGAATGGTACCATTGGGACTCTTCCACATGTGTTTTAAATTAAATTCCTTTACACGTGCTTCATCGGGAGTTATGGTTGCGCATTTAATGCCCACACCACATGCTTTAATTGCATTTGCCGCATCAATAGTTACCTGGTCGTCAGTTGCATCACGATGTTCAATACCTAAATCGAAATATTGAATAGGAACGTCAAGATAAGGCAGAATAAGTTTGTCCTTAATAAATTTCCAGATGATGCGAGTCATCTCATCTCCATCGAGTTCTACAACAGGATTTGTTACTTTAATTTTACTCATATAGTTATCGTTTCATTTTTAATTAAAAATTATAAGCTTGAGCTTTGTTTCAGTTGCCCATCTCCTGTTACCATCCCCATATTGTTGATGATTTCATTTCCAAATTCACTTGTTTTCAATAAAGTGGCACCGCTCATTAAATTATAAAAGTCAATCGTAACCGTTTTGCGCATAATGGTAGCTTGTATAGCTTCTGTAATCACTTTAGCAGCCTCGTTCCAACCTATGTAATCCAGCATCATACAACCACTTAAAATTACCGAACATGGGTTCATGCTGTTTGTGCCTGCAAATTTAGGAGCCGTACCATGGGTGGCTTCAAATACAGCATAGCCTGTTTTATAGTTAATATTAGCACCCGGCGCTATTCCAATCCCACCCACTTCTGCAGCAAGTGCATCCGATATATAATCGCCGTTCAGATTTAAGGTGGCTACTACTGAATATTCTTGCGGAGCAATTAAAATCTGCTGTAAAAAATTATCTGCAATAATGTCTTTTACTAAAAGCTTTCCGGAATTAACTGCATTAAGTTGTACTTGATTAGCATACATTTCTCCCTTTTTCTTTTTTAGTTCATCCCATTCATCCCAAGTAAATGTTTTATCTCCAAATTCATTACGCGCAACTTCATACCCCCATTGCTTAAACGCTCCTTCCGTAAACTTCATAATATTTCCTTTATGTACCAGTGTAATCGAAGGCAGGTTATTTGCTAATGCATAGTTAATAGCTGAACGTACAAGTCGTTTTGTGCCTTCTTCTGAAACCGGTTTTACACCGTAACTTGATTGACCCGGAAATCTAATATTCTTCACTCCCATTTCTTCAATCAAAAACTTTTCAAATTTTGCTGCATCTGCAGAACCGGCTTTCCATTCTATACCTGCATAAATATCTTCAGTGTTTTCACGAAATATTACCATATCCACTAACCCTGGATTGGTTACAGGTGAAGGAACTCCTTTAAACCATTTTACTGGGCGTACACAGGCAAACAA
Organism: Ferruginibacter sp.; assembly: GCA_019638485.1. Taxonomy (GTDB): domain Bacteria; phylum Bacteroidota; class Bacteroidia; order Chitinophagales; family Chitinophagaceae; genus Ferruginibacter. The sequence continues at coordinate 179,062 of JAHBTP010000003.1, read as the reverse complement.
ATCCAAATCTTGCCGCATCGCTACGTTTAAACTTCTAATCCCTCCACCAATTGGTGTGGTAAGGGGCCCCTTTATTGAAACAATGTAATCCTTTGCAGTTTGTAGTGTATCGGCCGGGAGCCACTCACCGGTAAGCCTATACGCTTTTTCGCCTGCATACATTTCTTTCCATTCAATCTTTCGCTTTCCTTGATAGGCGTGTTCAACCGCTGCATCAAAAACTTTTTGGGCAACAACCCAAATTTCAGGCCCAATACCATCCCCCTCAATAAAGGGAATTATCGGTTGATCCGGAACTTGTAAAATTCCATCGCTTCCCATGGTTATCCTTTCACCCATAGTATGATTGTTTTTTCGGCAACAGCGCTATGCTCAACATTGTTGTGTCACTCCCTTTTACTGCATCCCACTATTCAGCCGGTTTGTTTTGTGCCGCAAAAGTACGGCAGCAAAGGCTAATGTTTGCATAAAAAGCAACAGTTTTAACCGCTAATGGAAATATATTGACAAGGAGGTGTGATATTTCGATTTATAGAGGTAAAAAACAACCAGCTAAAAATCCAGGCTTCCATTTACCCATTCAGTATCAAATTTTACATTTGGATATTTTCGGTAAAAATTTAATGCCGGCTCATTCCATTCCAATACTTGCCAAACCATTCCGGCATAACCTTCTTTTTTTCCTATCTTAATTAGTTCATCAAATAATAACTTTCCGGCGCCTAAACCCCGGCACTTTTCAGTTATAATAATGTCTTCAAGATATAAACGCTGCCCTTTCCATGTGCTATAACGAATATAATATAATGCAAATCCTTGCACCACGTTGTCTATTTCAGCCACAATAGCTTTCCACACCGGGTTGACGCCAAATCCGCTTTTTACAAAATGTTCAAAAGACACAGTCACTTCATCCGGTGCTTTTTCGTATCTGGCTAATTCTCTGATGAGCTCCATCATACGTGAACAATCATCTACATGGGCATTACGAATAGAGATTATCATGTTTTTGTTTATGTAAAGCTACCAATCAATTTTTATAATTAAATTTGAGAAAAGAGGTGCTATGAAAAAAATATTAACTCATTATGCCTCCTATAACCTTTGGGCAAATCAAAGGATAACAGATGCTATTTTAAATCTTCCGGATGACCACATTTACCGGGAAATAGCCAGTAGTTTCTCATCTATTTATAAAACAGCCATTCATCTGTGGAATACAGAGTCAATTTGGTGGCAGCGAATAAAGCTTTCTGAATCAGTAAAAGCTCCTTCTGAAGGATTTAATGGAACAGTAATGGATGTGTGCATTAACTGGCTAAAACTGTCTGCACAATGGGAAAAATGGATAGAAAAAGCTACTGAAGCTACACTGTTGGATGAATTCAGTTATCGCAATATTAGCCATATTCCTTTTAGGCAGCCGGTGTATGAAGTATTGCATCATTTGTTTAATCATCAAACTTATCACCGAGGACAATTGGTAACCTTATTCCGACAATTAGATATTAAACAAATTCCGGCTACTGATTTAATTTTATTTTATCGTAAGAAATGATGGTTTAGTTATAATCTATAACGGTAAGGGTTATCCGATATGAACCATCCACATGATAGCCGCTACCGCCGGGTGTTGTGGGAGGCTGATACTCATCATGATAAAAATCTTTAAACACCAATCCAATACCTTTGGCATACTTTTCTATGCTATAATTTATCTCACTATAGTAGGCAGGTTCTTCAGGCACGCCGATTATCTCATCTCGTTGTTCTACTGTTAATACTTCATCAAAATATTTACCTTCAATGGTTTCACTTTGTCCTACGTGGCTATACAAGTAATCCCAGTCATCCATATAATTAAAATCTGAGAATTGAGATTGGGTATCAAAATAAGAATTCCCTTTCCAGGAAAACCCTTCCCGGATAGGCTCTTTTAATTTAATAAACCGCATATTGTTTTCTACAAACTCTAATGATTGCCCGGTATTTTTAGCCATAAATGTGGCATCCGGTGTCCAAATGCTTCCTCCAACAGGTCTTACATAACGGATAATACGAAATGCAGGGTCGTTATTATTATCTGTAATTTCTGCATCCACTGCATATTTCACCTCATAACTATGAATAACCTTTGTAACACCAAAGTTGATATAAATTGTAGAATCGAGATGATATGTAATATACTTTCCAACAATCTGTGGAGCATAATCAGAGATAGCCGGATAAGATAATTCGTCAGTAGATTTCTTACAACCCTCCATAATTACAAATAGGAGGGATAGGGCAAACAGTAATTTTTTCATGTAGGAAAGATAATATATTCAACTGGCAAACTAAAGCGGATTACGCTGAATTACTCCACCTCCGATTACATCATCCTCTTCGTAAAAAACAGCACTCTGGCCGGGCGCAACACCTTTAACTGTGCTGTAAAAATGTACTTTTACCTTATCTGCAACGGCTTCTATAGAAGATAACGCACCTCGATCCTTATACCTGATTTTTGTAACAGCATCCATTTTTTCACTTAATCCGTTGTATTTTATCCAATTTAATTTTGCCACCGTCATTTCAGTACGTTGAAGATCATTTTCCTCACCAAGCATAACTGTATTGGTATCGGGAAAAATTGCGGTAACAAAAACAGGCCTTCCTAAGGCAATACCTAACCCTTTACGTTGGCCAACGGTATAAAATGGATACCCTTTGTGTTTACCCAGGATTTTTCCTTTTGAATCAATAAAATTACCGCCATCAACTTTTTCCTCCAGTCCATCCACCCTGCGTTTTAAGAATCCTCGATAGTCATTGTCGGGCACAAAACAAATTTCATAACTCTCATTTTTCTTTGCTAAATCAGGATAGCCGAAATCATGTGCCATTTGCCTGATTTCAGTTTTGCGATAAGTGCCAAGTGGGAAAATAGTACGTTGTAACAAATCCTGTTGTAGCCCCCATAATGCATAACTCTGATCCTTGGTATCATCCAATCCCTTGCGAATAAAAAAACGGCCATTGGTATGTTGATGTACCTGTGCATAGTGCCCGGTTGAAATATAATCACATTCCAAGGCATTGGCTCTTTTTAATAATGCACGCCATTTAATATGCGTATTGCACATCACACATGGATTAGGTGTGCGACCGGCTAAATATTCATCCACAAAGTTTTCAATTACAAAATCCTTGAATTCATCCCTGATATCTAAGATAAAATGCGGAAAGCCATGTTGTACGGCAGCCATCCGTGCATCATTAAAGCTATCTACATTACAACATCCGGTTTCTTTTCTACTTGTAGGCGCTACACTGGTATCATAATCCCAGGTCTTCATGGTAATTCCAATAACCTCATAGCCCTGTTCATTTAACATTAATGCAGCTACTGTACTGTCAATCCCGCCACTCATGGCCATCAGCACTTTTCCTTTTCTGCTCATAGGATGCAAAGTTAAATTATTTTGGGGTTTGAAATAGAGCACACTACCTAGCATGTTGTCATGGCTTTGTTAAAAGAAAGCTGCTCCATTATTATTTAATTTAAGAGATATAGATTTAAAAAGAGATATACCTACTTCTGTCTTTTAACATATATCCCGACTGTTGAAAACTGTTTTATTTAGTTATTACTTCGCTGATTTACAGGAAGTAAATGTAGATTGTGGTTGGAATAACTTTATATTCACGCATTGATGAATAATTTTATCTTGCAACTATGCAACAGTATCTCAACTTACTAAAACATATTATAGAAATCGGCACCGACAAATCTGATAGAACAGGAACGGGTACCCGAAGTGTTTTTGGATATCAAATCCGTTTTAACTTGGCAGATGGATTTCCCTTAATAACAACTAAAAAGGTTCATCTAAAAAGTATTATTTATGAATTGCTTTGGTTTTTAAAAGGAGATACAAATATTGCCTATTTAAAGGAAAATGGAGTGAGTATTTGGGATGAATGGGCTGATGAACAAGGTAATCTTGGCCCTGTGTATGGAAAACAATGGCGTTCATGGCAAGGTGCAGATGGTGTTGAAGTAGATCAGGTAAAAGAACTGATTCATCAACTTAAAACCAATCCTGACAGTAGGCGATTAATAATTAGTGCATGGAATGTGGCCGATTTGCCAAAAATGAAATTAATGCCTTGCCATTGTCTTTTTCAATTTTATACATCAGCACCACAAGCTAATGGAAAAAGGAAATTAAGCTGTCAATTATACCAACGAAGTGCTGATGTGTTTTTGGGTGTGCCGTTTAACATTGCATCTTACGCACTGCTTACTATGATGATTGCACAAGCAGTAGATATGGAACCGGGAGATTTTGTACATACATTTGGCGATGTTCACCTGTATAAAAATCATTTTGATCAGGCTCATTTACAACTTAGCCGGAAGCCATTTCCTTTACCTGAAATGAAAATTAATCAAGCTAAAAGAGATATTTTTGATTTTACTTATCATGATTTTGAATTGATAAATTATCAATGCCATCCGGGGATAAAAGCACCGGTGGCTATTTAGTTTTGTTAAATGTATTTTGCATGATTGCTCATTTGGTGGCAGCAGCTGAAAATAATGTGATTGGTAACGGAGGTAAGTTGCCTTGGCATCTCCCCAATGATTTAAAGTATTTTAAAAGCCTTACCTGGGGCGGTGTGGTTATTATGGGGCGAAAAACTTATGAAAGTGTAAATAAACCTCTTCCGGGAAGGTTGAATATAGTAATCACTACAAACCTGGATTGGAAAGCAGAGGGCGTGGTAAGGTGTTCGAGTATTGATGAAGCGATACAATATGCAAGGGATGAGCAGTTTAAAGAGATTTTTGTTATTGGAGGAGGGGAAATTTTCAATCAAACTATACACCTTGCCGATACTATTTATTTGACCAGGATACATGCTGAAATTTTTGGAGACGCACATTATCCGGCTATTGATGAATCACTATTTTTTAAAATAGCTCAGGAAGATTATCAAATGGATGAAAAGCACGCATTCCCTTATTCTTTTGAAACTTGGAAAAGAAAATCGGCATAATCTCTTATTTTTAAAATAACCTTTTTGTACAATCCCTTTCAGCTAATAACAAAGTATCTACATTATTACTTAAAGGCCTCAAATAGTAAAGGACATGGGGTGCATTCACCTTTTGTTTTTGACTTTATTACTAAGGTTCTTAACGATGATACAAAGTATCCATGTTACCTAACAGTGGAGAATAAACGAAATGAATTTTTAGGAGATAAACGGGTTATTGAAGTGGAAGACTACGGGGCGGGTTCAACAAAACTTAAAGAAACCCGGAGGAAAATTAGTGCTATAGCTCAAACTTCAGTAAAAAAGAAAAAATGGGGGCAATTGCTATTTCGAATTGCACAGTATTATTCCATTAATTCCGTCTTGGAATTGGGTACCAGTCTCGGTATTACAACCTCTTATCTTGCACATGGTGCAAAAAGGGTCTTTAGTATTGAGGGGGCGCCACAAGTAGCCAAAGTGGCATCCGAGTCTTTTCACCAACAAAAACTTGAAAATATATCATTATATACAGGCTCCTTTGAGACTCAATTGCCTGTTGTTTTTCATGAGTTAGCAAATGTAGATATGGTATTTATTGACGGCCATCATTTAAAAATACCAACCTTGGCCTATTTTTCTCAAATAAGTCGGTTTGTGCATAATGATTCTATTATTATTTTTGATGATATTCATTGGAGCAAAGAAATGGAACAGGCTTGGGAGGAGGTGAAAAGTTATGATGGGGTAAAGCTGTCTATTGACCTTTTTTTTATTGGTTTGGTATTTTTTAATTCAAACTTTAAAGAGAAGCAACATTTCTCCATTAGATTTTAATTACCTTAGACGATATTAAAAAATTATGACGGTAGGTGTATTAAGAGAGCCATCATTTGAAACTCGGGTAGCCTTGCTTCCGGAACATATTACCATTCTTCAAAAATGGAAGTGTGATGTGATTGTAGAGTATGATTGCGGTGTTCAGGCATTTGCTAACAATGAAGCATATACTAAAAGCGGAGCCTTGGTGCTATCTCGAGTTGAAGTTTTACAAAAGGCTGATGTGTTATTGTGTATTCACCCAATAACTCATCAGGATTTAAGTGGCTTTGCCGGAAAAGTATTGATTGGTCAATTTCAGCCCTTATATCATAAAGACTTGGTGCAGCATTGGGCAGATGCAAACAAGATAATGTTTAGTTTGGATATGCTGCCACGTACCACTCGAGCGCAAAGCATGGATGTGCTGAGTAGTCAGGCAAATATCGCCGGATATAAGGCAGTAATCTTAGCTGCAGGAAAATTTCCCAGATACTTTCCTATGTTCATGACTGCCGCAGGTACTATTCCTCCTGCCAAGGTGCTTATACTGGGAGCCGGTGTTGCGGGCTTGCAGGCTATAGCTACCGCTCGCAGATTAGGAGCTGTGGTTGAAGTGTTTGATACGCGTCCTGCCGTTAAAGAAGAAGTGATGAGTTTAGGTGGAAAATTTATTGAAGTTGAAGGTGCTGCTGATGCATCCAAAGCAGGTGGTTATGCTGTAGAACAATCACCGGAGTTTATAAAACGACAAAAGGAAAAGATTGCTGAAAGTGTTGCAAAAGCAGATATTGTTATTACTACTGCTCAAATTCCGGGAAAGAAAGCACCAATTCTAATTGATGATGCTATGCTTGGAGCCATGAAGGCAGGCTCAATAATTGTTGATTTAGCAGCCGCTACCGGTGGTAATACAACATGTACAAAGAATAATGAAACGGCCCATATCAATGGAGTATGTATAATTGGTAATTCCATGTTGCCTTCCACAATGCCGTTTGATGCCAGTAAACTATATGGTAAGAACCTGCTCAATTTTTTACAATTATTTATAAAGGATGGGATATTAAATATTGATATGAATGACGATTTAGTTAAAGGTTCATGCATAACTGAAAATGGTTGTGTTGTGCATCCTGCATTAATTAAAAAAAGTGAAGCGATTTAAAATAAATGAATATGGAAACATTGCTCGGTTGGATAACCACACATCAGCAAATTATTTATATAGTAATTCTTATGGGATTTGTTGGTATAGAGGTAATAGGGCGGGTGCCCAGCGTGTTGCATACACCACTTATGAGTGGTGCTAATGCTATTCATGGAGTTGTTATTATTGGTGCTATCATTGTGATGGGGAATGCGGAACCGGGTAATTATCTTGCACTTGCACTTGGCTTTTTGGCTGTTATCTTGGGAACATTAAATGTGGTAGGTGGATTTGTTGTTACCGACCGCATGTTGGAGATGTTTAAAGGAAAAGGAAATAAAAAATCTACGCATTAATATTCATTATATCTATGCACATTCTTACTATTTGCTACCTGTTCGCTTCGGTTACATTTATTTTGGGCTTAAAGATGTTGTCACATCCTGCCACTGCACGTAAAGGTAATCTACTGGCTGCTGCAGGAATGGGAATTGCTATTGCAGGAACTATTTTTCTTTACCGAAATGAAAATGGTGCTCCATTAGGAAATTATGAATGGATATTTGGCGGTCTTATAATTGGAGGTATCATTGGTACGGTGGTGGCAAAGAAGGTTAAGATGACCGCTATGCCGGAAATGGTGAGTATGTTTAATGGTATGGGTGGTGCGTGTGCTGCATTGATATCGTTGGTAGAATATAATCACTTGCAACATCTTATTGCAGCCGGAGAAAGTATTGAAGGTATGAGCGGAACAGTCCTGGTAATTGTACTGGGATTAATTATTGGAAGTATTTCATTTTCCGGAAGTATGATAGCCTGGGGAAAACTGAATGGAACAATTAAGGATTACAGCTTTGCAGGTCAGAATATTGTTAATATTATTTTATTGCTGGCTACCTTATTGTTAGGAGCATGGGTGGTTATTCAGCATGGCGAAGGAAATTTATTGTATGTCATTTTTGCTGCAGCATTATTGTATGGTGTTATGTTTGTGATGCCTATTGGAGGGGCAGATATGCCGGTAGTGATTTCACTGCTCAATAGCTTTACCGGTGTGGCTGCTGCGTTTGGTGGTTTTTTATATGATAATAAAGTAATGCTTACCGGTGGTATTCTGGTAGGCGCTGCCGGAACACTACTTACTGTTTTAATGTGCAAGGCCATGAATCGTTCGCTAAAGAATGTATTAATCGGCTCGTTTGGTGGAGCACATGCCGCAGCCTCTACTACTGAAGGAGTACAAGGAAGTTATAAAGAGATTTCTTTGAGTGATGCTGCAATGGTGATGGGATATGCAAATAAAGTAATGATTGTACCCGGATATGGTTTAGCCGTTGCACAAGCACAACACGCCTGCCATGAATTAGAAAAAGTATTGGTTGATAAAGGAGTGGAAGTTAAATATGCTATTCATCCTGTAGCCGGACGTATGCCCGGGCACATGAATGTATTACTTGCAGAGGCAGATGTGCCCTATGAAAAATTACTTGAAATGGATGATGCAAATGAAGAATTTAAAACCACCGATGTTGTACTAATATTGGGAGCTAATGATGTGGTTAATCCTGCAGCTAAAACTGATCCCGCTTCTCCAATTTATGGTATGCCTATTTTGGAAGTAGAAAGTGCAAAAACGGTAATTGTAAACAAACGAAGTATGAAGCCGGGTTATGCAGGTATTGAAAATGGATTGTTTTTTCAACCCAAAACCTCGATGTTGTTTGGTGATGCAAAAAAAGTTTTGCAAGAACTGGTTTCTGAAATTAAATCTGCTTAGTTATTTAGATAGAAAATCTTTCAGTAATTTATAATAAGCTTCTTTTTCTTCTACCTGTGGATTGTGACCACTGTTTTCAAACATTACAAATTGTGCCTGGGGACAATATTCTTTATACTTAATCTGCATCCACGGAACAGCAACCCGATCATATCTTCCTGCAATCACCAAAACCGGCATTTTTAATCCGGCTAATTTCCTGCGATAGTCAAAACTCCCGATGTCATTGGTTACCAAAAAGTCTCCATCTTTTCCTACCATCTGGTAATAAAGTTTGGTATTGAAACTGTTAGGGTAGGCTTTACGACTTTTTGCCCTCGATATAAACCTTTCAGGATTGTAGGCATAAAGGAAACCATAAGGAACACGGCTATAAACATTTTGACAAATTTCATCTTGTGAAATAAATCCTTGCTCTCTTAATATCATTAAGGTATCCCATACTTCAGGATAATTAACTTTAATTTCATGGTTACTGTTATCACAATTCTCTTGCCACATAAGGTAACTGTGAAAGCCGTTCGCTATAATAAGATGCGATACATGTTGCGGGTATTGGATAGCATAACCTTGTGCTACTACTGAGCCGTATGAATGCCCAAGTACAGCTATTTTGTCAAAATGCATCGCCTTTCGCAGTTCTTCCAAATCATTTATATCTCTTTGTATTGTATATTCCTTAATCTCTTTTGCCGTATCTGATTTCCCTCTTCCAAATGCATCAAAATAAATTAATTGAATATTATTATTCACCGTTAGCGAATCTAAAATCCTGTAGCCGGGATGGGCGCCGCCAGGCCCACCTGGAATAATAAATACCGGTTGCCCCTTACCAACAGTGACAGTATAAATCTTTGTACCATTGATGTTATAATAAGTTCCATCTGTCCAACTGTTAGGAAATTGCTGTGCATGCGTGAACATAAAAGCGCTAACACAAAAAGCAAAAATTATTATTTGTCTCATCAGATGCATGTATTTTTGAAAAAATCAAAATTAACTGTTGCCGCAACATCTACCAATAGGATTTATTAACTCTATTAGAGGCATTACCGGCTTTGATGAAAATGAGTTTGTTGATATTCATGCTCAGGGTTCGGCACCGGTGTCTATCAGAACGAACCCCAAAAAACTGTTGAATGAGAAAGAATTATTTGGAGATGTTGTTAGCGTGCCCTGGTGTAGTAATGGGTTTTATTTACCACAACGTCCGGCTTTTATTTTTGACCCGCATTTTCATGCAGGAGCTTATTATGTACAGGAGGCGAGTAGCATGTTTTTATATCACGTTTTAAAGAATTGTGTTCGCTTAAACGATGATTTAGTTGTGCTAGACCTTTGTGCTGCGCCAGGTGGAAAATCAACATTAGTACAATCTTTACTTTCAAAAGAAAGTATTTTGGTGTGTAACGAAATTATTAAATCGCGTGTATCTGTGCTCGAAGAGAATCTTATTAAGTGGGGTGCAGATAATGCAATTATTACAAATAGTGCTCCGGATGCATTTAAGCCCTTAGAGGCTCTCTTCGATTTAATTATTGTTGATGCTCCATGCAGTGGTAGCGGTATGTTTAGGAAGGATAAAAAGGCAATAGATGAGTGGAGTTCGCAATTAGTGACCATGTGCTGTACCAGGCAAAAGGAGATTTTGGAGAATATTATACCGGCTTTAAAACCCGGAGGAATTTTGATCTACTCTACCTGTTCGTATTCTGTGGAAGAGAATGAAGATATTCTTCAATGGTGCCTTAATAACCAAATGGTTTCTGTAGATATACCTGTTGAAGCAGCGTGGAATATTATTGTGTCTAAAGTTGAAAAAGGTGGAATCGGTTATCGCTTTTTTCCTGATAAATTAGCAGGAGAGGGGTTTTTTATTACGGTGTTAAAAAAGGAAGATAATCTGGTAAGACAAAAGAGACTTCCACTACTTCAACTTCCCTTTTTGAATAAAATTGAATATTCAATAGCAGAAAATTGGGTTGTTAAACATTCCTTTGAGCAAATAGTAAACCGGCATAGCCAATGGCTGATTATGAATAATTTGATGGTTAAACTATTGCCATTGCTTCAGCAGCATGTATATATTAAACGAGCAGGATTAGAAATTGGTGAATTTTCTAAAAAAGACCTAATTCCATCACATGCGTTGGCACTTAGTGAACGAGTTAATAAACAAGTACCTGCTTATGAGTTGGATAAGGATACAGCGCTTGATTTTCTGAAAAGAAATGATTTGAAAATTGATTTAAATAATAAGGGTTGGGTTAAAATTAATTATAATCAACTAGGCTTAGGTTGGATTAAAGTCCTTCAAACTCGAATCAATAATTATTATCCGATGGCTTGGAGGATATTAAAAAGATAAAATTCTGCTAACCTGTCCAGTCTGTTGTGAGATTAGTAATTTTTTTAGCATCTTTGCCGCAGCTAAAATTAATCCGATGAAAAATTTTTTCTCAATTATTTTCTTATTGCCATTTATATCCTATGCGCAAAATAATAAGATTGTTGTAGATGGTGTTTCGGGTGGTCAGCATTATATCATTCATAAAACGGCTCCCAAAGAGAATTTTTACAGTATCGGAAGACTATACAATATTAGCCCGCGCGTATATGCGCCCTTTAATAACCTTGATGTAGATACCTCACCCGGTCTTGGTATCGGACAAGATGTAAAGATTCCACTTGTTGAAACTAATTTTACCCAAAACCCAATTGTGTCAGTAGAAGAAGTTTTTGTGCCCGTATATCATAAAGTATTGGCAAAGGAAACATTGAATATTATTGGGCAACAATTTAATGGAGTGGCTGCGGCAGAATTAATAAGATGGAACAAGCTTTTAGATAATAACATTAAACCCGGCGATCTGCTTATTATTGGATATTTGAAAGTAAAGCCTGAATTATCCTCATTGGCACAGCAAGCAATAAAAATTCCGACTAATACCGAGTCCGTACTAACTGTAAGTAATGAGCGTGAAAAGGCATCTATAGTGAAGTCAAATGTGCAAGACCAGACTATTTCTACACAGCCGCGTGAAGCAGAAAAGCAAGTTAAAGATGGTGCGCAATCCAATCAACGCAAAGAAGGATCAATAGATGTTCAGGTTAAAGAGCAGAAAAGGGCAGATGCGCCGGTTTCCGTTTCCAATCCTCAAAAATTTTCAGGAGGTAAGTTTAAAGATGTTTATTCTGCCCAGATAAATGGGAGAAAAATAACTGAAAAATCGGTAACTGCGGGTTTTTTTAAGAGTACTAGCGGATGGTCTGATGGTAAATATTATTGCTTTAATAATGAAGCACAGGCTGGAAGTATTTTAAAAATTACCAATCGCACTTCAAATAAAACAATTTATGCCAAAGTGCTGGATGTTATGCCTGATATTTCACAAAATGATGGGATAGATCTTCGAATCAGTAATGCCGGAGCTGATGAACTTGGTATTACTACCGATACTTTTGATGTAACAATTGCTTATTAATTCTCAGCATTTAAGAAATATTTTTATTTCTATTTTAGGGGAAGTGATAGCCTCTTAAAAAATCACTTATTCCCATTCGTTTCTTTCCTTCCAATTGTAATTCAGTAATTTGATAGCTGCCATCTCCGGTGTCAAATTGTAAATATGTTTTTTTATCCGTTCTTATCCTCCCGGGTTCTGAATCGGGATGAACTTCATAATTGCCTGCGAAAATTTTCAGCTTCTTCCCGTTTAAATGAGTAAAGGCTGTAGGGTAAGGGCTTAGGCCGCGTATGAGATTATGAATGGATAAACCATTCTTTTGCCAGTTTATTTCACAATGCTCAGAATAGATTTTAGGGGCATGCTTTATTTCTTCGTTAAGTAACAGGCGCTGAGGTTTTGGTGTAATTTTATTTTCTGCTATTCCCTTTAATGTGTCTAATAATAAATTAGCACCCAACTCTTTTAGTTTATCATGTATAGAGCCTGCATTGTCATTATCACGGATAGGGATAGACGTAGATAATAAGATATACCCAGTGTCAATGGCGTGTTGTAAAAGAAAGGTGGTTACCCCTGTTTCTTTTTCGCCATTTATTATTGCATGGTTAATGGGAGCTGCTCCGCGATATTGCGGAAGTAATGAGCCATGAACATTAATAGTTCCCAGCGGCGGCATCTTCCATACTACTTCAGGCAACATTCTGAATGCAACCACAACTTGAATATCGGCTTTATAGTTACGTAATTCATTTACAAACTTTGGATCTTTTAGCTTTACAGGTTGAAGTATTTTTAAGCCATGTTCTATTGCAAATCTTTTTACTGCACTTTCCTGTAATTGTAACCCCCGGCCGGCAGGTTTATCAGGTGATGTAACCACTGCCACCACCTTACATCCTGCTTCTACAAGTTTTTTTAATGAAGCAACCGCAAATTCAGGAGTTCCCATAAATACAATACGTAATTCTTTCAGTGTCTTCATTTAGTCAAAATCTTTATATAATAAATACTTTTTTCTTAATATTTTAAAGTGATCCAAATCGGTAGTCCATGAGTTTCTAATTTCCTTTTCTGTTAATCCATTTTTAATTTGTTGCATAAGTGTAGCATTTCCGGCCAGTTTATTAAAAAAGTTATTTTTCAAAAAGAATGAATCTTTGCCTGGAAATAATTGATAGGCATCAAGAAGATATTGAAGATTTAATTGATTGCCCGGATTAATGTTGGATAAGTCCCATCCGTAACATGATTGATTATAATGTTTACTGCTTTTTGCTCCTGCATTAGGCTTGGGAGAAAATGAAAATAATGTTTTTGGTAAGCGTGGGTGCCCAATCCATTGAAAAGGTTTCGGTGTTCCCCTTCCTTCACTGAGAATTGTACCCTCAAAAAGACAGGTAGTTGGATACCAATAAATCGCTTGCATATCCGGAAGATTGGGAGAAGGGTTTACAGGTAAGTTGTATCGCATGCTGTGATCATAATTGAGGCATTTGATAACTTGAAAATGGAAGGGAGTTTCCTTTGTTGGCTTTGATTTTAAATAATATGTATAATTTTTATTTGCCTGAGGAGAAAGCCATCCTTCTCCGGCAATCATTAATGCATATTCTGCAATGGTCATGCCATATACAACCGGAACAGATTGATATCCAACGAAGGAGCGATATGATTTTTCTAATACGGGGCCATCAATATAAAATCCATTAGGATTCGGCCGGTCAAGAAGCATTAACGGCTTATTGTAGATAAATGCAGCTTCCATAATTTCTTCCAATGAAGAGATGTATGTATAAAACCGAACACCTACATCTTGAATGTCAAAAACCAATACATCAATATCTGCCAATTCCTGCTCTGTGGGACGCTTGTGATTACCATATAAGCTTATTATTGGCAAACCGGTTTTAGGGTCCTTGCCGCTTTTTACCGATTCGCCAGCGTTAGCAGTGCCTCTAAAGCCATGCTCCGGACTGAATATCTTAATAACCTGAATACCTTGTTTTAATAATGCGTCTATTAGATGTATATTACCAACCATGCTGGTTTGGTTTGCAAATACACCCACCCGCTTCTCTTTTAGTAATGGAATGAATTCTTCCATTCGTTCTGCACCCGGAATTATTTTATTTTGCTGTGCATGAGCAGTGCAATTAACAAGGATTAATGAGGAGATAAGTAAAAAGCAATATTTCATGTTTCAAATAAAGCTAACTTTTTGAAATAAAATGATAAAATGAAGTTAAGTATTAAGCAAGCATTGTAAATCAATTTCAATTATTTAAGGCTATTAAAAAAAATGACTGCACCTTTGCGATTAACATTAAATATTTCTAAATGAAACAAGTTAAACAGGGAGATTTAGTTAAGGTGCATTATACCGGAAAGCTCACTACCGGTGAGCAATTTGATTCTTCAATTGGACGCGAACCATTACAGTTTTCGGTAGGCTCAGGCCAAATGATAAAAGGGTTTGATGATGCTTTACCCGGTATGGCTGTTGGAGAGAAGAAAAATTTCATTATCCCTGCTGCAGAAGCATACGGTGAACGTAGCGAAGAAAATATGGTACGTATTCCAAAAGAGAACATTCCACAAGACATGCAAATTGAAGTGGGTATGCAATTGATGATGAGTAATGATCAAGGTCAGAATTTTGAAGTAACCGTAGCAGAATTAATTGATGATATTGTGGTGCTGGATGCTAATCATTTTCTTGCAGGGAAGGATTTGGTTTTTGATATTGAATTAATTGAGATAGCCTAATGTTTATCAAACACCCTTAAATACAGTTTAAGCTGCCTGTTTTATTTTTGATAACTTAAGTTAACAGTAAATTTTAATAATGATTTCTATAGATACAAAAGAGGTTGCGGAACGTTTCATGCGTTATGTGCAGGTGGATACACAAAGTGACCCAACAAGTAATGCTGCACCGACTACAGAAAAGCAGAAGAACTTATCCATTATTTTAACGGGTGAGCTTAAGCAGATGGGATTACAAGATGTGCAAATGGATACTAACGGTTATGTGTATGCTACTTTGCCTTCCAATTCGAAAAAAAACACACCGGTAATTGCGTTTTGCTCGCATGTAGATACAGCGCCTGATTGTAGCGGCACTAATGTTAAGCCCATCCTTCATACAGGTTACGATGGTAAGGATATTATACTTCCGGATGATAATACGCTAAAATTAAGCATGAATGATTTTCCTTATCTTAAAAAACATATTGGTAAGGATATTATTACCGCTAGTGGCTTAACCTTATTGGGAGCCGATGATAAAAGTGGAGTTGCCGCTATTATGCAGGGTGTTAAATTTTTGATAGACCATCCTGAAATCTCACACGGTGAAGTACGTATAATCTTCACTCCTGATGAAGAAGTGGGTAAGGGTACTGATCATATTGATATGAAAAAAGTTAACGCACACGCAGGATATACTTTTGATGGTGGCGAGGCGGGAAGTTTAGAAGATGAAACATTCAGTGCTGATGCGGCTACGATTACTTTCAATGGGGTGATTGTACATCCGGGATATGCAAAAAACAGATTGATTAATGCCCTCAAAATTGCTGGAGGATTTTTAGATTCATTGCCCAAAAATGAATGGAGCCCGGAAACGACTGAAAAGAGAGAGGGCTTTGTACATCCTGTTGCTTTTAATGGTATTGCAGAAAAGGCGGTCGTTCAGTTTATCGTTCGAGATTTTGAAACTGCAAAACTCACTTCACATCATGCGAGGCTTAAATCACTTGCAGAGGCAGCCATCGCACCCTATCCCGGAACAAGCGTAACCTATGAAATAAGTGAACAGTATCGTAATATGAAAGATGTTTTGGTTAAACATCCTGAAATAGTAAATTATGCAGCTAAAGCTATTAAATGCGCAGGCCTTGAAGTAGTATCAGATAGTATAAGAGGTGGCACAGATGGAAGCAGATTGAGCTATATGGGATTGCCATGTCCTAATATCTTTACCGGAATGCAAAATATCCATAGCAAATTGGAATGGATTGGTACATCAGATATGGCAAAAGCAGCTGAAGTGATGATTCATTTATGTACTATTTGGGAAGAAGAATCTAAATAATTAATATCTTCAATTTAAAGATTTTTATGGATAATATATTTCAACTTTTGTGGGTAATTCTCCCTATTTTATTTCTTCTAAGCGGTTTTGTTACCATTAATCAGGCTTTTGTAGGTGTAGTAACCATGTTTGGGAAATACCGTCGAGTGATGCGGCCCGGATTGAATTTTAAAATTCCATTTTTAGAACAGGTCTATAAAAAAGTGAGTATTCAAAATAGATCTGTTGAGTTAGAATTTCAAGCGGTAACCATTGACCAGGCAAATGTATATTTTAAATCTATGCTTTTGTATTCAGTACAAAACGAAAATGAAGAAACGATTCAAAAGGTTGCTTTTAAATTTATTAGTGACCGAGATTTGATGCAAGCTCTGGTACGCACTATTGAAGGGAATATTCGAGCCTTTGTGGCTACCAGACGACAGTCTGAGATATTAGGCTTACGTAGAGATATTGTAGAATTTGTAAAACAACATGTAGATGCTTCTCTTGAAGACTGGGGATATCATTTGCAAGATTTACAAATTAATGATATCACCTTCGACCAGGTTATTATGGATAGTATGAGTAAGGTAGTGGCAAGTAATAACCTAAAGGCTGCAGCCGAGAATGAAGGCCAGGCATTGTTGATTACTAAAACAAAGGCCGCTGAAGCAGAAGGTAATGCAATAAAAATTTCTGCCGAAGCAGAACGGCTTGCTGCTCAGTTGAGAGGACAGGGCGTAGCTCTTTTTAGAGAAGAGGTGGCAAAAGGAATGAGTACCGCTGCAACTGAAATGAAGCAAGCTAACTTAGATACCAATGTTATTTTGTTTAGTATGTGGGTGGAGGCTATTAAAAACTTTGCAGAATATGGAAAGGGAAATGTGATTTTCCTTGAGGGTGGAAGCGACGGTATGGAAAGAACAATGAAACAAATTATTGGTATGATGCAATTAAAAACCCAGTAGGAATAAGCTGTTTCTTGTACACGTAGATTTATTTTTTTAAATATTTTACTAAACTTTTCCCATAAACCTTTTTCTTTTTTATGCTCTTTTTGTATGAGCCAAAAAATAGGATGAGAAGTTCACACCCTGTGAACATTAACAATTTGTTGTGCAGTAAAATGCGCATAGTTTTGTTGTATTGCACACATATCTGCTAAATCATTTTGCATGTTTGATATATTCTTACAAATAGATTCTACCGCAGTTGGGGCGGAGGTTGTTACCAAAACCGAATCAGTATGGAGTCTCTTAGGAAAGGGCGGTCCATTGATGTGGCCTCTTTATCTGTTATTTGTTCTTACGATATTCTTTTTCTTTGAGCGTTTATTAGTTATAAGAAAAGCGGGGCAGGTAGATCAGAATTTCATGAGTATTATCAGAGATAATATTGTTAATGGGAATATTTCTGCTGCACGCAGTTTGGCTGCAAATACTTCCCATCCGGTAGCCCGTATAATTGACAAGGGTATTCAAAGGATTGGTAAACCCATTGATGCTATTGAGAAAAGTATGGAAAATACAGGGAAGTTAGAGATGTATAAATTAGAAAAGAACATGTCTATTCTTTCAGTTATTTCTCGCTTTGCACCGCTTTTTGGCTTCGTTGGTACAATTGTAGGCCTTGTTTTATTATTGAAACAATTTGCCACAGTAGAAAATCCTTCTATCAGTCAAATTGCAGATGCTATGTATATTAAATTAATTACCTCTGCTACCGGTTTGATTATTGGTATGTTGGCTTATTTAGGTTATGCTTATTTAGATACACAAGTTAACCGCACAGGTAATATGATGGAAAGTGCAAGCAATGAATTTATTGATATGCTCCAAGAGCCTACTCGTTAATTTTTAATTACATGAATTTAAGAAAGAATAAATTCAGGGATGAGCAACAAGAGGTGGACACGGGTCCGCTGAATGATATTTTGTTTATACTGCTTATGTTTTTCCTTATGATTTCTACACTTGCTAATCCTAACGTAATTAGAATGAGTGTGCCCAAGGCAAAAAGTGATACTCGTCAAAAACAAAGTGTGGTAGTAAGCGTAGATAAGAATAAGCGCATCTTTGTTGGTTCAAAACAGATCCACCCCGATTCCCTTGAATCGGCTTTGCGTAAATATATTCATGAAGGAGATAGTTTAAAGCCTGCTGTAGTTATTAATGCAGACTCTGTTGCCCAATGGGGCGAAATTGTAAGAGTGATGAAGGCAGCTCGTCGGCTCGGCGCAAATACATCAGCTACGGTTAGTGGAACTGAGTAATCTCAAGCATTCTTTTATTACCACTTATATCGGTTATAACTATAACCTCAGCATAGTTTTTCCTAAATAGCTCCGCTGTTTCCTCAATATAATCCTGGTGTGCTTCTAAAAATATTTTTCCACCGGGCATTAAATGTTTTTTGGCAAATTGAGCAATGGCTTTATAAAATATTTGATGGTCAGATGCAAATAAGGCTATACGAGGCTCATAGTCACGTACCGTTCTATCTACTTTATCACATTGTGTTATTGGTATATAAGGTGGATTGCTAACAATGATATTGTACTTGCCTAAACGGTCACTTTCCTGTTCGTTTAAAAAATCAACCTGTTTGAAAAAAACCTGAGTATGATGGTTTGAATTATTTAACGCTGCCACAGCCAATGCTTTCCGGCTTACATCAATGGCTTCAACCCGGAAATGCTTAAGGTACTTTTGTAAGGTGATAGCAATGCAACCACTGCCTGTACCTATATCTAGGAGTGTGCCTGAAGAATTCTTTGCATAGCGTATAATCATTTCCGTTAGCTCTTCTGTTTCAGGTCGGGGGATTAATACATCCGGCGTAACATGGAAGGCTAAATGATAGAAGTATTCAGTGCCAGTGATATATTGAATAGGTTTGCCGGCTATTAGCGCTTGGATAGCTAAACGGATTTCTGATTCCTGATTAGGAGAGATAGTGAACGCTTTGCCCGCTCGATATTGATTAGGGCTGATTCCGGTAAAATGTTCCAATAACCTTAAGCCTAAATGATTAGCCATTGAAGAAGAAAATCGGAATAATAATGGTTCTATAAACAATGTATTAAATTGCTTTACCTGCATAGCAGCAAACTTAGTTATTTTTGAAAAGTATGGTGGTTAATGAAAAATATATGTTTCGATGTCTTCAACTGGCAAGCTATGGAAAGGGATATGTAGCCCCAAATCCTTTAGTGGGAGCAGTTTTAGTTTATCAAGACAGGGTTATTGGAGAAGGATGGCACAAGAAATTTGGTATGCCTCATGCAGAGGTGAATTGCATTAATAGTGTTTCAGAGGAAGATAAATCATTTATTAAAGACGCTGTTTTATATGTGTCTCTCGAACCTTGCTGCCATACGGGTAAAACTCCTCCTTGTACAGACCTTATTATCAGGCAAGGTATTAAAAAGGTAGTTGTGGCTTGTAAAGATCCGTTTGGAATGGTGAACGGAGGCGGAATTCATCAATTGAAAAGTCATGGGGTTGAAGTGGTGGAAGGCGTCTTAGAGAAGGAAGCAAAGTGGCTAAATAAGCACTTTTTTACCTTTCATCTTTTTCATCGCCCTTATATCCTTTTGAAATGGGCTCAAACAGCAGATGGATTTATGGCAGGCCAAAATGATACCCAAAGGCTGATGATAACAGGCAAAACCGGAAATATATTTGTTCATGAGTTGAGAAGTGAATATGCGGCTATTATAATTGGCACCCGCACCGCATTGCTTGATAATCCACGTTTAACTAACCGGCTTATTCCGGGGCATTCACCTGTTCGAATTATAATAGATAAGCAATTGATAATTCCTCTTACTCATCATTTGCTGAATGATGGCAAACCCACCATTGTAATTAATGAAGTAAAAAAAGAAAAAAAGGATAACTTGGAATATGTGATGCCTGACTTTCCTGAACAGCCGCTTTTGCAAACCATCAACTCACTCTTATACCTACGCGGTTTAAATTCACTTATGGTGGAGGGTGGAAAAAAGTTTTTAGATCTTTTTATTTCTTCCAAAAACTGGGACGAGGCTTGCGTTATAACGGCTATGGATAAACGGATACTAGAGGGCTTGAAATCCCCCTTATTGCACAATGTGCATTGTATAAATGAAATACAACTGGAAAATGATGAAGTGAAAGTGTTTTTACCCAATATTTAAACAGTATGTTATTTTTAGCTGGAAGCATTGTATTTACAACTTGGCTTACGGTTTCCTTTAAGATTATCCAACGCCTAAAAATTGATAGCTTTCAATCAATAGTTATAAATTATTTTGTGTGTATAATTACCGGAATCACTTTTGGAAACACACTCGAACCCGAAAAGGAAATTCTTCAGTTCTCCTGGTGGCCATGGGCAATTGTGTTGGGGTTTTGTTTTATTTCCTTCTTTAATTTAACAGCTATCACCGTTCGAGTATCCGGATTATCAGTGGCGGGTGTTGCCACCAAAATATCGCTGGTTATTCCCTTTCTATTTGCAGTTTTCTTTTTAAATGAGCGTACAGGAATGGGGAAATGGATTGGTGTGGGATTGGCTATGATAGCCGTTGTATTAACAAGTATTCCAGCTAATCCAATAATTAATAATCGCACCAAGAAAAAAATATTATTTTGGGTTGCCCCAATAATTTTATTTTTAGGAACAGGTTTTCAGGATACAGTAATTAAATGGACAGAATGGAAGTACGTATTAGCTGAACAATTAAATTTATTTTTAGTAGCCTGCTTTATTGTTGCCTTTTCAGTTGGATTTGTAGTGTTGCTGATATTGATACGATTACAAAAAATATTGTTCCAGCCCAAAGCGCTTATTGCAGGCATGATAATAGGTGTGCCAAATTATTTTTCCATTTGGTTTTTGATAAAGGCACTTAAAATGTATCCTGCCGATAGCTCGGTAATTATTCCTGTAAATAATGTGGCCATTTTATTATTAAATGTAGTAGTAGGATATTTTGTTTTTAAAGAAAAATTATCTTTCCTCAATTTTTTGGGTATTATTCTTTCAGTAGTAGCCATAGTGTTAATCTCTTCCAACTTCATTTAACTTTGAATTTATGGATCATTATCTAACGATAGAGTTGGAGGGCGAAGCTGTTTATACTGACCGGGGAAGCAAGTTTATTTCCTATGGTTTTCCTGTAAATTCCATTGATGAATTTAAAAAGAGGCTTGCACAAATTAAAAAAGAGCACCCTAAGGCAGTTCATCATTGTTTTGCCTATCGATTAGGCTTAACCGGAGATTTATATAGGGCCAATGATGATGGGGAGCCTTCAGGAACTGCCGGAAAGCAAATTCTTGGGCAAATTGATAGCCGTCAGTTAATAAATATTGGAGTAATCGTTGTGCGCTATTTTGGTGGAACATTATTAGGTGTACCCGGATTAATAAAAGCCTATAAAACATCTGCATCATTAGTGCTTCAAACAATTCCTATTATTAATAAGGCAGTTGAAATTCAATTGATAATACACTTTCCTTATGAGCGCTTAGGCCATGTATTAAAAATTGTAAAATATTTAGGAGCAACAATATTAGAGCGGGGGGATGGCTTATTTCCATATTTAAAAGTGAATATTGCTGCTGGTCGGGCCGATGAGTTTTTTGAAAAAATTGAAGGGATTGAACAGGTAGAAGTTAAAAAAATTGTAACATTGTAAGTTCTTTATCCTTTGAAACGCTAATCCGCCCAATCACAATCTATATTAACAAGATTTTTTATGAGGAAAATTTTATTCTCGTTTGGCTTAATTGCTTTTTCTTTTTCCGGTTATAGCCAACAATTACATTTTACCAGCCAATATCTTCAGCATAATGCAATGTACAATCCTGCTGCAGCTGGAATTTCTAATAAGAATATGGTTGGAGTTAGTTATCGGGATATGTGGACATCATTTCCCGGAAACCCACGCACTTTCATGCTATATGGTGATGTGGAGTTGAAAAAATTGAATGCCGGTATTGGTGCTTATGTTTACCGTGATGAAACAGGGCCTACTAGTCGTACCGGACTACAGTTGGCTTATTCATACCATATAAAGATGAATAATCCTGCTTATAAATTAGGTTTAGGTATTGAATTGCGTGCACTTCAATATGCTATTGATAAAAATAAAATATCGGGTGCTTTAGAAGACGATCCGGTATTGAGTGGTTCGAGTAACAAATTTGGATTTGATGCAGGTGCAGGAGCTTACTTCACTAATGGGAAGTTTAGTATTGGTGCTGCTGTTAGCCAAATGATTCAATCAAAATTACAACTGGCCAATGTTCCGGATGCTAAGCTGGGCGGTAAATTATATAGGCACTATAATATTAATGCCAATTATAAAATACAAGCCGGTGATGATATTTATTTGATACCAAATGCCATGGTTCGGGTAATTGAACATTCTCCAAGTGAATATGATTTTGGCGTGCTGGTAGATTATCAAGATAAATTATGGTGGGGCCTTAACTGGCGTGTAGAACAGTCATGGAGTTTACAAGCCGGGTTTAGACTTATGAAAAAAGTTGCCATTACCTATGCCTATGACTATTACCAAACCCCAATGAGTGTGTTTTCTAATGGGTCAGGGGCTCATGAAGTTGGACTTCGTTTTGATTTTGATAAATAATTTTGAACCACAAATTTTTCTTTATAATATAAGGTTATGAATATAATAATACGCAATACATCGAAAGCTTTTCATGCTTTCTTTCTTACTGCCATTTTTTTAGTATTTGGGATATCGAGTTTTGCTCAGCCATCAAATGATGACCCATGTGCAGCTACTCCGTTACAGGTGAATACAACTTGTGTAAGAACAACTTCAACTACAAACGGTGCAACATCTACCACCGGAGTGTCAGATCCCTCATGTGGATATTATCAAGGAGAGGATGTTTGGTTCTCCTTAGTTGTTCCCGCAAATGGAAATGTACTTATTCAATCATGGCCCGGTGAAATTACAGATGGGGCAATGGCCGTTTATACCGGAACATGTGCTAACCTTAACGAGCTTTCCTGTAATGGCGATTTGGGCGTTGGTGGAACACTTTCAACAATTTTGGTAACAAATCAAGCTCCGGGAACTACCATTTTTGTAAGGTTCTGGGCATGGGGAGGCTTTGATGTAGGTGAGTTTGAAATTTGTGCTTCTGAATATACCCCTCCTGCAGCCCCGGCAAATGACGAATGTTCATCAGCTATTGCATTAACTGTTAATCCTGATCAAAGTTGTGCAGTAACAACAGCCGGTTCTACTCGGGGTGCAACACAAAGCACAGGAACTATCCCTACTTGTGGGGCTTCAGGTATTAATGATGATGTGTGGTACACTTTTGTGGCAACAAACAATATGCATACTATTTCTATTCAGAATGTTTCCGGAACAACTGATATGGTAATGCAGGTATATGCACAAGACTGTAGTAGCTTATTACCGGTGGCTTGTTCAGATCCTGAATATATGTTGGTTCCAAATTTACAGCCGGGTCAAACATATTATGTAAGGGTTTACACCTGGAGCAGTTCTATGGATACTCGTGCTGATTTTAATATTTGCGTTGGCTCCCTTGCTCCTGTAAATAATGATGATTGTTCTGCTGCTATCAATGTTCCTGTTAACCCGGATTTAAACTGTGCTCAAACGGTAGCCGGTACAACTGGAGGTGCTACTCAAAGTAATGGAGAAACAAATCCGGGTTGTGCAGCATCAGGATTAAATGATGATGTTTGGTATAGTTTTGTGGCCACCAATCCATCACATTTTGTTTCATTAGTGAATAACTCAGGCCCCACCACTGATTTTGTGATGGCTGTTTATAGGGGTAATTGCGGAAATTTACAGGTCATTCGTTGCTCTGACCCTGAAACTATGCAGGTAAATGGCTTAACTCCCGGCCAAACATATTATATTAGGGTGTGGACTTATTCATCAACAACCACAATCTTTGGTAACTTTAATGTGTGTATTACTACACCTCCACCACCTCCAAGCTATGATGAGCCTTGTTCAGCGCAGTTATTAACTGTTGAATATACATGTAATTATCAATCATTTCATAATATGGGAGCAACAGCCTCAGCCGGAATTCCTGCTCCAGGTTGTGCAGATTACCAGGGTTCAGATGTTTGGTTTAAAGTAGTAGTTCCTTGTGAGAAAACTCTTATTATTGACACCAAACAAGGTATGATTACTGATGGTGGTATGGCTGCCTATTCCGCTCCTTCATGTAATGGGCCTTTTACATTAATTAAGTGTGATGATGATAGTAGCCCTAATGGTTTTATGCCTATGTTATATCTTTCTAATCTTAACCAAGGTGATACCATTTACATTCGGTTCTGGAATGCTTGGTCTAGCAATCCCGGCTCATTTGAGATTTGTGCATCTATTCCTCCGCCTTCATCCACATCCACTTCATGTACAACTGCTCAGCCATTCTGTACAAGTCAAAACTATTCCTTGCCAAGTAGTACAAACGTACCCTCATTAGGTACAATGGGTTGCCTTTATTCCACACCTAATCCGGTATGGTATTATATTGAAGTGCAAAATGCCGGAGATATTATAATTGATATCAGCCAGGTAGATATAGGTGGAGTTGGTAGAGATGTGGATTATGCTGTTTGGGGGCCATTTTCATCTGCGGCAGCCGCTTGTTCTGGAATGACTGATGGAAATATTGTTAGTTGCAGTTATTCTGCAGCACCTACAGAAACAGCTACCATTCTCAATGCTCAACCTGGCCAGTTTTATATGTTCCTTTTAACGAACTATTCAAATCAACCGGCAACTATTAATTTCCAACAATCAGGAGGTACAGGTCAAAGCAATTGTGGTGCATTATGTAATATAGATGCTGATAATAATGGACCCGTATGTGCAGATGGATATGTTGATCTTACAACTCCGGGTTTTGGTGGTGCTACCTATCATTGGACTGGCCCACGTTGTTTTGAATCAACTGTTCAAAATCCAACACAAGTTCAAGTTCCTCCTATTCCGGGCGTGTTTACCTATTTTGTAGAAGCTGTAGATCCTGTTTCCGGTATCAAATGCTATGGCTTTACAGAAGTAACTGTTGTGGCAAGGGTGAAATTAGGAGCTGATTCATCTGTTATAGCTTGCCCCGGCAGTATAGTAAATCTTACTACTTTTTATGACACCACCGGATTAACTGCAACTTGGACGTTAAATGGTAGTCCTGTAGCCACACCAGATGCAGTGTCTGCTGCGGGTATATATGAGTTAGTGGCTGTAAACAGTGCCAACTGTTCTGATACAGCGTATGTTACTATAATTGCTGGAACGTTAACCTTTGCTAGTGATACAGCAATAAACAGATGTTCAGGCGTTTCTGCAAATCTAACAGAGGTGTTCAATACTACAGGCTTTACAACTGCGTATGAATTTAATAATGCACCGGTAGCCGATCCAACCGCCGTTTCAATACCTGGTATTTATGATTTAATTGTTACAAACGCAGATGGCTGTAAAGATACCGTTAAGATAACAGTTTCTTTTGATAACGTAACTGCTACACAAACCACCGTTAATGCAAATTGTACTGATGAGGGTACAATAACCATTACTACAGGCACAGGAACTGCACCTTTTGAATATGGATTAGGAGTTGACCCCGATTCATATCAGTCAACAAATACTTTCAGCGTTCCGGAAGGTTCATATACTGTTACGGTAAGGGATGCACAAGGCTGTAAAACGGAGATAAGTGGAATTGAAGTTGGATTTACAGACAATCTTACTATGGATGATTTACAAAATGTATCTATTTGCGGAGATAATAGCGCTACCATTACCGTTAACGGTAATGCGGCAAGTTATGCTTGGTCTCCATCTACCGGCCTGAATACGGCTAGTGGGTCAACAGTAACTGCAAACCCATCTTCAACAACTACCTATACAGTAACAGGAACATTGGGCTCTTGCGTGAAGGATAAGGTGGTAACGGTTTCAGTTGAACTCCCCATTTCTGTGGATGCAGGTAGTGATTTAGTTATTTTGAGTGGAGGAACAGCAACAATTAATGCCACTTCAACAGGAGACATTGCTTCTATATTGTGGTCTCCTTCAATTTGGTTAAGTGATGCTACAATCCTTAATCCTGTTGTTACCCCGGTTGGTACACCACAAACAATTACTTATTTAGTTACTGTAACCAGTCCCTTAGGTTGCACAGCAACTGATGAGCTAACTATTACATTGGAATCTCCTGATTGTATAAAGATTAGAAACGCATTCTCACCTAATGGGGATGGAATAAATGATGTGTGGAAGGTTTATGATAGTTATGGCTGTTTAGGAAATGTAACTGTACATGTGTATAACCGGTATGGTCATAAGGTGTTTGAATCTAAGGATTACCGCAATACATGGGATGGACGATACCAAAATAAAGCAGTACCTGATGGCACATACTATGCAGTGGTAGTTTATACATTAACAGATGGTACGAAGAAATTTGTTCGTACAGATTTAACTATCATCCGTTAATTAAACTATAATAATATTTAAAATTGAAAAGAGGTTGTCTCAATATTATGAGGCAGCCTCTTTTAATTTATGAGGGACGCGTAGAAAAATATAAAAACAATTTTCGAGTTCTTTAACTCAGGATTTATTAGTACTTTTTTGTTTAATGTGATGATGTATTCAGATGAGATAAGAAACTATGCTATATCAAAGGAAGATGTGGAAGAGTGTTTTCCTTTTGATGAAGATACCTTGGTTTTTAAGGTGAACGGTAAAATTTTTATGCTGATGAGCTTAACCCCAAGCCCACCACAAATAAATTTAAAGTGTGACCCGGAAAAAGCAATTCTTTTGCGTGAAGAATACCCGGAAGGAGTATTTCCCGGATATCATATGAGTAAAAAGCACTGGAATACGGTTTGGGTAGGAAAGGTGCCGGGTAGGAGAGTGAAGGAGTGGATTGATGATAGCTATGCATTGGTAAGAAGAAAAAGGCACTAAATTCTGATTATCCACTTACGACGCATTTCCCATTTTCAAATTCTTGCTATGAATAAGCTCTCCACTGCTTTCTAACCTTATAAAGTTAGATCTTTGCATTTAGAAAAAGCATTTTCATCGCCATTTTTGGAGTAGCACGCTGAAATACATTATTTTATTATGCGCGCTAAGTGGATAATCTAATTTTAAATAATAATATCATGGATGACCCCTGTTTGCATAACCTAAATCTAATCCACCACCGAATCAACAATGCATGTGTTGCTGTTGGTCGTAACCCTAATACTATCAGATTACTAATGGCTACCAAAACTGTTCCGGCACAAAGAATAAAAATTGCATTGCAGGCTGGCGAATTCCTAATTGGAGAAAATAAAGTCCAAGAGCTTAAAGAAAAATTCAATGAACTAAAAGGTATTCCCCATGAGAGCCATTTTATAGGGCACCTTCAATCTAATAAAATTAAAGATTTACTTAAGTGTAAGGTGAGCTGTATTCAAAGTATTGACCGTTTTGAAATTGCAGAAAAATTACACGCCAGACTAACATTTGAAAAGAAAGAAATGAATATCCTTATTCAGGTTAATTCATCTGATGAAGAAAGTAAATTTGGAGTATCACCACAAGATACGGTTGAATTGATTAAAAAAGTGTCATTATTAAGCACTCTTCATATTAAAGGATTAATGACTATTGGTTTGTTCTCGGCAGAAGAAAATAAAGTGAGACCATGTTTTAGAAAGATGAAGGATTTGCAGCAAGATATTATCAAACACAAAATAAATGGAGTAGAAATGGATGTGTTATCCATGGGAATGAGCCATGATTTGGAAATAGCCATTGAAGAAGGAGCAACCCTAATACGTGTAGGAACAGCTATTTTTGGCGAACGAATTTATCCGGATAGTTATTATTGGAAAGAATAATTAAAAATAGGTGATGCATGTGCATCACCTATTGTAAAATTAAGTTTGAAGTAATTTATTTATTGAATGAATCGCTTACCACCAATTCTTTGCTGCCCAATGTATATTTATAAAATCCTTCGCCATTTTTAATGCCTAATTTTTGGGCAGTAACCATATTTATTAAAAGTGGACATGGCGCATATTTGGGGTTTCCAAATCCATTATATAATACCTGCAGTATGCTTAAGCATACATCTAATCCAATAAAATCGGCTAATTGAAGAGGCCCCATTGGATGGGCCATCCCTAATTTCATTACGGTATCAATTTCTTCTACTCCGGCTACCCCTTCATATAAGCTATATATAGCCTCGTTAATCATGGGCATTAAAATCCTGTTGGCAATAAAACCCGGATAATCGTTTACTGAGCAAGGAATTTTACCCAACAACTTGCTTAACTCTATTATTGTATTTGATACTTCTTTAGTAGTTGCATAACCGTTTATTACTTCTACTAATTTCATTATCGGCACAGGATTCATGAAATGCATTCCAATCACTTTTTCAGGTCGCTTAGTTACTGACGCAATCTTGGTTATGGAAATGGAAGAGGTATTTGATGCCAGGATACAGCTGTCGGAAACATTTTTGTCTAACTCCCTAAAAATTTCAAGTTTGATTTCCAAATTCTCTGTTGCAGCTTCAATAGCTAAATCAGCATTTCTTACTCCAGAAACTAAACTGGTGTCGGTAGTAATATTTTTAAGTGTGGTTTCTTTCTGTTCTTCAGTTAATATTCCTTTAGAAACCTGCCTATCTATATTTTTAGCAATAGTGGCTAATGCTCTTTCTAATTGAGTAGGGTTTACATCAATTAATACTACCTTAAAACCAGATTGTGCAAATACATGTGCAATTCCATTACCCATTGTTCCTGCACCAATTACTGCAACTTGTTGTATCATGATTTCTTGTTTATTTTATTTAAATGCATTTATACCGGTTACGTCCATTCCGGTAATGAGCAGGTGAATATCATGAGTACCTTCATAAGTGATTACACTTTCAAGGTTCATCATGTGACGCATAATAGGGTATTCTCCGGTAATTCCCATACCTCCAAGCATTTGACGGGCATCACGACAAATATTAGTGGCTATTTCACATGCATTACGTTTAGCCATACTCACTTGTTGTGGTGTTACCTTGTTTTCGTTCATTAATACTCCCATACGCCAATTGAGTAATTGAGCCTTGGTAATTTCGGTAATCATTTCTGCCAGCTTCTTTTGTTGCAATTGAAATCCTCCAATAGGTTTGTCAAATTGAATTCGTTCCTTACTATATTCCAATGCCGTATAATAGCAATCCATTGCAGCACCAACAGCACCCCAGGCAATTCCATATCGTGCCTTTGTAAGACAACTTAAAGGGCCTTTTAAACCTTTTATATTAGGCAATATATTTTCCTTAGGCACTTTTACGTTATCAAACACCAATTCTCCGGTGGCACTGGCTCTAAGACTCCATTTTCCATGGGTGGTGGGAGTAGAAAATCCCTCCATTCCTCTTTCCACAATTAAACCCCGTACAACTCCTGCTTCATCTTTTGCCCATACTACGGCTACTTGCGAAAACGGCGCATTACTAATCCACATCTTTGCTCCGTTCAAAATAACATAATCTCCAGCATCTTTTATGTGCGTGAGCATACTGCTTGGGTCACTTCCATGATTGGGTTCAGTAAGACCAAAGCAACCAAGCCATTCTCCGCTTGCAAGTTTAGGCAGATATTTCATACGTTGTTCTTCACTTCCGTAGGCATAAATGGGAAACATAACTAAACTACCTTGAACACTTGCTGTGCTGCGTACACCACTGTCACCACGTTCCAGCTCCTGCATCATCAAGCCGTATGAAATGTAATCCATACCTCCCCCTCCGTATTGAGTAGGTATTGTAGGGCCAAAGCATCCTACGTCTCCTAATTGCTTTACTATATGTTGAGGAAATTCAGCACGCTGAGCATAGTCTTCAATAATTGGTGAAATTTCTTTCTTTACATAGTTGCGTACACTTTCGCGTACCAGTTTATGCTCTTCAGTAAGCAATTCGTCTATATTAAAATAGTCAGGAGATTGAAAATTATCTGTTTTTACAGCCATGATAGATTTTTAATAATTTTTTGCAAACTTTTACAGTGGATGCAAATATAAAGCATCCGCTTTTTAAGAGAAAGAATTGTATTATTACACCTGAAAATTCAGCCTTTTATTAATTTTATAGTGCGTTTTTATTAATGTAAGGGATGGTATTTACTTAGTATGAAATAATTACCTAAAATTGACGATTTTATTGGATTTGTAATTCGCAAATGAACAAACAATTTTCTTATCTGGCGCTCGGAGATAGCTATACAGTTGGAGAGTTAGTCCCATTATATGAGAGCTTTCCATATCAATTAGTACAAATGCTTCGAACGAGTAATGTGAACTTTATTGCCCCGGAAATTATTGCACAAACCGGTTGGACTACTGATGAACTTTTATTATATTTATCAAAGACGGCCTTGCTTACACAATATGATTTGGTTACTTTATTAATTGGTGTAAATAATCAATACCGAGGTAGAGAACCCTATTTGTTTAAACCGGATTTTGAATTATTAATTCAAAAGGCGATAAAATGGGCTAACGGATCTTCGAAGAATGTGGTGGTATTAAGTATTCCGGATTGGAGTGTTACTCCTTTTGCACACGAAAAGAATATTTTAGAAATTGCCTCAGCTATAGATGAATACAATAAAATTTGTAGAGAGAGTTCAAAAGCTATGGGTGTTCATTTTATTGATATCACTACCCAGCAGCGAGAGTTCGGGCATGAAAAAGAGTTTCTAGCTGGTGATGGTTTGCATCCTTCAGGAAAAGAATATAAAAGATGGGCCAATGCCATAAAACGTGTGGTATGTAATAATATGGGGTTAACGGCTACTCATTAAACCATTCATTTCCACTTGGTACTGTTGTGCAATAATTGCAGCCTCTTCTGCAAAATGCTCATCTTCTTTTGCATAAATAATGGCTCTAGAAACATTTACTAAAAGCCCAATATCTTTGTTCATTCCATGTTTAGCCACTTCTTCCAAACTGCCACCCTGAAATCCTACACCGGGCACAAGCAAAAAATTATCAGGTACAATTTTTCGTATTCTATTTAATTCCTTTGGCTGTGTGGCTCCTGCTACAAACATAAGGTTGTTGATATTTCCCCATTTGGCAGCTATCTCAAATACCTTCTCATATAATCTTCCTCCTGATTTCATTTCCTGCATCTCAAAATCATTTGCTCCTGAATTACTGGTAAGGCCTAAAACAATCGTCCATTTGTTCTCATAAGCTAAGAATGGCCTAATACTATCCGCACCCATATAAGGGGCAACCGTTATGGCGTCAAAAGGAATGGTCTCAAAGAAAGCACGCGCATAATGGTCACTGGTGTTTCCAATATCTCCTCTTTTTGCATCTGCAATTTTTAAATGGGTGGATGGTATTTCCTTAACCGTTTGCTCCATAATTTCCCATCCCTTACTACCCATCGCTTCATAAAAAGCGGTATTGATTTTATAAGCAATGCAATAGGCCTTGGTTGCTTCAATTATTTTACGGTTGAATTCAATTATAGCATCCTCACGATTACGTAAATGAACAGGTATTTTGTTTGGGTCAGTATCCAACCCCACACACAAAAAGGATTGTTTAGACTTTATTTGGTTTACTAATGCGGTTCTTTCCATGTCATTAAATCATTATCATTGTATTTTGTGTAGAATCATTTTTGAAAGAGATATTTGTTCAAATTACATACGTTCCTTTATCATTCTGGCAATAGTTTTTGTATCATCTGTACCCTTTTTCTCCAATGCATCAATAACCCCTAAGCGACTTTCTTTTGAATGATTTTGACTTAACTTAAAAGTATTTTCAAGCACTTCTACTTTAATTTCAAATCCAACTACAAATTTTGCCATGGCAATAACATAATCACTATCCAACTTTGAATAAGCTGCGGGAGATTCAGGTGTTTCATAACGGTCAGTTATTTCCTGTAAAATTTTAATAGTTTCTGTTTCGTCTGTAAAAATAATTTCTCCTTTCGCCTGAACAGTAATATAATCCCAAGTGCTGGCAACATTTTTCTTTGTGTACCAGCTTGCACTAATATAACAATCAGGCCCCGTAAACAAAGCCATTACGTTCCTATTTTTTTCAAATGCTGCATGATGGTCTGTGTCTTTCATTAGATGGCCACGTAAATAAAGGGTATCCGAGCGGCGAATAATTTCAAGAGGTAGTTGAGTAGCTACCGGAAATCCGTCCATACCAGCTCCTATAATGGTAGCAAAAGGATATTCTCTCATGAATTCATCTACCTTTTGTAAATCTGTCTCTGTAAAATATTTCATCTTATACATCACTACTCAATTTTAAAAGGTGTAAGATTTTATTTTCAATTTCTATCGAATCCCATATCTGTTCAATGTTTGGCGTTTCCATTATTTCCTTCATAATGGTATCTTGTCTGTTTCCCAATGCTAATGCTTTGCTGTATCTGATATGTGGGCTAAAGGTTACCATCGAGTATGCAGGAATCCATTTGTCTGGATATTTTTTTGAAAAGGCAGCTTCTATTCTTTTCTGTAATAAAAATGTTTTGTGCGCTACTTTGTCGCGCATTTCTACAAAGTTTCCAATAGCCAGATCTGCAATGGCATCCCCATCAGGCTTACGTTGTTGTTGGTAGGTGTTTAAAATAGTACTCCAATCACTCCCATAGTTATCCATTAATTCGCTTATTACACTGCAATCTTCAAATCCACAATTCATCCCCTGGCCAAAAAAAGGAACAATAGCATGTGCAGCATCACCAATTAATGCGAAGTTCCCATTTCTTATCCATGGATAACATTTTACCGTTACCATAGAGGATACCGGATTGTGCAAAAAATCATGTTCCAATGTAGGCATTAGTGCTGAGGCATCTTTAAATGTTTCATTGAAAAAAGACCTAAATGCTTCCGGAGTTTTTAAGGTGCTAAAAGAAGGATTGCCTTCAAAGGGAAAAAACAAAGTACAGGTGAAACTGCCATCCATATTTGGAAGTGCAATCAACATATAATTACCGCGAGGCCAAATGTGAAGTGCATTTTTTTCTAATTGAAATTCACCATTCGCTGCCGGTGGAATTATCAACTCCTTATATCCAAAGTCAATATAGTATTGATGGTATTGGAATCTATCATGGTGTATTTGATGTTGCAGTCTTGCTGCAGAATAAGCACCGTCAGCACCAAATGATAAATCAGCTGAGGTTGTTGTTCCATCATCAAAGTACCAACAATTTGTTTTCCAGTCTATCGTTTCTAATTTTTTAGAAAAGTAAAATTTTGCTCCTTGGTGTTCAGCATAATCCATAAGCTTCATGTTCAATTGCCCGCGTGATACAGAATTGATAAACTGTCCTTCCTTGCCATAGGGTTGAAAAGCTGATGAACCATCAAGGTTATGCATGCTCCTTCCATGCATGGGAATAGAAATCTTTTTTATTTCGTTCATAATACCCACTTCTTCCAATGCTCTTATGCCGCGGTCACTTAATGCCAGATTAATAGAGCGTCCGGCGGATACATTACCCTTACGCATATCACTCCGTCTTTCATACACATTAACCTGATATCCTTTTTTAACTAAGAAAATAGCTAGTAATGACCCTACTAAACCCGCACCGGCAATGTTTACTGTTTTTTGCATACCTGTTATTTCAACTAATAGCTCTTTTAATTATTTCAGCAAAATGAAATACATCTTCAAATGTATTGTACAAGGGTACAGGTGCAACCCTAATTACATCAGGTTCACGCCAGTCGGCAATTACACCTTCCTTTTGAAGTGTATCAAAAACAAGTTTTCCATTTTGTTTCATCATAATACTTACCTGACAGCCGTATTCGTTTTGCTTCTGCGGTGTAATGATTTCTAAAACGGGCTGAGAGAACGACGCATTTACTTCATTTAATACAAAAAATAAATATCCGGTAAGTTCACGACTCTTACTAACGAGGTCATTAAAGCCTGCTTGTTTAAAAATTTCCAAACCAGCTCTGTGTGCTGCCATACTAAATATAGGAGCATTACTAAGTTGCCAGCCTTCTGCTGTTGGTGTGGGATCAAAGTCGGATGGCATTTTAAAACGGGTGTCTTTATTATGTCCCCACCAGCCGGCAAGCCTAGGTAGTTTTTTATTGGTGGCATGTCTTTGATGAATAAATACACCGGACACACCACCGGGACCACTATTTAGATATTTATAACTACACCAAGTGGCAAAATCAATATCCCAATGGTGGAGTTCTAAAGGAACATTGCCTGCAGCATGTGCCAAATCAAAGCCACAATATGCGCCGTGTTGATGTGCAGCACGAGTAATATCAGGCATATTAAATACTTGGCCGGTATAATAATTTACACCACCAAAAAGTACAAGTGCTGTTGTGCTCCCATGCTTATCAATAGCGGCTAATATATCTTCATGCTTAATATAATGTTCACCCTCTCGTGGCTTTATTTCAATGATGGATGTGGCCGGGTCAAATCCGTGAAGTTTAACTTGTGAAGCTATTGCATATTGGTCTGATGGGAATGCTTTTGCCTCGCAAATGATTTTATATCGTTGTGCGTTAGGACGGTAAAAAGTATTCATCAGCAAATGCAAATTAACAGTAAGCTGATTCATTACAACAATCTCCTCTTGATTTGCTCCTACGATATCGGTTAATAACGGTGGAAACATTTCATGATAACTGAACCATGGGTTTCTTGCGTGAAGATGTCCCTCCACACCATAATTAGCCCAGTCTTCGAGCTCATCCACTACTTTATCCTGGGTGATTTTTGGTTGTAATCCTAAAGAATTTCCTGTAAAATAAATACAGGGTTTATCATTAATAAAAGGGATATAAAATTCATTGCGAAAATGATTTAAAGGATCCTGTTGATCCATTTGTTGCGCATATTCTAAAGTAAAAGAGTGTTTCATATTTATTCAATAACTGCAATAATTTTTAATTCAATAGCAATGGGAGTTGGAAGGCTTTTTACTTCTACTGTAGTTCGACACGCCTGCACGCTTTTAAAATACTCCTCATAAATTCGGTTGTATATTGGAAAATCCTCTTTCATGTGAGTAAGAAAAACGGTTACATCAATTATATTTTCCCACTTACTGCCACTTGCTTCCAATACCTCTTTTACATTTTTAAACACGGCTCTACATTCTGCTTCGATATCGTACTTAATGATATTGCCTTGTTTATCTTGTTCTAATCCCGGAATGGAATTGTCTAATGCATTGCGTGAGCCAATGCCGGATAAAAATAAGAGATTGCCAACTCGCCTGGCGTGAGGATACGCACCAAGGGGTGAAGCAGCATTACCGGTATGAATAATTTCTTTACTCATATTTTATTTAGTTAGTATCGAATACAAATATTTTTGGGTTCTGTAAAAAATCGCATGGCTTCCCATCCTCCTTCCCGGCCTACACCACTGTTTTTAATTCCACCAAATGCAGTGCGTAAATCACGCTTTAACCAACAATTAATCCATACTATACCACATTCCAATTGATTGGCTACTTCGTGAGCGATGGAAATATGGTTAGTCCAAATGGTTGCTGATAAGCCATAAGAGGAAGCGTTAGCCAAATTAATGGCTTCTTCTTTCGTTTTAAAAGTTTGGAGTGTTACAACCGGGCCAAAAATTTCTTCAAGATTGGTTTTGCTTTCGGGTCCAATGCCTTCAATAATGGTGGGTTCAATGAAAAAACCCTCTTTACAACGACCTTCCGGGTGGAAGGCTTTCCCACCAAAAAGTACACGTCCTCCTTCTTGCTTAGCGGTTTCGATACAATTTATTATTTTATTATAATGAGCCTTGCTAACAATGGCGCCTTGCTTTGTTTCCGGCTCTAAAGGATCACCTATGCGTAACCGTGAGACCCTGTCAATAAATTCAATTTTAAATTTTTCATAAATACTTTCTTCAATGATAATACGGCTGCCGCAAAGACAAATTTGTCCTTGGTTACTAAATGATGATTGAATGGTTGTTTTTATCATTTTTTCCCAATCACAATCGGCAAAGATGAGATTAGGATTCTTACCTCCCAGTTCAAGAGATAGTTTCTTAAACAATGGTGCAGCTATGGAGGCAATACGCTCTCCGGCACGGGTGCTTCCTGTAAATGAAATGGCTTTAATAGAAGGATGCTTTACGATAGCCTCTCCGCAAACCGACCCGGTACCATGTACAATATTTAATACACCATCAGGCAAA
Organism: Ferruginibacter sp.; assembly: GCA_019638485.1. Lineage (GTDB taxonomy): Bacteria > Bacteroidota > Bacteroidia > Chitinophagales > Chitinophagaceae > Ferruginibacter. The sequence goes on along the minus strand of JAHBTP010000003.1, from coordinate 142,432 downwards.
CCTGCTTCCTTACAAATTTTACCTAATAAAAAGGCAGTTATAGGCGTTACTTCCGATGGCTTTGCAATAACACAATTACCAGCTGCTAAAGCAGGAGCTATTTTCCAGGTAAATAAATACAAGGGTAAATTCCAGGGAGAAATACACCCTACAATACCTATAGGTTGCCTGAGTGTATAATTTATACCATTGGGCATAGCATGACTTTCGGATGCAAATTGCATGCATGCCGTAGCAAAGAAACGGAAGTTTGCAGCTGCCCTATAAATATCTACTTTTTTACTCAGCCACAATGGCTTTCCATTATCATTGGTTTCAGCATGGGCAAAAAGGTTAGCATGCTCATCAATTAATGAAGCAATTCGGTTTAATATTATAAATCGCTGCTCAGCACCCATGCTGCGCCAATTTTCAAAAGCCCTGTTTGCAGCGATAACCGCTACCTCAATATCCTTCCTGTCAGAGTCAGGTATCTGGCCGTAAACCTTGCCTGTAGCAGGATTTACGTTATCTATAAAATTACCGCTTAACGGTCCGATGAAATTTCCACCTATATAATTTTCGAGATGATAAGGGATTTCCGATTGCATGGGTTAAAGGTAATTAAAAAAATAGCTGTAATTTTCTACTCCTAAATCTGTTTATTATGTCTATAGCCGCTCCTTTTAATTTAAAAAAGTGGATTGATGAACATCGTGATTTGCTAAAACCACCAGTGGGTAATCAATGTATCTATAAAGATGCTGAAAATTTTATTGTGATGGTGGTGGGAGGCCCCAATTCACGAAAGGATTATCATTTTAATGAAAGTGAAGAGTTATACTACCAGGTAGAAGGAAATATTATTCTTCGAATCATTGATAATGGAAAGCCTCGTGATATCTTAATTAATGAAGGAGATATGTTTCTTCTTCCTCCTAAAACTCCTCATTCACCTCAACGCGGACCGGGAACGGTAGGTCTGGTTATTGAAAAAGTACGAGGAGAGGAAAATGATGGCTTCTTGTGGTATTGCGAAAATTGCGGTAATAAATTGTATGAAGAATTTATGAATGTAACTGATATTGTATCTCAATTGCCACCTGTTATGGAACGATTTAATAATAATGAATCACACCGTACTTGTAAAAATTGTGGCGCAGTAATGTCGCCCCCGGTTAAAAAAGGATAATAGATTTTGTAAGAACTTCTTTAGCTCTTCGTATCATTTCCTCATTCAGATTTTATTGTATTTAATTAAAATATTTTACCTGCAGATAGCATAATTTTCTGTTCTTCTATTTAAATGAAAATTGATATACATACTCATATAATGCCGGATAATATGCCTAACTGGACTAAAAAGTTCGGATATGGTGATTTTATCCACCTGGAACATAGAAACTGCAACGCTTGTATGATGAAGGGAGATAAATTGTTTAGGGTGGTTGAAGATAATTGTTATAAGGCGGAAACACGTATTCAGGATATGGACTCCACCGGAGTGGATATCCAGGTGCTAAGTACAATTCCGGTTTTGTTTAATTATTGGGCAAAGCCAGAGGATGGAAGAGAAACAGCTCGCTTCTTTAATGATCACATTGCAAATGCTGTACATAAGAATCCAACCCGCTTTATTGGGCTAGGCACACTTCCCATGCAGGATGTAGAGATGGCGGTGTTAGAAATGGAACGTTGCATAAATGAGTTGGGTTTATTAGGAATAGAGATAGGTACAAATATTAATGGACTAAATTTAAGCGAAGAAAGGTTCCTTCCCTTTTTTAAGCGAGCCGAAGAGCTGGGTTGTCCATTGTTTGTTCATCCATGGGAGATGATGGGACAGCAACAGATGCAGAAGTACTGGCTACCCTGGCTTGTGGGTATGCCTGCAGAAACATCACGGGCTATTTGTTCCTTAATTTTTTCCGGTGTGTTTGAAAAGTTTCCCCAATTGCGCTTTGCCTTTGCACATGGAGGAGGCTCTTTCCCTGCTACGATCGGTAGAATAGGACATGGTTTTGAAGTACGACCTGATTTAGTAGCTATTGATAATAATATCCACCCTGAAAAATATGTACATCATTTTTGGATTGACAGCTTGGTGCATGATGCGAAAGCATTGAATTATATTGTTGATATAATGGGAGAAGATTTTATTTGCCTTGGTAGCGATTACCCATTCCCGTTAGGAGAACATCGTCCCGGTGAATTAATTGAACAAATGAATTTTAATGAACAATTAAAACAAAAATTGCTTTTTAAAAATGCATTAGCATGGATGGGAAATAAAATAAAAATGCCATTTAATCATTAAAGTACCTGTGAAATTTCCGTTGCAGGCATATTTGCATTGCGCATCGCAATTCCACGTACAGCATTATCTGCAAATGCCTTAAATGCATTACGACTAATTTCGTCATCGCCTACCATAACCGGTACCCCTAAATCACCACCTTCCCGAATTGATTGTACGAGCGGAATCTCTCCCAAAAGAGGAACATCATATTCTTCAGCTAAATTTTTTCCGCCATGCTTACCGAATATATAATATTTATTATTGGGTAATTCTGCCGGTGTGAAATAACTCATATTTTCAACTAAACCGATTACCGGTACATTGATACGTGCTTGATTAAACATAGCAATTCCTTTTTTTGCATCTGCCAATGCTACTAATTGCGGAGTGGTTACCACAATTACACCGGTAACAGGTATGGTTTGAACAACGGTTAGATGAATGTCTCCGGTTCCGGGCGGCATATCAATTATTAAATAATCTAATTCACCCCAATCTACCTCACTAACAAATTGCCGAATTGCACTGCTCACCATAGGACCACGCCAAACTACAGCTTGCTTCTCATCTACCAATAACCCAATACTCATCACCTTAATTCCATACCGGTCAATAGGTACAATTAATCCTTTTCCACTACCGTTATCTCTCATCATCGGGCGTTCACCACGAATACCAAACATGATGTGTTGGCTGGGTCCATAAATATCAGCATCCATTAATCCAACTTTTGCACCACTTTCTCCTAAGGCTAAAGCAAGGTTGGCAGAAACAGTGCTTTTCCCAACACCGCCTTTACCACTTACTACTGCAATAATGTTCTTAACTCCTTTCAATACACTTTTGGCATCAAGGCGATTGCTGGTTGTTTGGCTCGTAAAGTTCACAGTAACCTCTGCATCTTTAAACTTTTCAGTGATAGCAGCAACACTCTCATTTTTCATTCTGTCTTTTAGCGGACAAGCCGGTGTGGTGAGAATTATTGTAAATGAAACCTTATTCCCGTCAATCTCTATGTCTTTAACCATACTTAAGGTTACAATATCTTTTTTTAGGTCAGGTTCCTGCACAGTACTTAACGCTGATAGTATCTCCTCTTTTGTCATCACTCAATGATTTGTTAAAATGAAAATGGAGTCACAAAATTAGGCATTGCAGCCCGTACTTTGTTCATCATTATGTAACGGTTTGGTAAATTCTGCTTTGCACACTACAAACCTTACAAATAGCTTAATTTTGCAGATGTATATGATTAAATATATATTTCGGACTTTATTTATTTTCTTTCTATTCCCTTCTACAGCAAATGCTCAGTTTGAACGATTCCAGGATTCTGTGGTTCAGCTTTATGGAGTAGTTATGACTGCTGATAGCCTAATGGCAATCCCAGGTGTAAGTATTATGGTTAAGGGACAGAACAGAGGGACTATTTCAAGTGAATCAGGTGTTTTTAGTATTGTAGTGCTTAAAGGCGATGAAGTGGAATTTACTAGTATTGGTTACAAACCTAAAACTGTGGGAATTCCAAAAGACTTGAAGGGGAATCAATATAGTTTAATCCAACTTTTGATAAATGATACTGTTTATTTGCCGGCAACAATTATAAAACCGAGAATAACCAGACAACAGTTTGATAGAGATTTTGCCAATACCCAAATTCCTGACGATGAAATAACGATTGCTCGTAATAATAATAATGAAGCAACCCGTAGAATGCTGATGTCAGGTTTGCCGGTGGATGGAAGAGAAGCCACCGCACAGTTTATGCAACAAAATGCCCGAAAAATGTATTATTCCGGACAAATGGCACCACAAAATATTTTTAACCCCTTTGCTTGGAATGAATTTATTAAAGCATGGAAGCGAGGCGATTTTAGAAAAAGGAACTGATTCTTCTTCTTTTTTCTTTTCATTTGTATAGTTTAATTATTCCTGTTAGTTTTATCTTGTTTTCTTAAGCTTTTTAATAAGCATGGCATGATTGTATTTCTTACAGGTTTTATGGGCAGCGGAAAATCCTACTGGGGAAGGATATGGGCAGAGTCGGTAGGTTTTCAGTTTATTGACCTGGATAATGAAATTGAAGAAGATACGCAAACTTCTATTGAAAAATTATTTGATCAAAGTGGAGAAGAACATTTTAGAGAGGTAGAGGCTTTTGTACTACGAAGTTTAAATCTGAAAAATAATGTTGTAGTGGCATGTGGTGGAGGAACTCCTTGCTTTTATGGTAATATGCAATGGATGAACGACCATGGAATGACTGTTTATTTAAAAGCTATGCCTACTTTTTTGTGGAATAGAATAAAGCAGGAAAAAGTAGTGAGGCCATTACTGAAAAATGTTAATGAGAATGAGTTGCTGTTTTTTATTGAAAAAAAACTGCATGAACGAGAAAACTTTTATCAAATGGCTAAGGTAATTTTGAATGCAGAAGATTTGAATGCCTCTTCACTTAAAATAATAATGAGTAATGCATAAAGGATTTTTAAAAGCAGGAGCTTTGTTTGCTATGCTTTCGGTAATGCTGGGTGCTTTTGGCGCACATGCATTAAAAGAAATAATCTCCGAACGAGCATTGGCAACTTTTGAAACCGGGGTGAGATATCAGTTTTTTCATGCCTTGGCATTGATACTAACCGGCGTACTTTTTAAAGAATATAAAGAAAATATTCTAAAATGGGCCGGTCGCTTATTCCTAATAGGTATTTTGCTGTTTTCATTTTCTCTATATTTTCTTTCGGCAGTACAGGCTGCCGTTCAACCGGGTTATCGTTGGGTGGGCTTAATTACTCCTATCGGCGGACTTTGTTTTATTTTTGGTTGGCTCCTTTTGTTTATTGCTTTTTTTAAGAAAACAGAATAACATTAAACTGTTTCCCATAAAATATACAACACAATAGTATTTATTTATCTTTGTTTCCGATGGTCACAAAAAAGAAAGAAAAGACACCTAAGTCGGACGAGATTAAACAAGAAAAGGAAGAGACAATAGAAATGAAATCCTTAATCAAGGATGAAAGAACCCATAAAATTTTGGGTAGCATCTCCATCCTTATTGGTTTCTTGTTGTTTATAGCTTTCTCATCTTATTTGTTTACTTGGAATGAAGATCAGGATAAAGTGATAAAAGAAGGTTATCATTTGTTATGGGGTTCCGAATTTGAAATGAATAACCTAATGGGAACCTTTGGTGCTTATATTGCTCATTTCTTTATATTCAAGGGGTTTGGCATAGCTTCTTACCTAATAAGTTTCTTCTTTTTTGTTTTAGGAATTAATTTAATCGTGGGAAGAAAGATATTTTCCCTTGCGCGTAATGTTAAATATATGGTGGTTGGCCTTCCCTTAATTAGTGTAGCCGCTGCCGTTATCTTTAATACAACAATTGGAGATACTGCTGTTTTCCCATGGGGCGGCCGGGTGGGTAGCCTATGTAGAGATTATCTTTATAATACCATTGGAATACCCGGTACTATAGGCGTTTTGGTGGTCGCCCTGCTATCCTATATTATCTGGCGATTCAATCCTTCATTCGATTTTAAAAGAACTAAAAAAGCGCTTCCTGTTGTAACAGAAAACACTATTGCAGCTACTGATGAAGAAACTGAATGGAAAGCGGATACAATTCCTGCCTCTACCGGCAATTCTTTAAAGGAAGATAGGGAAGATGCTGAAGTAAAGGTTTTGCCCACAGAGGAAGGACAACAAGTGGAGTTTAAGGTTTCAGAAAAGGAAAATACAGATACAGAAAATCAATCTGCTCCTCCTATTGCTAAGGTGAAATCTCAAAAAGCGCCAGCATCAGATGTGGAGCTGGAAATAAAAAAAGCTGAAGAACCTAAAGAAGAAAGTACTCCCACAGATAACACACTCCAACCATACGACCCGGTGTTAGATTTGCGAGATTATAAATATCCAACACTCGATCTGCTTGAAAATTATGGCAACGATAAAATTGTCCAAGACCAAGAAGAGTTGGAAAGTAATAAGAACCAAATTATTAATACGCTGAAGAATTATGATATTTCAATTCAACGTATAGCCGCTACCGTAGGGCCTACAGTAACGCTTTATGAAATTGTTCCTGCACCCGGTGTGCGTATTTCACGAATTAAGAACCTGGAAGATGATATAGCACTTAGCCTGGCTGCATTGGGTATCCGTATTATTGCTCCCATCCCGGGAAAAGGAACAATAGGTATTGAAGTGCCCAATGCCAGAAAAACTATTGTGAGCATACGAACCTTGCTGGCGTCTGAAAAGTTTAAACAAAGTAAATATTCATTACCTATTGCTTTAGGAAAGAAAATTGATAATGAAAATTTTATTGTGGATTTAGCCAGTATGCCTCACTTGCTTATGGCGGGAGCCACCGGACAAGGAAAATCAGTGGGGCTAAATGCCATCCTCGTTTCGCTATTATACAAAAAACACCCTTCGCAATTAAAGTTTGTCCTGGTTGACCCTAAAAAGGTTGAATTGAGTATCTATAAGGCTATAGAAAAACATTTTCTGGCTAAGTTGCCAGGTGAAGAAGATGCTATTATTACTGATATCAGAAAAGTAATCAATACCCTTAATGCCATGTGTATTGAAATGGATAATAGGTACGATTTACTTAAGGAGGCCGGCTGCCGTAATATTAAAGAGTATAACGAAAAGTTTATTGCCCGGAGATTAAATCCGCAAAAAGGACATCAATACCTTCCCTTTATTGTATTGGTGGTAGATGAATTTGCCGATTTGATAATGACCGCAGGAAAAGAAGTGGAATTGCCGTTAACCCGGCTTGCCCAATTGGCTAGGGCAATTGGTATCCATCTCATTATAGCTACACAACGACCTTCGGTTAATATTATTACCGGTACTATAAAGGCAAATTTCCCGGCACGTATAGGCTTTAAGGTTAGTGCAAAAATTGATAGCAGAACTATTTTGGATACCGGCGGAGCTGAACAGCTTATTGGTAAAGGAGATATGCTTATAAGTTACAACGGAGATGTGGTAAGATTGCAATGTGCCTTTGTTGATACGCCCGAAGTTGATAGAGTAGCAGATTTTATTGGAAATCAACGCGGATACCCACAAGCCTTCCTTTTGCCTGAATACACAGGTGAAAAAGATGAAGACCGGGGTGATTTTGATGTAAATGATAAAGACCCACTTTTTGAAGATGCTGCCAGATTAATTGTAAATAGCCAGAGTGGAAGCACTTCATTGTTACAGCGGAGAATGAAGCTGGGTTATAATCGTGCAGGTAGGTTAATGGATCAATTGGAATCTGCGGGTATCGTTGGTCCTAATCAAGGTAGTAAGACACGAGATGTATTGATTAAATCAGATGTTGAATTGCAACAATTTTTGGATGCAATGAACTAAATTCAATTTTGTTTAATGGCAAAATTTCTTATCGTGGGTCTCGGTAATCCCGGGAATGAATATGCACATTCACGCCATAACATTGGCTTTGATGTGGTGAGTGCTTTTGTGCTTAAACATGGGGGCAAATTCTCCTCCTCCAGATTAGCCTATATGGCAGAAGTAAAATGGAAGGGAAGAGCATTTATATGTATTTGCCCAACTACATTTATGAATTTGAGCGGAAAAGCTTTTGCTTATTGGCAAAAAAAGGAAAATGTGGCTCTGGAAAACACCCTCACCATTGTAGATGATTTGGCCTTGCCACTTAATAAATTGCGTTTGAGAGCATCCGGTAGCCATGGTGGACATAACGGGCTTAAGGATATTCAGGCTGAAATGGGTACGGAAAAATATCCAAAATTACGTTTTGGTATTGGAAATCAATTCCCAAAAGGATTTCAGGCAGATTTTGTACTGGGTAAGTGGAACCCGGAAGAAATTCCCTTGGTTAAATTAAAAATTGATGCCTGTATTTCCATAATTGAAGATATTTCCACAATCGGAATTGCTCAAACTATGGAAAAAATTAATAATTTGGTGTATTCGGTTGAACAATAATTAATGCAAATAGTAAATTATATTTGAATTGCCTATTTTCGTTGTCCAATTGCCGAGACCTGTTAAAAAACAAGCTGCTGATGAAGATTATTTGTATTGGCCGTAACTATGCCGACCATATTAAGGAAATGGCTTCAGAAACTCCCGATGAACCAATCATTTTTATGAAACCTAAAAGCGCATTGCTTCAGGTACATACGCCATTTTACTATCCGGAATTTACTAATGAACTTAATTATGAATGTGAGTTAGTGTTACGTGTGTGTAAAAATGGGAAGTATATTCAGGAAAGACATGCCAGCAATTATTATAATGGGATTTCAGTAGGAATAGATTTTACGGCACGTGATATCCAAGACTTGTGTAAAGAAAAGGGGCTTCCTTGGGAAAAGGCAAAGGCTTTTGATAATTCAGCTGCAGTAGGTAAATTTATTGACCTCACACCCGAACTCAGGAAGAATGTTTTTAGCTTCGAACTTAGAAAAAATCAGGAGCCAGTTCAAAAAAGTAATTCCTCAGCACTTATTTTCTCTTTTGATTCAATTGTATCGCATATCTCTAATTATTTCTCACTTAATATTGGCGATTTAATTTTTACCGGAACGCCTGCCGGTGTAGGAGAATGTGTGGTGGGGGATCAATTAGAAGCCTTTTTGGATGGTAAAAGCATGCTGAATCTTGAAATAAAATAACGACTATTCGTTATAAAACTCTTGAAGGGCTCCGATATAATTTTCTTTCCATCCGGAAGTAATATTATCGTAATCTTCATCTGGGATATTTGTTTGCCTTATTTCAATTGATGTGCCCTTTTTATCAGCATGAAGTTTAATGGTTACAATGGATGCGGCTTCCTGGGCTCCAAAATACCACTGTTGTTTGATTACTTTTCCCGGAATAAATTCCAAATTGCGGCCGCTAATACTGCCACTCCATAGTGAAAATTCACTCCCGGGCTCTGCGCTCATTTCGGCTGCCTCACCTGTCCATAATTGAATAGTGGCAGGCTGAGTTAACGCCTGATAAACTAATTCTGGTTCTGCTGAAATAATAAAATATGCTTTGAAGTCTTTCATTGTAAAAGGCAATTTAACAACTTTCAACAGAGTTGAAATCGTAATTTTGAATAATTTAATAATCCTCAACTGTAAAACATGAAGTATCCACTCAGTTTTTTGCTTTTGGTGTTTTCTATGAGTGTGGTTTATTGCGGTTACGCTCAGCCCAAGTCTTTCCAGCTTTTAGATAATGGAGATACCTTAAACCTGGTTGATAATAAGGGATTGAAACAAGGTAAATGGGTACAAGCCTTTCCTGAATTGAGAGGAAACCCTGGTTATGAGGAAGAAGGTGTTTTTGTGAACGATAAAAAGAATGGCGTGTGGAGAAAATTCACACCCGAAGGAGATTTGCTCGCTATTGAAAATTACATGAACGGTGGGAAGGATGGATTACAGCAATATTTCACATTTGTTGGAACCTTGATTCGTGAGGAAAATTGGCGTGGTTTTAATCCCGAAGATCCTTATGATACGATTCCGGTTTATGGAACAGAAAGCAATGCAGTTGTAGAGTTTAAAATTGTAAAAGCAGAACCTTATAGTGTTAAACACGGTACATGGAAATATTATGATGACCAAGGTCGATTAATTAATGTGGAAGAGTATGATCGAAATAGACTTTTAGTTCCAAAGGATGAAAAACCGGAAGTGACAACCACTGAAAAACCAAAGAAAATTGAAAAGACACCGGAAATGTTGGAGTGGGAACGGAAAAATAGTGGAAAGAAAAAAGCATTACGAGACGGAGCCACAGGATTGTAACAAGAATTTTTTGGATAACACAACCTATTAATGCAATAGGCTGCTAATCTTTTGAACCGGAAGGTTAATAGATTAATCATTAAGTTTTGATGGTGTTATGGCCATTTAATAGTATTAAATGCTTTAATACACGCTTTTCTGCATTGGATTGGGTGTTCTTGGACTTGATGTGCGGCTTTTAAACAATTTAAATTTACTTTGTTGCTCAAGTCTTGGCCATGAATTATTTGATTCATCTATATCAGCAGTTTCTCTCATTGGATCTAATTGAATAGAGACTACTTTTTTGTTTTTAATAAAGAGTTTAGTTACTCTATCCTCATTCATTCGCCAAATCCAAACCGGTATCCGGTCAATTTCTGCTTTTCCATCTTCAAATACCCATTTTACAATTAAGGGCATCACCAGACCTCCTTTATTAAGAAAACTTATTTCATACATGAATTTATTTCCTGCAATATTTTGTTTTTCAGCGTTAGTAAGTGTGTCAGAAAGGGCTGGAGTTATAAGTGTAACCGGCGTGTCATCTATCTTTACCAAACCTCGGTCATATTTCCAATAAAAGTCTTGTAAACTGGTATCTGCATCAGTGGCAAAATGAATATTTTTATCTTCTCTGTTTCTAATTTTGGAAATATCCTCAAAGGCACTAAGATTCGGTTTCGCAATATCTGCTCTAATAACGGATTCGGGAATGGTGGTAGGAGTGTCAAACGATACGGTTGCCCATTTTACAGTGTCAATAGCTATATCACAAGGGTCGGTATTGTAAAACCATCCGCGCCAAAACCAATCAAGGTCTTCACCGCTTGCATCTTCAAGTGTGCGAAATAAATCTGCAGGTGTAGGATGCTTAAATGCCCATCTGCGCGCATATTCTTTAAAGGCAAAGTCAAATAATTCGCGTCCAATTATTGTTTCACGAAGAATATTTAATCCGGTTGCCGGTTTTCCGTATGCATTGGGTCCAAATTGAATGATATTTTCACTATTGGTCATAATAGGCTCCAATTGATTTTTAGGAAGCTTCATATAATCAATCATTGTATATGCCGGCCCTCTGCGAGATGGAAATTTATTATCCCATAATTCTTCGCTTAAATATTCTACAAAGGTATTAAGACCTTCATCCATCCATGTCCATTGCCGCTCATCACTGTTAATAATCATGGGAAAGAAATTATGCCCTACTTCATGAATAATTACACCTATCATTCCGTTTTTAGTTGCTTCTGAATAAGTGCCGTCCTTTTCAGTTCTGCCAAAGTTGAAGCAAATCATCGGGTACTCCATACCGTTAGATGCCTCAATGCTTTGTGCCACCGGATAGGGATACGGAATGGTAAAGTGAGAATAGGTTTTGATGGTATGGGCAACCACCTTCGTACTGAAACGGCGATATAAACCATAAGCTTCTTTACCATACGCACTCATACACATTACTTTTTTGCCTTCAACAAAAATGGGCATGGCATCCCATATATACTTTCGGCTGCTAGTCCATGCAAAATCACGCACCATGTTAGCTTTGAAAACCCATGTTTTCTTTTGAGAAGAACGTTTCTTTTCTTTTTCCCGCGCTTCATCAAGCGTAACAATTTCTACAATGTCTTTTGCTGTTTGTGCTTTTTTCCAACGGGTTAGTTCGGTAGAGGTGAGTACCTGAGGATAGTTTTGTGCTTCGCCTGTAGCCATTACAATATGGTCTGCAGGGACAGTCATAGCCACTTTATAATTTCCAAAAACCAAGGTAAACTCACCCCTCCCTGTAAATTGTTTATTTTGCCAACCTTCATAATCGCTATACACACACAATCGAGGAAACCACTGTGTTATGGTAAATAAGTCGTTTCCATCTTCCGGGAAATACTCATATCCACCACGCCCGCCGTATTTAGTCCGTTCTATGATATTATAGTTCCATTCTACTTTAAAGACATATTTTTTGCCCGGTTTAAGTACAATCGGCAAATCAACCCGCATCATGGTTTTGTTAATGGTATAGGTTAATGCCTTACCGGCAGAATCGGTCACTTTAGTAATATTGCATCCATATTCCTTATCTCTTTTTCCTTCCAACCTTTCCAATTCAGTAGGCGTTAAAGAAGTGGGTAGGGTAGAGGAGAATTGATACCCTGCATTTTGGGTTTTACTATGTTGATTTTCGTCTAATTGTAGCCATAAGTAAATAAGATCATCAGGACTATTGTTGATATAAGTAATAGTTTCTTTTCCATGTAGCGTACGATTATTTTCATCCAAATCACAGGTGATATCATAATCGGCACGTTGTTGCCAATATTTATGCCCCGGAGCGCCACTTGCAGTACGATATTCATTTGGTGTGGGTAAAATAGTTCCTAATTGTTCAAATCGGTTACCATGATTACTGCCTGGATTATTGCGAGTATCCTGAGCATTCGAATTTATACCGAAGCAAAAAAGCACAAAAAGGGAAAGTATTTTATTTTGCATATTACAAGTTATAAAAATTAGGGAATTCGTTGCCATGCAAGCCATGCTCCCCATACAAATGTAAACACAGATATGGCTGTCACCCAATACTGCGGTTGCAGTCTGTTGCCTTCAACAAAAAACCAGTGTAGTCCCAAAATTATTAATACAACGATTAACTGACCAGCTTCTAACCCCAAATTAAAACTAAATAATGGAATCGCAATAGCCTGCCCTTTAGCCAACATAAAACGAATCGTGTTAGCGAATCCCATTCCATGTATTAATCCAAAACATAATGCAATGCCATAATGAATTGATATATTATTTGACGTTCGCTTAATAATGTTTGAAGCGGCTGTAAGACATATTGTAACCGGTATTAAAAATTCTACCCAGTTTGAATTAAACCGAATTATATCAAATGTACTTAGCGCAAGCGTAATGGAATGTCCAATGGTAAATGCAGTAACCAGGATGGCTACTTGCTTAATATGTTTTATGGAATAAATAGCGCCTAATGCAAGTATAAATAATAGATGATCGGTAGCATCGAGGCTAATTATATGTTCCCATCCTGTTGCGAAATAAAGTTTAAAATCTTCCATAATTGTCAAATTCCACCCCGGTTTGTACTATTTTTATTTTGAAGATTATTTAAAAAATACTTTTGAACACCCAAATGTAAACAAAGCGATGTTATTTTTTCATTGGCTTATACCGTTGGCTTTTATTATCCATACACCTGCCTTGCATCCATATTATGTTTCAGTAACTGAAGTAGAGTATAATGTGCAAGCACGTTCTATTGAAGTGAGCTGTCGCTTTTTTACCGATGATTTTGAGCATACTTTACATAATGTGTTTCAGAAAAGAACAGATTTATTAAAGCCTGATTTTAAGGAGGCTATGAATCCTTTGGTAAAAGCGTATATTTTGCAACATTTAAAAGTGTCAGTCAATGGGATTAATAAATCACTTAACTACATTGGATTTGAAGGTGAACCCGAAGCCACCACGGCTTATTTTGAAATTTTAGATGTTGACCGGGTTACTGAAATTGCATTATCGAATACTTTATTGTATGATTATAAACCCGAGCAAATCGGATTGATGCATGTAACGGTTAATGGTAAACGAAAAAGTTATAAGCTGGTTAATCCTAATAGTGAGGCTGTCTTTTCTTTCTAATTTATTCCGTATCTTCTTTGAGTTCTTGTTTCAAAGAATCACTAATTTTTACCAATATTTTGTCAATACGTTGTCCATCCATATCCATTACCTCAAATTGAAAGTCTTTCCATTCAAAGGTTTCTCCTTCAACAGGGATATGCTCAAGGTGATGTAGGGTAAAGCCTGCCAGCGTATCGAAGTCTTGCTCTTCTTCTTTCATCCAGTCACCTCTTTCAAAATAAGAAAGGAAATCATAAAAATGTATTTGTGCATCCACCAAAAAGGTGCCATCATTTCTTTCAATTATTTCATACTCTTCCTGACCTACCTGGGATACATCGCCCACTAAGGCTTCCAAAATATCATTTAAAGTAATCATACCCTCTAATGTGCCATATTCGTTTACTATAAAGCAGATATGAATCTTTGTTGCTTTAAATTTTTCTAACAGCATATACGCTGTATTGTTTTCGGGTACAAACATAGCCGGGCGGCTAATAGAAGAGATAGTTACATCATGCCTGGCCTTTAGTAGGTCTTTTACATACACTAAACCTTTAATTTCATCTATAGAACCCTCACACACTGGATAAGCAGAGAAAACAAATTGGTCAGTTCGGTTTATAACGTCTCCTACCGTTTCATTCGAATCTACCCATATAATATCGGTTCTGTGTGTCATTAACGAAGTAATACTTCTATCTCCTAAATGAAAAACGCGTTCAATAATTTCCTTTTCATCCTCTTCAATATCCCCATGTTCACTCCCTTCTGTAATAAGGGCCTTAATTTCTTCTTCCGTAACTGTATTATCCGTTTGTGGCTTTATGTTAAGTACTTTGAAAATCATATTAGTTACTCCTGATAACAGCATTACAACAGGGTAGGTGATTTTGGAAATAAATAACATGGGTGGAGCAACCAAGGTGGCAATTCTTTCCGCACGCATTAAAGCGAGGCGCTTTGGAATGAGTTCACCAATTATAATAGATGCGAATGTTACGATGATTACTATTACTGTTGTGGAAATAGAATGGGCATATTTTTCCAAACCATCAATTTCTGAAATATAAGGAACAAGCATGCTGCCAAACTTCTCGCCTGAGTATAAACCGGTAAGAATTGAAATTAATGTGATACCAATCTGAATAGTGGAAAGAAAGGAGTCTGGTTTCTCAATTAACCGTAGGGCAACTGCTGCTTTTAAGTTCCCTTTATTTTTCATTGCTTCCAACCGTGCCTTTCGAACACTAACCAGTGCCATTTCACTGATTACAAAAAAGGCATTGATTAAGAATAGAAAAAGCAGAATAATGACCGAGGACATATTTCGCTAAGATAATTCGTAATTTTTATTGAACAATCTTGCACACAAATATCCGAAAAGAAACCCAAAAGTACCACCTGTTACTACATCTAACGGAAAATGAACCCCTACGTATATTTGCGCATACCCGATACAAGCGGCCCAGAGGTAAAAAAGGCTACTCCATTTTTTAAAATATTTTTTTAATGTTATTGCAAAAAAAGCCGCTTGTGCAAAATGATTAAAGGCATGTGATGAGGTAAAACTGGAGCTTTGCGGCCTGTAGTTTAACAGAAACCTTGCCGGAGGATTGAGCGTTGGATCATTACAGGGCCTTAGTCTTTGGATGTTTTCTTTAATCAATCTGCTGCTTATTACATCCGATAATGATACTACTACGATTGCGAATAGTAACCACCACCATCTGTTTTTACCTCCATTCACCAGCACAAATACAATAAGAAAAAGATATAATGGAGCATGTGTTTCTGTTGTTCGCATTATCGGCATTATCTTATCGAATGCAGTATTTTGCCAGTCGTAATTAATTACGGTAAATAAGGCCTTATCTATATCTATAATGGTTTCCAATTCCAGTCAAAAATAATAAACTAATTTTGGGCAGCATTAAATCTTTCACATGCGTATTTGGATGCGGGTTCCTCGAACTATCCGTTGGGTTGTTTATATTTCAGGTAGTTTTCTGATATTAATGACCTTATATCGTCTTTTCTTTTTCTTTCATTACCGTCCTGCCAATCGGCCATTTAGTGGCACTGCCTTTTGGCTTGGATTGCGTTACGACCTTCGTATTACCTCCATTATTTCTCTTGGAATATTATTGATTACAGTGCTACCACTCCTTCGACCATTTAAAAGAGAACATTTTGCAAGGTGGTGGCCATGGCTTCTTTCTGTTATATTTTTTGTATGGACCATATTCTATACTGCCGATTTTTATCATTATGATTATTTGCGTACCCGACTAAATGGTTCGGTGTTAAATTATTTAGCGGATGCGTCTATTTCTTTTTCCATGATGGTAGAATCTTATCCTGTGCTACCTGGCTTGTTGTTCATTGTTTTTGCTGTGTGGTTATGGTTTGTTTTTATGCGAAAGATAATGAGGCATTTGGCCTTCTCAAAACCAGCCGCATCGGGTAAAACACGTGTAATTATTTATTGCACGTACTCCTTAATCATGGCTTTCTTTATTTTTGGCCGCTTTTCTCAATTTCCTCTTCGTTGGAGTGATGCATATCGTTTTGGTGATGAATTTAAAGCCTCAATTGCCCTTAATCCTTTTCAAAGCTTTGCCAGCACATTAAAATTTCGACATTCAGGTTATGATATCAAAAAGGTAAAGAAGGCTTATCCTTATATCGCAGATTACCTTGGCGTTAAAGACACCAATAGTATAACGCTGAATTATACTCGCAATGTTGTTTATCCTGATTCATTATCTCCAAAGCCTAATGTAGTGCTGGTTATTTGTGAAAGCTACAGCATGTACAAAAGCTCTATGATAAACAATCCACTCAACCCTTCTCCCTTCTTCGATTCACTTACACGTAAAGGAATATTTTTTGACAGATGTTTTACTCCTTCTATAGGTACAGCAAGAGGCGTATGGGCAACCATTACCGGCATCCCAGATGTGGAACGGCCTAAAACAGCCAGCAGAAACCCGATGGCAGTGGATCAGCATAGTATCATCAATGACTTTACTAATCATAAAAAATTTTATTTTTTAGGTGGCAGTACAACTTGGGCTAATATCAGAGGATTGCTTGCTAACAATCTTTTTGGTATCCGTATCTACGAACAGGAAGATTTTAAAGTAGCAAAAGAAGATGTGTGGGGAATTAGTGATAAAAACCTTTTTATGGAAGCCAATAAGGTGCTGTCTCAACAAAAATCTCCCTTCTTTGCTATCATTCAAACTGCCGATAATCATCGCCCTTATACAATTCCTGATGAAGACTTAAAGTCTTTTAAAAAAATTAATTATCCTGATGATACTTTAAAAAGATATGGATTTGATAATAATGATGAACTGAATGCTTTTCGGTATATGGACTTTAGCATTGAAACATTTATGCAGGCAGCAGCTCAATCCCCTTATTATAAAAACACGCTTTTTGTTTTTATTGGTGATCACGGAATTAGGGGAAATGCAGGAAAAATGCTCCCCGAAGTATATTCAAAATTTGGGCTTGTTGCTGAACATGTGCCCTTGCTTTTTTACTTCCCCAATAAATTATCACCACAACGCATAAACGAGGTTTGCTCACAGGTTGATGTATTGCCAACTATTGCTGCTATTACCAGACAAAAACATACCAATACAACCCTTGGGGTTAATTTACTCGACAGCACCAGAAAGACAGGCTATGCCATGATTTTTGAACCTGATGTTACTGCACGTGGGCTGGTTTCAGATCATTTTTATTTTTTGCAGGATAATTCAGGAAAGAGCTTGCTCTCCTCTATGGAAAGCGGCCGGCAGGTGCCACAATCCCCTACAACAGATAGTTTGAAATTAGTAATGGGAAGATTGACCAATGGCCTTTTTGAAACAGCAAAGTATATGCTAATTAATAATAAAAAACCTAATTCTGAGGATAAATGAAAAGGCCTTTAAAATACATATCTTGCTCTTTTAAATAATAGCAATATCTTTTTAGTAGTTATTTTTAATGATTTGCTTTAATGAAATTTCTGATTACCTGGCGCGTGCCTAAAACAATACAGTGGTTAATAAAAGTCTTTTTTATTTACCTGGTAATTTTCACCGGCTTTAGAGTGGCTACGGTAATATTTTTTAAGCCTACGGCTACTACGTTTTCTGAAATCATTCCTGCGTTTTGGTTGGGCATGAAATATGATTTAAGATGGATTTCATTATTGATTTCACCTATTGCATTTTTCTCTCTCTTTCCAAAACTCTCCCCTTTTTTTAGTGAACGAGGAAAAAAGTTTTGGACGGTTTATTTGGGTATAGTGACCTTGCTTGTTTTATTTTTTTATGGTGCAGATTTCGGTCAGTTTTCCTACCTAAGTGCAAGGTTAAATGCAGATGCCTTGGTATTTGCACGAAACCCAAAAGAAAGCTTGCAACTGGTATGGCAATCCTATCCCGTTATCTGGATTGTAATCGGTATTTCAGGAGCGGTGTTAATGATGACCTGGCTCTTTAAAAGAGGATATAAAGATGTACAGGCTGATAATAGCAAGGTGCATAAATTTGATTATAAACGACGTTGGTCATTATTGGCTTTATTGGTTTTGGGCTGGTTTATGTATGGATTTCTTACCTATAAACCTTTAAATCTTTATCGGGCGTTTAACTTAAATAGTGAGTTCTCAACAAACTTGGCGCTTAATCCCATGCAGAACTTTTTCACCACCTTGGGCCTAAAAAAATCAACTCCTGTTTCAGATGCTAAAAAATATTATAACACGATTACTGAGTTTTTAAGAATTACATCACCACTTAGGGATGAAGGGCCTTATGCCAGAATGGGAAGCTATGCTTATAATGCAGTGGAAACTATGCCAAATATTGTACTGGTTGTTTGTGAAAGTTTTAGTGTATATAAGTCAAGTCTTGGAGGTAATAAACTTCAAATAACTCCCTATTTAAACGGCCTGTCAAATAAAAGTATTTCATTCAATCGGTGTTTTGCTCCTGTGTATGGTACGGCACGTGGAATTTATTCCCTATTAACGGGTGTGCCTGATGTGCAAGGGAGAAAATTTTCTATCCTTAATCCGGAAACCATACGTCAACAATCAATTCTCAATTCATTAACAGGATATGATAAATTTTATTTCCTTGGCGGAAGAAGTAAGTATAATAACCTCAACGAACTCGTAGCTAACATTCAAGGATTAAGGATATATGATGAAGAAAAGCTAAATAGTCCGCTATTTGGAGTTTGGGGGGTAAGTGATAAGCATTTATTGCTGGAAGCGAATAAGATATTATCAAACCAAAAGCGACCATTTTTCTCTATTATTCAACTGGCTAATAACCAGCGGCCATACGCTATTCCACCCGAAGACTCCGCTTTTAGAAAAATTAATGTTTTACCCAACATGCTAAAGGAAAATGGATTTGAATCTATTGAAGAACTCAGATCTTTTGCTTATACCGATTTTTGTATTGAGCAATTTGTAAAAGCAGCAGAGCAATCGCCCTATTTTAAAAATACTATTTTTGTTTTCACCTCAGATCATGGCTTAGAAGGGGTTACAGGCGATTCGTTTCCTAAAGCATGGGGTGAACAGCGTTTGGGAGAATTGCATATCCCACTTTTATTTTATGCACCCTTGCTATTGAAACCGGAAGTGCATAATGAAGTAGTATCTCAAATTGATATCTTGCCCACCATTGCCGCTCTAATAAAACACCCTTATGTTAATACTTCATTGGGCAGAAACATACTGGATAAAATAAAATCACCTGATGCCGCTTTTACCATGTATTACCCGGGCGGATGGATAGGCGTTGTAACCAATGATTTTTATTATCGAAAGAATATCCACATTGTAAAGGAAGAACTCTCATCCTTGAATACTAACGGTGATGAATATACTGCCTATCAACAGGATTCGGTAAAGCATCGTTTGTCTTTATTAGCGGATGCGCTATACAATACCTCTCGGTGGATGCTATTTAATAATGCACCAAGATAACTATCTTACTTTTTGTGCTAGTATAATTAACCGGGGAGAGTTTTTTATATCGTATTCTCCTAAATTGTAATTGCCAAATATTTCTTTTATCTGCATCCCATGATATGAAATCATTTCATTAAAATCGCTCAGCTTAAATTTGGAAACTTTTTCCGTAAACACCGGCTGTTGATTTTTCAACTTATCTATTATTTCTATTTTTTTATAAAAGTAACTTTCATCATTCCATTTAGAAATATTAAAATGAACACCATTAATTTCTTTTTCGCTTTCTTTTATGGTGTGAGATTCAGCATAATTTACGTTTAAGTAATCAAGCACAAAGGTGCCACCGGGCTTTAAAGACCTGCTGATGGTGCGCATAGCACTGTCATTTTCATGTTGTGTACGGAAATAACCAAAACTGGTGAAAAAATTAAATGCATAATCAAAAAAGTTTATCCAAAACAATTGCCGCATATCATGCCGGTAAAAATGTAAATTTTCCCGTTGATAGGGTAGGGCTAAATCAATACTGGCTTCTGAAAGGTCAATTCCGGTAACATCAAATCCATGATCGGCCAATTGAATAGAATATCTACCTTTTCCACACGCTACATCCAACATGCGAGCCCCAGCCGGCGGGTGTAGATATTGAATTAGCTTATTAATAAAAGCGGCGGCTTCTTCCTCGTTGCGGTTAGCATATAATAAATGATAATATGGCGAGTTGAACCAGTTAGCGAACCATTGTTCCATAGCACAAATATAGTACAAGAACCACTTGGCATATCTTCAAATTCTGTCTGTTGTTCTTATCTTTGCACCCCCAAACTTTCCATTAATGTCCTTAATAAAAAGTATTTCCGGAATCAGAGGCACCATAGGAGGAAATGTGGGCAATAATCTCACCCCGCCCGATGTGGTAAAATTTACTGCTGCGTATGCCACTTGGCTTACTTCGGGCAGAAAAAAGAAAACAACTCCAAAAGTGGTCGTTGGTCGTGATGGCCGCATGAGTGGAGCTATGGTTCAAGGGCTGGTTAATGCTACGCTTTCAGGTATGGGTATAGATGTAATTGATTTAAATTTAAGCACAACCCCTACCGTTGAAATGGCAGTGAAATTGCTTTGTGCAGATGGGGGTATTATTATTACAGCCAGCCACAATCCGCGTGAGTGGAATGCACTTAAATTGCTTAATGCAAGAGGAGAATTTATAAGTGAAGAAGAGGGGAGAACCATCCTTGATATTGCTTCATCAGATGCTTATTTGTTTGCAGGGGTAGATAAATTAGGCAATATTGAACAGCATAATCAAATGTTGAATTTACATATTGAACATATTTTAAAAAATAAATGGGTTGACTTAAAAGCTATTGCCGCTGCCGATTTTAGTGTAGTGATAGATGCAATTAATAGTACCGGTGCCGAAGCTGTTCCGGCTTTGTTGCGTGCATTAGGGGTTGAAAAAATTACGGTGCTTAATGGTGAAATCAATGGCAAGTTTGCACATAATCCCGAACCATTACCCGAGAATCTTGTTGAGCTAAGCAGAGAAGTGGTGCGTGCCAAGGCCGATATAGGAATCGCCGTAGACCCTGACGTGGATAGATTATGCTTTGTTTGTGAAGATGGTAGCATGTTTGGTGAAGAATATACGCTGGTAGCTGTAGCAGATTATGTATTAGAACGGCAAAAAGGGAATACAGTAAGTAATTTATCTTCTACACGAGCGTTAAAGGATATTACACTTATGCACGGTGGAGAATATTTCTCAAGTGCCGTAGGCGAAGTAAACGTAGTGAATAAAATGAAAGAGGTGAATGCGGTTATTGGTGGGGAGGGTAATGGAGGAATTATTGTTCCTGATCTTCATTATGGAAGAGATGCGCTTATTGGGATAGCTTTGTTTTTATCTCATTTGGCGAAGAGAGGAACAGGAGCTAAGAAATTGCGAAGTTCTTATCCGGATTACTTTATCAGTAAAAATAAAATCGCACTGGAACCCGGAACAAATGTACAAGAGGTGTTTGACAGAATTAAACGAAAATATAAAAACAATCCGATTAATACAGAAGATGGCCTGAAGATTGAATTTGATAATGACTGGGTGCATCTCAGAACCAGTAATACCGAGCCTATTATTCGTATTTATTCGGAAAGTAGTTTTGAAACTACAGCTCAAAACATAGCACATCGCTTGATGAAGGATATTCAGGAAGCGATGATAGCAACAATATAACATAAATGGATAAACGAATTTATTTTGACAATGCAGCAACTACAGCATTGGATCCTGTGGTGTTAGAAGCCATGATGCCATACCTTACTGAAAAATTTGGAAATCCTTCCTCCATCTACTCCTATGGAAGAGAATCTCGAATGGCAGTGGAAAATGCGAGAAAATCTGTAGCAAAAATTTTAAACGCACGGCCGGCAGAGATTTTCTTTACAAGTTGTGGTACAGAAAGTAATAATACCATACTTACTGCTGCAGTTCGTGATTTGCAATGTAAGCGAATCATTACCTCGCACATTGAACACCACGCTGTTACTCATACTGTTGAATACCTTGATGAATTGGACAGTGTAAAGATTGAATATGTGCATCTATTACCTAATGGACATATTGATATCTCTCATCTTGAAAAACTTCTACTTTCCTCAACGGATAAGACCTTGGTATCACTCATGCACGCCAATAATGAAATTGGAAATATGATTGATTTGCATGAGGTGGGTACGTTGTGCAAAAAATACAATGCCTATTTTCATAGCGATACAGTACAAACCGTAGGGCACTTTCCTTTTGATTTACGTAATACTCCGGTAGATTTTATTACGGCATCGGCACATAAATTTCATGGCCCTAAAGGATGTGGAATGTTGTTTATTAATGAGCATGTTCGAATAAAACCCTTTATTCACGGAGGATCACAGGAACGGAATATGAGGGCGGGAACAGAAAATGTTTATGGTATTGTAGGGTTTGCCAAAGCATTGGAAATGGCTACTGAAAATTATTTGGCTGAGAGTGAGCACGTACGTAAAGTGAAATATTATATGCACGATGAGTTGCAAAAGCATATTCATAATGTTGGCTTTAACGGCGATCCATTAGGAAGAAGTAATTACACAGTACTGAGTGTGAGTTTTCCAAAGAACGATAAAACCGGAATGTTGTTATTTAATCTGGATATTCATAATATTTGTGCCAGTAGTGGAAGCGCCTGTTCTTCTGGTGCTGATGCGGGCAGCCATGTAATTAGCGCCATACATCCCCAAGATGATCAGGTTACCGTACGCTTTAGTTTTTGTAAATACAACACTACCAAGGAGGTGGATACCGTAGTATCTACATTAAAGGAATTGTTGAACAATTAACATCAAGATTGTTTTATCTACGAGCCTTCTAAGCTTGTATTATGTACTTCTAATTATTACTTTAGCCTGGCAAGGTTGAGGTTATGCATATCCGAGTTTTTGCGCTATTTCTTTAGGTAATACCGGTAACTTTCTTCTTTCAATTAAATAGCTGTGAAGCCCTGTGAGTTCCCTAAAAATATAATGTTTTTCCATTGCTCCTTGTAAATAGCCTGCGCCTGTGCTGCCGCCGGTGCCGGTTCTATTTCCAATCATACGGCGCACCATATTTACATGACGCGCACGCCAAGTGCCCATGTGATTATCTATTTCAACTAAGGTATTTAATAATTGGAAAGGTAATTCCAGCATGGGGTATCCACGATATAAGAAAATGAATAGAGCTGCTCTTGAGGCAGCAGGTGAAAAACTCCTATTCCCTTTATTGCCCTCTCCAAACAATACTTCTTTGAATGCATGGATATTTTGCTTTTCATTTTCTGCTAACCCCTCTGTATAAATTCGCTCGTATTCTTGCCAGAATGGATGGTGCTTACCTTCAGCAGGTGCAGGAAAGCTATCCCATTTTGTATTTGAAGAAAAAACAGGAATACGCTCTAGCCATTTATTGAGTAATTGTAATAAAGTTGGCTCAGCTTCTATCTTTTTAATTATCTCTACATCTGCAGGTTTAAGCTGAGAGATGTAATATTCTTGGCCATAACGATTTTTAAATTCCAATCCCAATTTGGCTTCTAAAATTTTAAATTGAACACTCTGAAAGCCAGATGCAGGCCTAAGCATATCTCTAAAATCCAAAAAATCCATCGGTGTCATAGTTTCAATAATATCCACCTGATGAACAAGCACATTTAATATGGTTGAAACCCTGTTTAACCGCCAAACCATTTTTTGTAACTCCGGTGAGTTATCATTTACTGAAGGCTGGTTAAGCATATCAATCACAGACTGTACTTCAAATAATATCTGTTTGAACCATAACTCGTAAGCCTGATGAATAATAATGAAAAGCATTTCATCATGCGCAGCCTTATCTTTCCATTGGAAGCTAACAGGATGCTGACTGTCTAAAATCCTGTTTAATTCAAGATACTCGCTGTAATAAACCGGTTTGTATTCCATATCCGCTTTTTTACAAATGTAATACTTTGAAGTTTTACCTGATTAAGGTTACCGAACCTTTTGATCGAATTATTTTTCCGGTTGTAGGTTCTGTGTATTGAAGCGTATATACATAGGTGCCCATATCTGCAGGCATTCTTTTATAACGGCCATCCCACCTATTGAGCCAATTTTCGGAATAAAATACCTGTTGGCCAAAGCGATTATATACTGCAAACCTAAGGTTGGTAGCTTTGTATGCATTGAGCGGGTAAAAATAGTCGTTTAGCCCATCTCCGTTGGGTGTAAATGCGCTGGGTACGGCAATATAACAGTTATTGGCTATGGTTAATTGTAAAAGAGCAGAGTCTTTACAGTTTAGGTTATCCATTACCGTGAGTTTTACAGGGACAACAATTACTGCATTTGCCGACAAATAGGTTTGCGGTGGCGGTGTGGCGCCTGAATAAATATTTCCATTGCCGAAATCCCACAGCCATCCACTTATTAGTCCCTTGCTGGAGTCAATAAATTGAACCGATTCATTTGGGCAAATGAAATTCGGCCCGGAGATAAAAGCCTCTACACGTTCCTGCAGGGTGATGGTTTTTGTTAGGGTATCTGAACAAAAACCATTACTTACTATTAGGGTGGTTTGTTTATCGGTTATAGTAGAGTAGGTAATTGTAGGATTTTGAATACTACTTCCTCTAAAAGTATCAAATACCCAGTTCCAATAATTAACCCCATGTTGGCCATTGTGTATATAATGGATA
Source organism: Ferruginibacter sp. (assembly GCA_019638485.1). GTDB lineage: Bacteria > Bacteroidota > Bacteroidia > Chitinophagales > Chitinophagaceae > Ferruginibacter. Next base: position 117,472 of record JAHBTP010000003.1, on the reverse strand, counting down.
GTGTCAAGGACGCAGCTTCGATTTATATTAAAATTAAAATCAGCAGATACGGTATCCTTAACACTGAACGAAAGCGTTGCTCCTGGAGGAGTTTCTCTGCCACATTCATCAATAATGGTATTCCCATCAGTTAATGATGATTGTAAATGAATGGCATAGGTTCCATTGCGATATATGGGTGTGGTGAGATAAACAAGAATCTTTGTTGTGAATCCATTGGCATCACATATCCCGGTTGCGGAGGATATGCTCACCGGATAAGCTCCAGTAATAGCAAAATCACTTCCATTAGCGGCAATAGAGCTGCATTTAATTTTCTTACGAAACACCAATTCTAATTTTTGGGGAGCACATTTAGGTGGTGTGAGGCTATCCATTGGTGTGGGTATTACCGGTATAACGGTTAGGGGTACCTGCTCATTGATGGGGATGGTGTTATCGCATAAATCTTTTAGTGTATTTCCATCAGTCCCGTTTACTATAGTAACAGTATAATTTCCCGGAGGTAAAGAAGCATTTAAAGTTAGCCTTACACGTGTTACATCAAATGAATTGGTACAGTTATCACCCTCTGCAGCTATAATTTGTATGGTAGGGTGGCTTAAAATAAAATCGCTGCCATTTAATGCCAATGAATTACACCGCATAGATTTATTAAGTAAAACATCTATTGTAGAACCATCGCAAAGAATAGATGCACTGGCCAGGTGAGGAGGTGTAGGATCGGTAATCACAGCAGTGCCTCCTCCAAATGACAGGTCATAGCCAGATTGGGTATTGGTAAAATGACTAATCAATAATAAATAATCATGCCCAACCAAAAGCGTTGGCATAGATGAGAATAATGGCACTCCCGGTCCTTCGCACAAAATCAATGATGAGCCTGCTGATGAGGCTCCGGTGGTACCCGGGTCTCCCGACCAATTACAAGCCACAAAAGTACTTACATCGCTATACACAGCAGAGGCAGGCTTGCCGGTGATATCAAATAACTGCCAGTCGTAATCATCTGAAGCCACCATAGGTGAAATAAGAAAACCAAGGGTGCCGCTGGCAAAGCAGGTGAATTTATACCAGTAGGGGTTTTTGTCTGTATAGGTGGTATTGTTGCACCTGCTGGCTACCGGCCTGTCACCACATATCGCTACCGAACTTTGATGAAAGACAGAGGTTCCACAAACAGGAAATGCTGTTTGTGGATTTTGCCCAAGGGATGTACACGTAGTTTGGCTGTAACCAGGCAGAGTGGATGAAAAAATAGTAATCAGTGTTAGAACCACAATACGCATTAGGCAAAGATAAATGTTAGCTTTTGGCTTAATAATGGCAACCTTATTTAGATACTTGTTTTAACAATTTGTTACTGCAGCTTATTTTTTATTTCCTGCAATTTTAGCAAGGCTTCTACAGGGGTTAACCGGTTTATATCTACAGATTCGAGCATTGACCTTATTTCATTAAATGTTTCCGTATGTAAATCAAAAATACTGAGTTGTACTTTGGAGGTTTGTAATTCTTTCAATGCCACTTCAACTGAGCCATGTTGTTTATTTCGTTCGCTCTCTAATTGTGCCAAAATCTCATTTGCCCGGTCAATAAGCTTTGGTGGCATGCCGGCCATGCGGGCAACATGGATACCAAAACTATGTGTACTACCTCCGGGAGCAAGTTTTCGAAGAAAGATAATTTTATTTCCTTGTTCTTTATTGGTAACATGGTAATTCTTAATACCCTCAAATTTATTTTCCAGTTCATTCAGTTCGTGGTAGTGAGTTGCAAAAAGTGTTTTTGGTTTTGCCGGAGATTGATACAGATATTCAGCAATGCTCCAGGCTATGGAGATGCCATCGTAGGTAGATGTGCCCCTCCCAATTTCATCTAAAATAATTAAACTCTTAGAAGTAAGATTATTAATGATAGATGCGGTTTCATTCATCTCCACCATGAAGGTACTTTCACCGCCACTCAAATTATCAGATGCACCAACACGAGTAAAAATTCTATCTGTTAATGGAATTTTTGCATTATTTGCCGGAACAAAGCTTCCCATGTGAGCCATTAAAGTAATGAGTGCGGTTTGCCTGAGGATTGCACTTTTACCACTCATATTTGGGCCAGTTAAAATAATAATTTGTTGGTCGGTACTGTTAAGCATTATATCATTACTGATGTAACTCTCGCCCGGTGGTAAATTTCGCTCTATTACCGGATGGCGGCTGGCTTCCAGTTTCAGTTCATCATCGGGATGAAGTTGTGGGCGCTTATAATTATATTTAAGCGCATTCTCTGCAAAGCAACAAAGACAATCAATTATTGCCATTAGGTGGCCATTCACTTGCATAGGCGAGATATAGTCTTGCAATACATCAAGCAGATTGTTAAATAATTGTTGCTCTATTTGTAAAATCTTATCCTCGGCACCCAAAATCTTTTCTTCATATACTTTAAGTTCAGGGGTTATGTATCGCTCTGCATTAGTAAGGGTTTGTTTCCGTATCCAGGTATTGGGTACTTTATCTTTATGTATGTTGGTTACTTCAAGGTAGTAACCAAAAACATTATTATAGCCTATTTTCAAAGAAGAGATACCTGTTTCTAATGCTTCCTTTTGTTGTAATTCAACCAAGTAATTTTTTCCTCCACTTGATATCTTTCTTAGCTCGTCCAGTTCAGGGTGAATACCTTCTGCAATTAGACCTCCTTTTTGAGAAGTTGCCGGAGGATTCTCATTGAGTTCACTAATGATTTTATCCAGGATATAACGGCATGGGTTAAACGAATCTGCAAGCCGGTTTAAATAAGGGTTATTTGCTGTTTTGCAACAAATAGAAATTTGTTCTGTTTGTTGTAATCCGCGAGCTACTTGCAATACTTCACGAGGGTTTATTTTTCGTAATGGAATTTTTGCTACCAATCGTTCTACATCGCCTGCCTGTTTTATACATTGCCATACTTCGGTTCGTAAGTCAGGCTGTTTAATTAAATATTCTACAGCATCTAATCGTTCTTCAATGGGTGCAAGGTGGTTTAGCGGCATCATCATCCATCGCTTCAGCATGCGTGCACCCATAGGTGAGATGGTATTATTAAGCGTATTAAATAAGGTTTGTTCTTCAGTTCCGCCTAATAATTCTAAATTACGTACAGTAAATCTATCCATCCATAAGTGCTCATCACGACTGATACGTTGAAGAGAAGTAACATGCTGTAGGTGTGGATGCTCGGTATCTTTTAAATAATGAAGAACTGCCCCTGCAGCAATTATTCCGTTTTTCATTCCTTCAATGCCAAACCCTTTTAAACTGTGCGTGCCAAAATGATTGAGCAGGGTGTCACGTGCATAGGTTTCATCAAAAATCCATTCGTCTAATGTGTAGGTAAAAAAATGTTGACCAAAATAATCTTTAAATATTTTTTGTTTGTTGCGCTGAAAAATGACTTCTGAAGGTTGCATCCCTTGTAATAATTTATCCACGTAATCTTTATCGCCTTCTGCAATAAAAAATTCGCCGGTAGAAATATCTAACAAGGAAAGGCCAAATTGAGAATCGGCAAAATGAAGTGCTGCTAAGAAATTATTGTTATGATGGTCAAGTAGTTTATCATTAGTAGCTACACCGGGAGTTACTAATTCAGTTACTCCTCTTTTTACAATTCCCTTAGCAGCCTTAGGATCTTCCAATTGATCGCAAATAGCCACTCGGTAGCCGGCCTTTACTAATTTGTGCAGGTATGTGTCTAATGCATGATGTGGAAACCCGGCTAATTCCTGAGAGGCACTTCCTCCATTGTTTCGTTTGGTTAGGGTAATACCCAATATGCCCGATGCAATTATCGCATCCTGGCCAAAGGTTTCATAAAAATCCCCAACCCGAAACAATAGAATTGCATCAGGATATTTCTGTTTTATTTGCTTATGTTGTTGCATAAGCGGGGTTTCCGAACGTGATTTGGCCATAATTCTTTCCTTTCGGGGGTAACAAAAATACGGAACACCATTGAGGAAAGTCCAACGTATCAGTAGGTTATATTTTATTTCTCATTTTGTTTGAGTGACATAGATAATGCTGAAAAATGAATTTTGTGGATGCCTTAACATCAAATTGGCAAATATCCGGTTAATCTTTTGAGGTAAAAATCACTCTAACCTATAACTTTGCAACCTTTGTATGAGAATAGACTACTGATTATGAAGAATCTAATTTTGTTTACAGCAGCTTTATTTTTTGTTCACCTAACTATGCAGGGTCAGGTGCCAAAGGGAATGGGGACAAGTGATCCAAAGGGTAAAGCGGTGCTGGATGCAGTGAGTAAGCGGTTTAAAACTTTTAAAAACGTACAAGCTAAGTTTAATCTTAAAATTGAAAATGCATCAGGAAAGGTGATGGGGACAAAGGCGGGAATGGTGTATATGAAGGGCACCAAATACAGAGTTTCGCTGCCCGATCAGGAAATTTTTTCGGATGGGAATAAAGTTTGGACCTATGATTCAGATGCCAATGAAGTTACTATCAGTAAGCTGGATCCGGAAGCAAATTCAATTACTCCTCAAAAGTTATTTACTAATTTTTATGATAAAGATTTTTTGTATAAACTCAATGGAGAAACTAAGGTTGGAACAAAAATGATGCAAGAAATTGAGCTCACGCCGGTAGATAAAACCAAGCCCTTTTTTAAAGTATTGTTGTATGTAAATAATAATATTATCTACTTGTCCAAGGTGTTTGAAAAAACAGGAAATCGTTATACCTATAGCATAAGTAATTTAAATACCACATCTGCTGTTTCTGATGCCATGTTTATTTTTGATGCAAAGAAGTTCCCTGATGTAGAAGTGATAGATTTATTATAATCCATTATTTCTCTCCCCATCTAAATGATTTAATAGTTAATCCTGCTAAATCAATAACTCGGTCAACAATAGTATCGGCTATTTCTTCAGGTGTTTTAGGATGGCTGTAGAAAGATGGTGTTGCTGGGCATATTATTCCTCCGGCCAGCGTTATTGTTTCCATATTGCGGATATGGATCAAATTATAAGGTGCTTCTCTTACTACACAAATTAATTTTCTTCTCTCCTTTAAAATAACGTCTGCTGCCCTAGAGATAAGGTCATTTGAAATTCCTGAAGCAATTCTTCCCATGGTACCCATGCTACATGGAATAATAATCATTGTATTGTATCTTCCCGAGCCCGAGGCTACAGGAGTGTTAAAGTCATGAAGGGCAAACATGCGGTTATTATAGTTTTCATAATCACGGTTACCTAATTCGGTTTGCCATACCATTTTGGCATTTTCTGACATGATAACTGACCATTCGGGAACCTGATTATCAAGAGCATTTAATTTCTCTAATAGCCGTTTTGCATAAATGGAACCACTTGCTCCGGTTATAGCCACCACTATTTTTTGCATAGTTTAATTTATGTTTAACCAAACAATACTTATTATTGTAGAATGAGTAAAGTTACGTTTAGAATAGTAATGGTGGTGGTGTGTATGATTTTGTTTACGTCATTACGGGCACAAGTAAATTGGATGTCATTCGAAGAGGTTGAAAGGGCCTGGGAGAAAGAGCCACGACCGATATTAATTGATTTATATACCGATTGGTGCGGTTGGTGTAAGCGAATGGATAAGGCAACATATAGTGATGAGCGTGTTATCGCTTACATCAATCAGAAATATTATGCGGTGAAATATAATGCTGAGTCAAAAACACCGGTAATATTAAACGCTAAGCAATATAAGTATAATGCACAATACCGTGCAAATGATTTGGCAATTTATTTAACAGGTGGACAGTTACAATATCCCACCACGGTATTTCTTTCTTCACCCGCAGCACAGCCTGCGCCTTTAGCCGGGTATATGGTGCCAAAGGATATAGAAGCGCCACTAAAATTTTTTGGTGAGAAAAAAGAAAAGGCCATGAATTATCAGGCGTTTTCGGCAAAATTAAAAAAGGAATGGTAAAGTTTGCTTATTAAACTTCTGCCATATCCGGAATATCAGCGGCCTTATACAAGCCTGCATCTAATTTTTTCTTTGTTTCTTCAAATGCTTTTAATGTTTCATCTACATCCTCAAATGAGTGGGCTGCAGTGGGAATAATTCGATAAATAATTTCACCTTTTGGTATAACCGGATACACCACAATACTGCAAAAGATGTGATAATTTTCTCGTAAATCCATTACCATTTGAGTAGCCTCCGGTACGTCGCCTTTCATGTAAATTGGAGTTACCGGACTATTTGTTTTGCCAATATCGAATCCACGTGTTTTTAACCCATCCTGAAGCCGGTGTACAATTGCCCATAGGTTTTCACGAAGTTGAGGCATTGTTTTTAGCATATCCATTCGTTTAAGCATCCCTTCAACAACTATAAGGGGCAGGCTTTTTGCAAAAATCTGACTGCGCACATTGTATCGTAAATAGTTGATAATATCTGTTGGACCTGCAATAAATGCGCCTATGCTACCCATACTTTTTACAAAAGTTGAGAAGTATAAATCAACCTGGTCTTGTACGCCCTGTGCTTCATCTGCACCTGCACCTGTAGGTCCCATATAACCAAAACCATGCGCATCATCTATCAGTAGCCTAAATGAATACTTCTTTTTTAGTGCGGTTATCTCTTTTAAAACACCTTGCTCGCCATCCATACCATAAACCCCTTCAGTTACTACTAAGATACCACCACCGGTTTTTGCTACCATTTCTGTGGCTCGCTGTAACTGCTTTTCACAATCTTCAATGTCATTATGTTTAAATGCATAACGATGTCCCATGTGCATACGCATTCCATCAACCAAACAAGCGTGTGCAAGGGCATCATAAACAATTACGTCGTGGCGATCTACTAATGCATCAATACAACTCATTACACCTTGATATCCGAAATTGAGCAGCATAGCATCTTCGCGTTTAACAAAAGCACACAATACCTCTTCGAGTTTTTCGTGAAGTTCAGTATTTCCACTCATCATCCGCGAACCCATTGGATTTCCCATTCCATATTTTGCAGCAGCTTCTGCATCTACTTTTCTTACTTCAGGATGATTAACGAGGCCAAGATAATTATTCAGGCTCCACACAATCATATCTTTTCCTCTAAATTTCATGCGCGGGCCTAATTCTCCTTCCAATTTTGGGAAGGCAAAATAGCCATGTGCGCGTTTCATGTGTTGACCAATAGGGCCGCCATTTTTGGCAAGTTTTTCAAATATGTCCATGATTATCGTATTTTCTTGATTGCATTAAAGAAAGGAGCTGTATAGCAGATAATTTTTTGCAAAATTAATCATTTGTAAGCAATCATTGTATTTAAGCCGGTTTTGTGTGTATAGAATGGGAATTGGTAAAAAAAAACAATGCTTTTATGGTTCTTATTTCCTTTAGGCATTTTGTCTTGATTGAGTTGTTTACAATAAGAAAAACAATTTTTTCTTTGGTAAATTTGTATAACAATAAACTAAAGCATATAATCATGAGTTATTCATTTTCAAAGATGGTAAACTATGGATTTGAGGAGGCCATTGCCAAGGTAACCGACGAGTTGCAAAAGGAGGGTTTTGGTATTCTTACCGAAATTGATATGCAGGCTGCTTTAAAGAAGAAACTGAATGTACATTTTAGAAAATATAAAATTTTAGGTGCATGTAATCCGCAATTTGCTTTTGAAGCATTAAAAAGGGAGGGTGATATTGGTACTATGTTGCCCTGTAATGTGGTGGTTCAGCAAGGTGAGGGGGATAAGATAAAAATTAGTATAATAGATCCTGTTGCGTCAATGATGGCGGTAAAAGTGGATGGAATGGAGGAACTCTTATTTACAGTTAGGGAAAAATTGAAGCGGGTTATTGAAAAGGTGTAGTTGAGATGTTCATTTTTTTTGAAAAATTAGTTGTAACCCCTATTTTTGCACTCCCTTTAAAGAGGGTAATTGGGTTATGGTGTAACGGTAGCACTACAGATTTTGATTCTGTCTGTCTTGGTTCGAATCCAGGTAACCCAACTGAAGAGCTGCCGTGAGGTGGCTTTTTTATTTATACGAGCAATTACATTCTACTTCCTACTACCATTCCTTCATGGTCTTCCTTTTCTTTCAAATCTTTAATAATATCCAGTGCTTCTACAACTACATCGCACATGATGGTAATAAGAGAGCCGGGTTTTACGGTATTATAAGCATGTAAAATGGCTTCTTTCTCACTATAAATAATGGTAATGGGAATTTTCTTTTCGGTATTTTCATTAATTCCTTCCACCAATAAATCCACAATTTCTGTAGCAGTTCGTCCTCGCAGGTTTTTGTCTTGGCGAATAATAATTTCATCAAAATATTTTGATGAGATGCGTCCTATTTCTCTGATATCTTCATCTCGCCTATCTCCGGTACCACTAATAATTCCTACGCGAGGGCTACCGTCCAGTTTCATCATAAAATCACACAGCAATTGAAGTCCTGCCGGATTGTGGGCATAATCAACTAAGAATTTGAAGTGTTTAAAATCGAAAAGGTTTAATCTTCCCGGTGTTTGTGATGGAGATGGAATAAAGGTTGACAGAGCCTCTCGGATGTCATCAACTTTAATATCCCGATATAGATAGGTAGCTAAAATTGCCGGTAGGGTATTCATAATATTGTGAACAGCCTTGCCTCCGTAGGTAATAGGAATATTTACTACTTTCTCCACCCTGATTTTCCAGGTACCTTTCATAATGGTGATAAATCCATTTTCGAAAACAGAGGCCAGACCTCCATTTTTGCAGTGTTCTACAATACGCGGGTTATTTTCGTCCATACTAAAAAGAGCAATATTGCATTCCAAATCATTACGCATATTATATACCAGATCATCATCTGCATTTAGTATAGCATATCCGTTTTTCTTTACTGTTTCGGGTACAACTGATTTTACTTTTGCCATTTGTTCCAGTGTTTCCACGCCACCCAGTCCGATATGGTCGGCAGATATATTTGTAACGATAGCTATATCGCATTGCTGAAAGGCAAGCCCACTTTTGAGCATACCACCACGTGCACATTCCAAAACAGCAAAATCTACAGTTGGGTCTTTTAATACAAATTGTGCTGATATTGGCCCGGTGCAATCCCCTTTCATTAGCATTTGATTTTGAATATACACACCATCGCTGGTAGTATATCCAACTTTATAGCCTGAGTTTTTAGCAATGTGTGCAGTAAGCCTTGTGGTGGTTGTTTTTCCATTAGTTCCGGTTACAGCAATGATTGGGATAAGTCCATCGTTTCCCTTAGGGAAGAGCATATCGAGCACCGGTTCAGCAACGTTTCTTCCAATACCTTCTGATGGTTCTATATGCATTCGAAAGCCCGGTGCCGCATTTACTTCCAGTACAGCACCACCATTTTCGGCTATGGGCATTTTTAGGTTTGGTGCCATTATATCGATACCACAAATATCTAATCCAACAATTCGGGCAATTCGTTCGGCCATAAAAATATTTGATGGATGCACCTCATCAGTAACATCTGTAGAAGTGCCACCTGTGGAGATATTGGCTGTTGGCTTTAAAAAAAGGAGCTCATCTTTAGGCAGGATGGTGGTTAAAGTATATCCTTTTTCATCCAACATTTTTTCTGTGAAACCATCTATTTTTATTTGTGTTAGTACTTTTTCGTGTCCGTATCCACGACGAGGATCTTTGTTAGTTTCATCAATGAGCCATTGTATAGAATGCTCCCCATCTCCTCTAACTGAGGCGGGTGTACGAAGTGCAGCACAAACAAATTTGTAATTAATTACCAGTATCCTGAAATCAAATCCGGTAATAAATTTTTCACAAATTGCTGTACGTCCATAGTATTGTGCATCTGCCAGTGCTTTTACCGCATGTTCCCAAGTATTAATATTGGTGGTGGCTCCTTTTCCATGGTTGCCACTAATAGGCTTAATCACGCAAGGATAGCCAATTCGATCAATGGCATTTTTTAGCGCTTCTTCATCGCGTACCATCCTTCCGGAGGGAACCGGGATTGAAGCTGCTTCAAGTAAGTTTTTTGTATCTTCTTTATCACCTGCAATGTCAACACCAATGCTACTGGTAGTGCCAGCAATGGTTGCTCGTATGCGTTGTTGTTTAACACCATATCCCAATTGTACCAGGCTGTGTTTATTTAACCGGATATAAGGGATTCCTCGTTTAGCCGCTTCATCAACAATACAACCTGTACTAGGTCCGAGGCGGGTGTCTTCACGTATTTCGCGGAGGTCTTGTATTAAAGGTGCAAGATCTGTTTCCTTATTGGCAATGAGGTCTTCAACTATATTAAAGGCTGCTTTAGCCGCATAAATACCAGCAGCTTCTTCTATATAACTAAACACAACAAAGTATTCTCCTTTTTTGCCTGTGGTGCGTGTACGTCCAAATCCGGTATCCATACCGGCAAGGGTTTGAAGTTCCAATGCAATGTGTTCAATTACATGTCCCATCCAAGTACCTTCATCCACCCGCATAAAAAAACCGCCCGGCACACCTTCACTGCATCGGTGTTCATATAAGGAGGGTAATAATTTTTCAAGCCTTTGGCGGAAACCATTAATGGTATTGGTTGGTTTATCCTCCATTTCTTGCAGGTCAATACGCATTTGAATTAGCTTGGGACGTCTGATGCTCCATAAATTTGGGCCGCGCATAGCCCTGATATCCAAAATTTTCATACCCTGATTATTTTTCAAATAGGGCAGGAAATTAGTGAAAAAATTTAATTTGACCCTTAAATAAAATAAAGGCGCATTCAATTAACATTCGTGAATAACTTATATACCTGATGAGGAACACGATTTCCCCTAAATTTGCGTTAACTATAAAAAGAAGTAATGTCTATAGCCAAAGGAAAGCTGATTGCCATTGGAGGCGCTGAAGATAAAGGAACTGATTTGGAGAAGGGAGAAATTTCCAGGAATAACTTGAATTTTTTCGAACTGGGTATTTTACGGCGGATTGTAAATGAGGTAGGTGGTACTGATGCCCATATTGAAGTGATTACAACCGCCAGTATGTCGCCATTTGAAGTGGGTGATAATTACCTTAATGCATTTAATAAAATTGGATGTAAGCATATTGGTTTAATGCATATTAGAAACAGAGAAGATGCATCGAAAGCGGAATATTTTGAACGCATAAAGGCTTGTGATGCCATTATGTTTTCGGGTGGGAATCAAATGCGTTTAACCAGTACTTTTGGTGGCACAAATATTTTAGAAGAGATTATGCGTCGTTACCATGAGGAGGAGGACTTTGTTGTTGCCGGCACATCTGCCGGAGCTATGGCCATGAGTAACACCATGATTTATGAAGGTAATGCTACGCGTGCTCATTTGAAGGGTGAAGTGAAGATTACCACAGGTTTGGCATTTATGAAAGATGTAATTTTTGATTCTCATTTTGAAAAACGAGGCCGTTTTGGTCGTTTAGCCCAAGCCGTGGCCACAAATCCTTCTTGTATTGGAGTAGGCTTGGGAGAAGATACCGGAATGCTTATTACACATGGAAACCAAATGGAAGCTATTGGTTCCGGACTTGTTGTAATTATTGATGGACATGATATAAGGCATAGTAATATTGCTGACATTCCCGATGGTAACCCGATTAGTGTAGAAAATCTAAAAGTACATTTTTGTGAAAAGGGCAATGGTTATTTAGTAAAGGAAAGGAAGTTTGTAGCCGAGGTAGAACAGGTGGTGATAAATGATGTTACCAATAGGTAAAGTGTTCTATTTTAGTATCCCTTCTAATACCTTAATTTCTCCATCTATTTTTTCTGAAATGGTTAGGCCGAGCATCTTTGCAATTAACGGATATACATTAACGTTAGCGAATGATTTTATTTTTTTATGTTGTTTAAAAAGAGGCCCCCATGCATAAAATACCGCCTGCATTTCAGGGATGAAATTATCATATCCATGCGCTCCCCTTCCTCTTACCCTATTTTCATGGCTAAAAGCTCTTGTAGGGTTTGCCACCATAATAATATCGCCTAAGCGATTCATATAATCGTCTTTCTCACTATAGTTCCATTTAGCAGGAACATTTTCTTTAAGATATACGGTATATCCATTAGCTTTCTTTTTTAGTTTGCGATAAGCCGGAAGAACATCGCTCTTATCTTTTGCATACGCATGTAAGATAGCACTGCCAAAGGCTATTTTAAATTTAGTTGAATCAAGATATGCGGATATTTTAATAGGATGCTCGGTATCTATATTCATCATACCATGGTCAGATACCAAGATGTAATTTATGGGCAAATCCAAGCTATCCGTCATTTCATTAAGCCTCTTTATAGCATGGTCAATAAATTGTACAGCCCCTTGCACCCTTCCTGATGGGATACCGCTTCTATGCCCGGCATGGTCAACTTCAGGCATATAAAAAGTAATAAAATGAGGTCGTTTTGGTTCAGGAAGCTGAAGCCATTCTCTAACAATGGATATCCTCCGTTCTAAAGGAATCTTTTCATTGTATTTGTAATAATAGGTAGGATAGGTATTTTTTATATTCGCCTCCGATCCAACCCAGTAGAAACTTGCGGTTATCATTTTTTGTTGTTCTGCCAGCACCCATAGTGGTGTACCTCCATACCAAGAACCGTCAAGTACAGCAGCAGCATCTCCAATTTTGTATTTTTTAAAACCATCATTTGTAAAAAATGTATTGGCAACTATACCATGATGGGCAGGATATAACCCGGTGATGATAGAATAATGATTTGGAAAGGTAAGCGATGGGAAAGAGGGTCGCATTGATTTTGCCTGTATGCCCTGATTACGTTTTGTTTTTAAAAAGACGGCATCATATTTATTTACCAAATCGTGGCGTAATCCATCAATAGATATTAGAATAACATAAGGCTTTTGCTGTTGTATTGAGGCGTTCTCTCTATTAGGTATAATGATTTGAGTAGTGTCTTGCTGAGCAGAAGCGGAGTGAGGTATCAGAAAAATTAAAGAACAAATGATATAAAAGCGCCCGGTTATCTGCATAGTTTTTTTATAAAATTAGTCAGATAAAAGGAAATATGTCTTTTCTCCTTAAGAAACTATTCAATTTAAAAATACTGTAGTCCTTTTTAATTGGTAATTTCAACCAGGTAATAATTCTTCTTTCCTTTTTGTACCAGTAGATATTTATTGTGCAATAGGTGTTCTTCGGTTATGCTTTCTTGTTGGTTAATCATTTTCATTCTATTGATGCTAACCCCTCCGTTCTGAATCATTTTGCGTGCTTCTCCCTTGCTCGTAAAAATGGATGTTTCGGCTAAGAAGCTGATTATTTCTATTCCTTCTCGAAATTTGCTTTTAGGGTAGGAAATTTTTATTATTCCCTCCATTGTCTCCAAATCCTTTTCCGACATTTCTGAGATGGGTTTGTCCTGGTTATTAAAAAGCCTGAGTGTGGTTTCGATAGCGATATTTAATTTCTCTTCACCATGCACAAAGCGGGTTATCTCTTCGGCTAATTTTTTTTGAAGGATTCTTTTTGATGGGTCATTACGGTGTTCACTAATCAGTTTACTTATGGTGTGTTCATCTAAAAAGGTAAATATTTTTATCCAGCTTTCTACATCATTGTCTGAAGCGTTTAGCCAAAATTGATAAAATTGATAAGGTGTAGTTCTGGTTTCATCGAGCCAGATATTTCCTTGTTCTGTTTTTCCGAATTTTCCACCATCTGACTTTTTTAGCAAAGGACAGGTAAAGGCAAAAGCTTCTTCATTTATTTTCCTACGAATGAGTTCGGTTCCTGTAACAATATTTCCCCATTGATCGCTACCACCCATTTGAAGTTTGCAATTCTTATGTTTAAACAGCCAATAGAAATCAAATCCCTGAATGAGCTGGTACGAAAATTCGGTAAATGACATGCCATTGTTTCCCTCGATTCTTTTCTTTACACTTTCTTTTGCCATCATATAATTAATAGTAATGTGCTTACCGGTATCCCTGATAAAATCAAGCAGGGAAATATCTTTAAACCAATCGTAATTGTTTACTATTTCTGCATGATTGGGAATTGATTGATCAAACAGCAGGAAATGAGCTAATTGTTTTTCTATTCCGGCAAGGTTTAAGGCAAGGGTTTCTTCACTTAGCATATTGCGCTCTTCACTTTTAAAACTTGGGTCACCTATCATTCCGGTGGCACCGCCCACTAATGCAATGGGTTTATGCCCACAACGCTGAAGGTGTACGAGTAATAAAATAGGCACAAGGCTGCCAATGTGAAGGCTATCTGCAGTAGGGTCAAAACCTACGTATCCGATGGTCATTTCCTTTAATAACTGTTCTTCGGTTCCGGGCATTATATCATGTATCATACCACGCCAGCGAAGTTCTTTCACTAAATCTTTCAATTGCTCGTTCATGGGTGCAAAATTGCATTAAATCGTTCATAAGGCAAAAGCTCAGCTCTTTATTAATGGGAAAAAACCAATAATAAGCGGTGATTTTCTCTTTTTCTATTTTAAAAAATCATTTTTCTTGCCTATAGAAAGTTTTTTTAGTTCCGGAGCTAAAAAATCTTTTTTGGGCGACTCTTCCTGTTAACGCCTATAATAAAATCTAAAGCAGGGTAATCTGTTTAATACGTACTCTATGAAGATTTTATTTCCATTTTTGGCAGGAGCTGTTTTTTGCTTCTTGTCAATTACAGCATCTGCGCAAGATCAAGGCCCTTTAAAATGTGTTTGGCATATTGAGAAAATTAACTTTCACAAGCCCAAACGAGATTGTAAGTCAGGCTTCGGCCTTTGTATTAGGAGCCATTGGCACATCCCGTTACAGGTTTCATTAGGAGAGGCCTGGTGTATTCCTTGGATTTGGGTTACACCTTATGAGCCAAAACCCGCAATAGAAAAGGATGAGGTAGTGGCGGGTGTTATTGTTTTAAAAGATAAGGTGGTTGTGGCACTACCTAAAGAAATAGCCGAGCTGAAGGATTATGCCAAAGAAGATTTTTCTGTTTTAGAAATTACAGAGAAAATACATGTCACAACGGAAGATGATTTTAATGGAACCATTTTACCGCAGAAGGTAAAGCTAAAAGTGCATGACAATTACCTGGTTTATGAGCTTTTGCTTACCATGTGACAATTCCGGAAGGTGATGGCCGTAAGGCCCACCTTCCTTTTTTACAAAAACCATTTTTATGAATAGGATTATGTTACTTTTTATTTCAGGAATAATGGCCTTTTCTTTTTCGTCTTGTAAGTCTATCTATAAATCTCAAAAGCAGGTTGGGCGTGAATTTCCCGGAGTATCTGCCGATTTGCTGAAAAAAATCTCTAAAGAAACAGGGGTGCCAACTGAACAAATTGTTTATCCTGATAATCAGTCCCAGCGTGAGATGGCCATCGCGTTATCTAAAAATCAGTATGCCTTTCCTTTTATATATATGGTAGATGAAACCGGAAAGTTAGTGGAACTACCGGATTCTCTAACTTCTAATAATTGTACCGGAGTTTTAGATAAATATCTTAAAGAGAACAATAAAACTGCCGGCACAGGGGAGCCGCTTACAGGCGCTTTTTTTACAGTTAGTGATTCATCGATAGTAACCTATCAGCCCGGTAAGCAGCATTTTATTTTAGGTTATGTTTATTCTTTGGGCACTTCAATGAGTTGGTTTTATCGTTCAATGAATAAATTAGTGCGCAATGACCCGGAGGGGAAAAGGGTATTATTGGTTATGTTTGGACAGTAATAGCATCTTTCAAATTATCTCTTAAAAACATTTCGGCATAATCTTTCAATTATCAAGCAACACCTCTCTTGGGGTGTTGCTTTTTTTGACCCAAGGCGGCAAAATAATATCCATTTCCTCAAGGGTAAAAACAGTCCGTTAAATTATATAGCAAACAGTAGGTTCATTCAACTTTTCATAATAAATTTGAAACATGGTATAGGAAACGATAATATGTACAAAATGAAATCTACATATTTTCGTTTAACCTTTATTAATCCAGTATAAACCAAATATATGAGGCGATTGCTTCTAATGCTGCTTGTGTCTTTTTGTACCCAACAGACTTTTTCACAGTTCAGGAAATATTCCAATGAGTTTTTAAATATTGGTGCAGGTGCGAGGGGGCTTGCTATGGGTGGAGCTCAAGTGGCTACAGCAAGTGATGCTACTGCCGGATATTGGAATCCAGCAGGGTTGGTTGGAGTAAAAGATTATCCCAATGCCGGCATTATGCATGCTGAATATTTTGCCGGTATAGCTAAGTATGACTATGCTTCTTTTGCGCTTCCGGTTCAAAATAATAAGCGTACGTTGGGTTTTTCATTTCTTCGTTTTGCTGTGGATGATATCCCCAATACTTTATTTTTAGTGGAGCCTGATGGCAGTATTAATTATGGCAATATCCAATCTTTCTCTTCTGCAGATTATGCGTTCCTTTTTTCATTTGCGCAAAATATTCGTGAAAAGGAAAACCGAAGAATTAGTGTGGGGGCAAATGCAAAAATTATTTATCGAAAGGTGGGAAAATTTGCCAGTGCCTGGGGATTTGGTATAGATGCAGGCGTGCAAATGCATGGAGACAGATGGCACGCCGGTTTAATGGCACGAGATATTACTACCACCTTCAATGCCTGGAGTTATAAGTTTACGGATAAAGAAAAAGAGATATTATATCTTACTAATAATGATATCCCTGTTAAGTCAACAGAAATGACTGCGCCACGGCTTGAATTAGGGGGTGCGTATGATTTTCGTTTAAGCAAAGCCGTTAGCCTAACAGCAGAAGCTAATGCTTCACTAACGTTTGATGGTAAACGAAATACAGTTATCAGCAGTAATTTAATGAGTATTGATCCGCATATTGGATTGGAGGCTGTGGTTAAGGAGGTGTTTTTTGTTCGTGCAGGAATAACCAATTTCCAACGAGCGCTAAAAGATGGAGATACACTAAATTTAAAAAAGGTATGGATTTATCAACCTTCACTTGGCGCAGGTTTTAAAATAAAGAATGTTATGCTCGATTACGCTTTTTCTAATTTGGCTAATCAATCTAATCCGCTATATACCCATATTTTCTCGGTACGTATTAACCTGATGAAAAAAGAAAAATAATGAAAATAAGTGCTGCGAGTATTCAAATAGGATACATGAAAAAAATATTAATGCCCATATTTTTATTAATAACTTCTGTTGCATCTGCACAATTGAACAACAGTTGGATTGATTATAGTAAAACCTATTATAAATTTAAAATTGGGAAAGATACCCTCACACGTATTTACGGGTCCACCTTAGCCGGTGTGGGTTTGGGAAATGTACAGGCTTCTGATTTTCAATTATGGCGCAACGGGGAAGAGGTAAGGATTTACACATCAACGAACACGGTGCTTGGTACCAATGATTATATAGAATTTTGGGGGCAGATGAATGACGGAAAGCCGGATAAACAACTTTATCATAACCCTGATTTTCAGCTAAACGACAAATACAGTTTTGAAACAGATACAGTGGCTTATTTTTTAACCGTTAATCCGGGTGGTGCAAATCTTAGATATATTGATGCACCAAACCCTGACCCGGGCTCAAGGGTAGCCGATGCATATTTCATGCGTAGCGTTGATTTGTATTATAGAACAAGGCAAAATCGGGGATATGCCCAAGTGCTTTCAGAGTATATTTATTCTTCAGCGTATGACCAAGGAGAAGGTTGGACAAGTAAGGATGTAGCTCCATGTTGTGATTTAGTTTATGAATTTGGCGGTTTGAACGTATATACTTCCGGCCCTGCAAATAGCCTTTCTATTAGGGTAAATGTTGCAGGAAATGCACCTAACCTTAACCGTGATATAAGAATTCGTGCCTATAGTAATGAGATTTACAGGGATGCATTGCCTTTATTTTCTTATAAAAGAATTCGGCTGAATAATTTACCGCTATCTCTGATGGCAAGTGTTAATCACTTTCCCGTTTATGTAGGCTCGAATTCAGTTCCAAACGACAGGTTTGTTGTTCCTATGATGGGAATAACTTACCCTGCTCGCTTTATTTTTAATAATTTAAAGAACTTTCTTTTTAATCTTCAACCATCTTCAACAGGAAATTATTTGGATATTGGAAGTTTTAATTATGGAAGTGTTGCTCCTGTTCTTTATGATATGACGGGAGGCTACAGGTATGTTGCTGATATTTCCACACCCGGCAGGGTGAGGTTTGTACTTCCTCCTTCTAATTTACCCGACAGACAAATGATTTTGGTGAATCAGGAGAATAATTATCCATGTACAATAACATCATTAACACCTAAAAATTTTGTTGATTACAGCCAGTCTTCATTTCAGGGAGATTTTCTTATTATTAGCCACCCTTCATTATACAATGACGGCTCAGGAAATAATTATGTTGAGCAATACCGACAATACCGAACCTCTTTGCAAGGAGGAAGCTTTGATGCAAAAGTGTATGATATTAATGAATTAACAGACCAGTTTGGTTTTGGAATAAAAGGACATCCGGGCAGTATTCGCGATTTTATTCGTTTAGCAAGTGCTTCGTTTACTCCTTCTCCAAAGTATGTGTTCTTAATAGGAAGAGGGATGAATTATGTTGAATTAAGAAATAATGAGGCTAATCCGTTATCAGAAAAATTAGATCTTGTTCCTACGTTTGGTTGGCCTGCTTCTGATATATTATTGGCATCTTTACCCTCTACGGTTAATCCAATAGTACCTATTGGACGTTTATCAGTGATTAATGGTACTGAAATAGCTCATTATTTATCTAAGGTGGAAGAGTATGAACAGAAACAGCAAAATCCATCTCCTCTAATAGCTGAAACAGGCTGGATGAAAAATGTTTTACATGTTGCCGGAGGTAAGGATACATCAGAGAATGATATTTTTAAGGGATACATGAATAACTATAAAACTATTGTTGAGGATACCCTATTTGGCGGACGTGTGGAAACATTTACCAAAACCTCTGCAGGTGCGGTACAACAAGAAAATAATCAGCGTATTCATAATTTATTTGAAACAGGCTTAGGTTTCATTGGTTACTTTGGTCACTCTAGTGCTAATACTTTTGAATTTAATCTAAGTGATCCACAGGTATATAATAATGCAGGAAAATATCCTTTCTTTAATGTGAGTGGTTGTAGTGCCGCAAATTTTTATGTTTTTGATCCAACTCGGATGGGTGGAAATCTTACTATTTCTGAAAGTTATGTACTGGCACCTAATAGAGGCAGTATTGGCTTCTTAGCAGACACTCATTTTGGAATACCTCCTTTTTTAAATTTTTATAATGTTGCTTTTTACCATGCCTTTTCTCGTGATTTATATGGTCATGCGGTAGGTAATCAAATTAAGCGGGTTATTGAAACATTAGGTGGTAATAATCCGGGACTGGATTTCTTTCATCGTATCCATCTTGAAGAAATTAATTTGCATGGAGATCCCGCTATTAAAATTAGTAATTTTGAAAAACCGGATTTTGTTATAGAAGAACAATTGGTAAAAGTTTCTCCAAGTATCATCTCAGTAGTAGATAATAATTTTGACTTGCGTATTACTATGCTGAATATTGGGCGAGCTACTAATGATTCATTTAGAATAAAAGTAATCAGACAATTACCTAATGATACCATCAGGGTTTTATTTAACGAGAAGGTTGCTGGTATGAATTACAGCGATTCGCTGCACTTCATCGTGCCCATTAATCCACTTATTGACAAAGGGCTGAACAGAATTACCGTTGTACTGGATGAAGATGATGAAGTTGAAGAGTTGTTTGAAACCAACAATTCGATAACAAAGGAGTTTTATATTTTTGAAGATGAATTAAATCCTATTAGTCCCGTTAATTTTTCTATAGTAACTCAATCTAATTTTAGTTACTGGGCAAGTACCGCCAATCCGCTTGGTGATGTGCGGCAATATACGATGGAGTTGGATACTACTGAATTATTTAACTCACCCTTCAAAAAGGTTTATAATTCATCAGGTGTTGGTGGGCTTATTCAATTTGCACCTACTGATGTAACCTATACTGATAATACTGTTTATTATTGGCGAGTTTCCGTTGTGCCCAATCCGGGAGAGCAAGTGATTTGGAATAGCTATTCATTTATTTATTTACCTAATGAAACTTCAGGATTTAATCAGTCACACTATTATCAGCATCAAAAGAGTGCGATAAGAGGAATCACACTCAGTACTGATCGTAAATTCTACTTTGATCGTACAGAACGTATCCTAACTATTCGAACCGGACTACATCCCTATTATACTTATGATAAGATTAATGTAAATATGGATTTCGGACAATTGGATCTCTATGGCTGCACACTTAATAGTATGCAATTTTATGTTTTTGACAGTTCCTCATTAACTCCGTGGCGCAATGGAGTTAACCCTCCGGGGCAAGGCATGTACGGTAGTAATTCGGTTTGCCCAAACTCTGCTACCCCCAATGATCCCAGCAGGATATTTTTTGAATTTCCATATAATAGCGCAGTATATCGCAAGGCTGCTATGGACTTTTTAGATTTAATACCTAATGGGAAATATGTAGCCATTACAAACTTAGGCAATAAGTTAAACAATACTTCATTTATTCAACAATGGATGAATGATACCCTTGTTTTAGGCTCAGGGCAATCGCTCTATCATAAATTGAAGTCGGTTGGATTTACTGAAATTGATAGTTTCTATCATAATCTCCCCTTTTTATATTTCTTTCAAAAGGGAGTGCCCTCTTATCCGGCTACACAAGTAATGGGCCCATTTGATTCTTCACATATTGATCAGTCATTTGCATTATTTTCAAATGCTACAACAGGTACGATAGAATCTCCTGCATTTGGACCTGCATTAAGTTGGGATGCCTTGCATTGGCGAGGACGAAGCGTAGATGCCGATCCTACACACGATACCACACGTATTGAAGTATGGGGAGTGAAAACTAATGGAGATAGAGATTTATTAACTACAGTATTTCAAGCGCAGGATACAGTAGTTGATTTTATTGATGCAGGTACTTATCCCTTTGTGAAATTGAAAATGGTTGCAAAAGATGATTCAAGTGTAACGCCGTATCAATTAGATTATTGGAGGCTCAGTGGAAATGTAGTGCCTGAAGGGGCAGTAGCCCCAAACATTCATTTTCAAATGGCGGATACTATTGCTCAGGGTGAGCCGATTGCTTTTTCTCTTGCATTTAAGAATATCAGTCAAACCGCATTTGGAAATTTGATAAAAACTAAGGTGATAATAACTGATCGTAACAATCAATCACATACTTATTATATTCCTCCACGTAAAGCATTAATAGCCGGTGATACTTTATTAGCAACCTATTCAATCGAAAGCCGTGACTTCCCCGGAATGAATACTTTGTTTATAGAATTTAATCCGGACAATGACCAGCCTGAACAGAACCACTTTAATAATATTTTGTATAAAGAGTTTTTTGTTACTGAAGATAGAACGAATCCCTTGTTAGATGTAACCTTTGATGGTGTGCATATTCTTAACAGAGACATTGTATCTGCTAAGCCTAATATTCTTATTAAGTTAAGGGATGAAAATCGTTTTCTTGCATTACGTGATACCTCTCTTTTAAGTGTATATGTACGATTCCCGGATGAACCTACACCGCGTAGGTATTATTTTAATGATACAATGAGATTTATTCCGGCAAGCGTAAATCCGGGTAATAATAATACAGCCAGTATAGAGTTTAATCCTTATTTCCTTGCAGATGGAGAGTATGAGTTGATTGTGTCGGGAAAAGATGTTGTAGGTAATGCCGCAGGTAATTTGGAACATCGTGTAATGTTCACCGTTATTAACAAGGCTATGTTTTCTAATTTGCTTAATTATCCTAATCCTTTTACCACATCAACTGCATTTGTGTTTACCATAACCGGTAGCGAAGTGCCACAGAATATTCGTATTCAAATTTTGACTATTACCGGAAAGGTAGTGCGTGAAATCACCAAAGGAGAATTAGGGCCTATACATATTGGAAGAAATATTACTGAATATAAATGGGATGGTACAGATATGTATGGGCAGCGTTTGGCTAATGGAGTGTATTTATACAGGGTGCTTACCAATCTTAATGGTAAGCGTTTAGATAAATATCGTGCACCATACGAGAATACAGATAAGTATTTTAACAAAGGATATGGAAAAATGTATTTGATGCGGTAAGGCGGCAATAAGAAAGTAAATCCTTACTTTGTAAGTAACCGTTGTACATATTTACCAATTACATCGAACTCGATGTTTACCGTATCACCAATTTTTAATTCTTTAAAATTGGTATGTGTATAGGTGTAGGGAATTATACCTACTGTGAATTTATTTTCTTCAATATTAAAAATAGTGAGGCTAATACCGTTTATGGCAATAGAGCCCTTTTCAATGATTAATCCGTTTTTTGCGGGGGTATTTAATTGAAATGTAAATTCTACACTTCCGTTACAATCAATCCTATCCACACAAAGCGCTGTACAATCTACATGTCCTTGCACAATATGTCCATCAAAACGCCCATTCATAACCATTGCCCGTTCCAAATTAATGGTTCTACCTTCCTTCCAATTGGCTAAAGTGGTTTTTGAAAGTGTTTCGGCAATGGCGGTAACAGTGTGGTTCCTTCCTGAAAGCAATTCTATGGTAAGACAAACACCATCATGGCTAACACTTTGATCAACAGATAGTTCTGTTGAAAATGGCGATTCAATTACAAATTGTAAGTTATTTTCAATTCTTTTAATTTCGACTAAGTAGCCGGTGTTTTCGATAATTCCGGTAAACATGTTTCAAATTTCGGATTTTTGTACTATTAATAATTTTTTTATCAATAAATTACTATCTTTGCGCGCTGCCAAAAACGGCAGTTTAACTATTAAAAAGAGGTTTATTTATGTTGATTATTGATTCTAAAGATTGCGAAAATATTGACAAGGCGCTAAAAAAGTATAAAAAGAAATTTGAGAAGAGTCGTGTGCTGTTGCAACTTCGCGAAAGGCAGTCCTATACTAAACCTTCAGTTCGCAGAAGGAATGAGGTGTTAAAAGCTGTTTACAAGCAGCAAATAGTTTCTGGGAAAATTGAGGCGTAAAAATAATTAAACCGGCATTATATTTAACTGATAACCATTTGTACATTTGGTTATCAGTTTTTTTATGTCTATACCTCAGCATAACCATATTATCCAGTTTATTAATTATCTAAAATTTCAAAAGCGTTATTCCATACACACTTTAACGGCTTATGAAAAGGATCTCTTCTCTTTTGAAGATTATTTAAGGAAAAAGGTGGGAGAGGAGGATTTGGTGAATGTGGCTCCGGCATTGGTACGAAGCTGGCTGGCCACCTTAAAAGGGGAAAATATCTCTTCTCGTTCCATTAATCGGAAAATTTCAAGTTTAAAATCATTTTATAAATACTTAATGAAGGAGGGGGTAATTGTTGCCGGCCCTATGGAGCAAGTTATTTCTCCAAAAATTAAAAAGCGCCTTCCTCAGTTCGTAGCGAAGGAAGAAATGAATGTATTGTTTAGTGCTGTAGAATTTAGTGATGATTTTAGAGGAGAAACCGAAAGATTAGTTTTACAGATACTATATGAATCGGGCATACGGAGGGCTGAACTTATTTCCTTAAAAGAGCAGCATATTGATTTCGCTAATAGCACCATAAAAGTTTTAGGAAAAGGCAGTAAGGAAAGAATAATTCCGGTAGGTAATGCGTTATTAGCTTCGATGCGTAAATATTTGGAGGATAAGATAAAACTTCCTTGTGAAGCCAATAGGTTGATATTTCTTGTAAATGAGCACGGGAGGCCTTTAACAGGGTCTTATGTATATAAAACTGTAAAAAAATACCTGGGTATGATAACCACCATTGAAAAGAAGAGCCCACATATATTACGACATTCATTTGCCACCCATTTAACCGGAGATGGTGCTGATTTAAATGCGGTAAAAGAACTATTGGGGCACAGCAGTTTGGCCGCAACCCAGGTGTACACCCATAATAATATTCAAAAATTGAAGGATATTCATAAAAAGGCTCATCCAAAATCGTGAAGTAAAAATTTAAGGTGAAATTATCATGGAATCTTTTTTTTAAACTTCAATTATCTGTATCTTCATTAGCTCACAGCAAACACAGCAATCAACTTTAAATTGCCTATGAATTAATACTACCTATCTTTTATTACTTCACTAAAAAATGTGGATCATGAACGTAAACATTCAAACCGTGCGCTTTGCTGCTGATAGCAAATTATTAGATTTTATTAACCGTAAGATTGAAAAAGTAAAACAATTTCACGACCGGATAACGCATGTGGATGTGTATTTAAAGTTGGATAATGTTGTACACACCATTAAGGACAAGATTGTGGAAATAAGGGTGAGTGCGCCACGGCATGAGTTTTTTGTAAAACAATCATCTAAGTCATTTGAAGAAAGTTTTGATACCGCATTGAATGCAGTGGTGAATCAGATAAAGCGAAAAAAGGAGCGTTCATTTGCTTAAATTCAGAAGAAAAAAGAATGTTGAAAAGTCCCGTTTTTTAGGCGGGACTTTTTTATTAAAAATTGGCAGTTTTTTTCATAAAAAAATGTAAATCAAAATTTTTGAATTAATCAAATTCACTTACCTTTGCCTTCCCAAAAAATAGGGTGGCATTAGTACGCCCTGTTCTGAGGGGCGAGAAAAGTAAAAAAGGGCAGTTCTTTTAAAATAAAAAATTAGAAGCCGAAGTAGCTCAGTTGGTAGAGCAACTGATTTGTAATCAGTAGGTCGGGGGTTCGACTCCCTTCTTCGGCTCTAAGGGCAGTTACCAGAGTGGCCAAATGGGGCGGACTGTAAATCCGCTGTCTTTCGACTTCGGTGGTTCGAATCCACCACTGCCCACCTGAAGTTCTTTTAGTTGGTGTTTTTAATCAATTTGCGGAAGTAGCTCATTTGGTAGAGCGATAGCCTTCCAAGCTATAGGTGGCCGGTTCGAGCCCGGTCTTCCGCTCAAATACTACCGGGAGGTGGTAGATGCCTATGTAGCTCAGGGGTAGAGCACTTCCTTGGTAGGGAAGAGGTCGTGAGTTCGATTCTCACCATCGGCTCATAAAAAATAATTGTCTGGGAGGTGGCCGACATAAAATGCCATCCACTTATTTAAACAAATTTTAAAAAACAAAAAATGGCAAAAGAGAATTTTAAGAGGGATAAACCTCACGTAAACGTTGGTACTATTGGTCACGTGGATCATGGTAAAACAACCTTAACGGCCGCTATTACCGATATTTTGTCAAAAAAGGGTTTAGCGGAGAAGAAAAACTATGCAGAAATTGATGGTGCACCAGAAGAAAAGGAAAGAGGTATTACCATTAATACTTCACATGTAGAATATCAAACAGCTAATCGTCACTATGCACACGTTGACTGCCCGGGTCACGCAGACTATGTTAAGAATATGATTACCGGAGCGGCTCAAATGGATGGTGCTATTTTGGTGGTTGCTGCTACCGACGGACCTATGCCGCAAACCAAGGAGCACATCCTGCTTGCACGCCAGGTAGGTGTACCTCGTATTGTGGTATTTATGAACAAGGTTGATTTGGTTGATGATCCTGAATTATTGGAATTAGTTGAAATCGAAATTCGTGAGTTGTTGTCTTCTTACGGTTTTGATGGAGATAATACACCTATCATCCAGGGTTCTGCTACTGGCGCTTTGGCTGGAGATGAAAAATGGGTGGCTAAAATTGAAGAATTGATGGCCGCTGTAGATGAATATATTCCATTGCCTCCGCGTCCGGTTGATTTACCTTTCTTGATGAGTGTAGAAGACGTATTCTCCATTACAGGTAGAGGTACTGTGGCTACCGGCCGTATTGAGCGTGGACGTATTAAGGTTGGCGAGCCTGTTGAAATCGTAGGTTTGATGGAAAAACCACTTACTTCTACTGTTACAGGTGTTGAAATGTTTAAAAAACTTTTGGATGAAGGTGAAGCTGGGGATAATGCAGGGTTACTTCTCCGTGGTATTGAAAAAAACCAAATCCGTCGTGGTATGGTTATTTGCAAACCCGGTTCTATTACTCCACATACTGAATTTAAAGGTGAGGTGTACGTATTGAGCAAAGATGAAGGTGGCCGTCATACTCCATTCTTCAATAAATACCGTCCGCAATTCTATTTCCGTACAACCGATGTTACCGGTGAGGTACAATTGGATGCCGGTACAGAAATGGTAATGCCTGGTGATAATACTTCACTGACTGTAAAACTTATCGCTCCAATTGCGATGGAAAAAGGACTGAAATTCGCTATTCGCGAAGGTGGACGTACAGTAGGCGCCGGACAGGTTACTGAGATTATTAAATAAGATAGCGGTTAGCTTCCGGTCAAAAAGACCAACTAATAAGAGATTGACTATCTTTGAAAGTTCTGCTAAAAGCTATTGGCTAATTGCTAATAGCTTTTAGTTTTCTTACGGGCATGGTGCAATGGTAGCATACGGGTCTCCAAAACCTTTGATCTGGGTTCGAATCCTAGTGCCCGTGCAGGTTAATTATACCAAACATTATGGTATAGTATTTTTTTTTACTGGCTGTAAGCTATATTTGCAGTTCCTAAATTAATGGTGATTTATGGCTAAATTCGGAGTTTTTGTAAAGGATTCCTATAAGGAATTGATGGAGAAAGTAACCTGGCCTAAGTGGGATGAGTTACAACAATCTACCATGGTTGTATTAGGCGGTACCGTTTTAATTACCGCAATAGTGGCGCTGATGGATTTTATTTCCAATGGTGTGTTGAAATTTATTTATTCGTTACTTAACTAAGCGAACATGACTGAAGAGGTTTTACCAATTATAGAGAAATCAGGAAAGGAAAGTAAATGGTATGTATTGCGGGTGGTGAGTGGAAAAGAACGTAAGATTAAAGAATATCTTGATAAGGATATTACCCGCAACGGATGGACAAAAGTGATTAAACAGGTTTTCCTACCGGTTGAAAAAGTTTATAAAGTCCATAATGGCAAAAAGGTTATGCGGGAAAGGAACTTTTATCCCGGATATATCATGATTGAAGTGGAAGGAGAAAAACTCAATGATGATATTATTCAACACATATCCAATGTTTCTAATGTAATGCACTTCCTTACTGATGGAAAAGGATCAAAAGGAAATATTATTTCTCTTAGAAAAGCTGAAGTCAATAAAATGCTGGGTAAGGTAGATGAAATGAGTGATGCAGGCGGTGTTACTATGAGTGAGCCTTTTATTATTGGCGAAACAATTAAAATTATTGATGGTCCTTTCAATGATTTCAATGGAGTAATTGAAGAAGTAAATGATGAAAAGAAGAAATTAAAGGTGCAGGTGAAAATTTTTGGACGTGCTACTCCGGTTGAATTGAGTTATATGCAAGTAGAAAAAATCGCTTAATTTAAAACAACAATAACATGAAAAAAATAACTACACTTTTTGTCGCAATGCTTTTTTCATTTGCGCTAATGGCTCAGCCCCCACAAATGGAAATTACTAAAGGAATGACCTTTGGTGCCAGAATGTCTCAACAAAATGCTTTAAACCCTAATGAATTAGTTACTTTTCTTCAAAACACACCTGTTCCTAAAGAAGATATAAAAGTTAGAGGAGAGGTTATTGAAGTGTGCAAAGAAGAAGGATGTTGGATAAGATTGAAAACAAATGACGGATCTATTTTTGTAAAATTTAAGGATCATGCATTTCTTGTTCCATTGTCTTTGGTTGGCCATACTGTAGAGGTTGAAGGCGCTGGTAGTGTTAAGGAAATGTCGGTTGATCAATTACGTCACTTTGCAGAAGATGCGGGTAAATCAAAAGAAGAAATTGATGCAATTACTCAACCCAAAAAGGAAACAATGGTAAAGGCAACCGCCCTTGCCGTGTTGGATTAATTTAAAATATTTTTATCTAAAAAAAGGTCACCATGGTGTGGCCTTTTTTGTTTTTGTATAAATGGTTTTAATGTTTCTTTTCATTAATGAACATCCTATTACATAGTTGTTGAAAAGCGGAGTAATTAAACAACACCATTTTATTTTTTAATCGCTGGCATATTTTTTGATTCATTACAAGTGTAGGTTTGCATTACTAAGAAGCAATCTACTTGTTATGTTTGGTTTCATGAACAATATTGGAATGTTCAATTGGGCTAGTCTGATTTTATCCAGATTTAATACTAATGGTAGAGGCAGGGGTTGCTTACTATTTAATAAAGTAACCAGCATATTTTATTCTATACGTCGCATCCTTTACAGCGCGGTTGAACAACAGCCATTAAAGAATTTGTACAATATTTATTTTGATTTCTCACTTTTTGAAATGAATGGCCTGAATATTGTTAAGCTAACAATGAGGCTTACTCCTGATGGTGTATATACTAAGGTGCTTAAAAATTTTAAATGTGAAGTAAGTAAATAAATAATGAGGTTTATAAATGATAGATAATAATTTAATGAACCTCATCATCAGGATAAAATGAATTTTTGAAGAGAAAATGTATGTTAAGTGTCATGTTTTATATAGTTAAACATCTGATTAATCAACACTATAATAAGTGGTATCACCTTTTATGTGAGTTTAGTCCCACTTGATTTCTGACCCCTTATTTAAAGATTTTTGTAAGCTTCTGTTTAAGTTAAGTACAGAAGTGTTACATGTGGATTGCTTTTATTTTATAATCATTATTAAAAAACAAAAAAAATGAAAACGTTGAAGAATATGTCCCTGTTTTGTGGGATGTTAGTTTTTTCTTTGTTCACTTCACAAACCGGTTATGCTCAGAAGGATCAGAAATTTACAGATCCTGAAATTGCCTCTATTGCTGTTACTGCTAATCAAATAGATGTTGACTATGCTTTAATTGCACAGAAGAAATCAAAAGATAAGGCTATTTTGGATTTTGCAAACACCATGAAGAACGACCACCTTAGCGTAATTGATTTGTGTACTAAGTTGGCAAAAAAATTAGGAGTAACACCTAAAACCAATTCAATGACAAAATCATTATTGGAAGGGGCTAAAACAACCACAGCTACTTTAAACAAAGCATCAGGTAAAGCATTCAATAAAGCTTATATAGATAATGAAGTGGCTTACCATGAAGCAGTAATAAACGCAGTTGAAACAATATTAATTCCACAAGCACAAAATGCTGAATTAAAAGGTCTGTTAGTAAAAGTATTGCCTACATTAAAAACACACCTTGAGCATTCAAAAATGGTTCAAAAAGGTCTTAAATAAATAGAAATGAGTACTAATTTTAAAAAAGCCGGTTTGATTATGTCCTGCATTGCCTTATTCATGGCAGGATGTAATTCAGGTGGGGATAAAAATGCAACACCGGAATCGGCATCAAGCGTAGCTACAAGTCCAAAAACGGATACTGTTATTATAGAACAGATGAAGTTTAATCCTGATTTGCTTACCATAAATAAAGGTGATACTGTGTTATTTATTAACCGGGATATTGTTCAGCATAATGCTACTCAAATAGATAGTGCCTGGGCTTCTCCTAATTTAAATACAGATGAATCATGGTCGTTTGTTCCCGATAAAAGCGCTGATTATTATTGTAGCCTGCATATAGTGATGAAAGGAAGAATTGTGGTTCCTTAGTTGAATTTTAGATTTATTGCAAGTCATTCAATGGCTTTAAGAATTAACACCGGAGAGATAGTGATTGATATGTGTTGTTGTGTTTTTTGGTTTTGTTTGGTTGAAATTTTAAGTCTCTCCGGTTTTTTTATTTGTCTTATCGAAATTGTTGGACATTTGTTATCATCGCAGGAGGAAATTATTAACTTTCACGATATAATTCTTTTTAAAAACAGGTAATTATTAGCATGTAATGCAGGTAGGATAGAGATTTTAATAACAATAGGATATTTATCGTAAATTAGTAAAGTTAGTTAGTTCGGTATAGATGATTTAAAGTTGAGAATTTGCGTGTATATGCTGTGATTTTTTTAATTTTTTTGAACCTTATAGTTTGAATTTATGAGTTACGAGAAAGCAAAATCAGTAAAGAAAATCAATATTGGGAATAAGAGTTACCAATATTGTTCATTAAAAGATTTAGGAGAATCAAAAATCAATCATTTGCCTTTTAGTATTCGTATTCTATTGGAGAATGTGCTGAGGCATTATGATGGTTTTAGTATTACCGATGAACATTTAGACACTTTAAAACATTGGTCGCCCACTCCTCCCGACAAAGATATTCCATTTATGCCTGCACGCATTTTGATGCAGGACTTTACAGGTGTGCCCGCTGTGGTTGATATGGCATCACTACGTGCGGAATTTGTGCGTCATGGTAAGGATGGCCAAAAGATTAATCCTGCTATTCCTGTTGATTTAATTATTGATCACTCTGTGCAGGTAGATTATTTTGGAACCAATTATGCTTATGATAGAAATGTTGAATTGGAGTTTAAGCGGAATAAGGAGCGCTATGAATTGTTGAAGTGGGCACAGAAAGGGTTGAATAATTTTACTGTTGTTCCACCGGGGATGGGGATATGCCACCAGGTAAACCTCGAATATTTAGCAAAGGGAATTACTTCTCGCGATGGTTGGTTATTTCCTGATACCTTGGTAGGTACTGATTCTCACACGCCCATGGTTAATGGAATTGGGGTTGTGGCATGGGGAGTTGGAGGTATTGAAGCCGAAGCTGCGATGCTTGGCCAGCCTATTTTCTTTTCTTGTCCGGAAGTAGTTGGACTAAAATTAACCGGAAAGATTCCAAATGAATGTACGGCAACCGATTTGGTGTTGTCAATAACTAAAGTATTGCGTGACACGGGCGTTGTTGGAAAATTTGTTGAAGTTTTTGGAGATGGATTAAATAATCTAACGGTAACGGATAGAGCAACAATCGGGAATATGTCTCCTGAGTTTGGGTGCACGGTTACTTATTTTCCTATTGATAATCGTACTATTGAATATATGCGATCTACCAATCGGTCTGAAGAGCAAATAAAAATTGTGGAAACCTATTGCAGGGAAAATTTATTATGGCGAACCGGAAATGAAGAAATCAATTATTCTTCTATTGTTGAGTTAGATTTATCAACATTAGAGCCAACTGTTTCCGGCCCTAAACGCCCACAAGATAAAATCCTCGTTAAAAATTTGGCTACCAAGTTTGCAGAGCTGATGGAAAAGGAATATAGCAGAGAATATACAGATATAGAAAAGCGAAGAGTGTGCAATTTTGTTAGTGAGGGAGGCTCCGGTACTGAATTTACTTTTGGACAAGTTCCTAAAGAAGGAGATACTATTCCTGCAGAAGTAATTCAAGATGGATTGCATGCTGTAAGAGTAAAATATCGCAATCAAGAATTTGTGTTAAGTGATGGATGCATCGCTATTGCTGCTATTACCAGTTGTACCAATACCTCTAATCCGGCAGTAATGGTTGGAGCCGGACTGCTGGCACGAAATGCAGTAGCCAGAGGATTGCGAACAAAATCATGGGTGAAAACATCTCTGGCTCCCGGGTCCAAAGTTGTTACTCAATACCTTGAACGCTCAGGATTGAATGAAGATCTTAATGCACTTCGCTTTCATACTGTGGGGTATGGTTGCACTTCGTGTATTGGTAATTCAGGCCCTTTACCTAATCATATTGCAGAGGCGGTAGATAAAGGAGAATTAGTAGTAGCTTCTGTGCTTTCGGGGAATAGAAATTTTGAAGCTCGTGTACACCCACAAACAAAGATGAATTTTTTAATGTCACCCATGTTAGTTGTGGCTTATGCTTTAGTGGGAAGAGTAGATGTAGATCTAATTCATGACCCTATATCTTTCGATCCCAATGGAAGCCCTGTTTATTTACGAGATATTTGGCCAAGCCGTGAGGAGATTCAGAAAACTATTAATGAATGTGTTAAACAGAGTGACTTTAAAGAAGTGTATGATGTAATTTTTGATGGTGCTGAAGATTGGAAAAACCTTGAGGTGAACATTGAGCAAAATTTTGAATGGCAAAAAGATTCAACTTATGTGAGAGAAGCACCATTTTTTGAAAATTTGAAGGCTGAACCAAACCCTGTTGTGGATATTAAAGATGCACGTGTTTTATTATATTTAGGAGATTCTGTTACTACTGATCATATCTCACCTGCCGGGTCATTTAAAGAAGATAGTGCTGCAGGGCAGTATTTGAAATCTAAAGGAGTAGAAAAAGCTGATTTTAATTCATACGGTTCTCGAAGAGGAAACCATGAAGTAATGATGAGGGGAACATTTGCTAACGTTCGTATTAAAAACAAGATTACAGATAAAGAAGGAGGATATAGTCGCTATCTGCCTACAAATGAAGTAAAAACAGTTTTTGATGTTGCTATGGCTTATCAAAAAGAAAAAACGCCATTAATTGTTCTGGCTGGTAAAGAATATGGTTCTGGTTCATCTCGCGATTGGGCTGCAAAAGGAACCTACTTGCTGGGTATTAAAGCAGTGATTGCAGAAAGTTTTGAACGCATTCACCGAAGTAATTTAGTGGGAATGGGCGTGGCTCCGCTTATTTTTACAAATGGAGAAAATGCTGAGAAATTGGGATTAGATGGCACTGAGAGTTTTTCTATAAGTGGATTGGCTAAGGACCTTGTACCGCACAAAACACTTGAAGTAAAAGCCGTTCATCCTTCAGGAAAGGTAACTAACTTTAAAGTGAAAGCGAGGTTAGACTCTGCTATTGAAATAGAATATTTTAAAAACGATGGTATTCTTCAATATGTATTGAGAGATTATTTGAAAAAGAGTTAATAGAATTGCCCGGGTTCCTACCGGGCATTTCTATTAGTGTATAGGTTTTTTGGGAGATGTAAATATTTTATAAAAAAATATTGTTTATCATCAACGGATTTAAATGAGAGCATTGGTCATTTCAGGAGGCGGCAGTAAGGGCGCTTTTGCCGGAGGAGTTGCACAATATCTGATACAAGAGAAGAAGTATGATTACGATATTTTCGTTGGAACTTCAACCGGCAGTTTGTTAGCATCACATTTAGCTTTAGGAAAGGTTTCTAAAATAAAAGAAGTATATACTTCTGTAAATCAAAATAGTATTTTTAGTAGTAGCCCCTTTACAATAAAACAAGATCGATTTGGATTTAAACAAATCGGAATTAACCACCTGAATGTTTTAATCAGCTTTATCAAAAGAACTAAAACCTTTGGTGAGAGTTTTAATTTACGAAAGCTAATTACTAAAACTTTTACTGAAGAGGAATTTAATGAATTAAGATCTTCAGATAAGGATGTGGTGGTAACCGTTTCCAATTTGTCATTGGATGAGGTAGAATATAAATCTATTAGAGATTTTAATTACAAAGAATTTTGTGATTGGGTATGGATTTCTGCCAATTTTACTCCCTTTATGAGCCTTGCAAAAAAAAATGGATGTGAATATGCTGATGGTGGGTTTGCCAGTATGGTGCCCATTGAAGAAGCTATTAAAAGGGGAGCTAATGTGGTTGATGTGATTGTGCTGCATACAGAAGTAACTTTTGCAAACCGGCTATCATCAAAAAATGCATTTGCCTTACTTACCAGTATTCATACCTATATGGCAGATAGAATTGAAAGGCAGAATATTAGAATTGGCAAGTTTGTTGCTGCACAACATAATGCAATCTTAAATTTTTATTATACCCCAACCATTTTAACTACCAACCCCCTTGTTTTTGATAAAAGGTTAATGGCTGAATGGTGGGAAGAAGGTTTTAAATATGCAGAACAGCGTAATATGAATATGAGTGAAATCAAGTCTAGCCAAACCTGAGTGTAAAGAGGTAAATGGAAGTATATCGGATGAACTGCAGGTTGTTTTTTTCGCATTATTAGTATCATTTTAAAATATATAGTTATGAAAACGCATAGAGCAAATGCCGTTTGGAACGGTTCAATTAAGGAAGGAGAGGGGAAAATTTCTACATTTAGTAAGGTGCTCGATAATAAGCCTTATTCTTTCAGTTCACGCTTTGAAAACGGGCAAGGTACCAACCCGGATGAATTATTAGCTGCTTCACATGCAGGTTGCTTTGTAATGGCATTAAGCCTTATTTTAGGAAAGGCTGGGTTTACACCTGATTTCCTTGAAGCAAATGCTGAGGTAACCATGAATCCTGATAAATTGGAACTTACAGAATCTCACTTAAAACTTAGAGCCAGAGTGCCAAAAATCTCAAAAGAAAAATTTTTTGAATGTGCTGAAGCAGCTAAAGAAAATTGTCCTATTAGTAAAGCGCTCAGTTTAAATATTACAATGGAGGCTGTGCTTGAATGATGTTTGAAAAGGTAATTAGATTAGCATTGAGGCTTTCTGTTTCTGCAGGATTCCTTTCTGCAGTGGCAGATAGGTTTGGTATGTGGCATTATCATGTGGCCTGGGGCACATGGATAAATTTCAAAGCTTATCTTTTCCAATTAGTGCCATGGCTACCTGCAAAGTTGGTGGCTCCTTTAGCTATTTTGGCAACAATTGCAGAGTTAGTTTTATCTCTCTTCTTAATTATTGGATGGAAGACAAATTTCTTTGCTGTTTTGAGTGGCGCACTTTTACTTTTGTTTGCGTTGGCAATGACTTTTTCCACAGGTATAAAAACTGCATTTGATGCATCTGTTTTTGCCGCTGCCACTGCTGCCTTTGCGATCACTGTTAATAAAACAAGATGGCTTGAGTTAGATTCCTTTTTGGAAAAACACAAACAAAAGTGAAATACTATTCTATTTCCTAAGCACAGGAGATTAAATAGTATTTCTTTCATTTATGGAAAAGCAATGCATGAGCTATTTCCTTTCCAAATATACAAGAATGAAGAAATGATTTTACTAATAGTATGCTGCTATTAGAGGCAGTTTCATAAAGACCTATTTTTCTGAAATAGTAAATCCATTTACCAAACTCGTAATACTCGCCATTTCTTTAATGTTAATTTCGTGCCACCTTTTATCTGCGTTTAACTTATAACAAGAGAAAGCGTTTCCTGATGCTGATTTTTTTATCAGATATAGATTGGGATAAAGATTAATTTTTAAAAAATATTATGTTCAACATTAAAATAAAGTTTTTTCTTTTTGTTTTTGGAATGCTGGCCTGTTTGTCAGCACTTGCGAATGATGAAAATGGGGGGAAAATTTCAGGTACAGTAAAAACGGTAGATGGTAAGGTAGTAGCATGGGTTTCAGTAACCTTGAAGAATAAAGGAATTTCTACTATTACAGATGAGGATGGTGATTTTTATTTTAGAAATCTAAGCCCGGGTAGTTATACCGTTGTTATTTCATTGGTTGGAACGTCAACAGTTGAAAAACAGATTACTGTTAATAATCGCGATGTAAGAGCAGACTTTGTGATTACAATGAGTGCTAAGATGCTTGATAATATTGTAATAGATGGGAGAAGAAGCCCTAATCTTCAGCCTGTGTTAACAGGTAGGATGCCTGTGGCACCTATTGATATGCCTCAAAGTTTTAGTGTTATTAACCATACCGTTTTACAAAATCAACAAGTACAAAAATTGAGTGATGCGATTAGAAATGTGAATGGAGTGTATTTATCTACTACCCGTGGAAATGCACAAGAAACCTTTTTTGCTCGGGGCTATCGTTTGCAAGGGGATAATTTTTATAAAAATGGTGCACGGATTAATGTATCGGCTTTCCCTGAAATGAGTTCATTGGAAAGGGTTGAAATCCTAAAGGGAAGCGCTTCCATTTTATATGGTGAGGTGGTGCCGGGAGGTGTTATCAATTTAATTACAAAGGAACCTAAGTTTCAGCATGGTGGAAGTGTGGCTTTGCGAACAGGAAGTTATGATATGTGGAAGCCCATGGTTGATTTGTATGGACCATTAAGTAAAAAGGTAGCTTTTCGAATTAACGGAACTTATGAAAAGGCTAATAGTTTTAAAGATATTGTTCATTCCAGGAGATATTATGTTAACCCATCTTTAAAGTATCAAATAAATAATAAGACTTCTCTGTTAATTACTGCAGATTATTTGAATGATTATTACACTCCTGATTTCGGGATTGGTTCTTTGGATAATAATATTATTCCTGATGTGCCCCGATCTACATTTAACGGAACACCATGGCAATATAATAAGGTTCAACAATCCACTGCTTATATATTGTTTGAACATAGATTTAAGAAGAGTTGGAATCTAAAATCCTCCATAAATTATCAGGATTATACAAGAGATTATTATTCTACTGAAAGAATTCAGGCATCATTAAATGGTGATTGGCAACGTCCTCTAAATAAAATTTATGAAAGGAACAACAGCATCTTTGGCCAGGTGTATTTAACCGGCAAATTCAAAACAGGAAGTATTGAACATGTGATACTAACCGGTATGGATTTAGAAGACGGAGTGGTAAAGAGCACCAGTTTTGATAATCCTAAAGTTTATGATCAATATAATATATTGGATCATTCCAAATTTACACCACGTTTGGATATCCCCGGTGCTAATGCTGTTGCAATGGTTAAAACTCCGGTAACTCGTACAGGTATCTATTTGCAGGATTTAATTAGCCTTTCTAATAAAATTTTAGTACTTGGGGGGATGCGCTGGTCAATACTTAATGCTTCGGGTTCAAACACATTTGATTACCAGCATGGTGAGGTAAAATATGGACAGTCAAAGAATTTTAACGCATTTTCTCCCCGTCTTGGTATCGTGTATAAAGCTTTTCCAAAAACTTCCTTTTTTGTAAGTTTTGCTAATTCATTTTCTTCCAATCCGAAGGCTACAGATGTGGATGGGAATATTCTGGATCCGTCATTTATAAATCAGTATGAAGCTGGAGTAAAAAATGATTTTCTTAAAGGAGGTTTAACAGTTAATGTAATTGGGTATATAATTGTAAACAGCAATTTAGCTCAAACCGCACAGTTCGGCCCGGATGGTGTTACGCCTAATAGTAATCCGGCTTTACAGGAATTGGTAGGACAAACAAAAAGTAAAGGTATTGAATTGGATATAAGCGGAAGACCTGCAAAAGGGTTAGAGATAATGGCAGGATACAGTTATAATGATATGCGCTTCTCTAAAACTCCAAATACTGTGGGTAGCTATATTTCCGGTGAGCAATTAGTAGGTACCATTCCACATAATGCCAATGGTAGTTTTTTCTATTCATTTGATGGGAAATTGAAAGGACTTAAGGTAGGAGCAGGAATCTATTATACCGGTAATCGCTATGCAGGGTGGAATAATAAGGAGGGACAAACTCAAAATTATTCGAGGATGATTTTCGTTAAAGGTTTTGCATTAGTGGATGTAAGTGCGGGATATACCTATAAGCATATTTCTTTTATGGCTAAGCTGAGTAATCTAACCAATGTATATAATTATTATGTACATGAAAATTACAGCATTAACCCCCTTCCACCTCGCCAACTATTGGCCACATTGCAGTATCAGTTTCATCGTTGACAGGATGTTTATAATTCCTCGGTCTTTTAATTTGATGTAGTGTAATTTTGAAAGAAAAATAATTATGCTTAAGCAAGGATTAATTAGTGAATTTCAACATGAAGTAGAAAATACCCGGAAATTATTAAAGGCAGTTCCTGATGCTGCATTGAATTGGAAGCCTACTGAAAAGAACTGGACGACTGCTGAACTGGCTTCTCATATTGCCGGGATTTACAACTGGTTTTATCCGGTAATTCATCAAAATGAATTAGTGTTAGATAATCACAAGTATGATAGAGGTGATATTTCAAAGATGGAAAATATCTTAGCAAAATTTGAAGAGAATGTTGCATCTGCAAGAGAGGCTCTTGATGATTTTGATGAATCAAAAGCTATGGATAAATGGAGGTTGGTATTAAAAGGAAATGAACTTATACCTCCTATGCCTAAGGTTGCAGTTATCAGAGGTGTATTGTGTAACCATTTGTATCATCATAGAGGAGAACTGGTAGTTTATCTCCGACTTACCGGCAATAAGGTTCCGGGATTGTATGGTCCTTCTGCAGATGAGATGTAAAACAATACGTAATTAATAAGCAGCCTTTCTGTGTTAGGAACGGCTGCTTATTTGTAATTCGTTTATTCGGGAAAGTCAGTAATCTGTTATTTAATTTCGCCACCCTCCGAATTTAAAATCTTTACAGGCCCTATATTCAGTTTCCTGATTCCTGCCTCTATTTTTTTTCTGTCTCCAATAATAAGCCAGGTGAGGCTATTGGGTTTTATCACCTTGTTAGCTACTTGTTGGATGTCTGAAATTTTTAAATGCTGAAGTATAGTAGCATATTTTCCCGGGTAATCAATTCCTTTGTTAAATGAAATGGCATTAAATAGGAAGTTCATTATCCCATCGTTAGTTTGCCATGAGCCGGGGAGTGACAAGATGGTTGAGTTTTGCTCATTTTCAAATTCTTCCTTGTCTATTTTTTTTGTTGTAGTTATTTGGGTTAGTTCTTTAAGTATTTCCTCAATACTTTCTTTGGTTTTATCTGTTTGTACTCCTGCCGTAGCTATAAACATTCCTTTTCCTTTTACAGGTCTTAGAAATGATCCTGCTCCGTAACTCCAGTGCTTGTCTTCTCTTAAATTCATATTTAATCTTGAAAGAAAAGTGCCACCCAAAATTTGGTTCATTAAGGTAAAAGCATCCATATCTTTATCTTCTGCTGATAAAGAAATCTCTGCAGCAAATAATTGAGATTGTATCGCATCCGGTTTGTCAATGATATAAACAACAGGCGAAGTGGGGAGTTTGGCTGTGTTACTAATCGGAATAAGTGGTGTCTTTTGTGATTTCCATCCTTTTAAAGAATTTTCCAATATTGTTTTTAATTCACGATCAGTGATATCTCCTACAGCAACAATAATGGCATTATTAGGCACAAACCATGTTTGGTGGTATTTTATCAAATCGTTCCTGGTAATCTTGTTAGATGATTCGGTTGTTCCTGATCCGGTAAGGGGTGTATTATAAATATCGCCAACAGGATAAATTAACTGAGGAAGAATTCTTGAACCTAGCAAATTAGGAGAAGCCTTTTCTTGTTCAATGCGAAGCAATTGTTCCTTTTTTATGCGTTCAAACTCTTTTGTCGGAAATGATGGATGTAATATAACGTCACTAAACAAATTCATTGAAGCATCGAAGTGAGTTTTAAGGCAGCTCATTCTTACTGTCATGTTATCTATGCTTGATGAACTATTTAGTGTAGAACCCATTGTGCTAAGAAGGTCACTTATCTGAATGGCAGTCTTGGTAGTAGTACCTTCTGTAAGCATAGCACCGGTCATTTTTGCAGTGCCTGCATTTGAAAAAATATCTACTGACGACCCTCCGTTAAATGATGCCATAATATTTACCAATGGTAGATCGTGGCGCTCTGCGAGATAAACTTGAACTCCGTTACTCAAAGAGAATGACTTTATTTGAGGAAATTTTGCAGGAGTTGCTTTAGATACCGGCGGCATTATTGTTCTGTCAACTTTAATAGAGTCAGTTTTATAATCTTCATAGGGAATGATTTCCAAAATATATTTTCCATCAGTTAGCCAGTCATGAGCAACACTTTTTATATCATTTGGAGTAGCCGTTTTTGTATAATCTAAAATCTTTTTATAGGCATCAGGGCTACCACCATAGGTTTCACTCATAGCAAGGCAATCACTCTTTCCTCCAAAACCACCTAAGGTTTCAAGATTATTTAAAAATTGTACAAAGAAATTTGTCTTTGATCTTTCTAATTCTTCTTCTGTAACTCCTGAGGAAAGAATTTTTTGTAATTCCTGATCAATAATGGTATTTATTTTAGAAAGACTAACACCGGGTTTAGCATCTGCAAAAAGATAAAACTGGCCGCCAATTTCTTTGTCATCTAAATAAAAGGATACATCTGTTACCAAGTCTTCATCCAAGACTAATTTTTTATAAAGCCTTGAAGATTTCCCGGAAGTAAGGATTTCTCCAAGTATATTTAAATAAGAAGACTCCTTAGTTCCCCAACCTGGAACGTTCCATGTATTTTGTAGCCTGGCTTGAGGCACTCTGTCTTGCGCTTGTTGGGTGATAGTGCCCTTCATTTTGGCAATATTATTAGTGAATTTAGCTATTGGTGGGCTAGGTGGGATTTCGCCAAAATATTTTTTCACCAACTGTAGTACTTCATCTGTGTTTACATCACCGGCAATTGCAATAATGGCGTTATTGGGGCCATAGTAAGTTTTGAACCATTCCTTTACATCATCCACACTTGCGGCACTTAAGTCATCCATGCTTCCTATTACTGTCCATGAATAGGGATGCCCTTCAGGATATGTTGCTTTTACAGTAAGCTCATCGGATATAGCATAAGGTTGATTTTCATGTTGACGCTTTTCATTTTGTACTACGCCACGTTGTACTTCAATTTTGGCACTATCTAAACCTTTCAATAAAAATCCCATTCTGTCTGCCTCTACCCATAGCACACGCTCTAACCCTGTATTAGTAAAAGTTTCAAAATAATTAGTTCGATCGTTATTTGTGGTACCATTATTGTTTCCACCACCTACAGATTGCATTACTTCATCAAAATTGCTCCAATGTTCGGTGCTGGTAAACATGATGTGTTCAAATAAATGAGCAAATCCCGTTTTTCCGGATTTTTCATTTTTACTTCCTACATGATACCAGATATTGAATGCAGCAATTGGAAGTTTGTGGTCTTCATGTACAATAAGTGTGAGGCCATTATCGAGTACAAACTTTTTGTATGATATATCAATGTTTGGATATTGCTTAGTTTGACTAAAAGAAATAATGGAAATAAGTGAAAACAGGAATGAGAATATGTATTTCATTTTTAGTAGGAGTGATTTTATAATAAGAGTAGAATTCATCAATGAGCTATCTAAGATAAAAACATTTTTTTAAATGTGTAACTTTGCTTTTTTACATTTTGTTTATTCTTTTTAAATATAAAAATTAATACAATGGAACCTCGGTTAGATTATGGAAAGGCTGATCCGGAAGCAATGAAAGCTATGTTGGGCGTTGAAAATTTTGTACGCCATTCCGGATTGGAGCACAGTTTGTATGAATTGGTTAAAACAAGAGCATCACAGATTAATGGTTGTGCTTATTGTTTGGATATGCACACTAAGGATGCACGAAAAGCCGGAGAAACCGAGCAGCGGCTGTATGCGCTATCTGCTTGGCGTGAAACACCATTTTTTTCTGAGCGAGAAAGGGCAGCATTGGAATGGGCGGAGGCATTGACATTGATTTCTCAGAATCATGTTTCGGATGAATTGTATGCGATGGTATCGAAGCATTTTACCGAGAAGGAAATAGTTTCTCTCACTATGGCCATCATTGCTATTAACGGATGGAATAGATTAGCTATAGGATTTCGTACTGTTCCCGGTTCGTATAATCCATAATTGATATGATACTTGAAAATCAAATTGCTATTGTAACCGGTGCGAGCAGTGGATTAGGATTCGCTATTTCATCAGCTTTAGTTCAAAAGGGTGCTGTCGTTTTTGGAGTTGCTCGAAATGCTGAGGCGTTGGAAGAGGTTAAGCAAAAATTAGGAAAAAACTTTTATTCTGTTCAGTTAAATATTGCTAATCGTGACGCGGTGCTGAATTGGATTAATAATACTTTTTCTAATGATAAACACCCCTCCATATTAATTAATAATGCTGGCGTTGGCTCTTTTGGAAAAATTGATGAAGCGCCTGCTTCAGATTGGTTGAATATGATAAACACCAATTTGAATGGTATGTATTTTGTTACCTCGGCTATAGTGCCATTTATGAAAATTAGCACAACTCATTCTCATATTATTAATATTGGCTCAATTTTGGGTACAATGGGAAGGCATGAAGGAGCTGCATATTGCACAACAAAATATGGGGTGAATGGATTTAGTGATGCACTTTTTAAAGAATTGAGATCTTTTAATATTAAAGTTACTTGTATAAACCCGGGTTCAATTGATACCGGATTTTTTAATAACTCCGGTATTAAAAGTCATCACAATATGCTTCAACCGGAGGATTTGGCTAAAACAATTATTCATGTTTTGGAAACACCGGATAATATGTTGATTAATGAAATTACCATTAGGCCATTAAATCCTAAAGAACCAACACACATGGAAAAGTAGTTTATTATGGAAGATATTATTATTAAAAGAATTTATGAGAAACCGGCTCGTGATGATGGGTATCGCTTGTTGGTAGATAGGGTGTGGCCAAGAGGCATTAGTAAGGATGAGGCAAAACTTGATGAATGGAATAAAGATATCGGCCCTTCTACCGAATTGCGAAAATGGTTTAATCATCAGGACGAGCGCTTTGAAGAATTTGCAAAGCGATATAAAGAAGAATTAAAATTACAAAAGGAAGCACTTAAAGAAATAAAGAAGATTTCAAAGACCAAACAGGTGTGTTTATTATATGGAGCGAGGAATGAAAAATTCAATCAGGCGGTAGTAATCAGGTCTGTATTGAGGACGATAAAATAATGTCTATCCACTGTTTTAATTTAGTATAGTTTTAGTTTTCTTTTTTTAAGTTTACACTTAATGCTTAAATTGAGTGCAAAGAAGATATTTTTTATAATTGTTTTATCTCACTGAAATTTATTGTACATGCGAAAGAAATTTATTGTAATTTCTATAATTACACTATCCATTTTACTGGCACTTGCTATTTTCTTGAATGATAACTGGTATGTTGTTTTTGCTGTTTGCTGTGTGTTTGTATTTATGGGTATTCAGGATATGTATCAAAAGAGGCATGCAATACGCCGTATCTTTCCATTGGTGGGAAGATTCCGTTATATACTTGAAGAATTAAGGCCTAAAATGTATCAATATTTTATTGAATCGGATATTGATGGTAGGCCTATTAATCGTGTAGATCGTTCTACCATTTACCAACGGGCTAAAAAGGAACTTGAAACAATTCCATTTGGTACCCAACTTGATGTTTATGCTGAAGGTTATGAGTGGATGTGTCATTCAATGGCGCCAAAGGCATTTGAAACGCTCAACCAAAATCCTCGTGTGATTTTTGGTAATAAGGATTGTAAGCATCCGTATTCTGCAAGTATATTAAATGTTTCGGCCATGAGTTATGGCTCATTAAGTTCACAGGCGGTAGAAGCATTGAATGCAGGAGCACAAATTGGCGGTTTTGCACATAATACCGGAGAAGGAGGCTTAAGCGATTATCATTTAATGCATGGTGGTGATTTAATTTGGCAAATTGGTACAGGATATTTTGGGTGCCGGGATGAGCATGGAAATTTTGAGCCGGCATTGTTTGAAAAAAAAGCTGCTCATACCAGTGTAAAAATGATTGAACTAAAAATATCACAAGGTGCAAAACCCGGGCATGGTGGAATATTACCGGCATCAAAGAACTCTGAAGAAATTGCTCGTATTCGACACGTAAAGCCTCATACTAAAGTAGTTTCACCACCATATCACTCTGCTTTTAATACGCCTCTGGAGATGATGCAGTTTATTAAAAAGCTTAAGGAATTGTCGGGAGGGAAACCAGTGGGATTTAAATTATGCATTGGACATAAAAGTGAATTTATTTCGATTTGTAAGGCAATGATTCATTTGGATATTTATCCTGATTTTATTACTGTAGACGGCGGAGAGGGGGGAACAGGTGCAGCACCACCGGAGTTTTCAAATTATTTGGGCGCACCTATGCTCGATGGTCTTGCCTTTGTTCACAATATTTTAAATGGTCTGGATATTCGTAAGCATATTAGAATAATAGCTTCCGGAAAAATTACTTCAGCATTTCATATTGCCAGAGCTATTGCTCTTGGAGCAGATACCTGTAATTCTGCACGTGCAATGATGATGGCATTGGGTTGTATTCAGGCCTTGTTGTGTAATACTAATCGTTGCCCAACCGGTATTACCACCCAAGATCCTAAATTAACAGTGGGCCTTGTGGTTGAGGATAAAAAAGTTCGGGTAGCCAATTATCATAAGGGGACTATTGAAAATTTTGTAGAAATGCTTGGTGCCTCAGGGCTGGATGATATGAAAAATATTACCCGGTCACATATTTATAGGCGGGTTTCACTGAATCAGATGTTAACTTATGAAGAAATCTTCCCTTCTATTAAAGTAGGTTCCATGCTTCAAGGTGAGATTCCTGAAAAGTATATTCCTGATTTTGAACAAGCTAATATGAATAAATGGGGTGTGAATATGCCAAATATGGCGTGAAATTTGCAATTGCCTTTGTTAACATATCAAATGTAGATATGTATTTATTATTAAAGGTAAATTATAATTGTTTATGAGTACTACTGTTAAAGTTAAATCTGTAGAGCATTTAACACATGATGTATTAAGGATTGTTGCTGAAAAGCCTGTGGGTATTAGTTATGAGCCCGGTCAAGCTGCCGATATTTCAATTAATAAAGAAGGATGGAAAGATGAGATTAGAACCTTCACTTTTGTATCATTAAAGGATGAAGATTTTATTGAGTTTAATATAAAGACCTATCCTTCACATAATGGAGTTACCAACGAATTGCTC
The DNA here is from genome assembly GCA_019638485.1 of Ferruginibacter sp. Lineage (GTDB taxonomy): Bacteria > Bacteroidota > Bacteroidia > Chitinophagales > Chitinophagaceae > Ferruginibacter. Next base: position 72,828 of record JAHBTP010000003.1, on the reverse strand, counting down.
TCACTGAAAGCAGGTGATGAGTTAAATATTGGTGATGTATATGGAGATATTCGATACAAAGGCGAAGGCATCTTCATTGCAGGGGGAGCAGGTATCACACCTTTTACTGCTATTTTAAAAAGGTTGGAAAAGGAAAATAAAATTGGTAATAACAAATTGATTTTTGCCAATAAGGCAAAGAGAGATATAATGCTTGAGGAAAGATTTAATAAGTTGCTGGGTAATAACTTTATCAATATTCTTTCTGATGAAAAGATTGATGGTTATGAGCATGGCTTTATTTCTGCAGAACTTATTAAAAAGCACATGCACAAAGATTTGCAATATTACTATTTATGTGGTCCTAAGCCAATGATGGACGCTGTGGAAAAGCATTTGGCTTCTTTGGGCGTGGATGCTAGTAAAATCGTAAAAGAGGGATTTTAATTATTTATTAGGGTTGATTCTTTGGCTCCTCTTGCTAATGTAGCTGTGTATAATAGGGTGTGCTGATTTTAAAACCGATATTTGTATCTGTCTTTTTATGAAAAGCAGGTTACAATTCATTTTTGGTTATTTTTTCTTTTGGATTATTTTGTCTTTTGCAGGCAGGGTATTTTTTTTGTGGATTACCAAAAAGGCAGGCATTGGTGCGGGGTTTAATGAATGGGTAGGAGTAATGTGGCATGGAGCACGTATGGATTTGTCATTTGCAGCCTACCTCACCGCCCCCGTATTGCTTATGGTAATTGCAGGGATTTGGATTCCACTTTTTAATCATCATCGGGTATATACTGTTTATTCAACACTTGTTTTAATTCCTGTTGTTTTAATTATCATTGCTGATGCTAATGCGTTTAATGCATGGGGGTATCGTTTGGACGCAAGTGCGTTATCTTATTTGAAAAATCCTAAAGAGGCATGGGCATCAGTAGCGCATTTACCCGTAATATGGCTATTAATCGGATTTGTGGTGGTAATTGTTTTGCTATCCTATTTTTTGTATAAATTTTTTAAAGGGGTATTACCTTTCGCCCCTTTCAACAGATGGGCATTAACTGTAGTAATGCTGTTTTTGTGTGCTTTAATAATTGTCCCTTTAAGAGGCGGCTTTCAACTTGCGCCCATTAATCAAAGCAGTGTTTATTTTTCTTCAAACAACTATGCAAATCAATCAGCATTAAATCCGGTTTGGAATTTTATTCATTCGGTAAGGCTAAAAAATGAACTGGTTTCTAATCCTTACATCGTAATGGATGAAGATATAGCTAATAAAATTACCGCAGAATTATTTAACCGAAATTCCCAAATAATAACGGATACGGCTATACGAAAGAATATTATATTGGTGGTGTGGGAAAGCTTCACCGCCAAGGTATTGGATAAAGTGTATAAGGGGGTGGAGATTACGCCGGGGTTTAACCGATTGAAAAATGAAGGGATCTATTTTGATAATATTTATGCAACCGGTGATCGTACGGATAAGGGAATCGTTGGGGTACTGAGCGGTTATCCGGCACAACCTATAAATTCCATTGTAAAGCATCCGGATAAATCACGGACATTGCCCATGCTAACTTCTTCTTTTGGACAAAAGAGATACTTTACCGGATTCTATTATGGTGGAGAACCTGAATTTGCAAATATTAAATCCTATTTACTACATGGTGCATTGAATGAAATAATAGATATAAACCATTTTGACAAAGCAGACCGTAATTCAAAATGGGGTGCGCATGATGGGGTGGTGATGAAGTATCTTACCAACAGATTAGGCACCTTACCACATCCCTTCTTTATTACATGGTTAACACTAAGTAGTCATGAGCCTTATGAAATCCCCGAAAGGCAAATTATTTTGGGAGATGATGATGAATCAAAATTTTTGAATTCCATCCATTATACTGATGAGGTAATTAATCAATTTGTTGCATCATGCAGAAAATTGTCGGATTGGAATAATACATTAATAGTAATTGTTGCCGACCATGGCCATCGTTTGCCTCCGGATTCGGTAGTTAGTAAAAATTTTAAAATTCCATTATTGATTTTAGGAGGTAATGTTCAGCCTAAAAATATTGATTGGGTTGGGTCGCAAACAGATGTGGCGGCCACTGTATTAGGATATTTAGGAATGTCACACGCTGAATTTCCGTATAGCCGGAATATTCTTGAACCTCATTATCGGCCTTGGGCATGGTATTCGTTTAACAACGGCTTTGGGTTTACCACAATGAAAGGCCAAATTGTATATGATAATGTGGGGAGGCGCCCTATTTATTCAACAGGTGAAGTTGACACCCAATTAATTAATGAGGGTAGGGCCTTGCAACAGGTGTTTTATGAAGATTTTCTAAAACGGGGTGACCGTGGAGTAAAGGATTAAAGGCGAATATTAATTTATAGAAAAAAGCAAAAAAATAGGGGAAATATGAATAATATCCTTACTTTTGCGCCCCCATAGTTCTTATAGCATAAGCCTTATGGCTATTGGGAGTTCCAGCTTTTTGTTGGGACGCTAACACCAAAAATTTTTAAAATGGCAAAAGAGATCACCGGCTTTGTCAAACTCCAATGTAAGGGAGGGCAAGCCAATCCAGCACCGCCGATAGGACCGGCTCTTGGTTCTAAAGGTGTGAACATCATGGAGTTCTGCAAGCAGTTTAATGCCAGAACCCAAGATAAACCCGGAAAGGTATTACCTGTTATTATCACGGTATATGCCGATAAATCATTCGAATTCGTAATTAAAACTCCTCCTGCTGCGGTACAACTGATGGAAGCTGCAAAAGTTTCTAAAGGAAGTAAAGAACCTAATCGTGCAAAGGTGGGAAAGGTAACCTGGAATCAGGTAGAGGAAATAGCCAAAGACAAGATGGCTGATTTAAACGCATTTACTTTAAAAAGCGCAATGACCATGGTAGCAGGTACAGCCCGCAGCCTTGGATTAACAGTAGAAGGAACAGCGCCCTGGGAAAATAATTAATAGTCAACCTTAAATATTTTTTTAATCATGATTACTAAGAAAAGAAAAATAGCTAATGCGAAGGTTGATCCAAACAAAGCCTATACGCTGAAGGAAGCCTCCGCTTTAGTAAAAGAAGTTAATACCACTAAGTTTGATAGCTCTGTTGATTTACATATCCGATTAGGTGTAGATCCTAAAAAAGCCGACCAAGCTATACGTGGTACAGTATCACTACCTCACGGTACCGGTAAGACGAAAAAAGTACTGGTGCTTTGTAATCCGGATAAAGAAGCTGAAGCACAAAGTGCAGGAGCTGATTTTGTAGGATTGGATGAATTCATTTCGAAAATTGAAGGTGGATGGACAGATGTTGATGTTATTGTTGCCACCCCCTCGGTAATGCCAAAAATTGGTAAGTTAGGTAAGGTATTAGGCCCTCGTAACTTAATGCCAAATCCTAAAACCGGTACTGTAACTAATGATGTTGCTGCTGCCGTAAATGATTTAAAAGGTGGAAAAATTGCTTTTAAAGTAGATAAAGTGGGAATTATTCACGCATCTATTGGAAGGGTTAGTTTTTCTACTGAAAAGATTGCAGAAAATAGTCAGGAGCTTATTAATGCTATTATCAAACTAAAGCCTGCTACAGCCAAAGGTACTTATCTGAGAGGTGTTAGTATGGCAAGCAGTATGAGCCCCGGCATTATGGTAGATACAAAATCTGTTCAAAACTAATCTCCGGTAAAACCGGTTTAAAATAATTGTTATGACTAAACAGGAAAAAAACGAAGTGATTGAATTGTTGAAAGACAAGTTCTCTCAATATACCAACTTCTATATAACCGATACAGAAAGTCTTACTGTTGATCAGGTAACTAACTTGCGCCGCCATTGCTTTGATAAGAAAGTAGAAATGAAGGTTGCAAAAAATACCCTTATCCGTAAAGCACTTGAAAGCATTGATTCAGAAAAATTTGCTGGAGTGTATGATAGCCTCCATCAAGTTACAGCACTTATGTTTTCTGAAAATCCTAAAGACCCGGCTATGATTTTGAGTAGCTTTAGAAAAGAAAACAATAAGGAAAGACCTGTATTAAAGGCCGCTTTTATTAATGGTGATATTTTTGTTGGAGACAATCAGTTGAAAGCACTTACACAAATAAAAACCAAGAATGAATTGATAGGAGAGATTATTGGTTTGTTGCAATCGCCTATTCAACGAGTAATTGGTGCTCTACAAAACAGGCCGGAAACAACTTCCGAGCCGGTAGTAGAAGCATAAAAGACAAGGTAATTTTTTTAATAACATATCCGCCGGAGGTGCTAAGCCAATGAAGGCGGAAAAAACAAAACAACATGGCAGACGTAAAGGCATTAGCCGAAAACTTAGTGGGCCTGACAGTAAAAGAAGTTCAGGAACTCGCAGAATTTTTGAAAACAGAATATGGTATCGAACCTGCAGCAGCAGCAGTTGTAGTAGCCGGTGGTGGTGATGGTGGCGCAGCCGCTGTAGAAGAAAAAACATCTTTTGATGTTGTTCTAAAAGCAAGTGGTGCCAACAAATTAGCTGTAGTAAAAATTGTTAAAGAGTTAACCGGTCTTGGTCTTAAAGAAGCAAAAGACTTAGTTGATGGTGCTCCAAAAACAATTAAGGAAGGTGTAGATAAAGCTACTGCTGAAGAAATGAAAGGAAAATTAACTGAGGCTGGTGCTGAAGTTGAAGTTGCCTAATATTCTGATATAATTATTTAATCCCGGCTTAAACAAGCCGGGATTTTTTATTGTGAATATATTTTTTTGTTGTTTGATGATTTTTTTCGCAGTTTAGTAGTTACTATGAAGCCAATTTTATTTCTTTTTGTTTTCTCTATCGTTTCTTTTCAAGTTAATGCTCAAGTTGAATTTAATACAAAAAATATTGATGCTACTAACTACTCTGCCTTGAACGCATCGTTTAAGGAATTTTATTTGTTTTCATTGCCTACCGCAAGTTTGCTGAGTAAAATAAACCGTGTAAATGCATCTTCGGTTAACCTTAAAGGAAATATCCCCGGTTTGGACGAGGTAAGTTTATTATTGCAGGAAGTGGAAATTTTTGATGAACATTATACTGTTTCTACCGGTGATGGGAAAATCAGTTCAACGCACGCACGGGGATTGTGTAAGGTTTATAAAGGAACTGTTGATGGAGATAATGATTCCCGCGTGCGACTTACATTGGCGGAAGGTGTTTTTTATGGCATGATTAGAAAAAATGGAATTACTTATTTTATAGAACCGGTTAACTATTTACAACGCGGAACAGAAAATGATTTGATGATAATATATCGTGAATCGGATGTGTTTTTGAATGCTGATATTACGTGTGGCGTTACTGAAAGAGCTCAGTATAGTGATATTAGTGTTTCAAATGCGGGGCTTGTTTGTAAAAGAACCCGAATCGCTATTGCTTCAGACTCTTCAATGTTTGCCAGGTATAATTCCGTAATCGCGGTGGAAATTCACAATATTGGCGTGTTAAACAACGTAATGTGGGATTATGTTAATGCACAGTTTGATAATAACATTGAATTTGTATTAGTTGGACAATATATTTCTACCAATGAAAATAGCGACCCTATCTCTCCGTTATATAACGGAACAAATTCAAGTACCATATTATCGGGTTTTAGAACCTGGGGTAATGCGGGGAATTTTGGAGTAACTTATGACATAGCCCAGTTTTGGACTGCTCGAGATATTGATAATGATGGATTAGGCGGCAGTGCCGGAATTGTTGGATTAGCTTATGTGGGTGTAGTGTGTTCATCTAGCCGTTATCATATTTTAGAAGATTATCCCGGCGTTAATATGCAAGGTTCAGGCTATCAGTTAAGGGTGCTGGCTGCTCATGAAATTGGGCATAACTTTTCGGCTAACCATGATGCTGCTGGTTCAGGGTATATAATGGCCCCTTCTGTAAATAATACAAGTATATGGAGTGCTGCAAGTATTACTTCTGTAGATGGGCATGTAAATAGCCGTACCTGTTTAACAAATTGTGAATTAGCCGGTGCGCCTATTGCTGATTTTGTTTTCTCACCGCAGGCGGTGTGTACCGGTGTTCCTGTTCAATTTATTGATCATAGTTTAAAGGGGCCTTCTTCATGGAACTGGAGTTTTCAAAATGGCACACCTGCATCCAGTACAAATAGAAATCCTGTTGTTACTTATAATTCACAAGGTGCATTTTTAGTTACCTTAAGTGCAACAAATGCTGCCGGAACAACCTCCGTGCCCAAAGAAATTTTAATTAGCCCGGCTCCGGCTACGGCATGCATGCATAGCGAAACAACTTCATCTAATGCAGGAGTGAAATTCTTTTCATTAGGAAGTATTCAAAATCGTACAGATGGAGCAAACCTTGATGGAGATAAATATCTTGATTTCTCCTGTAGCCAGGTGTCTGCTTTAACAACGCGTACAATCTATACAGCAACTGTTCAAGTAGGCACTACAGACCCTTCGAATAAATTCAATTTAGTTCAATTTTTTATTGATTATAACAATGACGGTGATTTTGATGATGCTGATGAAAATGTATATTCCTCTTCAACATGCTATATAGGTACAGTTTCTTTTCAATTTACAACACCTACAAATGTTCCTGTTACCGATAAGATACTTCGAGCCAGAATAATAGCAAAAGATTGTATAGGAGGTGTAAATGCATGTTTCAGTGTAACCGACGGACAGGTAGAAGATTATGGTGTATTCTTTCTATCAAACATTGTGGTTCCGGTTAATTTATTACAATTTACTGGTAGTGTATTTTCGGAAATGAATAATTTGTACTGGCAAACATCAAATGAAATTAATCTTAGTCATTTTGTTATTGAGCGATCGGTAAATGGTATAAATTTCTTACCTATCGTAGAAATAGAAGGTACAGGAAGTGTTACTAACGGTAATAGTTATACGTACTCAGATGCTGTTGCAGGGTTTTTGCATATCCAACGTTTCTTTTATCGTTTAAAAATGATTGACCATGATGGTTCATTTAGCTATAGTGAGGTGGTGATGCTTGTTCGTGATGCTGATGGTAAGGCGGGGATTTATCCCAATCCGGTTAAGGCCGGTGCTATGGTGTGGATTGTAGCTCCGAAAATTAAAACTGTGCACCTGCTGGGTATAAACGGTCAACATATTAAGGAATGGACGAATGATAGACCGACAGAGGTTGCTCAAATTAATATACCTACGTACCTAGCGCCAGGCCTATATTTACTGAAAATATTAACCTCATCAGGGGTAATCTCCGCAAAAGTAAGTGTTCATTAAATCGTTGTATCCAAATAACGAATTGGATAGCATTCTATTAAATAAAAGGAAAGGACTATAAATTATTAACTGATAATCAACAAAGTACGCCAATGTTAATACTTTATCAAAAATCTTACCAAATTTTCTAAAAATTGGCAGTTTCCTCTCTAAAATTGGTATATATTCCCTAACTTTGCACTCCTTTATTTTCGGGTTAGTAGTATTTATTGGCCACAATACGTTATGCTTTCCCGTTGGTAAAGTCTTTCCTACAAAACGTTTTAACTACACTATGTCTGCAAACAAAATCAATTCTGCACAGCGTATCAATTTTGGAAAAGTTGAACTTCTGGCAGAAACTCCGGATTTATTAGGAATCCAAATTCAATCGTTTAAAGATTTTTTCCAGTTAGAAACCACCCCCGACAAACGCAACAATGAAGGGCTTTTTCGTGTGTTTAAGGAGAACTTTCCTATCACGGATACACGAAATATTTTTGTGCTGGAATTTTTAGATTATTATGTTGATCCTCCGCGTTACACCATTGATGAGTGTATAGAAAGAGGTTTAACTTATGCTGTTCCATTGAAGGCGAAATTGCGCCTTAGCTGTAATGATGAGGAGCATGTGGATTTTCAAACCATTGTTCAGGATGTGTTTCTTGGAAATATCCCATACATGACGCCTCGTGGTACTTTTGTTATTAATGGTGCCGAGCGGGTTGTTGTAAGTCAGTTACACCGTTCACCCGGCGTATTTTTTGGACAGTCGGTTCATCCCAATGGAACAAAAATTTATTCTGCGCGTGTAATTCCTTTTAAAGGAGCATGGATGGAATTTGCCACCGATATCAACAACGTGATGTTCGCTTACATTGACCGTAAGAAAAAGTTTCCGGTTACCACATTGCTTCGTTCTATTGGATATGAAACAGATAAGGATATCCTTGAGTTATTCGGAATGGCCGATGAGGTAAAGGCAGATAAGAAAACATTAGAGAAAAATATTGGCAAACGCCTCGCAGCTCGTGTACTCCGTTCATGGACTGAAGATTTTGTAGATGAAGATACCGGTGAGGTGGTTACGATTGAAAGGAATGAAATTATTTTGGAAAGAGATGTTGTTCTGGATGAGGAAAACGTTGCCCTTATTGTTGAAATGGGAGTAAAGAGTGTGTTTATTCAGAAGGAGGAAGTGAGTGGAGATTATGCTATTATTTATAACACTTTAAATAAGGATACTTCCAATAGCGAATTGGAAGCAGTACAACATATATATAAACAATTGCGTGGTGCAGATGCTCCTGATGATGAAACAGCACGCGGAATTATTGATAAATTATTCTTCTCAGATAAACGCTATGATTTAGGAGAGGTTGGTCGTTATAAAATAAATCGTCGCCTGGGATTAAATTATCCCTTAGATAAAAAAGTATTAACCAAAGAAGATATTATATCCATTATCAAATATTTGGTATTACTTACTAATGGAAAAAGCGAGGTAGATGATATTGATCATTTAAGCAATCGTAGGGTAAGAACAGTGGGTGAACAATTGTATGCTCAATTTGGTGTAGGGCTTGCGCGTATGGCACGTACTATCCGTGAGCGTATGAATGTACGAGATAATGAAGTGTTTACACCGGTTGATTTAATTAACGCACGCACATTATCGTCTGTTATTAACTCATTCTTTGGTACATCTCAGTTGTCTCAGTTTCTAGATCAAACCAATCCGCTTAGTGAAATCACCCATAAGCGTCGTATCTCAGCCCTCGGACCCGGCGGTTTGAGTCGTGAGCGTGCAGGCTTTGAAGTTAGAGACGTGCACTATTCTCATTATGGAAGGCTTTGTACTATTGAAACACCTGAAGGTCCGAATATTGGTTTGATTTCTACTTTGTGTGTACATGCCAAGATTAATGAAATGGGCTTTATTGAAACTCCTTATCGTAAGGTTGAGCATGGTAAAGTAGAGATGAAGAAAATTACTTTCCTGAGTGCTGAAGAAGAAGATGAGGCAAAGATTGCTCAGGCTAACGTGGAGATGGATAATAAAGGGAACTTTACCGAGGATATGATTAGAAGCCGCCAAACAGGTGACTTCCCTATCTTACCTAAGGATGAAGTGGAATATATGGACGTAGCGCCAAACCAAATTGTGGGATTGAGTGCCTCATTGATTCCATTTCTTGAGCATGATGATGCCAACCGGGCTTTGATGGGATCAAATATGCAACGTCAGGCAGTTCCATTGATTATTCCTGAAGTGCCCATTGTAGGAACAGGCTTAGAAGCTAAAGCCGCTCGTGATGCACGTATCCAAGTACATGCAGAAGGTGAGGGCGTGGTTGAATTTGTTGATGCAAATGAAATTCACGTTCGGTATAAACGCAGCGAAAACCAACAACTGGTGAGTTTTGAAGATGATTTAAAAGTATATAAGCTTACCAAATTTGTTCGTACCAATCAGGAAACCTGCATCAACCTTCGCCCGGCTGTGGTAAAAGGCCAAAAAGTATCGTCAGATGATTTCCTTACTGAAGGATATGCAACAAGAGATGGTGAATTGGCATTAGGAAGAAACCTAAAGGTTGCTTTTATGCCTTGGAAAGGATACAATTTTGAAGATGCTATTGTAATTAGCGAAAAGGTTGTTCGTGAAGATTTATTTACGTCTATCCATATCAGTGAGTTTGAAACAGAAGTGCGGGATACTAAATTAGGAGAGGAAGAATTAACTCCTGATATCCCTAACGTAAGTGAAGAAGCTACCAAAGATCTTGATCAAAATGGTATTATTCGTATTGGTGCAGCTATCAAGGAGGGAGATATTATTATTGGAAAAATAACTCCTAAGGGAGAGAGTGACCCTACTCCAGAAGAAAAATTGCTTCGTGCAATTTTTGGTGATAAAGCAGGTGATGCTAAAGATGCTTCATTAAAAGCGCCAAGCGGAACTGAAGGAGTGGTGATTGATAAAAAACTTTTCCAGCGTGCAAAGAAAGATAAGAGTGCAAAGCAGCGTGAAAAGGCTCAGTTAGAAAAGATTGAAAAAATTCACGAGAAGAATGAAGAAGACTTGATGGAAATGTTGCAGCATAAGTTGCAAACATTATTGAAGGATAAAACGAGCCAAGGTGTTACTAATAACTTTGGAGAAGTGTTGATTGGAAAAGGAGTAAAGTTTAATGCAAAGAATTTGGCAGCCATTGATTTTGTGAATGTGAACCCGCTGGGTTGGAGTGGTGATGCTAAAACTGATGACTTGATTAATATTCTTTTGCATAACTATAGCATTAAGTTCAACGAAGAGCTGGGCCGCTATAAACGTGAAAAGTTTAATATTTCTATTGGTGATGAATTACCTGCAGGAGTATTAAAACTTGCAAAGGTGTATATGGCAATGAAGCGTAAGTTAAAAGTGGGAGATAAGATGGCAGGCCGTCACGGAAATAAAGGTATTGTAGCTAAAATTGTTCGTGCTGAAGATATGCCCTTCTTAGAAGATGGAACACCGGTAGATATTGTACTGAATCCATTGGGCGTACCTAGTCGTATGAATATTGGACAAATTTATGAAACGGTATTAGGATGGGCCGGTGAAAAATTAGGTGTTCGTTTTGCTACCCCAATTTTTGATGGAGCCTCAGTTGATGAAATTGCCGGAAATATTGAAAAAGCAGGATTGCCATCTTTTGGTCATACTTATTTATATGATGGAGAAACCGGTGAGCGCTTTGATCAAAAAGCCACTGTAGGTATAATCTATATGATTAAACTACATCACATGGTTGATGATAAAATGCACGCTCGTTCAATTGGACCATACAGCTTAATTACTCAACAACCATTGGGAGGTAAGGCACAATTTGGTGGTCAGCGTTTTGGTGAAATGGAAGTATGGGCACTGGAAGCCTATGGTGCATCTAATATCCTGCAGGAATTGTTAACACTGAAGAGCGATGATATTATAGGTAGAGCAAAGACCTATGAAGCCATCGTGAAAGGAGATAACATTCCAAGAGCCGGAATCCCTGAATCGTTTAATGTATTAGTACACGAACTACGCGGTTTAGGTCTTGATTTGAAATTTGATTAACCGATTGATATTGTATCGAACTATTGATTTTGGTTCGTAATCATTAAATAAATCGGAAATAAATTTAAAAAAACAACACGCTATAAATTATGGCAATGAAAAAAGAAAATCGCCCAAAAGCAAGTTTTTCTCAAATCACTATCGGATTAGCTTCTCCTGATAATATTTTAGAAAGAAGTTATGGCGAAGTGTTAAAGCCCGAAACGATAAACTATCGTACATATAAGCCGGAAAGAGATGGCCTTTTTTGCGAAAGGATTTTTGGACCGGTGAAGGATTATGAATGTGCATGTGGAAAGTATAAGCGCATTAGATATAAGAATATTGTTTGCGACCGTTGTGGTGTTGAAGTAACCGAAAAGAAGGTGCGTCGTGAACGTATGGGACATATTAAATTGGTGGTACCGGTTGTTCATATTTGGTACTTCAAATCATTACCTAATAAAATTGGTTATTTGTTGGGAATGTCCTCAAAGAAATTGGAAACAATTGTATATTATGAACGCTTTGTGGTCATTCAACCCGGGGTGCGTGAAGATAAACAGTATGCTGAACTACTTACTGAAGAAGAGTATCTGGATATTTTAGATTCTCTTCCAAGAGAAAACCAGTTGCTGCCCGATGAAGACCCTGAAAAATTTATTGCGAAGATGGGTGCAGAAGCTGTACATGATATGCTTGCTCGCCTTAATTTGGATCAGTTGAGTTTTGATTTACGCCATGCTGCAGCAAATGAAACTTCACAGCAACGTAAGGCTGATGCCTTAAAACGTTTAAGTGTTGTGGAAAGTTTCCGCGAAGCTTCAACCCGTATTGTTAATCGTCCGGAATGGATGGTAATGCAATACATTCCGGTTATTCCACCGGAGTTACGTCCGTTGGTTCCATTAGACGGAGGACGATTCGCATCTTCAGATTTGAATGACTTGTATAGAAGGGTAATTATTAGAAATAATCGCTTGAAACGCCTTTTAGAAATTAAAGCTCCTGAAGTGATTTTGCGTAATGAGAAGCGGATGCTGCAAGAAGCTATTGATTCATTGTTTGATAATAGCCGTAAATCAAATGCAGTTAAAGCAGAAGGTGGGCGCGCACTGAAATCATTGAGCGATGTGTTGAAAGGTAAACAAGGACGTTTCCGCCAAAACCTATTAGGTAAGCGGGTGGACTACTCCGGCCGTTCTGTAATTGTAGTAGGTCCAGAATTAAAAATGCATGAATGTGGTTTACCTAAAGATATGGCTGCAGAATTGTTTAAGCCATTTATCATTCGTAAACTGATTGAAAGAGGAATCGTTAAAACAGTTAAGAGTGCACGTAAATTGGTAGATAAAAAAGAAGCTATTATCTGGGATATTCTTGAAAATATTTTGAAAGGACATCCGGTAATGCTAAATCGTGCCCCAACATTGCATAGATTATCCATTCAGGCTTTTCAGCCTAAATTAATTGAAGGCAAGGCAATTCAACTTCACCCACTGGTAACCACCGCATTTAATGCCGACTTTGACGGAGACCAAATGGCGGTACACGTACCTTTGAGCAATGCAGCAATTTTGGAAGCACAGTTGCTGATGCTGAGTTCGCATAATATCTTAAATCCTCAAAATGGAACACCCATTACCTTGCCTTCTCAGGACATGGTTTTGGGTTTATATTATATTACTAAAGGGAAAAAGTCAACCGATACTGAAAAAATTAGAGGAGAAGGGAAGGCTTTTTATTCCACTGAAGAAGTTATTATTGCCTATAATGAAAAGCAAATTGATTTACACGCTAACATTAAGGTGAAAGTTAATTGGCGTAACCAAGACGGCACCTTTACTTATAAACTTGTTGATACAACAGTTGGAAGAGTAATTTTTAATCAGTTTGTACCTAAGGAAGTAGGATATATCAATTCATTACTTACTAAGAAAAGCCTCCGCGAAATTATTGGTAATATCATTAAGTGGACAAGCGTTCCAATTACTGCCAAATTTTTGGATGATATAAAAACATTAGGATATCGCATGGCATTCCGTGGTGGTTTGTCATTTAGTATTAACGATTTGATTGTTCCGGAAGTCAAAAAAGATTTAGTTGCAGAGGCCCAAGGTGAAGTAGCTGAAGTTTGGGATAGTTACAATATGGGTTTAATTACCAACAATGAGCGCTATAATCAAATTGTAGATATCTGGAGTAGAGTGGATACCCGTGTAACAGAATCACTTATTCAGGAATTAGCTATCGATAAGCAGGGCTTTAACTCTGTATTTATGATGCTTGATTCAGGTGCGCGTGGTAGTAAACAACAAATTAAACAGCTTGCAGGTTTAAGAGGCTTGATGGCGAAACCTCGTAAGAGTGGCTCATCCGGTTCAGAAATTATTGAGAATCCAATTTTGGCAAATTTTAAGGATGGCCTGAATGTATTGGAATATTTTATCTCTACACACGGTGCACGTAAAGGTTTGGCTGATACTGCATTGAAAACTGCAGATGCCGGTTACCTTACCCGCCGATTGGTTGATGTGGCTCAAGATGTAGTTATTAATGAAGAAGACTGTGGAACATTGCGTGGAATTTCTGCCCAAGCCTTGATGGATAATGAAAAAATCATTGAACCATTAGCAGGTCGTATTGAAGGGCGTACTTCATTACATGATGTACTTCATCCTGAAACAGGTGAATTACTTATTGGCGCAGGTGAAGAAATTGATCATGATTGTGCTTTGGCTATTCAGGATGCAGGAATTGAAACTGTTGAAATTCGTTCTGTATTAACATGTGAAAGCAAACGTGGTGTTTGTGTAAAGTGCTATGGTAAAAACTTAGCCTCCGGTATGATGGCGCAACGTGGTGATGCAGTTGGTATTATTGCCGCTCAGTCAATTGGTGAACCTGGTACACAGCTTACCCTACGTACATTCCACGTAGGTGGTGTGGCTGGTTCTACTTCAGTAGAGTCCTCATTACGTGCAAACTTTGATTGCACTGTTCAATTTGATGGATTACGTACAGTAGCTACAGAAGATAATGAAGGAAAGAAAGTACAGGTTGTAATTGGCCGTACAGGTGAGCTAAGAAAAATTGATGAAAAATCTGAACGCCTGCTGAATACTGTGCATATTCCTTATGGCTCGGTATTAAGAGTAAAAGATGGACAAAAGATTGGTAAAGGTGATGTTATTTGTACTTGGGATCCGTTTAATAATGTAATTATCGCTGAGTTAAATGGAAAAATTCGTTTTGAATCGGTGATCGAAGGAGTAACGTATCGGGAGGAAGCAGATGAACAAACCGGACACCGTGAGAAAGTAGTAATTGATTCTAAGGATAAAACAAAATTACCAACTATTATAATTGAAGGAAAGGATAAAAAGTCGTATAACCTTCCTGTTGGTTCACACATTATAGTAGATGAAAAAGATGAGGTGAAGAGTGGTCAGGTATTGGTAAAAATTCCTAGAGTGCTAAGCAAACTTAAAGATATTACCGGTGGTTTACCTAGGGTTACTGAATTGTTCGAAGCGCGTAAGCCAGGTAACCCTGCTGTGGTTTGTGAAATTGATGGAGTGGTTAGCTTTGGTGGATTGAAGCGTGGTAATCGGGAAATTATTGTTGAAGCAAAAGATGGTGTTATTCGTAAATACCTTGTGCCTACGTCACGCCAAATATTGGTGCAGGATGGCGACTTTGTAAAAGCAGGAACTGCTTTGATTGATGGTCAAATTTCTCCTGATGATATTCTTTCTATTAAAGGTCCATTTGCAGTGCAGGAATACGTGGTGAATGAAATTCAGGAAGTGTATCGCTTACAAGGTGTAATCATTAATGATAAACATATTGAAGTAATTGTTCGTCAAATGATGCGTAAGGTGAAAATTGAAGATGCGGGTGATACAAAATTCCTTGAAGGGGATACAGAAGATCGCATGGACTTCAATGTGGAAAATGATTATATTTTTGATAAAAAGGTTGTAATTGACCATGGGGAGAGTGGAAAATTAAAAACCGGACAAATTGTAACCTTGCGCGAATTGCGTGAAGAGAATTCAATTCTTCGTCGGGCAGATAAGAAGTTGGTTGATTATCGTGATGCTATGCCGGCTACCTCTTCGCCATTGCTATTGGGTATTACCAAGGCTTCGTTAGGTACACATAGCTGGATTTCTGCTGCATCATTCCAGGAAACAACTAAGGTGTTGAGTTCAGCTGCTATCTTAGGTAAGGCAGATCAGATGTTAGGATTGAAAGAGAATGTTATTACAGGACATTTAATCCCTGCAGGTACCGGCTTGCGTGAATTTGAAAACATGGTTGTGGGTAGCAAAGAGGAATATGAATTGCTAATGACTACGCACGAAGCCATGACATTTGATGATGAGGAATAATTTATAAATGAATACTTTTTATAAAGGAGCACAAATTAGTGCTCCTTTTTTGTATTTTTTTAAATAGAAGATAGTATTTGGTAAAAATGAAAAATGCAGCATAATTGATGGTGGAGCCATTTATGTTGGCTAAATTGCTGCAAAATTTTTATTTATGAAGCAGTTATCAGTATGGCTAAATGTTGTTTTGTTGGTTGCTGTAGCCGTGCTTTATTATTTTCATTTTTCAGGAAAAAGGGAAAATAAATCTATATCAAGGTCAATCACCATTCCATCTTCTGTTTCCGGCGGAGCTTCAGCTATTATTGGGTATGTAGAATTGGATTCTTTAAATGAACATATCTCAGCAATTAAAGAAAAGCGATCAGAGTTGGAAAGAGAACAAAAAGCCATTGAAACGGAATGGGAAAATGGTTATCGTAGTTTGGAAAGGCAACGTGATGATTTTTTGAAACGTGGAGATAATGTAACGCAAGAAGAGGCTGTGAGAATGCAGGAATCATTGATGCGTCAACAAGATAATATTGATCAGAAAAAGGCTACTTTAACTCGTAATCTTACAGAGAAGAGCTATAAATCTATGGATAGTATTCAAAAAGAGCTAAAGGGATTCTTGGCTGAGTATAATAAAGACAATCGGTTTACCTATATTCTTACCTCGGGTACAGGTTTAGATTATTTAATTTACAAGGATTCAGCCTTCGATATCACTGCTGATGTAATAAAGGGGATGAATGAGCGATTGAAAAGTACGCTCAAACCTTAGAAAACTTATCAGAATGTTTTATCTTAATCCCGCCTTAGGCGGGATTTTTAAATATAACATATATGAGTGAATCCACTCCGGCTTTTAAGCCTTCGTTAAGTTTATTGGATGCAACAATGGTTGTTGCAGGCTCAATGATAGGTTCCGGAATTTTTATTGTTAGTGCCGACATTACCCGTCATGTAGGGAGTGCAGGTTGGCTATTGGCAGTTTGGTTAATTACTGGTTTAATGACGTTGATGGCAGCCATTAGTTATGGTGAATTAAGCTCTATGTTTCCTAAAGCGGGAGGGCAATATGTTTATTTACGCGAAGCATTTAATCCGTTAGCTGCTTTTTTATATGGATGGAGCTTGTTTGCAGTTATTCAAACAGCAACTATTGCTGCGGTGGCAGTGGCTTTTGCTAAGTTTGCCGGTTACTTTTTTCCTGCACTTGAATTAACGGATGTAAATATCATATTTCAAATGGGTAGTCTAAAAGTATATTATGCCCATTTGGTCTCCATCTCGCTAATCATTTTTCTAACGTTTGTGAGTACACGCGGAATTGAAGGAGGAAAGATTATTCAAACCTTATTTACCTCTGTGAAATTATTGGCCTTGCTGGGACTTATTGCTTTTGGATTAATTGTTGCGAAAGGAGAGGTTTGGAATATGAATTGGCAACAGGCTTGGCAAATGGTAGAGCGTAATGAGGGAGGAAGTATTGTTGGAGGTGTGGTAGGGAGTGCAATACTTGGCGCAATTGCAGCAGCAATGGTTGGGTCTATCTTTAGTAGTGATGCTTGGAATAATATTACTTTTATTGCGGGTGAAGTAAAGAATCCAAAACGTAATATCGGATTGGCTTTGCTGCTGGGTACATTAACCGTAACGGTTATTTATGTGCTGGCTAATGTGATGTATTTAAGTGTATTGCCCTTACATGAAATTGCCTCTGCGCCTCAGGATCGTGTGGCAGTTTCAGCCAGTATTGCTGTTTTTGGAGATGTAGGTGCTATGGTAATTGCTGCATTAATAATGATATCAACTTTTGGCTGTAATAATGGTTTAATTCTTGCCGGAGCTCGTGTATATTATACTATGGCTAATGATAAACTCTTTTTTAAGCAAACAGGCAAACTGAATAAGCATAATGTGCCTGAAGTAGGGTTGTGGATTCAGTGTGTTGTAGCCTGCCTTATGTGCTTAAGTGGAAGGTATGGAGATTTATTGGATATGATTTCGTTTGTAGTAGTTATGTTTTATGCGCTTACCATTTTTGGAATTTTTAGATTAAGAAAACTTAGGCCCAACGCCGAGCGACCATATAAAGCCTTCGGGTATCCCATAGTGCCTATTTTATATATCATAATGGCCATTACTTTTTGTTTGTTGCTTATTATTTACAAGCCTAATTTTACCTGGCCCGGCCTTATTATTGTGTTAGTTGGTGTGCCTATTTATTATATTGCAATAGGGAAAAATAAATCGCACTGATGGATAAAGTAAATTTCGAAGAGCTGTTCCAATCATTTAGTCGGTTACGCGTTGGCGTTATAGGAGATTTAATGTTGGATACTTACTGGGTAGGTAAGGTTGACCGTATTTCTCCCGAAGCTCCTGTTCCCATTGTGTCTATTTCAGGTAAAGAACAACGAATTGGTGGAGCAGGCAATGTGGCACTTAACCTTGCGGCATTTAAGCTAAGCGTTCACGCTTTAGGCGTGATAGGTAAGGATGATGAAGGAGAATATTTAAATAGATTATTACAGCATCATAATATCCATACTGATTTTTTGGTCTTATCTAAGAGTAGGCCAACTTCAAATAAAATTCGTATTATAGGTCGAAATCAGCAAATGATGCGACTAGATTCGGAAACAACACGATATTTAGATGCTGATGAAACTAAAACCCTATTAGATTCTTTTGATCGCTATATGGATGTTGTAAAACCTCATTTGCTCATTTTTGAAGATTATAATAAGGGAGTTCTGCCCGAAGAAGTAATTACTTATTGTATTGCGCGCTGTAAAAGGGATGGTGTTATAACTTCAGTAGATCCAAAACGAAAGAACTTTTTCGCTTATAAAGAAGTTGATCTGTTCAAACCAAACTTTCAAGAAGCTCGTGACGGATTAAATCTTCCCTATGCTGAAATCTCTGAGCCTCTGCTGCGTGATATGCACAGGCTTCTTACAGATAGGTTGTCGAATAAGATTTCTCTCATCACCTTATCCGAAAGAGGCATTTTTTTTGAAGGAAACGGACTGAGCAGAATTATTCCAACCCATGTTAGAAAAATTGCTGATGTAAGTGGAGCGGGTGATACGGTTATAGCGGTATCTTCTATTGTTTATGCAGCTACAGGAAATTTGGAGCTGATGGCAGAAATGGCCAATATAGCAGGAGGATTAGTTTGTGAAGAAGTGGGCACTGTAGCTATTCAGCCCGATAAGCTAATTAAAGAATGTATCGCTTTGCTTGGCAATGCGGATAAATAATTTTTAAGAAGGAAAATAAATTAAAAGAATGAAAAAGTTTTCAATGGTGATACACGGAGGGGCAGGTACTATTTTGAAGAGTGATATGACGCCTGAATTGGAAAAGGCGTATCAGGTGGGATTGGAAGAAGCGCTTAATGCCGGCTATGGTATATTGGAGGCCGGTGGAGATGCTATGTCGGCTGTTACTGCGGCGGTAGTTAAGTTAGAAGATAATTTATTGTTTAATGCAGGACGCGGTGCTGTTTTTACTAAAAAAGGATTGCAGGAAATGGATGCCGCTGTAATGGATGGTACAAATTTAGCAGCCGGTGCAATATGTGGTGTTAGAAACGTACGTAATCCCATTGAATTAGCCAGACAGGTGATGCTGCATAGTAATCATGTCTTTTTAAGCGGGAAAGGAGCTAATGATTTTGCTATTAAACAAGGAGTAAAACTTGAGCCTGATGAATATTTCTTTTCACAATTCAGGTATGATCAATGGAAAGAAATTAGAGATAGTGATAATTATTCTCTCGATCACACACACCAAGGAATACAGGAGTTAATGAAGGATAAAAAGTTTGGAACAGTTGGTGCTGTTGCTTGTGATAGTAAAGGAAACCTTGCTGCAGGAACAAGCACAGGTGGAATGACTAATAAAAAGTTTGGACGTATAGGCGACAGCCCTATTGTTGGTGCTGGAACTTATGCTGATAATGAAACTTGTGCAATAAGTTGTACAGGTCATGGAGAATTATTTATTCGTGCGGTTGCAGCTTATGATGTAAGTGCAAGAATGAAATATAAAAAATTGCCATTAGCCGAGGCTATGCGGGAGGTGGTTATGGATAAGTTGGTGAAAATGGAAGGAGAGGGTGGAATGATTGGAGTGGATGCGCAAGGAAATGTGGCTATGTTATTTAATAGTGCAGGTATGTATAGAGCGATGCGGTCAAGTACTGGTGAAA
This sequence comes from Ferruginibacter sp., assembly GCA_019638485.1. Lineage (GTDB taxonomy): Bacteria > Bacteroidota > Bacteroidia > Chitinophagales > Chitinophagaceae > Ferruginibacter. The sequence continues at coordinate 52,894 of JAHBTP010000003.1, read as the reverse complement.
TAGAAATTGGGATTTATAGAGAATAAAAAGGTATGAAAAAGTTTGCAGTCATCGTTGCAGGAGGAAAAGGGTTGAGGATGAACCACCCTGTTCCGAAACAATTTCACCTGTTGAATGGTAAGCCTGTATTATATTATACAATACTTGCTTTCTTAAAGGCATATAATGATATGGAGGTGATTTTGGTTTTGCCTGATAACAATACCTTAGTTGGAAAAGAAATTATTGATGCCTATTTCGGTTATAGTAGGGTGCGTATAGTGGTTGGAGGCAGTACAAGATTCCATTCTGTTAAACATGGACTTTCACTTGTGGAAGAAGAAAGCGTGGTAATGGTGCATGACGCCGTAAGATGCATGGTTTCACCGGAACTTATTCGAAGATGCTATGAGGCTACAATTCAGTTTGGATCGGCTGTTCCTGTTATTGATATGGCTGATAGCCTGCGCTGGGTAGATGATGAAGGAAATAAGCCACTTGATAGAAGTAAAGTCAAAGCAGTTCAAACACCACAAGCCTTTTACAGTAAGATTATTTTACCCGCTTTCCAAATTGATTATAAGGAAAGGTTTACAGACGAAGCATCTGTTGTTGAAGAATTTGGCATGTCTGTCAACCTTATTCAAGGAGAAGAAAAAAATATAAAATTAACCACACCCGCTGATTTTATCTATGCAGAAATTTTTCTAAAGCAATTTCCCTCAACCTGACTTATTTATTTTGACAAACTCACTTTTTATCCATATAAAAAAGATACGGGCATATTGGTGGCTTCAGCAATTGTATCGTTACTCATTGTTTGTTGGTAAACGGACGGTATTGCGCCTCCAATACAATAAATATAAGGATGTGGGGCTCTTATGTAATTTTTGTAATCATCAATATAGTCAGTTTGTTCCTCACTATCCTTCTTATGAAAATAAAGAAGCTCTAATACGCCACCAGGTTATTGCCGGATATGGCGAAAATATTTTCTGTCCTTATTGCTTAAGTAGCGCCCGTGAGCGTTTAGTAAGGTGTATGTTAGTTCAAGAGGATATTAAGAATAAACAGATTCTACATTTTTCACCTGAAAGAAGTATCTTTAATTATATAGCTCAATTTGCTGATGTTACCATCGCCGATTTGAATCCTGAATTGTATCTTAACATTAGTCGAAAGGTTAAACGTGAGAATCTGTTAGCATTAAGCTTTTCTACATCTTCTTTTGATTTTGTTATTGCTAATCATGTATTGGAGCACATTTTTGATGATTTGAGTGCTATGTATGAAATTTTTCGGGTGTTAAAACCTGGGGGAGTGGCAATCTTGCAAGTCCCCTTTTCAAATTCACTTATTAATAGTTTAGAAACTGAAAAAATAATAAATGAAAAGCAGGCATCTGCATTGTTTGGTCAAAAGGATCATGTTCGGATTTATACGTTAAATGATTATATGAAAAAGTTGCAATCAGTAGGTTTTATTTGCACCCTTATTTCTTATGAGGTAATAAAAAGAAATTTCTTCAATCTGGCATTACAACCTAATGAGCATTTTATAAAAATAAAAAGGCCTATTGTTTAATTAGTTTTATTAAAAATGGAAGATTATTGAAATGCACAAAGGGATAGGGTTCATTCTTGGTTGCCATCTTTTTGTAAAAGTGCTCAATACCGGGCATATCTGAGCCTTCTAAATCCAAAATCATATCGGCTCCGCTCAGTTCATCCAATAAGTGTTTATAAAGATAGTAGTTGGCTTGAAGGGGCCTTCCCACTGTGGTTAAACAAGACATTAAATTATACCATCTTTTTTTGAATTTGAGCAATAAAACAAGAGCTACAACTTTTCCTTCAAAGCGCACACTGCGGATAAGAACATCAGTAGTTTGTTGTAAATGGTTGCATATTAAAATAAACTGATTGTATGCTTTGGATGGAAAGTGAGGAAGGTGCTTTTGATAAAGAGATTTATACAAGTGTACCGCCATATTAACATCATCCTCTTTCCCGTAATGAACATTACTTCTTTTCGCTTTTTTATATTTCTCTATAAATTTTTTATCCAATTCTACTGGGTCTTGTAATGAGATGATATAATTCTTTCGAAGGGATTTTGTGTGCGTAGTTACATTAAAATAATTTAATGTTATTTCACCATAGCGGAAGTGTTCTTTTGCTTTTTCTAAAAAAGCATTAACCACTTCCTCGTTGTTTGTATTTTCTCCGGTTATACCACCTTGTTGAAAAAATGGGGGTTGTGCCAAATAAGAGATTCCCCATTTCCTTTTCTGGGTTAGTGGCATTACTGCGCTATAATCATTTTGAACAATTCCCATCCAGCCGGGGCTAATCGCATCAAGATAAAAGGAATTTGAATAAATGAGTCCGTTTGTAGATGAAGCTATACAAGCATCCCATTTCTTTTTGTCCAATTCATTATGTTGGAGTACTTGCAGCATTAAAATGACATTTGAGGAACTAATTTTCTCAAGGTTAAATTTTGAATATCAATACTAAAAGAAATCGTTTTCCAAAACCGTTTTTCATTTATTGTGCTCTTAATATAATCCTTAAATACCTTGCTGTATAAAACCGGTACATAAATTTTAACTACATCAAATAATGATAATTGAACTCCGGCATCATAAAGCAGTCTTCCTTGCGTGTTTCCTTTTTCCCAAGCCTCTGCATGAGTGCCAATATCTGCAAATAAACTCAATGGTAGTTTAATGGGTAAAATAGAAAGTGGATTTATTCTTTTTGGAATTGTTGTATTAAAATTAAGTGCTGCAATCCAATTATCTGACCTTCCTATTTTATTGCTCAGTAGATCTGTTCGCACCTTAAAAAAGCCATCCTTATCCATTATTTGCTGAGATAAGGTTCCATCAAATTCATTTCGACCAATAAAATAATTAGCATAGGCATAATCTTCGTATCCATTTGGGCCTGTCATATTTAGATAATAACGGCTTTGCGCAAATTTTTCTGTAGGTGTTTCCGCTTGCAGATAAAAGAATTTTCCCGCAAAACCCCGAATATGTAATCCTCCACCGCTTGCATAATTTAAAAAATATCTTGCGGTTACCTGTGTTTTTACAAAGCCTTCTCCCTGCTCGGCTTCACCAAGTATTTTATAAGGATAGAGTTTTCGTGCATTCTCAATTCCAAATTGCAACTGGTTTAGGTAACGATTGTTTTTTGGATATGATACATCATATTGGTTTGTATTTGAGTCTAATGCAAACTTCATCTCTGTTTCCGTTAGGTTAAAGTATTTGAATTGGATATATCTCCTTGTTGTGCTTCTTGGATGGGTTTTATTGAATGTGTAGCGAAAGCCGGGAACAATCTTTTCTACTGTCAAATAATTAGTTTTATTTTTTGAGTCGGTGTAGCTGTCTATACTAAAGCGTGAGCCACTTGCGAAAATTGCCCAATTCCCACCTTTTTGGTTGTAGTGAATGAATTGAATATTCCCAATACCATTTATAGATTTTGAACCAAATCCAAATAGAGGTGCTATGAAGAATCTAAATGAGGGTAGAGGTATGCTGTAATTATGAATAGATACACCCCCCATTAATTTATCATAATTATTATATCCTAATACCGGTAAGAAGTTGATGGTGTTTTGAGGCTTATCATTAATAGAAGTCAAAAATTTAAAATAAATTTTTTTATCTTTTTTACGTTCGAGAGGGCCGGTTTTATGCAGCAGAGAGAATGCATCATCTAAGGGCTTGCCGTGAATGGAATCTGCCATATATTTAAAGTCTTCGGGATAAGGATGTCGAAACTTCCATTTTTGAAAATAAGTCTGCATTAGATTGTCGAACTGTTCTGTGCCTATTTCCTTTTCAACCAACGCCAACCAGTGGGCTGTTTTTTCATAAGGAATAAGGTAGTTGTTAAAATCAGTAAATTTATCGGCGGGAGTTTCAATGGGTTGGTCGGCATGAACAGAATAAATAGCCGCCAGCGCTGTTCTCTCAAAGTTTGAAAAATTTAAATGTTTCAAAAATCCTTTAGATTTTTGCTGTGATTGATTAATGTTTTCAAAGCGATTGTCGTAATAACTATTCATTCCTTCATCCATCCATGGGTGTAAACGCTCATTACTGGCTAAAATCCCATAAAACCAATTATGACCCACCTCGTGCCTTATTAGTTGATGCAATACTGAAGTGTCTGAAGTGGGAGTAATCAATGCTATAGTTGGATATTCCATTCCTCCATCATTACTAAAAGGCTTTTCTACAATGGTAATTACATCGTAAGGATAAGCCCCAATCCAATTACTGCTGGTTACTACTGCTCTTTCCAAGGCATCTAAACTATACTTCCAGTTTGAAGCACTGGCTGCATGGTAACATATTTTCAGGTGAATTAACCGGTCTTCAATACGAATATCTTTTTCGAGTTTGTGCCAGGCGGTATCTGCAAACCAGGCAAAATCATGAATATTATCCTGCTTATAATTATAAGTTTTTGAATCCCCATTGTCATTTAATGAAACTAAATTTCCTGTTGCTGCAACATCATAGTTCTGTGGCACCGTGATAGATACTTCATAGTTTCCAAAGTCACTATAAAATTCACCTTGGTCTAAGTAGGGCATTGGATGCCAGCCAAATTTGTCGTACACTGCGGGCTTGGGAAACCATTGAGTGATTTGATAGGACTTACCAATATATCCTCCTCTGGAGAAATTAATGGGTAATTGAATATGAAATGGAGTTTTGATAATTATTTTTTTTCCGGGAATCAGCGGTTTGTTTAAAATCAACTGTATCACATCTTGATAAAGTGGATGATCTTCAGATTTTAATGGTAAATCATCAACAGTAAAATTTAGTCGGTTAATAAATCCTCTATTTTCCTCTTCGGTGAAATAAAATGATGTATTCCCATTTTGTAAAAGTTGCTCACTAAATGCCGTTCTATCGTTTTTAAAAGCATTGGGCCAAAGGTGAAACCATATACTTTGTAGTGTATCGGGTGATTGGTTTATATATTCAATGACAGAAGTACCATCCAATTGATTTTTAGTATCATTTAAAGAAACGTGAATTTGATGATTTACCTGTTGCTGCCAATAATCTTGCGCATGGAGTTTAATGAAACAGAAAGTAAAAAGGACAAAAATAATTTTTTTCAAACAGAATAGTTTTTCTGAAAATTACAAAAACTGTTTTATTATTTCCCTTTTCCACCTATGATGATTCTTAAGGTGTGTAACAATATTCTAAAATCAAGGGTTAAAGAAGCATTTTCTACATATAATAAATCATACGGCATTCGTTGTATCATTTCATTTAATGAAGAAGCATAACCAAATTTCACCATTCCCCAGCTTGTAAGCCCGGGTTTAACTTTAAACAAATATTTGTATTCAGGATGACTTTGTACAAGTTGATCTATATAAAATTGGCGCTCCGGCCGTGGGCCTACTACACTCATTTCTCCTTTAATGATATTCAAAAACTGTGGAAGTTCGTCTATCCTCCATTTACGCATAAACTTTCCGAATGGTGTAATTCTGGGGTCATTATCACTACTAAGTTGTGGACCGTTTGCTTCTGCGTCAATATACATAGACCTGAATTTGTACATATTAAAAACTCTACCTTTAAATCCTACTCTTTTTTGAATAAAGATTGCAGGCCCCGGGGACGAGAGTTTTACTCTAATAGCAGCATATATGATTAGTGGTGAAAAAATTACTAAACCCGTTGCGGCGAGACCCAAATCAATAAATCGTTTCAAATTGAGTTGCCACTTGCTAAGTACACCGGAATGAATATCAATAAGGGGGACTCCTAAAACATTATTGGTGTGTAGTGAGCCACTAATAATATCTGCTGCATCAGGTATAATTTTAATGTTTACTTCCTGATCACTAAGTTGCTGAAGAATGGAAGTAATAGCTTCGCGCTTATTTTTATCTATAGTAATAATTACTTCTTCAATATGATTTGTGGTGATAACGTCGGCAAGATGTTCCTTGCCACTAAACATATTAAGGCCGTTAATACTGGATATTCTATTGCTTTCCATAAAAGGGTAAAAGCCGATAAGCCGATACCCACTTTGCTCCGAGGAGGTGTAAAATGAATGTATAAAATCTATTGCTTGATTAGATGTGCCTATTAATAATGTATTAAAGAAAACTTTTTGACTTTTAAGTTGTCGCTTGGTTATATTCAGAAAGATCAATCTGCATATTGCTGTTATGAAAAGCATAGGAAACAACAAGCTGTAAAACTCTAAATAATAGTTGTAATTGTTGTATTGAGGATTTTTTAAAATGAAGAAGAATAACAATACTAAACACCCGGTTAACGAAACGAGAAGGGTTCTAATCATTTCTAAAGCACGTGACTTTTGATATAGTGAACTATAAGTGCCGGTAAGGAAGTTAAGGGTTAACCAGCCAAGTGTGTACAAAAATAATCCTATATAAAAGCCGGGTGGAATACTAAATGAAAAATCGTAAATTACTGTTCGTAAATAATAAAAGCATACCCAGGTAAATATGGAAATACATAAATCAGTAATGATGTACCAGGTAATATTTATTCGGGGCTGTTTCAATTCGGTACACTAATTACAATTGATTTTGACGTTGGCTGATTTTATCTAAGATTTTATGTGCCACTTCCATTGCACTAAAGCCATCAAAAATAGTTACTGCAGTTTCTTTATTTTCCTTTATAGATTGTACGAAAGCTTCCAACTCCATTTTGATAGCGTTTCCATTTTCTACAATTGGATTAGCAATTGCAATAGTTTTTTTCCCATGAGGTGTATCAATATCAAAAGTGAAAACATTTTTATCTCCGGGTGAACTAAGTTTAATTACCTCAGCTTTTTTGTCAAGGAAGTCAATTCCAATGTAGGCATCTCTTTGGAACAATCTCATTTTCCGCATTTTTTTCATCGAAATCCTACTGCTGGTGAGGTTGGCAACACAGCCATTATCAAACTCAAGCCTTACGTTGGCAATATCAGGTGTGTCACTTAAAACCGCAACACCATTAGCAGAAATATAATTTACATTGCTCTTCACTAACTTTAAAATGATATCAATATCATGTATCATCAAATCCAGAATTACGCTCACATCTGTACCTCTTGGATTAAATTGTGCCAACCGATGTACTTCAATAAACATCGGCTGAAGTTCAAATTGCTCCAATGAAAGGTAGGCAGGATTAAATCTTTCAACATGACCAACTTGAAATTTCACGTGTGATTCTCGTGCCAGTTTAACTAATAATCTCGCTTCATCCATCGTGTTGGCTAATGGTTTTTCAACAAAAACATGTTTGCCTTTTTTCATTGCCAACTCACATAATTCAAAATGGTGTATGGTGGGAGCTACAATATCTACTGCATCAACTGAATCAATCAATAATTCTGCCTCGTTAAATCTTTTTATCTTATACTTCTCCTCAACCTTTGATGCATTTTCATCATCAGGGTCGAAAAAACCAACCACGGTTGTATTTGGAATTTCAAGCCAATTATTTAAATGAAACTTTCCCAGATGGCCAACACCTAAAATACCAATTTTCAGCATAACTATAAATGAGCGCAGGTTGTAAAAACTGTATTTAATCAAACTCTTCCCAAAAGCCCATATTGTCATATTTTTTTATGCGCTGTTTAATACGTTCTTCAGGGTTTATTTTTTCTAATTCTTCAATTGCTGGTAACAAATAATTCTTTAGTAGCTGTGCTGCTTCATCAAAGTCCCAATGTGCGCCTCCCAATGGTTCGGGAATAACATCATCCACCAAACCAAATCCCAGCATATCCTTTCCGGTTAGTCGAAGTTGTTCAGCGGCAATTTCTTTTTTATCCCAGCTCCTCCAAAGTATTGAGCTGCAACTTTCAGGTGAAATAACGGTGTACCATGTATTTTCCATCATAGCAACTTTGTCACCCACGCCAATACCCAAAGCGCCGCCGCTGGCACCTTCGCCAATAATTACGCATACAACTGGAACTTTTAGCCCAATCATCTCATAAATATTACGTGCAATAGCCTCACCTTGTCCACGCTCTTCAGCTTCTAAACCCGGATACGCACCCGGTGTATCTATTAAGGTGACTATAGGCTTGTTGAATTTTTCGGCAAGTTTCATTAACCTAAGTGCTTTCCTGTAACCCTCAGGGTTTGCCATACCGAAATTCCGGGCTTGTCTTGTTTTAGTATTATGACCTTTTTGCTGTCCTATAATCATTACCGTCTTTCCGTTAAGTTGACAAAACCCTCCCACCATAGCCTTGTCATCCTTTACATTTCTATCTCCAAATAGCTCTATGAAATTAGTGGCCATTTTCTCAATATATTTAAGCGTATAGGGTCTATCGGGGTGACGGCTAAGTTGAACCCGATGCCAAGGAGTAAGATTTTCAGTGAGTTCGCGTTTTGTTTCAACTATTTTCTGTTCCAAAGAAGCTATTGCTGTGCTCATATCCGTTTTGGTCTTTTCCTGAGTCTGCTTTAGCTGTTCAATTTGATCGTATAAATCCTTAATAGGTTTTTCGAAATCCAGAAATTGTCGGTTAATGAGTTGCGGCATGTGAAAAAGAGTTATTTCAGGGTTGTAAAAGTAACTTTTCCGTCTATTTAAATAAAACTATTATTTCTAAGCTATTATCGTGGAGAGATTAAATTACTTAAGGTTCTTTAAAATACTAAAAAACGGGGCAATTATTTTGGGAGAGGAGTGATATATACTATATTTGCCCTCCCAAAACAAAACTAACTGCTTAATTTTTGTAAGGATCGGTAGTTCAGTTGGTTAGAATGCCGCCCTGTCACGGCGGAGGTCGCGGGTTCGAGTCCCGTCCGGTCCGCAAAAAGCCCTTACAAGTTGTAAGGGCTTTTTATTTTATGGCATTTTATGTTTACATCATTCAAAGTCAAAAAGATAAATCCTTTTACAAAGGCTTTAGTGAAAACCCTTTGGCAAGACTCCAACAACACAATAATGGGGAAGCGCATTACACTTCTTTTAAAAGACCTTGGAAGCTCGTTTATGTGGAGGAAATGAAATCAAAAAGACTGGCCTTGATCAGGGAGAAAAATCTGAAGAAAGCAACAACTGAACGCATAATAGCTCTCATAAATTCTCAAAAGAACATCATTCATCTTTTTCAATCATAGCCGTGCTGTCATCCCCACAGTATTGTGGGGACGGGTTCGAGTCCCGTCCGGTCCGCAAAAAGCCCTTACAAGTTGTAAGGGCTTTTTATTTTATGGCATTTTATGTTTACATCATTCAAAGTCAAAAAGATAAATCCTTTTACAAAGGCTTTAGTGAAAACCCTTTGGCAAGACTCCAACAACACAATAATGGGGAAGCGCATTACACTTCTTTTAAAAGACCTTGGAAGCTCGTTTATGTGGAGGAAATGAAATCAAAAAGACTGGCCTTGATCAGGGAGAAAAATCTGAAGAAAGCAACAACTGAACGCATAATAGCTCTCATAAATTCTCAAAAGAACATCATTCATCTTTTTCAATCATAGCCGTGCTGTCATCCCCACAGTATTGTGGGGACGGGTTCGAGTCCCGTCCGGTCCGCAAAAAGCCCTTACAAGTTGTAAGGGCTTTTTATTTTATGGCATTTTATGTTTACATCATTCAAAGTCAAAAAGATAAATCCTTTTACAAAGGCTTTAGTGAAAACCCTTTGGCAAGACTCCAACAACACAATAATGGGGAAGCGCATTACACTTCTTTTAAAAGACCTTGGAAGCTCGTTTATGTGGAGGAAATGAAATCAAAAAGACTGGCCTTGATCAGGGAGAAAAATCTGAAGAAAGCAACAACTGAACGCATAATAGCTCTCATAAATTCTCAAAAGAACATCATTCATCTTTTTCAATCATAGCCGTGCTGTCATCCCCACAGTATTGTGGGGACGGGTTCGAGTCCCGTCCGGTCCGCAAAAAGCCCTTACAAGTTGTAAGGGCTTTTTATTTTATGGCATTTTATGTTTACATCATTCAAAGTCAAAAAGATAAATCCTTTTACAAAGGCTTTAGTGAAAACCCTTTGGCAAGACTCCAACAACACAATAATGGGGAAGCGCATTACACTTCTTTTAAAAGACCTTGGAAGCTCGTTTATGTGGAGGAAATGAAATCAAAAAGACTGGCCTTGATCAGGGAGAAAAATCTGAAGAAAGCAACAACTGAACGCATAATAGCTCTCATAAATTCTCAAAAGAACATCATTCATCTTTTTCAATCATAGCCGTGCTGTCATCCCCACAGTATTGTGGGGACGGGTTCGAGTCCCGTCCGGTCCGCAAAAAGCCCTTACAAGTTGTAAGGGCTTTTTATTTTATGGCATTTTATGTTTACATCATTCAAAGTCAAAAAGATAAATCCTTTTACAAAGGCTTTAGTGAAAACCCTTTGGCAAGACTCCAACAACACAATAATGGGGAAGCGCATTACACTTCTTTTAAAAGACCTTGGAAGCTCGTTTATGTGGAGGAAATGAAATCAAAAAGACTGGCCTTGATCAGGGAGAAAAATCTGAAGAAAGCAACAACTGAACGCATAATAGCTCTCATAAATTCTCAAAAGAACATCATTCATCTTTTTCAATCATAGCCGTGCTGTCATCCCCACAGTATTGTGGGGACGGGTTCGAGTCCCGTCCGGTCCGCAAAAATGTTGTCTTAATTTTTTTAAAAACTCTTTTTATGACCCTTTGTAATATAAATCTAATTCCGGTTTAGAAAATGGATCATAGTCCTAACTAAGGAAATTGAAAAATGTAGTTAACTATTTTAAAAGGAATTATTCCCTCTATCTCTTTTCTATCTTTTTTTTATTTCAGGGTTTCACTTGTTTATTAAAATTGTGTATGGCTTGAACAGAAATCTGTAATGGACTGATTTTAATTTATTAGCCTCAGTCAAAGAAAATAGCAAATAATCTATTTATTGCTAATATGCAACTATCGAGGAAATAATTTATTGCATATTAAATCAAACTTAATATATTTGAATATAATACATCCAATCCTATTTAAGTTTTAGCTGCTTTTTTATAAAGCGCATAACCTCTCAACACCCTCCTCTGAACTTCATTGAAAATGTAATGGCTTAATTCTATCTAAGAATTACTGATTCTTTAACCTTTAACATGTAAACAATGAAAATTTTGAACAACTTTCTAAGTAAAGCAGTCAATAGTATTTTATTGATTTGCTTTTGTGTGTTGTTAAGTGAGGTTGTGTATTCACAGAATTATTATGTGAATGATGCCAGCTTAAGTGGAGATGTATTTGGAGCCGGTGTTGGTAGTGATGCTAATCCGGGTACTCTTGCAGCTCCGTTTGCAACTATTCAACACGCTATTAACACGGTGCCTTCAGGAAGCACTGTTTTTGTAGAAACAGGTATCTACAATGAACAAGTATTGGTAAACAAAGTGGTACAGATAACGGGAGCCGGGGGAACTAAAGCAGAAGTCAATTTCAGCGGTACAGTAGGTGGTAAGCCAACCCTTTTTGATGTATCCGTTGATGGGGCAGGAATTAGTGATATGTATTTTAATGTGGATCTTTCCAAAATAAGGAGTGCAATTATTGCAAGTGCCGTTTCATTGGATAATATCAGCATAACTAACAATACCATATCAGCTTATGGAACTCCTGCAGGATCTTATGGGGACCGTAATGCAGTAAGTATTAATTATGCCGGCCCTACTAATTATCGCGTTGCTGCCGGAGGTGTTAATGCAATTGTATTTACCGGTAACACTATTACCGGAACTTCTCCCTCAAGTTTTTTTCGTGCCGGTTTAGCAACAGATGAATCCGGTGTAACGGCTTCGGGAAATGCTTTGGGAACAATAAATCATGATATTCTTTTAAGGTTTTCCAGCAATGGGAACAACACTATCACAGGTAATACATTTAATGGAGGTGGAATGGAAGTGGATGATATGAATGCTGGTGCAGGAACGCTAACTATTTCTAATAATACGTTTGATGGTACTATGGCAAATATAGCTGCAGCGGGGAGCCCATTGCTCCGTTTGCAAAATAATTATAATGGTAAAACAACAATTGTAAGTGGGAATACATTTACTGCTGTAGATTGGGGTGTTAATTTATCTAATTATAATAACGTAACCCTTGATGGAAATACATTTACACCTGTAGCTAATTCCACCTCTTATCATTTGGTTACTATAAATACCAAATCTATTTCCTCTAATTCAAATCTGGTTGTTCAGGTAGTAAACTCAGCCACATTAACTAATAATATTTTTAATAATTCCGGTACACTTGGTGGAACCGCATTAGCCTTTTTAAACCATGATGATGCCCCTGGAATTTTTGGTACTTTCACTATTGGAACATCGGGAAATGAAAATTCGTTTAATGATAATATTGCGAATTATGTTCTTTTAAGTAATTCAACAGGTGCAAGTAGTGGCTCATCATTTCCTAATTATAATAGCTTAATTGGAGCAGGCCCTAATGCTATCACCACGATGGCATGTTGGAGCACAAATGTGGATGTAAAGAATAATAAGTATGATGTAGGTAGTGGACTAAAATTACCTACTTCAATGAGCATTGCTGAAAGAAGTACATTGGAGTCGCGCATATTTCATCATCCTGATGCAGGATGCCTCGGTCTTGCCATATTTATTCTACCGGTGCATAATGTAGATCAAAATACTTATTATGGAACTATTCAGTCTGCAGTAACAGCAGCAAATGCAAATGAAACGATTGAGGTGGCTGATGGCACATTCAATGAAAAGGTAACTATTACAAAATCTTTATCCCTTATAGGCAATAGTGAAGCAGGATGTATTATTGATGGAACAAGTTTAGGTAATGGTTCCGGAATTAGCATCAGTAATGGGGTGAAAAATGTAGTTATTAATAATTTCACTATTCAAAATCATGCCGGTAACAGCCCGAATCAGTATGCAGGAATTTATGCAGTGGGCGGAAATGATGGCCTTGAAGTAGAGCATTGTACAATTAAAAATAATATTGGAGGGAGTGGTTTTTATGCTAATGGTCCGGTTGATGGTGTGTTATTGAACGACTTGGAAGTATTTGGCCATACTAATGCATTTGGTGTTGCCCGTGGTATTGTTATTTGGAATGGGTTAAAAAAGAATATTACCATAACCAATTGTGATATATATAATAACAACTGCTGTGGTATAGAATTACAAGATGGTACAGCAACAGGAGTTACTATGTCTAATAACAATGTACATGATAATGGTGATAATGGTTTTGGACTAACAGGATTAGAAGGGCCTGGTGAAAATTTAATTAGTGGTAATACGGTTTCTAATAATGGTCGCTTTGGTATTGAAATTAAAAACCCTAATGGTACAGGTGCTAATAGTGGGGCAGGGAGAATTGTTGTAAGTGGTAATACCGTAAATCGTTCTAATCCTATTGGTGGTGAACTAAGAGATATTGCGGGAATATCAGTTTATCGTAGAGGTGTATTACCCGGAAACGTTGATGTTCCAACTGGAGTATGGGTAGAAAATAATACTGTGTCTGGATACCAACAACCCAGTACGAGTGATGGATTTGGGATTGTTGTTGAAGGCTCAAACCATACAGTAACCGGTAATGATATACAATCTAATGATGTGGGTATTCAGCGTCAAATGGGTCATACACCTTACCCCGGAGATGGAAACCAAAATAATGTTTCTGATAATTATTTCGGTAGAGGGAATTCACCCATCACCTGTGGTGTTACTGTAACTAGCAATACTTTTTCTTCAAATGGAATGGATACAAGAGATGTGGGTAATGTAACTGGTGGTATGGCTACGAATACCACAACCGGAAAATCTTTCTGTTCTATTCAGGCAGCTATTAACGATGCTCAAACTGTTAATGGTCATACTATTTTGATTAGTAGTGGAACTTTTGCAGAAGATCTTGTAGTGAATAAGGAACTTACTATTCAAGGTCAAGGAATAGGAATAACAATTATCCATCCTGCAACGTCTAATCCTAATACAGGTGGTGGATCGTGGGGCGGTACAAATGTCATTGCAGTGGAGGCCAACAATGTCACCATTAAAAATTTAACCATTGACGGGGATAATCCTAATTTAACAAGTCTTGAAAATGTTGGAGGGGCAAATATTGATGCACGCAATGGTATTATTACCAATTATAACATTGGTAATTTTGGAAATTTGGAAGTGGCATTTACAGAGGTGAAAAATATCTTTTTAAGAGGTATATATCAGGCGTTAGGGCCCACATTTAATTTCCATGACAATCAAGTAAGTAATGTGCAGGCAGATCCAGGTTCAATTGCCATGTTTAGCTTTGGAAGTTCCGGTGTGTACAGTAACAATACTGTAACTAATTCTTCGGATGCTATTGCAGCGAATCAGTCAAAAGGTATTCATTTCTTAAATAATACGGTAAGCAATTCAGCAAGTGGAATTCATACAGATAATAATGGCGGTAGTGGAGGTGTGGCTGATACTATTATTGGTAATACAATTATGAATAGTACAGCTGGTGGATGGGGTATTTGGGTATTTGTTCCTTATTATAAAGTTCTTGTTCAGGGAAACACTGTTAGTAATGTGTATGTCGGTTTGGCTTCTGCCGGATCGGGTGGGCCAAATGGTGAAACAACCTTTAAAGAAAACTTAATTGATGGACAAAGTAATCCTAATAGCCTGGTAGGTATGTATGCTACAACCAATATGTTTGGTTTTGGCTCATCTAATAATCAAACGAAGTTTATGAATAACTACGTTAAAGGATTTTCTTACGGATTTGATTTAGAAGCTGAAGCAGGATATACACTCAATTTTGCGGCGAATGACAATGCTATCTTTGATAATTCAGTGTCAAATGTTGTTTTGGAAGGCACAGGTACACAAACGCAAAATTTCCAGTGTAACTGGTGGGGTGTTCCTAATGGTAGTGGAGAAGTTGGTGCAGCATTAAACTTTACTCCGTGGCGTACTGATGGTGTAGATAATCAACCGGGAGTGATCGGGTTCCAGCCTGTATCTGTTTGTAATTTGGTGTGTACTCCACCGGTTGATTTGGATTTGGTAGGGCCTAAGAATGTTTGTCCTTATTTAGGCACAAATGAACAAATAACTTATACCGCCACATCATTAGATGCATCAGGATTTACTTGGCAATTACCTCCCAACGTAAATTTAATTCAGGGTGGTAACGGGTATGATTACATTACTGTAACTTTCAATGCAGCATTTCAAGGTCAACCAAATAAACAAATTAGAATTACACCGTTTAATGATTGTGGGAATGGTACACGCAAAATATTTTACTTGCTTACTCAGTATTCGGGAACACCTGACCCAATTCAAGCAAGTTTGAATGATGTGTGTGCAGTAATTGGTACAAACACTCCTATAATTTATAAAGTTCCAAAGGTTATTGCTGCTACCGGTTATATTTGGTCTGCTCAAGGTGGTACTACAACTATAACCCATCCAAATGGACCTGGAATAAATGATACTATTGTTGAAATTACTTTCCAATCTGGATTTACATCAAGTTATGTTACGGTGAAATCTTTTAACGATTGTGGTTCAATTGCCGCTCGGTCTTTGTATGTGGAAAGGAAGAATCCGTCTGTTCCTTCACCTATCTCAGGGCCAAGTAATGTTTGTGAGTTTATTGCGCCTAATGGTGTAGATGCTGTTTATTCTGTAAACCAAGAGGCAAATGTTAGCTCTTACACTTGGGTATTACCATCTGGCGCTTTGAATGTTGTAGGACAAGGTACTCATACAATTTCATTCATTTATCCAAATGGATATGCAGGCGGCTCTATTAATGTAACTGCTACCAATGGTTGTGGAACAAGTGGTTCAAGATCGCTTTTGGTAGCTCCATTAATGCCCGGCGCTCCAAGTGCAATAGATATTGAAAATACTGAGGAGTGTCCTAATCGTGAGTTTACCTACTCTCTTTCCAGTTTACCAATACAAACTACTTGGGTGAGCTGGTCTATTCCTTCCGGAGGTACTATTACTGATGGTGATGGTACAAGTAGTATTACGGTTTCTTATGTAAGTGGTTCTATTAATGGTCAAGTTGTAGTTCAAACAACTAATAATTGCGGAGTTAGCCCAACAAGAACGGTAGAAGTAAAGTTACCTGAATGTCCGATTGGGAATAAAATAGCAACACCATTTGTAAAAGGAGGAAGTGAAATTAGTACGGATATGTTCGGTGTTCAAATTTATCCTAATCCTACGGTAAGTGATTTTAGGATGAAAGTAAATACATGGGATAAAAGCAGCAAGGTTGTAGTTCGTATCCTTGATTTACAAGGTAGAGAAATAGAACGTGTTCAAACATTATCCGGTGATTTTAAATCAATAGGCACCGGCCTTCAGCCCGGTGCATATATGATTGAAGTTAGTCAGGGTAAAAATCGCAGCATTCAAAAGTTGATTAAGCTTTAACGGGCAATCAAATTGTAGAATCCAATCCCTTCCGATTTATTCGGAAGGGATTTTTTTTGATTTGAATTTGAAGGTGTAGGCACCCACGTTGTTTTCCTTTTATTAAAGGGAAGCGGTTTATTAAAATATTAGCAGAAGTGGGTTGATATATTAATTTGAATCTTTTTCATTCATCTTTATTTTATCCCAGATAGATGATGAAATAACCTGTTCGTTCTTTATGGTTCTCACTTTTATGTAGTCAAGAATATAATTTGCTCTATCCTGAGAATCCGGATGTGTGCTTATCCATGAAAAGTATTTTGTTTTATCAGGTTTTTTTTCTGCCATTTTTGAAAGAAAAATAGCAAAAGGCTTAGGGTTTATTCCTGCATTAATCATATAATCAACGGATTTGAGGTCAGCCTCCCTTTCCAGCCTTCTATCAAACGCAGTAGAGGATAACATTTTAGCTACTTGTCTTAACATATCACCACCACTTCCTGCTGTAATGGAAATAATTGCCGACAGCCCCACTTCTTTTATTAGTTTTTCCATTACGTGATTAAGCTGTATGTGTGCAATTTCATGCCCAAGTACGCCAATTAGTTGTTCCTGATTATCACAATCATTAATTAGTCCTGTATAAATGATGAGGTGCCCTCCGGGTAATGCAAAGGCATTTACTTCATCTTTAATGAGCAAGTGCGCTTTTATACCTGATCGGTTAATATTATTTTCTGCACACAGTTTACTTATAATGGTATCAACAGCGTTTATCAATAAAGTGTCGGAAGAATCTTTGGCTCCATCTTTATAAATCTTCCATAATTGTTCACCCAGCTTCTTTTCTGTCTTTTGCGTATAGTTCTCTACTTTAAACAATTTCATCCAGTCTATTTGACGCAAGACGAACAAGGCAGCGCAAAAAACAGTGATTAAAATGAGTCCTTGTATTACAATCTTTTTCATTTTTTGGGCCTGCAAATTAAATTAGTAAGTGTGCCAAAAAAGAACCATTCTATATGTAGTCCTTTTCTGGTTTTGATAGCTGTAAAGATGGTAGCGAAGAAGTCAGCCACATTAAAAATAATCACGCAAAAGATATAGGCTAAATAATGGTTAGTAATTTTTTCATCTGAAAAAATAATGGATACTGTCCACCAAAATCCAAAACTATTTATAAAAAGCAGAGATAGTTGAGATAGCAGCGCCTGTGTACAATGCCATCTTACAAAATACGTTCCTTTCCTGTTTCCGATAAAAAAAGCAAGCGTGGCCAATAAATTAATTATTGGAAGGGGTAATCCGGCTATGATGGCAATAAGTGACATTAAATAGCTGTTTGATGCCTTTTCTGCTTCGTGTTCGCCGGGTATGTAAACAAATGGTTTAGCCTGCATTATAATCCTTTTACAATATTCCAAATCCAAACAAAGGTTATCAAAAGAATGGAAGAAATAGCAACAGGTGGTTTTTGTAAAAATCTTTCGATATTAATATATTGATTATAAAATGATTTCTTATTAATGAGTAAATCTATAAGAATCCATAGTGGAAAAATTAGCATCATTGCTGCAACCAAAATGCCTAATGGATTTACAATTTTACTGATGCTTTCTTCTGGGTGAATGAGTGAACAAATGGTACGGGTAACACCACAAGATGGACAAGGTAGGTGTGTAATGGTTTTAAATAAACATAGCGTTGCTCCACTATCAGCGTGTGTAAATAACAGGTTGTAGAATACCCACAGATAGCCGATGGCCGAAAAAAACAATAGCCATCCATATAATTTATTTCTTGAAGAGGTCATTACATTAATACCTGCATTAATGCATTCATATTTTTTTCACGTGTATTTCCCATAATCATAAACCAATCAATAATTGTCCAAACTCCCAATCCGCCACAAGTAATTAATTTCCCTACGCCAAGTCCTGTGTCGCCTATTAGAAAGCGATCAATTCCGAGGCTTCCTGCCAGTAACGATACAATGAGTATCGTGGTTGGATCTTTAAACTGTAGCGTTTGAATGATTGGCCATTTAGATTCATCCAACTGAAGCAAACGATCTCTGATTGGTGCGAGTTGGTGTGTTTCAAA
Organism: Ferruginibacter sp.; assembly: GCA_019638485.1. Lineage (GTDB taxonomy): Bacteria > Bacteroidota > Bacteroidia > Chitinophagales > Chitinophagaceae > Ferruginibacter. Next base: position 34,322 of record JAHBTP010000003.1, on the reverse strand, counting down.
AAATTTACCATTAGACATAAGGAACATATCAACTTTTTGTGCTTCCATGCTTTTAAGTTTTGGTATTTCAGATCAGGTGGGCTTTTTAAAAAACCCTAATTTTTGAAATATTGTTTTTAAAATTTTAACTCAAAATAGCAAAAATAATATCAGCAAAGAAATGGATTACGGAGATTATTTATCTATTTTTCTTTCTGCTTTAAAACTGCGAATTTTCCTCCAATCTCCAACAATCCAAACAATATCGTCTCTTTGAAAAACGATAGTTGATTCAGGGTTGAGTATTCGTTGATTGGCACGCTGTATCCCAACCACTAATCCGCTGGTATGTTCACGAATTCCGGAGCTGCGAATAGTATGGCCTTTAAGGCAATTCTGTTCGTTTACTACTATTTTTTCTAGTGCAATATCGTTTATAGTGGTGCCGGATGGCTCTGCCTCTTCTGAGGTATTAAAATAAGGTAAGAATAATTGAAGCTGTTCATCTGAGGCTAATAGCCCTACTTTGTCATGGGGAAGGATTACTTCATTACGTGTTGGAGCTGGGATTAGTTTCTCACCGCGCTGAATATAAACTACATTAACTCCATATTTTTCGCGCCATTCCAGATCAAACAATGTTGATTTTGCATAAATTGGATTTGCCGGCACTTTTAAGTCTATTACATGTGCATCATACGGAGAGAGATCGGCATATACTCCATCCTTACTCATTACATTTTCTGCAATACTGGTTTCTCTCTCTCGTTGTTCTCTTGCCCTAAGATTAGAAATAAATCTTCCTTCAAGGCGCTTGTAAAACTTTTGTATTCTTTTTGAAAATAAAAATAGCAAAACAAAGATGATGGGGATTCCAACAAAAATAGCAATGCGGGTGTTGAAGAAAACATCAAGCCAAAATCCGATAATGATAAATCCTAAAATAATCCTTACCACTTCAATGGTAACAAGTGGCCCATGGTTATAATCCCGATGCAGCCAAAGTTCTTTATAAGCTGAATTATCTGGCTTTCGCGACATGAAAGCCCATAAAAATGGAGAGGAAAGAACGAGGACAATGAGGAGCCCAATAATATTTCCCGTTAAGGTATCTTCAATGCTTAACTGAAGATAAGGCCTAAGAACACGAAAGGAAAGCAATGCAATGCCCAATAAAATAGTTCCGTTAATACTCATTATTCTCAGGTAGGAGCGGATTACAATTCGCCAATTGCTTTCTGCCTGAATGGCTTGAGATCTGTTTGAATAAGTGTTTAGTCGCTTAACCCATTTCTCAGGAACAACTTTTATAACCACTTCATACATTTTGTCTGCATATTTTATCATATACGGAGTAGTAAAGGTGGTAATAGCAGATGCGCCCACTGCAACCGGAAATAGGAAATCAGATATTACTCCCAATGAAAGGCCTAAGGCTGCAACTATAAATGCGAATTCACCAATTTGCGCCATACTCATACCTACTTCAATAGATTGTTTTAATGGTTGCCCTGATAAAAGAGCTCCAAGGGTAGTACTGAATAATTTTCCAAATAAGGTGATAAGCGTTACGATGAGCACAGCCCAACGATAATCAAAAATTTCTTGAGGATTAATCATCATCCCGACTGAAATAAAGAAAACTGCACCAAACAAATCCTTTACTGGTTTAATAACATGTTCTACTCGTTCGGCTGCAGTAGTCTCTGCAATAATTGAACCCATAATAAAAGCGCCCAATTCTGCAGAAAAGCCTACCTGGGTAGCCAAAACAACCATTCCAAGGCACAATCCTATGGCTAAAACAAGCAAGGTCTCTTCATCTAATAATGGTTTAGCTCTTTTCAAAAAGGTTGGAATTAAAAAAATACCGGCTAAAAACCAAACAATGAGAAAGAAAATTAGTTTTAATATAGTAAACAAAATTTGTCCACCTTCAATTTGCTGTGTAACTGCGATGGTAGAAAGCAAGACCATTAAAACAATTACTACAATATCTTCCACTACCAATACACCAAACACGATTCGTGCATAGTGTTTGGTTTTTATACCTAACTCCTCAAAGGCCTTAATAATAATGGTAGTTGAAGAACTGGCTAGCATACCTCCAAGAAAGAGGCTGTCCATGGTGCTCCACCCCAATGCTTTCCCACATAAAGCACCTGCTAAAAAAATAAATATTATTTCTACAATTGCAGTAATAGACGCCTCTCCGCCTACACGCATAAGCTTTTTAAAGCTAAATTCCAGGCCCAAACTAAACAACAGAAAAATAACACCTATCTGTGCAAGGGTCTCTACGTTGTCAATGTCGGTAATAGAAGGTAATGCCTTAAAATGCGGCCCCACCAAAAAACCAGCAATGATATATCCTAAAACCAATGGCTGTTTTATACGCCTGAATATTAACGTAGTGATAGCACCTGTTATTAAAATGAGGGCAAGGTCTATTACAAGTTTTGGCAAATGGCCCAAGGTGTGAAAAGCGTTTTTGGAGTTATACTTTTAAAATTAAACAAACATCTTCATTTTTCACGAAAAAGTTATTTCGCAGTTCCATTGTGTTAATTTTATCGAAGCTTGAAATCAGTTACCAAGCCATAATGATCGCTCCCTTTTTTTGTTATGATTCGTTTTGTTTGGGTAGCCATAAGATGTTTGTTGTAAAAAATATAGTCTATTCGTAAAGTTGGTGATATTCTACTAAAAGTTCTTCCGATACCAAATCCTTTATCTAACCATGCGTCATTCATATCTCCCTTAATTTGCGCGTATGCATAGCTACCCGGTACGTCATTTAAGTCTCCGGTAAATATTTGTGCAATTTCTCTTTTTTCCATTCCCTTTATCATGCTTACCTGATGAAGGCGCTGAGAATATGCGTATTTAATTTTACGCATCATTGTACCGCTTCCTTTCCATGCATCTGCTTTTCCCTTTTTTAGATTACTGAAGATGGCATATTCATCTCGTTTAAAATTTAAACTCTGTAATCTGGAGGAAAGCAGATTTATCTTTTTCCCTTCAAATAAAATATCAGCACTTACTAAGCTGCCTCTGAACGGGCCTTTAAATGGCATTTTGTCTTTTTTCAAAAGAGGGAATCTGCTTAGGATGAGCGTTCCACTAACAAAGAAGCCCTCATACACTTCGTAATCAACTGCATAAAAGTGATAGGGATAGTTTTGTGTTCTTTTAATTGAATCTAAAAAATTGTAATGTCCGTTGGGGACAAGTGAGGTTAAGAATTCCTGTAAACAAATTACGTCAGCATTTGTTTCCTTTAGTGCATTTAAAATCTCAAGGTTTTGCTTAATAGCAACCTGAGTATCTCGTGCGTTTAAACTCATAAGACCAACATTCCACGATACTACCCTAAGTTGATGGGTTGGTTTGGCTTGGCTAAAACCTTCATTACTTCCAAAAGAAAAGCATTTTAAAAAAGTAGGAGTGGTGCTTAACAAAGCCACTAAGGGTATTAATGCTGCCTTTTTATTTATTAGTATAGTTATACACAGAAGTAAAAAATTTCCAAAATAAATAACGGGAAAGATCAGTCCGGCCATTGCCAATAGCCACCAGGTTGCCGGGTTGAGTAAATAGGAATATCCGGCGATTAATAATAATATAGCAGCTAAGGCGTTTATAACAATTATTATGCGTTTGACTATAATACGAGATAATACCATATTTGAAATTAGTTAGGGAATTTGAAATAACTTGATACCTAAATAGATTATTATTATTTTTATTTGTAATTAATTGCTAAAAAATACCTAGAATGGGATGGATTGAGATTTTAAAATGTCCGATAACGGGCGAAGATATCAGGTTGTTATCAGATATGGACATCGTTTTGCTAAATAGAAGAATTGAAGAAAATAATGTTTGGCAGGTAGATGGAAAGCAAATGAAAGATGCTATTGAAGTGTGCTTGATTAATGCTTCCGGAAATTATTATTATCCCATTGTGGATGATATTGTTCTCTTACTGCCTGATTTGGCCTTGGTAGATAATAGAGAAAGGATTTTGGGTGATACATTGAGTGACGATAAGAAATTAGTTAAAAATTTTTATGACGACCGAGGCTGGCATACCACCTCAAAAGGAGATTATGAGGACGCTGATATTTTTGAAGATTTGAGACCTTTTGCTCAGGAGTATATTAAAAAATGCCACGACAGGGTGAGCCGCTATTTATTACCATCCGGTACGTATATGGTAGATGCCGCATCAGGGGCTTTGCAGTTTGAAGATTATCTTCAATATTCTGCGAACTACACCTATAGGATTTGTGTAGATCTTTCGTTTACAGGTTTGCGTGAGTGTAAAAAGAAATTGGGTGATAAAGCAATATGCTTACTATGTGATATGACTAATCTCCCAATTAAAGATAATAAGGTAGATGGGTTTGTGTCATTAAATACTATTTATCATATTCCTAAAGATGAACAGCTTAAGGCAATTACAGAACTCTATCGAATATTAATACAGGGTGGCAAAGGAGTGGTGGTATATGATTGGTATAAACATTCTCCTTGGATGAACCTGTCATTGCTTCCGTTTAGAGGTGTTCAGTATATTGGGAATAAAATTAAAAAGGCAGCTTCTAAAATTTCAGGGAAGGCTGCTCCCGCCAAGATGTTATATTTTCATGCTCACCCTTATGAATATTTTAAAAAGCACCTTCCTGTTCCTTTTGAGTTAAAAGTGTGGAGGTCAGTTAGCGTTCCATTCATGAAAACTTATCTTCATGAGAATATGAATGGGAAGAAATGGCTTCAAAAAATTTATGAAAAGGAAGAGCGTCAACCTGAGCTTTGCGGCTTAAAAGGGGAGTATCCGTTATTTGCATTCAATAAAAAGTAGTTTATTTACCTTCCACCTTACAATAAACGAATGATGTTTGTTTGTGTTTAGAAGACATAAACGTGTTAAAGAATTTGCTTTTTGCTAGCATATTACAAATTACAGAATGCTGGGTAAGCAAGTGTTAATATAAATTGCTCAAGAGAAATCTTGTAGGTTAATAAAATAACAGCCGTTCCCGTTTAATTAAGGCGGGTATTAAATTCATTTTAGCCGACAGAGATATACTTACATTGAAAAAGTAATTTTATTTTTCAATTTCCTCTTTGGGTTTATGAAAATGGTGTTCGGTAGCCACCGAGTATTGATTGGCTTTTCTTGCTTTAAATAAAGAAAGCACCTGTAAAAATATAAACTTAGGTGCGATGAATAAAGTTTTATAAAACTTGGTGGGTGCTTTTAATTGTTTTAGTGCCAGTAAAAATCCTGAAAGAAATAAAATACAGGCAGTGAACCAGTACAGGTTGTATAGTGGAAAAGTAAAAAAGTTGATTATAATAATTAATGAGGTAATACCAAGCAATATAAATAACGGAGGCCTAAATAAAATAAAACCATATAGCAATTGGTTAATGCTGAAATGAGCTATTCCTTTTATCATCAACTTTAGAGAATAGGGAAAGTATTTAAACCATGTATTATTCCATCGCGCGCGTTGCTTTATTAATTGATCCGAATGTGCTGTCTTTTCATCATACACAATAGCCTCTTTGGCAAAGGCAATTCGTTTGTTTCTTGATAGCAGATTAAATTGTAGCACTTTATCAAATCCGGCACCTGTTTGGTTATAATTGCCTAAACATTCGTGATACAATGATGTAGTGAATGCCATACCGGAACCTGAAAGCATTGATGAGGATCTTATTCCAAATAATATTATCCTGTCATAGTATAAATAGTATAATTCTCCAATTGCATCCAAACAAGCAAGTGTGGTATTTATGTTTTTAGCTGTACGTACCCCTTGTACTGCTTCATAACCTCGATTAAACCAAGGTGTTAATCCATTTAAAAAATTGGGATCAACTAAATTATCGCTGTCAATTATTACAACCCGGTTGTGCTGACGTTTAAATTTTTCTATGGCATAGAAATGAGATTTTACCTGATTAGTAAAAATTTCGGGAGGATGTAAAATCACCACTCGTTCATCATTTTCACGATAGGTAAAAGGCGGGCAATTATCACAAACTACATACACCATGAAATTTTGATACTTCATGTTAAGTAATGAGTCTATGGCATTGGGAAGATTTTCTGTATATTGGTAGGCAGTTACAATTATTCCGAAATCATTCTCCACATTTTTTATAGTTTGACGATATTTCTTCTTTGGTAACAATGAAAATATCAGCCAGGAAATAATGGGAAAAACGAGAATGATAGCCACTACACTCTGGATAACTAACCAGGCAATATGGAAAAACTGTTGGATGTTGATGCGGTTTAGTTTGAAATATAGTTATTAAACGGTTGGCTCACCATTTTATTTTAGTTTTTTTTCTATAATACCGGTACTATTTAATATAGTTGAGTAATGTATATTATTCCTTTCAGGTATTTTAAAAGGCTGTATCCATACTTTTAAAAATGTTATACAGGTGATTTTTTATTATTTCTCAAGTTCCAACCTATTCCCCTTAAAAATGCTTTTAAAAAGTCAAATTCTCCCCTTAGTAAGTACACAAAAATATTTTTTGGAATAGTGAATAGTGTAAAATAAAAATAAAAAACCAATAGTGAAAGGAGTGGCCTGTTTCTACGCATAAACAGAATCCTGTTACGTGTTAGGTAATAAACCTTGAGTGGATTATTTTTTCCAACACTTAAAGATTCTTTATGGTAGATTAGGGCATCTGCCTGATAATAAATATTAAATCCTGCTTTTCGAATTCGTTCACTCCAATCCCATTCTTCGTAGTATAAAAAGAATTTTTCGGGAAACATACCTATTCTTTCGGTTACTTCACGTTTTACCATCATGGCACATCCGTGTGCACCATAGGTAAAGCCACTGAGGTTGTATTGACCTGTATCTTTTTCTCCCCAACCGATGCTGTGTGTTTTTCCTGATATGGGTTTCATTTTGGTAAAGCCTGCGTATTGAAGGATATCCGGGTTTTGAAAAAACCGAATTTTGGGGCATGTAACTCCAATTGAAGGGTCTTTAGAAAAGGGTTCAAGTAATTCGTTCAGCAAAGAAGGAGTTACTTCTGTATCATTGTTAACAATAAAGAAGTAATCCCCTTTTGCATGCCTCATTCCCCAATTATTGCCTGCGGCAAAACCGAGGTTGGTATCACTAAGTAATACCTTTGTGTTAGGAAGGTTTAATGATTGGATTTTGTCAGCAGGACTTTCAATCGAATTCATGTCACAAACAAGAATTTCGAAATGATTATAGGTCAGGTTTTGTGTACTTTTCAAAAACTCAATGGTTACGTCTGCTTGGTTATAGTTTAGCGTTATTATCGAAACCAGCGGCGTGTCCTTCATGATATTTTAATAAAAAAGCATAAATAGCTTAAACATTTGTTTTTTGTAAAAGAGCAGAAGGTGTTTTCAGCATAATTTTTAAATCACCGGAAAGTGAACGGTTACGGGCATACGAAATATCAAGAAGCACCCGTTCCTCGCTGCTCATTTCTTCATTACCACGTTTTGAAATTTGCCATAAACCGGTAATGCCTGCAGGAGCCATGAATCGTTCAGCCCATTCATCAGTGGTGAGTGAGTTGGCTTCATAAAGAGGTAATGGCCTGTTCCCCACAATACTCATGTCACCTTTCAACACATTAAATAATTGCGGTAATTCATCAAGGCTTGAATTACGCAAAAATTTACCAAACCGGGTAATTCTGGGATCGTCTTTTATTTTGAAAAAAGAAGGGCCTTGGGTATTATGGTATTGATTCTTCCCTGACAGGTGTGCCAATTTCTTGTCGGCGTCAACCACCATAGTACGAAATTTGAAAAAGTTGAATACTTTAAATCCTTTCCCAGCACGCTTTGATTTGTAAATTATAGGGCCTTTTGATTCAAATTTGATAATAATGGCAATGACAATGAATACAGGAAGGAATAAAATAATCGCAATAAAGGAAAGTACTATGTCCATAATGCGTTTTGAAAAGCAAAATTTGCAATTTGGATCGAGTAGTGGTTTTCTTTTTCTTTTTTCGTCCGGGCTTTGATTCCAGGACTTTTTCAAAAACCTGGCTTTCTCAGCTAAGGTGTTATAATGAACCGATACGTTTATTACATCATGAACCATTCTGTTTTTAAAAACGAGTATGGCATCATCATTATTTAAATGTTTGATGTTGTAAACGGTGGGAATGAAAGCTTCCAGATTATCTTTCATCCAATTTCTAAAAATAAAAAGCTCATTCTTTTGAAAGGGGATATCAATGATAATCATTTCAGGCAGTGCTGATAAAATTTCCATCTTTTTTAATAGAACCATTGCTTCCTGAAAAGATGAAACATAGAAGGACTCACTAAATAGCTGGTGGTAATGTTCGAGGGGTTTATCTTTTTGCTCTATAAAAAGCATAGCAGGAACATTGTCTTGCTGTAAAAGAACCTCCTTCGAATCTTTGTTAATTACATTGGTAAGCATAACCCGAGGTTTGAGGTTTAATAAAAACGGTAAATTGATTTTTCACCAACCACTTTCTTTAGAAAATGTTTAAGTTAAAGACTGTTTTACGTTTGCGCACAGGTTCTTCACCCTTAGCGTAAATTAGGTCTTTAACTTTGTCTGATAGAAAAACTGGATCAAATGGCTTTGTAAGAAAGAGAGAAGCTCCCAATTCAGCCGTTTTATTTTTCAAAGAAGGATTATCAGAATCTGAGATTATCACTGTTGGAATTGAGCCTAACACACTACTTGAAGAAATATGTTCAAGAAGGTCGAGGTTGTTTGCGTCCTTATCAATATCCAAAATAATTAGGTCATTTGTGTTTTCATTATGTAGGTGTTCTACCGCATCTGCAGTTGAGGCTACATTGGTTACGGCATAGTCTTCCAAAACGGAATTAATAACGTAACTGAGTGCATTACTGTTTTCGATTGTTAAAATGCTCTTTTTCATCTGTTGTGATCAATTTTTTCAAAAGGTTAACCGGCAAAATCGCCGCCGGTTTGTCACGGATTTGGCAATAAAGGTCATTCGTAGCTATAGATTCTACAACAGATATTGAAGGAAAAGTATATGGTTTTTGAGAAGGATATTATTTACAGATAAATGTAAATTTTATACTATGTGGACTATTAATGGCGTAAAACTATAATAAAATTTGATATTCTAAAAATTTTAGACAAACTTTTTTAAACAAATTACTTTCTAATCGCTTTTTCCCAAATTCCTGATTGTTCCGACCGCAGGATTCTAAGAAGTCCCAAATACATAGATCCGTTCATGAAGGTAAAATAATAGGGCACATAAAATGCTTTTATTTTTAAGTTCATCCTAGCCATTATCCATCCTGCTAAAGCAGCAAAGTAAAAGATAATCTGGGCTATTAAGAACAGGGTATATATTAAGCCGGAATGAGAAGCTACCAGTATTATATTAAGTATGAAGATTATTGGTAGTAACCAAGGCGCCGCCATCCATCGGAAAGCGCGGTGCGAAATGTATAAAAATGACAATCTACCATATTTAAAAATATTCCAAGCCTTAGGTAAAAGCATAACAGCCTGGATACCTCCGGCGCAGTTCCTGATTTTTCGTTTTTGCTCTTCTTTTATATTCATAGAGGCTGTTTCTACAGCATACGCCCCAGGTTCGTATGCAACTCTGTAACCTCTTAAACACAGCCGCATGGAAACAGCAAAATCATCCAGTATAACTGATTTCTCTATAGGTGTATATAGTGCAGTTCGCATAGAAAATAATTCTCCTGCAGCCCCCACAATAGAATAAAATCGGGCATCCAATTTTTTGAGGGTAGATTCATATTTCCAATAAATACCTTCTCCTGCACCGGCAGCATCTGCAGCGTCTGCAATCTTCTTTTCACCTGCTACAGCAGCAGTTTTCGGATCATTATAATGGGCAACAATTTTTTTGATGGCTGCAGAATTCAAGTAAGTATTGGCATCACAGAAGACCACAAAAGGTGTTGTTACCTCAGTCATGGCTCTATTAATTGCCATTGTTTTTCCTTGGCGCTCGTCTTTATGCATCAGTTTAATGCGTGGATATTTTTGAATCCTTTGGGGCGTACTATCGGTTGAGCCATCCGTTATAAAAAGAATTTGAAGCTTCTCTTCCGGATAATCAAGTTCAAAAGTGTTTTTTACTTTTTCATCCACATAATCTTCTTCATTAAATAAAGCTACAACCAGTGTTACAGCAGGCCAATCTGTTATTTCAGTGTCCTTAACGGAAAATTTATAAGGTGAGATTTTGTTAAAAATAGCCACTAAAATGGCATATCCGAAATAGGTGTAAAAGACAATAAAAACAGAAATCCAAAATAGAATTGAAACAAGGAGCACGGCTAATTAATTGGTAATGTGCAATATTAGTTTTATTCAAGACTTTTTGCAAAAAAAGTAAGCTGATATTTTGCAAAAGTAAAATATTTAACTACCTTCGTCCTCTAGATTTATTCCGTAGAAACTCTTCAATTCCTATCTGAAAACACTGTCCATTCTATCCTTCGCCTAATGTTGGTGAACCTCTGTATCTGATATCCACCGTAACGCCACAACAAATAAGGTCTACAAATCCTGGTCAACTTACCTAAAAAACATTTAAACATTTTCAGGATGAAAACGCTTTTTACGCTTACCATCGCCACGCTTTTAAGTTTTATAGCATTTACAACTCAGGCTCAAACCTATCAATATGGGTTTAATTCAAACGACCCGGATAACGTATTTACAGCCAACAACAGACCGGCAATTCCGGCTTGGAATAATTACAATATTGTAAAATGGGGACACGCCAACCGCTTAAGCTGGGGGCCTTTTTCAAAAGGATATAAATCTTATTTATATCAAGGAGTTGCATTTCGGTTGAAGTTTCCTAAAACCTACCAACAAGATGTAAATGATGGGAAAAAATACCCCTTATTCATTTTCTTCCACGGTATGGGCGAAAGAGGAGATGTTTATGATAATGAATATCAACTCCTTCATGGAGGACAGGTGCATGCTAATAAAGTGAATGACGGGACTTTTGACGGCTTTTTATTTTATGCACAAAGCACCAGTGGTGCCTCACAAGATTATTTCCCTAAGATAAATGCAGCTATTGACAGCCTAATAAGTTCTGCAAAAGTTGATCCGGACAGAATTATAATAAGTGGCCTTTCATCAGGTGGTCAGGCCACATGGGATTTCTTAAGTAATCCTACCTACCTTAAAAAGGTTGCTGCAGCAATACCTATTTCAGCAGCTCAAACAAATTACGTTCCCTATATGAACGGTTATGTTACCGTTCCTATTTGGCTTACTAATGGCGGGCAGGATGGTAACCCTGCACCCTATACCGCAGATTATGTAATTAATGAATTCAGATCAAGAGGAGGATATCTCCGCCAAACATTTTATCCAAATTTAGGTCATGGGGTTTGGAATGATTTCTGGAATGAGCCGGATTATTTCCCTTATTTGAGTAAACCGCATATGGCTAATCCGCTGGTATATTTTCAGCGTAATCAATTTTGCCCTACAGATTCTGTAAATGCAAGGATGGCAATACTTCCGGGTTTTCCTGAATATCAGTGGGATAAAGATGGAGTGGTTATTTCAGGAGCTAATGCAAATGAATATACTGCCACCAGTTATGGCACTTATCGTGTTCGTTTTCGCAGGGTAGCCAACGGACCTTGGTCTGAATGGTCTCCTACACCAGTTGTTATAGGAGCTAAGCCCGGAACAGTTTCGCCTCCCATCCAAGTGAATGGAATGTATAGCAATGTTATTCCTGCACCCGATGGTTCTACTACTGTTCCTTTAAAAGTACCGGAAGGATATTTAAGTTATGAATGGAGAAGAATTAGTGATAATGCTTTGGTAAGTACCACTAATACCTATACTGCGGGCGTAGGCTCGTATAAAGTAAAAGTATCCGAAAATGGAGAATGTAGTAGTTTCTTCAATGATCCATTTGAGGTAATAAATGCTTTTGGCGCTGATTTACCTGCTAAACCATCAAATCTTTCTGCAACACCAAATGGAGATGGAGCTATTGAATTAAATTGGATTGATAACCCCAATGCACCATTCAATGAAACAGCTTTTGAAATTTACAGAAGTAATACATCGGGTAGTGGTTACCGTTATATTGGGAAGGCTGATGCGGATGTATTGACTTATAACGATATACAGGTTGAATCAAATACCAGATATTATTATATTATCCGTGCAATAAACCAAACCGGTGCTTCTCAAACTACTTCAGAAGCAACTGCAAAAACTAATGCAGATGTTATTGCGCCTTCAGCTCCTTCTTTTTTACGTGTACTGATTACCAGTACCTCATCGGTTACGCTGGCATGGGATCCCTCCAGCGATAATGTGGGCGTAGTGAAATATGATGTGTATGTAAATGGAGTTAAAACGTATGTGACTACAAATAATGAAAGTTTTACAGCAGGTAATCTTACTTATCAAGAAACGTATTCGTTTTATGTTAAGGCTGTTGACGCTGCTGGTAATGCTTCGGCTGCAAGTAATCAGGTGAATGCAACTGCGCGGTTGGCAGGATTAAATTATAAATATTATGAAGGCCAGTGGGATAACCTGCCCGACTTTAGCACACTTACGCCTGTGGCCACTGGTACAGTTAATAATGTTACAATTGCTCCAAGATTACGTGATGATAATTTTGCCTTTCTGTGGGAAGGATTTATAAAAATTCCGGTAACAGGAAGTTATAAGTTTGAAACCAAAAGTGATGATGGCAGTAAATTATATATTGGACAGTATAGCTATGGCGCTACTCCATTAGTAGATAATGATGGAATTCATGCATCACAATATAAAAGTGGAACAATCACATTAAATGCAGGTGTTTACCCTATTGCCATCACATTTTTTGAAAATGGAGGTGATCAAATAATGGAAATTTATTGGACAAGCACTGCAGCAGGTTATAGAACGCGTACACTTATTCCCAATAGTGCATTTGTTGAAACCGTAAATATTCCTGCAAATGCCTACCCTGCAGCACCTACTGATTTTAATGCTTCGTCAAACTCCTATAACCAGGTTAATTTATCGTGGTCCGATAATAGTAATAATGAAATTGGGTTTGAAATACTGCGTAGTAAAGATGAATTTGGAGCCTATTTCCCAATTGGTGTAACCAATGCAAATGTCACTTCTTATGTAGATACTTTCAATGTAGAAGCTTCTACAACTTTTTGGTATAAAATAAGGAGTTTTAATAATTATGGTGGCTCTGCTTATGATGGTGCAAAAGATGCGCGTTGGAAATTGAATAACAGTAATGCTGATGTTTCCGGTGCAGCAAGACCACTTAGCCTTTCAGGTTCTTCTTATGTTACAGATAGGCAGGAAGGGTCACATGCATTGTCTTTTAATGGCTCTTCTAATTATGCTGACATGCCTTTTAGCTCAGGAGGAGATTTTCCAAGCGATGCATATTCAAGCCGAACTATCGCTTTGTGGATTAAGCCAAACTCAACTTCTATAAATGCAGCTAATAAGGTAATTGTTGATTTAGGAGGCTCGGATAATGGTATGGCTTTGCGCTTTAATAATAAAGCACTGGAAGGTGCGGTTTGCAGAAGCAGTTCTTCTCAATCTGTATCGGTAAGTAATGTGGTTAATAATGCCAGTTGGAATAGTAATGCATGGAACCACGTAGCCTTGGTTTATAATGGTAAATCGCTTAAATTATTTATAAATGGAACTGAAAGAGGTTCAGTTAACTTAACCAATTCCGGAACTACTGTTGGCGCCTCATCCGGCTTATCCCGTATTGGAGCCAGTAATGGCAGCCACGCATTCAGAGCAGCCACCTCAAATAATAATTATGGTGGATTAATTGATGATGTGGTTATCCTACCTAATGCATTATCTGCTGCCAGCCTTGTTAAGTTGATGAATGATACTTATGTAACCGCTTCTTCAACTAATCTACCACCAAGAGCAGCCGCTCCTTCTAATTTAACTGCAACATCTGTCTCAGTTTCACAAATTGATTTATCATGGACAGATAATTCCAATAACGAAAATAATTTCGAATTATTCCGTTCAAGAGGTAATGCAAATAATTTTAGATTACTTGCTACCTTACCAGCAAATACTACTTCCTTCCAGGATGTTGATTTGTTTTCAAATACTGACTATTATTATTACATCCGCGCAACCAGTATCGGTGGAAATTCAGATAACTCTAATGAGGCAAATGCAAGAACAGGTAATAACCTCCCGGTAATTTCATCGGTAAGTGACTTTAGTATGCAATATGGAACAACGGTAACGTTAAATTTTTCTGCTACTGATGTTGATGGTGGAGATATCACGATGATGATTGAAAATATGCCATCCTTTGGTTCATTTACTTCAGGTAACGGAACAGCTTCTCTTACACTGAGTCCTGATGTGCGTAATGATGGCGATAACGTTTTAGTTACCGTTACAGCTTTGGATGAAAATGGAGGTTCAGCTTTCACTTCCTTTATGATTTCAGTTAATGGAAACAATGTTCCGGAAATAAGCCCGGTGAATGATGTTACAATTGATGAAGGACAGGTATTGGATGTTCATCTAATAGCAAATGATGCAGATGGAAATAGTTCTTTAGTTTGGTCATTAAATACGCCTTTACCATTTGCTCAGTTTACCTCTTCTACTAACGGAGAAGGAGTATTACATCTTTCTCCTTGGTATGCTCATGCTGGAGTATATAGGGTAGTGGCGCGCGTAACCGATGATGAAGGTGCGTTTGCTGAAGTGCCATTCGTAATTACAGTAAATAATATAGAGCCTGCTACTCAAACGGTTTATATGAGTATGCAATATAATGGTCCGAATGCTCCCGCACCTTGGAATAATATTAATAGCACAAGCACCTCAAATCTTTTAGATGCAGATGGCACGCAAACTACTGTTGGATTAGATTTCTTGCGTACACCATGGAATGCAGGTGAAGCTGGTGCAGTTACGGGTAACAATTCCGGTGTTTATCCGGATGCAGTTATTCGTGATTATTTTTGGTTTGGTATTTTTGGAGCACCTAATACCGTTTCTGTAAATATTACCGGATTAGATCCTAATTCAGTATATAATATTACTTTGTTTGCAAGTAGTAATTGGGCAGCTTATCGTGATAATGGAACAACGGTTTATACTTGTAACGGAGAAACGAAGTCTATCCACGTACAGGATAATATTTCAAATACTATTACATTTTCAGGTGTAACTCCTAACAGCAGTGGAATTATCCAGTTCCAAATGAGTAAGTTGGATGATAATACACCTTATGGAGTACTTACATCTATTGTACTTCAAAAGCCATTTTTGGATGCTACGGCACCTGTAATGCCCCAAATTGTTGGAGCTACAGCTCAGCCTGATGGTAGGGTAAGAGTAAGTTGGATAGACTTGGCATATAATGAAAAGCATTACCAGGTACATCGTGCTACTAATATTGCCGGGCCTTATACTGTACTCAACAGTGGGGAAAGAAATGCAAATGATACTACTTATTTTGATAACTCTGTAGCTTCTTACACCACTTATTATTATAAGCTTGAAGCCATAAATGATAATGGCTCTTCAGGTCTTACAGGAGCAGTAAGTGTTACTTCGGGTAATAAAGTGCCACAATTGATGCCAGTTTCCGACGTAGTGATAAATGCTGGTTCTATGGTAAATGTAAGTATCACAGCCACTGATGATCCGGGTGATATTCTTAGTGTTGATATAACCGGGTTGCCTCCATTTGCTACCTGGAACTTAACCGGAAATGGTCAGGGATATATTTCAATCAATACTACCATGGATGTCCTTGGAAATTATAACAACATCAAGGTTACGGCAACCGATAATTTTGGAGGAAGTGTAACTACAACATTTAATATCAGGGTAATAGATCCATCTGTAAGAACAGTATATGTAAATTTTGGTACACCCGGAAAACCATTAGCCGCATCACCATGGAATAACTTCTATAGCTTCCCCTATGCAAATATTCCGATGTCTAATCTGAAAGATGCAGCAGATGTGGTTACACCTTTTGGTGTGCGTTTGCTTGCTCAATGGGATAGCAATTTTGAATTGGGTATGATTACCGGTGGGGATAAAGGAATCTTCCCCGATAATGTAATTTCAGGTAGCTTCACATCTACTGCTAATGTAGCCAGAGATGTTCAGATTGAAGGGCTGGATAAAAATAAGAAATACAATATTGTAATTTTTAGCAGCCATAATGCCGGTATGAATTTTAATGTAACCGCTTCATCCGGTGGCCAGTCAGCTACACTTAATGCAACGTACAATAGTAATACATCCATGCAATTGAATGGATTAGTTCCTAACTCTTCAGGAATTATTACTGTTCGCTTAACCAAACCTGCAGCTTCAACAGCGTTGAATTTGAATGCCATGATTATTGAAGAATATACCGGCACTCCGCTTTTTAATCCTTATTATCTATTTGCAGAACCAACACTCACAACCAATAAAGTTGATTTGAAGTGGAGTGATAGAAGTACCAATGAAAGTGGGTTCCAGATTTATCGTTCTACTTCACCAAACTCTGGGTTTAGCCTTATTAAAACCACTTCAGCGAATGTTACATCATATACTGATAACACCGCTTCATCTAATGTGCGTTATTATTATAAGGTTCGTGCGGTTAAGACCGGTAGCAATAGTAGTTTTAGTAATGTGGCAACAGCCATCCTTTCACCAAGTATTGTGTTTGTTAATTTCAATACGTTTACTACCGAAGAAGCTCCTGCACCTTGGAATAACACCACAGGTCCCTCAACAGTTGGTATTCAATTTAATAATCTGAAGGATCAAAATGGAGTACTCAGTGGAACTAATCTTACCATTACAAAAGAGTTTAATGGGCCGGGCTTTACCGGTGTTAATTCAAACAGCGGAATTTTCCCGGGTAAGGTGATGTCAAGTAATTACTGGACGGATGCCGGGCAGGTGTCACAGGTTAAATTCTCAAACCTGAATGTAAGTAAGAAATATAGAATTGGAATTTTTGGTAGTGCCATTTCTTATGGTTATTTCATTGCCAAGTATAGCTGTAATGAGAATAGTGTGTATCTAAACAGCTTGAATAATGACTCTAAAATTGTTTACCTGTCTGATTTAGTGCCTAGTGATCAGGGAGAACTGTATCTTGACTGCAGCACATTAACCGGATCTCCATACAGCTTTACCAGCGTGCTGACTATTGAATCTTATGATGACAATAGTAGTTACATTCCTGTTCTTGGACGTGGTGAAGAGAATGAGTATGTTGATTATAGTGATCCTAAACAAATTGAGGAGGAGATGGTGCCAACAGTTTCAGTGTTCCCTAATCCGTTTGTTGATAAGCTTAATGTTGAATGGATATCTAAAAAAGATGCATCTGCAATTCAGATGGTACTATCTGATTTGAGTGGTCATGTTGTTTATCGCAGTAAAAACTCACCTGTTATGGCAGGTAGAAATATTCTTCCTGTGGTATTAAATAATAGCGCACAACTTACTCCGGGTGCTTATATACTTAGCGTATATGCTGAGGGTAAGCTAATTCATTCAGAAAGGTTGATTAAGATTAAATAATGATGATTTTGTAAAATTAAAAATCTGGTATTCTTTCGAATGCCAGATTTTTTTTATCTTACGTATTCACTTACCTCTATAATACCGTCTGAGTATGGATATCATGTATTTTCTCCGGGTGCTTTACCGCAAAAAATGGATAATTTTTATTTTATCTTTTTTGGCTGTGGTGGTTACCTTTCTTTTACTCGTAAATAAAAAGCCACAATTCGTTTCGGTTGCTCAATTTTCTACAGGTTTTACCAGTGAGAAAGTGAAGCTCTCTGATGGTAGTTCAGCTATTGACCTTTACACGGTTGATATTAGGTTTGATAATGTGCTGGAAACCATGAAATCACCGCAGGTGGTTAATAGAGTGGGATATGCGCTTTTGCTCCATGATCTTAATGACCCGGCAAATGCTTATTCGGAAGTTTCTCTTTCCAATAAGCAGAAGCCTGTTTATCGTGAAATGAACGTAGATACTGCAAAAAGAATTTTGGTGGAAAAATTGGCTAATCATGATATGTTGCATTCCAATAAAAAACAAGAGGCATTATTGATTGAATACCTGAAATTATTTGGGTATGAGTACAAAGATATTATGAAGCATTTAACTGTTTCAAGGGTAGCTCGTACGGATTACCTTGATATTATTTATAGCTCTATAAATGCGGATCTATCAGCCAAGGTAGTTAATATGATTGGTCAGGAGTTTTTGAATTACTATCGTAACCTAAATACGCAGCGGACTGATGATAATGCACAAACGATTCGTGATATGGTTAATGTTCAGCAATCAAAAGTTGATAGCCTCGGAAGATTGTTGTTAGAAGCCAAAGTAAGCCAGGGGAGTTTGGATCCTGTTGCCCGTACAACCAGCGCAATGGAAACAGTTACTGAAATTGAAAGTCGTCTTGCTGAAGAAAATGGAAAGTACAATACGCATTTAAACAGGGTTGCTTACCTCCGTGCTCAACTAAGTAGTTTAATGGGTAGTGCAGAAACAACCTCAGGGGATAATCAAGAAGTAATTCGCCTAACTCAGCGACGTAATGATTTAGTTGCCGAATTAAATAAGAGAGGAGGAAATGATCTTGGATTGCAAAGGCAAATTGATGGTTTACGTAACGAAATTATTCAGAAATCATCTTCCGGTGCAAGTCGCTCCAAGCTTTTAGATAAGATTGATAATACTACACGCGAAATTAATGAGGAGGAGGCGTTGCTGAATGCTTCAAAAACCACTATAGATGAATATAATGCACGGATAACAAGGTATATGAGCTTAACAAATGTTAATCCGGGCAGTAGTGTGCAAATTGATGTGTTGAAAACTAAGCTGGATATGGAGAACCAGCAACTCCGTGAGATACGTGAAAAATATTCGATGGCAGAAGGATTGGTAAGAGATGATCCAACTGTAAATTTTATCCAAACCAGGGTAGGAATTCCACCAAATCAACCGGAGTCGAAAAAGACATTAATAAAGATGATTCTTGCTGGTATGTCCGTTTTTTTGCTCATGGTATTGATCTTTATTTTCCTGGAAATCTTTGATCCGGCAGCAAAAACACCTTCAATTTTTTATCGCCAAAGTAGAACCCATACCTCTAATATTTTAAATCATGTGCTATTTAAAAAGAAATTGATTATAGATATGATGTTAGAGGACAAGCAAGGGAAAAAATATCGATTTAAGAATTTGTTTAAAAATAGTATTAGAAAACTTAGGTTTGAACTATTAGATAGCGGAAAGAAGGTTTTTTTATTAACCAGTTCGCAAAAGCAATCTGGAAAAACGACAACGATTGAGGCATTGGCAGCCAGCTTATTGCTGAGTCATAAAAAAGTATTGATTATAGATTTGAATTTCTTAAATAATACGCTGACTCGTCACTTTAATCCCGAAATATTCATTCAGGATGTTTCATCCAAAATAAATTACTCTCTCTCCATAAGTCAACAGAAAGTGGTAAGCTCCACCTCTTATGATGGATTAGATATTATAGGGTGTAGAGAAAGTAATGTTACACCCACTGAAGTGCTTAATGAGCTAAATATTGTTGATTTTTTACGGCTGTTAAGAGAAGAATATGATTATATATTAATTGAAACTGCAGCCATGAATTTGTATGCTGATTCGCGTGAAATGGCAAAATATGTAGATAGTATTTATCTGATTTTTGGAGCCGATGAAGCAATAGCACAAGCTGATTTAGATTCAATTCAGTTTGTTGCTTCGCTAAAAGAGAAAAATGGAGGGGTAATATTGAATAAAGTTCTCACCGAAAACCTCAATGCCTGATAATAAAATTTCAGCCGCTCACGTAACACGGCAAAAATGGATTGATTATGCCAGAGGTATTGCTATTATCCTGGTGGTTTATCGCCATGTGTTTGAGGGTATTAAAAATTCCAATTTACCGGTTTTAGATTATATCTACTATGAACATGCCAACACCTTGTTTTTTAGTTTCAGGATGCCATTGTTTTTTGTGGTATCAGGTATGTTTGTAACTACGAGTTTGGCAAAACGTGGAATTAAAAGATTTATTGAAAATAAAGCACGCACTATCCTATATCCTTATTTCGTTTGGGGTGTATTGCAAATAACTATTCAAATTGTTTTATCTAATTGGGTAAACTCAAATAGAACAGTTAAGGATTATTTATTTCTTTTTTATTTACCCCGAGAGCTTGAACAATTCTGGTATTTGTATGCCTTGTTTAATGTGGCAGTATTATATGCATTTTTCCGGGTGGTGCTAAAGTTTAATGCATTACAAAATGTAGGTTTGGGTATTTTGTTTTATACGTTATGTGCATATATTGGTAGGGAGTCACTAAATTTTGGATTCATTACTGATATTTTGCATTATTATTTATTCTACGCAATAGGTGACTTGGTTGGACGTTTTATCAGGGATAAAAACAACCTTAGTTTACTTGAATCATGGAAACTGCCGGCTCTGCTGTTGATTCCGTTTATTTTTACGCAGTGGTATTTTTTACAACGAAATTTAATGCATTCGGCAGGGCATTATGATTATGTGGAGAATTTTGAACCGGTGAGGTATGTCTTAATTGCATTAACCGGCTGTGCATTTGTTATTGCTGTTTCATTTAGTCTCCAACGGCTTCGTTGGATACAATGGCTACATGTGTTAGGAAGTCTTTCACTTTATATTTATGTGGCGCATGTAATGGCATTGGCAGGTACACGGATTTTTATGGTTAAAGTATTGGGTATAACGTATGTTCCTGCACTGTTGTTTATAGGGATTGCCATGGGATTGGTTTTGCCTGTATTGGCATTTAGGTTGGCCGAGAGATTGAAAATGCCATGGATATTCTCTTTAGCACCCGATGCACCAGTAAAAAAGAAATAATAATTGATAATTTTACATTATTCATGAAGATAAGAAATCCTAAAAGTCGGTTCGATATTAACGTAAATAAATCGCATAAGGTGTTGGATGTGGGAGGTGGACATAATCCTCATCCAAGAGCCAATGTAGTAGTTGATAAGTTTACGGATACCAATTATCATAGAAGCGGGGATATTAAAGTTTTAAAAAATCAAAAATTTATAAATGCTGATGGTGAGCATTTACCTTTTGCAGATAAGGAATTTGATTATGTGATTTGTTGTCATGTGCTGGAACATGTAGAAGACCCTAAACAATTTTTGAGTGAGCTTTTTCGAGTTGGGAAACGCGGCTATCTTGAAACACCATCTTTGCTTGGTGAAAATCTATTTGCTCGTCATTCACATAAATGGATATTGCATGAGTATAAAGATGTGCTGTATTTGGTTGATAAGGTAAAAATGGGATTTGTTTATGGCTATGATATGGGTGAGTTAATACAAGATTACTTACCTAAGCATAGTATAGGCTTTAAAATAACTGAACGTACCCATCCTAATATGTTTTCTATTCGTATTGAATGGGAAGATAATTTTGATTATGTAATTGAACCCGAAGATCCGGAAATAAGAAAATACTTTACACAAAAATGGAAGGAAGAGTGGGGTGATGAGTTCTTTCCTCCCCGATCTTTACGAAAAGAATTAAGTGCTTCTATAAGTGCGTTTTGGGATATTATTAAAAGTGTTATAAAATCTAAAGGATTTAAAAAAGGATCCTGAGTAAACCATGGCTGAACCTGTTAAAAATGAGGGCTGGTTGATATCCGGGCTGTATAACGGGTTGCAAAAAATATCCGTACCTGTCTTTGGTATTATCACTACCATGTTGTTGGCTAAAAAGGCCCTTACAAAAGAGGAGATGGGTGTGTGGGTCCTTTTCCTTGTAGTAACTTCTTTTGTTGAATTAATTAGACAGGCGCTTGTTAAAACCGCTATGATTAAGTTTATTAATTATAGTGCCAAAGAAGATCATCCCTTTGTATTGTCTGCCGCTTTCTTATTAAACTGCCTCATCACTTTTTTATTAATAATTATTCTTGCTGTATTTGCAAATATGCTTTCCGGATTACTCAAGGCACCAGGGCTGGATGATATGATGTATTGGTTTCTGATTGGGATGACACTACTTATTTTTTTCTCACATTTTGAATGGATGATGTATAGCCATTCCATGTTTAAAGAATTGTTCTCTATTTATTTCTTTCGACAAGGAATAACTCTCCTGCTCATGGTTATGTGGTGGTTAATGAAAGGCCAGATTGGTTTAACCATGTTGGTTGTCTTTTTTAATATCGGTATTGCAATAGGTGCTTTTGTAGGTTACCGATATGTAAAGCACTTCCTCTCTTATACCTTTATTTTAAGAGGAGAGTGGTTTTCTCAATTATGGCATTTTGGAAAATATGTCTTTGGGTCAGGTATTAGTACTTTAATATTTGCAAATGCTGCACAAATAATGCTGTCTCCGCTTTTGGGAAGTACAGCCTTCACTGCATCTCAAAGTATGGCAACGCGCGTAATTAATCTTACTGATATGCCTTCTCAGGTGGTGAGTGATATTCTTTTCCCTAAAAGTTCAAACCGTGAAAATGCAGCTAATAAGGGCCTTATCCGGTATTATTATGAAAAATCTGTGGGTGCTACACTAAGTTTTGCCATACCTATGGTTATATTCATTCTTTTGTTTCCAAAATTTATAATACTCTTCCTTGCTGATGAACAATATCTTGATGGGGTTCCGTATTTACAAATAATTGCAGTAACAGCAATGTTTTTGGCATTTTTAAAACAATGGGGTGTAATCATAGATTCCAGCGGTAAACCGGAAATCAATTTTAGATTAATTACATTCATTGCCTTACTTAATGTGCTTTTGTCTTATGTATTAATTAAACAAATGGGCTTCCTGGGTGCTGCCTATGCGCTTGTGTTATCACATATTGTAGCTTTTATAATTACTCAATGGCTGCTTCATAAGTATTATGGTATATCTATTATTAACTGCTTTAAATATGCAATTCAATTTTATCCCGAAATGACAAAAATGGTTTTAAATAAGATTCGTTAGCTATGGATAAACAAACACTAAAAGGGAAAGATATCATTATGCTGGGTATTCAACCCTGGGATTTAAATATTGGCCATAACTTTAAAAATATGGCTAAAGTTATTTCGAAGCATAATAGAGTTCTTTATGTAAATCGGCCTCTGGATAGAATTACACAATGGAAGGCACCAAAAGATATCAAGACAGTAAATCGGTTAAAAAGTATTAAACACGGGGAAAAGGTGCTTGAAGAAGTAGGGCCTAATCTTTGGGTATTTAATCCACAAACTCGTTTAGAGTCAATAAACTGGCTCCCTCATAATTTCTTTTATAGATGGTTCAATCGTCGAAATAATGTTAAACTGGCACGTGAAATAAAAAAAGGCATGGATAAATTGCAGTTTAATAATGCTGTCTTATTTATTGATAACGACTTTTACAATGGATTGTATTTGCAAGATTACTTGTTGGTTGATTATACAATGTATTACTTACGAGATTATTTACTGGCACAACCCTACTTTTTCCGGCACGGGAAATATTCAGAACCTGAATTGATTAAAAAGGTAGATATTGTGGTAACTAATTCCTTGTATCTTACTTCGTACGCAAGAAATTTTAATCAACGTAGTTATTATTGTGGCCAGGGTTGTGGGGATGAGTTTTTTGTACCGGCACCTTCAAATTTCCCTGCAGATATTGCAAATATCAAACGTCCTGTTATTGGCTATTGCGGTTTTCTTACTGAAATGAGATTGGATATTGAATTACTTGAAAAAATGGCATCAAGAAATGAGCATTGGCAAATGGTATTAATAGGGCCTGAAGATGAAGCGTTTAAAAAATCTGCCCTACACAAGATGCCAAATGTGTATTTTTTAGGAAATAAGCAAGAGAAGGAATTGCCGGCTTATGTACATTATTTTGATGTTTGTTTAAACCCACAGCTGGTTAATCAATTGACTATCGGAAATTATCCTCGAAAAATAGATGAATATTTGGCAGTTGGAAAACCGGTGGTAGCCACAAGAACGGAAACCATGGAAGCGTTTGCCAAGTGTACATTTCTTTGCACAGGATTGGATGAATTTGAAGAGGCTATTCAAACTGCATTAGATTCTGGAAATGATCAAGAAGCTATTGAAAACAGAAGAATGTTTGCTCGTTCACATACGTGGGAAAATTCCGTTGCTCTTATGTACGAGGCAATGAATACTTTTGAAAAGGAAAGAAAATAAAAGGTATGAAGCCACGAATAAATAATAGTGGAGAAACTAATACTGATCGTTTGATAGAAATAGTTGCTTTGTTATTTGTTACCCTTGTAATGGTGTTTCTGTTTATCAAAATTGTTTTTCTCTAATGCGTGATAACGTAAGCTTTATGCAAATAGTAGGAGAGTGGTTGCATCAGCAACTGTTTCGCAAAAGACTTATGACGCCTTTTGGAATTACCCTGTTATTGTTGTTGGCAATGGGGTCAGGCTTTCTTGTTGGTAAGGATTTGTTTCTAATCCCATTTGCTTTTTCCGGTCTGCTCTTAGGTGTGATAGCTGTATATATTTGCTTATTTAAGCCCTATTATGGCTTTTATCTAATAAGTATATTTTCCATTTTTGTTTTTTATCCTAATCATTTAATTGGAAGTGATGTATTGCCTTTAAGTACTGGTTTAGAAATTCTTATTCTATTTGTTTTTTTAGGGTCATATTTAAATCGTGTTGGTCAGCCCGGCCGTACACGTACTTTAATTAAAACAATAATAAGTATTGCATTATTAATAAATACCACAAGCACCATTCTGCAAGTGTTAAATCCTAATGTAATAGGAGTGGACGTTTGGTTCCCAACTATCAAAAGGTGGTTAGTGTTTATAATGGTATATATAGCTGCATACCGCATAATTGATACTCCGAGGAAATTTAGATTTTTTGTCAAATTTTGGATTATTGCTGCATTTATCATTTCCTTGTATGGCTGCTTTCAACAATGGTTTGGTTATTTACCAATGGAAATGAGGTATATAATGAGTGTACCTGGCCAGTTTGAGCTTTTATATCAAGGTGGACAGCTGCGAAAATTTTCATTTTTATCAGATGTGGTATCATTTGGTGTCTTAGCAGGTACAATGGCAGTGTTTACGCTTATATTGGCTATCTATGAAAGAAAGTATCGGCGGAAAATTATCATGGGGTTTATGATAATTTTTATGTTACTGGGTATGGCATATTCCGGCACCCGAACTACTACAATAATACTTCCGGCAGGGATTGCTATGTATGGCTTTTTAACAATAAAAAATAAGACAACCATCATCACTCTTTTCTCTTGCATTATCTTGGGTATGATTTTAATGTTTGCTCCAATTAATAGTAGCCCTACCTTAAATCGTATGCGCACTACCTTCGACTCGAAAGATGAGTCACTGAATTTACGGGAGCGAAACCGACATTATATTCAACCTTATTTGCACGCACATCCATTTGGTGGAGGCTTAGGAACTACCGGTTTGCTTGGTTTGAAATATTATCCATATCATCCTTTGGCTAATTTTCCTACTGATAGTGGATTGTTGCGTATTGGATTAGAATCCGGATGGGTTGGTTTAATAATTTGGATATTTTTTAATCTGGCTATTTTATGGCAAGGGATAAATTATTACTTCCGAATGGGAACGCAAGAGTATAAAATTTACCTTGCAGCTATATTGGCTACCTTATTCCCTATAATGGTTACCCAGTATTCTCAAGAAACCATTGGGCAGATTCCGGGAGCTATTTTCTTTTTTTCTGTATTATCTTTAATGAAACGCTTGATGGAATGGGATCAATTGTATTATGCCCCAACCCGTCAAAATAAATAAACCTTTTGCTTTTTTATGATAGTAAATCAATATTCCCAGCGGCTAACACTCACCGCTATTTTTGTGTTCGGGATGACTTCTTTACTGAATGCTCAGTATATTACAACCCCTCCCGAAAAAGTAAAAAAGAATTATCGTCCGCCCGTAAATAACAAAAGTAGTACTGAAGTAAACTATACTCAATTAAACAAGGATTCTCTTATTCGGCTTAAATTAGTTAAGCTGGCTCTGGATAATCCTTTGTTAGAAATCGCAGACGCCAATACACGGATTGCTGAAGAGCAACTAAAAAAGGCGCGCTCTTCATGGTTGAGTTCAGTTAGTGTGGGGGCTAATGTGAATGAGTTTGTAATTCAGAATTCTGCAGCAGCAAGCTTCTTTCCTAAATATAATATCGGCGCTGCCGTGCCTTTAGATATTTTTTCACGAAGTAAGCGCGAAAAGGCAATAGGTAAGGAAAATATTAAAATTTCACATGAATTGAAAAAGGATAAAGAACGTTCGATAAGGGCCGAAACGTTAATTAGATATGAAGATTATTTAGAGGCACAAGAAAAAGTCTTTTTACAGAGAACATATCTTGAATATAATTTTTCCGCCTATGAAGGTGCTCAACATGCTTATGCTAGTGGAGATATAACATTAGAAGAAATGAATAAGGTATATCAAACGTACCTTTTGGAGAAATCTAATATGACCAGCCGTGAAAGAGATTTAAAAGTGACTGTTATTCGGTTGGAGGAAATGATAGGACAACCGCTTGAACAGGCTATGAAATTGCCGTAATTTTCTTAATCATGAAGAGAAGAAAGGCCATAGTATCCATTTTTTTATTAAGCGCCGGAGTAGCAGCTACCTACACCGGGTTCAAAGCTTTCCACATTTATAAAACCCCTGACTGGAAGTTCTTAGATAATTGCGTGAATATGATGGAGGAGTTAGCTGAAATTCTTATACCTGAAACGGATACGCCTGGTGCGAAAGCTGCTGCAGTTGGGCCGGTAATGAAGATGCTGGTTAAAAATGCTATAAAGCGAACAGATCAAAATAATTTTATTGAGGGCTTAAAAGCAACGCAACAATATTGTATAAAAGAATTTAATAAAGATATAGATGCATTGAATAACTCCGAAAAAGAGAAATTGATGCAAAAGATATTTGATGATGATGATGAATGGAATGGTCTCATTGGAAAAGTAAAGCGAAAACTTACAGGACATTCATATTTTTCTCTACTTCGTGAGTATTCATCTATTGCTTTTTGTACATCACAACTTGGTGCTGAAAAGGCGCTTTCCTATGATCATGTTCCGGGTAGGTATTTCCCCTGCATCCCATTGGAGAATGGGCAACATTCCTGGGCAACAAAATAATTTATCATGGGCAACCAACAAGATTCCTTGCAAATTCCGCATAAGCAAAAAACTACTCATCACTTTGATGCAATAGTGGTGGGAAGTGGTATTAGTGGTGGGTGGGCTGCTATGGAACTTTGTAAAAAGGGAATTAAAACCTTATTGCTTGAGCGTGGAAGAAATGTAGAGCATATCAAAGATTATCCTACTGCAATGCTTAAACCATGGGAGTTTCCGGAAAGGCTTGTTCTTACTAATAGAGATAGAGAAGAAAATCCTATTCAAAGTTTGGTTTATAATGAAGGGAGTCGTCACTTTTATGTAAAAGATAAAGACCATCCTTACATACAAGTTAAACCTTTCAATTGGATAAGAGGATATCAGGTAGGAGGCCGCTCATTAGTATGGGGAAGACAAACCTATAGATTAAGTGATCTGGATTTTACTGCAAATAGTAAAGATGGTCATGGAGTGGATTGGCCATTAAGATATAAAGACATAGCTCCTTGGTACGACTATGTAGAGGAATTTGTAGGGATCAGTGGAAAAAAAGAGGGATTACCACATTTGCCTGATGGTATTTTCTTACCGCAAATGGATTTGAATTGTATTGAAGAATATTTAGCTCAAAGTGTTTCAAAAAACTTTCCCGGCAGATTAATTACACCTGCTAGGATAGCAAATCTTAGCCGCGGTTGGAAAGGAAGAGGCCCTTGCATGTATCGCAATTTATGTGATAGGGGTTGTCCTTTCGGAGGATATTTTAGTTCTAACTCAGCTACAATCCCTGTAGCTATGGAAACAGGAAACCTAACGCTAAGACCACATTCTATTGTTTATGAAATTATTTACGATGATACTAAACAACGTGCTGCCGGAGTTAGGGTTATTGATGAATTAACAAAAGAAACTACTGATTTCTTTGGTAGGATAATTTTTCTTAATGCTTCAACTATTGGTACAACTTCAATAATGTTGAAATCAAAGTCATCACGGTTCCCTAATGGCTTTGGAAATGATAGCACTGTATTAGGTAAATATCTTATGGATCATCATTCGGGAGCCGGAGCTTCAGGAGAATATGATGGGTTTAAAGATAAGTATTACGCAGGACGAAAGCCTGCTGGTTTCTATATACCTCGATTTCAAAATCTCGATGAGAAAACAAAAGAAAATCAGTTTATTCGTGGATATGGATTTCAAGGAGATGGTGAAAGAAAAGAATGGCAGGATATGATGGTTCAAGGTAAAGGCTTTGGTAAAGAGTTTAAGGAACAACTGACCACGCCCGGACCTTGGTCTATTTGGATGGCAGCATGGGGAGAGTGTTTGCCAAACAAAGAGAATGAAATTAAGTTGGATAATAATGAAAAGGATAAGTGGGGTCTTCCATTGGTAAGAGTAAAATTTGAGTTTAGTGCCAATGAAAAAAATATGCGTATCCACGCGAAACAACATGCTGCTGAAATGTTAAAAAAGGCAGGTTTTTATTCAATTGAAACCTTTGATTATAATTTTACAGGTGGTACAACTGTGCATGAAATGGGTACAGCAAGAATGGGGTTAGATCCAAATACTTCAGTATTAAATGGCTTTAATCAAGTGCATGCTTGTAAAAATGTTTTTGTTACCGATGGAAGTTGTATGCCTTCCGGTGGATGCCAAAATCCTTCATTAACCTATATGGCACTTACTGCAAGGGCTGTGGCTTTTGCTGCCAGCGAAATGCAAAAAGGTAATTTATAATCATTATGAACTTAAGGTTAAGGTTTCTTTTTTTCTTTTTATTATCAGGTTATTTTTCTGTTGGCCAAAATAAAGAGGTGGTGAAGGTTGGCACGGGAGAGTATTTTACCAGTTACCTTACTGTAGATGGGAAGTTATTTGCCACAGCTTTTAAGGATAATAAATATAAAACTTTAAAAGTGCCTGTTGATTCAATTAAAGATGTGGATGGTGCACAATACACAAATATTGCTTTAGATAGCAATGGCAGAGTTTTTATAACAGGAATTTTTTCAAATGGAGCGTTGTACGCTAAACAGGTAAACAAGGATGCGTATGGAAATCCTTTTGTTGGTAATGATGCTGTGTTTGGATGGTATCAGGCATATCTTACCTTAAAAGAGGGAGATGTATATATGTGGGGAGAGGATATTTTAGGAATACAGAATGGATTTTTTATTGAAGCGCCAATTAAATTAGAAATGCCTAAAGGGAAAAAGTTTAAAAAACTTGTTCCGCTTACTATGGGCAGCCCAAGCTTAATGGGGCTGGCTACTGATAGCTCGGTATGGATTTGGGGAAAAAATAAAGGCACTCCTGAAAAAGTCAAACTTGCTCGTCCTGCTATTAATATTGCCGGAGTTGGCGCAGCGTGTTATGTTGTTGAAACCATCGATGATTTATTGGCATGGGGATATTTGGGCTCCTATTTGGGTGTGCCTGATTTTAGCACCTCTCCGATTTCTATAAGAAAAAAGTGGACAATAATTGGTTGTAAGTTTCCATCCAAGGAATTAATTGGAAATTATAATACACTTCATATCATTGACGCCAACAATAATATGTTTGGTGCAGGTGAAAATATTATGGGAGAGGTGGGTAACGGTAAGCAATATCCGAACTGGAAGAACTATTCACCTACGCCTTTTGCCTGGTCATGGAATCATAATCAAATGGTAATAGAACCAGTGCAAATACCGGGAAAATTTCAAAACCTTTGTACAAGCAATTCTATCACCTTTTATTTTTATGTGCAAGATATGACTGGGCAATGGTATAGCTGGGGAAGGAATAAAGCCCGGAGCTTGGGAAACGGAATTACACTTAACCCACAAGATGAAAGTAATTATCCTAATGCATTAGGTGTGCCTGCTCCTGCACGAGTTGAACCATTGAATGTGCATTGGAAAGTGATTAAATTCCATAAGGATTCAGTACAATATCCTATTGCTAATGCCGGGGTTAATCAAATTATTTCATCACATACTGTAATGCTTGATGCAAATTTATCCTCACAAAATGGAGGGTCAATTGTTTCTTGGAAATGGAAGCAAGTTGAAGGTATAGCTGCTAATCTTTCTCTCGATAATAAACCACAAATTATCGTATCTAATCTTAAAGCCGGAAACTATGTGTTTGAACTTACCATAGTTGCTAATAACGGTCTCTCAGCTTCAGATAGAATTACTATTTCTGTAACCCCGTAATCTTATTTTTTAATTTTATTAGGGTAGTATAATAAAAACTCCCTCATTGTCGTTATTTATAATGGCAATCAATATCCAAATGGATAGCAATTTGAATCTGAACTTAAAATAAAGAGATTCAATTAGTTATCACCAATGTCCTTAATTACGGCTCGTGGCCTTTATAAGCGCAGCCATTGAAAAACCAGACATATGAAAAACTATTACTTCTTATTGAAGGGGCTTTTATGTTTTTTATTTTTGGGACTATTCTCGTCCGCTTTACATGCTCAGGAGAAAATTATTCAGGTAGGAGCAGGTGAATACCTAACTACATACCGAACCAATTTGGGGAACCTATATGTAACCAGATGGGGAGGAGGCGCAAGGCCAATTTTGCATAATTATGGATTAACAAACGTAATTGATGTGGATGGTGCCCAATACAGTAATGTATGCCTTACGGCTGCAGGTAATGTATATGTTGTTGGAGTTACTGTTTCAGGAAGTCCTTATACAACCTTAGTTCCGACAGATAATTTAGGAAACCCATTTAAAAACAACAGTAAGGTTTATGGTTTTTATCAAAGTTATTTAACGCTTAGAAATGGTACAGTATGGTATTGGGGAACTGATGATGTACTGAATATGAATAATGGTTCTGCTGTTCCGGCTCCTATTCAATTAATTCAACCGGCAGGGAAAACAATGGTAAAACTTGTACCTGCTTCTTCAACTACATTTGCCGGCTCTGCCACTTTATGGGGACTTGCATCCGATGGTACAGTATGGCAATGGAACCGTAACAGTCGCTCACCAAGCCAAGTCAATTTTCCGGGAAACATTGCAAGAGATATTACCATGATTGGCCCCATGAGTTATGTAATAGAAACTGCTACAGATTTATTAGCATGGGGATATGATCCTTCTTATGCAGGCGGGCGTCCTGCATGGCAACAACCCGGGATCCAATCCGTTAAAGCTGCTTGGGTAAATGCAGGTTGTGTTTTTCCGTTAAAAGAATTCGTTGGAAATTATAATACACTTCACGTAATAGATGCAAACGATAATATGTTTGCCTCAGGAGCTAATCCGCAAGGTAATATCGGGAATGGTATTCAAACTAATCCATGGAAAAATGTAACCCTGCCATGGAACTGGGATTGGTACAATGGACAACTCATGACTCCGCCGACTCAGGTTCCCGGCAAGTTTAAAAATATTTGCACCAGTAATACCATTACTTTTTATCTCTATGTTCAGGATATGGGAGACGATTGGTATTCATGGGGAAGAAACAAAGCGCTTTGTTTGGGCAACGGAAAGACATTAAGTGTGGATGATATGGCTATTTATCCTGAGGCTTTGAATGTGCCAGCTCCAACTTTAGTAACTCCACTTTCACAGGCATGGACTGTATTGCCTTTTAACCCTAATGGTCAACAACCGCCGTTATCACACGCGGGTGTTAATCAATACATCTCAAGTAATACAACTACCTTATACGGAAGTGGCTCTTCTCAACAGGATGGCTCAATTGTAAACTTTAGTTGGGTGAAAACAAGTGGGCCTGCTGCTACTATTGTTTCTCCCAATGCTATGAATACGCAAGTTACAGGCCTAACCAGTGGTACATACATTTTTTCACTTACAATTACCAATAACTATGGAGTTCAGCATACAAGTACTGTTAAAGTAGTTGTAGGAAGTGGAGCTCCTGCTAATCAACCACCGGTTGCAAACGCAGGTAATAATCAAACAATTACCCTGCCCACTAATTCGGTATTGCTCTCAGGTTCAGGATCTGATGGTGATGGTACGATTTCTATGATTCAATGGAGCAAAATCTCAGGGCCTGCGCAAGGGAATTTTGCTTCTGCCAATAGTTTTTCTACAAGAGTTAATAATTTAGTTCAGGGCGTCTATTCATTACAGTTAGAAGTTACAGATAATAATGGAGCAAAAGGAAGAGATACAGTTGTTGTAACTGTTTTACCTGCTCCCAACCAAGCTCCGGTTGTTATTACCAGTAGTGATATTTCTATTACTCTTCCGGTAAATGAGGCCCCGCTTGAAGCAACAATTACAGATGCAGATGGCTCAATTGTATCTATTTTATGGACCTTGGTATCGGGTGGAGCGGCAGTAATTGATGACCCTAATGCTGAAAGTACAACCGTAAGCGGACTTGAGCCTGGCCTATATACTTTCGCTTTAACAGCAACCGATGATGATGGCGCAACAGGAAGTGATACATTATTAATATTGGTTAATACGCCGGTTAACCAGGCTCCAATGGCTATAGCAGGACCAAACCAAGCGGTTACATCTGCCGTTGGATCAGTTACTTTAAATGGAGATGGATACGACCCTGATGGTATGATTTCTTCTATGCAATGGAGAAAGGTTCAAGGAGGTGCAGCTACCATTCAGAACCCTGCTTCCGGTGTTACCAATGTGTCAAACCTTGCAGTGGATGTGTATAAATTTGAATTGACGGTTACGGATGATATGGGTGCATCTGCACGGGATACAATGCAATTGACCGTTACACAAGCTCCTAATCAGCCACCTGTGGCAAATGCAGGACCGGATATTTCAATTACACTACCTATTAATTATGTTTCTATAACCGGTAACGGAACAGACCCGGATGGCACTATCACTAGTTATTTATGGAGTAAACTTTCTGGCCCTTCAGCTACTATTTCTAATGCGTTTTCACCAACGGTGAATATTACAAATATGGTTCAAGGGCTTTACGTATTTCGTTTACGCGTTACCGATAATGATGGAGTTTCCTCCACTGATAATGTGGTGATTGTTGTAGAGCCAGCACCAAATCAAATGCCAGTGGCACACGCCGGCACTGATATAACCATTACTTTGCCCACCAATTCGGTGACCCTTAATGGCGCAGGTACGGATTCAGATGGAACAATCGTTTCTTATTCATGGGAAAATATAAGTGGTCCTTCTGCTCCCTCTATTGCTTCTTCAAATTCAGCTTCAACTGTTGTAAACAATTTTGTTGAAGGTCATTATATTTTTAAACTAACAATAACGGATGACAGAGGAGGCACGGCTACTGATGAGGTAGATGTAATTGTATTACGTGCTCCTAATCAGGCACCAACTGCAAATGCCGGCCCAGATCAAATAATTACATTACCAATTAACTACACTGCATTAAATGGAATTGGTACTGATGTAGATGGATCAATTGTTTCTTATCGCTGGTCTAAAGTTTCCGGGCCATTTGCTACAATCGCTAATGTGGCTTCTCGTAATACTAATGTTTCAGGATTATTGGAAGGTACTTACGTTTTTCAATTAAAAGTAACCGATAATGAAGGCGCAATAGGAACAGATCAGGTTACTGTTGTAGTGCAGCCACAGCCAAATCAAGCACCTGTAGTTTCTTCAGGGAATGACATTACCATTACCTTACCTGTTAACTATGTTAACTTGTCTGCAACCGCTTCAGATCCTGATGGTGTTATTAACTCTTATCAATGGACAAAAATATCTGGTGGTGCTGCAAGTATTGTAAGTCCATTAAGTGCTTCTACTCGCGTAAATGGATTAGCACAAGGAAGCTATACATTCCGTATAAGAGTAATTGATAATCTTGGTGATGAAGCATACGATGATATTGATGTAACTGTTCTACCCCAACCTAATCAGGCACCAACTGCTAATGCAGGAAGTGATATTACCATTACCTTGCCTCAAAATGCAACTACATTAAATGGTAGCGGTTCAGATGTTGATGGAACGATTTCGTCTTATGGATGGGCACAGCTTTCAGGTCCGTCAACA
>JAHBTP010000002.1:525000-526134 GCA_019638485.1 Ferruginibacter sp. | reverse complement strand
GTGGAGGAGACAGTGTACAACTCATTAGACCATTCGTGCAGGTCGGAACTTACCCGACAAGGAATTTCGCTACCTTAGGACCGTTATAGTTACGGCCGCCGTTTACTGGGGCTTCAGTCAGGAGCTTCGTCTTGCGACTAACACCCTTCCTTAACCTTCCAGCACCGGGCAGGTATCAGGCTCTATACGTCATCTTTCGATTTTGCAGGGCCCTATGTTTTTGCTAAACAGTTGGTTGTACCATTTTACTGAGTCCGCCTTTAGACGGAACGCTTTATCCCGAAGTTACAGCGTCAATTTGCCTAGTTCCTTCTCCACGGCTCACCCGAGCGCCTTAGAATATTCATCCCACCCACCTGTGTCGGATTGCGGTACGGGCTGCTTAAACCTAGCCTTAGAGGATTTTCTCGGAGGTTTGATTAGGGTCGCTATCAGCTCAGCCGAAGCTTTGCTGTACTATCAGGTTCGCCATACCGTACGGATTTACCTATACAGTATATAACTACACCCTTTAACGTTCTATTCCGTAAGAACGCGGACCTTTCACTACCTCGTCACCCCATCGAAATTTAAGCAGGTGTTGGAATATTGACCAACTTTCCATCAGCTACCCCTTTCGGGTTTGCCTAAGGACCCGACTAACCCTGATCTGATTAACATTGATCAGGAAACCTTGGGTTTACGGCGATTAGGTTTTTCACCTAATTTATCGTTACTTATGCCTACATTTTCTTTTGAAATCGCTCCAGCATGCATCACCACACGCCTTCGCAGCAGATTTCAATGCTCCCCTACCACACGTCCACTTAGTGGACGGTTTAGAACTTCGGTTGATAGTTTGATGCCCGATTATTTTCCGCGCAGAGTCTCTCGACCAGTGAGCTGTTACGCACTCTTTAAATGAGTGGCTGCTTCCAAGCCAACATCCTGGCTGTTATAGAAACTCCACCTCGTTTGATCAACTTAACTATCTATTAGGGACCTTAGTTGCTAATCTGGGTTATTTCCCTCTCGGCCATGGACCTTATCGCCCACAGCCTCACTGCCGCAGATATTTATTAGCATTCGGAGTTTGTCAGGGTTTGGTAGGCGGTGAAGCCCCCTAGCCCAATCAGTAGCTCTACCTCTAATAAA
>JAHBTP010000002.1:0-520000 GCA_019638485.1 Ferruginibacter sp. | reverse complement strand
AGGAAATTCATTTTTGGGAAACCCTAATTGAAGGTTGTATTGTCCATTTACCAAGCGTGGTATAATAAGATACCCTGCCGTAGAACTGCTATATAAGTTATTATCAAGCTTGATATAGAATGGTTGCCTATTATCGGTTTGAAAATACACAAAGTGCTGCTGGGTTTTTGCTGTATTGCCCAAAAACAAAAACAGGATTGCAATTGCTACTCTTTGCAGAAATTTCATAATACAAATGTATGGTTTATATAGAGTGGCAGGAGATAAATAACGATGAACTTTTAAATTTTAAATAAAGAAAAATTAACTTGAACAAAAAGGGGTTCTTCTAAATATACTTGCTATCGTAAAATCTTCTATTTTTCCATAAATCAGCATTCCTTTAACAATTAGCCCACTATTTTTACAGTTCATTTATTATAAACATGAAGAAAATCTACATCTTTTTGATCTTACTGACAGGCCCATTTATTTGTTCTGCCCAATTTTTTAATAATGACTCAAGGGACACCAGTTGGAAGACAAAGTTCCGCGGCTCTGAGCCTATCGTAAACAACTTAGTACATACAAAACTGGAAGTTAGTTTTGATTTTAATAAATCCTATTTGTTCGGTAAGGAATGGGTTACTTTAACTCCACACTTTTATCCTACAGATTCCTTGCGTATGGATGCCAAAGGAATGGAAATTAAAGAGGTTTCTTTGGTAACAGCTACTTCTCGTAAACCATTGAAATTTTCTTATGATAACAACAGTTTAAATATCCAATTGGACAGAACCTATACAAAAGGAGAAAAATATACAGTTTATTTCGATTATATCAGCAAACCAAATGAACTTAAATCGGAAGGAAGTCTTGCTATCACAGACGCGAAAGGATTGTATTTTATTAATCCTACTGGAGAAGATAAAGATTTACCCACTCAAATTTGGACACAAGGAGAAACTGAATCGAACAGTGTTTGGTTTGTTACTATTGATAAACCTAATCAAAAAACAACTGAAGAAATCTCCATGACTGTTCCTGAAAAATATGTCACACTGAGTAATGGAAAACTCATTTCACAAAAGAAAAATTCTGATGGCACACGAACCGATTCATGGAAAATGACATTGCCACACGCTCCTTATTTATTTTTCATGGGAGTAGGTGAATATTCGATAATTAAAGATGACTATAAGGGGAAAGAAGTAAGTTATTATGTAGAAAAAGAATACGCTCCTTATGCTCGCGGAATTTTTGGACACACACCTGAAATGATTAAGTTTTTTGAAGAAAAACTTAATGTTCCGTTTGTATGGGATAAATATGCACAAATTGTAGGGAGGAATTATGTGAGTGGTGCGATGGAAAACACTACTGCTACCCTGCATCAAGAATCTGCCTACCAAAACAGCCGTGAACTTGTAGATGGTAATATTTGGGAAGGAACCATTGCTCACGAGCTTTTTCACCATTGGTTCGGGGATTTGGTAACTGCCGAAAGCTGGGGACAACTTACCGTAAACGAAAGCTTTGCAAATTATAGTGAATACCTATGGGATGAATATAAATACGGCAAAGATGCTGCAGATGAAAATCAATGGAATGAAATGCAAGGATATTTAGGGAGTGGTAGCTCTAAGAAAGATCTAGTAAGATATTATTATAGAGATAAAGAAGATATGTTTGACGCGGTGAGTTATGGAAAGGGAGGGAGAATCCTTCATATGTTGCGCAATTATGTGGGAGATGAAGCCTTCTTTGCTGCTTTAAATAAATACCTAAACGACAATAAATTTAAAACAGGAGAGGCTGATCAATTGCGTCTTGCATTTGAAGCGGTAACAGGAAAAGACATGAACTGGTTTTGGAATCAATGGTATTACGGTAACGGACACCCCAAGCTGAACATTGATTATAATTATGATGATGCTAACGGCAAGGTTTTCGTAATTGTGCAACAAAACCAGACAAATAGAAGTTATTTTACATTGCCGGTATTGGTTGACGTGTATAATGGAGCAGTAAAAAATCGCTATCATGTAACCATAGATAGTAGAATTGACACTCTGATATTCGATTATACCACGCGTCCTACTTTTATCAACTTTGATGCAGAAAGGATTTTATTGGCTGAAAAGACAGATAATAAAACTGAGGCAAACTATATTGAACAATGGAAGTATGGTGGGAACTATATCGCACGCAGAGAAGCAATAGATTACTTTGCAAAATCTGTAATGCCTGAAATTGCCAATGGGCTGAGGGATAAATATCCGGGAATCAGAAGATATACCCTACAAAAAATTGAGAATACACCATATAAAGATAATGCATCGGTATTGGAGATAATTGAAGACATTGCCAACAAAGACCATGATCCAAAGACACGAGCCGCTGCTATTAATTATTTAACAAAGAATGGAGATATAAAAAAATATCTTTTAATTTTTGAAAAAAACATTAATGATTCCTCTTACAGTATTTCCGGCGCTGCTTTAAATGGCATAGCTAAAGTAAATCCTACAGAGGGCTATACCTGGGCAAAGAAATTAAGCACTGATGCACGAGGAGATCTTGGTAGTGCAGTTTTTAAAATAATAGTATCCCAAGGTAATGAAGGTGATTTTGATTTAATTTCTAAATCTGTTAAAAACACACCCCTGTCACAAGATTTCTTTGAAGTTATAAATGACTACACCCAATTCTTAACCAGAATAAATGATAAGGATTTAATTAAGCATGGAATTGACGATGTAATATCATTACGGAAGAAGATTCCCATATTTTATCTCAAACATATTGATCCTACACTCAAGGCAATACTGGGAGAATTAGGAAAACAAAAAGGTAAGGATATAGAAGAATATATTAAACAGCAGTTTGAGTAAGAAAAACAAGGTGGTAATAAAGAGATATTATCAAAATAAAGAGTAAGAGGTGTTTAATAGATGGCTGTTTTCTCAAATATTTGAAAGGGCTAGAGGTGTTTAGAAAGGTGTGGGGTAGTTGTTTTTCCTAATCACAGTAAAACTCTTCGCATTCAAATAATTAAATTTCACCGCCACGATTATCCATTTAAGTTCCAAAAAGTACTAAAATGAGGTATTGCAGAGGATTTACACTATAGATAAATTTGATGTTCATTTGATCTATACGCCTATGTTTAAAGGAATGAACATCGAAAAGTTCAATAAGTATTTCAACAATGATGACGATTGCAAAAACTATTTATATCAAATAAAATGGAAAAATGGATATGTATGCAAAAAATGTGGTGGGAAAAGACATGGCAAAGGACACTCTTCATTTGATACCCGTTGTTTTAGATGTCATCACATTGAATCTGTGACTGCAAATACATTATTTCATAAAATTAAATTTCCGTTATTAAAAGCTTTTGGTATTGTCTTTAGATTCGCGATCTCAAAAAATGGAGTTTCTTCAATCGAAATTTCAAAGACATTTCAGATTAACCAAAAAACAGCTTGGCTATTTCTACATAAAATAAGAATAGCTATGGGTTTTAACGAGATAGAGGTAAGGAAGAAAGCAATAAAAGAAGAGTACACTTTTATAGATAGTGTAATATTATCTCAGAAAGGTAGTGCACAAAATGGCCTCCAAAGAATCTATATAGAGTCTTTTAAATTGACAAAATGTAATAATCAACCCAATCCTCCAGGCATAATGTTATATAAAATTCGAAATGATAAAAAGAAATACAATTGTCTTTTGGAAAGAGGCAGATTCATTTACCAGGGAAAAGACATCCGATTATGGAATTTCAAATCATGGTTAATTGGAACACACCACCATTGTTCAAAAAAATTCTTACAAGCTTATCTAGATGAATTTCTTTTTAAAATTAATTTTGGAAAGGACAAAGAATGGTTTTGGCATAACATAATTCAAAGAATGGTTTCATCCAAAACCAATTCTCATCAAGGGAATGGAACTAAAATGGATAATCGTAGGTATCCAGTATCCTCTAAGAAGGCAAATACTTATGAATAAGTTGAAATAGTCAAGGTTTAACCTGACAGTTGGGAATAATTAATATCAATTAAATACAACCATAACCAGCAACATTACCATCCTCCACTAGCACCTCCCCCTCCAAAACTTCCTCCTCCAAATCCTCCAAATCCACCGCCACTACCTCCACTACCTCCACCACCCCAGCTCCCAGGAAAAATTGTTGGCCCACCAAAACCACGATATCCTCTACGACTCATATATTGTCCACCGCCCCCACCGCCAGTAGGAGGTGAAATAAATATCAAGAATATTATTATCGCAATTATAATAAAAACCACAAGAATTCCGCTACCCCCCTTTGATTCATTTGCCTTATTTCGAGGAACATGATACTCCCCTTTAACGGCTTTGATAATTGCATTGGTTCCTTCATCAATTCCACGGTAATAATCATCTCCGCGAAAATTAGGCACAATCACTTCATCTATTATATAGGATGCTGTAGCATCAGGCAGAGCACCTTCTAATCCATAACCAGTAGCTATATGTAGTTTGCGATCATCTTTTGCAATTAAAAGTATTACGCCATTATTAAACTGCTTACCACCCACTCCCCACTTCCGTCCTAATTCCAAAGTATAGTCAGCTATATCTATACTGCCTGTAGTCTTTACAATTACTACGGC
Source organism: Ferruginibacter sp. (assembly GCA_019638485.1). Taxonomy (GTDB): domain Bacteria; phylum Bacteroidota; class Bacteroidia; order Chitinophagales; family Chitinophagaceae; genus Ferruginibacter. The sequence goes on along the minus strand of JAHBTP010000002.1, from coordinate 515,351 downwards.
CAGCTGGGTTGAGGTACTATCATCCAAGGCTACCAGCTTTTGTTCTAAGGCCGCAACTTGATCTGAAGTAAGGGTTTGGGTATAATCATTTACAAGTTTAGGTGGATTAGGTGCAGGAGGTATTTCCTGACCTATTGTAACTTTTGCAAGAAATACAATGCACAGAAAAAGAAATATCGTAAGTCTTTTAAACATATTTACTTACCGAACACAATTTCGTCAGGTAATTCGTTTTTATCTTCAGATGGATTATAAGGAAACTTCTCTTTTAATGTATTTCCAATTTCAACTACACATTGTTCTATTCCGGCAGCAAGACTTTTCCCCTTAAAATAATTCAGCATCATTCTTATTTTACTCTTCCAGTACTCCTCGCCTACCAAGTTATTGATCCCTTCATCACCAAAAAGTGCAACCTCCTTATGTTTATACGCTATGTAAACCAATACTGCATTTCTATGTTCAGTCTCCTCCATTTTTAACCTGTAAAAAATACCGGCAGCCCTTTCTAAGGGGCTCATCAAGGGGTTTTTCGATTCTATAAACACCCTAATCTCTCCACATGTTTGTAACTCACTATTGCGTATAGCTGAAATTATACGCTGATTTTCTTCTTGCGTAAGAAATTGCTTTCCTGATTTATAAAAAGAGAATAATTTCACAACTCAAAATTTTATCTCAATACTTTTATCTGTACCTAAATCAGCAGTAAAGCCTTTTCTTTCAGGAAAACCTAAAATTCCTGAAATGATTTTGGTAGGAAAACTGCGAACAGCACTATTATAATCTTGCACCGCTCCGTTAAAGTCCTTCCTTGCTACTTTGATGCGTCGCTCGGTTCCCTCAAGCTGAACTTGTAAATCTTTAAAAGCACGTGTCCCTTTTATTTCGGGATACCGTTCAACATTAATTAGTAACCTATTAAATGTTAAAGCTAATTCATCTTGTATTTGTGATTGAGCCTCCAAAGCGGCGGCGCTTACCTGGGATGCCTGAACTTGCATTGCCTTTGCACGAGCCTGCGTAACTTGCTCCAAAACTCCTTTTTCAAATTCTGCTCCTCCCTTTACCGTATTTACAACTTGAGGAATCAAATCTAACCTTCGCTGATAATTATTCTGTACTTCATTCCATTGAAAGGAAACGTGCTCATCTTTTTTCACCAAACTATTATAGGTCATTACCATCCATACTGTCAGTATAACTATAGCAATAAGGGCAATAACACTATTAGATTTTTTACCTAACATTAAACACTTAGAATTTTACTTCAGGAGCTTTTTCAGCCCCTTCATCAGCTTTAAATCCATCTTTAACATGAAATCCAAACATTCCACTAAATATATTCATTGGAAATTTTCTAACCATGGTATTATACCCCTGAATTGTTTCATTAAATGTTCGTCGGGAGTTTTTAATATTGTTCTCAATGGATTCAAGCTGACCTTGTAATTTCATAAACCCTTCTGTTGCTTTTAATTCAGGATAAGCTTCTACTGTGGCGAGTAAACGACTTAATGCTCCGGATAACTGTCCTTGTGCCTGTTGAAACTTTTCAATGTTTTCGGGCGTAAGTTGATCTGCGGTAAAGTTTATTTTAGTAGCATTAGCTCTTGCCTCTACTACGGCGGTGAGTGTAGATTGTTCAAAATTAGCAGCCCCTTTTACAGTATTCACCAAATTGTTTACCAAATCGGCACGATTCTGATACTCTGTTTGTACATTATTCCACGCCTTCTTAACTACTTCATCTTGCTTTACCAATCCATTATATCCATTACAACCTAAAAAGCCCAAAATAAAAACTACAGCTATAACAACCAATACGGTTACTCGTTTCATATAATTCGTTTTATTTATCTTTAAAATTAAACTTTTCGATTGGAATAAAACAATAATCCATACCTAAATTTTATCAAAATACATTGAAATAATTTTCACACAGATAGGTGTCAATTGAATCTCTTATAGCTAAAATCTCAAAAGCAATATTCGGTATCAAAAAGTCAGTCTTTTCTAAAAAAGAGAAGCCTAATAATCAGTAAAATAGTTCAAAACATTTTGAAACCAATTCAAGAAATACTTGATTATTACCTAATGGCAGCTATCCCCGGTAATTCCTTACCTTCAAAATATTCAAGAAGAGCTCCTCCACCCGTAGAGACATAGCTAACTTTATTTGATAAGTGAAATTTATTAATGGCAGCCACACTATCACCTCCACCAATTAGTGAAAATGCCCCCTTTTCGGTTGCCTCTGCTACTGCTTCTGCAATTGACTTGGTGCCATTTTGAAATTTCTCCATTTCAAATACTCCCATAGGCCCATTCCACAGCAATGTCCTACTGTTATTAATAACTTTCTTAAATGATTGAATTGATTTGGGACCAATATCAAGCCCCATCCATCCTGAAGGTATATTATTTGAATCAGCCAGATTGGTTTCGGCATTAGCATCAAACTTATCAGCAATTACGGAATCAATAGGTAAATGGATCTGAACGCCTAAGGCCTTTGCATTTTCCAAGATTTCTTTTGCAGTTTTCATCCTATCATCTTCACACAAAGAATTACCTACGTTTCCTCCCATTGCCCTAAAGAAAGTATAAGACATACCTCCACCAATGATGATATGATTGGCTCGCTTAAGTAGATTTTCAATTATCAGTATTTTATCAGACACCTTTGCCCCACCAATAATTGCAGTAAATGGCGCTTCTGCATTATGCAATACCCTTTCAGCACTACTCACTTCACCCTCCATTAATAAGCCAAACATTCTTTTTTCTTTTGGAAAGAAATCAGCAATAATAGATGTAGATGCATGTGCACGATGTGCTGTACCAAATGCATCATTTACATATACGGTTCCTAGCCGGCTTAAGCGTTCAGCAAAGGCTTTGTCTCCCTTCTCTTCTTCCTTATGAAAGCGAAGATTCTCCAATAATAATACTTCACCGGGTTGAAGTGTTGCTGCTAATTGTTTAGCTTCTTCCCCAACAGCATCAGGTGCAAATTTTACCACCACACCCAGCAACTGTTGCAATCGATTAATAAGATGTTTGAGTGAATACTTTTCAACAGGGCCTTCCTTTGGTCTGCCCAAATGGCTCATTAAAATAACGCTACCTCCATCCTGCAATATTTTCTTAAGTGTTGGAATTGAAGCGCGAATACGAGTATCATCGGTAATTTCAAATCGTTCATTTAGCGGAACATTAAAATCAACTCGCACAACGGCTTTCTCTCCTTTAAAACTGTAGTTTGAAAAAGTACCCATAAATTATTTTTAAATTCTCGCAAAGGTAATGAGCTTAATAGCTCTATCAAAAAGATTCGTACTAAGCAATAAAAAGAAAAGCTGTCTTTTTAAGACAGCTTTTAATTACTATATAGAATTTATTGCCCTTCTAAATCAGTATTACTTTGAAATAAGTGTAGCAAAATATTTCACGGTACGAACTAATTGGCTCACGTAGCTCATTTCATTATCATACCAACTTACTGTTTTAACTATTTGTGCATCACCAACTGAAGAAACTTTAGTTTGTGTAGAATCAAACAGGGATCCAAAGGTCATTCCAATAATGTCTGAACTTACAATTTGATCTTCATTGTATCCAAAACTTTCGTTGCTGGCAGCTTTCATCGTAGCATTAATTTCATCAGCAGTTACTTTCTTTCCAAGGATGGTATAAAGCTCAGTAACCGAACCGGTAATTACCGGAACGCGCTGTGCAGAACCATCAAGTTTTCCTTTTAAATTTGGTAATACTAATCCAATAGCCTTTGCTGCCCCGGTACTATTAGGTACAATGTTAGCGGCTGCGGCTCTTGCACGGCGCAAATCTCCTTTTGGATGGGGTGCATCTAAGGTGTTTTGATCATTAGTATAAGCATGAATTGTTGACATCAATCCTGATTGAATACCAAATTTCTCATCAAGAACCTGAGCCATAGGTGCAAGGCAATTGGTGGTACAGCTTGCACATGAAATGATAGTTTCACTACCATCCAAAATATTATGGTTTACATTAAACACAATTGTTTTTAAGTCGCCGGTTGCAGGAGCAGAGATTACTACCCGCTTTGCACCTGCTTTTAGGTGAGCTGATGCTTTATCCTTATCTGTAAAGAAGCCTGTACATTCCAAAACAACATCAACATCATGCTTTGCCCAAGGAATTTGGGTAGGATCTTTTTGTGCATAAATATGTATTGGCTCTCCATTTACCAAAAGTGAATTTTCAGTATGTTTTACATCCTGATTAAAACGACCTTGTGCACTATCATATTTCATTAAATGAGCAAGTACCGCAGGGCTGGTAAGATCATTAACAGCCACAACTTTGATACCCTCCATATTATAAATTTGTCGAAAAACTAATCGGCCGATTCGACCAAAGCCATTTATGGCCACTTTAACTGTACTCATGATTATAATTTTAGCGATGCAAAATTAGGAAGTTTTTCGGTATGCTCCGTTTTACCTATAAATAAAGGCTTTAATGTGATGTATGCATCCATTAATTTAACAGAACAATTAACCATTCTAACAATCTACATTAACCCATAAAAAAACCTTCCAGACAGAAGGTTCTTTTTGTACCACGTACGGGATTCGAACCCGTGATTCCTCCGTGAAAGGGAGGCGTCTTAACCCCTTGACCAACGCGGCATATTATTAAGGTCGGCAAAGATAGCGTGATACCACGTTGTAACCAAACTTTTTTAATGGTTTTACTCAACCTTGCTGTTGAACTGCTTTATGTAGCTTAGCATTATGAATGATACAATAAATTCCGTTATGGTTAATGCCTGCAAGGCATTTAATACCTATAGGTTTTTTTCCGGAAAAGAAAAGAAGGATATAATCTTCAAAATTTCCAAAATATTGGAAAATAATAAAGAAAATCTAGTAGCACTTGCTATGAAAGAAACTTTCTTGCCTAAGGAAAGGCTGGAAGGTGAATTAAGTAGAACTGTTTTCCAATTGCGTAGTTATGCCGAGGCTGCTGAAAGTGGGCACCACTTAGGTTTAAGAATAGATTTTAGCGATAATAAAGCACAGGATACCCGTAAAATGATGATTCCAATAGGCCCCATTGCAGTTTTTGGCTCTGCCAACTTCCCCTTTGCCTATTCAACTGCAGGTGGTGATACCGCATGCGCATTGGCCGCGGGATGTTCGGTAGTTGTTAAGGCGCATCCCGGACATCCATTAACCGGCCTGGCTGTTGCAAATTGCATCCAAGAAGCTTTGCCTGCCAACAACAAAAATATTTTCCAATATATAAGCAACACTGATAATGATGTTTCAGAGAAATTAGTAAAACACCCTAATACAGCTGCTGTGGCTTTTACCGGTTCTCTTGCTGCAGGACGACTCTTTTATAATTGGGCCGCTTCACGAAATGTTCCTATTCCGGTTTTTGCCGAAATGAGTAGTATTAATCCGGTCTTTTTATTACCTAATAAATTAAATGCTGATGTGAACCTTTTATGTAACAAATTAACCGACTCACTAACACAATCAGCCGGTCAATTTTGTACAAATCCCGGATTGATTATTGGCATTGATTCTCCTTCTTTACATGAATTTGTAATGGAGATGACAAAAAGGCTTGATAAAATGAATGGGCAGGCTATGCTGAATGCCGGCATCTTAAAAAACTATCAAACCGCATCACAAAAAGCACTCAACACAGATGGTGTAAAACAATTAACTACCAAACATCCTGAAAGTAATAGTGATGGGTTTCCCATTTTGGCAACTGTTAAGGCGAAAGATTTTATAAAATCACCTATCCTTATGCGAGAGGTGTTTGGTATGTATAGTTTAATTATTAAAGCAAAAGACAATGAAGAATTACTACAGTTATCCTCTTTATTAGAGGGGCAACTTACTTGTAGTATATGGGCAACAGAAGCTGATATAAAAAACAATAAAGACCTAATAAATATTTTAAGAGAAAAGTGTGGGCGATTTATTTTCAACGGAGTTCCAACCGGTGTTCGGGTTGCTTTATCTATGCAACATGGAGGTCCTTATCCTGCCACTACAGATAGTAGATTCACAGCAGTAGGCGCTGATGGGATATCTCGATTCTGCAGACCACTATGTTTTCAAAATTGGCCTGATGAGTTTCTTCCATCCGAACTCCAAAACAACAATCCATTAAACCTTTATCGCATTATTAATAATGTTGGCGCAGTTCATTAGAAATAGAAAGGTTTTATCTTCTCAATTCACTTTTTTATCCAATATTTGCAATAAAATTGACACCCCGGAAAATAACCTTAATATTTCATTTGTCATCATTTTATATACAATAATACATCCCGCATGAAAAAGATTATTTTATTTTTCGCTTTTTTATTCTTCGTATCAGGAATTTACGCACAGTCTTTAACTACAACTGCTGAGTACAACAAAACTGTTATAGGGGCAATAGAAAATAATATTCCTTACAATCCTAAAACTGTTGAAACCGCATTAAAAGAAAAAATGTCGGCATATAATATTAAACCAAGTAATCAAAAAGGTTATATCGCTTATCGTGGAGTAAAAATGGACAATATCAGTCCTAACATAATTGATGTATATTTTAAAATCAATAGCAAAAGTAAAAGAGACAATAATGCCAGTGTTATCACTATGCTTCTTTCTACCGGTTTTGAAAGTTTTATGTCTGAAATAGACAATCCGGATGCATTTGGAGCTGCTAAAGAATTCTTAAACAGTCTTGTTCAAAATGCTGCCGCTGCAGATTTAAATCAGCAGATTAAAACACAAGGAAATGCCGTAGTCAAGGCTGATAAAAAATTAAAGTCATTAAGAAGTGAATTAAATAGCCTGAATAAAAAGCTTGACCAAACCCGCAAAAAAATATCTGACACAGAGAAGGAAATTACCCGTCAGGAAGATATTTTAAGGAAAGAGCAGGCTGTTCAACAGAACCTCGAAAGCAGAAAGACAAATTAAATTTTGCTAGGACTTAATTTACAAGGTTAGCCCTATTGATTGATGTTGGTCGGGAATAGACACTTCAAAATCCTTTTTCATTAATGTATTTTTGAAATGTTGTTGTACATCATATTCTCCGTGTACTAAAAAGATTTGTTTTACTTGTTTTGGATTTTGGCATGCAAGAAACTGAAGCAGATCTTCATAATCGCCATGTGCACTCATACTACGCATTTCACCAATATTTGCATTTACCTGATGAGTTTGTCCAAAAATAGTTACTTCCTCAGGTTTTCTCAGCAGTCTGGCACCAAGAGAATTAGGCTCACAATAACCCGTCATTAAAATTGCATTTCGATGATTTTCTATATTATTACTAATATGGTGTTTAATCCGTCCGGCTTCTGCCATACCACTGGCTGAAATAATTACACAAGGTTTATTATAAAAATTAAGCATCTTAGATTCATCAACAGATTTTACTAAACGTAAACCTTTAAATGAAAAAGGATCATTATCCGTTTGCAAAATTTTCTGGATTCGGCTATTAAAATATTTAGGATAGCGTTTAATGATTTGAGTAGCCTTAATACTCAGCGGGCTATCTAAAAAATACTCTAAATCCGGCAACCGTCGCTCTATTTCCAATTGATTTAATGCGTATAAAATCTCTTGTGTACGCCCAACACTAAATGCAGGAATAATCAACTTTCCTTTATCCTTTAAACAGGTGGATTCTATCCAATGCAATAAGGTGTCAATAGTTGGGTGATAATGATCATGCAAGCTATCTCCATAAGTAGATTCAAGAATAATATAATCAGCCTGTTCAAATGTTTCAGGAGAGCGAAGTATAACATCCCGATAGCGACCAACATCTCCGCTAAAAGTAATTCGAACCATTTTATCATTTTCTTTTATCCGCAAGTGAACACAAGCACTTCCAATGATATGGCCGGCATCAGTAAAACAAAATGATATGTCTTTATCAATCTCAATCCATTCGTGATATTCAACAACCCAAAACGAATCTAAAGAAGCCATAGCTTCAGCAGTAGTATATAATGGAGAAAGAAGTGGGAGATTTAATAATGAGCGCCTTTTATTTTCGAACTTAATATCATTTTCTTGAATACCGGCAGAGTCTTCCAATAGCGCAGCCGCCAAATCACGGGTTGCAGGTGTTGCATAAATCTTTCCTTTAAATCCATCTTTAACTAATTTAGGAATCAGTCCACTATGATCTACATGGGCATGGGAAAGAATCATGTAATCAATTGCTGCCGGGTCAAAACCAAAATTATTATTCAACTCATTAGTCTCTCTTCCCATACCCTGAAACATTCCACAATCAAGCAACAATTGTTTTCCATTACTTAGGGTTATAATATGCTTTGAACCGGTTACCGTGCGTGCCGCACCATGAAAGGAAATTTTCATTATAAATTTTTTAATCTTCAGCAATTGCTAACCATGCCATCATGGCAATACCATTTTCAATAGCATGCTCATCAATATTAAACGTAGGGGTATGCACATTACTATTAATTATTTCATTACCTGCTCCTAATCTAAAGAAGCAACCCGGAATTTGATGAGAATAAAAAGCAAAATCTTCTGCTCCCATTCTTAATTCCGTTTCTTCTACCCAATCTTTTCCTATCAATTCTATTGCCTTTTCTTTTGCCCATGAGGAGAGTTCAGGATTATTAAAAACAAAAGGATATCCAACTTTAATATCCACTTCTGCCTCAGCTCCTAACGCCTTTGCAAGCAAAGAGGTTTGATTTTTGATAAGTTCATGTGCATGGAATCTCCATTCTTCATTCATTGCTCGGAAAGTTCCCATAAGTTTTACTTCGGATGGAATGATATTGGTTGCCGTTCCTCCTTGAATAGAAGTTATACTCAATACTGTTGGGTTAAAGGGATTGTTATTCCTGCTTACAATTTGTTGAAGTGAAACAACGATGTTTGCTGCAATTAAAATGGAATCAGGAGTAAGATTTGGTGCGGCAGCATGCCCACCTTTAGCGCGTACAGTTATATAAATTTCATCTGCACTGGCCATAACCATCCCTCCTCGAAAACTAAATTTACCAACTTGCAGTTGGGGATGAACGTGCATTCCAAAAATTCTGGTAGGGGCAGGCTTGTCTAAAACCCCTTCATTTATCATTAAACTCGCACCTCCCGGATGCTTTTCCTCTCCGGGTTGAAATATTAATTTAATGGTTCCAGTCCACTCTTCTTTTGTTTCTTGCAAAATTTTTGCAGCCCCTAATAAACAAGTAGTGTGCACATCATGTCCACAAGCATGCATAACCCCCGGTTTTGTAGAACGATAAGGCACTTCATTCTCCTCATTAATAGGTAAGGCATCCATATCCGCCCTTAATGCAGTAACACGCAATTGAGGATTCCTCCCTTCGATTACAGCTACTACTCCGGTTCCTGCCATTACCTGAAATGGAATATTCCATCCCTTAAGCTTTTGTTGAATAAATGTACAAGTTTCAAATTCTTTAAAACTCAGTTCCGGATTGGCATGAATATGGTGACGTACATCAATAAATTCTTGGCTGTATGCCTTTGCTAACTGTTGAATTCGTTGTTTCATAACTTACTAAAATTAATAAAGTTCATGAGGTTTACCATAACAGAATAAAAAAATGCGGCAAGTGACCTTACCGCAAAACCTCTTTTTATAAAAATCTGCTCAAAAAACGATTAACAAAACTCCTTTAATTTAGCTCTTCCTCCTCGTTTTTAGGTTCAGGCTTAATTTCAATTATATCCGGTACAATATAAATATTGCCATTTATAATATTTGATTTTGCTAATTGTTTCTGCATATCTTCTGCTTCCTTCTTCTCTAAAAAATTACCAAATTTTATTTTAATAAAAGGAGATTGAAAAAGCATAGATACCTTTTGCTCGGGATAGCGCTGAATAAGTGTTGAGCGAACATTCATTGCTAATGTACGATCACTGGTTGTTAGTACCAACAGCCTAAACCCCTTTCCTGTACGGGCACGTTTTGATTCTAATGCTTCATTATATTCAGTAAGTTTCTTGCTTAAAACTTCTAGCCGGGCATCCTGATTTATAGATACTTTTCCATAGAGCACTGTATCCGCATCTTGCGAAAATGCACATAGATTAAAAATAAGAAAGAATGTAAGTATGAAGCCTATTTTCATCATTGAATTAAATAAAGTTAGGAGAAACAATTATTCTTCCATACAAATTAACTTTTTTGCTTCTTGAACAATTTCCACACTTGAACTACAACCTAATCTGTTTGCACCCGCTTCAATAAGTTGTTTTGCAAAATCAACAGTGTGAATACCGTCACTTGCTTTAATCTTAACAGAAGGCGCTAAATGAGTGCGCATTAATTTCACAGCCTCCAAAGTAGCACCACGCTCAGCATAACCAGTTGAAGTTTTTATAGAATCAACGCCAGCCGCACTATACAATTCACAACATTTAATGATTTCATCCTCGGTTAAAATTCCAGTCTCAATGATGATATTAACTACTTTATTTTTCTGCCTGATAGGAGACAATAAATGATTTATTTCATTAGCAAGGTATTGCCAGTCGTTATTTTTTAAAGCTGCCAAATTAATTACAATATCTAATTCATCTGCACCATCTACAATGGCCAGCATTACCTCCGCAAGTTTTGCCTCAACTGCACTATATCCAAAAGGAAAACCAATAACTGTTGCCACTTTTACTGAAGAGCCTGATGTAAATCCTTTTGCTTTTTTTACAAAAGGCGGTGGAACACAAACAGCAGCAAAGCCATTTTCCCTGGCTTCATTACAAACTGTTTCCACTTCTGCAAGCAAGGTAACCGGATTTAAAATAGTGTGGTCAATATATTGGGCAAAATTCATACTGATAGTTATTAAGCTTTAACTCTTATTTATTCCCTTCCATGGCAATGCTTATATTTTTTACCGCTCCCACAAGGGCAAGGGTCATTTCGACCTATTTTTGGTTCAACTTTCACAGGCTGTTGCTTTACAGGAACAGATGGATCATAATAATCCTTTTCATTAGCGCCATAATCATCCCCGGCTGCATCAATTGCCGCTTTGTTGTCACGCATATTACTCATATCAGTACGCTTTTCCCTACCTTCTTTAATTTGTCCGGCTTGCGTTTGCTCCATAGGAATATTTGCATGACATAAGAAAGAAACAATATCCTTGTTAACCTGGTCATCCATTTTCTTGAAAGCATTAAAGGCTTCAATTTTATAAATCACCAATGGGTCCTTTTGTTCATATCCTGCAGTTTGAACACTTTGGCGCAAATCATCCATAGCTCGCAGATGCTCCTTCCATGCATCATCAATAAATGCAAGGGTGATATTGCGCTCTAATGAACGCCCTAATTCAATTCCATTAGATGCGAGGTATTTGTCAAGATTTGTAATTATCTGAGTGGCTCTTTTCCCATCAGTAAAAGGAACGGCTACATTAACAATATGGTCTCCTTGTTGTTTCCTGATATTTGAAATAATAGGGAAGGTTTGTTTTGCCAAGCCTTCAATTTTACTGTTGTAAGAGGCAAGCGCTTCATTATACAGTTTCATGGTAAGATCGGATGCGTTCCCATCTCTTAACTCTTCAGGCGTTATAACCGTATCAATACCAAAATTAATGATAGCCTCTAATTTAAAATTAGCATGATCATCTAATTCTTTAAATGAAGTAACTAATCCTTCAGCCACAGTAAAAAAAGCGTTATCTAAATCCAGCGCAAGTCTTTCGCCAAATAATGCGTGGTTCCTTTTTCCATAAACCACACTCCGTTGTTTGTTCATTACATCATCATATTCCAACAGTCGCTTACGAATACCAAAGTTATTTTCCTCAACTTTTTTCTGAGCCCGTTCAATGCTCTTCGTAATCATGCTATGCTGAATTACTTCACCTTCTTTGTATCCCATCCTATCCATCCAGCCTGCAATTCTTTCACTACCAAACATTCGCATCAAATCATCCTCCAAGGAAACATAGAAATTGGATGAACCGGGATCGCCCTGCCTTCCGGCCCTACCGCGAAGCTGACGATCAACGCGTCTGCTTTCATGTCGCTCTGTACCTAAAATTGCCAATCCTCCCGCTTCTTTCACACCCGGCCCAAGTTTAATATCTGTACCTCTACCGGCCATATTGGTAGCAATAGTAACAGCACCTGCAAATCCGGCTTCTGCTACCACCTGTGCCTCCTTAGAGTGCTGTTTTGCATTGAGCACATTATGTGGAATTCCTTGTTGCCTGAGCATACGACTAAGCAATTCACTCACTTCAACCGAAGTTGTACCTACAAGACAAGGCCTTCCGGAATTACGCAATACTTCAATTTCATCAATTACTGCCCTAAATTTTTCTCTCTTTGTTTTATAAACTAAATCCTGGCCATCTAATCTAATAACAGGCACGTTAGTAGGAATAGAAACAACATCCAACTTATAAATACTCCAAAATTCACCCGCTTCAGTTTCCGCTGTACCCGTCATACCTGCCAGTTTATGGTACATTCTAAAATAATTCTGGAGGGTTACTGTTGCATACGTTTGAGTAGAAGCCTCTATTTTTACACTTTCCTTTGCTTCAATGGCCTGATGTAATCCGTCAGAATAGCGTCGCCCTTCCATAATACGACCAGTTTGCTCATCCACAATCTTTACCTCGCCTTCAATGACTACATACTCCACATCTTTATCAAATAAGGTATATGCCTTTAATAATTGATGTACAGTGTGAATACGATCTGCCTTAACAGAATAGTCGTTTAATAAATTTTCTTTCTGTTGTAGTTTATCCTCCGTACTTAAATCAACCTTCTCAATTTCAGCCAGCTTTGTGGCAATATCAGGAAGGATAAAAAACTCCGGGTCTTCTCCGGATCTGGTAATTAGGTTGAGTCCTTGCTCCGTTAAATCTACCTGATTATTTTTCTCATCAATAGCAAAGAACAATTCTTCATCTACTTTCGGCATTTGTTTCTGCTGATCTGCGAGATAGTAGTTTTCGCTCTTTTGCAATTTTACTTTAATACCCGGTTCACTTAAAAATTTTATCAAAGCACTATTTTTAGGTAAGCCTCTATAAGCACGCATAAGAGCTAATCCACCATCCTTTGGGTCATCATTGCCATCTGCTATTTTTTTCTTTGCTTCAATTAAAAAACTATTTACTGCTTTTCTTTGTGCCTCAACCAGTTTTTCAATTCGTGGTTTAAGATCGAAAAACTGTTGTGTATTATCACTCTGCCCTACCGGACCGCTGATAATTAAAGGAGTACGGGCATCATCAATCAATACACTATCCACCTCATCAACCATAGCAAAATGGTGTTTACGTTGCACCATTTCATCCGGATTATGAACCATGTTATCACGCAAATAATCAAAACCAAATTCATTATTAGTACCGTAGGTTATATCAGCGTTATATGCCAGGCGCCTTGCTTCGCTGTTAGGCTGATGCTTATCAATACAATCTACTGTTAATCCCAACCACTCGAAAATAGGACCGTTCCATTCACTATCCCGCTTTGCCAAGTAGTCGTTTACGGTTACAATATGAACCCCTTCTCCGGCCAAGGCATTCAAATACGCCGGAAGTGTACTTACCAAAGTCTTTCCTTCTCCCGTTGCCATCTCTGCAATTTTGCCGGAATGTAAAACCGAACCTCCTATTAACTGTACATCATAATGCACCATATTCCAGGTGATTTGGCCACCACCTGCAATCCATGTGTTTTTATAAATGGCCTTATCTCCCTCAATAACGATATGATTACGTATTTGTGCTAACCTAATATCAAGTTCAGTAGCACTAGAAACAACTTCTTTATTTTCTGTAAATCTGCGCGAGGTCTCTTTCACCACAGCAAAGGCCTCTGGTAGGATTTTTTCTAAAATTTCCTCAATCTTTTTGTCCTTTTCCTTTTTCAGCTTATCCACTTCGGTGTAAATGATATCACGACCTGCGATTTCACTACTATGTAACCCTTCAGCCTCCGTATTTTTTTCGACTATTTGCTGATTGATTTCATTTAAATGATCTGTGATTCGCTGTTTAAACTCAACTGTTTTGTTGCGCAATTCATCATTAGACAAATTGGCATAAGCTGTGAAAAATTGATTTATTTTATTAACAATAGGCAAAATCTTCTTCACATCCTTTTCACTCTTATTGCCTCCAAAAATCTTAGAAAGGGTTCCAATCATATAATATTTATTGAATATTCAATAGTTAATTTCCAAATCCCCATTTCAAATACCATGCTACCTAATGAGCTGGTTCAAAATTGACAGGGACGCAAAGTTACACTAATCTTTTTTTTCACCTATTTCACTTACCTTTGCGCGTCAAAATTAACAGAGAAAAAACAACTAACTTATTATAATTTATTACTATGAGTGGTGCCCTTAAAGAAGTCAGAAACCGGATAAAAAGTGTACAGAGTACCCAACAAATTACCAAGGCAATGAAAATGGTTAGTGCTGCTAAGTTACGTCGTGCACAAGATGCCATTACACAAATGAGACCTTATGCTCAAAAGTTGCAGGAAATGCTGTCTAATATCATCAGCAATACAGAGGGAGATATTGCACTGGATTTAGCCGTTGAACGCCCAATTGAAAAGGTGTTGTTAGTAGTAATTACCAGTGATCGTGGTCTTTGTGGAGGTTATAATAGTAACCTCATCAAACTTTCCAAACAATTGATGAAGGAAAAATACGAATTACAGTTTGCAAAAGACAATGTGACTGTTTTACCCATAGGCAAAAAAGGTTATGAGCATTTTGTAAAAAACGGTTTCAAAATTATAGACAAATACTGGGATGTTTTTTCAAACTTAAGTTTTGAACGTGTTCAGGAAGCTGCTCAATATGCGATGGATGCTTTTACATCAAAAGAAATTGATGCGGTAGAGATTATTTATAGTGAGTTTAAAAATGCAGCAACCCAACGATTTGTTTCAGAGCAATTTTTGCCGGTTTTGCGCATTCATGATGGAGGTAATCAAAAAGCTGATTTTATTTTTGAACCCGACGAACAAATATTAGTAGCTGAGTTAATGCCCAAAATTTTAAATACCCAAATGTATAAATCCGTTTTGGATGCTAATGCAAGTGAACATGGTGCAAGAATGACTGCAATGGACAAGGCAAGTGATAATGCTAACGAATTATTAAAGACATTAAAGATTAGTTATAACAGAGCTCGCCAGGCAGCTATTACCACAGAACTTACAGAAATTGTGAGTGGTGCTGCTGCACTTCAAGGTTGATGAATACTTTTTAAAAATGGAAACAACCGAGATAATACCTCATATAGAAGCACTGATTTTTGCCAGTGATAAGCCATTGACAACAATGGAAATTATAGAATTGGTAAACAATGCTTTGGGTTTTATTGAAGACCGTGCAGAGATGGATCAAGTTACAACAGCACTGGAAGGAATTCGTGAAAAATACGCTTCACCGTTCTATGCTTTTGAAATGGTGCAAAGTGGCGGGGGGTGGCAATTTCTGACTAAGTCCGAATACCATAAAACAGTTGCTCAATTAAATGGTGATAAGTTTATAAAGCGTCTTTCTGCCGCTGCATTAGAAACACTCGCCATCATTGCATACAAACAACCGGTAACCAAAAGTGAAATGGAAGCTATTCGCGGTGTTAATTGTGATTATGCTGTTCAGAAGTTATTGGAAAAGGACCTGGTAATTATTTCAGGTAGAAATGAAGAAGCTGTTGGCAAACCCTTATTATATTCTACATCCAAATCATTTATGGATTATTTCGGAATTAATTCTTCGGATGAATTACCAAAAATAAATGAAGTACTCATGGAAGAATTGGTAAAGGCTACCCCAATGAATGTTTTTGGAAATGATAATGATGAGGCTGTTAATGTAAATTATGAAGCAAAATCGCCTGAAATTTCTATTGAAAATAATTCCGGAGTAGAAAATTCAACAGATGAAAATCAGGCTGAAATTTAATCTACTTTCCAGTATCTCAATGCATATACCCATTTCACCTTCAATCATTAATTGATACTTATCTTATAAAATAAAAGCTACCCTAAGGTAGCTTTTATTAAATGTTTGTTTTTTATCGAACAATTACCTGTTGGCTAAAGTTTATATTACCTTCAACCCGCAAAGTATAAACACCTCTTGACAACCGGCGTGGATAAATGGATGTTACTCCCATAGCACCATCCGTAATTGATACTTTTTCCTCATGCACTATTTGACCATTGCTGCTAATAAGGGAAATCAAATATTTACCCGGTTTAATAGCCGAATATCTGATGTTTATTACCTGATTAACTACCGGGTTAGGATAAACGCTAAATCCGCTAATCTCCATTCCTGATATTCCTACTAAAACAATAGGACTATACTGAACCGTACCATTAATACTAATCCCTTTTATTCGATAATAATTATTTCCTAAATTAGGTGATGCATCATTAATGGAATAATGGTATGAGCCACCATTGTTACCGATTGGGTGAACTGTGGTGATGGGCACGAAGTAACGACCATCAACACTGCGCTCAACCTCATAAGATTGCATCGATAGTTCATTAGTTACATCCCATTTTACATCAACTGTTTTATCATTCTTTTTTGTTGCATTTATTCCAATAAAATTAACCGGTAACGGCCCCATTACTTTAAACACAATCCTAAATCTGTTTGGAGCATACGATCCTGGAGCATTAGTAACGGTAAAGGATATACGCGTTGTATCTACTAAATCTACTTTGGTTGAGGTTTGAAGGAAATTATCTTCAAAGAATGCCTGAAGTGGTGCTGTATTACCTAAATCTCTAGGGATAATAACCAATTCATAGTCCATCAATCGCATTTGAGAGATAGAATAAAACAGGGTATCATTGGGTTGAATGGTATAATGGCTTTCTACCGCAAGTTTGGTATCATTACGCACAATAGCAATATTTTCATTCAGGTTATTTAATTTTCTTGCGTCATTCTCATCAATTTCATTGGAAAATTCCTGATTAAATTGAGTCATTACTCCATCTACTAACACCTTTGTTCCTCCACTAACTGAATACAAATTAGCACGCAACATTTCCCAATAGCCTAATGGACTACGGTGCACAACATTGCTACCGGATACCTTTGCCGACTCACTAAAAGAAACTGTTCCTGAAGAATAAGGAGCACTAACCATGAATGCTTGCCCTGATTCAATATTCGTATTTCCACCTGTATAACTACCACCGCCGGGTGTTACTACCCAATCTGCTCCTGCCCAGGTAAAGGTTTGATAACCTCCTAAGCCATAGGCAGAACCCACATTAGTTAACCGCGGATCCCATACATAAAACATATTTGATACCCCACCACTTATATTGAGGTTAGCAAAATCAATAGCTGACGCATACGGATTACCAATGGAAGCCATTTTCCCGGCACCAATAGTAATATTTTCAGGAGCATTAATTCCTGTAGTATATAACTGTCCGGTTGTTCTTAACGTAGTAGCTGTTGCGGGTGCAGAAGATGTGGTTACACTTCTATCACCACGAATCATTATCATATATCCACTCTTATTAGCAATTCCGATATTAGTAGAGGTAACGCCATCCCAAACATTCGTAGTTGAATTATAGGTTTTTATGGAAGCTCCGGCAGGAGTTCGCACATCAAAACCTTGTGCCAATGCATTACTCAGATTCCCTGTAAAAATTGTTCCGTATCCGGGATGTATATTTCCTAAGGCTGTATTCCCCTCCTGCCATGACGATTTAATTGTTGATCCATTTGTTGGAACACTAAGTAATTGCCAAGCCTTAGCATGTTCAGGTATATATCTTTCCACGGTTACATCTCCCAAAATATCATTCCCTGAATATAATCCACCGGAAGTTAAATCAGCCACCCGAGATGTTCCATTAATATCTGATACCATGGTTAAATTCCCATTGGTAGTTAATACCGAATTTGAGTTACCAAAACCAAGTTCACCGGTAATTTTTAAAGTATCGTTTGTTCCTATTAAAGAAACACCTGATGAATTACTTAGCTGAAGGAATTTTATTTTCTTTTGATAAAAGCTACTGCCGGCAATGGATTGAGCAGAAGTACCATTTAATTCCAACGTTCCTTCTGTCATATCAAACGTACCATTATTTGTTATTGTACCCGATATAGCTAATGTGGCATTATCAACTTTTACACTTGCTCCTGAATTAATTATCAAATTTTTGATACTGGCACCGGCACCGGTAAGTTCAGGATATTTACTTGTTGCCACAACAGGGATTAGCACATTATCACAACTTGCAGAAGGTAATAATCCATCAGACCAGTTGGAAGTATTATGCCAATCATTATCTACTGCTCCTGTCCACAAATTATGAACTCCCACGGTTGCTACTGTTGAAAGAGCAGCGTTACATCCACTCAATTGAACAACCACACGGTAATGTATAGCCGAAGTTATGCCTGAATAGTTTTGGGTTGACGTTGAATTCACAATAGGTGTCCAAGAAATTAAATCATTAGAAGACTCCCATCTTACAATTGCTCCAGTAAATCCTGTTAAGATTAATGAACCACTTCCTCCACTACACACCGATGCATTATCAACCAATCCGCCTATAGATGGTCCAAAAATATCTATTGTTCCTCCAATAGTTTGTGCATTACATGTACCGGAGGTTGTGATTTCATAATTAAATGTTCCGGTTTGTGTTGATGCACCCGAAATCGTAAACACACCGCTGTTAAAATTACCGCTTATCCCTGCAGGTAAACCGGTAACAGAAGCTCCGGTAGCCGTTCCGCCAATGCTATAGGTTATATTAGTAATGGTTGAATTTATACAAACACTTTGATTATCGGTATTCACAGCAGATGTTAACGTAGCTGTTTGAGCCTGAACAATAATATCTCCTGATGAAGACACTGGAGAACACAAGCCATTTGTTGTAACCGTATAATGAAATGCTCCATACTGAGTTGGTGTTCCTGAAATAGTAAACACACCACTATTAAAACTACCGGTTACTCCGGTAGGCAATCCGGTTACAGATGCACCAGTTGCAGATCCGCTCACATTGTATGTAATATCTGTAATGGTATTGCCCAAACATAAGGTTTGATTTGTTGTTGTAGGAGCTGAAGTTAGTGATATCAATTGGCGAACCACAGACATGGTACCGTTTAATGAAGTGGGTTCACAAGGTCCACTGGTAGTTACTGTATAATTAAAGTTCCCCAACACAATAGGTGTTCCGCTTATGGTAAGCACTCCATTGCTAAATACACCAGTAACGCCTGCAGGCAATCCTGAAGCAGCTGCACCTGTTGCCACTCCGCCTATTGCATAGGTAATATTTATCGCTGCTGTGTTAACGCATACCGTTTGTGAAGTAGTTGATACAGAACTAGTGAGTGTTAATTCTTCTGCATTTACTGTAATCGTTCCATAGCCATAGGCCGGCAAACATCCACCTGCGGTTTTAATGGTATAATTAAATACTCCCGCTGTTGTAGGTATCCCTGAAATAGTAAGTGTAGTACCAACAAAAGTTGTTGTTAATCCCGGTGGCAATCCCGTAACAATCGGTCCTGAACCGCCTCCACCAATAGTATATTCTATAGTATCTATGGCTGTTTCTTTACAAACAGTTTGAATATCTTTTCCCGGAGTATTCAACAATACAAATGGGGCAAGAGTACCAAATGAAATATCATCAAGCCCAAAATCATTTCCTCCTGTGGCCGTTTCAAGATCAACAATAGAAACCACCGCAGTTGTTGCCACCCCGGAATTCCATGTACCAAAGAAACGTGTCCAATTAAATGGAGGATTGTTGTTTTCGGGGCGGGCAGGTAAAGCACCTGTAGTACTTCCTACCTGCACCCCATTAACACTAAATTGAAGGTTAGCAAACGGCCCTACACTATTTAAACTCATTGCCCAAGCTGAGAAATAATAAGTGGTATTCGGAATTACGGAAATTGTTTTTGTCCAAACTTCCGGAGGCGGTGTTGTTCCACTTCCATTTACAATCATGAAATTTCCGCTTCCTGAAGTGTGATCCTTACCCCAAAAATTTCCGTGAGTATAGTTCCCGTCATTATGCACGGTATATGCATCTTCAGGATACATGTTATTTGGAATTGTGTTTGTTCGATAAACATAAGTTGAGCTGAATCCGATATTTCCCAATTCAAAATTACCATTATCAACTGACTCCAATCCTAATACTATATTGGCTGATGCAGCACACCCCTCGGCTGTATATGCAGTAACCGTATAGGTTCCGGCAATATCAACAATTAAAGAACGAGTGTGATCTCCTGTATTCCATAAATAATTATCTATTGGTAAATCTGCATTAGTAGTAATTCGTATTGTATATGGCCCCCAGCAGTAATCTGCAGAAATATTCACTTCCGGTATCGGGTGAATTTCTACAGTTGAATTAGCACTTCTGGTACAACCATTTGCCCCTGTAGCTGTAACAGTATAGGTTGTAGTTGACGCTGTTGTTCCTTTTACATAAACTGTAGAAAGTGATTGACCTGTATATGGAATTGTGGCTAAAGCATCAGTAAACAAGTTGGTTGAAGGACTCCATACCAAGGGTTCTGTCCAGTCTATCTCGATAGACCAGGAAGTAATGGATCCGGTATTAGAAGCGGCAGCATCACGAGCTACAAGAGTCCACCCTCCATTTGGTATAGAGAATAACGTATTAAAAACAGTGGTATTAGACAAAAGCCCCGTAGCACCCACAGCGCTTATTGCATCGGCTGCAAAGGTGCCGGTAAATGGTGCTGATGAAGATGAAAAGGCAGTTGTTCCTATACTTGAAACTTCGGTATTTACAAAATTTGCTCCTGTGGAACCCACACGATTAAATAGGTTAATAATTTTTCCATTGGGAGCCTTTAGGTTTAAAATCAAATCTGATACCTTACTGTGAGAAATATTTAAAGTAACCTTTACGCTGTTAATTATAGCACCTGATGGAATTCCTGCCATAGATAATGTATTCGTAACGCCTGCAGGATTATAATTTGGAATACCCAGATTGATAACACCAGATGACATTGTGGTAGCAGTGTGATTGCTAACAGAAATTGAACCGATATCATTTGCACATATTCCTAAGCTTATGGTTGAAAGCTGTAACTCATCGGGGCTCTGATTAACAACCAATGTTTTTGAAGTAGTAATTGGAGTACAACCTCCTGTAGTGGTTAACGTAAGTGTAGCCGTTCCATAAAAGGCTGCAGGTGGTGTATATGTTGCATTCAAATCAGATGCAGAAGGAGAAAATGTCCCTCCTACGTCAGACGACCAAAAGCCACCTAAGGCCCCGCCTCCAACTGTACCTCCTAATGGAGCACTTGTTCCTCCACTACAAATTGCACTTAATGACGGCCCTGCATTAACAGTAGGCAATACAGATATTGTTAATATTGCATTATTAGATTGCACATTCCCTCTACTATTTGATGCAACAGCACGATAACGATAATTACTCATCGAACCATTAACAGGGTTTATGGTTAATGTGGATGTATAAACAGAACCACTTAACGAAATAGATGCTGAATAGGGAGATGAAAGAGTTACCGGATTAAAGGATACTCCACCATCTGTACTTACATACCAAGCTACTGTAGTAATTACCTTGCTATTAAATGATGCAGAAACTGAAGTTAAATAGCCCGGACATCCGGTAAAGTTATTGGGATGAGCATCTACAACCGGAGCTGCAGCTCCGCCCTCTGCAATTGCAAAACTTCCAAAAGCCGTAAGAGAAGTGGCAGCTGTACTAGTTGCTGTACGTGTACCCACCGAAGGATAACTCCACCCTCCGCTATAACGACCTACAATAAAATCATTTGTATTGGCAATTACATCAACGTCTGTACCGCCAAAATTAAACGTTGCATTATATCCAACCAATACAACACCTGAATTGGAAATAGTATATATGCGATTCACACTTCTATCTTCAGATAACTGAGAAGAGAGAATTTGAGTATGATCACCCGACGTTGTTGAAACAGTAATATTTCCTACAGTTGATACATTACCAAATGTCAATGATACTGGCGTGTATTGTGCATCATCACCAATAGCAAAACTTTTTGTACTGTTTCCGGTTTGAATACCCCATTCCAAAATGCCATTAACATATCTTGTTACACCTGCACCTGCAATGCTTACATTAGATGTTAATGTTACTTTTTGAACTCCCGTTATTAATTTTCCATCTGTAAATGTAAAAGCTGAACTTCCTCCATTTATTAAAATATTTGCTCCGGAAAGCTTTACGTTGCCCGGATTATTAATGGTAAGTTTATTAAATGTTGTTGTAGCGCTTCCCGAAATAGTTTGTTCTGAAGTTCCATTAAACTGGACCTTTGAAGCAGATGCATTAAATACTGCATTATTTTTCCAATCTCCTTTAATATTCATATTGGCAATGCTTCCGGCATCAAAGGTTCCTTGATTAATATTCAAATCTCCATTGATGTTAAGCGTTACTGCAGAACCGGCGGGCTGAAATATCCTTCCGGCTTTATTAATATTTACAGTATAGAAATTATGGGTTACAGCAGCACCATCCAATATTTGATTAGCTGCATTGCTGCTAAAAGTCACCACGCTGTTAGCCGGATCAAAACCGGTGTTATTATTACTTGTCCAATTCCCCCCTATATTAATTACGGGAGCATTTGTACAATTATACTTACATGAGCTATTAATTAAAAAGTTACCTGATACATTTACTGTACCACCTGAATGATTCACTATACCCATTTTACTTCCATCACCAACATTCAGAATATCTGTATTTAATGATCCATTGGAAATATCTAAGTTACCGGCAAGTGTATATCCAACCTGAGTACCACCACTCACATTTAAATTACCTCCATCTACAAAAACAGTTCCTCCTGCAATCAGTAGCGAACTATTAGCTGTAACGTTATTGCCATTGGTATGAAAAGACCCTGGCGTACCAAACATCGCCCAAAAATTATCTTTAATCTTCGTAGCACCGGAAGCATAATAGTTACCGGTAGTTAATGTTAAAATAGAGAATCCGGAACTTGGATTATTACCTGTACGTACATATTTTGTACCCGCACCAGCCATTTGAACATGTGAACGAACAGTGTAAGTAAATACACCATCTATTTCAATATTACCAAAAACACGCAAAAGTTTTACAGCAATATCCCAATTCACTCTGTGTTCAATAGTACCATCCGTAGCCACCACTATATTGCCATTAACAACCGCATCAGCATTTGGTGCATTTAAAACAAATTTTCCCTTGGTTACAGTAAGATTACCATTAACCGTAATGGCATCCACATTATTATTTACAAATTGCCCTGAGGCATCTTTATTTATATTAACATTATAAAAGGTAGATGTCCCTGAACCCATTATCGTTTGTGTAGTTGGCCCCACAAAATTTACGGTACCGGTTGCGGGATTCAGCGTTCCTCCTGAAATATTGCCACCCACATTAAGAATACCTGAGTCAGTGAAATCAAATGTGGTATAATCTCCCATGCTGATAAACCCGGCTACATTCACGGTACCATTATTTAATGTTACACTTCCTGCACGGTTAGCACCACTAACAGCAGTTATACTAATTGTTCCTGCCGATAGTGTTCCATCATTTACATTTAGCGTTTTATATCTGTTATTTCTTGAACTGGCACCAATGGTTAAGGCGCCTGAAATAGATAAACTATTTGTACCAGAAATATTAATGGTATTTGTAGCATTCCCACCTGTCATAACAAGCGACTTACAAACAGCCGCAGTATTAACGGTAATAGTTGCTCTTGAGCCGCCATTTGGAATAACTACATCATGAGCTGCCGTAGGCACTTGATTTAACGACCAGTTTGCTGCTGTGTTCCAGTTGGCATTTGAGCTTCCATCCCAGGTATTGGTTTGAGCACTACCGGGAAAACCTACAAATAACAGCGTAGCAATTAATAAGTGTTGGGATAAATATCTTGCTTTGGCAAAATATAACCGGATTGATTGAATAGGGTTCATTTGTGTGGATGTTGGATTCATTAACTTTATAACCAAGGGCCAATAGGCCCATGATTACAGATATAAAACGCTGTAAATGCAATAAAATTATTTAGTACCTTAAGAAAATGACTAAAAGTCGTTTATTTATAGAGAGATTTGTTATAAATAATTGTATATCAAGCACTCAACATTTAAAGTATTTTTTACAATTAATATTCACAGTTTATTATTTATATATACATATTTAATTAGTTTATAAAATCAGATTGAAAAGAGAAATTTCACTTTGGTATAGAATTTCCTAAGAAATTGAGTTGAGCATTAGATTTACATTAAATTATTATTCATGTTTTCTGATTTTAAAAAAATGGTATTTCATCCAATAAAGTTTAGGATGTTTTTATTTTTAAACCTCCCTGCAGCATTTTTCAGCGGTATTAGGGTAAAGTCACTTAGTGAGAAACAGGCTCAGGTAACGGTTAAATACAAGTGGCGAACAACCAACCCATTTAGAAGCACTTATTTTGCTTGCTTAGCGATGGCTGCAGAAATGAGTACCGGGGTTTTAGCAATGGCTTATTTATACAAAATTCGCCCTCAAATAAGTATGCTTATAGTTGAGAATACAGCCCGGTATTATAAAAAGGCCACTGGTATCACTACTTTTATTTGCAACAATGGAGAAGATTTTTATATCGCCATACAGCAAGCAATCCAAAATAACCAGGCCGTAGAATTCACAGCACACTCTACTGGCACAAGTGCATTAGGTGAAATAGTGGCTGAATTTTCCTTTACCTGGAGTTTCAAGCCTAAATTATCCTAAGTGAGACGTACCTTTGGTGGCTTACTTAAAACAGTAAATTGTTCTTTTTTATTTTAAGAAAACAAGGATGGCTAAAGATTTAAGAAAACAGGATGCATTAGATTATCATGCCAATGGAAGACCGGGAAAAATTGAAGTCGTTCCTACAAAGGATGCAAAAACTCAACGTGATTTATCACTTGCTTATTCACCCGGAGTTGCTGAGCCTTGCAAAGAAATTGCCCAGAACGCAGACAACGCATTTAAATATACCGCAAAAGGAAACTTAGTTGCCGTAATTACCAATGGAACTGCTGTATTAGGTTTGGGAAATATTGGTCCGGCAGCAAGCAAACCTGTAATGGAAGGGAAAGGGGTGTTATTTAAAATTTTTGCCGATATAGATGTGTTCGATATCGAAATCAATGAGTACGACCCAAAGAAATTTGTTGACATTGTTCATGCTCTTGAACCAACATTTGGAGGTATAAATTTAGAAGACATAAAAGCCCCGGAGTGCTTTTATATTGAACAGGAATTAAAAAAGAAATGCAATATCCCCGTAATGCACGATGACCAGCATGGCACTGCAATTATTTCTTCTGCAGCATTACTCAATGCCCTTGAACTGCAAAAGAAAAAAATAAATAAGGTAAAAATCGTGGTTAATGGTGCCGGTGCTGCTGCGATGGCATGCATTAACTTATACATTTCTTTAGGTGCAAAGCCTGAAAATTTAATGGTATTTGATATCAATGGAATTTTATACGAAGGACGTGAAGATATTGACCCTATTAAAAAACATATTTGTGTAAATGCTAAATATAGGCATTACACTTTGGCTCAGGCCTTAAAAAATGCAGATGTTTTTGTTGGATTAAGCGTGGGCAATGTGGTAACTCCTGAAATGGTTAAATCAATGTCAAAAAATCCTATAATTTTTGCAATGGCTAACCCCGACCCAGAGATTTCCTATACAACAGGTGAAAGTGCTCGTAAAGATTTAATCATAGCCACAGGAAGAAGTGATTTTCCTAATCAGGTAAATAATGTGTTGGGATTCCCTTATATTTTTAGAGGAGCTTTAGATGTGCGTGCCACACAAATTAATGAACAAATGAAGCTTGCTGCTGTTTTTGCATTATGTGAGCTTACAAAAGCAGCTGTACCGGATATCGTAAACCTAGCTTATAATGAAAAGCAAATTTCATTTGGACCTAAATACATCATTCCAAAGCCAATAGATCCTAGGCTGCTTTCTGCAGTAGCACCAGCCGTGGCCAAAGCTGCAATTGATAGCGGAGTGGCCCGAAATACGATAAAAGATTGGGAGCAATATAAAATTGAGTTGGAGAATCGTTTAGGATTAGGAAACCAATTAAGCCGAGTATTAGGAGCTAAGGCAAGGAAGGATCCCAAACGAATTGTTTTTGCAGATGCAGAGAACATAAAAATTCTAAAAGCTGCCCAACAGGTGTTTGATGAAAAGGTTGGATACCCAATTCTACTTGGCGATGAAAAGAGAATTCATTCTATTGCTGAATTGAACTCAATTGATTTGGACGGAATGAAAATTATTAATCCAAAAATTGACGAAACAAGCGATATAAGAAAGCGATTTGGAGACTTGTTCTTTGCTAAAAGGAATCGAAGAGGTGTAAACCAATATGAAGCACAAAAGCAAATGAAAGAACGAAACCATTTTGGCTGTATGATGGTAGAAACCGGAGAAGCTGATTGTATGATTAGTGGCTTGAGCAGAAATTATCCGGTTACGATACGCCCTGCTCTTGAAATTATTGGCCTTGAAAGTGGTGTAAAAAAGATTGCGGGTATGTATTTAATTTTTACAAAAAAAGGGCCATTATTCCTTGCGGATACTACAGTAAATTTTAACCCAACAGCTGAAGAATTAGCCGAAATTACCTTGCTGGTTGCACGTGAAGTGAGGCAGTTTAATATCGTTCCTCGTATTGCCATGCTTTCCTATTCAAATTTCGGAAGCAGCAATTCTCCCGAAGCAAAGTTAGTAAGCCGCTCACGTGAAATTGTAAAAGAAAAAGACCCCTCTTTAATTTGTGATGGTGAAATGCAAGCAATATTAGCTTTCAACAAAGAAATTTTACGAGATAATTATCCCTTTTCTGAATTAGTAAACGGAGAAACAAATGTGTTAATTTTTCCTAATCTTGCAGCTGGAAATATTGCTTATAATTTATTACAGGAAATAGGGGGGTGTGATAGCATCGGTCCAATTTTATTAGGTTTAAAAAAACCGGTCCATGTATTACAATTAGGAAGTTCTGTTCGTTCTATTTATAATATGGCGGTAATTGCAGTTGTAGATGCACAAGAAAAATTGAAGAATAAAATAGATATAAAACAACAAGAAGGAAGCACAAGAAAAAAACGATAACTTTTATTAAAGAAATATTACAACTTGACTTTTTTAAATCATTTAGGTAGATATCTCCTTATGCTGAAAGGAATGATGGCAAAACCCGAAAATGGTAGGGTTTATTGGCGTGAGTTTATGCATCAGTGTAATGATATAGGTATCGGCTCCATTGGAATTGTAACTATCATCTCACTCTTTATGGGTGCGGTGAGTGCATTACAAACATCTTATCAGTTAAGCTCTCCTATTCTGTCAAAGACCATTATTGCTCAGATTGTTCGTGATACTGTTATATTGGAATTTTCACCCACCCTGGTTTGTATTGTATTGGCCGGTGTAGTGGGAAGTAAAATTGCAAGTGAATTAGGAAATATGCGAGTAAGTGAGCAAATTGATGCGCTTGAAATTATGGGAATTAACAGTAAGACCTATTTGGTTCTCCCAAAAATTGTTGCTGCACTGGTAACTATACCTATGTTAGTAATTATTTCAATGGTATTAGGAATATATGGGGGGCGTTTAGCCGGCACTATGTCGGGTATTCTTTCTGCAGAAACATACGATAGAGGCTTGATGTTAAGGTTTGTACCTTATAATATCTTTTTTGCAATGGTAAAAACTTATGCTTTTGCTTTTGTCATTAGCAGCATCCCGGCGTATTTTGGATATTATGTAAAAGGAGGTGCTTTGGAAATTGGAAGAAGTAGTACAACAGCGGTTGTAGCAAGTTGTGTTACCATTTTGTTTTTAGATTATATTTTAGCAGCCATCTTCCTCTAACTTAAAAGAATATGATAGCATTTAAAAATATACATAAACGTTTTGAAGAAAAAGTGGTCTTGGATGGTGTTAGCCATGTAATGGAAACCGGAAAAACGAATTTGATAATCGGTATTAGTGGAAGCGGAAAAACAGTTTTACAAAAATGCCTGGTTGGTCTTTTAGAGCCTGATGAAGGAGAGATACTATATGATGGTATTGACTTTCGCCACATGTCAATGGAAGAAAGGAAATTACTTAGACGGGATATTGGCATGTTGTTTCAAGGCTCTGCGTTATTTGATAGTATGACCGTTCAGGAAAACGTAAAATTTCCGCTTAATATGTTTACCAACGACACACATGCTCAGAAAATGAAGCGAGTGGATGAGGTGTTGGAAAGAGTAAATCTTTCTGGTAGTAACAAAAAATATCCTGCAGAAATAAGCGGTGGAATGAAAAAACGAGTAGGTATTGCCAGAGCCATTGTTCTTAACCCTAAATATCTGTTTTGTGACGAGCCAAATTCAGGACTAGATCCGCAAACTTCTATGCTTATAGACCAATTAATTAAAGAGTTAACAACTGAATATAATATTACTACGGTAATAAATACCCACGATATGAATAGCGTTATGGAAATAGGTGACAACATCTTGTATTTAGTAAACGGGAAGATGGAATGGACAGGCAATCGAAAGGAAATAATTTATTCAAAAAACAAAAGCCTGAACGATTTCATTTTTGCATCTGAATTTTTACAAGATGCTAAAGATTTACGTATGATGGAAGCCAGTGGGAAGATAAGTGAAAAGGATTTGCCTGAAAACCAGAAATGATAGCATTCTCATCTCCTCTTATCAGGTCATATTGTTATCTTTGCGACACTTTTTGAAGAAATTAAATCATTTATATGTCTGTTTTAGTAAATAAAAATTCAAAAATCCTAGTTCAGGGTTTTACCGGTACCGAGGGAACATTTCATGCCACCCAAATGATTGAATATGGCACTCAGGTTGTTGGAGGAGTAACTCCCGGAAAAGGAGGTTCAACTCATTTGGAGCGCCCGGTCTTTAATACCGTTGAAGAGGCTGTTAAAGCTACAGGAGCAAACGTTAGTATTATTTTTGTACCTCCGGCTTTTGCGGCAGATGCTATTCTTGAAGCGGCAGATGCTAATGTTGAGCTTATTATTTGCATCACCGAGGGAATTCCGGTACAGGATATGGTAAAAGTTAAACAGTTTTTAAAAGGGAAAAAAGCCCGCTTAATTGGCCCCAACTGTCCGGGTGTAATCACATCTGACGAATGTAAGGTAGGCATCATGCCCGGATTTATCTTTAAAAAGGGGCGTGTAGGCATCGTATCAAAATCCGGTACGCTTACCTATGAAGCAGCAGACCAAGTGGCTAAAGCAGGATTAGGGATTTCTACTGCTATCGGAATTGGTGGCGACCCTATTATTGGAACGACAACACGCGAAGCTGTAGAGTTATTTATGAATGACCCTGAAACAGACGCAATTGTTATGATTGGGGAAATTGGTGGTGGTATGGAAGCGGATGCGGCACATTATATCCAATCAGTAAAAAATAAAAAACCAGTAGTTGGATTTATTGCCGGTCAAACAGCACCTCCGGGAAGAAGAATGGGACATGCAGGTGCTATTGTAGGTGGTGAAGATGATACAGCAGCTGCTAAAATGCGAATTATGCGCGAATGTGGTTTGCACGTTGTTGACAGTCCCGCTGATATCGGCAAAACTGTTGCTGCAATTATGAAGTAGTAATTTGATGATTATATACAAAAGAGTCCGGTAAAAAACCGGACTTTTTCATGCCTATTTGTATTTAAAACTCATCCAAATAATGCTTATCTCGTTGTTCTAAAATAAATTTCGATAATGCCTCTTTACTTGAACTGAAATTAAATACATTGTACACCTGACCATACTTCTCCTTATCAATAGTAATCTTATACATTCGCTTGGCAAATTCCAATTTACTATCCTCAAAATTGAAAAGGTTTAATAATTCTTTTACTTGAAGTGTTTCAAAAACATTGTCCATAATAGCCCCTTGTAAAATACTTTTTCGGGTTTGTTCAAAACTTTCATTTTGAATTGCTGATTTCAGTTCTTGAAATGCGGTAGCACCCATCACGCTATGGCCATTATAATCATCACCATAATTAGGAAAGCCAAATCCCCATTCCTCCCCCACCATTCTTTCACTATCAATATACACACGACCTGAGCGGCTAATAATAATATCTGTATAATATCCTGCGCGAAAATAAATTCGATCAGAATATAATAACTGATCATGATAATTACCACGCCCGGATCCTATTACGTAAATATTAATGGCGCGATATCCTTGCCGAAGATTATTAATTGCAACAATCTTATCGGAGTTAGGCCGATATGTTCTGCCATCAATTACCACGCGGCTTATTGGCCTTACACTGGTGATACTTACCCTTAAATAATTGTTACTAAAAGCAGAAGCAACTAATGAAAAAGAAATAATCGCTGCTAAACAAAATATTTTCTTCATAAAAATTAGTTTACAGATAGGACTGTCCACAGTATTTTATGTAAAAAGACAGCCTTCATAAAAAATAGTTAAACCATAAGATGAAGTACTTTATGAAGTCTAATCATAAATGCATCTAATTGGTTAACGATAACTTTACCTTTAATAAGCCAAATCAATACAACATGTATAAATTTCTCTTCTCTATCTTATTGATTGCAACTTCATTTCTTGCTTCTGCACAGGATAAGAGTTCCTATAAAAAGGAATGGAAGATTGTTACTGATTTAGAAGTTAAAGGACTTAATCAGTCTGCCCGAAACGAAGCTCGGAAGATTTTTACATTAGCTACAGCCGACAAAAATCAACCTCAGCAGATAAAAAGTGCAATGTATGAACTAAAGAGTATCTTCCTTTTAAATGAAGAAAATATTAATCATGGGTTAAAATATTTTGATTCTTTACTGTACATTATTCCACAGCCGGGTAACAGTATAGTGCTTAGTATGAAAGCGACAGCAATTGACCAATTTTTACAATCGAATCGCTATCTATTATATGACAGAACCAAGATTCTTAATGAACAGGATGATGATATTACAACCTGGAGCTTGGCCAAACTTCACAATACCATCACCAGCCTTTATTTATCTTCTATACAACAAGTTGAAGAATTAAAGAAAGTACCTATCTCTACATTCACAGATATTCTATCAGACCAGGAAAATACATTAACATTAAGGCCTACCCTATATGACTTTTTAGCATTTAGAGCATTAGCGTATTTAAGCAACCCCGAGCAAGACCTTCTTAATCCTGCACAACGTTTTGTAATAGATGGAGAAGATGTATTCAGTCCGGCCAAAGAGTTTATACATATTACATTCAAAACAAACGACACGATATCTGATAAATATCGTGCCCTTATGCTGTATCGTGATTTACTACGTAATCATTTAAATGATTATAATTTAGACGCATTTTTAGATGCTGATCTTCAACGACTACAATTTGTTTATGCGCACAGTGTGTCGCCATTTAAAAAGGCACATTATGAAAAAGCATTAAAACAGCTTGAAAGAAGTTATCCCAAACACACAATTGCTATGCAAGCTGCATATCAAATGGCTCTTTTAAAACAACAAGACGCTGCCGAAGGGGACACAACCGGATTTATCAATGCAATAAATATCGCCAATTCAATTATTACACAGAATGTTGATAAAAATGAATCAAACAAAGCAAAAAACCTTATTGAAAAATTAAAAGAGCCTTCCTTCAATTTGGAATTAGAAAGCGTTAATCTTCCTAACCAACCTTTTAGGATTCTTGTATCTTATAAAAACACAGCCCAACTCTTCTTCAAGATTATTCCTATCACCGAGCCCTTTGCCGAAGTTAGAAACAGAAGAGAAACAAAGGAATATTTACAGTCGCTTTTGAAAAAATCTGATGCAATCAATTCAACAATAAAGTTACCGGAAGAGAACGACTACCGACAACACTCAGTAGAGATAAAGTTTGACGCATTAAAATCGGGTAAATACTATTTGTTTGCAAGTTTGAAGCCTAGCTTTTCGTTTGAAAATAACTCAATGGATTACCAAATAATTCAGATAAGCCAATTAGCTTATTTCTCTAATGATGCAGGGCAAATATTTGTGGTGGACAGAAATAATGGCAATCCCATTCAGGGAGCAATAGTTCAGCAATTTATCCTTAAGTATAACTATAGCGCTCAAAGCTATCAGTACATATTAAAAGACAAAGTGGTAACAAACAAAGATGGCATAGCCATAGTGAAGAAATCTAAAAATTATGAATCCTATCATATTGAGATTCTTTATAAGGATGAAAGATTTACATCTGAGGATGCAAGAGGACTCGTTTACTATGGTAAGGAAGAAAGAAAGCCCGAAAAGAGAATTTTTATTTTCACGGATCGTTCGATATATCGTCCCGGGCAACCGTTATACTACAAAGGAATTTATCTTGTCAAAGACACTGCAATCTTAAAAAGTAAGGCACTTGCAGAAGAAAAAGTAAACATTAAACTATACGATGTAAACGGGACGGAAATTGCTACCGCTAATCACACAACCAATACTTTCGGTTCGTTTAGTGGGAAATTTGACCTGCCTGAGGGGCAATTAAATGGAAGCTTTTACTTACGCGATGATAAAGGCCTTCTTTACCATTCCATTTCAGTAGAAGAATATAAACGACCCAAGTTTGAAGTTGTATTGGAAAATCCAACAACTCTTTACAGACTACAAGACACAATATCCGTGTTTGGCAAAGCAAAAGCTTATGCAGGAAATAATATTTCAGGGGCAAAAGTTATTTATAGTGTTACCCGCAAATCCATTTTTCCATTTTATAGGAATAATTTCTTTTACTCAAAATCAGTTGCCTATCCAAGAAATGAAATGGAAATCACTTATGGTGAAACTCGTACAAACGATGCCGGTAGCTTTACAATAACATTTCCCGCATTGGCAGATGAAGAAATTCCCAAACAAGCTCAGCCAATTTTCTATTTTATTGTTTTTGCAGATATAACCGATATAAACGGTGAAACAAGAAGTCAAACCATTGCGATTCCGGTGAGTTATCAGTTATTACAAATTTCAACCTCCATAGAGAAATCAATGCTTATTGATAGTGTTCAAAATATAAAAATCTATACGAAAAACACTTTGAGCAGTACGGAAAAAGCATTTGTGGAGGTAAGATTATCCGAACTAACTATACCCAATAAGATATTTAGAAAGCGATACTGGCAAAAGCCAGATCGTTATCTATACCCTAAAGAAGTGTATTCCGGCTTTTTCCCTTTCGATATTTATAGTGATGAAGACGAACCCAATAACTATCCAATAAAAAAAATAGTTTATTCAAAAGCGGATACCACATCACTTAATGGGGTGTGGGATTGGAAAGACTTACGACCGGAATCGGGGTTTTATAAGTTAGACATTTCTTCTATTGATAAATATGGAGAAACTGTAAACTATACTGCATTTTTTGAAATCACAAACAATAAATTTTCTTCTTTAGAAGCGTTTACGATAGCAGCAAACAAGAATTCTCTTCAACCCGGGCAAACTACTCAGTACACCCTAAGCTGTAGATATGATGATGTTTGGCTCTTACAAAATTTAAAAAGAGCAGAAGAAAATGCGAGTCAACAGTGGGTGTTATTACGAAACAATAGACCTGAAACAAAAAAACTAATTGTAACCGAAAAAGACCGTGGTGGGATTGTACTTAACTACATATTTGTAAAGCACAATAATTTTTATAATTATTCTACAACAATTTCAGTGCCCTGGACAAACAAAGAACTGCAACTTAAATTGGAAACATTTAGAAATAAGGTTCTACCTAATTCAAAAGAGACATGGAGTATTCACATATCCGGAAATCAAAAAGATAAAGTTACTGCCGAAGCGCTTATCAATATGTACGATGCTTCATTAGACCAGTTTAAATCTCACTCCTGGCCTTTGTTTAAATATTTATGGCCCGTAGTTTCAGAATATAACCGTTGGGTAGAAGCGGGTTTTAATTCTATCCTCTCTTCCGGGTTAATTAAATTACCGCTTAATCTGTTACCAATAAACTCAAAAAGGTATTACGAATTAACTGAGAATAACTGGTCGTATGTTCTAGCCAATTCAAATTTCGGCTACCGCGGAAATGCAATGGGTCTTAGAAAACCGCGTCCAAGTGTTCCAGCTCAAATTCAGTATAAAAATGAAGAACATATTGCTGACGGAGCATTATCCCCTGCTGAACGAACTGTAAAATTTACTCCTCCCCGAGTTGTAGGGGATTCTGAACTATTTGAATCAGACACCCTCCCTCTTACAACCCAAAATAACTCCGGTGTTGAATCACTAAGAACAAATTTTAAAGAAACGGCATTCTTCTATCCGGAATTAAAAACTGATTCAGCAGGAAATATCTCCTTTACTTTTACCATGCCTGAAGCATTAACTAAATGGAAGTTGATGACAATGGCTCATACACCTGATTTACAATCAGGAATACTGGAGGCGTTTACTATTACACAAAAATCATTAATGGTACAACCCCATCTACCTCGCTTTTTACGAGAAGGTGATAGAATGGAATTAGAAACAAAAGTGGTAAATATGGACTCTATTCAAATGACAGGAACCATACAACTGGCATGGATAGACGAAGCAACAGGCGCTTCCGTTGATGGATGGTTTAATAATATTCTTCCTTTACAACATTTCACTGTTGATCCGGGAAAAAGCGAATCTATTAACTTTCCATTCGTTATACCACAACAATTTAACGGTGCTGTGAAATACCGTATTATTGCCACTACTGCGGATGGGAAGTTTAGCGACGGTGAAGAAGCCATATTGCCGGTCTTAACAAATCGCACCTTAGTTACAGAATCACTTCCTATTTCCTTACGAGGAACCGGAACAAAACATTTTACGTTTAATAAGTTACTCACCGCAAATAATAGTAGCACCATATCGCATCAATCGCTTACAATAGAATACACTTCAAATCCTGTATGGTATGCCGTTCAGGCATTACCATATCTTATGGAATATCCTTATGAATGTGCAGAACAAACATTCAATCGCTATTATGCCAATGCATTAGCTTCACTCATCATCACCCGAACCCCTCGTATTAAAACAATTTTCTCGCAATGGAAGAGCACAGATACATCTGCACTTATTAGTAATCTGCAAAAAAACCAGGAATTAAAGACAATGCTGCTTGAGGAAACACCATGGGTATTGGAGAGCAGAAATGAAACTGAACAAAAGCGTAGAATTGGATTGCTATTTGATTTAATCACCTTATCCAACCAACAAAGTACATCTTTAGCCAAGCTTGCTGCCATGCAAACCCCTAACGGAGGCTTTGCTTGGTTTAACGGCGGCCCGGAAGACAGATTCATGACCCAATATATCATTACTGGAATGGCTAAACTAAAAATGTTGGGCGTTTCAATTGAGCAATCACCAATCGCTCAAACCATCGTGCTGAATGCTATTGCCTATTTAGATAAAGAAATTATAAGAGATTATGATGAATTATTAAAAAGAAAAGTTAACCTTAAAGCTGACCACCTAAATTATACAGTGATACAATATTTATATATGCGAAGTTTATTTCCAGATAAGGAAATGAATGATCGTACCCTAACCGTAAATAAATATTATTTAAACCAGGTAAAAAGATTTTGGATTAACAAAAATCTATTCTCAAAGGCAATGATTGCCATATCCCTTTTTAAAAATAATGATCAAAAGGCGGCAAAAGATATTATTAAATCGCTTCAGGAAAATGCGATTATAAATCCTGAGTTGGGTACATATTGGAAGGAGAATATTGGAGGGTATTTTTGGTTCCAGGCGCCTATAGAGTCCCAGTCAATAGCAATAGAAGCATTTTCGTTAGTTACACCGGGAAATACGTTCATTGATGACTTAAAAACATGGTTGTTAAAAAATAAACAAACTAATAATTGGCGCACAACAAAAGCAACTGCAGAAGCCTGTTACGCCCTATTAATGAGAGGCACTACCTGGGTGCCGTCTAAAAATGAAGTAACTATTAAGTTAGGGAACAAAACTATAAAAAGCGATGAAGAAAAAGCCGAAGCGGGCACTGGTTATTTTAAAACAGTTATTCCGGGAAATAAAGTTCAACAGGGAATGGGAAATATTGAGGTTAGTATTTCATCTGAAAAAGACACCGGAACAAATTTATTGCCTTCGTGGGGTGCTGTTTATTGGCAATATTTTGAAGAAATTGACAAAATAACCCGGGCAATTACACCCCTTTATCTATCCAAAAAGCTATATCTACAAAAAAATACAGACACAGGACCAGTGCTTGAAGAAATTAAAGAAGGCAGTGAAATAAATGTAGGTGCTAAAATAATAGTACGCCTTCATTTAAAATGTGATAGGGATATGGAATATATCCACCTCAAAGATATGCGTGCATCGGGTTTAGAGCCTGTAAATGTAATCAGTCAATTTAAATATCAGGGAGGATTATGGTATTATGAAACTACACGGGATGCGTCTTCTAATTTCTTTTTCGACAAATTACCTAAGGGGTCTTATATCTTTGAATATCCGCTCTTCGCCACACATGCAGGTGATTTCAGTTTAGGGATAGCAACCATTCAATCCATGTATGCTCCGGAATTTACGAGTCATAGTGAGGGAATGCGAATTCATATTTTACCTCAAATACCTTAAAGGGATAACAAGGTAATTGCACGTACAGGGCTGGATTTAATTATCTTTGCCAACCTAAAAAACATTAAATATGTTTAGAACACATACATGCGGAGAATTGTGCATCAGTCATGTATCGCAGAAGATTACACTGAGTGGATGGGTACACATAATAAGAAAATTTGGGGCTATTACTTTTGTTGACTTACGTGATCGTTATGGTATTACCCAGCTTATTTTTGAAGAATCTTTTTCTCAAGCAGCACTAGTTGATACTTTAGGAAGAGAATTTGTAATTCAAATAAGCGGATGCGTAAGAGAGAGGAGCAATAAAAACCCTGCAATAGCAACAGGAGAGATTGAAATTCTGGTAAGTCAACTGACTATTTTAAATAAGGCTGTAACACCGCCATTCACTATTCAAGATGATACAGATGGTGGTGATGATTTGCGCATGAAATACCGTTATTTAGATTTACGCAGGAATCAAATTAAAAAGAATATAGAGTTAAGGTATGCTGTAAATCGTGCTGCCAGGAATTATCTTCATGCACAACAATTCATAGATATCGAGACTCCTTTTTTAATAAAATCCACGCCTGAAGGAGCTAGAGATTTTGTGGTACCATCCCGAATGAATGAAGGGCAGTTTTATGCATTACCTCAATCGCCACAAACATTTAAGCAATTGCTAATGGTGAGTGGTTATGACAAATATTTTCAGATAGTAAAATGTTTTAGAGACGAGGATTTACGAGCGGACCGTCAGCCGGAATTCACACAAATTGACTGTGAGATGTCTTTTGTAGAGCAGGAAGATATTCTACTAACCTTTGAAAATATGCTTAAGCATATATTAAAAGAAGTGAAGCATATTGACTATTTAGAAAAGGTGGAGCGTATGAGTTGGGCAAATGCCATGTGGAGCTATGGTAATGATAAGCCTGATACAAGGTTCGGTGCAATACTCTGCAATCTGAAATATCCTGCACACACCTTTCCGGGAAGACCTGATTTAAGTAATTTGATCAGCGAAGCAGCTTTTAAAGTATTTGACGAGGCCGAAACAGTTATTTCGCTTTCGTTTCCAGGGTGTAGTGAGTATAGCCGAAAACAAACTGATGAACTAACGGAGTGGGTTAAACGCCCTCAAATAGGAATGCAGGGAATGGTATTTATTAAAATGAATACAGATGGTAGCATCAAAAGTAGTGTAGATAAATTTTATAGTGCTGCACAACTAAAGGCTATAGCAGAAGCCACGAACGCACAAATTGGTGATCTTATTCTTATTTTGGCAGGCAGCGAAGAACGCACACGCAAGGCTGCAGCTGAACTTCGTTTATATATGGCCGATAGATTAGGCTGGAGAAAGAGCAATGAGTTTAAACTTTTATGGATTACAGACTTTCCCCTATTTGAATACGATGCAGAAGGCAACCGTTGGGTTGCACGCCACCATCCGTTTACTGCACCAAAGCCTGAACATGTAAACACTATGATTAATCATTCTCCAAAAATTGAGGATGCTGCCCGATATCTTGAACATCCGTTTGCCTCCATTTTAGCTAATGCATACGATATGGTGCTCAATGGAAATGAAATTGGGGGAGGCTCTATCCGTATATTCCAGCGCACACTTCAAGAGAAAATGTTTGAAGCATTAGGAATTGATAAAGAGGAACAGGTTCAAAAATTCGGATTCTTGTTAGGCGCATTTGAATATGGCGCCCCTCCACATGGCGGTATTGCCTTTGGTTTAGATAGATTATGTGCCATCTTGGGTGGAAGCGAAAGCATTCGTGACTTTATAGCATTTCCTAAAAACAATAGCGGGCGTGATGTTATGCTTGATGCACCTTCTGCAATTGAAAATACTCAACTAAATGAATTAAACATTCAACTAAAAAAATAGTCAGTTAACTACCCTCAGTTTAACAATTCAAATATTATACCCTTCATAGTATTGTTATAGATTTGATTTTATGTTATTTAAATTAATAACCAGTTACTGTTTTTTTCTTTTTATTTCAGTCAACCTAATAGCACAAACTGATACCGTTGTATATAAATTATACAAGGACCGGAATCAATTAGAATATCTTTTGAACAAAAAGCTAATTAACGATAAGCTTTCTCTTGAACTTTCTGAAAAGACAGAAGAAGACTGGGACGCTGCCTTTTTTGCGCTTCAATACCTTAATCGAAAAGATAAGTGGGTAAACAGCAGAATTAGCTATGCGGTTAATGAAATGAGTAAAAGAAGCAACTCTTTTAACCGAGCATTACTCGAACTATTATATGCACACTATCCTGAAATTTATAATTTAGAAATTGAAAAGTTATTACCGGATATTAAAGACGGAAAGGTTTGGGCGATGTGTGCAGAATATCTACTATTAACTTCAAATAAACTGGTTAGAAATAAAATAGAAAAGATAGCTAGGGCTCGGTTAGTTAATCATCCTGAGAATGTTTTTTACCAGCAGGTGTTGTTTAGTTTGAGCCCCTCATATACAAGGCCGGAACAATTAGCTCATTTCCTCCGGCATGATTATTTGCCCGGTCAGGTTCTAATGTTTAGTTTTCAACGTATCAATCGAAACTATCCCGGTTTAGTTATCATTCGGGATAGCTCAGGCAACTTTTTAAAGCAACCCTCAGGTGAATATTTTTCAGTTCCACAATTGGCTCGAAGTTTAAACGGGCTTCCCGGTTATCTCACCAATGGTAATACGCCACAAGGCATCTTACGCATGGATGGCTTTGATGTTTCTAAAGCCGGAGCAATAGGCCCTACTAGAAATGTGCAACTCTCTCTCCCTTTTGAACTAAACACAGGTCACTTTATGCGTGACAGTTTATTGGACAGCGTCCCCATGGAAAAGAAATATTATACCCAACTACTACCGGAAGAATTGCAAGAAACAGAATCATTTTATCAGGCGTTTTATGCAGGAAAAGCAGGGAGGTATGATATCATTGCACATGGAACCACAGTAAGGCCAGAATATTATCGAGGAGCAACCTATTATCCCTTCACACCTACGATGGGATGTTTATGTACTTATGAAAGTTGGGATGATAGCACTATGTTACGTAAAGAAAGTGACCAACAAAAACTCATTGAAGCTATTGAGAATGCCGGGGGGCCATTTGGATATGCGTTTATCATTGACATGGATAACAAAAGAGCACCGGTAACCTTAAATGAAATTCTTCCACTATTAAATGCCGCAAAAAATGAATAAGGGAATGTAACTTTACCTAATGCAACAGACACCTCTTGCTGAGAGAATGCGGCCTCAAATATTGGATGATTTAACCGGACAGGAACACCTTACTGGCACTAATAGTGTGCTGCGTCAATCACTAAATAATGGTGATATACATTCTATGATTTTATGGGGGCCTCCGGGAGTGGGAAAAACAACTATTGCTAATATCATCGCAAACACGTTGCATGTACCTTTTTTTAGTTTAAGTGCAATCTCTTCCGGTGTAAAAGACATACGTGAGGTTATAGACGCAGCAAAGAAGCGACCTGGCGCTGTTTTATTCATTGATGAAATACACCGATTCAACAAAGGGCAGCAGGATGCGTTATTAAATGCAGTTGAAAAAGGAATTATCAGGCTAATTGGAGCAACAACTGAGAACCCTTCTTTTGAAGTAAACAGTGCTTTGCTAAGTCGTTGTCAAGTATATGTTTTAAAACCATTGGAAGCAAATCATCTTGAGTTGTTGTTAAAAAAGGCAATAACAAAAGATGAATGGATAATAAAACAAAATCCGGAATTGAAAGAGACTTCAGCGCTCATCCGTTTATCGGGAGGAGATGCCAGAAAGTTACTTAACCTTTTAGAACTAGTAGTAACCCATAGCAAGGGAGCGCCGATTACAGATGAAATGGTAATGAAAATTGCGCAGCAAAAAATTGCCATATATGACAAGCAAGGCGAAACTCATTACGATATTATTTCTGCATTTATAAAAAGCCTTCGCGGATCAGACCCTAATGGTGCAGTATATTGGCTTGCTCGTATGATAGCCGGCGGTGAAGATGTTCGGTTTATTGCCAGACGGATGATAATTTTTGCCAGTGAAGATATTGGCAATGCGAACCCTAATGCCTTGTTAATGGCAAGCAATACTTTTCAATCAGTACATGTAATTGGCTATCCTGAGAGTAGAATCATTTTATCACAATGTGCAGTTTATTTAGCTACTTCGCCTAAAAGCAACAGCACATATACAGCTATTGAAAAAGCAATGGAAGAAGTTGAAAGAACAGGCGATTTACCAGTTCCGCTTCATTTAAGAAATGCTCCTACAAAACTGATGAAAGAACTGGGTTATGGTGAAGAATACAAATATGCCCATAATTTCGAAAACAACTTTGTAGCATTAAATTATTTACCAGAAAAAATTGAAGAAAAGATTTTTTATCACCCGGGAAGCAATGCACGGGAAAATGAAATTAGAAAATTTTTAAAAGAGCGCTGGAAGGAAAAATATGGATACTAATCATGATAAAAATTTCGACTGGACCACTCGCACCTTTCATCAATTAAGTAATACAGAAGTTTTTGAAATACTGAAAGTTCGTTGTGAGGTGTTTGTGGTTGAGCAGCAATGCGCATATTCGGATCCTGATGAAAAAGACCTCGTTGCGCTTCATCTAACAGGCCGTTGTGATGGTGAAATTGCTGCCTATGCGCGCCTCCTTCCGCCGGGGATTTCCTATCCTGAGGCCTCAATTGGAAGGGTTCTTACCATAAAAAAGTTCAGGAGATTAGGGTTAGGAAAGACATTAATGCACCTGGCAATAGAACAGTGCTTTCATTTTTTTGCAAGCAATTCAATACACATAAGTGCTCAACAGTATTTACTACCCTTCTATAATCAACTGGGATTTAAGGCTATTGGCACTCCTTATTTGGAGGACAATATTCCACATTGCGGAATGATATTAGAAAAATCGCATTAGCAGATACAATAATCTCTCTCCGCCTTCGTTTAGCTATAAGGTTTCCACATCGTAAAAATTACGATTAAGTCCAAATTCAACCCTAATGAAGACACCTATACCTAAACTAACCTCCATAGCAAAAGGGCTGCTGATAGCATTGTTAACATGCTGTATTAATGGCGTGAATGCACAACATGTCTCTTTTGGTAACAAGATGAAAGTTGAATTAGGGTTGAATTTTGGCCCCACTTTCTTTTTGGGTGATTTGGGTGGAAATCATGGAAAAGGCACGAAATTTATTAAAGATGTAAATCTTGAATTAACCAAAATGATGAAGGGTGCATTTATAACAGTGTATCCTCGTGAATGGATTGGTTTTCGTTTGGCTGGTCAATATACTTTTGTTTCTGGAGATGATGAGGTTATCAATACCGGAGGTGTACACGAATTATGGCGAAAGCAACGTAATCTTGACTTTAAGAGTGATATGTGGGAGGTGTACAGTGCTGTAGAAATCTATCCAACTTTATATCTTGCGGGTGAAAGTGATGATAAACCCGTTTACCAACCTTATGCTTTTATTGGAATAGGTTTTTTTCATTTTAATCCTAAAGGATCATTAATTGATCAATATGGCAGAAAGAGCTGGTATGCATTACATCCATTACGTACAGAAGGACAAGGCATGGCAGAGTATCCGGAAAAAAAGCCTTATAGCCTAACTCAAATTAATATTCCAATGGGTGGTGGAATACGTCGTGTATTTAATGACCGATATACAGCCAGTATAGAATTATTATATAGAAAAACATTTACAGACTACATTGATGATGTTAGTACAACCTATATAGACCCGGTTTACTTCAATCATTATCTTTCATCAGAGCAGGCAGTAATTGCCAGAGCAATTCATGATAAAACAGTAGGTATTGTAACTCCGGGAGTTAATCGTTATGAACCGGGTACTCAAAGGGGAAATTCAAAAAATATGGATGCTTATTTCAGTATTCTCTTAAAATTCGGCATACGATTAGGTGATTCAAACGACTATACGCGCAGCGCTAGAATGCAAACGAGATGCCCTCACTTTTTTTAGTAAATGCATTTTATATGAAACATAAACAAATAATTGCTCCGGCTAATTTACGCTTGATAATTGTTGCTGTATGCATTTTGCTACTGCTTATGTTTACCCGTTCGCAGGCTTTTCCTTTAAAAATTGACGAGATAAAGATTGAACAAACAGCTACACATCAAATCAGTATTCAGGTTCGCACCAATGACGGACGGACGGCAAAAATGGAATTATACAATGAAGGTGGAGAATTGGTTAAAAGTATTCAGGTTATACATTCTAAAATAAATTATGTCTCAAACTTAAAATATGGAACCTATATCTATCGTTGTATAAGTAGTGATGGAGATGAGCGAAAAGGAAAATTTCTAATTAAATAAAACTCTTACCAATAACAATAAGTATATAACAGAAGAAATAGCCCCTGAAATCAAGTGCTCTAATATATTGATTACCTCTGAAACCTCATTATTACTTCGTTAGTATGCTTATTATAAGAAATCCGCGTTTCTACGTGGATTTTTTTATAGTTCACTTTTTAAGAAAGATCCGGTATAACTATTTTTATTTTTAACTAAATTTTCAGGAGAGCCTTCAAATAATATCTCTCCTCCAGCCCTACCTCCTTCAGGACCAATATCCACAATATAATCTGCCACCTTAATTACATCTAGATTATGCTCAATAACCACAACCGTATTTCCTCTATCTACTAATTTATTAAGCACATTGAGCAAATGGCGAATATCATTAAAATGTAATCCAGTAGTTGGTTCATCAAGAATATAAAAAGTCTTTCCGGTATCCCGCTTACTTAATTCAGTTGAAAGTTTCACCCGCTGTGCTTCCCCGCCACTAAGGGTTACTGCACTTTGACCCAAGGTTATATATCCTAATCCAACTTCTTGTAGTACTATTATTTTTCTATATAGGTAAGGTACTGGTTGGAAAAAATCAACGGCTTCGTTAACAGTCATGTTCAATACATCACTAATTGACTTTCCCTTGTATCGAATTTCTAATGTTTCCCGGTTATATCTTTTCCCATTACACTTTTCACAAAGGACATGCACATCAGGTAAAAAATTCATCTCGATTACTCGCATTCCGGCCCCTTCACAAACATCACATCGTCCACTTTTTACATTAAATGAAAAACGACCTGCATTATAACCTCTAATTTTTGCTTCCGGAACAGATGCAAACAAAGCACGGATATCAGTAAAGAAACCGCAGTAAGTAGCGGGGTTACTACGAGG
Organism: Ferruginibacter sp.; assembly: GCA_019638485.1. Classification (GTDB taxonomy): domain Bacteria; phylum Bacteroidota; class Bacteroidia; order Chitinophagales; family Chitinophagaceae; genus Ferruginibacter. Next base: position 471,207 of record JAHBTP010000002.1, on the reverse strand, counting down.
TGTTCTTCCTATTGGGCTCTGGTCAATTTCAATCACTTTATCAATTTCTTCCAGTCCGGAAATAGTCTTATATGGCAAAACTTCCTTTTTTGCAGGGTAGCAATGATTATGAAGTAAGGGATACAGCGTTTCATTAATTAATGTAGATTTTCCACTTCCGCTAACCCCTGTAATTAGAATTAATGTTCCTAAAGGGAAATCAATAGATATATTTTTTAAATTATTTCCAGAAGCGCCCTTTAAACTAATTACTTTACCATTTCCCTTTCTTCTTTCTTTTGGAACCGGAATATTTTTCTTTCCATTTAGGTATTTAGCGGTTTCGGAATCAGTTGCTATAATTTCACCCGGCCTACCCTCAGCAACTATTTTACCACCATACAAACCGGCACCGGGTCCAATATCTACCAAGTAATCAGATGAGAGCATAATATCTTTATCATGTTCAACAACTAAAATATTATTTCCAATATCTCGCAAATTCTTTAATGCATCAATCAATCTATGATTATCCCGTTGATGCAAGCCAATACTCGGCTCATCCAAAATATAGGTAATCCCTTGTAATTGTGATCCAATTTGTGTAGCCAACCTAATTCTTTGATATTCTCCTCCACTTAGGCTACCGGATGAGCGGTTCAAAGTGAGGTAGGTTAATCCTACGTTCAACAAAAATCCAAGACGATCCCTGATTTCCTTTAATATGTCTTTTGCAATAGCAATCTGTCTTTTTGATAATCTGGTTTCCAGCTCCCAAAACCATTGTGAGATGTCATTTAAATCCAACTCTCCAAGTTCTGAAATATTTTTCCCATCAATTTTGAACCAAAGACTTTCCTTTTTTAACCGAGTACCATGGCAAGTATGACATTGATGTAATTTCATAAACTGAGCAACCCACTGCTGAACAGATTCTGAAGTTGTAGAAGCTGTGTACCAACGCCTAACCATATTCACTATTCCTTCAAAATCGGAAGTATAATCTCCTGGGGTTTCAGGGTCATCATTACCCTGGTCTCCTGAAAGTTTACCTTCTACATTTCCATATAAAATCATGTTTAAAGCTTCAACAGGTAGGGAGCGAATTGGTTTGTCCAAACTGATTTTATGCTTTTTAGCCAACTGCCGAATTTGATTAAAGACATAAACATTCCGCTCTTCTCCTAACGGTGCAATACCACCCGCATTTATACTTAAATTATTATCCGGAATAATCGCATCAAGATCTACCTGATAAATACTTCCTAATCCCTTACAAGTGGGACATGCTCCATAAGGTGAATTAAAAGAAAAAGCATTGGGAGAAGGCTCTTCATAACTAATTCCGGTATCGAGGCACATCAAATGACTGCTGTATTGCTCCAAAGAATTATTATCATGAACAGCTACAAACATTAATCCCTTTCCTAACTGCAATGCACTTTGTACACTTTGAGAAAGTCGAAATTTAAAATTTTTTTCAACAGTCAGTCGATCAATAACTACTTCAATATCATGAATTTTGTAACGATCTACCTGCATTCGTGGTGTTAAGTCTTTAATTTCACCATCAACCCTAACCTTTACAAAACCTTTTTTCCGCACATCTTCAAACAACTCCCGATAATGTCCTTTACGCCCTCTAACCAAGGGAGCCAAAATACTTACCTTTTTTGATGATAGTTTTTTAAATACCGCTTCAACAATTTCTTCTTCACTGAACTTTACCATCTTTTTGCCGGTATTATAACTATATGCATCACTTGCACGAGCAAAAAGTAATCTTAAGAAATCATAAATCTCAGTAATTGTTCCAACCGTACTTCGTGGATTTTTATTAGTTGTTTTCTGCTCAATAGAAACAACTGGTGATAAGCCTTTAATATCATCAACATCCGGCCTTTCCATATCTCCTATAAACTGACGTGCATAAGCTGAGAAACTTTCCATATAACGCCGCTGACCTTCATTAAAAATAGTATCAAAGGCAAGGGAAGATTTTCCACTTCCACTTACTCCGGTAAACACCACCAAACTTTGTTTGGGAATATTTATTGAAACATTTTTTAAATTGTGAACCCTGGCACCAATAACTTCAATAAAATCATTGGGATGCTTAAGTTTTTCATTGCTTTTCTTTGGCATAACAGAAATGCAAAGTTATGAATTGAAAAAAGGTTGGAGTTTACTATTTTTAACCTACTTTTTGCATGTAATAAAAACATAACCTTACGCTTTATTAATCCTATTGATATGAAAAAAATGATTAGTCTAACGGGGATAAATATTAGCGTTACAAATATTTTTTCCCAACCCCCCACGCCTCTTTCTCCTTATACTGATACTGACAAAATAATAGATTTCTACCGGGAATTCTGGCTTGGTCTTGTTATTGCCGCAATTACTATTTTCATTTTAATAATTCTACGAAGGAGAGAAAAGAAAAAGAATGAAACCCAACATTAAATTAAAAGAAAAACGGTTCCTTCATATTTTAAGCAGATTAATCTTTCAAACAAAATCTTAATACAAAATTGAAATTGCCATTCAAATGATGTAGGTTACCTAATTTCGTTAAAAATATTTTCATGCAGAAAAGTTCTTCTTTTTTAATAAGCATGCTAATGGTGCTCTTAGCCATTAGTTTATTATCTTCTTGTAATGCATCGCGCAAGAGTATTGTAATTGAAGAGGGTTGGGATTTAATTGGGGAAAAGATGGTTGACTTTGTAAAGGATAAAGATGTAATAATGGTAAACAGCAATAATCAATACACCGATATTAGATTTAGAATTGAGCATAAAAATATTCGACTAAAGGATTTTGCGATAGTATTTCAAAATGGGGACCGATTAACACCGGTAGTTGAGAAAAATTATATAGCCGGCGATGAAAGCAAGATCATTCATTTAGCTATGGAAGGAAAGTTCATCCGGAGTATTAATTTTAATTATCGAAGCAAGGGAAGCCTTTTCAAAGGCCGGGCAAACGTGTTGGTATTTGGAAGGAGGCTTAAACCTTACTATTAGATTATCCTACGCACTAACAGCAAATGGTACTTATTTTGCTTTCATAAACGAATCAAACTGTTTAATAATTCCTTCATCTTTAAACAATTTACGCAATCGGTGAAAATTAGGCTTATCAATGGTAGCTGAATAAGCCAGCGTAACAAAATTCAATTTATTTTTTTCTAAAGAAAACAAGGAGGCCACTTGAGAAATTTGAGAAACCAATAAGCAATTATCAGCTGCCATTTCTTTTGCTTTAGCAAGTCGTTTTTCATCTGTATTGGCATCTAGAATTGGTTTCTTTGCATTTTCAAACTCTTCGGTCATCATTGGCCAATCATTGCATTTTCTTTCAATTACAGCATTGGGTTTCTTATCAGGAGCAATCACTTCTTCACCTTGCTTTGCTGCTGTGGCATCAGGTTTGGGTTTTTCTTCAGCCCTCTTTTCTTGAGTCAAAGGCTTTTCTGTCTTTACAGGTTGTTGTGTGACTGTTTCCTTATTAGTGACCCGTTTTTCTTCAACATGCTTTTGTGGTTCATTTTTTTTCGGCTCATCTTGGCGCTTTGCTATTGCCTTATTTAGGTCCTTATTACTATTTATACTTATAGTAGCACCTGAAACATTTGATAAGATTGCCTTTTTTTCAGTTGCCTTCTTTTCATTGGAAGATACTTCAGGTTTTCCATCACTAGGATTTATCAATACATCAGGTTGGGTGCTTCCCTTTAAAACTGTTTCTTGATTTATTTTTGATGATGACGGAGGGAGCATGGAATAAAATACCAATCTTGATTTTCCTGTTTGCTCGGTTCGCACTTTATAGGATACGCTCATCATTCGCTCATCTCCATCAGCAGCTGTTACATTTTTCTTTTCAAACGACTGATTACGAGAATTAATAAAATCAATTTTGACATGATAAAATGGCTGAGTAAGTCCAGAAATGGTAACTCGAGATTGAGGCCCTTTGTTTTGCTGTACGCCATTTATATAAACAATGAAAGCTGCGCCTTGGTCAGAAAAGAAAGTTAAGCTTCCTCTTCCGGATTGCGCAAAAGCAGTAAAAAAGAAAAAAGTAAAAAAGAAGAACAAGAGAGTTTTCATCATTAGCATTTATGTTGCAAATATACTGCTGATTTAAGGCATTACCATACTGAAAAGACTCTGATAATCTTTACAAACCGTCGCAAATAATAACGCTCCATTCCTGAAACAATTACGCCTACATTATTCCCTGAAGCGGCGTGAATAAAGCGAATGACTCCTCTTTTATTTTCGGTAATCAGCCCCATGTGGCCAACTTCTCCGGAGTTGGGATTACTCCCTGTAAACAAAATAATATCTCCGGGTTTACTATCGAGTGAACTCACTTCTTTACCGGCATTTGTAAAGTCGCGTGAGATACGCGGAACGGCAATATCGAAATGATTAAATACATAGGTAATGTATCCGGAGCAATCAAATCCTTTTGATTTATCAGCAGAACCATATTTATATCTAATTCCTTTTAGTGACTGGGCGAAACTCATCACTTTAATTGCTGACACATCACGGGTATTAATGTTTTTCTTTGGCACCTTTCCTTTTAGCTTAACAGTGCTCTTAAGTGAAACACCTGTTTTACCTGAAGAAATTGAACTTCGAGAAGATGAACAACTATATAATAGGAATATTGATAGAGATAAAATTAAAAGGCGATACATGGTACAAATTTAATTTAACCGTTTGAGGAATGAACTACTATGAAAAGTTAGTTCACCGATATTTTTTGAATTTCAATTGGTTCTACTAAACGGTCACCATTTGAAGGGCGATTTAAAATTTTCTTTACCACCTTCATTCCTGAGATTACTTTACCAAACGCAGCCATGCCGAGGCTATCTGCAGTTCCTCTTCTTCCGGCATCGAGTACAGACTGATCACCTACACAGATAAAAAATTCCGTAGAAGCAGTTCCTGCTTCGGTTCGTGCCATAGATACGATACCATCTGTATTTGATAGGCCTGTTATTTTTGTACTTTCATGTGCAATAGGCGGTAGGGTTTTTCCGGTTAAATAAATTCCTCCTTGTATTACGCCGGTATTATAATCAGATGGAAAATCTTCTGCTTTTACAACCCGATAGAATGATGCTTTATTATATGCTTTTTGCTTTACAAGTTTTAAAAAGTGGGTAGCTGTAATTGGTGCTTTGTCTATAAGTAATTCAATTTGAAAATCACCGGCACGTGTAATTACATTAATAACCGGGTTCGTAGTTGAACTACTTGAACATGAAATAAAGGTGATTAGAAGTAGAAGTAAGGGAAAAGCAATTTTAAATTTCATGGTATAAATATCTTAAACTTCCCCAAGCTAGTTTGCAATAAAATCAAATAATAAAGTAAAAATGTTAATCTTCAAGGCAACTTAACGTTTAAAAAGTATGAAAAACAGAAACAATTCACATTTAGGATGCTCAAATTGGTGTAATTCCCTGAAATTTGCGAAAAATTTGGAATATGCAGATTGAGGTATTAAAATCTAAAATTCATCGGTTAACTATTACGCAAGCTGATTTAAACTATGTAGGAAGTTTGACATTAGATGAGGAATTAATGGAAGCTGCTAATTTAATTGAGAATGAAAAGGTGCAGATATTGAATGTAAACAATGGGGAGCGGTTGGAAACTTATATGATAAAGGGTAAGCGAGGGAGTGGAGTAGCTTGTTTAAATGGCCCTGCAGCAAGGAAAGGTGCAGTAGGAGATGTTATTATAGTTATTTCTTATGCGCACATGACTCCGGAAGAAGCAAAGGTTTTTAAACCAACCTTAATTTTCCCCGGAAAAGAAAATCAATTAAAATAATCTTTTTGTTTTTGGGATATAAGGGTAGGATTTGTATTTTTGCCACCCTTTGTATAAGGAGAGGTGCCTGAGTGGCCGAAAGGGCCGGTTTGCTAAACCGTTGTACGGGCTTAAACCTGTACCGAGGGTTCGAATCCCTCCCTCTCCGCTGAAAACGATAACCTTTTGTTCGGGATGTAGCGTAGCCCGGTTATCGCGCCTGGTTTGGGACCAGGAGGTCGCAAGTTCGAATCTTGCCATCCCGACAATAACACACCAGTCACATAACCTGTGGCTGGTTTTGTTTTTTGGTGATGCAAGCTTGCTTGAAAGAGCAGAAAAACAAAATCAGCCAGGCTACTTAGCAGCACTTATGCGAAAGCAGAAGTGGGTTATTCTATTAGATAGAATGAAAAAAGGAAGATCTAATAATTTCGAAAATTACATTGCAGCCAACTGCACTTTTTGTTGAAGTTCCAAAACACTTTCTTTAAATAGGCTATCAGTATCCATCAGGTCTTTTACAGTTTGGCAACTATGGATAACAGTGGTATGATCGCGCCCTCCAAAATGTTCGCCAATTGTTTTTAGTGAGTTTTTGGTAAATGCTTTGGATAGGAACATAGTAATTTGTCTGGCCTGAACTATTTCCCGTTTACGTGTTTTTTGTAATAATTTTTCATAAGGCACATCAAAATAATCACATACCATTTTTTGTATTGCATCAATAGTGATTTCCTTGCTTGATGACTTCACGAAATTCCTTAGAACTTTCTTAGCCAATTCAAGGTCTATTTCGCGTTTATTTAATGAGGACTGTGCAAGTAGGGAAATAAGTGCGCCTTCTAATTCACGTACGTTGCTATTTATATTATAAGCTATATACTTAACTACTTCCTTTGGCATTTCAAAACCATCTCGTTTCATCTTATTCTCCAAAATTTCAATTTTGGTATCATAATCAGGTGCCTGCAAATCAGCACTTAGCCCCCAACGGAATCTGCTTAATAGGCGCTCTTGCACACCTTCAAGGTCTTTAGGTGATTTATCACTGGTAAGAATTAATTGCTTACCACTTTGATGCAGGTGGTTAAAAATAGAAAAGAATGCGTCTTGAGATTTCTCAGCACGATTAAAAAATTGGATATCATCAATAATCAGCACATCTATTAGCTGATAGAAATGAATAAAGTCATTTATTGCATTATTCCGGCTATGGTCTATAAACTGATTTATAAATTTTTCCGAACTTACGTACAACACTACTTTATTAGGATGCAATCGTTTTACTTCATTACCAATAGCTTGGGCAAGGTGTGTTTTACCAAAGCCAACTCCACCGTAAATAACTAAAGGATTAAACGATGTAGAGCCGGGTTTTTCGGCTACCGTCTTTCCAGCTCTGCGGGCAACACGGTTACAATCACCTTCAACAAAAGAATTTAGTGTATGAGATGCATTAAGCTGAGGGTCTATCTGCATCTTTTTTAACCCCGGAATAACAAACGGGTTTTTTACAGGATTATTTATTACAAGAGGAAAGTCCATTTCATTATTTGAATACGATTTATAACCACTACCTGGAACATCCATCGTAAGCGGTTTGTTTTTCCCATTACCACTATCCACCATAATTCGATATTCCAGTCTTGCATCCTTACCTAACTCTCTTTTCAATGTTTTAGCAAGAAGTGATACATAATGCTCCTCAAGATACTCATAAAAAAACTGACTTGGAACTTGTATTGTTAAAACTTTTGATTTCAACTCTACCGGCTTAATGGGTTCGAACCAAGTTTTAAAATGTTGCCATTCTACAATGTCTTTAATTATTTCCAGACAATTAGCCCAAACCTGTTCAAACTTTTTCTCCATTATACCTAAAGCAGTTTATATATTGACGAGTTCTTAATTTTCCGGGAGGGGTTTTCTTGCACCAAATAAAGCAACAAGTGTTTTACTTAGGCAGGAAAGCGAATATCAAGATTATTTTGTTGAAAAAAAAATTTTTTATTCTCCGTTTTTTATGCATTAATAAACCATAAGAAAATCAGGATTATCTTCAATAATTAATCAATAAACTATCGTATTAATTAACCTAACAAAGGCTTTCTTATGATTTATATCATGTAATAAAATAACCATTATTTAAAATAGAGAGCGAAACCCATCCTGTGGCAAATGTATTTGAAATAATGTGGGTAAATAACTTTTTATTTTTTGTAAAATGCATTAAGACAAACCGATTAAAAACAGTCTTCTTTTTTGCCTTTTTTTGACATATCCAGTCAAAGTTTAGCTGTATCTTTATCACTCAATTTAAGCGGCAATGGCATACGAATTATCCGGTAAACTTGAGGTTAAATATGACACTCAACAAATCACAGACACTTTTAAAAAAAGAGAGTTTGTAATTAAGACTACAGAAGAAGTTAATGGGCGTAGTTTTTCTAATTATGTGCGATTCCAATGTGTACAAGACCGTACAGCATTACTTGACAAAATAAAAGAAGGAGATCAGGTAAAAGTTTTATTCAATATACGTGGTAACAGATGGGAAAAGGAAGGCAGGACAGGTTATATTACAAACTTAGAAGCGTGGCGAATTGAACATTTAGTTAGTGCAGAAGGAATAGACAGAGAAGCTGATTATACAAGTAACTCAGCTCCTGACGCTCCTTCCACGGCCGATGATTTACCATTCTAATACCCATCAGCCCCTATTTTGGTATGCCTCAAAGAATAACGCTCCGATTATCTCCCTTAGAAGCAGATAATATAAAAATGTTGAGGGCGTACGTTGCTAATCATTTGTGTATTTCTCAGAAAACTATAACAGGTACAAAAATAATTAGGCGTTCATTAGATGCCAGAAAGAGGCCTGCTGTTTATCAATATGTTATTGATGTATATATTAATGAACCCTATCCATTAGTAACGAATCCAATACTTACCTTCAACAATATTTATTCTAATAAGAAACAGGTAATAATTATTGGGGCGGGCCCTGCAGGTTTATTTGCTGCATTACAATTAATCAATCTTGGTATTAAGCCCATTATTTTAGAGAGAGGAAAAGATGTTCGTTCAAGACGCAGGGACCTTGCTCTTTTAAATAAAAGTGGAATAGTAAATCCAAACAGTAATTATTGTTTTGGTGAAGGTGGTGCGGGTACATATAGTGACGGAAAGCTTTACACTCGAAGCAACAAACGAGGGAACATTTTAAGTATTCTTCAGACCTTTGTACACTTTGGCGCACCTGAACAAATTTTATATGATGCGCATCCGCATATTGGTACAAATAAGCTTCCGCAAATTATTACCTCCATGCGAGAACAAATTCTTAAAAGTGGAGGAGAAATTTATTTCAATCATTGTGTAAATGACATTTTAATTAAAGAGAATCGCATTGTTGGCGTGGAGGCTTCAGGATTTAGATTTATCGGAGATGCCTATTTATTAGCAACAGGTCATTCGGCAAGAGATATTTTTGAATTGCTTCAAAAAAAAAGTATCCTTATAGAAGCTAAACCATTTGCGCTTGGTGTACGAATAGAACACCCGCAGCAACTTATTAACGAGATACAATATCATCATACATTTTCAAACCTTCTACCTCCTGCATCTTATTCTCTTGTAAAGCAAATTAAAGATAGGGGAATGTTTTCTTTTTGTATGTGTCCGGGTGGGATAATTGCACCGGCAGCTACATCTTCCGGTGAGGTTGTGGTAAATGGATGGAGTCCTTCAAAGAGAAACAATCCGTTTGCAAACAGTGGGATTGTTGTGGAGATAAGGCATGCTGATATTATTCCTTTAATGAAGGGAGAAGGTATAGGAGAAAACGACCCGCTTATATTTATGCGATTTCAACAAATGGTAGAAAAAGCGGCCTATGCAGCCGGAGGAGGAAAATGCAAGGCTCCGGGCCAGCGATTGGTTGACTTTTGTAAGGGAAAAGAATCCGTATCCTTACCTAACCACTCTTATATACCCGGATTGAGTATTGCAAATTTGCAAACTGTACTCCCTCCTTTTGTCTATAAAACATTGGCATCAGGTTTCCCGTTATTTGGAAAAATATTAAAAGGATATTATACAAACGATGCTATTGTTGTGGCCACTGAAAGCAGAACTTCTAGTCCGGTAAAAATTCCCCGAGACATAAAGTACTTTCATCACCCTCATATAGAAAATTTATATCCATGCGGAGAAGGTGCCGGTTACGCCGGTGGAATCATAAGTGCTGCAATGGATGGAGAAAAAGTAGCAGCAGCTATTTTCTCAAGGATAGGAGATTAAACCTAAGCAATCTGATGTTAATTTAGCAAATTCTCAGATCCCATTCCCTTACATTTGCACAATATCATATTATTATGAAGGTATTAGAACTACATCATCTTAAGAAATATTTTGCCACTCAGCGTGCTGTAGATGACATGAGTTTTTCTATAGATCGAGGCGATATTTTTGGCTTGTTGGGTCCAAATGGAGCCGGCAAAACAACCTTGATTAGAATGATTACGGGGATTTTTTATCCGGATAGTGGTGATATTATTTTTAAGGGAAAAAGATTTGATCCTTTAAATGACATAACACGTATTGGCTACATGCCAGAGGAGCGTGGATTGTATAAGAAAATGAAAATTGGTGATCAGGTTATGTATTTAGCCCGCTTAAAAGGCTTATCAAAGCAAGAAGCAGCGAAGCGTATAAAAATTTGGTTTGAGCGCTTTGGCATGGAGTCATGGTGGAATAAAAAAGTGGAAGACCTAAGTAAGGGAATGAGCCAAAAGTTGCAATTTGTAACCACCGTGATGCATGAACCGGATTTAATAATTCTTGACGAACCCTTCAGTGGTCTTGATCCTGTGAATGCCAATTTAATAAAGGATGAAATATTTAATCTTTCAAAAAACGGGAGTACCATCATTTTTAGTACACATAGAATGGAACAGGTAGAAGAGATTTGTGACCACATTGTACTTATGAATACCGGAAAGAAGATATTAGACGGCACTATTTCAGAAGTAAAACAAGATTTTAAAGAACATATTTTTAATATCACCGTAGATACTCCTCCTTTTTCATCTGATTATTTTCAAATTCTTGATCATACTACGGGAAATTGGCGTATAAAAATTCATGAGAATATTCAGCCTAATCAAGTGTTAAATGAGTTTATCCAAAGAGGAGTGCAGGTGGTTGGGTTCAATGAAATTTTACCGTCTTTGAATGATATTTTTATTCGTCTTGTAGAAAACACAGCAACTGCAAGAGCATTTCAAACAATTAACGAACAATAATTATGAACAATACGCTGTTGGTTATTTCGAGAGAATATCTAACTCGGGTAAAAAAGAAATCTTTTTTACTAACCACCATTTTAGTTCCAATTATTATTATTGCCTTTTATGCTGCTATTATTTATCTCACTGTAAAAGGGGACGATTCGAGTAAATCAATAGCCATTATTGATGATGCAGGTTTATTTTCTCAAACTCCCAAGCCTGAGAAATCTAAATTGACATTTACCTTAATAAAGGGGGAAACAGAGAAATCATTCACAGAAAAATATAAGAATGAAGGATATGAGGGGTTTTTATATATCCCTCCTTTTTCACTTGATTCACCCAAAAACATCGTCCTTCACAGTCCATCCTCAATAGGCTTAAGCACTTCTTTTGAAATTGATGACCTCATTAATGAGGCTGTAGTAAATAAAAGATTAGTTGCTCAGGGAATAGATATAAATGAATATAATAGAATTCAGAGTAAGGTTTCAATATCCAATTCCATTGATACTAAAGAAGGAAGCAAACGAGGTGTAGCAGGTGTTGCTTATGGCGTATCATTTGCCTGTGGAATTTTAATTTACATGATGATGGTAATTTATGGCACGCAGGTAATGCGAGGTGTAATGGAAGAAAAGACAAACAGAATTGCAGAGATTATGGTGAGTTCTGTAAAGCCATTTCAATTAATGATGGGAAAAATTATGGGTATAGGTGCAGTAGGACTTACTCAGTTTGGAATATGGTTAATCATGATTTTTATTTTTCAAATTACCATACCCTTGTTTTTCCCGAGCATGACGAATGTTTCGGCGGCAGCAAGTAATATACCTACTGAAGAATTATCGGGAGCTGCGGGAATTATGGAAGGGCTTTCAGCATTACCTCTTTTAAAAATTGGGATTCTCTTCATCGTTTATTTTCTTGGCGGTTATCTTACTTATGCATCCTTATTTGCAGCGGTGGGAAGTGTTGTTAGTGATGATCAACAGGAAGCACAGCAATTAATTTTCCCTATTTTAATGCCAATTATTCTTGGCTTTGTCATCATGTCTAATGCGGTAAGTAATCCTCATAGCACTATGGCTGTGTTTGGAAGTCTATTTCCACTCACCTCTCCTATTGTAATGATGGGGAGGGTAGCATTTGATGTACCGTGGTGGCAAATCTTCACTTCAATACTTTTATTAGCAGGATGTTTCTTTTTATTTACCTGGCTAACTGCAAAAATTTACCGTGTTGGTATTTTAATGTATGGAAAGAAGCCAAGTTGGAAAGAAATGATTAAATGGGTATTTCGCAAGTCTTAATCAGATATCCTGATTACCAAACACGGCTCTGTGAATTTCTGATTTAATAAACTTACAGCCCAATCCAAAAGATAAGACCGCTGCAGATAGGAACAGGCCTAATATAAAACCAAAAGAACCAAACAAGATTTTTGATGGTTTTGTAAATTCAAACGGTGGATCTGGTTTGTCGAGTATAGCAATGATAGGAGTTACTTTTTGTAATCGCCAAAGCGCTTCTTCCCGGTTACTTGCAATAGCATCCCGCTGACTTACCACTCTCTCTTTTTCTGCTGATAAATTTTCTTTTGGAATCTGGTACTGAATTCTTTCTGAAGGCACAAACAATGTGGTATTGGACAATTGAATAGCTCGTTGATCGAAAGACTTCAACACTTTATCCAAGGAGTCAATTTTCAACAATGTGAATTTGTAATCCATTTCTGCCTTTCTAATTTTTAAATCCTTGTAGAATGCAGAGAGTTTATCAATAAACGTGTAGCTCACCGGGCTAATCAAATTCTTATTTGAAGAAGTAAAAGTCACCTCCAATACGCCGTTTTTATTAATCTTTGCATCAATATTATCCTTAAGCAAATCAGCAGCTTTTGCTATTAAATCAGTTGAGTCCTTTGCTTTTTTTACTTTCTTTCCCCAAAAATTCCTACTTTTTTTATATTCATTAATCAATAAATCAGCTATAAGTTGATTATCCATTTGAGGTAATCTTACAGAAGCCACTGCCTCTCGTGTATGCCTGCTCAAGGCTAATTCAACAATATTAATAGAGGCTTCCTGGCTAAAACTTTGAGGAGCATCAGTAATGCCTAAGAGTGAGCTAAGTGCACTATTAGCCAAATTATTATCCCTAACAGCGGTAAGCGGAAAAACAGATGCTTTAGTTGAATATATGGTAGGCCTTTGGGCAGCGTAAATAACAAAGAGGAAAGAAAACCCAACACCTATCCCAAGCACAATCCATTTATACTTGCCCAGTCGTAGATAAGTTGCTTGAAGAAGTTGTTGTGATGTCAATGGATATTATTTGGTATATTTAAAAATTAACCCGGTTAGTATTACTGGAACAACTGCAATCAACATTGACCTCGCTAAATCACCAATTTCTTGGCCTTGGGGGCGAGAAGGAACAGTAATAATTGCACCTTCTTCAACCTTTGGATAGAAATGGAAGAAAAGGAAATTGTTTGTTCTTTTACTTCTTCCATTTGCATAGGTTACAAAGATTCTTCTCCTCCATGGCCTCACGCCAAAACCACCGGCTTTATCAATATAATACATCAGGTTAGTATGTTCTTTATCGTATGCAATTTTTAGGGGAGACTGCACAGTTCCCTCTACTGAAATAAAAGGATTTATCTCAGGAACAAAAACTACATCCTTTTCTTGCAGGACTATATCGTATTTTGAGTTTTTATATTTCAATGCTTTATACAAATCAATACTTACTGGTTCATCTATTGCGCGGTATGCAGCAGAAACGCTATCCATAATGGGCCGCCCCAGTGAGTCAAGGTCAATCTTTTCCAAAACTCTCTCTCTAAATAAATCAGTTTTATTTCGAAATAAAATAGCTCCGGCCAGATTAGCATTGTCTGCCAGTCCTCCTGCTCTTTCAATAAATGAAGATAGCCGCTCATACTTATTTAATCGTGGGTATTTTCCCGGATATTTCACCAATCCTTTTATTTCTATATTTTGTTGCAATTCGAAGGTGGGATTTTTTCTTACGAACACCTGATCAAATGGCCTCAGCAGCACATTTGCGGCAATAGAGTCCAATTGTAAATCGGGTAGAATTGAATAAGAGCGTACAACTGTGCGGGTTGGTTTCAATCCATGTTTGGCAGAATCAACATCAACGATACTTGAAATTTCAAGCCTTCCAAATTCAGCGGATTGCTTAATACCTCCGGATAAATACAAGAGATCCTGCAGGGTCATTCCTCCGTATTTTTTCAATCGCCCTTCCTGTCTTACTTCACCATAAATCTCTACATACTGCTGGTCAGTAAATTCCAGATTTGAAAACAATAGGATAATATCATTGGGTTTAAGCGGAAGATTTTGGGTACTATTTTTATATTCACCTTTATTCAGATCAGTCAAATCCACTTCCAGTCTTTCCGCTTGAAGATTAGTAGAGTCACCGGCTCCTCTAAAAATATATGCACGAGATAGGTAGGTGTTCCGTGTCACGCCTCCAGCTCTATTAATGATATCATAAAGCCTATCATTAGGTCTGAGTTCATAAATAGCAGGGTAAGTAACCTCCCCTTTTATTTCTACCTTATTTAAAATACCCGATCTAATTAAATCAACCTTTACAATATCTCCATCATTAAGCAAGAAATCTTGTCCGGAAATTTTTAATATAGCATTTGCGTTTACATCCCGTTGTACTTGTTTTTCATCTTCGCTTCTTAATACTCTCATCCCAGATGCCAATGCATCAGCAGTTAGGCCTCCACTATATTTCAACAATGCCTTCACCCCTTCATCTTTTTTTAGTTGATAGTACATGGGGCGTTTAAATTGTCCGGTTGCCAATACCTTTTTTTCATAAAATCCAACAATTACAAAATCATTATTCTGCAGGTAAATATGTTTCCCAAAATCACCTGAGGTGAGATACTTATAAACATCCAATTCATCAATCACTTTCCCATTTCGTTTAAGTTGAATGTTTCTCAAATTTCCATATTCGGTTACACCACCAGCAAGCGTAATCACATTAAAGACATTCGAGAATGCTGAAACAGTAATTGGTCCGGGGCTATTCACTTCTCCTACTACATTAATGTTAATGGTTCGGGGCCTACCGAGAGAAACAGAGATATTAGTTCCGGATGGAACAACATTTCTAAAGCGAGCATGAATAATGGCTCGAACATTTTCAAAAGTGAGGCCTTGTACTTGAATTTTTCCTAATCCTTGAGGGAAGATAGCTCCGTCTCTTGCCACCACATAACTTTCTTGAAATTCAGCAGCTCCCCAAAGTGAAACAACTATATGGTCTCCTACACCAATAGGATAATCCAAGGGAGGCGTACTCAATTCAGACAAGTCTGTAACAGCCATTGAGGACAACAAATTAGCACCATAAGTATGTTCCGGACCATATATTGCTGTTCTGATAAAATCCTTTTGGGTACTATCTTTTACCAGCTTTGTATTCTTTTCAAGTTCTTCATTCTTATCAAGACCAACATTTTCTTTGTTCTTATCACTTAACAAAGAAGATAGTTGTGATTGAGTTAATTTTTTGGGGTCAATTTTATCACCAAACATGTCAGAAATAGCTTGTGTGGTTACCGGAGGTTGGCTAATTGCCGGCAACGTTAATAGAAAAATTAAAGCTAAGCAACATATAAGCTGTGAAACCCTGTGGTTGGCGAACATAATCGTTTTAGTAAAATAGTTTTCAGTCGGGAACAAATATAATACTATTTAAACGGCAGTGCTAAATGATAGCAATTAAATAATCAAAAAAGTATAGCCTATTTTTTTGTTTAACAACCTTCAAATTCTTCCCATATTTGTTTAATAATCTGTTCAGCAGGCAGAATTTCTTTTAGCAGA
Organism: Ferruginibacter sp.; assembly: GCA_019638485.1. Classification (GTDB taxonomy): domain Bacteria; phylum Bacteroidota; class Bacteroidia; order Chitinophagales; family Chitinophagaceae; genus Ferruginibacter. Next base: position 455,199 of record JAHBTP010000002.1, on the reverse strand, counting down.
CAACTCACCTGTCCAATTTCAAGCTCTCCTTCATTTAAATCGCCTTCAAACATTCCCTTTTTTGCTCTTCCCCTTCCTAATATATTTTTTAATTCTTCTATTGTTGCACCTGAAGTTTCTGCGGCATTAACTCTTTCATAAAATGCATTTTTAATTAATCTAACGGGGGTGAGTTGTTTTAGTGATAATACCGTATCTCCTTCATTAGATTGAATAACTGCATTTTTAAAGTTATCATGGCTTGAAGCTTCTTCACTGGCAACGAATCTGGTGCCTATTTGTACACCGCTGGCACCAAGTACCATAGCAGCTTTCATTTGTCTTCCGGTGGCAATACCTCCTGCGGCAATTACCGGAATCTTAACCGCATCACTAACAGCAGGAACAAGTACAAAAGTGGTCGTTTCTTCCCTCCCATTATGGCCTCCTGCCTCGAAGCCTTCAGCCACCACAGCATCACATCCTGCGGCTTCTGCTTTTAAGGCAAACTTACTGCTACTTACTACATGCACCACCTTGATACCTGCATCCTTTAAAATTGGAGTCCAGGTTTTAGGGTTACCTGCAGATGTAAAAACGACAGGGACTTTTTCTTTTAGAATTGTTTGAATATGCTCTTCAACATTAGGATAAATGAGCGGTACATTTACACCGAAAGGTTTATTGGTAGCCAGTTTACATTTCTTAACATGCTCTTCCAAGATATGTGGGTACATACTACCGCTACCAATTAAGCCAAGGCCACCGGCATTACTAACAGCAGCGGCCAATCGCCATCCGCTTGCCCATATCATACCTGCCTGAATTATAGGGTAACGAATTTGAAATAAGCCGGTAATTCTTTCTGGAGTTAATGGCATAAAAGATTATTTAGTACCTCCGCCCAAATCAATAGCTGTATTATCACCAATATTGAGGTGTCTGCTACTTCCTTTAACCTCGGCATCACTACCTATGAGCGAGTTATTTAATACAATTTCTACCAGGTTAGAATAAGAGCCTATTATTGAATCCTTAATAATTGCATTATTTATCATGGTATGTTCTCCTACTGCTACATTTGGCCCAATAACAGAATTTTTTATCAGGCAGCCCGTACCGATACTTACCGGAGGAACAAATATGGTGTTTTGAAAATTATTACTTTCCAGGGGAGGCTGGCTAAATTTTTTCAACATAATAGCATTGGACTGTAACAGGCTTTCCTTTTTCCCACAATCAAACCAATTTTCAACTTTAAAAGTTCTGATTTTTGCGCCATTTTCAATCATACATTCCAAAGCATCTGTAATACTAAACTCATCATACTTTTTGAAATTACTATCTATTAGTTTTTGCAAACAATCAAATAACAGCAGGGTTTCTTTAATCTTATAAACACCCACCAGCGCCATATTGCTTTTTGGAATTGCAGGTTTCTCTACAACGCGGGAAATAAATCCATCATCGTCCATTTCTGCCACTCCAAAATTTCGTGGGTCATCAACTTTTTTTATCCCTACCATAGAAAATGGAGCATTAATAATTTCACTTACACTAAACTCTGCGATGGTATCACCTAAAACAATAAAAGCTTCATCATCTCCTACAATATCTTTTGTAAGCCTAATAGCGTGTCCCGTTCCATGTCGCTCATTTTGTTGAATGAAATGGCATGTTAGGTTTGGATATGTTTGAGTTACGTATTGTTGAATCTTTTCTCCTAAGTATCCAATGATAAAAATAAATTCTTTTACGTTGGCCTCTTTTAACTGGTCAACAATAATACTTAAAATAGTCTTTCCTGCCAGCGGAATAAGCGCTTTAGGCTGGGTATAAGTATGAGGCCTGAGTTTTGTACCAGCTCCGGCCACAGGAATAATCGCCTTCATTTCTCCTTCTTTTGATAATGCCTTAATAAAGCAGGGTCATAAATTTCAAGCGGTGAAAGTACAGATTTTTAGGTTAACACATAATGTCCTGGAGTATCTTTATATAAATCCTATTGATAATCCATATCATCTGTAAAATGGACGCCTGTTCATATATTTGCTAAATAATTAACGCCATGAAAGAAGATAAAATCATATTTGAGTTACTTAATCGTGAATTAGCACGGCAGCGAAACGGAATTGAGTTAATAGCCAGTGAAAACTTTACTAGTCTTCAGGTAATGCGAGCAATGGGTTCTGTACTAACTAACAAGTATGCTGAAGGATATCCGGGAAGAAGATATTATGGAGGATGTGAAATAGTTGATGAAGTAGAACAATTAGCGATAGACAGGATAAAAGAGATTTTCAATTGTGAATATGCCAATGTGCAACCTCACAGTGGTGCTCAGGCAAATGCCGCTTTAATGAGCGCTATTTTGCAGCCCGGTGATCCTATTTTAGGCCTTGACCTTAGTATGGGAGGTCATCTTACCCACGGTAGCCCGGTTAACTTTTCGGGTAAATTATATAAAGCTCATTTTTATGGAGTAATAAGGGAAACAGGATTAATAGATTATGACTCATTGGAGAAAAAGGCGTTGGAGGTGAAACCAAAACTTATCATTTGCGGAGCATCAGCGTATAGCCGTGATATTGATTACAAAAAGATAAGGAAAGTGGCAGATGAGGTTAATGCGCTTCTGATGTGTGATATTGCTCATCCGGCGGGTCTTATCGCAAAGGGACTTTTAAACTCTCCATTTGAACACTGCGATTTTGTTACCAGCACAACGCACAAAACACTTCGTGGGCCAAGAGGTGGGATTATTTTAATGAAGAAAGACAGGGAGAATCCTTTTGGTTTAAAAGACCTTAAAGGAAATATTCGCATGATGAGTCATGTGCTGGATATGGCTGTTTTTCCCGGCACTCAGGGTGGACCATTGGAGCATGTTATTGCAGCCAAGGCTGTATCTTTTGGTGAAATTCTTAGTGACGACTTTATGCAATATGCAAAGCAAATAAAAGCAAATGCCACTGCAATGGCTAAAGCATTTACAGACAGAAACTATAATATTATTAGCGGTGGTACAGATAATCACCTCATGTTAATTGATTTGCGAAATAAAAATCTTACCGGGAAAAAGGCACAGGAAACACTTGACAAGGCGCATATTACGCTAAATAAAAATGCAGTTCCTTTTGATGATAAAAGCCCATTTGTTACCAGTGGTATTAGGGTTGGTGTACCTGCAATTACCACCCGTGGTTTAAAAGAGGCGCACATGGAACAAGTAGTTGAGCTAATTGATAAGGTGCTTATGCATATTGATGATGACCGTGTTATTAAAAATGTTCAACAGGAAGTAAAAAGTATGATGCAATCATTTCCTTTGTATCCGGAGATTTAAATCAACCAATATGATACAACGAATTCAAACCATTTGGCTTCTATTAGCAGGTATAACATCTTTAGCAAGTATCAGGTTACCTTTTTACAGTGGCCAATTAATTACCGACAATAGTTACAAAACATTAACCGGCAGTAGCACCATTTTAATTCTTTTGACAACAGTAGCTGTTGCTACACTTTCCTTTGTTTGTATTTTTTTATACCATAACAGGCAACTTCAAATTCGTATATCAGCAGGAGCTATTTTGCTTGAATGTGTAACGATATTTTTATACTTCAAGGAGATGAAGTTGTTTTCAACAGGCACCTTTGCGCTCTCTTCTGTTATAGAAGTTTTAATCCTTTTATTTTTAGTTTTATCAATTCGGAGTATCCGTCACGATGAAAAAATTGTAAAGGATAGCAATCGTTTACGATAGGATTATTAAAGTGAATGGGTGAGCTTGAAGCGTTAATAATCACTTAAGCATATCAATGAAACAAGAGATAACCACAGTTTTAGCATATATCTCTCAACTACCTGATGAAAGAAAGCAAATGGTTTTAAAATTAAAAGAAACCATTGCAAAGCATTTACCAAAAGGTTTTGTTGAAACCATTGAATATGGCATGATTGCGTTTGTTGTTCCTCACACTACTTATCCGGCAGGATACCATTGCAATCCAAAATCTCCATTACCATTTATCAGCATTGCCTCTCAAAAGAATTTTGTGTCATTGTATCACATGGGATTGTATGCAGATACTGAATTGCTAAACTGGTTTTCAACAGAATATCCCAAGCATAGCAAGACAAAACTTGATATGGGCAAGAGTTGTATCCGCTTTAAGCATCCGGAACAAATACCCTTTAAACTCATAGCTGAGTTAGCAAAAAAGATTAGTGTTACAGACTGGATTAATACCTATGAAAGAAATTATAAAAAGTAAGCCATCTATTTACTCCGTTATTTCCAATTTTACACCTCCGTTATTTTTCTAAGCTTTTTTTTAAAAACTTAGCTGTTGGGCTATTCTTTTGCTTAGCTAAATCAGCAGGTATTCCGGCAAAAACAACATTACCTCCAGCGTCTCCTGCTTCCGGCCCCAATTCAATTATCCAATCTGCACATTTTAATACGTCAATATTATGTTCTACTACCAAAACAGTATGACCATGTTCAATTAATGCGTTAAAGGCAGACAGCAATTTATTAATATCGTGGAAATGCAAACCTGTTGTGGGTTCATCAAAAATGAAGAAGACGTGTTCGTTCTGTTTTTTTCCCTTTGATAAAAATGATGCGAGTTTCACGCGTTGAGCTTCTCCTCCACTAAGTGTATTAGAAGATTGTCCTATTTTAATATATCCTAACCCTACATCACTTAGCGGTTGTAGTTTTTCTGCTACCACCTTACCCGCTTCATCTTTTGATAAAAAATCAATTGCATCATCAACACTGGTTTCAAGTAAATCATAAATACTTTTCCCTCGATAGGTAACTTCCAGCACCTCTTCTTTAAATCGCTTCCCTTTACAAACTTCACATTGAAGATGAACATCAGCAAGAAATTGCATTTCGACAACCTGTTCACCTTCACCTTTGCAAGTATCACATCTTCCGCCATCCACATTAAATGAAAAGTGTCTTGGCTGAAAACCACGAATTTTACTTAATGGTTGTTTAGCATATAAGTCGCGAATATCATCATAGGCTTTGATGTAGGTAACCGGGTTACTTCGGCTTGACTTTCCAATTGGATTTTGATCAACCATTTCTACCTGCGATATAGATTTCAAGTCTCCCGATAGACCCTGATAAACGCCCGGCTTATCAACGAAATCTCCCAATTCCTTTTTTAAAGCCAAATAAAGGATTTGTTTTACCAATGTTGTTTTTCCACTTCCGCTTACTCCGCAAACGGCATTAAAAACATTCAATGGAAATTTTACTGAAATATCTTTCAGGTTATTTTGCATGGCTCCTTTTAGCTCAATAAAACGATTCCCTTTTCGTACACTTTTTGGAGGTTCAATAGTGAGTTTTCCTGAAAGGTATTTTCCTGTAAGACTTTTAGGATTTTTTACAATTGCTTCATAATTTCCGGATGCTATTACTTCACCGCCCAAGTGGCTGGCAAGAGGCCCCATATCAATAATGAAATCTGCTTCACGCATCATCATTTCATCATGTTCAACCACCACCACAGTATTGTTCAAATCTCTCAATTGCTTTAACACACCGATTAACCTTGCTGTATCCCTACTATGTAAACCAATAGAAGGCTCATCCAGGATGTACAATGAGTTAGAAAGGTTTGAACCCAAACTTCGGGTAAGCTGTATTCGTTGACTTTCACCTCCGCTTAATGAATTGGCCAAGCGGTTAAGAGTGAGATATCCCAATCCCACATCCAATAGCGTTTGAATACGATTTTCAATTTCAAGCAATACACGTTTGGCGATGCTATATTCAAAATCACTCCACTTAATTTGTTTAAAATACTTTGGGAGTTCCGAAACCTGCATTTCACAAATCTCCCCAATATGTTTTTCACCAATTTTCACATATAAAGCTTCTTTTCGTAAGCGATATCCCTTGCATTCCGGGCATAGTGTACGTCCTCTATATCTGCTAAGTAAAACCCGGTATTGAATTTTATATAAGTTTTGTTCCACCTCTTTAAAGAAATCATTTATTCCGGACACAGTGGCGTTTCCATTCCATAGCAAATCAATTTGCTCCTTAGTTAGTTTTGCAATGGGTTTATGAATAGGAAAATCATACTCTTTAGATGCTATAATAAAGCGATCATTCCATTTACCTAATTTTTCTCCTTTCCATGGAGCTACTGCGTTTTCAAATAGAGATAAACTTTTATCCGGAATAACCAAATCGGGATCAATGCCCAGCACCTGAGAAAACCCTTCGCAGACGGGGCATGCTCCATAAGGATTATTAAACGAGAACAAATTAGGAGCAGGTTCTTCAAATTGCATTCCATCCATTTCAAACCGATTTGAAAAATGCAATTTTTCTTTATTGTTTATTTCTACCATCATCTCTCCTTCTCCTTCATAAAATGCGGTACTAATTGAATCGGAGATACGGTGAATATCATCTTCTTCAAAATCCTTTATTACCAATCGGTCAATAAGTAAAAATACCTGTTGTTTCTTTTCCTTAGCTGTAAAAAAATGTGGTAATGAATTCTGCTCTAACAAATCATTTACAGACAGCACCTGGCCATTATAATACAACCGGGAAAAGCCTTTTTGAAGTGTGATATTCAATTCTTCTTTTACATTACGGTGCATGCCACTTTTAAACGGAACGAGAATTAAAACTTTATCACCTTCCTTGCATTTTTTAATTGCACTAATTACATCAGTAACATCATCCTTTTGTACCACACGTCCACTAATAGGTGAAATGGTTTTACCTACCCGTGCAAACAACAGCCTCAGGTAATCATATATTTCCGTCATGCTACCTACAGTACTTCGTGGGGTGGAAGTAATTATCTTTTGTTCAATTGCAATAGCCGGGCACAAGCCTCTTATATAATCCAAGTCGGGTTTATTCATTCTTTGCATAAACTGGCGTGCATAAGCACTTAAACTTTCGGCATACCTGCGTTGGCCCTCTGCAAATAGGGTATCTATCGTTAAAGATGATTTTCCGGACCCCGAAACCCCGGTTACCACCACTAATTTATTTCTGGGGATAGAAATATCTATATTTTTTAGGTTGTGAACTCGGGCACCTTTTATGAATATTTCGGAGGTTGGGGATAGTATTTTTCCGATAGCCCTTTTCTTAGTTGTAGAAGTCATTTAAACCCAAAATTACACCCTAAATAGCACACCGGAAGTAGGAATTTTCCAATTACCTAATCGTATTTTCCCTACGTGGTTTTACTTCATAACTCATTGAAAAATAATCAGTTAAATGTTTGGAAAGTTAATTTTTGTACCTATTTTAGCAGTCCAATAGCCAATGATTGAGAAAAGTCGTGAGCTAATAAAAAGCACCCTGCGCCTCTTTCCTTTTATTGGATTAATTAAGTCCTAAACCAAAAAAACTGTAGTATTCATGAAAAGCCTAACTAACCAAACTGACCAGCAACTTGTACAACTTTACATTAATGGCGATTCCAATGCCTTATCTATCCTTGTAACCCGCTACAAAGACAAAATTTTTACCTCTATATATTTATTGGTAAAGGATAAGTACCTGGCTGAAGACTTATTCCAGGATGTTTTTATACGCATTATAGACACCCTTAAAGGTGGGCGTTACACCGATGAAGGGAAATTTTTACCATGGGCTTTACGTATTGCTCACAATTTATGTGTAGATCATTTCCGGAAAATTAAAAGGAGACCTGCTATTAAGACTAGTGATGATCATGACATTTTTGAAGTACTTAACTTCTCTGAGGCAGGAACGGACAAGAAGATGGAAGATGAGCAAAGTCATGATAAAATTCGTAGGATGGTGGATTTATTACCTGAAGAACAACGTGAGGTAATCATATTACGTCATTTTGCTGATTTAAGTTTTAAAGAAATTGCTCAGCTTACCAACTGTAGCATTAACACAGCACTCGGTCGTATGCGTTATGGCTTAATCAACCTACGTAAAATGATGACTGAAAAGCAAATAGCATTATAAAAAATTCTTTTTTGTGGTTATTAATTCCATTAACCCCTACCGGTTCTCCGGAGGGGTTATCTTTTTTATTTTAATAAGTTCAAAATAAATGAAAGGAGATTCTATTTATTATTAAACGCATCAAGGCCGCACTGTAACCAATTTTTAAACATGGTAACATCGGGTGTGTAACCTACCGGCTGATTCATCAAAACTTCGGATGTATCTAAGATAGCGTATAAGGGCTGTGCATTGTTTTTAAAATTCTCTGTCTCAAAAGTTGCCCATTTGTTACCTACAGTTCGAATAAATTTCTCTTGTCCGTCTTTTGTAATATACCTTAATTGTTTATCAATAGGTAGTTCTTCTTTATCGTCAACGTACAAAGAAACCACAATAAAATTTTCTTTCATCAAGTTATTCACCTCAGGTTTAGACCACACATTTTCCTCCATCCTCCGGCAGTTTACGCAAGCATAGCCTGTAAAATCAATCAGTATAGGTTTATTTTCTGCACGTGCTTTTTGTAACCCCTCTTCATAATCATGCGCACAATTTAATCCCAGCAAACAATCTGAATCCTGTTGGTAGATAGAGTAAGATAGTGGAGGTGGAAATCCACTAATGAGTGAAAGATTAGCATACTTGGTATTCGTTAAACCGGGCAACAGATACAATACAAATAACCCGGTAATAATTCCGAGCACTAAACGAATAGGATGAAGTTTTTTTATTGGGGCATCATGACCAAACTTAATTTTTCCAAACAGATATAAGGTTAAGCCTACACCAATAATAACCCAGAGCCCTATAAACACTTCTCTTTTTAGTAATCCCCAGTGTTTAACCAGGTCGGCATTTGATAAGAATTTAAACGCTAGAGCAAGCTCAAGAAAGCCGAGAACTACTTTTACTGTAGTAAGCCAACCACCACTTTTTGGTAAGGAATTAAGCCAATTGGGGAACAATGCGAACAGCCCAAAAGGCAATGCTAATGCCACACCAAACCCCGCCATTCCTGCGGTTAATTGCATTGCTCCACCATTGGATGATAAAGACCCTGCCAACAATGAGCCCAATATGGGGCCGGTACAAGAAAATGAAACGATAGCTAAAGTCAATGCCATAAAGAAAATTCCGGCCAGCGTACCTACGCCTGACTTACTATCTACTCTATTAGAAATTGAAGAGGGCAAAGTGATTTCAAACAAACCAAAAAAAGATAATGCAAAAACCACAAACACAACAAAGAACAGTACATTTAGAACTACGTTAGTAGAAATATTATTCAGAATTTCAGGGTCAACCCTATCTAAAAAGTGGAAGGGTAAACTCAACAATACATAAATCAGAAAAATAAAAAAAGCATATAGTAAAGCATGAGATATTCCTCTTTTTTTATCTGTTGTTTTCTTTGTAAAAAATGAAACTGTAAGGGGAATCATAGGAAACACACATGGAGTAAGCAATGCAACAAGGCCTCCAATTATACCCAGCAAGAAAATATTTCCTAATCCTGCTGAAGGGGGATGGATATTTGATGAAGCGCCAATTTCACAACTTGCTTTAGGATTATTAAGGTCAATGGTAGGAATAAACAATCGGCTGCTTCCTTCAGATTTCTTAGCCACTACAGAATCCAATACAACAGACAACAATTGTTCTTCAGGAAGAAAATTTTCATCATCAGCCACTTCATATTTTAGTTGAAAATGAATTTTTGCCGGAATGGAAGATGGGAAAATAAGCTGCTGTGAAAATTTTATCTCTTGCTCATACCATGTCATTTCCTTTTCAAACACTTTATCAAACCCTTTCACTTCTTTTGCATCAATAAATGTTTCTTTTTGTTGTATTGCGGGGTCGGATAAGGTAAGTGTAATACCAGTCAAATCATCCTGTGGATTGGCTTTATATACATGCCATCCCTCCGGTACAAGTGCGGTTGCCTCAATATAAAGTACATTTTTTTGGAAAGGCTTTGCAGAAATTTCCCAATGCAACCTGGCAACCTCTTCATTTTGGGCATGAACAAAAGTAAAGGAGAGGAAGGATAAGAATAAGAGGAAGAATTTGCGCATAAAGAAAAATTAAAAAAATCCCCGGTTATTAACCAGGGATCAAAGAAAATTATTTTCCCTGAACTTTTACACTAAACGGGATATCGCGTGGAGGAAGGCATTTTTTGTCATTACACACCATGTATGTAATAGTGCCTTTTACAACGGTAGCCGCATTTGTTTTTAGTTTAACTTTTTGAACAAAATCAACCTTATTACTATAATACTTCAGTGTAGTATTAAAATTAGGATCATATTCCTTAACCATTTTACCCATTTCTTTTACGCTTCCATCGGGAGTAACCAAAGGATTTTTTGTGAAAGCAAAAGTGGTGGGTTCTGGTCCTTCTCCCGGTTCTTGTGCATAAAGATGCCATCCCGGATCAATAGAGGCAGAAAAGTAAATTTCGTACGTTTTATCTGCAGTTTTTTTTGCTGTATAATTCCACTTCACCGGATTAGCGATTTGTGCCGATGCAGAGAAAGTGGAAAGAATCATAAAACCTAATAAAATCTGCCTCATAGATAAAAAAATAATGTGTTTACAAAATTAATTAAATCGTTTAGCGGTGCTTGTTAAAGATTGTTAATTGTTCACAAGTTTGGCGCTAAACAACAAGTCAAACACTTTTAATCCATCTGTATTTCCCAATATTGGGTTGCATGCACGCTCGGGATGTGGCATCATTCCCATTACATTTCCCTGTGCATTAACAATTCCTGCTATATTATAAAATGCGCCATTAGGGTTAGCATTATTTGTAACCTCACCATTTTCATCACAATACCGAAAAATGATTCTATTTTCATTAACAAGTTCATCAATTACTTCTTGTGGTGCAAAATAACGTCCTTCACCATGAGCTATTGGTATTTTAAGGATATTATCATGCATATCTTTGATAAATACATTTTTACAAACAAATTGTTGATGCTCATTTCGCAAAAGCACGCCAGGCAATAATCCGCTTTCGCAAAGAATTTGAAAGCCATTACAAACGCCCAATACTTTCCCACCTTTTTTTGCAAACTCAATTACGCTTTGCATCATTGGGCTAAACCTTGCTATGGCACCACATCTCAAGTAGTCACCATAACTAAATCCACCGGGAAGAACTATACAATCCTGTAAAGAAAACATACTCAGGTCGCGATCTTTATGCCACAACTGAACGACCTCACAACCAAGGCCATTTTGCAATGCTTCAATCATGTCTCTATCGCAATTAGAGCCGGGAAAAATAACCACACCAAATTTCATATTTTTCAGGATTTTGGTGAGTCAAAATTACAAAGGAATTACGGTAAAAAATAACTTAAAGTAATAATCGTAGCAACCATGCTCCAATGTAATACAAAACCGAACCACTTTCTGGTGGGATATAAGAAAGCTGCTGTTCCAATAATGGTAGCTGGCACAGCAACCAGTACCCAATAATCTACCCTATCATTAGTATTAATAAAAGGAATAAAAAATGCAACCACTAGATAGACGAAAATCAATGTCCAATTTTTTCTAGTTTGCACCAGTTGTCTTCTTAAATTAGATTGAACGAAAACAGCACCCACCAATACCGTAATTAGAATTAAGCCCACAGCTATATAGGATATCGTACTTTGGAAAAAATAAGGTTTAACTACTTTAATAGCGGGAATTTTAAAATTATCCCATCTATTGGTCAAGAAGACCCATGCAGCAAAAAAATAATAGGGGGTTAATCCACCCAAAAGCACCATAAGCCACTCGGGCAGAACAAAAGGACGAGTTAAAAAAATACCCAGTACAATTAGTAAGCAAAATATTACTGTAGGAAAATAAAAGAAAGAAGAAAGCCCTATTGCCAAGCCAATATTAAATAAAATTGTTTTAGGGCGCGTACTGTTATTGAGATTACATAATTGTGCGAGCACCCATATCATCAATGTATTTACAATTACAGGAGCAGAAAATGTTTGCCATTCAGTAAACAGCGAAGTAAAGAGCAAATAAGTCATTCCCGGTAGATAGGATTGCTTTTGCATTAACCGCTGATGCTTAACTAAATTATTTATTGCAATAGCCTGAATATAAACTAAAATAAAACTCAAAATTGGGAAGACAACAGGTGTACTTTCACCAAGCGGAAGCATCCATCTAAGTAATAAGCGATACACCACACCATCCATGTGTTGAGGAACAGGCACTTCAGGATAAAGAAAAGACGGTAACTTTAAAGCAATGCCATAAAGCAGCAGGATGAAATGATTAATAGGATTATTCCTTTTAAAAATACCTGTCAATGTAAGTGGGTTTATCCCGGCAAAAATCAGAAAAAAATATCACAATAGATAAAGAGAGATTCAAAGACAAATGCATGTAAACATCTTTCAATGGGGGGAATACCTTATCTACCTTTCAAAATCGATTTTAGCAAAAATAATATTGCCCCTGTAAATACAAGGAATAATAACCGTATTGGAACTAACCTGTTTCATTAATTTAGGCATATAATTATATGCATTAGCGCTCCCTTTTACTGTAGGAAAACGTTTTGTTTCACCATTGGGGAAAACTGCATTGTCATTTAAGATGCTACTGCTACGATCTGATTCCATAAAAAGATAATGAAGTGCACCTCCCATTACCACACTACCAAAAGAAAGGAAGTTATCAGTATCTACCGCAACTTGTTTTTTAAACAGCATTGTATTCCATTCTGGCTTTAAATCTTTATCTAAACTTATCACCAAAATATTGTTATAATAATATTCGGTGTGGGAGTTATAATATCTGTTGGAGTAGTATGGGCGATAATAACCATAATAAGAAGGTGAATACAAGTAATAATCGTTAAAGCCTCCATACGGAGAGCTGTATGGTGAGCCATAAAGATAATCAAACCTGTTCCGATAAGGGCTGCCGGAAGTACGGGTAGAAAAATCTTCAAGGTTTAGAATAACTCCTCCATCTAATTTTAATACCGCATTGCGTAAATAAATATCATTAAAAGCAGACTGAATATATCCTTCCATGCTCATCTTATTACGAACGCTATCAGGGAATAAATTAAACACAACCCGGGCGTCATCAGGATTACCGGGCGAAACTATTGCAGCAAATAATCCTAAAATATTTCCTCTCACTTTATCGGTATAAAGAGAATTGAGCAATGCTCTATTATTAAGGTTATCATACTTTACAGACACCTCATCAATATAATTATTTTGAAGTGGGATATTTATTTTTGCAACCGAATCTGATTGAGGAAATCGAACGAGGGTATTAAGCAGAAAGAAATTATCGCGTGCTGTATGCTTTTCGGTATAGGGAAAAACGATTAATCCTTTGTTGGTTATCGTTAATTCACCATACGAGTCACGCTTTTCATTATAGGTAAGCAGAATTTGAGCACTATCGGTTAATTCAATCAATGGATTGAATACTTTAGCAATCAGTGTGAGTTTATTTCCCTTTCTTAGGGCCTTATACACTAAAATTTTTTGTTTATCTTCACTAACAGAAACACTATAAATTTTCTTTTCACTAAAAGCACTTATGCGTGAATCATCAAGTAGCATTGGCTCTCCCACCTGACTTCCATTTGCGTTTACCTTAATCGCTTTACAAAATACCTGCCGATTACGATTATACTGATAAATAAGAAAAAAATAATCCGGATAGGCAACAACATCTACATTAAATGTTTTATCAGGAATTACATTCAACTGTTCATTATTTACCAACTTCATATCCTCATCATACAAACTGACGTAGTGCCTTGAGCGCACCTGTTTGTACACTACATAACGATTGCCTACCTTCCCAACTATTTCAAAATTAATTTCAGCATTTTCATCATTTACCGGTGAAGAATACACAACCCGCTGCCCCTGAACTATTGCAACAGCAAAAAAAAACCATAAAAAGCAACCCATCCATTTCATACCGGATATTATTTGTACAAATTTATGATAATTACGGCGCGGTTATTGATATCTTTTACAGCGGGTTAAGTGTTTTTAGGGAATAGCTAATAATTATACTTTATTCAAGCATTCCTTCACTGTTCATTTAAAGAATATGTCAATAGTTACTTTTTTAGGATTTGTTGCTGCTGCTTTAACAACAGGTTCCTTTGCGCCACAAGCCATTAAAACTATACGTACAAAAGACACACGCAGCATTTCATTATTTATGTATCTGCTTTTTTCTACCGGCACATTACTTTGGTTAATATTCGGATTACTAAGCAGCAACATGCCGATAGTAGTTGCCAACGCAATTACCCTTGTATTTGCAATAATCATTTTGATGTATAAAATAAAATATCGGGAAACGAGAGAGACAATGTAAAATGGATTTTTATGCTAACAAAGAAATTACAAAAGCAAACAGCAATTATTACGGGTGCAAATTCGGGTATTGGCAAGGGAATTGCCATTGCCATGGGAGAGGCCGGAGCAAACGTAATAGTCAATTATGTTGTAAATCCTGATGTGGCAAATGAAGTAGTAGAAAGAATAAAATCATCAGGGTCACAAGCAATAGCAATTCAAGCAGACATAAGTAAAGAAGGCCAGGTAATTAACATGTTCCAACAGGCCAAAGAAGCGTTTGGCACAATTGATATCTTGGTAAACAATGCGGGTTTACAACGTGATGCAAGATTTCATGAGATGACTTTGGAACAGTGGCAATATGTGATTGATATAAATTTAACCGGTCAGTTTCTTTGTGCACGAGAAGCAGTTAAAGAATTTTTAAGAAGAGGTATCGTTCCCGAACGTTCTGTTGCTTGTGGAAAAATCATTTGCATGAGCAGTGTTCATCAAATCATTCCTTGGGCCGGGCACGCTAATTACGCCACAAGTAAAGGAGGCATAAAAATGCTAATGCAAACTATTGCTCAAGAATATGGCGGCCAAAAAATCAGGGTAAATAGTATCTGTCCCGGTGCAATTAAAACACCTATTAACAAAGCGGCCTGGGAAACACCTAAAGCTTATAATAATTTGATGGAGTTGATACCTTATCAACGAATTGGTACGCCTGATGATATTGGAAAACTCGCAGTATTCTTAGCCAGTGATGACAGTGATTACATAACCGGTGCAAGTATTTTTATTGATGGCGGCATGACGTTATTTGAAGGGTTTGCAACAGGTGGTTGATAGGTTAATAAGCCATGGGCAGGAAGTGAAAACAATTATTGTTACATGCAAGATTTTAAAAACCATAAACGATTTGGAAAAAGTAAAATGGATAAACAATCAAATATATCTGCTGAACAAGCTCGTTTAAATATCAATGCACAAAAAGATGTTCCACTTGAAAAATGGGGGCCTTATTTAAGCGAGCGACAATGGGGCACTGTAAGAGAAGACTATAGTTCAGGTGGTGATGCTTGGAGCTATTTTACACATGAACAATCCAGGAGCAGGGCATATAGATGGGGTGAAGACGGGATTGCAGGAATAAGCGATTTACACCAAAATTTATGTTTTGCGATTGCTTTATGGAATGGGAAAGACCCGATATTAAAAGAACGATTATTTGGACTAACTAATTATGAAGGTAATCATGGTGAGGATGTGAAGGAATTATATTACTATCTGGACAATATTCCTACGCATTATTATATGGAATATCTATACAAATATCCTCAACTGTTATTTCCATATAAAGAATTGCTAGTTGTAAACCAAAAAAGGTCAAAAAATGAGCGTGAGTACGAAATATTAGATACCGGAATATTTAAAGAAGGTAAATACTTCGACATAAAAGTGACTTATGCAAAGATTCATGCTGAAGATATTTGCATTGACATTACCATCACCAATCGAGGGGTGGACGATGCTCCATTGGTTTTTCTACCCACACTTTGGTTTAGAAACAGATGGTCATTTAATGAAATGCAAGAAAAACCAAGACTTGAAATACTTAATAAGATAGCAAATGCCGGGATACTGAAAGCTACCGACAAAATATTAGGTTGCTACTATTTTTATTATTCCGCATCGGTAGATACATTAATGACTGAAAACGAGACAAATGGAAATAAAATTTTTGGAAACCCCAACTCCTCTCCTTTTGTAAAAGATGCTTTTCATGATGCTATAATAGGACAAAACAATGCGCTTTACGATACATTAAAAAGAAATAAGACCGGCACAAAATTTTCTCCTATTTATTTTCAAACAATAAAGGCCGGAGCTTCACAACATATCTCACTTAGATTAAGTACAGATAAATTAGATAATCCATTTGATAAAAGCTTTAATGATATTTTTACCCTTAGAAAAAAGGAGGCAGACAATTTTTATTGTAATCTCTTTCCAAAAAGCTGTTCTGCAGACACTGCAGCAATACAACGCCAAGCCTTTGCAGGTTTATTATGGACAAAACAATTTTATCAATACGATATTGAACGCTGGCTAAAAGGAGATGAGGGCAGAATACCTCCTCCTCCTGAAAGAAATATAGGTAGAAATTCAAAATGGAAAAATTTTAAAAGTGCAGACGTTCTTTCAATGCCTGACAAATGGGAATATCCATGGTTTGCCGCCTGGGATTTATGTTTTCATTGTATCCCCATGGCAATGATTGATCCTGTTTTTGCAAAAAACCAGTTGATATTATTATGTAGAGAATGGTATATGAATCCCTTTGGGCAAATACCTGCTTATGAATGGAACTTCAGCGATGTGAACCCTCCTTTACAAGCATGGGCAGCGATGCAGATTTATAAAATTGAAAAAGAATTGCATCACCATGCTGATATCTATTTTTTAAAGCGGATTTTCGAAAAATTGGTTATCAACTTTACCTGGTGGGCAAACAGAAAAGACGAAAACGAGAATAACATTTTTACCGGTGGTTTTTTAGGATTAGATAACATTGGCGTAATAGATAGAGACAGTTTGCCTCCCGGCGCCTTTTTAGAGCAGGTTGATGCTACCGCCTGGATGGGTATGTATGCATTAAATATGATGGAAATAGCCCTTGAAATAGCTCAGTCAGATAAGAGTTATGAGGACATGGTAACAAAGTTTTACGAGCACTTTATTTTAATTGCCTCTTCGTTAAATGAAACCTTATGGGATGCTAACGAAAATTTCTTTTATGACCGTCTACATTTAAGTGATGGAAGTTTTAAGACCATGAAGGTTCGTTCCATTGTGGGGCTAAGTGTTTTATTTAATGTGGGAATAATTTCACAAGATGCATTACAAAAGCTTCCGGACTTTAAAAAAAGAATGGACTATATAAAGCTTTATAGTGTAAAGAGTAAAAAATTTCTTCCCTGTCAGGAAACGAGTGATGAAGGTCACTTACTCATTTCTTTAGTTCCCAAAGAGCGGTTAATAAAATTATTAACAGTTTTACTTGATGAAAATGAATTTTTATCTGTTGGAGGAATCCGTGCTTTGTCAAAATTTCATTTAAATCATCCTTTTAATTTGGAAATTGAACTGAATAAATATTCAATTGGATATTTACCAGGAGAGAGTGATAGTTCAATGTTTGGCGGTAATAGCAATTGGCGGGGCCCAGTATGGATGCCATTAGATTATTTAATTATCAAAACACTCTTACAATTATATCAATTTTATGGTGATTGTATAAAGATATCGTTCCCCACCGGTTCAACACATAGCTGTAACCTTTTGCAAGTTTCCCAAGAACTTGCTTCCAGAATACTAACCGGCTTTCAAATGAACAATAATTCGCGACGGATAAATGGAGATGAAAGCTGGTTTTATGAACGGCCCGAAAACCGGAACCTTGTATTATTCTATGAATACTATCATGGGGATAGCGGAAGAGGAATGGGCGCATCTCATCAAACAGGTTGGAGTAGCCTTATTGCAGCACTTATTAATCAACATTTACCTTCATCTGAATACTAACCTCATCTTTATCAATCGAAATAACCGGAGAGAAATAAACATTAAATCTTCCACCATCAACAAACACGAACAGCATAAAGAGAAACTAAAAAACTCACATTCATATTTGTTCAACGAAGCCATTGTATTAATTTACAATAAATAATCTTTATTTATGCACGTTGTTATCACCGGGGGCACAGGTTTAATTGGGTGTGCTTTAACACAGGCACTTATAAAAAGAGGTTATAACGTAAGCATACTTACTACCTCTGCAATTAAAGAAAGGACTTTTTCGGATTCCATACAATATGCACAATGGGACACCCGCAAAATGATTATAGATACAGAAGTAATATCAAAGGCAGATTATATCATTCATTTAGCCGGAGCCAATATAGCATCACAGCGATGGTCGCAAAAATATAAGGACCAAATACGTAACAGCAGGATAAATAGCTCCAACCTGCTTGCTCATGCGGTAAATGAATACGGAAGCAAGGTTAAATGTTTAATAAGTGCATCAGCCATAGGGTGGTATGGCGAAGACAGGGATAACCACACTTTTACTGAGGAAGATGAAGCTGCAAAAGATTTTATAGGAACAACTTGTTTGGATTGGGAAACAGCTATCCAACAAACCAAGGTTTGCCCGGTTGCCTGTATTCGAACAGGAATTGTTTTAACCAAAGCAGGTGGTGCTATTCCGCAATTAACCCAAACCTTACGGTATGGAATATGCGCATTTTTGGGAAATGGGAGGCAAATAATGAGTTGGATTCACCTTGATGATTTAATAAGAATTTACATTACTGCAATGGAAAATCAGTGGAGTGGGAGCTTTAATGCTGTTGCACCGGTACCATTATCACAACGTGAATTGTCATTAAACCTGGCAACTGCAAAGCGGGGGAAGTTTTTCTCTTCAATATATGTACCGGGGTTTTTATTAAAAATAATAAAAGGTGAAGGCATATCAGAAGCACTAAAAAGTACCACTGTGTCTTGCAGGAAAATAAAGGAAATGGGATTCACCTTTCAATACCCATCCATTACCTCTTGTGTATCAACTCTGATATAATTACAAATCGGTATTAAGAACCTTATTCATACTAATACGGAAGAACACGTACAAATAAAGTACAGCAAATGCGGCCACAATCCATGGATAATCGGTAGGCATTGCACTGGCGGTAATTGTTTTCATAGGATTATCAGGAAAAGTGAGTAGGCCATCGGATGCATTCATAGGGAGATAATTTCCTAAGGCTCCCAAATTGACACCTTCATCATTTCTCAATTGAACACTCCATACATCCAACAATTGCGATAAAATATTTTCAGCACCCAAATAAATAAAGAACAATCCAATTGCAAAACCAGTCCTTCTAATCCATACACTTAACATTATTGCAAACAAATTATATGAAAGAGCTTTTAAAAAGAAAAAGCCAATATGAGCAAATCCATTAAACGAAAATGAAGTGCCAGAAAATAGACCAAAAGTTAAAGCAGTTAGAAATACCCATATCGTACTTGCCAGAGTAAAAATGAGTGCAACCATCATCTTAACCCAAATGAATTCCCTTCTGCTTTGTCCGTCAATAATATTTTGTCGGTGTGTTTTATAAGTATATTCATTTGTTGCTAAAATAATAAGCAGGAAAGCAGGAATAAGCAAGATAAACCCTGTAACATAACTTGTAGTTTGCCAGGTATGATCAAAGTTGTAAGGACCAAAACTTGGTACAAGGCCTCCAGTGTTAGCAGCCTGAATAACCTTTTTATTAAAAATATAAACCACATAGTTTGCTCCTATAACACCAACAGCAAAAAGGATTACAATTATTTTAAAAACATTATAATCTTTCAATTTCAACCATTCCGTTTTTAACAGCTCTTTCATTTTTATCAATTAGTAAGTTCAAAAAATTTACTTTCTAAGCTTTGTCTTTTCAAATTAAGTTTATTGAGCACCACTCCATTTTCAAAACAATGTTTATTAATATTGGCCAAATCTGCAGTCCCTTTGGGAAAGGATGCGATAACTATTCCATTTTCTTCTTCCTTTACATTTACAATACCGCTAAGTGAATTTAATACAGAAACCAAGGTTGATTTATTTGTCGCCGCCAATTCTACCATATCATTTGTAGAGAAAATTTCATCAACATTGCCATGCACTATTAAATCTCCTTTTTTAAGAACAGCAACATGGGTACATACTTTTTCAACTTCATCAAGGAGATGGCTTGCCATGATAATTGTTTTTCCCTGTTGGTGCAATTCTTTAATAAGCGAGCGAATTTCTGCAATACCCACAGGGTCTAAGCCATTAGTTGGCTCATCAAACAGTAGGATATCCGGATTGCCAAGCATAGCGGCAGCAATAGCCAGGCGTTGTTTCATTCCTAAGCTATATGTACTAAACTTAGAGTGGCGTCGAGTATCCAGATTAACCAATTTCAATACTCGGTCAATATCATTTGATCCACGGCCTTTTATAGAAGCATTAATCAGTAGGTTTTGCTCTCCGGTCAAATAATGATAGAAATTAGGGGTTTCAAGAAGAGTTCCAATTTTTTTTCTATGTCGTGCTTCGGGCTTTTCACCAAACAAGCTAAAAGAGCCACTGGTTGGTTTTAAAATATCCACAATAATTCCTAACAACGTCGTCTTACCGCTACCGTTAGGCCCAAGCACACCAAACACAACCCCTTCAGGAACTGAAAATGAAACTCCTTTTAAAGCTTTTATTCTTCCATAATCTTTGGAGAGCGACTCCACTTTAAGCACTTCCATATTTTAGTATTAATGTTAAACATCATGCGCGAAATCGGAACAATTTATGACAAAAGATTAATTATTAAAGGTGAACAGCTTCTTATAATTTCAAGTCGTCAAAGATTTTTAAGCTAACCATTATTCTTCTATATCCTGTTCATGAAAAACTGAAGAAAAGGCTCCTACAATCGCCTTATTATTTTCAAAATGAAGTTTTGAAATATTAAGCATATCAATATCCCTTTGAGTAACCACTCGTTTAAAGGGATTTAATGTTCCTCCCTGATCTAATGGTTTAGCCTTAGGATCATACTGAAACAGCGGATCAGTGATTGTACCTCTGGGGTACATAATACCAGGCACTCCTTTTCCGCGTATATCAAGCACCTTTGGATGATGAAGACCTAATGTATGTCCAAACTCATGTGCAGCAGTAGTTGAACCGTCAAGCAAATTATCCAATTTAAAATATCCGGAATTACATCCAATTCCATCTACATAAGAAATATGGTATTTGCTAAATTCTTCAATCCGAAAGAAATTTTTTCTCGGATCCAAATTGGCTATTACTTCAATGTCAGTAAGAAAGGGTTGATAAATACCTGAAATTTTAAACAAAACAGGAAGCAACCTACTCTTGTACATAACCACCCCTTCAGGTTTATTCCACTGTTTTTGAATATCATCAGCTATTTTTACCGATAATTCAGCACTGGCAGCTTTTCCATAAAAAATAAAAAATGCCTGAATAACTAATCTGTCATCCCATAACTCTACCACTCCCACTTACTGAAGATTTTGAAACAGGTAATCTGTTACTTTTTGATAAAGATGAGCACGGTCTTTCCCCAACACATTATGTTCATGTCCCGGATATATCATATAATCAACTTGAATGCCTTTATCAACTGCAGCCTTTACAAAGCGCACAGAATGCTGCATAACTACTACTGGATCTTGCATTCCATGGATAAGCATCAACTTTCCATTTAAGTTTTCTACTCTTTTTGTTAGATCAGTTTCCTCGTATCCTTCAGGGTTTTCCTTTGGAGTATCCATATATCTCTCTGTGTACATAATTTCATAAAATTTCCAATCAATAACCGGACCTCCGGCCACAGCCGCTTTAAATACGCCCGGATGTGTAATCATAAAGTCAGTTGTCATAAATCCACCGTAGCTCCACCCAAACAGACCCATCCGTGAGGCATCAACCCACGGTTGAGATTTTAGATAATCAACGCCCACCATTAAATCAGCCATTTGCATTTTCCCTGCATGTCTAAAGATGGTTTGTTCAAATGCCAGGCCGCGATTTGCGCTTCCTCTTGTGTCAACAGTAAACACTACATAACCACGCTCAGCAAGGTATTGAAACCAATAATCTCCTGCTCCGCCATTATAACTATTTAAAATTAATTGCGCATGGGGGCCGCCATACCAATACACAATAACAGGATATTTTTTATTTGCATCAAAATGTGCTGGCTTAAACAATCTTGAATACAACTCATATCCATCAGCTGATTTTAATGTAAACAAACTTAACTCGCCCTTTGAATAACCTGCTAAAGGGTCTTTTGCCTGTAATAATACTTTCCCCTTTCCTCTCCTTGTATCAATTAGCTGTATAGTACGCGGATTATCTATTGTTGAGAAATTATCAATCACATAATCCCCCGATGAACTAACCTGGGTAATATGGTTTGCAATCCCTGAGGTAAGGGCAATTGATTTCGCACTTTTAATATTAAGTCCATACAAGTTTCTGCTAATAGGAGATTCTTTTGTAGAAACATAGTACAACATATCCCCTTTCTCATTAAACCCTTTCACATCCACCACTTCCCATGCTCCGCCGGTCAATTGCCGAATTAGTTTTCCCGAAATATCATAGAGATATAAATGGTTCCATCCATCCCGGCGACTTTGCCATATAAACTGATTGGGAATATTTTTTAAAAACAGCATGGGAACTTGTGGTTCAACATATTTACCCTGCTTTTCTTCAAACAATGTTTTTACCCATGCTCCGGTAGAAACATCATATTGATTCAGCTTCATGTGATTTTGTTCTCTATTCACAATAGCAATAAATACAGATTTCCCATCGGCTGCCCATGCGATATTAGTAAGATATTGTTCTACCGGTTCTCCTGTTTTTATATAACTAACCTTTTGGGTTTGTGTATTATATATACCCAATGTAACGTGATGACTTGGATCACCGGCCATCGGGTACTTTAAATTATGCACCTTGGCCGGACGAACACTCCAATCTATAATCGGATAATCAGGAATCATTTGTTGATCCATTCTGTAAAATGCGAGCAGCAACCCGTCATTGCTCCAAAAAGTTCCTTTAGAAATTCCGAATTCCTGTTGATGCACTGCCTTTCCATATATAATACCCTCACTACCGTCTGTTGTAATGCGATGTGATTTTCCATCTTTTACAACATACAGATCAAAGCTATCTACATAAGCCACATATCCGGCCGCTCCTTCATCTACAGCTTCCTTACCGGAGGCTACCGTTTCTCCCTTCACCTTATATGTGTTATCATTTTTAAAATAATAACCTTTCCCATTTATCCTTAATGTAAAGCCCTCTTTATCAAAAGTTAAAGCCGGTAATTTTTTTAAAGTATCCAAATTGGCTTGCCTTACCCTGCTATTAATAGCTTCCAGGGTTAAAAAGGTTGTGCCTTCGGTATTCTTCATATTTCCACGAACCCACACCTCTTGGTCATCTACTTTTTTTACAAAAACAAAATCATTAGTCCCGTTAACAAACTGGAGCTGTTTAAGGGTTTCCGGAGCAAGCGTGGTTCGTGCATTCAGCATGGCATCTTGCATAGAGAGTAGTTTATCTTGCCCTTGTACAAAGAAGGAAATAAATAATAATAAAAAGGATGATAACAGTTTCATACTTGTTGCTTTTATATCCACTAAATTAAAGGGAAAAAAATAAAAGGTTTATTTAGCAGAAAATTTGTAAATCAAATTTACCGACCAAAGCCACATTTAGAGGCGGAAATTTTGTAGTAACCAGTGATTTTGCGTTTTTCAGGAAAATCAGGGAAAGGTAAAATAATCATGTTTTCAATTGGGTTGAATGGTAATGCGCTTGTTCTTCAATACTTTTGCATCAAATGAAGAGTGAGCCCAAAAGATATTTAATCACATCGGCATTACCTTATGCCAATGGTCCAAAGCACTTAGGACATTTAGCCGGTGCATATCTCCCTGCAGACATATATGTTCGTTATCTCAGGGCATTAAAAAAGGATGTATTATTTGTATGTGGCAGTGATGAACACGGTGCTGCTATCACTATTCAGGCGATGAAGGAAAAGACTACGCCACGTGAGATTGTAGATAAATATCATGCCCTGTTAAAATCCAATATGGCTGATTTTCGAATCTCATTTAATATTTATCATCGTACATCAGCACCTATCCATCACGAAACAGCCCAAGCATTTTTTAAAGATTTAAATGACGCAGGCAAATTAATACAGAAGGAAACGGAACAATATTACGATGAAGTAGCATCTACTTTTCTTGCAGATCGGTATATTAAAGGCACTTGTCCCTTTTGCGGATATACAGAGGCTTATGGTGATCAATGTGAAAAATGCGGTACTTCTTTAAGCCCGGAACAGTTAATAAACCCACGAAGCACCCTTAGTGGAAATCCCCCTATTAAGAAGCGTACCACACACTGGTATTTACCTTTAGACCAATATGAATCTTTCTTACGGGAATGGATACTCGAAGGACATAAGGATGATTGGAAAGCTAATGTTTTAGGACAATGTAAAAGTTGGCTGGATACAGGTCTGCAGCCACGTGCTGTTACGCGTGATTTAGATTGGGGTGTTCAAGTTCCGGTAAAAGGAGCGGAAGGGAAAGTATTATATGTTTGGTTTGACGCACCTATTGGCTATATCAGTGCTACACGTCAATGGGCACTTGAGCATGGAAAAGATTGGGAGCCCTTTTGGAAAGATAAGGATACCAAACTGGTTCATTTTATTGGGAAAGACAACATCGTATTTCACTGTATAATTTTTCCGGTAATGCTACATATACATGGCAATGTGCTTCCGGATAATGTACCGGCAAATGAATTTATGAACCTTGAAGGAGATAAGATGAGTACCAGCAGGGGATGGAGTGTTGAAATGGATGAATACATCAATGATTTTGTACATAAGGAAAACGGTAGTACAATGGTAGATGCCATTCGATATTATCTTACTTCTATTGCGCCTGAAACCAAGGACAGTGAATTTACCTGGAAAGGATTTCAAGAAGCTGTAAACAGCGAGCTGGTAGCCATTTTAGGTAATTTTGTAAACCGCACTTTTGTGTTGATGCATAAATTGTGTGGAGGAAAAGTTCCACCGCTTCACAAATGGGATGAAAAGGGCAAACAAATAGCCGAGGAAACGCGTTTGGCTGCTGAAAAGGTTGGGTTGCTCATTGAGCAATATAAATTCAGAGAAGCACAAAATGAAGTCATCGAATTAGCGCGTAAGGGTAACCGTTATATGCAAGAAAAGGAGCCCTGGATTGTTGCTAAGCAAGTAAATGAAAGTGGTAAGCCTACCCATGAGGCTCAAATAATCATTGATAACTGCATTCACGTTTGCCTTCAGCTAACGGCCAATCTAACCATTCTTTGCCATCCGTTTCTTCCCAATGCCGGTGAAAGAATGTGCCACATGATGAAGGTTGTACCCCGTATATTAGAATGGGAGAATGCCGGTAAAATGGGACTGTTGAAAGTGGGTTATTCCTTAAGGCCTCCAGAATTATTATTTAGAAAAATAGAAGATGAGGAAATTAATCAACAAATAGAAAAACTAAAACAAAAAAGCGCACACACAACAATGAACTCACCAACTCAAGCAGCATCACACGAAGAAGAAAAGAAAAAAGATATTATCCAATTCGATGATTTTGCAAAACTCGATTTAAGAACCGGTATTATTACGGCTGCAGAAAAAGTTGAAAAGGCAGATAAATTATTAAAGTTGCAAGTTAATATGGGGCTCGAAACACGCACAATTGTAAGTGGTATTGCATTACATTATCAACCTGAAAACTTAATTGGGCAAAAGGTGGTAGTAGTAGCCAACCTTGCTTCTCGAAAAATGCGCGGAATAGAAAGCAATGGGATGATTTTAATGGCAGAAGACAAAGACGGTAAATTGCAATTTGTGCATGCTGATACCACCGGAGGACAAGCGGTTAGTTAGTTTTATTTTTGAAAAGTTTAAAATTCTTTTATGTCGCCTAAACTACTACTCTGTATTACAGGGTTATTTATTGTTAGTGGTATAATTGCTCAGGATATTGACTTTTCGTATATCCCATACCGTAAGGGAGATAATTGGGGTTATACTACTGCAGCAAAAGAAATCATTATTCAACCCAAATATGCTGAAACTTCTTGGTTTTCGGAGGGTCTTGCGGCTGTTAAAGTGGGGAGCAAATGGGGTTATATAAATAAGGAAGGAAAGTTGGTTATCCCTGCTAAATACACTGTAGCCAAACCCTTTAGAATAGGTTATATACCGGGTAAAGTTGATGGTGAAAGCACGCCTGTAATCTTTGCAGGCGCATCCCTTACTACCGATGGTTATGAAATTTGCATCAATACGAAAGGTGTGAGAATGGCCCAATGCCCTGCAATACCTGAAAACTTAACCAACGAGTCTTTTAGTAGCTTTAAAAAACAGAAATCATATTCACTACCGGATAGTGAAGGTTTATTTGACGAAATTATTGACGATTACACCATTAAAGACAACCCTGAAACATTTTATATAGCTATTAAACAAAATCGCTATGGTGTTTTTAACAGCAAATTTGAAACTATTGTTCCTTTTATATATGACTCAATAACTTTAATAAAAAAAGGTGAGTCTTATTTACTCGTTTCTGAAAACCATTTGTACGGAGTGCTTGGCACTGATGGAAGAACACTAATTAAACCAGAAGGCATTTCCATTATAATTACTACAACACCATTAAATGGTGATTTTGCTATAGTGAAAAAAGAAGCCAACGCATACATAACACCATTAAACAATCCCGAAAGCAAATCTATTGCTTATGCAGGAATAGATTATGATGAAGCCGGGGGTTTCATCTTAACCGGACTAAACGGTGAAAAGGGTTATTTATTTGCAAATAACACAACCATTGAGCCTAAATATCGGGATATCCGAATGATGCAGGGCGGAAATTATTTATACGTGATAACAAACACCGGCAAGGCGGGATATATCAATACTTCAGGTAAAGAATATTTTGAAGAATAACTGTTATTATTTTATAGCATATCAGTTTTCAATTTACAAAAAACAGACTTTTGATTTCTCCAATGTTAAATATTGGTCTATGGTTTGCTATTGTATTTGTGCAATAGCTCGATAGTTAATGTGGCTATAATTTATTTTATTAAATGTTCCTACCTTCGAGATATAATAGTTGTTTAACTAACTAATTAGATAATGAAAAGAATAATTAAGCAAGTTGCCGTTTTAGGAAGCGGTGTTATGGGAAGTCGGATTGCTGCACACTTTGCCGGCGCAGGATTAAAAGTGACGTTATTAGATATATTAAATCCTAATGCTAAAGAAAGCACAAATCCTGTTGAACGAAATAAAATTGTGAATGAGGCATTGGCAACTGCACTGAAATCATCGCCAAGTCCGGTTTATTATAAAGATGTGATAAAGCATATTTCTACCGGTAATTTTACAGATGACATGAAAAAGGTGTCTGAGGCAGACTGGATAATTGAAGTAGTGATAGAACGCTTAGATATTAAACAATCAGTTTTTGCAGAAGTTGAAAAATACAGAAAGCCCGGAACATTAATCACTTCAAACACTTCAGGAATTCCTATTCATTTAATGTCGGAAGGCAGGAGTGATGATTTTAAACAGCACTTTTGCGGCACTCACTTTTTTAATCCGCCAAGATACCTCCGCCTATTAGAA
Organism: Ferruginibacter sp.; assembly: GCA_019638485.1. Lineage (GTDB taxonomy): Bacteria > Bacteroidota > Bacteroidia > Chitinophagales > Chitinophagaceae > Ferruginibacter. The sequence goes on along the minus strand of JAHBTP010000002.1, from coordinate 427,500 downwards.
ATAATTCCTACCAAGGAGACCAAGCAGGAAGTAGTTGATTTCTTAATGGAATATGGTGATGTAATATTAGGGAAGACCACAGTATTATGTAAGGACACGCCTGCATTCATTGCCAATAGGATTGGTGTGTTTAGCATTATGTCAATCATGCACCTAATGGATAAGTTACAGTTAAGCATAGACGAAATAGAAGCTTTAACAGGACCTGTTCTTGGTCGCCCCAAATCTGCAACATTTCGTACTGCAGATGTAGTTGGTATAGATACTTTAGTGAAAGTAGCTAAAGGTGTTGAAGAGAATTGTCCGAATGATGAAGCAAAAAGCCAATTTCAAATACCAGTATGGTTAAATAAAATGATAGAGCATAAATGGTTTGGCGATAAGACCGGGCAAGGTTTCTTTAAAAAGATTAAGGGCGCTGATGGCAAAAAAGAGATTTTTGTTTTGAACTTACAAACGCTAGAATATGAAGCCAGAAAGAAATCGAAATTCCCATCTCTTGAAGCAGCTAAACCCATTGAAGATCTCCACACAAGGATAAGAACCTTAGCAGCCGGAACGGACAAAGCGGGCGATTTCATTCGGAAGTTTCACTATGGATTATTCTCTTATATATCCCATCGTATTCCTGAAATCAGCAATGAATTATATCGTCTTGATGAAGGAATGAAGGCCGGATTTGGTTGGGAGATTGGAGCGTTTGAGTCGTGGGATTTATTAGGGGTTCAAACCACCGTACAGGCCATGAAAGAAGCAGGAGTACCTGTTGCACCATGGGTGGATACCATGTTAAAAAAGGGAATTTCCTCTTTTTATAAGGTTGAGAACGGACAGACCCAATACTATGATTTACAAAAAGAAGCTTATATCAACATGCCGGGAGGCAAGGCCTTTTTAGTAATGAAGAATTTTGCAGATCAAACCATTTGGAAAAACAGCGCATGTAGAACCTATCATTTGGGTGATGATGTTTTAGGATTGGAATGGCAAACCAAGATGGGAAGTATTGGTGGAGAAGTTTTAGAGGGAATTCAAAAATCAATTGCTTTAGCAGAAGAAAAATTTAAAGGTTTGGTAATATCAAACGAGGGTGCCAACTTCAGTGCCGGTGCCAATGTGGGGTTAATCTTTATGCTTGCGGCAGAGCAGGATTACGATGATCTTGATATGGCCATTCGAACCTTTCAGCAAACCATGATGCGCATACGCTATTCAGCAATACCGGTTGTTGTTGCACCTAATGGACTTGCCCTGGGTGGAGGCTGTGAAATGAGTATGCATGCCGATAAAGTTATTGCTTCTGCAGAAACTTATACCGGATTAGTTGAAACAGGAATTGGACTAATACCGGGAGGAGGAGGAACAAAAGAGTTTATATTGCGTGCAAACGATGAGACACATCACGGGGAGCCGGATAACAATACCCTTAAAAATAGATTTTTCACTATTGCCACTGCAAAAGTTTCTACTTCTGCTCATGAAGCATTTGACTTAGGTTTCTATCGGAAAGGGATAGACGAAATAATTATTAATCCGGGCAGACGCATTGCGCGAGCTAAAGAAGCTGTGTTGGAGCTTTATAACAAAGGATATGTAATGCCCATTGAAAGAAATGATATTATGGCGCATGGCCGATTAGTGATGGGATCTCTCTTTTCCGGTATCAACAGTATGTGGCATGCAAAATATGCAACAGATTTTGATGTTGTCGTGGCAAGAAAATTAGCTTACGTAATGTGTGGTGGTGATTTAACAGAACCTTCTTTGGTAAGCGAACAATACCTCCTTAATCTGGAACGTGAAGCCTTTTTAAGTTTAGCTGCAGAGAAGAAAACACTTGAAAGGATACAAAGTATATTAACCACCGGTAAACCATTAAGGAATTAATGACCATATTTCCACCCACACTAAGAAAAGGAGACACTATAGGTATCATGTGTCCTGCCGGATATATGCCGATTCAGAAAGCTGAGAAGTGTATTCAAACTTTGCAGTTGTGGGGCTATAAAGTGGTTGTAGGTAAAACACTCAACAGCAAATCAAAAAACTATTTTAGCGGTACCGATAAAGAAAGATTGGCTGAGCTCCAACAAATGCTGGATAATAAGGAAGTAAACGCAATCCTTTTTGGACGTGGAGGATATGGAATGGGAAGGATTATAGACAACCTTAATTTTTCTTCCTTCAAAAAGGCACCTAAATGGCTTATCGGATTTAGTGATATAACCATCCTTCATCAGCACCTGTTAAATAAGTACAACATATCATCCATTCACGGGCCGATGGCTGCATTATTCAATGACGGTAAAGCAAAAAGCAGCATTATAGCATTACAAAAAACACTACAGGGGAAAAAGCAGCACTATAAGGTTAAATCTAATCCATCAAATAAGCAAGGAAATATAACCGGTGTTTTAACCGGAGGTAATTTAGCACTGCTTTGTAACATTATTGGAACCCTTTCGGATTTTAACGTTAAGAATAAAATTTTATTTATTGAAGATGTAGGAGAATATCGCTATGCCTTAGACCGCATGTTATGGCAAATTAAACGAAGTGGGAAATTAAACGAAATAGCAGGATTAATTTTAGGTGAGTTTTCTGATATGAAGGACACCCAAAGGCCTTTTGGGAAAAGTATCCATTCTATATTAAAAGAATGGGCTGCAGAGCTGAACTGTCCTGTTTGTTTTAATTTTCCAATTGGTCATAAATCAAATAATTTTCCGGTAAAACAAGGAGCCGTTTATTCTCTTTCGATCAATTCGAAAAGTGTTTTCCTAAAAGAGCTTTAAATTATTTATTTAAGTACTTCTTTCAGCGTAGTTGTGTAAACGGGTGTATTTCTTAAATCATTATGATGTCCACCATCAATAGTAATAAAGCGATCTCCGGGTTTTAAATCTCCTTTTAGTTTTTGGGCCTCTTTTAAAGCGATTACTTCATCGTCATTCCCATGGAAAATAACAATTGGACATTTTACATCTTTTAGATAATCTATTACCGGAAAGTTAAACTTGGCCATGCGGGCAACAGGATACATCCATGCATATCGTTTAAATAATGAAGGAATGCTGGAGTACGGTGTTTCTAAAATAAGCATCCTATTATTACTGTTAGCCGCAAGATATGCTGCCGGGCCGGTGCCTAATGATTTACCATACACGATAATTGAATCAGTTGAGATAAAGCTTTTTGCCAACCTTTGGGTTTGGATAGCGAGTGTATTAAAATTTTCTTCTGACAACTCTCCTACACTCTTTCCAAATTTTGGATAATCCGGTATCCAAACTTCATAACCAAGAGAAATAAGGGGAGCGATATTTTTTTGATAATACTCAGCATTTTTCATATTTCCATGAAAGAAGATTACAAGGCCTTTACGCGGAATTTGGGGTATTACTTTAACTAAATGAATTTTAAAATCACTATTTACCGGAATAAATTGTTCGGAGAAATTTCCTTTAAACTGATATTTATAATCGGGGGCAACTGACTGTGGGTGAAATAATAATTTATCTTGAAAATAATACAATGCGATGCCCACCAATCCATAAATAATTAAGAATAGTCTGATAGCTATAAAAAAGAATCTTTTTTTCATTTTAATACTGTAAGATATCTCTAATAATATTGTGGTACTGTGGAAAGGAAGTTAAATTATTATGCCCACCTCCCTCAATACGCACTAAGGTTATTTTTCTCGGATTAATTTTTTGTAAGGCTTCACTATTCCTTATAGGTATTAACCAATCTTTTGTACCATGCAGGATGTAGGTGTGACAGTTTACTCTTCTTATCCATTTATCTGTTCGTAATTGAAATCGCAATAATATGCTGATGGGAAGGAAGGGCAAAAAGCGATTTACTACCTTTTTAAAATTATAATAAGGTGAGTCAAGGATAAGATACCGGGGTTTATTCTCGCTGGCGATCTTTGCAGCAAATCCACTTCCTAAACTTCTGCCATAAACAATTAAATGATGTTCATTATACTGCACAGCAAGAGTATCATAAACAAATTGGAGATCCTTTAACATGCTTTTTTCAGCACGTTTACCCGTACTTTTCCCAAAGCCACGATAATCTACAAGTACAACGTCATAATTATAGCGATAAAAATCCTTTGCATACTTCGCCCAGCCTTTAATACTTCGTGAATTACCATGCAAGTATAAAATTAATCCCAGTGGATTTGTAGAAAGAAAATGTAATCCATTTATTCGAACACCGGGAGCAATATCAAAAAAGAGTTCCTTAAAAGGAATATCATATTTATATACAAAACCCTGACTAAGTTTTTCGGGTTTAAAAATAAACTGTTCCTGAATCAAGTACACTATTCCTAACAGTAAAACATACACGCCAACTATATACAGCAATGTAACGCTCATATTTGATGCAGAATGAGATTAGTATCCATCATCTTCATTACGAAAAATTCGGGTCAACTTCAATTTGCTCACCGGTGCCACCACCAGTGGAAACTTCTCTACCAGCACATTACTCTGTTCGAGCCCAAAACTCTTTTCCTCTGAAGCACTCAGTTGTTTGATCCAAAAATACAAGCGCATTATCATCCATTCAATAAACGGCAGTTCATTATCCTGACTAAGGAATTTTTCCAAAACAATAAATTGAAAATCTCCTACCATGTTGTGCTTTTGTTGACTTTCATATCGGCTTGTTACGTTCACTTCATGATTAGCCACTAAATCTTCCACTACTTTTTTAAACATCAGGTTTATTCTTGGAGGAATACGGAATCCAAGTCTGAATTCTACTCGGATAATATCATTCGGAATAATATGATGAACTGAATATTCACAGGTATATGGATCATCAAGGGTTTCCACATGAATGAACCAATAAATATCTGCGCGTTTGGGTTTGCCGCTTAGGATACTATAGGTGATTTTATGTTCAATCTCACTTGGGTTATTGGCACTGGTAAGGTAAACCAAGTGCGTTGCATATTTTGGCACACTGGAATCATTACTCAGCTCTTCAATTTTTGGGATATATTCATCTACTCGAACAAATTCCACATACCGGTTTTTAATTTTCCTAGACCTATACCACACATACATAACTGTAAGCATGAGCAAGCCAATAAGAACTGAAATAAATCCGCCATGCATAAATTTAGAAAGCAATGCCGCAAGGAAATTTAATTCGATAGTAAGATATCCTGCCAAAAAGATCCAAATCAGGATGCGGTGAGTTCGGTTTAATACCAGATAGTTACTAAATAAAACCGTTGTCATCAGCATGGTTCCAATGATGGCCAATCCATATGCACTTTCCATTCGTGAAGATTCACGAAAATATAAAACCACAATTACGCATCCCACATAAAGCAGAAGATTAACACCGGGAATAAAAATTTGTCCTTTAATTTCTGATGGGAAGCGAGTACGCATACGTGGCCATAGATTAAGGCGCATAGCTTCATTAATAAGGGTAAACGAGCTAGACACCATAGCCTGACTGGCAATAATAGCAGCCGAGGTAGCAATAATTACACCCGGTACGATAAACCACTCCGGCATCAAATCGTAAAATGCATTAGCACCGGTTGCTTCACGAACCGCAGTACTCATAAATTGGCCTGAATGGTTTTTCAGCAAGCTGGCTCCTTGCCCGAGATAGTTCAATACCAAACAGGTTTTTACAAAAACCCAGCTTATCCGAATGTTTTTTCTACCACAATGTCCTAAATCACTATATAATGCTTCTGCTCCGGTAACACACAGAAAGACTGCTCCCAACAACCAAAAACTTTCCGGATGCTTAGCTAATAATTTAATTCCATAGTATGGATTAAATGCATAAAAAATGGTAAAGTCATCGGTAAGGTGAATAATTCCTAATACAGCCAGCATCACAAACCAGCAGGTCATAAATGGGCCAAACATGCTTCCGATTTTTGCTGTTCCAAATTGTTGTACAAAAAAGAAAACAGAAATAATGACCAGTACAATTAACACCACCATAGAAGTTTCCATCGTTCTAAACTGTGGCAGTGCCTTTAGCCCTTCAATTGCAGAAGTAATTGTAATTGGCGGGGTAATAATTCCATCTGCCAGCAATGCCGCGCCTCCAATCATGGCAGGCATTACAAGCCACTTCTTTCGTCGCCTAACCAAAGCAAACAGTGCAAATATTCCTCCCTCACCCTTATTATCTGCGCGCAAAACCAAGACAACATATTTAAATGTTGTTTGTAATGTAAGTGTCCAAATAATCATAGACAGCGCACCAATAATAAGTTCTCTGCTAATTACTCTGTCTTGAATAATAGAATTAAAAACATAGAGCGGGGAAGTACCAATATCTCCGTAAACAATTCCTAATGCAATAAGTAATCCGGCGCCTGTTGCTTTGTTAAGGTTCAGTTTTGTCATACGAGTGCAACTCTCACAAATGTATATGGATTATGTAGAACTACATAGTAAAATTATTGGAGAAATAAAGAAAAGTTTTTCCAAATTAATTGAAATCGTTCAACCAGGAGGCATTACGCTTAGCTTTTTCTTTTACTAACGGAAGTACCTTTGTAAAATAATCTGCTATTAAATAGTCACCTCTATCTAATTTATCTACCTCTGCAAGTAGTTTTCCCACCCATTCATTTTGTGCTGTATCAATTACTGGTATCGGGTATTGCAGTTGTTCCATCAGTTCGGTGGTTTTAAACACGTTACCTTCTACCGGAATTATGGGAGTCCCGGTGGCTAATGAAAGAACATTTGTATGTAGTCTTGCGCTGATAACCCAGTCCAGCGAAGCCAACTTCTCCATATAATCCTTATAACCATCTAATTTGCTAATAGGTTTAATTCCAAATTTTTCTTGTAGAATATTCATCATGCTCAAATCACCAAATGGTTCATTAGTAATAAAGAAAATTTCCTTACCCAAGCTTTCAAGATGCTTAATAATGGTTTCAATTTGAGCATTATTTACATTTAACCTTGGTGTAAGATTAAAACCAATTTTTCTTTTATCTCTTACCACGCTCCCATTGTAAGTAGCATTTATTGCAGAATCCGGTGCTAATTCAATTATATTTTCAGGCACACCATACTTTATCAAGTTTCTTTGTGTTTGTGTTCCTCTGATAACAATTTTTTCCATCTTCCCATAAACGTGGGCGGTTAGTTGCTGGAATAATGGTGTTTTAATTACCACTGATTGATTTACCGCAGCCGTTTTTACGCCTAATTTTTGAGCCACCCGAATCTCGAGCAATTGTCTTAAAAATACACTATTGTCTCCTACTTCACCTGCTCCACTATACACTAACCAATCAGCAGATTTCAAGTATGCTGCTCTGGGTTGATAGGCGGGAAAAAAAACTTTTGTAATTCCCAATAATCGTTTTAATGGCCTGAGTTTTGCTTTAATTGGCTCCCATTTCATTTTTGGTGATTGTTCTTTAACCAAAATAATTTTGGGATTATTAGCGGCAAATTCAATAGGTGCAATTTTGTTTATCTGTGATGCAATTTTCTCTGCCCATTTATCTAATTGCTGTGAGGGTAATTTGCTTTTAATAATTCTATTAACAAAGTACCCCTCAATACCCATTGGCCTGCCATTGACACGAATAACATCATTTTTATTATTTTCTTTAAAGAGTCGAATTATTTCAGTGGAAAGCACTTCATTACCCAGGTTTGAAGTTTTCAATTTTGTGATTAGAAAGACATTTTTCATTTGGCAAATATAGACGAAAAAGCCTCCTGTTAAATGAAGGAGGCTTTAGTAAAAAATATATAAAACTCTTTATTAATCAGGTTTCTCACCGTCGAGGAAAGTATTAATAGAGCTTATTTCCGGATTATTATTTTCATCCGTTTTCACCGTATAGTTACTATAGAAAGACTCCACATCGGCGATGCGGTTATGAAGGTCCATATTGCGACGGAGGTAAGCTGGTACCGATTCAAACTCATTGTTCGGGTCGGAAGCATCTACGTTGAAAGATAATTTTCTAAGTTTAGCAATCCGTTCCTGAGCCCGGCGCCTAAGTTCTTCTGCTTCGTCCTGCATCGCAGGTTCCTCAACAGGGAACATCTTAATGGACTGAGTTTGCTCTAAAGGTGCTTCCTCCGCCGCATTCTGGCTTTCTTTAACAATCAACTGCATTTCAACCGGGGGTTCGTCATCCTGACCGATGATTTGCAACGATTGTGGTTCCTCATTTGAATTGGATGCTTTACCTGATTCATCTTCTGCAAAAATCTGCGAAGGTTTCACCAGGAATTCCTCTGACGAAGGAGGAATTGTATTGCTAGCTTCTTCTATTTTATCCTGCGAAATTTCCAGTATGGGTTGGGGAGGTGCAACAGTTTTATCAGTGGGATTGGATTGCGAATCAACATCAAACAAATTGACTTCTTCTTCTGTTTGAGATGGTAAAGATATTTCAAAATACACGGGTGTTGAATCTAAATTATCAACAGTACTATCACTTCGTAATTCTACTGTTTCAGATTTTTCAACAATAGTAAATATACTACTATTGGCAGCTGTTGAGTCTGCAACAGGAATCTCTCCCTGCGTTTCATTTCTTTCAATCTTCGTTTCATCACTACCGTTAGTACTTACCTTTTCTTCCTGACCCGGTTCTTGTTTTACAGCAGGAGTAACCGGATTAGTTTCCGGAATTTGCAGCTCCATCACAACTTTACCTTCCGGTTCTTTCTTAGCCGGTTTATCTTCCTTATTGAATGGATCCTTGTGCTCAAAACCTGTAGCAATTAAGGTAATAGAGATCTGATCACCAAGTGAATTATCAAAGCCCAATCCAAGGATTACATCGGTATCTTCTCCTGCCTGGCTAAGTAAATATTCTTGAATGATTTCCACTTCATCCATGGTATGTTCATAATCTCCATCGGAAGAGCAGATGTTTATCAAAATCCATTTTGCTCCACGGATATCATTATCATTGAGAAGTGGAGAGTTCAATGCTGCTTCAATGGCCTTGTGTGCTCTATTTTCTCCACCTGCCGAGCCACTACCCAAGATAGCAACGCCGCCATCCCGCATTACAGTACACACATCTGCAAAGTCAACATTTATTTGGCCTGTGGTAAAAATCACATCTGTGATACACTTGGCGGCTGTAGCCAATACGTTATCTGCCTTGCCAAACGCTTCCTTCATTTTTAGATTACCGTATTGATGTCGAAGTTTATCATTACTAATAACTAGTAATGTATCCACATGGCTTTTCAGCTGTTTAATACCTTCTTCGGCCTGAGCAATCCGTTTTTTCCCTTCGTAAGAAAAGGGAGTGGTAACAATTCCCACCGTAAGGATTCCCAATTCTTTACAGATTTTTGCTACAATAGGTGCGCCGCCTGTACCTGTGCCGCCACCCATACCTGCAGTAATAAAGGCCATTTTAGTATTAACTTCTAATAACCGTTGAATCTCTTCAATACTTTCTTCAGTAGCTTGTTTTCCAATAGCAGGGTTCGCTCCTGCGCCAAGTCCCTGGGTAAGATCAGGACCTAATTGAATCTTGTTAGGGACTTTGCTATGTGCTAAGGCCTGAGCATCTGTATTACAGATTATAAAATTTACATCTTCTAAATTATGTGAGAACATGTGATTGACTGCGTTGCCACCACCGCCGCCAACACCAATCACCTTGATGATGGAGGACTGTTCTTTGGGTAAATCAAATTGAATCATGTGTATGGGTTTGTAAGTGTTAGTTATGAGGTTTTATTCAAGAGCTTTATCTTCTTCTTCTTTAAATATATCTATAATACTTCCTTTAATTGCGTCTAATATGGTTCTACCGCGTGTTTTACTTCTTACCTTTCCCTTTTCTTTTTCTTCGTCAACCATATCTATGGTTTCAGTTGCATCATTCTCTTCTACAGTTGTTGCAATTTTTGTAGATTGATTTTCAAAATCTCCACGTTTATTGTCATAATCATGATAGCCTTTTAGAATAAGCCCTATACATGTGCTATACATTGGTTTAGCCAATTCTTCCATTTGTGTTCCAGCTAAGTGCTCGCTTGGATATCCTATACGCGCATTCATACCGGTAAGGAATTCGGTGAGTTGAATTAAATTTTTTAATTGTGACCCTCCACCGGTAAGAATAATACCGCCATTAAGTGATTTGTTATCCATTCCGACTTGTTTCAAATGGTAGGATACAAAATCTAAAATCTCACTCATTCGTGCTTGAATAATTCCTGCCAGCGTTTTTGCAGAAATTTCTTTTGGCGGCAACCCTCTTAAGCCGGGTATGGTTATGAATACATTTGACTTAGCAGCATCTACCAATGCACTTCCAAACTGCACTTTCAATTGCTCTGCATGACCTTTCAACACACCCAAACCTTGTTTAATATCCAGGGTAATATTTTCACCGCCAAAAGGGATAACGGCTGTGTGTTTTAAAATACCTTCATGGAAAATAGCCAGGTCAGTAGTTCCACCACCAATATCAACAATAGCCACGCCGGCTTCCATTTCTTGAGCACCCATCACTGCAGCAGCTGAAGCCAAAGGCTGCAAAACCAATTCCTTGGTAACTAAACCGGCCTTCTCTACACTTCTGTCAATATTTCGAATTGCTTTTTTATCACCGGTAACAATATGAAAATTTGCACCCAATTTTACACCACTATAACCTGTGGGATTAGGAATATTTTGAAAATTATCAACGGTAAATTCTTGTGGAATAACATCAATAATTTTGTCTCCCGCCGGTATATAAGTACGGTATTGATCTTCGATTAATTGCCTAACCTCATCCTGAATAATTTCATCTTCCACATTTATTCGAACAATATCCCCTCTGGTTTGTAAACTCTTTATATGGTGGCCTGCAATCCCAACATATACTTCTTTTATCTCCAGTGCAGGATTGGATAAGAGACAATTTTCAATAGCCGTCTTAATTGCCTTTTTTGTTTCTTCAATGTTTAACACCATACCATGTTGTACACCATTGCTGTTTGCCCGGCCAAAGCCCAGGACTTCAAGTTTTCCAAACTCATTTTTTCTTCCAGCAATAGCGGCAATTTTTGTGGTTCCGATGTCTAATCCAACAATGATAGGATTTTCGTTATTCATGGTTTTATTTTTTGAAAGGTTTTTGTTATAGTTAATAGTCGTTATTTATATTTTTATGTTTTGTCGGTGCCGGTTCCCTTGCTTTCAATACTGCCTTTGGCTTAGGCTTTAAAATGGGATTTTCTTCTCTTTTTACTTTTGCTTCAACATTTGGTATTGTCTTTTTTTCATCTTTCTTCAAAGTTCTCTTTTGTCCCTCATGTTGTACTTTAGGCACATTACTACTCTTTTCAGAATTATGCATTACAGGTATCTGCCTTTTTTCTGTAACCGGGGCTGCTCTGTCTTCTTTTTTATCTACCGGAAAATCCTCATCATCACGTTGAAAAGAATTCATTACCATACTAAAATCTTGTAAATCTGTAGGAGAATTATTATCTGAATTCAACGAAGAATCTCCTGCCATGTATTCCATATATCCTGCAATTCTTTTCATTAGTTCCATTGTCCTTAATGAATCTGAAATAATATCTTCTTTACTTCTAATTCTGGCCACCACCTGATTATCATACATCAAGCTAATTTTATTATATCTATTCCATCCGGTTTTAGGGAGAATGTTTTTATAAAATAATTTCATTTTTTTAAACTTCTCTTCGTGATCCTTAGCATTTCCAAATTGAATCACCAAATTGCCAAGCTTAGGATATAAATCAAATGTATTTGTAGGCAAAACATCTATCTGTTCAATAATTGCCATGAGAAAATTATCTTGAAGAATTGCGACACTCATCGTTTTGATATCTCTTAATAATCGCGTATCTGACCTTGTAAGCATAGCCTGGTCGCCGTTAAAACCGGTGAATACCGGTACTTCCACAGAAATCCGATCACTAAGCGGGAGCACTTTACAACTACTATCTATATAAAAGCTCTCTCCTGCATTAGTAAATACTCTTGCTATTGGTTTACGTTCACTTACTTCAACCTGTAACACACCATTATTATCAAAATACAATTCTGCGTTACTAACCCAGGTATCTCTTCGAATAGCTCTTTCCATTGCATGCAAATCAACCTGAAGCATCCGTTTATTCAAAATATCTCCACCGAGGTAAGGCGTAAGCATGGCCACAATATCCTTCCTTTCAATAAAGGAATGTTGGCTTGCCCCATCAATTTTCACATTCATGCCTTTGCACAATTCTGTATCAGCTTTTTTCACAGCCGCAGCCATCAACATTATTGTACACGAAGTAGCTATCCCCCATCCAATGGCAGAAAAAATCTTTTTCCAGGGATAATTTTTTAGCTTCTTCACTTGTTTATCAGTTGTTGTTTAATAGGTTCAACCAAGGTGTCAATATTACCTGCTCCTGCGGTAATAAGCAATTCGGGTTCTCTATATTCAATCACTTTTAACACTTCATTCATAGGAACTACATCCACCTTACTCTTTATGTTCACAGCAATCATTTCACTATTCACTCCTTCGATAGGCAATTCCCGAGCGGGATAAATAGGCAATAAAATAACCTCATCAGCCATTGATAATGTTTCAGCAAATTCGCTTGCATGATTCCTTGTACGTGAATATAAATGCGGCTGAAAGATTATTGTTAATTTCCTATTTGGATACAAATCCCTTACTCCGCGAAGCAACGCTTTTAGTTCACCGGGATGATGTGCATAATCATCAATATACACTTGCTCCTGTTTGTTAACAATAAATTCAAATCGGCGTTTTACCCCTTTAAACTCGGCTATAGCCGCTTTAATTTTTTCCTTATTTATTCCTAATTGTTGAGCAACTAATATAGCTGCTACTGAATTTTCTACATTATGTAAACCACCCATAGGAAGAAAAACATTCTCAATTTCTTCATCGGGTAGTATTACATTAAAACTATAGCCTCCATTTTTTATTTGAATCTTTTGGGCATAAGCATTTGCAGTATTATTATTTAAACTATAGCTTAAATGTGTATTAGTACTAAACTCATTCTCTCTCAATAATCCCTTCTTAAAGCACACTATCCCATCCGGTTTAACTTGTTTTGAAAATTGTATAAACCCATCCTGCATGTTTTTCTCGCTTCCATAAATATCCAGGTGATCCGGTTCCATAGAAGTAATTACTGCAATATTGGGATACAATTGTAAAAAGCTCTTGTCATATTCATCTGCCTCAACAACACACACATTTCTTTCACTGCTCCAAAAATTTGTTTCATAATTTGCTGAAATACCTCCTAAAAAGGCATTACATCCAAAACCTGAACTTCTAAGAATGTGTGCAATTAAAGTAGAGGTTGTTGTTTTTCCATGTGTACCGGCTATGCATATATTAAAGGCTGTTTTCGAAATTTTTCCTAATATCTCACTTCTTTTAAGAATTAAATAGTTGTGTGCCTTAAAATAATTCCATTCATTGTGAGTGGAAGGAATTGCAGGAGTAACGACAACCAGTGCGGCATCTAAATCAGCTTTGCTGATATCATCTGTATAATGAATTTCAATTCCTTCACATACCAACTCCTTAGTTAACACACTTGGTGTTTTATCATAGCCACTCACCTTAATACCCATGCTATTAAAATACCGGGCAAGTGCACTCATGCCAATCCCTCCTATACCGAGGAAATAGACACTTCCCCCCGGATTAAATTCCCGGATGGGTTCATTTGCAAGCGATATATTAACTAATTGATTCAATTTAGTGTTTTAAGAATTTCTTTGGCAATTTGAACATCAGCGTCAAAAATGGCCAGTTGTTTAATGTTATTTATTAGTATTGTTCTTTTATTTTCATTTTTAGCTAATTCAATTATTTCGTTAATCAGTTTATCTTTTGCTTCATCATCCTTAATCATAATTGCTGCGTTTTTCTGTACCAGGTTTTGAGCGTTAGCTGTTTGATGATCCTCCGCAGCAAAGGGAAAAGGAACTAAAATAGCCGCTTTTTTTACTACACACAATTCAGCAATAGTCATAGCCCCACTTCTACTCACTACCACATCTGAAGCCGCATAAGCATATTCCATGTTTTGAATAAACGCTGCGGCATACACCCCTTTTCTTCCTATTATTCGTTTTTCTGCCAACTCACGGTAAGGCGTACCTGTTTGCCAAATAACCTGTATTCCATTTTCAATCAATTTATCCAATCCGGCATCAATTGCTTCATTAATACCTCTTGCGCCCAAACTTCCACCAACACATAAAACAGTTAAACCATCACCATTCAACTTGAAATATTTGCATCCTTCTTCTTTAGACACGTTAATCTCCACTATTTCCTGCCGCACCGGATTCCCTGTTACAACAATTTTTTGTGCGGGGAAAAATCTTTCCATTCCATCAGTAGCAGTAAAAACTACATTCGCTTTTTTACTTAACAGCACATTACTCTTTCCTCCAAAGGAGTTAGCTTCATGAATAAAGGAAGGCACTCCTTTCCACTGAGCGTATCTTAAAACAGGGAAGCTGGAATATCCTCCCACACCTATTACAGCATCAGGTTTAAAGCGTTTGAAAATTCCGGCCACTTGACTGAAACTCTTCATCAGTTTAAACGGGAGGCTAATATTTTTAAGCAAAGAACTTCTGTTAAACCCTGCAATTGTCAATCCCTCAATTTGAAAACCTGCTTGTGGCACTTTTTCCATTTCCATTTTCCCTTTTGCCCCCACAAACAAAATTTCAGTACTGCTATCCAATCGTTTCAGCGCATTAGCAATAGCTATTGCCGGGAAGATATGCCCACCGGTTCCTCCTCCTGCCACAATTATTTTCTTTCCTTGTTTCACCTATGCTCATTTTCATTTTCTTCATCCACCGTTTCCGTTAAAGCTTTCTCTTCTATAGGCACTTGGCCTCCTTCCTGTTGTTCCACATTGCGCGCTACACTTAAGATAATCCCAATAGACATACAGGTAAACAGGAAACTACTTCCTCCCATACTTAATAGCGGAAGGGTAACTCCTGTATTGGGAAATATGCCTACATTAACCGCCATATTTGTCATTGCTTGAATTACCAAGGTAAAACTCAGTGCCAGTGCTAAAAAAGCACCAAAGGCAAAAGGGCATTTTTTAAATACCCTAATACACCTAAATAGGAACCACAGATAAATAAATAAAACCACTGCTCCTCCAAGCAGTCCATACTCTTCAATTATAATGGCATAGATAAAATCACTATAACTATGCGGCAAAAAATTTCGTTGCTCACTATATCCCGGTCCCAGGCCCAGCCATCCACCTTTTGCAATGGCGATTTTTGCCTGATTAATTTGGTATGCTTTATCAGAATTCTTCTGTCCTTCTGAGTAAATTTGTGTTTGCACCCTGCTTAACCAAGTGGGCACCCTACCCCAGGATAAAACAGCGGGCAGATCTTTCATTTCCTCCTTTTGTTTATCATAAGTAGCTACTGCCAAGAATAACAGCAGTACTGCCAAGATAGTTCCAATACCCATTACGACTCCAAGGTGCTTGATATTAGCACGGCCAATAAACATTAAAATGAAACTTGTACCGCCAATCAATATAGCGGTAGATAAATTTGCAGGAACAACCAAACCACAAATAATCAAAACCGGAATAATAATGGGGAGAAATCCTTTTTTCAAATCTTTAATTACCTTCTGTTTTCGACTTAACATTCTACTCAAATACATAAATAAGCCCAGTTTAGCCAAATCGGAAGTTTGGAACGTCATATTTATTACCGGTAATTTAATCCATCTTGTTCCGGCATTTAATTGTACCCCAAACAACAAGGTGTAAATCAATAATGGAATAGAAATTAAAAACAGGATGAGGGCTATTCTGGAATAAACAGTATAATTGATACGGTGAGCAAAATAAATAATAACAAAGCCAAGGACAATAAAAGCAAACTGCTTAAATAAGTAGCTCTCATTACTTTTACTCATCCTGTATGCAAGTGATCCGGTGCTGCTATATACCAAAACCAAACTAGCCAGGGTTAATAACACAACCAACCCCCAAATCACCTTATCTCCTTTGGTTTTTAATACATCCTTACCAATGCCTGATAAGGCAGGGGATAGCATTGTTTTAATTTGGTTTACTTGTTCCTGCATATATAAATGTTCAAAGGTTGCGCACAGCTTGTTTAAACTGTTTGCCACGATCTTCATAATTTTTAAATAAATCAAAACTTGCACATGCCGGGCTTAGTAGCACCACATCACCATTATTAGCAAAGTGAAATGCGGCATTAACAGCCTCTTCAGCATTAGATGTATTCACCATAAGTGAAACAATATTACCAAAGGCCTCATGAATTTTCCGATTATCGGTTCCCATACACACAATTGCCTTAACCTTTTCTTTCACTAAATCTTTCAACACTTCATAATCATTTCCTTTATCTACACCACCTAAGATTAAAATAACCGGCTTATTCATACTTTCCAATGCAAACCAGGTGCTGTTAATATTTGTTGCTTTGCTATCATTAATAAACTCCACTCCTCTTACTTGTCCAACCGGTTCCATACGATGTTCAAGACTTTCAAAAGTTTGTAAAGCCTCTCTGATTTTTTCCTTTCTAATATCGAGCGCTGTTGCAGCCATACTTGCAGCCATATTGTTATACTTGTTATGCTTACCTTTAATAGCAAAATCCTCCACACTCATCTGCATTTCTTCATTTTTCCATTTCAAGTGCATTTTGGCGTTCATCAAGTAAGCTCCTTGCGGTAATTCTCTGCTCATGGTTATTGGTACTTGGGTTGATTTAATGGGATATTTATTTATGTTTTTCATAGTGACTTCATCATCCAAACAGTAGATAAAAACATCTGTTTCAATTTGGTTCATTACAATTCTGAACTTGCTGTTTACATAATTTTGCATTTTGTAATCATATCTGTCCAGATGGTCTTCGGTAATATTTGTCAACACCGCCACATTAGGCCTAAAAGTGACAATATCATCGAGTTGAAAAGAACTTACCTCTACCACGTACAATGGTTGTGGGTCAAACGCAACCTGACGAGCAAAAGAATAGCCAATGTTTCCTACCAAAGCACACTGCAGCCCGGCATGTTTGCAGATGTGATAAATAAGTGAAGTTGTAGTTGTTTTTCCGTTACTACCGGTGATTGCAACAATTTTGCTACCATCACAATAACGATAAGCAAATTCAATTTCACTAATTACCAAAATGCCTTTTTTACGTACATCACATAGAATTGGGGCTGTTTCCGGGATACCCGGGCTCTTCACCAATTCATCGGCTTCAAGGATCTTATCTATGCTATGCCCGCCTTCTTCAAAAGGAATCGCATTGTTCTTTAGTTCTTTGCGCCACTCCTCTTTTAGCTTGCCGGCATCTGATAAAAAGACATCATACCCTTTTTTTGAAGCCAGCAATGCGGCTCCTATACCACTCTCACCTCCTCCAAGTATGACAATTCTTTTTTTCATTTTCTTTTTGCCTGTTAATTAAAAAATGGTTTTTCAAGAGAATAGAATTTAACAGGTTATGGTGTTCTTCTCTCGTCTTCATAGGTACACAATAGCAGGGGATAAGTCTGCTTAATAAATTTGGTTCTTCAAAAGCATAGAATTTAACAGGTCTCATTTGAGTTCCTTTAAAACGGTGGTTCTTCAACAGTATTGGCTTTTACAGGACGCCATTTCAAACACGCTATTGCCTGTTTGATAAAAATTTGGTTTTTCATTAGCATAGAATTTAACGGGCGTTACGTGTTTCATAGATAGCTATTTCAATTACTATAAAACTGTTTTTACTAACAGCCTTATTAGTATTGTGTGGTGTTTATCTAAGCTTCAATGTAACGATAGCCATCGCTATGCTTAAAATTGTTACAATCCAAAATCTAACTGCAATTTTACTTTCGTGATACCCCAGTTTTTGGTAATGGTGATGTAACGGACTCATTAAAAAGATCCGTTTCCCTTCACCATATTTTCGTTTTGTATATTTAAAGTATCCCACCTGTAGTATCACACTAAGGTTTTCAACTAAAAACACAAAACAGATTATTGGAATCAACAATTCTTTTCTAACAATAATGGCCAATGCGGCTATTATGCCACCAAGAGCCAAGCTTCCGGTATCTCCCATAAACACCTGTGCAGGGTATGAATTATACCAAAGGAAACCGATACAACCTCCAACAAAGGCTGCAATAAAGATGGACAATTCACCCAGGTTAGGTATGTACATAATGTTGAGATACTCTGCCAACCTGATATTACCACTTACATAAGCAAACACACCTAAACTCACCCCAATAATTGCACTAACTCCGGTAGCTAGCCCATCTAAACCATCTGTAATATTTGCACCATTTGAAACGGCTGTTACAATAAAAATTACAATACCTATGTAAAGCAGATATGTATAATCGCGCCATGCTGCCGGTAGCAACTTGGAATAATTAAACTCATGTGACTTAACGAAAGGAATTGTTGTAATTACAGACTTTGCATCAACAAAAACCCTTGTCTTTCCATCCAACACGATGGTATCATATTTAGGCACAAAATCATTATCTGCCGCAATAGCAGGAGGTTGTTTTGCTTTCCCTACTACTTCTCTTTTTACCACTACACTATTATTAAAATATAGGGTAGCACCAACAATAACGCCCAATACAATCTGGCCAAAAATTTTAAACTTCCCCGCTAAACCATCTTTATCAGATTTTTTATAATCAACACCCCTTTCCTTTGCTATCCGTTTTGATCGGATTTTTAAAAGATCATCAATCAACCCCATTGCGCCCAACCAAACCGTACATAGCAACATTAAGCGGATATATACTTTATCTAAATTGGCAAAGAGCAAAGTAGGAATCACAATAGCCAGAATGATAATAATTCCTCCCATGGTAGGAGTACCTATTTTTTGTTTTTCTCCTGCCAGACCTAATTCTCTAACGGTTTCGCCTAACTGCTTTCTTTGTAAAAACCGAATAATTCGTTTTCCGAATGCCATGGTTATAACAAGTGATAAAATCAGCGCCAGCAACACCCTAAAGGTGATGAACTCAAAGATTCCTATTCCGGGAAATCGGAAACCTTCCTGACTAAGCCAATTAAACAAATGATATAACACGTTACCTTTTTATTTATCCATTAACGAAAACATTTCCTCCAATACTTCCTTATCACTAAAATCATATTTCACTCCGTTTATTTCCTGATATTTTTCATGTCCTTTTCCTGCAATCAAAATAATATCCTCATTATCACTAAGGCTAACTGCTGTTTTGATTGCCTCTCGTCTATCCGGAATCGTTATAAATTTTTTCCGTGAACCGGGGTTTACACCGGCTTCCATTTCTTTTAGTATAGTTACAGGATCTTCATTACGTGGATTATCTGAAGTAAAAATTACCTTATCACTATATTCACAAGCTACCTGTGCCATTACAGGGCGCTTTGCTTTATCCCGGTTTCCACCACATCCTACAACCGTAATTATCTTTTCATTCCCTTTTCGCAAATGAGTTATGGTAGTGAGTACGTTCAGTAAAGCATCAGGTGTATGCGCATAATCAACAATACCAATAATTTGTCCATTCACTCCCGGAGTAATTTCAAATCTTCCTTTGGCTCCGGTTATATTACTCAAATTAGTAAGCACCTGTTCTTTCTGTCCGGTAAGGATAACCGCTGCACCATAAACAGCAAGTAGGTTGTAAGCGTTAAATTCGCCTGCCACTTTAAAATACACTTCTGATTCGTTAATCATCATGTGAAGACCCATCAACGAATTATCCAAAACCTTTCCTTTAAAATCAGCTAATGTTTTTAATCCATAAAAAAGGCGTTTTGCTGATGTGTTTTGCAGCATTACTTCTCCTCTTCTGTCATCTATATTACTCAGTGCAAATGCAGATGAGGGCAAACTATCAAACCAGGACTTTTTAACACGGATATATTCATTAAATGTTTTGTGATAATCTAAATGATCATGGGTAATATTAGTAAAGATGGCTCCTGTAAAAAGTAAACCTTCAATCCTGTTTTGATGAATAGCATGGCTACTTACTTCCATAAACACATAGCTGCAGCCGGCATTGAGCATATCTCTCAATAATTTATTGAGGCTAATGGCATCCGGAGTCGTTTGTGTAGAAGGAAGATGTTTACCTCCGATTATATTTTCAACCGTGCTCACCAAACCACAAGTAAAATCTAACGAGGAGAACAGTTTATATAACAAAGTAACAATCGTTGTCTTTCCATTAGTTCCTGTTACACCCACTAATTTCATTTTTTCGGAAGGGGCTCCAAAAAAGCAATGAGCCATTATCCCACAAGCAACAGAAACATTCAACACTTTAATATAAGTAACTCCATCTACTCTATTGTTTGGCATTTCCTGGCAAATAATAGCAGTAGCACCTCGTTTAATGGCCTCTGGAATAAATTGATGGCCATCATTTACTGCCCCTATTACCGCGAAGAAGCAACATCCCGGTGTTACCAACCGAGAGTCCATTTGCAAATCACTCACCTCTATTGACGTGTTACCGCAAACAGCTTGAATACTTACTTTATATAATAGGTCATTCAATTGCATATCTTCAATTCAACATGAGTAAGATTTTTTGTCCTCTTTGAAATACTTTTCCTGCCGGAACACTCTGGCTTGCTACCTTTCCTCTTCCCATAACTGAAACTGCAAATCCTTTATCTTCCAATAAAAACACGGCATCTTTTAAACCCATTCCTTTTACATCGGGGGTTTCAGGCATATTACCTAATAATGCAGAGTCTGCTTTTAATACAGCCCCTTGGCGTATTAAAGACATCTTTCGCCAATAATCACCATTTGCAGAATCCTGATAACCTAGATTCATATACTTCAGTATGTTCGCAAAATCTTTATATGAGCCTGTAGTTTGAATTAATGAAGAATCCACAGGAACATTTATTTCTTTTGTAGGATGATTTAAGAACTTTTTGTACAAGTGATCGGCAATTTCTTTAAACACTCTTCCCGAAACATCCGCACCATAAATAAATCTTGACTCTCGGGTATTTTGAATAACAACAGCCATTGTGTATTTCGGCTTTTCTGAAGGGAAGTAGCCTATAAATGATGCTTGATAAATTTTATTCCCTTTGTTATATCCCTTATTATCCAAAGCCGTAACTGCGGTACCGGTTTTACCTGAAATGGAATACAATGTATCTTTTAAAATTCTTCTTCCTGTTCCTCCTTGGCTATCCACAACTGCTCGTAAACATTCTTGCATTTGCGAGATCGTTTCATCATCGGCAATTTTATCTACTAAAACAATAGGCTTAAATGATTCATAAGTAACACCGTAATCCATAATGGCATTAACCAAATAAGGTTTCATCATCTTACCATTATTAGCAACCGCATTGTAAAAAGTGAGTAAATGCAAGGGTGTTACCAGTTCTTCATAACCATGTGCCATATATGGAATAGAAGTCTTGCTCCAACTTTTATTCTTAGGTGATTTGATATATGGCTTGCCTGAAGAAGCTTCAATTTCAATACCTGTTGGCACATCCAGCCTCAGCTCATGCAGATGTTGAATATATTTTTCAGGTTGGTTTGCATAATATTGAAACGCTAACTTAGCAAACGCCACATTGCTACTTTCTAAAAAAGCTCGTTTTACGGTTACCACTCCAGTACCTCGATGTGAATCGCGGATACGCAAACCATAAAATGATTTTACTCCGCCTTCACAATCAACTAATGAATTATTATCAACATACTTATCCTTCAACAAAGCAAACAAGGTGGCTAATTTAAAAACCGAACCCGGTTCTGTTGCCTTACCTACGCCGTAATTAAAATCTTCAATATAGCTTCCATCTGGTTGTCTTCCGAGGTTAGCCATTGCTTTGATTTTCCCGGTTTCTGTTTCCATTACAATAACAGTACCGTGCAATGAATTGTTATTAACTAACATTTTCATCAAAGCATTCTCAGCCATATCCTGGATGTAGGTATCCAGGGTAAGAATAATATCTTTTCCATTTATAGGATCAACCTCTGCTCCTTCAACGGGAATATACGAACCTGCTACATATCGCATTAATCGCTGTCCGGATTCTCCTTTCAATAAATAATTAAATGTTCTTTCAATACCCACATTTTTGTTTGAATCAGGGCGTGAAATACCAATTGTTCTATTGGCCATTAAAACATAGGGATTAATTCTTTTATCCCGGCGTTCAAAAATGAAGCCGCTCTTATTTTTTCCGTCTCTAACCAACGGGAAGTCACGCAGTGCACGATAATCATCAAAAGATATTTTTTTCTTCAGGGCGAAGTAGCGCGACTTCTTTTTATATCCTGCGTTTAATTCTGCCTTATACTCGTGTGTTGATTTATCTTCAAACAAAGTAGCTAAACAATAGGCAAGAGAATCTACATTATCTACAAATCGTTTTCCTTGTTTCTCTCTCAGTCCATCTGCCCCAAAATCAATATACACATCAAAAATTGGGACAGATGTACTGAGGATATTCCCATCTTCACTGTAGATACTTCCTCGCTCGGCATTGGTATTCTGATAGCGGAGATGGAGGCTATCCCCCATCTTTATCCATTCTGAACCTTCAACAGTTTGAATGTAAGCCGCTTTGCCAAGCACCGCCAGCCCTACTGCAACAATGCAAAGGAAACAGAGGTAAACACGCCATAATATATCCTTTCTAATATCCATTTTTAAAAAGCCTATTCAGCTTCGTTTTCCAACAAGATTGGTTTTGTACTCAATTCTTTAAGTCCCATCGGCTCAACCGCTTTCATTAATTCACTGGCCTTGCTTCTAAATATCACCTCACTTTGTGCCGATTTATATTCATATTGTAACTCTTTAATACTTTTTTCACTTATGGCAATCTTTTTTGCCAGCTTGTCTGCATGGTGTCCATTATATATATACACAACCGTTAGGCCCGCCAAGAATAACAAAAAAGGCATCTGGCGCAGAATAACCGTATTATTAAAAATTCGTTTCCAGTCGCTCTTTGTTGGTGAAGTATTTTTCTTTTCCATATCTTATTAGTTCTTTTCAGCTACACGAAGTTTTGCACTTCGTGATCTTGAATTCATTTTTAACTCACCCGCTGATGCTAAAATGGGTTTTTTAGAAATCATTTTAAATACCGGCGGAGCGCTTCTTCCAAACAAATCCTTTTCCTGTTCCTCAACACCGCCTCCTTTAAAAAAATTTTTTACCATTCTATCTTCCAACGAATGGAAAGTAATAATAGCAACTCTTCCTCCCGGTTTTAGCACATCAGGAATTTGATTCAGCATTTCCTTCAATGCATCCAATTCTTCATTTACTTCAATACGCAGTGCCTGAAATACCTGTGCGAAATATTTATTAGGATTTCCTTTTACCAAACTTTGCAAGGTTTGTTTGAAGGAATCAATCTCATTAAAACGTAATGACTTTCTAACTGAAACGATATGTCTAGCTAATGATTTAGCGTTTGTAACTTCACCATACCGTTCAAAAATGCGATGTAATGCCTCTTCAGAATAGTTTTGTAAAATATCAGCAGCTGTTTTGTTTATCCGTGTATTCATTCTCATATCCAACGGGCCGTTAAAACGTGTTGAAAATCCTCTGGCTGCAACATCAAATTGATGGCTGGATACACCAAGGTCTGCAAGTATTCCATCTACCTGAGAAATTTTTTCTAGTCTTAAAAATCGCTTTAGATGCCTGAAATTTTGAGGAATAAATAAAACACGGGAGTCAACAGGAAGGTTTTTATTTGCCTCACTATCCTGATCAAATGCAATCAGCATTCCATCTGCATTGAGTTTTTGAAGAATTGCGCGACTATGGCCACCACCGCCAAAAGTACAATCAACATAGATGCCTGAGGGCTGTATATTCAAGGCTTCAATACATTCCTCCAACATTACGGGAATATGGTAGTCACCAATCCCTGCATTAAGATTCTCATCAGGAAGAGGTAAGCTATTATTCACCATAGTCAATCATTTGTTTCAGGCCTGTTCATTACTTCGTTGGCCAATTGGCTAAATGCATTAGGTGAAAAAGAGTCAAAGAACTGCTGGTAAAGATTTTTATCCCAAATTTCAATTTTGTTCACTGCTGCAACCAATACAATGTCTTTTTCCAATTCAGCGTGAGCAAACAGATTTTTTGGAAGAAGCAGTCTGCCGGCACTATCTAATTCAACCGCAACAGCTCCGTTAAAAAAATACCGCCTGAATTCACGCACCTTAGGATCAAAATCATTAAGATTGCTAATTTTTTTGAAAATGGGTGTCCAGCTTTGTGTAGGGTAAAGAGTCAGGCATTTTTCGAAGCCACGATTGACAACAAATGACAAATCTTCCTCAGGTAGTTGTTTTTTGAAACCGGCCGGCATCAAAAAACGCCCCTTGGCGTCAATGGTTGATTCGTATTCTCCTATAAAGCTGACCATGAAGGATTAGGGTTATTATTGACACAAAATAACACTTTTTCCCACTTTCTAACACTCTTTTGAAGAAAGATTTTTTTTCCACACGTAAATACCTCACTAGCAGAGGGTTTTAGGGCTTTTTAGTTCAATTATGTGAATGGAATGTGGATTGCTGTGGAAATCCTGTTAACATTGTAAGTGTCAACGAGTTATGCGGTTGGTATTAACAGGGTAAAGGCACTTCCCTTTCCGGGTGCACTTTCGGCCTTTATGGTACCATTATGGGCATCAATCATTGTTTTTACGTAACTAAGTCCAAGTCCGAAGCCCTTTACGTTATGGATATTACCTGTATGCGCTCTATAAAACTTTTCAAAAATACGATGGAGCGTTTCTTTTGTCATTCCAATTCCCTCATCTTCTATTTTAATTTTAAGCATTTTACCTGCATTTGATGTAGATAATTTTATATGCAAATTATCTCCGCTGTATTTTATCGCATTGTCTAATAAATTATTCACCAAATTAGTAAAATGTACTTCATCTGCCAGTATGGTATGATGGTCTGCATTGAAATTCACTTCCAAAACACCACCTCGCTCAGCAATAGGAAGGGACACATTATTCAATGCCGTTTGAATTAGCTGATGGGCATCAAATGGTTTTAAGTTTAATTCTACCCTTTGTTTATCCAGCAAAGCAGCTTGTAAAATAGATTCAACCTGCTTATTCATTCGCCTGTTTTCATCCTTAATAATCCCTGTATAATATTTTATTTTTTCAGCATCACTATACACCTTTTCATTTTTGAGCGCATCTACTGCAAGAGATATGGTAGCTAAGGGTGTCTTAAATTCATGCGTCATATTATTAATAAAGTCGGATTTAATTTCACTCAATTTTTTTTGACGCAGCAATGTTCTAATCGTAAGATAGAATGCAGTAGTAATGATGAGGGTAAATAATACAGCGCCAAAAATGAACCAACGCAATTCTCTTAATACAATAACTTTTTCATTAGGAACAATGATTACCAAAAACTCCTCACGTGCAAGATTCTCAAACACACTACCACTCGGTGGCATCAGTGGTATAATGTGCCGCATGTGATTGAGTGAATCCATGTAACATTGAAAAAAATGATCCGATTCTAATCTATCTCCCAATAACGAATTTTGGGTAATGGCAAATTCAAAATTAACATTGAGTAAATAATTATTTGCTAAAGCTCGCTTAATAATTGCACGAATTTCTTCAATAGTAAACCGCTGCATTACTGAAGGCTTTAACAACTCCTGTGGTATTCTGCTATTGCCCAAACTTATTCGGGGTAATTTACCTTGAGGTACAAGCAAGTTTCCTTCAACCAACTCGCTTGCTGCTTGTGCCGTTGCTCTTATTACGTTTTCAGTAAATTGCTTTTGCTTAATTTTCTTTGCTGTTTGTAGCCAAAGGAATTGAAAAAATATTAACCCCAATAAGGAAATAAGAATAAGAAAAGTAATAACGGGAAAAATCTTTTTCATACGCGCAACTCAAAGTGTGTGCTTCTTGCAAAAGTAGTTTACTTATTTACGAACTCCAAAGTGAGGCAGTGTTTTATACCATTTTTAACGCAAAAATTTATTCTACATAGAATATATTTTTTGAAAAGGGAATGGCAAATCGTAATTTACAAACATGATTAAAATTGATGATGGCGTATTATTAATTGCAGATCCGTTCTTAAAAGATGGCAACTTCGCAAGAAGTGTCGTATTACTCACTCGACACGAAGAAAATGAAGGTAGTTTTGGGTTCGTACTCAACCGCCCTCTGGGGCACACCTTAGATGAATTATTAAATGAAATGGAAAATTACCCCATCCCTGTATTTCAAGGTGGGCCCGTTCAATTAGATACCATTCATTATATCCATCAATATCCCGATCTTATTCCTGACAGCCAACTTATTATAGAAGATGTGTATTGGGGTGGTAACTTTGAAGTGTTAAAAGAACTTATTTTCAACAAAGAAGTAGATCCCAATAAGATTAAATTCTTTTTAGGATATAGTGGTTGGGAGAAAGGTCAACTCCAACATGAGTTAGATGATAATAGTTGGATAACAGCTACGAGTACACGCGAAATCATTTTTGAAACCAATCCGGAAAAAACTTGGGAGTCGAGTCTTCGTCATTTGGGAGGTAAATATGAGACGATGATTAACTATCCCATTGACCCGCAACTCAATTAATGTGTAAACTCATAAAGACCTTATCGTGTTGTACCGTCTTTTAAAATTTCCGGCACAAATTGCACTCCCTTTTTATTGTAAAAAGCTACAAATAAATCATCCTGAGTTTTTACATTTCAAAGGCCCATTGCTCATCGCCGCCAACCATCCCAATTCTTTTTTAGACGCTATTGTTTTGGCTTCAGTATTTCAACACCCTATTCATTCTTTGGTACGAGGAGATGTTTATATCAATAAATTTTACAGTTCCCTGCTCAATTCATTAAATATGCTTCCGGTTTACCGAATCAGTGAAGGAGCTGAAAATCTAAATGCCAATTATGACACATTTGAAAGATGTAAACAGGTCTTTAAAGATAATGGAATAGTCCTTATTTTTAGCGAAGGGAGGTGCATTAACGAATGGAAATTACGACCACTAAAAAAAGGAACAGCTCGCTTGGCTATGAGTGCATGGGAAGCGAATATTCCCCTACAGATTCTACCGGTAGGAATAAACTTTTCATCCTTTAAATCTTTTGGGAAAATTATCCATATCAATTTCGGAAAGCCATTTGGTAGCGAGGTTTTTCAAAATGAAACAGCCGGAAGGGCCATTGGATTATTTAATCATCAACTGGAGCAAGAATTACTTCAACAAGTGTATAAAATTGAAGAAAAGGACGCTTCTATAATTAAGGAGACTTTTAATTATCATATATCTCCTTCCTTAAAGATACTTTTGGTATTCCCTGCCGTTATAGGATGGCTTATTACAGCGCCCCTCTATTATCCTTTACGATGTATAACTAAACGAAAATGGAACAATGATCACTTTGATTCAATCATGGTTGCAGGAATCTTTGTTGGTTTTCCTATTTACGTTTTACTGATTACTATCATCCTGTTTTTTGCTTTTCATTCATGGTGGATATTATTATTTCCATTTTTTGCCATTATAGGTGCAAAAAGTTTGCTATCATTTACGTTTACAAAATGGTATCATCAAAAAAATTGAAATTGTGTTTTTAAATATTACCGCTCTTTCTTAACTATTTCTCATCATCTTTGTTCATCTATTTTTAATAAAAATTTTTCTTCCTGATAGTAAAGCTAAGAAGGCTCTTTACTTTTTCATAACAAGCTGCCGCTATTAAAGTTTTGTAATAAAAAAATCAGGATACTTTCGCATCCTGATTCTATTAAAATTTTTGTTTGATACTATTAAATTTCCTTTGCCCCTTCTACCAATACTACGGTTTTATTATTCAACACTTCTACAAATCCACCTTCAATACTAAATGATTCGGTTGCTGTTTTATCATTTAATACCTTTAAAATTCCTCCTTTTAATGCACTTACCATTGGCGCATGCTTATCCAGCACTTCAAATAAACCACCAATACCGGGTAATTGCACCCCATACACTTGCCCGCTAAAAACCTTTCTTTCCGGAGTTAATATCTCTAATGTCATACTCTTCTTGAATTTATAATATTACTAAATCCTAAAAGTAAAAATCTTCATTACACTTTTGCCGCTTCCATTAGCTTCTTACCTTTTTCAATAGCATCCTCCAATGTACCCACTAAGTTAAAAGCTGCTTCGGGATATTCATCCACCTCACCATCCATAATGGCATTAAATCCGCGGATGGTATCTTCAATAGGAACCAATACCCCTTTCAATCCGGTAAACTGTTCTGCAACAAAGAAAGGCTGGCTTAAAAAGCGTTGAACTTTACGTGCACGTGAAACGACTAATTTATCTTCATCACTCAATTCATCCAAACCAAGGATGGCAATAATATCTTGTAACTCTTTATATCGCTGTAATATTCCTTTCACTCTGTTTGCAGTATTATAATGCAAATCACCACATATTGCAGGTGTTAGAATACGGCTTGTGCTATCCAACGGATCAACTGCCGGATAGATACCTAAATCAGCAATCTTTCTACTCAATACCGTTGTGGCATCAAGGTGGGCAAAGGTTGTTGCCGGAGCCGGGTCGGTAAGGTCATCGGCAGGCACATATACCGCTTGAACCGATGTGATGGATCCATGTTTTGTAGAAGTAATACGCTCTTGCATCAATCCCATTTCGGTAGCCAGTGTAGGTTGATAACCCACAGCAGAAGGCATACGTCCAAGCAATGCTGATACCTCCGATCCTGCCTGAGTAAAACGGAAAATATTATCAACAAAGAAAAGAATATCACGACCTTGTCCTTCACCATCACCATCACGGAAATATTCAGCAAGCGTTAGTCCGCTCAAAGCCACACGAGCACGAGCTCCGGGAGGTTCATTCATTTGTCCAAACACGAAGGTTGCTTTTGACTCCTTTAGATTTTCCAAATCCACAGAACTTAAATCCCAACCACCTTCTTCCATGCTATGACGAAACTTTTCACCATAATTCATAATACCTGCTTCAATCATCTCACGCATCAAATCATTTCC
This sequence comes from Ferruginibacter sp., assembly GCA_019638485.1. GTDB lineage: Bacteria > Bacteroidota > Bacteroidia > Chitinophagales > Chitinophagaceae > Ferruginibacter. The sequence continues at coordinate 398,312 of JAHBTP010000002.1, read as the reverse complement.
TTCACGTGTACGTTCGCCTACACCGGCAAACACGCTCAAACCACTATACGCTTTCGCAATATTATTAATCAACTCTTGAATCAATACCGTTTTACCAACACCTGCACCACCAAACAAACCAATTTTTCCGCCCTTTGCATAAGGTTCAATCAAATCAATTACTTTAATACCTGTAAATAAAATTTCACTCGCAGTACTCAGGTCTTCAAATAATGGTGGCTTAGAATGAATAGGTCTGCCTTTTGATTTATCCAATTGAGGCAAGCCATCAATAGCATCGCCGGTTACATTAAAAAGCCTGCCTTTAATATGCTCTCCGGTTGGCATAGAAATTTGGCTTCCCGTATCCACCACTTCCATTCCACGAACAAGCCCTTCGGTACCATCCATAGCAATTGTTCTCACACTATCTTCACCCAAATGCTGTTGCACTTCCAACACCAACACATTACCGTGTTCGCGTTTTACTTCAAGTGCGTTCAAAATATCCGGTAGTTTTGCTTCCGTGTCAAATTGCACGTCAACCACCGCACCAATCACCGATTTAATTTTACCGCTATTTGCCATATCTAAAGTTTTATTCTTCGTTTTTTTTGGCCATTTCTGACCGGGTTGTATTTTGAGCCGCAAAGGTAAGGGTTGACGCCCGATAAAAAGAAAAATACTACCGGTTTTTTGGGCGTTCCCCGCTATCGCGGGTCGGGCTATTCGTTGCAAGCCTGCCTGCTACATCACAAATACCTAAAAAATACCATAACGTTGTGCAGTCAGGGCTTTTCACTGCTATCCCTAACGCAGCCTTCTATATTTCTCTAACACCTAATGACACGATATCTTCAGGCTCTCTTCGGTTAACCAAATAAACACCGGCCAATATCACTATTAAACAAATTATATCCAACCAACCCACCTGTTCACCCAGCCACAACCCCCAGCCATTAGCCACAAAGGGAATTAAATAGGTAACCATGGAAGAAAATACAATTCCTGATCTTTTTATTAGTATATAAAACAGAATACTAGCAAGTGCAGTACCAAGGGTTCCCAACACAACTGCAGCACTTATTGAATAAAATAAAGAGGGGTCAAAATTTCTTTCAAAAAATCCGGAAGAACCCAATACAAAAAATGCCGGTAAGGCACATAACACCATGGCTACACTTACAATATCTATTGCATTACAATGATGTAAATATCGATGCACTAAATTCACATTCACACCATACATCATAGTAGCTAACACAATCAAAAGTGCAAAAACGATTTGGCTTGTTTCTCCAAAACCCGGTTTACCTAACAATAATACACTTCCTACAAAGGCTATTATCACACCAACAACCTTCCATTTTGACACTTTCTGTTTGAAAAAGTATATACCTGATAAAATAGCAAATACAGGTGTCAGCGAATTGAGGGTTCCTGCCAATGCACTATCCACACGGGTTTCGGCAAAGCAAAATAAATATGCCGGAAGAAGGCTTCCTAAAAGACCGGAAAGAAAAACCAGGCCAAAATTTTTACCTGAAATTTTTCGAAAACCCTTAATAGCAAGAGGCAATAAAACAAGCCCCGCAGTAACTATGCGTAATGAAGCTACTTCAATAGGAGAAAGAGAAACCATCCCTTCTTTCATCAAAATAAAACTACTTCCCCAAATACAAGCAAGAAGGATAAATAATAACCAGTTGATGAAAATGCCCTGTTTCAAATACAATCCCTTTATCGCACCAATTTAGCATAGAATCCTCTATCGTAGGTTGCAAATAGCTATTTGTTTACAAACAATGCTTTTTCAACACTCATGGCTGATTCATAAAGTGCGGTAACGATAGACACTTTATAAGCATTCAATTTTCCCTTAGTAGGCAATTTGTCAACAAATGGACCTGCTCCTTTTTTTAAGACAAAACTGTATTAAAACAAGCAGAATTATTAGCAAACAATTTAACGGCATGAAAAACACATTCTCATTCAAACTGATTTAATTCAATAAAAACTTACCAATCATACCCGCCTACAAAAAGCACGGTAAAAAGAATACTACTTTTCCGGTTTCAAATAAAACAACAACGGTTTATGTTGTCATTAGGTACATGTTACAATGAGAGGAATATATTCAGTTTCAACTAATACAGATAAATTTACAAGTAGTTATATCCATGCACTACACGATTAATCTGTAAAAAAATATATTCAAACGTGAATTTATGTTTAAGCTATCTGATTACAAATACCATAAATATGGTATTTATATAACATGAAGTATATCCTGTGATGGTAATCCTATTTTTGTGGGCAATTTTACCGAACAACATCCGATAAAAACCTGAAAGTAAGACTTAAAAAAATGGACTAAAAATTCGCACACTTACCAATTTTTGGTAATTTTGGGGAAAGTTTGATAAAATGAAAAATACATCAATATCACTCGGAAATTATTTTGACCAATTTGTAAGCAGTCAAGTATCGGCAGGGCGGTACAAAAATGTAAGTGAAGTTATTCGTGCCGGACTTAGACTTTTGGAAGACGAAGAAAGTAAAGTAATTGCTTTGAGGGCTGCAATTCAAAAAGGGTTAGACAGCCCACTTGTTGAAGATTTTGATTTCAAAAAAAATTTGAAAAAACTAAAAGAAGAAAGACGAAATGGCTAACGTTGTTTTAAGGCAAGAAGCCATTGACGACTTAAATGATATATGGATTTATACTTTTGAAGAGTGGCCGGAAAAACAGGCTGATAAGTACTATGCAGCTATAGAATTTGCTTGTTTTCAAATTGGGAAAAACCCAGAACTTGGAAAAGAATATGAAGGAATAAACAAGAATCTACTTGGACTAAGAACAGGAAAACACATAATTTTCTATCAAGTTATCGCAAAAGGCAGAATTGAAGTTGTAAGAATTTTGCACGAACGAATGGATTTAAAAAACAGAATAAACGAATAAAAACTGCTCACAGCATCGTATTGGCAATAGGCAGGGCGAAGTGCTACTATGAAACTTTTTACTAAATTTGAACTATCGTGCTTCTATTGAACTTTGGTGCAGAAATACCCGACCATCGCCACCAATACGAGGCTCGTTATAGTTTATAAATAGTGGATAAAAAGAATAAACAAAAAATGGATATCTGTTATATTTGAATAAACCAATTTCAATAAAATCATGGGAATGTTAAAAGAATTTAAAGACTTCGCACTTAAAGGAAGTGTAGTTGATTTAGCTGTAGCGGTAATTATTGGTGGCGCATTTGGCGCAATAGTATCTTCTATGGTAGATGATGTAATTACACCGCTCTTGCTAACACCCGCTCTCAAAGCAGCCGGTGCTGAAAACTTAGATAAACTGATGTGGGGAGCTGTTAAATACGGAAACTTCCTTTCTGCCATAATTAAGTTTACCATTATTGCCTTCATCCTGTTTTTATTAATTAAAGGAATGAATAGCTTAAAGAAAAAAGATCCTCCTCCTCCACCTACTGAGCCTTCTTCTACTGATAAATTACTTGCTGAAATAAGAGATGAGCTTAAAAAGAGATAATTTTTTCAGAACTTTGCGGGCTGCTGAAATAAGCAGCCCTTTTTATTGTCTTTAATTACTCGTAGTTGCAATTATTTAAGACCTGTTGTTATTTGTTGCATCATCCACATAAAATGAAAGTTATAGTCATGAGAAAAATTATTCTTTTCCTTACCCTAAGTATTTATTCTGCATTGCTATTTGCACAAGATGGCACCGTTACAGAATTAAAAAATAATGCATCTAAAACGATACAAAAAGATCCTAAAGACACTGTTCAAAAAACTTGGAAAAGAGGTGGAAATTTTGCACTTAATATCAATCAGGGTTCTCTTTCTAACTGGTCGGCAGGTGGCGATAATTTTTCTTTTTCACTCAATGCTATGTCAAATATGTTCCTCTACTATAAGAAGGGAAAGCACTCATGGGATAATAGCCTCGACCTGGCGTATGGCATAGTTAATACCACCAGCCTTGGTACACGTAAGGCAAGCGACCGTTTAGATTTCTTAACAAAATACGGGTACGCCATTAGGCCAAAGCTCAATATTGCGGGTTTATTAAATGTTCGTTCACAATTTGCCAATGGATATACTTATATTAATGGTGTTAATGAAAAAGACTCTGCTGTATTGGTTTCAAAATCATTTGCTCCCTTATATGTATTGCCAAGTATCGGTTTAGACTGGCGCCCCAAAGATTATTTCTCCCTGTTTGTATCTCCGATTACCGCACGTTGGGTAATTGTTAGCGACGAAAACATTGCACCGCTATATAACATTAAACCGGGTAAAAAAGTGCGTAGCGAATTTGGTGCCTATCTGTCTGCCAACTTTAATAAATCCCTTGCTAAAAATATTACATTCAAAAGCAAGCTCGACCTGTTTTCCAATTACGACCATAACCCACAAAACATAGATGTGTATTGGTCTAATATATTAACAGCAAAAGTTGCGAAATACATTAACTTCTCATTTAATGTTGATTTGATTTATGATGATGACACCCACAATGTTAAGCCTAATAAAGGTCCGGCACCACAAATTCTACAGTTGATGGGTATTGGCTTTGCCTATAATTTTAAAAATTATTAATTGTACTTTTACAAGTAAAACAATCCTGTTTGACCAATAATACATCATATCAAATAAAACTCGATCAGTTTGAAGGGCCGTTCGACCTTTTGTTATTCTTCATTGAGCGAGATGAATTGGATATTTATAATATCCCTATCACTAAAATAACAAACGACTTCCTCGTTTACATCCATGAATCAGAAACACTGAATATAGAATTAAGCAGCGAATTTATTTTATTTGTTAGCACTTTAATGCGCATAAAAGCCAAGATGCTAATTCCACGTAAAGAGTTGGATGCGGATGGTAATGAAATTGACCCTCGCCAGGAATTAATTGATAAGATTCTTGAATACAAAAAGTTTAAAGAAGCTTCTTTACGGATGGCAGAAATGGAAGCCGAGCGCTTATTAATGACCAAGCGCGGTAATCTGCAAAAAGAATTAGCCAGCATTGGTGAAGAAGCCGGTGAAGGCACCGAAATACAAACCATCACGCTATATAGGCTGATGAAAGCGTTTGAACGTGTAATACAAAGACTTCAAGAAAAGAATAACAAACCCGTGCATACTGTGGTGCAATACAATTACACCATGGAAGGGATTCGTGATTATGTACTTGAATTTACAATGCGTGAAAAAACAGTGTCTTTTGAAAAAATATTTCAAGTGTGTGAAGATCGGATTCACGCTATTTTCATTTTTCTAAACTTGCTTGAACTTATTCAACAGCAATATCTAATGATTGCTACCGGTGAAGGGCGTAATAACTTCATTATCGAATTCAATGAAAATCGTGAAGAAGCACCCGATGCGCCGCTTACTGACGAAGATTTTACTAAGTTGAATTGAGTGAATAAGGAGAACAAAGTTCTCAGTTAGATAGTTCATATCTTTTTCCTTTCCAACCTTTGCACGCAAGTTTCGCAGGCAAAAATCGCCGAGGTTTATGCAGCAGTGAACCAAATGAGCTTATTAGGATTATAGAAGCCCGCCTACAACTTCACCCACTTAAACACCTGCTGTTTGGTTTGGGTAATCAATTTTAAAAAATACACCCCAGCCGGTAAGCGGCTCACATCAAGCGTGTTGAGTCCGGGTTGAATTTGGTGGATGGAAATACGCCTGCCAATGGCATCGAAGATGATGCCTTGTTTAAAGCCTGGTGTTGCGTAAACGTTGATGTGTTGCTGCGCGGGATTCGGATAGACCACCATGAGTGGAATGGTAACCGGCGGATCGGGAATGATGACAACTTTTTTTGGCACAGCGAAGGTGAACAACCCGTTTGGTATTACTGCGCCGCTGGTGGTGATATAGCCATTGGCATAACCATCATTTCCGGCATTGCTCCATATACTTCCATCCCATTGGGCTATTTGTGCCTGTGGGGTATTGGCGATATATACTGCTGTATCCATACACGGATCATCCCACATCAGCGAGGCGGTAATGGTGCTGTTGCCCTGTGGTTGCTCTACTTCCCAATACTCGCAATTGCTTATCGCTTCAACGCCCGAAGCGCGTTGTGCGGTATCGCTTACCGTAGTTACGGAGGCAGCATAGTATTGTACCGAAATTATATCATCTGTATTGGCGGGAGAGCTGATGAAAAAGGGTTTATATGCAACATCTGAACCTACCGGAAATACAAAAGGCGTATTGCCTTCTTTTTGCACCTGCCCGGCTACATAGCTTTGCGCACCGGCATGCTCGGTAATGGCGCCCTGCTGCAAACGCACATAGCTGTCGGGCGTATATACTTTACCGTTATGCAAGGCCAACGTATCAGAAATATACACCGGTGATTGCAGCGTAAGACTGCCCGCGGCGGTTTTGTTTATGCCTAACCATTTAAAGGGAAGCGTATTGTTGTTCGTGTTCAATGTAGCAGGACTATCGCCGGCAAAACGTGCACGGTAAAATACCGAACTATCCATCGCCTCGATGGTGAGGTTGCCATGAAAGGAAGACGTATCCAACATACCTAAATGCACCTTGCCTTTAAAATGTGCGTTGCCGTAGTAGGTGTTGGGCGCGCCGAAATAAACTGATGGGCTCGTGGAGCGCTTAAAGAACCCTCGAGTTTCATGAATACCATCCACTGTATCTTCTATGTACACGTTTCCAAAGAATACTGAACCCGACAGCCTTGTTTCGCAGTTGGGAAGTGGAATTGATTGACTGGTGTATGAACGTGCGTGAACTACGCCTTGAATTGTACTGGAGTCTATTACAATGGAGTTGGATGTTGACTCTATATTAAATGAATCTACCAAAATATTACAACGAGCCATTCTAAGACCTTTAACACACCCAATAAGAACCTTTCCACCAGGAGAATGATTGGAAACATTATGAAATCCCAAGACTGAAAGATTAAAATGACTTATGACATCAATATCTAACTTCCCCGAAATTTCCACTCCACCATTCAACGGTGGTGAAATGCTCAGAGATGGCCCTAATGTCAACTCTAAGCCTAATGACCGAAAATAAATACGTAAATCGCCATCAATAATCGCAGAGTATAAATATATAGAACTACTCCTCGGTAATACGACGCCCGATATTGGAAAATTAAAAACGAGATTGCCACGAACCAGCGTACTGTCTCTGAAAAAGACACCTACGACCTCTCCATCTCCGTTTTCTAAAAAAAGGTCGTTGGTTTCAGAAGCTAAAAATTTTACGGACACATAGCCGTAAGTCAATATTCGAAACGATCCGTTAAGTTTTCCCCTAATTACCGTTATATTCTTCGCTCTGTTAGAAAGCTCAGCATTGTAAAACACGACAGACGCTGCATTGTTATTAGTGAATGCCTCAGCATCCATTAAATAAAAGCTAAAGCAGGTAAGTGAATATCCGTTAAAGTACATTTCTGCATTATTCTGGCATCTAACAATATCAGCTTTGGCATTTTGGTACAAATGTGGCCAGTTCGGCTGGGGGACTGTGGCATTGGGTTCAATAATCACCGTTGTAGTACTGTCGGGAACCACCCCTGTACTCCAGTTGGCCGGGTTATGCCAGTTATTGTCTGCTGAGCCGGTCCACCACGTTTGAGCAAAAGTGGGCTTTACAGCCACCACCCAAAAGAACAGAAAAAAAAAGTAGTATTTCATAGTTCAATTAGGAATGGTGTAAAAATTAACCTAAATATAAGAAATACTTCTTACATTTAGAAGACCCTCCGGACTGGTTACATTCTTTTTTAATTGTTTAAATCTTAAAATTATAAGATCAATTCCTTTTCCCCGCAAACACTACCTGCTTTTTCTTCTAATGGTAGCTATCTTACCAGCCCGGTATGCGTTAATGGCACAAACGAATGTTATTGTTGCCGTAAATTCTGAAAGCCGTTGTCAATTTTCATTCCCTTATGCACAAAATCCCGAAACGGCAGTGGACATTTTCAAGAATGATTGTGAGGTGGTAAAAGTGTTTACTTCCAGCGATGAAATTATTTTGGAATATGATAACTGCGGCACAATCTATCCATTACCTCCATTACAATTTTACGATTTTACTTCTAATCAAATTAGTGTTACCAATCCGGATGTAGCTCTTATATACCCACATAACGATTCTGTATATGCCATTGTAGTATATTATTCCCCTGGCGAATCAGGATATATTTATGAGTCTTATGTAATTGAAAAAACCAATCCAACAGCTTTAATCCTCTACGACCGTCAGCTTCTTGCCACAGTGACTACACCTCCCGGCATAAATGATAATGGTATTAGAGTGGACGCGAACATGAATGGAGATTTTGTGATTGTTTGGGATGATATTGCAAACAAGCAAATCTCATTAATACCGGGGTACATTTATGCGGGAGAACCTGTGCTTGATTGTCCCGGAACGCAACCATGTAACGGCTATGCCCCAATTCTGCTGCCTTACTCCGAAGTTACCGCTCCCGATGTGGCCTTATCAAATAATGGTAGCCCAAATTACGGCAACGTTTTTATTACTTTCCTCAATTATGATCGCGATAAAGTAATCGTAGAACACCAAATGTTGGAAGACCTTTGGTACACCGGATTTTCACCTGTACCCAATGTTATATACCAAAACAATATTTACAACAAAGATTATTCAGGAAGCCTTTTCGGTCGCCCCCGGATTGCCGCACCGGGAAACGGACTGGAAGAAGACTGGTCGTTAGTACACAGGGTGGATTTTAGCGGCGACCACCATATTTGCGGAAACACAAGAAATGCCTCCGTTGATTATCCCCATAATTATACCGACAATTCAGAACCGTTGCTCATTGAAGAGGGTATAATGGTATCGGCTAACGACTAGCACGAATATCCTGCTATTTCGTATGGCGAAAATGATGAAGGAAATGCCGTTGCACAAATTGTTTGGTATGGAGGCTGGAGTGAGCCTTTAACTAATGGCACTGACGGAAAAACTATTATTTCGGTTTCCATTGACGATTTTGGCTTTATGAATTCCTGTACCCCAGATGGCAAAGGGTTCAAAATGGTTCCTCATCTTAATGTGTCTGACCCTTACGAAGCATATCATCCTTCAATAGCGGGCAGACATTTAAAAGGTAACCCCAAAATGTCGGTCGCCTGGTGGGATAATGCCAATCAGGACGTATATACAAAAGATTTTACCTGGTGCGATGCTTCGTTTAGGAAGCCGATTACAAAGCAGGTAAATACTGATGTACAAATTATTGATGCCTTAGAAAACATATTGTATCCAAATCCAACACATAATTCAATTCAACTTAGGCTGAACCAATGGAAACCTACCGATCTCGGCTCCATAACCGTACACGATATTAGCGGACGCATGGTGAAACAGGCTCAAGGCAACAAAATGGTTTTGGAAAATGCGACATCTACCCTGTTTATGAACTTGAAGCCCGGTATGTATATTTTACGTGCCATAACCACATTCAAACAACCCTGGAGTGCGAAAGTGGTGAAGCAATAATGGTGTAGGTAGTTTTAGCAATACACTAAAAAGTAAAATAATTGAGAAAAATATCCGTTAGCTTTTTAGGGCAATATGCGCATCGGCCCCAAGCATGGTTCTAATTTTTGCTGCAATGTGGTTTGCATCTAACCCCACCTCTTCATACAACTGTTTCAAAGTTCCATGCTCTACCAATCTATCGGGAATACCCAGTACTTTAACTTCTGCCTGGTAATGGTGAGTATTCATAAATTCCAACACAGCAGAACCAAAACCACCGGTAACCGTACCATCTTCTACAGTCATTACTCTTTTAAATTTAGAAAACACTTCGTGGAGCATCTTTTCATCTATTGGTTTTGCAAAGCGCATATCATAATGAGCAGGGTTCAGCCCTTCATCTTTTAATTCCCTTATAGCACTTGCTACAAAGTTACCCGGATGACCGAATGATAAAACAGCTAAACCTTCTCCATCTTTTATTTTCCGTCCTGTTCCAATGATAATTTCTTTCATGGGTGTTTGCCACTCAGACAAAACTCCTTCCCCACGCGGATAACGTATAGAGAAAGGACTTGTAGTACTATCTAACTGAGCAGTGTACATTAGGTTACGCAACTCTGATTCGTTCATAGGTGCGGAAACAATCATGTTGGGAATACAACGCATGTAAGCAATATCATAACACCCATGATGAGTTGGTCCATCTTCGCCCACTAAACCGGCTCTATCTAAACAAAATATAACCGGCAAGTTTTGTATAGCTACATCATGCACTACCATATCATAAGCGCGCTGCATAAACGATGAATAGATATTACAAAAGACCTTCATTCCCTGAGTCGCCATACCTGCACTAAGCGTAACAGCATGCTGTTCACAAATCCCTACATCTACAGCCCTGTCCGGCATCTCATCCATCATAAATTTCAATGAACATCCACTGGGCATAGCGGGTGTAATACCGAATATTTTTTCGTTTTGCTTAGCAAGTTCTATAATAGTACGACCAAATACATCCTGATACTTGGGTGGTTGTGGTAATTCAAATTTCTTCTTATAAATCTCCCCGGTTACCTTATCAAATAAACCCGGGGCATGCCATTTCGTTTGATCCTTTTCTGCCTTATCATAGCCCTTTCCTTTTACTGTTTTAATATGTAAAATTTTGGGACCATTAATCCCTTTTAAGTCATTAAGTACATCTACTAATTTATTTACATTATGTCCATCAATAGGACCAAAGTAACGAAGTTTCAATGTCTCAAACAGGTTGCTATTTCTACTTACTAAGCCTTTTAATGCAAGTTCTAATTTACTTGCCATATCTCGTGTAAAGTCTTTCCCTACCGGAAGTTTTCCAAGCGCCTTCCACACATTATCACGTAGGTCATTAAAAGTTTGAGAGGTGGTAATATCCGTTAAATATTCTTTCAGTGCACCCACATTAGGATCAATGCTCATGCAGTTATCATTGAGAATAATTAACACATTGCTTTTCTCAATTCCGGCATGATTCATTGCTTCAAAAGCGATACCGGCTCCAAGTGCACCATCACCAATTACGGCAATATGCTGCCTGTTGGTTTCTCCTTTATAATGAGATGCCATTGCCATCCCCAATGCGGCAGAAATAGAGGTAGAAGAATGGCCAACACCAAAAGTATCATATACACTTTCGCTGCGTTTTGGGAAACCACTAATTCCACCATATTTTCTATTGGTAACAAAGCTATCGCGGCGGCCGGTTAAAATTTTGTGCCCGTATGCCTGATGACCCACATCCCACACCAATTGATCATACGGTGTATTAAAAACATAATGTAATGCTACAGTAAGTTCAACCACTCCTAAACTGGCAGCAAAATGTCCACCATGCACACTTACCACATCCACTATATATTGGCGGAGTTCATTACATACTTTAACCAGATCCTCTTTGGAAATATTTTTCAAATCCTTCGGAGAATTGATTGTTTGCAATAAGGGGCCTGGTTTAATTTCCATGTACAGCCTATTTGATTTTAGGTATAAAAATAAAGTTTAATCCTCAAAGTTTCTGAAGAAGACACCGGGATTAGGAGAATTTTGTAAATAACGCTGAGCTTCAGCTAAAGCACACACACCGGGATAATCACCTTCCAGAACGCCCATATCTAAAATTATCTGAAAATGTAAATGAGGTGGATATCCGCCATTTTCTTCAATCTCGCCCAATTGTGCAAAAGGAACTCCACGCGTAATAAACCTGCCCAACTCAATATCTTCAAGACTCTTTAGAGAAAGATGACCGTATAATGTATAAAAATTAATTGCCTCTGTTTGGTGTTGCAAAATAATTGTACTCCCATAGTCGCCGGGGTTGCTGTTGTATTTAAAACTATGAACCATTCCACCCCATGGAGAGTAAACCCGGGTTTGAGGGTTTCCCCAAACATCTATTCCCAAATGCAAATTCCGCAAACTGCCCTGGTTATTAAATAATTGAAACGTATTGTATAAATTCCGCACCTCTCTATAACCACCGTATAAATAAGCAGCATCATTGTTTTCACGAAGGGCTTCAAACCAACTAACCGCCTTCCCTATATCAGTAGGAATTTTATCTGCATTAACTCCACCAGCTGACAAATCAATAGGTACGGCTCTTTCACCCTCAGCCAACATTATAACCGGATGTAGGTGGGTTGCAATCTTTTCTATTCCTTTTTCAAAAGCCAACTCTTCATACATAATTCGTTCTCTTAAAAAATCACACTACAACATTTATCATCTTACCTTGTACAAAGATGATTTTCTTTGGCTGTTTATCTTCGAGCCATTTTTTTATTACCTCATTTTGCAGCACTATTTTTTCCACCTCTTCAGTAGTTGCACTAAGAGATATTTTTATATTAGTACGCATTTTTCCATTTATCGAAACCGGATAATCCTTTTCAGACTCCACTAAATATTTTTCGTCCCAAATAGGATAGTCTGCTAATAAAACTGATTGCTCATTACCACAACATTTCCACAATTCTTCTGCAATATGTGGTGCATAAGGAGCCAGTAAAATTAATAATGGTTCCAACACCTTCCGTTTATTACACTTCAACTCTGCAAGTTCATTTATACAAACCATAAAAGCGCTTACTGCCGTATTAAACGAGAAACTTTCTGTGTCCTGATCAATTTTCTTGATGGCTTTATGCAAAACACGCAATTCTTGTTCTACAGGCTCATCGGTACACACCACACATTTATCTTCCTGCCAAAACAATCGCCATAATTTTTTCAAAAAACGATGCACCCCTTCAATCCCTTTTGTATCCCACGGCTTACTTGCTTCAATGGGGCCTAAAAACATTTCATACATACGAAAAGTATCAGCACCATAACGCATACAAAGCTCATCAGGATTGACGGTGTTATATTTACTCTTCGACATTTTTTCCACCTCAGCGCCACAGATATATTTACCGTTTTCCAAAATGAATTCTGCATCCTGATATTCGGCACGCCATCCTTTAAAGCGTTGAATATCTAATTCAATACCATCAACCAGCGATACATCTACCCTAAGTACATCTACATTTTCCAAATCACCTCTTTCAATATATCCTTTACTTACAAAAAAGTCTCCTTTTTCTGACACCGGAGAATGATATTCTTCACCTGCTTCAATCAAATTCTCTAACCATTGCCTACAAAAATCATTTCCACCGCGCATTTTTTCAAAAAGTTCAATTTCCGAAATAAATAAAACTTTTACCGATAAATTTTCGCGTTCACGAATTACATTAAAATCCTTTATACGTTGACGCAAAATGGTGTTTTTAGTAACATCAATAGCCAATTCCTTTTCAGTAAAAAAATAGTCAAAATTCCATCCGTGCAGTCTTCTATCCCGTTCAATATGTAAATCAGTAAAGCTTGAGATAATTTTTTTCAGCAGTAATTCTGCAGATTGTAAATTTAATCTATACACCATGCGGCTGCTTCCCTGAATCATTCCCTGATTTACTAATCTCTTAAACGGTTCCTCAAAGCCAATCAAACCCAAATCATAAAGCACCTTAGTCCACATCCTGCTATAAAGTAAATGCCCTACAGCATGCTCTGTGCCACCAATATAAACATCTACCTGCCCCCAATAATCACTTGCAGTTCTACTACAGAATTCTTCATTGTTTTTGGGATCCATATACCGCAGAAAATACCATGACGAGCCTGCGTATCCCGGCATGGTTGATGATTCACGCCTTTTCCCATTGTTTAGATTTATCCAATCGTGAACATTAGCCAAAGGGCCTTCACCATTTGGCCCGGGTTCATATCTTTCAATATGTGGTAATCTAAGCGGCAATTCATTTTCATTTAATGCAAAGGGTACTCCATTTTGCCAAATAATTGGGAAAGGTTCACCCCAATATCGCTGCCTACTAAAACCAGCATCGCGCATTTTAAAATTAACCTTAGCCTTACCAATTCCCAATTCCTCAAGTTTTGAAATAGCCACATCAAAGCCTTCATCCATCGTAAGCCCATTTAAAAAACCCGAGTTATGAAGCACAACATTTTTTTCATCTGCAGCCTCTTTACCTATAAAAGCATCTCCCATTATATTAGTAACAGGAATTTTAAAATGCTTGGCAAACAAAAAATCGCGTTGGTCACCACTTGGAACAGCCATAATTGCACCAGTACCATACCCTGCCAGCACATACTCTGCAATATATACCGGTACTTGTTTTCCATTAAACGGATTAATAGCATAAGCACCTGTAAAGCATCCGGTAACCTGTTTTACTTCTGAAATTCGTTCTCTATCACTTCTACTCTTTACATAAATAATATACTTATCAATTTCCTTTTTTTGTTCGGCAGTAACAATTTGGCAAACTAATTCGTGCTCGGGAGCCAGCACCATAAAATCAACGCCAAAAATCGTTTCAGGCCTGGTGGTATAAACTTTAATATCTAAACCTGCACCCAATACGCTAAACTCAATCTCAGCTCCTTTACTTCTTCCTATCCAATTACGCTGCATCTCTTTCATAGAATCTGAAAAGTCAAGATGTTCAAGACTTTCCAATAACCTGTTTGCATAAGCAGTGATGCGCAAAAACCATTGTCGCATTTTTTTCTTCTCTACCGGAAATCCACCTCGCTCGCTTACCCCGTTTACTACTTCATCATTAGCCAAAACAGTTCCTAATCCTTCACACCAGTTCACTTCTCCATACGATGAATAAACCAATCTTCGGCGCATAAGGATTTCTTCCTGATCTTCCTTTGTCATACTATTCCATTCATCAGCAGTAAAATGCTTTCCGGTTATTGGTTTTCCATTTTTAGGCATAGCGCCAAACTTGCTATACTTTTCAATTAAATCAGCAATAGGACGAGCCTTCTGTTGCGTATTACAGAAATAGCTATTATACAATTTTAAAAATAACCATTGCGTCCAACGGTAATAATCCGGATCACTAGTTCTCACTTCTCTTTCCCAATCATAACAAAATCCAATACGATTCAGTTGTCTTTTAAACGTTTCAATATTCTTGTCGGTGGTATCTGCAGGATGCCTTCCGGTTTCCAATGCATATTGTTCAGCAGGCAAGCCAAAGCTATCAAAGCCCATAGGATGTAATACATTAAATCCTTTAAGTCTTTTGAAACGACTAAAAATGTCACTCGCAATATAACCTAGCGGATGGCCTACATGCAATCCTGCTCCACTTGGATAAGGAAACATATCCAAAACATAAAAAGGTGGTTTTGAGGCATTATTATCTATTCGATAGATATGCCGATCTATCCAGTATTGCTGCCACTTTTTTTCTATATCATTAAAATTATATTCCATACCCGTAAACGCGTGCAATATTTATCTGACGAAATTATGTGAACGAAAAGTTATTTTGTCAATCCAAGTTTGAAACCCTTAAATCAAAATTTTATTTTGAGCACAAGGGTTTGTTGTAGAGAGCAAAAGTAAAACAAACCACTCAAAAACCTGTATTTTTGTCCACCTCCTGCTAAAGCGGGAAAATACATTCAATTTATTATGACTCAATTTGGTAAAGCATCAACGAAAAGGGGTAAGCCTACCTATGTGTATGCAATCATTGGTGTTTCTCTTGTGCTATTTTTATTTGGCATTATGGGATGGTTTTTCTTAAATATTCGTAAAACAGGCGATTATCTTAAAGAAAGCATACAGGTTCATGCTTATTTAGAGCCCACTGCACCAAAAAAGCGAATTGATAGTTTGGTAAACTACATTTCCACTTTACCTTATGCCAACAGAATAGAACATGTTACCAAAGAAATGGCGTTAGCTCGTTATAATGCAGAAAACGATACAATTTGGAAAAAAATCATTGAAGCCAACCCTCTGCCTGAGAGTGTTGATTTCTATATTAAAGCAGATCATGTAAATGCAGATAGCCTAAATCTACTCTCTGCCAATCTGGACAGTATTTTTCCGGAATTGATTACAGAGTTCCAATTCCCAACAGCCACTATTACCAAGGTAAGTAAATACGTAAAAATCGGAGGTGGAATTTTTCTTACTGCTGCAATTATCCTTACCATCTTAGTGGTATTTTCAATAGACAACACCATTAGGTTAGCTATGTATAGCAACCGGTTTTTGATAAAGACTATGCAAATGGTTGGTGCTACCCGAAAGTTTATTGCCCGGCCTATTAACCAAAGGGCGGTGATAAATGGCCTTATTTCCGGTATCATAGCCACTTTTACGCTTTGGGGGTCTGTGTTAATGATTGAATCTGCAATACCTGATTTTAAAGTACTGCATGATAATAAAGGATTATTTATGCTCAGCCTGTTGATGATTTTTCTTGGAATCATTATTTCATTGGCCAGCACAAACCGTGCTGTAATTAAGTATTTAAGGATGAAACTGGACGATTTGTACTAGGAAAAGTTCAGCTCAAAATTTATATATTGCACTACAATTAATTGTTATGAGTAAAGAGAAAAAGAACCTTGACAATAAAACCATTCCATCCAATAATCTTTTTGGAAAAGGAAATTATTTATGGATGGGAATTGGATTAGTTGTATTGATGCTCGGATTCGTCTTAATGTCGGGAGGTAAAAGCGCTGACCCCAATATTTTTAATACCAATGAAGTGTACGGGTTTAGACGGATTACGTTAGCACCTATTTTAATTATTGTAGGATTTATAATAGAAATATATGCTATTATGAAAAAGCCTAAAGAGTAATTTTAATTATCCCCAACGCCGGCAAACACGGCGTTTTTTATTTCCAATCTAACTGAACACATGACATTTTTTGAAGCTGTTGTAATTTCCATAGTTGAAGGTCTTACCGAGTTTATCCCAATCTCATCTACCGGCCACATGATTATTACCGGCAAACTGTTGAATACTCCACAGGATGAGTTTACAAAAATGTTCACCATTGCCATTCAATTAGGAGCTATTTTAGCAGTAGTGGTCTTGTATTATAAAAAATTCTTTCTTCCCACACACGGATGGAATAAACAATGGGCGTTTTATGGAAAACTGATTGTTGGTGTTCTCCCTGCACTGATTCTTGGCTTTCTTCTTGCAGATAAAATAGATGAGCTATTGGAAAGCACCCTTACCGTAGCTGTTTCATTACTACTGGGTGGAGTGGTCTTGGTATTCATTGATTCATTTTTTAAAAATCCTAAAACAAATGACCCGATTGAAACCACCTTCTTACAATCTTTTATCATTGGTATATGGCAGTGTCTGGCAATGATTCCGGGAGTAAGCCGTAGTGCTGCATCAATAATTGGCGGAATGCAACAGAAACTTTCCAGAAGTGCTGCTGCAGAGTTTTCATTTTTTTTAGCCGTACCTACCATGTTTGCTGCCACCGGATACAAATTGCTTAAACATTATTCAATTAACGGTGGTTTTACATGGATTGAAATAAAATTACTAACAGTAGGCAATATCATTGCCTTTATTGTTTCTATGCTTGCTATTAAGTTCTTTATAAACTTTATTAAAAAATACGGATTCAAGTTTTGGGGATATTACCGCATTATTATAGGCCTTGTATTGCTTATTTTACTTTACAGCGGAAAGATAAGTTCCTAACGATACCGCACAAACGAAATGCAAACGGCATCAAAAAAAGTAATAAACGGCTGGGCCATGTACGATTGGGCCAACTCAGTATATAACCTGGTTATTACTACTACCTTTTTCCCCGTTTATTTTACCACGATAACCCAAGCGGCTCCTTTTAACGGAGAAGTACATTTTTTAGGGCGCACTTTTGTAAACACAGCACTTTACAATTACGCATTAGCAGCAGCATACCTTTGTGTAGCTTTCACTATGCCTATTCTTTCGTCAATTGCAGACTCTCGTGGAAATAAAAAGAGGTTTATGCAATTTTTTTGTGCACTTGGTGCTGTGGCTTGCAGTAGCTTATTCTTTTTTAACAGCAATAATATTTCTCTTGGTATTTACTGTTTGATGTTAGCCGCTTTTGGGTTTTATAGCAGCCTTGTTTTTTACAATTCTTACCTGCCTGAAATTGCAGCTGTTGAAGACCATGATCGGATTAGTGCGCGTGGTTTCTCATTTGGATATATAGGTAGTGTTATTATGCAAATGATAGGATTTGCATTGGTTATTTTTCATAACAAAATTCCATTCTTTCAAAATGAAGGCGATGCTGTTCGCACCACCTTTTTACTGGTAGGTATATGGTGGTTCGGATTTGCTCAAATCACTTTTAAACGATTGCCAAATTCAAACCATACCGGAAATGGTGCATCCCTTGGGAAGATAATATCAGGTGGTTTTGTTGAATTAAGAAAGGTTTGGAAACAATTCTCTAACACACCGGTACTAAAAAGATTTTTACTGGCATTTTTCTTTTATAATATGGGAGTGCAAACAGTTATGCTGGCTGCAACAAATTTTGGAAGTAAAGTATTACATCTGGAAGCTACCAAGCTTATTCTAACAGTAGTATTTATTCAATTAGTAGCCATACTTGGTGCATGGAGCATTTCTCGCTTGTCGTCACGATTTGGCAACTTTGTAACCTTAATTGGCGTAGTGTGTGTATGGATAGGGATTTGCATTGCAGGATACAAAATGAATACTGAAATTCACTTTTACATATTAGCCATTGCAGTAGGGTTAGTTATGGGAGGCATACAATCCCTTAGTCGTTCCACTTATTCAAAACTTCTTCCCAAAACAAAAGACACCGCATCTTTTTTTAGTTTTTACGACATTACCGAAAAAATCGCCATTGTTATTGGACTTTCTTTGTTTGGCGTAATTGAAGAGCTAACCGGCAGTATGCGCAATTCAGTTTTGGCACTCATGGTATTTTTTGCATTAGGGCTTATCTTCCTTTACTTTGCAAGGAAGCACTCTTATCATGTAAAATAATTTTATATGCAATTATATACTATTAATACAGGAATGTTTAAGTTAGATGGTGGTGCAATGTTTGGTGTGGTACCTAAGTCAATATGGAATAAACTTAACCCCGCTGATGATAATAACCTATGCTCATGGGCAATGAGGTGCTTACTTATTCAGGATGGTAAGAGACTTATTTTGGTTGATAATGGAATTGGAAATAAACAAGATGCAAAATTTTTAGGCCATTATTATCTGCACGGAGATGATACCCTTGAAAAGTCATTAAGGGCCTATGGATTTTCACCCGATGACATCACTGATGTTATATTAACACACCTCCATTTTGACCATTGCGGCGGCAGTATTATCAGGGTTGGTGATCAACTTGTTCCTGCTTTTAAAAATGCGATTTACTGGAGTAATGAACGACATTGGCAATGGGCTACAAATCCTAACGATAGAGAACGAGCATCCTTTTTGAAAGAAAACATTTTACCTATTAAAGAAAGCGGACAATTGCGTTATATTGAATTTTCCGGAGATGAATTTCCACAGGGTGTAAAAATCAGGCAGGTTTTTGGACATACCGAAGCCATGATGCTACCGATGGTAGAGTACAAAGGACACACCATCATTTATATGGCAGACCTTATCCCCTCAGCAGCACACATTCCACTACCTTATGTAATGGCTTATGATATGTTTCCGCTAACCACACTAAATGAAAAGAAATCTTATTTGGAAGAGGCTGTAAATAATAATTATATTTTATTTTTTGAACACGACCCAATTGTTGAATGTTGTAGTTTACAACTAACTGAAAAGGGCGTACGCACTAAGGAAACATTCGATTTGCAATCAATATAAGATTGCTTTCCATAGTAATGTAATTTTGTGATGTGTGGGTGTTTTGACCCTGCGAACACAAAAATCCACTCATTTTGCAACGCCGATTTTGGCGGTAGTTTTATTAGTTGTCAACCCGGTTTATGATTACCATAGCTATTGTTGATGATAATGCCCAATACCGAAAGGCCATTACGGTTGCTCTTGAGCTAAACAAGCAGTACCACATAATTCATGTGTTGGAAAATTGCGAACAAATCATTTCTACATTTGAGCAATCGTTACCTCAAGTGGTGCTTATGGATATTAATATGCCGGGCATTGATGGCATTAAAGCCGTTTGGCTGTTGAAAAAACGGTTTCCTGAAATAAAGGTATTGATGCTTACGGTTTTTGAAGATGAAGAAAAGATATTCAGCGCTTTGAGAGCAGGCGCCAACGGATATTTATTGAAGAAAGATGATCTCGAAAAAATATCGGCCGCCATCCATTCCGTGCATATCGGTGAGGCGCCTATGAACGGCATGATTGCCTCTAAAGTGATTGATTATTTTAAACCGATAAACATCAAACAGAATGAAGATATTGCGCTTACCCGCCGCGAGAACGAAATCCTTCAATTACTAATCAACGGATACAGCTATAAAGAAATTGCAGCAAATATTCATATTTCAAGGGAAACCATCAATTCACACATTAAGAACATCTATAAAAAACTGAAAGTACATTCCCGTGCTGAGTTAAGTAAGCGATTTCATAGTTCGTAGAGGTAATTGGTAAAAATATAAGTTGACTGCCGGCTTAGCCAACATAACCTTATTTATCTAATGGAAATAAGAGATTTTAACGGATAGCGTAACCCGGAATAACCCATCATATCTATTTTAACACTACCTACAGAAATGGGGCTATCCACTCTTAAAAGCAGGCGGTTATCATCATCACTAATCCAGGCAGTCATCTTTTCTCCTCCTTCAAAAATATTTCCTTTTAACAAAAGAGGTTTAAATTTAAAAGCGTGAAATTTTCCATATCGGGTCTTAATTTTTTCTTTTCCCATATACCGGATATACAAATGATAAATCTCATCATCTAAAAACATATCAAAGGGGATTTTATCTCCGGGTTTATACTTATTAAAATCAATATTTCTGGCATAATACACTGAGCTAACTACGTCTTGAATACAATCTGTAATTTGATACACCCCAGTAGTTGAAATAGCGGTATTCGTTGTTTGATTAAAGGTTACATTATTATAAATTTTATGTCCTCCTTCATCTACATTACGGATAAATTTATACGGAAGCAAGGTTGCTGTGTCCACAAAGCTTTCATAACGATCACGTACCCTGAAAAATTTATCAAAAAACGGATAAGTTTTTCCCTCGCCTACAAAATGATAAACAGGTTTATTATTAAACCGGGTCAACTTTACACTAAACTCTGCCTCTCCTGCACCGATATATACGCCCATAGCAGAATAGAATACTTTCATCAATACTTTTTCTTCCGCCTTAAAGGTTGTATTTCTAATTCCACAAAACTCCTGATTAGCACCTGAAAAGCTCAATAATATCATACTTAAAGGCAAAATCAACAAACGAAAGAATTTCATTTTTTCTATTTTTCTTTTAATACTTTAACTCCAAAAATTAATAGGCTTCCAATAATTGCAGGTAAAACAAGGTTAATTATCCATATACCTAAGGCTGCTGCTTGAATTCCCAACACATTGTCTGAGTATGCCGAAAGCAATCCTACTGAAGCTACTGCTCGTAGAGGCAACTCCACAAAGCCGATAGTTGGCACCACTGCCATCACTAAATAAAAAACTGAAATAATCCAAAAACAACTCCATAATGGGATATCAACATCAGTAACCTGTAATAACCAAATGTATTGTAAAATAAATACCAGATATCGAAAAAACGAAATAGAAAGTATTCTTAACAATGTTTTACGGGAAACGGAATGTAGAACCGTTATATATTTCACAATTCCGGAAATTATTTTAAACCTCTCTAAAAAGCTTACCCAATTATTTACTTTAAAATACACCCAAAGTAAAAATATCACCAGCAATATACTTACAGCCAGCAGTACATCTTCCAATACAAAGGGGAGGCGTTCGGATACCGGAATATTTGAGGTTGCAAAAAATTTTATAACAATAATTCCAACTACTCCCATCAATAAAGTAATTATTAATTGAGCTATGCTTCCCAAAACAGTAAGAGACACTGCCCGGGCACGGTTTCCTTCACTAACAAAAAGAATTCTTCCCCCATATTCACCCATCCTGTTTGGCACCATTAACGTAATACTGCACCCCGCCATTACTGATTTAAATGCACGAAAAAAGGATAATTTTTCTAATGGGGCTACCTGTAATTGCCATTTTCTGGCTTCTAAGCCATAATTCAATAACATCATTCCAACCACTACATAAAACAAAGGCTGGTTCCAATTGTGTGAAAGCGTATGCCAGCGCCGGGGAAGGTCGGGTTGCTGAGAAATTTGATGATACAAACTAAAACACAACAGTATAAACAATACCGGAGCTAGAAAAAAATTGAATATAAATTTGATACTTTTGTTCAATGCGGATACTAATTAAAAAGGCATCAGTTGCAAAATAAGCATAAAATAATATTAGGCATTGATCCGGGATCTATAATCATGGGATACGGTGCAATTGAAATAAAAGGAAATTCAGTTCATCTTATTGAAATGGATGTTTTTAAAATAGGCGCATCCAATGATGCATATAAAAAATTAGAATTAATTCACGAAAAGGTTTGCCAACTGATAAGCACAATAAAACCGGATGCTTTTGCTATTGAAGCGCCCTTCTTTGGAAAAAATGTTCAAAGCATGCTTAAACTTGGCAGAGCGCAGGGAGTAGCTATTGCAGCAGCCATGCAATCAAAAATACCGGTATGGGAATATGCGCCTAAAAAAGTGAAACAATCAATCACCGGAAATGGAAATGCCCGTAAGGAGCAAGTACTGAATATGCTGCAACAATTATTAAAGTTTAATGAAACACCACATTACTTTGATGCAAGTGATGCCTTGGCTGTAGCGGTATGCCATTATTTTCAACAAAACTCTCCTATCAGTTCCCTGAAATTAGAAAAATCGTGGAAAGCTTTTATTGCTGCAAATCCTGATCGAATTATTTCAGGAAACAAAATGTGATAGTATCTTTTGCTGATCTTTTTTCAACTCATCGGGAGTAACCGACATTTTTTTTCGGGTAAAATTTAAGTCATCCATCGTATTGATGGGAATAAGGTGCAGATGTGCATGTGGTACCTCTAAGCCTACAATACTAAATCCGCATCGTTTACAAGGAAACGCATTTTCTATTGCCTTCGCAATAGGCTGTGCAAAAACCATAAGTTCTGCTAAATAATCAACCGGCAAATCATACATTTTATCTACCTCAATCTTAGGCACAACAAGTACATGCCCATGTGCCATAGGAGAGATATCTAAAAAAGCATAGAATTTATCATTCTCTGCAATTTTGTAGGAAGGAATATCTCCCCTTATTATAGACGTAAAAATAGAAGGCATAAAGAGCGAATTTATTTATACTGCAATATTTTCTACCCTCAACCGTAAGGTACCTATGGGCACAACCACTTCTGCAATTTCCCCAACAGCCTTTCCCAAAAGACCACTCCCGATTGGAGATGTTACTGAAATTTTTCCTGCTTTTAAATCTGCTTCACTTTCAGACACAATTTGATAAGTGACCTGCTTATTAGTATTCAGATTAGTAAGGGTAACACGAGTTAAAACACTAACTCGATCAGTATTTATTGAAGCTTCATCTAAAATTCGGGCACTGGCAATTTGAGTTTCCAATTGATTAATTCGCGCTTCTAAAATACCTTGTGCTTCCTTTGCTGCATCATACTCAGCATTCTCTTTAAGGTCGCCCTTTTCCCTTGCCTCAGCAATAGCCTGGCTAGCGGCAGGACGATCAACTGTTTTCATCCGCTGCAATTCAGCCTGCATTTTTTCAAAAGTATCTTGCGTAACGTAATTTGTTTCTGCCATGTTAAATGGTTTGTTAGCCAAAAAAATACAACGCTTCGGCATATACCAAAGCGTTGCACGTATTTATACAAATATAATAAAATTTAGAAAGTAAACATTGCTTATAAATTTAATTTTTCTATTAACACAGTACTCATTTTTAAATAAGCCTCATGAGAGTACCCTGCAATATGTGGTGTTATTATTACCCTGGGATGAGCGTTTAAGTTTTCGAGGATTTTATTCTCTTCCGGGGTGTATGAAGAAAGCACCTCATTCTCAAGCACATCCAACCCTGCGCCGGAAATTTTTTCATTTTCTAAAGCCATTAATAATGAAGATGTATTTATCACCCCACCACGAGATGTGTTTAAAATAACCGGACGATTTATTAATGCGTTAAAAAAATCATTCTCTGCCATCCGGTATGTTTCATTTGTTAATGGAATATGAAAACTAATCACATCTGCATAGCGGCAAATCTGTTCCAAGTTTGCCTCTTTAATATTTCCGGTGCCAAAATTAAACTTGTATTTATCAAACACTAACAAGGTAACATCAAAACCGCTAAGCAATTTTGCAAATGAACTTCCTGTGTTTCCATATCCAATTATTCCAATTGTTTTTCCGGAAATTTCAACCCCACGGTTCTCAACCCGAAGCCATCTGTTATGTTTAACCTCTTCATTGCTCTTCACAATATTTTTTTGTAACGCAATCAACATACCTAATGCATGTTCAGCAACAGCAACTCGGTTACCTTCAGGACTGCTTTGGCAGATGATATTTTTTGCACGTGCATAATCAACATCAATCAATTCCATACCGCTTCCCAAACGACCAATCCATTTTAACTTAGGCGCTTTATCAATTAACGATTTATCAACCCTTAATCGAGTAGTAACAATTAATCCTTCTACAGATGGCGCTAAGGAAAAGAGTTCATCATAACCGATATCAGGGCGATATTCCACCTCATACCCTTTGGCTAAAAGTATTTTTATTAAATACGGATGTGCAGGTGCTGTAATTAATATCATGGCAGCAAGGCAATCATACTAATTTCAACATTAACACTCCGAGGAAGTGTTTTCACGGCTACCGTCTCTCTTGCAGGATAGTTTCCCGAAAAAAAAGCAGCATATACCTCATTTACTACACCGAATAATTGCATGTCTGATAAAAAAATGGATGTTTTAACCACATGTGAAAAATCTAATCCTGCTTCTTTCAAAATAGCAGATAAATTTTTCATTACCTGAAGAGTTTCTTCTTTAATTGACGAAGTAACCAACTCACCCGTTTGAGGATTTATTGGAATTTGACCTGAAATAAACAACATATTTCCGGCAGCAACAGCCTGGCTATACGGTCCAATGGGCTCCGGAGCTTGTTTAGTATAAATAATTTTTGCAGACATAACACTAAATTTAATTGAGTACAAATATATCCCTAATTAACCACCTATTTTTGCAAAAAGAAAGCATGAAAATAGTTATTTGCGGCCCGGATAATATTTTGGCAGAAGCCGGTGTGATGATGAAATCTTCTTTTGTACGTGTTGAAGATATTTCTTTATTTTCTGAACATGGAGATGCGGATGCCTTTATTAATTTTTTTGTGGAATCAGGTTTTGTAAATTACCCGGCTAATAAGCTTGTTTTAATTAATAATGTGCTTTCTATTATTCCTTATAACCACTCAAAAAATATTATTCGTTTTAATGGATGGCCAGAGTTTTTAAAGCGACAGGTTTGGGAAGTTACCGGAGTCATTGATGGTGATACGAAGTGTATTGAAAAAGCCTTGGAAAAGAAATTTAATTTTGTAACAGATGCTCCCGGCTTTATTGCACCAAGAGTAATTGCTATGATTGTTAATGAGGCCTATCTGGCTCTTGAAGACAAAGTGAGCACTCCCAATGAAATTGATGTAGCCATGAAACTCGGTACCGGCTATCCTTTCGGACCCTTCGAGTGGGCAGAGAAAATTGGAATAGCCAATATTGCTAAACTACTAAATACTTTATCTGTTACCGATAAAAGCTATCTTCCTTCAAAACTTTTAATTCAAGCAAGTCAAACTCAATAAGCATGATTTTATTGATTGATACTACAACAGAAACCGCATTAGTGGCTTTGGCAAATGAAGGAAAAATAATAGCTCAGAAAAATAATAGCCAACAGAAAAACCATGCTGCCTTTATTCATCCGGCAATCCAAGAATTGCTCAACCAAAATAATATTCAGATTAACCAACTCCGTGGTGTTTTAGTTACTGAGGGCCCGGGCTCCTATACAGGAATTCGCGTTGGATTGGCATCTGCAAAAGGTATTTGTTTGGCATTGAATTTACCACTAATGATGGTTAACCGTTTATATGCAATGGCATTAGCTTCCAAACAAGCCCATCCATTAGATATAGGTTTCTACATCCCTATGATTGATGCAAGAAGACTTGAGGTATTTTACGCCGTTTTTAATGCATCATTAACCGAAATCACCCCACCATCTCATCTCATCCTTTCTGAAAATTCATTCTCAAATCTATTAGAAAACAATCCGGTTGTTTTTACAGGGAGCGGCTGTGAAAAATTTTATCAAATTAGTAACCATAAAAATATAATCAGGCTTCCTGAACTCAACCTCGCTAATGAACTGGCACTCATATCTAAACAAATGATGGCACAAGAAAAATGGACAAATATTGTGGATGCCCAGCCTTTTTATTCAAAAGATTTCTATAATGGGTAGTAATTATTCTATACGTAAGTAACTGTTAATGAATTTTTTAACACTAAGAAAGAACAGAAAATTTGAATATATGCGTATATTTGATTTCGTTTATTTGTTTACCTACAATTCAAAAAATCTATATGATGATTGCAAAACAAGATAATGACCTGACGGTAGAAAAAGAATCTAATGCAAAAGCGGAAGCTATTAACATTAATTACGGAAATGTTAAAAGGGCCTCTATGGTATTACGTGCCTTAAATCACAAGTTAAGGCAGCAGATTCTTGCTTTGATTGAATCTGAAAAGAAAATCACCGTAACAGAAATTTACGTTCGCTTGCGTTTAGAACAATCTGTTGCTTCACAACATTTAGCCATAATGCGTAGAGCCGGTGTGGTAACCACTCAACGTGAGGGCAAATTTATTTATTACCTGGTTAACTATAAGCGTATTGATGAATTAAATCAATGTGTGGAGGAAATGGTTGCCTAATTCAATCTACTTACGTAATTAAAGCGGGTGAGATTTCATCCGCTTTTTTAATTTTACAAAAAAGATTTTATGTTCATCAAACAGTTTTACACTTCCTGCCTAAGTGAGGCCGCATATTATATAGAAAGCGAGGGAGAGGCTGCTATAATAGATCCACTTAGAGACATAGACAGTTATATAGTTCTTGCAGAGCAGCGAAAGGCAAAGATTAAATTTATTTTTGAAACACACTTCCATGCTGACTTCATAAGTGGTCATCTTGATCTCAGTAACGAAACCGGCGCGCCTATAATATTTGGACCGGGAGCAAAAGCGAACTATAATATTTATCAAAGTAAAGACAAGGAACTTTTTTTGTTAGGTAATATTGCTATAGAAGTATTACATACTCCGGGCCATACTATAGAAAGTACTTGTTATTTACTCTATAACGAAAAAAAGGAGCCTTACGCTTTGTTTAGTGGTGATACCCTTTTAGTTGGAGACGTAGGGCGCCCTGATCTTAATAGTGGCAATATGGATAGTGAGGAACTTGCAGGTATGATGTATGATAGTATTCATCAAAAGTTAATAACCCTACCGGATAATGTATTGGTTTATCCTGCTCACGGACCGGGAAGTGCTTGTGGTAAAAAGCTGGGCGCTGATACATCCAGCACAATCGGTGAGCAGAAGAAAACTAATTATGCATTACAAGCTCAAACAAAAGAAGCTTTTGTAAAAATAGTAACGAGTGGCCTTGTTGCTACTCCTAAATATTTCTCTATTAATACCATGATTAATCAGCAAGGATATGAAAGTTTAAAAGAGGTACTAAGTAGAGCAACCAAGGCATTGGATGTTTCTGAATTTAAAAAAACGCTCGATGCTGAAACCTTTATGCTAGATACCCGTCACGCCACCGAATTTACTCAAGGCTTTATACCGGGGGCAATATTTATTGGACTAGAAGGTAGGTTTGCAGAATGGGCTGGCTCTTTACTTCCTTTTGACAAGCAGATTGTACTAATAACTGATAAAGGAAAAGAGGAAGAAGCTGTTACTCGTTTAGCACGTGTGGGTTTTAGTAAGATAAGCGGCTTTTTAAAAGGTGGATTTCCTGCTTGGAAAGAGGCTAAAGAGCCGATTGACATGATCATTGATATTGAACCTGATGAATTACTGATGGATATACCATTTGACCCAAAACTAACGGTATTGGATGTACGTAGAGAAATGGAATTTGCCGAAGGCCATCTCGTCAATGCAGTAAACATGCCACTACAGGATATGTATGATATTGCTCAACTCGCAGGGTTGGAAGAAAGTGAAAATATATATATTCACTGTGCAGGTGGTTATCGTAGTGTTATTGCCGCATCATTGTTAAAAAGACAAGGGTATCACAACCTGCGTAATGTGTTAGGAGGATGGGATAAAATTAAACTACAGCAAAATGTAAAAATCGTTCAGGAAACTGAAGCACTAAATTGATTTTCTACCCCCCTTAATGAGAAAAATCACGAAAAAAATGTTTGTTTTATTCATCACAAACTAAGAAAAGTTACAATCACATTTGTTATTTCACTCATGGATTTGTTTTTTGGAGGATACATCTTTGTACCAATCAAAAACTCGTACCATGAAAACAACACAAACACTACTCACTCGCCGCGAATTAGAGGTAATCCGCGAATTATCGAAAGGCTTGTATTACAAGGAAATTGCGGGGAAAATTTTTATTTCCCCTGAAACTGTAAAAAAACATGCCAGAAGTATTTATCGTAAGCTGGGCGTTAGAAACAGGGTAGAAGCTACTCTATTGTACACGCAAAACATGCAATTAATTTCAGATCTTTCTATGATGGTTGCAGAGCCGGACACTATTTGAGCGGAGGAGGAGTATGGTCAATCCATCGTTTCTTTAACAACGGATTGAAATCCATTTTCCAGCGCCGGTGAGACCATAGATAGTTTTCCGGCTGCTGGCGAATGGATTTTTCTAAAAAGTCACGATAACATAAGGTTATTTCACCCGGAGCCATCTTACTACTATTCATAGTAATCAACTGCGGTTCAAAACGATATAAGCCACGCTTCAATTTAACTGTATTTACAAAAACTAATATAGCATCATTTCGAATTGCCGTCTTTTCCA
Organism: Ferruginibacter sp.; assembly: GCA_019638485.1. GTDB lineage: Bacteria > Bacteroidota > Bacteroidia > Chitinophagales > Chitinophagaceae > Ferruginibacter. The sequence continues at coordinate 369,104 of JAHBTP010000002.1, read as the reverse complement.
ATGAAGCAAAAAACGGTGTTGGGCGATTTAGAAAATTCAACCAATAAGATGATTCTCCAACTGCTGGTCTTTGATCGGCAACAAATGTTAAAATAAAATGGTCAAAAGGAAGATGTCTAAATTTCGCTCTAAACTCTTGTGCCGGAATCATAACTCCTCCTGTACTAGAACGAACTTTTACTAAAATTCTATCAATAGTTTTATTATTCTGTTTTAAATAAACCCCTACCCATGGAATAGGTGCATGTTTTGCAAAAACAACATTACCCAATTCCCAGTTCATCTGATGTGCGCTTTGTACCTGGATTCTACGTTGATACGGTGCCAATTCATTAAATAATGAAAAATCTATTTCAAACATCTTATTTAGTTTCTTGTCTGAAATAGAAAATAATTTAATGGTTTCCACCATAGAATCTATCAATCCCTTATAAAATTTCTTGGCTATAGCTTCCCTTTCTTCAACGGTCTTTTCCGGAAAGCTAAATTTTAGATTATCCGCCACTACATCACGTCGGTACTTAATAAGCGTATAAATAACAAAGAAGCCAAAGTCACTAACGGTATATAATATACGAAGTGGGAGTAATGATAATAAATAAAATAAAGAATACAGCAGAAAATACATAGCCAAACAGGAATTACAATATTGTATGCTGCAAGATATTACTCTTAAAGGGAAAATCAGTATTGAAATGCAACCCTCTACTCTCTTTTCTAAATCCTGCAGATTTTACAATTAGATATGCTACTGTAATCATATTACGCAATTCGCAAAGCACAGGAGAAACTTCGGTACATTGATATAGCTTTTCGGTTTCTTCATGCAAAACATCAAGCCTTCTACTTGCCCGAGCCAAACGAACATCATTACGCACAATACCCACATAATCGCTCATCACCTGTTTTAATTCTTTCAAACTTTGTGTAATCAAAATCATTTCTACCGGCGCTTTAGTGTCCTTTGCGTCCCATTCGGGAATTTCTGGTATATCCGGTATTGAGTGGAACAATTTTGAAACAGAAAGAAAACTTCGATGTGCAAACACCATTGCTTCCAACAAGGAGTTGCTTGCCAGCCTATTGGCACCATGCAATCCGGTACATGCGCACTCACCCGCCGCAAATAATTGCTTAATTGAAGTTTGGCCAAACTCATCTGTTTTTATTCCGCCACAACTGTAATGGGCTGCCGGCGCAACAGGTATCATTTGTTTTGACACATCAATGCCAATACTGTTACACTTTGAAAGGATATTTGGAAAATGCTCTTTAAATTTTCCCATATCCATTTGCCTGCAATCAAGAAAAACATATTCTGTACCCTGCTTTTTCATTTCCTTATCAATAGCCCGCGCCACAATATCCCGGGGAGCTAAATCTTTACGCTTATCATAATTCTCCATAAAGGCTTCTCCGCTATCATTTCTCAAAATTCCGCCATCCCCTCTTACTGCCTCAGTAATTAGAAATGATTGTCCTCTTACCCCGGGTTCATACAGTGCTGTAGGATGAAATTGAATAAACTCCATATCTTCAATCCTGCCCTTTGCCCTGTAAACCATAGCAACTCCATCTCCTGTTGCCACAGCCGGATTAGTTGTGCTTCTATACACCTGCCCATTTCCTCCCGATGCAATTAAGGTGCATTTAGCCTGAAGTGTAAATACTTTTCTTGTTTGTTGATTTAAAACGTACACCCCGTAACACACAATATCAGGGGTTGATTTGGTAACTAAATAACCAAGATGATGTTGTGTAATTAAATCCAGCACAAAATGGTGGTGTAATAATTCTATATTAGAAAGTTTTTCAGCTTTTTTTAATAGTGCGCGCTCTATTTCCCATCCGGTAATATCCTTATGATGAAGTATTCTATTCTCACTGTGCCCACCCTCCTTTCCTAATTTAAAATCACCTTCATCATCTCTATCAAAACGGGTGCCCCAGGCTATTATTTCCTGAATTCGTTTCACGCCTTCTCGTACCACAAAATCAACAACATTTGGTACACACAACCCATCTCCCGAAATGAGTGTATCCTCAATATGTTTATCAAAACTATCTCTAAGCAAATCGGTTACCCCGGCTACACCACCCTGGGCATATTTTGTATTTGACTCATCACCAACCGTTTTAGTTAAAACCGTAATTTTCTTATCAGGAAACTTTTCAGCCATTTTAATAGCATAGGTTAGTCCTGCAATACCCGACCCAATAACCAAAAAATCTGTTTGCATAACCTTAAATTTCTTTTGTAACCTGAGGGGGCTCTATCCAAACGTTATTATCCTTTAACAATTGGATTAGTTCATCAACCGCCACTTCGCTATCAATGTTTTTCTTAACAATCTCTTTCCCTTTATATAATGATATCTTTCCCGGTCCGTTTCCTACATATCCAAAATCAGCATCTGCCATTTCACCCGGCCCATTAACAATACAACCCATAATGGCAATTTTTAATCCTTTTAAATGGCTGGTAACATTTCGAACACGAGTAGTCGTTTCTTGTAAATCAAACAATGTTCTACCACAACTTGGACAACTAATAAATTCTGTTTTTGAGATTCTGGTTCGGGATGCCTGTAAAATTGAAAATGCGGTATTATGCAGAAAGCTATGATTATTGGATGCATTCAAATAAGTTCTGCCGGATACCTGAGTGTTTTGCATGACGGCCGGATTATTAGTTAACCAAATCCCATCGCCCATTCCATCTATAAATAGTCCTCCGGTTAAAATAGAAAAATGAATAAGTTGCTCATCTACAGTAGAATGATTACTTCGTACAGTTAAAAGAACTGGTGTTGTAATTTTTTTCAGCATCAAATCATTCACCCATTTTCGCATACGTTGCATCGCATTTTCTGCATCTGAATAAAGACATAAAACAACCGTTTCATCTAAAGCAATTTCAGCAAGAAGTTTATTGCTTATTGTATCTGCTTCAACAAGAATGAAATTCAACATCGAATCCTTTTCCTTATCAGGATTTAAAAACTCATTCTCTGTAAATAATGGAAAATGTTTCTCTCTTTTTTCTTTAACCCAAGTATTATAATTACAAACAACACTCAATGGTCCGGGCAACATAAAATCAACTGTTTTATTTCCGGTAAAAACATAATCTGCTGCAGCATCGGCAATATGCCATTTGCGCGACTCTACACGAAAAGTGTAACCAATATGTCGCATCACAGCAGGTGAAATCTTCTCATCACGGCTAAAATCAGCCATCACCACCGGCACATGTTTGCCACCCACTTGTCTAATACTATGCGTTTTTCTACGTTCATAACTATAGGGAGAATAGGCCGACTGAAGAAAGGAATCCTTTTCGTTTGTACTTATCCGTGAGTTATATCGTTTAACCAAATCAAAACAAACAGGAATTTCAAACTCAGGATCTTCAGTAAGGCTAACTCTAATGGTATCACCAATACCATCTTCAAGTAAAGTTCCTATTCCAATAGCTGATTTAATTCTTCCATCTTCTCCATCACCAGCCTCAGTTACCCCAAGATGAAGCGGATAACATTCTTCAAATTCCTTCATCATGTGATGAATAAGCAGCCGGTATGCTTGAATCATGACCTGTGGGTTACTGCTCTTCATGCTTAAAATAATATTGTGATAATCGAGGCTACGGGCAATACGAAGAAATTCCATCGCACTTTCAACCATTCCAAGCGCAGTATCGCCATACCTACTCATTATTCTATCGCTAAGACTACCATGATTTGTACCAATTCGCATAGCGGTACCATATTGTTTACAAATCTCAACTAATGGTGTGAATCGCTTTCTAATACGTTCAATCTCTTCAAGATAGACCTCATCAGTATAATTAAGGTGTTCAAATTTCTTTTTATCAATATAATTACCAGGATTAATCCGAACTTTTTCAACAATACGTGCGGCGATTTCAGCAGCATTAGGTGTGAAATGAATATCTGCAACTAATGGAACATGGCAACCTCTGCTATGCAGCATTTTTTTTATTTCTGCTAAGTTCTCCGCCTCCTTCTTTGAAGGAGCGGTAATACGCACTATTTCTGCACCGGCATTTACACACCTAATCACTTGCTCAACTGTTTCAATAGTATTCATCGTATCTGTTGTAGTCATGGTTTGAACCCTAATAGGATGTCCATTTCCTAACAACAAATCACCCACCTTTACTTCACGTGTTGATAAACGCCTATACAAATTCAATACTCCACTAAAATCTTCCATAAATGAAAAATTAACAAAAACAATTTGAGGCTACAAAATTAATTCCTTTTTGGCTACTTCAATGTAGTATTGTACTTATTAGTGTCATAAACACAAAAGATTTTTGATAAATTGAGGCAGATGGCATCATCGTTGTACCCTTGTTGTTAATGTGTACACAATAAAATGAGTATTGTAAACTATTAGAAGATAAACATCCACATCATAATCATATTTTAAGAAAAAAATAAAGTGTAATCATGGATCATACGAATACATTATCCGAAACAAATACAAATCATGAGCATGCTATGCATAATATGCATGCCGAACACCATGAAGGAGGGCACGATAAACACGCCGGACACCATACTGCAGATTTTTGGAAACGATTTATCGTCTGTACTATTATTTCAATTCCTGTATTAGCATTATCCCACATGATTCAACAATGGTTGGGATACCAATTTACTTTCCCAGGAGATAAATATCTTTTAGCTGTATTATCCACCTTCATTTTTATTTACGGTGGGCACCCATTCTTAAAAGGGCTTTATAATGAGGTAAGAAGTAATGCAATTGGTATGATGACACTCATTGGTGTAGCCATTTCTATTGCCTGGGCTTACAGTATAGCTATCACTTTTGGGTTGCGAGGTATGGACTTTTATTGGGAAATGGCAACACTTATAGACATTATGCTTCTTGGACATTATCTTGAAATGAAATCCGTAATGGGCGCCTCTCGTTCATTAGAGATGTTGGTGAAAATGATGCCATCAACAGCGCACCATATTATGAATGGACAAATAAATGACATACCGGTGAGCAATTTGCAAATAGGTGATAGGGTGTTAATTAAACCGGGTGAAAAAATTCCGATTGATGGAATAGTCATTGAAGGGGAAAGTTATGTTGATGAAAGTATGCTAACGGGAGAAAGTAAACCGGTTAAAAAAGAGCATGGGGAAAAAGTAATTGGAGGTGCAGTAAATAGCAATGGCTCACTTAGTGTAAAAGTTACCAGCACAGGAAAAGATAGCTATCTTAATAAAATAGTGAAGTTGGTAGCGGATGCTCAGAAAATAAAATCCAAAACACAAAATTTTGCAGACCGTGCGGCAAAAATTTTAACCTTCATAGCCTTAGGTGGAGGCCTAATCACCCTAATTGTATGGTTGCTATTAGGCTTCCCTTTTGTTTTTGCATTAGAAAGGATGGTAACAGTAATGATTATCTCCTGCCCACATGCCTTGGGTTTGGCTGTTCCATTAGTAGTGGCCATTTCAACATCAATCTCTGCTCAAAAAGGACTATTAATTAGAAACCGAACTGCGTTTGAAAATGCAAGATTAATTACTACCATCATATTTGACAAAACAGGTACACTTACAAAAGGAGCTCATGAGTTACAAGAGGTAAAAGTTTTAAATCCCCATTATAATGAAACAGAATTAATTCGTTTAGCATCCGGAATTGAACAACATTCTGAGCATTATATTGCTGCAGGTTTTTTACGAAAAGCCAATGAATTAAACATCCAAATTCCAAAATCGGAAAACTTCAAATACAGCCCCGGAATAGGATTAGAAGGAATTGTAGAAGGAAAGGAAATAAAGGTAACCGGACCAAACTATTTAAGAGCACAAAAAATAAAAATTCCAGAAAGTCTTCATGAAACTTCCGGAACTGTTGTTTATCTATTAATTGACAACATCATTGGAGGATACTTTATATTTTCAGACCAAATTAGAGAAAGCTCGTTCGAAGCCATTCAAAAATTAAAAAGAGCACGAATTAAAAATTTATTACTAACCGGTGATAATGAAAAGGTAGCAAAAGAAGTAAGTGATGAGCTAAAAATGGATGGATTTATTGCAAATGTTTTGCCTCATGAAAAATTAGACAAGGTGAAGGCACTTCAGCAAAAAGGAGAATTTGTGGCTATGACTGGCGATGGAGTAAATGATGCTCCCGCGTTAGCACAGGCAGATGTTGGTATTGCAGTTGGTTCAGGTACTGATGTTGCCGCCGAAACGGCAGATATAATTTTAGTTAACTCTGACCCCATGGACATAGCCAGCCTCATTTTATTTGGGAAAGTCACTTATAACAAAATGATTCAAAACCTATGGTGGGCTGCGGGTTATAACATTCTAGCCATTCCGCTCGCTGCCGGAATTTTATATAAGTGGAACTTTTTACTCAGCCCTGCCGTGGGAGCAGTACTTATGAGTTTGAGCACAATTGTAGTGGCTATAAATGCACAGCTTTTGAAAAAGCAATTATAAAAGACCATAACGACACCGCATATACGATAATACAAATATAAAGCTATAGACTTATGACATTCCTATTTCAATATTTCCAATTATCTTTCCTTACTTAAATAAGAGCTACCAGTCTTTTTCAGGGTAAGCGCTTTTGTTCAAATCATTCTTCTTAAGTTTTTCGTGAAGATTTTGCTCTTGCTGCTGAAGTGCTTTTAATTTATCATCTGCTTCTCGTTTCGTCATTTTCGAATTAGCTCCTTGCGCCTCCTGTTCCTTATTAATATTTTGTTGTTGTTGCTCCCGGTTCGCATGCTGTAACGCACGCAATGCATGTTGAAGATTTTGCCGCGCTCGTTCGTCTTCGGGGTTAATCCTCAGCGTATTTTTATATGCCTCAACACATTCCTGAATATGCTTATTATTTTGATAAACAACTCCCTTATTAAAATAGATTTCAGACTTATCTAATGGCTTCTTTGCCTTTTGTAATGCTCTATTATAGGCTTCCTGCGCATCATTCGGCTGTTTATTTTTATACAATGCATTACCTAAATTCAATGGAGCAATAAAACTCTCTCCCTTCCTTTCTGCATTTTGATATAACTCAATGGCCTGCGAAAAGTGGTTTTTATAAAAAGCCCTATTACCTTCATCAACCATTGATTTTTCGCTTTGACCGAACACGGTGATTCCCATAAATACCATCAATGTCACTAAACTTCCCTGTTTCATGTTGCGGCCTCTTTTTCTCCTTTCACTTATTAATGATTCCACCACTAACAGGATTAGCGCAATAGAAGCAAACCATTGAAAAAAACTTGCATAATTATTTAACGAGTCATCTGTAATTTTTCGTTGCGGCATAGCATTAATCTCCTTAACCAGGGTTTTTACTACTTTATCGGTGGAAGTATAATGCAAGTAAATACCATTACCTGCAAATGCAATTTGGCGCAATAAGCCTTCATTTAATTTTGTAATTACGGGCTTCCCAAGTTCATCTAACTTAATACCGCCTGTATTACCGTTCTTTATTGTTGTACCCATGTGGGAGCCAAATCCAACAACATTAATTATTGTGCCATGCAACGCTAACTTCTTTGCATTCTCTATGGCATTATTATCGTGAGCTTCACCATCAGTCATTAGTAAAACACTTTTATACTTCTTATCATTAGGATTAAAAGACAAATCGGCAATACGTAGTGCTTCACCAATTGCTGTTCCTTGAGTGGACACAGATGCCGGAGATGCAGAAAATATGTACATCTTAGCTGCTGAGAGGTCGGTTGTAATTGGCATTTGCAAGTAGGCCTTGCCTGCAAACACAATTAAGCCAACACGATTATTATTTAATTCCGGTATTAATTTAAACAAGATTTGTTTGGCACGCTCTAACCGATTAGGACTAATATCTTCTGCAAGCATACTATTACTTACATCTAAAACAATAACTAAATCAATGCCGCTACGATTCAACGTACGAACGCTTTTGATACTGCGAGGGTTTGCCAGTGCTATCACAAGGCACACCATAGTAGCTAATAATAAAATAAATTTTAATAGAAATTTGCGTGGATGAAAAAAACGAGTCAGTAGGATAACTTGTGCATGATCTCCGATTTTTTTTGCAGCCTCTTTTTTATACTGCAGTAGCACAATAAACAACAACACCAATACAGGCAGTACTGCCAGCATCCACAAATAATTAGGGTGTTGAAAATTAAACATACTTGCAGCAAATTAAAGAATAATCACACTGCCGTTTTGTTAAACTCGATGCGGATTACTTTTTCCCTTCAAAAAATCCAAGATGCTTTAGAATATCGCGGGTGATATTTATTTGGCTCGATTTTAAATCTGCTGTTTCATCCTTTATTCGCACAAGCGTAACAAAAAAGTAGGGGTGACTATTTTCTTCAACCCATCCAATAACCCAGCCGGTTTTTACTCCATCATCTCCAAGTCTTTCTCCTGTTTTATAACTAAACTTATAGGTTGTATTATCTTCCTGAAGCATCATTTCCCGAAGACTTTGCTGCACACTCTTTCTAAAAGGTAATTGGTCAAAGTACATTTTTTTCATCAGGCCGAGTTGTTCATCGGGTGAAATTTTCAAAGAATTATTTAACCAAAACGAATCTATTGGTTCTTCAATTATTTTATTGCCATAGCCAACTGAATCAATAAATAATTTCATAGTATCTATCCCTACCCTCCGTACAACTTCTTGAAAATAAGGAACACTCCCCACTTTAAATGCATCACGCATATTCAGGCTACGATTCCATTCTTTAACCGGTCTTCTTACCCCATCCCACCTAATAACCATACTGTCATTTACCACCTTGCCGGTTTCCAAACCAACCAATGAAGCGAACACATCAAAGGTGGACATCGGGCTAAACCGCATTGTATCTAACTCCATATTGTACACCGTTACCTTACTATTGGTGTTATCTAACATCGTAAAACATCCGTCAGCATTGCGAGAGTCGAAATACTTTTTTAACTCATTATCAATCTTTGCACTATTTACCGAACATCCGGCAAAACAAACACCAAGTAGTACAATGAATAATACAATATTTTCTTTTCTCATTTTTTTTCATTTACATGTGAAGCAGTAGCTTCAAGAGCGTTGTAAAAACTTTTCCCAAATTTCCTTATAAGTGGTTCTTTTAAAAATTGATAAACCGGAACTTTTAGTTTCTTGCCTAATGAACAAGCCGGCTTACAATGATCTTCACGAGGCTCATAGTTAGCATATACTGTTTCACTTCTTTTACTTTTTTTTACTATTACCGGGAACAGATGGCAACTAATGGGCTTTTTAAAAGAAATCTTTTTATCCAAATGCGCCTGCTCAATCGCACACTTTACAATCCCCTGCTCATCTTTAAACCCATAGGCACAAATAGAAGTGTTTATGGTAGGTGTAACCCAGCCAAATTCTTTATCATACACATATCTACCCTGCTTTTCAATTTCCGCCTTACCGGCTGAGTCCAAATAGGGTTTCACCTTTTCATAAATGTCATCTAAAATCTTCAACTCATCCTTCTCTAACGGTGCTCCCGCATCTCCATCTACACAACAAGCTCCTTTGCACTTAGATAAATCACAAACAAATTGCTCCGTTAGTATTTGGTCGCTTAACAACACATGTTCAATAGCAATCATGGCGCAAAAGTAAGCAATGACACGCTGGATTTACAATAATTACCTAAAAAACTATTGAGGCTTAACCCAACGAAAAGAATTAATCAACTTATCTACATCCGCTTGTAAAAAATCCTGTACCGGTTTTAATGAATCTGCATTGGGTGTGGCATTAAAATATAAAGCACCACGCAAAAAATTATGTGTGGTATCACTTACAAAAAACTGGCGCGCTGTAGCTGCATTTCCTCCCACTTTAAAGGATATCCCGGTTACACCAAATGGATTTCTAAAAAGACTATCTCTTATTGAAGTAGCCACTACCTCATTCTTATTTGTTAAATTAAATGCATCATTAACCATTAAGTCAAATACATTAACACCAACAGAATCGCGGTAAGACCCATCCGGTTGTTTAATTTTATAATTAGCTTTTCCACCAATAATTTTATAACTCAAATATATCTTAGCCCCGAATTGTGGAAAGTCAATGTTCACCCAATAATCATTTTCAGGTTTGGTATCAAAATAAGTACTGTCTTGTGTAATTGATGCATACACCGGATATTCAAAAGTATATGGGAACCCGGCACGATTAAAAGAACGATACTGATGGGTAGGCAAATCAATATGAAAATATCCTCTTTTTTTAGAGGTGTAAACATCGTTACATGCAATAAAAAATAATGTACAAAGCAAAATAACAGCTGCTTTTTTCATAGTATTCATTAATCAATAAAGGAGGGCTTAACCGTAACCTTCACTTTATCAATCCGATTTTTATTTATTTCCAGAGGCATAAATGTAAAATCACCGCTTATTACTTTTTCATTTATTTGCGGAAACTCTCCTGCAATTTCCAACACAAGTCCGGCAAGTGAATCACTATCTCCTCTAACCCCCTCAAATGTGTCTGGAGCCAATTTCATCACTCTACATACGTCATGAATCATTGTTCTTCCTTCGAAAATATAATTATTGTCGTCAATTTTCACATTACCACTTTGTTCATCATCAAATTCATCCTCAATTTCTCCAATTACTTCCTCCATAATATCTTCTAAGGTAACTATCCCTGATGTTCCTCCAAACTCGTCCACCACAATTGCGAAATGTTTGCGCGATGTACGAAATTCCTGAAGTAAATCCATAATTAACTTTCTTTCATGCACAAACTTGGGTGTACGCATTAACTCTCTCCAATCAAAAGAATCAGGTTGATCTAAATGTGGTAATAGATCCTTTGTATGTAACATCCCTTTAATTTCATCAAGATTGTTTTCATATACCGGAAGCCTGGAATAGTTAAGTTCCAGAACAGTCTTTTTTACCTCAGAAAAACTACTTTCTATATCAATACCGCTAACATCAAGGCGTGTACGCATAATTTGTTTAACAGTGGTATCGCCAAACTTATAAATTCCCTTTAATATTTGTTTTTCCTCCTGTGTTGCTTCATGATCAGGTAACAAATCAATTGCGTCATCAATATTATTTTTCTTAGACACTAATGGATTTCTGGCCTTTACCCGCTTCTCTATTTTATCTCCTAATCTAACCATCCTATTACTCAACCGGTACAATAAACTATTAAATACTTCAATTAATAAAGATGCCGAAGCGGCAAACCAAACTTTATGATGTGTAGCCCATACCTTAGGCAAAATTTCAGCAAACAACACTACCAAAAAAACTAAAAGAATCAATTTTATAAAAAACTCCGGCCAAAAATTCAATGCTAAACCGGCAAAGGCATCTGTAAGTAAAATATTTCCGGTTATGATAATTCCCAAATTTAAAAAGGTGCCCACTATTATCATTGATGCAAGCAATGTTTTAGGCTGCTCCATCAAATAAACAATCCGTCTAAAAGCCGGCTGCTTTTTTGTTTTTAATACATTCAAATCTTTTGTGGTTAAAGAAAAAAATGCCACTTCACTTCCTGAAACAAGAAAAGAAATTGCTAATAAAAGAGCAAGTAACACCAATAATATAGTGGTAGCTGCAATAGTAACGAGTAATGGAAATACCGGAATATTAAAAGCCGAATGATAGTCCAAGGTGGTTTATTTTGTGAACAATAAAGAACTTCGGCAATTTAGTAAGATGTTTTATCTATTCCTTCATCAAATGGACGAGGGTCATCGGTTGGTGTATCATCCTGCCCTTCAGGATTACCGCCGGCACCATCTGTTCTCTTATCCAACATAATTAAATTATCGCCCACAATTTCAGTGGCAAATTTTTTATTTCCTTCTTTATCTTCCCAACTGCGTGTTTTAAGTCTTCCTTCAATATAAACCAAACTTCCCCGATGAAGATATTTCTGTGCTAATTCAGCCAGCCCACGCCATAACACCACAGTGTGCCATTCTGTTTGAGATATTAACCTCCCATTCCTGTCTTTATGTGTTTCCGTAGTGGCAAGTGAAAACTTAGCTACAGCAATGTTTCCTTCCAAAAACTGTATATCGGGGTCCTTACCTAAATTTCCAATAAGCACAACCCTATTTACACCTCTCATTTTATTTTAATTTGTTGATTCGTCCTGCCTACTTTACTAAAGATACTATTTTTTAGAAAAAGAACCATCAAACTTACCATTTACACATCCCAAATTATTCAAAAAAATGGCCGGCATTTTTGGAAATGCTCTTTTTGCAGCCGCCCTTGGCGTTAACCATTCACCTTCAATACCTTTAAAAGATTGGGTAACCAATAAAACATAAAACCTGCCATGAATAGTTTGATGGGTTAATTCTTGCGATGCAGAAAAAGCAACCTTTCCCAACTTTATTTGTAGTCCATCTTTGGAAATCCTTCTATTTAATTGGGATGTAGGAACAAATGAAGATGTTTCATAAACCGGGAATTGATACAATCCTTTCCAAATATCATTATCTACTCTTTTTTGTATCAATACTTTTCCATCCCTTATTAATATCAGAAAGCTGAACCATCGTTGTTTTTTTCGTATCCTTTTATTTTTTACCGGAAATTCCTGCTGTTTCCCTAATAGAAATGCAACACATTTATTATGTAACGGGCAAATTTCACACTGCGGTTTGCGGGGCTTACAAATTACAGCACCGAGATCCATAATAGCCTGATTATACACACCTGCCTTCTTTTTCGGTAACAATCGTTGTGCTACCTCTCCAAACCATCTTTTACCATCCGTATTATTTATACTTTTATAAGAACCAAAAAAACGGGATAAAACTCTAACCACATTTCCATCTACAACAGCATAAGGTTCATTATATGCAAAAGATGAAATTGCCGCTGCAGTATATGGACCCACACCCGGTAGTTTTAAAATATTCTCATAAGATTTAGGAAAAACTCCATGGTAATCAGCAACAATAATTTTTGCTGCCTTATGCAAATTCCTGCATCTTGAATAATACCCTAAACCCTCCCATAACTTCATTAGTTTTTTTTCATCTGCAGCAGCCAATTTTCTTACATTAGGGAAATAATAAATAAACCGGTGATAATATAACAACCCCTGTTCAACCCTTGTTTGTTGAAGAATTATTTCACTTAACCAAATAAAATAAGGCTCTTTTTCTCCTTTCCAAGGCATCTGACGAGTATTTTCTTCATCATTCCATGCCATAATTTTATTTGATAACCAATTAGTTGTGACTAAATTAGTTGAATATTTATCTTTCCCTATCATTAATTTCTTTCTTTATTAATATTTAATTGTTAATAAACAAATTTTCTCTTGATTATCACATAGTTATTTGTAAATTTGATCTGATATTATTTTCCAATACAAACATTCTTTTATGCGTAAAGCAGATCTTATCAACAAAATTTCTGATAAAACAGGTATTCCAAAGGTGGATGTACTTGTAACTCTTGAAACTATGTTTAAGGAAATCAAGCATAGTCTTTCTGAGGGTGAAAATATTTACATTAGGGGATTTGGAAGTTTTATTATCAAAAAACGTGCGGCAAAGATCGGTAGAAACATTAAAAAGAATGTTGCCGTAGAAATCCCCGAACATTTCATACCTGCATTTAAACCTTCAAAGGAGTTTGTACAGGAAATTAAAAACTCTCCTAAAATTACTGAAGAACCTAAAATAAAAGATGAGGATACGGATGAATAATTACCTTTGCATCCGCTTTATCAGAAAGGGCTTCGAGTAATGCTGAAAAAACAATTATTTCTTGTTCTGGCAGGTGTGGCTGCTATTCTAATGATGTATTTTGCAGGTAAGACTGTTCAAAATAAAAAGACCATTCCGGAAGTTGCTAAGGCAATAAAACAGTTTGATATTGAACATTTTACAGATAGTGTAACAGCTCTTTTGCCGGATAATCAACAAGCATCATTAAAAACACTCACGACCAACATTCCAACTGATTCTGTTCAAAAATCTACCCGCTTCCTTAAGATTGCTGATTTTTGGCGTGATAGTGCCCACCATACCGAACCCTATTTATATTATATTTCAGCAGCTTCCAAATTGGAAAATTCAGAAAAATCCCTCAACTTTGCAGCCCGTTTGATGTTAGACCATTTGCGAATGCATAATGATGAAGTTGCTGCAGAATGGATGACAAGGGAAGCGGCAGATCTTTTTAATAGAGCCATTGAAAAAAATCCCAATGATGATGACTTGCGAATCGGATTGGGAAGTACTTATATATATGGAAGTGGCAGAATGGGAAACAGCGCCGATGCTATGAAAGGAATTCAGGAGATATTGGTCGTTGCATCTAAAGACTCTTCTAATATGAAAGCTCAATTGGTGTTAGGTGTAGGAGGAATGGTTTCAGGACAATATGACAAGGCCCGTGATCGTTTCTTAAATGTAATTAAACATGAACCCAACAACATTGAAGCAATAGCCTATCTTGCCGATACCTATGCAGTTTTAGGAGAAAAGGAAGAGGCTATTAAATGGTACAATAAAAGCAAGATACTGGTTAACGACCCGCATTATTCCAAAGAGGTAGATGAGCGGATTAACCGGTTAAAATAAAAGTAAAAATATTTATAACAAAAAAAGACTAGGTTATGCCTTGTGGTAAAAAAAGAAAACGTCATAAAATTGCTACGCATAAGCGTAAGAAGCGTTTAAGAAAGAATCGTCATAAGAAGAAATAAGCTTTTGTAAAAACAATTTTGCCAAAGGTATATATGTGGGTAAGTTCACCGGTATTTTCTAATTCCGGTTGGCTCCTATCTCTACCCGCATAATGGTGGTCTCAGTAATTTAATTTGTGTGACCAAGGAATTAATCATCAACTCTGCCCCTCAAGGAGTGGAAATAGCACTGCTTGAGAATAAGAAGTTAGTTGAACTTCATAGTGAAAAAGCTGACGCCCAATTTGCTGTGGGTGATCTTTATTTGGGAAAAGTAAAAAAACTTATCCCGGGGCTTAATGCTGCATTTATAGATGTGGGGTTTGAGAAAGATGCGTTTTTGCATTATACTGACCTAAGCCCCTATGTGCGTTCTCTGCTGAAGTTTACTCAATTATCTATGAATGAAAAATCTGAACATAGTTTTGATTTTTCAAAATTTAAAGTTGAACCGGAAATTATAAAAACCGGAAAAATTACAGAAGTACTAAACGGAAAACCCAGCATTCTGGTTCAGATTTTAAAAGAACCCATTGCAGCAAAAGGACCCCGATTAAGTTGCGAAATCTCATTACCCGGGCGCTTTGTGGTGGTTACTCCTTTCAATGACATTGTAGCCATTTCCCGTAAAATACACTCCTCAGAAGAAAGAAAACGACTGCAAAAAATCATCGAATCAATCAAACCCAAAAATTTGGGAGTTATTGTTCGTACAGCAGCAGAAGGAAAACAAAGCGCTGAACTGCATGAAGATTTAATGAGCTTGGTGGAAACCTGGGAAACGATTCAAAAGAATCTAAAAAATGCCACTCCTCCTTCTAAGATTTTGAGCGAACAAGGAAAAACAAAAAGTATTCTACGCGATTTACTTAATGAGGACTTCAATAAAATTGTTATCAACGATAAAGGCCTATTTAGTGTAACCAAAAGCTACATCCGCAAAATAGCACCGGATAAAAGCGATATCATATCTTATTACAATAACGGCCAACCGATATTTGACAATTTTGGTATTACCAAGCAAGTTAAAGGCTCATTTGGAAAAACAGTAAACCTACCAAGTGGAGCCTACCTCATTATTGAGCCTACCGAAGCTTTGCACGTTATTGACGTTAATAGCGGTTACAAAAGTGTAAGTAATAATCAGGAGCAAAATGCACTTGAAACCAATTTGGAAGCTGCCGAAGAGATAGCCAGGCAATTACGGCTTCGTGATTTAGGTGGAATTATTGTTGTTGATTTCATTGATATGAAATTAATGGAAAACAAACGTAAGTTGGTTGAAACTATGGAGCAGTGCATGAAACAAGATCGTGCAAAACACGCTGTTCTGCCTATTACCAAGTTTGGATTGATGCAAATTACCCGGCAACGAATGAAGCCGGAAATGAAAATTAATACCAGTGAAATTTGTCCAAGTTGTGCCGGTACCGGAAAAATATCATCTACCCTTGTTTTGGAAGATGATATATTTAAAAACCTTAATTACCTTATTTCACAAAAGCATAAAAGCCTCACCATTCATGTTCACCCTATACTATTCACCTACCTCACAAGTGGCTTCCCATCCAGGAGGATGAAATGGTCATGGAAGTTTAAACAACGGATTAACATCAAATCAGACACAACCTACCAACTTACCGAATTTAGATTTTTCGACAATAATAACGAAGAAATAAAATTATAATAATATGTTTGTTATTTATAATCTGATTTCATTAAATTGAAATCGGATTAATAACAAACTATAAAAGATGATTTCTGCCGAAGGGAGAAAGCAACAAATATCCTGGAAAAAGAAAGCCTTTAGCCCTGTTGATAATAGTGCATTAACTGCCTTTCGTATCATCTTTGGATTTTTAATGCTTGTACTTTGTACACAATTATTCCTGTCTGGTGAGTTGGAAGAAACATACATTAAACCTTCTTTTACTTTTTCATTTATTGGGCTTGAGTTTATTAAACCTTTTCCGGGAGTAGGCATGTACTTCTTTGTCGGTATAATGGCTGTATTTGCATTGATGATCATGTTTGCAGAAAGATATCGAATAGGTGCAACAGGGTTTGCTATAATGTGGACGCTTCTTTACTTAATGCAAAAAGTTAACGCCAACAATTTTTATTACTTAGTATTGTTATTTAGCTGGATACTGGTATTTATGCCTGCCAATCGCTATTTTTCATTTGATACAAAACGCAGACGAGTACATCAATCACTTTCTTGCTCAAGATGGATCCCCACCTTATTTATTTTTCAAATGAGTGTGATGTATTTATATACTGCATTTTTTTGGTTTAATTCGGATTGGCTTTCCGGAGAACTTTTAAATATAAAATTTTCAAAACTTGTTACGCATAGTATACTCAGTGGTTTTTATGGAAACCCTGCTTTCCCAAAAATTATTAGCTGGGGGGGATTAATTTCTAATTTATTAATTGTACCCCTATTACTTTGGAGACGTACTGCCTTAATAGCTTTTTTGTTTTCTTTATTTATTCTTCTTTTTTCTTTTATTTCCCTGTCTCCCGGAATTTTTCCCTTCCTATGTATTGCAGGTAATCTATTCTTTTTAGACCCGCAAAAAGTACGTAGTGTCTTTTTTCCAAATAAACCTCCCTTATATACGATTCAACATATACAAACACATAAAGTAAACAATAACCTACTAGTTATTTTAGGAATTTATATGGTTATACAAATCATCCTTCCTCTTCGTTCACTGTTTTATCCCTACAATGTTTTATGGAGCAATGAGGGTTACCGGATGAGTTGGAGATTTATGCTCAGAGCAAAGGATGGGCACATTTCCTTTAAAGTTGTGGACAATAAATCAGGAAATACGTGGCGAATTCTTACAACGGAAAGATTTTCATTATCTCATGCACAATGGATAGCCACATCTCCGGACTTAACTTGGCAATACGCACAAGAATTAAAATCAGAATTTAAAAAAAGGGGAATTAACAATGTTGCCGTTTATGCCATCGGCGAAGTAAGCCTGAATGGAAAAACATTTTTACCACTTATAGACAGCACGGTAAATCTTGCTGAAGTTTCCTGGAGTTATTTATCCCATTCTAATTGGATTTTACCATTCAAATCCTCAAGCGAGGATAAGCATTAATGATGGTGATGGTGCTGCATCCCAACCAATTCTTCGGGTGTAACGGTTTTTTCAGCAGGCTTAACTTGCTGCTCTAACCAGGAAAAGACTTTTTCAGTAATCAACCGGCGATAGGTTGAATCTACATGCTTTTCATCCTTCATCATCCTGTCTAAGTAGCTATCTAACCAGCCCATATCCTCACCCATATTCATATTTCCGAAATAACGAGACACTTCCGCCATCATGCTTTTTCTTATCTCTTCAGAGCTAACCTCAATTTTATTATCGGTAATGATGCGATCACTTATTAATGTCCATTTTAACTGGTTACTAAAGCCGGGATAATCACGCTCTACTTCTTCAGTTGTTTTGGGTGATTCACCACCGGTGCGCAACCAACGTTTTAGAAAATTTTCAGGAAATTCCATTTTAGCGTGATCAATAAGATAATGATATAATTGGTCTTGTAATTGATTGCGACTTTGCGACATCCAATACTGAGCTATCTCCTCTTTTAAAACCTCACGTAACTCTTCCTCGGTTTTAATTCCTTTACCCGGAAATATTTCATTAAAGAAATCTTCATTTAATTCTCGCTTTTCAACCAATCCTATTTTTACAATTTCTGCATTAAAGTATTTTTCTGCAGACGATTTATCTGTAGGATCTAAGCCTAAATCTTTCAGCATCATTTCCAACTTATCTAACGGAAAAGAATCTGCTAATTTAAAAACGATTTTATCACCCTTCTTTTTCCCATGCAACTGCTTTTGCAAAGCTTCTGAGAAATACTTTAATAGCACAGAATTTTCCTTTACAATTCCGCCTTCAACCAAGTTCCCTTCTGCATCAGACTCAGAAAAAAGCACATTCAGTACATTCTCCTCATTGTCAACCACCTCAGGCTCGGTCATGTTGCCGCCTTTGATTTGCATCCGGCTAATTTCTTCGGTAACCATTTCTTGAGTCACCTCCACCTTATGAAGCGTTAAAGAAGCTTTATCCAATTCCGGTAAAGAAAATTCCGGTTTAAGCCCAATTTCAAAATTAAAAGCATATTCACCGGGGTTTTTGTAATCCATATTACCTACGGGAATATCTAACGGTAACGGCTGTGCGAAAATGTCCGGTTTTTCTTCAGATAGATAATTATACAATTTTTGTTCTACTCCTCTAATTACTTCTTCATTAAAGATAGATGGGCCATACATTTTCTTTATCATACCGGCCGGTACCATTCCCTTTCTAAATCCCGGAATATTAGCCGTTTTGCCATATTCCTTAAGCTTTTTCTCAAAAGCAGGCAGATAGTCTTCTTTATTTACTTTAATAGTAAGTTTATCATTTAATAAACCGATGTTTTCTCTTGTTACTGTAGCCATAACCTGATCTCTATTTTTTAAAAATGCACCGGGGGGAAGCCGGGATATTATGTGCGGATGATAGGAGTCGAACCTACATGCCTTGCGGCGCCAGATCCTAAGTCTGGTGCGTCTGCCAATTTCGCCACATCCGCATTTTTCCCACCTATAGAAGTTTGGGGGTGCAAAGGTAGGGTAATTCGGGATTAAAATCCCTCCGAATCTTAAAAATAACTTTCACTTTCATAAAATAGCCTTTTATGTATAAAACCATAATCCACAAGCCATTTATAAAGGAAAGCAAGTAAAATAAAATACCGCCGTAAAGACTATTTGCACCTAAATCTATTTTGATAATCATTGAGTTTTAAAGTAAATTCGTAGTTAGCACTATGGAGACTAAAACTGCAAAAAAAGCGAATTATCCTCTTAATGAAGAGGATGAAAAAAAGGAAATCCTGCGACAATACCGTGGGTTGTTGCGTGTGCTCAAGTCAAAGTTTAAACCCGGTGATAAAACACTATTGCGTAATGCTTTTGAAATGGCTGTGGAGGCTCACAAAACCATGAGGCGCAAAAGTGGTGAGCCTTATATTTTACATCCCATTGCCGTTGCTAGAATTTGTGTTGAAGAAATCGGCCTTGGTGTAAGTAGTGCTATTTGTGCATTGCTACATGATACAGTTGAGGACACCGATATCACCCTCGATGATATAAGAAGAGAATTTGACCCCGAAATAACCAAGATTGTTGATGGCCTAACCAAGATTGCAGTGGTGATGGACACCAACACATCTAAACAAGCAGAAAACTTCAGGAAGATTTTACTTACACTAACTGATGACCCTCGCGTTATTCTGATTAAACTCGCAGACCGGTTGCATAACATGCGTACCATGGAATTTATGAAACGCGAAAAGCAACTAAAAATTTGCAGTGAAACTATTTATGTTTACGCACCGCTGGCTCATCGTATGGGATTGTATTCTATCAAAATAGAAATGGAAGATTTGGCGATGAAATATATGGAGCCTGACACATATCGGTATATCGCACAAAAATTACAGGATACTAAAAGAGAACGAACCCGTTACATCAATGATTTTATACGCCCACTAAAAGATAAGCTGCAAAAGGCCGGTTTTGATTTTGAAATTTTTGGCAGACCAAAAAGTATCCATAGCATTTGGAATAAAATAAAAAAGAAAGGAGTATCCTTTGAAGAGGTTTACGATCTTTTCGCCATTCGGATTATTGTTAATGCCTTACATGAAAAAGAAAAAGAAGAATGTTGGAAAGTGTATAGTATTATAACAGACGAATACACTCCTTCTCCGGAACGATTGAGAGACTGGTTGAGCAATCCTAAAAGCAATGGATATGAAGCGCTCCATACCACCGTGATGGGACCCGGAGGGAAGTGGGTCGAAATTCAAATTCGCACTAAGCGGATGAATGAAATTGCAGAAAAAGGGTTGGCCGCACACTGGAAATATAAAGAAGGGAAAGATGATTCAAGCCGCTTTGAACAATGGTTCAATCAAATCAGGGAAACACTATCTTCACAAGAAAGTAGTGCGGATGATTTTCTTCAGGAATTTAAAACTTCATTCCTTGCAGAAGATATTTATGTATATACGCCTAAAGGTGATATCCGCATGCTGCCTATTGGAGCTACCGCGCTTGATTTTGCTTTTAACGTACACACAGAGATAGGAAGCAAATGCATTGGCGCAAAGGTTAATCATAAATTAGTTCCGCTTAGCCACAAATTACGCAGTGGCGACCAAATAGAAATTATTACCAGTTCAAAACAAAAGCCTAATTCTGAATGGTTAGAATTTGTTGTTACCAGTAAGGCAAAATCAAAAATTAAAGATTCACTCAAAGAAGAAAAAAGAAAAATTGCCGATGATGGAAAAGGAATTCTTAAACGCAAACTTGATCATATAGATGCAGAGATGAGTCAGGAGAATATGGATGAATTAGCTAAGTTTTATAAACTAAATTCTTCACTCGAGCTGCTGTATGAAATTGCTATTAAGAAAAACAGCCTGCAGGATTTAAAAGACTTTACTGTGGCCGGAGGAAAACTCATTCCTCCTAAAATTGAAAAACTTGAGCCCCCAAAAGAAATAGAAACATCAAAATCATTTAACCGAAAAGACACCGAATTAGTGATCTTTGGAGAAACCGGTGATAAGATTATGTACACGCTTGCTAATTGCTGCAAGCCTATTCCCGGCGATGATGTTTTTGGTTTTATTACTACCGGTGAAGGCCTTAAAATTCATCGTACCAATTGCCCCAATGCTACTCGATTACTATCCAATTATGGACACCGGGTGGTAAAAACAAAATGGGCAAAAAACAAAGAAATATCCTTCTTAACCGGCTTAAAAATTATTGGCTTAGATGATGTAGGTGTAATTCATAAAATTACTAACCTAATAAGCGGAGAACTAAAAGTTAACATTTCTGCAATGACTATTGAAGCCAAAGAGGGTATATTTGAAGGTAACGTAAAGGTATTTGTACACGATAAAGACGAATTAGATAATCTTGTTGCTGAATTACTAAGACTTCCGGGTATCGAGCGTGTTGATCGTTATGATACTGAATAATAATACTTAAACTTATATTTATGCAAGACTTAATTAATCAATTAATTGAAAAGGCCGGAATTACATCCGAACAAGCTACAAAAGCTATTCATGCCATAAAAGATTATGTAAAGGAAAAGTTCCCAATGATGTCTGGAGCAGTAGATAATTTATTTAAAGATGAGGCAGGGTTGGCACATAAAGCTGAAGATGCCATTGACAGTATCAAAGACAAATTAGGAGATATGTTTGGTGGAAAGTAGTGAGGATACTATTATCCTCTTAAAACTTCACGGCTAATTACCAATTTCTGAATTTCACTGGTACCTTCTCCGATTGTACACAATTTGCTATCGCGATAAAATTTCTCAACCGGAAAGTCTTTAGTATATCCATAACCTCCAAAAATCTGAACAGCGTCAGTGCTTATCTCCACAGCAATTTCACTGGAATAATATTTTGCTATCGCAGATTCTTTAGTTAATGGTAATCCCCGCATTTTTAAATCACATGCCTGATCAATTAATAATTCTGCTGCCTGAATCTTGGTAGCCATATCTGCCAGTTTAAATGCAATGCTTTGAAAATTAGCAATTGGTTGATCAAACTGATGGCGTTCTTTAGCATATTGTACAGCCGCTTCGTATGCCCCTTTTGCAATACCCAAGCTCAGGGCGGCAATAGAAATACGTCCGCCATCCAAAATTTTCATTGCCTGTTTAAACCCTTCTCCCACCGTCCCTATACGCTGACTATCTGAAACAATACAATTATCAAATATCATTTCTGCGGTTTCACTGGCACGCATTCCCAATTTATTTTCCTTTTTCCCTCCGGAAAAACCCGATGTACCCCGGTCAACTATAAACGCAGTAGCATTATTCTTCGCACGCGGTTCGCCGGTGCGGCACATTACCACAGCCACATCTCCTGTCTTACCATGTGTAATCCAGCTTTTTGCCCCGTTAATAATCCATTTATCGCCATCCTTAACAGCTGTTGTTTTCATATTTCCCGCATCACTTCCGGTGTTGGGTTCGGTAAGCCCCCAGGCACCAATATATTCTGCTGTAGCTAATTTGGGTAGGTATTTCATTTTTTGTTCCTCACTTCCAAACATCAAAATATGACCCGTACACAAAGAATTATGTGCTGCAACTGACAATCCAATTGAACCACATACCTTAGCAATCTCCTGTATAATAGCACTGTATTCGAAATACCCTAGCCCTGTACCTCCATATTTTTCCGGCACCAAAACGCCCATCATACCCAACTTACCCAATTCTTTAAATATATGAACCGGAAACTCTTGACTCTCATCCCATTCCATTAAATGCGGCTTTATATGCTTTACCGCAAATTCTTTTGCTGATTCTGCTACCTGAAGTGTTAGCTCATTGGTCTTAAAATCCATTTTGTAAATTTTGGGCAAGTTAACAAAAAACCTTGCATTGGTCACTCTTCTCTTATTTCATTAGTCAATTTAAAATAGGGGCCAACTTTTTCAACAAAACCGGAATCTAGGCCAATTATTTTTTTCAAATCCTCTATGTGTTTAAAAAGCCCATGTTGATTACGAAAAGCCACGATTAGTTGTGCATTTGCATATCGTATATATGGATGTTGTTTCAGTTCATTCACATCTGCCGTATTTATATCTATAAGCCTCAATTTATCTTTCGCATCAATAGTCAATCGGGGCTTAATTTTTTGAAAGACACTATCCGGCAAACCATACGTTTCTCCAACTTGATTAACCGTATTAAACCCACCCAACCTCGTACGGAAATTTATTATACGAACAGACAATTTCGCGCCTATTCCGGGTAATGATTCCCATTCCGCACTATCTGCTGCATTTACATCTATTCGCTTTTGTAAAAAATTATCCTGACCGCCCCGTACCTCCATTTTCGTATTTAGCTCACTTTTAATTTGAACAAAGGGCTGGAGCCTGATAACCTCTTCTTCGGTTAATCCATAAATCTTTTTTAAGTCAGTATTTGATTTAAACCGTCCACCTTTTTGACGATACTTTTCAATATTTCGAACGATGAATGGTTTTACCCCAAGATTAATCCAACCTGTTTCATCCAATGTATTGGGATCAAAAAAAAATAATGTAGCCTCCCTTGTTTCTGTATTTTCCTTTAAACTATAACGTACATGCCTATTCGAAGTGGTGTCTTCAAGCCATGCAAGATCATTTATAGAAAGCTCAGGCAGGTTATCCTGATTAAAAAATAGTGGGGCAAGATGCGCTATGATTATTAAAACCAACAAGGCAAGAATACCAATTCGTTCTCCTTTTGAAAAATGAAGAAAATGATTATCGTTACGTATTCCCATCCATGTAAATTACACTTCATGGAAGGTGGCAACAATACCCTAAGCAGGGAAAAAGAGTGTCAATCCATCATAAGCTAAAAAACGATTCGTCGGAAGTTCTTTACTCACCGCTTGATGTCGTCCTAATTGATGGCTGATATGCGTGAAATAAGCCGTTTTAGCACCCAGTAAGTCAGCCATGTGAATAGCCTCTTCTAAGTTAAAATGAGAAATATGCTTTTGATGTCTTAGCGCATTTAACACCAGCACCTCTGAATCCTTTGCTTTAGCCATTTCATCAGGGTCTATTCTATTGGCATCAGTTATATAGGTAAATCTACCAAATCGAAATCCTAATACCGGCATGCGTAAATGCCAGACTAAAATAGGTACAACCGGAATATCCCCTACCACAAAAGGTTGATCTGAAATAGTAATCAGATTTACATCGGGCACACCGGGATATTTGTTCTTATCAAAAATATAAGAGAACTCACGATGCAATGCTTGTTGAGTGATTGGAGTAGCAAATACCTTCATCTCTTGTTGCTGAAAATAACAAAAGGCCTTTACATCATCTAATCCGGCAATATGGTCTTTATGATGATGAGTAACTAATACACCATCCAGTTTTTTAACTCCTGTGCGCAGCATTTGAGACCTAAAATCCGGAGTGGTATCAACCACCAAGGTAGTGGTTTCACTTTCTATTAAGACACTGCTCCGAAAGCGTTTATCTTTTGAATCCTCAGATCTACACACCTCACAATCACACGCAATCATAGGAACTCCGCTGCTGGTACCGGTGCCTAAAAAAGTTACTTTAAGCGGGGGACAGTTCATCCGTTTGTTTATTTACCTCTTCATCCTGACGTTGTAACTCTTCATACAATTTTTGACTCTCGCGGGTAAGTGAATCAAATTCAATATCAAGCTGAGGCAGTAAATCTATCAAGGTATTAATACGGCCTTCAAGTTGAAAAAATTTATTTAAAACAACCACTTTCTTTTCACGCAGAATACAAAATCCACTTTGGAAATTACCACGTTCATATCTGATAATATAGCCGGATTCTTCAATTATCTTTTCAATCTTATCTAATACCGACTGTGTAATTTTCATAACTAATACTTCTTTATTACTGCAACTTTATTTTAATTTCTACAAATTCCGAAAAAACATTCTCCACAACATGTGTACACTCTATTTATTTGACATCCGGATAATAGGAATAATCATTTCTTCCAAACTAATTCCACCATGCTGAAAGGTATTACGGTAATAATTTACATAGTGGTTGTAATTATTAGGATAACACAAATACAAATCATTTTTGGCAAAAATAAAGCTTGAGTTTACTGTTGGTACAGGTAACCCTGCATCTCTCGGATCGCGAAATACCAATACGTCCTTTGCATCATAGTTTAGATTACGTCCATGCTTATAACGCAAATTAGCTGTCGTTTGCTTATCCCCAATAACCTTTGAAGGAACTTTTACCCTTGTACTACCATGATCAGTTGCTACAATCAATGTAATCTTTTTATCAGCAATCTTTTTCAACGCCTGATGCAAAGGGCTGTGTTCAAACCAGCTTTGTGTAATACTTCGGTAACTTATTTCATCGCCGGCCAATTCTTTTAAAACTTCCATTTCAGTTCGGGCATGGCTAAGCATATCAACAAAATTATAGACAATAACATTTAAATCATTTTGTAAAAGATTATGCATATTATCTACCAACTTCTGTCCATCATTATTGTTAGTAATCTTTGTAAACGAGAACTTGATCTCCTGCTTTGCTGCATGCTTTAATTGTTCACGTAAAAAGACTTCCTCAAATAAATTCTTACCCCCATCTTCATCATCATTTTTCCATTCTTCAGGAAATTGTTTTTCAATTTCAATGGGCATGAGTCCGGCAAAAATTGCATTGCGTGCATATTGTGTAGCTGTGGGTAAGATGGAATAAAAAGTATCTTCTTCATGAATACGAAAACCCGATGCAAAAATGGGTTGGATTGCTTTCCATTGATCAAAACGAAGATTATCAATCAAAACAAAAAACAATGGTGTTCCTTTTTCAAGATGAGGAAAAACTTTATACTTCATCAACACATTACTCATTATCGGGCCATCTGTACTCTTTGGTGAAACCCAGGATGCATAGTTTTTGGATACATACTTAAAAAATTCAGTGTTAGCTTCTTGTTTTTGAGTTTCTAACACATCCTGCATTTCAGGACTATCACTCTTTTCCATTTCCAATTCCCAATACACCAGCTTTTTGTAAATATCCATCCAACCATTGTAATCCGGATTACTATTTACTGCAGAAAAGAGTGATTGAAATTCCTGCTGATACGCCTGGGTGGTTTTTTCAGCAACAAGTCTTTTGTTGTCAATCAACTTTTTCAAACTCAGCCAAACCTGATTAGGATTTACCGGTTTTATCAAGTAATCACTAATCTGGCTACCAATAGCCTCATTCATAATATTCTCTGCTTCGTTTTTGGTAATCAATACTACAGGAACGTTACCGCGTACTCCTTTTATTTCCTGAAGTGTTTGCAACCCTGTAATCCCAGGCATGGATTCGTCAAGTAATACCACATCTACAAAATTATCCTTTACATACTCTACCGCATCATACCCGTTGGTACGGGTCTCAACAGCATATCCTTTGTTTTCAAGAAACATAATCTGTGAGGTGAGGCTGTCTATTTCATCATCCACCCATAGAATTTTAGGTACATTCATAGCGCAAAAACTTTTTCAATGACTAAGATTAATGCCTTTCAGGTAAATTTACGTGATGGATGCCAAGCAAATTCAATTTTTTCTCATTACGTAGCATAGCTTTGCTCCTTTTGTAAAACCTTTAACATAAAAGGCAATTATGGGCTTTCA
Organism: Ferruginibacter sp.; assembly: GCA_019638485.1. Lineage (GTDB taxonomy): Bacteria > Bacteroidota > Bacteroidia > Chitinophagales > Chitinophagaceae > Ferruginibacter. Next base: position 342,031 of record JAHBTP010000002.1, on the reverse strand, counting down.
TAAAATCATCAACGACCCTGTTTACGGATTTATTACCATAGACCATTCTCTTATCAACGACATTATTTCGCATCCATACTACCAACGCTTACGGCGCATTCATCAAATGGCTATGGCACATCTTGTTTATCCCGGAGCTGTGCATACTCGCTTACACCATTCTTTGGGCGCCTACCATCTTATGCGATGTGCTTTACAAGAGTTAATTGAAAAGGGAATTGACATCACACCTGAAGAACAACTGGGTGCAAAGATTGCTATCCTACTTCATGATATTGGCCATGGACCTTTTTCACATGCATTGGAGCACGTTATGGCGGAAGGAATGAATCATGAAGATATTTCTCTTGCTCTAATGAAGGAGTTAAATATTCAATTCAATAACCAACTTCAAATGGCTATTGATATCTTTCAAAATAAATATCATAAAAAATTCCTTCATCAATTAGTAAGTGGGCAATTAGATGTTGATCGAATGGATTACTTGACCCGTGATAGTTTTTTCACCGGAGTTAGTGAAGGGGTGATAGGTTATGATCGAATTTTAAAAATGCTTACTGTGCATAACGGTGAATTAATGATAGAGGAGAAAGGAATCTATTCAATTGAAAAGTTTATTGTAGCTCGAAGGCTGATGTACTGGCAGGTATATTTACATAAAACAGTAGTTAGTGCAGAACAAATGCTTCAACGCATAGTAAAACGAGCCAGATTCTTAGGTGCTGATTGTGATGAGCCGCTTTTTAGTTTTATCCATAACAGTGAAAGAAGCTTAGAGAAATTTTGTAATATGGACGATACCGATGTGCTTATGGCAATAAAAAAATGGCGTTTTCATAAAGATAAACCGTTAAGTCTCCTTTGTGAAGGGTTGATTAACCGCAAATTATTAAAAGTTAGATACTTTGCCGAGCCTGTAAATGCAGCGTTTGTAGCTGAAAGAAAATCTATAATAAAATCACAATTGGGTTTGAGCGATGAGGAAGTATCCTGGCTCGTTTTTACCGGAGAAGCCACCAGCCGAACTTATGATTTTGAAGAAGAACAGATTAACATCCTCTTTAAAGATGGAACAGTAAAAGACATATCGGCAGTGGACAATGCCCTGATTAATGAAAACCTTAGTGGCAAGATTAAAAAATATTACATTTGTTTGCTAAATTGATTGAAATTTAGCAGAAGCTTTCACATTTATGGAGTTTACAGCAGGTCAGATAGCAGCCCTAATACAAGGCAAAATTGAAGGAGATGCCGCTATTTCTGTGTCTTCATTCGGAAAAATTGAAGAAGCCCTTAATGGGCAATTGGCGTTTTTGGCCAATCCTAAGTACGAAGACTACCTCTACTCTACCAATGCATCTATTGTGCTTCTTAATGATTCTCTTGAATTAAAACACCAGGTTAAAGCTACGCTAATAAGAGTAAAAGACCCTTATAGTGCGTTTGCTACATTATTAGACCAATATGAAAAACTTCAAACCCAGCAATTAATGGGTATTGAGCAACCCTCCTTTGTTCATGAATCGGTAAAAATGGGTAATCAGGTGTACATTGGCGCCTTTACTTATATAGACCAAAACACAACTATAGGAAATAACGTAAAAATATTTCCTAACTGTTATTTAGGCCCTAACGTGGAAATTGGAAATAATAGCATTATCCTTCCGGGGGTAAAAATTTATAATAACTGCAAGGTTGGTAGGGATGTAAAAATCCACGCCGGTGTTGTAATAGGTAGTGATGGATTTGGGTTTGCACCTCAAACAAACGGTACTTTTATTAAAGTTCCGCAAATTGGCAATGTGGTAATTGAAGACAATGTTGAAATTGGTGCAAACGCCACTATTGACCGTGCCACGATGGGTTCTACACTCATAAAATCAGGCGCAAAGATTGACAATTTGGTGCAAATTGCCCACAATGTTGAGATTGGAAGCAATACGGTAATCGCTGCTCAGGCAGGCGTAAGTGGAAGCACCAAAATTGGAAATAATGTTATGATTGGCGGCCAGGCTGGCATTGTAGGCCATATTCAAATTGCCGACGGGAGTAAAATAAATGCCCAAAGCGGAGTAAGCAAGTCCATCAGGCTTCCCAATACAGCAGTAACCGGTTCACCCGCCTTTGAATATTCAAGCGCATTAAGAAGCCAGGCTGTAAACCGAAATCTCCCAGAAATGGAAAAACGTCTTTCAGAATTGGAGCAAATTATTAAATCTCTCCGTTTAAATGCCGACTAGGTAACCGCTTAAATCTTGTAATACAATACTTTTCCTATTTTTGTTTTATGACAGACCGAAAGCAGGGAAACGCCATCTCATTTCAGCACACACTTAAAAGTGAAATTACTATTTCGGGAGCCGGTATCCATACCGGACAATCGGTTAAAATGGTTTTAAAACCCGCACCGGCAAATCATGGTATAGTTTTTCAGCGTATTGACTTGAAAGAGAAAACACGTATTAAGGCAGATGTAGATAATGTAATTGATACTACACGAAGTACTACAATTGGTCTTAATGGAGCTCGCATTAGTACCATTGAACACCTTATGGCAGCATTGGTTGGTACCGGGGTTGACAATGTTATCATTGAAATTAATGGAGAAGAAGTACCTATTTTAGATGGTAGTGCACAACCTTTTGTTGACGCCATAAATAAAGCCGGAATTGAAAAACAGGATAATGAAAAAATTTATTATCCCATTTCTGAAAACATTGTTTTTATTGATGAAGAGAAAAAAGTTGAAATGGTAGCTATGCCTTTCGATGGATACCGGATTAACACACTTATTGATTTCAACTCTCCTATATTAGGCACACAGCATGCCGACTTAAAAAAGGTAACCGATTTTCCTCAGAAGGTTGCATCTAGCCGTACGTTTTGCTTTTTTCATGAATTGGAACAATTAATAGAACATAATCTCATTAAAGGTGGAGATATTAATAACGCCATCGTAGTAGTTGATAAACCGGTTACAAAAGATCAGGTAGAAAGAATTTCAAAAATATTTCATAAAACAGATGTTCAGGTTAGTGAAGCCGGAATTTTAAATAATTTGGAATTGAGATATCCTAATGAACCTGCACGACATAAATTATTAGATGTTGTAGGTGATCTTGGTTTAGTAGGTTTCCCTTTTAAAGGACATATCATAGCCAATCGCCCCGGACATTCATCCAATGTAAAGTTTGCAAAAAAAATAAAGGAACATATTAAGAAAGTTAAAGCCACAATGGATGTTCCTGTTTACGACCCCAATCAGGCCCCTGTATTAGATGTGCATGATATTGAACGAACGCTCCCTCATCGTTATCCATTTTTGTTGGTTGATAAGGTAATGGAACTAACAGATAAGCATGTAATAGCCATTAAGAACGTAACTTATAATGAACCTTTTTTTACCGGACATTTTCCCGGAAATGCTGTAATGCCGGGTGTTCTACAAATTGAAGCACTTGCACAAACAGGAGGATTATTGGCCATACCACGTAATTCTGAAGACCAGTATGATACTTATTTTTTAAAAATTGAAGGATGTAAATTCAAACAAAAAGTAGTACCCGGAGATACCCTAATTTTAAAAATGGAATTACTACATCCTATTCGAAGAGGTATTTGTGAAATGAAAGGAACTATTTATATTGGAGATAAACTGGCAGCCGAAGCAATATTGGTAGCCCAAATTGTAAAAAAACCAAAGCATCAACAATGATCAGTCCTCTTGCCCACATAGATCCGGCTGCTAAAATCGGAAAAAATGTTCGCATAGACCCTTTTGCAGTAATCCATGCCGAAGTCGTTATTGGCGAAGGTAGCCACATTATGTCTAATGCGGTAATTATGGAAGGGGCACATATTGGCCTGGCTTGTACAATTTTTCCCGGAGCCGTTATTGGTGGTATCCCGCAAGACCTAAAATTCATGGGCGAAAAGACAACAGTTGAAATTGGTGATAACACTACCATAAGAGAATGTGTAACTGTAAACAGAGGCACTCAGGATAAATGGAAAACAGCAGTTGGAAAAAATTGTTTGATAATGGCCTATGCACATATCGCCCACGATTGTATTTTGGGCGATAACGTAATCATTGCTAATAGTGTTCAACTTGCAGGACATGTTGAAATCGGAGATTATGCCATCATCGGCGGAATGGCTGCCGCCCCTCAGTTTACCCGTATTGGTGCACACACTTATATTGGCGGACAATCATCCATAGTAAAAGATGTACCCCCCTTTATAAAAGCAGCTCGTTCTCCTTTAAGTTATGCCGGCGTTAACTCCGTTGGCCTTCAACGACGTGGCTACACTTCCGATACCATTAATGAAATCCTGGATATATACAGACACATTTATAATAAAGGATTAAACATTACACAGGCATTAGAATATATTTCTGAGAACTTTAAAGACACCCCCGAGAAAAAAGCCATTTTGCAATTCATCCAGGATAGTAAAAAAGGTATTATCAAGGTTCATAGCAAAGATTTTAAAGATGAAGATTAGTTTGCAAAATGTAGGCAAACGTTACAATCGCGAATGGGTCTTCAAAGATTTTTCATTTGAGTTTTCACCCCATCACACTTATGGTATTACAGGACCTAACGGGTCGGGCAAATCAACATTGCTTCAGGTATTGGCGGGTGCTATGCACCATAGCCGAGGAACCATAACATATACGCATGAAGATACCGGAGAAAATATCGAAAACCCATATCCCTTCATCTCAATATCAGCGCCCTACCTTGAACTTATTGAGGAAATGACGGCAATAGAGTTTTTAAAATTTCATTTTTCTTTTAAGCAAAGAATAAAAGAAATAGATGAGATATTAAATGAAATTAATTTATCTCATGCTATGAATAAACAAATCCGCTTTTTTAGTAGTGGAATGAAACAAAGATTAAAATTAGCACAGGCATTCTTTTGCAATACGCCGGTATTATTATTAGATGAACCGTTAACTAACCTGGATAGTGAAGGTGTAGCTTTATATCATCAACTCATTAATCAATATGCAAATGACAGGCTTTTAATTATCAGCAGTAATGATAAAAATGAATACCATTTTTGTGATGAAATTATTTCCATTCTGGATTTTAAAAAATAGGGAGAAAATTATCAGCGCCTGCTGGCAATAAGTAAATTTAAGTCAGTATATTTTAAGTCAAACCTTTCGCTTAAATAGAAATTAGTTAGGCTCCCTTTAAACAAATAAATACCACTACGAATATTTATCTTATACCATAATGTATTTTCAATTCCTCCGTCTTCGGCTGTTTCAAGTAATAATGGCATAAGCACATTACTAATGGCCTGAGATGCAGTGCGTGCAAACCCGCTCGGAATATTAGGAACGCAGTAATGTATCACATCATACTTTCTAAAAACAGGTGTTTTATGAGAAGTTACCATACTGGTTTCAAAACAACCTCCTTGATCAATACTTACATCAACAATAACACTACCCGGACGCATATCCGAAACCATTTCTTCGGTAACCACCATTGGTGTTCTTCCTCCACCCGGACTTAATGCACCTACTGCAACATCACAAGTTTTTAATTGCTTTGCTAATATACGCGGCTCAATAACGGATGTCCATAAACGCTGTCCAATATTATTTTGCAAACGCTTTAAACGATAAATACTATTATCGAAGATTTTGATGCTTGCTCCCATAGCCAAAGCCGACCGGGCTGCATACTCTCCTACAATTCCAGCCCCAATAATTACCACCTTTGTTGGTGGAATTCCGCTTATACCACCCACCAAAACACCCTTTCCATTATTAGCACTGCTTAAATATTGGCTGGCTATTAGCATCACTGCGCTACCGGCAATTTCACTCATACTACGGACAATGGGATTATGGCCACTATCATCTTTTAAATTTTCAAAGCTCAAAGCGGTAATTCTCTTTTCCATCATCCGTTCTAACACCTCTCTTTTCATTACCGCCACGTTGATAGGTGAAATAATATACTGCCCATGTTTTAATAATTCACAATCTTCTTCACTCACCGGGCCGCTCTTAACAATTATATCACAATCAAAAACCTTTTCAGGAGCAAAAACAATTCTTGCTCCTGCCTCACTAAAATCCTTATCGCTATAATTTGCCCCCAAACCAGCCTGGCTTTCCATGGTAACCGAATGGCCACTAGCTACTAAAACTCCCACAGCTTCAGGAGTTAAAGCAATTCGATTTTCATTAAATGATTTCTCTTTGGGAATTCCAATTTGCAACTCCTTTCCTCTAGGTTTAATATCCAATGTTTCTTCAAGTGTGTGATATTGGATAGAATGAGCTAAAATGTTTCTCGGAGCTGCCATATTCTAACAAGTAAACATCATTTTGCAAAAATTAGAAATACAATTTAAGCATTTATCCTGATTTTTCTACTATCATTTGAAACAACTTCCAAATAACAATGCAAGGCATTATTAAAAAAGTGAGGCAATTTCTCGGGCCACTCAACAAAACACAGATTTCCTGATGTAATACAATCTTCTACTCCCGCCTCTTGAGCCTCCATTTCAGATGATAACCTAAAAAGATCAAGATGGTAAATAGTGTTATGATTACCGCTGTACTCATTGATAATTGAAAAGGTTGGGCTGGATATGGGCTCCTTCACCCCCAATTGCCTGCACACAGCAGATATAAAAGTGGTTTTCCCTGCCCCCATTTCCCCATGTATAGCTATTACGCTATATCCCTTAATCGCTTCTATAAACCAGGTAGCCGCTCCGTTAATGTTTGCTAATGAAAAAATTATTTCCATACTCAAATATAATACGCTTTAACACCTCATCTACTAACTTAAACCAGCTATTGCATAATTTTGCAAAATGGAGAAAGTAGATTGGAAAGTAGGTGGGATGACCTGTACCAATTGTGCACTTACTATTTCAAAATATTTGCAGCACGAAGGAATGGAATCGGTAAGGGTAAACCCCATTGACGGCGCAGTTAGTTTTACTAACCCCGATAAAAATTTAGATAAGTTAAAAGCGGGTATTCATAACTTGGGATACACAGTTGTATCACCTGACCATGCCGGCCATCATCATGAAAGAGAAGGCAGATTCTTAGGTACAAATAAAAAGCGTTTTTTCTTTTGTTTACCATTTACGCTGGTATTAATGATGCACATGCTGCATCCGTGGATTCATATACCTTGGCTGATGAACCCTTGGATACAAATGGCACTATGCCTTCCTGTATTTATTGTGGGCATGGATTTCTTTGGCCGAAGCGGATGGAAAAGTATTCTTAACAGGACGCCAAATATGAATGTACTTATTGCATTAGGTGCATTAGCCGCTTTTGCATATAGTACAGCGGGTGCTCTTATGAATTGGGGTGAAAACTTTCTATTCTTTGAAACCGCTGCAGAAATAATCACCATTGTTTTTTTTGGTAATTACATTGAAGAAATCTCTATCCAATCTACACAACGCGCCATTAAATCATTAGCCAAATCACAAAAGGTTATGGCCAATATGATTGCCTTTGATGATGAACATCGTGAACAAATTATGCCTGTTGAAAACACCCAATTAAGAACGGGCGACTTAGTGCTTATCAAAAACGGAGAAACCGTACCTATGGATTCAAAAATCCTTTGGGGCGAATGTCAGGTAAATGAAGCCATTATTACCGGAGAAAGCATACCGGTTTATAAAACAAAAAAAGATGTTCTTATTGGAGGAAGTATTTTAGAAAGCGGATTAGTCAAAGCACAGGTAACTGAAGTAGGTGATAAAACCGTTCTGTCTGGTATTTTAAAAATGGTGCAGGATGCGCAAGGAGAAAAGCCTCCGGTACAGAAAATGGCCGACCGCATCAGCGAAGTTTTCGTTCCTTCGGTAATTGGTATCGCTATAATTACATTATTAGCAAATTATTTTATTGGAGGTATTTCATTTGGAGATTCCTTTATTAGATCAATTGCTGTTTTAGTAATCGCTTGTCCTTGTGCCATGGGCTTAGCCACTCCTGCTGCCATTGCTGTAGGCTTGGGTAGAGGAGCAAAAACGGGCATCCTTTACCGCAATGCCTCTATTCTTGAATCCTTCAAGGATATTAAACAGGTTGTGTTTGATAAAACCGGCACACTTACCACCGGTAATTTTAAAATCAGTAAATTCTTCACCACCATACCTGAAGAAGAATTTAAGCTTATCGTGTTTTCTCTTGAAAAATATTCAAATCATCCAATTGGAAAATCTATAGTTAGGGAGTGGGCGCAAAAACAGCCTCTTCAGTGGAAATCTATTGGAGAAACACGAGGATTGGGAATTGCGGCAACAGACAAAGATGGAAACACATACAATGCGGGCTCAGCTGCTTTAATTAAAGAAACAGATGCCCCTCCGGGACATCATGTGTATTTATTAAAAAATCAAAAAGTAGTAGGATGGCTCGATCTCCAGGATGAAGTTAGACCCGAAGCTGAACAGGTTATTAGCTGGATGAAGTTAAAAGGAATTAAAACATTTTTATTATCCGGCGACCACCAGGAACGGGCAGAAAAGATAGGTAGAGCGTTAGGCATTGACCAAATTGAAGGAAACCAAACTCCAACGCATAAATTAGAAAGAATAGAAGCGCTCACAAAATCTGCACCCACAGCAATGATTGGTGATGGAATTAATGATGCCCCAGCTTTGGCAAAAGCAACAATTGGAATCTCCCTTAGTGATGCATCTCAAATAGCTATGCAAAGCGCAGATGTAATTTTAGTAGGCAACGGTATGCAACACTTACCCACCGCACTGGGGCTGGGTAAACACACCTTTGGAACCATAAAGCAAAACCTCTTTTGGGCTTTCTTCTATAATATTTTTGCTATTCCCATTGCTGCATTTGGCCTATTAACTCCAGCTTTTGCTGCGCTGGCTATGGGATTTAGCGATGTGGTACTCATTTTCAACTCAGCAAGATTGTTTATTAAAAAGGTTCTATAATTACAGGGATATCCAAAAATGCAAAAGCAACCGCTTAACATACTAACCCAATACTGGGGATATCCTGCATTCCGACCTATGCAGGAGAATATCATCCGCTCTATATTAAGTGGTAAAGACACGCTTGCTTTGTTACCAACAGGAGGTGGAAAATCTATTTGTTTTCAGGTGCCGGCTCTTTTACAAGAAAAGCTATGTATTGTAATAAGCCCGCTTATTGCATTAATGAAAGATCAGGTAGAAGCATTACAGCGAAGAGGAATTGCAGCTGCAGCTATATTTTCGGGCATGAGCTATCGTGAGATACAGCAGGTTTTAGATGTTGCGTTAGAGAATAAATTGAGTTTTATTTATTTGTCACCCGAACGAATTCACAGTCGGCAATTTCAACAATTCCTTAATCATGTACGGCCCGGTTTACTTGCAGTAGATGAAGCACACTGCATATCGCAATGGGGATATGATTTCAGACCTGCTTATTTGAGAATAAAGGAAATGCGTGAATGGCTACCCGGAGTTCCGGTATTAGCACTAACGGCAAGCGCTACACGAAAAGTACAAGAAGATATTTGTGTCCGCTTGGGGTTTGAAAAGGAAAATATCTTCCTTCAGTCATTCTACAGGCCAAATCTTCTATATGAAGTACACCATCCGGAAGCAAAACCATCACATTTGGTGGATATACTAAAAAAAGAAAAAGGATGTGGAATCGTTTACTGCCGTAGCCGAAAACAAACCAAACAAATATCTGAGCTGCTAACCCTCCACCATATTTCTGCTGATTACTATCATGCAGGCCTTACCACATCAGTGCGTAATCGCAAACAGGAAGATTGGTTACATAATAAAACCCGTATAATGGTTTGCACAAACGCATTTGGCATGGGCATAGACAAACCGGATGTAAGAATGGTAATCCATGCCGATATGCCGGACTGTCTTGAAAATTATTATCAGGAAGCCGGCAGAGCAGGACGGGATGGTAAGCCTGCATTAGCCATTTTATTTACCACGCCCAATGAATGGGAATTAATGGAAAAAGAAGCAACCATCCGATTCCCAAATAATGAGAGATTAGAAAAGATTTACCTCGCACTAATGGATTATTTTCAAATTCCGGTAGGGCACGGAGAGGGCGAATGTCATAATATAGATATCAACATCTTTGCTCAAAATTTTAACCTTTTGCCATTAGAAGCTTTTTATACAATCAAAGCTCTTGCGCAATGCGGAATTCTTTATTTTAACGAAAACTTCAGCAAACCATCCATGGTTTCATTCACAGCTAACAGAGATGACCTTTTAGAATTTGAAAAAACGCATCCCTTTTTTACAGAAACAATTAAAAGCTTATTGAGGAGCTATGAAGGCATATTTGATGCTCCTGTAGCAATTAAAGAGAATTCACTCGCATATACCTTACGTATCTCTGAAATCGAACTCACAGAAAATTTGCAAAACTTACATCGGTCAGGGATTATTAATTATATTCCAAAAAGCGATTTGCCTCAAATTGTACTTCAGCAAAACCGGATGTTCAAAGATCACCTCTATTTTAATAAAGATAATCTCACAGCCTTACAAGATGCCTATATAGCCAGGTTAAAGGCTATTAAAGCGTATGTACAAGATTCAACTACCTGCCGAAGTAAAATGATTTCATCCTATTTTGGTACAGATAACGAAGATGACTGTGGCAAATGTGATAATTGTAAAAATAAAAACAAAGCAGAGTTAAGTAATTCAAGCTTTTCAACTTTAACCGAAAAAGTTCTCCGAAGCTTGTCTAAAAATCAACCTACAGCCTATTCGCAACTAGAAAAAATTACTTCTTCAGAAAACCTGAAAAACATCCTTATCTACTTACATTCAGAGCAGAAAATAAAAACAGATACTCAGGGAAATTTATATAAAATATGACGCAAAGGGACAAAAAAAAGGGACCAAGATAGAAATCTAGTCCCGCTTTAAAATCCAATATCCTATGAAAAACCGAGTCAAAGATAAGAGTGAAAATGATTCCACCAAAGACTTTATTAGATTTTTTTCTACAAGTAACTTTATAAATTACTATAAGGGTAAATCAGACACTGATAATCAGCTAATTACACATAGAATAATGTGAAAAAAAAATTAAAAATTGTATTTGCTACCTAATAATTTTTCTTTTATCTGCTCTTTCTTGGTGCTTTTCCACCTATTCCTAACACCCCAAGCATAGATCTAACCACTATATTTCCTGCTGTACGCATCATTGATTTTACAATAGAATTATCCAGCAGTGTTGGCGCTGGTTTAGCCCCTCGTGTAGGTGTTGATGTATTAGCATCATTAGACTGAGTACGTTCTGTGGCAGCCAGCTTAGCCGTCAATATCTCATAAGCACTTTCAGGGTCAATATCTTGATTATATTTTTTTGCCAATGTGGATTCTGAAACGATTAGTTTCAGCTCCATATCAGTTAAAATATCCATTCTACTTGCCGGGGTTCCCAACATTACATGTGCAAGGGGGGTAGGAATACCTTTTTCGTTTAGCAAACTAATCATCGCCTCGCCGATACCTATTTGAGTAATTAAATCCTCGGTTTTATAAAAAGGGGTGGTTGGGTAGTTTTCTGCTGTTTTCTGAATTACTTTTCTATCCATTGCGGTAAAAGCTCTCAATGCATGTTGAACCTTTAAGCCCAACTGACCCAGCACGGAGGCAGGCACATCCATTGGATTTTGTGTACAGAAGAAAATACCTACTCCTTTTGATCGAATTAATTTAATCACCGTTTCAATTTGCCTTAATAAATCAGAAGAAGCCTCTTGAAAAATGAGGTGTGCCTCATCTATAAACATCACTAGTTTAGGCTTATCCAAATCACCCTCTTCCGGCAAAGTAGCATAAAGTTCAGCCAGCAACTGCAACATAAATGTTGAAAACAGCTTTGGTCTATCTTGAATGTCCATCACGCGCAAAATGCTAATCATACCTCGTCCATCAGAAGAAATCCGCATTAAATCATTTACCTCAAAACTCTTTTCACCAAAAAATAAATCAGCGCCCTGTTGTTGCAATTCAATTACCTTACGTAGTATAGTACCTGTAGATGTAGTGGAAATTTTACCATACTCCTTTTCAACTAACGCCTTGCCTTCATTACCTATATACTGAAGCACTTTTACAAAATCCTTTAAATCGAGCAAGGGATACTGGTTATCATCACAAAACTTAAACAACAGGGCAACCAACCCACCTTGTGTATCATTGAGCCCTAAAATTTTAGACATAAGCACAGGGCCAAATTCACTAACGGTAGCGCGCATACGCACACCTTCCTTTCCGGATAATGACAGCATCTCCACAGGAAAGCTACCAGGCTCCCAAGTCAGATTCATCTTTGCATACCTTTCCTTTATCTTATCATTCAGTACACCTTCTGCCGCTAACCCGCTCAAATCACCTTTAATATCCATTAGCATCACCGGCACACTTTCATTACTCAGCAATTCACTAATCAATTGAAGCGTTTTCGTTTTACCGGTACCTGTTGCACCGGCTATAAGTCCATGACGGTTCATTGTTCGGAGAGGGAGGAAGATTTTTGCTTCAGAAATTACTTCTCCATCTAACATCCCTGCTCCCAATTGAACACAATCTCCTTTAAACGTATATCCCGCTTGAATACTTTGAATAAAATCTTCCTTTCTCATATATAAATATTTTAAAAGGGAAAGTTACGCTGATATTTTTATTGAATCCTAACCACTAAAGAAATTATCTTACAAACACTTAAAACTTCAGCCTGTTTGAACTGAAGTTTAAATAGCAAGAACGGTTACCTGGAAAATATGGACCTAGACAGCATCAAAAAAAATTAATAAATGGCTTTTATTAACCCGGCTAAAATTCTTTTTAATCATGAAATTGATGAAGCCCGGCTCCACCGTTAAATTGGCAATTAACTATGCAACTGAATTTACTCTTCGTATATTTTAAGTACAAGCATCATACAAGAGCAAGAAGCTCCTCTTTAATGAAGGTTAGATTTATCTTTGGAATTAGCATCGTACGCAACAAATTCCTTGCACGTTTGAATATCATTTGAATCGAGAGGGCTTAAGTGATAGCCTATCTCTTCTAATAAAGCTATACTATCATGATGAAGTTTAGCGCCATGAGTAGATATAAAAAGCGAAGGCCTTTTTCTCTTTAATAACAATTTTAAATCATTCAAAACAGCTACTTCTGCACCCTCTATATCCATTTTTATAATATCGGGATCTGTAATATTTTGTTCAGAAACAAATTCCGACAGTTTGATAACTTTTACAGTTATTTCACCAAAATCATCTAGTTTTCCTGCCACGGAGGAGCTGGTTTTTTTAAATTTAAAAAAACCATTATTGTCAGAAACTGCAACAGGAAATACAATAGAATTATTAATCTTATTAAGACTCATGTGTCGTTTGTATATATTCACAGTTTCCTGAAGTGGTTCGAAAGCGAAAATTTTTCCTGTTGGCGATGCTGAATTATATAAAAGAGAATAATACCCGGCATGACATCCGAGGTCCCAAAAAGTATTCGTATTTTGAGCAAACTTAATGAATACTTGAGTTTGCTTAGACTCGTATATTCCAAGCAGAATGCTAACGTTGTGCGACCCCTTAATCCACTTTTTATTTTTTAAAGGACCACGTTGTATAGGGATAATTGATTTTGCCGGAATTAAATCAAAAGGAATCCGTAATAGTTTCCCCAATAATGATTTTCTTCTTAAAATCTTAACTCTCCGAAAGTTTATCATAACCGATTTTTAGAGGTCCAAGCTAAAGGTATGAGGCTTATTCTACTCAGACAATCACAAGTATTAAATTCAACACTTAAAAGTAAGCTAAATAAATTTACTATTAGCTAATAAGTAAATATATAATGATTAGAAAAGAAAGAAAAATAAGACCCTTCATGCCAACTTTTTAGGCACTTTCTGTACTGCCTACGTTAGCCCAATAAATTTTTTGGTTATCAATTACTAAATGAAGAACACGTTTTTCAGCCTAAAAAATATCTTTCCAATATTAATAAACCCTATATTTCTATATAGTGTCCACAACCTTAAAAAATACCACTGAACTACTCTTAAACAAGAAAGTAATAGTTATTTCTTATTGTGTTAATCTTTGGTGACACTCACTTTACAATTTCTTAATTTGCAGAAATGAAAAAGGGGGTTTCAATTGGGATTTTATTTTTTTTCACCATCATCATTGCTGGTTTTATTCAGCCTGAAAAAAAGATAACAAAAGCCGCGTTAGGACAGCGATTATTTAACGAACCTATATTATCCCTCGATTCTTCGGTAAGCTGTGCGAGCTGCCATAAACCGGAATTCGCATTTGCAGATACTATTGCTTTCAGTGTAGGTATTGGCGGTAAATTAACTTCTCGAAATACTCCTTCGGTACTCAATATGAAAAACAGGCCATATTTCTTTTGGGATGGCAGGGCCTCATCGCTCGAAGAGCAGGCTTTAATGCCAATTCAAAACCCGGATGAAATGGGCTTGCCTATTGAAGATGCTGTTATACGCCTAAGAGAGCACCCTGAATACCGGAAATTATTTAAGCGTGTATTCGGAACCTTACCCAATAAGAAAAATTTGGCAGCCGCCCTGGCTGCATTTGAAGAAACACTGGAAACTGTAAATAGCCGCTTTGATGATTGGAGTAACGACCTGGGCGAACTTACTGAAGAAGAAGAACGAGGAAGAGTACTCTTTGTGGGCGATAAAGCCAAATGTTTCAACTGTCATTCAATGGTAGATTTTACTGATGATGATTTTAAAAACATCGGACTATTTGATGGGAATACACTTAACGACCGGGGGCGTTTTGTCATTTCGAAAGATTCTGCAGATATGGGGAAGTTTAAAACTCCCGGCCTTCGTAACATCGCCGTAACTGCTCCCTACATGCATAATGGCATGTTTCAAACTTTAGAACAAGTATTGGCATATTACAACTTCACCAGCCATTTTGTTGATGATCCTATTAATATAGATGCCGAATTAACCCGCCCACTGGGGCTTTCAGCGGCAGAAAGAAGAGATATTATTGCATTTTTGAAAACCTTAACAGACCGTTCCTATGTAAAAAAGGCATTTAACGAAAATTAGGTACTATATTAGCTATTAGTACAATAGATTGTTTAATTAAACTTTAGCAACATGGAAGGACCAAAACCAAAAATATTACTTTGTGAAGATGACCCCAATTTAGGGATGGTTTTAAAGAATTATCTCGAATTAAATGATTACGATGTTACGCTTGAGCGTGATGGTCGTTTGGGTCTTGCAGCATTTCAACGTGAGAAGTTTGACTTATGCCTATTAGACGTTATGATGCCTAATATGGATGGGTTTACTGTAGCCGAAGAAATACGCGATATCAATCCTGATGTGCCGTTGTTTTTCCTTAGCGCAAAGACAATGAAAGATGATATCATTCAGGGGTATAAGTTAGGTGCTGATGATTACATCACCAAGCCGTTTGATAGCGAAGTGTTGCTGCATAAAATAAAAGCTATCCTTAAACGCAATGAAGAATTACATCGTGAAGAAGCGAATGCTGAATTCGATTTTGGAAGCTATCACTTTAATCCTCGTTTACGTGAGTTAACAGTGAATGGCAAGGTGCAAACACTTTCACCTAAAGAAAATGAGCTTTTAAAAATGCTTGCAGAGTATAAAAATGATTTATTACCTCGTGAAACTGCATTGAAAAAGATTTGGGGCAGTGATACCTATTTCAATGGACGAAGCATGGATGTTTATATTGCGAAACTACGTAAGTATTTGAAAGAAGATCCCAAGCTTGAAATTGTAAATATTCATGGCAATGGATTCCGTCTCGTTGAATCCGCTTAATGATTGATTAATCAAATAAACTTTGCGAAGCGCCGCCTTTGTGCGGCGTTTTCTTTAAGTGCTTGTATGCTTTTTCTGTTGCTTCTCTTCCCCGTGCGGTACGAATCAAAAATCCTTCCTGAATAAGAAACGGTTCGTACACTTCTTCTAACGTTCCAGGTTCTTCACCTACCGCCGTTGAAATATTATTTAGTCCAACCGGCCCACCTTTAAACTTATCAATAATAACAGATAAAATTTTATTATCCATTTCATCTAATCCATAGGCATCTACCTGCAATGCTTTAAGTGCGTGTTCAGTAATTGCCATATCAATAACACCATTTCCAATAACCTGTGCAAAATCACGTACACGTCTCAATAAACCATTGGCAATACGTGGTGTACCTCTGCTTCGGCCTGCAATTTCTGCTGCAGCATCACTGGTGATACGGATGCCCAGGATACCGGAGCTACGCGTAATTATTTTTTGTAGTGTAGCATGATTATAATATTGTAATCTTGATTTAATTCCAAAGCGTGATAGCAAAGGTGCTGTGAGCAAACCACTTCTGGTTGTGGCACCAATTAAAGTAAACGGATGAAGAGTCAGTTGTACACTTCGAGCTCCCGGTCCTGAGTCAATCATAATATCAATTCTAAAATCCTCCATTGCACCATATAAAAACTCTTCCACAACGCTGCTTAGGCGATGTATTTCATCAATAAACAAAACATCATGGGGTTCAAGAGCAGAGAGCAAGCCTGCTAAATCAGCGGCTTTTTCAATAACAGGACCGGATGTTTCCCGAATATTTACACCCAATTCATTTGCTACAATACGTGAAAGGGTTGTCTTTCCTAATCCCGGAGGGCCGTGAAACAAAATGTGATCAAGCGCCTCACCTCGTTGTTTTGCAGCCTTAATAAAAACACGAAGGTTATCTATAATCTGTTGCTGTCCGCTAAATTCATCCATCAATCCCGGCCTAATACTATTCTCAAACTCCTTATCAGCAGCCAGCATATTTTCTTTGCGATTATTGAGGTTAGGGTTACTCATAGCCTGTAAAGCTAAACATTTTAGTGTGGCACAAAAAATCAACCTGCATTGACTACCTGATGAACTGCATCTGCTAATTCCTTGATAAGGGAAGAGTTTCTTTCTATTGAATTACCAACAACAATTATATCTGCACCATGTTTAACATTAAGATATGCCTTTTCCGGTTGCGATATACCACCTCCAACGATTAAGGGCAAAGAGGTGTTTAATGATACTGCAGCAATCATCTCTTCAGAAATAGGTTTTTGCGCCCCGCTTCCTGCATCCAGATAAATAAGTTTCATGCCAAGCATCTCTCCTGCCATAGCTGTACAAACAGCAATATCGGGTTTATCATTGGGGATAGGTGTAGCATTGCTGATGTATGATACTGTTGTTGGGGCACCACCGTCAATTACAATATATCCTGTAGAAATAACTTCTAATCCGCTTTGTTTCACAGTTGGCGCAGAAATAACATGCTGACCAATTAATAATTCAGGATTACGGCCGCTTATTAATGACAAATACAATAAAGCATCTGCATGTCCTGTTAATTGTGCGGGACTACCGGGGAATAATAAAACCGGAATGGATGATCGCTCCTTTATTCCACGCACACAGTGCTCCATCTTGCCGGAAACCATCAGGCTTCCACCCACAAAAAAATAATCAACCCCGGCATCCAATGCTTTTAATGTTATATCATCTAAGGAATGTTCATTTACTTTATCCGGATCAATTAAAACAACAAATGACTTTTTGCCTTCGCTTTTCCTTTGTTGTATTGAAGTATATATACTGTTTGCCATAATGAGGTGCCTGATGCAAAAATGAACATTATTTAAGAATTACCGAAATATTAACCACATTGATTTTACACAGAATTCATTCCCTGTTATTTATCAGTAATTTTGATAGATGCAAAACTTCTTACACGAATTATCTTTTAAAACCTCACGAAGTGGTGGGAAAGGAGGACAAAACGTGAATAAAATAGAAAGCAAAGTTGAAGCAATATGGAATTTCAGCTCTTCTTCATTAATCGGAGAGGATGAAAAGGAAACAATTAGGAAAAAGCTAAAAAACAGATTAAACCGAAAAGGAAATCTTTCGGTGGTAGTTGATCGTAACCGCACTCAATTAGAAAATAAAGAGGCTGCCATTGAATGGATTCACCGGTTGGTAAGCAAGAGTTTAGAAAAACAAAAATTAAGAATTGCCACTCATCCTACTGCAATATCAAAAGAAAAACGACTTGAAAGAAAACTACACCAGGCTGAAAGGAAGCAATTAAGACGAAAAATAATACCCTAATCTTAACCGAAGCTCAAAATATGTTTACGCTTTTAAAACGAAAACATCCATGAAAGGCAGATACATACCATTTTTCGTTTGCACGTTATTGTTAGTAATTATGATTAGCACTGCGGTCATAAAACCTTCTCCCATAACCATTGAGATTCCGCAAGGTTGGCCGCAACCAACTAACAACCCTTTTACAAAGAACATACTCACTGAAGAGGGATTTCAATTGGGGCGTAAGCTGTTTTATGACAGTAGGCTTAGTAAGGACAGCACAGTAAGCTGTGCAAGTTGCCATCAGCAATTTTCGGGCTTTGCCACATTTGATCATGATGTAAGCCATGGAATAAACAACGGACTTACTACTCGAAACGCTCCGGGTTTGCTTAATCTTGTTTGGATGAGTACTTACCACTGGGATGGAGGAATAACCAGCCTTGAAACCCAGGCCTTATCACCACTTACCGCACCCAATGAAATGGGAGAAACCGCAGAGGGGGCAGTAGCTAAAATTAAAAGTGATCCCGATTATGTAAAAATGTTCCACGCTGCCTTTGGCAGTAAGAAAATTACTGAAAAGAGAATGCTCAATGCACTGGCACAGTTTACGTCAACACTGGTAAGCGGGAATAGTAAATATGATAAAGTAATGAATGGAAAGGCAACCTTTCATCGGGTTGAAGAAAGAGGGTACACCGTTTTTAAAAAACATTGTGCAACCTGCCACGAAGAGCCTCTTTTTACCGATAATTCTTTTAGAAACATTGGCCAGCCGCTTAACCGATTTAATGATATAGGCCGAATGGCTATTACAAAGAATCCAAAAGATTCACTATTGTTTCGTGTACCTACACTTAGGAACATACAGGTTACTTATCCTTACATGCATGATGGAAGTATTTTTTCAGTACCCCAGGTGATAGACCATTATCGCTTTCTTATAGATACCACCCAACCTACTCTTGATCCAAAATTAAAAAGCAGAATCAATATATCAGATCGTGAACGCGATGAACTTACTTATTTTTTATATACCCTCACAGACAGCACATTTTTAAACAATAAAAGATTTAGTCGTCCGCATAATATAAAAGAAACCCAACCCATCCATCTCCATTAATTACGTTGAGGTAAACAGATAAAAAACTTTACATCACTAATTGGATAAAACCAGCATTATCCTTCTTTGCTTTCTTTTTATTCAATATTGAATTCGATAAAGAATAATAATATGCTCCATTATGCTGATACCGCTTTCTTACTGCCGGGTTTTTATTTACATTTGACGAAACATTTTGGTTGAGCAGTATTAAAAAATTAGCCGGGCAAACAATGTGGTATGGCCTTCCTACCATAGCCAGCAGGTTCCTTGGCTACCTGATGAACATGGCATTGCCGTTTTTTGTAGCTATGCCCGGAGATACTGCAGATCTTGTACAGGTTTACACAATTATTCCTTTTTTGAATGTGCTCTATTCTTATGGAATGGAAACAGCTTATTTTAGGTTTGCGCAAACACACGATAAACAAAAACTTTACAATACCCTCTCCATCTCACTTTTGTGTAGCACGATAATCTTTAGTTTATTACTATTGCTTTTCAAAAGTAACATTACATCAGTAGCAGATTTAGAGCAGAGTCCGAATTTCGTATTGTGGATGATTGCTATAATTGCAGTTGATAATTTGGCTACGCTCCCATTTGCCCGATTACGTTTAGAAAATCGTCCGAAGCGATATGCCTTCGCGCGCATTGCCGGCATAACACTAAACGTAATTATCGTTTTTACTTTTGTTGGATACCTCCCTGCACATTTGGAAAAGCATCCTGATAGCCTATTCTCTTTGGTATTTAATAAAGATATCGGTTTAGGTTATTACCTGATTGGTAATTTATGTGGCAGTCTTTTTACCTTATTAATATTAAGTAAAGAATTAAAAAAGATTCACTTTTCTTTTGACGGCGTATTATGGAAAGAGGTAATGAAATATAGTGCACCACTGGTTATAGTAGGTTTGGGAGGGATGACAAATGATGTAATGAGCAGGCTTATATATCGTCATGCAGTAGGTTTACCTCTTGATCAGGCTAATCATGAATTAGGTGTTTTTGCCAATATATTTCGTATAGCCCTACTTGTTACCATAATGATTCAGGCATTTAGAATGGCAGCAGAACCGTTTTTCTTCAACCAGAGTAATCGTGATGATGCGCAAAAGACCTATGCCAGAATAACTAAGTTTTTCGTTATTGCCTGTTGTTTTATGTTTTTATTTATTGCTCTCTTCCTCGATATTTTTAAATGGATTTTTGTACACTTCGCTAATCCACGATGGGCAGAGGGCCTGGAGATTGTTCCATTATTAGCTTTAGGAAATATCTTTTTAGGTGTGTATTACAACCTGAGTATTTGGTATAAACTAACTAATAAAAACAACTATGGTGCAGTTATCACTTTAATTGGCGCAGCCATAACCATTATTGCCAATATAGTTCTTATTCCAATATGGCATTATGCAGGAGCGGCAGTAGCCACATTTTTATGTTACTCCTTTATGATGGTATGCAGTTATATATGGGGACAAAAGCACTATCCGGTTCCTTATCCGGTAAAAAAACTCATCGGCTATTTGGTTACCGTTGTGTTATTATATGGAGTACATAGATTAATCACTTGGATAATGCCTGAGCGGCTATGGCTATCTGTTATACTGGGAATAATATTAACCGGACTATTTGCGTTGCTTATCTCCAATACAGAAAAAAGAGAGATAACCAGAATGCTCCAATCGCTTAAGAAGAAGCCTTTAACCTCTTAATAATACTTTTGCCAAATGAGATAGAGTACTTTTAACTCCGCATTGGAGAACACCTCATTGATGGTTGCAGATAAGAAGTGACGCCTGAATGCCACCCTGGCTGATGCAGGATTCTTCATATCATAACCAATCATTTTTAAGGCATACTCACCATTAAAATCTTTGGGTACATTAACTTTTGAAGTATCACCATACCAATATCCAAAACCTTGCTTTGCCAACAGCTCCCAGGGAAATAAAATACCGGGGTCTTGTTTACGGCTTGGTGCAATATCCGCATGTCCAATAAAATTTCCCGTTGGAATATTATACATTGATTTTAATTTATTCAATAGTGCCAGCAATGCATCTATTTGTGCAGAAGGGAAAGGTTCACTACCATTATTATCCAATTCAATACCAATTGAAACAGAATTTATATCCTCTACCTGCCCCCAACGTGACACCCCTGCATGCCATGCACGCAGATAGTCGTTTAAGATATGATAAACAGTACCTTCTTTACAAATAACATAATGAGCACTAACCTCACGCTTTGAAGAAGTAAAAGTGTTTAGCGTTTGATTACAATTTTCCTGAGCCGTGTGGTGTAGAATAACGAAATGTGGCTTACGTAGATTAAAATTAGTGGTGCCCACCCAATGTTTTGGCTGTTGTATTGAATCTGAAACAGGTAATCCGGGATTTGCCTGTAGTGTTTTAGCAAACTTTTTTGTTTGTTGCCTGTATATTTTATTTGATGAGGAATAAGGTTGTTTAGCACATCCAAACATTACTCCCAATAATACAAAAGCAAGAATAATATACCAATGAATTGACTTTATCATTTTGGTTAAACTAAATTAAAATTCAAAATTACCAATATCATATCATTTCAAATATCTTCATCAAATGGCAATATTTTTGCTACCTAACTTAATAAGGTAGGCTAATACATGAACAAAAAATAAACCCTAACTTGAATTATGTGTTTAATAGCATTCGCCAATCATGTTCACCCAAACTATCCACTTTTGCTACTCGCAAATAGAGATGAATTTTATATGCGTCCAACTAGAAATGCTCAATTTTGGACACCAGAATTACATCCTGAAATACTTGCCGGGAAAGATTTGCAAGCAGGGGGCGCTTGGTTAGGTATTACCAAAACAGGTAAATGGGCTGCACTCACAAATTACCGTGATATAAGAAACATAAAGCCCAATGCACCTTCCAGAGGTGAGATAGTCCTTCATTTATTACAAACGAATATTTCGCCGGAAAAATATTTGATGCAAATCAGCAAAAATGCGAAGGAATATAATGGCTTTAATTTATTAGTGGGTGATAAAACGGGCATCTTTCATTATTCTAATGAATCTGATAAAATTACTGTCATTGAAGATGGCATATACGGACTAAGCAATGCTTTACTTAACACTCCGTGGCCTAAATTACAAAGCGCAAAGAATGAGCTTGCTAAATGTATTCATGAAAATAACTTAACACCCTCTTCTCTTTTTGGAATCCTTAATAATGAAAATTTAGCTGATGATACTCAATTACCTCAAACCGGACTTTCGGTAGAAATGGAGCGTGCCGTTTCACCTATTTTTATAAAAACAGAAAAATACGGAACCCGATGCTCTTCAATATTAATGATTGACAAAAGTGGAAAAGTAAATTTTATTGAGCGCAGTTTTATTCCGGGGCAAAAAACAGTAGCAGCTGAACAATCATTTGAATTTTATATACCGATAAAATGATGGTAAAATAAAAAAGTAAAAAACTTCCAATAAGCGCATCCACTATGAATGACTATTCCAAACAGAATACTTAACGGGGAGAAAGTGAGCTATTTATACCTCCTTACATATTCCTCCTATACTGTCCACCTACACTATACAATGCATGTGTAATCTGTCCTAAACTGCAATATTTAACCGTCTCCATCAATTCCTCAAACAAATTACCATTGTTAACTGCCACCTGTTTTAACCTTTGCAACATTTCATTTGCCTTATCCTTATGGCGCTCCTGGAAAGCAGCTAATGTGGTTATCTGAAATTCCTTTTCTTCCTTGGTAGCTCTTATAACTTCATTGGGTAAAATGGTTGGTGAGCCATCCTTGCTTAAAAAAGTATTTACACCAATAATAGGATATTCGCCTTTATGCTTAAGGGTTTCATAATACAAGCTCTCTTCTTGAATTTTATTGCGTTGATACATTCGTTCCATTGCACCTAATACACCTCCGCGCTCGGTGATACGATCAAACTCCTGCATAACAGCTTCTTCTACCAAATCGGTAAGACTTTCAATAAGAAATGAGCCTTGAATAGGATTTTCATTCTTTGCAGTACCCAGCTCCCGGTTGATGATAAGTTGAATAGCCATTGCCCTACGTACACTCTCTTCAGTAGGCGTAGTAATAGCCTCATCGTAAGCATTTGTATGCAGTGAATTACAATTATCATAAATAGCATACAATGCTTGTAAAGTGGTACGGATATCGTTAAAATCTATTTCTTGTGCATGTAAACTGCGCCCACTTGTTTGAATATGATACTTCAATTTCTGGCTTCTGCTATTAGCATGATATTTATACTTCATTGCCTTTGCCCAAATACGGCGAGCAACACGGCCAATTACACTATATTCAGGATCCATACCATTACTAAAAAAGAACGAAAGATTTGGTGCAAAATCATCAATCTTCATCCCACGGCTTAAATAATACTCTACAAAAGTAAACCCATTAGCCAAGGTAAAGGCAAGCTGTGATATAGGATTTGCGCCTGCTTCTGCAATATGATAGCCACTAATACTTACACTATAAAAATTCTGCACCTGATGCTCAATAAAATATTCTTGCACATCACCCATTAACTTCAATGCAAATTCTGTAGAAAAGATACATGTGTTTTGGGCTTGATCTTCTTTTAAAATATCTGCTTGTACCGTTCCTCTCACAGTGCTGAGTGCACGCTTTTTAATTTCATTATACACATCTTCCGGCAAAACATCCTTACCGCTCAATCCCAACAACCGCAGCCCTAATCCATCATTTCCATTGGGTAATGAGCCAAGTAATTTTCCTGATTCGGGAACAACCACTTTGTTGTCTGCTCCCATATACCGGGGAAGCTTTTTAATATCATTATGCGATTCAATAGCTTTATTAACCTGCTCTTGCAAATTATTTTCAACAATATATTTTTCACACTGCTGGTCAATAGCGGCATTCATAAAAAAGGCAAGCAAGATGGGTGCAGGACCGTTGATGGTCATACTCACCGATGTTTTAGGATTGCATAAATCAAAACCGCTATACAATTTCTTTGCATCATCCACAGTGGCAATACTCACACCGCTATTGCCCACCTTACCATAGATATCCGGGCGATAAGCAGGATCTTCTCCATATAAAGTAACACTATCAAATGCAGTGCTAAGACGTTTTGCCGGCTGTCCTATACTTACATAATGAAAACGACGATTGGTGCGTTCAGGTCCACCTTCTCCGGCAAACATCCGCGTTGGATCTTCTCCTTCCCGTTTTAAGGGGAAGACACCTGCAGTATAGGGAAATTCACCGGGAACGTTTTCCTGCAATTGCCAATATAATATATCTCCCCAATCATGGTAACGAGGCAATTCTACCTTGCGGATAACTGTACCAGACAGACTCTTAGTAGTAAGTGGCTGCCGGATTATCTTATCACGCACTTTGAATTCATAAAATTCTTCGTTATATCGCCTACGCATATCTGCCCAATCATCAACCAGTTTTTTACACATCGGATCAAGTTGCAACTCAAGCTCTTTTATCTTTTGATGAATCGCTGCATGAGTATCTTCCTTTACTAAGGTAACAGTCCCTTTAAGCATATATAAGGATGATGCAATAGCCTGTTGTTTCTTAGCCCATTCATCATATTGCCTTATAGCATCAGTAATTTCTGACAGATACCGAACTCTTCTGCCTGGAATAATAGTTGATTTACTGGAAGTATCCTTTGTGTGGTTGTGATGAATAATTTCTCCTCTAAATGCCACTCCGGTTTTTTCTTTAACTTTTTCCATCAACCCTTCAAACAATTCATTCACTCCGGGGTCATTAAATTGTGCTGCAATAGTTCCTATTACCGGAAGGTCTTCATCCTTGGCATCCCACAGCAAATGATTCCGTTTATATTGTTTACGTACATCATGTAGTGCATCCAATGCATTTGCTTTATCAAACTTGTTGAGGCAAACCACATCAGCATAATCGAGCATATTAATTTTCTCCAATTGCGATGGAGCACCATATTCGGGTGTCATCACATACATAGACACATCACAAAAATCTAAAATAGATGAATCACTTTGTCCCACGCCTGCGCTTTCTAAAATCACAAAATCAAAGCCTGCATTACAGCAAATTTCAATCGCCTCTTTAACATGTGCACTAAGCGCTACATCGCTTTCACGTGTTGCCATACTACGCATATACGCACGTGGCGAGCTTATTGAATTCATTCTTATTCTATCACCCAGTAAAGCACCGCCGGTTTTCTTTTTACTTGGGTCAACCGAAATAACTGCAATTGTTTTATCTGTATATAAATTCAAGAAACGCCTTACTATTTCATCTGTAACACTGCTTTTGCCTGCGCCGCCGGTACCGGTAATTCCCAGTATCGGAATCGTTTTAGTATGCTTCTTCTTTTCCGGCTCATACTTTCCATTTTCCGCATTGGTAATTTGTCGTGCTACTTTTCGTACATCAATTATCTCTCCCAATGTCATTGGTCTTGTATAATCACCGGTTCCACTCAGCGCAAAGCGGCATTGGTTAACAACATCTTCAATCATGCCAACCAATCCCATCTTTCGTCCATCATCAGGACTATAAATCTTGGAAATACCATAAGCCTCCAGCTCTTCAATTTCTGAAGGTAAAATAGTACCGCCGCCACCACCAAAAATCTTGATATGGCTGCATCCATTTTCATTCAAAAGATCCTTCATGTATTTGAAGAACTCCATGTGTCCACCCTGGTAACTGCTAATGGCAATACCTTGCGCATCTTCTTCAATAGCACATTCAACAATTTCTGCAACACTACGGTTGTGCCCAAGGTGAATAATTTCCGCGCCCTTACTCTGCAAAATCCGGCGCATAATATTAATGGCGGCATCATGGCCATCAAACAAGGAAGCTGCAGTTACAATACGAACATTAATTGTTTCACTCATGAAATCAAGACTTTAAAACAGGCTCAAAATTAACTCATTTTAAAGGTGAGCGCTGCAAATTCTTCAATAGAAAGTGTTTCTGCTCTTCGATTAAATAATTCATCCTGTAAAATTTCGGGAATAAATAGCCCTTTTACCGCATTACGCATGGTTTTGCGCCGCTGGTTAAATGCTGTTTTAACCAATAAGCGATAATCGGATTCGGAACGATAAACCGGTTCCTTACTCCTTCTTTCCAGTTTTATAACTCCGCTTTGCACCTTTGGAGGTGGGATAAAAGAATGAGGTGGCACATCAAAGAGATACGTAATATCATAATAGGGTTGTATCAAAGCGCTTAACACTCCATATATTTTATTGCCCGGTGGTGCTGCTGCTCGTTGAGCAACTTCTTTTTGAAACATACCGATAATTACCGGCACTTTATCCTTCCATTCTAATATCTTAAATAAGATTTGAGAAGAGATATTGTAGGGAAAATTACCAATTACAATAAACGGCTCATCAAATGGTGCATCAATGTCTAAAAAACTGTTCTGAATTATCTTACCTTGTAATGAAGGAAATTCTCTATTAAGATAAGCTACCTTTTCTTCGTCCAGTTCCACCGCCTTAAAATCTATATCCGGGATTTTAATTAAATGCTGAGTTAATGCACCACCACCCGGACCCACTTCGAGCAAACGAGTAAAAGATTGTTCTTTAAGAGTAGAAATAATAAGATTAATTATATTTTCATCCTTTAAAAAATGCTGTCCCAACGACTTTTTTAGCTTGTGTTCCATGTTATTACAAAGCTAATCAACTCTTTGCCACAATGTATAACGGTTTACTTTGTAATTTTGCTAAAACAACAGCGGTAAAATATGAATGAGAAAAAACCTGTAATTGGATTTACCTGCGGTGATATAAATGGAATTGGGCCTGAGCTTATAATAAAAACACTGAGTGATAATCGGATGCTGGAGTTATTTACTCCAATAATTTTCGTGAACAACAAGGTGTTGAATTTTTACCGTAAGAGCTTACCCGATATTCATTTTAATTATGCTCATATAAAAGACTACAGTCGTATCAATCAAAAGCAAATTAATCTTATCAATTGCTGGGAAGAAGAAGCCGTTATTACGCCGGGTGTTTTAAATGAAACCGGAGGAAAATACGCAGTAAAAAGTTTACTTGAAGCAGCAAAAGCATTGAAGGATGGAAAGATTGATGCTTTAGTTACGGCACCTATACATAAAAAGAATGTGCAATCGGCCGAATTTAATTTTACCGGGCACACTCCTTATTTCAAACATCTATTTAATGCCGGAGACGTAGTTATGATGATGATAGCTGAAAATATGCGTATAGCATTACTTTCAGAGCATATTCCGGTAAAGGATATTGCCACACAAGTTACCCGTGATAATATTCTTTCAAAATTAAATTTGATAAATCAGTCGCTTAAAAAAGATTTTGGTGTTATTAAGCCACGTATTGCCGTTTTAGGTTTAAATCCTCATGCAGGAGATTTAGGATTGGTAGGAAAAGAAGAGGAGGAAATTATTAAACCTACACTTAAGGAAGCGCGCCAGCGTGATATTATGTGCTTTGGCCCGTACAGTGCTGATGGTTTTTTTGCACATAGTCAATACCAAAGGTTTGATGCTGTATTAGCTATGTACCATGACCAGGGGCTTATTCCTTTTAAATCCCTTGCCTTAGGTGAAGGAGTAAACTATACCGCCGGTTTACCGGTTATTCGCACATCACCAGACCATGGCACTGCCTTTGATATAGCCGGGAAAGGGGAAGCTATTGAGTCGTCATTTAGAGAAGCTGTTTTTAAAGCAATTGATATTTATGCACAACGCAACGATTTTGTTGATATGCATAAAAATCCGCTGAAACGAATGAGTGCGGCCATCATGCGAAATGCAGTTGACGAAAAAGTAAATGAAGATTAAGGAAGCATCTATGCTTTAATATACCATTGTAAATCTTCAACAAACTTATTAAAAGCTACTTCTCCTTTTGCTGTAAGCTTACATACGGTTTGAGGGTAATTAACTTTAAAACTTTTCTTCAATTCAATATACCCAGCCTTTTTTAACTTGTTTAACTGCACGCTCAAATTTCCGCCGGAAGTTTGTGTTTCTCCTTTTAGAAATACAAAATCAGCTTCACGCTGACGCATTAATAAACTCATTATAGTAAGCCTCACCTGCCCAAGTAAAAGAGAATCGAGCACTTTATATTCCATTATTTAATTAAATCTTATGGTTTTCTTACAATTTATTAATAATTATTTACAATTCGATTTTTTCAAAAATGAAAAGCTGGTTTTCAGACATCAATATGACTTTATTAGATTTTTATAAAAAACATTCAATCATTAGGAATTA
The DNA here is from genome assembly GCA_019638485.1 of Ferruginibacter sp. Taxonomy (GTDB): domain Bacteria; phylum Bacteroidota; class Bacteroidia; order Chitinophagales; family Chitinophagaceae; genus Ferruginibacter. Next base: position 313,374 of record JAHBTP010000002.1, on the reverse strand, counting down.
ATCAGCTGTATTTCCCAATTATCTTTTCGCCACCTTCATTTCAAAATAACACCTCATATATTATAATAATCTGATATTAATTAATTGATAAAACAGGTTTCATAAGTTCCCATCTAATAACCCTAAGAAATCACTTTAACCTCTTGGGCTTGGTTACTAAACCAATACAAAGAATTTATAATAACGATTAATTTTTCAATCTTTTCAAATAAACATAAATTAGTTTATAATGCAAACATAAAACAATTAAATAAAATTTATTTTAGTGTATTAAGCTAATTTGTTCTACATAGAAACCTCTTAATAATAAACTATATATCAATTAGTTATAGTTAAAGATATAAATGAGGAAGCACTAATTATCAGAAAAAATAATTACCCATAAACTAAAAATTAATTTTTTTTTGTGGCCTCAATTTGTAATTTAGCAATAGAATTTAATGGGTTAGTAAGTACAAAGGGTCAACAGCAATGTTGACCCTTTTACTATTTATTCATAGAATACTTTTTTTATTTTTCAATTTCAAAATTTTCACTTCATTTAATTTTTAGTTTTCACATTTAAAAAGTGAATTTTTGTTTTTTATCATCTCCGGTTTAGCTGTTACATTTATTGCATGAGTAAAACGAAAACAACATTCATTTGTCAAAATTGTGGGGTAGAGAGTCCCAAATGGTCAGGTAAGTGTCCATCATGTAACCAATGGAACACCATGGTGGAAGAAGTAATTATAAAAGGCAATGACCGGTTACGTGGTGAAGAATGGAAAGAAGGAAGTAATAAAGTAAAAACAGTTTTACTAAATGACATTTCAACCCATCATGAACAGCGCATTCAATTATCCGACCAAGAGTTAAATCGTGCATTGGGCGGAGGTATTGTAAAAGGTTCTATCGTGTTAATTGCCGGTGAACCGGGTATTGGAAAGTCAACCTTGTTTTTGCAAATGGGGTTAAGCCTTCAAGGCCTTACTGTTCTTTACATATCGGGTGAAGAGAGTGAGCAGCAAATTAAGATGCGTGCTAATCGGTTGGCAGAAAAAAATGAAAGTTTTTATTTATTAACAGAAACCAACACGCAATATATTTTTGGAGAGATTAAGAAATTAAAGCCTGCTGTGGTAATCGTTGATTCCATACAAACACTACAATCTCCGTATATAGATGCTTCTCCCGGAAGTGTAAGTCAGATTAGGGAAACAGCTTCTGAGTTTCAGCGTTTTGCAAAAGATACCAACACGCCGGTATTTTTAATCGGTCATATTACAAAAGATGGAAGCATTGCAGGTCCGAAAATTTTGGAACACATGGTGGATACTGTTCTACAATTTGAAGGAGATCGTCATTATGCATATCGTATTCTTCGTACATTAAAAAACCGATTTGGTTCATCTTCCGAATTAGGTATTTATGAAATGGCTTCCGATGGAATGCGGCCGGTAAATAATCCAAGTGAGATTTTACTTTCACACAAAGATGACCGTTTAAGTGGCATTTCGATTGCAGCCACCATGGAAGGCATTAGACCTCTTCTATTAGAGACACAGGCATTGGTTACTACCAGTGTATATGGAACTCCACAACGTACAGCAGCGGGTTTTGATTTACGCAGGCTGCAATTATTACTGGCTGTATTAGAAAAAAGGGGCGGATTTCAGTTTGGTTCTAAAGATGTGTTCGTAAATATTGCCGGAGGAATCCGATCAGAAGACCCTGCTGTTGACTTAGCTATGGTTTGTGCGCTGTTAAGCAGTTATGAAGATATTCCGCTGCCACCACACATCTGTTTTTCAGGTGAAGTTGGTTTAAGTGGTGAAATTAGAGCAGTAAATCGAATTGAACAACGGATTGGAGAAGCAGAAAAGTTGGGTTTTGAAAAAATCATTGTAAGCCGCTATAATGGCAAATTAGCTACAAAGAAAAGTAGTGGCATATCCGTAATAACTTTTGGAAAGGTTGAAGAAGTATATCAGTACCTCTTTCAATAGCCCAAATATTACCTTTTTGTGCTTCGGGTTTAGCGGTAGTTTTAATTATGATACCATTTGCCCTCAACGAACTTTGTCATTTATTTTTTCCGCATTATTGTCACGGTTGCGGAGTTGGGCTTTATGATAGAAAATTACCGCTTTGTGCAAGTTGTTTAAATACACTTCCCCGAACTCAGTTTGCTGCAATTCCTAATAATCCTATTGAACGCATATTTATTGGCAGGCTAAACATCATTGCAGGATTTAGTGAATTCTATTTTTCTAAATCCGGTTTAATTCAAGCGCTCATTCATCAATTAAAATATCACCACAATTCATCAATAGGCATATTTTTAGGAAACTTAACCGGGTATTCATTATTACATTCAAAACGATTTAATCAATTTGATGCATTGATTCCGCTTCCTCTGCATACTGATAAAATGTACAAGCGTGGTTATAATCAAGCTGAAATAATATGTACAGGAATTGCTGAAAAAACCGGTATTCCGGTAATAAAAAATAATGTACAACGCATTCGCTATACTTCTACACAAACGAAGAAGACCCGAATTGAACGCTGGGAAAATGTAAAGGATAGCTTTGTAGTAAAAAATCCTGCCAGCTTAGCTTATAAAAAGCTGATATTGGTTGACGATGTATTAACTACAGGCGCTACACTAGAGGCTTGTGGAAGTGTACTTTTAAAAATACCGGGGGTTTCATTAGGAATTTTAACTTTGGCGTATGCAAACAAATAGTTTGTAGTTTTGAGACAATGACAAGAATCCTTTTCTCCTTTGTTTTTCTTTACTTTTTAATAAGTACTATTTCATGTAAGAAAGAAAGTTTTATTACTGATCAAAATGCGCAACTCTCTTTTTCTGCCGATACCATACACTTTGATACTGTTTTTACCAGTACAGGGTCGGTAACTCATTTTTTTAAAGTATTTAATAACAACAATCAACGGTTAATGCTTAACCGTATTAAACTTATGGGTAGCGACACCTCCTATTTTCATACCAATATAGATGGTGTTCCTACATCCGAACTCACCAATATATCTATGGAGGCCAATGATAGTTTATATGTGTTTGTTACGGTAACTATAGATCCCAACAACACGCAACTTCCATTTATTGTTACAGACAGTATTATGATAGAATATAATGGTAACTATCGTTTTGTTCAACTTGAAGCTTTTGGTAAAAATGCTCGTTTTCTTAGAGGACACACGGTAACTTCAAATGAGGTTTTCAATAATCAATTTCCCTATATCATATTAGATGGACTTCAGGTAGAAGCAGGTGCTACTCTTCGCATTAATGCGGGAACTGAATTATACTTTCACGCAAACGCTCCGCTTTTAGTGGATGGCACCTTAGAAGCAAATGGAACTGTTACACAACCTATTTTATTTACAGGCGATCGTTTAGATTATTATTATCGCAATTTGCCCGGAAGTTGGCCGGGGATTTATTTTACCGATAACAGTATAAATAATCAACTTACTTTTTGTAAAATAAAAAACACTTACCGAGGGATAAGTGTACATAACCCTTCATTAAACATGAACGATAAAGTGGTTATAAAGCAAACAATAATTGAACGAGCATATGATGCGGGTATCCATCTCCAAAGCACATCTGCAAACATATCCAATAGCCTTGTTTACAATTGTGGCACCAATGTGCGCATCAGAGCCGGCGGACAATATCAATTTACCCATTGCACCCTGGCATCATACAGTAACAATACATTATTCAGAATAAACCCTGTTGTATCGGTATTTAATTACATTAACGAAGGGGGAGTCATAAACTCAGGAGATTTAAATTGCAACTTTACCAATTCAATAATTTGGGGAGAAAATGGCATTGCAGATAATGAAATTGAAACTGGCCAAGAGGGTACTGACGATTTTGTATTGAATTTTAATCACTGCCTGTACAAAGCACAAAGTATTCCTTTATTGGCTAGCTTTGAATCCTGCATACAAAATATTAACCCGGAATTTGATCAAATTGATGCTGCAGAAAATATTTACCAATTCACTATTTCATCAGATACAGCGCCCGGATTGGATAGCGGCATTTCTACTTCCTATTTAAAGGATTTAAAAGATGAAAACAGAAACGTTGGTGCTCCTGATTTAGGTGCATACGAAAAACAATAATTATGAAACAATTAAATTTTATCATTCTCTTTCTGTTAATTGCAAGCCTATCCAATGCACAACCTCCGGAGGGAACCTCTTTTTTAAATACACCAGTTTTACAAATGAAACAATCCATTCACTCATTTAATGTGCCCGGTATTACCGGAGACACCATTCACTTTGCTAATTTTAAGGGAAAGAAAATATTAATAGTAAACACCGCTTCAAAATGTGGTTACACTCCTCAATATACTGATTTAGAAAGGCTGTATGAATCGTATAAAAACAATTTGGTTATAGTAGGATTTCCGGCAAATGATTTTAAACAACAAGAGCCGGGTTCCAATGAAGAAATAAATGCTTTTTGTAAGAAAAATTATGGGGTAACATTCCCTATGGCTGCAAAAATTAGTGTCATTGGTGAAAACATTCATCCTATTTATGCCTGGCTTACTTCAAAAGAGAAAAATGGAGTTATGGATGCAGAGGTAAAATGGAATTTCAATAAGTTCTTATTAGATGAAGAAGGCTTTTTACTTATGAAATTTGATAGTGATATAAATCCGCTCGATCCGGAAATTACAAAAAGGATAAAGTGAGCACAGCAGTAATATGAAATTTAGTGATGTTATAGCACAAGCTGAAACAAAAAAGCACTTAATCAATATGGTGAAGGAAAATCGCCTAAGCCATGCCTTGTTATTTTTAAACAAACCCGGTTCCGGCGGCCTTCCCTTAGCACGTGCATTTGCTCAATATTTGGTTTGTGAAAAAGTAAATCCTTCTTTAACTACAAACATTCATTCCGGCCCTTCACTTTTCGGAGATGCTGAACCTATGCCGGAAAAAATATATCCACAAGATTCCTGCGGAGAATGTGCTGCTTGTAAAAAAGCAGCTGAGATGGTTCATCCAGATATTCATTACACTTATCCGGTTGTAACGCTAAAAAACGCTAATCGTCCTCCGATTAGCTCAGACTATGCAGTTCAATGGAGAAATTACATGTTGGAAAATCCGTATGGAAATGAATTTGAATGGTTACAATACATAAAAGCTGAAAACAGGCAGGGAAACATTACGGTAAACGAAACGGAGGAGATTATAAAAACCATGAATCTTAAAAGCTATGAAAGCATTTATAAAATTCAAATAATATGGATGCCTGAGGCTTTGGGCACAAATGGAAACCGTTTGCTAAAATTAATTGAAGAGCCGGCGCCTAATTCTTTGTTTATCCTGGTAGCAAGCAATGAGTCTAAAATTTTACCTACTATTTTATCGCGTACCCAATTAATAAAAATCCCAGCTTTATCTAATCAAGAAATTGCCCATGAGTTGGAAGCACGAGGTTTGGCAACCAAAGAAAAGGCAATGTCTGTTGCTTTAATGAGTGACGGAGATTATTTTGAAGCATTACAATTAATTCAACACACAGATGGGGAGCAGGATCAGATTTTGCGGAACTGGCTAAACAGTATTTTAAAAACGGGCCCAATGGCACAAACAAAAGTAATTGATGAGATAGCTAAGATGGGCAGAGAGCGTCAAAAACAATTTTTGCAATATTTTAATCATATCATCCACCAGGCTATTCGGATTGACACTTTAGGCTTCGATACTGCCTCCACAGCAGCAGATTTTAACACAAACGAATTAGCTGAAAAGATGAACCGTTTTAGCTTAGCGCAAAAAGAAGCAATTGTAAATGAATTAGATAAAGCCACCTATTACATTGAACGAAACGCTAATGCTAAAATCCAGTTTCACGCCCTTACCATTCGACTTTATTACATTTTTGGCAACAAATCACTAATTTTGGTTGATTAGAGAATTTGAAAAGTGCAGCAGGGAGTTTAATCGAACATATAGTATCCTTAAAATGGATTTAAAAATATTTCATTATTGTCCTTCCCTTTTGTACAGAAGATTAATTTATTCGCTTTCTCTATTACAACTAATTAATTTATTCTAATAACAATATTTATGGGGTGTAGCGGATGTAGTTCAGCTTCGGGCGGTTGTAGCAGTAATGGCGGGTGCTCAAGCGGAAGTTGCAATAGAATGGATGTTTATGACTGGCTTGCTGATATTCCTTTTGCAGATGATATCAGTAGCTGTAAGGTGGTAGAGGTTAGCTTTAACCATGGCAGCAGAAAAGACTTTTTTAAAAATACTTTATCTCAACATTTTTCAAAAGGCGAATTAGTGTCTGTGGAAGGTGTTAATGGATTTGATGTAGGCTCAGTAAATCTTAGTGGAGAATTGGTTCGTTTACAAATGAAAAAGTATAAAGTAGATGAAAACAATCCGGAGATGAAAAAGATTTTGCGTAAAGCAAATGAAAATGATATTGCCCGGATGAAAGAGAGTAAGGCAAAAGAAAAAGGAGCATTGATTCGCAGCAGAGCAATAGCCAGGCAATTAAATCTCGAAATGAAGATTTCAGAAGTGGAAATTCAAGCTGATGGGAAAAAAGCTACATTCTTTTATATTGCCGATGGACGGGTGGATTTTAGAGAATTGATAAAGCTTTATGCTTCTGAATTTAGAGTAAAAGTAGAAATGAGGCAAATTGGTGCTCGTCAAGAAGCTGCAAAAATCGGTGGCATTGGTAGCTCGGGTAGAGAATTATGCAGCTCCACCTGGCTCAGTGATTTTAAAAGCGTAAATACCAGTGTTGCCCGTTACCAAAATCTCAGTATCAATCAAACAAAACTTAGCGGACAGTGCGGGCGATTGAAGTGTTGTTTAAATTTCGAATTAGATACCTACCTTGATGCGCTCCAACATTTCCCTACTGACGCGGATACTCTTGAAGTGGCTAAGGGTAGGGCTGTGCTGGTAAAAAAGGACATTTTCAAAAACCTGATGTGGTACACCTTGCCTGATAGTAATAAACAATATCCACTAACAATAGAATCTGTAAAAAAAATAAAAGCACAAAACCGTGAAGGAATAAGACCGGAAGAGTTAGAAACTACAGAAGTATCATCACGTAAGCCAAGAGAAGTTGAGCCTGAGTATGCTGACCTTGTTGGTCAAATTAGCTTAAAATCATTGGAAAGAACTACACGACGTCGTAAGGATAAGGAGCGAAGTAAACAACAGGCTCAGAGTGGCGGCAACAAACCAAACCAAATAGCAAAGCCGGAAAGGGATCAAAAGAATCAACAAAGAGCAGCCTCCCAAAAATCACATCCTAACAATAAACACGGGAATCGCTATCAACAAAACAAACAAGGTAATAGCAACAAACACAATAGCGGCTCAAAGCCCGGTGATACCAAAAAGTCATAATGCATGTCTATTATAGTATCTCACTTACTGAAGAAATATGGGAATCAAACAGCAGTAAATCATATTTCCTTTCAGGTGAACAAAGGAGAGATTGTGGGTTTTCTTGGTCCTAATGGTGCAGGGAAGTCAACCACCATGAAGATGATTACCGGATATTTAATGCCAGACGAAGGCAGCATCCATGTGGCCGGTATCAATGTAACGGAAAACCCATTAGCCGCTAAACAAAAGACAGGTTATCTCCCGGAAGCTAATCCATTGTATTATGAGATGTATATCAGAGAGTATTTGGATTTTATTTCTCGAATACATCACATTAAACAAAAAAAAGAACGCATTAATTGGGCTATTGAAAAAGTTGGTTTAACTCTTGAAGCACAAAAGAAAATAGGGCAACTTAGCAAGGGATACAAACAGCGTGTAGGCTTGGCAGCGGCATTGATACATGACCCGGAGGTGTTGATACTTGATGAGCCAACATCCGGTCTTGATCCAAATCAAATTTTAGAAATCCGTGGTGTAATACGTGAGCTTGCTAAAAATAAGACCATTTTATTTTCTTCACATATAATGCAAGAAGTTGAATCCCTTTGTAATCGTGTTATTATTATCAACAAAGGAGTACTTGTTGCCGACAATTCATTACAAGAGTTAAAACAGATGTCTGATGATGATACCTACATCATCATGGTTCAATTTTCAGCACCTCTTCAAGATAGTTTTTTACAAAAGCTTACAAATACAGAGAGAATTGAATCCACAGGACCTTCTACTTATTGTATTTATACCAGTCAACCGGAAAAAGTGCGTCAGCAATTATTACAAGGCAGTGTTGATGAAAACCTAAATATTATTTCGCTGAATAGTCATCAGCAGAATTTAGAAAGCATATTCAAAAGACTTACTACCTGATATTTTGGTGTAAATCAACAAACATTGTTTCTTTGCAAAAATTACTACGTTGTAGTAATTTATAAATCAATTAAAAAAATATTATCATGAGCTATGTAGCCTCAATTTTTGCACGCCAAATACTGGATAGCCGCGGAAATCCGACTGTTGAAGTGGATATATTAACCGAAAATGAAAGAATGGGAAGGGCCTCTGTTCCATCGGGAGCAAGTACAGGGATCCATGAAGCGGTTGAACTGCGAGACAATAATAAAAAGCTATACCTAGGCAAAAGTGTTACCAAGGCAGTTAAAAATATAAATACAATTATTGCTGAAAATATTTTAGGATGGGATGTAGCCGATCAAGCAGGTATTGACAATATGATGATTCAGTTGGATGGTACTAGCAATAAAAGTAAGTTGGGTGCTAATGCTATCCTGGCTGTAAGTTTAGCGGTTGCTAAAGCGGCTGCACTGGAGGCAAACCTTCCACTTTACCGTTATGTAGGCGGAACTAATGCACGGGTAATGCCGGTGCCTATGATGAATATACTAAACGGTGGAGCACATGCAGATAATAAAATTGATTTTCAAGAATTCATGGTAATGCCGATAGGTGCCAATTCTTTTAGTCAGGGCCTTCAATGGGGCGTTGAAATCTTTCATGCATTAAAAAGCGTACTAAAGAAAAATGGATATAGTACAAACGTAGGTGATGAAGGAGGTTTTGCACCTAATATGCAAAGTAATGAAGAGGCTATTGAAACGGTATTAAAAGCTATTGAACTTGCAGGATATAAACCGGGATCACAAGTATGCATTGCACTTGATGCTGCCAATAGTGAACTATGGAATGCAAAAGAAAAAAAATATGTCTTTCACAAAAGTGGTGGTAAAAAAATGTCGAGTGACCAATTGGTTAAATATTGGGAAAGCTGGGTAAAGAAATACCCTATTGTTTCAATTGAAGATGGTATGGCTGAAGACGATTGGAAAGGATGGAAAATGCTCACAGAAACAATAGGTAAGAAATGCCAGTTGGTAGGTGATGATTTATTTGTGACTAATGTTACTCGCCTACAACGAGGGATAGACGAAAATACAGCAAACGCACTTTTGGTAAAAGTAAATCAAATTGGTACGCTTACCGAAACCATTAATGCAGTAACGCTTGCTCAGACAAATGGGTATAACACCATTATGAGCCATCGTAGTGGCGAAACCGAAGATAGTACCATCGCAGACCTAGCTGTTGCACTTAACTGCGGACAAATAAAAACCGGCTCAGCTTCACGAAGTGACCGCATGGCAAAGTACAATCAATTAATAAGGATAGAAGAAATATTAGCAGAATCCGGTACTTATCCCGGAAAAAAATTAAAGTTTGGGAAATAATTATAGGTTTTCGCAAAAATAAATTTGTAGCTTTAAATCACTAATCCAATTGTATGAAATTTCTTCGGGGTATTTTAAAGGTTTTGAAAAATAAATACCTGCTTGTCCTTGTGTTCTTTGGAATTTGGATGGCATTTTTTGACCCGAAAGATTTGGGTGTAATTTTAGAACGAAGGGAAAAGTTAAATGATTTAGAAAAAAGCGAGAAGGTTTTAAAGAAACAAATCAGCGAGGCGCGTAAAGAATTGCACCTTTTGAAGACAAATGCTGAAACTATTGAAAAGTATGCCAGGGAGAAATATATGATGAAAAGGGATAATGAGGATATTTTTATCGTAAAATCCCGTTGAAATGGAAAAATTTACGTTACTTTTAATGCAATAATGTAAATTTCTTGCCGTTTTAGTAAGTGGATAATGATTATTTAATTTCTAAATTACTACCAAGCATGGAAAGTATCACACTGGACGATTTACTTCAATACCTGTATAAGGAAACCTCTCCTGAAAAGACAGCGGCTATTACTGCAGCATTAGAGAAAGACTATAACCTTCGTGAGAAGTTGAATGTTATGGCGGCTGCCTCAAAAAGATTAGATGCCCTGAAAATGTCTCCAAGACAGGATACCATTGATAAGATAATGCAGTATGCAGAAAAGAATATTGAAGAATTATCACATTAGTAATTCAATTATAATTAATAATACTAACCCTGTGTCCAATGGTGCAGGGCTTTTTTATGTTACTTAAAGAACGATATCATTTTGTTATTGAATATTTTTCAAAAAAAAGCCCTAATCCCCAAACGGAGCTGATATTCAATAATCCATACCAATTATTAGTAGCTGTGATGTTATCTGCTCAATGCACAGATAAAAGGGTAAACCTTACCACACCTGCTCTTTTTAAGCGCTTCCCCAATGCCACTACATTAAGTAAGGCAGATTTTGATACTTTGTTCCCTTATATTAAATCCATATCCTACCCCAATAATAAGGCGCGCCATATATTAGAAACTGCTAAAATTTTAGCAGAAAAATACAATGGGAAAGTGCCAATGACAGTACAGGAGCTGATAAAGCTGCCCGGGGTAGGTAGAAAAACGGCCAATGTAATCACCTCTGTTATTGACAACCAGCCAAATATGGCTGTTGACACCCATGTTTTTAGGGTAAGTAACAGGATTGGATTGGTAAGAAATGCCAAAACTCCTGAGGCGGTAGAAAAGCAACTAATCAAGCATATTCCAAAATCACTTATCCATCTGGCACACCACTGGCTAATTTTACATGGTAGGTACATTTGTGTTGCCAGGAAGCCAAAATGTGAAATATGCGGGTTAAGGCCGGTATGTAAATATTATACCAGTATCAACAAGGAATTTAAAAAATTATAAAAAATACCTTATTTTGTGCATTACTTTGTAGTGTGCAAAACCTAAACAAATCAAGCTTTTGATGAAAAAGAGTCTCGTTTTGATTTTCATGTTCGCTTTTGCGATGGGGATATCAAAAAACACATCCGCCCAATATTACTTTTACGATAACGATTATTATGATAGTCCATTGCTTTTTGAAGTAGGTGGATCTCTTAATGCAATGAACTGTCTTACTGATATTGGTGGTAAAAAAGGAATAGGAAAAAAATTCGTTAAGGACTTAAACTTAGGTAAGACCTCCGTTGCCGGTGGGGTTTTTGTTAGTGCCACCTATAAAAATGCTGTTGCATTTCGTATTGAAGGAACATTTGGTACAGTACAAGCTAATGACAATGTGCTAAGTGGAGTAACAGATATTGCTAAAGAGAGATTTAATCGTAACCTAAGCTTTAAATCAAGCATAACAGAAATATCAGGTGTATTTGAACTGCATCCGATGTTTATTTTTATTGACTGGGCTAATCGTGATAATACACCTCCGCGCTACTCTCCTTATTTACTGGCGGGAGTGGGATATTATTCATTTAACCCACAGGCAGAATTAAATGGAGAATGGATTGACTTGCAGCCGTTAAGTACCGAAGGGCAAGGATTTAAAGAATATCCTGACCGTAAAGTGTATAAATTAAAACAAGCAAATATTCCATTGGGGATTGGTTTAAAATATGAATTGTCTCAATTCCTTAACCTGCGTGCTGAATTTGTTTATCGCAAACTATTTACAGATTATTTGGATGATGTAAGTACAAGATATATTGATCCTACTTTGTTCTATGAGTATTTTTCCCCGGACAAAGCTGCTCTCGCTGCAACCATGGCTGATCGTCAAATTCAAAGTCGAACTAACCCTGCAGGAGGAAGCAAAAGAGGAAGTGATAAAGAAAAAGATGCTTATTTTTCTTTCAACTTAAAAGTTAGTCTTCTCTTAGGCCGTGAAAGAATTAGATAATGATTCTTCCCTCATAAAAAATTTTAAAAGCCACATTACAATGTGGCTTTTAATTTACAACAAGCCTTCAATAGCAACTATAAGTTCTGATTTAGAAAATGGCACACCCATTATTTTATTTAGCGGTTGCGCATCTACAAGATATTTATCCCGAATAATTTTTACCAGTTGACCATTATTTAATTCAGGAACTAAAACCTTTTCAAAATTTTGTAGCATACGTCCGAAATTTTCAGGAAAAGGGCGTATATAACGGAGATGCGTATGCGAAACAGATAATCCTCTTGACTGTAAATCACGGCATGCACTTTTAATTGCACCATACGTACTACCCCAGCCTACAACAAGCACCTTTCCCTTTTCAGGCCCGCTATCTAATTGTTGCGGTGGAAATAATGCGGCCAATTTATCTACTTTTTCCTGCCTTATTTTTACCATTAACTGGTGGTTAGCGGGGTCATAACTAATATTACCGGTGATATTTTCCTTTTCCAAACCTCCTATTCGATGTTCTAACCCCGGTGTTCCGGGTAATGCCCAAGGTCGAACAAGATTCTCATCTCTCATGTAAGGTTGAAATTTTTCTTCTCCCTCTTCTAATTTAGTTTTTACTTTAACCTTAATTTCCGGTAATGAAGCTTCAGTTGGATACCTCCACGGCTCTGCACCATTGGCAATGTAACCATCACTCAATAGAATAACCGGTGTCATGTGTGCGATAGCAATTCTGGCAGCTTCAAATGCAGCAAAAAAACAATCTTGAGGAGTACTGGCAGCAATAACCGGCATAGGACATTCACCATTACGCCCATAATAAGCTTGAAGTAAATCACTTTGTTCTGTCTTAGTTGGCAAGCCGGTACTTGGCCCACCCCGTTGAACATTACAAATAACCAATGGCAATTCAAGCATAACGGCAAGGCCCATTGCTTCTGTTTTCAAAGCCATTCCCGGGCCTGATGTAGTAGTTACTCCCAATGCTCCGCCATAGCTGGCACCAATAGCAGAAGTAATTGCGGCTATTTCATCTTCAGCCTGAAAAGTCTTTATACCAAATGATTTTCGTTTACTGATTTCATGTAAAATATCTGAAGCCGGAGTAATAGGATAGGTGCCAAGAAACAGAGGCAGTCCACTTTTATGTGAGGCAGCAATTAGCCCATACGCTAAAGCCTGATTTCCCATAATTGACCGATATGAGCCCGACTGCATGGCTGCTTTATCCACCTTATACCGTGAGGTAAAAGTATCCGTTGTTTCACCAAAATTATAACCGGCTTTTAACGCCTTAACATTACTTTCTAAAATATCCGGTTGTTTTGAAAATTTATCTTTTAAAAACTGCAATGTATTATCCATGTCGCGGCTATACATCCAATACAAGAATCCAAGCACAAACATATTTTTCGCTCGGTCTTTTTCTTTGGTTCCAATTGAAAATTCTTTCAATGCTTCCCGGGTAAGTTTGGTAATATCAATAGCAAAAAGTTCATAGCCCGACAAGCTGCCATCTTCCAGCGGATTTACGCCATCGGTATATTTAGCCAGGCGTAAATTCTTCACATCGAAGCCTTCAATATTTGCAATAATCTTACCTCCGCGTTTAAGGCTCTTTAAATTTACCTTTAAGGCAGCAGCATTCATAGCCACCAATACATCACATTCATCTCCCGGCGTAAAAATTTGATCGCTGCTAAAACGCAGTTGAAAGCCACTCACTCCGGGCACTGTTCCTACAGGAGCACGAATCTCTGCAGGGAAATCAGGAAAAGTAGCCAAATCAAGGCCTAACAAAGCAGAGTTAGTAGTAAACTGATTTCCCGTAAGCTGCATACCATCTCCACTATCACCGGCAAATTTTATTACAACATCATGTAATTTTTCAACTTTATCCATCTCCATTTTTATTAGATACACAAAGGTAATGAGTATGTTTGTGATGTATCTGTCATTTTTCCACCAACTATATATTCGAATTTCATTCTAATACTTTAGGTTTGCTCCAAAGAAAACTGCATGTACGATTTATCAGACTTTTTAACTCCTGTTCCCTTATTTGAAATACTTGACGACACCAGCCTTACAGACGGCCAATTGGGGAAGCACATGGTTATCTATGAAAGTGCTATCCCCGATATTTCAACAGCAGAGATTGTTTTTCTAGGCATTCCTGAAAATCGTGGAGAACTCATGAGAAACGAAAATCTTCCTTCTACAAATGCAATCCGCAAACAATTATACAGACTTCACTACTGGCATAAAGAGGTGGAGCTTGCTGATATGGGAAATATAAAACCCGGAGAAACACTTACTGATACCTATGCTGCCGTAAGAACTGTGTTAAGTGAATTATTAAAGTTAAATAAAACAATTATTTTATTGGGTGGCAGCCACGATCTTACCTTGGCACAATATGAAGCCTATAAAACGCTTGAGCAAACCATTGATGTTACTTGCATTGATGGTGCAATTGATTTACACGGAGAAAGTAAGGTAAGAAGTGAAAACTTTTTACTTGATTTATTAACCGGAGAGCCTAACTTAATAAAGCACTATAATCATATTGCATTTCAAAGCTATTTTACTCACCCCCGAATGATTGAGACAATGGATAAGCTCCGTTTTGATTGTTACCGAGCGGGGGTTGTACAGGAAAGTATCGAAGAAATGGAGCCTGTAATACGCAATACAAACATGTTAAGTTTTGATATCAATGCTATTCGTTACAGTGACTCTCCTGCCAGCAGGTTAAGTCCAAACGGATTGTTTGGCACTGAAGCGTGTACCCTTTTCCGTTATGCCGGAATGAGTAGCTATTTAACTAGTTTAGGTATATATGGATATCATACTGAATTAGACAGACACCAACTTTCTGCACTACAAATAGCTCAAATGATTTGGTATTTTATTGATGGAAGGAATAAAAGAAAAACAGAAGCAGAAATGCAAAATGTAGATCAGTTTTTAGAATTCCATACAGTATTTGCCGAGGTGGACACCTTGTTTCTCCAAAGCAAGCGAACCTCACGCTGGTGGATGCAAATGCCAGATAAAAAATTTATTGCTTGTAGTCATCAGGATTATATTCAGGCCAGCAAAAATCAGATTCCTGAGCGTTGGTTAAGAGTGCAAGAAAGAGGTTTTTAATAATAGACTAACGTCCGGTCATCTTATCCAGCTCTTCCTTTCGGAATTCAATAAACACCGGTTTACCTCCCGGTGAAGTAGCCGGCATATCGCACTGAAACAAGTCATGCACCAATACTTGCATTTCTTTTAAAGAAAGGCTTTCACCGGCTTTGATGCTGTTTTGGTGTGCTATACTTTGCAACAACCTTTCGCGCTTATTAACCTTTAGGTCAACACTAAAATGTTTATATTGTTCAATTAAATTTTCAATAAGCGCTTTTACATTTCCCAAAACTAAATCTGCAGGCACAGATTGAACAATAAAAGTGTCCTTTCCAAACAGTTCTAACTTAAATCCTAGCAAATTCAAGTCTGGAAGTAATTCTCGAAGTATTAGTGCATCTGAAGTGGTTAATTCCAGCGTTGCAGGAAACATGTCCTGTTGAGCAGTAACCGGTTTATTTAAAATGGCTGATAAATACCTTTCATACAGTATTCTTTCATGTGCATTTTGCTGATGAATGAACAAAACTCCTGTAGTATTTTGCAAAGCAATATAAGTATTATGAAACTGAATCATCTCCAATACTTCCTTTGGAGCTTCATCCTTACCGGTATATAAGTCGTTTTGTGTACCCGGCAAAACAACATCCTTATTTTCACTTCTCAATTCCGGATATAAATCCTTCCAATGCTTCAAATCGCTTCTTTTTTCAATAAAATGCGCTTGATTTTTCTGAGTAAAGGTTTGATAAAGTTGTTTCCCGCTTAATGCTGCCTCCTTTTCAGGAGTGATAGGTTTTGAAACAGCATCAAGCTGTTGAATAGTAGAATCCAGTTCAAAATCAAGTGTTGGTGTTACACTAAATTGAGCAAGTGCATGTTTTACCGCTGCCTGCACAAATGCATAAATCAATTTTTCATCTTCAAATTTTATCTCCTGTTTGGTAGGATGCACATTGATGTCCACCAATTCCGGGTTAAGTTCAATGAACAGCGCATACAATGGAAAACTATCACGCGGAATTAATTCACTAAAGGCATTCATAATAGCGTGGTGGAGATATGGGCTTTTGATAAAACGATTGTTTACAAAGAAATATTGATCGCCCCGTGTTTTCTTGGCAGTCTCGGGTTTCCCTACAAAACCGGTGATATTTAAATAATCTGTTTGCTCATTAATGCTCATCAGTTTAGCATTAACACTATTGCCAAAAACTTGTACTATTCGTTGTTTTAATGAGCCTTTTGTAAGATGATATAATTCCTGACTATTGTAAACAAATGAAAAAAGTATTTCAGGAAAAGCCATGGCTACTCTAATAAATTCCTCTACAATATGTCTTAACTCAGCAGCATTACTTTTTAAAAAGTTTCTTCGTGCCGGAACATTAAAAAAGAGGTTCTTCATGGCGATATTCGTACCTCCTTCCAATGCTACAGGTTCCTGTCGAATAACCACACTGTTCTCTACTTGCAAAAAAACACCGGAGACATCTTCTGCTCTTTTCGTTTTTAATTCCACTTGTGCTACCGCAGCAATACTTGCAAGTGCTTCTCCTCGAAAACCCATTGTGCGGATACGAAATAAGTCATCAATTTTGTTAATTTTTGATGTTGCATGACGTTCAAATGCCATACGTGCATCTGTTTCACTCATCCCTTTACCGTTATCAATTACCTGAATCAACGCCTTACCACCATCGTTTACAATCAGTTTAATCTCGGTTGCACCGGCATCTACAGCATTTTCCAATAATTCTTTCACTGCGCTGGCGGGTCGTTGAATTACTTCACCGGCTGCAATCTGATTAGCAATGTTATCAGGTAATAGATGAATTATATCAGGCAAAATGACGAAATTTGAACTTACAAATTTACTACATCCAATCCAGTATGCGCTTTTTGCTAACCATTGTTTTTTCTTTCGCTATTATTTTAACCCAGGGCCAATCACCTGCACATAAATGGGTGGATAGTGTGTATCACAGTCTGTCTAAAGAAGAAAGAATTGCTCAGCTTATGGTGGTGCGCTTGTCTGAATTAGATACCAAGTCAGGAAAAGTAACCTACTATGATCAAAAGGTATTAGATTGGATAAATAAATATAACATAGGCGGAGTTTTAATTTTTCAAGGCAATCCGGATAAACAAGCTGAAATGATTAATCAAATTATTAAAGCAGCTAAAACACCGGTAATGTTCAGTATAGATGGAGAATGGGGGCTTGCACAAAGAATGCCGGATAGCATAATGGCATTGCCTAAACCTATGATGCTCGGTGCAATGCGTGACTCTTCTTTAATGTATGGTTATGGAAAATTAGTTGCAGAGCAATGTAAGAGATTAAATATCCACATGAATTATGCGCCTGTTATAGATGTAAATAATAATCCGGATAATCCTGTTATTAATGATAGAAGTTTTGGAGAGGATAAAAATAAAGTAGCTGCTTTTGGTATTCAATACATGAGGGGGATGCAGGACAATGGAGTAATGGCCTGTGCAAAACACTTTCCGGGTCATGGTGATGTAAGCGTTGACTCACACCTTGATTTACCCATAATTAATAAGAGTCTTAGTCAGCTAAAGCAATTGGAATTGTTTCCTTTTGAGCAGTTATTTCGGGCAGGAGTTGCCAGCGTAATGGTAGCTCATCTTTTTATTCCTTCCATAGATGCCACACCCAATACACCAACATCTGTTTCTTCAAAAGCAATAGAGCAGTTATTGCAAAAGGATTTACATTATGAAGGTCTTGTTATTACTGATGGTTTAGAAATGCAGGGGGTACAAAAGTTTTTTCCTAAAGGGAAAGCTGCTGCTGCCGCATTAATAGCAGGTAATGATATATTGTGTCTTCCGGGTGAAGTACCTGATGCAATGGATGCAATTAAAACTGCCATAAAAGAAAAGAAACTTCATTGGCACGATATTGAAAAAAAATGCAAGAAAGTTTTGATGGCAAAGTACAATTATGTGTTATCAGGCAATAATGAAATCACTAATAATAATCTTGTTTACAACCTCAATCGCGGCATTGCTGAAATGCGCACACTGGTGGCTCAACAGGCAATTACCTTAATAGCAAAAACAAACAACGATTTCTTTCCACTATCAATAGGCAGAAAGGTGGCCTATGTAGGCATTGGAATTAACAATGATAACGAATTTGCAAAACTTTTCCGGTCAAAATTTAATGCAGAAATTTTCTATCTTGATTTATCCGGTAATAGTTTGCAGAAAATAAATATCCTTCTTGAGGAATTAAAAAGATTTGACCAAGTAGTAGTAGGTATTCATAATACCAAGCGCACTCCTGCAGGCAACTTTGGTATTGGTAAAGATGTTGTTTCATTTTACAATTCATTACAAGCACAAAATAAGGTGATGGGGTTTTTATTTGGCAATGCTTATGCAGCCAAAAATTGGTGTAATGCTCAAAACTTTGCTGTAGCCTACGAAGATGATTCCATTGTACAGCAAGTGGCAATGGAGATGCTTTTGGGAACATCACCTTTTAAAGGCGTCTTACCCGTTACTGTATGTAAACAATTTTCTTACGGATTTGGCATTACTTCCTCTGTAGATAAAAAAAAAGTAATGCCGTAATTGATTCTATTGTAAACGATGCCATTAAAGAACAAGCAACTCCGGGTGCTGTTGTTTTAGTTGCAAAAAATGGTAATATAGTTTATGAAAAAGCCTATGGAAATTACACTTACCGCTCAGGAATACCGGTTACTGTTTCTACTGTATATGATGTAGCTTCTGTTACAAAAATTTTAGCTACTACCCTTGCCATTATGAAATTATATGAAGAAGGCCGATTGTTACTTAATGACCCAATAAGTAAATATTTACCTGAACTAAAAAAGACCAATAAAAAAAGTATTACTATTCGAGAAATCCTCAATCATGCTTCGGGATTAGTAGCAGGAATACCAGCCAAGCGTCCATTATACAATCATGATGGTGAACTGTCTAACTGGTACAGGCTAAAACCTTCTGCAGATTATTATATTGAAGTTGCAAATAATTTATACCTGCGCGATGATTGGGTTGATTCTATATGGAAATTAGCCAAGCTTTCTCATTTGGGCCCTAAAACTTATCGTTATAGTGATGTGGGATTTTTGTACCTGGGAAAAGTGATTGAAGAGATTATCGGTGAGCCTTTGAATATTTTTGTTCATAAAACCTTTTACGCACCTATGGGGCTGTCGCGAACAGGATTTGTCCCATCAAGGTTTTTACCCATCAACGAGATAGCACCATCAGAACATGATTACAATTTTAGAAACCGTTTGTTACAAGGCTATGTAAATGATCCAACGGTAGCCATGTTGGGCGGTGTTGGAGGAAGTGCAGGATTATTTTCTACTTCAAAAGAGCTCTATTTTCTCATGCAAATGCTGGTAAACAAAGGGAGTTTTAAAGGAAAGCAATATCTCAAACCCGAAACAGTTGCTCTCTTTACCGGATATCAAATTGGTTTTCACCGAGGATTAGGTTTTGACAAACCTCGGAAGACACCTTTCGGCACAACCCCATATCCTGCGAAATCCGCATCCCCGGAAACTTTTGGACATACTGGCTTTACCGGCACTTGCGTATGGGCAGATCCTCAAAAGGAGTTAATATTTATCTTCTTGTCAAATCGTCTCTATCCCAATGAGAATAAAAAACTAAATCAAATGAACATTAGGGAAAAATTACTGGAGGCTGCTTACCATACGTTTCCTTAATTTTGAAACACACTTTCTGAGCACATGCCACTGCTACCTAAAAAATTATCTATCCATAACTATAATTATTTACTACCTCAAGACAGGATAGCCTTTAAACCTCTTCAAAATCGAGAAGAAGCAAAATTATTGATTTATAAAAATCAGGTTATTAGCGATAGTTTAATAAGCAAATTACCTGAGCACCTGCCGCCGGGCTCATTAATGATATTTAATAATACCAAGGTGATTCATGCGCGGCTCCTATTTAAACAATCATCTGGCTCAGTAATTGAGATTTTTTGTCTTGAACCTGCTGATGCAGTAAATGGGTATGAAAACATATTACAATCAACCCATCCGGTTAGTTGGAAGTGCTTTGTAGGCAATGCAGCAAAATGGAAAACAAATACAATTTCTTCCGTTATTCATACCACTTCAGAAGAAATAACGCTTACGGCTACTCTAAAATCAAGAGAGAAAGGATATTTCTTAGTTTCCTTTTCATGGTCATCTAATCATTGTTCTTTTGGAGAAGTGCTACATGCTGCGGGTAATGTTCCACTCCCTCCATATATTAAGCGCACTCCGGTATCCATTGATGAGGAGCGTTATCAAACCGTATTTGCTGAGAACAAAGGCTCGGTAGCTGCGCCCACAGCAGGGTTACACTTTAGCCATAGCCTAATAAAGCAAATTAAGAATAATGACATTGATATAGATATGATAACCCTTCATGTTGGAGCCGGCACATTTAAGCCTGTTAGCGCCACATTAATGGAAGACCATGAAATGCATGCAGAATGGATGGATGTTTCCTGTGAATCTATAAGACAATTACTAAACCATTCCTTTATAATCACAGTTGGCACCACCTCATTACGTACTATTGAATCTCTTTACTGGATGGGGGTAAAAGCTAGTTTAGGATATGAAGATCTTACACTAACTCAGTGGGAAGTGTATGAAGACCATTTGCGACAAAGTCAGTTATCTAAACAAGAAGCACTTATTCACTTATTAAAGTGGATGAAAGAGAGAAAGTTAACCAAACTATATAAGCAAACATCAATACTGATAGCTCCCGGATATCATTTTAAAATTGCCAATGTATTATTAACTAATTTCCATCAACCCAAATCAACACTATTGCTGCTGGTTGCTGCGGCCATTGGGCCTGAGTGGAAAACACTTTACCAACATGCCCTTACTCACCAATACAGATTCTTAAGTTATGGCGATGCCAACCTCTTATTCTTATCTCAAGGCTGAATAGTTACAATAGTTCCTACAGGTATATAATCAAACAAATCCTGCATATCCGTATATTTAACAGATATACATCCATCTGTCCAGTTATAATAATTATCTACCGTCCATTCTTCGCCCGGTCGTGTAGCATGAATAGCAATACCACCGCCAATCTTTGCACCACGCGGTATTAGGCCTTTCGCTTTTCGATCATTAAATTTTTGATAGCTCTCATCATTAGGATAATCAAGTAACAATTCAGGCCCCCATTTTGGATGATGCTTTTTTAATATTACTTTAAATGAGCCTTCGGGAGTGCGTTTATCCCCTTCATACATTTTATCATTAGCATCTTTAGTGCCAAACACAATGGGATAGGTAGCGTACCACCCTTCCTCATCATACACTTTTAGCTCATAATCACTTTTATCTATTACTATATACAAGCTATTATCTAAATCTCCTCTGATATTTTCAGCAGGCTGTAGTTTAGGCAACTGCTTCAAGTAGTATGAATTATTTTTTATGAAGCTTGAAGCAACAACAGAGAATATCGAAAGCAATATTGCAGATGTAAACAAAGAAAATTTCATTGCAGATGTGAGAGATTAAGTTTTTATCTGATGAAAGTATCCATTTTAGAAAATCGCCATTTAGCCAAAGCCTCTTTTACTACTTTACACTTTGATATTTTGTAAAACTGGTTTATTTCAGCACCTCAGCAAGTTTATTCTCCAATGCTTTCCCTCTCAATTCGGTAGCCAATACTTTACCACTTGGATCAATCAATACATTGTATGGAATACCATCAAATCCATAAAGCGGCACTACCGGGCTATTCCAAAACTGTAAGTCGCTAATTTGTTTCCAACTGAGTTTATCATCCTTAATGGCCTTTAGCCAATCAGTTTTATCCTTATCTAATGAAACTCCAAGTATTGTAAAATTTTTATTCTTATACTTTTCATAGGCTTCAACTACATGAGGATTTTCTGAACGGCAGGGGGCACACCAGCTTGCCCAAAAATCAATCAATACATATTTTCCACGAAGTTCATGTAAAGAAAAACTCTTCCCTTCGGTATCCGGTAAGGTTATTTCAGGTGCTATGGCGCCTAATTTCACTCCACGGCTATTAGGTGCTTCCGGCTCAGATTGTTCGTTGGTCTTACCAGCCATAAAATCATTAAACTGTTTGGTAATTGTTGCAATTCCCTCATGATTTGGAAATCTCTTAGGTAGCCCCTTAATAGATGGCGCTAGTTTTTCAGGCTCAATACCCTGGGTATAACCAATAGCAAATAATGCAACTACCGGATTTGATACAGTATCAATAAAACTTACCATGTAATTTTTGTATTCATCTTCCTGCTTAATCAACCCCTTTTCAATATCAGGTATAGCATTTGCAGAATCTCCAATACTTTTCAGTCTTTCTATTTTTGAGGTACCTTCCATCATTCTAGTACGTTCTTCTTCTAAATGCAATAAGAAAAGTTTTAATGATTGATTAGCGGGGCTACTAAATGTTGGCCCGGCTAAACTCAAATCATTTACATCTGCTTTGAAGGGGATTTTTTCAATATCATTAATGAATATATATCCTGCATCTGCTTTTTCCAACCTTATCCTAAACATTCCTTCTTCTGATGCGTGACCGGTAAGGTTAAACTTTCCATCCTTTATTTCTGCAGTATCAATAACCTGTGGATTTTCATTTTTAAATGAAAGACGGTCTAAATATACTTGTTGATCAGGCGCATTTTTCAACTCTCCTTCAACGGTAAAATGTCCGGAGGCATCAGAACCTGATTTGCAGGCCGCAAAAAGAACGACCAATCCTAAAGCCAAAAGATGTAAACGCTTCATAAATATTTTTTTGCAAAATTACTGAAACAAAAGGGGGTTACATAAAAAAGCATGGTGTTTAACAACCATGCTTAGTATTTTATGCTGTGCTATCTCTTAAAGATTTACCGTCTTTAACTTTTTAGGTATTTTAATTTCAAAAGTTTGTACCGTGTTATTTCTCTTGGCTTTAATGGTGTAATTACCTTTTTCTCCTACTCCACTAAATGCAGCACGTGCATCATCGGTATTGTTAATAGCCTTACCATCAATATCTGTAATAATATCTGTTGATTTCAACCCTGATTTTTCACCTGCAGAACCTTCTTCAACTTCAAGAATCTTTACCCCATTACCTTCTTCTGTATCCTGTATTTTTAATCCTAATTTAGGCTTCATTCCTCTACCCAATACTCGATCCTCCCACGTCAACCCATCCATGCCCGGTTGCTCCCCCCAGCCAAAGGCCTTCGGAGTTGGAGGAGTTTTAGGTATTGTAAGGATATTGTTTTTGTTGGGGGATTGGAATGAAAAACTCATTGATTTTTCTTTCTTCTCACCTAATGTAACTTTAACATTTTTACTTTTCCCACTCCTTACTATTTGCAATTTTACCTCATCTCCTGATTTCTTTGCAGTTACCGCATCATACAAGTCCTGCGGCTCAGATAATGCTTTTCCGTCAAAGGATTTAATAATATCATCCTTCTGCAAACCTGCCTTTTCCGCCGGACTTTCTTTAACCACGTCTTTAATCAGTAACCCTTTTTCACTCTTCTCTGTTTGAACACCTAAAAATGTTCGACTTGTTTCACTATTTCCAAAAGCATCCCCATTAAACTGTGATAAAAAGTCTGATAAATCAAATCCTTCTACTGTAATAGGGTCACCCTTATCTCCAAACGAAAATTTCTTTCCCTTAATAGTTATTCCATTGTCATTATAATCCAAAATAGATTTCCCGTTAATAGTAACCGCACCATTATTAAAATCTATTATCAGTTGTTTGTTTTTATCATCACTTTTCCGAATAATTATTTCCTGGCCGCCTTGTTTTTCATCTTCATTCTGGGCTTTTAACTGATTGAAGAAAGCCAAAAGAATGACAGCTGCTAATGATAATACTAACTTTTTCATGTTCTTATTTTTTTATGTACGAAGGTCTTAGTACATCGAAAATAAAGAAATTTTATCAATTACGAAAACTTTCGGATAAATAAGCAAATTTTTAACAACCGCGGGGAAAAGCCGGCTAAAAAGCTCTATTATACAGGAAAAGAGGGAATTTATATCAGCGGGATTTCACTTCTTCACGGATAGCCTTAATTACTTCATAAAACCCGGTAGGATTTTTTCCTCCGGCAGTTGCGAGGTTCTTTTGCCCTCCACCTCCACCGGAAATAAGCGGACTAACAATTTCTTTAATCATTTTTCCTGCATCAAGGTTTTTAGCTTTAACTACTGTATCACTTATTCCGATACAAACATGGGCCTTACCACCTATATTAGCACAAAGCACAACTATATAATCGTGAAGATTATTTTTTAAATCAAACGCCAGTTTTTTCAAAGAATCTGCATGAGGCACTTCTACCATTTCACCCACAAACGTAATATTGTTAATAATCTCATCCTTTTTAAGCAGTGAATTTCTAATTCCTACTAACTGCCTGGCTTCAAGCGATTCAATTCGCTTTTCTAAAATAATTTTTTCTTCCTGAAGCTTTGCTACCGCTTTTTTAATATCATTTGTTTTCAACTCGTCTTTTAACTGGTCAAATGCAAGGCTCTTTTCTTCAAGATAGCGTAGGGCTGCTTCACCGGTAAGTGCTTCTATTCGTCGCACGCCTGCAGCAACAGCAGTTTCTGCAGCAATAGTAAACAAACCGATGCTACCTGTGGAGCAAACATGCGTACCGCCACATAGTTCAATAGAGTAGTTTGGATCTATGATTACCACACGTACTGTATCACCATACTTTTCGCCAAATAATGCCATTGCGCCGAGTTTCATAGCCTCATCACGTGGCATTTCTTTAATAACTACCGGTATATTCTCTCTGATTTTCTCATTTACACGATGACTGATTTTAATCAATTCCTCATCCGAAACTTTTGTAAAATGAGAAAAATCAAACCGCAAGATACCCGGAGCAACCAAGGAGCCCTTTTGTGCAACATGGTTCCCTAAGGTCTCCCGCAATGCAGCATGTAACAAGTGTGTAGCAGAGTGATTGTACTCAATGGTTACTCTTCTTGCCGAATCTACAACGGCGTTTACATCGGCATGCACATCAACCGGTAGCACATCTGCAAAGTGAATTATCATACCATCCTCTTTTCGTGTATCCGTTACGGTTATGATTTCATCTCCAAAAATAAGCACTCCGGTATCTCCAACCTGTCCACCACTTTCGGCATAAAATGGAGTATCTTCTAACACAAACTGAAATTGCTCCTTCCCCTTGCTTTTTATTTTTCTATATTTTACCAACTTGGTGAGCGCCTCAAGCTGAGTATATCCTACAAACTTCCCATTACGTTGTTCGCCTGTCACAATCCAGTCTTCGGTATCAATTGCTGTTGCCGCCCGACTTCTGTTTTTTTGTTGTTGCATCTCTGCCTCAAACCCTTTTTCATCTATAGTAAGTCCTTGTTCTTGTGCAATTAGTTTGGTAAGGTCAAGTGGAAAACCGAACGTATCGTACAATTCAAATACAGCTTTTCCAGAAATCGGCTGTCCCTTGCCGATAGAAGCCATTATATCTTCTATTTTCTTAAGCCCTTTTTCTAAGGTGTGTAAAAAGGATTCTTCTTCTTCTCTAATCACTTTCATCACAAAATCCTGTTGTTGCTTCAATTCGGGGAATACCTCACGAAACTGATTGGCCACTACAGGAAGTAATTGAAACAGTAATGGCTTTTTATACTCAAGGTTCGAATAATAATATCTCACAGCACGGCGTAATATTCTCCTTATAACATAGCCGGCACCTGTATTTGAAGGTAATTGTCCATCAGCAATAGCAAATCCTATTGCTCGAATATGATCGGCAAGCACTCTAAATGCAATTGCTGGCTTACTGTCATCTCCTGTATATTTTTTATTTACCAGCGCTTCTGTTGCCTCAATGGTTGGCATAAAAACATCCGTATCATAATTACTTTCTTTATTTTGAAGCACGCGCACTAATCTTTCAAATCCCATTCCGGTATCAACATGCTTAGCCGGCAGTGGTTCAAGTGAGCCATCTTTTTTTCGGTTAAACTGAATAAACACATTGTTCCAAATTTCAATAACCTGCGGATGGTCATTATTGACTAAATTATGTCCAGGAATTTTATTTCGGTCTGCCTCGCTTCTACAATCAACATGAATTTCCGTACACGGGCCACAGGGGCCGGTATCGCCCATTTCCCAGAAATTATCTTTTTTATTTCCAAGCAGGATACGCTCTTTCGGCACCCATTTCATCCATTCGTTAAAAGCCTCTTCATCCTTAGGCAGGTTTTCATTATCATCCCCTTCAAATACGGTTACGTATAAACGCTCTTTAGGAATCTTAAAAATACCGGTAAGTAATTCCCAGCTCCATTCAATAGCCTCGGGTTTAAAATATCCTGCGGCAGGATTATCCGGATCTCCAAAACTCCAATTACCCAGCATTTCAAACATGGTATGATGATAAGTATCCACCCCTACTTCTTCCAAATCATTGTGCTTACCGCTTACCCTTAAACACTTTTGAGTATCTGCAATACGTGCAGAAGGAGCTTTTGAATTTCCTAAAAAATAATCTTTAAACTGGTTCATCCCTGCATTAGTAAACAACAAAGTGGGATCGTTTTTAACTACTATTGGAGCTGAGGGCACAATAAGATGTCCTTTGGAAGAAAAAAAATCTAAAAAAGCCTGCCGGATGGCTGCACTCTGCATCATATAAGAAAAAAGTTATGATTTTATTTGATACCCTAAAGATTATCTTTGTAAGCAACCTTTGAGAGGCTCAAAGGTAATGAAAGGGTTTATTTGAAAAGCCCGGTATTGAATAACTAAAGTTGCTTATTTTTTCTGATGTCCTTTAGGCATCCCCTATAATAGCGCAATGAAGAAGATTAAGTATTTCTATAACACACACACGCTCAGGTACGAGAAACTGGTAACTCCGTTTAGGGTAAGACTTCTGCGCATAATCGGTTTTTTATCGGCTATGATTGTGAGTAGTGCCTTTGTTATTTATTTATGGGATAGATTTTTACCCAAGCCGCGGGCTATTGAACTTAATAGAAAATATGAAATCCTAAATGACAACTACCGTACTTTATCTAAGAAAACATTAGAATTACAATCACAGCTTGTAGAATTAGAAGCGCGGGATAATGAAGTTTATCGCAGTATTTTTGAAGCTAATCCACTTCCGGATAGTGCTCGTGCAAAAAAGATTGAGAAGAAGCAGGAGCTTGAAAAAATTAAGGTTTTGGATGATGATGCCCTGGGAGATAGCATTGCCAAGCAACTAAATAATTTATCAGCCAGAATTAAATATCAGTTTGAGAGCTATGATGTTATTTCAGGATTAATTGAAAATCAAGGAGCTAAATTAGCATCACTTCCTGCCATTCAACCGGTCAGTAATAAACAGCTTAAACGAATAGCCAGTGGGTTTGGGATACGTATTGACCCGATTTATGGCACCCCAAAAGCACACAAAGGGCTTGATTTTTCGGCACCTCAAGGAACACCGATATATGCAACCGGCGATGGGAGGGTAAAAGTTGCAACCCGATTGGATGCAGGATATGGCAATCATGTGATTATTAACCACGGCTATGGTTATGAAACGCTATATGCCCACATGGTGCGAATAAAAGTTAAACCCGGCCAGCGGGTGGTGAGAGGGGAAGTAATTGGTTGGGTTGGAAGTACCGGTAAAAGCACCGGACCTCACTGTCATTACGAAGTGCATGTAAATGGTCAGGATGTAAATCCTGTTTATTTCTTTTATAACGATTTGAACCCTGAACAATATGATCAATTATTAAAAATTGCAGCTACAGGAAGTGCAAAAAGTTTTGATTAACTTTATACCATGTCATTAAAACAAGCATCATTTGATTTTGATTTTCAGTCCGAGGCCATAGAGCCGGAGTCTGTTCTAACACCCGAAGAAAAATTATTATCTGCCGTTAAGGAGAACAGGAAGAGAATGGCAACAGAGGAATCACCGGTTGAACATGCTGTAATTACGGCATCCGCAGATGAAAAGAAATCAACCCGTGGCAGGATGAAGATTAGTGAAATGAAGGCAAGTGTTCTTATGGTAGATATTCCCGAAGATGAAGAGTTGTTTTCAAAAAGCTACTACTCCATCGGAAAGGTATCGGAGATGTTTAATGTAAATCCATCACTACTTCGTTTTTGGGAAAATGAATTTTCTATTTTGAAACCAAGAAAAAACGGGAAGGGTGACCGTTTTTTCCGGCCGCACGACATAAAAAACCTACAATTGATATATCATCTTTTACGTGAAAGAAAATTTACAATTGAAGGGGCTAAAGACTATTTAAAACGTAGTGCTCGTGCTGATGAGAAGTTTGCTTTAATTGAATCATTGAAAAGGTTAAAAGCCTTTTTAACCGAATTAAAGACATCGCTTTAAATTCTTTTACATGAAGTGCCTTATTATTGCTTTGTTTGTTCTTATCTCCCCTGCTGCGCAAGCTCAAACACCTTATACTTATACTTATGATGGTGAAAGTGTAATTCTTAATGGAAGTTTTTCTAAGTATATATTACAAAACGACACCTCCTTTAGTTGGTACGATTTCAGCAGAAACAATTATTCTCCTCAACCCAATGTGGTAAACCGATTGGCGGAGTCTGCAAAAAAAATCAAGTTTATCATATTTGGCGGAACATGGTGTGAGGATACACAAAATATACTTCCGAAGTTTTTTGTATTGCAAGAAAAGGCAGGTATTCCTGATGAAAATATTGCATTGTATGGTGTGGACCGCTCAAAACACATGATTGACAATCTGGCCTCTGTAATGGAAATAACAAATGTTCCTACAATTATTGTCTTGAAGAATGGTGTAGAGGTTGGGCGCGTCGTTGAATATGGGCCTACCGGTAAATGGGAGGATGCGCTGCTTGATTTAATTAAATGATACGCACTATATTAAAAGGACACTTCTCCTTCCTTTTTAGATATTCTCACCTCTGCTGATGTGCTTTGCATAGGTAGTTTCAATTCATTTATTTTTTCTCTGAAAATCTTAATTAGGTCGTGACGTAACTGAGAAAAGCCCGAAAAATCGGCAGGCTCGGTATGATATTCAATCCATAGCATAAAGCCATTTTTATCCAGCGTTTGTAGAAAAGTAGAATATCTTTCAATTTGATCTTGGCGAGATTTCAATTCCTGATGAATAAAATGAATTAATTGTTCAAGTTGATTAGCATTAGTATCCATTGCAAATTCAAGTTTCATTTCTCCACGCCATTGTGTACGCATACTAAGGTTATCAACCATGCCATCCACCATTTGTTTATTAGGAATAGTAACCAAGGTTTTATCTACAGTACGTATTCGCGTGCTACGCATTCCAATTCGTTCAACCGTTCCTGTTATATTATTAATTTTAAGAAGGTCGCCAACAAAAAATGGTTTATCAAATAATATTATAAATGAAGCAATTAAATTTTCCAGGCTTTCTTTTGCAGCCAAAGCCAATGCTGCACCCACAATACTAAGACCGGTCAACAGTGGGCCAATCGGCTTTTTAAAACCCCAATGAATTACTGCTAGAAAACCAATGAAAGCAATAACGATTTTTAAAAAATCGCCAAAAAAACGTATCATCTGATACTCCGACTTTCCTGATGCATTAACACCCGAGCTAAGCATTAACGCAATAAAATCCACCATCTTTATCAAGAACCTAAAGAAAGAAATAATAATGGCCGACGTTCCTATAGCATTAATTAAAGACTGAAGATGGATACCATATACCGTTATATCCCATTGTGCAGGATAGTTTAGTTTATCCAAGGTGATTACTGACACCAGAATAACTAAAAACCAACTCATCGGTTTAACGACTAATTGCTTAAACTTTTGTTTATCAATTTTCCAGGTTTGATTAATTATTGTTAAGATAACATCGAGAAGAAGCCGTGAAATAATTCGCTTTAAAAGAAAAACAAACGCAATTATACCTGCTACTATAAGATAGCTTTTTACAGAATTATCCAAAATAATATAATGCAGAAATTTCATCAGTTAAGGTTTATCTTATAAATATCAATTCTATTCCTCTTTCGAATGTAGAGTTTATCCCCTGCTCTGCTTGCTGATAAGGCTCCTTCCAGTGAAGTTGGTAATGGATATTCCTTAATATTTGGTGTTTTCAGTGTGTATAACAACAAGGAATCATTTCTAATTCCAGACAAACGGTTTTCCCGCACATTTACAGAATGCCAATTCATTAGGTGTAACGTTTTTTCATAAGCACCATAATAATCTAACACAATAAACCCCATCAATGAATCATATAAATACACCTTCCCTTCACTATCAAATAACTGTTGTGGCACCGGAGCCTTCCCTGTTAGCAAGCGTAAATCTGTACTTTCAAATAAAACCCTATTCTCGTCATTCAATTTTTTCAGTTTAAATTCCTTGTCATCAAACACCCACAGTTTATTATCGTATGATGTACCTATTGCGGTTGGATTGAAAATACCATTTTTACGTAAATTAATTACTCCGCGTACTGCAAGCATATTATCAAGGATAACGATTGTACTATATGGTTTATAATATAATAATGTTTTAAAAGGATTAGTGGCGTCAACAGAAGTTGGCTGGCCAAAGCGTTTGACATCATTATATACAGCTATGGTATCACCTGAAGGGGAAATCTTTTTTAATTGTCCTTCCTGAATAAGGAACAAATTTCCCAACACATCAGTTTCCATAATAGAAAACTGCCCCCGAATAGATGTCAAAAATTCAAGAATAGGTTTTGCAAAAGATGGGTTGTTCACATCATTTTCAACTTGTGCATTTGCTGTGTTTAACACACAGCTCATCATGGTTATGAAAAAAATCTGTTTCAATTATGCTGAAAAATATTTTAGCTTAAGGTGACCATCTTCCATTTCCCCATAGCTGGCATACTTAATCCATTCACCTATATTCATATACAAAGAATTGCCAGATAAAGGATGTTCAATAGGCAAATGGCGATGACCAAAAATGAAGTAATCGTAATGATTATTTTTTAATATCCCTCTACAGTATTGAATTAA
Organism: Ferruginibacter sp.; assembly: GCA_019638485.1. Lineage (GTDB taxonomy): Bacteria > Bacteroidota > Bacteroidia > Chitinophagales > Chitinophagaceae > Ferruginibacter. Next base: position 281,997 of record JAHBTP010000002.1, on the reverse strand, counting down.
CCATTCGCCTTCTTCGCCTAAAAACACTTCATCTGTTGTACCTGTTTTTGCCCTACTCTTCCTGCTAAAGAAGTCGGCAATGCCCATACCAATATATGGAGGTAGAATTCCAAAAAGCCATTTTGCAATGGGGTTACGGAATAATTTTTTAATTGTTTTGTATCCCTTATCTCCAGGCCCCAGTCCATCACCATGGCCAATAAGCATTTTCTTTCCTTGTAAAATAAATTCTTTGGGGTGATAATAAACAGGAATATTTAGTTCTCGTTGAAAATAATCTCTCATCCACATATCATGATTTCCAACAAAAAAATGCACCTTAATTCCACTGTCGGTAAGTGATGCCAATTCCCCAAGTATGCGAACATATCCTTTTGGAACCACTCTTTTATATTCAAACCAAAAATCAAAAAGGTCTCCTAAAATAAAAATCTCTTGGGCGCTATTACGAATACTTTGTAAAAAACGGATTATTTTCTTTTCACGAACCAGGCTTGATGCGTAATCAGGGGCGCCTAAATGGAAGTCAGAAATAAAGAAGATTTTTTTCTTTGGGTTATCCATTACTCAGATTTACCTCCATTTTTATTTAAAAGATATTTTAGTATATCTGCGGCATCTATTTCGGGCATACCCGTTACAGGAGCGTTAAACCAATAGACCCATGCTTCCAACCATGTTCCCTGATAATTCACCATAGCTCTATCCCGTCTATATCTAGGTTTCTCTCCGGGCATAACATTCAATCCTTCGTAATCATCTAACTGACCAATTACCCAATCAAACTCTTCAGTGTTTTCTAATTCGTATAGTTCGCCCGGGATATAATTTTCGCTATTTGTGGGGCAGGCTACCGGAACATTTCCATCAAAATAAAAGCGTCCCTGTACAAAGGCATCTCCCAATGGTGAAAAAAAGCGAGCAAGGTACTCATAGGCAGGACTTTTAAAACCACTGCGCAATGAGCCATAAACAAACAAGCGATGTGTGGTATTCATATCATTCATTATTAGATAGGAGAATCCTCCATGAGAAAACAAAACACTTCGCCCGGTCCATGCACACCTGTTACCAATGTTTTTTCAATATCTGCTGTTCTACTCGGTCCGCTGGCTAATGTGATAATAGATGGGAGGTTATCTCCATATCGTTCTACAATAAACCCTAAAGCATCTTTAATATCATAAACCAACTGACGGTTGTAAGCAATACAAATATGAACAGGTGAGTAAACACTTGAAGTTCTGCCATTAGGTTGGGCTGAGCTTAAAACGATACTTCCCGTGCGCGCAATGAGGTATTCGCAACCGGTAATGGACACATTGGAGTCCTTTAATGATTGGAAGGGAACAAATATACCTTCCAATATGTTGAGTATTGCGGAATCTGCACAATATATTTTATTCCATCCCCGTTCATCAATAAGCCGTTTTATTTGATGTTTTAAATCAGTTAAAGAAGTGCAGAAAGCAAACTTACCTTGTAACTTAGAAAAGTTTTCAGCAAATACAACCGTTTCATCTTCTGTGGAATTATTAAAAATCGTTTCATTCTTTGCATGGCCATCAAAAGGTAAAGGCACCGAACTTTCCAGTGCCTGTCTGATTTTTTTTAACACTTTTTCACGAGATGACTGCTCAGACATTTTACTTAGATTTAATGCGAATCAGACTCATTATCTGGCAAAGGGATAGGCTGACTTTCCTTTGTTCCATTTTCAGGATCAATATCCAAAAGCTTCTTTTCTTCAAAAGGCCTTTTACCAATCAATGCCTCTACATCACTTTTAAACAACACCTCCCTTACCAATAACTCTTTGGCTAATTTCTCTACTTCTGCACGCTTTTCTAAAAGTAATTTTTTTGTTTTTTCATACGCGTTATCAATAAGTTCTCGCACTTCGTGATCAATTATCTTTCCTGTTTCTTCGCTGTATGGTTTTGTAAAATAGTTTTCTTGTGCCGGGTCATAATAGCTGATGTTACCTATTTTATCGTTCATACCATAAACAGTAACCATGCTGTAAGCAATCTTTGTTACTTGTTGAAGGTCATTACTGGCTCCGGTACTTATTTTTCCAAAGAATATTTCTTCTGAAGCTCTTCCGCCAAGTGTCATGCATATTTGGTCTACCAATTGATCTGTATTATAAAGGTACTGTTCTTTGGGCGTGTATTGTGCATATCCTAATGCTGCAGTACCTCGGGGCACGATAGTTACTTTAAGTAACGGGTACGCATGTTCGAGAAACCATCCGCAAATGGCGTGTCCTGATTCGTGGTAGGCGATAATTTCCTTTTCTTCAGGAGAGATAATTTTATTTTTCTTTTCTAATCCTCCAATAACCCTATCAATAGCATCCTGAAAGTCGCTCATATCCACAGCTTCTTTATTCTTTCTTGCTGCAATAAGGGCTGCTTCATTACATACGTTGGCAATATCTGCACCGGCAAAACCCGGCGTTTGTTCTGCTAATTTATGAACATCTAATTTTTGTGATATTTTAATAGGTTTAAGATGAACATTAAATATCGCCTCTCTTCCTTTGAGGTCTGGACGGTCAATAGAAATTTGTCTGTCGAACCGACCCGGTCGCAACAATGCAGAATCTAATACATCCGGCCTGTTAGTTGCTGCAAGAATAATGATACCAAGGTCTGTTCCAAATCCATCCATTTCAACTAATAACTGATTAAGTGTATTTTCTCTTTCATCATTACTCATCATCACATTTTTACCCCGGGCACGGCCGATAGCATCTATCTCATCAATAAAAATAATACAGGGAGCTTTTTCTCTTGCCTGTTTAAACAAGTCACGAACTCGGCTGGCACCAACACCTACAAACATCTCCACAAAATCACTCCCACTTAAACTAAAGAATGGTACTTGAGCTTCACCGGCAACTGCTTTTGCCAAAAGGGTCTTTCCTGTTCCGGGAGGGCCAACCAGTAATGCTCCTTTAGGAATTTTACCGCCCAGCGATGTGTATTTTTTGGGGTTTTTTAAAAAATCAACAATTTCCATTACTTCTACCTTCGCCTCATCTAATCCGGCCACATCACTAAAGGTAATACTCACTCTTGTACCCTTATCAAATAATGTAGCTTTTGATTTTCCAATATTAAATATTCCACCGGGGCCACTTCCGCCACCGGGGCCGCCTACTTTACGCATCATTAAAATAAACAGAAATGCGATAAGGAGAATAGGTAATAATGTACTAATCAGTTGTGAGAAAAGTTCGCCTTCATTCTCGGGAGTATCCGGTACTTCTGTAATATTAGGATTCTTATCATAGAAGGCTGCCATTTGGGTGGCAAAGGTCTTATCATCAATAATATTGAAAAATAATTGAGGTTGATTTGACCTTAAAACCCTATCATACTTATCTTTTTCATTAGGGTCTGCAAGCAACTTTCTATACAGTTGTGCCTTATTCCTTACGCTATCTTGATTTACAAAAACCCTAACTAACTTTTTATTTCGAATGGTTTTAATCTTTTGCACATCGCCTTGCTTAACCATCTCATAAAACTTCTGCTGATCGGTTTCAACACCGGTAGGCGTTACTCCGTTAAAAAAATTAACGGCTAATAACGATAAGCCTAAGATAGCGTAAACCCAATAAATATTAAATCGAGGCTTACGTTTAGGATCTCCATCGCCCATGGGTTTTTCAGGTAAGTTACGGTTATCGTTGGGTTGGTTCATCATCGTTTTTGCTATTAAAATTTAGTCCTCGTGTTCCATGATTTGTGCATCGCTCCACAACTCCTCTAATTGGTAAAATTTGCGGGGTTCTGGCAGCATGATATGAACCACTATGTTTATATAATCAATAAGTATCCATTGCAGCGCTTGTCGTCCTTCATGTCTGAAGGGTGTTTCACTGGCTTTTTTCTTTACTTCTTCTTCAACAAAATCAGCAATAGCTTTTAATTGTGTAGTATTTGTAGCCTCACAAATAATAAAAAAATCAGCAACCGCCTCCGGAATCTTTCGTAAATCCATACTTACCACATTACTTCCTTTTTTTTCATGAATAGCATGGATAATTGTTTTATATATCTTACTATTCCGATTTAAACGAACAACCTTCCTTTTCGAATTGTTCAATACACTTAAATTACTCAAGTACAATCAGTTTGATGAATATTGTAGTGCGGCTTAAAATATTGTAGCTTGCACTTTTCAAAAATACAATTTTCTTTTCACCCCCATCAATGGTATGGACAGTTTGATGTTTAATATTTTAGACCAAGTTGACAGTACCAACAACTATGCCATGGGGCGAATACATGAAGGATTGGCAAGGAACGGTGAGGCTTGGTTTGCCAGGGTTCAAACAGATGGTAAAGGCCAAAGAGGCAAGGCCTGGAAAAGTAATATCAATGAAAATCTGCTTATGTCGGTGATAATTCGCCCACCACAATTCTTAAAAATTTCTTCATTCTATTTACAAGCACTGGTTTCTGTTGTCTCAGCTCGCTTTTTGTCAGAAATTACCCAATCATCTTGTCTGATTAAATGGCCAAACGACCTCTATCTTAATGACAGAAAGGCAGGTGGAATTCTCATCGAGAATAACATCCGGGGCACCCATTGGAACTGGGCAATTATCGGAATCGGAATTAATATTAACCAATCCTCCTTTCCGTTAGAAGCAAAAAATCCCTGCTCCGTTTTTGAAATTACCCAAAAGCGTTTTGACCCGGTTTTATTAGCAAAAACTTTACATGCTCAATTATGGGAGGCTGTTTCTCTTCTTTCAGCCGAAAAAGAAGCGGAATATATGAATGCATATAATAAATTACTATATCGCAGAGAGGAATTAGTAAAACTAAAAAAGGGAAATCATCTTTTTGAAGCAGTTATCAAAAAAGTGGATAATACCGGGCAGCTTGAGGTACTACAGCCCGATAAACAATCTTATATACACGGCGAGATTGAGTGGTTATTATAAAGAAGACTGTTTTTCAGCATCTCGCGCCTCAACCTCAAAAGGATTTTGATAGTAACCATAACGCATAGACGAAACGAGATAATGAAAAGCAAATTTTATCCACCCCAATCTTTTTATTTGTTGAATATGGCAAATTTCATGTCGCACCCATCGCTCATTTTTTAAAAACTCTGCACAACTTACTCCAGTTAAATGAATAGTGCGATTAAGGGTTACAGCCATTTGTTTACTACGTAAGATCTTTGCCGCAATTTTGGCAAATAAAGAGCCTTCCATAATAAAAAAGCTATCATTCCCGTAGGTATGCTTCTTCAACATACATGATTAATTAGGTTATAGGCAGGTTAAAATAATTCAATATTTCTTCTCCATGGATTTTAGTTTTTGGCTTATTGAAAACCTTTATGATTTTCCCCTTGTCAACTATAAAGGTGGTGCGAATTACTCCCATAAATTTTTTTCCATATAGTTGTTTCTCTCCCCAAACGCCGTATTTGCTCATTATTTCATGGTTGGGGTCCGAAAGCAGTGGAAAAGGGAGTTGGTAGGCAGTTTCAAATTTTTTTTGTTTGTCGGGCGTATCAGGGCTTATCCCAATCACGTTAAACCCGTGCCTAAGCAAGGCACCGTAATGATCTCTTAGGCTGCACGATTCTGCGGTACAACCGGGCGTCATGGCTTTTGGATAAAAATAAATAATAGTAATACCTTTTATGGCTGTGCCAAATGAATAAATCTTTCCATCCTGATCTTTAGCCTTAAAGGATGGCGCTTTGTCTCCTTCTTTTAGCATGGTAATTGTTATTAATGCATAAAGGTAAATTTTCTTTCTGCTTTATTTCCTGCCAGGTCTTCAACTGTTATTATTAATTCATTTTGACCGGGTAAACAATATTCATCTATTTTATAAATAAAAGCTCGATTTTTATCATTACTAAAACGTATCCAATTCCCATTAAGCGTAGCAGTAAAGTTTTGCAATTCTTCAGTATTATCAGTTATATGAAAAACAATTCTGGATACCGACTTTGTTACCGGTGAAATAACCGGAGGCTCATTGTCATAAATCAATTGAAAGTTTCCAAAGTCACGCCACATAGCACCATACCATCCATTCTGATAGGTGGCTTTTTTATAGTCTGTCTTACTGCCGTAATAACGCTTCATTATTACTTTTCCTGTATCAGCAAACCGATTATTAAATAAATTCAGTTTATAAAACTCTTGAAGTGGAACAATGGGTTTGTGAATTTGATACACTGTGCCACCTGTGCTATTTATGGCATTGTATGTAAAATAAAAAGAATCATAAATTGCCTTAGGGCTGAGATATAACCGCACACTATCATTTTCAAAAATATTTATCATCTCCGGGCGAAATATTAGTTTATCCTTTGTTGATGGCACAGGTGTTTGATTCAATGATGCCTGTACAGTTAATTCAATCGTGGCTGTATTTCCTTCGGTGTCACTAACCAAAATTTTTATCTGCTGCGGAGCTGAATCAGCAAGATAAATAATACCGTCTCCTCCTTTGTAAATACTATTATTTTTGTTGCCCAGCTTAGATAGATGTTGAATATAAGGCCCTCCGGCAGCTTTTGTTTTATAATCAATATGCGCGTTTAAATATCGTGTGTTATCATAACTGATAGAATCCAAAATAAATCTCGTTTGTTCATTACCGTTATAATATAATACTCCTTTGTAAATTCCGTTTTGATTAGTGCTTCCCGTATATCGGTCATAGGCCGATATACCAAAACTTATTTTATTTGTGGAAACAACAACGGGGTGCAATGGTTTATAAGAATTACCTGTTCGTTTAAGTGCAATGATACGAGGAGATTGTTCATAAGTACTGATTCTTCTATCATAAATCGCCAGCCTGAGTACGTCAGGAGCCACATTATCAGCAATAGAGAATCCGTGTATTAAAGGGTTGAGCACAATTTCTGTTTTTGTATCTCTTAATTCAAAATGCAGATGAGGCCCCATGGAACCTCCGGTATTACCACTATATGCAATAAATTGTCCACGATTAACAGAAAATAAACCGGCAGGAACTTTTAAATCAACTTGCCAGGATGATAACGAGTATTGTTGTTGGCTAACCCACTTTTCTAATTCGGGATAAAAATCATTGAGGTGTGCATATAATGAGGTGATTCCATTAGGATGTTCAATATAAATAGCTCTTCCAAATCCCCACGGTTCAATTTTTATTCTGGAAACGAAACCTTTCTCTGCTGCAAATACACGAAGATTTTCCCGTTGCAGTGTGCGGGCATCCAGCCCCATGTGATAATGATTGGTGCGCAGCTCTCCAAAATTAGCAGACAGTGCGGGCGGTGCATCAACCGGCCATTTATATTGAGTAGATTGTGCTTGGGAAAAAAATGAAAAAACTAAAAATATAAAAAAGAGAAAGAGCCGTGTCATAAAAGCAAAGATATACACCTCAGCGTCATACCATTTAAAACACCTGTTAACTTCAAACTAAATTCATTTTTTCACAACACGCATTAAGTCTTCCAGATAATCTGTTTGTAATGCTTGAATTTCCAAAAGTTTTTGGTTTTGGTTGATAAGTAAATGATCTATTTTCTCATTTAGTAATTGAATTTCCAATTCAGCCTTTAGATTAATCATATAATCGTGCTCATTTCTCTCCCGGTCTTTTTGTTCTTGCCTATTCTGACTCATAATAATTATTGGGGCCTGAATAGCGGCGATACATGACAGAACGAGGTTTAATAAAATAAAGGGATATGGATCAATAGCCGGTGAAATAAGATGCGAAACATTTAATGCAATCCAAATAACGATAAAAGCAAGGAAAGATATAATAAAACCCCAGCTACCAGCCAATGCAGCCATATTATCTGCAATGCGATCGGCACGATTCTCTTTTCCTTCTTGTATAGGTCTTATTTCTCCAGAAAGAATTTTATTTTTTGCCAATGCATTTAAAACATCTTTATCAATTTCGGCAAGTTCTCCTTTTTCGCGACTAAGCAGGCTTGCCAAATATTTCCTTCTAAAAAGGTTTAATTCTTCCAACGATATATAATCTTCCTTTGAAAAATCAGAATTTTCTGATTTAATCATATCAAATATCCCTTGTCTAATCATATCGCCTTGTATGGCAGCTCCTTCCATTATTGGGATTTTTGAAATAAAACTGATTTGAGGCATAAAATTTATTTATAGGATAATATTTTAGGTTAAGTTAAGTTTTTTATACACTATTCTTTCCAACAGTCAATTTTTTCTTCATTATCTTTTACCTTTGGCCGCCAATCCAAAGGCAATTCTCCTATGCCAAAAGATAATTCAATCAAAACAGTATTAATAATTGGTAGTGGCCCCATTGTTATAGGTCAGGCTTGCGAATTTGATTATTCCGGAACTCAGGCTGCACGAAGCCTTCGGGAAGAAGGTGTAAAAGTAATTTTAATAAATAGTAACCCGGCAACCATCATGACAGATCCAATGATGGCAGACAAGGTGTACTTACTACCGCTTACGGTAGAAAGTATAGAACAAATTTTGGAAGAAAATCAAATTGATGCTGTTTTACCAACAATGGGTGGTCAAACTGCTTTGAATCTTTGTAAAGATGCTGATGAGTTAGGTGTGTGGGAAAAATATAAAGTAAAACTTATTGGTGTTGACATAAAGGCAATTGAAAAAGCAGAAGACCGCGAAAAATTTAGAGAGTGGATGGTAGAAATGGAGATTCCTGTTGCTCCTGCAAGAATTGCTAATTCTTTTTTGGAAGGAAAAGAAATTGCACAAGAAATTGGATTCCCCCTGGTTATTAGACCTTCTTTCACCTTAGGTGGTACAGGCGGTAGTATTGTATTTAAAAAGGAAGAATTGGATGCAGCCCTCAATATGGGTTTAACAACATCCCCTATCCATGAGGTGCTGGTAGAAAAAGCCGTTTTAGGATGGAAAGAATTAGAGCTGGAATTACTTCGTGACAATGCAGACAATGTGGTGGTAATTTGTACCGTAGAAAATTTTGACCCCATGGGTGTGCATACAGGTGACAGCATTACAGTAGCTCCTGCAATGACTATCAGTGATACGGCCATGCAAGAAATGCGTAACGTAGCAAAACGCATGATGCGAGCATTGGGAAATTTTTCAGGAGGTTGTAATGTTCAATTTGCATTAAATCCGGAAACAGAAGAAATTATTGTTGTTGAAATAAATCCTCGTGTTAGCCGCAGCTCGGCGCTGGCATCTAAGGCCACCGGATACCCTATTGCAAAAATTGCTTCTAAACTGGCGTTAGGATATAATCTGGACGAACTTAAAAATCAAATTACGCAATCTACCTCTGCATACTTTGAGCCGGCACTTGATTATGTAATTGTAAAAATGCCACGCTGGAATTTTGATAAGTTTAAAGGTGCTGATGATACCCTCGGATTTCAAATGAAGAGTGTGGGAGAAGTAATGGGAATAGGAAGAAGCTTTAACGAAGCCATACAAAAAGCTTGTCAGAGTTTGGAAAATGAAGCAGTCGGATTGGGTTATTATGGCAAAAGCTTGATGCATACTGATGAGCTGCTTGAATATATTAAAATACCTAAATGGGACAGGGTGTTTCGTATCAAAGACGCACTTATGGCCGGGGTAAGCGCAAAACGAATTTGCGAAAACACAAAAATTGATAAGTGGTTTATTAACCAAATTAAAGAGTTGTGCAATATTGAGCGTGAAGTAGGTGAGTTTGAATTGAAATCACTTCCTGAAGCATTATTAAAAAAAGCTAAGATTGCAGGATTTAGCGATGCTCAGTTAACCAGAATTATGAATGATGGTACTGAAGATTTAATGTATGAAAAAAGGAAGAAACTTGGAATCAATCGTGTATTTAAAATGGTGGATACCTGTAGTGCTGAATTCATTGCTAAAACACCTTATTTCTACTCAACCTTTGAAAGAGCTCAAAAATCACTACCGCAAAATGAATCTATACCTAGCAATAAAAAGAAAATTTTAGTTTTGGGAAGTGGCCCTAATCGAATTGGTCAGGGAATTGAATTTGACTATTGCTGTGTACATGGATTGTTGGCCATTAGAGAATTAGGCTATGAAGCAATTGTGGTAAACTGTAACCCCGAAACAGTATCTACCGATTTTGATATTGCAGACAAATTATATTTTGAGCCAGTATTTTGGGAAAACATTCGCGAAATTATTGAGAACGAACAGCCGGAAGGTGTAATCGTTCAATTAGGTGGTCAAACAGCATTAAAGCTTTCACGCAGGCTTGTTGAATTAGGGGTAAAAATAATCGGAACTTCTTTTAATGATATGGATATAGCCGAGGACAGGGGGCGCTTTAGCGATATGCTTCGTGATCTTGAAATTCCTTATCCTCGGTATGGAACAGCACACACAACCGATGAGGCCATTGAAGTTGCTCATAAGGTGGGTTACCCGGTATTAGTAAGGCCAAGTTATGTATTAGGCGGACAGCGGATGCGCATTGTGCTCAATGATGAAGAATTGGAAAGTGGTGTGTTAAGTTTATTAAAACATTTGCCTGGCAATAAAATTTTAATTGATCAATTTCTTGACCGATGTCAGGAAGCAGAGATTGATGCCATTTTTGATGGAGAGACTTTTCATACCATGGGCGTTATGGAACACATTGAACCGGCAGGTATTCATAGTGGTGACAGCCATGCCGTTTTACCTCAGTTTAATTTGAGCCCACTGATTGTTCAAACTATGGAAGAATACAGTGAAAAAATTGCACGCGCTTTAAACATCAAAGGCTTAATTAATATTCAATTTGCTATTAAAGATGGTGTGGTGTATGTAATTGAGGCTAACCCTCGTGCTTCCCGTACCACTCCCTTTATTGCCAAGGCGTATGGTATTCCATACCTCAATATAGCTACTAGGGTAATGCTGGATAAACTGAAATTAAAAGACTTAAAACTCAATAAAAGCCTGGATGGCTTTGCTATTAAAGAACCGGTATTTTCATTCAATAAATTTCAAGGCGTTAACAAAGAGCTAGGTCCTGAAATGAAAAGTACCGGAGAAACAATTCGGTTTATTAAGGACCTGAGAGACCCTAATTTCCGCCAATTATATAGAGAACGAAGTATGCACCTGAGTAAGTAATTGATAGGGCATACCCTTCTTTTTACCCGCTGTTTAATTAGCCAAGCCATTTGCATAGTTTACATTAAACTATGTATTCTGCACATATACCCGCATGGAGGGCTGCTCCTTTTTTCAGGCTGCTACCTGCGTTTATCACCGGTATCCTTATTCAAACCACATTTACCATTCACTTCTTTTATTGGGCAAGTTTCTTCTTATTGGGAGTTATTTGGACAGCATTACAAAATTACCTTTCAATTAAACAGGGTATTCGCTTTAGTAAAATTACAGGTTTGGTGATATGGGCAATTATAGTGTGTTCGTCAGCGTTAGTTACAGTATTAAACAGCCCTGATGCCAATTCAAACTGGTTTTATAAAAATACTGACTCTGCAAGTGGTGGGATTATAAAATTAGTTGAAGACCCCATAAGACAAGGAGAAAAATATCGGGCAATTGGAGAAGTAATAGGGCTAATAAAAAACAGACAAATAATTGCCACATCCGGTAAGACCTTTGTTTATTTTACACTTCATCAAAATAACCTTCCACAATATGGCGAATTGTTGTTGGTACGTGACACGGTACACCCGTTAGCACAAAGGTTAAATCCCGGTGGTTTTAATTTCGCAAAATATGCTTCACGAAAAGGTATCTATGGCGCATGGTACATTCATGAAAACAATATCCACACACTATGTAAGGATAAAAACCTCTTACAATCTTTTGTAAACAATTCCCGAATCAGGATACTAAAAGTATTACAACACCATCTAACAGATAAAAATGTATTAGGCATTGCAGAAGCCTTGCTTATCGGGTATCGTGAACACTTGGATAAAGAAGTGCTTCAATCTTATGCCAACACAGGAGTGGTTAATGTGATTGCTATATCAGGGCTACATCTGGGTTTGGTTTATGTAGTTATCAAATGGATTATTCATTTACTTCCTGTTTTAAAAAAAAGACCAAAGTGGAAATGGCCTATAATTTTGTTTTGCCTTTGGTGGTTTGCCTTGGTAACCGGTGCCTCTGCATCGGTATTACGCAGTGCCACAATGTTCTCATTCATGCTTATAGGTGAAACATTTTTTAAATCGGTAGGGTCAAAAAATGTACTTACTTCTTCTGCATTTGTTTTGCTGGCATTTCAACCACTCCTATTATGGGATGTAGGATTTTTATTAAGCTATGGTGCCGTGGCGGGCTTAATTTGGTGGCAACAACCTATTAAGCGGTTGTTGGTTTTTAAGAAAAGGTGGGTTCAAAAGATATGGGAAATGACATCGGTAACCATTGCTGCACAATTAGCTGTTACACCATTATGTATTTATTACTTTAATCAATTTCCAACTTGGTTCTTGATAGCTAATTTAATTATTGTACCACTGGCTACCATAGTATTAATATCCTTGCTTATTATGGTGTTAATATCCTTTATACCTCCACTTGCAACAACCATCTCATGGCCTATCAAATGGCTAATCAACATGATGAATGGTGTAATACACAGTATTGAGCATTGGCCATTATCAACTATTTCTGGAATATTTTCAAATGAGATTACAACCTTATTGCTTTATGGATTCATTTTATTAGGTACAAGTGTAGTACTATTTAAAAAAAACCACTATTTATTGCCCTCATTGAGTTGTTTATTTTTATTAAGCCTGTATATGTCAGTAAAGAAAGCAATAGCATCTGCAAAAAATGAAATTAGTATCTATAATATAAGAGATGGACTATCTATTGATTTTATTTCCGGGAGGACTTGCACACATTTAAACACTGCAAGTTCGGCAGCTAATAATCCATTCCCGGTTGAAGCCGCTGCACGTACTATTCGATTAGTTGAAATGCAAAATCAAATTAGCATAAAACATAAGATTACAGGCCTTTCCTTTTTAAAAAAACAAATTATTATTATTGGACCGGAGGTGAGGCGCTTGAGAAAAGGAAATCCGGTACAATCTGATATAGTAATACTCTTTGGCTCTCCAAGTATTACCATTTCACAAATAGTTGATGTGTTTAATCCACATACTATGGTTTTAGCTGCAGATAATAAGAAGTGGAAAATTGAAAAATGGAAAAGCGAATGTGAAGATTTACATTTGCGTTGCATTTCTATCAGGGACTCGGGTGCTTATATTTTTAAATAGCACCGTCAATACTTAGCACTATGCAAAAAAAAATTCAAACTGTATTAATTTCTGTTTTTTATAAAGATGGGCTGGATAACCTGGTCCATTTACTTCATTCAAATCATGTAAAAATATTCAGTACGGGAGGCACTAAATCCTTTATTGAAAAATTAGGAATACCTTGTATTGATGTGGAGTCGTTAACCGGATTTCCCTCAATCTTAGGTGGCAGGGTTAAAACCCTGCACCCTGCAGTTTTTGGGGGTATTTTAGGAAAAAGGGACGACTCTCAACATGTGGCAGAGATGAAACAATTCAATATTCCGGATATTGACATGGTAGTGGTGGATTTATATCCTTTTGAAGAAACGATAAAACAAACTACTGACGAGTCCTTAATTATTGAAAAGATTGATATTGGAGGCCCCTCTATGATTCGTGCTGCTGCTAAAAACCATAAAGATGTGTTGGTGCTTGCTTCAAAGAATGATTATTTGGAAGTTGGAAAAATGCTGCAGAACCAACAAATGTGCTCTTCATTGGAACAACGACAAGAATATGCCATCAAAGCTTTTGATGTATGTACTGCTTATGATCAGGCAATCTCAAATTATTTTCACAAATCTGCTTTCCTTACCCCATTTGGTTTACCCGAAAATATTTTGCGATATGGTGAAAACCCACACCAAAAAGGAGTGTATTATGGAAACTTAGACCACCTATTTGTTCAATTACATGGAAAAGCATTATCCTATAATAATTTAGTAGATGTAGAGTCCGCAATACAGTTGATATACGAATTCTCAGGCTATGATAAGGTTGTTTTCGGTGTTATTAAACATACTAATGTGTGTGGAATAGCTGCAAGGAATACTGTCTTAAACGCATGGGAAGCAGCACTGGCCGGAGATCCGGAAAGTGCATTTGGTGGCGTATTAGTTTGTAATCAGGAGATTGACGAGGCCACTGCAAACAAAATAAATACCATATTTTTTGAAGTACTCATTGCGCCTTCCTTTTCAAAAGGAGCGCTGGATTTATTGCAAACGAAAAAGAACAGGATATTGTTACAAAATAAAATGGATACAATATCACCGGTACAAATGACTACATTATTGAATGGTCTTCTTGTTCAAAACAATGATGATGTAAACTATAACGAATGGAAGGTGGTTACTTCTGCACAACCGAATGACAATATGCGTGCTGATTTGGAATTTGCTAATTTAATAGTGAAACATCTAAAGAGCAATGCGATTGGGTTAGTGAGAAATCTTCAGCTTATTGGAAAAGGATGCGGACAAACCAGCCGAATAGATGCATTGCGCCATGCCATTGATAAAGCACATCTCTCAGGATTTGAAACTGCTGGTGCTGTATTATCCAGCGATGCATTTTTCCCATTTGATGATTGTGTTAAAATAGCAGATGAGGCCGGAATAATCGCTTTTATACAACCCGGTGGTTCTATTCGGGATAATGATTCTATTCAATATTGTGAATTGAAAAAACTACCCATGATAATTACCGGCACAAGGCATTTTAAACATTAATGAATATGAAAATGCCTTCGGGAAAGGTGGGCGGATACCTTGCTCTAACAACAACATCTATTTTATGGGGAACTACTTGGGTAGTTAGTAAAATTGCTCTAAGAGATATTCCCGCGTTTCAAATGACAGCAATCAGACAGTTTGTTGCAGGCGCAATTTTTATCTTGTATTTTATGCTAATTAAAAAGCAACCACTACCAACTCTTGCACAATTTGGGCGAATTACAATACTTGGCTTTTTACTTTTTGTTTTTGCAAATGGATTAAGCACCTGGGGATTGTTATTTATATCTGCAGGACTCGGCGCTCTTCTGGGAGCGTTATATCCGTTGAGTGTTGTAATGATTGAAAGGGTTTTTTATGGTAATAAAGGTTTTACTCCAACCATGATTTTAGGATTTATACTCGGCTTAACTGGGGTTGGTTTGGTGTTTTATGAAAGTATCATTGTTGTAATGACCCTGAAATTTATTTTAGGTGTAGCACTTGCCTTAATAGCTATGCTTTCATGGAGTATAGGAACAGTCTTCCTCACCCGTTATAAACTTGGCTTGAATCCGTATTACTCTATTGGCTGGCAAATGCTTATAAGTGGAATAGGCTTGTATGTGATGGCTGTTATTTTTCAACCGCCTGTACCGCTATCTTCAATTTCTGTTCAGGGGTGGGGTGCTGTTTTGTACTTAGTTGTATTTGGGTCAATTATTGCTTTTGTAGCCTTTATTTATTCGTTGAAGAAATTACCGGTTGCCATCGCCTCGCTATATTCGTATATAAATCCGTTGGTGGCCTTCCTGCTTGGAGCCTTGCTTTTAGGAGAACAACTTAACATGGCTATAATATGGGGAGCGTTGATTACACTAACCGGTGTGTTTTTAGTAAACTTCAGCTTGCGTAAGAAGATTGAGCAGCTTCGCGATGATGCAAATGTATAAAGGCTTCGTACATTTCTCTCCATCCTTTAAAGGTAGAATCGGTACCAAGAAAATTATTGTGAAAAATGGTAATTAAAGCTCCATGATTGTTTTTGCAAACATGGTAATAGTGATTCAGTTCTTCTGAACTCCTTTTGATATCCTGCTCCTGTTCATAGAAACTATTTGCATCCATAAAGCAAGGCGGATGAATGATTAAATCGGTCTCTTCATTTGTAATAAGATTAAACCATGGATATGCGTTTGCAATAGATGCCCTGAAGCCATTTATACTGCCATACATCATGCTGTAATCATCGGTAATACCTGTTTTTATTAATTGTAAGTAAGTATCGGGTAGGGTAAATCGGAGGTAGTGTTGTCGCGATAGTACAACAGGCGTGTTTAATATCACTTCAAGCGTTTCTTTTTCACGCCTTAACAAAGCGCCATCATTGTGTGTTTGCCACGATGGGTGAAGGCCATTGGTTGCACTTTTGTGTTTCTGAATAAGTTTTTGTAAAGCGTGTCCCGAAGGCAGGATATGCTTATCATACCTGCTATTTTTTGTTGCTGTTATCCAAAAGTAAATTGGATTTAGCCGAAAGGTTTTATGTAAAAGTTGTAACTCATCATATACATCAAACGGATCTTTTTTCAGTCCTGCTAAGGTTAACAACCGTGACGAAGTGGGCTTTCGAACAAAACCACCCAAGTTTCGTTTTAATCCCTTGTGCTTATACGACCAAGCTATATCTATGTCATACGTTGGTTGAAATGAAAAATACGGAGGGCTAAGTTTCAGTAATGGAAATTGTTTACAAAGCCGCTTGCCCAATTCTTTAACCCAGATGTTAATTAGTGGCAGATGTAAAAACTCTCGGTCAAATGCGATGGATTTTTTGTGTGGAAAGCGCTGATATAAATCCGGTTGATAGGGCTGGTATTCTTCATAACGAGTAATAAGATAAAACACGGCACTAAAAATATCGAAAGGGTGGTTGTGATTCATTTCCGGAAATAACTCAGCTTCTATTCCTCTTCCTTGAATTTTTGGAAGATTTGTTTGAATGTCGGTTGCATACAATAATCCGCTTTCCGGAATGCTATAGCTGTTTGAAGAAGCAATGTTACCGTATGCAATGATAGGCTCATTTTTGCCAACAGGTATTTCATGAACAATTCGATATGTTGTTCCAAGTAGCGTTTGGAAGATTATGTTTAGCGTATATACTAAACGGTTAGTTCGATATGGACAATAAATTAATACAGCCATCGTGAACTAAATATAGAAAAGAAATACGGATTAATATTATAATGGTATTGAGGTAGTAGTGATTTATTGAATTTTATATAGAGGATAGGTCCATTTTAGGCGAAAATTGCAGCTATAGTTAAATAAACTTTAAGGGCCTTGGTTTCTTTGAATTTTTTAAAAATATATTTTAAGGTTTTGTGCAATCATCAAAGGGGTTTATTGCTGTATGAGAATTTGCTCCGAAGGAATTTAATTTGCTAATATTTGTTTAGAGGAGGTAAACAACAAACCATATTGTAAATTCCCTATCCGGCAGTCTTTCGAGATAGCCGGATAGAGAATCTTATCTAAATCACATCACGCTAACGAAAAAATAATTGCGATTTAGTTAAAATGAGAATTGTACAACTGTTTGTATTTATTTTTTCCTTCCGAATATAAAGCTTGCAATTGTTGTAATCAAGGATACATAATATCCCCATCCCACTGATATAGCATCATTTGCCATTTTTCGGGCTGATGACATCATCCCACCAAAGTCATCCTTAGAAGTTTCGGGGATTGACGGGTTAGCTGCCATATACAACCCTATACCCGCATAGATAATTAGCAGCAGGGAGCCAATTAAAAAGTAACGTTTGTATTTGCTAATTTGAGGAACAAAATCGGAAATAATAAATCCTATCAGGCAAATAGGAAATAAATACAATAAGAAAGAAACGAGAATTGTATTGGGAGCAAAGTCTGCTAATTTAGATAATCCAAACCCTGAAAAACTTTGTGACACCATAAAGAGATCTACCTTTAACCAAGGCAAGAAACATCCAATAAGTGCGATTAAAGCAAAAATGTTGCTTTTGTTTTTAGCGAAATCATTAATATCAATCTTTTGCAAGCTGCTCTGCAAATCAGACGTGTTAAAGGAGAATCCTTGACTTGCCAGCGATACACCACATTTAGTGCAAATAACTTGATTTGGATTTGTTTCACTCCCGCATGATTGGCAAAACTTTTTTTCTGAGCGTGGATTTACACCACATTTTGGACAGGCCACCGCCTTTTCGTGAACCTCGTTACCACAATTTTTACAGTACATATTTAGCATTTTAATGTTTGAAATCTCCCTACTCATAAGGCTTTTCGGTTTCGCCCCGCTTTTAAAATTGGATGCTGGCTTCCATTATTATTAAATAATTATTTTAATAAATGATAATTAAATTTAATGCCTATTAATTATAAATCAAAAAATATATATCGATATGGTGATTATAAGTCACCAATATATAGCATATTATCCACATGATAATTTATCACTATTATTCTACGTTTAGGATAGAAATCTATAATATCGATGAGAGATGGCTAATAACTGCGAAAAGGATTTAGTGAAAATTGACTTGTATTCAATTTATTTTGGGGACAACCTTATTGGCTTTTTGTTTGCCTATTGACAAATTCTTGTTCATCATCTAAACAACGTACGTGTTTTTGTATTAGGCAAGATATGGCTGTTGCAAATGAGAAGTAAACAGACCGAACATTTCGAGCCCTATATGAGAGCTTAATAATCCATGGAAAAATCAGTAAGCCGCCGTTAGTTGTTACAGTAAATAATGTACGAGGTAGGTAAGTAATGTCTAGTGTGATTATCGTTTATAAAAACCTTTATCTTAAGGGGGTGTAATGTATGATTGGAGATTTGACTTTCCGTCCTTATATTCTATTCTTTCTTCAATTCCGATTCTACCTCTTAGGGCAAAGTGGCTATATACTCAATTCTTCCGTAAGAGTTAAAAACGCACTTATTTTGATTTGGGATTTTTACTTTTTAAAAATAGAGTAAAATATTTTGGGCTAAATTCATTTGTTTTAGCAAAAGTGTACGCACAATATCAAACCTCTCTTTTTCATAAAATCGGTTATAAATCAATTCTAAAACTTTTGAGTTTTCTCTAGCTGTCCAACTCCATATCTCTAAGAATAGGAAGGCTGCTGTTCTCACGTTGTATCTTCACATTATTTATTCTCCCTTGCTAAGATCCTTTCTTCATCCTTTCCTTCCACATCTGATTAAAACTTTTATCACTAAATTGAAGGTCTGATCTATTCTCTTTCCAGCTTGTGAACATAGAGTTTACAACTTTATTTTTCAGCTTTCCTGATCCAATATTCATTATACCTCGCTTCAAACTTGCAATACGCCATATCCTCCAAGCGGCTCTTTCGGTAATTGGAGCAAGCCCCTGTTCTGTAGATTTTTTTCGGTTATCTATAAGCAGTTCATGAATTCGAATATTCATCGGACAAACCTCTGTGCAGGCACCACACAAAGTAGAAGCATAGCTCAGATGTTTATAGGTTCCCATGTCTTTCATATTAGGAGTAATAACACTCCCAATGGGTCCGCTGTAAGTAGTGTCATAAGTATGGCCACCGATATTTTTATATACCGGACAAACATTCAGGCATGCACCACATCTAATACAGTACAGACTTTCACGTTGAACTGTATCTGCCAAAATATGGGTTCTACCATTATCCATTAAAATAACAAACATTTCCTCAGGGCCATCTGTTTCTCCAGCCTGACGTGGGCCAGATATAATTGTATTGTAAACAGTTACTGTTTGTCCGGTACCATAGGTACTTAGTAATGGCCAAAACAGGGCAAGGTCGTGGATGGAAGGAATCATTTTTTCGATACCCACAATTACAATATGCGTTTTGGGAAAGGCACAACTTAACCTTGCATTACCTTCATTCTCTGTAACCGCTACAGCACCAATATCACCAATAATAAAATTAGCCCCTGTAATCCCTACTTCTGCTTGTGTATATTTTTCTCTGAGTATTTTTCTGGCAACCTGTGTTAGTTCAGGTGGAGTAAGTGCAGGGTCTGTTCCTAATTTTTCAGCAAACAGTTTAGCTACATCTTCCTTGCTTTTGTGCATTGCCGGAGTTACGATATGATAGGGTGGCTCACCATCAAGCTGCTGAATATATTCACCAAGATCTGTTTCAATACTTTCAATTCCATTTGCTTCAAGTACATGATTAAGTTCAACCTCCTCTGTAACCATGCTTTTGCTTTTCACTACAGTTTTACAATTTCGGTTTTTACAAATATTCAAAACAGCTGTAGTAACCTCTTCTGCATTTTCAGCCCAAATTACTGTGGCACCGCGAGCTGTAATCTTTTTCTCAAAATTCAGCAGGTTCTTATCAAGAGATTCAATAGCCTTCCATTTAAGATTCTTAGCCAGCTCTTTCACATTTTCAATATCATAAAACTGTGCTTTCCCTTTAGGTACAGCAGCATTATACTTACTGATATTAAAATTTATTTTTCGTCTATGCTCAAGATCAGCGGCTTTTGCTGCGCTATTGGTTAAAAATAAAGAGGCTTTTTCTAACATAATTCAAATTATTTTATCACACCTAATTCTTTTCCCACCTTGGAAAAAGCCAAAATAGCCTTTTCAATATGGTGTGGTTCATGGGCTGCACTTAACTGAACCCTAATACGAGCCTGGCCTTTAGCCACCACAGGAAAAAAGAAACCAATTACATAGATTCCCTCATCTAACAATTTTGATGCAAACTGCTGTGCAACTACTGCATCATATAACATAATGGGAACAATAGGATGGTCTCCGGGTTTAATATCAAATCCCGCCTTTGTCATCTCATCTCTAAACTGACGTGTATTACGCTCTAGTTTATCTCTAAGTTCGGTGGTTTCGCTTAACATATCAAAAACGGCAATAGATGCACCAACAATACTTGGAGCAACTGTGTTACTAAACAGATAAGGCCGGCTGCGCTGACGTAACATTTCAACAATTTCCTTTCTACCTGATGTAAAACCGCCACTGGCTCCACCTAAAGCTTTTCCTAATGTACCGGTAATGATATCTATTCTACCCATTACATTGCGGTACTCGTGAGTGCCTCGCCCTGTTTTTCCTAAAAATCCGGAAGAATGACATTCATCTATCATTACAATGGCATCATACCGATCAGCCAAATCACAAATTTTATCTAACTGAGCAATGGTTCCATCCATACTGAATGATCCATCAGTAACAATAATGCGTGAACGAAG
Source organism: Ferruginibacter sp. (assembly GCA_019638485.1). Classification (GTDB taxonomy): domain Bacteria; phylum Bacteroidota; class Bacteroidia; order Chitinophagales; family Chitinophagaceae; genus Ferruginibacter. The sequence goes on along the minus strand of JAHBTP010000002.1, from coordinate 260,919 downwards.
AGACGATGCTTCTTTCAATTTACTCTCCAAATCTTCCATATTATTGTGCTCATACCTAAAGCGTTGTGCTTTACATAATCTAACACCATCAATTATGGATGCATGATTTAAGGCATCACTGATAATAGCATCCTGCTCATTAAAAAGAGGTTCAAATACACCACCATTGGCATCAAATGCTGCAGCATATAAAATAGTATCCTCAGTACCTAAAAACTTAGCTATTTTTTGCTCCAGCTCTTTATGAATATCTTGTGTCCCGCAAATAAACCGAACACTACTCATCCCGTATCCGCGATGGTCAATAGCCTTCTTTGCCGCTTCAATTACTTTAGGATGAGAGGAAAGCCCAAGATAATTATTTGCACAAAAATTAAGAACCGTTTTACCATTTACCGTAATCTCTGCACCCTGCTCGCTGGTTATAATTCTTTCATTTTTAAATAATCCCGATTGTTTAATTTCATCTAATTCCCCCGAAAGACGGGTGATAAAGTTTTCATTCATACTCTTTGCTTTTACAACAAAGCTAAACACTGTGGCTTAATTTAAACTAAAAAGAATACATTATACTTCATTTTTTTTAACACAGATGAGATTTGTTATTAAATACCCGGTTGTATTTTCGACCGAAGAAACTATGTAAAAAATTAATCCTTTCTTAGTTTATACACTTCATACGCTATTTAAAACCCTTTTTCCAAAAAAAAGTAGCTATAAATTGTAACCTTTTGTTTGTGATAAACGTATTAGTAAGGCCACCGAAAACCAATTGCAGATAATGACGATTGAAGAATACAATGAATGTGTAAATAAGTATGCAGATAGTATATTTCGGTTCATTATGAAGAATCTAAGGCACGTAGAAGATGCAAGAGATGTGGTTCAGTGTGCATACGAAAAGTTGTGGCAAAAAAGAGGTGAGGTTGATCCGGCGGGAGCCAGAAGTTATCTTTTTACCATTGCCTACCATGAAATGATTGACCATGTACGCAGAAATAAAAAGATAGTCAGCTTATCGTCAGCTCTCGAAAACCAAGAATCGAAGTATTCCGATACAAAAATAACAAACAGAACATTGAATGAGGCGCTTTTGATATTAAGTGATACACAACGAAGCCTTGTTATGCTAAAAGACTACGAGGGATATAGTTATCGAGAGATTGGAGAAATTACCGGACTTACCGAAAGTCAGGTAAAGGTGTATTTACATAGAGCAAGACTACTACTACGAAATTATATTGTTGACACAAAAAATATTTTGTAGCCATGGAAATAAATCTGAGCAATTACGAAACATATTTTCTGCTTTATGCCGATAATGAATTAAACACTGAAGAACGTACAGCTGTTCTTGATTTTGTTCATCAATATCCAAATCTTAAATCGGAGTTGAATGCTATTACAACAAGTTGTTTGCAGGATGAGGCATTAAATTTGAATAAGGCCTTCTTAATGAAGTTACCTTCCGGCAAAAGCGTTGAAGAGGCGTTATTGCTTCATTTTGATAAGGAGCTGGAGGAAACCGATAATACAGCATTACAGGAATTATTGAATAACCATGCAGCGTTAAGGCATGAAAAGGAACTTTTAAAAGCAGCGTATCTGCAAGCTGATGATTCACTTATTTATGTCAACAAGGAAGCATTATACCGGCATGAATCAACAGTTTTTTTATTGAGCTATTGGAAACAAATGGTTGCTATTGCTGTTTTAATAATGGCTCTGTTATGGGGAACAAGAGAGTTGTTTGGAAGTAAAGAAATTAAAATTATTACTATCGCCTCCCAAAAAACCGAAGACTCAAAAAGTCTGCTAAAACATCCTATTATAAAGAAACCATCTGTTCCTCATTTACCCGGCAAAAATCATGGTACCGGTATAGCAAACAACCCTGTACCGTCATTAGGAACTGCCGCACAAACACAAGCCTCTTCAACAAGCACAAACAATCATAAGCTAATTACACCACAGGGAAATGATAATAACCAAGATGACTCATTTAACCCTCCGCATTCCTCTTCAAATGAAAAGAATACGCATACGCAAAATTCGAATTGGAGTAATATTAACAACTTTCCTCGTAACGAAACATCTTTTCAGCCCGTATTAATATCAAATACAATTGATGAGCCTATAATTAAACAAAAAGATATTAAAGATGCAGTTATGCAACTAACGGCATCGAGGGCCTTAGATGAGGATATTAACACAATTACTCTGAGAGATATCTACCAAACATCTTTTCAAAATAATGAGGAGGCCGGTGATTTTGTATTAGCGGTTAAGGAAGAAAGAATCACGAAATCAAAAGTTGGTGGATTTATACAAAAGGTAAAGAATGAGATTGAAGAAGGAAAGAGCAAAATAAAAATTCCCAAACGAATAAAAGTAGGCGGGCTAGAGATTAATATCTAACATATCACATCAAATTTACAACATGAAAAAACAGGCATTATTACTGGCACTGTTGTGCTGCTTAAAAGGTGCTATTGCACAAACAGACTCTGCAACACTTGAAAAAGACACAACAAACTCAATACAAAACGACAGTATTATACCTCCTAAAAAGGATACGATACGAATAGGAAATATCATTATTATTAAGGACAATAAAGAAGGGCATAAAAGTGGATTAGGCTTATCATTAAGGAAAGATAACCATGCTAAGAAGAAGTCAAAAATAACCACCAATTGGTGGGTCGTTGATTTAGGGATAAGCAATTATAATGATAAAACCGATTACGCTGATGTGGGTGATTATTTGGTTAACAGCCCGGGTGCACCTGATTTTAATGAGCATGATTTCAGGCTAAGGAGTGGAAAGAGTATTAATGTAAATATCTGGGCCTTTATGCAGCGATTAGCAATAGGAAAGGGCTATTTTAATTTAAAATATGGATTAGGGATTGAGCTAAATAATTATCGTTTTAAATCAAACATAAGTTTTAAAGAAAATGGCATCATCCCCTATTCCGGCGGTATTGAAACGAATGTGCCATTTGTATATAGAGACAGTATTCAATTTAGCAAAAATAAATTAGCCGCTGATTACCTAACAGTTCCGGTGATGTTTAACTTCCGCACCCGACCCTTTAACAAGAAAAATAATTTCAGTATAAGCCTTGGCGTTAGTGCAGGCTATTTATATAGCCAACGCAACAAACAAAAAAGTCAGGAACGTGGTAAGATGAAAAATAAAGGTGATTATGATTTAAAGCCATTTAAATTATCTTATATCGGTGAATTGGGGATGGGCCCGATAACCTTATATGGAAGCTTTAGTCCCAAATCAATTTTTCAGAATAATATGCACTTTCAACCCTATAATATAGGCATTCGGTTAGGGCGTCTATAATTCTTCAAGAATCAAATAAAAGGCAGCACGCTATCCGGGTGCTGCCTTTTTATACAATGTTTAGCCACAGTTTTCTATTTAAAATAAAGAGACCAAAAAACATCTTCCCTTCTCAACAGTAATTGAATAAAATCTGATAAAAAATAAAGAGGTTGTCTTTTGAAGGACAACCTCTTTAAGATAAAATTTATAATTCCAAATTAGCGTGCCATATTTTCCTCAACAAGTGATGCAAAATAACCTAATATAGTACCATCAACTTCAGCAACTCCAAGGTTAAATTCAAGGTGCAATGTTTGTTGACAGAAAGAATAAAATCCTCCATTTCCTTGAGACGGGTGAGGTCTGATAACAAGATATTTACCTGCATAAGCCGGGTTCAAATCTCCGGCATCAGAACCTGGAATAATGCCTGGCACTACTGTGATACTTGGTATTGTGCTAGACCAATCCATGTTAAATGTAACCGGGTCCCATCCAAAATCACCTACGTTGGCAATATCCACAGAACCGGTTGTTGCTCCTGTAACTTGTGGATTAGAAATTGTTGCAGTGTATGGTCCATAGGGTGATCCACCGCCATAAATTTCAATACAATTAGTAAAATCACCGGCCCACTGTGCCATAACCGGATTATCTTCAGAGCAAGTAGAACTGCTTTCACCACGAAGGATAATCATTAAAGTATCCCCCCATTGAGCCGGTTCAAGATCCGGAGCCTGAAGAGCGAGATACAAGGTATCACGTGCATCCATAGGATATGCTCCGGGGATAGGTTGGATGGTAATATTTGCAATAACTTGCCCGGCAGGAAAGGAAACCGTACCGGAAGATGCATTTGAATACTGAACTCCTGAAGTAGCACCGGTTGGCGAGGTAATTACCCATTTAGCCGTACGATCCACATTAGACAAATCAGTTGTACCTACTTCAATTACAACGGGAGGAGCAGGATCTTCTACCAAAACACTCACTGTGGTGGTTTTATTAAAGTGCACTGCCGGAGAAGGAATTGTTGTTTCGTAAGGCTTTGTTTTATCGCAACTTGCCAATACAAGCAAACCACCTGCTAACATTGCCAGCGAAAATTTATTCATTAATTTCATTGTGATAATTTTATTTTATTTATCAAAGTTAGTATTAATAACCGGGGTTTTGAACAGTATTGGGATTAGCGCTTGTTGCATCTCTTGGAATAGGATAAACAAAACGATAATCTTCAGGCGTACCCCAACGCAGGAACTGCCATTCCGGAGCAGCATCAGAGGCGCCTCTCTCCAAATCTAAATGAAGTCTTTTCAGGTCATAAAAGCGCTGGCCTTCTAACCATAACTCCTTATAGCGCTCATTAACAATAGCATCTTTTAAATCTTGAGCATTAGAGAAGTTTTGGTCTATATAACCATTAATTCTGGAGCCGCGAAGTGCATTAAGATCAGCAGCGCCGGCTACCAAATCAGGAGTAGCTTTTGAAGCATAAGCCTCAGCCCGGATAAGGAACATTTCGGCGGTACGAATAACTTTAATATCAACCATGCGAGGGCCACGATCTGAGATATAGTATTTGTTAACATAATTTTGGCCATTTGCATCCTGGCCGAAATAAACTGATGAACGATAATCTCCGGCTCCAAATTGGCTAATAATTTTATCAGAAGGATTGAAATAAATACTACCCGCTGAAGAGGTAAATGTTGCACCCATTGCAGTGCTGGTTAAAAGACGAACACGGTAAAGGACTTCAGCCCCTGACTGATCCTGCCAAATTGCAGCAAAAGTTCCCGCATCTGTAGCTAAAGGACGAATATCAGAGCTGATTACCTTGGTAGCGTGTACAATTGCAGCATCATAATCTTTACGATATAATGCTATCCTTGCTTGAAATGCTTCAATATTTAACTTATTAATTACTGTATCGCTAAAATTGGCACTGTTTGTTTCGGGCAATAGTGATTTAGCCTCAGTAAAATCAGCATCAATTTGAGCCATTACCGCTCCCATTGTTGCGCGAGGAGGAGTTGCATTAGGATTAAACGTTGTCATAACAGCAACACCTAAACCATTAGGGTCATAAGCGGCGCAGAACGATTGCAGCAAATTAAAATGGCTAATAGCACGTAGGGCAAGCAGAGAGGCGCGCAATGTGTTTTTACGCTCCTGTGTACCACCAATAACGGTATAAACATGAGGAAGTACTCTGTTTACTTGGTCAATAAGAGCATAATTACCGTAATATCCGGGGGTAACATCACCACCTGTAGTAGCATCTGATGAATATTGAAGGCGATAAGTTAACAAACCTGAACCTCCATTTTGAGGACCAACTTTTAACTCATCCGACGTGTATGCATTTTTAAAAATATCGTTGCCGTAAGTTGCCATTCTGCCATAGGCTCCATTAACACCCAATTGGACGTGCTCAATTGTTTGGAAAGCATTAGCATCTGTAAAAGAGCCGGGATCGGATAAATCTAACTCCTTTTTACAACTAACAGCTAACACTCCACAACCCAAGAGCAGTAAACTATATTTTATTAATTTCATTTTATTTTCTTTTATTTTTTAATTAAAAGGTTACATTAACCCCAAATGTAAATGCTCTGGGATTGGGGAATTCACTTAAGTTAATATTCACCGCACCGGCCTCAGGATCTAACCCGCGCCATTTAGTCCACATAAATAAGTTTGAGGCTTGTACATAAACACGCAGTGCAGAAATGTATTTACTATCAGCCAAAACATTTTTGGGAAGCGTATATCCAACTACCACATCTCTTAAACGTAGGAAAGAAGCATCATGGATGATTTTTGAACTAAAATTAAGTGGGTATTTAGGACTTGGAGTTGTGGTAACATCACCCGGTTGAGTCCAAAAGTTAAGTGAAGCGGACTGGTTAATACCTTGTGTCATAAAAGCACCCGGATTCTCCATAAAATATTCCAAATTATCAACCTTTTTTGCGCCTTGTTGGAATGAGAAAAGCACATTCATATCAAAGCCCTTATAGGTAATAGCAGTTCCAAAACCACCTGTCCATGGAGACAACCAAGAACCATGATTAGTATTAGCATTAGAGGCTGTGTAAACATTGGTAAGGTTGCCGTTTAAATCATAATACAATGGCTGACCTGTAGAAGCATCAACACCTGCCCAGGTAACCTCATAATGTGTACCTAATGGCATACCTTCAACCAAGAAGGAAGTTCCTTCTTCATAAGGCTGTAATCCACCAAGACTTATCAATTCATTTTTATTATAAGCTCCTGTAGTGTACAGGGTTACAACTAAATCCTTCTTTTTAACCACGTCAAAATTCAAATTCCACTCCACGCCGGTATTTTGCAATTCACCTGCGTTCATAGGTACGGTTAGTCCACCACCCTCTGCCGGTAGCGGTTTGTCAATAAATACATCCTTTGTACGTCTGTCGTACCAGCTTAAATCACCATAAATCCTTCTTTTCAATAATTCAAAATCTAATCCTACGTTCAGGGTATTTGTTCTTTCCCATTTTGCGCTTAAATTACCCGGGTAGGTAGGAACCTGGGTTGATAAACCGGCATATCCACCTGTTCCATAAGTAGCTTGCCACATATAGTATGCAGGAAAGTTATCATGGTTACCTACACCGCCATAGCTCAACTTCAAACGTAAAGTATTAATAGCATTAATGTCTTTCATGAAATTCTCCTTCGTCATATCCCAAACAGCTCCTACCGAATAGAAATTCTGCCATCTGGTATTTGGAGGCAATTTAGATGAACCATCTCTTCTATAAGATGCGGAAATGGTGTATTTGTCATCATAAGTATAACGCCCCATAGCTAATCCTGAAACTATTGCAGCTTGAGACAAACCACCACCTACAGCAGCCTGCGTAGCCAAAACACCATTTCCTATTCCTACAGTTCCCGGGTTATTTGGCGTACGTGGGTCAATATTATATCCTGTAAAACTAATTGCTTTATTGTTCTCCTGCACATACTCACCTAATAAGGTAACATCAAAATCATGACGCTCTTTAATTGTTCTTTTATAAGTTAGTGAGGGTCTAACCACAGCATTGAAGAAACGGGTTAACCCTTCACTTTGAGAACCGGCTAATTCAGTTTGACTGGTAGTTATCCCCGGTTGTCTAATATAAGCAAGACGACTTCTATAGGTAGTACTTTGGGTTTCTCTAAAATCTATACCTGTGGTAATATTTGCAGTTAAATTATCGGTAATTTTATATCCCATAGTAATACCTGCAGTTACCTTAATCTGATTATTGGTTACTCTATCAAATTTTTTCATATCAAGAAGATTGGGACCCAAATAACCCAAATCACCAGCATTACCACCGGTTTTCACATTCCCGGCTGCATCTCTAGCTAAGGAATAAGGAGATGCCAAGGCTGCAGCAAAGAATGAATTGCGAATAGAGTTTGAGGTTCCGCCACCCGGGTCGCTTTCACGCTTTACATAACCAATATTTGATGAAAATTGGAAAGTAAATTTATCATCTGCAAAGTCAATGTTGTTGCGCATTGTTGCTCTTTTCATCCCCGAAGGATTGATAATTCCTTCTTCATTATATAAACCTACGCTACTAAAAAAGCGAGTTTTTCCTGTACCTCCGGAAACTGATATTTCGTGATTGCTAAAAGTTCCCTGACGGAAAAATTCATCATACCAATTAGTGTTAATTGCGGAGATAGAATCCAACATAGCATCTGCCAATAATTGATCAGCAGGTGACAGAGCCTGATAGCGAGGGTTATCCGGAGAATAATACCATCCCGGCATTGCCCGATTTGTATTTGTAGAATTATCCTCAATTAACACCTTACCATAATCATGTTGAGCCTTTAATAGTTCGCTGGTATTCATGGTGCGAAATGCAAAGTCAGGGCGAGACTTAACCCCAAGCTGACCTGAATATCTTACCTTAATTTTACCGGCTTGACCACGTTTAGAGGTTATGGAAATAATACCACCGGAACCACGTGAGCCATATAATGATTGCGTAGCAGCATCTCTAAGGATATCCACTGAAGCAATATCATTTGGGTTTAAGCTTTGAAAAACTCCGGCTTCAATAGGAATACCATCAAGTATATATAAGGGTTCTACGCCTCCTGATACGGAGTTCAGCCCTCTAATATTTACAAAAGCTGAGGTACCCGGCTGGCCACTGCTTGTCATAGACATAAGACCTGGAACACGGCCTTGAAATATTTGATCTAATGAGCCCATTGGCTTTTCCTCAATTTCCTTTGCAACTAATTTAGTAGTTGCTCCGGTATATTGTGACTTTTTAATCCTAGAAATACCTGTTACTACCACTCCTTCTAACTCCTTTGAGCCGGAAACGGATAGTTTTGGAGAGATAACAGATCTGTTACCAACTGTTTCACTTTCTCCAACAAATCCAAGACTGGAGAATAAAAGTACCTTTCCGTTTGCCGGAACAGTAATGGTGTAATTACCATTGTTATCGGTAGTGGTACCAACCTTTGTTCCCTGTACAATTACGGAAACATTCGATAATGGGGTGCCGTTGGCATCAGTAACTTTACCGGTAACGGTCTTTTGAGCTACCGCCGTCAGCAGAAATCCCATAGAGACCATTAAGGTCAAGAGAAGTTTCTTCATGTTGCTTGTTAGTTTTAATTGTCCGCAAATATAGTGCAAATAGTATTTAATACCATTTAAGGCACACTAAAATGTTAAAGTGCTGCAAACGTAATTGAAGTTTTTCTTTTTACTTCAAAAATTCAGACTTTTTTTCTTGTTTTTTACCTAAAACAACCGGCAAAATCACCGGTAATATTATTAAGTTTGTTAATGTGGCGGTTAAAAGGGTTAGCGAAGTAAGCCATCCCAACGAAGTTGTACCACCAAAACTGCTAAAGCAAAACAAAACAAAGCCTGCAGCAAGCACTAAAGATGTATATACAATACTTAGCCCGGTTTGTTTTATAGTTACCCTTACTGTTTCGGGTATATCTCCTAAAAAAGCCGGCAATTCCTGTTTATAATTTACCAAAAAGCGGATGGTAATATCCACTGCTATCCCAAGTGCGATACTAAAAACCAATACCGTTGATGGTTTTAATCGAACACCCATCCAACCCATAACACCGGCTGTAATTATTAATGGGATAATATTGGGAATCAATGAGCAAATTACAATCCTTCCTGACCTAAACAGATAAGCCATACATAGGGCAATAAGTCCAAATGCCCACAAAATACTCTCTTGTAACCCATTTATTATAAACCTGCTGCCTTCTAAAAAGGTAATACTTGTACCGGTTAATGTGGTCTTATATTGGGTACTATCAAATAATTGATTAGCTTTTTTCTGTATTGTATCCAACAAGAAGGGCAATTTTTCGGTTCCTACATCCTTCATGGTTACGCTTATCCGGGTAACCCTTCTGGTGCTATCCATAAATGAATGCATTACACGTTGAAGGTTGCCGGTTGAGTCTTTTCCCTTTGCCGGTTTTAAATATTCAGCTACAAAGGCACCATCAAAATTATTGGGCATTAAATATTGATTGGAATCCAAATCATAAAAAGCCTGCTTGGCAAATTTCAATCCTTCTGCCAATGATAATGGTTTGGCAACATCCGGTAAGTGTTCAATAAAATCACATAGTGAATCTACTTTTCCAAACACACTTAGGGCACGCATTCCCGTTAGTCCATTTTTCTTTTTTGTTTCTACCAAAATTTCCAATGGCATTACACCTTTAAAATTTCTTTCAAAAAATTTCAAATCTGTATTTATTCTATCCGTTTGGGGCAAATCATCAACAATATGCCCTTCAGTCCTTAACCTAAACAACCCTGCTACCGCCATCAATATGACCACAATGGTTATACCGGCTACCCATTTTTGTTTGTGAAAAACCCAATAGACAACGCGGTCTAAAAATGCAGTAATGAATGGAGATTCTAAATAGTGTAGTTGTTTCTCTTTTGGTTTTGGCAGCATATATAGAACTGCCGGAAGTAAAATAAATGATACAAAAAATATAACCATTATACTTAGCCCTGCCACTACCCCAAATTCCTTTAATACAGCGCTTTGGGTAAATGCAAAAACAGCAAATCCAATAGCAGCAGTGATATTACAAAACAAAGTTACCACGCCCATCTTACCCACCATATTTATTAAAGCTTCCTTTTTATCTCCTGTTGATTTAAATGAAGTATGATACTTATTGATGAAATAAATGCAATTAGGTATTCCTATTACTACTACAAGGGATGGCAACAATGCAGTAAGCAAGGTAATTTGATAACCACATAAATAAATCAGCGCTACCGACCACACCACCCCAATTAATACCGTACCTATTGATAAAATGGTTGTGCTGATAGATTTAAAAAAAAGAAAAAGAATAAGTACGCTCAGCGCCAGTGAGGCTAATAAAAAGAATTTCATTTCCGCCTGAATCCTATCTGCCACCTGGGTGCGAATAAGTGGCAGCCCGCTTAAATGAATCTTTTGCTGAACGGCTGATTCAAACACTTCAGCTTGTTGTACTATTTGGGCAATTAAATCACTCCGTTCCGGGGTGTTCATAATATATTTATCAACTTGAACCCCCATCAAATAGGCATGGGTTTGTGGGTTGTACATTCTGTCGCGATAAAAAGGAAGATTATAGAAGCGCTTTGCAGCACTATCTAACCCGGCCTGGTTTTTAATTTCATTAAAAATGGGTTCACTTATCAATCGCTGGTGTATCTGGTCTTTTTTTAAAGTAATGGCACCGGGTATTCCGATAACACCTTCCACTCCTTTAATTTTCTTTAATTCCTTTTCAAGTTTAGCATAAGCTTGGAAATGATGAAGACTAAATAAATTTTTATCTTCCACCCCAATCACCACGAGGTTCCCATCATCGCCAAATTTTTCTTTAAATGCCTTAAAATCTAAAAAGCGCGGGTTATCTTCCGGTATGGCTTTAGAAAATTCGTAACTTAATTTTACCCGGGTGGCAAAATATCCCATAGCCCCGGTAGCCAATGCTAAAAACAGCAGTAAAATGAAACGATAATGAATAACTTTTTCTCCTAAACGCCTCCACATAACAGTATATTTTCAACGCAAAGATGATAGTTTCTCCTCATTTGCTAATACATAAAAGATATATTCTTTAAAATACCCCTGCTAATTTCTGTACCTTTTACCCAACCATCATGGCATTCTCTTTTTATACCTTTGTAAAGTATAAAAACAAAATAATAACGTTAATGCACAAACGAAAGTAACTTTTACTAAAAGTAATTGGTTAATGATTTTTGAAAACAACCCATGCTGAACTTTAATTTATTTTCATCCATTATTTAAATGCTTCACAAAACCGCTGCCATAGTATTACGAACTGTTAAGTACGGTGAAACCAGTTTAGTAGCCACTTTATTTACTGAAAAATTTGGGTTGCAGACTTATATGATTAACGGCATACGTGCCACAAAAGCCAAAAACATCAAAGGCCCTATGTTTCAGCCCGGTGCTCAATTAATCATGGAGGTATATCATCAACCACAAAAAAATATGCAGCGAATAAAAGAATGCAGTTGGAAAGTGATTTACCAACATCTTTTTTCTCACGTAATAAAAAACAGCGTTGCCTTATTTATGGTTGAATTGCTTCAACGTGCCTTAAAACAACCTGAAGAAAATGAGTTATTGTTCGCCTTTATGTCAGATGCACTTCTTCATCTCGACAAAGCGAGCATAGCTGCAACCGCTAATTACCCGTTATTTTTCGCACTAAACCTTCCCCATTTTTTTGGTTTTGAATTAAAACCGATTAGTAACAAAAGCATTCCCTCAAATATTCAAAACGAAAATTTTTTATCCCATCAACCCGGAGCACTGCTTGGTATAGATGGAAAAAATGAAGAATTACTCAATGATTTATTGAGTGTAAGAATGCCTGAAGAACTGGAGATTTTTAAAATATCAAGTTCTACTCGCAACCTCTTGCTCAACAAAATAATATTATATTACCAACAGCATATTGCTGATTTTGGTGAATTGCGAACCCTTCCTATTTTACGAAAAATATTAGCTTAAAATTTAATAAAAACGAATAATCTTCCCTGTTAGTTTATCATTATCATCAGCTTCCAAACCTAAAACTCCGGGTTTTAATCCCTGTTTAAAATATCCAAGCGTTGTAAAGCCCAGCGCATGGGCACCATTGGCTGTAGCCCACTTCAGTATCACCTGAAGCGGAATTTGAGGAAAGGTATTTTGAATCAATATTATTTCTGCAACCATACTGAGCTTCTCATTACTTGCCAAACTATCTGTTCCCATTATTATTTTGCAATGCTCATTCACAAATAAATCCACCGGAGGTAATTCTCTTTCTATATACATATTGGCGTTAGGACAAAGGCAAAACCACACATCGTTACCAAAGGTTTGGGCAAATTGTATATCCTCTTTATTAATAAATGTGTTATGTACGCTGATTAGATGGGGTGTTTTTGAAAAATACGGCAACCAGCTTTTAAATGATGATTTACCGGTGGGTGAAAAATCATCTATACGAATTCCCAAATTTTCAAACAATGAAAGAAATCTACCTGATTTGTATTGAAAAAAAGTATTTTCTTCGGCTGATTCCTGATTGTGAATTGAAATAACAGGAGGGTTTCGTTTTGCAATTATTTCAAACAATCGGGAAGAAACCGAATAGGGTGCATGTGGTGTTAAAATTCCATCGGGGAAAGCTTTTAATACCGGCTCTAACTGTTGCACGCGTTTTTGAGCTGTTTCCGCAACGGCACCACTGACTTCAATAAAATTTTTCCATTTTATTCCCGGTTTTTCTTTAATAAATAAGGTATCGGTTGTATTACAAATATCGCCTACAGCCACAATTCCTTCTGCATACATTTCTTTCCACGCTTTTTTTATTGCCGATTTAATTACTTCAGGCTCCGCTATCCTTTCGGTCATTACTCTTTGAACAAAATCCACCAGCCCTGTTCCTTTTTGAATTTTATTTTTTAAATGGCTCAATTCCAGGTGGCAATGGGCATTTACAAAGCCCGGACAAATCACACCTTCATAAATTATAGCCTCTTCATCAATCCCTTTAATTAAATCAACAATTTCCCCTGTTTCAGTTGTAATCAGCGTATATCCGCCTTTTAATAGATTTATTCCGTTAAAAACCCTTAGTGATGAAAACTTTTTGTACACGTACTGTTTGTTATGAAGTAAATTTGCGCCCTGCACGAAATGCGGTAATAAAAATACATTATGTTAGATAAACTGGATGCGATAAAAGCTAAATTCACAAACCTTGGTGTTGCTCTTACCAATCCTGAAATTGTTTCCAATAACAAGAAGTTTAGTGCAATGAGCAAGGAGTATCGCAGTCTTGAAAAGATTGTAACTGCAAGAGATGAATACGTAAAAATTTTAGAAGCCCTGGATTTTAATAAAGAGGTATTAAATGGGGATGATGAAGAGATGCGTTCATTAGCTAAAACTGAATTACCTGAACTTGAATTAAAAAAGCAGGAATTAGAAGAGCGGTTACGCAATATGCTTATACCTAAGGATCCTTATGATGAGAAGAATGCTATTTTGGAAATACGTGCCGGTACTGGCGGAGATGAAGCTTCTCTATTTGCCGGCAATCTGCTTCGGATGTATTTAAAATACTGTGAACAACAAGGTTGGAAAACTGCTATTTTAAGTGAGAATGAAGGAACAGTAGGCGGATACAAGGAGGTTCAGGTAGAGGTTTCGGGTGATGATGTATATGGTACTTTAAAATTTGAAAGTGGTGTTCATCGTGTTCAGCGGGTACCAGATACCGAAGCCAGTGGCCGGGTACATACCAGTGCAGTAACGGTAGCAGTTATGCCTGAAGCAGATGATGTGGATGTGGAGTTAAAAGAGAGTGATGTAAAAATGGAAACAGCCAGAAGCGGTGGTGCTGGTGGACAAAACGTAAATAAGGTAGAAACAAAAGTTTTTTTAACCCACAAGCCTACAGGCATTGTAGTGGTTTGTCAAACAGAGCGTACCCAATTAGCCAATCGAGAAAAAGCGATGAATATGCTTCGAACAAAATTATATGATGAAGAAGTGCGTAAACAGGAAGAAGCTATTTCTAAAATGCGTAAGAGCCTGGTGAGCACAGGCGACCGAAGTGCGAAAATCCGTACCTACAATTATCCGCAAGGCCGTGTTACCGACCATCGCATCGGGTTAACCGTTTATAATCTTGACGAGGTACTCAATGGTGATTTACAAGAATTTATTGATGCTTTACAATTTGCTGAAAATGCAGAGAAAATGGCAGGTTAATAACGAAACTTTACCATTTGTTTTATTCGTTTGGCACCAGATTTGGAATATTTGAGAAAACGAGTTTTCTAGTCAATTTTCTCATAAGCAGTTAGTTTTGGTAAACGGCCTTTGTTTTTACAAGGGCCTTATTTTTTATATGTATCAAGGATAAGAAATTATATGGAACAGTAATCTGTGTTCATTTTAGCTTACCATGTTATCTTTGCGCCGGTAAATTTTTACAATTGGCATCTACTTCATCTACACGCTCTACCTTTTTTAAGTCATTTAGAAACAAGATGGCAAGGGATGATAATGAAATGAGTTTTGTAGATCATCTTGAAGCATTACGTTGGCATATTGTACGTGCAGTTGTTGTGTGGTTGATTGCTGCAATTGGTGTCTTTATTTATATTGATTGGATTTTTGATAATATTATCTATGCGCCGGCTCGCTCCAGTTTTATTTCTTATCGCGCCCTTTGTGATTTTAGCCATTGGGCAGGTTTGGACGATGCGTTGTGTATGCCACCGGTAGATATAAAACTTTTAGGAACTACGATTAGCGGGCCATTTATGTCTGCTATTTCGATTTCATTTATAGGAGGGGTTATTATTGCATTTCCTTACCTTCTTTGGGAGTTGTGGCGTTTTATTAAACCTGCTTTAAA
This sequence comes from Ferruginibacter sp., assembly GCA_019638485.1. Lineage (GTDB taxonomy): Bacteria > Bacteroidota > Bacteroidia > Chitinophagales > Chitinophagaceae > Ferruginibacter. The sequence continues at coordinate 245,564 of JAHBTP010000002.1, read as the reverse complement.
TACCAAGGAAGTGTCTTATTCAAGAGGTGCTATATTTTGGATAAGCTTATTCTTTTTTGCCGGAGCTGCGTTCGGTTATTATTTACTGGCTCCGTTTACATTCAACTTTTTGGCAAATTTTTCTCTCGGCAAATCAGGCGCCTATCAATACATCCCCACCCTTGATGATTACATCTCCACTATAACCAATATAATATTAGGTTGTGGGCTTGTATTTGAGCTTCCGGTAATATCCTATGTACTGGCAAAAATTGGTATTTTAACCGGAACCTTTCTTAAAAAGACACGGCGATATTCATTTATAATTATTCTAGTATTGGCGGCAGTAATTACACCTTCACCCGATTGGACCAGTCAGGCATTGGTAGCCGTTCCTCTGCTATTACTTTTTGAACTCAGCGTGTTACTTGCCAGCAGAATTGAGAAACAGAAGAAAAAAGAAGAAAATACCGAATGGAGTTAATATCCTTTTTAACATACTGCAGGTGTAATCCAGTATTTCATTTCCTAACTTTATCTATACAAAAAAATTAATTATGTACGTTTTTGATAAATCTCTTCCTGTTGCCATTGGTAGTGACCACGCAGGCTTTGAAAGAAAAGAGGATCTCATTTCATTTTTGGAAGGAGAAAACTTACCGTATAAGGATTTTGGTACACATTCAACAGATTCTGTAGATTATCCCGACTTTGCTCATCCGGTAGCCTCTGCGGTCGAAAACGGAGAAGCGGCATTCGGTATTTTATTATGTGGAAGCGGAAACGGAGTTGCCATTACCGCAAATAAACACCACGGAATACGAGCCGCTATTTGTTGGGGAGAAGAATTGGCTGCACTAGCCCGTAAACATAATAACGCCAATATCATTTGTATTCCTGCACGTTTTATACGTGAAGGTGATGCAGAAAAGATGATCAATATTTTTATGCAAACTCCATTTGAAGGTGGGAGGCATATTAACAGAGTTAACAAAATCCCTTGTTAATCATAATTCGTGTATTTCTAACCGTTATATAAATAATTCTTCTACCTTCTTTTTAATCATTCACCCAAAATAAGATGCGACTTTTATTCCTTTTTTTTCTCTGCACTATCGGTTTATCCGTAACAGCACAGGACAAATCTGCTCACTATGCCCAAAATATCAATACTGATTTTTTACAGAAGCATTTAACCATAATTGCCGGCGCCGAAATGGAAGGGCGAGGTACCGGCACACCGGGTGAGAGAAAAGCTGCTGAATACATCCAAAACTTTTTTAAAAATACGGGGCTTACTACCGTTCCGGGCGCAGAAGGATATCGGCAATACTTCCCACTCATAAAAGATAGTATGACCTTTAGCTCTCTTTCTTTCAGTAAAAGGAATGCCGTAGTTGGAAAGGATTTTGTGATACCGGCTATTGCTAATAACAATGGTGAGTTTTCAAGCAAATCCTGGATTTTTATTGGATATGGAATTGAAGACGAAAAATACAATGATTACAAAGACATTGATGTAAAAGGCAAAACGGTTATTTTCTTTTTAGGAGAGCCAAAAGAAAAGGAAAACTACATTATCAATAATACCAACCGACCCTCCACATGGACCTTCCCCGGTTTAAGAAAAAAATTAGCATTAGCTGCTCAAAAAGGTGCTGCCGGAGCCTTGGTAATATCTCCAACTATAGAAAATTTTTCAGACAAATACATTCAATCCGCTAAGGTTACTGATTTAAGCTTCCCGCATACCAATAAAGATGAAGCAGTAAATTATGCCTTAATCACTACCGGGTTTGCTGAGCAACTCTTTGGAAGCAATTCATTAATTGCGAAAGCTCGGAAATCTGAACCCTTTACAAATAATGACAGAGTAGAAAAAAAGATAAAGACAACTTTTAAATATACTGAGGAGCAAACCATTGTTAATTCTTCAAATGTTATCGGCATGGTAGAGGGAAGTGATAAAAAGGAGGAATATATCTTTGTTACCGCTCATTATGATCACCTCGGAATACGTAACGGAAAAATATATTATGGTGCTGATGATGATGGTAGCGGAACCGTGGCAGTCATGAACATTGCTCAATCATTTGCCAAGGCAAAAGCAGAAGGAAGCGGACCTCGTAGAAGTGTTGTTTTTATGACCGTTAGCGGTGAAGAAAGAGGGTTATGGGGGAGTGAATACTATTCAGAAAACCCTTTGCTTCCTTTAGAAAAAACCTCGGTTGATTTGAATATTGACATGATTGGGAGAAACGATACAGAAAGACAAGACACACTTACAGATTATGTGTATGTGGTAGGCCATGATAAAATCAGCACCGATCTTCCTGTTATTAATGAAGAAGTAAACAATAGGTACACTAAACTTGTGCTTGATTATAAATTTGACGACCCTAAGGATCCAAACAGAATTTATTTTCGTAGCGACCACTACAATTTTGCACGCAAGGGTGTGCCGGTATTATTCTTTTATGATGGTATGCTGCAAAGTGATTACCACAAACCTACTGATACAGTGGACAAAATCAATTGGCCTGTTTATGAAAAACGCGCTCAAATGATTTTCCACACAGCCTGGGAAATGGCAAATAGAGAGGATTTACTAAAGCGAGATAAGCCCATTCCTACAGACACTAGATATTAAAATCTTAGCAGCTTTTACAACGCCCTTCCTTTGCGGAAGTTCTTTTATGCTTACCAGCCAAGAATCCAGGCAAAAATGAGTGGTGCAACAATGGTTGCATCGCTTTCTACAATAAATTTTGGTGTATTGATATCTAATTTTCCCCAGGTAATTTTTTCATTTGGCACCGCTCCTGAATACGAACCATAGGATGTAGTTGAATCAGAAATCTGGCAGAAATAGCTCCAAAAGGGAACATCCTGCCATTCTAAATCCTGATACATCATAGGCACCACGCAAATTGGAAAATCTCCGGCTATTCCACCACCAATTTGGAAAAAACCAACACCCTTTCCTCCTGAATTATGGCGATACCAATCTGCCAGCCATGCCATATATTCAATACCGCTCTTCATAGTAGAAGCCTTTAATTCTTTTTTAATTACATAAGAAGCAAAAATATTTCCCATGGTGCTATCTTCCCAACCCGGAACAACTATCGGAATGTTTTTCTGTGCGGCTGCAAGCATCCAACTGTTTTTGGGGTCAATTTCATAATGCTGTTCCAGCACTCCGCTTAGCAGCATTTTATACATATACTCATGCGGAAAATAACGCTCACCGCTATCATCAGCATCCTTCCAAATTTTATGAATATGTTTTTGCAATCGTCTAAAAGCTTCTTCTTCGGGAATACAAGTATCTGTTACGCGGTTATAGTGATTTTCTAATAACTCCCATTCTTCTTTCGGGCTTAAATCGCGGTAATGTGGAACTCGCTTGTAATGCGTATGTGCCACCAAATTCATTATATCTTCTTCAAGATTAGCGCCTGTGCAACTGATAATTGACACCTTATCCTGTCTAATCATTTCTGCAAGGCTCAGTCCCAACTCTGCTGTACTCATAGCACCTGCAAGCGTAATCATCATCTTGCCCCCTTCATCTAAGTGCGCCACATATCCTTTTGCTGCATCCATTAAAGCAGCAGCGTTAAAATGGCGATAATGATGCTGTATAAATGCTGAAACCGGTCCCTCTTTCATTTCTAAATTTTTTGCAAAAGTAATGAATTATACGGGTGTGCGCTTTTTAATAAAATACCTGAACTATTATCTTTCTATTTAATTTTATCACATGAAAAGGAAGGTCATCCTATGGTGCTTATTATTTTTTCCAATCACCATTTTTTCTCAATCTCCGTTTAAAGGCTCATGGCAAGGCAAAATTGAAATGGCCAACCTACGTATCGTTTTTCACATAACTAACAACCCGGAAAATACACTGCAAAGCACCTTTGATAGCCCGGATCAATCTGCATTTGGCCTAAAAATTAATGAAACAATTATTGAAAATGATAGTATTTTCTTACATGCAAAGCAATTCAACTTATCTTATAAAGGCCAGCTTATAAATGATTCTACCATAATAGGAGAAATGAATCAAGGCATAAGCTTCCCACTTACATTACACCGAATTCAAAAAGGAGTTGAAATAAAAGAGCCAACTCGTCCACAAACACCACAACCTCCATTTCCATATACAGAAAAGGAAGTCTTCTTTAATAACACAAAGGACAATATTCAATTATCAGGAACTTTAACGATACCGGGAAATACTAACAGGGAGGCGTACCCTGCATTTATCCTTATTAGCGGAAGTGGCCCTCAAGACCGTGACGAAACAATATTTGGGCATAAGCCTTTTGCAGTAATTGCAGATTATTTTACCCGAAAGGGATTCGCAGTATTACGCTATGACGATCGGGGAACCGGACAATCAACCGGCAATTTCAGTACAGCTACAACTGAGGATTTTGCTCACGATGCAGAGGCCGCTCTGCAGTATTTAAAAACTTTACCGGAAATAAATTCAGCACAGATTGGGCTTATAGGACATAGTGAAGGCGGAATGATAGCTCCCATAGTTGCAGAAAATAATCCTGATATACATTTCATAATTCTCTTAGCAGCCCCCGGTATTCCTATTGTAGATTTAATGACCGAACAAAATATTGCTATACAGCGCTCAATGGGTATAAGTGAAAAAGCGGCTAATGCCTATGGAGAGTTATACAAACAAATGATTAATAAAATTATCACCAATAAAACTGATGAGTCCTCCTTATACACAAACCTTCTTGCCCTTTCAACACACTGGGCGCAACAGCAGGAAAAAGCCGTTTTAATGGTGTTACAACTTTCTACTGAGGCTTTAAGAGAAAACTTAATTACACAATTAATAAAAGAGACAAGTTCTCCCTGGATGAAAAATTTCCTCTCTTATAATCCGCAACCAACATTAAAAAATGTGAAGGCCAAAATTCTTGCCTTAAACGGAAGCAAAGACATACAAGTACTTGCCCAATCCAACACATCCGGAATTAAACAAACACTTGCCAAAGGGAAGAGCACATCTTACGAAGTAAAAATAATAGACAATGTAAACCACCTCTTCCAATCTTGCAAATTATGCAGCATACAAGAATACAGCACTTTAGATGAAACCATTTCGCCGGATGTGCTTAACATTATTTATCAATGGCTGAAAAAAGAGAAGATTGCACCATAGCAACAATATAAACATAACCCACTTTTACTGAATCTTCTTTAACAGGTTAGCTCCTTATTACTAACTTTGGAAAAGTGAACCTTTTAGCGCACGCATATTTATCGCTTGGAAACGCAGATATACTAACGGGCAACATGATAGGGGATTTTGTAAAAGGAAATAAAAAATACAATTATCCTGATACAATCCGAAGAGGAATAGAATTGCATCGAAGTATTGATGCATTTACTGACACCCATGAGGCGACAAAGAAAATAAAATCATTATTCAGGCCAATGTATGGCTTATATTCAGGAGCATTTGTTGATATTGTGTATGACCACTTCCTCGCCAATGATGTAAAATTATTTAATAATGAAGGGGTGTTTTTTGATTTCACTCAACACATCTATAATCAACTCTCAACACGTAAATCTTATTTTCCTGAGAAATTTGAATTCATGTTTTCTCGAATGTGCGAGCAAAATTGGTTATATCACTACCGGTTTGACGAGGGTATAGAACAGAGTTTTACAGGGCTAATGCGACGCGCGAGATTTATTAATCAAATAGATGACGCCTTTACCATTTTTAAACAAAACAAGTCTCTTTTAAAAATCGGGTATGATGCATTTTTTCCTGATATAAATAATCATGTCCTCCTTTTTTTAAAGAAATAAAAAATCAACGTCTTCTTATCTTTGGAAAATGAAGAATATATTTTCTATACTAATAATTTGCTTATCATTTGCTACTCCTTCTCCGGCCCAAGAAATACCAATTGACAAATCACCCTTAGATATTGCTTACTTCCCGGTTGATTATCCCTTACTTAAAATTCAGGGAAAAGCAAAAGGCCCAGCGGTTGCAAGAATAATTTATAGCCGCCCATTAAAAAACGGACGAGAAATATTTGGCAATCTCATTGAATATAATAAGATATGGCGACTTGGCGCAAATGAAGCAACAGAAATTGAATTCTTTGTACCCGTAACAGTAAATCATACAAAAATAAAAAGAGGCCGATATACACTATATGCAATTCCGGATGAAGAAAAATGGACCATAATAATAAATAAAGAAACCGATACATGGGGCACCTTTAAATATGACAAACAAAAAGACATTGTGAGAATAGAAGCTCCTACGGAAAAGCGAGAAACGCTTGCTGAGTATTTTACTGCTGCATTCGAGCCTGATAAAAATGGTTTTAATCTTTTGTTTGCGTGGGATGGGATAGGTACAAGCATTTCCTTTTCCCTATAATATTATATAGCATGAAAATATTTTTTTATACCAGTTTATTACTTCTCACCGGCTTAATCTCCTGCACTGATACACATAAACAGCCCAGTGAGAACATTCAGAATATCTCTCCTCAACCAATAACCGAGAGAAACCCTTACGCTTCGTTAGATCAATCACCTATGGATATGATTTACTGGCCTGCTGATTATCCATTTTTAAAAATTAATCATACCAATGCACCCACACCTATAGCGCGAGTTATATACAGTCGTCCACACAAAAAAGGGAGAAAAATATTTGGTAATGATAGTACTTTTCTATGTCGTTATAATATTCCGTGGCGATTAGGAGCTAATGAATCCACAGAATTTGAAAGTTATATGCCTTTAGAAATAAGCGGAAAAACTCTTTCTCCCGGCCGTTATACCATGTATGCTATTCCTGGTGAAAAAAGTTGGATAATAGCATTCAACAGCAATATTTATTCATGGGGGCTACAAATAGACTCTACCAAAGATATTCTTCGTGTAGAGGTACCCGTTACTATTAGTGAAAAGGTCATCGAAGATTTTACCATGGTGTTTCAACAATCAACAGAAGGAAAAACAAACTTAGTGATAGCCTGGGACAGTGTGAAACTATTACTCCCTATTCAAAAAAAATCTTAACCTATTTTCCATGTGTGGCATTGCCGGTATTATATCAACCAATCCAGAATTAGTACAGGCTAATGACATAAAAAAGATGATTGATCGTTTGGCTCACCGTGGGCCTGACGGAGAGGGAGTATGGATTAATAAGGAAGGCTCCATAGGAATGGGGCATCGTAGGTTAGGCATTATTGATCCTTCTGCTCTATCGGCGCAACCCATGCATTTTTTACAACGATACACCATAACTTACAATGGATGCATTTACAACTATCGTGAAATTAAAGCTAGTCTGCTTAAGCAAGGTTATTCATTTGCTACACAATCTGATACAGAAGTAATACTTGCCGCTTATGATTGTTACCAAGAAAAATGCTTATCTCTGTTTGATGGCATGTTTGCTTTTGCCATTTGGGATGAGAAAGAAAAAGTATTTTTTGCAGCACGTGACAGATTTGGTGAAAAGCCTTTTTATTACGCACAAAGACAGGAAGCTTTTTATTTTGCAAGTGAAATGAAAGCCTTGTGGAGCCTGGGTTTTTCCAATAAACCGGAAGAAAGAATGATGCTCAATTATATTACTTTGGGTTATGTGCAGAATCCATCAAACAAATCTCAAACTTTTTATCCCGGGTTATTATCACTTCCGCCAGCACATTATTTATCCTATCAACTTTACAACAATAAGTTGGAAACAACTGCTTATTTTAATATTGATAAGCAATACACACAGGATATTTCATTCGAGCAGGCTTCAATGCACTTGGCAGAAATGCTTGAATCTTCCATCCGGCTTCGTTTAAGAAGTGATATGCCTATTGGCTTTAATCTTAGTGGAGGATTGGATAGCTCCACCATTGTAACTCTTGCAAACGAAATAACAAAAAGCTCAAATAATCTAAAAACATTTTCAGCCGTTTTTCCAGAATTTGAGAAAGACGAAACATCCTATATTCAACAACTTATTTCCCAAACCAACGTACAAAACTATACCGTAACACCTACTGCTGAAGAACTAATCCGCGACCTCATAAAAATATCATGGCATCAGGAAGAGCCCTTTCCATCCTCAGGAATATATGCCCAATATCGGATACTTGAACTAGCACGGCAGCACGAAATAAAGGTTGTACTTGATGGTCAGGGAGCAGATGAATCTTTAGCAGGGTATCATAAATATATTCACTGGTTTTTGCAAGAAGTTTTAAGTCATCACCGATTCGGCAAATTTTCAAAAGAAAGAAAGTTTCTTGCTGAAAACAATATTCAAATAAAATGGGATATCCGAAATATTATCGCGGCATTCTTACCCTCACATGTTGCTATCGCACTTGAAAAAGCCGAGTACAAAAGAATAATAAACCATCCATACATCAACAAATCACTTATTCTTCAATCCAAAGGGCGGGAATGGGAAGGCGTAGATAAACCTATAATCACCAAGCTTAACGACATCCTATACTTCAACACCATGTGTAATGGACTTGAAGAATTGCTTCGCTATGCAGACAGAAATGCTGCAGCCCACGGAATAGAAGCCCGATTCCCATTTTTGCAACATCACTTAGTGTCATTTATATTTTCTCTTCCCTCTTCATTTAAAATCAATAATGGTTTTACCAAATGGATATTAAGGAAAACAATGGAGAATAAACTTCCGGAAAAAATAACATGGCGCACCAATAAGGTAGGATTTGAACCTCCACAAAAAAAGTGGATGGAAGATAAGAGACTGGGAGATTTAATACATGAATGCAAAAGGGCATTGGTTAATAACCAACTATTAATACCTGAGGTACTAAATAAAAAAGTAGTTCCTATGAATGAACACGAAGCAAACAATTTCGACTGGCGTTACCTGTCTGCCGGACTGTTATATTCTCATTAACACATTGGTTTGTTGTACTTTTGCAATTCAAATCAAATTTATGAGTAACCTAGACAATAAAAAAACTGCTACTCGTTATATTCATGCGGGTTCAGAACCAGACCCTTCTACCGGTGCAATCATGACACCTATTTATCAAACCTCAACCTTTGTTCAATCTGCACCGGGAGTAAACAAAGGATATGAATATGCGCGCTCTCAAAACCCCACCAGAAAGGCACTGGAAGAAGCTTTTGCTATAATAGAGCATGGTAAATATGGATTGGCTTTTAGTAGTGGAGTGGCTGCAACAGATGCTGTTATTAAATTATTGTCTCCCGGAGATGAGGTGGTAACCGGCAACGATTTATACGGTGGAACCTATCGCTTATTTTCAAAAGTATTTGAACGTTTTGGTGTAACTTTTAAATATATTGATACAACAAATGTTGAAAATATACGCACCGCAATTACCCCAAAAACAAAATTAATTTGGATTGAAACGCCTACCAATCCACTCATGAATATTACCGATATTCATGGCGCTGCTCAGGTAGCTAAGGCTGCCGGCGCATGGCTGTGTGTGGATAATACCTTCGCATCTCCCTATTTACAAAATCCACTTGACTTAGGTGCTGATATTGTAATGCACTCCGCAACAAAATACTTGGGTGGACATAGTGATGTAATTCAGGGCGCTTTAATAATGAATGACCCGGGATTACGCGAACAATTATATTTTATTCAGAAAAGTTGCGGTGCTGTTCCGGGACCAATGGATTGCTTTTTAGTGTTACGTGGTATTAAAACATTGCATGTACGCATGAAGCAACACAATGAAAACGGATATATTGTGGCTCATTTTCTACGCAAGCACCCATCCGTTGATAAAGTTTACTGGAGTGGGTTTGCCGATCATCCCAACTATGAAATAGCCAAACTTCAAATGCGTGGCTTTGGTGGAATGATGAGTTTTACTTTAAAAGATGATAGTATTGAAGCTGCTAAAAAAGTGCTGACATCAACCAAGATATTCTCACTTGCCGAAAGCTTAGGCGGCGTTGAATCGCTAATTAATCATCCGGCATCAATGACTCATGCCTCTATTCCGCGTGAAGAACGACTAAAGCACGGACTTACAGATGGACTAATACGCCTCAGCGTGGGTATTGAGGATGCTGATGATCTTACAGAAGACCTCAAACAAGCAATAGGATAAAATAATATCCAGAAACTATTAACAAGGGAAAGCTTAAATACTCTCCCTTGTTAATAAAGCAACAAATAATCTGTGTTTTCGAAATTTAGAATTTCCCCTTTGCCCCATCTGTTTGGGGGTATCGGTACCCACAATGCACCGTGGTGAGGTATTGTTTCATGTTTTTAAAAAAGCGAACTTTGAATTGGGCGGGAACGCCAGTTCCCCATCTATTTGGGGGCATTGGTACCCGCAATGTACCATGATGAGGTATTGTTTCATGTTTTTAAAAAAGCGAAATTTGAATTGGGCGGGAACGCCAGTTCCCCATCTGTTCGGGGGTAATGGTATCCATAATGTACCGTGGTGAGGTATTGTTCCACTTTTAAAAAAGCGAAATTTGAATTGGGTCCAGAGAACTTTTTTCCAAGCCCTTTTTGCTCACTCATATTTTTTAATTGCCGGTTCCCTTTTCTAAAGACTCATTTTCCCGAAATCCACTCAAGTATTATTCTTCTCTTTCCGCCCATGCCTTTAAGCCCGGCATTAGAATGATGACGTTTAAAAGCTTATTGAACGAAGCGTATGGCTGCGGAAGGATGTGTATTTTCATAAATATTGAGAAACAGATTAGCTCATTACAGGAAAAGAACACAGTTGTGTATTATTCGCTGTAGTGTAGCGAGGGAATTTTTATAAGCCTACGGAAGTCTAGACTTTTCTTCCGGCCCATTTCTTTGTGTCAAGAAAAAATAGAGAAAGAGTCCTACTACCTGAATATAAAAGTTGTTCTAAGGGATACCTCCGCTCACTTCAAAGCGAATGATTATTATAATTGTACACCCCTTTTAATAAACCTAAAATGAGGAAGTGAATTTTACATTACCAGGAAAAATTAAAATCGTCTATACATAACCGTTATACTCCATAAATCCCGAATTTGGGGTATTGTTTTGTGTTTAAAATACTCCGAACTTTGAATTGGGGTGGGGGGGCGTAGCCCCCGCCCATAAGGGTGGTTACCCACAAAGTACCTATATAAGGTATTGTTCTGCATCTCTAAATTTCATATCTTTATATCGGGTCAGCGGGATACCGGCCCGGGGAATTAATAAAATTCAGAAGCCCGATAACAATCATTCCTTTTCGCTTTATCACCCATATAACATCTTTCTGTGGCATCGTCTTAAATTTTATAATTCCGAATTTTACTTTATTTGGAAAACGCAGTTTCGCCTTTTTAAAATATTAACCAAAAATTCCGGACCGTGGTATTGTTCCACGTTTGCATAAATCCAAAATTTGCTTTGTGGCGAGAACGCCAGTTCTCCATCTGTTTGGGGCTATTGGTACTCACAAAGTACCATGATGAGGTATTGTTTCATGTTTTTAAAAATTCGACCTTTGAACCGGGGTGGGAAACTGCGTTTCCCCTTTTTTAAAAAATAACCCATAAAGTACCTAACCGAGGTATTGTTCCACATTTTAAAAAAAACGAACTTTGAATTGGGTCAGGGGGATACCGGCCCGGGAATATAATCAAATTCAGAAGCTCGAGAATAATGATTCCTTTTTGTTCCCTCATCAATATGGCACCATTCTGAGGTGCCGTTTCGAATTTCAATAAAAACAAGTTTTCCTTTAGGGCGGGAACGCCAGTTCCCAATCCGCTTGGAGTAGTTCCTACAAAGTACCACAATGAAGTATTGTTTTATGTTTTCATAAAAACGAATTTTGCTTTAGCCCCATCTGTTTGAGGTAACAGCTTTTTGAATTGGCAAACTTCGTTTCACGAACTCCTTTGAAAAAATAATAGATAATTGAGTAAAATAAAAAACTCAGAAGGGTCTGCAATGAGTGTCTGCCTGCCCGACAGCCTATTCGGCTTACTCCTTGTCCGTTTGTTATATCGCTTTTATGTTGGGGACGCCTGTAAAAATGGTTTGCTATCGGTTTATGTTTTGGTTGGCTGTTCAACGTTCGGAGTGTCATTTACCATTAGTTATATCATCTTTTTTTAAAGAAGAATAACTCTATTATTATCATTTTCACAAAAGAATACCGCTACCATGTTTTCCCCATGCTACTCCACTCGTATGCTATCTAAATTTAAAAAGCAATGGAAAAACAAATGAAACAATAAAGGCCCATAAGCTATAAATCGGCAAAAAAGAAACAATACTTTTCTCCACATTCCAAATTTCGTTTCTATCTTTTAAAACCTTGAAAAGTTTAAATGTTACCAAAAGTAAGTTAGCAAAAAAAAGAAGATTTCCACCTAATACTGCAAGTCTGTTTGGTGTAATTCCCCATGTTGAAATCCTAAACAGGATGGCTGAAATAGCAATTCCATTTATTAAAACTGTTACCATTGAAAGCCCAAATAACAGCAAAGTCCCAATTTTACTTTCTGTGTTGGATGATGTTTCTACAATTGAAAATAGAATAATTGCCATTACACCAATTAAAAGCATATTAAAAACCAAAAGGAAATCTCTATCATTATAAGGGTCTTTACCTATTCCTATTACAACCAATAGATAAATTACAAGTGTTATAAGAACTAATGGCGTAAATACTTTTGCAATTATTGGTGAAACTTTATTAACTAAATGTGGGTTTGTTAGAACAAGATAAGTACCAACAATTGGCGAGGCTGCAAGCCCTCCTATCACGATGTATTCGAAATAGAACTCATTAATATTAACCCCGATAAGTGAAAATAACCCAATCGTAATCCCTGTTAGAATAGCCCCTGCAATTAGAATAATTGTTGTTAGAACAATAAGATCGCCGTTATACCTCAGAAAGTCTAACCGTTTTTGGCAGCTCCTCCAATTGTCTCCAACAAATGTATAGCCTAAAACTGCCCATAAAAATAACGGCATGTGAATACACGCAAGTTGAAGTGTGTCACTTTCCGCATTATCGGGGAGCAGATTCATATAAATAACAGAAATTAAAATGGCTGCTACAATAATAACAAGCTTTTTTGCCTGTAATTTCTGTCTCCAAATGAAATACACAGTCAATATTGGGAAAACTATGAAGGCAATATTTCTTGGGTAAAAGAACTCTTCTTTAATGGATAAGAATGCTGGAATTTTTGCAATTAGCCACGCAATAAATGAGGCAACAATTACAAAAATTAATTCCCTACCTGTCCCCCAATAAATTTCTTCATTCTCAAAGTTTAGCCGCTCATTCCAAATTTGAGCAGCCTGCTTCTCTTGAATATCAGTATAAATCGAGTTAAAATCCTTTTTGAAAAGGGTTTTATTCTTGCGGTACAACTTCTCAAGTTGTTGTGGATTATCCAGATTGTTTAGGATTTCTTCCTTCATACAATTAATTTCTATGCTCTTGCAAAATAACACACAACTAAGATATTATATAGCTTAACAAAACCTGATTTTATTAAAACTAATTTAAGAATATATCGGAAATTTAACCCATTGCAAGTGGTGTGTAACATCCTACTTTTACTAAACCAGTAAGTACTTTCATGGCAACAAATTAATTATGCTAAAAAGTGAAATTATCCATTTACTAAAAGAGAAAGCTGATTATTATAACAATCCTGCTTTTATTCTAAACGACCCTATTTCAATCCCACACCGATTTAGCAAATTACAGGATATTGAAATTGCCGGTTTTTTCGCAGCAATTTTTTCATGGGGAAACCGTACTACAATTATTAAGAAATGTAATGACCTGATAGCAAGGATGGATAACTCGCCTTTTGAATTCTGTCTTCATCATAATACCAATAATTTAAAAAATTTGCTCTCATTTAAGCATCGAACTTTTAATGCCGATGACCTTCTATATTTTATTTCCTTTTTTAAACAGCATTATACAAAATACAATTCGTTGGAAGATGCATTTTTGTTTCAACACCACAAAGAGGCTGAGAATACGGAAGCTGCACTAAATGGATTTTATCATTATTTTTTTTCAAACCCCTACGTATTGCAACGAACAAAAAAACACATTGCCGCTCCTGAAAAAGGAGCTTCTTGTAAGCGAATCAATATGTTCTTACGCTGGATGGTAAGAAATGATAATAAGGGGGTTGATTTGGGATTATGGAAAAATATTAAACCATCACAATTAGTTATCCCTATTGATGTACATGTTGCCCGGGTTGCAAGAAAGCTGTCTCTTATCACCCAAAAAACAAACCACTGGAATACTGCTGTTGAACTAACCAACCGATTAAAGGAAATAGATAAGAACGATCCGGTTAAATATGATTTTGCCTTATTTAATTTAGGTGTGATAGAAAAGTATTAAATTGAGTACTTGGTAGGCTTGGTGTGTTGAGTATTTTTTAATTATAAACTTCTTGTTGTTATGAATTCAACACGGCCTTTTGATATTTTTCTTATATCAGAAGAAAAAAATATTTCCTTCCTGCAAGACAAGAATACGCGTTCCCAGCTAGTTGAGTACATTAATCATCTTATCATTGATGATTTTGAAGCGCTAATTAATATCCTTTATCGAATTGACATAAATGAAGAGAAGTTAAAAGATATACTACGTCAGCACCCTGATACTGAAACAGCAAATATCATTGCAGATCTTATCATCAATAGGCAAATACAAAAACTTAGAACCAGACAATTATTTTCTGATTTTAAAGATATTCCTGAAGATGAAAAATGGTAGGTGCGCTTAATACATCAACTCTTTAATTTTCTCTTTGTCTTCCTTCACACTTTTATCAAACAAAGTTCCAAATACCCAATCCCATAAGGTGGTGCTTACTCCAAATCCCAAATTTTCATATTTATAGTGATGGAGTTGGTGGTTGCGCCATAGGCCTTTTGTCCATTTAAATGGGGGATTCCATGCATGAATAGCATAATGCATAGTGCCGTACATCAGATAACCAAAAATAAATCCGGGGAAGAAAACAAAAACGAATTTACCTGCGAAAAGATAGAAAAGTAAAAAGAAAACAGAAGCAATTAATAAACTTGGTACAGCAGGCATGAACAAACGCTCCTTATCTCTCGGATATTCATGATGGTTACCGTGCATAATATATTTTAATCGCTTCCCTCTTTCCGATTTGGGATTGCTATGAAAAACAAAGCGATGCAGCATATATTCAGTAAACGTCCAAAAAAACATTCCAAATAAAAAAATACAAATAGTCTGAATTGTGGTAATTTTTTTTTGGATCATACCGGAATACGCTAAATAACTTATTATTGGGATATACATACCCCAAATAACAAGGGGATGGGTTTTTGTTAAATATTCCAGATACTGATTCTTAAACAATTGCGCCTGCCCCTTATTATGGATTTTCTTGTGTTCCATAATCAAAATTTTTATACAAAGATACTGAAATACCCATTTTTGAGGGGCTGTGCGTACATTTGCTTCTCAATTAGAAAAAATGAAACTGGTTACTTATTTAAAAGACGGAAGAGATCAGCTTGCTTTATTAGTTGACAATATGTTATATGATACTGATTCTTTACATTCCGATATGCCCATCAGTATGGCGATGTTTTTAAATTACTGGGAGGAGTTATATCCTTTAGCAAAGGGGGCAGAAAAAAGAATTAAAGATGGGGGTATTCGTAATCTGGTAGGTATTCCATTTAATGAAGCAAGCATTCTAGCTCCGGTACCACACCCAACAAGTTGTCGTGATGGCTATGCATTTCGTCAACACGTTGCTTCTGCCAGGCGCAACCGTAAGGTAGAAATGATTCCTGAGTTTGACCAGTATCCTATTTTTTATTTTACTAATCACAATGGTATTCAAGGGCCGGGCGATGTGTATTGTATGCCTGATCATTTTGAAAAACTGGATTTTGAATTAGAAGCCGCAATCGTTATTTGTCATCCGGGAAGAAATATTCCTGCAGATAAAGCTGACTCTTTTATTGGCGGCCTAATGATAATGAATGACTTCAGCGCGCGGACACTCCAAATGGAAGAGATGAAATTAAACCTTGGCCCTGCAAAAGGAAAAGATTTTGCAACTGCAATTGGCCCCATGTTAGTTACTCTGGATGAGGTACAACATTTAGAAATCCCATGCAAACAAGGTCATACTGGAAAAACATGGAACATGAAAATGACCTGTAAGGTAAATGGAGTAGAGGTAAGTAACGGTAATCTTGGCGATATGGATTGGACTTTTGCTGAAATAATTGAGCGTGCCAGCTATGGCGTTAATCTATTTCCAGGCGATGTGATTGGTAGTGGAACAGTAGGTACCGGCTGCTTCTTAGAATTGAATGGAACAGGAAAATTAAACAATCCGGATTATCAGGAGCAGTGGTTGAATAATGGTGATGTGGTTGAGATGGAAATTGATGGTCTAGGTTTATTATCTAACACCATCGTTAAGGAAGAGAGTGATATGAGTTTATTTGCACTAAAAAAATGAATAATTTATGATTGTTCATCTTAATGATTTAACTACTGCAGATGCGCAACATTATTTGCAACACGCAATTGCACCACGTCCTATTTGTTTTGCATCTACTTGTGACAAGGCCGGTAATATTAATTTAGCTCCGTTCAGTTTTTTCAATCTATTCTCTTCTAATCCACCTATTGCTATTTTTTCTCCCGCCCGACGCGTACGAAATAACACCACCAAACATACTTTGGAAAATGTACAGGAAGTGCCGGAGGTTGTTATCCATATTGTAGATTACGACATAATCCAGCAGACTTCTCTTGCCAGTTGTGAATATCCTAAAGGCATCAACGAATTTGAAAAGGCCGGTTTCACTATGGAGAAAGCAACTATTGTATCTCCACCAATGGTTAAAGAGAGTAAGATAAAGTTGGAATGTAAAGTGGTTGAAATAAAACACCTTGGTGCTGAGGGTGGGGCGGGAAATTTAATTTTTTGTGAAGTACTTTGTATGCACATTGATGACAATATCCTGGATAATAATAAAAAAATTGACCAACAAAGGATAAATCATGTTGCCAGGTTAGGAGGAGATTGGTACACAAGAGTTGATAAGAATAATCTTTTTCTTGTTCCCAAACCAAATACTAAACTGGGTTTGGGATTTGATAATTTACCTACGCATATACGTAACAGTAAGTTCCTTACCGGAAACCATCTTGGCCTGCTGGCTAATGAAACTGAAATTCCTGATATTGACCCCACTTTTGACGATGATCAATTAAAGCAGATATTTCAATATTATTCAGTATCGCCCAACGAAATGGAAAAAGAATTGCATCGCTATGCAGCAAAACTACTAGATCAGCATAAGGTCAGAGAAGCATGGCAAGTGTTATTAGCAAGTGGTGAATAGATATTCCTATTACTAAAAGCAAGATCTCCTATTATTAAAATGCCGTTTCGGATTTATACAAAGCATAATCTCTTATTTCACCGGCTTCTTTCATTGAGATATAGGGCAATGAAACACTCCCCCCTCCTGTAAACAATGTAACTGTAGCCAAGTTTCTACGCCGTTGAAAAATACTTTGTTTAACAACTACTGCAACCACCTTATCCCATCGTACCAAACTAAACGATTTGCTAAACAGTGTATGGTTTATTTGTAATGCATTAGCGGCAATGGATACACTAAAGTTCTTTAGATATATATAAGCAAAGAACATCCACACAGGTGAAATAAAAAGCAATTTCCAGCCTGGCTGAAAATCAAAAACCCATGCAGCAACACCTATTGCCGAAATAACAATTAATGAAATGAAAAATTGCCGGAATAGAAAAGCAGGATGCATATAAAGTTTTGCAGCCATAGTAGGCAATTGCGGATGGTAAGATTGTAATAACACCGGGAAAAATGATAATCGGGTTGCAGGAACAGCAATCTTCCACTTGTTAGAAATTTCATAATCACCAATGATATGAAAATGAAATAAATAAAAAGGAATAAAGCGTCTAATCCAATTTGCATTCCATGAAATAAACTGAATTTTATTATAGGGTACTAATTTTTCACGTGTATTAATAAGTCCTGATCTAATATGAAACCCTTTTGATGATTGGGTTAACTGAAAGTTACCATACTTTAATACCACTAAAATAAATGAGGTGAGCATAGAGAATAAAAGCAAAGCAATGGCAATAGCACTAATAAAAACCGCAGAGTTTGCTGCTGCTTCATCACCCAGCCACGACACCCAATCTAAAGAAGATTTTCCGGTAATGGTCTGTAAATCATCTAAGCGAGCAAAAGCAAAGGCTGCCATTATAAGCAAAACTCTTAAAAAATTAGCAGATATACCCAGCTTAAACAAATCTGAGCCATCTAATGAAATAACAGGAACACTTTTTTCAATTTGCTGCTCACTAACCGCATGGTGTGTTCGCTCCCCAACAAGTAAATCACGCAGTCGTATCGCTACTTTATATTCTAAAAATATCTGCTCTTCTGTTTTAGTAGTTCCGGGCGAATCAAAAGTAATTTTAGCAACTCCCATTAATCTTTGTAACCAATCTTGATCCAGATGAACTGCCTGAATTCTTTCAAACGGAAGTACCACTTCTCGCTTTACAAAAAAGCCCTTTTTTATTACCAGCTCACCATTTCTAATCATATACTTGAGGTAAAAGAACTCAAATAAATTATAGCTTAAAACCAATAAAGGGATGAAAAAAAAGAATAGAAATACCTTTTCCCGACTACCCTCTCCTGATTGAACTTTTTTGTTTAATAGTATTACAATTATAATAGGCCACAATTGTTTTATCATACTTCCGAAGCTCTTAATCAGTGCCTGAATAATTGCTTTTACCGGCTGCCGGTGAGGGATAGAAAAATCAAACACCTGCTCCATCCTTATGTATTTTACTTACAATCCAATTACGCAAATCATTTGCTACTTTTAATTGTAACCCTTGCACCTTTACATCCGCATCATTCCCTCCTGCGGTAAACATGCGCAAACTGCTTACTCCGAATTTCCTATCAAAAATTCCTATTGAAACACTGCAATGCTGAACTCTATTAAAAGGACAAACCCTTACTGTTCTAACAAGCCAGCCGGAGCGATAAAGTAAATCGTGTTCCCTCACTGCATAAGCCATAAAGGCAACCGACTTCATTTGCGCATAAAAATGAAATCCACTTAGCAAAGCCAATCCAATAGAAACAAGCGTAACAGTGGTAACATCCTCCAACTCATCAATAAAAAGAACTAATGCAATCCATACGGCAATGACTATAAGCCATAATAGAAGCCAGTTCAATTGTTTCACTCTTTTCAACCCCGGTTCAACCCGCTGCCACTCCACCGAATCGGCAGAAGGAATTTCACTTAAAGAAATATCTGAGTTTTCAAAAATCATCCTAATTATGATTTACACATTACCGTTTTTATATTCCACCAAAAACTTTTTTCAAAATTTCCGTTGTTCGTGCCACAGGATTCTCTCTAATATTTTTTTCTTCAACAGCAATAACCTTAAACATAGCGTCTGTTGTTCTTGAAGTAACATAATCCGCTAAATCAGGGTTTAGCTTTTTTATGGTAGTGGGAAAATCATTATACTGCTGAATCAAATCACCATAATACCTTGTAGCACTTACTTTATCTAACGAAGATTGAATTACCGGCATAAAAGCTGTGTACAATTTATTTGTGGTTTTCTCTCTAAAATAATGCGTGATACTGGTATCTCCTCCGCGCACAATACCTAAAGCATCTTGAAGTGTCATAGCCTTAATAGCATCAGTGAAAATAGGCAATGCCTTCCCCACCGCATCTTCAGCTCCCCGATTTATACTCAATACCGCCTTATCTACTAAACTACCCAATCCTAAAGTCCGAAAGGTGTTTTCAATTTTCTTAGCTTCCGGTGGTAATAAAATTTTGTATAATTCATTTTTAAAAAATCCGTCGGTAGAATTCAATTGACTTACCGCCCTATTTAATCCCTTATCTAATGCCTGTTTTATTCCCTGTCCAGCTTCAGCCTCCGTCACTCCTCCACTAACTGGCAATTGTTGAAGTACATCACAGGAATTAAATAGGAAAACTGTAAATAACGCGGTTAACATTTTTTTCATCTCATGTATTTTATACATTCAAAATTCGTGTTTTTTAGTATTCGTTTCGTTATCATTTATCAATCAAGTATTAAATTAACGATAAACAAACAAGATAGTTTTCAACCATCATTCTTTATTACCTTTGTCGCCAGCAAAAACACGCACCATGCAGGCTCCATCTTTATCTGAACAGGAAGTAATTAGACGCGAAAAATTAGAATCCCTTAAAAATGCCGGGATAGCCCCATATCCGGCGGCGGAATTTAAAGTAAATCAAAATGCAGCTGCTATTAAGATGGGATATAAGGGTGATGAAAACAAAAGTGATTATGACAAGGTAAGCATTGCCGGCCGCATCATGAGCATTAGGGATATGGGAAAGGCAAATTTTGGTGTATTGCAGGATGCAAGCGGGAGAATTCAGTTTTATATAAAACAAGATGATATTTGTCCGCAAGAAGATAAGTCTCTGTACCAGCAGGTATGGAAGAAAATGATAGATATCGGTGATATCATTGGAATCAATGGCTATGTTTTTACTACCAAAACAGGTGAAACTTCAATACATGTACAATCTTTCACCTTACTTACAAAAGCATTGAGGCCATTACCGGTTGTAAAAGAAAAAGAAGGTGAAACCTTTGATGAAGTAACTGATGTTGAATTTAAATACCGTCAACGTTATGCTGATTTAATTGTAAACCCCGGTGTAAAAGAGGTTTTTTTGAAACGCACAAAGATGAATAATGCGATTCGTGAATTTTTAAATAATCATGGGGCTATTGAAGTAGATACACCGGTATTGCAAAGTATCCCCGGAGGAGCTGCTGCGCGCCCCTTCATCACTCATCACAACGCATTGGATGTTCCTATGTATTTGCGTATTGCCAATGAATTGTATTTAAAAAGGCTGATTGTTGGTGGTTTTGATTGGGTGTACGAGTTTAGCCGTAATTTTCGCAATGAAGGAATGGACCGCACCCATAATCCGGAATTTACTATTCTTGAATTCTACGTAGCATATAAAGATTATTTATGGATGATGAATACAACTGAGAAACTGTTGGAACAAACAGCAATGAGTGTAAATGGTTTTACAAAATCAGTTGTTGGTAATAACACTATTGATTTTAAAGCACCTTATCAGAGAGTAACTATTTATGATGCTATTAAAGAACATACAGGTATTGATATCAGCGGAATGGACGAGGAAGGTATCCGTAATGCTTGCCAACAATTAGGCATACACGCAGATAGTAAATGGGGAAAAGGTAAATTAATTGATGAAATCTTTGGTGAAAAGTGCGAACATCATTATATCCAACCCACTTTTATTATTGATTATCCTGAAGAAATGAGTCCGTTAACCAAAAAGCATCGCACTTCACCGGGACTGGTAGAGCGCTTTGAACTGATTGTAAACGGTAAAGAAATTGCAAATGCTTACAGTGAGTTGAACGACCCAATTGACCAACGAGAGCGCTTTGAAGAACAAGCACGATTAATGGAACGAGGTGATGACGAAGCAATGTTCATTGATTATGACTTTCTTCGCGCACTTGAATACGGCATGCCTCCTACCAGTGGAATCGGATTTGGAATAGACAGACTTTGCATGTTACTTACAGGTCAGGAAAGTATTCAGGATGTTCTACTTTTTCCTATGATGCGACCGGAAAAGTGGGACTAATCTTCTATAAATCTCATTTTTACCTAAAGCAGTATCTTGTAACTAAAATAAATAGTTATGAGCATACGGATGTTCTTATTTCTCTTCATTAGCTTTTGGCCCATCGAATATGCATTTTGCCAACAACATCAGCTTACAGATAAACAATACTTCGACAATGACTTCACTGATGTTATTCAGCCAACTCCTACTATTAATTATTGGATTGATAACAATCATTTCGTTTGGACAAAAAATAATAAATCATACAGTGTAGATATTCATACCGCAAAGGAATCAACCTACAGTCCTGTTAATCCCCCATTGAACAAACCGCTAAACATAGTCCATCTTAAAAATAACAACCTTTACTTAGAACAAGCCGGAGGTGAACAACAGCTTACTTTCGACAATGAAAAGGAATCGAATCCAACCATTAGTCCGGATGGAAATATGGTAGCTTATACAAAGAATAATGATTTGTACTTTATTCATCTTTCAAATAAACGTGAAATGCGTTTAACCACCGACGGTAGTGACGTAATTTTAAACGGTTATGCCAGTTGGGTATATATGGAAGAAATTCTGGGGCGTGCCTCAAACTACCGTTCATTTTGGTGGAGCCCCGATAGCCGATATCTTGTATTCTTTCGTTCAGACGATTCTAATGTTCCGGTTTTTTCAATTACCGATGCCAACATACGTGAAGGATATGTAGAAAATATTCACTACCCAAAAGTTGGCGACCCCAACCCTACTGTGCGAATTGGAATAGTGGATATACAAACGCATAAACTAATATGGGCTGATTTTAATGAAAAAGATGATCAATATTTTGGAGAAGTAGTATGGAAACCCAACGGTCATTTATTGGTTCCATGGATGAATAGAAAACAAAATGAATTGAACGTTTTTGAAATTAATCCGGAAAGCGGCAATAAAAAACTCTTCTATAAAGAAACTTCAAACACATGGATTGATCTAAAAAAGGACAATCGTTTAACTTTTTCGAACAACGGGAATGAATGTTTATTGCTAAGTAACAAAGATGGATGGGAAAGTCTTTTCCTTTTAGATAAAAGCGGCAATATAAAAAATCGAATAACACCTGATAACCTACACGTAAGCAAGATTCTTGTATTTGATGAAGATAAACGAATTGTACTTTTCACAGGCCGCACGAAAGAAAATTCTACTCGCATACAGTTATTTAGTATTGGGCTTGATGGGAGGCAATTACATACATTAACAGACACTAGATACCACCATACAAATATTAACATATCGCCTAACGGATCTACATTTATCACCACCTTTGAAAATCATTCTACCCCAAGTAAAATAGCCATAGTAAAAAAAGGAGAGAAGCCTGTTGAGATATTCAACAGTTTAATTTCTGAAAAAAATAATCTCCCATTGGCCCAAACTACTATTTTCAGAATTAAAAGCCGAGACGAACAATTTGATTTGCCTGTAAGAGTATTATGGCCAATTAATATGGTACGCGGTGAGAAATATCCGGTAATGTTATCTATTTATGGCGGACCGAAACGTAACGATGTAATGGATGATTATATATTAAACGGAGAGCAGCAATGGTATGCAAGAGAAGGCATGATACAGGTTGTTGCCGATCATAGAGGCAGTTCACATTTTGGCAGGGAGGGAAACGACCAGCTTTATCACCAATTAGGCAAGTGGGAATTAGCTGATTATACAGATGTGATTAACTGGCTTATCGCAAACGGGCAGGCCAATCCGTCAAAGATTGCAATTAAAGGTTTTAGCTATGGCGGCTATTTAAGCGCCTATGCACTTACTTATGGTGCTGAAACTTTTACACATGGCCTGGCAGGTGGAAGTGTAATTGATTGGAAGCTTTATGATTCACATTATACCGAAAGATACATGGGAACTGAAAGGGACAACTTCGAAGGATACCGTCAAAGCAGTGTTTTAACCCACACTTCAAATTACAAAGGGATGCTACAAATTGCTCATGGAGTTATTGATGAAAATGTACACCTGCAGAACAGCCTGCAATTAGTTAGTGATTTGCAAGAAAAACGAAAAGACTTTGAGATGATGTTTTACGGGGAAAGCCGTCATGGAATCCGCGGTAACAAAGGATTTCACTTCCAAAATCTTAAAAATGAATTCATTTATCGCTACCTTTTAGAAAAACCTTTGGAACAAAAATTGAGGAAATAGAGATAAAGAGAGTAATTGTTTTTGTATATGATAAAAAAATGATGTAATTTTCTTAAACTAAAACTATCCGCTATGGCTAAAATGTCTCAACACCGCCTTGCGTGCGTTATTTTTGCAATTATCATGGGCGCATTTGGAATATTTCACATGTTCCATGCTTCTAATCTTGAAGGTCAGGTTCCAAAATTTATTCCCGGGGGGGTTATTTGGGTATATATATCAGGTGCTGTATTTATGGTAGCTGCAGCTGCTATTCTTTTAAATTTTAAAACCAAGCGCGCCTGCTATGTTCTTGGTGCAATGTTAATCATCTTTATTTTATTAGTAGATGTCCCCTTGATTGCTACTGCTCAGGCAGAAACAAGGCAACAGGAGCATTTGCTTATGATGCTTAAAGATATAGGATTGGCAATGGCAGCTTTCTTGATTGGGTATAATTCCGATAGGCCTGATGATGCTGTAAATTACTAAGCACTTAGTCTAAGAATAAGTCATTAAATAACTGTTCACCCGGTTTAACAGCATACCCATCAAGGTTTGTAATCCCTTCTGATTTTAGCACCTCATCATCAATAAAGGTATTGCCTGTACAGGTATGGGCATCACGAGATAAAATAATAGCAGCAGCGTCTGCAACTATTTCCGGCTTACGGCTCATATTCACCAAAGACTGTCCACCTAAGAGGTTTCTTACAGCGGCTGTACCAATGGTGGTACGAGGCCATAGCGAATTAGAAGCAACTCTCGATTCACGCAATTCCTCAGCCAAACCCAATGCTATCATCGTCATGTTATACTTACTTAAGGTATAGGCCAGATGATTGGCAAACCACTTCATATTTAAATTCAAAGGAGGTGAAAGTGTTAGAATATGTGGATTTTTCCCTTTCTTTAAAAATGGAATCGCTTCTTTGCAAACGAAAAATGTTCCTCTTACATTAATATCATGCATCAAATCAAACCGTTTTGGCTCGGTTAACAGCGTGGGCGTGAGAGATATTGCAGAGGCATTGTTAACCAAAATATCTATCCCACCAAACTGTTCCACTCCTAAGGCGACAGCTTTCTTAATTTGCTCTTCATCTCTAATATCACAATGTACCGGCAACGCTCTACCTCCTGCTTTTTCAATTTCCTTTGCGGCAGAAAAAATAGTACCTCCCAATTTTGGATTCTCTTCAGTTGATTTCGCTGCAATAATAATATTAGCACCCTCAGAGGCTAGTTTTAAAGCTATCGCCTTACCAATCCCTCTACTTGCACCTGTAATAAGTGCTGTTTTCTGGTTGAAATTCATTTGCAAAATTATTATACTAAACTAGCGTCATAGGTAATATGTGCTGTTAGCGATTTTGAAATGGGACAGTTCGTTTTCGCCTCTTCTACAGCAGTAATAAATTGTTCCTTATTTATTCCGGGAATTTTTGCTTTTACAGTTAGGTGTGATGTTTTAATAGAACCATCTTCCAGTGATACTTCGCATCCGGCAATAATTTCATCGGCGGTAAAACCTGCAGCATTAAGAACAAAACTTAATTTCATTGCAAAGCAACCGGAATGCGCCGCAGCCACTAATTCCTCAGGGTTTGTTCCGGTACCCTGTTCAAAACGACTGGTATAAGAATATGGTGTAGTATTTAAGATATGACTTTGTGTGGTAACATGGCCGCTACCTTCCTTTCCTGTTCCTTTCCAAACTGCTGTTGCTTTTCTTTTCATTTTTAAAAATTTGATGGTAAAATAATTATTAATAAAACTTTTTTATAAAAATATTCCTCTCATCACATCAATACTCAATAATTTAATAAAGATAAATATTTTGTTTCCAACTCTTAGGCTAACATAGCCAATGTAGAATTCGAAACCGGGTCTTTATAAAATTTGAGGTTTGTTCAACATTATCTTTTCTATTCGTTCAATTACTTCTGAAGTAAGTAAGGGTACTACCTCCAGCGCTTTCATATTTTCTACCAACTGCTGCTTTTTTGTAGCGCCCAAAATAGCTGTAGTAACATGAGGATTTTTAATGCACCAAGCAATGCTCATAGCAGCAGTAGTAGTGCCTATTTTTTTTGCTAAATCAGCCAATTTCCTCACCTTACCAACTTTCTCGTTAAGCATCCACTGATCTTTTAGCCAATCAAAATTATGCAAATCAAAACGACTCCCCTTCGGAATTCCATCATTATATTTTCCTGTAAGAAAGCCGGAAGCAAGTGGGCTCCAAATTGTTGTACCCAATCCTACATTATTATAAACTTGTGAATAATCAGATTCAACTTTAAAGCGCTCAAAAAGGTTATATTGTGGTTGTTCCATAGTTGGCCCAATTAGGTTGTAGCGCTGTGCAATACGATGCGCCTCCATGATTTCAACCCCTGTCCATTCACTTGTTCCCCAGTACAATATCTTTCCTTGTTGAATAAGATGGTTCATAGCCCAAACCGTTTCTTCAATAGGCGTGTTTTTATCTGCACGATGACAATAAAATAAATCAAGATAATCTAATTGCATCCGCTGTAAGGCTTCATTACATGCTTCAATAACATGCTTTCTATTATTTCCGGTTTGATTTGGTTTGTTTTCTTTTCCATGCCATCCAAAAAAGACTTTTGAAGAAACCACAAAAGATGACCTCTCCCATTTTTTCTTTTTAAAAACACGCCCCATCATTTTTTCACTCTCTCCATGTGCATATACTTCAGCATTGTCAAAAAAATTCACCCCATTATCATAAGCATAACTCATTAATTGATCTGCTACTTTATCATCAATCTGCTTATTAAATGTAACCCAACTACCAAATGATAAAACGCTCAACTGTAAACCTGAGCGACCTAAACGACGGTATTCCATATTTTTACTTTTTGCAAATATTGTATGCTACCTAAATCAAAATGCGGGCCATACTTATTGTGGAAATTGAGCTGTAGGTATTGTTATTACCCCGGTAACCTCTCTAATATTATGGTTTTTAAAATCCTGGCTAGCTTCCATACCTAACCCATCTATTATTTGTGTTTTTGTACGAATTCGTACCGGTTTATCAGTATAAAACTCTGCACCTATCCTGCTTCTGTCCCAATACAATTCATCACAAAACAAAGTATCCCCTTTTTGAAAATTGAGTACTACCACACTATCTCGTAAATAAACAATCTCTTCATTTTCTTTATACCTTCCATACCCCGCTGTTAACTTACTTTCTGCCTCTCCTTTTTCATTATAGAAAAGAGCAAATAGTGTTTTTGGAAATTCAATATAACTAACGGAATCTTCCACACGTAGCATTACCGGAGCTTTGAGCACTGATTTAATTTTTCCGGCTACTGTATAATTCAACACCACATCCTTTCCCTCCTCCACACCAAGTTCTTTAGATGAAAGATTTCGCACTTTTTCCAGATCATTCTCACAGGATATGAGTAAGCATACCGCCAGTAGCAGAGTTAATAACCGTTGAAAATAAAACCAATTAGTCATACTTTATTTTCTGAAACCAACGTGCATTCATGGAAACACCAATATTGAATCGAACTATACCTTCACGCATTGTACCGGTAGATTTATTTCCTTTTGCACCAATTTCCACTCCCGCATTTAAAAATGAAGGTAGCTCATAAAAACGCATACGGTTTGGTCCTGCAAGCGGCATACCCACACCGATTGTAAGTCCATATTCATTGCGTGATTTATCAAGCTTAATTTGATCAGTACCATAATAAAATCCACCACGATACTTAACAAAGCTAAAATAGTGAGAAGCCAATGTAGTTTTTGTAGCAGGAAAATATTCTGCGCCTAACTTAATTCTATAGCTATTCTGTAATGCATCCTTTTCACCAAACACACGATATGTAGCCCAATTAGTCATTTCATAATCCGCACCAATTGTCCAATGTGAATCCTTATCTGTAAAAATAAAACCAAACCCAATGGTGGTAGGAACCTTTACCTTTCCATCGCTTGAAGATACATACTGAACGGTATCAATGGGAATCATATCACCAAAAGAATTAGAATAGTATGTTTGATCTTCAGTACTTCTTGTTGCAGATAATTTATTTCCAACATGAGCATAAGCACCTAAGGTCAGCCATCCCTTCTTTTTCATTGTGAACTTATACTGCATACCTGCCGAAAAGGCTAGTCCACCAAAGTTTACATTTTGTTGCCGTTCTGAAGAAAAATAATTTACGGTGTCGTTTACAAATGATAATAAAGTGCTGGTTGATTTATTACCAAAGGCATATCCCAAAGAAACACCAACACTAAAATCTTTCACTCGATAACCAAAACCTGCAGAAGCCACACTCATCCCTCCTGAACCGCCATAGGTGGTATTCACTGAATCAATACCAGTTAGCCTTCCGAGTTGCTCTAATTTATAATTTATGCGGGTTATTGGTCTTAAGCCAAACGCAATACCTAAAGATTTATTCTTCTCCTTCATTTTGGTAGTGGCAATGGGAAAACCCATTTGGAGATAGGAAATATTGGTATTGGTTGATGTATAATTATCGGGAGAGATATTGCTTTTTAGTGTGTGCAGGGTAATATCTCCACCTATATCAAAAATCGTATTTGAAATGGATGAAAAAGATGCGGGATTTATAAAATTAATAGACTGAAAATGTGAATATCCTGCAGAAATACCGCCCATCGCACGATTAACCATATTTTCTTGTGCTGCACGATCTCCTAAACCATATCTTGAATAGGGAGAATTGTCTTGCGCAAATGAAGACACTGTAGAAAACAAAAAGGCAAAAAACAAAACGCCAATTATGTTATAACGACTAACGGTTAAGTTTGCTGATAGCATACATTCCTTTAAATAAAAAATCAGGGTCGGCAAATATCCTGTATTTCAATCGAGTAGCAAAATAGCCAATATCCCCCCCGGTTAAAACCACGTTAAAGTTCCCATACTTTTCCTCATATTTCTCTATCATTCCATCAATCTCAGAGGCAATACCATTCAATACACCACTTAATAAATTTGTTCTTGTATCATATCCTGTTAATGGGAAATGCGCCTGCTGCTCCACCAGTGGCAATTTGGCCGTAAATTCATGCATCGCCCTAAATCGCATCTCTTTCCCGGGAGAGATAGCTCCTCCAAGAAATTGATTGTACTGATTAATAAAATTGTAAGTAATACAACTTCCCAATCCGATAATCAGGTTATTCTTACCTGGGAAAAAATGAACTGCTGCTGCTGCCATAGCTAAACGATCTGCACCCACAGTTTCAGATTTTGATACGGGCAATAGGAAGTTCATTTTACTATGATTTCCTAAACGATGAAAATGGGTATTATTGCGTAAGAAATTTTCAATTTCTTCATTATGATTAACTACTGATGATAGGATAACGTATTGAGGCCGGTACTTTTTAAAAATATTTTTTATTTCTTCCGGCATCGCACCCTCCAAAACTTCAATTTCTTTTATCTCTTGATTATAAAAAATTGCTGCTTTCTTTCGGGTATTTCCAAAATCAAGACATAGTGTTATCTCGCTCATAACTAAAGTTTGAACCCCTTTATGTTTTTGAAGTGCCCATTGAGTTTTATTTTCTTTCTCAATTCTTCAATTTCTGTCATCACAGGAATAATTTTACTTAAATGGCGTTTAATAAACTCTAAACGATGGGTTTCAGATTGAAGTTCCAACATTAAATATTCCTCTTCTTGCGAAAACCCTATTAAATGTGCTAAATCAAAACTCCTCAAATTCTTATCCGGCTTAGAGAAGGTTTTCTCCACCTTCATTTTCTTATACATCTCTCTGATGGCTGTTAAAATAAGTTTCATCTTAGAAGGATGGCTCGAATGCATATTGGGCGGATAAGTTACAATAGCCCCGCTATAGAGCTTATCAGGCAAGGTTTTTATTACTTCAAGGATTTTAAACACCTCGGTTCCCTCTGTTTTAATATCCATTGTTCCGTCATCATAAGTTTTTGAAATTTCAATTATCCTAACCAGCGTTCCCATTTCTTTTAACTCCCCTTTTATCACAGAAGGAATACCAAATGGCTTTTTATTTTCAAAGCAGTATTTTACCAATTGTTGATACCGAGGTTCAAAGATGTGCAGGTTAAGTTTTTCATCCGGAAACACGATAAGCCCCAATGGAAATATGGGAATAAAATTCGTCATATCTGAAGCCAATTTACCAATTAAAATACAATAATAATATTCTAAAACCCTTCTATTCTATTTATCAAATAACCTATTCCATCCATAAAAGAAAAAATAATGCTTTAACATTGTAAGGTAAATGAAGGAATCAAAGGAAACGATATTAATATCCCTATTAAAAAAGGCCAAAGAGGGAGATGTTCAATCTATTGCCAGGGCTATAACGCTTGTGGAAAATGATACTGAAACAGCCTGGCAGGTGTTGCAAAATCAATCTCTTTCACACACACCTATAATTGGCA
This sequence comes from Ferruginibacter sp., assembly GCA_019638485.1. Taxonomy (GTDB): domain Bacteria; phylum Bacteroidota; class Bacteroidia; order Chitinophagales; family Chitinophagaceae; genus Ferruginibacter. The sequence goes on along the minus strand of JAHBTP010000002.1, from coordinate 215,091 downwards.
TAACAGGTCCTCCCGGAGTAGGTAAGAGTACTCTTACTGATGGACTTATCGGAGAGGCTGTTTCTAAAGGCTTGTCCGTTGCAGTATTGTGTGTTGACCCTTCATCTCCTTTTCATTTTGGTGCTGTATTAGGTGATCGCATTCGAATGAATGAATGGTTCACTCACCCAAAGGTATTTATCCGTTCATTAGGTTCAAGAGGTGCATTAGGCGGACTCAACCCTAATATTATTGAAATAACCGACCTTTTAAAAATAGCCCCTTTTCAATTAATTCTTATTGAAACGGTGGGTGTTGGCCAAAGTGAAGTGGAAATCGCCGGGCTTGCAGACAAAACAATAATTGTCCTCTCGCCCGAAGGTGGTGATGATATTCAAGCCATGAAATCAGGTATCATGGAAATAGCAGATATCTTGGTAGTTAACAAAGCAGATAGGCCGGGAATTGAATTGTTTGTAAAACACCTTCGTCAAATGATGGCCCCGGCATTTTTTAAAAACAAAAAAGAGATTCCCATATTCCAAACTGTAGGTACCACACGCAGTGGATTAAATCAATTGTTCGATGCTTGCATGGCAGATTCTATGGAGTCAACAGAAAGAAAAGCGAGGCTATTGGCTGAAAAGGCTTTTTATATGATACGTAGGGAGCGAGTGAAAAATATTTCATCCGAAACCTTCTACACACAGATATTTAAGGAAATAAAAGAAGGTCATTTTAATCTTTACCGATTCATTCAGACCTATATTTAATTTCTATCTTCCAATAAGAAAGAATCTTTGCAAGCGGGATCTCAGGCGGGATAGAAAATTTAAAAAGCAAAGAAAGTCTTATTGTTTTTCCGCACGATTTGCTCTCCACCATCTATAAGCAACAAATGCTACAATGGCATAAGGAACAGTCATTAAATACACGATGGCGTTATTCAAAGCCTTAGCCGGCCGTTCACCTAACTGAGCCGCTGTTTTTGTACACATAGCACATTGAGAAAACACCTCTACGGAAATCAACAACAGACCGATAGTAATCAATAAGAAAAATGCTTTCCTTTTCATATTGCAAAGGTAACAAACAAAATGAAGTATCCGTTATTAAACAGCCTCTTGAGACAAGGCTTTGGAAGCACGTTTGCGATCATCTTCATTCAGCATGGTTTTACGCAAACGAATATTTTTTGGTGTAACCTCAATACATTCATCTTGTTGAATATATTCCATACATTCTTCAAGTGTCATTAACACCTTTGGTGCAATTCTGCTCGCATCATCAGCTCCGCTGGCCCGGTGATTGGTTAATTTTTTAGGTTCTGTAGCATTCACTACCAAATCTCCGGGCTTTATATGTTCGGCAATAATTTGTCCGGTATAAACATCCTCACCCGGATCAACAAAGAAACGTCCTCTGTCTTGTAATTTATCTATAGAGTATGCTGTTGTCTTTTCTGTTGTTTTACTTAACAAAACACCATTATTACGTCCGGGTATTGCACCCTTCCAAGGTTTATATTCACTAAAGCGATGAGCCATTACTGCCTCACCTGCAGTTTGGGTTAATAAATTACTCCGTAATCCTATTAAACCACGAGATGGTATTTCAAATTCAAGGTGTTGAATTTCTCCTTTTGTCTCCATCACCTGCATCTCTCCTTTACGTTGGGTTACCTGATCAATTACTTTACCACTATATTCAGCCGGCACGTCAACTACTAAAATTTCAAATGGTTCGCATTTTACTCCATTTATTTGCTTTACTAAAACCTGTGGTTGACCAACCGTCATTTCAAATCCTTCACGACGCATGGTTTCAATTAAAATACCCAGGTGTAAGATTCCTCTACCATATACAATAAAGCTATCTGCATTATCACTATCCTCCACGCGAAGGGCTAAATTCTTTTCTGTTTCTTTCATTAATCTATCACGCAAATGGCGACTGGTAACAAATTTTCCCTCCTTTCCAAAAAACGGGGAGTTATTAATACTAAACATCATGCTCATGGTAGGTTCATCAACGCTAATAGTTGGTAGCGCTTCAGGATGCTCTATGTCTGCAATTGTATCTCCGATGTTAAAAGCTTCAAGTCCTACAACAGCGCAGATATCTCCGGCCACCACTTCGGTAACCTTCTTTTTACCTAAGCCTTCAAAAACATACAATTCTTTAATCTTTAATTTCTTCTGGGTTCCATCGGTTTGCATCAACATTATTTGTTGACCATCCTTAATTACTCCGCGAGACACCTTCCCAACTGCTATTCGTCCAAGAAAAGAAGAGTAGTCAAGTGAGGTAATTTGCATTTGGAGCGGACCATCTGCAACCTGAGGCTCCGGAACATATTTAATAATACCATCCAGTAATGGTGCAATGGAATCAGTAGGCGTTAATGAATCATTAAACCATCCGTTTTTACCGGAACCATAAAAAGTAGGAAAATTCAATTGCTCCTCAGTGGCATCTAAATTGAAGAACAATTCAAATACTGCATCATGCACTTCATCGGGGCGGCAATTAGGTTTATCTACCTTATTTATAACCACAATAGGTTTTAAATTTAATTGTAATGCCTTTTGTAATACAAATCTTGTTTGTGGCATTGGACCTTCAAAAGCATCAACCAAAAGAATTACACCATCAGCCATTTTCAGCACCCTTTCTACTTCACCACCAAAATCACTGTGGCCGGGTGTATCAATAACATTAATCTTAACTCCATTATACATCACAGCAGCGTTCTTACTAAAAATAGTAATGCCGCGCTCTCGCTCTAATTCGTTATTATCCATCAGCAAATCACCTGTCTCCTGATTCTCTCTGAATAATTTTGATGCGTGAAGGATTTTATCTACCAAGGTTGTTTTTCCGTGGTCAACGTGTGCGATAATTGCGATGTTGCGTATGTTCATGTAATATTTTACAAAGTGAAATTCAACCTCAAAGGTTTTTGATTAGGCCTCCTACTGGTTTTACTTTTGCCGCGCAAAGTTAATGCAAATCAACGGTTTCACAAGAAAAAGAGCAAGGTTATTAAAGATTTTTTTAACTAAAATTGAAAAGGGAAAAATATCACCAATTCGTTTTTTAAGGGTAATACATTCTGCTACTGTTGTTTTACAGTCACTTATACAAAGAAAAATATTATTCATTTTCTTTCCATCACACACATCAGTTTGAATTGATTAATTTTATGTACCTACATTATGTCATTCAAACTTGTTTCAGATTATAAGCCTGCCGGTGATCAGCCCTATGCCATTAAAGAGCTCACCAAAGGGATTTTAGACGGTGAACAATACCAAACGCTATTAGGAGTTACCGGAAGTGGCAAAACTTTCACTATAGCTAATGTTATTCAGCAAGTACAAAAGCCCACATTAGTTATTACACACAACAAAACACTGGTTGCACAACTATACGGAGAATTTAAACAATTTTTTCCTGACAATGCGGTAGGATATTTTGTATCCTATTATGATTACTATCAACCGGAAGCGTATATCCCTACCAGTAATACATACATTGAAAAAGATTTAAGCATTAATGATGAATTGGATAAGCTGCGGTTACAGGCTACGGCACAGCTTCTTAGCGGAAGAAGAGATATCATTGTTGTAGCCAGTGTAAGTTGTATTTATGGTATGGGTAACCCTACAGAATATGAAAACGGAATCATCCGCTTAAAACAAGGGCAGATTATTTCAAGGCAAGGGTTTTTACATGCACTGGTTAATTCGCTTTATCATCGTAGTCAAGGTGATTTTGAGCGAGGCTCTTTTAGAGTTAAGGGTGACACCATAGACATCAATCTTCCCTATGTAGATTTTGGCTACCGGATTAGTTTCTTTGGCGATGAAGTAGAATCTATTGAAACCCTTGAGCTGGCAAGCGGTAAGCGTATTACTGCTGTTGAACATGCGGCAATCTTTCCGGCTAATTTATATCTGGCACCAAAAGATATGATTACTCAAATCATTCATGAAATACAGGATGAATGCACCGCACAATCTGAATATTTCAAATCGCTGGGAAAATATATTGAAGCGCAACGAATTTCCGAACGGGTGAACTACGATATTGAAATGATTCGGGAGTTGGGGTATTGCAGCGGGATTGAAAACTACTCCCGTTTTTTTGATCGAAGAAAGCCCGGTGCAAGACCATTTTGCCTGATAGATTATTTTCCGAAAGATTTTTTGTGTGTAATTGATGAAAGCCATCAAACCATTCCACAAATCAGCGGAATGTATGGCGGTGATAGAAGCCGTAAACTTACGTTAGTAGAATATGGCTTTCGCTTACCAAGCGCATTGGATAACCGCCCACAAAATTTTGGCGAATTTGAAAATATGGTGCCACAAACTATTTTTATTTCAGCTACACCCGGAGAGTACGAACTTCAAAAGACCGGAGGCGTAGTGGTTGATCAAGTGGTTAGACCAACAGGATTATTAGACCCCCCTATTGAAGTGCGGCCTTCCGTAAATCAGATTGATGATTTACTTGATGAAATTGAAAAGCAGGTAAAAAATGGTGGCAGGGTTTTAGTTACCACACTCACTAAACGAATGGCTGAGGAATTAGACGGCTATTTAGATAGGGTAGATATCAAATCAAAATATATCCATAGTGATGTAACTACATTAGACAGAATGGAGATAATTAGGGCATTGCGTTTAGGAGCAATTGATGTTTTAGTAGGCGTAAACCTTCTACGTGAAGGATTAGATTTGCCCGAAGTTTCGTTGGTTGCTATTTTGGATGCAGACAAAGAAGGTTTTTTACGCAATGACAAAAGTTTAACGCAAACAGCAGGACGTGCCGCACGAAATGCTGATGGGCTGGTTATATTCTATGCAGACAAAATAACTCAAAGCATGCAAAAGACTATTGACGAAACGCAACGAAGACGAGAAAAGCAAATTGCTTATAACATTAAACATCACATAATTCCCAAAACCATTATCAAATCAAAAGAACAAGTTTTAGCGCAAGGCAGTGTGCTGGATGTGAAAGGATATGATCCTTCTAATCCCTATGCTGTTGATAACGAACCGGAAATTTCTACCGCAGCAGAAGAAACTTTCGAAATAAAAACGATCCCACAAATGAAAAAGGAAATTGCAAAAGTGAAAAAGCAAATGGAAAAAGCTGCAAAAGAAATGGATTTTATGGAAGCCGCACGATTAAGAGACAAAATGTATAAAATGCAGGAAGCATTAAAAGAAATGGAATAACACTCATTCTTCAACATTCCAATTTTGATAATTAGAAAATTCAGATTAAGAAAACTGTCCTATATTTACTACCCTGACTAAAAAGAGTATAAAGTATGGAAAAAAGTAGCTTTAGCTGGTACAGTCCTGCATTAGGAAAAGATATGCCCATTGTATCCTATGGTCATTACGGCTTTGCATTATTACTGGTGCCCACCGCTGCCGCTGATTATCTTGAATACGAACGATTCCAGCTTATTGACACCCTCGCTCCTTTCATTGATTCAGGCAAGGTGCGCATTTTCTCGGTAAATAGTATTAACAACGAAAGTTGGTTAAATAAGCAACTGGCGGGTGAACATAAAGCTATTCGTCACAATCAATTTAATGATTACATATTTAATGAAGTTGTTCCATTTATAAGAACAAACACTTCAGCAGATACGCCTATTATTTTATGTGGTGCATCATTTGGTGCATTACACAGTATGAACCTATTTTTAAAGCGACCTGATATCATTAATGGAGTCATTGCAATGAGTGGGGTTTATGACCTTACCGAATATAGTGATGGTTATTTTGACGATCAGGTATATTTTAATTCACCCGCACATTATGTTCCTAATTTAGAAGATGAATGGTTTTTGAAACACATTCGCAACAGTAATCATATTCATATCCTTACAGGAAGTGGTGACTATGAGGATCCGGGAGCTTCCCATAAATTTTCGGATATTCTTCACCGTAAGGGAATACCTCATACCTTAGATATATGGGGCCCGGAATGGAAACATGACTGGCCCACCTGGAGAGCTATGCTACCGGTATATTTAACAAACAGATTTTAGGGTGAATAGTAATGGATAATAACTGCATTTGAGACAAGTGAATTGGGAATAATAATCCTGGTCTTGTCGTCTTTTTCTAATATGGTTTCGTGTAAATTGATTTCCTTTACCACCCCTTTATTACCCGAAATTTCTATTACATCTGATACTTTAAAGGGTCGCTTTAAAATCACAAATACGCCCGACATAAAATTGCTTAACACTTGTTGAGCTGCGAAACCTAAAATAAGGGTTGAGGCACCCGCTCCCGCAAAAAGAGAATGTGCGTAAGATGAAGAAATAGGCAGCGATAAAAAGGCCCATCCAAATCCAAGCAAATAAATGGTATAGGTAACAATATCTCGTATAAAGAGGAAACTGGTTATATCTGCTCCCTCACTTAATAAGCGCTTGGCAATTTTATTTTGTAAATATCGCCTTATGAGAATTGCCACCAAAATGGTAACCACTATTATTATTCCAAAAATTATTAAACTTTCAGAATCTTTAAAAAGAGCTTTTGTCTTATTCATTATAACTTTTTAAAAGTTGAGAACGATGTTAGTGAAAGTTTTATTCTAACAGCAAAACAGCACTTCCACTTCTGTTTATTCATCATTCCTAACCTCATTACGAATTTACTAAAGAATAACGAAACCCTATCTCATCCGGCAGCCTTTAACGAGCAAAAGAATTCAATTTTAATACCTTTGATTATTGTTGTAGAGTAAAAAACTATTGCCATGAAGTTGCAATTAGCATCCGAACATTTAGAAGATTATCTAAAAGAAATTCCTCCTGTCATTGATTTTTCATCTACGGCGATAAAGCAGGAAATCAGAACAATTGAATCGAAGGCATCATCAAAAAAGGAAAGAGCAATAATTGCTTTTGAATTTGTGCGAGATAAGATTCAACATTCATTCGATACTAGCTGCTCATTTTAGCACACTTGGTTTTGCCCGACACGATAGCCAAACCTTCGCGAAATACGAAACATTCACAAACACAATTAAAAAAAGAAAAACTGTGGGTAAACAAAAGAGCTTGAATTTTCCAAACGTAACAAGACTGTGAATAATTAAACGACAACAAAGTAACATCCGAGCAAATATCTTTATTAAATTTGACACAAATAGACAAATCAATTTTTGTACAATGAACTCACTTGGAGAAAAGATAAGAGCAATGAGAGAATCTAAGGATATACTCCTTAGACAAGTTGCTGCATATTTAGAAATCGATACGGCTTTAATAAGCAAAATCGAAAGAGGTGAAAGGCGATTAACAAGAGAGCAAGTAATCAAACTTGCGAATTATTACAATGTAACAGATGAAGAGTTGCTTACCCTATGGCTTAGTGACAAATTACTCGACACTATTGAAAATGAACCTTTTGCAATGCAGGGATTAAACAAAGCAAAAACCATTTTAAAGACTTTAATATGACAAACAAAATAGTAAAACCATTTTTAAAATGGGCAGGTGGGAAAACCCAACTCATAACGGAAATAGAAAAGTCATTACCTTATGAGATCACCAATAAAAAGTTCACATACATAGAGCCATTTGTTGGAAGTGGTGCTGTTTTATTTTGGATGCTTAACAACTTTCAAAATCTCAAAAAAGCAGTCATAAACGACATTAATGAGGATTTAATAAATACATACAAAACGATAGCTACAAGACCAAAAGAACTTATTTCAACTCTTCATATTTTACAAAACGAATTTCACGGACTTGAGGGTAAAGACGAAAAGAAAAAGGAATATTACTACTCAAAAAGAGAGCTTTATAATACAAGAAAAGAAGAACAAAGCAGACAAGCCGCTTTGTTTATTTTTCTTAATCGTACTTGCTTTAATGGACTTTACCGAGTGAACCGCAAAAACGAATATAATGTGCCAATAGGCAGCTACAAGCGACCAACAATTTGTGATAAAGGAAATATTATGGCAGTAAGCCAAGCGTTGCAAAAAGTGGAAATCCTATGTGGCGACTATGTAGAAACACTGAATTATGCGGACAACAACACCCTTTTTTATTTCGACCCGCCTTACAAACCATTAAGTGAAACCTCAAGTTTCAATTCGTATGCAAAAGACAAGTTTAACGATGCAGAACAAATCAGACTAAGAGACTTTTGCCACAAACTTGATGCTTTAAATCATACTTGGATTCTGAGTAATTCAGATGTTAAGGGCAAAAATGACAATTTTTTTGACGACTTATATTCTGACTTCAACATACAAAGAGTAGATGCAAGAAGAAGCATAAATGCTAATCCGGAAAAAAGGGGGACATTGAAAGAGCTATTAATTACAAACCAAGCAACGAGTCAAGAATATGTCAGAGCAATTTAAAATCTTCTTATCGCAATTATCAGAAACAAACGCTACTCTTGACTATTTCACAGACTTCAAGAAAATTAAAGGCAACGTAAACAAAATTGCAATCAAGCTAAACCAACTCAATTACCTAATTGGGAAGACAGATATAAAAGCAGCAGTAAAAGAACTTTACGAAGAAAATCCTAAAGCCTTTGAAGTTTTGGATATTTTGATTGCCGTTAGGAAAAAGGATAAAAAGAAAACATTCAATCGTGCTGGAAATATTGTTTTAGTTGAAACTTACTTTGGCTCATTTGAAACAATAATTGAATTTATTGAGGATACGGGTTTAGTAAACTTATTTCAAAATAAAGACATTAAAAATCTTGTTGATTATGTATTTGGAGTTGAGGCAGGGCTAGATACAAATACAAGAAAAAACAGAGGTGGTGATAATATGTCAAAAGCAGTTTCACTATTCTTTGACAAAGCCAAAGTCTTTTATAAAAAGGAAGTAAGCAATACAGCGTTTCCCGAAATATTGAGTTTAGGTGCTGACGTGAAACGCTTTGATTTCGTAATTAAAACAAAAAAGAAAACGTATCTGATTGAAACCAACTTCTACAATGGAGGTGGCTCTAAACTAAATGAAACAGCAAGATCATATTCTGATGTTGCGCCTAAAATCAACCAATACAAAAATTACGAGTTTGTTTGGATAACAGACGGACAAGGCTGGCTATCTGCAAAGAACAAATTGGAAGAAGCATACAACATTATTCCGAGTATATATAACCTTACTACCTTAAAGAACTTTATTGAAAAAATAAAAGCAGAAAATGTAATAAGCGAATGGTGAAAAAATTACCACATATGAGGGTCAAAGGGACGGAACCTTTGGTTACGATAGAAATTAATGACACCTATTTTCTTGGAGTTTATCAAGGAACTTTATCTGATTTTGATTTATTGCTTCGATACAGACAAAAAGATAGTTCAAGTAAATCAGGGTGGTCGAGAATAAGAACCCCCAAGCACATACATTGGGCAGTTGATGCAATTTTAAAAATGAACTATAATAGTGTCGAAACTAAAAAGTTTCTAACCTTTTTAATTCACCAATGGGATAATCACATTAAACCATTGAAGTCTGATTCAGAGAGAAGCACTTTATTGGATGTAGAACTGTTAAAGAATGAAGCAAATCTTGAAGCAGGGAAGTATCCAGGACTAGCAAACAAAGGAGAATATAGCATTAAGTTTTTATATCTAATTGCTAAACTCTTAATGATACAAGAAAAAACAAACTTATCTACTGCATATATGTTCAGAAATCTATTGAAAGCACTTGAAGAACATAAGGACATATACAAAATAGTTGCAGTAGCAACACATACTAGAAGATAAATGCTTGTACCTTATTTCAAATCTGACGACAAAAACTTCTATCTTCTCAAAGGAGATACAATGGAGTTATTGCCTCAATTTGAACATAAGTTTGATATGGTTTTTGCCGACCCACCCTATTTTTTATCAAACAACGGGTTATCAATCCAAAATGGACAAATTGTTAGTGTAAACAAAGGAAAATGGGACAAATCAGAAGGTTTTGAATTTATCAACAACTTCAATCGCAAATGGCTTTCGCTGGTTTGTGACAAAATGAAAGATGATGCAACAATTTGGATAAGCGGCACCATGCACAATATTTTTTCGGTTGGTCAAATCTTGACAGAATTAGGATTTAAGATTTTGAACATAGTTACTTGGGAAAAGACAAATCCACCTCCTAATTTTTCGTGTAGATATTTTACCTATTCAACCGAACAAATTATTTGGGCAAGAAAATCTGGAAAAGTTCCTCATTATTTCAACTATGAATTAATGAAGCAACTGAATGGCGACAAACAGATGAAAGATGTTTGGAAATTACCGGCAATTGCACCTTGGGAAAAGGCTTGTGGCAAACATCCAACACAAAAACCTTTGTCAGTTTTAACACGACTTATTTTGGCTTCAACAAAGCCAAACGCTTGGATTCTAGATCCATTTGCAGGCAGTTCAACAACAGGAATTGCAGCAAATTTGGCAAACAGACGATTTTTAGGAATTGACCAAGAAGAAGAATTTTTGAAAATTAGCAAAAACAGAAAACTTGAAATTGAAAACCAAAAAACAGCAGCTACTTACAGACAAAAAATTGGGGGTTTCAACAACAAAAAAGAACTTGAATTATTCTTAGTAGAAGAGCCAAAAGAAGAATATGGAAATGAATTAATACTATGAGTTTTCCAAATATGATATTAAGAGGCGATCACCTGTCAACGCTTCGTAGTCATACACATTTTCCAAACCTCCACAGCCCACGCTAAAACCCAAACTTGGCGGCAGCATGTGTTTGCCCCATTACACGACCAAACCAACGGACGAAAAAGAACACCGAACCACTAACATGAACTGCGCTTAAAACCAAATAATTTTTAAGGTTTTTGTGAACAGTAATTGGGTTGACAGTTTTGCGCCCTGAAATCCAGCACTACGCAAAACTGCCGGGTGTTTTACGAAAGGGAACTATTGAATCGGGATATGCTTTACACGGACTAAATGCTATTTATTTAGAAGATATTGGATGGTTTAGAGTAGATCCGAGAGGTAACAAACCGGGAGTTGATGCTGAATTTTCAATTGAAACAGAAAAACTTGCTTATCCGATTAGCACTTCACTTGGTGAAATAGATTATCCAAACGTATATACAAAACCGTTAGATAGTGTTATTTCTGCAATGCATAATTCAAAAAATTGCCATGAATTGTTCTATAAAAGGCCTGAAGAAATTAAATAAACCATTCTAATCAATTATGGTAACAACAGGAGGAACTCCCCATGATTTTATATTTTGATTAGTCAATAAATGGAACGAGGGTGCAGTTCCTCCCAATTCTCCGCAATGCTTTTCAAAAACCACTTCACCTATTTTATAATGTCGTATTGCATACGAACATAAAATGCACGGTTCAACATTGGTATAAAGTATAGCCTGAGAAAGATCATGATTGTTCCTTAGTGCATCTAAAATAGCAACCACTTCTGCATGACGGGTAATATCCTTTAATTGTTTACTCTTTTCAGTTCCTTCACCTATTATCTTTCCCTTCTTAACAATTACACACCCAACTGCGCTCTCTCCTTCTTTTTTTGAAACTTCTGCTAACTCGTGGCAACGAGACATATACTTATGGTGATTGTTCATTCTTTCCTTATTTAACAGGAATGATTACCAATGGTATGTGGGCATGCCGAACTACTTTTTCAGCCACACTTCCCATTAACAGGTGTGACAACCCCTTTCTACCATGAGTTCCTAAAATAATCATTTCGCTTTCCCACTCCTGTGCTTTTTGCAGAATTTTTAAAAAAGGTTTTCCCTCTTCAATAAACGAATCCACCCTCTTTTCTCCAAATACCTTTTCTACTAATGTCTTTTGCTTTAACACAAAATCATTTTTCATCATTTCAATCATTTCTCCGGTGGTTATACCACCGTCTGTCATTAAATATTCAGTATCTACAACACTTACCAGAGCCATTTCTGCACCAAGTTGATTTCCCAGCTGAAAGCCATACTGAGCAACAGTTTCAGACATTGGGCCATGATCAACAGCTATTAAAATCTTCTTTGTCATTTTGTTTTATCTTTTAGAAAGAGAGAAACACTCTTAAATTAATGCTGATGTTTTTTAGCCGGGATTGATAATGTTTCCCATTTCTCACCAAGCTGCATTTTTCCCAGATAAACAATCTGTCCAACATGATAAGCAGTATGTGCCAATTGTCTTATCAATGCATCTGTAACTGTTAATGCCTTTCCGCGTATTGCCAATGGTTTCGACAAGTCTTCTACCCTTAAAGATTTTACAGCATTAAGTAAACACATCCAACCTGCTGTCCATTTTTGCATCAACTCCTCTCTGCTCTTAATATCATTTTCGAATTCTGCATCTCTCTTGCGCCACTCCTTTTCACCATCCGTTGTAAAAAAATCTGTCCACCTCGATAACATATTTCCCCACAAATGCTTTACCAATATGCCTACACTATTACTTTCCTCGTTGTATTGCCACAATAATTGCTTATCATTAAGCTGTGCAAATGTCTTTTCTCCCAGTTCTTTATAATGCAATAACTGTTGAAGCACACTATCAATAAAATCGTTTGTCATAAATCTATCAATTAAATTAAACAATATTGAAACCCTACATTATAAGCCGTCAACTTTAATGCCAAAGGTATGCCCCAGTAAAGCATTTGGAGAAAAATATCACTTCCATGAATTAAACGGATTAGCAGCCAACATATAATTATAATACTTCTCCTCTTTGGTTACTTCATCAGCCAACCATTCCGGTTTAACAAAGCTTTCATGCTCACTAACTAATTCAATTTCCGCAATAATTAACCCTTCATTATCTCCATCAAACACATCTATTTCCCAAAGTTTTCCGTGCTCATTAATTTTATACCGTGTCTTACTTATTATTGAATGAGCAAACTGATCTATTAGTTCGCCAGCCTCATCAAAAGGGATTTCATATTCGTATTCTGCCCGTATGATACCTACGGCAGATCCTTTAATTGTAATAAACCCTTTAGCGAGAACTTGTCTAACTCTAATCACCTGCTTTGGCTCAACCACTAAGTATCCCTGACGATACCAACTTCCCTGGGGTTTCTTTAATTCATTCCAAAGTTGGTGGTTTACTAAAAATTTTCTCTCAATTTCATTTGGCATTAATTCTATATTTTATGTTAGATCCACCGCCTAACCTTCCCTTTATAATCTAAATATGCTTTCCCAAACTTCCGTTCAAGATACTCTTCTTCTTTTCGAATAACCAATAATTGAACCAGTATGATAGGTAGAGGCAACAAAATAACATTCCACCAACTTCCAGTGAAAAATGTAAACCCCATATAGAACAATAGCAGGCCAAAATACATTGGGTTTCGCGAAACAGAATAGATGCCTGACGTTTGCAATGAATTTGCCGGCCAATGTGTAACAACCGTATTTTTAGTAACAAGAAACTTCAACAGAGCCAGTGTGCCAAATACCATAGCTATAATACAAAGAATTATACCGATTATCTTAACTATAGAATAATCAAAAAAGGTTTCTTTTATTGGGAACCATCGTTGAAGTAAGTAGCCTAAGCAATACACCCCAATAAAAAAAGTTGGGGGTGGAACAAATACACCGGGGTTATCTGCTTTCTTTCCCATGGTGCTTTATTTAGGTTATACTTTCCCCTTTATTATTTCTGTTACAACCGCTGGATCAAGTAATGAAGTGGTATCGCCTATTGCATGCATTTCTCCTTCAGCAATTTTTCGAAGAATACGACGCATAATTTTACCACTACGTGTTTTAGGTAAATTATTTACAAATTGAATTTTATCCGGTTTAGCTATAGCGCCGATAGTACGTGTTACTGTTTCCAAAATATCTTTTCGTACCATGTTCATATCTTCTTTGCTACCTTCAAAAATTACAAATGCATATACACCTTGTCCTTTTACATCATGTGGATAGCCCACTATAGCACTTTCTATAACTCCTGTATGCATATTAATTGCATTTTCCAGTTCGGCTGTTCCAATGCGGTGTCCACTTACATTTAACACATCATCTACTCTTCCGGTAATCCGATAATTTCCCTTTGCATCGCGGAAAGCTCCATCTCCTGAAAAATACATTTTGGGGAAAGTGGTAAAATATGTCTTGCGGCAACGCTCATGATCTCCATAGGTAGTGCGAATCATTCCCGGCCAGGGAAATTTCATGCACAGATTACCGGTAACTTCATTTTCCAAAATCTCCTTTCCGTGATCATCAACAAGTATAGGTTGTACGCCAGGTAATGGGAGCGTTGCGTATGATGGTATAGCCGGGGTTATCCCTGCCAAAGTAGATATCATAATTCCCGAGGTTTCTGTTTGCCACCAAGTATCTACAATTGGGCAACGTTTCTTTCCAATATTTTCATTATACCAATGCCATGCTTCTTCATTTATAGGTTCACCAACCGAGCCCAACACCTTTAATGAATCAAGACGGTGACCTTGAATTGGGCCTAAGCCATAGCTCATTAGTGAACGGATTGCAGTAGGTGCAGTATAAATTATATTCACCCTATACTTATCTACAATATCCCAAAATCTTCCTGCATCAGGCCACGTCGGAATTCCTTCAAACATTAAACTGGTGGCACCATTCGCTAACGGACCATACACTATATAACTGTGCCCTGTTATCCAACCAATATCAGCAGTACAGAAATAAATATCATCTCCTGAGTATTGAAATACATTTGCAAAAGTATATGCAGTCCACACCATAAAGCCTGCTGTAGTATGCACAACACCTTTGGGCTTTCCGGTACTGCCTGAAGTATAAAGTATAAATAACGGATCTTCAGAATCCATAATTTCAGCAGGAAAATCGCGTTGCCCGTTTGACTCAACCTTCTTTATTTCATCTTCCCACCATACATCGCGTCCTTTTATCATAGACACAGGAGTACGTGTGCGGGTAAGCACAATTACGCGCTTCACAAACTTGCAGCCTATTAAGGCATCATCTACCATAGCCTTAAGCGGAACTTCCTTATTTCCTCTAAACGCTCCATCACAAGTAATCACACATTCAGAATGTGTATCTATTAATCTATCTGCGATACTTTGCGCACTGAATCCACCAAAAATTACTGAATGAATGGCGCCAATACGAGCACATGCTAAAATAGCGATGGCTAACTCAGGAACCATACCCATATAAATACAAACCCGATCTCCTTTCTTCACTCCATTATTAGCCAGCACATGGCAAAATTGCATTACCTTATTATGCAAATCACGATAAGTTAATACCCGATGATGTTCTTCAGGATCATTCGGTTCCCATATTAATGCAGGTTTATTACCCAGCGTACCAAGATGGCGATCAAGACAATTTTCTGTAATATTCAATTTCCCGTTTTTAAAAAACGAAATATGTGGTTCTTCAAAATTCCATTCGAGTACCTGATCATATTTTTTTTTCCATAAAAAGTAACCGGCTATATCATCCCAAAACCCCTCCGGGTCTTGAACACTTTTATTGTATGCTGCATAATACTCTTCAATTGAATTGATTTTATACGGTTGAGGCATATAATTATTTTTAGTGTTTCAAATTTATCAATTTAATATACTACTTCCTTAAAGTTTTACAAAAAACAGCCAACAAGCCACCGGAGAAGAAAGGAAAAAGAATGTTTTTTATATTTTAAAAATGCGCAGGAACATGTATAATCCTTCACTTCAATTATTTACAACAGGAAGAAATGGAAGCATCTAATTGTACTACATTTACACTATGCAAAAGAAACTCTTTCTGCTTGATGCGATGGCATTAATTTTCAGGGCATACTATGCACTATTACGCAATCCCAGAAAAACAAGAGCTGGCAAAAATACCAATGCCCAGTTTGGATTTACCAATACCTTACTCGACCTGTTGAATAACCAAAAACCTACTCATATTGCAGTTTGTTTTGACACCCCTGAACCCACTGAACGACATACCGAATTTGCCGATTACAAAGCCAACAGGCAAGAAGCTCCTGAGGATTTGATATCTGCAATTCCGGATATAAAGAAAATTATTGAAGCATTTAATATTCCGGTAATTGAATTACCCGGATACGAAGCAGATGATATCATTGGAGCGTTAGCAAAACAAGCCGACCAACAGGGTTATGAAGTCTTTATGGTTACTCCGGATAAAGATTATGGACAATTGGTTTCTGATAATGTAAAAATTTACAAACCCGGATATCAGGGTGGTGCCGTAGAAATATTAGGACCTAAGGAGGTGTGTGAAAAATGGGGAATTGAAAAGATAGATCAGGTTGTTGACTTATTAGGTTTGATGGGTGACTCTGCAGATAATATTCCGGGAATTCCGGGTATTGGTGAAAAAACTGCTGCAAAGCTCATTAAAGAATTTGGCAGTATGGAAAACATCCTGGCTAACGCCAACAATATTAAGGGTGCGTTGGGTGAAAAAGTACGTAATGGAAAAGAGCTGGCCCTACTAAGCAAAAAACTAGCCACTATTTTAACAGACATACCTGTTATTTTTCATGAAAAAGATTTTCAGCTAAATGCGGCTAACCATGACCGTTTGATGGAAATTATGACTGAGCTGGAGTTTAAGACATTGGGCAAACGAATACTTGGTGAAGAAGTAATCTTACCTGTCACTACTTCAAAAGAGACCTCTCAATTAAATTTATTTGGTCATTCTGCACAAGAAAATCCGATAACAAAAAACATTTACAAAGAAGCAAGCGCATCTCTTCCTAATGGAAGAAATATTAATAACACGCCGCATAAATATATAATAGCCAATACTCATGAGGCCATTGAAGAGATGATTAAAGACCTCAATGAACATAATGAAATTTGCTTTGATACAGAAACGACCGGCCTCGACCCGAATACATCACAATTAGTAGGCATCAGCTTCTCGGCAGAAAAGCATACTGGTTATTATATTCCGTGCCCTTCCGATAAAAGAGCCACACATAAAATTATTGAACAACTAAAATCGCTATTTTATGCAAAAGGCAAAACATGGATAGGCCATAATGTAAAATTTGATTTACTTGTTTTAAAACATTATGGCATTGATTGGGATATACGGTTATTTGACACTATGCTTGCCCATTACGTAATTGAACCCGAAGGGAGACGCAGCATGGATTTGCTGAGCGAAATATACCTTGGCTATCAACCTGTACCCATTGAAGAATTGATTGGGAAAAAAGGAAAGGGACAAGGTAATATGCGGGATGTTGAAATAGATATAATTAAGGAATATGCTGTGGAAGATGCCGATGTTACTCTTCAACTTAAAGCTGCTCTTTTACCTCTGCTCAGCTCTAAAGATGTAGAAAAAGTGTTTTATGAAATAGAAAATCCATTAGTGAAGGTTTTGGCAGATATGGAATTTGAGGGTATTAGAATTGATAAGAATTTTCTTACAGCGTATGGAAAAAAGTTAAAAGCAGAAGCCGAAAAATTTGAAAAGAATATTTATACATTAGCAGGCACTCCTTTCAATATTGCCTCTCCAAAACAATTAGGAGAGATATTATTTGAAAAACTTAAATTAGATGAAAACGCAAAGAAAACAAAGACCGGCCAATATGCCACTGGCGAGGATATTTTGTTGAAACTTGCCGAGAAGCATACTATTGCTGAAGACATTTTAAGCTATCGTGAATTAAGCAAGTTAAAATCTACCTATGTAGATGCATTGCCGGAATTAATTCATTTAGATACCGGGCGCATACACACTAGTTATTCCCAGGCCAGTGTGGTTACGGGAAGACTGGCCAGTAGCAATCCCAACTTACAGAATATTCCTGTGCGTACGGAAAGAGGCAGAGAAATAAGAAAAGCGTTTATTCCGCGCAATGAAGACTACGTATTATTATCAGCAGACTATTCACAAATTGAATTAAGAATCGTAGCTGCCATAAGTGGAGATGAAAATATGATAAAGGCATTTAGTGAAGGAAAAGATATTCACACCGCTACAGCAGCACTTATTTTCAATACTGCAGAGGCAGATGTTTCAAAAGAGATGCGTTATAAAGCCAAGAGTGTAAACTTCGGAATCATCTATGGACAAAGCGCATTTGGTTTATCAGAAAATTTAAAAATAAGCCGTGGTGAGGCAAAAGAAATTATAGATAACTACAAAAAGAAGTTTCCAAAAATTCAACAATATATGGATGACACCATTGCGTATTGCAAAACTAACGGATACGTTAAGACGCTAATGGGAAGGAAAAGATGGCTTACAGATATCAACAGTGCAAACTTTACAGTAAGAGGCTTTGCAGAACGCAATGCGATTAACTCTCCTATTCAGGGTTCTGCTGCCGATATGATAAAACTGGCCATGATTTTAATCCATAAAGAATTAAAGGCACATCAATACAAGAGCAAAATGTTATTGCAAGTGCACGATGAATTGGTTTTTGATGTTCATCGAAAAGAGATTGAAACAATAAAGCCACTTATACTTGATTGTATGCAAAATGCACTTCAACTTCCCAATAATGTACCGGTAATTGCTGAAATTGGAGTAGGCAGCAACTGGCTGGAAGCACATTAACAACCTGTTGAACTGAACATAATACTTTTTTGCGAACTTTAGATAAATGAAATATCCTCAACTCATTTACTGTTATGATGCATGGTGCGGTTGGTGCTATGGATTTAGTAGCGTTATAAAAAAGATAGCAAATGATTATGCTCCTGTTCTGGAATCAGAGGCGCTCAGTGGAGGAATGATTCTTCCTGTTAATCCTGTTCACATTAAAGCAACAGCACAATACATTAGCGAAGCATATAAGGAAGTTGAAAAATTAACCGGAGTAAAATTTGGACAAGATTATCTTTGGCATATTTTCAATCCTGAAAAAAGTGATTGGTATCCTGATTCTCTAAAACCCGCAATAGCACTATGCGCTTTCAAGGCGTACTTTCCCAATCAATCCATTTCAATTGCGGGTGATTTACAATATGCCTTGCATTATGAAGGAAGAGATTTAACGGATGATGAGGCCTATCGCCATCTGATTGAAAAATATAAAATTAAACCTGAAGATTTCTATAATAAGCTGCACAGCTCCGAATATGAGCAGTTAGCCCGACAGGAGTTTTCAATGGTTCAACAACTACAAGTTACAGGATTCCCCGCAGTATTTATTCAAACAGGAGAGTTGAAGTTTTATATGGTAGCGAGAGGCTATACTGACGAAGAAACATTACGGCAACGAATAGATGCTGTATTAAATAATAATGAGTAGTGTTATTTCTTCTTTCGTTTAGCAGACATCATATTTATCCATCCCGAATCAAATACCGCTAACTGGTCGGCAGTACATAAAGCTCTAACGGATTTAAAATAATTCCAATAATTAATTTCCATTTGTTGCTGCACTTCAGCATTGTTATATGCCTGACTTCTGATTACAGAATCACTAAAATTATCGGTTAACAGTAACCTGGATTGTTTTCGGCGCACCTCACGAAATGTTTTTCGCACCCCCAACATTGTTTCATCTCTTCCTTTAACGAGCTTATCAAATGATTTTAACTGATCGGCAGAAAACTTAACCTCCTTCTGTAAGAAAGAGCGAAATGCCGCCTGATGGTCATTATGGCCTGAATTATTTTTTGAAAAAACAAGATACCATGCCACCACATTTGACAGCAGTAATAAAATAATAATTAGCAAAAGTCCTTTACTTCTATTCATGGTAATACATTTTCATTATTTAGCACAACATAGGTAGCCGAAGTATAATCTTCCACGGCAAAATTCACCGATTTACTATCCTTTGCAGTAATCATCCAAACGTTAAGTAAAATAACAATGATTAATCCAGGCACAATAAGTGCCGGACGTAGAACGAACGAAGCTGTCTTATCCCAAATAGACTCGTGCTTTTTTCTTTCTATCGCAGCCATTACGCTTGCATACATATTTGCCGGCGCCTTTACCTTTTTAACCGATTGAGCTGTCTTAACAATGTCATCAAGAATATTTGGTTTAATCATTTTCATTTTTTTGACGGTTATAATAATTAAATAATATCTTTTGTAATTTCTGTTTTGCTCTTGACATCAACGACTCCACAGCATTTACCGATAATCCAAGAATTTCTGCAACCTCTCGTTGACTCTTCCCTTCCATATAAAACAAAACAAACGCGGCCTGTTGTTTTCCCGGAAGTTTATCTAAAGCATCAAACAACGCATGTGCATTATCTTTATTTTCTAATAACACACCGGGGTGGTTAAACGATACGGAAGAGCGGCGGTACCTAAAAAGAAGATCATTTGCAAATGAAAGCAGATGATGGTTCCTTTTACGTTTGTTAAAATCTAAAGCCGTATTTACTGCAATTCGATATAACCATGTACTTGCTTGTGACTCACCTCGAAAAGATGTTGCCTTCTGAAATACTTTTACAAAAACATCCTGAGTTACATCTGCAGCATCTGCCTCATTTTTTACTATTGAAAGCACCACATTATAAATAAGATCTTCATTTTCTTCAACAAGCACTTTGAAGGCAGATTCGTTGCCACCCAAAAAAGCCTTCAACAATTGCGCTGTCGTTTCCAATACTCATTATTTAATTCCTTTTAAAAGTAATTAAAAGGGACGAAACCCTCCTCCTCCCCCATGCATTGGCATGCCGCGCATATTATTGTTCTTTTGTGGAGGGACTCCAAAATTGCGTAACCGATAAGAAAAAGTAAGCATGAAATATTGAGTTAACACCGCACTTTGCACATCTTCAACATAACTATCCGTTACCGTTCTGGTAATACTTCTGTTTTGCTTCAGTAAATCATAAACAGAAAGTTTCAATTCACCGGCTTGATTCTTTAAAAACTTTTTTCCAACAGCGGCATTCCACATCCAAAATGACTGATTGAATCCATCACTCATTCCTGAATAGGAAATATTTGACACATCATTTTGCACAAACCAGCCTGTTTTTGACAACAGGTTTACCTGTATTCCTGCAGATTGATTTACATAATTGTTATTTAATTGAGGTTGAATCGTATTCTTTACATTATTAATAGAAGCATTGTATGATAGCGTAAAATCTACATACTGACTAACATTACTTGACAATACAACCCCACCTGAATAACCAAAGTTGTCTGAAATACTTTTCACCTTATTAACCATTCCGGGCGTTTTAGACCAAGAAAATCCACCATTAAGATTGATATTAGACTTAATTGCTTTTATTGGAGTGGCATAAGTTAGGAAAGAGCGCAAACTCAAATACCCGTTCACGTTAACCGGCTTGGTTAATTGAGCCCCTCTGGGTAAGATTATATTATTCCCAATTATAGAATCTGAAGAAGCAATGTAAGTTGCATTAGCAAGATAATCACTTGCCTGCTGCATAAATATATTGGCAATAAAACTTTTCCCTTTTCCTGTATTCGTAAAAGTATATCGCACAGAAAGCATATTTGAATATTGTTGTTTTAGATCAGGGTTTCCGGTAGTAATGAAAAGTGGGTTGTTATTGTCAATTACATTCTGAAGTTGGTTGACAGATGGCGCACTTGTAGATGCACGATAAAACACCCTGATATTTTCGCGGGCATTTAATTTCTTACGCCACATTAAATTCGGTAGCAAATTATTAAAAGATTTATCTACAGTGGTGGCAACGGGAAAAATCTGCTCACTATAAAGATTTAGATTTTTATAGGATAACCCAATCATAAACGACCCGTCTTTGTCACCTATCCGATAATTTATTCCTGCTGTATTTGTTGTTACCCGATTATCAAATCTATTGGAAAGTGTTGTATCGAAAATGCTATACTTATGTTGACTGTTATCAAACTGTAAGACTTCTTGATCTGAAGAGTTTTTGTTAAGGTTTGGAGCGTAGCTAAATTGGAGCTGTCCTTTCTTGCCAACCGGCTCTGTATAAGAAATATTTGCGCCATAGCTTTGGCCTTTCACATCCAGGTTAGTGTATTGTTGGATAGTATCATTCAAAAAGGAAGAATTAAAAAATTCATTTACAGAATTCAAATAAGTGTCTGAACCGCGTTTGTTTAATCCTAAGTTCAGGTTAACAGATAGTGTACGTCCTTTTTTGGGAAATGAATGACGATATAATAAATTATTATTGGCATTGAAGCCTTTTGCGTCTGAATTACGAGAATAAGCAGTTCGGCTTATTAAATCACTAAGTGTGTAATATCGTACGCCATCTACTGAATTATCTCCATCATTATTCTGAAAGCTTACTGATGGAGAGAAGATAAAAGAATTAGCAGAGTCTAATTTATATTCAAAGCGCATATTTATACGGTTATTAAAATTTTCAGAACCGGATAAATTTCCCTCATCATATAACTGGGTAGCTGTATCTACCAAAAAATATTGAGCATTAGAAAATTGGTTGTTATTATTTTTTGCGGCGTTGAAAAAATAACTTCCGGTAACTTCTAACTTTTTCCCCCACTTATCTCCATAATTAACCCCAACAGCAAGGGTTCGGCTAATACCACTTTGTTGTCCTACAAAAAAACCACCTCCTCCTCCCCTAAAACCTCCTCTTCCACCACCACTTATTCCCAATAAATCTTCGGAGCCAAAATTTTGTTGATTTACATTATTAAACAAACCAATAAAAGACAATCTACGCTCCCCCTTAAAAAAACTAACATTTCCCCCGGCTGAATATCGCTCATCGGTTCCTCCGCCGGCATATACTCGCCCAAACTGTCCGGTGCGCATCCCGGTCTTAGTTACAATATTAATAGATCGTTGTCCGCTACCATCATCAAATCCGGTAAACTGTGCCTGGTCGCTCAAGCGGTCAAATACCTGAATTTTATCTACTACCTCAGCCGGAAGGTTTTTAATAGCAGCAGTAGCATCATCCCCAAAAAAGCGTTTACCATCAACCGTTACATTTTTAACTTGCTCTCCCTGAGCAGTTACCGTTCCGGATTTATCTACTGTAATTCCCGGCATTTTTTTAATCAAATCCTCAGTTGTTGCATCCGCATTTACCTTATATTGGCTGGCACTATATTGTGTTGTATCACCCTTTTGAATAACCGGAGGAGCCTTTGACACCACTGTTACCACTGCTAAATCAGTACCACGCTTTAATAAACTCAGTTGGCCTAAATCGCGATCTGTATTATGTAATGTAACAAACGAAAGATATTGTTGATAATCAACATAGGTAATTGAAACAATGAAGCTATCCGGACTTAAATTATTCAGCTCAAAATAACCCCTAGTATCCGAGAGAACACTCTTCACTTCAGAAGAGTCTTTTTGCAACAATAAAGAAACTGTTGCCCCGGAAAGAGGCATGTGTGTACTATCATCAATTAATAAACCAGAAATTTTTAGGTTTTGTGCTTGTGAACCTAATCCAAAGAGTCCCAAGATCATCAAAATAGCTAAGCCTTTTTTCATGAAAATAACTTTATCAGTGTTAGACGTGTTAAGATTAAAAAACCTTCGGCTAAATTGGGGCTTTAAAAAAACTTTAACTTTTAATACAATAACAAAAATTGATTATATACAACTATCTTGCAGATTTAAATCGTTTTACTTATATGGATTACAATAAATTAGTAACAGTAACCGGGCTTGGTGGTTTATTTGAACTCGTTTCGTCTCGCACAGAGGGTGGCGTGGTAAGATCATTAGAGGATAAATCAACAAAATTTGTATCAAACCGTATCCACCAGTTTTCTCATCTGGAAAGCATTGAAGTTTACACTATAAAGGAAAATATAAACCTTGCTGATGTTTTTTTAGCTATGCAAGGAAGCAATGAGGCGATTCCGGGAGATAAAGAAAAGCCTGAAGCACTTAAGGCTTATTTTGAAAAAGTTCTTCCTGACTTAGATTTTGATCGTGTATATATGAGTGATATGAAAAAAATGGTGCGTTGGTATAATATTATTACCAACAACAACATCACCATAAAAAAGAGTGAAGATCATCACGATAACGAAGCAGAGGGCAAAAAGGTAACAAACAAACCGGTTGTAGAACCTAAGGCTGCTTCAGTAAAAAATGCACCTGCAAAAAAAGTTAATGCGCCGCGTAAGATGGCGTGATTATCTCATTCCACTTTTTCAACCATGCAATACTCAGCCAATATTCAAAGGCTGCCGCGCACCTATCTTCCGGCAGATTTCATTCCTATTAACCGCGAGGTAATTGAACCTTATTTTAAAGAATTACTTAAAAGGCCAATTGAAAGCAAGCAATCATTGGAACAATGGTTAAAAGATCAAAGTGAGCTGGAAGCCGCTATTAGTGAAGATGCATGCTGGCGGCAAATTAAAATGACTTGCGATACGGAAAATAAAAAACTGGAAGAAGATTTTAATTTCTTTGTAATGGAAATTCAGCCTCACATTCAACCTTATGCGGATGAGCTGAACAAAAAATTATTAAATAGTCCGTTTTTAGCTGAATTATCCGAAGCAAAATATTTTACTTTTTTAAGGAATATAAAAAAGAATATAGAAATATACCGAGAAGAAAACATCCCTCTTCAGGCAGAGAGCGCTGTACTTCAACAACAATATGGCCAAATTACCGGCGCAATGGTTGTAGATATTAACGGTAACGAATATACGCTGCAACAAGCTGCAAAATTCTTAGAAAATCCTGATAGAAGCCTGAGAGAATTGGTATATAATAAAATTCAACTTCGGCGCAGTGTGGACAAAGACAAATTAAATACCCTGTTTGATAAGCTACTTTCACTTCGAAACCAAATGGCTTTACAAGCTGACTTTGATAATTATACGAGCTATCGTTTTAAAGAATTAGGGCGATTCGATTACACCCCTAAAGATTGTTTCAATTTTCATCAAGCGGTAAAAGAACACGTACTTCCATTGGTAGATGATATTTTTTCCGAAAAGAAAAAGCAACTTCATTTTGAAACGCTAAGGCCTTGGGACTTAGATGCGCAGCCGGAAGGAGTGCAGCCTCTTCATCCTTTTTCTCATGCTGATGAGCTATTAGATAAGACAATACAATGTTTTAACCGGTTAGATCCCTTTTTTTCACAATGTCTTCAAAAAATGAAGGACATGAAGCACCTCGATTTAGACAACAGGAAAGGAAAGGCACCCGGGGGTTACAATTGTCCATTAGCTGAATCGGGAGCTCCCTTTATTTTTATGAATGCTGCGGGGCAAATGCAGGATGTAATCACTATGGTACACGAGGGTGGCCATGCCATTCATTCATTCCTTTCTCATCCACTGGAATTATCAGGATTTAAAGATTATCCAATGGAGTTTGCAGAAGTGGCCAGTATGTCAATGGAATTATTCACTATGGACCATTGGGATGTTTTCTTTCCAAATAGAGATGATTTGAGAAGGGCAAAGCGCTATCAACTTGAGCGTGTAATTTCAATCTTCCCATGGATTGCTACCATAGACGAATTTCAACATTGGTTGTACAGCTATCCCGGTCATACTTTAGACGAAAGAACAGAAGCCTGGAAAAAGATATTACTATCCTATACTGACAACATTGTAGATTATTCAAACCTTGAGCAATACAGAGAAAACTCCTGGCAAAGACAGCTTCATCTTTTTGAAGTTCCATTCTATTATATTGAATATGGGATTGCTCAACTTGGAGCAATTGGGATGTGGATGCAGTATAGGAATAATCCAAAACAAGCATTGGAGAATTATTGTAACGCATTAAGTCTTGGAGGAACTAAAACACTTCCTGCATTATTTAAAGCAGCCGGACTTGAATTAGATTTCTCTTCAAATAAAATAAAGCAGCTTATAACGTTTGTAAAGGAAGAGTGGGAAAAACTCAATTAGAACTCTTACACATTTTACAAATACCGGAAATAATCATAGCAGCGTGCAATGGCCTAAAGCCTCTCGGTAATTTTACCTCCGGAACATCTATATCATCAAGGCAGCTGGTTTTGTTGCAATGTGAACAGATAAAATGTACATGATTATCATAGTGATGCCCTTCAATACAATTATGTTTACATAAAGCATACAATGTAGCATTATCAACAGTGGGGACTAAATGTACAATACCTTTCTCAAGAAACGTTTGCAAAGTTCTGTACACGGTAACTCTATCATATAAGGAAGATGAATACTTTTCAATATCTGCATGGGCAAGTGCACCATCGTATTTAAGAAAGAGATTTAAAATCACTCTCCGACTATCCGTAACATGTAACCCATTTTTACGTAAGATGTCAATATCAGCAGTTGAGCTACTCATAACATAATTTTTAAAATTACCAAGCTAAACTCTTTCAGCCAGCAAGGTTTGTATATCCAGCATCAGCTGATCAACTTCATCACTTAAGAGCCCATCATAAATTCCCCTAACTCTTCCTTGCTTATCTACCAAGGCAAAAAACTGAGTATGAATAAACTGATCTTTTAGTTGAGAGGTGTCCGGCTTACCATTATCAATCATATAACCGCTGCGGGCAAGTTTATATAAATCACCTTTTTCTCCGGTGAGAAAAAACCAGTTTTTATTTTCCGCGAGCGGCTTATCCATAACACCGGAAAAAGAATACGATCCATCATTTCTCCGAACTAATTTTGAAATAAGCATCTTTTTTTCATACAACTTCAAAACCGGCACACTATCAGTTTCAGGCATACACGTATGAGATAGTATCATAAAACCCGGCTCGTCTTTAAACGTTTCAAAAACACGCCGCATATTAGCATTCATTTTGGGGCAAATACCTTTGCAGGTTGTAAAAAAATATTCTGCTACATATACTTTGTTCTGAACTGTTTTATTGGTAATCTGCTTCCCATCCTGATCTATAAAAGAAAATGCCGGGACTGCCTGATTGATAACTGCAAGTTTAGAGCGTGAAAAATCGTAATCTTTAAGCACATAGAACATAAACAATCCGGTAAGTGCCAAAAAGAAAATGACATAAATCCAAACTTTTTTCATACCCCACTATTTTGGGGCAAAGGTACAATGTAGTTTGGGCAATATTTATTTTAAAACCATTTTTAGTTATTTTTTTTGCAACATTATTGCAAATTAGTACTTTTGTCCACTTATGAAATTAAAGGCGAATTGGGATGGCTTGGGAATAATCACCTCGGTAGCTTGTGCAATACACTGTGCATTACTGCCGGCGCTGCTCAGTTCACTTCCTATTTTTGGAATTAATATTATTCATGACCCCTCATTTGAGTGGTTTATGATTCTTTTGGCCATTGGCATTGGGATATATGCGCTTAAGCATGGTTATATTAAACATCACCGCAATCCACTTCCTGTATTGATATTTACGATTGGAGCTATTTTTTTAATTGCAAAACAATTCTTTCGCAACTACGAAACTGTTTTATTACTACTTGCTGTAACTGCTATCATTTACGCACATTTTCAAAACTACAGGTTTTGCCATAAGAGTCGCTGTTCATCCATCCACCATACTCATTAATTTTTTTCTTATCTTAAAGAAAAAAATGCGCATACTTTTTGTTCTATTTGTGTCCTTCTTCCTTCCTTATCATTTGGAGGCTCAATCTTCAGCAGAAACCATGATTAGAAAAATATTATCCAATCAGGAAACCGCATGGAATAACGGCGACTTAAAAACATATATGTCGGGCTACTGGAACAATGATTCATTAATGTTTATTGGTAAAACAGGCATAAAATATGGCTGGCAAACTACTTTTGACAGTTATATGAAAAATTATCCGGATGCTGAATCAATGGGAACGCTAACTTTTGAGGTTATTGAAATAAAAAAACTCTCCCCTATCTATTATTATGTAACAGGAAAATGGATGTTAACCAGAAGTATTGGAAACCTATTTGGACACTTTACTCTATTGTTCAAAAACATTAACGGTAATTGGAAAATTATTTCCGACCACAGCAGTTAAGAAAGATTTCTTACTATGCTTTAAACTCAATATGTTCTATGTCACATCTTGCAATTAACCCTTAACGAACAAGAAGCATTTTTAGCTCCTGACTATTTCCATTAAACACATTGAAATCAACAGCTCCTTTAATTCCCGGAATACTTCCGGTTTCAGAATGTTGCCAAAAATGCCATCCTCTTTGTGTTCGCGGCATGTTAGTATCTAAATTATAATGTGCCACCCAAAACGGATATTTATCAAAATATCCTTCAAGATGATGCGCATAAAATCCGGTAGAAGAATAGATAATAGGCGTAACCCCATAATGTGTTTCAATTCGCTTCAGCCATTGTGTTACACCGTTTAACAATACCTGCTGTGATACCCCATAAGTTTTTTCTACATCTATCACAGGCGGCAAATCACCTGGAAGCAATTGCACATTATGAATGAAGAAATCAGCCTGTTGGTTCGCATTCTCATTTGCTCTGAAATAATGGTAAGCACCTCTGGCAATTCCCACCTCTTTACACTTTTTCCAATTCCGCGCAAAATACATGTCTTCCTTTTCAATCCCATTTGTTGCACGAATAAAAGCAAATTTAATCTTCGACTCATTCACTTTTGAAGAACTAACCTTTTGCCAATCTATCCTACTTTGATGATGACTTACATCTATTCCATGAACAGGGTAGTTAACAGCAACCCATACGCCCGGGTTTGCAGTAAGCATACCGGATTGCTCCATTCTACTATGAAGAGAATTGATAATAAACCACAATATGCCAATACAAAAAATAGCAGCAGCAATAGGCGGCCAGGTCTTTTTTTTTCTTTTAGTTGCCATTACCGAATTATCTTCTTAGTTGCGGAAAATCCATCACCAATAACTTTAAGTAAGTAAACACCACTTGAGAGATGTGATAAATTCTTCTGCCAAAAAGCAAATGTGTTTGTGAGTGGCAATTCCTCTTTTAAAACTAATTGTCCTACCGCATTGTACAACATGACAGTTGCTCTTTCGCCTTCAAAATCATGCAGGGTAACATTGAGTGGGCCGGATACAGGATTGGGATAAATTTCTAACCCGGGATTTCCGGTAGATTGGTATGGGACTTTTTGAACCGAATTATTTTTTGAAATTAATTCATAAGCCGGGTCAATTAACATTGTATCAGGCACAAAATCCAATCTAATCATGTATTCCTGCCCGTTAGTATTTGAATTAATAACTACTCTTTTTTCACGTGTGTTATTTTTAAACAGTAATGGAATCGGTGTTTCATAAAATGAAACAGAAGGGTGGGATGTTGTTTGGCTCATTTTCAGTTTAACATGAGTAGCTCCTAATGGCGTCCACTCTGCATGAAAGGAAGGGTAACCTTCACCCTCGTACCATTGCCTAAAATACTGGTCAAGGTTTTTACCACTTGCTTGTTCTAAGTGACGTTTCATATCAGGAGTGCGAGCAAAGCCATAGCGTATAGCAGGGTCGTTAAAATAACTCCGTAATGCAGCAAAGAATGCATCATCACCAATAACTAACCTAAGCATAAAAACAACATAGGAGCCTTTATTATAAGAAAGCCTACCGCTGAATATTCTATTTACGTTATCTACATCATCCACTTTTACTGACCCGTAAGGCAATGAGGTAATATCTTCTACCACATCTCTACGATTTGAAATAATATTATCGGGATGGGCCTTTTCCATATAAAAATTGGCAAAATATTCTGCAAAACCCTCGTTAAGCCATACATCTTCCCACGAGCCACAGGTAACCATATCTCCAAACCACTGATGGGCTAATTCATGTGCCATAAGCGCTTCATCCGGCATTACCAAAAAAGTATTTGTTTGATGCTCCATACCTCCACCCCATCCAAACTGGGTATGTCCATACTTCTCATTTAAAAAGGGATAGGAAGATATTGAATCATGAAATAATTTTAGCTGATTAAGTATTGGAGGAGAATATGTAGTAAAAAGATTTTCGCTTTCAGGATAACAGTAAGTTATCATAGGTAAATTTACACCATCTAAAAGCACACTGTGATTAAGTTGAACAAAATTAGTTACAGCAAAACACACCAGATATGAAGCAATAGGATACCGGTGCTTCCATACACTTGCCTTTTTATTTCCTAACAATGAATATTGTTCTTGTAACATGCCATTGGATACTGCAACAAGATTATCCAAATGAACAAGCGTTACTTCAATTGAATCTGCTTTATCATCCAATCCGTTTTTACAAGGCCACCAATCCATAGAGCCAAAAGGCTCACTTAAAGACCAAAGAATAGGAGTACCGCTGTGGGTTGTTCTTACAAAAGAGCCAAATCCATTATTTGGTGGTACACCATGATAAAATATAGTAAGTGAATCAAATTCATTTATACCAATAGGAGAAGCAAGTTGAATATCTACAGCATCATTTGCGTGAACAAAAGGAAGCTGTGTATCATCTTTTTTAACCGAATCAACTATTAAATCATCTGCCAAATCAAGAGATACATTTGACAATGGAAGAGTCGCTTTAAAATGCACACCCACACTTCCTGATATTTTACGAACTGTTGGATCTACTTCCCAATAACACCTATAAAAGTGAACATCCATTGCTGCTGTAGCAGCTGTAGGGCGAAGTTGAGTAAAAATTCTCTCCGGTCTCCCTTCAATTTGTGCAATAGCATGTGCATCTGTCTTACAACCAATAATTTGGGAAAATGAGCCTACAGGAATTAACAAAAGAACAAGTAAAAAACGCATTGATGAAAATTATTTAGGCGTAATTTCGGCAATATTTTTTTAAAAATTACGTTGTTAATCGAATTATACCACACGTTTTAACGAACAAACTTTATTCTTCCGGCTATCAATATTTATTCAGAAATATGAGGATTAATTTCTATTTATTTTTTGTTATTGCTTTCGTATCCTTGCAATCAAACTGCTACGCTTCAGTTAGTCCGGATACCAGTGGTATATTATTAGCTTCTAACAAAACAGAATATTGTGTAGAAACAATTAAGTCGAATGTTGTTTTTCCTGAATTACTAAAAGCGCATGAAGAAGCCAGTTTACATTATATTGAACAATTTTCGGTATCAAGGCGAGCGTATATTATTAGAATGTATCAAAAGAGTAAAAAATATTTCACTCGCATTCAAACGATTTTTAAAAAATACGGAGTGCCTGAGGAGTATTGCGTATTAATAGCATTAGAAAGTGCTTTCAATCCTAATGCTATTTCATCTGCAGGGGCTGTTGGTTACTGGCAATTCATGGAGAACGTAGCCAAAGAATACGGATTGAAAACGCTAAGTTTGAATGAATTAAAAAAGCCTGCAGTAAAATCTGTAAAAGGTAAGCATGTACCCACAGATGACAGAAAGAATTTTATTAAGAGTACGTATGCTGCTGCGAAATATCTACGTGATAGGAGTATCAACCTTACCAATGACCCTTTACTCATTGCAGCAAGTTACAATTGGGGTGTAGGAAATGTATGGAATCGTCTTGAGCGCACAGGAAAAAAAGATGCCGGGTTTTGGGATATAAAAAACCAACTGCCTGCTGAAACAAGAACTTATGTAATGAATTTCATCGCATTAAACGTGCTGTTTTTAAACTACGAGAAATTTTATAAGAAAGAACTTCACTTTTACGACAAGACTATACAAATCCCAATAGACGCTATTTCCGGCTCAACGCAAACGTCTTCCTCTTTATAATATAGAAAGAGGATTGTTATTCAAATTAATTTGAGGTTTTATAATAACCATCTGCAGGAAAACAATACTCGTGTTATCATCATGTAAGCATAAGTAACAAAGTCCATTTGTGTTTACCTTCAGTTTTATTTCTGTTGAAACACTACGTCAAAAATTGAATTAAACACGGCATAGCATTTCTCTTTTTTGAAACAGAAACGCACAATTCAGGAGCACATCCTACTCTTCAATTATTATCTTTGCTCAATGCCTGCTTTCCATTTACAAGATAGTCTCAATATGCTTGAAAAGCTCACGTTCCGAAGAATTTGGAATGCTTTTAAAGTATATTCCGGTTTTTTAATAAGCAGGATAACTCGAAAGCCTATTCCCTGGGGCATGCCGATGGCCATTTCATTTGAACCTACTACAAGTTGTAATTTACGCTGCCCTGAGTGTCCCAGCGGATTGCGCTCATTTACTCGCCCTAAAGGCATGTTGGCTCCTGCTTTTTTCAACAAGACGATAAACGAAATATCAAAGGAAGTCTTCTATCTCATCTTTTATTTCCAGGGCGAACCCTATCTAAACCCTAATTTTTTAGATATGGTAAAATATGCCACCGCAAAAAAAATGTACACTGCTACTTCAACCAATGCACATTATTTAACCGATGAGATGGCTCGAAGAACAGTTGAGAGTGGTCTAAACCGATTAATTATTTCTATTGACGGAACCACACAGGAGGTGTATGAGAAATATAGGCGAGGAGGAAACTTACAAAAAGTAATAGAAGGATCAAAAAATATAGTAAAATGGAAACGTGTATTAAAAAGCAAAACACCTTTTATCATTTTTCAGTTTTTGGTAGTAAGGCATAATGAGCATCAAATTGACGATGTAAAAGCCTTGGCAGCTAAAATTGGTGTGGATCAGGTGCGATTCAAAACAGCGCAGGTGTATGATTATGAAAATGACCCTAATCAATTAATACCTCAAAACGAACGTTATAGTCGTTACAAAAAAACAAGGGATGGTCATCATATTCCCAAACAAAAAATGGCCAACCATTGTTGGAAAATGTGGAATGCTAATGTAATCACCTTTGACGGCCGGGTGGTACCCTGCTGCTTTGATAAAGATGCGAAGCATAAAATGGGGGATCTCAATGAATCTTCATTCCGGGAAATATGGAACGGAAAAGCTTATCAGCGCTTTAGAAATGCACTTTGGCGCGGACGAAAGAATATTGATATTTGTGCTAACTGTAGCGAAGGGACCTCTGTTTGGAAATAAAATAACCCGAAAAAATGATAAACCTTTCATTTAACGAGCGACTAAAGCAAATTCTGCTATTAGGTATCATTATTGTACTCGGTATTATCTTGTTAAGTAATCTGGGGGTTTTCTTTCCGGGTATATTAGGTGCGGTAACATTATATATTCTCGGTCGCACACCTTACTTCAATTTAGTTATTAAAAGGAAATGGAAGAAAGGGCTTACTGCTTTTTTATTCATTTTTTTATTTCTCATAATAGTAGCTATTCCAATTTATATAAGTGTGCAATTAATATCCCCTAAAATCAATGCACTGGTAAACAACCAGGATACTATTGTTAATACACTAAAAACTTTTTCAGATTCAGTAAAGGCACGCACCGGTTTTGAAATCTTTTCTTCAGAAAATATGCAGGAAATATCTAAACGGATTTCAACTATTATACCCAAATTAGTTAACAGTACCCTTTCAATAATTGCCAATTTGGTGATATTGTTTTTCCTGTTGTATTATATGCTGGTAAATGGAAGGAAAATGGAAAGCTATTTATTAAAACTTATTCCTCTACGCAAAACAAATATTGATTTATTAGCTCAAGAAACTCGTGTTCTTGTTAGAGCAAATGCATTGGGCATTCCCATTATTTGTTTAGTACAAGGGTTGGCTGCTACATTTGGTTATTGGATTTTTGGAATAGACGATTGGGGTTTGTGGGGGTTTCTTACCGGCGTATTTGCATACTTTCCCTTGGTAGGTACAATGATTATTTGGGTACCCTTAGTTGTTTATCAATTCTCAATAGGAGCCACCATGCCCGCATTGGGCTTAACCCTATACAGTATAATAATAACCGGGAACATTGATTACATAACCCGACTTGCCCTCATGAAAAAAATGGGCGACATACATCCTATTACCACTGTGCTTGGGGTAATTGTAGGGTTAAGCTTGTTTGGGTTTATGGGCCTCGTATTTGGCCCGCTGCTAATCAGCTATTTTTTAGTACTTGTGAAAATTTATATCAATGAATTTAGAGATGAAAAATAAAAACGCACGCCTCCCCATTTTTCAAAACTCCTAAGTTCAAATAATAAGTGCATTGAATAATAAAAATAAAGAAATAAAATACCGACAATACAACACCTTTTTCGCAAAGCGTTAATGGTTACTTTTTAAACTTTACTTGATAATCATGTATAGCTTCGTCAATAATTTGATTGGCTATTTCAATATTTTGGAAAGCTTCTACCTGCACAACTTTCTTTTCCAATTTTGTATAGTCTTCGAAGAAATGCCTTAATTCTGCTACAAAATGCGGTGGTAATTCTTCCACTCTATTTATATGTGAAACACTGATATCATCTGCAGCAACCGCAATAATTTTATCATCACCTTCATTATTATCAATCATCCGCATCACACCGATTACTTTAGCTTTAACAATGCAGAGTGGTTGTATATTGATTTGCGACAACACTAAGATATCTAGTGGGTCGTGATCCTTTCCTAGTGTTTGAGGTATAAACCCATAATTTGCCGGATAATAAACAGAAGCAAAGAGTACTCTATCAAGCCGCAATAAACCGGACTCCTTATCTAATTCATATTTTGCTCTGGTTCCTTTAGGAATTTCAACAATGGCATGAACCATATTGGGTTGGTCATTACCGATACTAACTTGATGCCAGGGGTTCATTTTAAATAATATTTATTTTAGTCAACAATAATCCTATAAATGCTGCAAGTAATCCTAGTGCAAAACTAGAGATACTATAAACAGCAAACGTAAAGTATTGTGCACTCTGCAACAATTTTATATTCTCATAGGCAAACGATGAGAAAGTAGTAAATCCTCCGCAAAAACCTACAGTAAGAAAAATGTGCCATTCAGGTCTAAACCAGTTGAAACGATTTGAAAGTCCATAAAATATTCCAACTAGAAAACAACCAATCACATTTACCCAAAAAGTTCCCCATGGAAAGCCCGGAGATAAAAAGCGGGTAAAAAATAAAGAAGCAAGATAACGGACAATACTTCCTAAAAAGCCGCCCATACCTACTAATAATAACATCCTGTTCATCGTAATGAGTTTAAACTTAACAATATTAGAACAGGAGTCATCAGCACTTCTAAATATAATGAAGGCGGTTAAAGGCGAACTCCATCGCCAAAGTGAATCCCAAAAGTATTAAAAACTTAAACAATTAAGATACATATTATTGCTTAACAGGCGTATTGACCCGTTTGATTGTTCTATCATTTGCTATCAGTATATTCTTTTTAAAAAGAATCAAACACTCATTAGTGAAAAATCACGCAAAATTTAGTATCTTAAGAATAGAACTGATGAATGATTTGTAATTTTACACGAACTCATCCATAAAAAACACAACGGATAAGTAAGATCATGGCATTAACGCAACGAACGCAACAAAAATTACTCCCTAAATTATCTCCTCAGCAAATTCAGTCTATGAAATTGCTACAGGTTCCTACTGCTGTTTTGGAAGAACGAATTAAGGAGCAAATTGAAGAGAACCCCGCATTAGAACAGGTTAGTGAGGATGGTGAGGATGAATTTGATCAACAAGGAGAACAACAGGAAGGGGCGAGTGAAGATGAGATTGAACGTGATGGGAGCGAAGAAGACTATGATAATATTGACATTTCAGAATACGTTCAGGATGGTGATGATGAAATTCCGGATTACCGTACCAGAGGTGAGGCCTATAACAGTGATGAAGAAGTTAAGACGATTCCCCACAAAGTGGAAACCAGTTTTAATGAG
Source organism: Ferruginibacter sp. (assembly GCA_019638485.1). Lineage (GTDB taxonomy): Bacteria > Bacteroidota > Bacteroidia > Chitinophagales > Chitinophagaceae > Ferruginibacter. The sequence continues at coordinate 179,369 of JAHBTP010000002.1, read as the reverse complement.
TTGATGCTACAACAACTGGGCATGCTTATTTTAACTGATAAAGAACGAACAATTGCCCGACACATTATTGGAAGTATAGATGATGATGGAATTTTGCGTAGAGAAATTTCGGCAATGATTGATGACCTTGCCTTTAGACAAAACATAGATGCAACAGAAAGAGAAATAGAAAGTGTGTTAGAGAAAATTCAGCAATTTGACCCACCGGGAGTTGCTGCCAGAAGTTTACAGGAAAGCTTGCTGATTCAACTTCACAGAAGAGAAAAGGAAGACAGAATAAATTCGTTGGCCATAAGAATGTTAGAGAAATACTTTGACGAGTTCACCAAAAAACATTATGAAAAAATTCAACGTGGGTTAAATATCACGGATGATGACCTTCGAAGCATCATCTCTCTTATTGTAAAACTGAACCCTAAGCCGGCTAACACAATCGGAGAGGATGGAATTGGTGAAAATTACGTAGTACCTGACTTCTTTATTTTTAACAATAACGGTACGCTTGAATTATCTCTTAATAGTAAGAATGCGCCTGAACTGCGTATTAGCCAAGATTACCGCGAGATGCTAAAAGACTTTGAAAAACGCAGCAAGAAAGACAAACGTCAAAAAGAAGCGGTATTATTCATTAAACAGAAGATAGATTCTGCTAAATGGTTTATTGATGCTATAAAACAAAGGCAGCACACGCTTTTAAATACCATGGAAGCGATTATGAATTATCAGCGTGAGTTCTTTTTATCCGGAGATGAAACTATGCTAAGACCAATGATTTTAAAAGACATTGCTGAAGTTACTAATTTAGATATATCTACAGTAAGCAGGGTGGCCAACAGCAAATTTGTTCAGACTGAATTTGGCAGCTACCGTTTAAAATTCTTTTTTAGTGAAAGCCTTCATACGGATACCGGTGAAGAAGTGAGCACCAGGGAAGTAAAAAAGATTTTAACAGACTTAATAAAAGAAGAAAATAAAAAGCGACCATATAGTGATGAAAAACTAACTTCCTTACTAAAAGAAAAAGGATACAGTATTGCCAGACGCACTGTGGCTAAATATAGAGAGCAATTGGACATACCTGTTGCACGACTTCGCAAAATTCTGTAATTATTATGCTACAAGTAAACACTCCGGATACAGCCACATTATACAACCAACAACCAAAATCTACCGAAAAAATTTTTGGTCATTTCATTTCTATTCTTTTCCATCCCATATTTATTCCGGTTTATATAGTTGCCTTTTTAATCTTTCTTCATCCGGATGCCTTTACCGGTTTTTCGATAGAGATGAAAATGCGCACTTTATTAATTATTGTTCTCAATATTGTTTTCTTTCCACTTCTGAGTGTTTTTCTTCTCCGCACATTGGGGTTTATATCTTCTATTTATTTAAAATCTCAACGAGACCGCATCATTCCATATATAGCATCCGGTATTTTTTATTTTTGGGCTTATATTGTATTTCGAGGGCAACCTGAATACTCAAACTTATTGGTGTTTTTTTTATTGGGTGTCTTTTTAGTATCCTCTGCCGGATTAATGGCTAATATTTATTTTAAAATCTCTATGCACGGATTGGCCATGGGGGGGATGCTTGGATTTTTTCTTATTCTATCTGTTGCCGGTTTAATTACTTTTGCCTGGCCATTATTATTGGCTTTTGTGTTAACCGGTTTAGTGGGCACTGCCCGGTTAATGGTATCTACACACAAGCCTGCTGATTATTATTATGGTGTACTATTTGGTGCTCTATGTATGATTTTTGCAGCTATATATATCCTATAAACCACAAACGGAAGAAACCCCGTCCAATACCGGGGCTCTTCATTGTCCTGTAGTGCCTAACAAAAAAACTATAATTCTTTTATTCGTCTGTAGATTCAATTTAGGCCGGAAACAATGACTGTGAAGGAAGGTGTTTTTCACAGGTTATCTCCGTTGTAATTGTTGATTTGTAATGAATAATAAGCGTAAAAGTTTAAAAATTATTGTGCCTGAGCTATAGCATTTTTCATTTTTTCAAATTCCGGCCTTTTAATAAAATATTCATTTTGCAAAAAAATCCTTTACTATGCTACATTCTGTAATAAGCGTAACAGAATATTATAAATACAAAAAGAAATAATCTTTTTTTAAAAAAATGGATCTTAATATCCGGTAATGAACACTACGTTTTAGAAAAATGGGATAAATACAGTTGGTTTATCGTATAAATATCATGGCGATACCGTAATCAGGCCCTGTGTTTCAGGATGTTCTGTACAGTGATAAGGGATATTTATGGTTGTTGCAGGAATTGTATCCGGACGATATAAAACCGACATTCTGGGTAAAAGTTCAATACTAAAGAAAGTGGGATCATCAGATACAAGGGTGTGTTTAATATCAGTTTGATTAACAAATTGAACAGCCCCACCTGTTACCAAATGCACATTAGTTGGTGTAAGAATCAAGCTATCTATAATAAATACATATTTTGCGGGAAGTCCATTTCCCTGTGGATTGAACTCCGTCTTTTTTTCACATGCTATCAAGGCTGCACCAACAAAAGTCACTATTGCAAAAAGTCTTTTCATACCGCGCATTTGGGGTGCCAAATTACTACAAATACGTTATACTTTTTAATTTTTAAGCAATCAAAAAAATACCACATATTTACCTCTTATACTCCATATTCATATTTTTAACCACCTCAAATAAAATTATCTTTGTGAGATGCGGAATTATTTAACGGAGTTGAACGAACAACAGCGTGAGGCGGTGCAACATACAGACGGCCCCTTGATGATTATAGCCGGTGCCGGCAGTGGGAAAACAAAGGTGCTTACTACCCGAATAGCCTATCTGATGGCTGAAAAAAAGGTGGACCCCTTTAATATACTTGCTCTTACATTTACCAATAAGGCTGCAGCAGAAATGAAAGAGCGTATTTCTAAAATTTTGGGTAATACTGAATCGCGCAATCTTTATATAGGTACTTTTCATAGCGTATTTGCGAGAATTCTACGTGCAGAAGCTTCAAAATTGGGATATCCTCCAAATTTCACCATTTATGATACGGATGATGCCAAGAGCGTAATTAAAGCTATTGTCAAGGAGATGAACCTTGATGAAAAGCAATACAAACCCAATGCAGTATATAACCGTATTTCTTCGGCAAAAAATAGTTTAATCTTGCCCGATCAATATTTGGATGACGCACTTTTAAAACAAGAAGACACCAGGGCTAATCGTCCTTTGTTGGGTATAATTTTTAAAAATTATGCCACACGTTGTTTTAAAAACGGAGCGATGGATTTTGACGACCTGTTGCTGAATATGTATATCCTGTTAACCACATTCCCCGAAGCCCTAAGCAAATATCAGCACAAATTTAAATACATACTCATTGACGAGTATCAGGATACCAATCCTGCTCAATATGAAATTATAAAATTGCTGGGGGCGCTACACGAAAATGTTTGTGTGGTTGGTGATGATGCACAAAGCATCTATAGTTTTCGAGGCGCTACTATTCAAAACATCATGCAGTTTCAACACGATTATGAGGATGTACATTTGATAAAATTGGAACAAAACTATCGTAGCACAAAAAAGATACTACAGGTTGCCAATGAGGTTATTTCAAACAATATAGGGCAAATAGAAAAGAAATTATTCACACACAATGATGATGGTGAAAAAATTCAATTGATACGTACGTTAACCGATAATGACGAAGGAAGGATGGTAGCAGATACAATTAAAGAGTTAAAGCTGCGTAATCATTTTTACAACCATGATTTTGCTATACTATATCGCACTAACGCACAGAGCCGAAGCTTTGAAGAGTCCTTGCGTAAAATGGGAATTCCTTATCGGATATACGGTGGAATGAGTTTTTATCAGCACAAAGAGATTAAAGATTTTATTGCCTATCTACGTGTGGTGATAAACCCTAATGATGAAGAAGCGTTGAAACGAATTATAAATTATCCTGCACGTGGAATAGGGAAAACAACTCAGGAGCGTGCTATCCTTGCAGCAAACAACCACAATACTACTTTTTGGGACATATTATCTAACGCTGCCCGGTATGGGTTTAAGGGCAACACCCTTGATGGCATCAATGACTTTGTTACCATGATAAAAATGTTTCAAAGTGAATTACCTAAAAAAAATGCATACGATCTTGCCTTTATAGTTGGAAAGAATTCCGGTATAGTAAAGGAGCTTTTCAATGATAAATCTACTGAGGGGCTAAATCGTTATGAAAATATTCAGGAATTATTAAACGCTATTAAAGAGTTTACTGAAACGCCCATGAATGAAGAAGACGGAGAAGTTGGAGAGAAAGATTTAGGTAGTTATTTGCAGCAAATTTCACTTTTAACAGATGCGGATGACGATAAGAGCAACACAGAAGTAGTTAAACTGATGACGATTCATGCTGCTAAAGGTTTAGAATTTCCGGTAGTATTTGTTGGCGGATTAGAAGAAACGCTTTTTCCAAATGCAATGAGCATCCATACCCGTGATGACTTAGAAGAAGAACGCAGGTTATTTTATGTGGCAATTACCAGGGCGCAAAAATACTTATTACTGAGTTATTCAAACGCTCGTTATCGCTTTGGGCAATTGCAACAAAACGACCCGAGCCGTTTCTTAGAGGAGATTCCGGAGGCATATATAGAAAGAAAAAACATTACACGTCAAACACATCTTCCTTCTTCCGGATGGGGAGCAGGCTCCGCTTATGAACGCATGCATCGCGGATTTAGTAAGCAGGATTCTTCATTTTCAAAACAGCCCTTAGCAAGCACAATAGTGCCTAAACCAAAAATTAAAGAGCATGTTCCTTCCGATAATTTCCAACCCAGTAATCTTACAGGGTTAACTATTGGGCAAAAAGTTGAACACCTTAAATTTGGCTATGGAACTGTAAGCAATATGGAAGGAGCTGCACATAATCCAATTGCTACTATTTTATTTGAGCAAAATGGAGAGAAAAAAATAATGCTGAATTATGCAAAACTGCGTATTGTAGAATAAAATTTTAAATTTAACCGGTATGTTCAAAAAAAATATTTTAGTTATTCTAATTTGTGCTGCCTTTAGCTTGCCGGGCAATGCACAACGTGTAACACGCAAAGGTTCACAACCCGCTACCGCTCAAAAACAACCCACACGCCAACTTTATAGCCTTACACAATTTGAAGGAAAGTGGCAAGAAGTAAAACGCACTCGCGGAGGAAATCGTATTGTTGCTTTTACCGACACATTATTTCTTCATTTTTACAGTAATGACTCTGTAACCACCCGCAACGGGCTTGAAATGAATCATAGAGGAATTGTACAGTTAGAAGAGAATCAAATTGTGCTTGCAGGTGATGAATATACCATTGTGCGTTTTGTAAAGGATATGATTCTTGATGATGGCACCTTTATTCGTGTATTAGAAAAGAAACCGGCATTTTATAGTGAATCATTAGGCAACATAAAAATACCGGTAGAGGATTTTTCCACACCACTCAACATTGACGCGCAGCAATTAATTGGAAAATGGGGCGTGTATCGCACTCAGGCAAAACCCGGAGGGAGCGCACCGGGAGACGCTTTAATTCGTTCATTGGAATTTACATCAGTTGTTCCGATTTCGGGAACTGTTTCATTTCAAATAAAAGGAGCATCTGAATCTCTTCCCTTTGAAGCAAAATTTGAAGATAAAATATTGAAGATAAACACTCCCTCACATGCTTGGGCCATGCATATATACAAATTAACCGACAACGAATTAGTATTCGGCCACTTTGGGGAATTGTTATATTATGCTAAACGATATTGATTATTTTATTGAACATTTGGGGTTGAAGAAAGCATTATATCGTTACAGATTTGATTGCAAGGACTTTAACATTAACCTAAATGCTCAAGCAATAAAAGCAAGGTTTCTTTTGTACCTTTGTAATAGCTAAGAAGTAATAAAACTTTACCGTTATGATTAAGACTGGAAACCCGGTAATCAGCATTTACACAGAGGAGACGCCTAATCCGGAAAGTATCAAATTTGTTGTAAATAAGCTTTTATACCCCGGAAAGAGTATTGATTTCCCTGATGAGGAAAGTGCCATTGCCTCTCCTTTGGCGCAGGAGTTATTTACTTTCCCATTTATTAAGTCCGTTTTTATTGCCAGTAATTTTATAACCTTAACAAAAACAACAGAAACAGAAGACTGGATGGATGTTGCTCCAACCATCAAACAATTTTTAAAGGAATATTTAGAAGAAGGTAAGGTGGTGATAAATGAAAATGAAATCGTTTTTAAGAAATCAGAAAGTTCAAACGTAGTAAATGCAGATGATAGTGACGTAGTAAAGCGAATAAAAGAAATGCTTGAAAGCCATGTTAAACCTGCTGTAGAAATGGATGGTGGTGCAATACAATTCAAGAGTTATGAAAACGGAAGGCTCACCCTGGTAATGAAAGGAAGTTGCAGCGGTTGCCCCTCTTCTATGATTACTTTAAAATCAGGAGTGGAAGGTATGTTAAAACGAATGGTGCCGGAAGTGAGGGAAGTAATGGCAGAAGCTGATTAAAAGAGTATAAAAAAAATTCCGGGCATCCAAATTGGATGCCTTTTTGTTTTCAGGTTTGTTTAGTTTAGCGCCTTAATATTATATAATGACCCTAAGCTATTTGCTTTCAGAAATTATTACGGGCCTTAAAGGAGCCGGGGTTATGGAAATTATTGCTGCTTTGGCAGGAATTGCCAGTGTATGGTTTAGTAAGCGTGAGCACATTCTCGTATATCCGGTAGGGTTAGTAAACACCATCTTCTATACTTATTTAAGTTTTAGCAGCCATTTAATTGGAGAAGCTGCAGTTAATTTATATTATACCATAATAAGTTTATGGGGGTGGTATTTGTGGAATAAGAAAGATGAGAAACACAAGCCGGAGTTACGCGTTACTGAATCAACTGCCAGGGAGAAGGGTTTTCAGATTTTATTTTTTGGCTTACTATATGTTATCATTTTCTTTTCGTTAACTTATTTAAAAAAAGCCTTTGCACCGGGGGCGATCCCCTGGGCTGATGCATTAGCCAGCGCATCTGCCTTTACAGGTATGTATTTAATGGCTAAGAAAAAATTAGAAAGCTGGTATTGGTGGATTATTACCAATATCGCTTCTATACCTTTGTATTTTGTAAAAGGGTTTGTAGTAACCAGTTTGTATTATATCATTTTACTTGGGCTTGCCATAGCCGGATATTTATCATGGAAGAAAAAAATTAAGGTAGCAGCATGAGATTAAGAAAAATAGCTATCATAGGGCCTGAATCAACCGGAAAGAGTGTACTCACAAAACAACTGGCTGCTCATTTTCACACCCTTCATGTAGAAGAGTATGCGCGCCACTATCTTGAAACACATGGAACAGATTACACTTTAGCTGATCTTTGGAAAATTGCCCAAGGTCAAATGCAAGCAGAAGACGCCGCCATTAATCAATGCAAAACTTATGGAAAGCAATTGTTATTTGTTGACACAGAAATGTATGTAATAAAAGTATGGAGTGAATTTGTGTTTAATGCATGTGATAACCGTGTGCTGCAACAAATCACATCCAGGGAGTATGATATGTTTTTATTGTGCAACACAGATCTTCCTTGGACAAAAGATAATTTGCGAGAATACCCTGACCATGAAACCCGAAGGAAATTATTTTACCACTATCATGATTTGTTAGTAAATCAACAAGTTCCATGGGCTGTAATAAGCGGATTAGGAGAGCAAAGACTACAACATGCTATTGGGGCATTATCACAAAATCTATCTATTAGATAATTATTGGTCAGAAAGCAATTCTTCAATTTCCGGGTTTCCTGATAGCTGCCTCATTTGTTGTATTAGGAAAGCCGAGCGTTGCGATACATAGGGGCTAAGTGGTTTTACTGTAAATTTTTTGGGGTTGGGCAAGCAGGCAATTATTTGAGCCGCCTCTTGTACAGTAAGGTTAGCGGCATTTTTATTAAAATATTTTTTTGCGGCTGCTTGAACCCCATAAACCCCTTTACCCATCTCCGCCACATTCAGATAGGTTTGAAGGATACGTTCTTTAGGCCATAGTGTTTCAATCATAAAAGTAAAGTAAACCTCAAGCCCCTTTCTAAAGAATCCACCGCCCTGCCATAAAAAAACATTTTTTGCTGTTTGCTGACTAATCGTACTTGCTCCTCGCCGTCTTTTAGGATGCTTTTTATTAAATTCAACAGCTCTTTTTATACTCTTTGTATCAAAACCATTATGTTCAGCAAACAACTGATCTTCTCCGGCAATAGCAGCTAACTTTATATTGCGCCCCATCTTTGAATAAGGAATCATATCCCGCTTGAGACCATAATTCAAATTACTCATTTGAGTAAGCGTAATAGGCGGGTTAACCCAGCGACACAAAAGAATATATGCCAGTTGAGCAATAAAAAGGAAAACTAAAATCCGACGAACAACCTTCCACATAAAAAACTATTGTGGTGTTACCTGAACATATTGTATTTTATAACCGTGCTTCCCCATTACAATTGGCTTTGAACCAAGCTTAGTAAGTATATATCCAACGGCGCCCAAAGCTAAGCCACCTAACAACAGTTCTTCACTAAATCTTTTTCTATCGGTAAGATATACCATCCCACTTCCAAAGGCTATAAGTGCTGAGCCATACATTAAGGCAACGCCACTTCCTCTAATATCAAAGCCCGGTTTTCTTTTTCCTATTCGTAAAATATCATTGTAGTGATAAGCATATCGGAAGCTTCCTAAGGTATCATGAATCATACTGCCCCAAATAGTAGGAACATCCTGTACTAAAAACTCCTGAAGAAAAAGAGAATCATTTCGAATTGCATTAATTATTGCATTTCTATATGCACCTTGCTTAGTCATCATTTCAATATTTCCTCCGGCATAGAAGCGTTTAATGGTTTTATTATGCTTTTTCAATACCAAAAAATCTGATGGTTGAGCAAAAGCAGGTAAAGAAGAGAAGAGTATAATCACCAGAAAGAAGCGCATAAAGAAATTTTAATCAGCTAAAAGAACGCCTAAAATCAGTACAATACCAAAAACTAAAAATAATGAGCCTGATACCTTATTCAAAATAACGATATTTTTATTTGTAAGTCTGCTACGCAATTTTCCTGCCAGATGAATTTTTAATACATCTGCAGAAATATTTGTAGCTAAGCAGATAGTAAAGAGCACAATACGCTGATTAAATGTATTCGTTATGGCCTTGGTTGCTGCAGCAAACCATAAAGCCACAACACCCGGGTTGAGGGTATTAATCAAAAATCCGGTTAAGAAAATTTTTAAGTGTGTTGACTTGTCAATAGATACGCCCGCATCCAATTCTTCCTTTGTATGATATTTTTTAAAAAACAAATAATAAACACCAAGCCCCAATAGAAAAACTCCTCCTACAATACCAATTACATGTTTATAAACAATCAATTTACCCAATAAGCTACTAAAGAAATTGGCTGTTATTACCCACAACAAATCACTTAGCCATACACCCGCTGCAAAATAGAATGCAGATGCTATCCCATAATTTATTCGCAGTTTAAGCAATGTAAAAATCACAGGCCCCACTGAAAACACCAGTGCCAGTCCTAATAGTAACCCAGTAATAACAGCATGCAGCATAACAACAAATCTGATTTCTATGTGGTGCTATAAATTTCGAGCAAGAAAAGCCTCCCATTCCTCCAGCATTTTTCCTTTCAACACACGAGGAAATTTGTGTTGTCCACCAATTTTGCCAATGGATTCCATAAACTCAAGAAAGACTTTTTCTGAAAGCACTTCGGCCTTAATTGCTTTCAGTGCATGTTTCCGTTCAACCTCATAATCATCATTCAGCAATTTCAATTTTTCATCTATGGTAGTAATTAATTCCTCTTTATTTACTTTATCATCTGTAGCAATATACCATTTATGCGCAAATGAATTTTCAAATGGAATCCCTGTAACGGTAAACTCCGGGATAAAGACATTTAACTCCTGCGAAGTCATTTCAATTGCCTTATTAATATTATCAACGCTTAAGTGTTCACCACACAGGCTAAGAAAATGTTTGGTACGCCCGGTAATTACAATTTCACTTCTTTCCTTATCAACCAGTCTAATTGTATCTCCAATAGCATAACGCCAGGCGCCGGCATTTGTACTGATTAGGATAGCATAGTCTTTATTCATTTCAATTTCATGTACCATATATACCTCCGGATTGCTAACCATAATTCCCTCTGAGTCAAAATTTTTGGCATCAAAGGGAACAAATTCAAAGAAGATATTATTATTCAACACCAACTGCATCCCTTTTGTACCCTGACGCGTTTGATATGCCAAAAACCCTTCGGAGGCAAGATAGGTCTCAATATAAACAAGGGGTTTGGCTAAAATTTTTTCAAATCCTTTTTTATACGGGTCCATTGCCACCCCACCATGTACATAAATTCCGAGGTTTGGCCACATTTCATGTATATGTTTAAGTTTATAGCGTTCAATAATCTTTTCCATAACCAACTGCAGCCATGCCGGAACACCTACAATAAATCCGATATCCCAATCCGGAGCTTTTTCTACAATCTCTTCCAGCTTTTCACTCCAATCACGTACTGAAGCAATTTTCTTTCCCGGTTTATATAATCCAAGGCCCATAAACCAAAAAGGAATATTTCGTTGTTGAATTCCGCTTAAGTCTCCTGCATAGTAAGTAGGTCCTTTTTGCAAAGATGTGCTACCACCTAAAATCAGCCATCCTTTACCAATAGCGCTTGTTGGCAAATTTTCATATCGCATAAGGGTAAAAAGTTGCCTCAGGCTGGTGAAGGTATTGCTGCGTAGCATATCCTTGGTAATAGGAATATATTTACTGGCAGCTTCGCTTGTACCGCTACTCAATGCAAAATATTTTATAACACCGGGCCAGCAAACATCAGGAACACCTTCTAAGGCCTTATACCACCATTCCTGATATATTTTTGAATAATCATATATCGGTACGTTTTTTTGAAGAGCTTTACCAATGTGTTTGCTCAATAGCATTTCATCAAAACGATAGAACTGTCCAAATTGGGTAAACCTTGCCTTATCCACCAACTTGCGTAACACTTTAAGTTGCTGGCTGCGCGCATCCTTTACCGGTAGGTTAAGCGCTCGTGCAATAGATGCCGGGATTTTAAAATCAATCAATGCCATACACAGGTTGGTATGTATTGACAAATATAAATTATTGGTAGCTAATCTAATATCTAAAAGGGTTTTTCGTGTAAATCACAGCGTATTTAGTAGGCAAAAAATGGTTAGGTTTGCGAACAAAAACAATTCTACATGATGAAGAAATTCTTTTTAATGCTTGTTCTGATTTCAAGCATCTTTAAGGCAAAAGCCGATGAAGGTATGTGGCTGCCCATGTTACTTGGACAGCAGGTATATAATGACATGGTAAAAAAAGGGTTAAAGCTTACTAAAGAACAATTGTATTCCATTAATAAATCTTCTATTAAGGATGCTATTGTAATTTTTGGTGGAGGTTGCACCGGCGAGATTGTTAGTAGCCAGGGGTTATTATTCACCAACCACCACTGTGGTTATGGTGCCATTGCAGCCGCAAGCAGTGTAGAAAATAACTATTTACGCGATGGCTTTTATGCTGCATCAAAAGATCAGGAAATTCAAACGAATTTATCTGTATGGTTTTTAGATAAGATCGTGGATGTAACACAACAAGTAGAAGATCAGCTAAAAGGTCTTAACTGGGAAGAACGTGCAAATAAAGTTCAAGAGGTGTATAAATCAATTATTGAGAAAGCTTCTGATAAAGAGAATGGTGTTACTGCACGAGTTTATAGTATGTTCAACGGCAATCAATATATCATGTATGTATATCAAATCTATCGTGATGTACGTCTTGTAGGAACACCTCCTGAAAGTGTAGGTAAGTTTGGTGGTGACACGGATAATTGGGAGTGGCCACGCCATACAGGAGATTTCTCTGTTTTTAGAGTATATGCTTCAAAAGACGGGAAGCCAGCAGAGTATAGCAAGGACAATGTTCCGATGAAGCCTAAATATTTTTTACCGGTAAGCTTAAAAGGTGTATCAGAAGGAAGCTTTGCAATGATATACGGGTATCCGGGCTCTACCAACCGATATGAAACCAGTATGGGAATAAAACTTAAAAATGAAATTGAAAATCCTTCTTTAGTAGCACTTCGTGAAGTTCGTTTAAAATATATGCACGAGCAAATGATAAAAGATCCTGCAGTTAAACTCAAGTTGGCTTCACGTTATGCAAGCACTGCAAACTATTGGAAATTCTTTGATGGAGAAACTAAACAGTTAATAAAGTTTAAAACATTTGATCAAAAGAAAGACTTTGAAAAAAGATTTACACAATGGGCAATCAATAAACCAATGTATAAAAATATCTTATCTGATTATGAAAAGAACTACGCAGCATGGACACCTTACAGTAAGGTAAGGCAATATATAAATGAGGGCATCATGGGCTCTTCCTTGGCATCATTTACAAGTTCTCTCATTAGTTTAGAAAAGACACTCTCCAATGACAGCATCTCTAAAACTGAGCTGGATAAATCAATTGAATCAGCAAATAAAGCGCGGACTAATTATTTAAAGGGAGCGGACAATTCAAGTGACATGAAGATTTTAGGCAAGATGATGATGATGTATTATCATGATATTGATAAGGCACAATACCCAAAGGATGTATTTAATCGTATTCAGGTTCAATATGGAAACTTGGACGAAGAGCAAACGTGGATGAACTTTTCAAAAGATGTATTTGCCAAATCAATGATCTTAGATGATGTAAAATGGAATGCTTTTACAGCCAGCCCTGATGTAAATACTTTGAGTAATGATATTGCTTTTAGTTATATTTCTCCTTTCATTAAAAACTATACTGAAAATTATTCTTCATTATATTCAGCTTTTAGGGAAAAGAATTCAGAATTGGCTTATTTATATATGAAGGGGATACGCGAAATGAACCCTGATGGCATAAATAAAATGTATCCGGATGCAAATTTCTCCATGCGGGTAAGCTATGGACAAGTAAAGAGCTACAATCCACGTGATGCTGTTCATTATGACTATGTAACAACCAGCAAGGGGATTTTGGAAAAATATATCCCGGGAGACTATGAATTTGATTTACCGGCAAAACAAATTGACCTCTTAAAAAAGAGAGATTTTGGCCAATATATAGATAAGACCAGAAATGATTTAGTAACCGGATTTATTTCTAATAATGACATAACAGGAGGAAATAGTGGAAGCCCTGTAATTGATGGTGAGGGAAACTTGATTGGTCTTGCCTTTGATGGCAATTACGAAGCTTTGAGCCATAAAATTGCATTTGACAAAGACCTAAACCGCACTATTAACGTTGATATTCGCTATGTTTTATGGTGTATTGATAAATTAGGTGGAGCATCTCATCTAATTAATGAACTGAAATTGATAAGATAATTTTTTTGAAATAATTATTAAAAACAGGCTGCTTAAATAAGCAGCCTGTTTTATTAGGAAGAATGCATATTAAGTATCATTACCATTTACGAAAAGGCATCCGGCTATGGCTCTTTCCTTAAAATAAAAATTATTATTTTAAAATAAGCATCTTCGTTTTGCAGATTGGCACTGCCATATAATACCATATATTAATATATTTTATAGGTAGCATCTTGCATTTACTAAAAATTAATTTTATCTTGTTGCTGAAATCCTCCATTAATCCTTTCGGTTTAAAACCTCTCCATTCCTTTGAATTTCTATTACAGCCCCAGAGAAATTCACCAATTATCAAGATTTTAAAATAGTGGCATATACAAGCAAAAAAATGGCAACATTTATGCTGAATGCTAATAAACGGGGTGCTATGCATAACATGATAAACCTTACGTATGATGGAGCAGATTTATCTGCTTGGGTGTTTGAATTGCCAAACAAACATCATCATTTATTCAAAGTGTGTTTTTCAGATGGGTATGAAAATATTTTTTATACCGACGTAGAAACAGGCAGGTGGATGGAAGAAGATTTAGGTTTTACCCAGCTTGCCGAAATAGTAGGTGTTAGCATGCGTCCATTAATTAAGCTTCCTGTTCACGTTCCAAAATTACTGATATGGCATTGTCAATATTACAATAATAAATTACTCAATTTTGGATTTTTCGGTTATACAAATGGGCGATATAGACTGTATGAAATTTATAATACAAATAAAAGGTATTTATATACTTTAATGGATATGGAAAATGATGAATGGCAGATTTTAGGAAACAGTACTACTGCCATAAATAAAATAGATCCGATATTTCTTGACCAGATAATTAAAATTCTACCTCTATACTCTGAAGATTACGGCTGATACTCAGGAAAAGTAATTTTAAATTGAGTTCCTTCTCCAAGATTCGACTCAACATCTACATTAGCATTGTGAGACTGTAAAATATTTAGTGTAGTAGAAAGCCCCAGTCCCATTCCCTTTCTTTTTCCGGTAAAGTAAGGGTCAAAGATGTGTTCTAACCTGTCTTTGCATATTCCACATCCATTATCGGCAATATCCAATTCAACCTCTTTGTCCTTCCTTTTTAAAGAAACAGAAAGCTTACCCACACCCTCTCCCATGGCTTCAATAGCATTAATAAAAATATTCAGTAACGCGATTTTTAATTTTTCTCCATCTGCTTTTATCCAAACATTTTCTTTAGGGAGGTTAGCAAGATATTGAATCTTTTTCAGGGTAATTCTATCGTTTGCAATAGCCATAGTTTCTGCAATCACATCTTGTAATGCAACTTTCTTTTCAATTATTTGAGTAGGCCTACTTGCATTTAGCAATTGAGTAATAAGGCTATCAATGCGGTTGCTATTACGGGTAATAATATCAATAAACACTTTGTTTTCTGGTTCCAAAGAATCTGTAGATAGTTGTTCAACAGAAAGATTAATATTATTTAGTGGATTTCTAACCTCATGTGCCAATACTTCCAACATTCTATCTAAAGCAGAGCGCTTTTCCTGTCGGAGAATTATTCTTTCTGCTTTTTTCATCTCCGTAATATCGTGTATGATAATCTGAAAGTAAAGACCTTCATCATCGTCTTCTAAAGAAGCACTAAACAAACACTCTCTTTTAGTCCCTTTTGCTGAGACCAATTCAATGGGCATTTTAATAATCGCTTTTTTACTCTTTAATCCTTTTATTAATTCTTCCTTTTTTTCTTCTTCAATAAATTGCATCATTCCTCTATTCATCAACACCTCCCTTGAACTCTCCAGCAATTCTTCAGTAGCATAATTTAAATCCTTAAACTGAAAACTCTCGTCTATCAGAAAAATTGCATCAGTTGAAGACTTAAAGACACTTCGGTATTTCCTTTCATTAGCCTTTAGCATCTGTAAAGCTTTATAACGACTAACCGCGTATCGAATACAACGACCTAGTTTTTCCGGATTTAGTTCTGATTTTACAAGATAGTCCATAGCCCCGGCTGCTATTGCCTCTCCACCCACATCTTCGTTATTTCTTTCAATTAAAACAATAAAGGGTTGTTCATGATTATTTTCCTCAGCCTCTTTAATCAAATTAAGGGCAAGTTGTGCATCCGGGTAAGAATTAATTATATAAAGATCATAAGCATACTGTTGTATGAACTGTGCTGCCTGGCTAAAATCATTACATCTTGACAATTCAATATGAGGATGTACAATAACTTTTGCAAAATCTGATATTAATGAAAACTCATCCTGTTGTTCATCAATTAACAACACCCGAATATGCTGCTCAATACGCTCCTTATTCATACCTTACGTTTAATTAGCAATAAATAAATGAAAAGTAAGCATCTACTATTTAGTAAAATATATTTTAAATAGCATCATGGTTTACTTAGAGAATCCTCATAGCTTTTAATTTTATTATAGAGGGTTTTACGATCTATCCGTAAGATTTCTGCCGCCTTTGTTTTATTAAAATTCACCTCTTTCAGAACCCGCATAATTTCTTCATATTCTGCTCTTGTAGCTGCATTCTTCAAATCAAACTCTTTAGGTTCAGCCTGTGTGCCATCTAATTTCTCACCTTCCTGTTGAGACAGTTTTTCAACAGCCGGCTTTTCGTTCCAAATATTAGGTCTGGTAATTTCCAATGGTAAGGTTTCGGCACTTACTCTTTCTCCTTCGGTTAGTAAAACAGCTCGTCTGATTACATTTCTAAACTCACGTAAATTACCCGGCCAATTGTAATTTAAAAACATCTGCATCACCTCTTCGTCAAAGCCATGAATTTCCTTTCCCAATTCAGTCTTGGCCTTTTGAAGGAAGAAATCTGCAAACAAGGAAATGTCCTCCTTTCGATTACGCAATGGTGGCAAGTAAATACTAAATTCATTAAACCGGTGGAAGAGGTCCTCCCGAAATTTTCCTTTCCGGTAAGCCTCTTGTAAATTTTCATTTGAAGCAACTATTATTCTAACATCTACCGAAAGTTCTTTATTGCCTCCTACTCGTTTAAACTTTCTTTCTTGAATTACTCTTAATAAAAGTGCTTGTACTTCAACGCTAAGATTTGCCACTTCATCTAAAAAAAGTGTACCTCCATTAGCTAATTCAAAATGACCCTCCTTATCACTTAACGCTCCTGTATATGCTCCTTTTACATGACCAAATAATTCGCTACCTGCTAATTCTTTTGATAATGTACCACAATCCATAGCGATGAATGGCTTAGCTGCTCTATGACTTAAATGGTGAATTGTTTTTGCAATTACCTCTTTACCTGTACCACTTTCTCCGTACAATATTATACTGTAATCTGTAGGTGCTACAATTTGAATTTGCTTATACACTTCCTTAATTCCCCTGGCTTCACTTAAAATATACTCTTTGTTATCAGTTGAAGATTCCTTACCAAGGGAGCTTTCATTAAAAACTACCTTTCGTTCATTGTGTGCAGATGTGTGCCCCAGCCCCTGCAAAGCCTTATTCAAAACACTTAATACCTCATCCGGAATAAGTGGCTTGGTTATATAATCAAAGGCTCCTCGCTTAATAACATCAACAGCAATTTTTATATCTGAATATGCTGTTATAATTATAAAAATAACCTGTGGAGAAATCATCTTTATCTCTTGTAGCACATCCTTTCCATCCTTATCACCAAGCCGATAATCACACAAAACAATTTCAAAATGACCGGCCTTAAAATCAGCAATTCCTTTTGAACCCGAATTAGCCACACTCACCGAAAACCCCTTTCGACTCAAATAGTGGCTTAATAAGAGACACATATCCAAATCATCATCAATAATTAAAATACTTTTATCTAACATATCCAAATGCGTTTTAAGTACAGGACAAATAAATCATTCCATGTCCGTTAAAAAATATTATTCAATCTTTTATACCACTTAAACCAAGTGAGATTTTCAATTAGTTTTAGAACTAACAAATGGAAGAGGAATAATCATACCAATTGATGATTTTTTTCAACAAAATGAAAGCTTCACTTCCTCACATTTGTCTAAAATACTACCCAAGTATTTAATAAATCTCACAACAATAATTGCACCATGTAAAAAATTCCCCTAAAAAAGCCATATTATACCACAGATTTCTACAATTTAGTTGAAAATTATATTATAAGCTTGTAGTAGAAATAAATTTTATATAAAAATTTGCGCGGTATGTTTTTTGCAAATCAAAGAATTATAATAAGTGTGGTATCATTTTTAAAAATGAATCACCTTTTCATTTAAAATAGGTAAAATTGAAAGTACTGATTATTGACGATGAGGCTGATATTTGTTTTCTGCTAACCGCCCTACTGAAGAAAAAAAATGTGGAGGCTAAGTTTGTTAACACATTATCTGATGCTGAAGTTGCACTTAGCACACAAGTTCCCGAAATTATATTTTTAGATAATTATCTACCGGATGGGCTTGGATTAAACTTTATTGGATTTATCAAACATCGATACCCAAAGTCTAAGATTATTATGATTACGGCTCATGATACAATTGCTGACAGGCAAAAAGCCCTAACACTGGGTGCTGATTGTTTTATTTGTAAACCATTTAACAAAGAAGTTATTTTCAAGGCATTGGATAAACTAACCAATTGAAAGGATAGTTACATCATACCTCTCCCATAAACTGGTTAATTATAAATTAGCCTTTAGAATATCAATTCTTTTTTGAAGAACCCGGCTTTGCTAAGTGTTTTATATGCTGCCTAATAAACGCTGCGCATTCTTAGCTTAACTTGAAAATGTTTTTTCCCCTCTCACATTGATAACAATTTACACGTTCACCCAGTAAAGCACTATTCTCCCCTAATTTCTGTTAGATATGCATGAAGTAGGCCAAGGCCTAACCAACAGCAGCCCATAACCCACTGCTTGATGAAAGGGGCTATTGCTCGTGAACTAACGAGGGATGCAAGGACTACTGCTCTTAACCCACCGCTGGATGTAAAGGCTACTGCTCACAACCCACCGCTGGATGAAAGGGGCTACTGCTCATAACCCACCGCTGGATGAAAGGGGCTACTGCTCATAACCCACCGCTGGATGTAAGGGGCTACTGCTCACAACCCAACGCTGGATGTAAGGGCTATTGCTCATAACCCACCGCTGGATGAAAGGGCTATTGCTCATAACCCACCGCTGGATGAAAGGGGCTACTGCTCATAACCCACCGCTGGATGAAAGGGGCTACTGCTCATAACCCACCGCTGGATGAAAGGGGCTACTGCTCATAACCCACCGCTGGATGTAAAGGCTACTGCTCACAACCCAACGCTGGATGCAAAGGCTACTGCTCATAAACTAACGATGGATGCAAGGACTACTGCTCATAACCCACCGCTGGATGAAAAGGCTACTGCTCATAACCCACCGCTGGATGTAAGGGGCTATTGCTCATAACCCACCGCTGGATGAAAGGGCTACTGCTCATAACCCACCGCTGGATGTAAATGCTACTGCTCACATCCCAACGCTGGATGCAAATGCTACTGCTCACATCCCAACGCTGGATGCAAAGGCTACTGCTCACATCCCAACGCTGGATGCAAAGGCTACTGCTCATAAACTAACGATGGATGCAAGGACTACTGCTCTTAACCCACCGCTGGATGTAAAGGCTACTGCTCATAACCCACGGTTTAAACCGTGGGTTATGAGCAGCCCCGATGGTGCATTTTTTGATTCCTAATGTAATGAAACACTCTTTCTATTACTGATTCTGAAACAGCAAAAGCTGCATATCCTGTTTGCCAGGAAAATCTTTCATTAATTAAGTGGTTTTGATTGATGTAATGTGAACTACTGCCCTTAATTTGTTTTATTACATCAGCAATTGATTTCTGAGGATTTAGTAAAAAAAGACAATGTATATGATCTGGCATTCCATTAATGATTCGAACAGGACACCCTTGTTGATACAATTGATTAAAAATGAACTGATGGATTATATTTTCAACATCTGGATAAATTAAAGGTGCTCGTTTTTTAGTTGTCCAAATGGCATGTATCCATAATTTAACGTACGAATGTGGCATAGAGAAATTTCTTGCTTGATTAATAAGACTGTTGGAATTGATTATGTTCACATCATATTTCCTAATTTAACCAGGGCAATACGTTGCACATTACTTCAGCCTTGATGTTATTGTGAAGTTGTTTATAAAATTAGAAATTTAAGAGAGTGATTCTCTGTTTGTTACTCAAATCTTATCCAAAGGGGGGCGGAATATTTTGTTATTTTTTATCAAAACATCATTTATCAGCATGACAAAGTTCCTGATTTAAAGAAATTGGAACAGAATTAGCTCAAATAGAATTACAACCTCAATTAATAATTAACTAAAATTAAAAGTTATGAATAAGAAATTATTAACCGGCATCGTGCTTGGTGCTGCTGCCGGTGCTATCTTGGGTATTTTATTTGCTCCGGATAAAGGTAGTGAGACAAGAAAGAGAATTGTCAAAAAAGGAGGAGAATGGGGAGATGCTGTAAAAGACAAACTTTCAGCATTGGGAGAGAAGCTTTCTGACAAATATGAAGACATTCGGGAGGATGCTGAGGCTTTTATAAAAAAAGAAAGGCGGAGTTCGACTACTGAAAAGGCAGAAACATTTAAAGACGATGTCGTTAATAGGTTTTCCTAAAAAATTAAACTGCTGCACATTCAAAAGATGCTAAGCACATTGAACGACCCCGCTAGACAAACAGAGATATTAGCTAAGCATGTGGAAGAGTATTAAAAACTCATTTGGAATTAATCTTAAGTCTACACAGATGGGTGCTGAGGTGATAACTGCTGTGTTGTTAAGAGCACTGAGTTTGTTTTTTGTTATTATTTTTTTATTCAGCATTAACATTGCCGTTGCTATTGGGAGAGTGGCTTGGTAGGGTCTATCAAGGATTTCTATTGATTGGAATAATTAATTTTATTGGTGGACTGCTCCTATTATCACTTAAAAAAAGGATATTTCAAAAGTTATTTCAAAAGTGCTATTAACAAAAATATTTAAGAAGGAACAATGAAAATTACATCTGTTAGCGATTTAGATAATGCCATTTTAGCTTTATCCCATAAGAAAGTAATGCAGGAGGCTTTAATTAAAGAACAATGGGAAATAACCAAAGATAGTTTTAAGCCAACAAATATTTTACAAAAGTCTTTTGAAAAACTATCGTTAACTACTGATGTAAGTGAAGGATTAACAAGATCAATAGCTGGAGCAGGACTTGGATTACTCAGTCAATATTTGGTTAAAAATAAAAAGCATAGTAGAATTAAATCAATCCTTTTCTCAACTCTCGAAAAGGGGATAGCCAGTGGAATACAGGAAAATCGTTTGTTTATAAAAGCTTACGCTAAAGCACTCTATAAGAATTTATTTAGGAGAAAAGTTTCAAGGTAAGAGCCGTAATTAAATCTTTAATCTTTTAATGCAATAACCGAAAAGGTGTTAGATACAAGTCTGTGATTTTTTACATGAAAATAACATAATAACATTAAAGGAACCACAGAAGCCAAGAGTTAATAAAGTATTACACTGCTAATAGAATTACACACCAAGGTTGAATATAATTGAAGCCTTACTTGCTTTAGGACGGCTTGTTAAAATAGCCTCTTAGTGATAAATCATACTCTGTCCTTATAAAATTTTTTTTATAAAATTTTCTAAAATAGAATCCTCTTCCTAACTGCTTTTAAAATGGATATCCTAAAGCGATATTCAAAACAAGATTATCTCGTCTCCATTTGGCACTGCCCGGCTGAATATCTTTAATAACCCATCTTTCCCCTTCAGGTAAATATGGTTTTCGTAAAGGAATACCCAAATCAACTCTAATAAGGATAACAGTTGCATCAAAGCGTAATCCAAAGCCAGATGTAACTGCAAGTTCTTTAAACCAATACTTGTTAATCTGCGCTGCTTTTCCAAACATGATTGTATCCTTTGTCCAAATATTTCCTACATCTGCAAAAGCGGCTCCTTTCAATCTGCCAATTATTTGAAAGCGCAGTTCGGAATTGAGTAATAATTTAAAATCTCCACCAATTATTTGAAAAAGTTTTTGATCTTCTGCGGTGGGCTTATAAGTGCCCGGACCAACAGAGCGCATTGCAAATCCTCTAAGCAAGCTTGACCCTCCAATAACATACTGTTTCGTAATAGGTAACATAGCAGAATTATTATAAGGGAAGCCCAACCCTAATTGAAATCGGTTTGCCCAATCCATCGTTTTGTCTAAATGACGAAAAAACAAAAACTCTGCATCTGCTTTAATATACTGTGCGAAAGGGGTTTTAAAAATGGCCTTTTGTCTAAATGTTTTAGCTCCAGTAATCAACCCTGCTAAATTTCCTGACAGATCAATACTGCTGTTAAATATCCAGGTATTTTTATCTCGGGGGCGGGATGGCGAATAAGTAAATGAAAGATAAGAACCCAATATCGCTTCAGAATAAACATTTAACAGCAGTGCGGGATTCACTTCTGCCTGCCTATAAAATGTATCGGAAATATTTGTTGCATACAAGGCACTCAAACTAATTGGAGAGAGGGTAAAACTTTTTGAACGACTTTTTCTCCAAGAAACTTCGTAACGTGCGTGAGTAAGGTTCTTTGTATAAAACAATTGTTTACGCAACAGTTCATATCCTAAAACCATATTTGTTACGGGGGGATAAAGTAAATTTTCATTACCCTTTAAAAGCGGCACAGCATATCGTGGCACCTTTAACGTTATTTCACCGCTCAGTCTGTAATTATTATTTTTTACTGAATCTGCAAATGCCAATTCAGCACCCAACGATGTCTTTATACTCACTAGTTCAGCACCTTTAAAAGCATTACGATTTCTCCAAATCATCCCTACCTGTGCACCGATATAGCTATTCTCTTTAGAAAAGGCCTCTATAGAACCTTGTAATGAACGCTTTTTTGCCGGGGTAAGGTAATAATTCACATCAAGTTTCCTTGCTATTGTATCAGCAATTTCAAATCTATTTTTTACAAACTTAAAAACATTCAGATTTATAAGTCTGCTTAAAGTAGCATTTTGTGCCCTACTACTATATGTTCGTCCGGGCCTATAAGTAATGCTCTGAGCAAATAACTTCGGTTTAAAAATTATTTGAGTATCTAAAATATTCAGGGTGTCGTAAACGATTAGCCCTTTCCCTGAAGAATCTAAAATTTCAGAAGTAAGTGAGAAGTTAGGATAAATATTGATTTTGTTTATTTTATAGGGATACCGAACATAATCGGGCGTAGTGTTTTTAATATTTAAATATAAATGAACCTTTCTATTTCCGATTGTACTATCTACATAGGCCATTAGATAATTAGGATTAAAATAATAGTATCCTCTATTTTTTAAGGAAAGGTCAAGCCGTTGGCGTTCTGCAGAAATATTATCCAGGTTATAAGGATCTCCCGATTTAATAAGACTATTTCCTCTTCCTTGTGCTCTAATTAATTGTTTTAACAAAGCAGAACTATCATTAACCCATGTGATGCTATCTATATAATATCTTGGTTTAACCTTCACCTTATAATGAGCTTTTATAAAATAGGAATTAGAGGAGGTATCCCCGGAGGCTGTTGATTTGAAATAGCCTAAATTTTCCAGCCTGCTTTCAATACTTGTGGCAGTATTAACCGTATTAACCCGGCTGCTAAATACCGGTGGCTCACCCAACCGTTTACGAATAAAAGCAGTAAAACCACGTTCCTTTTTGGGGGTTCCAATTGCATACCACCACCACACTTTCCAAGGTTGGCCCAAAAAGAATTTATTAGGTTTGGGTTGAACAGCAATTTTTATTTCTGATAAAAGAGCCTTTTTTCTTGTTTTAACCTCTGGGCTTTTTTCGATTTCAATATTATAACTACGAAATATTTTTTCATTTTTAGGAATATAACGTCGAACGCTACACGCACTTAGGCACAGTAAGCCTACCAATAATACTGCTATACTTTGCGTTCTCATTTTATTTTTTTCTCTTCTTAATTATTTCTTTAAACCTGTCGTATTCAATCGTCATTACAAACCCAACACCGGTCTCAACCATATATCCATCCAATATTACTTCAAATTCATTCTTTCTATATGCTCTAACCATATATCTTCCATCTCTTGAAAGCTTATACGCTACAGTCACATCCGGCATATAACTATTAAACCCTTCAGCCTTTGTAGTTTGATTTTGGCCTTCAATTCCAAAGTTTTTTCCCATGGTTACAACCAACCTATTATCTAAAAATGCTTTACTTAAAGAAAGATTTAAATCAGTACGATTTGTATTTCCAGAAGACGTATAATCTGTATAGGAATTTACATTTAAGTCAATATCTACGCCACTAATTAACTCGCCTGCAATTTCGTTTAATGCAGAAGATAAAAACTGGCTAACGCTTTGCCTGGCAATATCATTAAATTCAGTACCTGAGCCTTTAAAAAAATCTGAACTTTGTTCACTTATAAAGCGATTAAAAAGTAACAAAGAAAAGACCTGTTTATTAATAGAGGCCTCGTCTCCTCTGATTTGCGCCAATTTACTTTCTAAAAGTGTACGCAAATCAGGGCTAATACGTGCCCCGGTATTTTCTTCAGGCAACTGGATATCAAATTTTATAACAGGCTTCTTTAATTCTCCTGTCATATTCATCACAACTTTAAATGGTATTTTTTGGCTAAATGAGTTTAGCAAAGAAGCGTCTGCAGAACCCACCTCTCCAGACAATAAATCGCGAGGCGAAGTTTTTGAAATATACTCTGCATTAACATCTACCCTGGCATTCATAGGTGCCCCTAAAAAGGCAATCGTACTTCCCTTCAACAAATTAAATCTGCGCTGTAAAAACTGATAATTGAGCACATAAGATCCGGATTCAAGCTCATAATTTCCGGCTAAAAGCAAATTTCCACCGGGATCAACCCCTGCATTTAATTGCGCATTACCTCGCACGGTCATTTCATCTCCTGAAACCGGGTCAACTAATATCCGAAGTGTAGCATCCTTCTTCACTTCAATATTCAGATTATAATTTAAAAATTTCACAAAAGCATCACCTTGATCAGAAACATCCTTAAACTTTTCTCTTGATTTAATTATATCCAGGGTATCTGCATCTACAAACCTTACAATTGACTTTGCTGCATCCTTATCAAAATTTTGCTCGGGCAAAATAATGGTAACATCACTCTTATCATTCAATAATATATTCCCTTGTATATCTGGTTCTTCTGAAGTACCACGTACCCAAATATTTGCATCTACTGAGGCATATCCAAAAAATTCATTCTCCGGATTTTGTTCAACATTGAGTACAACAAAATCATTTGTTTTTACATTAAGATTTAAGTCATATTTTGATATTGACCTTGCTCTAATATTCCCATTTATATACATCCTGTTATTTAAAGAATCCTTAATGGTAAATTCTTTAAATTGAATTAATGGATAGTTAAGATCAATAAATTGGTTATTCACCCGATAAGGAGCACCAAGATCGGTTAGTGCAAAATAAACAGTATCAAAGAGAAGTCTTCCATTCCAAATAGGATTAGTTATATCACCTGTAAGAGATGCTTTCCCGTGCATGTTACCATCTGCATGCTTTAAACGTCCTGCAGTAAAGGCTTTTAATGTTGCAGCATTCATTTTTAAAATGTCAATATCGGCCTTAATATCATTGGTTAAAAGATTATAATCCGCAGACACTTCAATGTTATTCTCATTTCCTGTAACATACATTCTTGCAGAAACCACATCATCATCAATATTTGCTGCATAGAATTCAACATCTCCAATCGGTTGTGTCATCAACTCAAAATTCGAGATATAAGCATATCCCGTAAAGGAGGGTACATCCTTGTTCAAGTCATCAATAGTAAGACGTGCATTCATTGAGCCGTTCATTATTTCTTTATCTGAACTAAAAAATGAACTAATGCTAAATAGATTAAAATTATCAAGAGATAAATCTATGGGGCTGTTTGCCTTATCTTCCTGACTTGATATTAATATCCGCGAAGCCTCATTTTGAATTTTAAAATTATTAACCAATAACCCTGTTTTTCCATAATAAACATAATTATCCGGTGTTGCGGTCCAGCCGGCATAATTAAGCAACATTTTCTCACCAACATGAAACCAATATCCGCTATCCTCATTGCTAAGAATTCCATTTAATGCAAACCAATCGCGGCCCTTTGGGTCTTTAGTCAAAAAATTCACCAACAAGCTATCATTCTTTACATAGCCAAAAATGGCATTATTCAAAAAAGTCTTCCCGGCTACTTTTACAGACTGAACACCCAAATTATATAATATGCTATCGCCTACGCTCCTAATATCAGCATCAGTCTTCCCCATAATAATTCCATTATACACAAGCGTATCAAGACTTCCATTTACCAACAGTGTTCCACTATTTTTATCAGACACAAAACTACCGGAGGCCTTTACTCCTGAAATTTTATTTAATCCCGGAATAATTGCTGAGAAAATCGGATGGTTGTCTGAGGTTTCCAATCCAAAACTTACTTGCTGCATTGGCTGCTCCCGTATGCTATCTGTATTTATTTTATAAAAGCGATTAATATACCCAATCAACGCACTGGTTACGGTATTATAATCAAACGAGCCGGCCACATAAGCATGTGCAATTCCGCTATTTAATGTAATAGAGTCAATTCCATTTACAGCATTGGCTCGAATCATGATGCTATCAATAGGAAAGCGTTCATTATGCATCACAAAAGAAATAGAATCCACTTGCATTTTAAAATTCAAATCATGAGGAGTAAGATTTTGAACGTCTAATGCTACTGAAAATGCCATATCCATTTCATCAGGATGGAGATGCAATGGTTCTAATCTAAGGGTATCAACCCGAATATTACCTTTAAAAACAGGAAAGCTTCCGGACACATCTCCCTCAAACACACCGTTCAGCATTATGGCAGAATCACTAACGGAGAAGTGTGTGCGAAATTCTCCTTTGTTTAGATTTCCATTAGTAATTACATTATGATAATTATAATCATTCAAATAAAGTTGGCTCATATCCACAGAAAAGTCTGTTACCATAGTTTTATAATCATATCCGACGCCCTTTGCCAGTAACCGCCCTGTAGAAAGGCCAAGTAAAGAATCCTTGCCTGTGAGTTTAGCCAAATCAAATCCATTTAAATAAATATCCAAATCATAAGTAGCATCATGAGCATCAGTGTATTTATCTATAAATCCCTTAACATTAGCATCCCCATATTCTGTTGTGAGATGAGCATTGGCTGAAATTTTTTCTTCTGCTCCATGTACATCTCCACTAACTGATATATACTTTGGTATAGAAATGCCCGGAGGAAGTGTATTTTCGGGAATAAGGTTGGTGATGAAATTTTTGTCAAATGCTATCTTTTTCATTTTAACCGTAAAAGTGGGTGCTATATTCTCATTAGGAATTTTTAACACCACGCTTCCTTCAAAATTAAATCCATTCCCAAAGAGATGTGCGTCAGATTTCACTTCAGACATGTTGCCTGAAAAATTACCCGCGATATTAACCAGCGATGGTAATGAACGCACCTGTTCAATGTGCTCTCTTGGGATAAATCTCATGATATCCTGCTTAGGAAGGTTACCGGATTCAATATCAAAATCATAGGAGAACAAATCGGGCTGGATAAGATTGTATAATACACCCTTACCCTTTATTTTACTACCGCTCAAGGCATTCATTCGTATATGCGGCAGTGTTAGTTTAGCAAGAGAGCCTCGGATAGTAGCATCAAATGCAATACTTTGATTAGCAAAAGAAGCTGGAGGAAAAGCCTCTTTAAGTGACGGCATTAACAAATACAAATCTTCAACAGATAACTTGCTATTATTAAAATTAGCAGCAACAAAAGTGCGCATAGGGTTTTGCATAATCCCTGAAAGGCTATCAAATTGAAGAGAAAGTGAATGTTGTAAAATGCTTTTGGGCGTTTGAACATAAAATTCTTGCAGTGATAATGTTGTATCGTTAAACACCAGATTAGCTTTAGCCTTTTCAATCACCAGTCCACTTTTCTCTTTAAAAGAAAGGCTGTTTATCTTTCCCTTAAAATGAGAACCATAATTATGCACGCTATCTATATCTGCCGATATAGACGTTAAGTCAAGATGAGAAAAATCAACCCCTTCAAGTTGTGGTGCAGTTGTGGAATTATCAAATGTAACCCTACTTTTATTTACGATTACCTTGTTGGCCTTAATATCCCAATTATTACCAGGTGATGAGTTTGTATTTACAATTGGTGAAGAAAATACAATTTGTGATGAGGTAAGGTTTATGGTTCCTGCAGAAACTTGATTACGAGATAAATCGAACAAGGCATTCGAAATTGAAACATCATTTAATTTATTGGCAGAATACATTCCGGTTACACTATCAATGATATTTACAGCAGCATTTTCCAGAGTAACTTTTCCTGCCTTAATCAATAAGGAAGTGGGAGAACTTGATGCGTATTCTGCCTTATCTACAGCTTCTGCACCACTTATCATTGTCATATCATGTTTAAGACCATCAATAAATAATTCATGGATATCAATAAGTGGTTTATCCATTTTAATTTGCTTAACGGTTGAAAACAATGAATCCAGGCTCGTGTTAAAAATATTACCTCCGTACCTATCGTCGAAATGGAGGTGGGTATTTTTAAGAGAAAGTTGCTGAAGTGAAAACTTTATAGACGATGTATCATTAGCTGTTGTTTCTTTGTTATTGTGGGTAAAAGCAGTAACGATAAAATTATAATTAAAAGTACTATCGGTTATCGGTCTGTTAATATTAACCCGGGCATTAGAAACCGCCACCTTATTGATATGTATATTATTATTAAGCAGACTTAACATCTTAATATCAACTCGCACATAATCTACATACAACAAGGTATCCTTATGTTGGTCTTCAATGTATAATTTTTTTATAGTAACCCAATCCGGGATACGATAATCTAATGTGCCAATAACTACCTTAGTTTGAAGCTTATTGCTCAGGTACTGTTGTATTTCATTTTTCACAAACCGCTTTCCTGTTGGAAGATGGATAAAAAGGAGCAACAAGCAAACTATCCCTAATAATCCTAAAAAGAAAATTAGCAGCCATTTTGAAATCTTTTTTAAAATTCCGGCTATAGTCATTGAACAAAAAGGGGAAATACTTACAGGTAATTTACAACATTTTCATGCTGCACAATTTTTCTTCAAAATTATGCTTACAAGGTAGGTTAACCGTATTAGATGAAAAGAAGTTTTGCGGGTGGATAAATTGTTTTATCAAAAAATTATCACACTCTTCTTACCGGGTGATTTCATAAATTAAAAGTACAAAACGAGGGGTTTAACCCTTATGTTTAAATGCCTGAATTGCCTTTTTGGAAAATTCGCTAAGTATGAGTTTTCCGCTTAAGGCAGCTCGTTGTTTTAAAAGGATATCCCAATGACCTGTTCCTTCCCAAAAATTTATTTTTAGTTCTTTCATAGCTTCCGGATTAGCATGGCCAAGAAATTCAGCCAATCTTAATACAGATTCATCCATTCCTTCCACGGTTTCATGCACTTCGGCATATAGGCCTTTTCGTTTTGCCCATTCGCAGGGTCTCCATGAGGCGGCATCAATAGCCATCGCAGAGAATGCTGCATTACCAATTTTTCTTTCTACAGCAGGTCCTACAACAAATGGGCCTATCCCCAGAGCAAGCTCAGACAATTTTATATCAGCCTTTTCATAAGCAATTGCATAATCAGCTGCGGCAATCAAGCCAACGCCCCCGCCAACACTCTTGCCATGTACTCGAGCTATAATAAATTTAGGACAGGTGCGCATAGCATTAATTACTTCTGCAAAGCCGCTAAAGAAGGCAAGCCCTTCTTTTTCATTTTTTATTGCAACCAGTTCATCAAAACTGGCGCCGGCACAAAAGGCCTTTTCGCCATCACTACGCAGTACAATAACTCGTGTTTCATCATGCACACCTGCATAATGAATTTCCTTTGCCAATTCATGCAATATTTTGCCAGGCAGTGAATTGCTTCTTGGATGAAAAAAAGTGATTGTTGTAATACTGTGGTGTGTTTCTGTTTTCACATAACCTTCTGCCAGATTTGTTTGCATACCTCTATATTTTATTTTTCATTTCAACCATGGTTAGAATAGTTCCCACTCCTGTTATCTCGTCTTTATCATCAAATATTTCCACCATCCACTTCACTATTCCTTTTGGAATTTCCATGCCACGAACATATTCCATTCCGGGAGATTTTTCTTTTGTTTCTTGTGCAATCTTTTCTTTACAGGTAAAACGAATATACACAGAAGTACCCGGATAAACAGGCTTTGTAAAGCGTAAATCATCAATACCATAATTAAGCAACACAGGGTTTTTCTCAAAACTATCAACAAATAATCCTGCAGCTACGCTCATAATCAAATAGCCATGTGCAACCTGTTGTTCAAACATGGTTCCGTTAAAATCAGTATCTTTTATATGTGCATAAAAATGATCTCCGCTCAAATCAGCAAACTTATCTATCAGTTCAGATGTAATCAATCTTTTCTCAGTTATTATTTGATCACCAATTTTCAGGTCTTCAAAATATTTTTTAAATGGATGAATTCCATCGTGCACCCCTTCGGCATTTTGTTGAAAGACATTTGTTATTGCGGTAATCATTGTTGGTGTTCCCTGGATAGCGGTTCGTTGCAAGTAGTGCCTTATTCCTCGCAGGCCACCCATTTCTTCACCGCCTCCCGCACGTCCTGGACCACCATGAACTAACATAGGAAGCGGGGAGCCCGAGCCTGTACTTTCTTTTGCACACGCTTCATTTAAGACCAGGATCCGCCCATGATGACTTGCGGCTCCAATAACATAGGCTGCTGCATTTTTCTTACTTTCGGTAACTATACATGACACTAAACTTCCTTTCCCGAGTTTACTAAAATGAATAGCCTCTTCCATTGTTTTAAATGGCATGAATGTGCTTACCGGCCCAAAAGCTTCAATATCGTGAGGTTCTGTAGCCGTGTCGGGATGTTCATTAAGTAAAACAATAGGGCTAAAGAAAGCTCCTTTGTTCGCATCAGCATCAGTAACCTGCACTTCATTGAGTGAACCATAGATAATTTTTGAAGAAGCCATTAGCTTCTGTATTTGTGCACGTAATTCATCACGCTGTGTTTGCCCGGCGAGAGCACCCATCCTAACTTTTTCATTGGCCGGATTACCAATAGTTGTTTTATCCAGTTCTTTAAACAAAGACTTCCACGCGTCTTCAATTTTATTTTCAGGTGCAAATATTCTTCTTATTGCTGTACATTTTTGGCCACACTTTACAGTCATTTCCTTCCTAATCTCTTTAACAAAGATATCCCAGGCTGGCATTCCCGGCACCACATCATCACCAAGCACAATACAATTTAAGGAATCTGCCTCCATATTAAAAGGCACGCTCTCTGAAAGGATTTTGGGGTGAGCTTTAAGCTTTTGTCCTGTAGATGCAGAGCCGGTAAATGTTACCACATCTTGTGCGTTCACATAATTAAGTAAATCTCCCGCACTTCCACACAATAATTGTAACGACCCATCAGGCAAGATTTTTGAAGAAATAATTTCGCGTACAACCGCTTCCGTTAGATAGCTGGTTACCGTTGCAGGTTTCACAATAGCAGGCATCCCCGCCAAAAGATTAACTGCAATTTTTTCTAACATCCCCCATACAGGAAAATTGAATGCATTAATATGTATGGCTACACCTTCCTTAGGAACAAGCAGGTGGTGACCAATAAAATTTCCCTGCTTACTTAACACCACCGGTTCTCCATCTAAACTAAACGGATCATCGGGAAGTTTTCTGCGTAAGGAGGCATTCGAAAATAAATTTCCTATTCCACCTTCAATATCAATCCAACCATCTGCGCGGGTTGCTCCGGTAAGGGCACTTATTCTATAAAAATCTTCTTTTTTAGAAAGCAAATGCAAAGCCAATGCGCGTAACATTCTGCCCCTTTCCTGAAAGGTCATTTTACGTAAAACAGGATTTCCCCTATCTCTTGCGTAATGAGTCATCAACTCCATATCAATTCCGGCTGTAGAGGCAATTGCCACCGGTTCTCCGGTTATGGCATTATACAACATTTGTCCATCACCATCACCGGTAATCCAATTTCCGGCAACATAATTACCTAACTTCTTAATTTCTGTACTCATAAAACAAAGCTACGCAATGATAGGGATTGAATTTCTAAAGTAATTAATAATACAATACCCTTTGGCCACAACATTTCATTTTACGACAATAAAATTCCTTATCATAAAAAAATGAAATTACTAATACAAATTAAATTGACGTAAATGATGGCGAACATGTTTCCCATGTAAAAGGATCCATTCATTACCTGCTAATAATCCAAATACGGGGTGAATTATTTGTGCTGATGGATTTTTGTGGAAGTAATTAAAGAAGTTCTCAATGGCCTCTTTTAAATTATTAAGAGCCGCCGGGAAGGAATCGCTTCTTACCGGAAGCGGCTCATCGGGCACAACAGATAAAGGAGCTTTTGTATTTTCTCTAAACTCCTTATTACTATAAATAAAACTTTTATACTTATCTACATCTTCCGGAGAAGTAACCAAAGGAAAGGACAGCTTATTATTGCTGATATCAAAAAACGCTATAAGGTGTTCAACCATTTGCCATGCATTCATTTTTCCCCAAAGGCCTTTTTCGCTGCCAGTAAGGGCTGAAAGTAAATGCACGACTTTTTCTTTAATAAAAATCTCGTCCTCCTTAATTAAAATATCTCTTTTTTTTTATCAATTTCAAGGCATAGGGCATTAAAAATATCTTCAACGCTTCCCTCTCCCTTCACCATTACCACTTTATCATGTTTTTGATAATAATCGGCTACTGCTGCAGTTTTGTTATGGTATTCTTTTATCCGCGCAAGTATCACCTGTTCATTATTATCATCGCTTCGTCCGCTGGTTTCGCCTCGTTTCAACAATCGTTTTACTAACTCAGCCTCACTAACCTGTAACGCCAACATTACAGCGATGCTTTGGTTATTTTCATTTAATAACTCATCCAGCGCGTTTGCCTGTGCTGCTGTTCTTGGGAACCCATCAAACAGGAACCCCTTTGCGTTTTTATTATTATTCAACACATTTCCAATCATACCAATTACCACTTCATCCGGCACTAATTGCCCTTTATCCATAAACTTTTTTGCTTCCATTCCTAATCTTGATTGTTCGGAAATTTCAGCGCGGAGCATATCACCTGTACTCAGGTGACGTAGGCCATATTTAGTGATAATCTTTTCGCTTTGCGTACCCTTTCCACTTCCCGGGGGGCCAAAAAGTATTAAATTAAACATCATAACATTCGTTGTTGAAGAGCAAGTTAAAAAGCATACCAAAATAAACTCATCCGAGCTTTGGTATTCGACTTTTTACAGGATTCCGTAAATTTGTAATCTTGCCTTTTCGTTGATTTATTCAAATATATCCATTTCCCTCCAAAAATAGAGGGTTTTAAAATGAATACTGTTATGACCAAGACAAAACTTAGCACATTTGCCGAAACATTGATTGCTTCTGAAATTGTACGCCTTGGTGCTGCCATTAAAGAGCTGATAAAGAAGGGAGAGAAGCTTTATAACTATACCATTGGTGACTTCGACTCTTCACAGTTTCCTATACCGGAGCAGATGGAAAAGGAAATTGTTGCTTCATATCATGCAGGCTATACCACCTATCCTGCTGCTGAGGGAGAATTAGACTTACGTAGCTCAATCAGTGATTTTATTTATCATTATCAGGGTGTTCGATATTCTCCTCAAGAGGTGCTGGTATCTTGTGGTGGCAGACCTCTCATTTATGCATTATTTAAAACCATTGTAGATCCCGGAGATAAAGTTATTTATCCTGTTCCCAGTTGGAATAATAATCACTATACGCATTTTAATCATGGTGAGCATGTAGTAATTGAAGCGGCTGCCGAGAATAATTTTATGCCAACTGCCGATCAAATAAGGCCACACATTAAAGGTGCGAGTTTGATTGCCGTTTGTTCTCCACTCAACCCTACCGGGACGACATTTAAAAAAGCCGATTTAGAAGCAATCTGTGATCTTATTATTGAAGAAAATAAAAGTAGGAAGGAAGGGGAGAAGAAATTATATCTAATGTTTGATCAGATGTATTGGATGCTCACCTTTGGTGATATTCACCATTATAGTCCTGTTGCACTCCGCCCTGAAATGAAGGCATATACTATTTTTATAGACGGTATCAGCAAAGCCTTTGCGGCTACAGGAGTGCGTGTAGGTTGGTCTCTTGGGCCGGAAGAGGTAATGGTAAAAATGCGGTCATTAAACAGTCATGTAGGTTCATGGGCTCCCATGGCAGAACAAAAAGCAGTAGCAAAATTTTTAAAGCAACTACCTGCCGTTGATACATTCTTAGCTGGTTTTAAAAATGAAATTGACATCCGTCTTGTTTCTATTCATAATGGAATTCAAACCCTAAGGGAAAAGGGATATCCGGTTAATTCCATCGCGCCGCAAGCTGCAATTTATCTTACCATTCAGGTCAATCTAACCGGCAGAAAAACAAAAGATGGGAGAGAAATTAAAACACAAGAAGATGTTACCAACTATTTGTTAAGTGATGCCCACTTAGCATTGGTTCCCTTTGTAGCATTTGGCGCTAATAAAAATAATAATTGGTATAGGTTAAGTGTAGGGTGCTGCAAGAAAGAAGACATACCCGATGTGTTAAAGAAACTGGAAGTAGCGTTAGAAAAGATTGTGTAATTAATTGCGGTTGAACATAAATACAAAAGCATCCTCTTTATGAGAGCGTATATATTGCTTAACAACGTGATGGCGTGATACAATCTTGTAATTATTGCAATCAATAATTTCAAATGCAACGGCTAAATTGTCCACCTTTTCAACATGATACAACATATCATTTAGCATGGCCATCTCTTTTTCTATAGCCTGTTTTGACTTTAAATCCTGCTTTAACAGAACCAATATGTTGCGATTGAAATATTTCATTTCAAATAAAACTAATAACCAACCATTCCTTTCTTGCTTGGACAGCCACATTGTCCTTTTCTAGCTGAAGAACAACCCGAAGCAACTAAAGTTACGACCAATAATAACAATACGATTAAATTGACGGCTTTTTTCATAAAATTTGGAGTACAAATTAAACTATTTTATCAGAAAAATATTGTTTAAGCTAACAAATAAGCCTAAACATTAACAATTGTAGATATTCTACTACAATTAGGAGCACTTCCGGAAAAAGAAAATTATCCCTTTTTAAAATATTGGGAGATAACTCGTGAAGAACAGAGGTAAAAAGGGAGATGATATTCTTCCTCCTTTTTATTACCTGGCGGCAATAACATAACCACGTGTACTTTTATCATCACTGCCTACAATGGAATGGCTCCCGTCAGCATGTACCATAAAACAACACTTTCTGCTAAACTTATCCATAACAGAAATAATTTCTTTAAAAGATAAAACCCCTTCTGATAAAACAAAATGCTTAATCCCTTTATCAAAAAGTACGGGGAGATCATCTACAATTCCTATAACATTTTGTTGGTCATAAAAGTTTACTGCAATCCGTCCGCGTATTAATATTGAGGGAACAGCATGTTTAATAATATGAATTAAATTTGAAAATTCTTCCTGAGCACAAACCACTGCAGCCTCAGCCGGAGGCAGCGCTTGTTTTAATTTTTGGGGTTTTACTACCAATTGTACCGTTGCAATCCACTTTCCTAATAAGATAGCAAATCGCATCATCAGGATTTGTATTAATCCACGGTAGTGTTTTTTAATAAAAAGGTACATAGCATCATAAAAATGCCGGAGGTAAGCTTTTGATTTAAGCGTACTTTCTCCTTTAAAATGGATTATTGTTGTTTGAGGGTAATAATAGTTTTTAAATCCTGCCTTTTGAATTCGATAACTTAAATCTACATCTTCACCATACATAAAAAAATCTTCATCAAAGCCACCCACTACAGTCAACACTTTTTTTCGCACCATAAAAAAGGCCCCGGCAATTACATCAATTTCCTGCACCTGATGTTCGGACAAATGCCCTGCATAATAGGCGGAAAAAAAAGGAGATTGAGGAAAAAGATACGTTAGTCCTGTAAGCCTGAAAAATGCAGCAGAGGGTGTAGGGAATCCACGTTTACTTTCAGGTAGAAAGACCCCTGAGCCATCCAGCATCTTCACCCCTAAGGCACCGCAGTCACTTTTTGTTTGGATAAAAGAAATACATTTAAAAAAGCAGTCTTCGGAAACAATGGTATCCGGATTCAAAAACACAATTACTTCGCCCTTTGCCAACTCCATACCTTCATTGCATGCTTTACCAAATCCATCATTAGTATTTTTCCAAACAAAGGTCACGTCTTTGAACTCCTCTTGTAAGATGTTGCGGCTCCCATCGCTAGAATTATTATCAACTACAATAACCTCTGCCTTTAAGGAAGAGCAAGCCTTTCTTACAGAAAACAAGCACTGCTCCAAAAAGAAGCATACGTTGTAATTAACAATGATAACAGAAAGCTCCAAAATGTTTAAAATGAATATAACAAATGTAACACGCTTAGGAGAAAATTCAATATTATTAGGCCATGAGGTTGTTATCTTTGCACAATGCTAAAAACTACATTACTGGAGGCTGTGCAGGCAGGAGCGGGTGTTTTAAAAAAATACTTTAACGGAAGTTTTAAAATTTCTCACAAAGAGGGTATCAATAACCTGGTTACTGAAGCGGATCATGCTGCTGAAAAGATAATTATTGATACTATTCTCAAAAACCATCCAAACCATTTTATCCTTGGTGAAGAATCGGGGGAACGTCAAACAGATAGTGATTATAAATGGATTATTGACCCCATTGATGGCACGGTAAACTTTGCCCATGGAATACCTTTGTGTTGTGTAAGTATTGCATTAGAAAAAAAGGGAGAAATCATTTTAGGGGCAGTATATAATCCTTTAATAAATGAATTATTCTTTGCAGAAAAGGGTAAAGGAGCTACTCTAAATAATCACCATATTCATGTAAGCAACCAAACAAGTGTTTTAAAGAGTTGTTTGGTTACCGGTTTTCCATACACTTATCTTGATTCATCTAACGGTCCATTACAGGTATTTGAAAGATTGATTAGATTGGGGATTCCGGTAAGGCGATTGGGTAGTGCCGCTATTGATTTATGCTGGGTTGCTGCGGGGCGATTTGATGGTTTCTATGAACACAAATTAGAAGCCTGGGACAGTGCCGCCGGCTATTTAATAGTGGAAGAAGCTGGCGGGAGGGTTACTGATTTTACCGGAGATTCTTTTTCTCCATATCAACCACATGTATTAGCCACCAATGGAAAGATTCATGAAGAATTACGAAGCTTTGTAAACAACACACGATAATGGAAAGAACAGAAATTAACTCATTGGGTGAGTTTGGTTTGATTGAATACC
Organism: Ferruginibacter sp.; assembly: GCA_019638485.1. Classification (GTDB taxonomy): domain Bacteria; phylum Bacteroidota; class Bacteroidia; order Chitinophagales; family Chitinophagaceae; genus Ferruginibacter. The sequence continues at coordinate 142,193 of JAHBTP010000002.1, read as the reverse complement.
TCACTCGAAACAATGAAACCCGTAACGCCTCAACATTAGTTTCGATAGGAGATGATGCGGCTGTTATTGATCATTTTGGTAGGCAAACACTCATAACCACCGATTTGTTAATTGAAGGTATTCATTTTGATTTAGCCTATACACCACTTAAACACTTAGGATACAAATCGGTTGTTGTAAACCTTAGTGACATCTATGCTATGAATGGAACGCCTACCCAAATTGTAATAAGTATTGCGTTTTCAAATCGGTTTAGTGTAGAGGCTTTAGATGAATTTTATGAAGGAGTAAATGCTGCATGTGATGTATATGGAGTTGACTTAGTGGGTGGTGATACCAGCTCATCACAAAAAGGCTTTATAATAAATGTTACGGCAATTGGAGAAGTTGCCCCGGATAAATTTGTAACACGAAAAAACGCCAAACCAAAGGATTTAATTTGTGTAAGTGGTGAGCTGGGCGGTGCTTTTTTGGGACTAACTTTATTAGAAAGAGAAAAAGCAGTCTATAGTCAAACAGGAGCTCAGCCCGATTTAGAAGGAATGGCTGTAATTGTTGGCAGAATTTTAAAACCTGAAGCAAGAAAAGATATTGTTCAATGGTTTTTAGAAAATGAGGTACTGCCCACCAGCATGATTGATGTGAGTGATGGACTAAGCAGTGATTTATTACATCTCTGCAAACAGAGTGGTACAGGGTGCTTACTTTATGAGGATAAATTACCGTTTAATGAAGAGGCAAAACAATTTGCATACAAATTAAAACTTGACCCCACCGCTTGTGCATTAAGTGGAGGAGAGGACTATGAATTATTATTTACCATAAGCCAAAGTGATTATGAAAAGATAAGAACAAACAATGCTATCAGTGTAATTGGCTACATGACCGAGGCTGAAGAGGGCAAACACATTATTACACATGGAGGAAATAAACATGAATTAATTGCACAGGGGTGGAACCATGGAAAATCTGTTATTTAAAATCATTCAACCAGTGTACAATACAATCAAGCCAAGCTACAAGTCTATCATCAGGTAATCTGGGTAACAATTCTTCATGCAAGCAATGCTGAAACATATACATCGTTCTAACATTATGTAATCCTGCAGAGCTAATATTTTTTGACAATCCTATAAAGGTTGGTGCCCCCATCAAATCTGTTTGAACAAGAACATGAAACACTTCTTGTTCATTATTTCTCAAAACATATATTCTGGTGTATTTGTTTTTCAAATCCCATGTCATATTTAATTGAGGCACTATTTCCGGAGGGAGCTTTTCGTACTGTTCGATAATAATTGTACCCGGAACCACAAGATAACTCTCTGCTAAAAAATACTGTCCTGCTGCACGGGAAGAAAAAAACAATATCACCATTAGCATCCATTTCATATCTATTTATTTTTTTCAATTTCCTATTTTTTCAAAACGCCTGCAATAGCTCATTAGTACCGTTTGTGTGGTAATGAGTTAAAATAAATGCACGTTTAACGATATTGCTTTTGAATTAATCCTTGTAAAACCTTCAGGTTATTGGTTACTTTTGGCTTTTTCAATATGTACAGATTATTATTGCCTGCCTTATTGGGGTTCATTTTAGTATCCTGCGGACCTTCAGCATATTTACCCAATAAAAAATATCCAAAAGCCCAACTTCAAGAAGACTATGTTTTCATGCAAAAGGTATTAGAAAGCAAGCATCCCTCTTTATATTGGTACACCACCAAGGACAGCATGGACTGGTACTTTAATTATTATGCCGGTCAAATAAAGGATAGCATGACAGACTTAGATTTTGCCTGGAACATATTATCTCCGTTAATAAATAAGATTCATTGCGGACACACCTCGGTTAGCATGAACAAGGCATATAATAAGTGGGTAATCGGTAAACGATTTGCCACCTTTCCTTATTACTTAAAAATTTGGAATGACTCTATGGTTACCGTTCGCTCCTTAATTAAAGATTCTGTTTTGTCAAAGGGAACCGTAGTAAAAAGTATAAACGGAATTTCACAAGCCGAATTACTGAATAAGATCTTTGACCGTTTACCCATAGACGGTTATGCAAACAACATAAACTATATACGCGTTAGTGCTAATTTCCCCTATTATTACCGAAATCTCTTTACGGTAACAGATACCTTTTCCATTAGTTACTTAGATAGTAACGGAAAGGTTCACTATACAAAGGCTCCAGCATACAAACCTGTAGTTGATACCACAGCAAAGGACTCACTAAAAGCTCGAAAAATAATTAAACCTAAGTCTCCTAAAATCAACCGTACAAAACAGCGGAGTAAGTACAGAACTTTTCATATTGACACCACCAAGCGTTTTGCTGTAATGGAAATTAATAGTTTCACAAGGGGAAATATGCGTCGGTTTTTTCGCAGGTCATTTAACTCTTTGCAAAAGGAAGAAATCCCTAATTTAATATTAGACATTAGGAATAATGGAGGTGGCAGGGTGAGGTTATCTATATTGCTTGCCAAATATATCAGTCGCCACCCCTTTCGTATTGCAGACAGTGTGTACAGTGTTTCTTCCGGACTTAAGCCCTATACAAAGCAATTTGAAAACAAATGGCTAAATAATCTTCAAATCAAATTTATCACAAAAAAAGGAGCTGATGGAAACAGACATTTGAAAAAATATGAACGAAAGTGTTATTCAGCAAATAAAAAGCAAAAATATAATGGTAAGGTATATACGTTAATTAGTGGGCCTACTTTTTCTGCTGCTACATTATTTGCAAATTTAATTAAGGGGCAGGAGGGAATTTTACTTTGTGGTGAAGAAACCGGTGGAGGATGGTATGGCAACAGTGGAATAATTATTCCTTACCTAAAATTAAAGAATACCGGCTGTCGTATTAGCTTTCCTTTGTTTAGAGTAGTACAATACTGCCACGAACCCAGACAAGGAAGAGGGGTTCAACCAGATATTTATATTGGCACAGACTATCCTTCTTTAATAAATGAAAAAGACAGAAAGATGGAAGTGGTGAAAAGAATGATAGAAGAGGGTGATATAAATAATCCAAAGAAAATCAGTACAAACTAAAATTATCCCGGTCTTTTAAAAAGGGGAAACGAGTACGTACTTCATCAAGATATTTACGATCAAGAGAAATGGTAAATGTATCTTCCTCATATTCTTTAGCATATAAAATCTCTCCCAGAGGATCAACAACCATACTATTTCCACTATGATAAATATTATTTCCATCATCTCCCACCCTATTAACTCCTATACAATAACATTGGTTTTCAATAGCACGTGCCTGCAACAATGTTTGCCATGCATGCTTTCTGCGTTCAGGCCAATTAGCCACCACTATTAATAAATCAAATTCTGCATCAGCGCTACCGCCTCCTTGTTGGCGTATCCACACGGGAAAACGTAAATCATAACAGACCATTAAATTTATTTTCCAGCCCTTCACTGAGGCAATCAACCGCTTATTTCCTGCTGTAAAATGGTTATTTTCCCCGGCAAAGCCAAATCGGTGCCTTTTATCATAATACCCAAAATTTCCATCCGGCAGCATCCATATCAGCCGATTAAAATAATTTGTTCCCTCCTTAATAATAACACTACCGGTAACTATCAAACGATTTTCTGCTGCCATGTTTTTCATCCACTTTACCACCTCGCCATCCATTTCTTCTGCCAATTCCACAGCATCCATACAAAACCCGGTATTAAACATTTCGGGTAAAACAGCAATATCTGTTTTCCCTTTAAGTGATTGAATACGCGGATTAAACATACCAAGGTTTTTGGCTTTGTCTTTCCAAAATAAAGTAGATTGAAGTAATGAAACGCGCAAGTCTGACATCCAATAAAGTTACTTCATTTCATTTGAACGGCTACCAAACATCGGGTCAACCTTTCCATTGGGCAAATAACAAGTTACTACAAAATAATTCCGACGTTCAATAGTTGACATTGCACCAAGTATAACTCTCCCATCAGGCATTACAACAATCTGTGGGCTTTTGGAAATATGGCTGAGCTGTATTATTCCTGTTTTTGCAAACGAAGTGTCTAATTTACCATCTTCCTTAATTTTAGAAATAAAGACATGAGGTTGTCCAAGTTTTATATTGTGTCCGGCAATAAAAAATTGGCCTGAGTCTGCAAAGGCAATATCGGAGGCGATGGCATTGCCTGCATTCTTTGCTCCTAAAACTCCTTTCTTGCCAAACGCTGAATCAATCGAGCCGTTAGGCAAGAAGCCATAAACAAACCACTTCCCATGTTGCCGGTCGGTGGAAACGGTACCGGCTATACGAATTCTACCCCTTTCATCAACAGCAATTTTTGATGGGAAGTTATTTCCTGAATTAAATCCGGTAATAACTTTCCCATTATTACCAAAACTATTATCCAAATCACCATAAGATGTAAAGCGCATTAGATAGATATCCACTGGCCTATGCCCGGCACTTATAGCCACATCAGAGGGTCCGGTATGGGATTGGCCGGTTATCAATAAATTTCCAGTAGCTTCAGCATAAATATCAATTCCGTTATCATCAAACTTTCTTGCTGAAGCACTGACATTCCCGTTATTTCCAAAGCCTGTATTTGTTTCTCCGGCGGCAGTAATTGATGTTATTCCTACATCAAACTGATTTCGAGAATCATATCTTCTTAATAAAAAAATATTTCCGTTGGGCTGTGTTGCTCCGGCCATCAAACCTTTATAATGACGATTAGGGCGTTCAAAAAACTTTCCGGATTGACCGAACGACATATCAACACCTCCATCTGCCAATAGTTTTATTAATACCAAACTCCCTCTTAGCGTTCGATAACTATATGCATTATCTGCTATTACGCCAATAAGCATTTCATCATTAGGCAAAACTTTAAAGAAAACCGGAACATCTTTGTATCCTGCAATATCAAAAAACAACATCCCTTTATTTCCAAAAGTTTCATCAATTGTTCCGTCAAAATTATATCTCGAAACAAAAATATCAGCATCGTCATCTCTTCCAATACTACCACAGAAAACAATTTTCCCATCTTGCTGCACACCAAAATTTATATAGGCAAAATAATCATGATAGAAATAAAAGGAACCTTTCAGTTTATGTGAAGATTGTGCATTGCAAAAAAGACCAACAAACAAGAATAAGACAGGAAGAAAAATTTTCATTAAATACTTGCAGATGTTAGCCACAAAATAATAATTCATGCTTTTGATTCCTAATTAAAACCCAGGTGTATCTGAAAGCAAAAAATTAATATTTAAAAACAATAAGCAACTGTATTTTTTTATACAAGAGTATTTTAAAAACAAAAAACAAGTATTTGCCTCGAAGTATTGCACGAAGTGTGCTATAATATATTGAGTATCAGTTTAGTAAAATGTTAAAATCAGCCATATTGTGTACCGGAACTATGAAATATGAAGCCTCTGGCATACCTTTGCATCGTGAAAAAGTTACTCGTAATAGTTTTAATGATGCTGTATGGATTTACCTCAACAGGTATGTCATTACAGTTCCATTACTGTTGCGGTAAACTAAAAAATATAGATATTAGTTTATCTACCACTAGTATTCATAAGAAATGTGGTATGGAGCACAAGATGGGTGCTGAGAAATGTTGTCAAACAAAGTTGGTTGTAAGTGCTCAAGATGACTTCTATTCCTTTTCGGAAGTAAAGGCAAACCCTGTGTTTTTTATTTGTTTACTTCCGGTTAGCTATACTTATACATCTCCTTTAAACATATTGGGAGAGGCCCCCACTCCTGCTATTAAAGCTCCTCCTGAAAGTTCCAATCCCCTGTTTATTCTACATCGTGTTTTTCGTATTTGATTTGTAACAATGATTAATTAATCTATTGTTCATCATCAAATATTTTTATGAATAAATCTTTTTATATCCTGTTTGTTGCAGGATTGTTATTTACTCAAAACGTCTTTGCACAAGAATTCACTTCTTTACATATTAACGTGGATGGCGCTTGCGGAATGTGCAAAGAGCGTATAGAAAAAACCGCAAAAATGCATGGAGTAAGGAATCCCATTTGGAATCCTTCAACCAAAATACTCACCTTATCATACAACCCGGGCCTTGTTTCCGCTGAAACCATACAAGAAAAAATTGCAGAAGCAGGTCATGATACAGAATACAAAAAAGCCACTGACGAAGCGTATAATGCACTGCCGGATTGCTGCCATTACAGAGATGTTGGTAGTGATCATAGCGCTTCCGATAACTTAAAAATCAATGGTATTGTACTTTCTGAGGACCATAAAGGAAAGTTCAGCCCTCTCCCCGGAGCTACCATAACATGGTTAACCAGTGGCAAGGCCGTTACTTCAGATGAAAACGGAGCTTTTTCAATTCATCCGGAAGAAGCGAACGATAAGCTTATTGTTTCTTATGCCGGATACACATCCGATACGTTAAGTATAACCAATATGAATGATGTTCAAATCATTTTAGGTTCAAACCATGTGTTAAAGGCTGTACAGGTTACTTCTGCTAAGCGCAACAGTTTTATTAATACCTTCTCGCCGTTTCGTACCCAAACAATAAATAGCGGAGAGTTACTGAAAGCCGCCTGCTGTAACTTAAGTGAGAGCTTTGAAACCAATCCTTCTGTGGATGTATCCTTTAGTGATGCCGTTACCGGATCAAAACAAATTCAACTATTGGGCTTGTCAGGAATATATACTCAACTTACTGTTGAGAATTTACCCGGGCCAAGGGGGTTAGCCACTCCATTGGGTTTAAACAGCATCGCCGGGCCATGGATTGAAAGTATTCAACTCAGTAAGGGAACCGGTTCTGTGGTAAACGGATATGAAAGCATAGCCGGGCAAATTAATGTTGAACTGGTGAGGCCTAAGGCCACTAAAAATATCTACCTCAATGGTTATGTAAATAACATGGGAAGAGCAGATTTTAATGCCAATATATTGTTACCGTTAAATAAAAAATGGTCAACTGAATTATTGCTCCACGAAGAATTCCAACGCAACAAAACCGATTTTAATAAGGATGGGTTTCGTGATCAACCCACCGGAAGTTTATTTAGTGCAGTTAACCGCTGGAGCTACAACGACAGCAAAGGACTTTCTTTTGAATTTGGCGGAAAGATGCTTGATGATGATAAAACAGGAGGAGAATTAGATTTCAAGAAAGCTCAAAAATTTTCTTCCTCTGTGTATGGTGTAGGTATTGATATTAACCGTTATGAAGGCTTTGCTAAAATTGGCTATATTTTCCCTAAGACAAAATATCAAAGTATTGGGTTACAGATATCCGGTTTTCACCATAATCAAGATGCGTTTTTGGGTTTGAGAGAGTATAAAGGAAGCCAAAATAATTTTTATTCAAACTTGATTTATCAAAGTATAATTAAAAATACCAACCATAAATTCCGCACCGGATTAAGTTTTAATCATGATGGTTTTGATGAAACATTTGCCACATCAAATTTTACACGTGATGAAAATGTAATGGGTGGTTATTTCGAATATACCTGGCAGCCTGTTGAGAAGTTTACTTTGGTAGCCGGGATGCGCGGAGATTATAACAGCTTGTATGGATGGTTTGGCACACCGAGGTTAAACTTACGATATGAGCCAATAACAGGTACGATTATACGCGTATCAGGTGGCCGGGGACAACGTACTGCAAATGTTCTGGCAGAAAACATGGGGCACCTTGTTAGTGCACGAACACTAAATATTATAGGTGAACCAACTGTTCCGGGATTTGGATTAAAACCGGAGGTTGCGTGGAATAAAGGAATTAGTATTGATCAAAAACTAAAAATGTTTGGAAGGGCAGGGATGATTAGTATTGATTTTTATAGAAATGATTTTACCAATCAAGTGGTGATTGATTTAGAGTCTCCTCAAAGCCTTAATATTTATAATTTAGATGGGAAATCTTTCTCAAATAGTTTTCAAACGGAAATATCCTTTATTCCCGTTAAGGCATTGGATGTAAAAGTAGCCTATCGTTGGTTTGATGTTAAAACAACCTATGGCGGCAAGTTAATCGATCGTCCATTTACGGCAACACATCGTGCCTTTGTAAATTTAGGATACGGTATTAAGGGATGGAAATTTGATTATACCGTAAATTTTGTAGGTCAAAAAAGAATACCATTTACAGGAAGTAATCCTGTAGCCTACCAATTAGCCACTAAATCGCCATCATATATAACCATGAATACACAGGTGAGCAAAATGTTACATAAGAAGTCTGGCTTTGAATTGTACATAGGTGCTGAAAACATTACCGGTTATATTCAAAAACACGCAATTATTGCTGCAGATGAGCCCTTTGGAAATTATTTTGATGCTTCTTTGATATGGGGTCCATTAACGGAAAGAATGTTTTACGGTGGTTTTAGGATAAATATCAGGTAGTCGGAGGGCTATCTTTGGTGTTTGGCAATAAATTAGTATTGAAATAATTGCTCAATAAATCATTATTTCTTTATTTTTGCCAGCCCTAAAGGGAATAGTTTAATACTTTATGATGTTTTCCTTTTGCAATAGGTAAAATGTGATGATTTACTAAACGAAATAAGAATATAATCCTCCTTAGCTCAGTTGGTTAGAGCATCTGACTGTTAATCAGAGGGTCGCTGGTTCAAGTCCAGCAGGGGGAGCTTAAAAATCAAAGACTTACAGAAATGTAGGTCTTTTTTGTTTTCCTCATTCCGACACCCTTTCTACACAAAGCCATTTTAAGCCTCTCTTTATGGATACAAGGTGTGCAAATAAGAAGTGGCGGATAATGAGAACTATAATTCAATAGAATTACTACCCTTGAATTTGGCACAAATGTTTCATAGTTATGTAAGCCTCTCCAAAAAAGTACGTTCTAAAAGTTGAGAAAAGTCTTTTTTTCAAAAACATAAAATAAGAAAAGAAGTTAACTCATCTCAACACAAATTACCAACCTACTCAAGGAGTTTGATGGCGATAAAACAACAGAAGAAATCAATCACGCACATGATGTAAGTAAAGCAGATCCCTTGAACGGCTTCATTCCTTCAATTAATTCACAACAATTAATATCGGCGTTTATTAATCCAATTTAATATTCCCCTTATGTTACCCACTTTCTCCTCCAGTATAATTTTTATTCTCTCTCATCAATTTTAGTAATACTATTCCTTTCCTGATTAAACTTTTGTAGTTACATTCGGTAAGGTGTTCTTAGAACCCTATTATAAAGAGCGTTTGTTTTGATCATCTTAAAGTCTTTTAGCCACCTATACACTAATTCATGGAATATAACATTCCTCAACAATTAAAAGGCTTATCTGAAAGTGAGGTTTTTTTGGCACAAAAGGAATTCGGTGCTAACCAAATTACCAACAATGAAAGCCGTTCCATGGTGATGTTGCTATGGAATATTATTAAAGAGCCCATGCTCATTTTGCTGATTGCTACAGTTATTATCTATTTAATTGTTGGAGAATATGGTGATGCTGCTTTTATGTTTTTTGCACTCATTGCTGTTTCGGGAATTTCACTGTATCAGGATAACCGGAGTAAAAAAGCATTAAAAGAGCTTGAGAAGTTGAACGAGCCACTAAGTACAGTTATAAGAAACGGTGAAGCACGAAAGATTCTCACCCACGAAATTGTGGTTGGTGACTTGTGTATCGCCGAAGAAGGGAAAATGATTAATGCAGATGGTACCATTGTACATAGCAATGATTTTTCAGTAAATGAATCCTCTCTTACGGGTGAGAGTTACTCAATTTTTAAGGACAGTCAATCATCAAACAATAAAGTGTATAGTGGTACAATTGCTGTTTCTGGCCTGGCTATTTTCAGCGTTACTAAAATTGGGAAGGAAACACAGTTGGGAAAAATTGGCTCCTCCTTAATAAAAATAAAGGAGGAGAGATCTCCACTCCAGATACAGATTGAGCATTTTGTAAAAGTTATGGCCGTTATAGGTTTTATAATTTTTTCCTTGGTTTGTATTACTGCCTATATTGAGAACCGCAATATCATTACCAGCCTTCTTAGCGGTCTTACGCTTGCTATGTCCATATTACCTGAAGAAATTCCTGTTGCCTTTACCACCTTCATGGCCTTAGGTTCCTGGCGATTAATGCGAGAGGGGATTATTATTAAACGCAGTTCAATTGTTGAAACATTGGGCAGCACTACGGTTGTTTGTTCTGACAAAACGGGAACAATCACACAAAACACAATGAAACTTGACCATCTTTATGATTACGGTTCATTGAGTGTATATAATGCAGATAGGTTTAATGACAGTAAATTAAATGAATTGATTTCTTATGCGATGTGGGGAAGCGAGCCGGTTCCTTTTAATCCAATGGAAATAACCATTCATGATATTTATGAAAAAACACAAAATATAGACTTAAGGAAAGAATACAATCTATTTCACGAATATCCATTAAGTGGCACACCACCTATGATGACTCATTTATTTGAAAATGAGAGGAAGGAGCGGATTATTGCTGCAAAAGGTGCGCCTGAAGCTATTTTAGATGTAAGTACATTATCAAAAATTGAGAAAGATAAAATCAGAGATATTATTTTAGATTTTGGAAAAAGAGGCTTCCGTATTTTGGGTGTTGCAAAAGCTACTTTTGAAGGTGATCTTTTCCCAAAACAACAACAGGATTTTTCATTTTTCTTTTTAGGGCTACTCATTTTTTATGACCCTCCTAAAGAAGGAATTTCTGAAGTTTTTAAACAAATTTATGATGCCGGGATTAAGGTGAAAATAATAACGGGTGACAACTTGGAAACCACTAGAGCGATAGCCAAACAAGCCGGGATACGCCATACCGATGCTGCCATAAAAGGAATTGACATTACCGGAAAAACAGATAAAGAGCTTTCCATAATTGCCGAAAATACGGTCTTGTTTACTCGTATGTTTCCTGAAGCAAAGCTTACCATAGTAAACACATTAAAAAGGAACGGAGAAGTAGTAGCTATGTTAGGTGATGGTGTTAATGACGGGCCGGCGCTAAAGGCTGCGCATATTGGTGTAGCTATGGGTCACAAAGGAACAGAAATAGCAAAAGCTGCCGCCGCACTGGTTATTACCAATGACAATTTAGAAAAATTGATTACCGGTATCGCAGCCGGAAGAAGAATTTATTCAAATATTAAAAAAGCCATTCAATACATTATCTCCATACATATTCCCATTATACTCACTGTGTCATTGCCACTTTTTCTCGGTTGGATTTATCCTCAAATTTTTTCACCTGCCCATGTAATTTTTCTTGAATTAGTAATGGGGCCCACATGTTCTATTGCCTATGAAAGAGAGCCCATGGATAAAAATGCAATGCAACAGCCCCCTCGTTTAATTACAGAAACATTTCTTAACTGGAAGGAAATGGCGATAAGCATCATTCAGGGGCTTGCAATAACTGTTGGTGTTTTATTGGTGTATCAACTTGCGGTGTATAATGGAGGTAATGAAGAAAAAACAAGAGCCATGGTATTTTCTACGATGTTGTTTGCTAATATCTTTCTTAGTTATACCAACAGGTCTTTTTACCACAGCATTTTTGAAACACTTAAAAACCCTAATGCTTTACTCACAGGAATTACTGTTACGGTGCTAATTTTATTGCTTATTATTTTATATGTTGCTCCTGTATCTGATTTCTTTCACGTAACCGGCCTTCATATAATAGAGTTATTTACCACCATGGTTATTGGAGCTGCTTCAGTGTTATGGTTTGAGATATATAAATTTAGAAAAAGGAAAATGTTACACCTCCCATAATCCATCTTCCCGGCATTTGTGCACCAAGTAAATCAGTATAAGAAGTATTGCTAACATTATCAACCTGAATAAACAAATTCATTTTGCGGGTTATTAAAAATCCAATTCGTGTATTCAGTAAAAAATAGTTTTTATTTAAAACAGTATTTAACGCGGCGGCCTCTTGTGATGGCCTCTTTTTGTACAATGCAGATATGCTTATATTAATCCTTTTTAACTGAATGGAAGTCATAAGATTTCCTAAGAAGTTTGCATGGTTACTTAAATATAACCCCGGGGTTGAGCCATCCGGTAATTTACTTTTTAGACCCGTAGCTCCGGCTTGCAATATCAAGCTACGGTTTTGTGAAAAATTCCTTTTCCATTGCACAAATAATTCCCAACCGCTATTAGTTACCGAGGAAATATTTAATGCAAGTGCATAACTACCTGTTGGAGATAAATTATGTTGATTAGGCATCTCACTATATGGTGTAGGAACATAATCAATCATCTTCGATTGATTCCGCTGAAATACGGTACCGGAGATTTTCAAATGGTTTACCGGAATAACATCAACCCCAAGTTCATACGTCCAGGCTGTTTCTGCATATAAATCGGGATTACCTATACGTCCACCTGTAACCAAAAGTTTAGCATAATTATTATATCTCTCTGTAAAATCAGCATCTCTGATTGTGCGACCCACCGTTCCTCGAAGTTGGACTTTTGAAAAATGTAGCGATGCATTTAATTGTGGTAAAAAATTTAAGTTCTCTTTACTATCATATTCAACACGTAAGGCAGGATGCAATGTAAAATATTTATTCAGTTCACTATTTAAAATAGTATAAAATCCCATCTGTGTTAGGTGGTGGTCCCCTCTGTCATTGCTCTTAATTCCCTTGTTTATAATTTGCATTCCGGCTGTTAACCCAAGTGATGTATTAAATGTATAATGCAAATAGCTCTGCGCCTGTATTAATGATGATTTATTATTATTGGCAACACTCATTTTATTAAACAGGTAATTATCGTGTGTACCTTTATACCCTGCTGATGAAACCCATAATAATTTCCCCTTCTTCCATCTTGCCTGCGCCTGGCTCCAAAAAGTATTTACTTTTTCAGTTGCAGAGTCTGAAGTAAAGGAGGTGTAAAAATTTTGTGCACCAAAATCTCTGCTATCATAAGCAAGTCGAAATCCAAGATTCCAATTATTATTAGCCTTTACAGCAGCAGAAAAGCTTGTGGTATAATTATGGAAGGAACCCCTCATTCCTCTTTGGAGTACACCTCTACTGTTATTAACCACAGCACCTCCCGCAAGATTCCATTTTCCTATTTTATGTTGTAATCCAATATCAGTATTAAGATAGCTGTATTCACCAAGGGAAAGCGTAACGCCCCCGCTTTTATTTTCATTCGTACCTGCAAAAGTTTTTGTAATTATTTGCACCACACCTCCTACTGCATCACTTCCATATAAAGCAGAGGAGGCTCCTCGCAAAATTTCAATTCGTTCAATTTCAGCAGTAGCAATAGGGAAATAGCCATTAAAATGTCCTGTTACCGGGTCATTTACACGAACACCATCTATAATAATCAACACCTGTTGAAATGTTCCACCTCGTATTAATATATCTGATTGTGAGCCCTTAGGGCCTCGTGCCTGAACCTCCACACCCGGAAGATACCGTAGTAATTCATCAATTGTTTGTGCCGGTATTTTTTTTATCTCTTCTGCTGAAACGGTTGTAATACTCCTTCCCGTTTGAGCAGCCTTTACAGGAACTATTGTTGCTGAAACAGTAACACTATCCATTTCCTGAATCTTTTCAGTTTGAGCGAATCCTTTTACCATTAAAAAAAGCAGGAATAGCAGTACCGGGAATTTTTTCATTTAGCAAAAATATACTTTTACATTATACCTACTAAAATTAAGCATGGCAGCCATGATAGAAATACGTTTTACTTAAAAACCCCGAGGAGTTAACCGCTAAAAGAAGAACTCCGCCTTGTAGGGATAGCGTACCCTGTACATATCTCTAACCTTATTTAAAATACTTTGGCGCAGTAAATCAATATTAAGTTTTTCAGTAGCAGAGACAAAAACACAATTTCCTCCCGTTTCAGTCTGCCATCGTTTTTTTAAATCATTTAAAATTTCTTGCTTAACATCATCCTCCAGCCATTGATCAAATGTTTGCTTTTCATATTTATCCATCTTGTTAAATATGGTAATTGTTGGCTTATCTTTTATTCCAATATCAATAAGGGTTTTATTTACCACGCTCCATTGGCTTTCATATCCGGGGTGTGAAATATCCACCACATGCAGCAGCACATCAGCTTCTCTCACCTCATCTAAGGTACTTTTAAAGCTCTCCACAAGGTGATGGGGTAATTTGCGTATAAAACCAACAGTATCACTCAGCAAAAATGGCGTTTTTTCAAAAACCACTTTGCGTGTTGTTGTATCCAAAGTAGCAAATAGTTTATTCTCAGCAAATACGTCACTTTTACTTAACAGGTTCATCAAGGTTGACTTACCAACATTAGTATAGCCCACCAAGGCAACACGTATAAATTCACCACGTTCCTTTCTTTGAGTGAAGGATTGTTTATCAATTTCGGCTAACCGTTCCCGTAATAAAGAAATTTTATCTTTTACCAACCTGCGGTCTGTTTCTATTTCTGTTTCGCCGGGCCCTCTTGTTCCTACACCGCCACCTTGTCTTTCCAGGTGTTTCCACATACCTTTAAGCCTTGGGAGCAAATATTGGTATTGTGCAAGTTCTACTTGTGTTTTTGCTCTGGCTGTTTTTGCTCTACCGGCAAATATATCCAGGATTAAATCTGAGCGATCAATAGTCTTTTTGCCTAACACTTTTTCGATATTTGTTATTTGCGATCCGGTTAGTTCATCATCAAAAATAACGAGGTCAATATTTCCTCTGGAAACAATAAAACTTTTAATCTCCTCTAATTTTCCTTTACCTAAATAAGTTTTACTATCGGGGTTTTGCATTTTTTGTGTAACTCTTTTCACTGTTATCACTCCGGCTGTTTCTGCTAAAAAATGTAACTCATCCAAGTATTCGGTTACCTGTTGTTCCGTTTCACCCTTTTTAATTAAACCAATTAAAATGGCTCGTTCTTCTTTTTCATTATTTATTTTCTTCTCTATCAATCACAAAATATTTAAGTATAAAAAATAAAACGTTCCGGGCTGTCCGGAACGAAAATTAAATATGGTTACTTCATTCAGTGTCTTTATTAATTATAATTTATTAGGCAACCATCGTTGAATGGATTTACAATCTTTAAACTCATCGTCAACAGCAATGTGATATGTTTTCACTTTCTTTTCAAACCATTCTTCTAATACTTCTTCTTTCTTTTCTTCTAAAGCACGTGCAGAAATCCTATTAAAATCATCCTTTAAATTTTCTCTATGAGGCTCTGTTTTTGCTTTTAAATAAATAATTCTCACCCCTTTCTTGCCGCGTTCATCGGTAAAATCTGTAGGTTGGGAATAATGCCCTACCTCCATATCTTTCAAAACCGGAACCATAGACTTATCCATTTCCTGGATGGTAAGCAAGTTACCATCTCTTCCTTGCAACATTCCTCCGGTAAATTTACTGTATTCATCTTCACTGTATTTAGCCACTGCTGTACCAAAGTCTATTGTTCCGGCAATAAGCTTGGCACGAACGGAGTCAAGTTGGGCGATACCTTCGCGAAGTTCATACTGGGTAACTACCGGAATTTTTAAAATATGCCTTACCACGGCGTCATCGCCATAACGGCTTACCATTTGAATTATATGATAACCAAATCTGGACTTGAATGGATTACTAATTTGGCCGTCTTTTAGTGTAAAGGCTTTAGCCATCCACACCGGATCCATATCACGCTGGTTTCTGTTAATTTCATACTGGCCACCGCGGTCACGGCTTCCTTCATCATCGGTATAATAACGAGCAAGTGCTCCAAAATCTTTCCCGGCTTCTACTTGCTTTTTAATATCACTTAATTGTTCAATAGCATACAATTCTGCATCTCTACTTGCTTTTGGATATACCACAATTTGTCCAACCTCCAATTCCGATTCATATAATGCGAGGCTATCTGTAGGGATTTTATCAAAATAGGCTTTTACTTCTACGGGTGTGATTTTTACATCTTCTACAATTTTATTACGCATGGCTTCGGATAATTTCCGATCACGAAATGTTTCTTTAAAATCTTCTTTAAGTTGATAGATGGATCTGCCGGCTACGCGTTCCACTTCATCCTTAGACCCGTAAGCATTGATGAATCCGCGGATTTGATTATCAATGGCAAGTTCTATTTCTTCATCAGTAACGGGTAAAGAATCCTTTTCTGCTTGTAGCACCAAAGCTTTAATACCCATACTTTGTTCAAGAATAAGGCATCTTGCTTCCGATGGAACAGGGATGCCCTGACGTTGCATATCTAAGATTGCATTATCAATATCACTTCTTAAAACAATCTTATCCCCAACCACTGCGGCAATTTTATCGGCTACTAGATTTTGTTGAGGTTGGGCTTTGGCTCCTATAACTGATAATAAAATCAGGGAGGTTAAAAATAATTTCATCATTATGTAATTATCAGCAGCGATATTACCAATACATCTGTTAATAAAATGCTTTTTTTAAAACAGCACTTATAGTGTTCTTTTAACTTCTATTTCTTCAAACGCCTCAACAATATCGCCTACTTTTATATCGTTGTAATTTTTAATTACCAAACCACATTCCATATTGGAACTCACTTCCTTAGCATCATCTTTAAACCGCTTAAGGCTGGCTAAATCACCGGTATAAATTACAATACCATCGCGGATAAGTCGCACGCGGCTATTGCGCGCAATTTTCCCATCCAGTACGAAACAACCGGCCACAGTAGCTTTATCAAAGCGATATGTTTCTCTTATCTCTACATTTCCAATAATCTTGTCTTCAACGCTGGGTTCCAGCATACCTTCCATTGCACTTCTAATTTCTTCAATGGCATTATAAATAATAGAATAGGTTTTAATTTCAATACTTTCTTGTTCAGCCAGTTTTGCTGCATGTACAGATGGGCGAACATTAAACCCTATAATAATAGCATCTGAGGCATTAGCCAGGGTAACGTCACTTTCTGTTATTGCACCAACTGCTTTATGAATTACGTTTACAACAATTTCTTCAGTACTTAATTTTTGCAATGAATCACTTAATGCTTCCACTGAGCCATCCACATCACCTTTAATAATTACATTCAGTTCTTTAAAATTACCCAATGCAAGGCGGCGGCTAATTTCATCCAGCGTAATATGTTTACGTGAACGTATTCCTTGTTCACGTAGAATTTGCCCACGTTGTGTTGCCACAGCACGTGCGCTTGATTCATTTTCAAATACTTTAAATGTTTCACCGGCTTGCGGGGCCCCATTTAAACCTAAAATTAAAGTAGGTGAAGAAGGTGGTACGGCATCAATTCGTTGGTTACGTTCATTGTACATTGCTTTTACTTTTCCGAAATACTGTCCGGATACAATCATATCACCTGTTTTAAGTGTTCCGTTTTGAACCAACACAGTAGCCACATAGCCTCTTCCCTTATCTAAAGATGCTTCAACAACGGTACCATTTGCTAATCGGTTAGGATTAGCCTTAAGTTCGAGCAAGTCGGCTTCTAACAAAATCTTTTCCAATAATTGGTCAACATTAATTCCCTTCTTAGCGCTTATTTCCTGGCTTTGATATTTACCACCCCAGCTTTCCACAAGGATATTCATTCCTGCAAGTTGTTCCTTAATTTTTTCAGGATTCGCATTTTCTTTATCCATTTTATTAATGGCAAAAATCATAGGAACAGAAGCGGCTTGTGCATGTGAAATAGCCTCTCGGGTTTGTGGCATTACTGCATCATCAGCAGCAATTACGATAACTGCAATATCCGTAAGTTTAGCACCACGGGCGCGCATAGCCGTAAAAGCTTCGTGTCCCGGTGTATCCAAGAAAGTTATTTTTCTTCCTCCTGCAGTAGTAACCTCATAGGCTCCAATATGCTGGGTAATTCCACCAGCTTCACCGGAGCTCACATTAGCATTTCGGATATAGTCAAGCAATGATGTCTTTCCGTGATCAACGTGACCCATGATAGTTACAATTGGTGCACGTGGTTTAATATCATTAGGGTCATCGTCTTCTTCTTCCTCTTCTCCATGAGATGCATCTTCAACGCCAATAAATTCTACTTTATAATTGTATTCATCTGCTACTAATTCTATAATATCTGCTTCTAATCGTTGGTTAATAGACACCATAACTCCCAGCGACATACACTTACTGATGATATCAGTAAAACTCACATCCATCAAACCTGCCAATTCACTAACGGTAACAAATTCTGTTACCTGCAACACATTACCCAACCCATCTTGTTTTTCAACTTCCGCAAGTTCTTCTCTTTTATCCCTACGTCTTTTACTTCGTGAGCTTTTACCACGGCCTCCTATACCAGCAAGCTTTGCCTGAGTTTGTTTTAGTTTATCTTGAATCTCTTTTTCATCAATAACTGTTTCTTTCTTTTTTGGTGCACCGGCGGCTGTTCTAGTATCCATCTTTGATTTTCCACCACGATGTCCACCATGCGAATCGTGCCCGGGATGTGTTCCGGGACGTTTGATTGGAATTCTTTTCCGCTTTCCTTTTTCTTCTTCACGTTTAGGTCGTGTTTCTCCTGCCGAGGGTAATTCAATTTTACCAACCACCTTAGGACCGGTTAATTTTTCTGCTGTGATTTTAGTAATTACAGGGGGCTCGTCTTGTGCTTGTTCTTCGGGCTTAACATCCTCTATGGGTTTTACTTCTTCTTCTGCAGGAGGAGTTACTTCTGTTTTCTTACGAGAAGTTTTCTTTTCAGGTTTATTTTCTTCAGGAGGCGTTTTAGCAGATTTCTTAGTTCGTTTTCCTGTGTCTAAGGCATCGAGATCTATTTTTGCGATTACCTTTGGTTTTTCAATTTCCGGAGCCTCAATTTTCGTAACTTCTACCACTTCATTTTTCTCGGCCGGTTTCGGCTCTTCCTTCTTTATTTCCGCTTCTACAACAGGAGCTTCTTCTACCGGAGGCTGAGTGGGGGGAGCGGGAGTTACCGCCTTTGCCTTTTCTTCTTTTTTCTTAAAGGACAGATCTTCTTCGTCCTTTTTCTTTTTAACTTCTCCAAGCCCTTTAGGCAGGTCAATTTGCTCAGCCTTTTGCTTTGCTGCTTTATCCTGTTGAAACTCTTGTTGCAACACGCGATACATTTCTTCGGTTAACCTTGAGTTTGGCTTTAAATCATCAGCACTAAAATTCTTCGACACAAGAAAGTCAACCAGGGTTTGGCTCCCGATATTAAACTCCTTGGCCGCAGCCATTAATCTAGGTAGGTTTGTTACTTCTGCCATTCTTTTGTTTACGAAAAGTTTTTAACTCTTTTCTTTTTATTTTGTTTTATCTGCTAAAATCAACAGATAATTATTCTTCATCAAACTCAGCCTGTAATATCCGGCGCACATTTTCAACAGTTTCTTTTTCCCAATCAGTTCGTCTTTCCAACTCTTCTGCTGAAAGGCTGAGCACAGCGCGTGCGGTATCACAACCTATTCTCTTTAAATCATCTAATAAATAATCTTCTATTTCATTAGCAAACTCTTCCAATTCAATATCAAACTCTTCTTCATCACCTTCATTATCGCGACGCACATCAATATCATAGCCGGTAAGCTCACAGGCTAATTTAATATTTACCCCTCTACGTCCAATAGCCAGTGACACTTGGTCTGCAGGCATATAAACCTTTGCTCTTTTATTTTCTGAATCCAATTCAATACTGGAAATTTTAGCCGGAGTAAGTGAACGTTGAATAAGCAACTGTGTATTAGTCGTGTAATTAATTACATCAATATTTTCACCTTTTAATTCGCGTACCACACCATGAATACGTGCGCCTTTCATACCAACACATGCGCCAACCGGATCAATACGATCATCAAAACTTTCTACAGCAACTTTAGCTCTTTCTCCGGGTTCGCGAACAATCTTTTTTACAACAATTAAGCCGTCAAAAATTTCAGGCACTTCAATTTCGAGTAGTTTTTCCAAAAAAATCGGGCTCGTACGAGAAACAATAATAACCGGCTGTCCGTTTTTTAATTCCACTCGCTTCACCACCGCACGAATGGTTTCTCCCTTCTTTAAAAAGTCAGACGGAATTTGTTCTGCTTTGGGCATAATCATTTCATTTCCATCTTCATCTAACAGCAAAGCTTCTTTCTTCCAAAATTGATAAATCTCCCCATTAACAATTTCATCTACCCTATCTTCATATTTTTTAATCAGAATATTCTTCTTTAAATCATTGATACGAGCGGCCAGTGTTTGTTTTCCGGCTAAGATAGCTCTACGACCAAACTCCTTTTGAATATCAATCTCCTCGTACAACTCTTCTCCTACCTGATAATCCGGTTCAATCTTAATAGCATCTTTATACTCAATTTCCGTTAGGGTATTATACAAATCATCATCATCAACGATAGTACGTCGTCTAAAAATCTCCAAATCACCCTTTTGGTCATTTACAATTACATCAAAATTTTCGTCACTGCCATACTTTTTTCTGATTAATGTTTTAAATACATCTTCCATCACTTTCATCAGTGTAGGGCGATCAATATTTTCGGCCTCTTTAAACTCCTGAAATGAATCAATTAAATTTATGCTTGCCATATAATTACCGGTAACTCATACCCTAACCGGCCCGGGGTTTTGTTTTAATAATTAAAATTTAATTAGCACTTTTGTTTTTTTTATTTCTGAAAACAGCAACTCTATCTCGTGAGTCTTTGCTTTACTATTTTTCCCTTCGGTATAAACCAATTTAATACCTGTATCATTTACTTCTTCCAGTCTTCCTGTTTTAATACTATCATCTAAAAAAGTAACCTCTATATCTCTACCCACATTCTTATAATATTGACGTAGTTTTTTTAAAGGTTCATCTACGCCCGGACTGGAAACTTCAAGTGAAAAATCTCCATCAGTAAAAACTGCGTTTGTATCAATTTCCTTATATAAGGCTCTATTTATCCGAATACATTTCTCAATACCTAATCCACTATCCGCATCCAAATAAATTTTTACATTATTGGTCGGCTTTATTTTCATATCTACCAAAAAGATATCTTCCGTTAGCAACGGATTCAATAATCTCTCAATAATTGCAATTTTTTCTTCCACTTTATCAGTTAATTAAATAGCAGAAGGGAACGCCTCCGTTCCCTCCTTTTGATTCTTTTTCCGAGCGCAAATATACGAAAATTTACAACATCTAACAAAATAATACACGACTAAAACAGGTGATAATGAGGAGCTTCGTCAAAAATTTCTTAAAACAATCCCTATAACCTGTAGGCTTATTACCTTTGAATAATGAAGATTTTCAAGCTGATATTTGAATTGCTGGCACTATATATATTGTATAAAGTGATTTTTGACTTTATCATACCGGTTTACCGTGCCACAAAACAAATGAAGGGGAAAATGAAAGATATGCAGGATCACATGGAGGAGCAGGCTAAAAAACAGCAACAATCTAACAGCAATACTACTGTAAAAAGTACAATTTCAGAAAGCGACTATATTGATTTTGAGGAGATTAAATAATCTAACTTATCTTCAATTAACTCCTTTGGCTTTAGCAACAACCCTTTAAATCCAAGCTGCATTGCACTTTCAAGATTAGGAAGCGTGTCTTCAACAAACAGTGTTTCCTCTGCCAAAATCTCAGCATCTCCTAATACATACTTAAACACGTCTTGATGCGGTTTTCTTTTTCCAATAAGATGAGAATAATAGGCTTTTTCAAACAGCACATCCATGCTACTTAGGCCAGTAGAATAAAATAATTCATCATCAAATCTTCTTTTATGAATGATATTGGTATTACTTAAAAGGTAAAGATTATACTTTGAGGAAAGCGTTTTTAAAAAAGCCAGGCTATTCATCCTAAAGCCAAGCATCATAGCATTCCAAGCCTTTTTAATTTGCGGTATGGTGGGTGGAACAGCAGGGATAGCCTGCAAGGTTGAATAAAAGGTAGATTCATCAATACGCCCGGTTTCAAAATCTTCAAAAAATCTATTTGCCTTATACTGACTAAAAGCATCTTCAAAACCGGTGTATCCGAGCGCAGCAAATGCATCAATGGTAAGATGATAATCTAAATCATACAAAACGCCACCAAAGTCGAAAAGGATATTTTTCAAATTTTCCATAATTGCAAAATAGGTTTTTCTAAAAATATTATTTGCTTATTTTTGCTGCCCGCTGTAACAATCAACAAATGTTTGTAACAGCCCCGGGCCTATAGCTCAGTTGGTTAGAGCACCTGACTCATAATCAGGTGGTCCCAGGTTCAAATCCTGGTGGGCCCACAAAATAAAAGGCTTTAAACTAAAACAGTTTGAGGCCTTTTTTATTTATCAAGGGTTGTCTGAAAAACTTAAGCACGTGGATAATATTTACAATTAGCATTTTAGAATAAATTTATTAGTGGCATAACCTCGGGTAAGTTAGACGCTGTTACCGGGATAATATAAAAGGGGCTCGTTTGATGGGATTCAAAGTTTATATTTTGAAAAGCGAATTGATAGTAATAATTTAGACAATCAGGCGGGCAATATTATCGTTATAGGCTTTCAACAATAAACGTGTTCAATATGCAATACGATGATGTGAAAAAAGTTATTTTAAAAAAATTAGAAACTGAATTACCAAAACATCTTTTCTATCATAGTGCTGCCCATGCTAAGGATGTGTTAAAAGCCGTCATCAATTTAGGAAAGAAAGAAAAAATTAATGGTGATGATTTAATAATGCTTAAAACAGCAGCACTATTCCACGACTCAGGGTTCTTGTTTGGAGCAAAGAATCACGAAGCAAATTCGTGTAAAATTGCGAAGGAGTTGCTTCCGAATTTTAAATATTCCAACAATCAGATAGCGAAAATTTGCGAAATGATAATGGCAACAAAAATTCCACAATCGCCCAAAAATCATTTAGAGGAAATTTTGGCAGATGCAGATTTGGATTATTTAGGCAGAGACGATTTTTTTAAAATATCCAATCTGTTTTTTGAAGAGCTTGCAATGACTGGCATATTAACCAATGAGACTGATTGGAACATATTACAGGTAAAATTTATTGAAAAGCATAACTATTTTACAAAAGCAGCAAATAAACTTCGTCGGCAAAAAAAGGAAGGGCACTTAGCAATTATTAAATCAAAATTATCCGGCAATGATTAAACAGCAAACCAAAGCCTCAGTTGCCCAGGATGTTATTTTCTTATTATTTGGAATACTTTCAGCAAGTATTGGTTTAAAAAGTTTTCTTGTTCCAAACCACTTCCTTGATGGCGGCATAACCGGTCTTTCTCTTTTAGTTTCTGAAATGTTGGGTTGGCATCTTGGTTTATTATTGCTTATTTTCAATTTACCGTTCATTATTATTGGATATAAATTGGCCGGTAAAATGTTTGCTCTTCGTACAACCATTGCCGTTATAGGTGTTGCCATTTGTTTACAATATTTGCAATATCCACAGCTTACTCATGACAAACTTTTGGTAGCCGTCTTTGGTGGCTTTTTTGTTGGGCTTGGTATTGGCCTCTCGATGCGAGGCGGTGGCACTTTTGATGGAATTGAAGTGTTGGCATTGTTCACTTTAAAGCGAACGGGATTTTCTATTACCGAAATTATCTTAGGCTTTGACATTATTATATTCATTATTGCGGGGTTTTATCTTAATATTGAAACTGCACTCTATGCAATGCTCACCTACTTTGTAGCGAGCCAAACAACAAAATATGTAATTGACGGAATAGAAGCCTATACAGGCGTTACAATTATATCGGGTGAAAGTGAAGCTATTAAGGCGTTTTTGGTGCTGAAAATGAATAAAGGAATTACTGTTTACAAAGGGGAGCGGGGTTTTATGAAAGATTCTTATGAACAAAGCAAGGAGTGTGATGTTGTGTTTACCGTTATTACCCGCCTGGAAGTTCGCAGATTAAAAAAAGCCATTTACCAAATTGATCCAACAGCCTTTGTTTTTACACATACTATTAAAGAAACATCCGGAGGGTTAGTAAAAAAGATTGTTAAGCATTGATTTGCTTTTTACTCTGCCTAATTAATAATTTATTTAAAGAAAGCTTTATTTCAGTTTATAGCCAATTGGATACTCTTGGCCCCATGCCACCGTTAAACAATGAGAATATTATTCCAACATTCTTTTAATTACAATAAGCTGCTATTCCTTTAATTCGTATTTATTGTGATTGCGAATTATCTCCTTTGTATCACCATGCCAACAGATGATTAATACCAGGTTGTAACCATTACTCTAAAATGAATCAAAAATCTCAATCTGACGGAAGCTCCCACCCGGGTTGAAATGCTTTAATTGTGAATGCCAGAGGAAATAAAAACATCCACCTATTGCCGTTAAATAACCACTTATCCAATAATAACTACCATTTAATAAATAGAGAATTAAAGGTATGGCTCAAATGATATTTAAAGATACCTTGCTTGCAACTTATTACAATAGACTCCCTTAAATAAGGGTAAAAAACAGACTATTTTTTATAAGGGGGTTTATTACTTGTTTAAAAAAATATTTTACCAAAACAAAAAATTAAATCATGAAAAAGAGATTATTTTTTTTACTAACAATATCCCTTTTGCTGGGAAACCTTAATTCTGAAGGTCAGTCTGTTCCAAACAAAACTATCCCAAAAGATGATATACCTGCTGGTAATAAAAAGCAAACTCGTCCTGAATTATTTAGTCCATCAATCACCCCTGGAGATGACATAAAAAGTGTTGAAGTTGTTAAGCCTACAAATCGCTTTCAAAAAAAAGTAAGAAGTTCTAAGAATGTAAATCAGCTAAACCCTCAACCGCTTCCTCCGAAAGATAAAGGGATAAACCAGTTAAATCCTCAACCACTTCCTCCGAAAGCCAAAAAGATAAATCAGTTAAACCCTCAACCGCTTCCTCCGAAGGATAAAGGGATAAACCAGCTAAACCCTCAACCGCTTCCTCCGAAAGCCAAAAAGATAAATCAGTTAAACCCTCAACCGCTTCCTCCGAAAGATAAAAAGATAAATCAGCTAAACCCTCAACCTCTTCCTCCGAAAGCCAAAGGGATAAATCAGCTAAATCCTCAGCCTCTTCCTCCGAAAGCTAAAAAGATAAACCAGCTAAATTTTTAATTTATGATAATAGTAAAATTTAAAGACAAGGAACAGAAGAGGAGCAATGTGAAGAATTTTATGAACAGCAGAAAGAATAACAGATTACAGGTGTAAAAATATTTTCATCAAAAGCACGCCAGATATGCAGCATAAGGAATCTATACGACCTAATATACTAAACGATTAATAACTCTAAAATAAACAAACATGAAATCAATTATTCGATTTTCTGAAAAGACACTTATTGTATTGCTATTGACTGCAATATCTCTTTTTGTGGGTTGTACCAAGGATGGTCCTGCTGACGATGCCAATGTCATGACAAAGACATTTCAGCCGGCAGATATATCATGGTCCTCAACTTCGGATTATGGTACAAATTATAAAGTGGCCACACTCATTATTCCTCAACTCACCAGCAGCATCGTGGATAATGGAATAGTGTTGGTGTATGGCGGATTTATGTTTGGTGTGCCGTGGACCGCGTTGCCTGTATCTTTTTTTGAATCGGGTGTAACGAATTCCTTCTTTTTTTCTGTAAAAACAGGAGCCGTGGTGCTGCGGTACAGTAAATCCAATAATGCGACTTCAGGTTCTCCGTCCATCGCATTTAAAGTGGTTATTGTACCTGGAAATAACATTCCAAGGCCTGCATCGCCTTCGCTGGATTATACTGATTATAAAGCCGTTT
Organism: Ferruginibacter sp.; assembly: GCA_019638485.1. Taxonomy (GTDB): domain Bacteria; phylum Bacteroidota; class Bacteroidia; order Chitinophagales; family Chitinophagaceae; genus Ferruginibacter. The sequence continues at coordinate 116,403 of JAHBTP010000002.1, read as the reverse complement.
GTGAATATTATGGAATCCGGAAATAGCCGATGTATGGTGCTGTGGCCCTTCTTCTCGTTCGTGTCCGCGTTGCTCGGAGACGAGCGAGAAATTTTAAATCCGGTAACCCACTGACATTGTAAATGCATGCTATATCCAAGACAGACAAAAACTGAATAAATAAAAAAGAACCCCGAAGCCTAATTCAAGTAGGGATTAATACAAATAACTATGAGTAAAATTCTTTCAAAACTTTCATTAATTATTGCAACAGTAGCAATAGTATTAAGTTCGTGCAGTAAGGATGATGATTCTCCAAGCAACCCAACCAACGGGAAAACAACGGCAATATTTAACTCATCTGTTACTTATGGTACAATGACCGACCAGGATGGTAATGTATATAAAACCGTAACCATCGGAACACAAACCTGGATGGCCGAGAACTTGCGTACTACCAAATACAACGATGGTACAGCAATCCCATTTGTAACAGCCTCCTCAGCATGGAGTAATTTAAGAACAGACGCCTATTGTAATTACGAAAACACGAATAACATTGACACCATTGCCACTTTCGGTAGATTATATAACTGGTATGCTGTAAATACTGGCAAATTAGCGCCCACAGGCTGGCACGTTCCCACCGATGCCGAGTGGACTACCTTAACCAATTATTTAGGAGATGGGAGTGTGGCCGGCGGTAAACTAAAAGAAACAGGTACCACACATTGGGCAAGCCCCAACACAGGAGCCACCAATGAAACAGGCTTTACAGCCCTACCGGGTGGCTACCGTTACTTTGATGGACCGTTCGATAACGTTGGCAACTACTGTTACTGGTGGAGTGCTACGGATGAGAATCCCGATCGCGCCTGGAATCGGTTCGTGGGCTACAACCACGTCGGGGTAGTTGGGACTGGATCCATTAAGAAATCGGGCATCTCTGTCCGTTGCTTGAGGGATTAATTTATTTGGCTATTTGATTTATTAACCCCACCTGAGGGAAGGTAGAAAGTTTTTTAAAATTTGGCATAGTACAAAGAACTACCGCTATATATCCGTACATGGTTTAATAGAGGTCTTCGCTGATTTCAAGACAGTTAAGAAATGATTTTAAAAAGTGAAATTCAACCTATTTGAAAGCATTTAAAGAAACTAGCACTGAAACAGAGGAGCCTACACTTTCTCAGTCTTTATTTATTAACCTAAAAAAATCTATTTTTCTTCGTCGAGAAACCGGTAGAACAATATTTCTTTCCATTTCAATTTGGCCTCCTTCCTTTTGAGTATATTTTCTTAAAAACTTTAAATTAATAATATAAGAGTTATGAATCCGAAGAAAATTATTTTCAGGTAAAAGCTCCTGAAATTCCTTTAGACTTCTAGTAGTTACATATTTCACACCATTTAATAAAAATACATTTGAGTAATTCGCTTGGGATTCCAAATAAATAATTTCATCAACATTAACAAAGTAAATTGTATCGGTGGATGTTATCATAATCTTTGAGAACTGGTCTTTTTTTGTTAGCGCATTATCCAACAGCAATTTAATTCTACTTTCTGACGAGGATTTTTTCTTTTCTGCTAACCTTTTTATGGACTCCTTTAAACTGCAAACTTCAATGGGTTTAACGAGATAGTCGAATGCACTATATTTTATTGCCTTAATAGCATAATGATCATAGGCCGTAACAAAAACAATTTCAACGTCTCTATACTTAAGGTTTTGTAAAAGCACAAACCCATTCATACCCGGCATTTCAATATCCAAGAAGAGAATATTCGGTTTTAACGTTTCAATAGCCTCTATCCCTTGCATAGGATTGTTACAAACTGCTAAAATCTTCACTTGTGGGCAATGCTTTAAAATCTTCGTTTTTAACGAGTTCAAGCTTAGCTCTTCGTCATCAATTAATATTGCTGTGAGCATAAAATCATTCATGAGCTTTAAGTTTTACAACAACACGTGTTCCTGTAGGTTTGTCATTTTCAATAAGATCAAATATTTCAATAGCCCCTTCTTTTTTTATAGCAGATTCTTTTAATCTACTATTATAAATTTTAATTCTTTCTATCGACATCTGAATCCCATAAGAAACGTGATTCGGTTTGTTTATTTCTCTCAACTCCTGTGCTCGATGGCGGCCTACACCATTGTCGGTAATTGTATAAATAATGGTATCATCATGAAGTTCAATTTGTACACCAAGTTTTCTTTCCCCTTCTGTTTTATTTAATAAGCCATGGCGAATAGCATTTTCAATAAAAGGTTGAATTAATAGAGGTGGAACTTTAAAGTTCCCTTCTAACAACTCAGAGTCCACATCTAATGTATAAACAAATTTATTATTACTTCTAAACTGCTCCAAATTTATAAAGAGCTTTAGTGTTTCTAGGTCTTTGGAAAATAAGACCAAGTTATTTCTTGAGCTATACAAGATATTTCTAATTAAATGAGCAAACTTACCTAGATAAACCACCGCTTTGTCATTCTCCTTGTCTTGAATAAGATTATCAATTGCACTTATACAATTAAAAATAAAATGAGGGTTCATTTGTGCTTGTAATGCGGCGATTTCAGTTTCCAGAATTCGTTCTTTTAATCTTCCCTCTTTACGGATATTCCGAATCCGAGACTTTATCATAAAAAACAACACTAATCCAAGCCCGGTTGTGCAAACGGTAATAAACCACCAGGTATAAAAAAACGGTGGTGAAATAATAAAATCAAAACTGGTATAGTTTAAATCATCTACCGAATCTTCAGATCTTACCCTAAATGTATATTTTCCGGGAGATAAATTAGTATAATTAGCCTGTCCATCCCCTTCTGATACAATCCAATCAGCATCAACTCCTGAAAGCTTATAAATGTAGTTGTTAGGTAGAAACGGGGTAAACTGAAAATTGGAAAAATGAATAGAAATTGTATTTTGATTATATCGTAACCTTATAGGCTTTCCTACATTAAGAAAGGAGTCAATTAGCATTTGATTAGAAAACACCTTTAATCCGGTAATCTTACAAGGAGGAATTTTATTTACCCTTGCATTTAAATTATTGACATCGAAAATAAGAACTTCCGAATTTGTAGCCGTTGCAAATTCTCCATTGTGAAGATTAACAATTTCAGTCAGCTCAAAAAATCCATCAATAATATTTTCATCAATGTGATACCTAATTACCTTGTGCCTATCATTAGGAGAATAACAAAACAATCCTGTAGGTGTGGTAAACAAAATTTTATCTCCAACGTTTCTTGAGGCTTTGATTAATTGATTAGAAATCTGTTTAACATTGTCTATTATCTTAATTTTTTTTGAAATAATGTTTATATAATATGCTCCTCCGAGGGGGTCGCCCACAAACAGAAGACTGTCGTTAATTTGATGAAGAGCCGAACCGAACCGATTAGAAGCATTAATAATTTTGTCCTTCTTTACATGAAAGGAATCTACAAAAATCATTTTTTTATTATCAAACAGATATAGCTTCTGACTTGAAAGTGCCCAAATATTTTGTTTGGTATCAACAAAAAGAGTGCTAATTGGTGTTTGTCGGTGTTTGTTTGGCTTCTCATAATTATATTCAATTATGCTATCATGCTTTTTATTATACATAACAATATTACCATTATGGAGGCCGAAATAAATATTTCCTAAGCTATCCTTTGTCAAACACCTAATCGTAGAGTTGCTTTTTAAATGGAATTTACTTTCAAAAGCCCCCTTTTGCGGATTATACATGGTAACAAATCCGGCTTGGCAACCTATCCAAACATTCCCTCTGCTATCTTCATCAAAACACCAGACTAAATTTTCCTCATATTTTGGGAACGAGAAATGTTTTAATAATACAAAATTACTGTCATACACAGTGACGCCAGAACCCCATGTTCCAACTAATATCTCATGATTGGAGGTTTGGCATAATGCAACTATTTCACTTTTTGGAAGTGATACACTTCGAGCTTCTTCATGTCGTAATATTTTGAAGGAATGATTATAGGGATTAAAAACATTGATTCCGTTATCTGTTCCAACCCAAATATTATCTTCTCTATCTTGATATAATCCTTGAATTTGATAATTATATCGGATAGCATTTTTTACATTCCGTTCTGCAATACAAAAATCAAACTCATCTCTATCTTTAGCATATTTCAATAGCCCTCCATTATAAGTAGAAACCCATACTTGACCATAATTATCTTCAAAAAAGCCCGTCGCTGTTGGAGTTTTGGAAATTACATCCTGTATAAATTGCCTTTTTTGAATATCTGTAATATCGTAAGAGGTTACTTTTTTGGTAATTAGATTGTATTTAAAAATCTTTCTTTGCCAATTAGATGTCCATAAATTTCCGGAACCATCTATCATCATGTGATTAAAACCTTTATTCAAAGAATGTCTTTTTAAATAGGATAAAAAGGCATTTTTATTATTGCTCTCTGTATTAAAAGCTCTTTTAGAGTCAACATCTAGAACTAATATTTGATCATCCTTTAAAATGTAATATTGGCTATTGTACTTGTCGTAAATAATAGCAGCATCTTCAGAAATAAGTTTATGAAAGAAATAAGCAGTATGTCCTCTTTTTCCTGTTAGTGTATTATTTTCATAAAAATAGTTCTTGCCAATATAAATTTCCTTGTTTTGGTTATCAGTAAATTTAACTTCAAAAGTTGGTGTTTCCTTTATATAATATGGCTTGAATTTTTCTGTGTTTTCATCAAAATAAAACACCTGATTACCACAGTTTATCACAATGGTATCATTATAATTGGAGATTCCAATAACCGTAAAAGGCGTTTGAGGGTTAGCGCTTAAAAGTTCATCTTGATAGCTTCTAAAGCGAGAGCCATCAAATCTTTGAACTCCATTATACCCAGACACAATCCACATATATCCATTTCTGTCTTGTGTAATTAAGTTTGCGAAATCGTTAAATATGCTGCTCCGTTTATCTATATGGTGAAATGAGTACGAAAGTTTTTTCCCAATCTGTGGGAATGCGCCACTATATATAAGCAGGGAAATTACAAAAAGATAAAAACGCATTCTTGCACTTTTATAATTCAAAATTAAGCCCTTTTATTTCTCTCATGCTTAAAAGCTCTATTAAAAAAGATTAAAATCATGTCGGCGTTCCATTTTATTAAAAAATCAAAATGGATATTCAATTGGAAATACAAATTATTTTTCAGCAGCGTACCGAATTACATAACAGTTGTTCTTTTAGGCAATAAGAGTTACAAATTTCTCATTAGTTCTTTTCTACAAAAATTGATTTTTCAATACTTTTCTCACTTTCTCCAAATGTTGTAACTGCAGTAATTGCATAAATATTCAGCTTACCCGGCAGGAATTTATTATCTATAAAAAGATCACTGCCGGATTTAGTACTCCCAATCTTTACAAAGCTTTTTTGTTCCAAAAGTCTTCTATACACGTTATAAACTTTTACATCAGGATTATCATTCTGCGGGAGTTTAATTTCAACTCCACTTGAAATCTTCCGTACATAGAAGTCTAAAGGCGCGTCAATTCTTTCTTTAATAATAAACTCTGCCTCAGGTGATTTTACGCTTTCATATCCAAATTCATCTGCTGTTGCAACAGTATAAACATACTGTACATTTTTTTCGGCGGTTGCGTCCACAAAGTATGGAACAGCAATGATCTCAGTAGAAATAGGTTTAAATATTTTTTCGTCAACTTTTCTTCTGTAAATAATATATCCTGCCACAGTTGCATCCCCTTTGCTCACATCAGGCCATGAAATCAAAGGTTTTCCATTTTCCATCCGAACAGATATTCCAACCGGTTCCTTAATAAATCCTGCACGTTCCGGCCTTATCCCAACAGGAGAAGATGGTGCACTTTTAAGCTGGTTATTATTCATGGCTATAACACTATAAATATAATTTGTTCTTCCACTAAGCACAGCGCTACTATCTAACCACGTTGTATCAATAATAGCTCGTGAAACAATTTCCATGTTATTTTTCGATGTACCTCTCATTACATAATAGGCAAAATGATTTAATTCCAAATTAGGGTCCCATATTAACCTGATATTATTATCTTCCTGATAAGCTGATAGGTTCTTAGGTGGTAGAGGGGCGTCCTTACCGGCTCCTTTGGTTCCATGAAAACTAGTTGCAATAATTTCGCCCCATCCCGAAAGCTTATAAACAAGTGGGCGAAATTTATAATAATAGGTAACATTATTCAAAACCTGATTGTCCAAATAAGACGTGGCCTTTGCTGCAACCGTATCTAAAACAATGAAATCTTTCATAGCATCACGGGAGCGTAGAATTTGAATCCCTGTATAATAAGGTTTTAATGGCAATGCTGACCAAGAACAATACAATCCATCTAAGGTGTCTGAAATTACAAGATTTTGAATTCCTGGGATTTTCTTAAAGTTTATTGTTACTGCAGATATTGTATCAGACGGATAGCCTTCATTGCCAAAATAATCAACTGCTTCTACATAGTAATTAAACAATCCCTCCGGTGGCATTACTTCATCCAAAAAAAGCGTCTGTACTCCATCTAAGGAATTTATTGTTCTTAAGCTCGGCAAAAGGTTATATTTTCCTTTCCCATTATCTTGCCTATAAATTTTTGCAAACAAAGGCATTTCCGTTTTCGTTTTTGGAAAAGTCCAAGTAATGCTCACAAGAGAATCTGTAGTTAATAATTTACTTGTCGAACCCACTGGAAGACTCTTTTTATCAACCAATAATGGATCTTGTTGAATTGTATTTCCGTCAACTGTTAACCGGTAAGAATATTTCTGGGTTTGACTTTGAGGCATCTCATCTAAATAAACCAATCCGATAGCTCTTAAAAAATCAATATTAAGTATATACAAACCATAATCTTTAAGAGGGCGAGAAGTGCTTAAAAACGTAAAAACCTCTTCATTATTTTTCGCCTTGATAAAACTTTTAAAAGAGGTTGCTATTTGTTCTCCTGCAATTTTTTCAAACTGTGCATACGATTTAATTTGTTCAAAAGAACGAACAGTTGAAAAACTATTTTTGTTAACCTCACTTCTTTCCAACTTATAAGCCCCAATCTTATTTATATCAAACTCTTTCAACTTAAATGGAAGCATAATAAAATTACCGGTTGGTGAGGCATACACAAACTGTTCTCCTTTTTGTTGAGCATGTACAAAGCAACATGTAAAAAGCAACAGAAATATTATTAACCCTCTTAACATAGTTATTTTGTTTTAGATTAACTGATTTATTTAATACACAATTAAATACATCCTTTTATTAATTACATCTTGCCCTGTTTCCTATATACATACTCAGTTCCTGAAGCCCCCCTCGTCTGGATGCAAACCTTATTCTTGCACCAGCCCCTACACAAATTTTCCCTCCAATAAGGCAAGTTTCATTGCAGCCGCAGTCTACTCCCACACTCAATATAGCTTCACCACTTGCGCTTGCTGCAAAATTCCAGCCATCCGAATTATTAAACCCTCCTTCAATATACACGCATGCTTTAGCCGAGGCAGATCCATGAATTGCAACCACACTGGCACTAATTCCTCCTTCAAAAATCATTGATGAACTAATTCTAAAATTTGCATTATCGAAGTTGATTATAATTGAAAACTCACTTCTACTATATAGCCAAAGTTTCCCGTCAACTACTATCAAGTCCAATGTAGGAGCGTCTCTTTCCCTAACACCCATTTCTGTCATGGCACTTATATAAATACCGGAAAAACTGCCATTCGTTAAATAATCAGAAGGGGCACTTTCCAAATAATAACTAATTGTTTCTCTTGTTTGGGCATTATTCACTCCGAATCCCAATGCATAAACTCCTCTTGAATTAATCAATCCTAAAAGATTAACATCCATTCCACAACCAAGGAAGAAAAAGGTGTCGCCGGGCTTAGTACTTACAACTAAATCTCCCTGAATATGGGCTCTTACCATATCCGGAACCGGTTCTATTTCAGAAGAAATTCCTACAGAGAAATACATTTTTGGAATATCTATAACAATAGTTGCTGTTGCTAACTCAAATGCGGTGGCTACTTTAATACCTACTGTTCCGGTTATTTTTGGTCCACTTTCTACCGTTATTTTAATAGGATCAAGGGCTATTAAGGTTTCTAACCCGGTTACACTTGCTCCACCTTCGATAGTAACACTGAAATATTCAGGATTAGAATGATAAGCAAAGCCGCCGCCTACTCGTGATATAATTACAGGTCCTATCGGGATTTTTACATCTGCTGAAAAACTTGCTCCTAATTCTATTCCCAAAGGTTTTTTAAAATAAAAGAAGTCAATGGAGGCTTTCACCGGTGTGTTTAAAATAGATAAGCTGCCGCCACCTGCAAATCCATTTTCTCGAATATCAACATACGCTTCCACTGTTACTGCAGGGATATCCAATCCAACTTTTACTCTATCCACTGTTACACCGGATGTTTTGAAATGGATACCTCCGGATGAAAAAGAAATTAATTTTACATCGGTAGAGAACATCCCATCTATATCTATTTGAGGCACAGAAGTGGTGGTATTGAATGTAATGTTATTTAGTGCAAATTTTGCAAATCCAGTATTGATAGATTTATTTACCGGTACTGTAACAGCAAATTTTCCATCTGTTTGAATTTGAAAATAGGGGATATTAATTTTGTCAGAAAATAGCTTTGGAAATGAAAACGAGGCAGAGCCACCAAGCTTATATACCGATGTGTTTCCTACACGTCCAAAAGAAAGAGGTAAGCTGCCCGATTTTAAACTGATAATATCAAAGACATTTATACCCGCAGAAGGAATAGAAAAAGAACCTCCATATAAACCACTTGAGCCAACCGACAAATTTGAAAATGCCAATGTTGATTCAAGCGATTTAGGAACAGCAACAGCAATCTTACCATCCAACTTAAACCCATTTAAATTAAATGCAACTGCATTTATTTCTCCTTTCCATGAAGCGATATCAAACTTTAGGGTTGCTGTCGCTTTTATAGAAACATCTTTTATTACAAAGTCCGGACTAATTTTTAATCGTTCAACTTCAAAAAGCAGTGTGCTTATTACAGGTATGGGCGGGGTAATTAAAAAACCATTCATGGTTAACCCTGATGCATCTATTTTACATTTGGCCAAATCAATAGCTGCTTCGTAGCCATAAATTTTTACAGATGCATACTGAGGAAGGCTATTGGGTATGTTCCCATTCCCGGATACAAATCCACTTGCTGTACTTGCTGCCGATTGTAATTCACCTAATTTATTTAAAAGAGCTGTCTTTGCTTCTCCCATAGCATTATCTGCTTTTTCTTTTAGCTCTTTCACCGCTTTGTCTGCAGCTTGTTTTAATTCCTCTCTGGCAAAAGAAAAAACAAGGTCCGAGATGTTTATATTCCCGTCACTAATAAAAATGGGGACATCCTGATCAATTGAACTGCTTAAAGGAAGGAGGTAGGGTTTTATTGTTTTATCAAATATCAGCCCGCCAACACTACTTATCTGGCTTAAATCTAATTGAAGCTTACCCCCAATAGTTCCCTTGTTTTCCTGATTTTTTCTAACTGTTATCTGAGGAGACCCTTTCATTTTTAAAGGGATGAAGCCAAATGCCTTCATGGCCATTTCCGTTTCATCTGTCTTTACTTCGTTTTTATCAACAATAGCATTCCCCTCCGTATCAAATGTTACATTAACATTTGAAAATTTAAGTTTCGTTGCTGACGAAGTAGAAAATATGTTATTTGTTTTCAGGTTTACAAAAAATCCTGTCCACACTTGTGATGCTCCGCTACCAGACGATTTTTCTAAAACAATATCAAAGCCCAATAATTTTGAAATATTTTTACCTCCGCCATCTTTTAAATTAAAATCATGTGTTGTTGAAGCAGAAAAGTTCTTTACTACTTTATCTCCAACATAATTAGTTTTAATAGCCTGGATGGTGAACTCTCCCTGAGGAACATTAAGAACATAGCTTCCATCATTTTTAGACTGCGTTTTAATAAAAGATCTTCCATCAACATAAACATCAGCACCATCCAAACCTTTTCCTCCAAACATCACAAACCCTGAAAGTTTAATTCCTTTGGTTAATTGAACACTCAGGTCAGTTGTGGATCCGTCAACATCTTTTTCTCCTACCTGGCCACTTACTGAAACATAATCACTTCCTGCCGGGCCTTCCACCGTATAAGTAAAAGAAGAACCTCCTCCTTTATATAAAACCATTCCATTATTACCGGTAAAAGTGTCCACCAATTCTCCAATCCGTACAACTGCATTTTCAATAGGTGTATTTGAAGCAGCATCGGTAACAATAAAATTAATATTAGCAGATCCTTTAACAAGATATCCCACCTTGCCCACATCAACCGCAGTAACAGGCATGGGAAGAGTTTGAAATAGTTCCAGTACGAATTTCATAGCCCAAGCAGATGAGGTTTCAGAAGAACTATTATTTTTAAACCTTTCAATTACTGATGGTTGAACTAAGATTTTCTTCCGCCATGCTTGAATATCCAAAGACGAATAACTTTCTAGTTTTTCCGGAGGAATAATATTCAACTTAGCAGCCTTTTTTAGCACTTTTACTTGGGTTTCACTTAATTTATCTTTCCGCTTTGCTTTTAAGAAAATAGTTTTTGATTTATATGCTATTCGTGAAATAGTAATTGAATCGTCTTTATAGTTTGATGCCACAAATAATCCATTTTCATCTGCTTCTATTGGATCCCCCCCTCCCTTCCATTTTAGAATAGCGTTTCCTAAGGCATCTCCGTTTTCATCAACCACAATCCCGGTAAAAGTGAAAATCTCCGGATTAAACTGAAAGCCTACTTCATAAGATTCTCCACGATAAAGGGTGCGTGGAGTCATAATAAAAGAATCCAATTTTTCCTTTGTATGCACCTTAACTGTAAAAAATTCACCTTCCTCAAGTATCGGTAAATTATCAATTCGATAATTCCCCATACTATCAGTCACTGTTCTATACAGAAGGAGATTTTCTAAATCCTTTACAGCGCTTTCAATAAAATAATTGTTTCCGGGGTCTTTTTTAGATACCCCTTTTATAGCGCCCTCGTAACCTGACTTTGTAATAGAAACTTTTTTCCCATCTGCAAGAATAACCTTTTGATCTTTTTTTTGAGGCTTTAGTTCATTATTTGAAAACCCTTCCACAATTTTTTTTCCATCATAACTTACAGTTACCAGCGCATTATCAGCAAATGTTATTCCTTTATCTCCTAATGAAATTTTTACCTGGCCGTAAATGAATGGTAATATTTTTTTTGATTCAAACTTTACCTTAACAGAAATAACCATAGAAGACTCATCAATCGTTATAGGCATTCCTCCAAACCCGGAATCACCGAGTAAAGTATATAATTTAGGTCGTACGCCAAGGTATGAGAATTGATCTTCAAAGCCTTCTTCATAAATCCTAAGAACAAAATCTGAATATCCCCTCTGATAAAACAGTTTATTAATTGTTTCTCCGTCCACAAAATCTGCAATCAAAGTATATTCTCTTCCTGCAATGGTTCTTTTAATTCTATCGGTTCCCTTTTTACCCATAAATGCATAGTGAGGGTTAGCTGTTAGCAAATCAGTGGGGCAATACAATTCAATCTTTTCAGGTCTAAAAAGAGGAACCACCTTATTAACATTCAATTTAGCATCTACTATTCGAGGTGTAAAGCGATATGTTTTTGCCAATACTTGTACTGTCCCTAAGTCCATATCTCCATTTTCATCAGGAGATACCACATTAATAGATTGGCTGAAATTTTCAAAATCAAGATGTTCTACTACAAGCCTCATCTTACTATATTGATTTACATTCTTATACTTAGGGTCAATAAAGTTGATTACAAAATTTCCTTCACTATCTGATGTTCCGGAGCCAATGACGTCTTCGTCCTGATCTTTTTCAGATGACATCAAAAGAGTTTGTTGAATTACACTTGAATACATTTGTGCAATAGCTACTTGAGAAGGTTGTTTAGATTTTTCTTTAGTAGGAGGAGGCGTAGTAACAACTCCTAATTTCTTTGCTAAGGATTCAGATACTAGGCCTATTTTGAAATCACTACTGTTAATACTCGTCGCATCTTTGTTTTTAACTCCCATTAAAAATACCCTAGCACCCTTTAAAGGATGTGTATCCTTTCCTTTTTGAGCAGGGAGTCTAAGGTTTTCTTTTTCTAAAACTTCTCCATCTGTTATCACCGAGGCTACAACATCAACTACGTCATACGAAGGCTTGGCTGTAGATTTAATTTTGTAATTAGCTCCCTTTTCAAACTGAAAATTAGGGTCAATCCAAAGTGCTTTCTGAATCATCTTTTCTTCTACATTCACGCTCCTCCCTTGGGACTGGGGTGTTGATGAGGTTTCAAAAATGAGGGTTGGGGATTTTTTTGCATTTATTACCTTAGTTATATTATTTTCAATATGAACCGGCATTTCTTCTTCCGATTTTTTAAATGACCACACCACCTTTCCTTTAATTACAGAAGTTGGGATAGACGAGTCAACTTGCTTTGGTGCTTTTACAATTGGTGTTGTGCTATTTACAACAGAACTGGTATCACCATATACAAAAGCCAAAACTCTGCTATACCCGTTATTATCAATCTCAACAGCGGAGTTAATCTGTGTATTTGCCTTTACCCGAATTACATATATTTTTCCTTGCACTAAAATCTGTTTATTCAGGAGTGTATCAAATATTAGCGTAGTAGATCGCAATGAAGATTTTTGATACACTATAGGATTGTTAATTGCATCAGTTATTGTTTGTGATGCAAACATTTCCCTCATTTCAAAATCATAAGTTACCTTGTTCAGATTAAGTCCGCAAGTTGCATTTATTGGAGTCCAAGCAAAAATAACCGGTGATGTGGCTTTTATTGTGGGTGTATTATCTCTGATATTAAAATTAGTAACCGGCTGCGTAACCTGTGGAGGAGAGGCTTTATAGCAAATATCAAAGTTGGCACAACCCAAATTAACATTAGAGGCATAGCCGCCCTGCCTGCCTGCAGAATCATACCTAGCATAGAAGCATAGACGATAACTGCCCTCCGGTAGTTTAATAATATTATTCTTATCTTTTAAATCCTGTATATTTATTCCTGAGGTAACAAGGTTGGCTTCATTAAAATTTCCGAAAGCATCTGCTACCATTTGAGGAGATAGTTGAAACGGTACACCGGGAGCTAATGTTATTAGCTGCTGTTGGAAATAGCCCGGATTGAGTGAGATAGAGAATGAGTTAGGGGCAAGGCTTTGTATTTTACCATACACTTTAACGTGCTGGGTAGTTCCCTGTGGATTGTTATAGGTAAGTGTCGGTTTTACATTACCACCGTTTATGTACTTTACAATATCCGGACTTGCCGGAGGAATTAGCCGGGTATTAATAACCACAGCATTTGCGGGTTGGGCGGCAGCAATTGTAAATGTTGCGCAACCCGTTCCCGGAGCTGAAATTGGTCCATCATTATCAGCTGAAAAGCAAATTCTATAAACCCCTTCAGGCAGTTTAATCTGGTTGTTGGCATCTCGAAGAGATGCTAAGTTAACTCCAATGGGAACAAGATTAGATTCAATAAAATTTCCAAACGCATCCAACATTTGTTGGGTAGTTAAATTTATAGAAGTGTTTGGGTTAAGAGTAAAATACGAAGAAAAGTAATTTCCAGAAAGATTAATTGTAAATGGGCTTGGCGAAATTCGTTCAATTGATCCCCTCATAGATACATCCAAAGTGTAACTGGTAGTATTCCTAACTGTTACGCTTACTCTTCCTGAATTAATATACTGTTTTATAACTGGCTCCACAGGTGGGTTAGCCCTCGTAGTAACAATTACATTATAGTTTTGCTGAGCTGAAATCCCGCTAAATAATACAGAAAAAATTAGGACTAAAACTCCACGAGGCTCCTTCTTTTTAAGTAAAGAAAACAACAAAGATATAGGGGGTGTTACTCCTCTGAACTCTTGTAAATTTTTTTGAGATTTTACTTTCATACACTCTGATATTTTTGATTTCGTTATAATCAAAATGAATAATTATATGCCAGACTTACCATCAAATTCTGACTAGCAACCACTTTTGACATTGCTTTCTCAATAACTTCATTAATCGGATTATAGGGCGTATAAATATAATTTGCATTCAATGTTATCGAGTGCTTATTATACCTGTAACCAACACTCCCGGAAACAGTAAGATTACTTTCCGTGTTTCCGAATGATGATTGATTAATCATATATCCTGCAGTAAGCTGCACATTAAGATTCTGTTTTTTCAAAAACATACCGGAACTTCCCACATTTACACCATAGGTAGAATACCGATTGGTATCTTGCACATAGTTATTATATGAACCTCCTACTGAAAGGCTTATTCCTGATTTAGCAAGCCCAATAGTATAATCTACAAATGATGATAAATTATGACTGGAAGTTGTTGGTGCCGTAGCAGGGTTTTTATCATTCAACATCATGTAGCTTATGTTTCCGCTTATGGTATGTGTGAGGGTGCTTTTGAAAATGGAATACGAAGGGGATAGCCCAAACTGATGCACCTGTTGATTGAGTCGTATTGAATCTCCAAGTTTCATGGTACCATCCTTTTGATTAATGAGATATCCTGAATAATCAAAATTTAAGTTAACCTTCGGGTCGGGAGTTGCATTAACATTTAAAGAACTAACAAATGTATTGAGCTGGCTGGTTAGGTTTTTATTTAAATTATTATGTTGGTTAGATGCTGACGCACTAATATTAACCTTCCCTTTAATTAGATTTAAGTTGTTAGCCCAATTAATGAGTTCAACATCATTCTGCATATAGGGTGTTCCTAAAGATTTAAATCCGGGTTCAACACGCCTATATCCTAAAGAGGTATTATAGTTTTTTAATGCAAAACTTAATGATGCCTGTCCACCAAAATGAACCGACGTTGATGTATTAAATGGCATAAGACGGAAAAGGATATTTTCAAAAAGACCACCTTTTATAGAATCAACACGGGTAGAACTTAGATCATCAGTTATTCCACTGGCTGCAAGATCTCCTTCCAAAATAAATTTCTTAATGATTGTGGTTTTAAAAGAAGCACCTAAAACCGTATTCTCTTGTGATTGAATCTTGGTTTTATTAATAACGGAGGCAGAGGTAGTATCATCTTTTGCATAAAAATAAATCAGGTCAAAATAGTGCCTCCTATTTCCTACTCCTATCTTAGCACCATAGCCTATTCGAGAGAATTGGGGTTGGGTAAATCTGCCTGCAATAGTATCCTCATCTATTTTTTTATTGAGCCTCCCATAAAAGGCAGCAAATCTTATAATCCCCGGATTAAGTTCAATACCGGCCCCTTTAAAACTTTGTCCATCAAAGACAAGGGGACTCATTCGAATACTTCGGTAACCAATGTGAAGCTTTGCCCATTTGTAAGTAGGACTGATACCAAACTGAGCAAAGGGAAGAGTATAACTATTACCAAATTGATTGATTACAAATGATGCAGGCAAAGCAATTCCGTAAACTTCCGGTGAGAAATTCCCATATACATTCCACGACCAAGGAGGTCTGGTTGATACCGCTTCATTTGAAGTGTAATAGGTGGCGGAAGCTCCAATATTTCCATGGAGTTTAAAAGCTTTTATCTTCCCAATTTCCTGTAAGTTTTGTCCATTAGCAACAAAAAATAAACCACCCAGAAACAAACTAAAAGCAATTTTTATTGCCTGTATTTTAACCTCTGAATTAGTCGAAAAGTATTTTTCTCGCATAATAACAGTCTTTATGATGAGCTCAATATGTTTTCAAATCATAAAAAGAGCACACATCAAATGTATATTTTACCTATTCATTTTATTCTACTAATGTATATTTGGTCATGTTGAAGCTATATGTGGTATCTTTTCTTTGATATTCGGAAAAATCACATCCTCATGAAGAGTGCTTTTAATGTCTATAAAACAAAAATTATTTGCACGGAGTTGTCCAATTAGGAGAAATATTGAAACGAATAGGAGCGGCTGAACGATTTGCTATTTCTTAAACAATTAGCAAAGAATTAGAAGTCATTTTATGTCCTTGTCTTATAAAAAATAGAGAAAAATTAATCCCTCATTTTAAAAAATTGATTTATTAAATGCCTATTATTTTATACAACTTGTTTAAAAAATAATCTTAGCCATTAAATATCTATTGTAGAAACCGCTTATGTTTAAATATAATCTCAATAAGATGAAACCAGAAGGGTTTTTATAACGTAATTAATGAGCGGGATGTAGTAAGGCTTCTTCCAAATTATAAAATGAGATCGGGTGATAAGAGGGATTTATTTTTCATTTTTCCATACTCATATTTATTATATAAAGTAAGGAGAAATTACAATCGTTTGTCCATAACCGTTATGCTCCACAAATCCATAATTTGGGGTATTTTTTCGTGTTTGAAATAATCTGAACTTTAAATTGGGGCGGGGGGCGTAGCCCCGTCCCAAAAGGACATTAACCAACTGATAAAATTATACTTACACATAAAACAATCACAATGGCAAAGAAAGAATTACAGGCATTAGTGGCGGAACAAAAGATATTGAACAGGATTTATGTTGTACGGGGGCAAAAAGTAATGATAGACGAAGACCTGGCAGAAATGTACAACGTAGAAACAAGGCGATTGAATGAGCAGGTAAAGCGTAATATAAAACGGTTCCCCAAAGATTTTATGTTTGAACTTAGTCAAAAAGAGTTTGAAAACTTGAAGTCGCAAAATGCGACATCAAGTTGGGGAGGCAGAAGAAAATTGCCCAACGCTTTTACAGAACAAGGCGTAGCAATGTTATCAAGTATTTTAAACAGTAAAACAGCAATAGAAGTAAACATCAGGATTATAAGAGTATTTACAAAGCTGAGAGAATATGCACTTACACACAAGGAAATATTAGTACAACTTGCCAAGTTGGAAAAGGAAGTAAAAGGCAACAGCAAAGACATTGAGAATATTTTTATAGTTCTGAAAGAACTTTTGGAAAAAGAAAGCAAACCAACTCCCCGAAATAAAATAGGCTTTAAGCAATACGATTAACATCCCCAACCCCGCAGCACGCCTTAGTCTTGTCCCCAACGCACAAAACCTTTGCTGCAAGCCTTCTGCGGTGCTACAGCCATCCCTGAAATAACCGGCATAATGGAAAGGCAGTTGCTTGAAATTAACAATGGCAGTGAAGTAGAAATTACAAAAAACGGATATCTTTATGTGTATGTGAGCAACGAAAGCAAGGGCGGTGTTTATTTTGATGATTTAATGATTGAACATTTTAAAAAATCACTTTTGGAGGAAA
The DNA here is from genome assembly GCA_019638485.1 of Ferruginibacter sp. Taxonomy (GTDB): domain Bacteria; phylum Bacteroidota; class Bacteroidia; order Chitinophagales; family Chitinophagaceae; genus Ferruginibacter. Next base: position 99,019 of record JAHBTP010000002.1, on the reverse strand, counting down.
CGCATTATTATCCGTTCGGGTTAGTTATGAGTGGCATCAGTTCCAAAGCATTAATCAACTCTCCAACTAATAGATTTAAGTACAATGATAGGGAAGAACAGCGACAAGAGTTTAGCGGTGGATGTGGACTTGAATGGTTGGACTACGGAGCAAGGATGTATGATAATCAAATAGGGAGATGGCATGTTCAAGATAACTATTCAGAAGTTTATTATGGATTAACTCCGTATAATTATGCAGGTAATACGCCAATCAATGCAATTGATATTGATGGTAATCTTTTCATTTTCGCTAATGGGTTTATGTTGGGACAATGGTCGGAAACACGCCTTCCCACTTATCAGCCAAGAGACGGCACCGCTCCAGCAAATACTTACGCACCTGACAGAGGTTTTTATTCAGATGGGTCACGTAACAACGGGAAAAAGTTTGAAAATGATTATTGGGAAGGAGTTGATGCGAAATATATGGAAGCGTATAAGGATAAAAATGTTCTTTATACAAATGGTTCTTTTACACCAAAAGCAACTGCCAATGCCAGGTATAATGAAGGGATGAAGGCCGCAGAAGATTTGATAGCAAAGTTAGAGGCAGGTGAAGTAACTCTCAAAGATGGCGAGACAATAAAAATAGTAGGACATAGCCAGGGGGCTGCTTATGCTGCAGGCATTGCAACAGGTTTGTTGGGTTCAAAATACGGAAGCTTGATTGAGTTTGTGGATTATCTCTCACCGCATCAGCCGGGTGATATTCGGCATCCGGCTTTGGTAAAAGGCAGACAGTTTTCAACTAAAAGCGATGAGGTTTCTTCCAAAGGGCCAATTGCTAAGAACTTCGGTAATTCAAAATATGAAAAAATACCGGGTGCAGAGTGGGGAGAGGAAAGAGAAAGCTATGATGGAGGCAGAGGCGGGCATAGTGTAGGAACCTGGCTAAACGATTTGATTGATTATTGGAGAGGTTTAGGCATTAAAGTAACCGTTCACGAATAAAAAGGGAATATGAAGAAGCAGCACATTTTATTTCTTTTCCCTTTATTGCTTTTGGTTTCTTGCGGGCGGATAGTCAAGTTATCGGAAGAAGATTATTCGTGGATGCCTTACAAGGGAAATGAGACACTTGTTTTCAAATCGAGTACCGGAGAAACAGATACAATTTTTTTCATCAGGAAAGACACCTTATGGGGTTTGCCCGACCCTGCATTAAGTACAAGCAAATATGAGATTGCCGCAATTTTTTGTAAGCATTCCGACCCTTATATGGGAAAAAATGAACATCGTTATTTAGAAAGTTACTTTTTTGAAATAAAAAAAACGATGAGTAGAAAAGCAGAGTTGGTGGTTCATTTATCGGCTAAAGATGCTAATTTTTACCATTTAAGTTCAATTAAAATAGACAGTTTAAGCAGGGTAAGACCTATGCCGTTTGCAACATCTCAAAAACATTATGATGACGTGTATATAATCGAAGCAGAGGATTATTTAGGGAGTTTCTACCAGCGAAGTGATTTTGTAACGAAATTATATTGGAGCAAGTCAGAAGGTTTAATCCGTTATGATAAAAAGGATGGTGTTTATTGGGAGTTAATGAAATAAACCCAAAGCCGCCGAGATGCGGCTTTGGGTTTAGATAGCTTTCAATTCCATAGTACCATCTTCAAGAAAATATTTCTCTCCCCAAATTTTCGTTCAATAAAAAGTTCTCTACTATCCCAAAGTGCCTGCCACGCCCGTAGGTGATGGCTGTAATCCTTTGCGAACAAGACCCCAAAAATGTCTGGACAGGTGCAGATGTTTTTAAGGATATGCATACTCATCGCCAATATGGCAATTACGATACCAAGATTTACCAAAATAACAAACCCCCGGGTTGTTCCGGGGGCTTGTGGTGTGGGGCGGGATCGAACCGCCGACACAAGGATTTTCAGTCCTTTGCTCTACCGACTGAGCTACCGCACCATAATATGGGGGGCAAAAATAAGGGAATTTTATATATCCAATGCCTTAATTGCCATATTCACATAAAAATTTAATCCGCATCAGTTTCAGTTGCTCCCAGTTGAAATTACTTTCTGCCAATTCCTCTTGCGCTACTTGCAAACTGGAGGTTTCACAACCTTTAAAATAATCCATAATTTCTTCCTGCTCATATTCATCAACTAAATCCTCAAGTACGTAGTTAAGGTTTAATTTGGTACCGCTGGCTACAATCGTTTCCATCTCTTCTAACAATTCATCTAACCGTAATTCCTTTGTCTTAGCAATCGTTTCAAGTGGAATTTTTTTATCAATGCTGTGTATAATAAAAATCTTATTGTTTTTATAGCTGGCCACACTTTTCATTACAAAATCATCGGGCCTTATAATCTCATTTTCTTCTACATAATTAGCAATAAGTTCCAAAAAGGGCTTCCCGTATCTCATAGCTTTCCCCTTGCTTACTCCGGAAATCTTTTCCAGTTCAGCCATAGAGGTTGGGTACATGGTAGCCATATCTTCCAACGAGCTCTCTAAAAAAATCACAAATGGCGGCAACTTCTTTTCTTTGGCTACTTTTTTACGCAGCACTTTTAAATGCTCAAACAATTGCTCATCTGCAGCAGCCGGCCCTGTTGGAATAGCTTCGCCAGCCTCATCATCGGCATCGGCTCCTTCAAATAGGTTGTTTAGAATAATTTTAAACGAGGTAGGTTTTTTTAAAAAGGCTGCTGATTTTTTAGCAAATTTTAAAAGCCCATATTCCTGAATATCTTTTTTTAGCAATTCATGTAATAGCATTTGTCTGATTAGGCTATTCCAAAAGTGAGGTTGTTGGCTTTTCCCTGATCCAAACTCATTAAGATTATCATGCCTATACATTTTTACCTGTGGTGTTTGTTCACCCATAAGGATTTGAACAACATATTCAATAGGGAAATTTTCGTCCAGTGCTTTTATTACTTTTAGTACCACAACAGCCTCATTCTTTGCCTCCACCCTCTCCTTAGGATTTAAACAATTATCACAATGCCCACAACTTTTTCTGTCATCATATTCCTCTCCAAAATAATGTAATAATGTTTTTCTGCGGCACACGCCACTTTCAGCATAGGCAACAGTTTCTCCAATCAACTGCGCACCTACCTCTCGCTCACTTAAGGATTTATCTTTCATTAAATGCTCCAACTTGGAAACATCCTTGTGTGAATAATACAACAAACATTTCCCTTCTAAACCATCACGGCCGGCGCGGCCGGTTTCCTGATAAAAGTTTTCAATAGATTTAGGGATGTTATAATGAATTACAAAACGAATATCGGGCTTATCTATTCCCATTCCAAATGCTATGGTGGCAACAATTACCTGCACTTCTTCATTTAAAAAATCATCTTGTCTCTTTGCTCTCAATTTAGCATCTAACCCTGCATGATAGGCAACTGCTTTAATTCCATTCGCCATCAATTTTTCAGCTAAGTCTTCTGTTGTTTTACGATTTAATGCATAAATAATTCCGCTCTTATTTTTATGCAATTGAATAAACCGCACAATGCTACTTAGCGTATCGCTCAATTTAACCTTAGGCAATACTTCATAATATAGATTAGGCCGGTTAAATGATGAAATGAATATTTTAGGATTTCTTAGCCCAAGATTCTTAATAATATCACTTTGTACCTTTGGGGTAGCCGTTGCTGTTAGTGCTATTATAGGTGCCTCGGCATTAATTTCCACCATCATCTCTTTCAGCTTTCTATACTCCGGGCGAAAATCATGTCCCCATTCAGAAATACAATGTGCTTCATCAACTGCAAAAAAAGAAATATTAAGACTTCTAAAAAACACGATATTCTCTTCCTTTGAAAGTGTTTCAGGAGCAACATATAACAATTTCGTTTTCCCGGATTTTAAATCGTGCTGCACCTCCTTCAATTGTGTTTTGTTTAAGGTGCTGTTTAAAAAATGAGCAACATCATCCTTACTACTATAACTTCTTACCAAATCAACCTGATTTTTCATTAATGCGATTAATGGAGAAACAATTATCGCAACACCTTCAAGTATAATAGCCGGAAGCTGATAACAAAGGCTTTTTCCCCCTCCGGTTGGCATAATTACAAATGTATCATCTCCGGATAACAAGGTTTGTATAATTTCCTCCTGCTGGTCTTTAAACTTATCGAACCCAAATGAGGTCTGGAGCTGGTTTAATAATTCATTTTTGAGCTGTCCGTTTTTAACCCGGTTCTTCCCAGTGCTTTTTGATTTAACTGTTGTCATATTTCATAATTTCCCGCGTTGATTGGTCAATACAATCAAAATAATAAGGCCTTGTAGATTAAGGGTAACGAAATTAAAACATCGTATTTACAAACAAAGTGCGAATTGAAAATTTTATAATCCTATTAAGATACGAAATTTCCTATTTATTCGTTTTTCCGGCGCTATGTTTTTATCAACAACCCACTTTGATTATTCAAGCTATTTACGTTAGCTTGCAAAACCAAAATGGAAAAGAACCATATCATATCTATAGCCCTGCGAACCATTGGTTTACAAGCAGAATCAATTAGCAATCTTAGTGAGTATATCAATAATGATTTTGTAGCTGCAGTTGAAAAGATTGCCAATTCAAAAGGAAGATTAGTTATAAGCGGGATTGGTAAATCAGCAATCGTTGCTCAAAAAATTGTGGCCACCATGAATAGTACCGGAACTCCCGCTTTGTTTATGCATGCGGCAGATGCCATTCATGGAGACTTAGGAATGATTCGCGACGAAGACATTGTGCTGATTATCAGTAAAAGCGGTGATAGCCCGGAGATAAAGGTCTTAGCTCCTTTAATTAAAAATTTTGGCAATTTTATTATTGGAATGGTGGGTAATACACAATCCTTTTTGGCTACCCATGCACACTTGGTTCTTAATACATCTGTAAAACAAGAGGCCTGCCCTAATAACCTGGCACCCACATCAAGTACAACTGCACAAATGGTAATGGGTGATGCTTTGGCTGTTTGTTTGATGGATTGTAAAGGATTCGATAAAGCACATTTTGCTCGTTATCATCCCGGTGGGGCATTAGGGAAAAAACTTTATACCCGGGTTGGTGATTTGGCCGGTAAACAAGTGCCCATAGTTCATCCGGATGCAACCATTAGAGAAGTTATTGTTGAGATTACCAAGAACCGCTTAGGTGCTGTGGCTGTAAAGGATAAAATGGAAAACCTTATTGGTATTATTACAGACGGCGATGTGCGAAGGATGTTAGAAAAAAACGAATCTATTTCAGGACTTACTGCTTTTCAAATAATGAGTAAGAATCCGAGAACCATCCAGGATGAAGATTTAGCCGTTACCGCTCTCGACACCATGCGTAAATACAATATCAATCAACTTCTAGTGTTAAAGGATAAAGAATATGCCGGAATTATTCATCTTCAAGACCTGATAAGAGAGGGTATTATTTAATTTGTAGCAAGAAATTATGAACAAAAACCATTATGTGGCTATTATGGCCGGAGGAATTGGAAGCCGTTTTTGGCCAATGAGCAGAGCAAATTTTCCAAAACAGTTTCTTGATATCCTTAATACCGGACAAACACTTATTCAATCAACTTTTGAAAGATTCTCTTCCTTTATTCCAAAAGAGAATATTTATGTAGTTACAGCACAACAATACAAGAATATTGTGTTACAGCAATTGCCGGATTTGAAGCCTGATAATATTTTATGCGAGCCTTCACGTAAGAATACAGCACCGTGTATTGCCTATATTTCATATAAACTTAACCAACTAAATCCTGATGCAAATTTAATTTGTGCTCCTGCTGACCATATCATATCTGACAATGAAACATTTAAACAAGTATGCCTTGAAGCACTTGATTTTACTTCACACATAAAGGCCTTACTAACACTCGGCATTAAACCAACGAACCCAAATACAGGATATGGTTACATTCAATTTGAACCTTTTGCTGTTGCCAGCAACGTATATAAGGTAAAAACATTTACCGAAAAACCGGATAAAGAATTAGCAAAGGCTTTTTTGGCAAGCGGTGAGTTTTTATGGAACGCAGGCATCTTTGTTTGGGAAGTAAAAAATATTATTAAAGCATTTGAAAAATTATTGCCGGAAATGCATGAAGTGTTTGATATGGAAAAAATGCACTTCAACACAACTGAAGAAGAAGAGGCTATTAATCGCATTTACCCTCAGTGTGTAAATATTTCGATTGATTATGGCATAATGGAAAAAGCAGATAATGTATATATCATTCCCGCCACTTTTGGATGGAGTGATCTGGGCACATGGGCCAGCGCTTACGATTCTTTGGAAAAAGATTATTTAGGAAACGCAGTTGCAGAAGGAAATGTTATTGTCTTTGATTCACATAACAATATTATTCATGCTAAAAATAAGAAGCTAACTGTTCTTCAAGGCATGGAAGATTATATTGTAGTGGATACCAAAGATGTTCTCCTGATTTGTAAAAAGGAAAAGGAACAAGAGATTAAAGAATATGTAGCAGAAATAAAAAGGAATTCGGGAGATAAGTATTTGTAACGTTGATTCTTTACCGAAATATTACTACTCCCCTTTTATACACGCCATAAAATATTTATTAACCAAAAATAGCTTTGGTATGATTCCTATAATTTCCAAATTACCGGCAGTTGGAGAAACCATTTTTACCGTAATGAGCTCTCTTGCTGTTAAATATCAGGCGATAAATCTTGGGCAGGGTTTTCCTGATTTTTTGATGGATGAAGAATTAATAAATTTGGTAAATAAGGCTATGTTAGATGGGCATAATCAATATGTGCACATGAATGGACTCCCTTCCTTTCTGGAAAGCATAGCCGAAAAAGCAAATAACTTATATAAAACAGCCATTAATCCTGATACTGAAATTACCGTTACTCCGGGAGCTACCTATGGTATCTATACAGCCTTAACTGCTTTTTTACAACCCGGAGATGAGGTTATCTATTTTGAACCGGCATACGATTCATATCTACCTAATATTTCTATCAATGGGGCCATTCCTGTTCCGATTAAATTAATTCATCCTCACTATTCCATAGATTGGGATGAAGTAAGAAAAAAGATTACTCCGCGCACACGAATGATTATGGTTAACACACCACACAATCCTACCGGCGCTTTGATGAAAAAAGAGGATTGGGAAAACCTTTATCAGCTAACCAATAATACCCGGATTTTAATATTAAGCGACGAGGTTTATGAACACCTTATTTTTGATCACAAAACACACTGGTCTGCGCTTCATTTTCCTGAACTGCAAAATCGTACAATTGCCGTCTATTCTCTTGGCAAAGTATATCATTGCACAGGGTGGAAATTAGGTTATGTAATTGCATCTTCCACATTAATGAAAGAATTTAGAAAAGTTCATCAATTTAATGCCTTCACTTGCAATAGTCCGGTACAATATGCCTTTGCCTCATTTCTGCAACAAAAAGAAAAATATCTCCAACTTGGAGAGAATATTCAAATACTTCGTGATTACTTTAATGAACAAATGAGCCTAACTCCGTTAAAACCTCTTCCTTCTTATGGAAGTTATTTTCAGCTCTATGATTATAGCGGGGTAAGCAATATGCCTGAAAGCGAGTATGCTAAGCTGTTAGTAGAAAAGGCAGGCGTTGCTACTATCCCTGTATCTGCCTTTTATAGCGATAATACGAGTAATCGTGTACTGAGGTTTTGCTTCGCAAAAAAGAAAGAAACTTTAAAAGCCGCTGTAGATAAACTAAATAAATACTTTTCTGAAGGATAATAAAGTAGCTAACAAGTTAATCCGGTTTATACTGTAATAAAAAATCTTTAGCAAGCTGTAAGTCTGCCGGAACATCAATTTTAACCATATCAGCATGAGTAATTACCATCTGAAGCGGGATACCATTTTCGAGGTAGCGCAAACATTCAATTTTCTCTTTCAATTCAAGCGGGGATGGCTGCCACTGAGTAAACTGTAATAAGGCATTTTTTCTAAAAGCATAAACGCCAATGTGTTCAAAATATCCTACAGGTATTCCTTCATCACGATGAAAAGGAATAGGACTACGAGAAAAAAATAATGACTGTTGCTTCAATCCAACAACAACCTTTACTATGTTAGGATTTTGTGCTCGTGATATTTCCTTAAACGGCTTCATCAATGAAGCAACCTTAACATCGGGGTTATCAAAAGCCTGCAACAACTTTGCCAATGGCTCCTTCTGAATAAAAGGCTCATCTCCCTGAACATTTAAAATAATATCAGCAGGATAGTTACTAACGGCCTCGGCTATACGGTCAGTTCCGCTTTCGTGCACAGCCTTGCTCATAACTGCCTTTCCACCATGGCTGGATATTTCATCAAAAATTTCAACACTATCTGTTACTACCAACACCTCATCAAACAAGTTGGTAGCCTTTGTATTATCATAAGTATGCCGAATAACCGTTTTCTCACCAAGCGGCTGCATTAGTTTATAAGGAAAGCGAGTAGCTGCATAACGAGCCGGAATCATTGCAATTTTCTTCATAAATTAATTGTTCTTCACTGAAGTGTCCGGAAGTTCTGTGGTTTCATATCCACAGCAATCACAATGATACACTTTTTCTGATACTGCATAGTTTGAAAACAACCAGGTTAGTATTGCTGTAAAAAAATTAGAAAAGCTCCGCCTGGGAACTAATTCAAGATTCCCCAACAAACATCGAGGGCATTTATTTATCTGAACCTGCTCCCTTCTAAAAAAATCTAACAATTTAATGGCAGAAGGAGCATCCTTATCAGCTACTACCAGTTTAATATTTCCAATTGCTCCTCCTAAAAACGGGCCAATGGTTACGGTGTGCTCATCTAACATATATGCCTTAATTCCACACTGATCTAACCGCGATTGCAAGATGGTGGCAGAAACATAATTATCAAAAGTTTGTAGAATTACCATAACCAATACCTAAAAATGCAATTTCCATGAAAAAAAGCATATTTCCACACCCTATAATACATCCCTTCTTTTTTCAAAATGTTATCATATTGTTAAATGGCTATTTATAATTAACCATAACATGCTAATAGTCAATGTGCATGCTTTTATACATGTAGGAATCTTAAAATTTTATGATACTATGTATTGCACAGTACTAAGAAACTATTATACCTTTGAGTTATAATAATAAAACTTAAAGTCATGAAAACAGATATCATTAAAAACTCTGCCATCATTATTGGAAACCCTGAAGTAAAAGAATCAGTTAATAAAGTATCCGCTACTGAAAAAAGTAAAAAGATATTCAGTATTGCTGATATGTGGAACTTCCAACGCAATCGAAGAATAATCAGAGCAAGAAGGATTTGGAGTTAACCCATTAAGGTTGGGGTTGCTCTGATAGTTTGCTTTTTCGATTTCTGCTTCTTGCCTCACCTCCCTTTTTGCCGGCATCGCGTGCCTCTTGTACACTAAACTCATGTGCATGTCCTAATATATGGGCAGTTTTGCCTCCTTTTGAAGAAATTTCACGTTGCCGTGTTGCATCCATTGAAGCAAAACCTCTACGTGATTTGGTTGGTTTTACTTGAACATTTGTATCCTCTTCCATTTCTTTTAAATTTAAAATGATTTTATACCTTTTATAGCATAAAAAACCCTGCCACTTTTTTAACTCTCTGATTCACAGGCAAGTAGGAAACGGTCGAGGAAAAACTTCTATAAATTGCGGAATATTTATACGCAGAATTTTTCTTTTAATTGAGCATTAATGGCATCACCAACATCATCATATTTTCTCCCGAAGCCTGTTCTGTCGGTTTTATCAACCCGGCCTTGGTGGCTGAGCTTAGCTCCATAACAATATCTTCTGTTTCGATATTATTAAGCATTTCAATTAAAAACTTAGCATTAAAGCCAATTTGTAAATCTCCTCCATCATACTGGCACTTCATTCTTTCATTTCCTTCAAAACTAAAATCAGTATCCTGCGAGGCCAATTGTAATTGACTTCCATTTATGGTTAAAACTACCTGATAATTACTTTTATTGCTAAATATACTCACCCTACGAAGTGCTCCCTGAAATTCATTTTTATTTACTATCAACTTATATGGATTATCTGTTGGAATCACCACTTTATAATCCGGAAACCGTGCATCAATCAAACGGCAAACCAAGTCCATTTCTCCGTGTTTAATAAAAAGGTGGTTGGTATTATAGGATATGGTTAGTTCATCATCATTTTCAGGCAATGCTGTTTTCAATAGTGCCAATGGTTTACGAGGAACGATAAAGCTATCTTTTTTAGGACAAGAAACATCCGTGCGCAGATACTTTACTAATCTATGCGCATCAGTAGCAACAAAGGATAAACTCTTCTTATCCATCTCAAAGAAAACACCGGTCATAGCAGGGCGCAGATCGTCGGAACTCACTGCAAACAATGTACTATTAACCGCCATCACCAATGAAGAGGAGTTTATGGTAAATGACGTGGTATCATCTGCAGGTGGTTCTTTTGGAAAGTTTGATGGATTTTCTCCCATAACCTTATACTTACCATTGCTGCTGGTTATTTCAACTCCGAAATTTTTATCAATACTAAATGTAAGTGGTTGCTCCGGGATATTTTTTAACGAGTCCATTAAAATCTTTGCAGGAATACAAACACTACCGGTATCATTAGCCTCAATTTCCATGTGAATTTTCATTACCGTTTCAAGATCAGTTGCAACTACTGTTAATTTATTCTTTTCTATCTCAAACAGAAAGTCTTCTAAAATTGGCAATACGGTATTTGTGCTAATCACTCCATTTATAGGTTGCAGTTGCTTTAATAATGCGGAAGATGAAACGATGAACTTCATATTATACTTTTAGTTAGCCAAAGATAAACAGATGTGGCAATTATACGACCGAATTATCAGAATTTCGTCTTTTTTATAATTTCATCACAAAGGCCATCACCCTCTTGATATTCTGCAATAATTTTGACACAGATGGATAGAAAGAATATAGGATTAGAAGAGGCCACTCAAAAAATTAAACACTTTTGTTCCTATCAGGAACGCTGCCACAGTGAGGTAAAACAAAAGCTCTATAGTATGGGATTATACCCACGTCAAATAGAAGCAATTATGGCCGACTTAATTAATGCGCATTATCTCAATGAAGAGCGCTTTGCCATTGCGTATGCCGGAGGGAAATTCAGGATGCTTAAGTGGGGAAAAATTAAGATTTATCATTCATTAAAGCAAAAGGGGGTTAGCGAGTATTGTATTAAAAAGGGGCTCAAAGAGATACCGCTTGATGATTACCTACAAACCCTGCATATATTAGCTGAAAAGAAATTTGCAACGCTCAAAGGAAGTCTGTTACAAAAGCAATTGAAGTTGAAGAAATTTCTTTTAGATAAAGGCTTTGAATCATCTTTAATAACGCAAGCAATGGGTGGATTGTAAAAACTCATTAAAGCCCGAATTATTTCTTCTTCTCACTTTTAATCCGGTTATTTCGCCAAGCCCATAAATATCTGCAAGCATAAGTACGATAGGGTCTCCAATTTTCTGCCTTTTTTACCATCTTCTCCTTTAATTTTTTCTTATCCAAATCCTTCCAATCATACACATCTGCCATTGCGCTTTGTATCCCCAAATCATCTACAGCAAAAACATCTTCTCTTCCCATTGAAAAAATTAAGATCATTTCGACCGTCCAACGGCCAACTCCTTTTATTTGAGATAAAAAATCTATCAATACCTCATCTTCCATTTTTTGCAGGCGCGTATCGGTAATTTTATTTTCAATAAAAAAAGAGCACACATTTTGTATATACCGGGTTTTAGATTCAGAAAGGCCAATTGCTTTCAATTCGTTAAAAGGTATAGCAATAATTTCAGCACAAGAAGGAGATCGCTTCTTAAAGAGATTGAGGAAGCGCCCAAAAATTACTTCGGCCACTTTTGTACTTAACTGTTGACTGATTATTGAAGAGCAAAGTTCAAGATGAATATTTTTTTCTTTGGATAGTGGAAGGATATCAAACTGGCTTACAAGCCGCCTCATCCTCACATCCTTTGAAAGATGCTGTTTATAATTCATTTTTACTATTGTTGATTCCACGACACACTACCATCTTTTTCATCTTTGAGTACAATACCCAATTCATTTAACTTATCTCTAATTAAATCCGAGGTTACAAAGTCCTTTTTTGAACGCGCTTCTTTTCTAATATTGACAATTAAACCCATTATTCCTCTCACTATTACATGGTTAGAAATAGAGCGGTTTTGAAGTCCCAAAATATCCTCAATAAAAATTTTCATTTTTTGGTGCATAAGTTTAATGGTAGATCCGGGTAATGCTTCTTTTGCAATATGCTTATCTCTTAAACCGTTTATTATCGGTACCAGTTCAAACAAATTGGCAATTACTTTTGCTGTATTCAAATCGTCATTCATAAACGCTTCCAATTCATCTAACCATTTCAGCACTTTTTTATTCAATTCCTCATCTCCTGTCTTTTCATTATCAACCGGCAACTGTTTTACCAATTCGTATGATTCCCACAATCGTTTAAAAGCCTTTTCACTTGATTGCAATGCTTCTGCACTAAAGTCGAGCGTACTGCGATAGTGGCTTTGTAAAATAAAAAACCGAATAGTCATTGGTGCAACCGGTTGGGTAAGCAACGGATGTTTACCGCTAAACATCTCAGTAAGCGTAATAAAGTTGTTGTAACTCTTTCCCATCTTTCGGCCATTTACCGTAATCATATTATTATGCATCCAGTAATTAACCGGTGGCGTATCATTGCAGATTGTACTTTGTGCAATTTCGCTTTCGTGATGTGGAAATAATAAATCCATTCCGCCGCCATGAATATCAAACCGGGGTCCCAAATATTTTGTTGCCATTGCAGAGCACTCAATGTGCCAGCCCGGGAAGCCCACACCCCATGGACTTTCCCATCTCATAATATGCTCGGGAGAAGCGGCCTTCCATAAAGCAAAATCAGCCAGATTGCGTTTCTCCTCCTGTCCTTCCAACTTTCGTGTTGTTTCCAGCAAATCTTCCAGTATTCGTCCGCTTAATTTTCCATAGTCGTGTGATTTTGAATATTTCACCACATCAAAATAAACAGAACCATTAGACTCATAAGCATATCCATCATCTATGATTTTTTTAATCATCACTTGTTGTTCTACAATATGTCCGGTGGCTGTTGGTTCGATGGTTGGGTTGAGGCAATTCATTTCGTGCATAGCCCAATGAAAAAGATTGGTGTATTTCTGCACCAGCTCCATGGGTTCTAATTTTTCGAGCAAAGCCTTTTTGCTTACTTTATCCACTCCTTCTCGCCCTTCTTCTTCAAAGTGTCCGGCATCTGTAATGTTCCGTACATAACGCACCTTATATCCCATGTGCTGTAAATAACGAAACAAAACATCAAAAGTAACATAGGGACGTGCGTGCCCAAGGTGGCTTTCTCCGCTTACGGTAGGCCCGCAAACATACATGCCCACATGACCGGGGGTAATGGGTTTAAACTCCTCTTTCTTTCTACTGTAAGAATTATAAATCGTTAATGCCATATTAGCAGCAAAGATATTGCGTAAACAGGAGTAGGGATAAGCTTTTTTTATGGATTAGGCAATTAGTACAATAATGGCAAATCCCCAAAAAATTAATGACAATACCAATTGCCATATTTTTCCATAACCCTTTAAAAGAAAAACAATACTAGCAATCGGGATAATCAATAGTAATAATAACGCAGGAAGCCAAAATAATTCAAAGACAGCCCCAACCACAGCAAATTTATATACATTAGTAAGCAGTATATTACCGATGAAATAAAACAAAAACACACCAATACTCAAGCTCATCAGCCATACAGATGAAATTATCTTAGATATCTCACGCTTTGCAGCAGCCATATATTACAACCTTTAGCGTGGACAAAGTTAGCCTTTTAACGGCTTCTCCAAGTTAACAACAATGCTTATTGGAGCCCCCTTGTTCTATCTCAGATTTAATACCTGCAGATTTTAAAATCTTATCTAACAAACACCATTTCGTTAATGCAAACTGAAATAGGTTTGCTCCTACAAAAACGGCTAACCATATCCAATTAATATTGAAAAAGTAGGCGCCAAAGGCAGATATTAAAATCATACCGCCTGCAAATAATTTAATGTACCGTTCACGTGTCATACTTTTATTTTTTAATTGTGTTATATTTTTCAATGGGAGAAATAACTATGTGTAAACGAGATTCCTGATTACAAGTTTCGTTAGTTTTTTCAATAGCATTAAAAACATTTTCTGCAACTTCAGAAGGAACAAAAGCAAAAAACAGTAGTGAATCTACCTTATTCATTTCCGTAGCAAACCAGTTTTTACTTATTGCATCTAACGTGCTATCTCGATAACCAACAACAGGAGTATATGAAAAAGTTAAGACCTTGTTCTCTTCCAAAATACCTCTCACTTTCTTTTCAAATGATTTTACTGCAGTAATAATTAATAGTTTCATAGCTGAAAATTTTATGCGTTACCCGGTTGTGATTTTGACCCTGCTTTTTCCCATTTTTTATGTTCTACGATATAATAAATAACCGGCACTACAAGCAAGGTTAATAGTGTAGATACGATTGCGCCTGCTACCAATGATATCGCCAGTCCCTGAAAAATTGGATCAAACAAAATAATAGACGCACCAATAACCACTGCTCCTGTAGTAAGTAAAATGGGTGTTGTTCTTACCGCTCCTGCATCAATAATTGCCTGCTTCATCGGCACACCGTCTTTGAGTCTTATTTCAATAAAATCTATGAGCAATACCGAATTTCGGACCATGACACCTGCCAGCGCAATCATACCAATAAAGGATGTAGCTGTAAAATAGGCACCCAATATCCAATGTCCTAATACAATACCTATAAGAGAAAGCGGAATTGCCGTCATCATTATAATTGGTGTTTTAAAGTTTTGAAACCAGCCTACAATCAGCATATAGATAACAATGATAACTACCATAAATGCAATCCCTAAATCACGAAACACTTCCAATGTAATTTGCCATTCTCCATCCCACTTAACTGTAAAGTTGTGGTCGTCATCCGGCTGTCCCATATAAATTTCATTTAAAGAATATCCTTTAGGCATTTCAATCGTTTTCAATTTCTTCTCCATACTTAAAATCACATACGCCGGGCTTTCCAGAGCTCCTGCCATATCTGCCAAAACATATACTACTCGTTGTTGGTCTTTGCGACTGATAGACTTCTGCAAAGTATCCTCAACTATTTTTATCATGTCTTTTATCGGCACCATATTACCTCGTTGTCCTTTTATATTCATACCGGTGATATCTTCTATGCTTGTTTTATCCTTATCATCCAAAGCCATCACTATCCCAATCGGGTTTGCTGATTTATCATCGTATAAATTTGATATCGGCATCTCTCTCAGCAGGTAGGTTAGGTTTCCAACAATTTGTTGTGGGGCAATTCCATTCAACATAGCCTTTTCTTTATCCACCTCAAGGCGATACTCTGTTTGAACTCCTTCTACGCTCCAATCAATATCCACTACATCATCGGTATTAGACAATATTTCTTTCACACGATGGGCAATATTAATTTGCTCTTTATGATTGGGGCCGTACACTTCTGCCACAATAGTTGATAACACCGGAGGACCGGGAGGAACTTCAACCACTTTTACATTGGCTCCATATTTTTCAGCAATTTTTAAAATTCCGGGCCGAATTTTTTTTGCTAAGTCGTGGCTTTGCATTTTTCTTTCTTCCTTACGCAAAAGATTAACTTGAATATCTGCCATGTTGCTTCCGCCACGCATATCATAATGTCTTACCAATCCATTAAAGGTTATAGGTGCAGACGTGCCCACATAATTTTGATAATTAACCACCTCCGGAATAGCAATCAGATATTGTGATATTTCACGCGTTACCGCTGATGTGCGTTCAAGAGTTGTTCCTTCGGGCATATCTATCACTACCTGAAATTCATTCTTATTATCAAAGGGTAACATTTTCACGGCTACTGTTTTTGTAAAAAAGGTAGCTATTGATGCCAATAATAAAACAAAAATAGACCCAAGCATCACCCATCGTTTAGCTGCACTATTCAGCAGTGGTTTTTCAACGGTATTAAAAAAACGATAAATCCAGTTTGTATGCTCCCCATTTTTTGCATGTTCCTTTTGTTTGTCTTTTTCACGCAGCAGATGGTAGCCAAGATAAGGGGTGATAGTTAATGCAATAAATAAAGACAGTAACATCGCTATTGAAGCACCAATAGGCATTGGGCTCATGTAGGGGCCCATCATGCCCGACACAAAAGCCATTGGAAGGATGGCTGCAATAACCGTGAACGTTGCCAGAATCGTAGGGTTGCCTACTTCGTTAATCGCATAAATCGCCGCTTCTCTAAACGGTAACCGTCGCATTTTAAAGTGTCGGTGCATATTTTCTGCAATAATGATACTATCATCAACCACAATACCAACAACAAATACCAAAGCAAATAGGGTTATGCGATTAAGCGTATATCCAAGTATGTAATAACTAAATAGTGTAAGCGCAAACGTTAGTGGAACAGATAAAAATACCACCAAAGCACCACGCCATCCCATAGCCAACATAACTAATACAGTAACCGCTATTATGGCAATAAGTAAGTGAAATAACAATTCATTTACCTTATCAGATGCTGTCTCTCCATAATTACGCGTTACTTCAACCTTTACTTCATTGGGAATAATATCTCGCTTTAAATCTTCTACACGGTTTAGGATGTGCTTTGAAATTTTCATCGCATCTGCACCTTTAACTTTTGCGATGGAAAGAGTTACTGCCGGATATTCTGAAGGATTTTCTGTATAGGCCTTATTATATTTACTATAACCAAAGGAAACATAATTACGGTTTGAACCGGCCCCGTCTATTACTTCAGCCACCTGCTTTAAATACACAGGCATATTTTGATTCACACCCACCACGATGTTTTCCACTTCCTCCTTAGAAGAAAGAAATTGTCCGGTGGTGATTAAGTATTCTTTATCATTATGCACAAAACTTCCGGACTGAGTGCTTCCATTATTAGCCTGAACCATCTGCATGATAGCAAGTGCGTCAATTCCATTACCGGCCATCTTATCTTTATCCGGAATAATCTTCAGCTCGCGGGGTCTTCCACCAATCTCACGAATTGTAGATACATCTTTAATCTTCTTTATTTCAGACGCAACCTCTTCTCCGATCTGTCGTATTTGATAATCATCATATTTTTCGCTCCACAACGTAAGCCCCAACATAGGAACATCATCAATTGTACGCGATTTAATAATGGGAGCCATAACACCTTGAGGAAAAATGTCTTTATGCTTCATCATTTCATCGTACAGTTTTACATACGACCTTTCTATATCTTCTCCAACGTAAAACTGAACGATTACCATAGCTTGTCCATTCATGGCTGTGCTATGTAAATGTTCTACTCCTTTAATATTTGAAAGCACTTTTTCTAATGGCTCCAGCACCCTGCTCTCTACTTCCTGAGGTGTGGCGCCGGGATAGCCAACCAGAATATCCACCATAGGCACATTAATCTGTGGCTCTTCTTCACGAGGTATCAGCGTTGAGCTATACACCCCAATGATTAACAACCCTATCATCAGCAATAGTGACAACTTAGAATTTAAAAACATCGCTGCTATCCTGCCCGAAATCCCTTCTTGCATTTTTTCTGATTTTAATTTTCTATAATCAAATTTCTCACGCGCATTACGCCTTTTTACTTAACCTTCACTTTTGCGCCATTAAACAATCGGCCATCCGCATGAATAATATATTTCTCTCCGGCGGTCAATCCCGATAAAACCTCCACACGATCTCCTGCTGTTTTACCCAAACGAAGCCATCTTAAAATAGCTGTGTTATCATTACCCACAACATATACTCCCTTCAACTGGCCTTCTGTAATAATTGCATCTTGAGGAATCAGCAACGTTTCTTCTTTTTCTATAACATTTCCTTTGTCTTTAGTTTGAAACGAAACGTTCACATACATACCCGACAATACTCCGGCATCTTCTTTTCCTAAATCTACTTTTACAATATACTGACCGCCTGTTTGCAGCGCCGATGCACTTACCTCCGTTACTTTACCGGCAACCTCTTTATTCAGTGACTTTAAATTTACATCTGCAGGCATCCCTTGTTTAATATTTGAAATTTCACTTTCCGGAACCATTACAACAGCTTGTAGTTTAGATTGCCCTTCTATACTTATAATAGGCATTCCCGGATTTGCCATATCTCCTTCCTTCACAAATGTGCCGGTTACCACACCGGAAAAAGGAGCTGTAATATTTGAATATGTAAATTGAGCCATTACTTCATTCTTCATTTGTTTTGCTGCTTCTAATCCGGCTTTTGCCATTTCATAATGCGTGGTCATATCATCCATTTCTTTCTGAGATGCGCTCTTTTGTGCAAACAATGCAACAAACCTGTCGTAATCACGCTTTGCACTGTTGAACGCCGCTGTAGCCTGACTGATACCGGCTTCTACCTGTGCCTTTTTTGCTTGCAGATCTGTACTGTTGATAGTTGCCAACAACTGACCGCTGCTAACTTTTTGCCCTAAAGAAACTTTTAACGACGTAACATACCCCATCATACGAGTACTAATATTTGCACTGTTGGATGCTTCAATTTTTCCACTGGCAGATATAACTTTTCCTACATCGCTTCCCTCCATTTGATTTACACTCACTTCAATTGTTGGAAGTGTTGCCATCGTTTTCTGCTTTTCTTCCGAACAAGACATCAAAACATTTACGGTTGTAAGCATTACTAATGGTAATATTATCTTCTTCATATTCTTGCTATTATTAAAATGATTTTATTGTTGAGTTAAAAATTCAATCTGTATAGCGATAAGATTAAATTCCTTAACCGCTTCAGCATATTTTGTTTCCTTTTCTAAACCGGTTGCTTGTGCAATCAGCAGGTCGGCTGTTTTTTCCAAGCCTTGATTATATCTGTTTCCCATAATGCGCAGCGCTTCTGCGGCTTGTTCTTTTGCAGCTTCTGCTAAATCAATTTTTGCACGGTTAGCTATAAGATCGCGCTGTGCCTTTTGTAATTCAAGATTATTTTTTTCGATATACAACTGCATTTCACTTTGTGCTTTATCTACATTCAATCGTGCCGTTTTTATTTTATGATAAGTATCGTTGCCATTAAATAAATCCCATGTTAATGAGAATCCCGCCATATAGGCTCCGGAGCCAAACCCCACGATACTTTTATCATACGCGTTGTATTCACCAAAAGCATTCAGCCGCGGTAACAAAGCCTTTTTATTCATCGTAATCATATTCTTTTGTGCAGCTATTCCTCCTTTCATAGCTAACACATCTGCACGACTTTCAGAAAACACATATTCGCTTCCGGTAAATGAGGTTTTTGAAAGTGCTTCAGCCGGTTTATAAATCTGTTTTGTATCCATCCCCATAAGCCAGGATAAATAATCGGAGAGATTTGCGATACCATTATCTATTTCTACTTCTTTATTCTGAACTTCTATCAATCCTACTTTCACCATTAGCACATCGGTTGGTTTTGCATAACCCTGAATTTCCATATTTTGGGTATTGCGTAAAACTTCTTCATAGGCTTTAATCCCCTGTTGCACCGCCTTCTTTGCTTCATATAAAAATTGAAGATTAGTATATGCTTTCTTAATTTCCACAGCTAACATATTTTCCGCAAAAGCCTTTTGATATTCAGTAGCCTTAATTTTTTCACGAAGTGCTTTTCGTGCGTAATACACATCAAAATTGAAAATGGGCTGCTGTACAGATAGCTTTGTATTAAAATGAGAGATGTCGTTAGGGTTATTTAAAAGTGCGGGGTCAAAATCCTGTGGACTAACAATTTTCTGTTGCAGCTTAAAGCCAAACGCATTAAGTGGATCATTGGTAAAAAAGCCGGTATGACTCACTGCCACTTTGGGTAAAAACCCACTTTGTGTGCCCGCAAACTCTTCCTTGCTTAAATTAATATCCTGCTGCTGAACTTTTAGCTGTGTGTTGTTTTGTTTCATCAAGTCAATCGCATCTTGAAGCCTTAATATTTCCTGCGAAAATGCCGGTGCTGAAAGAAAAAACAACAACAGATTGAACCACACTCTTTTCATTTTCTTTTTAAATTTTATGCAAAGAAAGGATTAGAAAAAGAGCCGGTTAGCTACTTTAGTTACATTAGCACCAATTAATAGAATAGATTACGTTTTGGGCTTTGCGTTAGGGTAGGTTTCGGAGTACCAAACGCTCAGCCTGCACTAAACTTAAATAGAAGTACAGCGTTCAAAGTTTGCACGTCGGGCCACCTAACGCAACGTTCATGTTAGCAGTTATAATTCTTTCTCCATCTGTTGTTACTGGTCGTCAATTTTGAAAATGCGCTTCACCAAGTCCGTTTTCTGAAATTTATCAGTGTCTATATCTAAATATTTGTTTCGTTGGTCAACAGTCACGAAACCGAACCAAAGAAAAAACCTGTCAAAAGTCCGAACACCGTAACATCTAAAAAACTGTCTTTCAGGAGTAGAGTAGTCGGGTTGGAAAAACGTAATGAAATTTGGAAATGCTTTTAAGTATTTGTCTGCATAAAAGTTAACTGTTTGTGGTTGCTCTCCAAATTTGTCAAGCATAATTACTGAAAATGCCCAACCCAGTTGTCCGATTGGTTGTTCAGGATAGCCGTCATTAAAACTCCAAAGAAATTTGCTTGTAAACGCTTGAAAGAACTGTCTGAATATTTGCAGGCGATTATTTGTTTCAAGAAGTTTGATTGCCGTTTTTGTCAACGATAGCTTACCATTTACTTTTTTTACAAGCCCGGTAAGTCCCACTGTTAGTCTTGCACTTCTTATGGCAATGCAGTCGTCTTCTTTCCAAAGTTTCGTTATTCCTCTTTCAATATGTTCGTCAAGTAAAAACCTCTTATCGTAAAGTTCAACCATTACTTTTTTCGGTAATGCTCCAAGTGGTGTCAACTTGATGTGCTTGTCACGCTGAATAATTTTTAGATAATCTTCTATTATTCTAAAAAGCGGAATTTGGTCAAGTGTTTTGTCATCAATGTCATTGCAAAATTGAACAGGAGATTGGCTGCCAAAAGGGTCGTAAAGTAAATGATGAATTTCGTTTGGTGATAGTCCTAAAAAATTATCCATCGGAGTGTTGTTCCGCAGAAAGATATTTTCTTCTATGTTGTCAGGTATTTTCATTTACAACTGTTGAAATATTATTGCTGCCGGCAGTATCTTATTAGAGACGCTGCTTGCTACAACGGGTTTTAATTAGGAAAAGAGGCTGTTTCTTTCATCTTACCTTGTTTAAACCGTTGACTGGCCGATTGATAATATGAAATCGTTTCATTAATCAAGGTGTCTATAAGTTCATGTTTAAATTCTTCCATATCGCCGGTTGATTTATTCCAATTAAATTGCCTGGCTCCCTTTTTATCATCAAGCTGGGTAAAAATATTTTGTTTAAGCAACCCTAAAGTACGGTAATTGCCTACAAAAGCTCTTTCTTGTCCTGATGGAATTTGATTAATATCCAATCCGTAAAAAGAAGATACATATTCCCAGCCAAGATATCCAAACAGCGTGGGCATGATATCAATTTGGGAAGTAAGCCGATTAATATTTTCGGCAGGTAATCCTGAGTTGAAAATAATACAAGGAATATGGTGCTTAGAAAGATTGATTTCCCATTTACCTGCGCTACTAGAGCAGTGGTCTGCAACAATAACAAAAACGGTATTGTTAAACCAGGGTTTTTGCTTTGCCTCTCTTAAAAATTTACCTAATGCATAATCTGTGTATTCTACTGCACTCTCACGCGAGCCTTGTGGTCGTTTTATTTTTCCCTCAGGAAAGGTATATGGTTTATGATTTGAAGTGGTCATAATAAACTGAAAGAATGGTCTATTGCGTTTTGCCTCTATATCTGCAAACTTCAGCGACTGTTTATAAATATCTTCATCGCAAATACCCCAAGCGTTTTCAAAGCTCACCTCATTATTTTGAATTCGAAATCGCTCTGTAGCAATATTTTCAGGAATTGGGTTTCCACGATCTCTATCTACAATATAAAAGCCTTGTCCGCCAAAAAAAGCATTCATATTGTCAAAATAACCATCTCCGCCATAAACAAAATATGAGTGGTATCCTCTTTGTTTAAAAATTGTATTTATAGAATAGAGGTTTGAATTATTTGGGCGGCGAACAATACTGTTTCCGGGGGTTGGTGGAACACATAGTGTAAGCGCCTCCATACCTCTTACCGTACGCGTTCCCGTAGCATACAAGTTGGTAAAGAAAATACTTTCTTTAGCCAAAGAATCATAATTTGGCGTAAGCTTTTCGGTATTCCCAAAGGAGGATAAAAAATCAGCACTCAAACTTTCAATAGTAACCATAATAATATTGGGCCGCCGTGTGCTTGGTTCATGCGGTATTGTTTCTCTTGAAATATTATCCGGTTCATTTACTACATATCGTTGATTAGGTTGAAGTAATCCGGTCTTCAACAGTTGCCACACCTCATTTTGAGGAAGTGTTATATAAAATGCTTCATAATCCAGTTCATTAGATTTATATGCAGCAAAGAGAGAAAAGATACCATTTTTTGACAATTCATTTACCACTGTGTTCTTGCTAAATTCCCCCTGTTTATTACGTAAAATTGAAATAAAAAGAATAGTGCATAACAGGATGACAGCTGAATATTTTAACCGGCTAAAAATTCCCATCTTATGTGTAAATGCGGCATTCATTATGCCACGCTTGAAAAAAATCCAAATTGTAAAAAGCACGAGGCAGATTAGTCCTCCTATAAGCAGAGGCAAC
The DNA here is from genome assembly GCA_019638485.1 of Ferruginibacter sp. Taxonomy (GTDB): domain Bacteria; phylum Bacteroidota; class Bacteroidia; order Chitinophagales; family Chitinophagaceae; genus Ferruginibacter. The sequence goes on along the minus strand of JAHBTP010000002.1, from coordinate 76,071 downwards.
GGATACGACTCATTAATATTCTCAACTACTTCATAGGTGTAAATGAGGTAGTCAACTGCAATAAAATTAAATCTTGAGCCAAACTCATCCCAAAAAGTAAATTCAGCCAGGGAGCCGAAATACATAATAAACAAAGTAAGAAATAGGATAAATAATGTAAGCGCCTTATCTAAAAAGGAGCCAATAAAATAATGCGGGAAAAATAACAGGTAGAGATTATAAATAACTACAAAAAACAAGCCGATAGTTAAATCAAACAAAAAGCCAATTCCAAATGCAGGAAGGAGGCTTAATAATGTTCCGGAAAGATATGTAAGTGACCATATTGTTAAGGCCAACCTTATCGCTGTGGAAACTATCAGATAAAGGAAGACTATAGAAAACAATAAGGAATAACGTCCCTGAAACAGTTTTTTCATTTTAACTATTATATATAGATGTAAATAAACAAATTTTAGCGGTGATTCCGGCTATTGGGTGTAATTATTTAGCCCACACAATCATACCCGTACAGAGGCGATGGTCTATAGAAACCACATGAAGGTTTAGAATAGTATAGTCTTTTTCATAACAAAGAAACGACAGCGCTCATTATCCAAAATATTTTTTATTATCTTAATCATTTATGGTATATAATAATTATATTTATAAAAATATATCTTTTTCTTATCGGAACTGCTAAAGAGAAAAGAAGCAAACAAAGAGATTAATTCAGCGCACTAAGAATTTACATCCAAAGTCTCTACAATGAAAGATCCTATCTCTTTTCATTTGTACTTTCCAATTTTGACAACCGCTTTTACACGGTCTTCCAATCTTTTTGAACAAAATAATCTTTTGAAGAATATGCACCACTTTATTTTAAGCAAATAATTGAACAAAAAATTCTACAAACATGAAACAATTTACCTTATTACTCAGCCTTTTGTTATCAGGATTTTTATCTTTTTCTCAAAACGTAGGCATCGGCACCACCGCGCCCGACAACAGCGCACAATTAGACATTGTGTCCACATCCAAAGGATTGTTGGTACCACGATTGACTACCGCACAAAGAACCGGAATCGGCACGCCCGCCAAAGGTCTGTTGGTATTTGATACCGACACCAATGGCTTTTGGTTTTATAATGGCACGGTATGGATAAACATGCAAACGCTCACCAATGCGTGGTCGCTGGTAGGCAATGCAGGCACTGACTCGCTGATAAACTTTGTGGGCACTACGGATAACAAACCTTTGGTGTTTAAAATCAATAATACTCCTGCTGGTTTTGTAGGTAATAACGGCAATGTATTTTTGGGAAAAGGAAGCGCCACCGGCAGCACTACAGCCGTTGACAACATAGCCATCGGCATAAATGCACTGAAAAACAATACCAACCGCAGCAACTTAGTTGCCATTGGCGACGGCGCTTTGTATAATAACGGAACGGGAGCCACGTATCCATGGGATGCAACAGGAAATACTGCATTGGGCAGCAAAGCACTCTATTCCAACACCATCGGGTATGCCAATACCGCCAGTGGTTCTTACTCGCTTTCTTACAACAGCACCGGATCTAACAATACCGCCAATGGCAGTAACTCGCTTTCTTCCAACACCATCGGGTATGCCAATACCGCCAGTGGTTCTTCCTCGCTTTCTTCCAACACCATCGGGTATGCCAATACCGCCAATGGTTCTTACTCGCTTTCTTACAACACCACAGGAAATTACAATACCGCCAATGGCAGTAACTCGCTTTCTTCCAACACCATCGGGTATGCCAATACCGCCAATGGTTCTTTCTCGCTTTCTTCCAACACCACAGGAAATTACAATAGCGCCAATGGTGTTTACTCCCTTTCTTCCAACACCACAGGAAATTACAATAGCACCAATGGTACTAACTCGCTTTATTCCAACAACACCGGATATTCAAATGTTGCAATTGGCGTTTCTGCACTCTTTAATAATACCGACAAGAACAACTTAGTTGCCATTGGCGACAGCGCTTTGTACAATAACGGTACAGGAGCCACTCAGTCTTATCATGCAACGGAAAATACGGCATTGGGCAGCAAAGCGCTCTATTCCAACACCACCGGGCTGTCCAATACCGCCAATGGTTACAGATCACTTTATTCCAACACCACCGGGCTGGCCAATACCGCCAATGGTGTTTTATCGCTTTCTTCCAACACCACCGGGCAATTCAATACCGCCAATGGTATTTACTCGCTTTTTAAAAACACCACAGGGTAAAACAATACCGCCTATGGCGGTTACTCGCTTTTTAACAACACCGTGGGGTATTACAATACCGCCAATGGTGTTTACTCGCTTTTTAACAACACCACGGGGGAAACCAATACCGCCAATGGTGTTTTATCGCTTTATTCCAACACCACCGGGAGCAGCAATACCACCAATGGTGCTTACTCGCTTTATTCCAACACCACCGGGACAGGCAATACAGCAGTAGGTTATAATGCAGATGTTTCAACCGGTAACCTGACAAATGCCACGGCCATTGGATACAATGCCAAAGTAAATGCCAGCAATAAAGTTCGCATTGGCAACACCAATGTTACCGTTATTGAAGGTCAGGTAGCTTATTCTTTTCCATCAGATGCCCGCTTTAAGTACCATATTCAGCCCAACGTTCCTGGTCTGGCATTTATTATGAAACTGCAGCCGGTTACATATTATTTTGATGAAGAAAAATTAGAAGCATTTGCAAAGACCGGAGAACTCATGGATAGAAATGTTCATGCAGTTGCCTTTAAAGGAGAAAGAGAATTACACACCGGTTTCTTAGCTCAGGATGTAGAAAAAATTGCCAACGAAATGGGTTACCATTTTGATGGTATTCGTGTTCCACAAAATGAAAGAGGACATTATAGCTTAGCCTATTCGCAATTTATTATGCCATTGGTAAAGGCAGTACAGGAGCTGCAGGAGATAATAAAAGACCAGTCAGAGAAAAATAGCAAACAGCAACAAATCATTGAACAATTACAAAAAGAAGTGGAGCAACTCAAAGAAAAGATAAAATAAAGATGAAAAGTATTTATTCGGCTGGCGGAACACCGGCTGGTAAGATGGAGCAGGTTAAGCAAAGCGAAATCCCGGCGATAGTCGGGAAGCAATAAAAAATATTTTTTATGAAAACAGTATTCATTGCGATTTCATCACTCTTTATCGTCGGTGCTGTGTCAGCACAACTGTACGTTTCGCCGGGTGCAACACTGCACCTGGCTGATAACACACAGGTAACCCTGCAGGATATGGACTTGGTGAACAACGGCACTTTTTCATCTCTTGCCAATGGAAGAATCACCTTCAATGGCACAGCGGGCAACAGCATATCGGGAGCCGCATCCACCAGCCTTGCCGAATTAGAAATTGCCAAAACCGGGGCAGGTATGCTCGCCCTGCAAAGAGATATCGGGGTAACCGGCAAGGTGGTGTTTACTTCCAACCTGATTGATCTCAACAATTTCAATTTATCGCTTGGCGCTACCGGTATATTGGAGAACGAAAATGAAAACAGCCGCATTACCGGTACCTCCGGGGGAGAAGTACAAAGTACTGCCACGCTAAATGCGCCCTACACCCAAAACCCGGGTAATCTTGGCGCAGTCATTACTTCGGCACAAAACTTAGGCGTTACCACCATTCACCGCGGACACAAATCACAGACAACCACGGGGGGCGGGGGTATCAGTATCCATCGCTATTTTGATATAACTCCAGCCATCAACAGCGGATTGAATGCAACCTTGCGTATGAACTATTTTGATGCAGAACTGAACGGGCTGGATGAAAATGCTTTTGAGATGTGGAAGAGCAACGACAATGTGAATTGGACTGCTTTTGGTTTCAACTACAGGAATACTGCAGCAAATTTTTATGAGCAAACTGGGATAAACGATTTTTTCAGAACGACCCTGAGCCCAGCCGGAGCATTACCTCTCCATTGGATAACCCTCAACGCAAGGAAGATCAGCGAAGGAGTTTTACTAACCTGGCAGGTTGCCAACGAGCTTAACAATAGTCATTTTGAAATAGAACGAAGCGCCATAGGATCCAACTTCGGAATGATTGACAGAACTCCCTCTACAGGCAATAGATGGTATCAATATACCGACAAGACTCCCGGACTCCAGGGTGATTTGCTCTATCGTATCCGGCAGGTGGATTTAGACGGAAGGTTTTCCTTTAGCCCAATAGCTTCTATAAAGATTTATGACGATGAATTCAAACTGCTGCTGTTTCCCAATCCCGCACGCAATTTCATCCGGCTGAATACAGATGCTAAATTCATTAGAATCATTGCAGCCGATGGCCGGGAGGTAAAGCGTATCAGCAATTACGTGAAATATACTGACATACAAATTTCAGATTTGGCCAATGGAATATACATGGTAGAACTCGATGCTGAGAAGAACCTGAAGTTGATAATTGGTGATTAATTGGGTAACCGATATTTCGCATTGGTGAATACGGGAACTTCCCTGCTGCCCTTATTACTTGAACTTAGGATTATATATAGATGTAAATAAACAAATTTTAGCGATGATTCCGGCTATTGGCTGTAATTATTTAGGCCACACAATCATACCAGTATAGACACAATGTTCTATAGAGATCACATGAAGGTTTAGAATTGTATAGTCTTTTTCATAGCAAAGAAATAACAACGTTTATAATCCAAAATATTTTTAATTAGCCTAATCATTTATGGTATATAATAATTATATTTATAAAAATATATCTTTTTCTTATCGGAACTGCTAAAGAGAAAAGAAGCAAACAGAGAGATTAATTCAGCGCACTAAGAATTTACATCCAAAGTCTCTACAATGAAAAATCCTATCCCTTTTCATTTGTTTGCCTCATTGGCTATTTCTTTTACTTTGGCTATCTCTGCTGAATCTACAACCGCCCAGGATTTAGAAAAGGTTAATATAAAAAAACCGATTACTATTCATGGTAATGTAAATGTTCAGTTCGATTATTATCATGCAACCGGTATTCCTGCGCGGCAAAAGGAATTTAGCTGGATGATAACCGGAAGCCCTTTGATTAATGTTCTTGGTGTAGATGTTCCTCTTTCCTTTCTTATATCCAATTATGATAATAAATTTTATCAACCTTTTAATCAATTTGGCATAAGTCCAAAATATAAATGGGCTACCGTTCATTTAGGATATCGGAATATCACCTTTTCAAATTACACTTTAGCCGGTCATCGAATTCTTGGAGGAGGTTTTGATTTGACACCCAAAAAATACAGGATAGGCTTTATGTATGGACTACTGAGACGTTCCACTTCGATAGACACCACCATGAATGCCAATCCGCTGTATATACGGCCTGCACCGGTTTACAAGAGAATGGCATTAGCCGGTAAAGTAGGTTATGGAACTGATAAAAATTTTATTGATTTGATTTATTTTAAAGGATGGGATAAAACATCATCATTAGATAGTAAACTAAAAGATTCCATTCTTCCTGCAGAAAATACAACCATAGGAATAAATACAAAAGTTACACTAACCAAAAAACTTACCTGGTCGGCAGATGTGGGATTAAGCGCTTATACCCAAAACCGAAATGATGAAAAAGATACTACAGGCGTAAAAAAAGATTGGCCGAAAAGTATTCTTGGATTATTGGTAAAAGATAAAATCAGTTCTAATTATTATTTCGCCGGAGAAACAAGGGTTGGATACACAGAAAAGAAATGGGGTGCTCATTTAGTCTATAAAAGAATAGACCCCTCTTATCAATCTATGGGTGCTTACTTTTTTCAAAATGATATTCAAGAGATTTCATTAGCTAATAACTTTAAGCTCGATAGCGGACGATTAAATATTAATACAAGCATCGGTTTTCAAAAAGACAATCTCAAAAAACAAAAGACATCTACTTCGAAGAGATTTATCGGTAATGCCAATATTAGTTACACGCCTTCTCAAAAATTTGGAATCAATTTTAATTATAGCAATTTTGGAATCTCCAATAACCCGCTTCCCACCTCAATGTCCAATGAATTGTTTAAACAAGTAAGCAATAGCTTTATGCTAATGCCCTATTTTAATTGGCTTAATCAAAGATCTATTAAAAACCTAAACATTATTGCTTCATATCAATCATTAAATACACCAAAGAGTAATTTAGGTTCCGTTCCGGACTTAAACACTTATTCCATTACTACCGTGTTTAATTACACCTGGATAAAAGAAGGAATTAATGCCAATGCCGCCGTTAATTATATCAACTCAAAAACATCAGCAGGAGACATCGGTTCTTATGGTGGCACAATAGGAGGAATGATACCTCTTTTACAAAGAAAGGCAACCTTCAATGCCTCCGGTTCATACTTACAAAATACATTTAACAACAGCAGCAGCGGATATACCATCAGGGCAACAGCAGGATTTGGTGTTCCTATTGGCACTCATCACAACTTTCAGTTAGTTGGGAACTATATGACCAATTCATCTACATCTGCGGTTACTCCAAGTTTTGATGAACTAACTGTTCAATTTATTTATGGGTTAACCTTCTAAAATTGGCAACACATGAAAACAAAATCTTTTAGTGTAATAAATATCATTAAACGCAGTGTGTTTTTGCTTTGTTTAATAATGTCTGCACTATTATCAAAAAGCCAAATCGCTCCCCCAATTACTGTATCCTTTGTGTTACAACCTCCTTATTCTTCCAATTATTCTTCATACGAAAATTTATCCAATAGAATTATCATCAATTTGGTAGGAGGAGCAAGAGCACAGGATATTGTTTTGCATGGTAAGTTGTCAAACTTTGACCGTGATTTTTCAATCGCAACAAAACAAAATTATATCGGCGGTGTTTTTAATTTAGGAATTGCACAACCCAAAACCATTATTAACGACCCGACACAACTGCGATTCTTAGCAAGAAATAATATAGACCGTTTAAGCTCATCAGACGCAGACTGGACCCGCCTGATGAGTGAAAATCAATTACCGGAAGGACAATATGAATTATGTATTAATGCATTTGCGGTTGTAGGAGGGCAGGTCTCTAATATGGCCGGAAGCGCTTGTTTCACCTTTTTCATCACCAATGCACAACCCCCTGTTATCACATCGCCGGTTAATGGGCAAGAATTAGACCCTTTACTACCTAATACAGTATTTACCTGGACACCTCCAATTGGAAATACATTAGGAGCAAATATCGTGTATGATTTGTATGTGGTTAAAGTGGCGGAAGGACAAAACCCGAATGAGGCTATTAACGGCGCTGTCACCTACAAAGCAGGGAATCCAATCATTATAAAAAACCTTACCACCAACCAATACGTTACACAACCTTATGATTTAAAGATAGCTCCTAATGTGCTATACGCGGTGCAGGTCGTAGCCAGAGACGTTAATAAAAACGTGGGGTTCGCCAACAACGGGCGTAGCGAAGTGGTAACTTTTTCTAAAGGTGAAGTAGGGGGAGGTGTAGTGGCAGGAAACGATGATTTTACATTTGATATACTCAACCCAAGTCCGGTACCTGATACTTTTAAAATAAGTTCGAGCCGAAAATTTCACGTTAACTGGGGGTGGAAGTTTGAGAATAAAACCTTTGAGCTGACTAAAATTCCAGCCTTCGCAGAAAAGAATATAAAGAATTACCGCTTTTACTTACTGCCAGGAAAAACAAAGTCCGGACATAAAACAGACGCCAATTTCCAGTTTCAAAAAAACATTGCTGCAGACGATACCTACAGTTTTAATCTCTTCGAAGAAGACGATGAGGGATTACAGGCCATAAAGATGAAACCAGACTATTGGTACCGTATGAAAATAGAAGCCATAGATGCAAAAGGAAATACCGTTAATACAATTGAGAGCAAAGATTTCAATCTCGTTTTTGAGGCTCAAACCGATGAGCGTGTTGTGAATATATCAGGAACCCTGAAGTATTTTTTTGATGGATACACGGGGCTTCATTATCCCATTGCCAATAGTCAGGTGAAGTTTTACAAGGCCGATGAACCGGAAAATTCAACAACCGGTTTCTTTGACAAGACAGATGAGGATGGAAACTTTACCGTATCTGTTCCCGCTTCCGAAATCGTGTCCCCTTCTACAGCATACAAAATGAAAATAATCAGTCCGTATTACCGGCAGATAGATACCGCCATAGTAAAGCTATCTCCTGATTCATTTTTTGGAGATGCCGCTACTGTTCGATTAGGTGAAGTAGCAACTCCGGTATATAGTTATTCTCTTGATTTAAGATTAGAAAAGAGATATCGCAAGGAGTATAAATTTGAAGAGAAGTATTACGAACTCAAAAACACAGGTGAATCAATAGAGAAGGTTGAGAAGACGCGAACTGTTATCATCCAGCCGGATGCGGACGCCATCAAAGAAATTCCTGCAGGAATTCCGGTGCAGCTTTACCGGAAACAAAAATCTGCTGACATCCCTCCATCCGAAGGCGACCTGCTCAATAATAAAAGTCGAAACCTCATCTTAATTGCCGAGGGAAAAACTGCTATTCGTGCAGGAGAGAACGGAGAGAAAGAAGCTTACGTAAAATTCAATCGCCTGGTTTGCAATCTTGGCGACAACAAAGATATGTATTACCTGAGGGCGGTGAATCCGGATAACAAAGGACAATCTTTTCAGGATGGTGAATTTGAAGCGCCGGAGCAGGAGCTGGTTTTTTCAAAACCATCTGCAGATAATCCCACCCATTTTGAAATAGACACCACCTATAATATCTACTCCAAAGAACCGCCAAAATCGCTGATATCCGGCCAGTTGGTGTACCAGTGGCCCGGTGACCCTCAGAAAACCCTGCGCCCTTTATCTAACCGGAAGTTTTCTATCCAGGCTATCTATTTACTGAATGGAAAGCCTATATGGCCTTGTATTTATGCCCTCACTCCCAACTCTATTTATGTTGATGATAAACTTGTTTCAGGTGGAGGGCCTGTAACGGTTGGTACGGGGCAGACCGATGCAAAGGGAAATTTCAGTATTGAAGCTTACAATTTGAATGCGAAAGGTGTTATTGAAAATGCAGAATGGTATGGAGTGTTGATGGGTGATAAAGGTTGTAAACCTCCGCCTCCGCCGAGTCAGAAGACTACCGGAATCCCCAATATACAAGATATGGTTACCCAACCGGCTCTTTCTTCCATCACCTTGTCTTCTCTTACTCAAGGCCTCAATTTTTCTCAGCTTGACGGAATGTTTGGAGCACAGTCGCAGACCGGCGGGCTTTTCGGTACGATGAATTATGGCAACGCGGTATTCGGTGGAAAGAATACACAGAGTTTGCAGGGCAATCAGCTAATGCAACAGAGTGCACCGCGTCACGGACCAAACGCTGATTTCGTGGAAGAGCAAGCCCCCTCTGCACAAAAGATTGAACGTGTATTTCGCATTGTGTTGAACGACGCTGAATATTTCTACAGTCCTGACAAGAACATTGTTGTTCAGCCAACAGAAAACATTAACATCGGTTCGGTAGTCGCAATGGTGAAAGAAGTAAAATGGAAAATAAAAGTCGTTGACCAGAACAACAATACCCTTAGCGGAATGAAAACCGTCGTCTTCAGAGAACCCAATGCCCGTTCCTCTAACCTGCCGGTTACGGAAGGAGACGGAGCATACAGAAAGCAAAAATTAATCAATCCGCAATTTGAAGGCGACGTTACCATTCCTCAAAACGACAAAACGAATGCTCAGTCAAACCAAAAACCATCAGGAGGTGGTGTAGGTGTAGTAGGGCAATGGCAGGCGAATCTCAACTACAATTTTGGAAATGTGGTCACTTCCATGTTAAACACTAACCAGTACGAATGGCTAACTGATAGTGTAACAGGAAATGATGGCAGCGTAACTTTTGATCGGGTGTTGGGCAGATTTGATTATTATCTTGAAGTGGCTTCAAATCCGGTAATAGGGGGAGATTTCTATCAGGCAAATATTGACCAGCTTTGGAACGTACCACCCGATGAATGGAAAAAACGAAATCAGTTCAACCCTATTTTCTGGGATGAACAGACGATAAAAATACCGGAGATAGAGAAGACAGTTACCATGAAACCCGAGCCTTCGCGTATTTTCGGAAGGGTGCAAGATGATGCTTCCCGAGATGGATTGGCAAATGTTCCGGTGTTAATTTATATTCAAAACAAAGCCAAAAATATCAACGTGTATAAATCTGTTTCTACAGATTCGTATGGTTACTTCCAGCTACTCAATGTTTTTGATGGATTAGATGATAAAATTATGAATGTTGATTTTTATTTAATCGCGATAAAAAAAGGATATCGTCAGAAGGGAGGGGAATCTTACGGTACCCTTTCCCGGACAGGAAAACAGGCTGGTACCACAATTCTGATGATACCTGATGCAGAGATAACCGGAAGAGTGATAGATGAAAAAGGGAAACCTATACATGCCTATATCAAGCGTGATGATGGCCTTGTTATTGAGACAGGTTTTATTCTAAATATTACAGGGAGAGCACCCGAGGAGAGTGGTAAGTTCTCTTTACCCATCCCTTCCGGGCAAACAGCGAAAATTTATATTATTCCTGAAGACCCCGGATATTTCAACGATACGCTTACGGTAACGGTGAAAAAAGGAATCAACAACCAGGGGGATATCATCGCTTATCGTCGCACACACCGAATGCGGTTTTTTGTGAAAGACAATGAAACCGGCGCCGACATAGGGAATGTAAAAGTTTCGCTGTCCGATGAATTGTATGACAATACAAAACCTGCTATCATGTCGGCAGTAGCCAGACCTGCGGAGTTCAATTTTGAAAATATTTCTGTGAATAATTATACCGCTACCATTGTCGCTCCGGCGGAATTGGGTTTTACTCCGATGGTGGTGAATCTGAAAAATGAAGAAAGTAAAGATTTTAATAATTATACTGTCCGGCTTAAAAAGGGCGGCGTTGTAAGTGGAAAGGTTACCTTAGACGGTAACCCCGTGGCCGGCGCCAGGGTTTATTTACAATATGAAAAAGCCGGTTCTTCATATAGCCTCGGAAATCTTCAGGCCCAGATAATAACATCCACAACAATTCCGGGCCCCACTTCGGTCGGCAGCGGCGCCACTCCGGTCGGTAGCGAGGTGGGTGAAGTAGAAACACGCAGCGATGCCTACGGAAATTATTCACTTGCCGGACTGCCCGTGAAAACAGGGAGTGTTCAGATAGTAGCCACTTTAGACACTAACTTTACCGTGTCGGGCGACAAGAAGCTGGTCTCTTTTACTGCTGGAAAAGCTACGGCCGATCTGAATCTTAAAAAGTTCGGCGATATGGAAATCAAAACTGTTTTTGGATTCCCGCTTCAGATAGAAAAGATAGAAACCACTTCAGATAAGAACAAAGTAACAGTGACCGGAATCGTCAATTTATCTGCCGGACATTCTGATTTTAAATACATTCCTGCAACCCGAAAAGACATTCGGATTTCCAACATTACTTTCACAGCCAAAGAAGTAAACGGCAAAAAGACAGCGCAGCCGGATGTCAATCAAGTGCCCTTAGATGCCACCTCTTCGCTTACACTCGGTTACAAAGATTTTAATGTACGCGTGGCCGCATCGAACAAAAACAAAACAACGTTGTTAAGTATCAGGAAGGAAAATGAAGAAGGACTTCTTTCGGGGTTTGTAAATATTATTGACAATTCATTCAACTACCCCAGCACTTACCTGAACTTTACCAACAAAGAAGGTTTTTATCTGGCTGCTGCTAAGGGAGAGACATACACGAACCAACTCACAGTATTTCGTGCTTCTACCGGCGGAAATTCAGAAAGTGTTTTTCATTTAACGGATGAAAGCGGAAAGCCGATTCTGTTTAAATTTATTGGCTTTGATGCTACCGCCGATATTGCCGGTTCTTACATTGCACAGGATGGGAAAATTCATTTAAAAGCAGACTTAGATTGCTATATACCACACGCGAATCCGGAGAAATTTAAAGTACAGATTCCCGAAGTTGTTTTAGACAAAGACGAAGTGCATCCGGCAGCCTCCGGAACTCCGCTGACCCTGAAATTAGAAGAGTGGACGCTACAGGTAAAAGACTGGAAAATTGATCCGGTAAAGGGAGGTATCTATTCTTCAAACGGATTGGTGAAAACAGGTAAATTAGATGTGCCGTTTACCAAATTCAATCTTCGTGCAGACATGGTTGTTATAGACAATTTCACCGTGAGCGAAATTTCATTGGGTGGTGGTGTTAAGAAAGTTGAAGGCATTTCGGATAAAACTGCCAAGCTGACCTATGATTCAAAGGCTGGCTCTGATATGATGGGACACTGGAAACTGTCGGTCACCGGCGAAAACGGAGGCCCGGCAGGTGTGATCAGAAACCTTTCTCCCAACGGTGTTGCAAATCATCCCAAGCCTTTCTTAAATGGAGATATCAAATTGGGCTATGTGGAACTGCTCAGCAACGGCGAAGATATCTTAACGATACTCAATGGGTCAACACCAATGCTGATTAACAAAAACAGATTAGCTCAGTTTACGCCACAGATGATTGCCAGCGGCCCGGACTTCTTTACCATTTTGGGTGCGCTGAATATTCCTGCGCCAAAACTTGTGCCGACAATGACCTTATTACAATTTTCAGGTAAACCCCAGACCCTGAAAATGGATATCAAAGATTTGCTAATGAGTTTTGAAGGACAGGGATATGTCAACTTCATCTCCGATACAAAACACAAACCTATAATAACCAACGACCTGATTCAGATTGAAGGATATGTGATAGAAGAAGGCGCCCTTAACCCCATCAGCTCTACTTTCTATGCCGATAGCAAAGGAGCGGATTATTACCATGTGGACTTAGAGAAAGGATTCAAACTCAATCTGACTGATGAAGTGACGCCCGATAAGCGTGGCCAGGTGGAAGGAAGATACAATCTGAAAATTATAGAAGGGAAAATGGAAGTTCCGCTGGGAGGCAATGACTGGGGGTTGCTGAGTTTTAAAGGCAATCATTATTCAAATAGCGACAAGACACTGAAGGCCTCTTCCAACAACGTAATGACCTTTACGGTGGACGGCGACATATCGGTTTCCGGGTCGGGAATTGACGTTACCAATATCAGTACTCCCCTTGGCAATATGAGTTTGATCTATGACTTTGCAGAAAAGAGATTGATTGGAAAAGTGCAGGTGAGTAAACAAAAAATAGGTCCTGTTGAGGGCGATGGAAACATTCAAATTCTCTTTGATCCGCAAGGGTGGTATATTTTAGGCGCGGTGAATGTAAATTTACCGATACCGGTTCCGCTTAATAACTGGAACATGGCCTTGATCTTAGGTAACAGGACATTTAGCGGGAGCGGCCCCTCTTGGCAGAATGATATTGTGCCTGTTCTCACGCAGTACTCGCACGACAGAAGCAAAATCTGTTGGTTGAAAGGCCGGAACAGCATCAAAGGTTTCTTTGTTACTGCCGGTAAAGATTTAATCAACGTAGATCTCGATTACGGATTTGACCCGGTGGCCGGACTTTCAATATTAGCAAGGGTAAGTGTAGAAGCCAGTTTTTTCACCTCACTTTCTGATAACGACAACTGGTTGCTCAGGGCTACTGCCGGAGTCTCAGGTGTGGTCAGGGTTAGCGCCAGCGCTGCCGGCGTTTCTGCCAGCGGCCAGGTGGGCGTGGATGCCGGTATTTCAGGAGCGGTTTCAGCCGATAATATAGAAGTAGGAGGAGACTTCTCTGTCACGGTTACGGGGGAGGTTTCAGTACCCCTTGTTTATGATGGAAGCTTCAGTGTAGCGGCAAAAGCACATGCTACTATATCTACAAAAAACGGGATTGATGCCAGTTTCTCTCTTGGTAGCGGTGGAGAGAAAGGTTGCAATTAAATAAAATAGATAACAAATGAAAAGATATTTGATTTTTTTATTTTGTTCTTTTCTGTCCATAGAAAGTTTCGGCCAGCAAAAGGCAGTAATACATCCGGGCCGCGATGGAATTTATATTTTCTGCGGCAATGAATTACCCGGAACTTTCCAATATCGGATTAGTAGAAGAGAAGGCGCTGGCGATTGGAAAGAAATAGCCGTTCTGCGTTTTCCAAAAAACAAAACAGAATGGGAAGGGCGATTGACAGAGGCTGCATTAAAAGATTTTCGCAAACAACAACCGGACAGTATTGAAATATCTTTTGGCTGGAATAAACTGCGGCAGAATAGTATTTTGGATTCATTATATTATCTGTCTGCAAATCCGAATTTTCAGATAGCCGCCGGTACAGGATTCTGGGATAGAGATACTAAAAGAGGTGTGAAATATCAGTATAAAATAGAACGGGCAGGCACAGCCCCGAATATAAAAGGAACAGACAGTTTTCTTTCCGATTCATATTTCTGGCCTGGGAATCCATCTTCTATCACTGCTGTGCTGGACACATTGATAACCGGCACGAGCAATGTAGAAGTGACCTGGTTGCTGAGCGGTGAAAGGGGGATGAATAGTTGTCGGGTGTTTCGCTCCCGCTATCTGAAAAATGAACCTTTTACCGAAATTCATCCATCCATTTATTTTACCACGAAGGAGAAAAGAAACTATGTAAATATTCTGGACAATTCCGTGCAAGATGGTGCACAATACAGTTATTATATTATCCCCTATGATTATTTCGGAAATGAATCCAAAAGTTCTGATACAGTTAATGTGTATAACCGGACGATGAACACGATGAAGGCGCTGGTAAAAGACTTTAATGGAAAAAGCATAGAAAAAGAAAACAAAATCCGGCTCTCCTGGAAAATCAACAAGGACGAACCGCTGTCATCAATCGGTATTTATAAGGCAATCGGCTTCGACTCTTCCTATTTCTTGTTAGCCAATGTTTCACCATCAGATACCGCTTATGACGACTTTTTGGTAGAACCGGTTACCACATACTATTACACCTTAGTGCTCAATACGCCTTACGGTAAAGCATTTCCGTCGGTAAGGCTGCCGGTTGTGTTTAAGGCCAATAAGACAACCTCTTTCCCACCCGAAAACCTCACTGCTGTGCGAAAGGGTAACGTGGTAAAATTACAATGGGAAAAGAATCTGCCGGAAAACCGGGCCTATTATATTTATCGTTCGGCAAACTACACCGGACAGATGGCGCCCATCGGGCAAGTTGTAAGCGGCGATACCCAAATATCATATACCGATACTGTTGGCCATCTTCCGGCATCACCGGTATTGACTTATGCCGTGGCTGCAGAAAATACTTCCTATATCATCAGCCCGCTTTCCACCAGAGTAATGGTAGCAGGAAATACAGGTCCGCTACCGGTACTTACTATCCAACAACCACGGATACACGAAAACAGCGTAGAGTTGTTCTGGAGCGCCGACAATGATGATGTGCCCGGCAGGGGATTTTTGATTGAAAGAAAAGAGGCAGATGAACATTATATTCCCATTAAAGAAAGTAAGTCTCGTTTTTTCAAAACAGAGAATGTAGTGATCAATTCATTCACAGATACTACCACCGAACGAGGGAAATATTACAGCTATCGTGTAAGTTTTTTGAGTACCAACGATGCGGATACAGGGGCAGTAAGTCTGCCCGTAGGGGTGTTCATTCCATTGGATGTTCCTTCATCTCCCAACAACGTAACAGCAATAATACAGAACACCCAGGTTTTGCTTCAATGGAATTTACCGCTTGGCGATAGCTGGGATGAAATCAGGATTTACAGAGCTTCTGCCGGCGGCACACCTGCATTGATAAAGACATTAAAAGCTGATGATGTTTCGTATGCCGACAACACAGTAAAAAAAGGAGAGAATTATTTCTACTGGATAGCCACCGTGAAAAAGGGAGTAGAGGGAAGAATCGCTGAACCGCTGGGGATTAGGGTAGAGTAAGGATGTCTTATCTGCGTAAATCAGCGAGAGAAAAAGAATAGGTTTCTCGCAGTCCCCACAGCCATCGGAAGTGCAGAGCACCGCAGAAGAAGTTGTATAAATAATTTATTTCTACCAATTAGCTACAGTGAATAGTGCAAATAAAAACTCTTCTTTCGTTTTGCCATCCTTCATCATTCTTTAATTAGATAATGACATTTAAAAGCAAAAATTTAACTTGCACCTCGTTTCCTTAAGCCGTTCTTTCAGGAAATTTTTTAATTCTATTTCGAGATAATGAATATATTCTTTCAGAACTAAGGAATAAATCAGCATTATGCAAATTTTCAAACAGTTTACATTTGATTCAGCCCATTTTCTTCCCAACGTCCCGGACGGACATAAGTGTAAAGAAATTCATGGGCATACTTACCGCCTTACTGTATTTATAGAAGGCCCCCTGGATAAAGATTTAAATTGGGTAATGGATTTTTCAGATTTAAAAAAAGCTATCGGCCCTGTAATAGATAGTATTGATCATAAACTAATGAATAATATTTCGGGCCTGGAAAACCCAACTTGTGAACAAATGGCAATTTGGTTATGGAACAAGATAAAACCCAAAATTCCCTTATTAAAGAAGATTGAATTGAATGAAACGCCAACTTCCGGTGTTGTTTATGAAGGTTATTGAATACTACTGAAGATGAAACCGGTGGCTTTGTTATAAATAAGCATGAAAGGCTTTGTTGAAAGCCGGGTAGATAAAAGAGTTAATAATTTTTATTGAGGTGCTTTTTTAAAAATCTTTTTGATGCTTCGTCTTTTTAAAAAGGCCTTTCATCGCTAATAAGAGTTTTAATACAGGTTTAAAATTGTTACCGGCAAGTTTACAAATAAACACAACGAAATATGAGAAGTTTATTAACATTAGCTTCAATTTTAACCCTATGCATCTCTTGTGGGACTACGAAGACAAAATCTGAACAGAAAAACAATAAAGATGTTGTTCGCATTATGATACCCAAGTCTGGTTGTTATGAATCAATATCCGGAAAAGATACCATACTCTTAAAAATAGAAAAATTTCCAGATGTAGTCACAGGTGTATTAAAATATAATTTTTACCAAAAAGACAAGAATGCAGGAACTATTGAAGGTAAATTTGAAGATGACAAACTGTTTGCCCTATATACCTATAAGTAAGAAGGGAAAACATCAGTTCGAGAAGTCGCTTTCCTTTTTAAGAATAACACAGTGATTGAAGGTTTTGGAGAGTTGGAAGAGAAAAATGGAATTCTAACTTTCAAAAATAAAGAATCAATTCTTTTCTCGAAAGGAATAAGATTTTCAATAATTGATTGTGTTGAAAACGAAAATAAATTCCAACTTAAATAATAACTCCTCAGCGTTTACGTATGAATAGAATCATATCTTTAATAATTGCAATTTCTACAATTTTTGCGGTTGTAATTCAATATAAACTGATGCTTTCCAATAGTGTCCAACCCATTTTAGAAACTAATATCCGTTTCTTTTCCTATTTCACCATACTTACAAACTCTGTTGTTGCGATATATTTCACCAATATGGCATATTCTTTTTTTAAGGCTAAAAAGGAACATCAATACGGGTTTAGCACCTTAACTGCTATTACGGGTTACATCACAATTGTTGGATTAGTTTACCAAATTATTTTAAGGCAAACCTGGCATCCTGAAGATATTCAGAAAGTTGTAGATGAAATGCTTCATTCGATAAATCCTTTGCTTGTAATTTTATTTTGGGTTTTGAATAGCAAGGGAAAGACATTAAAATATAACCAGCTATGGAAATGGCTAATTTATCCACTTGCTTACTTGGGTTTTGTGTTAATACGTGGACATTTTTCCAATTTTTATCCATATCCATTTTTGGACTTAACTACCCTAAACCCAAAGAGAATCTCTATCAATTGCTTTGTAATGACCTTTTTATTTATTATTATTTCATTGATATACATTTGGACAACTAAACAAAGAAATAAAGTAGTTTTAAATAAAACCAGCCGGTAACGGTTTGGGCGCTTGGCGCAGTGGCGGATTTTTGGGACAAAAGTTCAAAAGAATTACTGCTGGTGAACCTTGCACAAATATCAAATTGAAGCCGTTCAGTCCCGCTATTGGCAATACCTTATTATGCGCGGCCTTATGTTCATTCAATGTAATGCTGTTACGTTTACTCTTTGTATTCCCAGAAGTCGAAGTTCAATATGTCTGTCCTTCGCTTTATTTTCAAATTCACTGATGATTTCAAGAATGTCGTAGTCAATGAAATTACATTCGTTTCCGTCAATAGTCAGCACACTATATTCTGCAACTTCGTCTAAAGATTTTTTTAAACTTACTTTATTTAAGAATGTAACATTGCTGTTGAGTTTAATATATTCGGTTTCAATTCCATTTATGACTTTCCTGGTTATTCTATATTCAGCTTTAAAATTGTTACGGATAATGAAGTAAGTAGAAAGTAACAAGCCAATGCTAACGCCAATTAATAAGTCGGTTGCAAGAATTACAATGATAGTTAAAATGAAAGGCATAAACTGTTTCCAGCCCAAACTCCACATATTGCGATAGAGTTTCGGCTTTGTCAGGTTGTAGCCTGTGATGAGCAGAATTGCCGAAAGAGAGGCATACGGAATTTTATTGAGAAGAAAAGGGAAAAGCAACACAGCAAGTAAAAGAAAAAGTCCGTGTGTAAAAGCCGAAAGTTTGGTTCTTGCTCCTGCATCAACATTTGCGGAACCTCTTACAACAACTGCCGTTATTGGAATTGCACCTAATAGTCCGCAAGTCATATTACCAATACCTTGTGCTACAAGTTCACGATTAACAGGTGTAATGCGATTGCGTTTGTCTAACTTATCAATTGCTTCAATGCAAAGTAAAGTTTCGAGTGTTGCAAGTAACCCGATTACTACTCCGTCTTTCCATATTTCTGAATTGCTGAAAAGTTTTGTAAAGTCAGGAAAAGAAATGTCGGCAAAAACGTTAGACGGAATACTTACCAACTGTGTTTGCTTGAGTGAATAATGAGAAGTTACGTTTGTGAAAATACCGTTGATAATAATGCCGAGCACAACCACTATCAAGGGAGCAGGAAGTATTTTCAGTTTTTTTGCTGATGGAAGTTGAAGAAGGATGAGAACCGCAAGAGAAATAATTGTAATCAATATCGCACCTCTTGTGATGTGGTGATTAAAGTTGTCAAGACTACCTAAAAAATGGTCTGACGAAAAGAGATTGAGAAAACTACTTATCTCGAAGTCAGGTTCGTCATAACCCAAGGCTATGGGAATTTGCTTTGAAATAAGAATAAGTCCGATTGCAGCCAACATTCCCTTAATAACAGATGATGGAAAATAGTTTGCGATGACACCAAGTTTCAGAAGTCCGAGTAAAAGTTGAAATAGCCCGGCAACGATAACTGTAAGCAGAAATATTTTGTAATCACCAAATGATACTATTGAAGCGGCAACTATAGTTGTCAAGCCAGCGGCAGGTCCCGAAACTGCAAGCTGCGAGCCGCTTATTAAAGTAACTACAAGTCCGCCAATAATGCCCGATAAAAGTCCCGCATAAAGTGGCGCACCCGAAGCCAAAGCAATTCCCAAACACAGTGGAAGTGCGACAAGGAAAACCGAAAGTCCTGCAGGTAAATCATGTTTGAGCCAAATTATTCGGTAGTATTTAATTGTTCTTTTCACTCTTAATTTATAATCATTGTCTGTCTGTCAAAGGTATTAAGTTATAGGTTGGTAGTGTCCCAAAAAGGTTGTGCATAACGGGTTGAAAATTGGCGAGGATGAGGATTTTTAGCACCAAAGTTCATCCGAAGCACTGCATTTGAACCAACCACAAAACTGTCATACGAAGCACCGAACCGCCAATTTTGCCAAACTGCTGTTAGCAGCAGGCGTTCTTGTTCACAGTGTCTGTAAACCTATTTCAGGACAAGTCAATCTTGTGTTTCTCCTCTACGGTAAAATACTTACCTGCTTTTTGAATGATTTTTTTGTCCATTTTTTACACTTTTTTGTGTAACCCTATTTTAGGACAAGACATATTCCAATAATTTCGAGATTTGCTTTAGGGCGGGAACGGTAGTTCCCCATTTATTTGGGGGCATTGGTACCCACAATGTACCATAGTGAGGTATTGTTCCGTGTTTTAATAAAAGCGAAACTTGCTTTGGGTCAGGGGTGACTCCCTTGTGAAGTCTTTTTCCTAACCCCTTTTACTCACTCATATTCTTAATCGCCGTTTCTCTTTTCTAAACGTTTATTGTTCCAAAATGTGCTCAAGCGCTATTTTTCTCTTTCAATCTACTGCATTTCAACCCGGCATTAAAACGATAACGCATAAAATTTATTGGATTGAGCACATAGCAGTGTATGTGTTCGGGTTTTCCTCATGCTGAAAAACAGATTAGCTCATTACAGGAAAAGAACACAGTTGTGTATTATTCGCTGTAGTGTAGCGAGGGAATTTTTATAAGCCTACGGAAGTCTTGCCTTTTCTTTCCGTACATTTCTTTGTGTCAAGAGAAAATGGAGAAAGAGTTCTACTACCAAAATATAAAAATTGTTCTAAGTGACACCCATGCTCATTACAAAGCGAATGATTATTATAATTATACACCCCTTTTAATAAACCTAAAATGAGGAAGTGAATTTTACATTACCAGGAAAAATTAAAATCGTCTATACATAACCGTTATACTCCATAAATCCCGAATTTGGGGTATTGTTTTGTGTTTAAAATACTCCGAACTTTGAATTGGGGTGGGGGGGCGTAGCCCCCGCCCATAAGGGTGGTTACCCACAAAGTACCTATATAAGGTATTGTTCTGCATCTCTAAATTTCATATCTTTATATCGGGTCAGCGGGATACCGGCCCGGGGAATTAATAAAATTCAGAAGCCCGATAACAATCATTCCTTTTCGCTTTATCACCCATATAACATCTTTCTGTGGCATCGTCTTAAATTTTATAATTCCGAATTTTACTTTATTTGGAAAACGCAGTTTCGCCTTTTTAAAATATTAACCAAAAATTCCGGACCGTGGTATTGTTCCACGTTTGCATAAATCCAAAATTTGCTTTGTGGCGAGAACGCCAGTTCTCCATCTGTTTGGGGCTATTGGTACTCACAAAGTACCATGATGAGGTATTGTTTCATGTTTTTAAAAATTCGACCTTTGAACCGGGGTGGGAAACGCAGTTTCCCCTTTTTTGAAAAAATAACCCATAAAGTACCTAACGGAGGTATTGTTGCACATTTTAAAAAAAACGAACTTTGAATTGGGTCAGGGGGATACCGGCCCGGGGATTTAATCAAATTCAAGAGCCCGAGAATAATCATTCCCTTTTTGCCTCCTCATCAATATGACGCCACTCTGAGGTGCCGTTTCGAATTTCAATAAAAACGAGCTTTGCTTAGAACAGGAACGCTAGTTCCCCATCTGTTTGGATATATGTATCCACAATGCTCGCCTCGGGAGTATTGCCTCGTTATTAATAAAAATAGATTTCTAACCAAGCCTTACCTTTTTTTAAATAAAAAAGACAGAAATTATGATGCTAATCTTCCCCCTTAAAAATCGCCTAACCAACGCAGGGAAAATTCATTTCCTGTTTTAAAAAAGATAACTCCTTAATAAAGAAAACATTATTTTAACTACACCGGAAAAAAGCACCTTTTAACACCTACATTGTGCACTTCTTCATTCTTCCAAATGGCGCTTTCTACATGATTACCACCGAACTGGTAATTTCCAATGCTTTAGTGGTTATGGTGGAGCTTGACTCAGCCTCCTTATGGGCTTTGCCGCTTGGTAAGCCCTTCCTTTAACCCACTAATTATTAATCTGCTATCAAGAGAAAAAATCGAAATTTTGAATAATTAACCTATTGATTTTCTAAATCATTAACCTAAATAAAGGACAAGTTTCTCCTTTATTCAATACCTTCACACTCCGCAAGGCTTAGGATACAAGCATCCTTAAATAGTTGCTGTTTCTTATTCTTAATAAATGAGCGATGTGGGCAAAAATGCAATTTTTATAGATTATCAATACATCAATCTCTTATGTTTCCAAACCAACACAAGTTCCATATTCCGGTAATGGGCTTAGCATTTACTATTGACTCTCCCATTAAAGTGGCACAATATGGTATAGCCTCTGCTATTTCAGTAATGGACGATAGACTGAACGAATTAATGCGCAAGCATTATTATGAATATATAAATAAACCTTTTTTTCCAATACCCACTAAAGATGATAATCACCGGGAGAAGAGAATTACTGATTATTTAAACTTGGTAAATAGTATTGTATCCACACAAATTGAAAAATTAAAAAAGTCTGTTTTTGAAACCGGCTCTGAAATCGTAAAGTATTTTGAAATGCTGCCCAATGAGAGCAAATTAAAACAACTATACTTAAAGATGTGTGAAACAAGTAACACGGTTGAAAAAGCGTCTATTGAAAGTGAACTTCGAAATAATATTACAGCCGGTAGCATTGATGTGAATATTATGACTAAGCTGGACAAAAATAATTTTTCTAAAGACGGCTCCCTTATCGAAAATGGCTCTGATGCTTTAGCTGCTTTACGCGGCTATGCCAACAGTAACTTAACGAACACCTCTCTTGTACTCTCCGCCGGAATGAATCCACGCCTTTATAATTATATGGAACAGTTTAGAGCATTTGATGCAAAAGGCCCCGGTGTTTTTGAAAAGAAAATTGCTATTAAAGTCAGTGATTATCGCTCCGCACTAATTCAAGGGAAATACCTGGCTAAAAAAGGAATCTGGATTAGTGAATATAGAATTGAATCCGGCCTAAACTGTGGTGGTCACGCTTTTGCTACTGACGGATATTTGATGGGACCGATTTTAGAAGAATTTAAACAGAAAAGACAAGAACTATCTTCTTCGTTATTTGAAATATATAATAAAGCACAAGAAGCAAAATCTGGAATTTCATTCAGTGAGCCACACCCAATTAAATTAAGTGTACAAGGTGGAATCGGAACAAATGAAGAGCATAATTTTTTATGTAGTTATTATGGTGTGGAAAGCACCGGCTGGGGCACTCCCTTTCTATTGGTTCCTGAAGCTACTACAGTTGATTCAAACACATTAGCCCTTTTGCAAAAAGCAACAAAGCAAGATATTTTTTTAAGCAAAAACTCTCCTTTAGGTGTACCCTTTCATTACCTGAAAAACACCAGTGCAGATATTGAAAAAAAGGATAGAATTAAACATGGAAAGCCGGGAAGCCCTTGTACAGAAAAGCATCTGGTAAATAATACAGAATTTACCAAAGACCCTATTTGTACCGCTTCAACAAAATATCAACTGTTGAAAATAAAACAACTGAAATCACTTGACCTGCCTAAAGAACAATATGAAGAAGAGTTGCAAAATGTTTTAGATAAGGAGTGTTTATGTATTGGCCTGAGTAATTCAGCTTCTGTAAAATATGATCAACCATTTTTAAAAAACCTAAATGCGGTTACTATTTGCCCCGGACCTAATATTGCCCATTTCTCAAAAGTGGTTTCCTTGCAAGAAATGATTGACCATATTTATGGAAGAACAAACGTGATAACTGATGCTAACAGACCACACGTATTCATTAATGAATTGTTTATTTATATTGATTACTTTGAAAAACAACTTTCAGAAGAACAGCGTAATTGGGATTTAAAAAAGGAAAAATATTTTACTACATTTTACACTCAATTATTAACAGGCATCCAATATTACAGAGAATTGAATTTAACCGGATTAAACGAAATCGAAAAGGAAGCATTTCAAAACAATCTGTCTTTTGCTGAAAATAAATTGATGGCTGTTTTTGAAAATTGGTGTAGCGCCCAAATTAGTTAATCCTTTATGGTTTGTTTTTTATTAGAAACACAAATCAAACAAAGAATTATTCACCTATTCTTTTATTAAATCAGCTATTACCGGATAGTGGTCGCTGATGTATTTTTTTACTCGTTCAAATTGCTGTACTTTAAACCGCTTATCTACAAAAATATTATCAATCCGTAAGGTAGGTGCTATTTTGTAAAACGTTCGGCCAAGTCCTGAACCCTTTTTAACAAAAGTGTTTTGTAATCCATCTCCAATTGTATGATATGCATAACTATTAGGAACATCATTAAAATCTCCACAAACAATTACCGGATATGGGCTTTGAGCAATTACACTGGCTATACGTTCACTTTGCTTCGCACGAAACAGAAGCCCTTTGCGAAATTTCCCAATAATACTCTTGCTTTCTTTTAGCGCAACATTATTGGCTTCCGGATTATTAATTAAGGCTAAGTTCTTTCGATTAAACTTTAATGATTGTAAATGAAAATTAAAAACTCTAAAAGTGTCTTCGTTTTTTACAATATCGGCATATTGAAAAATACTATTGTAAGTATGAGGGGGATAAGAAATACTTTTTTTATTAATTATTGGATACCTGCTAAAAATGGCAATACCAAAGTGATGTGTATTATCAAAATCAAGTCGGGGATTATAAGTATAATGAAAGGATGAAAATCCAAGTTTTTTCATAATATCAGGAATATAATTTGTTGCATCAGGGTTATCACTTGTAGCAACAACTTCCTGAAAACACGCCACATCAGGAGAAAAAGTGTTAATTACCTCAAACATACTTTTTCTTTTTTCCGGCTGTTTTGTTTGTTTGGTAATTTCAAAGTGCTCAATATTCCAACTCATAATTCTTATACTTGAAGAATCTTTGAACTGTTTAAAATTAGAAGAGAAATTTAATTGAATTAAATGTTGAATCGGATTCCAGGCCACAATTATAGAAACAAGAGAGATAAGAAAAAATTTAGAACGAACTAAAATCCAAAACAAAAGAAAAAGCAATAACAGCATTAAAAAGTAAAAGGAGGTTAATGCGAAAGCTCCTATAATCCAATATTTCTCCGGAGAAAATAAATAGGCATAACATCCTATCAAAAAGCTCAGTGCCGCTACAATATTTAAGAAAACTAAAAATCTTCGTGATAGGTTCTTGAACTTTTGAAGCATATCAATAAATTATGCCCTTACAATTTTTTCCTACAAAAGAGATTCCTTTTACGGCTTGTTATCTGCAGCAGCCTCATTTTTGAGTTCTTCTTTTATTTCGGGAGTGATTACGCCCTGCACGGCAGATTCAGCGTTAGGCACTACAACGGTTTGTGGGGTTTTAATATCCGTGGGGGCAGCGGGCGTAATGTTTGCTGCAGGCGTAGCCGGTGCAGATGATAATGGTGCTCCAACAGATATATCACATCTGTGGCCCGGTTCACCATGTGGTGGATTCATACCCGGAGCTGTTTTAGAAGTTGATGCAGTTGTGTTAGCCACAGGCTGGGTAGCTACCGGATTTGCCGGAGGGGAAGATAATGGTGCTCCCACCGGAATATCGCAACGATGATTAGGCTGCCCATGAGGAGGGTTCATTCCTTTTCCTACTGCAGCCGACGCTGCTGTAGCCGGATTCAATGTGGCACCGGGAGCTTCGGATGAAATAGCTTGATCATTAATGGATACAGGTGTTATAACAGGATCTGAATTCGTATTTCCCAAAACATCCTGTGAGGTAGCATTTTGATGTTGAAAAGCAGAGTCAGACAAGACTAATGAAGCATCCTTTTCTGCAACTTTGTCCACATTACAAGAAGCCAATAGTAATCCGGTAAAAAAATAAATTATTATCCTTTTCATAATTTTCAATTCTTTTTTCAATACGAAAAACACACAAATACGATTATCGTTCCAACTATAATAAAAATGCCGGTTTTTCCGGCGCGGTTTACAAGATACATAAATCTTAACTGCAAATTGCCAATTTTTAGAGAAAGTATTTTCAAAAATTAATTTCTCACAGAAATCCAATTATTTGTTCATTAACCCCTTAAAAACGTTCAATTAAAATATTTAAACGAGTAGCTTCCATTGCATAAATCACGCTTAGAACTTTTACCCGTACTATCATTGCTACATTTATCCCTATTCGCTTTCCTCAGAAGCTCTGCGCAAAATCTCTCTTTCCTCATCTGTTAAGAAGTGATATCCTTTTTGATTGATTTTATCTAAAATTTCATCTATCCGTTCTTGGGTGATATTGGTTGTTTTACTAAAAGGTGTTCTGCCGTGTGTATTATAATACAATCGTTCCCTTTCTCTATAAGAGAGCTTTTTAACTTTAGGAGTGAGTAAGTTCGATAGCCAATTATATAGTTTGTTCATCCACACGCTCCCATCCCATCCTCTGCGCAGCAACCAAACAAACACACCACCTGCTACCACGGCACCTATATGAGCGATAGTATAAGGCAGTGGGGCGGGAACAACAGAAACATAGTCAATCATTAAAAAGAAGATGAATAGCCAATATATTGGAATACCATCTCTAATATATGGCAGTACCTTAAATTTTGGGTTAAGTGTGGTTGCTGCGGATGCTACAGCAAGCACTCCCGTATTTGCTCCCAGCAATCCTGTAGAATTAATATATGGCTCATAAGAAGGAAGTAAACCTGCTGATGTTATAAAAAAGATTCCTCCTAAAATAGCGCCATACAAATAAACCGGAATTATTTTATCATTTCCTTCCAACTGTTGCATAAAAGAACCGAAAGCCCATAACCAAAGAATGTTACTAAGCACTCTAAATAAATTGAAGCTTGCATCACAAAACACATAGGTAATAATCGTCCATGGCCTTTCTGTAAACATCTGGGCTCCTGCAGGGAGCCTGAACCAGGGTAGAACACTTGCAGCAAACACACTGGTTGATTGATGAAAATAATTGTACACAACCTGAACCACAAACAATAACATAAAGCACACCACATTAAATACCAACAATGCGGTTACCGCATTATTGGCCTGCCCCAACCTAAAACGATGCCTGGGTCTTTTATACTCTCTATATCTTTCTGCTTCTCCCATAAAACATTACATAAGTCGCCAATGTTTATTTTTTCTATTCCAATACCATACAATTAAAAATCCAATCAACGCTCCGCCAACGTGTGCAAAATGAGCTACATTATCATTCGCCGTGTTTGAAAAACCACCAAAAACATCCAATGCAATAATGCCTATAATTGCCCATTTTGCTTTAATTGGAAATGGAATAGGCATAATAAATAATTGAACATTAGGATAGGTATATCCAAATGCTGCTAAAACACCCATTATGGCGCCTGATGCACCAACTGTTGCATTATTACGCCACACCTGCTGGATATAATCATAACTCCGAGGGTCTAATTGCCCCGGATTGATTCCTGCATAATCAAAACCATAATTTATTAATTGGGCAATAGCCGCTCCAAATCCACATATAAAATAAAATATTAAAAACTTCTTTTGCCCCCATAACCTTTCCATGTTACACCCAAACATCCATAAGGCAAACATATTAAATAGCAAATGGAAAAAACTTCCATGCATAAACATGTGGGTTAATAATTGATAGGGCCTAAAATATTCGCTTTGTATATGATGCAAAGCAAACAAATCAAAAACCCTGTCGCCCATAACACCCTGTGCAAGAAAAATAATGGTATTAATTATAATAAGGTTTAAAACAACCGGAGTTGTTCTGCCTAAAATGCCGTGATTAGCCATAAAGCAAAGTTAGGAGTAAAGCATTAACGCAGCGTAAGTAACACCACAGATTCGATATGATGCGTATGTGGGAACATATCCAAAGGCTGAACTTTTTCTACCTGGTATTTGTCAAGCAATAAAGCAATATCACGCGCCTGAGTAGCAACATTACAGCTTACATACACTATCTTAGGCGCTGATATCTCCAATAGTTTTAACACTAATTTTTCATGCATCCCGGCTCTTGGTGGGTCAGTAATAATAATATCCGGAAAACCATGTGCATTAAAAAAAGTTGAGTTACAAATATCAATGACATCTCCACAAAAGAATTCAGCATGTTCAATTCCATTTAGTGCTGCATTTTTTTTTGCATCTTCAACAGCTTCTGCTACTGTTTCTACGCCAACAATACGCCCCGCTTGCTTACTTAAAAAAATACCAATACTTCCTGTTCCACAATACAAATCATAAACAGTTTCCACCCCTGTTAATCCGGTAAATTCCTGTACAACACGATATAAAACTTCTGCCTGTTTTGTATTTGTTTGAAAAAACGACTTGGGGCTTATAATAAAAGAGAAATCTCCTAACTTTTCTGTTACATACCCTCTTCCAAAATATACCTGTGGTTCCAAATCATAAATACTATCATTCCACTTGGTATTAATTGTATAAAGTAACGTAGTGATTTCCGGAATCTCCAACAACAAATGGTCAAATAGCAATTTAAGCGCCTCATCATCCCGATAATTAATACACAAGTTAACCATTAACTCTCCTGTTGTACAATGTCTAATCATCAGGTTGCGAAGCCACCCTGTGTGCTGACGAATATTATAAAAAGAAAGATTGTGTGCTAATGCAAAAGACCTAACGGTGTTGCGTACCCGATTGTTTACATCATCCATTAACCAGCAGGTTCGGATGTCAATTACTTTATCAAAAATTTGTGGAGCGTGATAACCTAATGCATTTTCAAAACTATTTGTGTGCGTATTCTTTACCTCCTCCCTTGTTAAATAACGCCGATCACTAAATGTAAACTCCAATTTATTTCTATAATGAATCGTTTCGCTGCTACCTAAAATTGGCATTACCTTAGGTAACACAGCCTTCCCAATTCGGATAAGCGTTTCTTCAACTTCCTGTTGCTTATACTCCAGTTGCTTTTCATAAGGTAACATTTGCCATTTACAACCTCCACAAACCCCAAAGTGCTCACAAAATGGAACTGTTCTATCTTTTGAATATTCAATCACTTGTGCAACAAAGCCCTCTCCCCAATCTTTTTTGTTTTTTATTAGTTGCACATTTACCACATCTCCGGGCACTGCACCTGTTATAAAAATAACCTTACCATCAACTCGAGCAAGCGCCTTGCCTCCGGCAGCATAGCCCGATACTTGCACATTAGTTAAAAGTGGATATTTTTTATTTTTTCGCACCGCGCGAAATTAACTAATTCAATTTGTTTCTGCTTTTGTTAATGATATGTAATAATTCGGCCCTATTTATCATGTTGATTTCGGAGATAAGCGCGTTTTTGAATACATTTGTTTCCTACTTTTCAAATATGAAGAAGCATTTTTTTACCCTTGGCGCATTCTTATTTTGTATAACCGGATACGCCCAATATGATATTTCTCTTAACGTCCCTCAATATGATACGGGAAAGGTATTTTTAACTTACCACTTGGGTAAGAGTTTAAATATCGCTGATAGCGGTTTTATTAACAAAGGAAAAGTTCAGTTTAAAGGAGCCAATACTTTACCGGGTGGTATTTATGCCATTGTTTTTCCCGGTAAACGACTTTCCAGCGATTTTTTAATTGATAAGAGCAAAAAGATTAGTCTCACTGCCGATGATACTTTGAAGATTTATAAAATGAAAATTATCGGAGAGCCGGCAAATGATTTGTTTGAACAATATCAAACCTTTATTTCTGAAAAAGGCCCCTTGGTACAGAGGGCGCGCCAGGCATATACTTCCGCTAAATCTGCAGAAGATTCCTCAAAATACGAAGCTGAATTCAAAAAAGCCAATCAGGAAATTATTGATTTTAGAAATAATTTAATTGATAAAAACCCTCAATCTCTTATGGCTGCGTTATTGCTTGCCATGAAAGAACCTCCTTACCCGGATAAAGCTCCGGTTACACATCAAGATTCTGTAGATAATTATCAATATTACAAATCGCATTACTGGGATGGTATTAGCTTTTTAGACGACCGAATTTTGAGAACTCCTTTTTTTATTCCAAAGCTTGAGAGATATTACAGAGATGTGATGCCCCAAGCTTCAGACAGCCTTATAAAAGATATTGATTACAAATTACTGCTAGCCCGAAATGCACCGGAGCTCTACAAGTATATGCTCAATTGGTTGACCGATGAATATATTAACCCTACTTATATGGGACAAGATGCTGTTTTCGTTCACCTATTTAATAAATATCATAGCAAGGGTTTAACGCCTTGGTTAAATGAAAAGCAAATGAAGACCATTTCAGACCGAGCGTATATGCAAATGGCTAATTTGATTGGCGAACAAGCAGCTCCGTTAGAAATGCTTGATTCAACCGGAAAGCTCTCTCCTTTATACAATGTTAAAGCCGATTACACCATAGTAATATTTTGGGATCCTAACTGTGGGCATTGTAAAAAAGAACTTCCAAGAATTGACTCAATATACCAGGCCGAATGGAAAAGTAAAAACCTAAAAATTTATGCCGTGCTTACCGAAAATGAGCACACTAAAGAATGGGTAAATTATATTAAAGAGCATCATCTTGGCGATTGGATTCATGTTTATCAAACAGAAGCAATGGCTAAAGAAGATGAAAAATTAAATCGCGCAAGCTACCGCCAGCTCTATGATGTTACTCAAACTCCAACTATATTCCTTTTAGATAAAAACAAACGTATCATTGGTAAAAAACTTGCCTTTGAACAAATAAATGACCTGCTTAAAATTAAATGGGATAAGGATAATAAAGAATAAACTAAAATATATTCGGATATGAAATATATTGCCCTGCCGGCTTTGTGTCTTTGCTTAATGTTGAGTACAAAAGCACAGACCTTATTTACCTATGGAAAGCATAGTGTTTCCAAAGCCGAATTTTTAACTGCTTTTAATAAAAACAAAATAGAAACAAATAACAGTTCGCAAGCTATTCACGACTATCTAAATTTATACACCACATTTAAACTAAAAGTTCAGGCAGCACGTGATCAGCGCCTTGACACCCTCCACCAAATTAAAGAAGACCTAAAAAATTTTCGTATCCAGGTACAAGACAATTATCTAAACGATGAAGCCTCTACTCAATCGTTGGTAAAAGAAGCGCTTAACAGAAGTGCTAAGGAGATGCACGTATTGCACTTTATGGCTCCCTTAGAAAGTGAGCCTCAAGCAGAAAAAGCTATAAATTATATTTACAGTCAACTCAAAAAGAATCGTAAGGATTATGAAAACATCATTGATGAATCAAAAAAAATAGCACCTGCTAACTTCGGTGATTTGGGCTATCTATCTGTCTTTTCAATACCCTATTCTTTTGAAAATACCATTTACGCCCTCCATGTTGGAGATATTTCAACTCCACAAAAAGGCTCTACCGGATGGCACATTTTTAAATTATTGAACGAAAGACCCAATCAAGGAAAATGGAAAGTGGCTCAAATCCTATTCACCTTTCCCCCTGATGCCAATAGTGAAACGAGAACTGCTATTGAAAAAAAGGCTGACTCCGTTTACAAACTTCTCCAAAATGGGCTACCGTTTGATGAGGCCGCCCGCCAGTTTAGTGAAGACAAACTTAGTTATGCCCTCGGTGGTGAACTTCCTGTTTTTTCAGGCGGAAAATACGATACTGATTTTGAAAGCCATGTTTTTGCTTTAAAAGAAGATGGCTCGTTTACTAAACCATTTCAAACCCCATTTGGAATACACATCGTAAAGCGAATAAACCAAATACCTTATAATGGAGCGGATAATTTATCGTTAGAATATGAAATAAAACAAAAGGTGCTTAAAGATAATCGCATACAATCCAGTAAAGAAAAATTCTTCAAACAAATAGCTACAGAAACCGAAAGAAAGGAAACCCATGCTGTTCCCCAAGATGTGCTATTTACATATATAGATACTATTATGGCAGAGCCGTCTATGAAGGATGTTTCTCGGTTCCCTATCAGTAATAAAAAATTAATCTCTTTTAAAAACAAATCATTTACCGGTACAGATTGGCTAACCTATGTGCGCGATTATGGGATTAATTCGGGGCTTAATAAATCAGACAACGGAAAAGCTTTATGGAAAAAGTTTGTGGACCAGGTTACATTAGATTATTATAAAGAGCACCTTGAAGATTATAATCAAACTTTTGCTTTTCAGATGAAAGAGTTTGAAGATGGGAATATGTTGTTCGAGGCTATGGAAGAAAATGTTTGGTCAAAGGCTTCTTTAGATTCCGCAGGCCAGGAACGCTTTTATAAAGCACATGCAAAACAATACGTATGGGAAAAAAGTATTACCCTAACAAGCTTTTTTTCTGCTGATGAAAAAGAATTAAACAATGCGCGCACCATGTTATTAAACGGCAGCAATTGGAGGTTGATTAGCACAGATATTCCTGATGTATATGCAGACAGCAGCAGGCTTGAATTATCACAGATTTCGGGAGTTGCCAATCCTACTGAAGGAGAAGTGAGTGAAATAAAAAAGAATCTCGATGGCTCCTTCACCTTTTACAAGGTTTGGAAAGTATATCCGGCAGGAGAAATAAAAAGTTTAGAAGACGCACGTGGCTCGGTTATCAATGACTACCAAAAAGAATTGGAAGACCAATGGGTTAATCAACTTAGAAAGAAATATCCGGTAAAGATTAATGATGCTGTTTTAACTTCTTTGCTAAAATAATACCCCGCTTAAATAACCTGTCGCACCACATTAGCCACAATTTCCGGACGGCCAAGGGTGTAATAATGCAAAACCGGAACACCTGCTCTTTTTAGCTCGTTAGACTGATGTAATAACCATTCTGCTCCCAACTCGGCAACCTGAGCATCCGTTTGGCATTTATTCATTTCGCTGCTTAGGGCTAAAGGAATATCAATATGAAAAGTTTTGGGAAGCAAGGTTAATTGCTTACGGGTATAAATAGGTTTAAGTCCGGGAATGATAGGCACCTGGATTCCTATTTCACGACAGTTTTTTACAAAATTGAAATACTTTTCATTATCAAAAAACATTTGTGTTACAATATAATCAGCACCGGCATCAACTTTATTTTTTAGATATTGTAAATCACTTTGCATATTGGGTGCTTCAAAATGCTTTTCGGGATATCCTGCTACACCAATGCAAAACTTGGTACGAGCTGAGTTCTTTAAATCGGCCTCCATATACATACCATGATTTAACCTCACCACCTGCTCCAATAAATCAATAGCAAATTTGTGCCCATCCGGTTCAGGCTCAAAAGATGATTCGTTCTTTGCCGCATCACCACGCAACACCAAAACATTGTCAATACCTAAATAATGAAGGTTAATCAGTGCGTCTTCTGTTTCATTAATACTAAAGCCACCACATATCAGATGCGGAACCGTATCCACATCATATTTATGCATTATAGCCGCACAAATAGCTTCTGTACCCGGACGCTTTCTAACTATTACCTTTTGAAAAGAATTTTCAGAAGCTTTCTTATAAATATGTTCGCTTCGATGATAGGTAACATTCACAAAGGCCGGCTTAAACTCCATCAAGGGGTCAAGCAAATTAAATAAGGATTGAATTCCCTTTCCTTTAACCGGTGGGAGAATTTCAAAAGAAATAAGCGTGTTCTTTGCGTCTTTAATGTGGTCTATTACTTTCATGGGTAAGTAAAAATGGATGTAAATATATGGCTTACTAAGCAATGTTAAAATACCTGTAATAAAACGCTATTTTTTGCGCTCTCCGTATATGATTAAATTAAAATTATGCTAAGATGTGGCCGATGGTCTATTTTTGTCAAAATAACTTTTGGTGAACCTAAGTATTTCCACACATGATTTGGTAAAAGTTTATGGTAGCCGCACGGTGGTAAATCGTGTCTCATTTACCGTAGAACAAGGAGAAATCGTTGGGCTGTTGGGTCCAAACGGAGCCGGAAAAACAACTTCTTTCTATCAGGTTGTTGGGTTAGTTAAGCCGGATAGCGGCAAGGTAATGATTGGTGATAAAGATATTACCCGGCTACCCATGTACAAACGTGCAAAAATGGGAATCGGTTACCTTCCACAAGAAGCCAGCGTTTTTAGAAAGCTCTCTGTTGAAGATAACATTGCAGCCGTGTTGGAAATGACTACATTAAATAAAGAAGAACAAAGAGCCAAATGCGAAGAATTGATATCGGAGTTTAGACTAAATCATGTAAGAAAAAATAATGGAGATACCCTCAGCGGTGGAGAGCGCAGACGTACTGAAATAGCACGAGCGCTGGCTGTTAATCCAAAATTTATTTTATTAGATGAGCCTTTTGCCGGAGTTGACCCCATTGCCGTGGAGGATATTCAAGAAATTGTTGCCAAGTTAAAATATAAAAATATCGGAATTCTTATCACTGATCATAATGTGAATGAAACCTTGTCCATTTGCGATCGGGCCTATCTTTTAATTGATGGAAAAATATTTAAAGATGGAACAGCAGAAGATTTGGCAAATGATGATCAAGTTAAACGACTTTACTTAGGTAGAAATTTCGTACTGAAAAGAAAAGATTATTTGCACGAACAAGCAAGGTCTAATCTTTCAGAATAACAAATTCATTTCCTTTCAATGGCGAATATTATTTCACTAAGCCTCCGGTCTGCCAATCTTTTATCATCTGAATTTCTTTCTCACTTAAGCGATCTCCGTCTTTTGGCATAAAATGTCTTTGTCCAGGCTGAAGTTGAACCCTGGTAACTATCTCATCAATTTCGTCTGCAACCGCCTCATACGTGTTGAATGGTGTTTTCTTTCCTCCTTTTTCAGGAAAGTGGCACGGGGCACACTTTGCTAAAAATAAGGGTTGGATATTATTTGTGTAGGTAATAGCCGTTTTATTTACCGAGGATTTCTTAGATGAAGAACAAAAGACAAAGAATAAAACAGAAGACATAATTGTCAAAAGAAACTTAAACTTCATAATCAAAAATATTTATCAATTTTCTTTAATAGCACAATGTAAAAAGAAATCGTCAGATGTAAATACATTTATACAATGAAAACCCTCGTTTTGGTACGACATGCCAGTGCAGAACAATATAGCCACAACGGCTTAGACATTTCCCGCTCACTTACTGACCGGGGGAAAAGAGAGGCCTTGTTTATTGCATCAGTATTGAAAGAGAAGAAAATACATCCGGACATAATTATTACCAGCACTGCAATGCGTGCAAAAGAAACGGCAATGGCTTTTATAAACACTTTTGCCATAGATACTAACCAATACACTGAAAAAGAAGCATTGTATCTTGCATCCGATAGCGTCATCTCTCAAATTATTTCATTACTGCAACCGCAGATAAACTCAGCCATCATCATTTGCCATAATCCCGGTATAACAGATTTTGTAAACGGGCTCTTCAATAATATAAGCATTGACAACATGCCGCCTTGTGCTGTGTTTGCTATACAAAGCAAAATTACAAGTTGGCAAGATTTCTCCTTTTCAGAAAAACAATTTTCCTTTTTTGAATACCCAAAACTTTAAAATTAACCATGTATCCGCTTGGCTTTTTTATTTGAAAAATATACCCCTGAAAAAATGAGAAGCCCCGCCAAGGCTTCCACCCATGATAGTTTTTCGTTTAATGCAATCATAGCAATAATAGTAGCAAAGGCCGGTTGAACATAAATGTAGCTTCCGGCAATAGATGCTCCCAGATGCCTTATTCCAAATACATTAAAGAGATAAGCCAGGAGGGTACCACACACCACAATTAAAAACATAACAGACCAATCCAATAAATGATACTCTGCCCAAGGTGTACGAATAAATTCTGTTAATCCAACCGGAATAATAAAAGCTAAACCAACGGTAAAGATTACACGAAGAATAACAACAGGTGGATATTTCTCCATAAGCGGCCTTACCAATATAAAATATGCAGCATAAGAAATTGCATTTATTATTACTAAAATATCTCCCAAAACCGGACTGGATGCTGTGGCTCCCACTTTACGGCCAGAAATTAATATCGTCGCTCCGGCAATCCCCATTATTAATCCAATCCATTTTGAAACATTAAGCGGTTCCTGAAGAAAAAATGCAGCAGCAATAGTAATTATAACCGGCGTTACCAACATGAGCAAGGCGGCATGAATGGGATAAGTAAGTTGAAGTCCTTTTAAAAATAACAATTGGTTCACGGCTATTCCTGTAATACCACACAAAATAAATCGGGGCCAATCTTTTCGTTGGATTTGTCCAAATGTCTTTTTAAAAAAGAAAAAGCTCCATAACAACACTGCGGTAAATCCTGCACGCATTACATTAAGGCCAAATGGTTCAACCAATGATTTATTCATCAGGAACTTAATAGCTGAAAAATTTGCTGCAAAAAAGAAATTCGTGAGCAATAATGCAATATGTGCCAGGAGCCTCGGCTTCAAAAAAAATGTTTTTGCAAATATCCGATATCAGAGAAAGATGGCATAAAGAAAAAAGCTGCCCTAATCCGGCAGCTTAAAACATCTTACTCAATAAAAAAATTAAGAAGTCATTTCCTTTACCTTTTCTCTAATCTTCCCTTCAATTTCTGTTGCCAATGCAGGATTGTCAATCATTAACTGTTTCACCGAGTCTCTTCCCTGTCCTAACTTATCGCCATTATAACTATACCAACTTCCGCTCTTTTGCAAAATACCAAAATCAACTCCAAGGTCAACAATTTCACCTGTTTTAGAAATTCCTTCTCCATAAATAATATCAAATTCAGCCTGACGGAAAGGTGGTGCTACTTTATTTTTCACCACTTTAACCTTAACATGGTTTCCAACCACCTCATCGCCATCCTTTATCTGTGCCGTTCTGCGTATATCTAATCTAACAGAGGCATAAAATTTAAGTGCATTACCACCGGTAGTTGTTTCGGGATTGCCAAACATAATTCCGATTTTTTCACGCAACTGATTTATAAAAATGCAACATGAATTTGTTTTGGAAATAGTGGCTGTTAGTTTACGTAAGGCCTGGCTCATCAATCTTGCTTGTAATCCCATCTTACTATCACCCATTTCTCCTTCCAGCTCACCTTTAGGCACCAACGCAGCTACAGAATCAATCACAACAACATCAAGTGCCCCTGAAAGAATAAGCCTATCGGCAATTTCAAGCGCTTGCTCACCATAGTCGGGCTGTGAAATAAGCAGGTTGTCAATATCCACACCTAACTTGCGCGCATATACGCTATCAAAGGCGTGTTCTGCATCAATAAAAGCACACATACCTCCCTTTTTCTGTGCTTCGGCAATAACATGGATGGCCAGTGTTGTTTTACCGGATGATTCCGGACCATAGATTTCAACAACCCTTCCTTTAGGTAGTCCGCCAACACCAAGGGCAATATCTAAACCGATTGAGCCGGTTGAAATAACTTCCTGTTCAATATGTGCCTTTTCATTCATCATCATAACTGATCCTTTTCCAAAATCTTTATCAATCTTGTCAATGGTCAGTTTAAGCGCTTTTAATTTTTCTGCATTACTCATTGTATTCGGTTTAAATTGATGTATCTGTTTGTTGTAAAATTAAATGAGGCAACAAAGTTAAAATATTTATTTTATAAACACTAATTATTTTAGCAATTTTTGATAATATTTTTAGTTTAAGCGTCTCGGGAGGCAACCTCAGGCAGTGGGATAAGACGTAAAAAAGCGGTTTTGTGAATGTAAGTTCCGATAAAATGAAAGCAAAAACAATACCCGATACGGGTAACTTGTTGGGTATTTAAAACATTTTAGGAGGGGTTTGTTATTGTAAGTCAGCTCTGCTTTAGTGGCTCTGCCAGTTAGCAATTTAATATTAAATGTGTAAATTAATCAACCTGTAACCTCTCGCTCATCGTGCTTGTTCCTGCCAAACTGTAAAACAAATTTGCTTTAATAATTCGCGTTAACCCTACCATTGTTACTTGCTGCATTGCCGGTAACCAATGGCTACCTATTTAGTTTTTAATGCGGGGAGGGTGCCTCTAGAAATTCCCTATCGTTTTTGGGTATTGATGCCTTGTATTGAAAAGCTTCTCATCATCTCAATTACTGCTGCACTACAATTTTTTCTGTTGCAACAGCCTCTGTTCCGCGAAGTACCAACACATAAACCCCTACCGGTAAATTTGCAGCATATAATATATAGTTAAACACCCCGGCTTTATGGGGTTTATTTGTAAACAAAACACGAACTAACTTCCCGTTGATATCAAACAAGGATAAGGAAACATTTTTATCATCATAAGTAACCTTATATTGAACGGTTGTTCTTTCCCGAAACGGATTTGGATAGTTCATAATATTCCATGGTGCAGGGCTGATTATACATAATTGTTGTGGTGTCTTTTTTATATCTGCCGGTAAGGTGTTTTTTATTTTCCCAACAAACGGCATCGGGCCGTAACCAAATCCTCTTACTAAAGCAGCATCAAACCATTTCATTTCTGCTTTCATCACCCACCATAATTCCCCTGATATAAAAATATTTCCACAATCATCGGTTAGTAAATTCGGCGTTTCATTTGTACTCATTGGTAGTTTTGTATGCTTTATCCATCTGTACTTTCCTTTTGCATCAAAACTTGCCAACAACAAAGATTCATATACATTCTTCAATGTATCGTTATAAAAGATCTGTTTTTGCGGATAAGAAATTTTACTTTCTACTATAGCATAAATATTTTCTTTCTGATCCACTGCAAGGGCCAAGATTGTATTAGCTGTTGTCGTTTCTGCCCACTTCAAATGGCCACGCAAATCAAATGCGGCCAATACCATTCCTTTCTTTCCGGTGGTGTCTATTTGTCTTCCGAAAAAGTCAAAATTATTCTGTATGTGGCCTCCAAGATAAACACCGGATGATGTAACCTTTAGCGAGGAGAAAATTGTTTTTCCTCCCGAAGCCTTTACCCACTTTATCTTGCCATCCTTATTATAACAAGCCAAATAAGCTTCATAAGGTAAATTATATTCTGTTACACTATCTACAACAGGAGCAATCATTTTTTTATTCCCAAACAAAGCACCCTCAGTAACGGATACTACGTAATACACATCGCCATTGGGTGCTTCATCTATCCAAATACTTTGCGGAAAATATCCATGCTGACCAATACGCCTGATCGTTTCTGTCCAAACTCTTTTTAATCCGCTGTTCAATTTATGTAATACAAAAAAACCCACTTCTTCATTAACTCCTTTCCCGATATCTAATTGTTTATATTCTGTTTGTGTTATCAAATAATCGCCTGCCTTATTTACCATAAAGCGTATGGGGTCATTCAATATTCTCAAGGTGTCTGAAACTACTTTTATTGTTTTGCCTTGCGGCGATATATGCAACACAAAATATTTTGCATCATTAACCCGGGTATTAATTTCTCTAAACTCCGGATTGTTTCTATTGTAAGCCAATACGGCAATATTTCCCTCTCTATCCAACCCCATTCCCACCGGGTCATCTGCGCCTCTTATCTCCCGCACCCAGTTAATTGCACCATCGGGTGTATAACTGGCTAAGAACATAAAATCACCCACACCGATGTTAACCGAGTCGCCCACAGAAGAATACAAATGTTGTTCTCCGGTATAATACATCGGCATATTAGCAACTCCTGCAACAATAATATTTCCTTCTCTATCTAATACAGACGCTCTAACGCCTCCATTCAGGTTATCTCCACTTGATGCCCACTGAAATTGCTGGGAAAATAAATGACCTGGACATAAAATGATTATTAAACTAACGATTATGAATACCCGCATTTTTAATTTATGATTTTATATACGCTTGGTTTATCTCGTGCATTAGGTCTGCTCTTCGCTGTGTTATGAAAAGTGCTGCCTTTTTAGCACATAAAAAATTCTCTAACAAATCACACGCTTAACTATTTTACGAGGTGCTTTTCTCGTGCTTACTTTAATAGCAATACATTTAAATATTCAATCCGCCGCAAACGCTAATCGTTTGTCCGGTAATGTAAGAAGACATCGGTGATGCTAAAAACAAAGCCACACAGGCTATATCTTCGGTAGATGCAAAGCGGCCCAGAGGAATTCCGGCCTTATATTTTTCTGCGCTTTCTCCTTCTTTCAAATAAGACGTCATATCTGTTTCCACAAATCCGGGCGCAATGGCATTACACCGAATATTTCGACTTCCCAGTTCCTTTGCCACACTTTTTGTAAATCCGATAATCCCGGCCTTGCTGGCTGCATAAGAGCTCTGCCCCGCATTACCCATTTCACCAATTACACTGCTCATATTAATGATAGTACCGGAGCGGGCTTTCATCATTGGACGAATAACCTGTTTGGTCATATTAAATACGCTTTTTAGGTTTACATTCATCACTTCATCCCATTGTTCGGGAGTCATCCTGAGTAGTAAATTATCTTTAGAAATTCCTGCATTATTTACACAGATGTCTATCCCACCAAATTTGTTCACCACCTCGTTCACCAATGCTTCGCAGGCGGCATAATCTCCGGCATTTGTTTTGTATGATATGGCTTCTCCTCCCATGGCCTTCACTTTTTCTTCAATTGCACGAGCTTTTTCAGCACTGCTATCACTCACATAAGTAAATGCCACACGTGCTCCATGCTCGATAAATTTTATTACCATAGCCTCCCCTATACCGCGCGCTGCGCCGGTTATAATGGCAACCTTTCCTTCCAGTAATTTCATACAAATAGTTTATGTGTAAAATATCACCTTATTAAATAAAGACAGTAAATTAAAAAAATTACTTCATTTAATTATTATTATCATTTATTAGTTTGCACAGGATTGTTTTTTATCCTTTTGCGATACGCCAAATTTCTTCTAATATTTGACGATCGTTACTTAGCCTTGGAACTTTGTGTTGGCCTCCCATTTTATTTTTTAACGACAACCACTTTGAAAATGTACCCTTCGGCAACGATCTTACAATAGGCATGCGCAGCGCAATATTTTTAAAGCGCTTTGCCTCATAATCACTATTTACATTCTTTAATTCTTTATCTAATGCTATAGTAAACTTTTCTAAAGAGATTGGAGGTGTTTCAAATTCAACCAACCACTCATGAGTGCCATTGCTGCTGTCTGTCATATACACCGGAGCTGCGGTATAATCGGCTACGCAAGCTCCTGTTTCTTTGGATGCTTCTGCCATAGCCTTGTCTGCATTATCTACAATAACCTCTTCACCAAATGCATTCATATAGTGCTTAATCCTTCCGGTTACTTTTATACGATATGGATTTAATGAAGTAAAAGCAATGGTGTCACCAACAAGGTAGCGCCAAAGCCCTCCGGTTGTGCTAATAACAATAGCGTAGTTTTTATGTAATTCAACCCCTTTTAATCCTACGGTGTTATAAGTTTTATTGTGGTAATTTTCTACCGGCATAAATTCATAAAAGATACCGTGTTCGGTAAACAGGGTCATACCGTCATCATCAGGGTGTGTTTGTCCGGCAAAAAACCCTTCGCTGGCATTATAAATTTCAATATAATTTAGTTTCTTCCCTACCAATTTTTCAAACTGCTCACGGTAAGGGGTAAACGAAACTCCTCCGGTAATATATAATTCAAGATTAGGCCATACTTCAATTATTTTTTCTTTTTGTTTTATTTCAAGAATTCTCTTTAATAAAAGAAGGGTCCAGGTGGGAACTCCTGAAATGGATGTTACATTTTCATTTGCCGTTGATTGGGCAATTTTTTCAATTTTATCTTCCCAGTCGTCCAAAAGGGCGATGCTTAGTTCCGGGGTTCTTATCCATTGACCCCAAAATGGCGAGTTTTGCATTAACACTGCGCTTAAGTCGCCATACTGAACCTCTTCATTTAATTTATTTACCTGATGGGAGCCACCAACCACCAATCCTTTACCAGTTAACAAATCAGAATGAGGAAAATTTTCATAATAATTGGTAAGCACATCCTTGCCTGCCTGATAATGATTTTCTTGTAAGCTCTCTTCGCTTACCGGAATAAATTTGCTCTTTTCACTAGTGGTGCCGCTGCTTTTAGCAAACCAATTAATAGGTGTGTTCCATAAAATATTTTGTTCTCCCGCCATCATTCGTTCAAAATATGGAAGTAAATCGTTGTATTCGTTTATAGGAACATGCGCTTTAAATGCACGAAAATGATAGAGATTGGGGAAGTTATGCTTTTTTCCATACTCTGTGTATTGAGCAGATGAAACCAAATGCTGTAATACATCCCGCTGTGCGGCCACCGGATAGTTTGTCCAGTTGGCAATACGCCATGATCTTAGCCTTGCCAATTTAGATATAACCGAGGAGAGCAGCTTCATGTACAGCAATATAATTAAACATTACGACATGCTTTAACCTGTTTTTTAAATATAAATCACGTTCTTGTCATTATGGAAACCCTTTTTAAATAATACCCAAAAAGAACACATAAGCGTCTCCCATGGTGTTTTGTTAATTTTTTCAAATGATATAATTATGACACTAACTAGTTTTTTGAAGTTTTACTTTGTTATAAATAATCACTAGTTGGTGTTTTGATTCATTTTTTTATTTTTACCAAACAATATTGATATGGATAAAAGTATTCGGTTACTCAACAGGTTTAGATGGGTGGCAATTATTGAAGGAATTTCATATTTGATTTTGTTGTTTATTGCTATGCCATTGAAATATTATGCCGGAATGCCGGAAGTTGTTCTTTATATGGGATGGGTGCATGGAGCTTTCTTTATGCTTTTTCTTGCACTGCTTATTTCTGTATGGGGCGATAGAAAATGGTCTGCCGCAAAAGCGTTTTTGGCATTCATTGCTTCCTTACTCCCGTTTGGAACAATTATCTTTGATATTGTTGTTAAAAAGGAGTTGAACAAATTAAAGCTTTCTGTGGCTTAACTTTTTTATTATGCGTAAATGGTTATGGATAATCCTGCTTTGCCTTCCTGCTTATGGATATAGCTGGGGAATGTTGGGGCATAGAATTGTAGGAGAAATTGCCAGTAAACATATTTCTTCAAAAGCACGTCATAATATTCAAAAGATTTTAGGTAATGAGTCTATAGCCATGTGCGCAAACTGGCCAGACTTTATCAAGTCGGATACCACATTTAAATATCTTACTCCGTGGCATTATAAAAATTATTCCGGAGGATTGAGTCATGCTGCTTTTTTATCAGACACTCAAACAGACACTACCGTAAGCGCATATACGCAATTGAATTTTCTAATTGTCGAATTAAAGAAAAAGGAGCTGCCCAAAGAGTTGAAGGTTCGTTATTTGAAATTGTTAATCCATATAGTGGGAGATATTCATCAGCCACTTCATCTGGGCCGCTATGAAGATTTGGGCGGAAATCGAATAAGGGTAATGTGGTTTAAGGATAATGTAAACCTTCATCAGGTGTGGGATGATCGTATTATTGATTATCAGCAACTCAGCTATACTGAATATGCTCAATGGATAAACTTCAGCACAGCTAAAGAGCGTAAGTTATGGCAACGTCAACCAATTTCTGAGTGGATGTATGAATCGTATGTAATTGCCGAAAAAATTTATGGTGAAATACAGCCTGACGCCAAGCTGGGTTACCGATATAATTTCGATTATATAGAAACAGTTAACTCGCGTTTATTAAAAGGCGGTCTTCGTTTGGCAGAATTATTAAATGATATTTTCGGTTAGTCACCGGGTTTAGTATCCACGGATATCTTTTCCCTCCATGTAATTCATAAAAGCCTTGTTGCACACCCGGTTACCTCCGGGGGTTGGGTAGTTTCCGGTAAAGTACCAATCTCCTGTATTTTGTGAACAGGCCCTATGCAATGATTCTATTGTTTGGAAAATCACTTCAACCGGTGTTTGAAATCCCGGCGGCGTAACCAATTCTGCTATTTTTAAAGTGATTTCATCAAGAGAAAATGGTTTATACACCTGCCGTACAATATTCTCTGTATGTAGTAAATTTTCCCTTTCTAATTGTTTGCACTTTTCCAGTATAGATGGCAAAAGATTATCCATTTTTCTTTCCTTAATTAAAGCCACCACAGCTCTAAACGCCACAAAGTCGCCCATCTTACTCATATCAATTCCATAGCAATCCGGATATCGAATTTGAGGAGAAGAAGAAACAATAATTATCTTTTTAGGAGACAATCTCCCCAACATTTTTACAATACTTTCTTTTAATGTAGTTCCGCGCACAATACTATCGTCAATAACCACCAGGGTGTCTACACCGGGTTTTACTGTTCCGTATGTAATATCATATACGTGCTGCACCATTTCGTTGCGACTTCCATCTTCAGTAATAAAGGTGCGAAGTTTAACATCTTTAATAGCAATTTTTTCAACCCTTACTTTTCGGCTAACCATTTCAGTTAGTTTATCTATATCAATATTACCATTCCAACTTTTTATCCTTTCAATCTTTATTTGATTGAGATAATCTTCAGCCCCTTTAATTAATCCATAAAATGCTGTTTCTGCTGTATTGGGTATAAACGAAAAAATCGTGTTTTTTATATCATGTTCAATGGCTTGTAAAACAGTGCTGCTTAGTTGGTACCCCAATGCTTTTCTTTCCTGGTAAATTTCTTCATCGCTTCCTCGGCTAAAATAGATGCGTTCGAAGCTACATGCACGGCGCTCTTTGGGCTGTTGTGCCTGAAAGATTTCATATTGAGCATCGGTATGTACTAACAAAGCCTCACCGGGCATTAATTCTTTCACCTTTCCTT
The DNA here is from genome assembly GCA_019638485.1 of Ferruginibacter sp. Classification (GTDB taxonomy): domain Bacteria; phylum Bacteroidota; class Bacteroidia; order Chitinophagales; family Chitinophagaceae; genus Ferruginibacter. The sequence goes on along the minus strand of JAHBTP010000002.1, from coordinate 31,503 downwards.
CATCTACATTAAATGCGGTACGAATAGCCGCTCTTTCACTGGCGGCTACAATCACCTCGTCGTCTATGTAATAATATGAAGGTCTTATTCCGTTTGCATCGCGCGTAATAAAAGCCTCTCCATTTCCAATAATACCGGCAATATGAAAACCTCCGTCGAATAAAGGAAGGGAGGATTGTAAAACCTTTTTTAAGTCGGGGCCTGCCGGTGATTTTTCATCTTCCAAAATTAGATGATGGTAAATCACTTCCATCATTGCGGCCAGGTCACTGGAGCGGCTGAAAACATCCGGTTCCATTTTCAGGTAACTAAAAAGTTCGTTGGTGTTAACTACATTAAAGTTTCCGGCCATTGTAAGGTTTCTGGCCGGAATAGTGTTCTTCCGCATAAACGGATGACAATATTCAAGTGCGTTTTTTCCGTGTGTACCATATCGCAAATGCCCAAGCAACACTTCACCCATTACGCTTAAATGTCCCTTCATTAACCCGGGGTGGTGTTTTATACCCGGTTGATATTTTTCTACCTCATTTATATCATTCCATATTGTAGAAAACAAATCAGACAGAGATTGCGGGCTATTGTTTCTCAATCTGTACATGAACGGGTATCCCGGCTCTGTATTTACTTTAACCGTAGCAATACCGGCCCCATCCTGCCCCCGGTTATGCTGCTTTTCCATTAGCAGGTAAAGTTTACTAAGCCCATACAACACAGAGTTGTACTTTTGTTGATAGAAGCTAAATGGCTTTCTCAGCCTTATGAATGCAAGCCCACATTCATGCATTATGGCATCGCTCATGCTGGGAGTTGAGTGGCAAAATTAAAAAACTTTACCCACCTTTAAACGAAAAAAGATTATAGTCCGCTTATGGAAATTCCTACCTGAAGCGGATGAATCTCTGCGGCTACGCCATCTTTAAACAAGCTGGTGAATGAATAAGAGGCAAATACGCCGTAAATACCATAATTCAGCCGAGCGGTTCCTGAAAAGCGGGTGGTATTAAAGAAAGTTTTTGAAGATTGTTTTTCGATATAATCTTTAATAATTGCGCCGTCTGCATCTCGCAATTGCTTTCCTTTCGTTTGCGCTTTCAGCATAGTGCCCACTTTTATTCCCAATGCTACTTTGATTGCCTTATTTGGTTGATCCGGTTTATCCATAAACCGAAGTTCTATTGGCACTTCAAGATAAGATGTAGCTAATTTATATTTTTTAAAATAATTTTTCCCATTCAAATCAACAAAGGGTAAAGTTGCTTCTGTTGAAGTAATATCCACTGCCATCTTTTTAAAATAAATATTTGAAGTGGAAACTCCTAAACCTGCAGCAACGCTCAACTTTCGGACACCTTTAAATTGTTTATCAAACATAAAATAAATATTAGCACCTCGGCTAAATCCACCTTTGCCACTCTTGATACTATCGGGCATATTAAGCCAATGATCGGTAGCTAATTGAATTACAAAATGATCTGCTGCCCGATGTGAGATGTTTGAAATATCTTTTTTCTTTTGAGCCCATACCGGTAATCCAAAAGAAACAATGGTAAATAGAAAAAACAGTTTTTTCATAAAAAAATAATAGAGGCAAAACTAACCCGCCTCCGGTTAATGAAAGGTTAATCCGGCGGCGAAGTTAATGCAATTGGTGGTTTTATGGTTGTGGTAAATAGAATTGAATAATATAAAAGGGAGCATAATAAGCCAACCATTAAGTTGTGCAATACAACCGTTTGTTTTTGGGTGAACCGGGCCGACAATAATTCTATTTATACACAAAAAGCAGGGAGCTACGGATAGGCTTTTAATTAAGCGGTTGGTAATAGAAAAAGAGATAGGGGTCAATAGAGAATAGCGGATTGTTGTTTTGCCTTTCTGCAGACAATTCCAGGGTAAGAATGTGGCCACACTCTCTCAGTTGCCATAAAAAGAGTGTTGATTTTTGGCTATTATTCAAAAAGAGTTCGGGTAATAATTCTTTAATAAAACCGCTCCAACAAGCATCAATCAACTTTTCTTTTTGAGAGTGTTTTTTTGATGAGCCCTCAGAATTATTTTCAGCATAGGGCCTGTTTGCAAATCCGCTATCGGTAACCAAAATGATTTCTTGAAGTGTGGTTGGGTTAGCCATGATTAAGGATTTATGTCCCTTAATAAGACTATATAACGTCACAAAAGACCAATTCAGTATGTTTATTTAAATGTTAATTTGTAATGTTCACTTTTTTGAGATTTTCTCTTTTTATAATAACCACTCGGCTATTAGATTGATGATAATATCCACAATCATAGCAACAGTGGATATGCTGCCCATTTGGCTGCTTTAAAACATGGGTAAAAAATGAAAAGGAGAATCCTTTACGGAGAAGTTGTTCTATCGTAACGCTTTGATTTTTATCGAAATGTGCTAAATCACATAATATTCTTCGATTTTTATTAAGCGTGCTATTGATATTTCTACGCAGATTAATATCGTGAGCATTTTTGCGGTTATGGTGGTTGTTGCGGCAGGTGTCGCTACAAAATTTCTTATCTGTTCTGCCTCGCAAAACCCTTCCACATTCTTGGCAGCTGTTGGGGTTGTTTGGGATATTTGTGAGCATTAAGTTGTTTTATTCAAAAGTACATGCAAGAGCGACGTATTACAATACCACAAAGCGGTTAAAGGTGGGGCATTTTTATGAATTAGGCGTTTAAAATACGGTTAAGGGTCTTATTAGGGTGTTTCTTTACTTTTTTAAGAAACAGTTGAACGACTATTGTACACACAAAAAACTTACACATCATGAATGCATTACGAAACAAGGTTTTATTAATTGGCAATTTAGGTGGGGTGCCAGAGATTAAAACAACAGAGGGTGGAAAGAAATTAGCAAAATTTTCTATGGCCACCAATGAAACCTATAAGAATAACCAGGGGGAGAAAGTTACGGATACTCAGTGGCACAATTTGGTGGCCTGGGAACGGGTGGCTGATTTGGCTGAGCGATTTCTCGAGAAGGGGTCTGAGGTAGTTGTTGAGGGGCGTTTGGTGAACCGCAACTATTTAGATAAAGATGGGGTTCGGAAGTCATCTACTGAGATTCACGTTAGTGAGATGTTGCTTATTGGCAAGCGCGCTGTGGTATAATGTGTCTTTTTCCGGCACGGAGATTCTTTCTCCGTGCTTTATGTTTTTTTTCTGGTCCTTTTTAATTAATCAGCGGCCGAAGTCGTCTTGTATTCTAATAATATCGTCTTCGTCACTTGGGTTGTTTTCGTAGGTGTGTTTCCATATTTCTGCCACCACACCCCAATCATCGAGTCCAATCAGGCGGTGCCTTTCTCCTTGTTGCAGTTCGATAAAATCACCGGTGTTAAGGGTCTGTTGTCTTCTTTCTTCATCATCATCACTGGTAATCACTTGTACTGTTCCGGAAATCACTTTCCAAATTTCTGCTCGTCGGTGGTGGTATTGCCAGCTCAATCTCATTCCGGGTGCTACCAATAATATTTTGGGGCTCAGTTTCTCTTTAATTTGTTTAAGCTGTTTGGTTAGGTGAGGAAAGTAGCGTTTTATAAACAGGTGGGTATCTTCTTCATTAATTACAAAAAAGCCACCCCATGGCCGGGTGTCATCAACAGAGCGGATACGCATTACCGAAGCCACTTTATTAAACATATTCTTAAATATCTCTTGTCGTTCCGGTGAGTTGTTTGGAGATATAATCATAAAAAGAGTTTCTTCCGGTTAACGCCCCATGTAAACCATTAATATTTGCACATCGCTTGGGCTAACACCGGATATTCGGGAAGCTTGGCCCAATGTGTGTGGTTTTATTTTTATAAACTTTTGCCGAGCTTCGTTACTGAGTGAAACCAGTTTTTCATAATTAAAGTTATCTGGAATTATGAGATTTTCCAACTCGCTCATTTTTTTTACCAATTCTCTTTCTTTTGTAATATAGGTATCGTATTTAATTTGCACTTCTGCTTGTTCCAGCACTTCATCTTTGAAGATGTTAAGTGAAATTTCGGTTTGTTGATGTAAGCAATTCTTTTGTGCTCTTATGCTTTTTATGTCAACCCCCGGGCGTAGTAACAATTGACTTAGTTTTTGTTTGTTTACTAACGGGGATGAATAGACGCTTTCTAAATAGTTATTAATTTCATCGGGTTCAATAGTTGTTGTCTTTAGCGTTGTCATCGCTTTTTCGAGGTCGTTTTGTTTTTGTTGCAGTGTTTCCATTCTCAGGCTGGAAGCCAGTCCAATTTGAAAGCTTTTTTCGGTAAGGCGCAAATCGGCGTTATCTTGTCTGAGCAGGGTGCGAAATTCGGCGCGACTGGTGAACATTCGATAGGGTTCTTCTGTTCCTTTATTTATCAAGTCGTCTATTAAAACGCCGATATACGCTTCGCTTCTTTGTAGTATAAATGGGGCTTTTTCGTTTATTTTGAGGTGGGCATTTATTCCAGCCATGATTCCCTGGCAGGCTGCTTCTTCGTAACCTGTGGTACCATTAATTTGCCCGGCAAAAAACAAGTTTTCAATATGTTTTGTTTCGAGGCTAAACTTTAATTGTGTGGGTGGAAAATAATCATATTCGATTGCATATCCGGGTCTGAACATTTTACAATTTTCAAATCCCGGCACCATTCTAAGAGCAGCAATTTGTACATCTTCGGGCAATGAGGTAGAAAAGCCATTAACATATATTTCTACCGTGTTCCAGCCCTCCGGTTCCACAAAAATCTGGTGTCGGTCACGGTCGGCAAAACGGTTAATTTTATCTTCAATACTGGGACAATACCTAGGGCCTGTTCCTTGGATTCTACCCTGATACATTGGGCTTTTGTCGAATCCGGTTCTAAGCATATCGTGTACATCCTTATTGGTATATGTTATAAAGCAGCTTTTTTGAGCATTTGGCTTTAGTGGTGTTGGGTACAAATAAGAAAAGCTCTTTACCTCTTCATCTCCTTTTTGTTCTTCCAATTTATTATAGTTCAGGCTTCTTCCGTCCACCCTTGGGGGTGTTCCTGTTTTAAGCCTGCTGCTTTCAAATCCAAGGTTAGTAAGTTGTTCTGTGATTCCGGTAGATGCTTTTTCTGCTACTCTTCCACCGCTGAATTTTTTTTCACCTACATGAATAATTCCGTTAAGAAAGGTTCCGTTGGTGAGTACTATAGCTTTTGCTCGAATATGATGTCCCATACGGGTTACGACTCCAACGGCCTGGTTTTTTTCTACTATTATTTCCATTACCGCATCTTGATAAAAATCAATATTCGGTATGCTTTCGAGAATTTCGCGCCATGTTGCGGAAAAGAGCATTCTATCGTTTTGTGCTCTTGGGCTCCACATTGCCGGGCCTTTGGACTTATTCAGCATTCTGAATTGGATTGCGCTTTTGTCAGTTACGATTCCGCTATATCCTCCCAGTGCGTCAATTTCTTTAATAATATGTCCTTTTGCTATTCCTCCCATTGCCGGATTACAGCTCATTTGTGCAATGGTTTGCATATTCATTGTAATCAATAAAACTCGGCTTCCCATATTAGCGGCGGCAGCGGCAGCCTCACATCCGGCGTGTCCTGCGCCCACCACAATAACATCGTACGTTGAAAACATAATGGCAAAGGTAATTCTATTCAATAGGCAACGGAAGCGACATTTGTTTATGCTCCGAATTTTTTAACTATTTCTTTTTCCAGAACGATGTTTTCAATAGTTTCTCCTTTGTTGATTCTTAAAAAATCTTCAGTTGAAAACGAAGCCAGGAGTTCTATTGTTGTCCTTTCTTTTTCTAAAAAGTTTATTCTTGGTAAAAGGGTATTATCTTCTGATGCTATCCTTTCAATTTTTTCCAACATTTTTTTACACTGTTGGAGTTTGGTTTTATTGAATAGGTTTGAAAAATAATGCCAAGGGCTTATGATTCCCTCTCCTCCGGCTGTTCGTTCAACCCTTATATTTATAAAATTCCAACACAGTTTATTATCGGATTCATCGAAGAGGTTAAAATACCGGGTAGATAAAACATTTTCGAGTTGCCAGTTTTTTCCAAAACTTTCCCAGTTTTGTTCTTCATTAAACTGGATAGCAATCCATTTTTTAAAATTATTGATATTTAGCCCAAAATACGGAGCATAATGTGTAGATAGTTGTTTTTCAATGACATACCTCCTAAGTGCGATTTGCCATTTTTTCTTTTCTCGCTGTTGTTTTATTTCTGATAGATATGAGGGTTGCTCCATTCTGGCGCAAATATAAGGTTTCTGTTTGAAACTGTGTTACGTGAAACTTTTTAATGCGGCATAAATCAAATTAACGTGTTTCTGTTTGAAACCGTGTTACGTGGAACTATTTAAAGTAACTCTTTAGGTATTGTTCTTCTTTTTGGCGCATTTGGGTCTTGTCTTTGGGTGTTTTGTCTTTATATCCGAAAAGGTGTAATAGCCCATGAAAAATGACCCGATGGAGTTCTCTTTCTTTTGTGGTTGAGAATTGTTTTGCATTTTCAAAAACCCTATCCACGCTAATGAGCAGTTCGCCAAAAATATCCTCCTTTTTTGTGGAATAATCAAACGTAATAATGTCGGTATAAAAATCGTGACCGAGGTGTTGGCGGTTAATTTTTAAAAGGGCTTCATCTGAGCAAAAGACAATGCTTAGGTTTTGGAGAGAGAACCCCTCTCTTTTGCACACTTGTTGTAAAAAAAAACGAAACTTTTTTCGATTTCGTAAGTTGACTTTTTTAAGAAAGTTAAATTCAATCATAATTTAAAAATCGAATTTATAAAACAAATTTTAGAGATACCTTTGTTATTTAACCCATTTATGAAAAAGTTATCAGAAATAAAGGTGCGCAGTACAGTTATAATTAAAGCGTTCAACAATGATGAGCTTTTTTTAAAACTAATGGAAATGGGTTGCGTTCCGGGGGAAAAGGTTACCGTTGATCAAATTGCCCCATTAGGAGATCCAATATCTATTTCAGTTGCTGGGTATCAACTTAGTTTACGACTTAATGAAGCCGACCACGTGTTGGTTGAAGAGTGTTAATAACCGGACATGGAAATAGGATTATACTTTGGTTCATTCAACCCCATACACCACGGCCATCTAATAATTGCAATGTTTGTACAGCAAAGCACCCCATTAAAGGAAGTTTGGTTTGTTGTTACCCCACAAAACCCTTTAAAGCCATCTGCATCTTTACTCAACGAGCACCACAGGTATTTTATGGTGCAAGAAGCAATACAGGGAGAGCCTTCATTAAAAGCGTCTAATATAGAATTCCACCAACCCCGCCCCTCTTATACAGTAGATACCCTGGCGTATTTGCGAGAACAATATCCGCAGCATCAATTTTCAGTTATTATGGGATCGGATGCTTACCAAAATTTTCATCGGTGGAAAAATCCGGAAGTTATTTTAAAAAATCACGGAATAGTTATTTATAAACGCCCCGGATTTGAAATAAACGCACCAAACAACCAAATAACGGTTTTGGAAAAAGCACCATTGTTACAAATTTCATCAACACACATCCGCGAGTTAATAAAACAGGGTAAGTCTATTAGATATTTAGTACCTCAACGAGTAATGGATGAAATTATACAAAATCGTTATTACCACTAATTTTATTTGACAAAAACACCAATCAAAAGGCAGCATATTACAATTACCGGAGCCGGAATGCGGGTATATTTTAATAATAAGAAAGTGCCAAAAATAACACCGGTTTCTGCTATTAAAACATGAGTGGGTTGTTGTGAAGGCATTCGTTGCAATAAAAAGAGGCCTCCGGCAAACATAAACCCAACAACAACAGCATTAATTCCTTCAAGTGCCCGAAAAACCACTACATATTTTTTAAGATTTTGCCAAACCGGGAAAAAGAAAAGTACCAATAATGCGCTGGGTAAAAAAATACCAATCGACCCGACTAAACAACCCCAAAACTGCATTTTTTTTCCCTCATCACGCATAATAAGGCCACCTGTATAAGAAGAAACGGAAAAAACCGGGCCTGGAATAGCCCGTACCATTCCAAAACCAGTTAAAATATCCTCCTTAGTAAGTTGAATCGCATGTGGGTTTTTTTCCAAAACTTTTGGGGATTGCGGTCTGGCTACATATTGATCAAGCATCATGGGTAAGAGAACATCGCCGCCACCAAAAACAAAGCTACCAAAGCGATAAAAGTTTTCAAAAACATTATATACTTTACGGTGTTCCCAATTTTGCTTTCGTGCCATTTCGCTTAAAACGCCAGCAACCGCAAAAATAGCCAAAAAGAAAAAAATATTCATCCATTTAATGTGTCGAGGCTTTATAACCTCCTTTTCAGGAATACGATGGTTGCTAAAATTAGTAATAACTCCACCCAGTACTATCAATGCAGGAAATACGAACGGTTGTTTGAAAAACAAAAAGGTAAGTCCCATACTAATCACCATTATCACCAGTGTTATGGTGTTTCTGATTGAAACCTTATATGCTTGTACACAAGCATAAACCAAAAACCCAATAGCCATGGGTTGGATATAGGTAAACAAATGCCCTGTTCGATTAGCATCGTTTCCTGTTACCAAAAAAGACAAAGCTCCCATGATAATAGAAGCGGGCAAAATCCAAATAATAAGGGTAAGTACAGCAAGCAAAACACCGCCTCGTTTATAACCAATCAGGGTAACTGTTTGGGTGGATGACGCGCCGGGAAGTAATTGACAAAAGCTATTATACTCAACTAATTCTTCTTCGGTAACGTATGGTCTCTTTTTTACAAAGGTTTTAAACATCATACCCATGTGGCCCTGTGGGCCACCAAAGGCAGTGAGGCTGTATAGCAACACTGATTTTAAAAAATGGATATGTCGAAGCAGAGTCAATGCTGCATAAAATTACTTCTTCAAACCAATTTCACGTAATCGTTCATCCAAATATTCTCCAGCTGTAGCGTCTTCATAAACCTTAGGGTGCTTTTCATCAATACAACTGGTTAAACAATGTAGATTCATGCTGCTTTTGGGGTGCATAAAAAAAGGAATGGAAAAACGGCTGGTATGCCACATCTCTCGCGGAGGATTAACTACCCGATGAGTAGTGCTCCGCAATTTATTATTGGTAAGCCTTTGGAGCATATCACCAACATTTACCACGATTTGATCGGACAGCGACTTAACAGCTAACCATTCGTTTTGTTTTGTTAATACTTGTAATCCATCTGCAGAAGCACCCACCAATAAGGTTATTAAATTAATATCTTCATGTTGTTCAGCACGAATTGCGCTTTGGGGTTCAGTAGTAATAGGTGGATAATGGATAGCGCGGAGGATGGAGTTTCCATTATGTATAAACTCATCAAAATAATGTTCATCCAAATTCAAATACAAGGCAATAGCTTGAAGTAATGTTTTACCGGATTGCTCAAAAGCTCGGTATGCCTTTTCAAAGGTGATATTAAAACCCGGTATTTGTGATACCAGGATATTGGGTGGGTATTCTTCTGTTTTATAATCACCATCAGGAGATTGGCCATATTGATAAAATTCCTTCAAATCTGGTTCGTTACTTCCCTTTGCGTGCTCCTTACCAAAACTTGTATAACCACGTTGACCAGCTAAAACAGAGTCTTCATAACTCCTCTTTTGTGCTATTGGTAAGGAAAAAAACTGTTGTACAAATTTGTATAGGTCAGCTATTAAATCTTGTGAAATACCATGATTTTTTACAGCAACAAAACCCACCTCTTCAAAGGCTAAACCTAATTGTTTTACAAATGATGTTTGTTGTTTTATATCACCTCGAATAAATAGGGCTAAATCTACTATCGGAATAGCCATTACAAATAAAATTTAAAATAAAAAGGGAGGATAAATATAGTTAAAAATTGTTGATTTTTTATAGACCATAACGAGCACTAATCTCTAACATTTTATCTATCGGCTTTTTTGCAGCTATCCGTAACTCTTCATCCATAAGAATTTCCGGTTTTTCATATTTCATACACAAATAAAGTTTTTCGAGTGTATTCAGTTTCATATATGGACATTCGTTACATGCGCAAGAATTATCTGGTGGTGCAGGTATAAAAGTTTTCTCGGGGCTGGCGTTTTGCATCTTATGTAAAATTCCCTGTTCTGTAGCCACTATAAAACTTTGACTATTATCATTTTTTGTAAACTTCAATAAACCGGATGTACTTCCCACAAAATCGGCAATATTTAAAATTGCTTCTTCACACTCAGGATGAGCAATAAGTTTAGCTTCCGGATGTTTTTCTTTAAGATGTGTAATTTTTTCAAGGCTAAATAATTCATGAACCTGGCAAGCGCCGTTCCATAAAACCATTTCTCTACCTGTAACTTTTTTAAGATAGGCACCTAGATTTCTATCGGGTGCAAAAATAATTTCTTTATCGGCAGGTACACTATCAATAATAGCTTTGGCATTACTTGAAGTACAAATAATATCACTCAGCGCCTTTACTTCTGCAGTACAATTTATATAACTTATAACAACATGATTTGGGTGTTGCTCTTTAAATTTTTTAAATAAATCCGGTGGTGCAGAACTAGCTAAAGAACAACCTGCATTTAAATCAGGTAAAACAACTTTTTTTTGGGGGTTTAAAATTTTTGCTGTTTCAGCCATAAAATGTACACCGGCAAAAACAATCATATCCGCACTTGTTGTTGCTGCTTGTTGAGCTAAACCTAAACTATCACCAATAAAATCAGCAACATCCTGAATATCCGGTTCTTGATAATAATGCGCAAGTACGATAGCATTTTTCTCTTTTTTAATTTTTTCTATTTCAGAAAAAATATCAATAGTGGGATCAACCTCTACATCAAGGAAGCCTTGTTTTAAAAGTTGTTCTTCGTCGGTTAGTGTGTTAATATTTGGCATAATAATTAATAATACTATTTATTTTAATAATCTCCTATTACTATTAGGAGTGTTAATTTGTGGAAAGAAATTATTATTTATAGTTGTAAAATTAAACACTTTAGTTTGTCCACAGCTTATTCACGGTTATTAAACATTTATTTTAAGTTTATATTAATTACCTGTACTCATCCTTAATATATTTTTAAAAGAAAACTAACATGCGTTAATAAATTATGAGTAGGATAATTTTTTTTAATTTTTTAAAAAAAGACGGTGGATTAAATCAGGATAAAGTCTTAAAAATAGGAATCTTATTTTTTTTAAAAATTGAAGTTGTTATTTATAAACATTCTATCCTTGTTTTTAAAATTTAAAAACAAGCCTTATCCACACTTTTATTTTTTATTCACTTTGTTTATGTGGAATATATTTTAGGTAGATATTTTTTTAAAAGGGATAATAATATTTAAGAGAGGGGTATAAAAATTAGTTTTATTGCTACTGTGGATTTTATTTATAAAAGATGCTTTATTTTATAAGTAGATACTATATATGGAGGATAATTTTTTCAAAAAAGAGGGTTAAAAAAGATAAAAAAAGCGATTTTCATAGTCAAAAGCTGTGTGCTGCTTTAATTTTAGCGGTTATCCACAATTTGTTGATATACGTTTTTACCCTATTTTTGCCGTCCTAAAAACTAACTATACCTTAAAATGCAAATAATTCAGTCTATTCGTGAGAAAGGAGCTGCAATTACAATTGTAGTAATCGCCCTAAGCCTTATCGGGTTTATTTTGATGGATGCCAACAGGGGCCAGGGTTTATTCAGTTCTTTTTCTACCGCCGTAGGAAAGGTGAATGGCGAAAAAATTGAAATAAACGAATTCAATACCAAGGTTAGGATAGCAGAACAGATGGAGCAGCAGAGAACCGGCCAATCTGTTACCGGTATAAGAACATACCAGATTCGTGATGAGGTATGGAATCAGGCTATTGCCGAGCGGATTTTTGGTGATGAAATTAAGAAACTTAACATCGAGTTTACGCCAAAAGAATTATCCTATATATTATTAAGTAACGAACCCAATAATCCTTTGTTGCAAGAACAGGCATTAAGGGATCCTGTAACCGGAAAACTTAATTTGGCTGAAGCGCAAAAAGCATTAAACAATATCAAGAAATTTAAAGGTGAGCAAAAGACAAATATAGAGCAACAGGTAATAAACCCCCTAAAACTCACCACATTAGTAGCTAAATATTCCGGGTTAATCAACGCCAGTGTATATTATCCGGAGTGGATGAAAAAACAAGACAAAGCGAACAATGGCAGTTTTGCTCAATTTAGTTATGTAACGGTTCCTTTTATTGAGATAGCAGACAGTACAATTAAAGTTACAGATGAGGAGATAAATAATTATGTGAACAAGCACAAGGAGCAGTATGAGCTGGAAAAGGGGAAAACAATTTCGTATGTAACATTTAGCCAATTGCCAAGCAATGCAGATAGTGCGAGTACGATGAATATGTTAACCGCATTAATACCGGAATTTGCCGCAGATACCAATGTGAACGCCTTTTTATTAAGCAACTCTTCAACAGAAGAATATCAGGACGAGTTTAAGCCACGATCTGCATACGGGGCTTTGCCTGTAGAAGAAATTGTAATGCACAACGGCGCAGTATATGGTCCGTTTCTTGAGAATGGAAAATATGCCATAGCTCGTTTGATAGGGACAAAGATGTTGCCAGATAGTGTTCGTGCCCGTCATATATTAATTCCGCTTACAGACCGTCAAACCGGCCAGGAAATAAGAGATGATGCAACAGCAAAAAAATTAGCTGATAGCTTGTTGCTTGCTATTAATACAGGAAGCGACTTTGCTCAATTAGCACAAACATTTTCTTCAGACGGGAGCAAGGATAATGGTGGAGATTTGGGAATGTATGCTTATGGTATGATGGTTCCCGAATTTCAGGAATTTACCTTTAACAATCCGGTGAGTTCACGCGGTGTGGTAAAGACACAGTTTGGATATCATGTAATAGAAGTAACCACACAAAAGGATTTTAAACCGGCATATAAAATTGCGGTAATGGCGAAGGATATTTTGCCCAGCGATGCAACAATTAACACTTCAAGTATAAACGCTACCAAAGCTTCTTCATTGCAAGGTGGTGCGAAAAATTTAGCAGAATATGCTGCCAAAAACGGCTTATCAATGATTGACGTACCTAATGTTATTAAGGAAAGCGATTATAGTATTGGTGAGCTACAAGACGCACGCTCCCTGGTAAGGTGGATAAATGAAAATAAACCCGGTGCGGTAAGCGAGCCCTTTAGTATTGGTGATAATTTTGTTGTAGCAACAATTAACAAGGCATACAATGAGGGTGTTCAAGACGCCTCAATAGCCCGCATAGCTGTGGAGCCTATTTTATTAAAGGAAAAGAAAACAGAAATAATTATTAAAAAAATGGGAGCCACTCCAACCTTAGAGGCTGCAGCAAGTGCTTCTAATAAAACCGTTATGGAAGCCGGAGCAGACTCAACAATAACCTTCCAATCTCTTTTTATAAACGGTGTGGGTGTTGAGCCGAAAGTAATAGGAGCGGCGTTTAATAAAGAGTACCAATCAAAACTTTCACCGGCATTTGGAGGAACAACCGGAGTATTTGTAGTTAAAACAAACAGTATTCAGGAAAAAAACCCGGCAACTTCGGAAGAAGAAGCACAGCGAATGAACAGCAAGATGCAAACGCTGCGCACACAATCCGGAAACTGGTATGAAGGCCTTCGCAAGCAAGCGAAGATTTCGGACAACAGAAATCAACATTTTTAATATCGGTATAATAGATTTTAAAAAGCACCCATACCGGTGCTTTTTTTATGTCTGAACAGGAAGGTTAGAACCACCCACGTTTTTTAAAAATTACAATCATAAAAACCGGAACAATAAGCATTACTGCTACAGAGATAAAGAAACCCCATTGATTATGAAGCAGAGGTATTTTATCGAAGTTCATTCCAAAAATCCCACCAATAACCGTTGCGGGAGCAAGCAGACAGGTTACAATAGCCATTACCTTCATTACTTCATTTAGCCTTAGGTTTACATTACTTAAATAAAGATCCTGCAGGTTAAGCATCATATCCCGATAGTTTTCAGCAAGGTCATTTGCTTGAATTACGTGATCATAAACATCTTTAAAATATTTTTCGGTTTTCTCCTCTATCAATTCATTATCGCTTCTTAACAAACCACCCACAACCTCTCTAGCCGGAGTAATATTTCTTTTAAGTAAGATCATTTCTTTTCTAATCATATTAATGTGTGCGAGGCTTTTGTTATTTGCATATCGGATAATTTGTTCCTCCAGCACCTCAATACGCTCCCCAAGTTTTTCCATTACCACAAAATAATAATCCACCATAGCATCAATAAGAGAATAGAATAAGAAATCAGCTCCGCTTTGCCTAATCTTGCTTGAATTGATTTTTAACTTATCGCGTAAGGATTTAAAAACATCCTTACCCGGAATTTGTTGAAAGCTGAGAACAAAGGTTTTTCCCAACACGATACTAATTTGTTCTGTTTCTACAGTTCCATGATCCTCGTTAAATGATAGCATCGTCATTAGGCAAAAGACCAAACCATTAATTTCATCCATTTTTGGTCTTTGACCAACACTAAGGATATCCTCGCTAATAAGAGGATGAACACCAAAATGCGAACACACGTTTTCTACATCTTCTTTTCGTAATCCTCCTATATTAATCCATGAAATGGTTGGTGAATGAAGGAATTGGAAGCAATCTTCTATCCTATTTAATTTAACCACTTCAAGCGAGGTGTTGTTATATTCATGAACCGTTATTTCTACAGGAACATTATCCAACCCTACAGGCCTGATTGTTGGGTTAACATGCAAGACTTTTTTAGTGCGTTTTAATCCCAGTGGACTAAAAATATAATCGAGATAACGTTTGTTAGACATAGTATGATATAAAGCTAAGGAAAATGGGAAAATAAAATAGCGGCATAGGAATAATTTGGTTTGTTAAATGGTTGGTAGCTTGAGTATGGGTGTTTTTTGGCGGAGGAGATTATAGCCGATAGCGCATCTTATTTAGAATTTGTGTAGTGGTATTGATATACAATGATGGAAA
The DNA here is from genome assembly GCA_019638485.1 of Ferruginibacter sp. Lineage (GTDB taxonomy): Bacteria > Bacteroidota > Bacteroidia > Chitinophagales > Chitinophagaceae > Ferruginibacter. The sequence goes on along the minus strand of JAHBTP010000002.1, from coordinate 16,450 downwards.
AATAATTTCGTTTATCCATAACCGTTATGCTCCATAAATACCGAATTTGAGGTATTGTTTTGTGTTTAAAATAATCCTAATTTTGAATTGGGGTGGGGGGCGTAGCCCCCGCCCAATAGGGTGCTTACCCACAAAGTACCGTGGTGAGGTATTGTTCTGCATCGCTAAATTTCATATCTTTATATCGGGTCAGCGGGATACCGGCCCGGGGATTTAATCAAATGCAGGAGTTCGAGAATAATCATTCCCTTTTTATTTTCTCACTCATATAACAACATTCTGTGGTATTGTCTTGAATTTTACTTTATAGGGGAAGTTGTTTCGCCTTTTTAAAATATTAGCCACAAATTGCCGGGCTGTGGTATTGTCCCACGCTTTCATAAATCCGAATTTGCTTTATGGCGGGAACACCGGTTTCCCATCTATCGGGGGTAGTACACACAAAGTACTTTGATGAGGTATTGTTTCATGTTTAAATAAAAACGAATTTTGAATTGGGCGGGAACGCCAGTTTCCCATCTATCCGGGGTAGTACCTACAAAGTACCACGAAGAGCTATTGTTTTGTGTTTTTAAAAAATTGAAATTTGCTCCGGGGGTGGGAAACGCAGCTTCCCCCTTTTTGAAAATATAACCTATAAAGAACCCAACTGAGGCATTGTTTCTTGTTTTAATAAAAAAGAAATTTGCTAAGGGCAGCAACACCGGTTCCCCATCTATCTACAATTAACCCTTCTGAGCATTGTTCCTCAATTAAAAATAGCGAACTTTGAGCCAGGTTTGGGGATACTCCCCTGTGGAGCTTTTATCTTTTCTCCGCCTTGTTTTACAAACCCTAACATTGTGCACCAGCAGTTGGTAGCCAACAATTGAATAGAAATTACTGAAAACCCTGAGCAGCTTAATAGAAAAGAAATAACATGAAATCATTTCTTATTTTCATTGTCGGTTTCGGTGCTGGCGTTTTAGCAACCATCCTAATTGCTTATTTAATAGTCGTTACAGACGAACCCAATGACGGGTTAATTGGTCTTTCTAAGTTTTCGCAAAAAGGAGAATGCATACCTGTCAAAAATGAGCTTAAGGTTTTTCAGGTTGTAGAACCCAATATGGCTTTGGCAACGTCTGGAGGGCTCCCTGATGAAGAAATAATAGTACTACTAATTAATTATGACAGCATGTTTTATTATGACAATCAAAGAGTAAAAATTCCTTCAAAAAAATGTGCAAGACAAATAGGCGCCTATCAATATAGTAAATACCCAGGAATGGATAAAACGGTTCCTGCCGTTGTTATTGAGTAATTGCAACACTTAAAGACGAATTATGCAAGCTCTGCTTTTGATACTTTTTGTAATCGGAATGTTTGCTTTCAAACAGGTTTATTTTGAGCACAGACGAAAACGAAGGCGTGACTATTACCGGAATGACTATCTAAAATCGGAGGCGTGGAAACGTAAACGCTACGTTGTTCTTAAAAGAGATAATTGGCGATGTGCATATTGTGGTGGGCGGGCAACACAAGTTCATCATAAAAGATACGCAAAACATAATATCGGGAAAGAACCAATTGAATGGCTTGTTTCTGTGTGTAAATCTTGCCACAACAAACAACACATTTGACCAAGAGAGAATACCGAATGTATAACAGGCGCATAGGCAATGGCAGGCGGCGCCTTTACCAACATAATTTTAGCTGTTGTTTTTTGTTGTAGCTGTTATTGAATATATCATAGGTATTTTGTTTTCCAAATGTTCTATTCTAAATTTTTGAGGTTCAAATTCTATCGTCTTGTTAAAACAATTGTAAGGGGAATAGTCAAACTCGTCTAATGATTTTATTTCAAGTCCGTTTTTTATCAAACTATTCAACACTTCACTAATGCCGTGGTTCCACATTACACATAATTGAGTTATATCGGCTTTTTTATCGGCATAAGTTCCACTTTCTGTTTCTAAAATTGCCCCTGAATTAAAATATCTATACCCAATTTTATCAAAGTTGTCATCAAACATCCAAACAACCGGGTGAAATTCTACAAATACAAATAATCCGTTCGGCTTTAAAAAAGTAGAAATAATTTTTGCCCACTTGTCCAAGTTCGGCAACCAACCGATTGTTCCATAACTTGTAAAAACAATATCAAATCTTTCGTCTAAATGATTGGGCAAATCGTAAATATCACAACAAATGAACTTTGCATTTGAATTGGTGTCTTTTGCAATTTGTATTGCACTTTCAATAGCCTTGTCTGATAAGTCAACGCCTGTAGGAATTGCACCAAGTCTGCTCAATGAAATTGTATCTTGTCCAAAATGACATTGCAAATGCAAAATGGTTTTTCCTTGTATATTACCAAGCAAGTTTAATTCAATTTCGTTTAGTGAACTTTTTCCTTTCAGAAAATTGTCAACGCCGTAAAATGCTGATTTTAAGTGTATATCAATCCTGTTGTTCCAAGATTGTCGGTTTATTTCTATGTAATTATTTTCTGTCGTCATTTTGTATGTGTTTAGTTTTTCAAAATAACAACACGCCCCTGGTTTGTTAGCCGAAATTTAATACATGCAACTTTTTGGGTAACGTGGAAAAGGTATTACGTCACGGATATTTCCCATTCCGGTTACAAATTGCACCATTCGTTCAAATCCCAAACCAAAACCGGCGTGTACACAAGTACCAAACCGGCGGGTATCTAAATACCAATCCATTTCATCGGCAGGTATATTTAATTCTTTCATTCGGGAAGTTAATTTATTTAAGCGTTCTTCTCGCTGTGAGCCACCAACAATTTCTCCAATCCCCGGAGCCAGGATATCCATTGCGGCAACGGTTTTACCATCATCATTTTGACGCATATAAAAACTTTTAATTGCCTTTGGGTAATTGGTAATAATAACCGGTTTTTTAAAATGCTTCTCAACTAAATAACGTTCGTGTTCGCTTTGTAGGTCCACACCCCATTCATCAATGAGATAACGGAATTTTTTCTTTTTGTTGTAGCTGCAGTTACGCAAAATTTCAATAGCCTCTGTATATGTAACACGTTCAAAATTGTTGTTTATCACAAATTCAAGTTTTTCCAACAGTGGGAAACTGCGCTCGGCTTCGGGCTTTTGTTTATCTTCATCTGCCAGGCGCTGTGCAAGGAAAGCAAGATCTTTTGAGTTGTTATCCATTACAAATTTGATTATGTAGCGGATAAATTCTTCAGCAAGATTCATATTATCCTCTAAATCATAAAACGCCATTTCCGGCTCAATCATCCAAAACTCAGCAAGGTGGCGGGTTGTATTGCTGTTTTCTGCTCTAAAAGTTGGCCCAAACGTGTAAATATTTCCTAAAGCAGTAGCAGCAAGCTCTCCTTCTAATTGTCCACTTACGGTAAGGTTGGTGCTACGGCCAAAGAAGTCTTCTTTAAAATTTATCAAACCATCCTCACCCACGGCGCTGCCATCTAAGGGAAGGGTGGTAACCCTAAACATTTCGCCGGCACCCTCGGCATCGCTTGCGGTAATAATTGGTGTGTGCATATATACAAAACCATTGTCGTAAAAAAACTTGTGAATAGCAAACGACAAGCTGTGACGAATGCGAAACACAGACGCAAAAGTGTTGGTACGAAAGCGAAGGTGTGCTATTTCGCGAAGAAATTCGAGGCTGTGTTTCTTTGGTTGTAACGGGTATTTTTCAGCATCACTATCCCCCAGAATTTCTATAGAAGCGGCGGCAAGCTCTACAGACTGCCCCTTACCTACAGAAGCAACAACCTCTCCCGATGCTTTTATACAAGCTCCGGTGGTAATACGGCGTAGGGTAGCATCATCAACCGAGCCCAATGGGATAACTACTTGTAAATTATCATTGGTGCTACCATCATTGAGGGCTATGAATTGCGTGTTTCTGAAAGTACGAACCCAACCCATTACCACAGTTGAATAATTTGTGGTGGTGGATTCGAGTATGCTTTTTACAGTTTTCCGCTCTTTATTATACATGAAATTTTTTTTGGCTGCAAAGATATACATAAGAAATAGGCTTGCGCAGGGATTTATTCTTTTACCGGAACTATGCAGAGATTATGAAAGGAGGCAGCTCCATATTCACCCCAAGGATAATATCTGTTATTTATATAAGCCGGCTTTTTAACAAAAAATTTGGAAAATAAAAATTTGTATCCTATATTCATATTTGGTTTTCAATTTTTTTGGAAACAGCCCCACCTCTTCAAATCACTTAGAAATACCTTAAAACCTCTGTTGCTACGGTAAACCATTCGGTTTATAGTTCTGTGTTTTTTATTAATAATTAGCAAATTTTCAAAAGTCTCGTATAAGGGGTTGATAGAAATTTTATTCAAATTAAAAATGAAAGTTATGAGCACAAAAGTCACAACAACGGGTAAGGGAAAAATGATTCGTGTTTTTTCAGGAGTGGTTGGTATGATGGTGCTATTATTAAGCACCGTTTGTGTGAAAGCCCAATTGGTAAACGAAAATTTTGATGGCACAACGTTTCCACCAACCGGCTGGGTTGTAACCAATATGGGAAGCGGAAATAATTGGGCTCGTTCTACCAGTACGAGCTCTCCAACATCTTTATCCGGCTCTGTTGCACACATGCGGTATAGTTATAATTCAAACAATGCTGCTAACACATGGGCATTTACCCCGGCCATGACTTTAAGCTCTTCCAAACAATATATTGTTCAGTTTTATATGGCGGTGGCCGGTGCTTCATTTCCGGAAAATTTAAAGGTAACATTAGGGTCAGATCAAACATCGGCGTCTCAAACAACCGTACTGCTTGATTTCCCAAATTTTACTGCTACTACACAAACGCTACAATCTAAAATATTTACAGTATCCGCATCGGGTACCTATTATGCAGCATTTAATTGTTATTCTGCAGCAGATAAATTTAATTTATCTGTAGATAACGTAATAATTCGTGAATATGGCGCTCCAGATGCCGCACCTATAACCTTTTCTTCTTCAGCAATAACCAATTCTTCATTTAATGTGGAGTGGGTTGATAATTCTACTAATGAAGTGGGTTTTAATGTATATCGCTCAACAGATAATGTGAGTTTTAATTTAGTAGGCACAGTAGCCAGTAGTACAATAGCAACAACCGGTACCGGCTATTCCCTTTCTCAAAGTGGGTTAGCTCCGGGAACGACATATTATTATAGAATAACAGCAAGCAATCTTGATGGAGAATCTTCAAATTTAACCGGTAGCGAATCAACCCTTCCTGCAGGAGTTATTTCTGCTATTTCAAGCGGATTGTGGTCGCAAACCACAACATGGGATGGTGGAGCTATTCCAACAGTAGGAGATAATGTTACTATACCAGTAGGTATAACAGTTACCATTGACATTAATAATGCAGCCGCAAACAATATTACCATTGATGGTAGTTTAGAATATCAATCTACACCGGCTGCGGCTTTGGCGGCAAGAAATATTACGGTTTCTTCTACCGGTAGTTTTAATGCCGGTTCGGGGGCATTAACAACCCACGCCCTAAGTGTTTCTGAAAATATAGTTAATGATGGAATATTTGATCTTTCAACTACTGCGGGTGTTGGTCTCACCTTTTTGGACAATGGTAATTCTGTGATTAGTGGTTCGGGGTCTGTAACCGATGTAAGAACAATTATTGTGAACAAGGGTAACGCAAATGCTGTTGTAGAATTAGCATCAAGCAACTTCTCTGTTCAGGGTACAGTTGCTGATGGTGCACCAATGGCTTTCTTAACTTTAACAAAGGGGATATTTAAAGTTAGCGGATCATTCACATTAAGCGGACGATTCTTCTCTCCGGCAGCATATACCATTAATGCAAACTCGGGCTTTTGGCTTAACAATAGCAATGTAACGGTTTCCGGGCAAGCGGGTAATGCTACATTAAATGGAATGTTGCGTATTAGTAATGGTGTGTTTAATGCGGGCTTGGCATCAGGAAATCGGTTTAATTTTGCAGCTAATAGCAAGGTTACCATTGAGGGCGGTTTTGTTAATGCTGCCGGTGGGTTTGGTGTTAGTGCTGCTACTAACGCTATTTCATATACTCAAAGTGGTGGAGAGGTTACCGTATGTACGGTTGGATATAATAGCTCCTCCCTTGCATCTTTTGACCTGGGAACAGCCCTAACTTCTCTTATAAATATTAGCGGGGGTAAAATTATTTGCCAATTACCGAATACCAGTACAACAGTAGGCGACTTTAGGAACAGCGGGGGAGTTGGAATTTCTTCGGTTACAGGAGGAACACTGCAATTAGGAAACGCATCGAGCGGAGCATCCCGTACTTTTTATATTGGTTCTGTAATCCCTAATCTGGTAATAGATAATTCTTCTAATCCTAATACAGGATCATTTAAAACGGCGGTAAACTATAACCTGGTTTCTCGTAATATAGAAATAAAATCCGGAGGAACGTTGTCCTTCTTATCTAACGCAATTTTCTTGTTTGCGGGCTCTTCTATTATAAACAATGGCACAATAACCAATACCGGCGCCAGCGCCCGGTTTATTACCTTCGAACCCAACACCAACATTTCTTATAGCGGTTCCGGAAGTGCTACTCTGCAAAGTTTAGAATTGCAAAATGATGGTAACTTTACCTTCAACCCGGGTGTAACAAACAACGTGGTTACCAGCAGAATAATTATCTTCTCCGGAAGTTTTGTAAATGCCAACAAGATTACGCTTGGAACAGGAGGTAGTACAGCCTCACCAATTCAAATAGGAAACACCACCACTCCAACAGGCGGAGGTACGTTTGATGTAAGTCCCAACTTTAATTTGGGAACCGGCGGACAAACCATTTCATATTTACGCACCACCAACTCAAAAGTTATAGGGCCTGAGGTTAATCCTTCCAGACAGTTGGTTACGCTTACCTATGATGATGACAACCCGTCACATACATTAACATTATCCGGTGGAAATTTAGCCGCCACCACAGTTAATCTTACCAATGGTATTATTAACACAAGTGCTGCAAATATTTTAACGGTAAGTGGAACAACCATAGCAAGCCTTGTTGGTGGTTCATCAACAGCATATATAAATGGGCCTTTACAACGTAATTTTCCGGCATCCGCATCGGGAACATATCCTTTTCCTGTAGGCAAGGCGGGTTATAATCCGGTAGATATCGTTGACCCGGTAACAACAGGTGCGGTAACCATTCAGGCAGAAGCTTTTGATGGAGATTGCGGCGGTAGTGTAGGAAGTACACTTACATCTATCAGTAATACTCGTTATTGGGGTGCCTCGGTGATAAGCGGTACAGGCTTTACGGGTTCAAAGGTGAAACTGTATGATACCCGCGGAAGCTATGAAGCAATTGGAGGAAGTGCAACAGCAAATGGTACTTATGATGTGTTTGGTGGGTTCCCGGCTACATTAGCAAACGAAAGTATCCAAACAAATAACAGTGCTGTTGTACCCGGATTCCTGGTTATGGGTGTTCCGGCTTCGCCGGAGATAGCCTCCGTATCAATGAGCCCTTCGGGTAATCAGTGTACCAACGTTGCGCGTACTATAACAGCAAATGTTACACCGGGAGGCAACGCTATAGTGTCTGTTGATTTAAATTATACAGTAGATGGAATTCCTCAAACTCCAATATCTATGTCAGATTTGGGAGGCAATGTTTGGGAGGGAATAATACCCACAGTAACCCCTTCCTATGGTGTAGTTGAGTGGTCTGTTACAGCAACGGATGCAGGAGCTATGACAGCATCATCTCCTGCCGAATCATATCAGGACGACTTCTTTACACCAATGACCATTACCCCCACAGCTAATCCGGCAACAATTTGTAGTGGAGCACCAAGTTCCTTAGCCGCTCAGGCCATTGTATCAGCTCCGGGTGTAATTCAATTGGGCACAGGACAATCTACTTCTTTAGCAGGAGGCATTACCCCATTCTATAATGTATATTATTCATTCCGTAATCAATATTTATTCCGTGCCAGCGAATTACAGGCACAGGGATTGTTGGCGGGTAATATTACTTCTTTAGCATTTAATATTACTTCAGCTTATACAACCTATCCATTCCCTTCCTATACCATTAAGATTTCGCATACCAATGCAACGGCAATGACGAATAATACTTATTTGTCAGGATCGTTTACTACGGTTTATGGACCAACCAGCGTTACGTCTTCACCTGTTGGTTGGAAGACCTTCACCTTCTCAGCACCGTTTGCATGGGATGGTACATCAAATATTGTGGTAGAGATATGTAATTCTAGTAGCAATTGGAATAGCTCAGCCACTGTGGCCACATCAACTACATCATTTAATTCTACGATGGGTAGATATGATGATGTTAGTCCGGCGGATGCTTGTACTTTTACCACATGGGCTTATGGAGGTACAGCAAGCACCACCAGGCCGGATGTGAAGTTTGGTGGTACAACAGGCGTTGATTACACCAGCCAATATGATTGGAACTGGACACCGGGTAATGTAGCCGGAAATTCCATTTCAGTAAATCCCGGTACAACTACAACCTATTATGCAACAGCAACCGATCCGATAAGTGGTTGTTCTTCTGCAGCTACGCCGGTAACAGTAACTGTTAACCAACTACCGGAAACACCCATTCCTGCCGGTTCTACACAATGCGGTGTGGGCATACCTGCAGCCTTTATAGTATCTGATTTCCAATCACCTAATGTATCAACCAATGATTTTTATTGGTATGATGCACCAACCGGTGGTAACTTGCTACAAACCGGAGGTTCTACCTATACCGGTAGTATTAGCCAGACTACTAATTTCTATGTAAGTGAAAGCAATGGTACCTGCCAAAGCGCCCGTGTAATGGTTACAGCCACTGTAAATCCACCGGATGCAGTAACAGCCACTGTTGATAATGATGAAATATGCCTTGGTGGAAGTGCTAATTTGGGTATGAACCAAAGTGGTAGTAACCAAACCTATACCTTTAGCTGGGAGGCTTCTCCCGAAACCGGAAGCGGAATTACCAATCCTACACCCGGAGCATCAGGCACCGGAGCATTGATGGTAACACCAACAGCGGCCGGTACTTATACCTACACCATTACTGCGGTTGACGGCGGTTGTACTACACAATCTACCATTGATGTTGTTGTAAATGCATTGCCTGTATTATATCCGGCAACAGCAAGCCCGGCTGCAATATGTGCCGGAAATAGCAGCACCTTAACCGCACTTACAGATGATATAGCCCCGGGCGTGGTTCAATTGGGCACAGGGCAATCAACTTCAAGCGATGGAGGCATTACTCCATTCTATAATTTATATTATTCATTCCGTAATCAATATTTATTCCGTGCGAGCGAATTACAGGCTGCTGGATTATATGCGGGTAATATTACTTCTTTAGCATTTAATATTACTTCAGCTTATACAACCTATCCATTCCCTTCTTATACCATTAAGATTTCGCATACCAGTGCAACGGCGATGACGGATAATACCTATTTGTCAGGATCGTTTACTACGGTTTATGGACCAACCAGCGTTACGTCTTCACCTGTTGGTTGGAAGACCTTCACCTTCTCAGCACCGTTTGCATGGGATGGTACATCAAATATTGTGGTAGAGATATGTAATTCTAGTAGCAATTGGGATGGCTCAGCCACTGTGGCCACATCAACTACATCATTTAATTCTACAATGGGTAGGTATAATGATGTTAGTCCGGCAGATGCTTGTACTTATACCGCATGGACTTATGGCGGTACAGCAAGCACCACCAGGCCGGATGTGAAGTTTGGAGGTCAGGCAATGGGGACTGGTCCGGGTTCATTATCCTGGAACTGGATGCCGGGTAATCTTTCCGGTAGTTCAGTATCGGTTTCTCCTGCTGCTACAGAAGAATATACCGTTACCGGAACCGATCCTGTAACCGGATGTTCTAATTCAGAAACCGTAACGGTAACCGTAAACCAATTACCACCTGCTCCAACAGCAAATGATGACAGCCATTGTGGTTTATTAGCTCCTAATTCAACAGTAACTTCAAATTCCGGAGCGGCAACACCAGTATTTAACTGGTATGATGCTGCCATTGGTGGTACTTTATTACAGACCGGTACATCGGTTTCTTATACCACACCAATAAGCGTAACCACTACCTGGTATGTAAGTGAGGTATCTGGAGATGGCTGTGAAGGTCCACGCACCGCAGTAACGGAAACAGTAGTAGATGCAGATCAGATTACAGCAACCTCTACTGAAGTAACAATATGTTTAGGAGAGAGTTTTGATTTGGGTGTTATTCAGGATAATCAAAATGGTAATTTTTATGATTATACCTGGACAGCCAGTCCTGAATCCGGAAGTGGTATCAGCGGCAGTTTGATAGGTAATCAGCAAACCATAACGCCAGCAGCGGCCGGAACTTATACTTATCAGGTAGAGGGAGAGGATGTGTTTGCTGGATGCTTTGCCAGTTCAAGTATAGATGTATTGGTTAATCCTGCGCCATATAATGTTACCGCAAACGCTTCATCACTTCAGGTTTGTGATTTAACAACGGTAGATCTAACATCCTCGTCTTCAACCGGATTATATAGCGGTTCATTTACATTGGCAGAAGAAGGGTTTGAAACCTATCCGCCTGCAGGGTGGACATTTGCTGATGAGTCCGGTTCGGGAGGATGGAGAGCGGCACAAACGATAACACCGCTTTTAACCCATAGCGGAACGAATGCTTTAGCCTATTTGTATAATTCAAATATTGATGCAGATGCATGGGCCTTCATGCCTTCACAATACTTGGTTGCAGGCAAAACCTATACACTTACTTTCTGGTATCAATCTACCTCTATTGGAGGGGCTTATCCGGAAAAAATGAAAGTAACCGTTGGAACAGCAGCAAATAAAGGAGCACAAACCAATATACTTTGGGATGATGATGATATAATTATTGAAGTGTTTACACAGGGAACAGCGCAATTTACACCATCCGTTTCCGGAGATTACTACTTTGCCTTTAATTGTTATTCTGATATGGATAACGATGCATTTTATGTGGATGATATCAAACTCACAGGACCTCAGGAAGAATTGGCTACATATCAGTGGAGCTCAAATCCTGCAGGATTTAGTTCATCTGACCAAAACCCTACCGATGTTTTAGTAAATGGTAATACCACTTTTTATGTGGTAGCCACCAATAGTATAGGCTGTGCTTCTGCACCGCAGTCTGTAACTGTAAATGTTAACGCATTACCTAATGCGCCTATTGGTACAAATTCTTCACAATGTGGAGAGCAAATTCCCACAGCATCTGTTTCAACAGGTGGTGGTGGCGGAGGATTTAACTGGTATGATGCACAAACCGGAGGCAATTTGTTGCAAGCCGGAGGTAGCACCTATGGTTCTGTAATAGCCAGTACAACAAGTTTATGGGTTTCTGAATCAGACGGCTCTTGTGAAAGTGCACGCACAGAAGTTATTGTAACCGTAACCCAGCCAGACCCAATTGAATTAACACCAAGCCAAAGTGTGGTATGTGTTAATCAACAATTAAGTATGTCTGTTGCCAATATTGCACAAACTCCTCAAAACACGTACACTTATTCATGGAGTGCAACCCCATTAGCAGGTAGCGGTTTAACCGGTACAGAAACCGGAACATCAGTATCACCAACACCTACTGTAGCGGGAACTTATACTTATACTGTAACAGGAACAGATAATGGTGGTCAGGATGTTTGCACCATATCATCATCTGTTGTTATAACCGTAAATCCATTACCGGAAGTAACATCTGCCATTGCTACACCGCCAACCAGTTGTGCCAGCGGAAGTGTGTTATTGTCGGCAAGCAGCGCCCCCCCGGCTATAAATGGAACAATTGGTACCGGAACCTTGGTTAACACTTCTTCAAGCTATCCGGCCGCCTTTGGAACCTATTGGGGTAATGTAAGGTCTCAATATCTGATACGGGCAACTGAATTATCTTCAGGAGGATTAACAGCCGGATATATCCATTCTGTTTCATTTACTGTAATAGCATCCGGATCATCATCTACCTTGCAGGGTTATACAGTTAAGATAGGTAATACACCCACAGCAACGATAACACAAACCATTTTCGACCCAACTACTACAGTGTTTGGTCCGGTTAATTATAGTCCATCTATCGGTATTAACCAGCTTAATTTCAGCACACCATTCTACTGGGACGGAGTCTCAAATATCTTTGTGGAAATCTGCTTTAACAACCTCACTATTGGTAGCTCTAACTGGACTACCCAGGCAACTGATATGGGTTATATGAGTAGCTCTTATGTTGGAAATGATAATACTACCGGAACGATTTGTGCCAATGGTGTTACCAATGGGTCAAACGCTCGGCCAAATATGGTGTTTAAAGGGCTTACCGGCCCTGATCCTTCGGGTAATAATACCTATACCTGGAATCCGGGTAGTTTAAGCGGAAAAGATGTTGTTGTTAACCCATCTTCCAGCACAACATATTCTGTGTTTGCAACAGACATTAATACAGGTTGTGTATCTGCATCTGTAGATGTAGAGGTAACCGTTGAAGCCCTTTCTGCTACAGCCAGTGCAACGATATCTACTATATGTGTTGGTTCACAATCACAATTGGATGTAAGTGTAACAGGTGGCGGACCATTTAGTTATCGATGGAATGATGGTAACAGCAACTTTAGTACGGATAGGAGCCCTGTAGTTTCTCCTACAGCGACCACAACCTATACAGTAACAGTATATGATGGTTGTAATAATTCTATTCAAAGCGATGTAACAGTAACCGTAAATGCATTGCCTTCGGCTTCTATTGTTGAAACAAGCCCGGTAACAATATGTGAACCGGATTCCTATTCGCTTTCAGCAAGTACCAATGCTGCTAATCCGAGCTATGCTTGGTATCGCGGAGGCGTAGCAATTGTTGGTGCTAACGCAAGTTCTTATGTTGCATCTACATCAGGAGCATATACAGTGGTGATTACTGATGGCTTAACAGGTTGTATAAGCGCCCCTTCTGTACCGTTTATACTAACAGTAAATGATCAACCATCCGAAATTATAATCACACCATCTGTAGTAAATATGTGTGAAAACAATCCTCAGCAACTTACAGCATCAGGAGGTCAGGTACTCACTCCGGGTACAGGTGTTGCCACAGGAACCACCCCAACTACAATACAAAACACTTTGCAATGGAATCCTTTCTCTCGCTATTATGAAGGAAGCCGCAAGCAGTATTTAATAAGGGCTAATGAGCTTACTGCAATGGGATTGACAGCCGGTGGTACAATCAATTCTGTATCATTTAATGTAACCAGCAATACAAGCTCAGGAGATGTTACCAACAGAAACTTTAATGTTAAGGTTGGTGCTACAGCACTTAATACACTGGCCTCCGGCTATGCAACCGGCACAACCAGCATATTCAGCACAGCGGCTTATGTGCCTGTTGTGGGAGTTAATACATTTCCTATAGTAACTCCATTTGTGTGGGATGGTGTTTCGAATTTTGTTGTTGAAATCTGTACCGATAATAACCCCGATGGCTCATGTAGTAGTGGTTCTCCGTTATGTTGGAGTTCGGCCGGTATGGTAGTGTCTTCCGCCACGTCATTAGCCGGAAGCACACGGTATAATTATGCTGATTATATAAGTGGTGTGAGAGATATGTGTTCCGGTACAAATGGAACAGAGTATAATCTTGCTACACGCCCTGTAATAACCCTTGGTATTACCAAGGTTGCTCAAGCAGCTATTACCTGGAGCCCAGTTACCGGCCTGTTTACAGATGCGGCCGCTACCGTGGCATATAATGGTGAAGCAACCACAAGCGTTTATACGTCACCGTCAGCAGGTAATTATACCTATACCGCATCTTCTCTATCTGAGTTTGGATGCCCGGGTGCTTCAGCAAACGTTGAAGTAAACGTTACTCCTGCCCTTGATGTTAGTGCAGAGATTACCGGACCAACCAATTCCGGCGCTCACGTGGGCAATGGTTCACCATTGGCTACTTACAGCATTACAGCAAGCAATTACAGTACGATAGTATGGAACCTTCCTAATGGTGCACTTAATGTAAGCGGCCAGGGAACAACCAGCATATCGTTTAATTATGCTACAAACTACACCGGTAGTATTTCTGTAGATGTAACCGGCATATCACCATGTGATCCTATTACACGTACGCTGAACATAACTTGTGATGCACCGGCAGCACCGGTTATTAGTGGTCAGGTTAACGTATGTACTTATGTAGGAACCAATGTAGAGTTGACTTATACAGCAGCTCCTGATGCTAATGCTACATCATATAGCTGGGTTGTTCCGCCCACTAACGTAACTGTTGTTAATGGCCAGGGAACAGGAGAATTAACGATAACCCTTGGAGCGGGCTTTACGGCACAAGCCAATAAGCAGCTTCGCGTAAGAGCCCATAACTCTTGCGGTACCAGCGAAATGAGCATTTTCTATATGCTGGCTCAAATGCCGGGATCATTAGGCGAGATAAGCGGTCCAATGGATGCCTGCGGATTAATAGACGGCCAAACACAGGTTGTTTACAGTGTAGCCGAGGTAGATCAGGCAGAGCAATACAATTGGGTAGTACCAGCCGGAGTTACTATTATTAACGGTCAGGGAACAACCTCTATTACAGTAGAGTTTGATAATGCCTTTGCTACGAGTGCCATTTCTGTAACGGCACAAAACGGATGCGGAGTAAGTAATACTCGCAGCATAACCATAAGCCGCACCGTACCAAGCATTCCGTCATTAATCAGTGGCCCTAACAATCCATGTTTGTATATGCCATCTGTTGGTTATCCTTCAGGTCAGATAGCTACTTACAGTGTAGCCCAGGTAGGCGGTAATACATATACTTGGACAGTACCTACCGGAGCCAACATTGAAAGCGGCCAAGGTACTAATAGCATAACTGTAAGCTTTAGCGGTTCATACAACGGCGGCGGAATAAGCGTAACAGCCAGCACCGGTTGCGGTACCAGCGGTTCACGCAGTATTGCGCTTAGCAACCGTATGCCAAGTGCACCAAGCGGTATAGATATAGACATAGTAAGTGAAGATTGTCCTAACAGAGTATATACATACTCATTGAGTTCAATGCCAATGCAGGCAACCTCAGTGGTATGGACAGTACCTGCGGGAGCAACAATTGTTGATGGTCAGGGTACAACCTCTATTACAGTAGAGTACAGTGGTATGTCTATTGCCGGTAATATTACTGCAGTAGGTAACAATGGTTGCGGCAATAGTGGAATACGTAGCCTGAAGGTTAAGTTTCCTGAGTGCAGCCAGGGTGAGCGTGGCGAAAGCTTACCAATCACCAAGGTTACCCCTGTGGAGGTAATAGAAGGTGGATTGGATGTAAGTATCTTCCCTAACCCGAGTGTACACAGCTTTAAGCTGGTAGCAAAGAGCACAGATAAGTTTAACAAGATACAAGTGAGGTTAGTAGATAATTTGGGTAGAACATACAAGGTAATGAGTATGATGCCCGGAGAGACATTAACCTTAGGTAATGAGCTAAAAGCGGGATCTTATTTTGTAGAAGTAGTACAGGGTAAGAATAAGGCGAGCAAGCGCATTATTAAGTTATAATTGTCCTAAAGAAACCAATTTAAGGGCTCCGGAAAACCGGGGCCCTTTTTTTGTGAATATGATGTGGTGAGGGTAGTCGTTATTTTTAACGTGCATTATTAATTGGTATGTTTAGGTGTTGAAGAAAGAGGGGTGTGATTAAATAGACGAAGCGTATATATCTAACGTATATTGATAAAAAATACAGGTTTGTTATGTAGAGCGTGGATAATTTTTGAATTAAAGCAGGGGGCAGGAAGAAGAGGAAGAAGAAGAAGAGAGAAGAAGAGAGAAACAGAGAAGATTGAAAAGGAAAAACACGGGAAGGGAAAAATGTACCACGGCCCTAAAGCAAAATTCGTTTTTTTAAAAACATGGAACAATACCTCATCAGGGTACATTATGGGTACCAAAGCCCCCAAACAGATGGGGAACTGGCGTTCCCGCCCAATTCAAATTTCGATTTTTTAAAAACAAAGAACAATACCTCATCATGGTACATTGTGGGTACTACCCCCGATAGATGGAAAACCGGTGTTCTCGCCATAAAGAAAAATTCGGATTTAGGAAAGCGGGAAACAATACCACAGCCCGGCAATTTGTGGCTAATATTTTAAAAAGGCAAAACAGCTTCTCCAATAAAGTAAAATTCAAGACAACACCACAGAATGTTGTTATATGAGTGAGAAAATAAAAAGGGAATGATTATTCTCGAACCCCTGCATTTGATTAAATCCCCGGGCCGGTATCCCGCTGACCCGATATAAAGATATGAAATTTAGAGATGCGGAACAATACCTTATCAAGGTACTTTGTGGGTAAACACCCTTATG
>JAHBTP010000001.1 GCA_019638485.1 Ferruginibacter sp. | reverse complement strand
CGCTAATGCAGGAAGCGATATTACCATTACCTTGCCTCAAAATGCAACTACATTAAATGGTGGCGGTTCAGATGGTGATGGGTATATAATCGGCTATCATTGGGAACAAGTATCTGGCCCATCAATAGCTTATATCACTAGTGCAAACGGTAGTGTAACATCTGTTACCGGTTTAATTACAGGAATGTATATTTTTAAACTAACGGTAACGGATAATAGTGGTTCAACTGGTGCAGATCAAGTTTCTGTAACGGTTCTACCACAACCTAACCAGGCACCAACTGCTAATGCAGGAAGTGATATTACTATTACCCTACCTCAAAATGCAACTACATTAAACGGCAGCGGTTCAGATGTTGATGGAACAGTTGTTTCGTATCAGTGGGAGCAAATTTCAGGACCCAATAGCGCTACAATTACTAATGCAAATGCTGCAGTAGCTAATGTGTCAGGATTGGTGCAAGGTAGCTATGTATTTAGAATAACAGTAACTGATAATGAAGGTGCAACAGGGAATGATGCCGTAAATGTACAAGTGTTGACAGCTGCAAACCTACCTCCGGTAGCAAATGCAGGAAGTGATATTACCATTACCCTACCTGTAAATACTGTAACTTTAAGTGGCTCCGGAACCGACCCAGATAATTATGTTGTAGCGTATCGTTGGGTAAAAGTTTCAGGAGGTGTTGCAAATATTACTAATAGTAATCTCGCACAAACAACGGTTAATGGCCTTGAAGCAGGAATATATACATTTGAACTAACAGTAACGGATAATAGTGGGGCAACCGGTAGTGATCAAGTAGTGGTGACTGTTTTACCTGCGGCTAATATATCACCGATGGTAAATGCTGGTAATGATCAAACTATTACCCTACCTGTAAATTGGGTAGTACTGAATGGTTCTGCAATTGATGGAGACGGAACAATCGTAGCCTATGAATGGATAAAGGTATCGGGTGGTGATGCAAACATTCAATCTCCTTCATCATCCGTTTCTCAAGTAACTAATCTTGAAGAAGGGTTATATACATTTAGGTTAGTTGTTACAGATAATGACGGAGCATCAGCTTCAGGAGAAATGCATGTATTGGTATTAGCTCAACCTTTTAATAATCCTCCTATTGCAAATGCAGGATTAGATCAAACAATAAACTTACCACAAAATCAGATTTTACTTGATGGTGGTGGAACAGATAGCGATGGACAGGTCGTTGCTTATGAATGGCTAAAAATAACAGGCCCAGCCGGAGGATTTGTAACTAACGGTAATAATGCATCAACAACAGTAACAGGGCTTCAGTTGGGCGTTTATAAATTCCAACTTATTGTTGTCGATAATGAAGGGGCAATAGGGCGTGACACCGTGGTAATAACTGTGTTACCGGCTTCCGGAAACTTAGCACCTACGGCAAATGCAGGGCCGGATCTTACAGTACTGTTACCTATTAGTTCAGTAGAATTACATGGTGAAGGGTCAGATCTAGATGGCGATGTTGTAAGATACAGATGGAACGTGTTGTCGGGTCCTAATCGCCCCGCATTGAGAGGGTCTAATGATTCCAGATTGTATATGTCTTATTTACGTCAGGGAGTATATACTATTGAATTTATAGTATGGGATAATGAAGGTGCTGAAGGCAGGGATACTATGTTACTTTATGTTAATCAAAACCAAGTTACTAATGATTTGCCTGACGACTTCATTAGAACCTTCCCTAATCCTGTTGTAAACAGATTAACCATCCATTTCCGCACGTATCATCAAAATCGTTCTATTCGTTGTGTGGTGGTTGACTTAATGGGTATGCCTGTTTCAGAGCGTATTGTAATACTGAGTAATTTTGTAAACATATTCCAAATGAATCTCTCTCATCTGCATACCGGATTCTATCGTCTGAATATATATTCTGATGGGTATCCTACAGTCAGTATGCCGATTATTAAACAATAATGCTGGTTTTTTTAAAAAGAAAAAGGTATCTCTAATTTGAGGTACCTTTTTTGCTTTTCGTTAATAAATAGGTTGTAATATTTCTACAATGTTTATGTTGGTTCATTCTATTTGAGTTAGCTAATCATTATATAAAGAACTGTATTTAATTGTTGACTGGTTGAAGTTTGTGTGGATATAAGAAATTTATTTTTGTTGTTATCAATCCATAGATAAAATAGCTAATTGAGTGGCTTGAAATTTCACTGCAAGAATGTTTGTGATTAAAATTCGCATATACACAACCGTTATACCCCATAAATCCCGAATTTGGGGTATTGTTTAGTGTTTGAAATAATTCGAATTTTGAATTGGGGTGGGGGACGTAGCCCCCGTCCGATAAGGTACTTTACCCTATAAAGTACCTTATTAGGGTATTGTTTTGTGTTTTTAAAACTTCGAACTTTGAACCGGGGTGGGAAACGCAGTTTCCCCTTTTTTTCAAAAATAGCCCAAAAAGCACCTAACCGAGGTATTGTTTCACAGTGCAATAATTCAGAACTTTCCTTTAGGGTGGGAACGTCAGTTCCCCGTCTGCTTGGAGTAGTACACACAAAGTACCATAGTGAGGTATTGTCCCATGTTTCAATAAATGCGAAATTTGCTTAGGGCGGGAACGCCAGTTCCCCGTCTGTTTGGGGTAGTACACACAAAGTACCGTGATGAGGGATTGTTTCATGTTTTAATAAAAACGAAATTTGCATTGGTCCCGTGGAGCATTTTCCTTCTTATATTTTCTTTTTCATATTCTTAATCGCCGGTTTCCTTTTCCAAACGCTCATTGTTCCAAAATCCGCTCAAAGGCTATTTTTCTCTTTCAATCTACTGCATTTCAACCCGGCATTAGAACGATGATGTAAAAGATTTATTAAGTAAAGCGTATAAGAGCGTAAGTGTACAGATTCCCCTCATGCTGGAAATTATTTTAGTTCATTGTAGCACAAAAGCACAGCCATACAATATTAGATGTAGAGTAGCGAGAAAATTTTTAATCTGCCTTCACAAGCCTTTTCTTCAGGTTGCTATATTTGTATAAAGAAAAAAAAGTGCTGAACTACCTTCTAAATATTAATGTTGTTTTAAGCGATACCCTTGCTCATTACAATGCGAATGATTTTTAAAATCAGAAACAATTTTTAATAATACTAAAATGAAGAAGCGTGTGTTTAATTAATAGGTGAAATAATTTCGCTTATGCATAAACGTTATGCTCCATAAATCCCGAATTTGGGGTATTGTTTTGTGTTTAAAATACTCCGAACTTTGAATTGGGGTGGGGGGCGTAGCCCCCTCACTAAAAGGGTGGTTACCCACAAAGTACCTATGTAAGGTATTGTTCCGCACCCCTAAATTTCATATCTTTATATTGGGTCAGGGGGATACCGGCCCGGGGATTTAATCAAATTTAGGAGTTCGAGAATAATCATTCCCTTTTGCTTTCTCACCAATATTGCACCGTTTTGAGGTATTTTCTCATATTTAAATAATTCCCAAATTCGCTTTAGTGTAGAAAAATGGTAGTCCCTCATCTGTCCTGGACTATTGTCTCTAAGGGCCTGTTCGAAGTATTTATCCATTAGATTTACGAAACTTAAAATGAATCCACATCTCATCTATTTGAATCCAATGTATATCTACCCTTTAATTTAATTAAGGTTAGAGAGAATTTATTGAGTATTTTTCTGTTTATTTCGTAAATCGTTGGTAGAATGAATCTGTGGCAATTTGTAACATTGCCCTATCCCCGTCAGAATCACCGTATGCATATATCTTGTCGTAGGAAGATAAATTATAAGCAGCTTTAATCCGGTTTACCTTTTCTTCGTAATTGCAGTTTATTCCTAATAATTTTCCTGTGATTCTTTCTTCAGTATCTACCTCTAACCGGGTGGCTATTAAATCAATGCCTTCTGCATCACAAAAGTCTCTTATCCAATTTTCAGCACTTGCTGAAACCACAACTACCTTATTTTTATTTTTCTTGTGGTAGCTTATTTCTTGCATGGCATCTTCCCTTAATAAATGCGGAATTACTTCATTGAAAAAATCATTACAGTATTTATTAAAGGTCTCCAATTTTACACCGTGAAAAAATGTTTGCAAGAGCTTCTCTTTTGCTTGGGTTGCCGTTAAAATACCCATTTTAAATCCTGCAAGCCATGGTGAGGTTCGCACCATACCTAAGGTATAAGGAACAATCCCTACTGTATGTTTACAAAATGCAAACATTGTATCACTACGGGTTATGGTACCGTCAAAATCAAAAAAAGCAATAGAGGATGCCAAGATTATGATTTAAATAATGTGAAGTCCTTTACATAAAGGATAAAATAAAAGCTAATTACCCACAGTAAAATAGAAATCTGAATAAAGCGATCTTTATATAAAATTCTTGTGGGCGAGTCAGATTGTTGATTTACATAAATCAATTGAAGATATCGAAATATTCCGGCTAATACGAATAAGCATGTATAATATAAACGATGTGTACCAAGTCGTTGCCCAATTTCTGGCGACATGGTGTACATGAAATAGGATACAATGATAACACCACAAATTAGTGAAATAGCCGAATTGATAAATTCCAAATTATAGCCTTTTACTGCCTTACGCATATCAGTTCCGGATGCCAGTTTTATCAATACATCATCTCGTCGCTTGGCTATTGCCATAAATAAAGCTAAAAGGAATACCATAATGGTAAGCCAACCGCTTAAGTCAACAAATGCAATTACTGCACCACCTTTTACCCTTAAAACAAATCCTATGGCAATAATGATAATGTCTAAAATGGAAATGTTTTTTAATCCAAAGGAATATCCCAGATTTAATAAAAAATATAAACCCAGTACAAACAAAAACTTATCTCTAATAAACCATGCAAGAGAAAATCCTGCGATTAAAAAGAGTATGCATGTAACAATTGCCGCACCTTTTGATATTGTGCCTGCTGCAAGAGGTCTTAGTTTTTTTGTAGGATGAAGACGATCGTCTTCAATATCACGATAGTCATTTATTATATAAATACTACTGGCCACAAGACTAAAGCAAATTAGGCCGCCAAATATTTTTAAAAGTGTTTCAGTATTAAAAATCTCCCCGGCAAAAAAAACAGGAACAAGCAAAAAGACATTTTTTGCCCAATCTTTTGGCCTAATGAGTTTGATAAATGCTTTCATTTTTTTTCTTGTTGGATAAGGGATGAATGATTCAGTTGCCCTTCACTGCGGTTTTCAATTAACCAAAGCATCATAGGCAACATAATTAAAATTAATGGAACTAAAAATAATCTGCCTTGATAAGATACCACCGAAACAAAATGAATAGCAAACCAAATGGGTACCATAAATAAAAACCACTTCTTTAAGAGATGAGGAAATGTTTTAAATTTTAATAGTATAATAAAAGGTATTATGGTAAGCGTTCCTATCAATTCCATATATCCCTTAAATCCAACAGCACTTATTAAATTTAATTTCAACATAGGTAAACCGGCAGGAGCTTTCCATACCTGCTGTGGCTGATATCCGAAATACATCCTTAACCCTATAAATATGCTAAAGAAAATTATATATAATCCTATGGTTAGTGTCCATACGGATAACTTTGGCCATTGGATATTTTTGATATTTAGTTTTTTAAATGAGAATTGCTCAAATCCCGTTTTGGAAATAAAATATAAAGCGGGTATCATCAAACCTGTTTCTCTATTAAATGCTGCAAAAAATGTTATTGGTATGAGCCAATAAGCATTAGCATTTTTTAAAATAATTAAAGCAGTAAGTATATAGAAAATATTATCCAAATAAGTATTAAATGAAAGGTCGGCAGCTGTAACGGCATTTCCCATGGATAATGCTAAAAAGCAAATTCCAAAAAATATCAACCATTGGTTCCTTACAAAATAACTCCATAATCTCCATACTAAACCAAATATGATGAAATGTTCAATAAACCTGAAGAAAACAAACACAATCATATACTTCATCACACCGGGTGTTTGCATAACCTTTACAAATTCGGCAGTTTCAGCATTAGAACCTGATGTGTCTGGAATTGAAAATTGCAATTTTTGTTCTATGGGATAGAGTTTGTCAATGGTGTGATTATAAATCCATAACATGCCTTCTACCATCATTGGAGCTAAAATCCGGTATTGCCACGGATTGTAAAACTCTGATCTCTTTTCTAAGATGGCTTGATGACGCTCATAAGTCTTTAAACCATTGCTATAGTAAAAGTTCCGATATATGGGATAAACGGAAAGAATCGCTAAACATAAGCAGATAAACCATGTGGCAGGCTTACGGCTTTTCTGCAATAATGGTGTAGTGGGGGTAAACATACATTCTCTTTTTGCTCTCTTCAATTATTTTTAATCCTGCTTGGGTTATCCATTGCTTTGCTTTTGAAAAAGAAATTTCATTTCCAATTTCTCCTGCAAAAATTATATCATGCATTTTATTACAACAAACTAACGCACTGGCACCATTTATATCCTTTAATATTAATCGTGAGCCGGACTTCATTACTGATACTAAATTTTGTAAAAACTGTTGCTGATTGGCCTTGGGTACATGGTGTAACACGTCAATTAAATATATAATGTCCATTTCACCTAGGCCCGGTGGAAAGTGAATGCCGTCAAAAGTGTCAAATGCAAAGCTTCCAAATGGTTGCTTGGCAAACAAAGTATTTGCATTGTCAATTAGTTTTTCACTTATTTCAATTCCATATACTTGCGATGGGCTTGCAAAATGCGACATCAACAACAAAAACTGCCCGGATCCGCATCCAACATCACCAATCTTATCCCCCGGTTTGGCTAATGAGATTAAATTTGAAAATGGACAAATCAAAGGGCGGTAACGTATTTTTAGTCCATCCATGAAGCCGGTTCCGGGATATTGTTCCTTAAGATAGGCTAAAATCTCGGTATTGCCGGGGGGCTTGTTGTTCATATAGGGTTAGTTTGTACAGGTTGCTAAAATAATACATTCAACGACAATTTCTAATCTATTAGCTTGTATCCATTTATTTTAACCAATAAATGATAGCTTTTTCATATATTTGGTTAGGTTTCTTTCTTAATAACCTTCAAAGGCAATTATCTATGTGGAAACCAATTATATCTTATCTTTTCTGTCTTTTCACTTTCACCGTGGTGCAGGCTCAGCCTAAACGAATCTGCGTTATGGGGTCTTCTACTGCCTATGGCTATTTCCCAAATACGAGTATTCCGCGAGATAGTGCCTGGGCTTTTAAAATAAGTAAATACTATAAAGACCGCGGTATTATTGATACACTATATAATATTGCTACCCCCGGAATTGATTGCTATATAGGAATGCCTACAGGATATACCCCTCCTGCTAATAGAAACGCTCCAAACCCTGCTTTTAATATAACTAAGGCTGTAAATTTTGATCCCCCACCTGATGTTATTATTATTAATTTTCCATCTAATGGCTATTCAGTCTTCTCAGAAACTGAAATTATTCAATGCCTTCAAACAATGAAGGATTATGCCAATGCAAGGAATATTCGTTGTTATATCACCACCACCCAACCTCGAAATGATTTTGTTCAACAGGTTGAAAGAGAAAAATTACGTAGTTTAAAAAATCTGATTGAAACTACATTTGGAGCTTTCTCTATTGATTTTTGGACAGATATCGTGCAAGACCCTCCCATAATTATAAATCCGGTTTATAACTTAGGAGATGGTGTACACCTTACTCCTGAAGGACACACGTTGTTAAAAAACCGAGTTATTCAACGAGATATTTTCTTCCAGCCTGTAGCTTTAAATTTAGGAATATTAAAAGTTGCACAACATCAAAACCATGCATTGGTATCATTTAAAATAGATGGGTTTGAACAAGCATTACAATGCCGTCTGGAGCGCAGCATGAATGCAATAAATAATTTCGACTCCATTACGGAATGGGAAGATTGTAATTGGCCTGGAAATCAGCGTATTTATTTAGATGGGAACCCTGCTATTGGGAATAATTTTTATAGAATGGCTATTAAAAGTGCTAATGAAGAGGTTTATTATTCGCAAGTGATAAGGTTGAATTTTAAAACGAATAGTATGCTTTTTCAACCTTATATTTTCCCAAATCCTTCAACAGGTTTAACAAGTCTTGTATTACCACCCAGCGAAAAAGAATGGCATCTTAACATTTATAATGAAATGGGAAATGTTGTAAAACGTGTTAAATTAAGTTCATCACTCCAAACAAGTATTTTTAAATTAGAATTACCTCATCATAAAGCAGGGAAATATTTTATTCAATTTCCCGGTAAGGATATTAATTCCATTCCATTAATTAGGCTATGATGTTTTCTTCAAAATGTATCCAAAACGATCCTTCATTTTCAAAAACGGGAATTCAAAATATTTGAAACTTATTTTAGCCAGTATTATCGTTATTGTTATACTGATGGCTGGTTCTAAAAAAAGAACTTGCCAAACCTGGGTATTAATACCTAATTTTTTGGTAATTGCTGTTGTTGCTGAAATTATAATAAAGTGAATACAGTAAAGTCCATAGGTTATTATGCCCAACTTTGATATTGTTTTTAATGCAGAAAGCTTAAACAATGAATGTTTTGAAAAACATTGTTCAAGTATTACCAATAAGATGGCTACTGCGATTAATGCGCGTTCAAAAATTCTTATATAGTGATTACCAAGCAACCATTCGTCTCTAAAAAGAAAAAGTAAAACAAGAAGGAGGTAAATAAAAACAATTGAAATTTTTGGAAGATTTTGAATAAATGACGAAAACTTTGGCTTCATAATATATAACCAAGCACCAAATGCCCCTATAGCCATATCTCCAATACAAGATAAGGTATGCATTTCATGAATACGAGGAACATCATGAAAAGCTCTAAAAAAAAAGCTGTTGATAATTATTGCAGTAAACGCTACCCAAAAATACCGGAGTGGTATAAAAGCTAAAATAACCGGCCATACCAAATAAAATTGTTCCTCAATAGCGATACTCCATAATACCCCCAATCCGGGAGCATCAGGCATGCCTGATTTGATGTAATCAAAATTATTGATGAAAGCTAAATAATACCAAATATTAGCTGTTTCCTGTGGTGCACTTCCCGAAAGTGTTTTAGCTAAAGGGAATAAAACGAAACCAAGGAAAATACACAGAAAATAAAGTGGCCATATCCGCAAAATCCTACGCACCCAAAAATTGGGAATATTGATTCGGCCATTCAGTTTCTTCTCCTCAATGAGCAAGTAGGTTATTAAGAATCCGGATAAAACGAAGAAGAAATTAACACCTAAAAATCCATTTCCAAAAATTTCGTTTTTTACAAAAAAATGAGCCTGATTATCAGCTATTCCGGCAAGTTCAGTGGTAAAACTATGATAAAAAAATACTAATAAAAAACAGAAAAACCTTAAGGCATCAAGATTTTCAAAGTATAATTGTTTGGTCTTTGTGGGCTTTTTGAGCATAAAGAAAATTTAACAAAATGGTATTTTCCTTCAAAAACTTTTTATATAAATGTTAAGGTAATGTGTATAACATAAACAATTTAGTTTTAGCTTTGTTACAAATATCAATAATTTTATTTTGTTGTTATTTTTCTTGTAAAGTGAAATTCAATTCCTCCTGACAGATCGGGTCTCTGATACCCTAAATCAATCAATTTTAAAGTTTTATTTTTTAAAATACCATGTATGAAAAGAGACTTTTGTTTACACAAAAAAAATGAAATACTAAACGTTAAACGACTTTTCCCAAAAATTATTTTAGGATTTTTAGTCTTATTGTTTTCTTCTTCACAACTATTTGCACAAAGTGGTGAGGCATTAGATTTTGATGGCATTGATGATTATGTGGGATTGCCACTTGCTGTTAGTGGAAGCTATACAAAAGAGGCTTGGATTAATCCCTCCAACATTACCGGTAATCATAATTTGATAACTGGTTCTACAACTGCACTGTATTTTGAAGATGGTGTATTGAAAGCCGGGCATGCAAGCGGTGGTTTTATAGATGTGGTTGATGCTTCCGGTGCACTTCCAATTAATACATGGACACATGTTGCAGTAACCTATGATGCAACTTCGGGCTTACTTTCCTTATATAAAAATGGAATATTAGTAGCTTCCGCTACTAATGCTAATGCCTATACTGAAACCAATCTGGCTTTAGGAAATTTTCCCAATTATAGCGTTTTTTTTCAAGGAAAAATGGATGAAGTACGGCTGTGGAACTTAGTACGTTCAGCCTCTGAAATTGCGAACGCTATGAGTTGTGATATAAATGATGATGAGCCGGGGCTTATTGCTTATTATAAATTTAATCAGGGTGATGCAGGTAATGATAACAGCTCAGTAACTACACTTTTGGATTCGCACGATGCATGCATCCCACAGAATGGTATCTTAATGAATTTTGGTTTAACCCCCGGAACTATTTCTAATTGGGTTGCACCAGGCGCCTATAGCCAAAATTTTTGCAATCCAAAACCGAATATAAAAATAACTGGTAATGGCGGTTTATGTATCCTGGATGGTGATGTAACGCCATCTTTAGCCGATGGATCAGATTTTGGTGATTTGGGTGCAGATCCTAAAACGCAGGTTTTTACTATTCTAAATACGGGTACATCCAATCTTACTGTTTCTGGAGTTACCAGTTCAGATCCTACCGACTTTACGGTAACTAATTTACCGGCTTCTACCATCACTCCGGGAAATTCATCCACATTTACTGTGGTATTTAACCCTTCAGTAACCTTAGGTATTAAAACAGCCACTATCACCATTAATAACAACGATGCTGATGAAGGGGTGTACACTTTTTCTGTGCAAGGTGATGTTGTTGGCGGTGGTGAATCTTTGAGTTTTGATGGTATTAATTCATGGGTTTCGCTCCCGGTATCACTTTCCGGAAGCTATACAAAGGAGGTTTGGATTAAGCCCGATGTAAGCTCACTCACAGGGTTCCCTAATATTATTACAGGCACAGGAACAGCCTTATACTTATATAATGGAGTGCCAACCGCCGGACACGCCACTACCTATAATGAAGTTAATGGTTTGTCTATGGTTAACCCCGGTGTATGGACTCACCTTGCAGTTACTTATGACGACCCATCAAACACAATTATCCTTTATGTAGATGGGGTAATGCAATCTTCGGGGGTAACCTCACCTTATACAGAGCCCAGCCTTAATCTTGGAATATATAGTGGTAGTAATTTCTTTGCCGGAGAAATGGACGAAGTGCGTATATGGAATACCGTTAGGTCAGCTACAGATATTGTAAATGACATGAACTGTAAACTGAATGGTGATGAACCGGGGCTGATTGCTTATTACGATTTTAATCAAGGCATTGCAGGAGTTAACAACCCATCAGAAGTAACTTTGTTTGATAAGACCGATAACTGTGCTCCAAAGAATGGAACATTAAGTGGTTTCGCTTTTAATAGATTTGTAGCCCCTGGTGCCACAACCGGCTTCTGTGGCGGAGCCGAACCTAATATCCGGATAAGAGGAGGTAGTAATATTTGTATCTCAAGTGGTGATATTACACCAGACTCCCAGGATGGTACTGATTTCGGATTCTATTCCGACCCGGGAATTGACCATGTTTTTGTTATTGAAAATAATGGTAGCGATGTATTGGATATTTCAGGAATCAATGTTTCAGGCACTGATGCAAGCTGGTTTACTGTTTTAGTTTCTCCTGTACTTACTACATTATTGCCGGGACAATCTACTCAGTTTACCATTCGTTTTGCAGGTGTGGGGCTAGGAATTCGCACTGCAACTATTTCAATATTAAATACTGATCCTGATGAAGGCAATTTCTCTTTTGCTGTACAAGGGGAAGGAACCATCCTTGTGCCGGTGTCATTGTTGAATTTTAATGGCAATAATAATGACAAGACAATTAACCTTTTTTGGAATACAAGTAATGAAGTAAATAATTCAGGATTTGATGTTTTACGTACAGATGATACCCATACTAATTGGACAAAACTTGGATTTGTAGAACCCTCAGGATTGTCAACAGGCCATTATCAGTTTACAGATGTTGCTCCAATGCAAGGTATTAACGCCTACAGGTTAAGGCAAGTAGATGCTAATGGAAGTTTTAAATACAGTAATATCTTAGTATTCAATTTTGATGTTAAATCATCCACAGTGCGCCTATATCCTAATCCGGCTACCACCAGATTGCAAGTCCTGTTTAATGACGTGAACTTATTAAATACTTATGCCGAAGTGTACACGATTACCGGCACTCGTGTTGGTAAGGTTATACTTTCTCGTTTTAATCAAGAAATAGATTTATCTAAATACTCATCCGGCGTGTATTTCATAAAACTCGCTAATGGTAAGGCTTTGAAAGTAGTTAAACAATAATTGATTAAATGAAAATTGGAAAAGGTCGTCTATAGTGACGGCCTTTTTTATTTTTAATACATGTTTATTACAGCACAAGTGCTGTGAAGCCTTTTGATAAACATAAAGTTTAATTTGAATTAGCCAACACAACAATCTATGCCCACGTTGAGAGGAAATCTTAATAATTCACCCTTGTTTAATGCAGAAGCTATTAATTTTTGCATGGCGACTGAAATGAAAAAACATCAATTATGTTACTCCCCTTTTGCCCTGTTCAGAAGTTGAATAATTTATCTTTGCGATTGTATTTGGTAAATAGGTTGTGTGTAGTTAAAACCTAGGTTGATTTCTTTTAGCCTACAATCCTAAATGGATGTGAATATGCATAAAAAAAACCGGCTTTTGCCGGTCTTGAAAAAGATAGAATGAAGTTTTATAATGAGAGTCTGTATTCATATAAGCCATCTGAACCGGGATAGAATCCGCTAAGGTTTAAGATTTTTCCAGAAGACACAACCTTGCGTAATTCATCTACACTTTTAACATCCATATCATTTGCCTTTAGAATTATAAAGTTGTCCTTCATTCGGGTTTGGTCTTCAATAGCACCGGTGCCTATTCTCTTTACCCATACACCTCCATCAATTCCCAGGCTACTTGCTTTCTTACTGTCTAAGGTCTCAAATTCTGCACCTAATACATCCAACACATTATCCACTTTAACAACTTCATAAGTGCCAGCTTTGTTTTTTAGGGTAACCGGTACCGTTACTTCCTTGCCTTTACGAGAATAGACCACTGAAATCTTATCTCCGGGTTTGTATCGGCTTACTTGTTCAAGCATTTCGGCACCATTACCAATACCTACTCCGTTTATTTTGCGAATATAATCACCCTTACGAATGCCTGCTGCAAAAGCTGCTCCATCTGTGGGTAATTCTGCTACATATATTCCTGATGCATCAGTTGGAATGCCTTCAGCCTTTTTCTCCTCTTCTGTTAAATCTCCTGTATCTACATAATTAATACCTAGATAAGCTCTTTGTACAGTACCAAATTGAATAATGTCATCTACTACCTTACTTACTATATTAACAGGAATAGCATAAGAATAGCCAGAATAATACCCGGTGGGTGAAGCAATAGCAGAGTTAATACCAATCAATTTACCATCTGTATTTATTAAAGCACCTCCACTGTTTCCCATATTAACTGCAGCATCAGTTTGGATGAATGATTCAATCCCTCTGCCTCCTGAGTTGTCGCGGTTTAAACCTAAGCTTCTCGATTTGGCGCTAACAATACCTGCGGTTACTGTTGTTTCTAAATTTAACGGATAGCCAATAGCTAAAACCCATTGCCCAATTTCAACATTATCCGAATTGCCATATAAGAGAAATGGAAGTCTGTTGGCATTTATCTTTATTACGGCTAAATCGTATGCTTGATCAGCACCAACCAAGGTTGCCTTATATGTCTTCTTATTATTGAGCGTAACTGTTATTTCATCTGCATTTTGTACAACGTGATTGTTGGTAACAATATATCCATTTTCTGAAATAATAACACCGGAACCGGAAGCCTTTTGTTCAGGAATAATGTAAGAACGCCCTCCAAAAAACTGATCAAAGAAATCATCACCAAACATATCACTAAATGGATTTTGGCGTTGAACACGAGGAACATTATTAGCTTGCTTTGCGTTGGTCTTTGTCTTTATATGTACAACTGCAGGAATACTGGCTGCTGCAGGTGCTCGAAAATCAATATCATTGCCTGACAAACTGCCATTGGGCATTCCTGTAAAACGATAGTTTGATGGCGTGTCTTTGGTAAACTGACCTGAAAAATATATTTCTTTTGAATTAAATTTCTCATAGCCAAAAATCGTAGCCAGTGCTACTAATGCACTAATTAGTGTAGTGAGAAGAATTTGTTTCAGTTTCATTTTCTATCTTTTTTCTATGTAAAACAAGTCAAAACTCATGCCTTAGTTGCAATTTAAAACATTGATGAACAAAATATATTTATTATGCATTATGTTTAACAATACATTAGGAAGGGTTTCGTAGATGAATTATGCTTTACATACTGAGTAAAAATTGCATCGTGTCAACGCCATCGGCATAGTCTGTGAGTTGAGGTTGTTGCGCCATTCCCGGAGGGAGATATCCTGTGCCTGAAATACACTGTATATCGGAATGGTTTGATAGGGTTTGCTTTAACTGTTCAGGATTATCATAAAAGGAATAGTTAACCACTGCAATGGGGCTGAATAAATTATCTTCTTCAGTAAGTAATAGGGTGCCATTGGTCATGTAAAATAATCCATTTAACATGAGCAACGATAAGCGATAGTCATAATTGTTTTTGTATTTATTATGGTCACTGAAAAAACTATATTTTCTTGATGCATTAAGCAATGGAACAAAATCATAACCTTCCGGCACATAAATTTTGGTTACATTTCTACAACCCCTTCCGAAATAAGTATGCATGTCATCCGAAATATGAATGAGGTCTTCCTCTTGCTCATTACCGTTTAAAACGGCCACACCAGTTTTACTTTTTCTAATAATATGAGGGTATTGCTTAAAGTACATTTCAAAATATCGGGCAGACTGGTTACTCCCCGTTGCAATATAGGCGTCACAATTGTTCAGTCTTTCTGAAAATGAAATCCATTGCTTTACTTGAGGCTCCCATTTATAGAGTTGTTCTACAAGATGCGTAATAAGCACATCGTCTTTTGATGAGCATTTTATGCGTTGTTTATGGCCACAGATGAATATTGAAAGCAAATCATGAAACCCAACCATTGGCAGATTCCCGGCCATGATTACGCCTACCTCAACAGGGTTAATGTTATTGTCTAGATGATAAGTATTTACCCAGTTATTTAGCTTTGATAATGATAGATATTCCTTTGAAATATTAGCTGAAGCTAAATCAATAAAAGGTTGAATAAACCATGAGTTTTTAATTTCAGCCAAGTGTTTTTTATCAACCCAGCCGGTTTCACTGCTTTGCATATATTCTCCCAGTTTCACCATCAGGCTTAAACGTTGTTGTAAATCCATTGGTAATTGTATAAATTTGTGATAAAATTAAATAATATGGCTATCAGAATAACAGATGATTGTATCAATTGTGGCGCATGTGAGCCTGAATGTCCTAATAATGCCATTTATGAGGGGGGGGTAGAATGGGCTTTGGCAGATGGTACAACCGTAAAGGGAACTTATACTATGATGGATGGTTCTGCAATGGATGCCGACCAGCGTAATACACCCGTTTCAATGGATACATACTACATCGTTCCGGATAAATGCACCGAATGTCAGGGTTTCCATGAAGAACCTCAGTGTGCTGCGGTTTGCCCTGTTGATTGTTGTATTCCGGATGAAGCATATAGGGAAACAGTAGAGGAGTTGCTGGAAAAAAAAGAAAGGCTTCATGCCCTTTAATGTTCTCTTAAATTAAATACCTTATTTAGGAATTAGCGGAAGTATCTTTTACTTTCGCTTTTTATTAATCTGAATTGCCATTAGTTTTTATGAAACTTTTTCCCTTATTTTTTCTGTTTACCTTTTCATTATTCAGTTGTGGAATGAAAGATAGCGGTAAGAAGTTGATAAAAGATAATTATACCGAAAGAATTGAATTGATGAATACAGACCGGGAATTCTCTGAGGTATGTGAAGAAAAAGGATTTAAAGCTGCATTTGTTGAATACATTGATAGTAACGGAGTTCTTTTAAGACCCGATCATCTGCCAATTGTTGGTGCTGATGCCATTGATTATCTTATTCAGATGGATGATACTGACTTTACCCTTGAATGGCAACCCCATTATGCTGAGGTGGCTCAATCTGCCGACCTGGGATTCACCTATGGGGTGTACGCACTTACTCCTATATCCCAAGACACCACATTATACGGAACCTATGTATCTATTTGGAAAAAGTGCAAGGATGGGAATTGGAAATTTGTTCTCGAATCAACTAATGATGGACTTGGTGCTCATTAATTCTTATCTTTATTTTCAATGAAAAAGCGCTTAGCAATAATTACAGGAGGCTATTCCGGCGAGTCAGTGATTTCCTATCAATCTGCTGAAACTATTGCTAAAAATATTAATACTGATCAATGGGAGTATTATGTAATTGATATACATCCTAAAGGATGGTTTTATAAAACACACGATGGAAATAAAACGTTTGTAAACAAAAATGATTTTTCTATAATTGTTGATGGTAATACGATAACTTTTGATTTAATTTTTATCGCTATTCATGGAACACCGGGAGAGGATGGAAAATTACAAGGATATTTTGATTGCTTAAATATTCCTTACACTTCTTGTGATACAACTACATCTGCTATCACACTAAATAAACGATATACTGTGGCAATCGCTGCATTTGCCGGAATACCTGTGGCTCGTTCCCGCCATCTGTTTAAAGACAGGAATTTTGATGTTGCAAATGTGTTGAAAGAACTATCACTACCGGTTTTTGTTAAACCAAACAGTGGCGGTAGTAGTTTAGGCATGAGTAAGGTTAATACTCCCGATAAATTGGAAGCAGCAATTGAAAAGGCATTTTTGGAAGATACACAGGTTTTAGTAGAAGAGTATATTTCAGGCCGAGAGTTTACTGTTGGTGTATTTAAAAGTAAAGGAAAAATTATTCCTCTTCCCATTACTGAAATTATTTCCAATAATGAGTTCTTTGATTTTGAAGCAAAATATAAAGGTGCAAGTAAAGAAATAACCCCTGCTCAAATTGAAGATGGGATGGCTGAAAAAATTAGATCAATGGCGGTGAAAGTATATGAGGTTTTTAATTGTCGGGGTATTGTGCGAATTGATTTTATTTTTGATAATAAAGCCCAGCAACCCGTTATGTTGGAAATGAACACAATACCCGGACAAAGTGCTGCAAGCATCGTTCCTCAACAGGTAGCTGCAATGGGTTGGAGTTTAAAAGAATTTTATTCCGCCTTGTTAAATGAATGTTTGCCTAATAATTGATATGATATAAATATTTTCATGTGTTTGGATTTATAACTCGTCGCTCATTTTTATTTAACCTGGTTGTAATTATTGTATTATCAGCCACCATAATTTTCGGCTTTTTGCAATTGCTGGGATGGATAACAAATCATGGGAAGTATCTTACAGTTCCGGGGGTTGTAGGTAAGAGCACTACAGAGGCTGTAAAATTTTTGGAGAGCAAAGGTTTTGATGTACAAATCCAGGACTCTGTTTATGTAGATACTGCAATTCGAGGTGTTGTGCTAAAGCAATTACCCGATCCAAACAGTACAGTTAAGGTAAACCGTACTGTATATCTTACTGTAAACAGGGTAACTCTGCCAATGGTAGAAATGCCATCTTTAGAAGGCAAAACTTTAAATTTTGCATTAGAAATATTGCGTAGAAGTCATCTTACTTTAGGAGATACTACATTTCGACCTGATTTTATGAGAGGTTCGGTATTGGAACAAACTTACTTAGGCAAAAAGGTAGTTTCCGGAGATGAAGTGCCTTGGGGAGCTTCAATTGATTTAGTTATTGGGAAAGGATTGGATGATCAAAAGATTCCGGTTCCATCATTGCTTGGGCTTACACTCGAAGAAGCGCGGGTAATCTTAGAAATGAATGGAATTGAATTAGGGGCTATTGTTCCTGATCCCGATGTGGTAGATACTATCTCTGCATTTGTGTATCGTCAAGACCCCCCTAAAAAGAATTTTGATGACAAGCAAGTGTTTATTCAGTCAGGCCAGTTGATGGATATCTGGCTGTCAAAGACTATGAAGGTGCCTAAAGATTCGATTAGTAATTAATGAAGTATGAAATTTATTAGTCCTGAAGAATTAAAAGCCAGGCTGGATGCCGGTGAAGCTGTGAATCTCCTTGATGTGCGTGAGCTTGAAGAGCATGAAATCTTCAGCATTGGTGGGCGCACACTGTCTGTGGATGAAATCTATGCAATGCATATTGAAGATATTGAAGATTGGAAAGAGATGGAAGTAGTTTGTTATTGTCGTTCAGGTAATAGAAGTATGAGAGCAGCATTAATGCTTGAAACAATAGGATTTACCCAAGTGAAAAATCTCCAGGGTGGAATGGTGGCCTGGAAAGAAAGGTACGATCCCGACACTACAGTTTAATATTTATCCCGGCCAGAAAATTGAAGGGTGCCATAGGGAAATAATAATTCTCTGTGGTTAAAGTACCATCATAAAAATAGCTGAAAGTATATCCGTTTGGCTCATATAATTTACTGAATATATTGTTGAGGTTTAAGAATACTTCTACTGTCTTGGTCTTTCTAATATTCCTAATATAGGCAATTCGAGCATCCTGCAAATAAAATGACTCAAGGCTTCGATTTATGTTTCCGGTATTATCGAGAAATTGTCTGCCTACATATTTTCCGGATAGTGAAATAGACGCACCCCCTATGGGCTTCCAGGTAATGTCCCAAAAACCGGTTGTGCTTGGAGAGTAGGCAATGGGGGTGTTTTTGTGGGTCTTTTCCAACTGCCCGCCATTATCATAATCATCAATAAATTCAGTAAATACAGGAATCCGGTTTTCGCTAAGGGATAGATTTCCGCTAAGTAAAAATTGTTTTGAAAGTGAAATGGCTCCTTCCCATTCAATTCCGGTACGATAGCTCTTATTAATATTGGTGCGTGTGTAAGCACCTACATCATTTATTTTACCGGTTAGTATTAGTTGATTATGATAAAACATGTAAAAGAGATTTATTGAAGCTGAAGCTTTTTCCCATTTCCTTTCATATCCTAATTCTACATCAAACAATTGCTCAGGTTTAGGTATGTTGTTTTCTCCTGCTTCAAAATCATCACGATTAGGTTCTTTTTTTGCCATTCCAAATGATAGATAAGCTTTATTACGGTGACGCATATACGTAATCCCTGTTTTGGGGTTTATGAAAAGCCAATGATGTTGCTGATGAATGGCTGTGTTAGTCGGAAATCCATTAATGGTGTACCAAGGAGTGCGTAGCTGAATATCTAAAAACGAATACCATCCTTTTCCCAACACTTCTTGCCATTTTGAAAAAATAGAGGCTTCTCTTTTATAAGCTGTGTTGTTATACCATTTATACTCATCAGGTAATGATATATTCGTTATGGTTTTTATTATTTCTCCAAAATGGTGTCCATCATATTGTGTATATCCACCACCGGCAATAATACTCCGTTGGGGAAGATTAAAATGGAACGAGAATAAGGCACCATAATAAAAATTATCCAAATTAAGACGCCGGATAAGATCAGTATGTGTAATAATGTTAGTTCCATTATTATAGTTGGGTAATTCATAATCAGCCAAGGCCTGATCAGCCTTATATTGCTCATAGTATCCTTTTCCACGCGTTAAAAATATTGCGCTACTGAATTTTTTTGTGGCAGTAATATTTCTGTTATAAAATAGTTGATAATGGGTTTGAATGTAATGATCAATCTCGTTGTTATATGGGTTGCCGGGCTTTTCTGTTCCTGCTGAATTAAATCTTCGGTCATGTTTTAAGGTAGCTTCATCTATCCCATTCCAAGCCTGATAGCTTTTTTCTCGGCCATTGATAATATTGAAACGCAGATTTTCTTTATCACTGATATAGGCAACACTGCCGTGCAGCGCAAGTAACTTTGAAAACGCACGATCAATATATCCATCACTTGAAATATTACTAATTCGTAAGTCTGTTAGGAAATGTTTTTTAATAAGCCCACTATTAAATAAAATGCTGTTGCGTAAAGTACCATAAGATCCCGAAGTATTGAATATGGAAAGTGCTCTCTTCTTTACTACTTCATTGGTACTGATATTTATATTTCCGCCAAAGGAACCTGTGCCAATAGAAGTGGTTCCTAAACCTCGTTGTACTTGAATACTTCCTGCAGACGTGGTAAAATCAGGTATGTCCACAAAGAAAGTGCCCTGATTTTCAGCATCATTATATGGGATACCGTTTAATGTTACATTAATTCGGGTTGCATCTGTGCCCCGAATACGTATTCCGGTATATCCTATCCCATTGCCGGCGTCAGCATTTACTACTACAGATGGTAATGATTGCAAAACAAATGGAAGATCTCTACCTGTATTTAATTGTTGCAATGCTTCCTTTTGTAGCGTTGTTTGTGCAATAGGAGCAACGGGAGATGCCCTAACAGCTAAAATTTCTACTGGGGTTAAACTGGTAGTGTCGGTTAATGATGTTTGTGCATTCACCGCACAATAAGCAAGCATCAAGATGCCGGTTATTAATTTCTTCATAAAAAGAGTTTGCTGAAAGCGGGAAAGCAATTGCGGATGAGTATCACATTCTCCCTTCGCAGGTATTATCCTGAGCAGGTTATTCGGGTATAATCTCAGCCTTCTTTGAAGCACCCCGGTATTTCAGATATGCAAATATAGCTATTAAAAATTTTAACTTGTAACATTTTCAAAATGGGGAGCGTATATTTATATATGAAGTTCAATCTTTTGCCATTTTATTTTTTTATAATCATTATGTGCTTTGGAATTTCATCTTCTGCACAACATATAGTGAATGAAAGGTTTGTGCATCAGATTGAATCGTTGTCTCCTTTTTCTATTATTAAAATTTATGGAGCTGCTGAGGTATGGCTCACCCAAAGTTTTGAACCTGCTGTGATGGTGGCGGCAGATGATGGAATGAGTTTAAAAAAGATTAATGCCAATGTTTTGGAGAATACATTGGTGGTTTCCACCAAAGGATCTAAAGATGGTTTTAATCCAAGAATATATATTGGTTTCAAATATTTAAACGAACTTTTAATAGATGGTGCTTCTCAATTACATATTGTTGGCAGTATTCGATTGGCTGATTTAACGATTTATTTAAGTGGAGCTGCTGCAGTGGATGGGCCGATTTTTGTTGAAAATTTTAACACGTCAATTACTGGTGCGGGGTGGTTAAATATAACAGGAACAACAAAAAAAATGAATATTAAAACTTCAGGTGCAGCAAAGTTTAGCGGTAAAGACTTTACCGCCGATGAAGGGAAGATTGTGGCTACCGGGGCATCAAAGGTTTTCGTTAGTGTGAAAAATGATATTGATGTTATAGCCGAAGGGGCGGCAAGAGTCTATTTTTACGGTAAGGATGCGGTTTTAACCAAAAGTGTATCCGGAGCGGCAGGGGTGGAGTTTAAAAAGGATTAATACGGAATATTAAATAAACGCACTTTTGAAGTTATCTTTTGGCTACAATGCCAACTTTTACTATCTTTGCATCGCGAAGTAGAGCAGCGGTAGCTCGTCGGGCTCATAACCCGAAGGTCAGAAGTTCGATCCTTCTCTTCGCAACATTAAGGAGCCTGTTTTTCAGGCTCTTTCTTTTTATACACCATAAGAAAATTGACAGAGTTAGCTGTTTTAAAAAAGATACTTTTGCATTTTAGTGAAATTCATGAAAGTTGGTTTTGTTAATATATTCGGTAAGCCTAATGCAGGTAAGTCAACGCTACTTAATGCGCTGATGGGGGAGAAGTTGGCAATTGTTTCACCAAAGGTGCAAACCACCCGTCATCGTATAAAAGCCATCTTGTCGGCTGATGATTACCAGATTATTTTTTCTGATACACCCGGAATTATTGAGCCAAAATATAAGCTTCATGAGAAAATGATGCAAGCTGTGAAGTCGGCATTAGAAGATGCTGACGTGGCTTTGCTGCTGGTTGACCCGCGTGAAGACTGGCAAGCTCAGGAAGATACTTTTGCAAAACTTAAATTGAAGGTGCCTTGCTTGGTGGTAATAAATAAGGCCGATTCGGTAAGTAAAAAGAAGCTGGAAGAAGTAAAGGCACTTTTTAGCTCAAAGCCATATTGCAAAGAAGTATTGATTGTATCTGCGCTGGCAAAAAAAGGTATTGACGAAATGTTAGCCCGCATTTTAAATTATCTTCCGGAGGGCAACCCATTTTATTCAGGAGATGATTTGAGCGACCTGCCTACACGCTTTTTTGTTGAAGAATTAATTCGGGAAAAGATATTTGAACTTTTTCAGGAGGAAATTCCTTATCATAGTGCGGTGCAAATTAGAGAGTATAAGGAAAAACAAACCCTGGTTAAAATTGTAGCTGATGTTATTGTTCAACGTGAATCACAAAAAGGGATTATTATTGGAGAAAGAGGTAGCATGATAAAAAAATTAGGCACCAAGTCGCGAGAAGAGATCGAGAAGTTTATTGGTGCTAAAGTATTTTTGGAGCTTTTTGTTAAGGTGAGGCCCAAGTGGCGTGATAATGAAGTACACCTTAGAGAATATGGTTATAAATAAAAAGAAAAAATTTGAAATATGCGTTTTACTGTGGCTATTACCGGAAGACCAAATGTTGGCAAAAGCACATTTTTTAATCGCTTATTAGAACAGCGTAAAGCAATTGTAGATGACTTTAGCGGGGTTACGCGTGATAGACAGTATGGAGTGGCTGAATGGGCTGGTAAATCATTTAACGTAATTGATACCGGAGGATTTGTTGCAGACAGTGAAGATGTTTTTGAAAAGGAGATTCGTAAACAGGTAGTTATTGCAGTAGAAGAAGCTAATGCAATAATATTTATGGTAGATGTAACTACCGGTATTACTACTCTTGATGAAGCAATGGCAGATATGCTGCGTAAAAGTAAAAAGCCTGTTTTTGTGGTGGTGAATAAAGTAGATAATCATAACAGATTATTGGAAGCAGCTGAATTTTACGGACTTGGATTTTCGGAATTATATTTTATATCTTCAATTAGTGGTAGCGGTACAGGTGAATTGCTCGATGCTATAACTGCACTTATTCCTAATGAAATAGAAGAAGCTCCGGATGGAGATGAACTTCCTAAAATTGCTATTATTGGTCAGCCCAATGTAGGTAAGTCATCGTTACTGAATGCTTTGATTGGAAAGGAGAGAACTATTGTAAGTGATATTGCAGGTACTACTCGAGATAGTATTCATACCCGCTATAATTTATACAATAAGGATTTTATCTTAATTGATACTGCGGGTATTAGGCGTAAATCAAAGGTGAATGAAGACCTAGAGTTCTATTCTGTTATACGGGCCATTAATGCGATGGATGAAGCAGATGTATGTTTATTGTTACTTGATGCAGAAAAGGGAGTAACAGCACAAGATCTATCCATTTTCTCCCTGGCGGTAAAAAAAGGGAAAGGGATTGTGGTTTTGGTTAATAAGTGGGATCTTGT
This sequence comes from Ferruginibacter sp., assembly GCA_019638485.1. Classification (GTDB taxonomy): domain Bacteria; phylum Bacteroidota; class Bacteroidia; order Chitinophagales; family Chitinophagaceae; genus Ferruginibacter. The sequence continues at coordinate 1,484,780 of JAHBTP010000001.1, read as the reverse complement.
TGAAAAGGATACAAATACCACGCGAGATTATGAAAAGGTATTAAAAAAACGCTTTGCTCCTTTTACTGATATTCCTATAATTTTTATTTCGGTGTTAGAAAAGCAACGGATATACAGAAGCATTGAAGCGGCTTTACAAGTTTATGAAAACCGTAAACGAAAGGCACCCACTTCAAAATTAAATGAAGTGATGTTGAAGGCTATTGAAAAATTTCATCCACCTGTTGTACGGGGCAATCCAATCAAGATTAAATATGTTACCCAATTACCAACGCACACACCAAGTTTTGCTTTTTTTTGTAACTATCCCGATGATATAAAAGGGCCGTATAAAAACTATCTGGAGAATCAATTGCGAGAGCATTTTGATTTTAGCGGTGTGCCGGTGAGGCTGTTTTTTAGAAAAAAATAATTTACCCTTGTAGAGGCCAGGTATAAGTTTTCTATGGTTTCAAGAGGTGGTTTATAACCAAATACGCAGCGAGGGTTAAGAGCAGAATAATTATTACTGCTACATAAATCCAGGGTTGATTAAAAAAAATTCTTTTTTTCTTCTTTTTCCCTGAATGAAGTTTCTGTTTAAGTTTCTTATTGAGATTATTTGTGATTTGTGGGATATTTCTTTTGTTTTTTACTAATTCCAATCCTTCTACTGCATCATCCAAAAATGGATCACTTGCCATTTGTTGCTCAAATTGATGAAGAGAAGTAGAGTCTAGGTTATGTTGTAGATAGTCCCACAATTTCTCTTTGTTATCTTTACCCTCAGGGTTGTTTAATATGTTGTTTAATTCGTTACTCATCACCGTCCATATTTTGGATTTTTATTTTTAGATTACGTTTTCCATTCTGAATAAAGCTCTTTACTTGTTGAATGTTAAAGCCGGTTATCTCACTTACCTCTTTGTAGCTTTTCTTTTTTAGGTAAAACAAGGTGATACAATATCGTTGCTCTTCATTTAGTTCACCTATTGCAATCTGCATCTTTTCTAATTTATGCTGTTGGTCAAAATAATCTGATTCTTTAGGTTCATCAAATGTTACAGTATAATGATTTTCTGAAACAGATAGGGTTGGTTTTACCCTAAGCTGCATTAAACAATGGTTTTTTGCAAGGGTATAAAGCCAGCTTTTAAAATAGGTTATGCGGTATTTGGGAATCTCGTGTAAGGATTTTAAAAAGACCTGTTGTACTACGTCTTTTGCCTCATCCTCATTTTTTAAATACTTCATACCTACGCCAAATAGCATAAGGGTATAGCGCTGTAGTAAAATACCCAACCAGTCATTATTACCATCATGATAAAAGTGTTCCAGCAATTCCTGGTCACTTAAATTGGCATGTGGTAATACTTTCAATTGAGTAACTTAATAGATATAGATTTTAAGAAGATTAGGAATTTTTACTTTTCCATAAAAAAGATCAATGATTTTGTGTTGCCTGTTCTTTTTCAGTGTTGTTATTTTTGGGTTTATCCAGAAACAGCATTTTTATTGCAATAATTAGCATTAAAATAGCAAAAACTTTTTTTACGGTATCCTGCCGGAGGCTTAGAGTGAGCTTACTGCCAAGGTATCCGCCAATAACAAACCCTACAGCCAAAAGTGCTACATAATTGAAATTTATATATCCTTTCTTATAATATTGAATTACTGCTAAAATGCCTACAGGAAACATAATCAATGCCAACGAAGTACCTTGTGCCTGAAATTGGCTGAATCCAACAATATATATGAGTGCCGGCACGATTATAATTCCTCCGCCTACACCCACTAATCCACCTAAAGTACCTGCAGCTAATCCAATTAATAATAGAGAAATAATAAATTGAATATCCATTTTTTTAGGTTTTTGCATAATGAATAGATTGATGAATATAGCAGGGTAGGGTGTTAGCTAAAGGGTATATTTGTTTTCATTTTTTTATTGTAGATAAGATTGGGTGTATTAATTACTCGTATCATCCCCTGCAGAAGTGTATTTAAAATCTATCCACCATTCATTATTTACTCTAACTACTTTAATTTCCATTGGCTTTTTCATATAGGAATTAGCATAATTAATGATAGTAGTAGAATCATTGGTTTCTGATAATTGAAGAATTTCATAACTCGCCTTCTTATAATTCATTTTAAGTTCAGGCGACATGTTGTTATAATATCTTTTGTATGAATCGAAGAATTGTATATTCTCCTCGTTATTGAGCAGTAGAGATTCTGCGCTTTTAAAATCACCATCAAGGCTGGCACGTATAAAGCCTCTACCGGTATCTAAGGCAGTTTCAGGTCTTGAATTGCTTTGGCTGCATGAAGCCATAACAAATAAAATAAAAATGCTGATAATTGTTTTCAGGTCTCTCATAGTAGTAAAGTTAGGTTAGTTTGCTTTAAGGTCATTAAAAAAGCACCCGTAAGGATGCTTTTTTAAGTTAGTTATAAATTCTTATTCAGTTAGTTTTTTTAATGAATCAACACCTTTCAGGCCTTCGTTTATAATATTTTTTATGGAGTCTGTATTTAGCTTATCCAATTCACTCATTGCGCTATCGAGTTCTTCACTTGGGGTTTCACCTAACTTATCGCCCATTTTCTCCATTCCCATAGTCATGATGGTTTGCTTATCGAATGCAACTTTCCATGTGCCTTTTACTTTTTTAAGTGTATAGCTCATGGTTTCTCCGCTTACTTTTTCGGTTACCGGTACAATAGCTTTGTCGCCATCAATTTTTGCATCACCATAGGTTAGGTTTTCTGCTTTATATTTTTCATCTTCTTTTGCACCTTTACTATCCTTATCAGCCATGTTCATACCCATTTCCATCATGTCAAGCATTTGTTTACTGTCTTCAGTGGCTAGGGTTTTGGCTTTAGCAATATCTTTTTTTGAAAGTGCTGTAAAAAAATCGGCTAAAACTGCTTTGGGGTCGTCACCGCCCGATTTACAACTAAATAAAAAAGTTGTTGTAAGTACTGCAACCGCAAGAAGGATTTTTTTCATTTTTATTTTTTTTGTATCAGCACCAAAAGTAGCAGGAAATTTTTAAAAATAGCAATCTTATTCAATATTTAATACGTTTAATGATATGGGCATTAGGATTCATAAACACGTCATCAACACCTATGAATACAAAGTCTTTAATTCGGCTGGTGTTGAATTTCAATATGTTTTGTGTTCCGGCACTATATGCCTTTGCAACAAACTCAGCACAGTACATTTTATCGTTGGTGGTTAAATCAAAGTCCATGTCAAAGGTGAGCCCTGCATTTTTCCAACTTTTTACTGTGTCAAGGACCGGCGAAAGCATTAATGGCTGGTTAAACCTGAATAATCCGATACCTCTGTTTTCAAGTGGGCTAGCAAAAACCTTAAATGGGTCTTTACGTAAGCGTTGGTCTGGATTAAATTCACCGCCAAGGGCATGATATACAAAAACCGTGTCGTTTTCAATGCTTGCTATTCCACAGTGTGAATAGGTTGTGTTTCTGCGGTTCAGCAATCTTAATGATTCGCTAGTAAAATCGTTGCCGGTTCTGGTAATAAGGTCACCGGTTTTTATTTCAGGTTCAATTTCTGAAATGTGTTTATATGCATTTAGCAAACCCTGTTGTGCCTTTAATGAATCTTGTTTTGTGTGTGTAGTTGCCGGTAATATTGGGTTATTATCCTGGCAACTATATAGTAAAAAAAGAAGGCAGCTTAATAGCCACCTTCTTAAATGAAAAGACAAATAAAATTTATTTTTTATCATCATTAAACCTTGCGTCTTCTTTGTTATAAGCTTTAATAATAGACTTTACCAATCTATGCCTAACAACATCTTCTTCGTTCAATTCGATATGTGCTATCCCATCAATATTCTTCAATATACGAGTAGCTTTAAACAAGCCACTATGTTGATTTTTTGGTAGGTCAATTTGAGTTGGGTCGCCAGTAATGATTGCTTTTGCATTTGGGCCAATCCTGGTAAGGAACATTTTAATTTGCAGGTCATTTGCGTTTTGGGCTTCATCTAAAATAATAAAAGCATTATCCAAAGTTCGTCCACGCATATAAGCTAATGGGGCAATTTCAATAGTTCGTGTACTCATATAATAACCAAGCTTGTCTGCAGGAATCATGTCGTCTAAGGCATCATATAAAGGCCTGAGGTATGGGTCAATCTTTTCTTTCAGGTCGCCGGGTAAAAACCCTAAACTTTCTCCTGCTTCAACGGCAGGGCGGGTAAGAATAATTTTCTTTACCACTTTATTTTTAAGTGCTCTAACGGCTAATGCTACTGCAGTGTATGTCTTACCTGTACCGGCAGGGCCAATAGCGAACAGAATATCGTTTTTGTCGCAGGCCTGTACCATCATCTTCTGATTAGCGGTTCGGGCACGAACAGTTTTTCCGTTTGGTCCAAAAACCAAAACGTCATTCGGATGGCGATCCATGAAATTGTCAATGGTCTTTTCATCATCACCTCCCAGTATCTGTTCAAAATAATTCTCGCTCATGTGTCCATTACGTTGCAGGTACTGAATTAATAAATCAATTTTTTCTTTAGCTCCTTCAATTTGTTCTGGTGCGCCGCTCAGTTTTAATTGTGTCCCGCGGCTCAGGATCTTTAATAATGGGAACTGTTTCTTTAAAATGTCTAGCTTTCCGTTGTTTACTCCAAAAAATTCGATAGGATTTACGGTGTCGAGGTTAATAATGGTTTCTGTCAAGATGTTAAACATTTAATGTACAAATGCATTTCGCATTTATGGTACGTGAAAAATTATTGCATCCCCAAAATAATTACGGAGATTTCAGTTTACTAATTTAATTATTAACAAATGAAAAGTCAAGGTGGAAAAGTTAATTATTTTCAATGTGGTATTGATTTAACAGTTAATATGTTAACTTAAAATCGTGTTAGTAATTTAAAGTTTACTAACCTGGGTGTTAGTCTATTGGGTATGGCATAGGTATAGTTAGAAAAATCACGGATTAGCTGATAGCTGATAGTATTTTCTCTATTGATAATATTAAATATTTCCAAACTGAACCATGCGCTTTCTAATGCACGGAAGGGATCATGGCTTCTTCGTTTGGTTCTTTCTTTTAATAATAATACACTCATTCCAATATCTGCCCTGATGTATGGATTTATGGTTAGCCCATTTCTGTATTTTGTGCTATTGGGGATATTGAATGGCATATTACTTCCGTAAATTATATTGAGGTATATCCTAAAATTCTTATTAGTAGTTAGGTAGTCCTGCAAAAATAATCCTGCTGTAATTAAACGATCTGATGGTCTTCTTACATAACCTACATTTATTTTTGTACTATCAGCGGCTATCTTATCGCTGCTGTTTGATGTGATTAATTCACCTGCTGCATTATAATAATTATAATAAAAATCATTATCCAGATTCTCTCTTGTACGCATAAATCCTAAACTAATCCAACTTTCGGCATCCTTGAGTAATTCACCATACAAACGAAACTCCACTCCAGTTGCATAGGCTTTAGCCGTAAAGTTGTTTAGGTATCTAATTTTTACATTATCAATATCATAAGGAATTACATTCCACATGTTTTTATAATACGCTTCGGTGGTAAAACGCATGGGCTTATCATTAGCTCCGGTAAAAGCATAGTCAAATCCAATAACAGCCTGCATACTTTTTTGTGCTCTAATATTCGTATGTACGTTACCGTTATAGTCTCTTAATTCACGATAAAAAGGGGGTTGTTGGTAAAGCCCGGCTGCAGCCTTGTAAATAATATTTTGTTTCTTATTAGGTTTGTACAGCATTTGGATTCTGGGACTGATTAACCACTCTTCGTTAAGGTCATTATAATTAGCTCTAACACCGCCGGTGATATTAAAATCACTTTTTTTATTTCTTAAGCGCCAACTATCCTGAAGATAACCACTGTATTTATTAATATTTAATCGGATAGCAGAATGAGCGTTGTAATATAAATTAAAGTTATCATCGGTTTGTACCGGCAATGAATATCCAGCTGAGTCGCGGTATTGCCATTGCTTTAGTTGATCACTAATTGTTGATTGTTCCCAATTGACGCCCCATTGTACAGAATGGTTACCTGCTTCAAAAAAACCTTTATGAGCCACACTCCAAACATCAATATCTAATTTATTGCGCGCATAGTCCTGATAATATCCCGCTCCCATTGGATTAATGATTTCACCGAAGGTTGAACTTTGTCGGTCAAAATCTCGGTTGCCGAATAAATAAGCAGCCCCAATATCAAAATATTCCTGCTCCCGGTCACTAAAGCGTGAGGCTATCCATTTAAAGGCAAGATTTTTATTTATTCTTTGATGAATAGTGATTCCTCCAAGCAAGGTGTTGTATCTGTCGCGCTCCTGTCCTTCAAAATAAATATCCAATCCAAGGTTTGCAGTAAAATATGGAGAAAAAACAGAGGTTGTTTTTTTAACAGATTCCGGATTAAAGGTAAACCGCGAAACTGCATAAATACCCAATAAATCAATTTGCCAATTGTTATTTAGCGTATAAGTAATCTGTCCTTGTATATCTGATGCTGCGGGTAAATAGGCACCAACGGTAGGCTGACTGCTTAGCAAATTGCGGTTGCTTTTATTTCGCGCTCCAATAAGGAAACTCAGTTTGTTTTTAAAACCAACCCCTTCTATGTGTATGCCTTGTTCAAGTAAACTGGTGTAGGCAGAGCCCCCAAAAGCAACAGGCTTCTTATATTCAATATCCAATACGCTACTCATTTTGTCACCATATCTTGATTGAAATCCTCCGGTATAAAAATTCACTTTGCGGGCAAGTTCCGGATTAATTAGGCTAAGGCCTTCTTGCTGTCCACTACTTATTAAATAAGGGCGATATACTTCAAAATCATTAATATAAACCAAGTTCTCATCATAATTGCCACCACGTACATTGTATTGAGAAGTCAGCTCATTGTTGCTTCCTACCAGTGTTTTTATTAAGGCCTCTACACCACCGGTTGTTGAAGGTATGGCATGGCTGAGTTTAGGGTTGATGGTTATCATTCCCGGTTCTTTTCTGGAAGGATCATTTTTTATAACTACTTCTGCTAATTGTCCTTTCCCATGGTTTAAGCTAATATGCGTGTACTCTTGCTCGTTAGTATTAAGGTAATAATTTCTTTGTTGCGATAAGTAATTGGTATGAGTAAAAATTAAGGAAATAGTTTGGTGTGCAGGAACGTGGATAGTAAAGGTGCCACTGTCTGACGAAATAACTCCTCTTTGCTTTCCAAGAATGGTTACAGATACTCCTGATATGGGCTTATCTTCCTCATCCACTATTTTTCCTGAAATAGTGGCTTGTTTGTGTTGCGCATAAATACAATTAGCAAAAAGCAGTAGAATAGCAGTTAGCCATCTCATCATGGGTTGAAGATAATATATTCTGATTTATTGGTTATCCTATGGCTTTTAATGTGTCTATTGCTACCTGTGGATTTGGGGCTTTAAAAACAGCATTCCCGGCAACTAATACATCTGCACCGGCATCAACAATGGCCTTAGCATTACTTGGCGAAACACCGCCATCCACTTCAATGAGTACGTTTAGACCTCTATCTTTAATCATCTTTTTTAACTGACTGATTTTTTGATATGAATGAGAGATAAATGATTGCCCTCCAAATCCGGGATTAACACTCATAAGGCATACTAAGTAAATATCTTGAAGAATATTCTCAAGCGTATTTAACGGTGTATGCGGATTTATAGCCACCCCGGGTTTCATACCTAAAGAGGAAATTTGTTGGATATTACGGTGTAAATGTTTGCATGCTTCCACATGAACGGTCAAAATGTCGGCACCGGCCTTTTTAAATGCATCAGCATATTTTTCAGGCTCTTCAATCATTAAATGAACATCACAGGTTTTATGAGTTGATTTTCTGAAAAACTCTACAAGCATAGGGCCAAAAGAAATATTGGGAACAAAACGGCCATCCATCACATCCAGGTGAAACCAATCTGCCTTGCTCTCATTAAGCATTTTGCAGTCATCTTCTAATTTTAAAAAATTTGCAGATAATAGGGAGGGCGCTATGATTGGCATAAAGTATATTTTATTTTTCTAAACGATTTAACGCTTCTTGTGCTTCTTCATAATCAGGGGCATATAAAAGAGCCATTTGATAAGCTTCCGCCGCTTCTGTTGGTCGGTTAAGTTTCTCAAGATACTTCCCTTTATAAAAATAACCTTCTTCAAAGTTATTTTGCAAAGTTATGGCGGTATTAATAACTCCTAGGGCCTCTTGGTATTTTCCTAATTGAAATAATGCCCAGGATTTCTCTCGGTAAGCTTCCATAAAAGTTAGCCTTTCATGAATGCATGTATCAAAAAGACTAATAGCCTTTTGATAATTGGCTGTGGCACTAAAATACAATCCTTTGATGAAATCGGCTTCGGATGTCATTTCAGGATTAACCAGGATTAGCGTATCCATTAGCGTTAATGCTCTTGGATTGGCGGTGTACGCATACATGGTCCCCAGAGAAATCGCATAATGAGTTCCGGGTGCTAAGGCAAAAGCTTTTTCAAATGTTGAAGCAGCTAATGTGGTGTCTTCATTTTCAAAATAAAGGGTGGCTAAAATATCATAGAGGCGGTCGTTTGCCGGGAATCTGGAAATTTGTTTTTCTGTTTCTGATATAGCCTTATTGTATTGGTTACTGTCTCTATAAAGCTGGATGAGATCTTCAACAAAGATTAAAGAGTCAGGATACTTGGCCATACTATCTCGCAATGATTGCTCCGGAGTTTCTGCCTTTTCTTTTTGTTTATGTGCAGCAGGTTGCGTGCAGGAAAAAAATAATACGAGCGATAGATAAACAATTCTCTCTTTCATTAGGTTCAAAATTAGACCATTTGATGACAAAACCTGCATGATTTAGCGGGTGTGTATTAATATCTTTGCCGCTTTAAAATTCAGGTATTATGAAGCAATTGTTTTCAAGTTTGATATTAATGATTTTGTGTTCGATTTATATTCCGGTTGAAGCACAAAATGACAGTATTCATTTTGAGGGCGAGATGCATTTTAAGAATCTTCGTCAATTGACCTTTGGTGGTGATAATGCGGAAGCCTATTTTAGTTATGATGGCAAGTATTTGATTTTCCAACGTACTGATGTAAAGAATGGGATACCCTGTGATCAAATCTGGATGGGTAAAATACCTGAATCCGGTGAGCCTTTTGTTCCGAAATTAGTGAGTACCGGTACCGGCCGTACAACCTGTGCTTACTTTTATCCAGATGGGAAACACATTGTTTATGCTTCTACACATTTAGATAATAAAGATTGTCCACCGGTTCCGGATCGTTCCAAATATGGTAATAAGTATATATGGCCTATATATCCGGGGTACGATATTTTTAAAGCAGATACAAATGGCAGAATAGTAAAACAGCTCACTAAAACAAAGGGATATGATGGTGAGGCAACTATTTCACCAAAGGGTGATTTAATTGTTTTTACTTCAATGCGTGATGGGGATCTTGAATTATATACCATGAAGCTAAACGGGAAAGGTGTGAAACGCATAACCCATGCACCGGGATATGATGGAGGTGCGTGGTTTAGCCCCGATGGTAAAAAGATTTTGTGGAGAGCATCTCGGCCTTCAACAGATGCTGAATTGAAAGAGTATAATGAATTACTTGCACAAGGGTTAGTGGCTCCTACAAAAATGGAATTATGGATGGCTAATGTGGATGGAAGCGATGCAAAGCAATTAACACATCTTGGGCAAGCAAATTGGGCTCCTAATTTTATGCCTGATGGAAATATTATCTTTTGTAGTAATTATGAACACAAGCGGGGATTCCCATTTAATATGTACACAATAAATGCAGATGGAACAAATCTTAAAAAAGTTTCTAGAGATAAAGGTTTTGATGCTTTCCCCATGTTTAGCCCTGATGGCAAAAGAATTGTATTTAGCAGCAATAGAAACAATGGAGGTACGCACGATACCAATATATTTATTGCAGACTGGGTAGATTAATTTTTCAAATAACGTATTATAATACTGCGGAGTAATTGTAGGATAATTATCTTTTACCTAATTCAATTACTTCGCAGTTTTTGATTTCAGTTTCTTCAATGGCAAAACGTATAATGGTACGTACTTTATGCCAGCCTTGTTTCCCTGCTGCTCCCGGATTGAGATGAAGGCAATTTAGTTTATCATCATACATTACTCTTAGGATATGTGAGTGACCGCTAATAAATATGCCTGCATTATTTTGTTGAATAACATCTTTAATGCCCGGTGCGTATCTTCCCGGATACCCACCGATATGTTGCATCACCACGGTGGTTTTTTCAATAGTAAAAATATGCTGTTCCGGAAATCGCTGCCGGATAGCCATGCCGTCTATATTTCCGAAAACACCTCGTAATGGCTTAACAGCTTCAAGTTGAGTAGCTATTTCGGATGAGCCAAAGTCGCCGGCATGCCATATTTCATCACACGAATTAAAATGTGTAATAACCGAAGGATCGAGGTAGCTATGGGTGTCAGATATTAAACCAATTTGCACCACGGGCAATTGTTTTATTTGACGTAAATTTGAAAAGGAACGTAATACAACATTATGCCTTTTTATCGGAATTTTATCTATCCTATAGATAAGCGAAACTGGAAATATTGCTTTCTGGTAAAATCGCTTTGTACAGGATAGAGGTGTTGTTGATACTGATATTTACATTCGTTTATTTTTAAAAAATTATTATGCCACATTATCATAAAGCGGGCAAAATCCCGCATAAGCGACACGTTCAGTTTCGCAAGCCTGATGGGAATTTGTATTTTGAACAATTGGTTTCTACTGAGGGTTTTTCAAATGATTATTCATTACTGTACCATATCCATCCACCTACATATATAGTTAAGGTAGATGAGCCGATTAATGTGATGCCTGAGATTGCGGAGGAGAAAATGTTGAAACACCGAAGTTTTGAAGGGTTTAAAGTAAAACCGGAAAAGGATTATTTGAGTAGCCGGAAACCTGTTTTGGTGAATGATGATGTACACATCAGTTTGGCAGCTCCTCAATCGGGTACAGAAGGTTATTTTTATAAGAATTCTGATGGAGACGAAATGATTTTTGTACATGAAGGTAGCGGAGTGCTTTCCACTTGCTATGGTGATTTGGAATTTGGTTATGGTGATTATTTGGTTGTACCTCGTGGTTGTATTTATCAAATGAAATTTAATGATGCCAATAACAGGTTGTTTATTGTAGAATCATTTCATCCGCTTCGTTTTCCTAAGCGATATTTGTCTCCGTATGGTCAGTTATTGGAACATTCTCCATTTTGTGAGCGAGATATACGGGTTCCGCAAAATTTAAATCCAAGAGATGAGAAAGGTGATTTCTTAGTAAAGATGCACAAAGAAAAATGGTTGTATGGATTTCATTATGGTACACATCCTTTCGATGTTGTAGGATGGGATGGATGTTGTTATCCTTTTGCATTTAGTATCCATGATTTTGAGCCAATCACAGGTCGAGTTCACATGCCTCCACCCATTCATCAAACATTTGAAACAAGTGCTATGGTAGTGTGCTCATTTGTACCTAGGATGTATGATTATCATCCTCAAGCGATTCCGGCTCCCTATGCACATAGTAATATTGATAGCGATGAGCTATTGTATTATGTAGATGGTGAGTTTATGAGTCGTAAGCATGTAACCCGTGGTATGATTACCTTACATCCTGCCGGAATTGTACATGGCCCACAACCGGGTGCGGTTGAAAAAAGTATAGGTGCAAAGGAAACAAAGGAACTGGCCGTTATGGTAGATACTTTCAGACCTTTAAAAATGACTAAGGCAGCATTGGAAATAGAAGATCCGAATTATGTGATGAGTTGGGCTGAATAAATTTTCAAATAGATATTTTGTATCAATAAGGCTTAAAAATAAGGCATCCCGAAAAAGGATGCCTTATTATAAATATAAGTGTAGTAGCATTAATCTTTTTGCAAGGTAGTTTCAGCCTGAGCAGCTTTTGCCTTTCTTGCTTCCAACACCTCGGGAGCCGGTGCTTTCTTGGCTCTTATTCTTAGTTCAGATTGATTTTCAACATTTGCGTCAATTGCTGAAGTATTCGATGCAGGTTTAACAACTTCGGCTTTTAGCTTTGCTTCATCTTGGGATTGTTCCTTGATTGTTGTTTCTTGTTTATTAGTTGTAGTTTTTTGGGCAGTTGCTAAAGTGGTAAACCCAGCCACCATTACTGCACATAATAATAACCTTTTCATATCAAGCTAATTTTTATTTACTAAAAATGATTAATTTAAATTCGGTGTAATATACATAAATTTTTTAATCGTTAGTTAAAAGCAAAAAAAGTCCTACTTTTTACAGTAGGACTTTAAGAAAATTATTGCTTATGATTATTTATGCGTCCGGGGTGTCTCCGTTCTTTTCTGCATCATCAAGTTTTGCCTTTAAATCAGCTAAAACACCCAGATCACCAAGGGTTGATTTTTCAACCTTGCTTTGGATATTTTTAACAGCTTTTTTAGTGCTTTCAGCCTCTGCTCTTTTTTCTTTCAGATGAGTTTGCTTTTCTTCTTCTTTTTCTTGTTCCCATAAACGAGTGTGGCTAAGCACAATGCGCTTATCATTGCGATCAAACTCAATTACTATAAACTGGGCAGTTTCATCAGCACCAATGGTTTTGCCATCCTCTTTCAGTAAATGACGACTAGGAGCAAAGCCTTCCAAACCGTATGGTAATTGAACTACTGCTCCCTTATCATCTTTTTTCATCACGGTTCCTTCGTGAGTAGTACCTTCAGAGAATACAGTTTCCAAACTATTCCAAGGATCTTCTTCAATTTGCTTATGTCCTAATTGAAGTTTACGATTTTCTTTATCAATGTTAAGAATGATTACTTCAATATCGTTTCCTACTTTAGTAAATTCACTTGGATGATTAAAGCGCTTTAACCAGCTTAGGTCACTGATGTGAATCATTCCTCCGATGCCGGTAGCAAGTTCAACAAATACGCCGTATGGAGTAATGTTTTTTACAGAACCTGTATGGCGGCTTCCTTCAGGGAAAAGTTGTTCGATGTTTGTCCATGGATCTTCTGTCATTTGTTTAATAGACAAACTCATCTTACGCGCTTCCTTATCAAGAGTAACTATTTTAGCTTCATATTCATCACCAAGTTTGAAAAACTCTTTTGCATTGATAGGTGTGTTTGCCCAGGTGATTTCACTCACGTGAACCAAACCTTCTACGCCCGGAATGATTTCTAAAAATGCACCGTAATCTTCAATATTTACCACCTTGCCTTTTATAATTTCACCCTCTTTCATGTTTTCGGTTAATGTATCCCAAGGGTGTTTAGTAAGTTGTTTAAGACCAAGGCTGATACGTTTTTTATCATCGTCAAAATCTAATACTACTACGTTTAGTTTTTGATCCAGTTTAAGTACTTCAGATGGGTGGTTAATACGGCCCCATGAAATATCAGTAATATACAGCAAGCCATCTAATCCGCCCAAATCGAGGAATGCTCCAAAATCTGTAATGTTTTTGATAGTTCCTTCCAACACCTGGCCTTTTTCTAATTTACCCATAATTTCTGCACGTTGTGCTTCAATATCACTTTCAATAAGTGCCTTATGAGAAACCACAGCGTTTTTAATGGCTTCATTAATCTTAACCACCTTAAACTCCATTGTTTTTCCTACAAATTGATCGTAGTCAGTTACAGGTTTTACATCAATTTGTGACCCGGGCAAGAAGGTTTCCATTCCGAAGATATCAACGATAAGTCCACCCTTTGTTTTGCTTGTAACCACACCTGTAACAATTTCGCCTGTTTTATTTACTTCTACAATTCGCTCCCAAGCACGTGTAATACGGGCTTGTCTTCGGCTTAAGTTAAGATTTCCCTGACGGTCTTCTTTTTCAACAACCATCACTTCTACCTGATCTCCTACTTTAACACCACCGGGGATGTCACGGAATTCATTTAATGAAATAAGACCATCACTTTTAAAGCCAATGTTTACAACTGCATCAGTTTTTGTAAGTGATTCAATAGTGGCCATAATCATTTCACCATCATTAATTTGTTTGAAGGTGTTGTCATACACATTGTCATACTTTTCTCTTTCCTCAGAAGAGTAGGCTGCCACATTTCTCTTGTCGCGCGACCAATCGAAATCGTCATGAGCTGTTTCTTCAATAACCTCAGCAACAGGAGCTGGTTCTTGTACTGGAGCTGCTTCGGTTTGAGTTTGCGTAGTTTCTTGAACAGGTTCATTTGTTGTCGCAGCAGCCTCAGTATTTTCTGTTGCCTTTGGCTCCTGTTCTTCTGCGTTAAATTGTTTAATAATATTGTTGAACATAATCAGTATATCCCGTTTTTTTATCGGGGTTGCAAAAGTACAAAATTTTCAGTTTAAAACCTTATTATACTGGATTTTTCAGAAATAGTAATAATTAATTATATATGCATAATAATCTAATCATCAGTTGTTTATATTAAAGTGTAAAGCTGAGAATATTTTCTTTCCTATATTTAACTAATATCTCCAAAAATTTTATGAAGAGTTGGAAGGAAATGTCGTTTGTTAAAGGAATCGTATATGCGGTGGTGGGCGTATTTTCCTATCCGGGTTTAAACATTATAAACCGATTGAAAATTGAGGGGATGGAGCATTTGAAAAGTTTACCGAAAAGCAATGTGTTGTTTGTGAGCAATCATCAAACATATTTTGCAGATGTAATTACTTTCTTACATATTTTTTGTGCATTTAAATGGCGTAAGCGAAATAAATTAGGTGTGCCTTACTATTTATTAAGTCCATTTACAAGGGTAAAATATGTAGCTGCTGAGGAAACGATGAAAAGCAGTTTAATTTCTAAACTATTCACTTTAGCAGGAGCGGTTACTGTAAAGCGTACTTGGCATAAAGATGGAACGGAAGTTAGGCGTGGGCTTGATCCTACAGATACTCGAAAAATTATAAGGGCATTAGAAAGGAACTGGGTTATCACTTTCCCGCAAGGGACTACCAAGCCATTTGCACCGGGCAGGAAGGGAACAGCTTATATTATCAAGCTACAAAAACCTGTTGTTATTCCTGTAGTGATAAATGGCTTTTGGCGTGCTTTTGATAAAAAAGGATTAAAATTAAAAAAGCGGAGGAGCAGGCTTTCGGTAAGATTTAAACCACCCCTGCAAATTGATTATAATGATTCGGTGGAAGATATATTGAGCCAGGTTATGGATGCGATTGAGCAAAGTAGTTCATTTATGTTGAAGCCGAAAGGTGAGCTTCAACATAATTAAGCATTAATCTTTCATAAACAGAGATCGTAGTTCGGTAGCATCATCAGGTTGCATCTTACCGGCAAGGATTAAGCGTAACTGCCTTCTTCTTAAAGCTCCGTCATATACTTTCTTTTCTTCATCGCTTTCAGGTATAAGCTCCGGTACCGGTCGTGGTTTTCCATTAGGATCGAGAGCAACAAAGGTGAAATACGCTTCATTGCTTTCATATCGGTATTGTTGTTGTGAATCCTCACCCCACACCTTTAAATGAATTTCCATACTGGTATTAAATGCACGGCTTACCTTAGCCTGTATGTGAACAGTATTGCCAAGTTTTATGGGATTTTTAAAAGAAAGGTTATCTACGGATGCCGTCATGCTTGGTGCATTACAATGTTTACCTGCGGCAATACCTGCAGCAATATCCATCCAGTACATTAATCTACCGCCCATGAGGTTACCAAATATATTTGTATCGTTGGGAAGTACAAGTTCATTCATTATGGTGAAGCTTACACTACATTTTTTACCTTCCATATTCTTTATTTCATGCAAAGATAATGTTGTACTGCTGTAAATTTGTGTTATGATATCATTCAATAATACGGAACAGGCATTTAAGTATAAAACAGATGCCGGTTTGAAGCGGGCTAACTTTTTGTTTTCAGTTATTGGCAATAAGTTATTGCTCAAGCTTGGGTTAAACACTATTCCTACTGCAGTAAAATGGAATATTCCTTTTATGCATTCGATAGTTAAAGCTACCATTTTTGAGCAATTTGTTGGTGGAGAAACAATGCAGGAGTCTGTTCCGCTGGTGGATAAACTTGGCAAATATCATGTTCAGGTAATTATGGATTATGCGGTGGAAGGGGGAGATTATGGTGAAGCGGCCTATGCAGAGGCTACAAAACAGTTTATTGAAGTGGTGAATTTTGCTGCTACCCAAACTAATATTCCTTTTATGAGTATTAAGGTTACCGGTTTAGCTCGCACGGGATTATTACAAAAGTTAAACACAGCCATGCAGGCCGGCTCCGGTACGTTAATGGTGCGATACAAAGAAGCGGTAAAAGCTTTGTTGAAAGAAGAACAAGCAGAATGGGAGAATGTAGTAAATCGCCTGAGAAATATTTCGCTAACGGCTAAGGATAAACGAGTGGGTGTATTAATAGATGCCGAAGAGACTTGGATACACGATCCGGTGGATGCCATTACACTTATATTGATGGATGAATTGAATAAACAGGAAGCTATTGTGTATAATACCTATCAAATGTATCGGCATGATAGATTAAAGTTTTTAGAGGAGAATTATCTGGCTGCTAAAGAACGTGGTTTTATTTTAGGTGCAAAATTGGTGCGTGGCGCCTATATGGAAAAGGAAAGGGCCAGGGCCTTAGAAAAGAACTATCCATCACCTATCCAACCCGATAAAGAGAGTTGCGACAGGGATTATGATGCTGGAGTGAAGTTTTGTATTGATCATCTTAATGAGGTGTCCTTAATTTTAGCATCACATAATGAACATAGTAATATGGCTGCCGCATTAATGATGGATGAACAAAATATTGCACATAATCATAAGCATATTCATTTTTCGCAATTGTATGGAATGAGTGATCAAATCACTTTTAATTTGGCTGCAGCAGGTTTTAATGTGAGTAAATATCTGCCTTTCGGACCTATTAAGGATGTTGTTCCTTATCTGATGAGAAGGGCTGAGGAAAATACTTCTGTGTCTGGACAAACCAGCCGCGAATTACAATTAATTAAAACAGAATTAAAACGAAGAAGAGGGGCTAAGTAATTAGTCTATTTTTATTTGCGACCAGTTTTCTCCACTTCTGATGCGGTAAACCTGCATTTCACTTATTCCAAATTGTTTGGCTAGCATTTTAATACGGGTCTTACGGTTGGGATTGGCTAATTGCTTTTTCAGCATCATCACTTTTGTTGTAGTAAGTTTGGCTCCATCTTTCATAAGTGTTTGACCGTTCAGGCGGTTCTCCTTTGCCTTGATTACGTATGGGCTCTTACGCTGATGGGCTAACATCTCTTCTTTTGTTGCCCATTTTAAATTGGATACATAATCATTGGATTTGGCATAATCCAAATGCAATACAAAGGTATGCTCGGGTGATGGTTGAACTAAAAAATGTTGGGCAACTAGTTTATACATGAAAGCGTGACGATGTTTTAATTTGCCATCAACACGAACTTTATACCGGAATATGCGGTAGCCTTCAATCATTGTGCCCTTTACAATGCGTCCGTCTGAAAATTCATTTGAAAAACTTAGCAGCCTCCCATAATTTGAAATAGCGTATCGTAGCTGTAGAGGACCATTTAATGCAATTTCTTTGAATTGCTCTGTAGGAAAAAATCTAACCATAATGTGATTCAGTAGGTGTGTTTTAACGAAGGTAAGAATTGTTTGCTAAAGTAAATATTCTGCATTATCTCTTTACACCAGTTATACAAAGTAATGCATATTGAAACAATGTTATATTTTTTAATACCATACTTTTTGTTAAGGTTAATTTACTTACCATTTTCTTTCATAAATATTAATTGGATTGTTATACCAGATTAAACTATTTGATAAATAGCAATTTAAATATGGGTATCATGATGAAATTATAATTGGAGCAATTTTTAAAAATAACTATTACGCATAAACGCAGTTAATGGTTATGAAGAAGAGCTTTTTACTTTATTAGATTTTAGGCATTATGCGGTTTCGCTAACGAAGTGGTATGTTTATATTGTTTGCTTGAAAGGGGTTAATAGAAGTAGTAAAATTTTGCCTTTTAATTTTGCTTTGTTTATTTGTTTGTGTGCATGAAGTGTTTTCATTTTTTATAATTGAATGGTGTGTGCTTTCTGTTGATAAATGTTTTGTTTTTGTCATTATTCAGTCACAATTGCCCCCACTGTGTTTTTAATAAATAAAAAGAAGAAATTTTGCCCCGGAATAAAACTTTTATGAGAAAATTATTTAAGCTTTTTTTATTTGTGTTTGTATGCCTGTTTTGTGGATTGAAAGGGTTTGCACAAGAGGATAGCCTAAAGGGAAAAGATTTGGATGAAATAGTAATTACCGGGCAATATCGTGCTCAATCTGTACATCAATCTGTTTATCAGGTAAAGGTAATTAAGCAGGAAACAATAAACGCAATGGGTGCAAGTAATTTGCAGGATATTCTATCCAATCAGTTGAACTTTCGTTATAATCAGGATTTAGCTACCGGAGGTTCTGACTTGTCTATGTCAGGTTTATCAGGTCAATATGTGAAGGTGTTGATTGATGGAGTGCCGGTATCGGGCAGACAAGGTTTTAATAATGAAATAAACATTAATCAATTAGATGTAAGTTCCATTGATCGGATAGAAATTGTTGAAGGACCTATGTCAGTAATCTACGGCGCAGATGCTTTAGCTGGTGTAATAAATATTATTACTCAAAAAAAAGAAAACCATTCTGCTATAGGTGTTGTGGCTAAGGTGCAGGAAGAAACAGCAGGTAATGAATACGGATGGAATAAAGGAATTCACAATCAACATATTCAATTAAGCGGCTCACACAAGCATTGGTATTTTAACGGAAGCATTGGTAGAAATATGTTTAATGGATGGAAAGATACATTAACCGGTAGGGAATTGGAATGGCATAAGAAGCGTCAGTTTTTAGGGAGTGGAATTTTAGGCTATCGTATAAAAAAACTTGACGTGTATTATCGCTATGATGGTTTAGATGAGTTGATTACAAATCCTGCAAACCTTCCCGGTAATGGTGATCCGGCGCTTGATCAGGAATATATCTCTATTCGTACTATGCATCAGGTGCAGGCAACTATTAAAGCAACAAGAAAAATAGAAGCTAATATAGCTACTTCTTTTACCCACTATACCCGTCAGGTTTTCTCCTCATTATATTATCCTAATGGTGATGTTCGAGGTGTAAATACTCCGGGGATGAATAGCTTAAGTACTATTGATGCGCTAACTTTTAGAGGAAGTGTTACTTACAGACCCTATACCCATTTTACAGTTCAACCGGGCTTTGATATAAATACCGAGAGTGGCGACGGAGAAAGAATTAAGGCAGGAAAACAACAAGTGAAAGATTATGCATTTTTTGTAACCGCTGAATATTCGCCTACTCCTAAACTTAATATCAGACCGGGTTTAAGGTTAATCAAGAACTCTGTATATAAAGCACCACCGGTTGTTCCATCTCTCCATATTAAGTATATGCTTACCCAACGTGCAGATATCCGGATAGCTTATTCACGAGGTTTCCGCTCTCCTTCATTGCGTGAACTTTATTATGATTTCTTTGATGCTAATCATAGTATAACCGGAAACCCCGATTTAGAAGCTGAACATTCAAATTCTATTACCGGTTCATTCAACTTAAAATATGGTACCAACAAATTAAAAGCACGCACCATTCTTAAAGCATTCGTGAATGATATAGATAATATGATTGATTATGCGGCAGTGGGAAGTGGGAATCTCACTACCTATATCAATATTGAAAAGTATAAAACACGCGGTATTGCTATTGAAAATAATTTTCAATGGAAGCAATTTACTATGGGACTTGGATTGGGATATACAGGTCGCTATAATAGCTATCGTCAGGATGACAAAAGCTTACCTGAATTTAAATGGTCGCCGGAATTGAATACCCAAGCTTCTTACCATTTTAAAAAGGCAGGCTTGGTAGCAAATGTGTTTTATAAGTTTACCGGTAAGTTGCCGTATTACACCGAAGTATTAACGAATACCGGTAGTGAAATCAGATTAGCCGAACTGAAGGCTTATTCTTGGCTTGACTTTACACTAAATAAAAAAATAGGAAGTATGCTTATGGCTAATGCAGGAATAAAAAACCTGTTTAACCTTACCAATTTAAATATTAATATATTGGATGAGCCTCATGAAACAGGTGGGAAAATACCTTTGGCCTATGGAAGGAGTTATTTCTTGAGCCTGGTTTTCACCTGGAATAAAAAGTAAATTATTTTAAACCCACAATAGTATATGTATATCAAAAACAATAACTTTCTTTCATCTCTTTTAATAGTCATTTTTGGAGCTACTCTTTTCTCATCTTGTACCAAACGAGATTTGGCTTTAGCTGACAATCAACTTCAATTTGAAACAGGTTCAAGAGGAATGAGTGCTGCCGAAAGCAATATTGATATTAACCTTCGTTTAACCCGCGCTGTAGAAACTGATGCAGCGGTGGTAGTAGTAATTGAGCCTGCTGATGGTGTAGAATACGGAGCAAAGTTTACAACTACACCTGCTGCTGTAAATGACACTATTCGTTTTAGTATTTTAAGTGGAAATAGCAGCACCGTAATCAATGTGAGAAAAACTACAGGCGCATTGTTTTATGATGATGATCAAATAAAATTTAGAATTGTTTCAACCGGAAGCCCGGTGGTAATAGGATCACAAAATCAATTTACACTTTCTTTTGCTGAAATTATTTCAACCGGAGGAACCTTGCAGGGAAATGGTGGTGGTGCTACTTTTGGGAATAAAGTGTTTTTTGACTTGAGCGGAAATACCCAGGTTGCAGTACCTCGTGTGTCATGGGATTTGGGCTTTTTTTCCGGTGCTGATTACCGGGTTATTCTAAATTCATCTTCCGCAATGATGGCAAGGCAAATTGATAAAAATGATTTAACACAGGTAACCATAGCAGATACTACAGGATTTTCTGAAACCGTTAAATTTGACCAAATGGATCCCTTGCCGGATGCCTTGCCCTATATTGACTATCCTGATGGAGATTTAACCAAAACAGCCATTGCGGAAATAGCAGCTAATGATGCAGATAATAAAGTATATATCGTTAACAGAGGAATTGGCGTAGGAACACCTGCTCCTTCACGCGGCTGGCAAAAAATCAGGATACTTC
This sequence comes from Ferruginibacter sp., assembly GCA_019638485.1. Lineage (GTDB taxonomy): Bacteria > Bacteroidota > Bacteroidia > Chitinophagales > Chitinophagaceae > Ferruginibacter. The sequence goes on along the minus strand of JAHBTP010000001.1, from coordinate 1,463,504 downwards.
GCAATAGCAATGGGGGATATACTTTACAATATGCTGCAATCGATGCCAACACCTTTAATTCAATTCAAATTGCAAAAAATGCCGCGTTTAATTTTAATTATGTTTCGTTTGAAAATGGATTAGTGAGTGTAGAACCTGAGAAGGATAAATGGGATTTAGCATGGACTTATTTTTCAGGAGTTTTTAATTTTGGAGGAATTGAAGTGCCTTACTTATTCCAGGATGTAATGTTGCAGAATAGAAATACAACTATTGCTAAGGTGATGACAGCAGATAAGGCATACGATGATTTCTCTATTGCAGATATTTCAGGTTTAACTTTTATTACCATTCAAAATGGAATTGGTACAGATTGGCGTTCGGGTGGAGGCCCATCAACCAGTCCGGCAGTGCGTTCAGACAGATATTATATTGTAAAAGACGAAGCAGGTAATTATTATAAACTGAGATTTACAGGAATGGATCAAGCAGGAGAAAGGGGCTATCCGGCATTTCAGTATTCCTTGTTACAATAATCATTTCTTATATTATATTTATTTTAGGGGCTAACAGGAATTAGCCCCTTCTTTCTGTTTATATTTTTAATTATTACACCTTATTATCTTGGTTCAATTATCACAAAATTGGTTTTAAGCTTTTTTTGATTTACTTTGGTAAAAAATAAGCTATGGCAACTAATGAATCTGAACAGCGCAATTCAGGCTTCGATGAATTACAACAACCAAAAATGAGCACCGGTTTGAATGTGCTAACTATCCTTACAATTATTGGGTCAGCCATTCAATTAATCTTTGCTTTATTTTCCTTTACCTCGGCTAAAAAGTCATACGAAAAATTGGATGAAACCATTTCCCAAATGAATAATATGACTAAGGGAGAAGATGTTCCGGATTTTGCAAAGAGTTTAATTGGAAATCCTGAAGATCTTAGAACTTTAATAACCAAAGGATTTGAGAACAGGTTTCCTATATTGGTGCTAAGTTTGGCCGCTGTTATATTATGTATTATTGGTGCATTACAAATGCGAAAATTAAAAAAACAAGGGTACACCTTGTATATCATTGGTGAGCTATTACCATTTGTTACCAGCTTTGCTTTTATAGGTATGGTTGCATTTTCAGGATTTTCTATGTTATTCGGAGTTGTGATAACACTGGTATTTATTTTATTGTACACCTTTATGCGCAAACAACTGGTTTATTAAAAATTGAAATTCGTTATTAGAAATAGGATGTAGGGAGGTTTAATGCATGCATTATCCTCCCTACTTTTTTTATTTCATTTTTTTTGATAGAGAATTTCATTTTTTTGATAAGCATATTTTCGTTGTAAAAAGAGCCTAAAAGCGGAAACAAATCTTAAATTATTCATGACTAAATGAGGAAGAGATATTTTTTGGATTGAAAACTATCCAGTTACTATCAGGATTGGGATTGGGCTATTAATTCTCCAAAATTTTAATGAAATTGCACTATCTTGCCCAATCTTTAAACATATCCTTATATGACAAAAAATTTACGTGTGTTTGTTGCATTCCTTTTTGTATTGCTGATACCGTTTTTGGGAATGTCGCAAAAGAATTACTTCAACGTTTCCGGTTCTGATGAATTAGCTAAGCTACCGGGTGAAAGGTACAATGATCAGATAAGTCAATTTTCCGGATTTAAAGTGGACAACTCAGATCTACAGGCCTTTTTATCCACCTTGCCACAGGAGGAAGAAATTCGATTTAATCGTAATTCTGCTCCAATTATGTTATTTCCTATGCCCGATGGTAGTTTTACTCGATTCAGGGTTTGGGAGAGCAGTATTCAGGAGCCTGAATTACAGGCTAAGTTTTCAGAAATACGAACTTATGCAGGCCAGGGGATTGATGATCCTTATGCTACAGTTCGGTTTGATTACAACCCGTATTTTGGTTTTAGTGCCCAGATACTTTCAACAGTAACCGGAAGGATATACATTGACCCGATGGTGAAGGGAAATATAAATCATGTAGTGAGTTATTTCCACATTAATAATCAGCGAAACCCGGAATTTAATTGTTCAACAATTAGCAGAACACCTGAAGAAGAAGCATTGTTTTCACGTGCGTTTAACGTGCAGGCTGCATGCCGTGGTACAACTTTGCGTACTTTACGTACCGCCGTGGCCTGTACAGGAGAGTATTCTCAAAGAGTTGCTTCAGGTGACCCTGCAGGTACTCATGCCGCTATTGTTGCTATCATAAACCGTATTACCGGTGTATATGAAATTGAAATCTCAGTTCGTTTGGTAATTATTGCTAATAATAATTTAATTGAATATACTAATTCAACTACAGACCCATATAACAACCAGGCAAGTGGTGCACAGTTACAGGTAAATGTAAATAATGTAAATAATGTTATCGGACTTGCTAATTATGACATCGGGCATTTGTTTACTACAGATCCCGGAGGTGGAATTGCCTCCTTAGGTGCGGTATGTACAAACAACAAAGCTGCCGGTGCTACAGGTTTAGCTAATCCGGTAGGAGATAGCTATGCTATAGATTTTGTTGCACATGAATTAGGACACCAGTTGGGTGCAGATCATACATTTAATTCAGACCAATGTGCAAGTGCCGGGGGCGGTGCAGAGCCGGGAAGCGGAACAACCATTATGGGATATGCGGGTGTTTGTGCTGCTTCACATAACATCCAACCTCATAGTGATGCTATGTTTCATGGAAAGAGCTATGATCAAATTAGTTCTACCTTAAGTATTCGTACATGTGGTACAGAAACTAATACCGGTAATACCCTGCCTGTTATTAATTCACTTACTCCAAATAACTTAAGTATTCCGGTAAATACTCCGTTTGCGCTTACAGCAGTAGCATCAGATGCAAATGGAGATGCGATTACTTACTGCTGGGAAAGCTGGGATACCGGTCCTGCAGGAAACTGGACTACTGCAGGAAGTACAACCAACCGTACATTATTTCGTACACGTATCCCCAAACCTACAGGCACACGCTATTTTCCGGATATGAGAGTAATTGCTGCCAATTATCCGGGTGTAGGTGCGCCTGCTGTTATGGACGGCCTTCGTGGTGAAGTATTGGCTACAGTGGCCAGACAAATGCGTTTCCGCCTTACCGTTAGAGACAATAGAGCAGGTGGAGGTGGTGTGGTAAGCTATGGTGCAAATGGTTGTCAAACACCTACTAATTTTGTTGTTAATACAGTTGGAACTATTCCATTTCGGGTAATTTCTCCTAATGGATTTGAAAATTATCCGGGAGGAAGCACACAAACCATTACATGGGATGTTGCCGGTACAACTGCTGCTCCAATAAGTGTAAGTGATGTAAAAATAAGTTTGTCAGTAGATGGTGGTTTAACATATCCCTACGTAATTAGCAACAGCACACCTAATGATGGCACAGAAAGTGTGACAATCCCTGCTGTAGGTCCTATTTCAACTTGTAGAATAAAGGTAGAAGCCATTGATAATATCTTCTTTGATATTTCTAATAATAACTTTACTATCTCAGGAGCTACTACGCCATCTTTTGAATTTGGTTCTACTACTCCTGTGCCAGTTAACTGCGGTGCGGCTTCTGCAAATATTTCGGTGAATACAAATTCAATTAGTGGATTTAATACACCAATTGCATTAACTTATTCAGGTAATCCTGTAGGCACCACAGTTTCTTTTGCACCTAATCCTGTAACCCCGGGCAATAGTTTTCAGGTTACTTTAAATAATGTGAATACACTATCTCCCGGTACTTACTCTTTTACAGTTACAGGCACTGCAGGAACTATTGTCAAAACAGCAGATGTTAGCGTTATCGTATCTGCAGGAGGAGGCCCATCAATAACTACCCATCCTGCATCTCAATCTATTTGCTTAGGAGGTCCTGTTACCTTTACTGCTTCTGCAACCGGGGCTACAAGCTACCAATGGCAGGTAAGTACAGATGGTGGTAATACATTTAATAATATCGGTGGAGCTACAACCACTACATATAGTGTTCCGGTTACTACAATAGGAATGGATGGCTATCAATATCATTTGTTGGCCAATAATCTTTGCGGTACATCAACTTCAGACAATGCTGTACTAACCATTTTACAAGCACCTACAATTCTTGTACAGCCTGTTAACTCGGCTGCATGTGTAGGAGGTAGTGTTAGCTTTTCGGTAATTGCACAGAATGCTGCAAGTTACCAGTGGCAAGTGAGCACTAATGCCGGTGTTACATGGACAAACGTATCTGGCGCAACTGCACAAACACTCACTTTAAATAGCGTTACAGGTGCATTAAATGGAAATCAATATCATGTAATAGTTACCAATAGTTGTGGAAGCCTTACTTCTTCAAATGTTGTATTATCAGTAACATCAGGAGTAAATATTACTACGCAGCCTGCAGATGTTAGTGTTTGCATAGGACGAATGGCTACCTTTACTGTAGTTGCCGCTGGTCCGGGATTAACCTACCAATGGCAAATAAGTACAAATGGTGGCGCTACCTGGACGAATATCTCAGGTGCTACAAGTGCTTCTTATTCTGTTACTCCCTTTAATATGGGGATGAACAATAACAGATTCCGTGTTGTGCTTAGTTCTTCTTGTGGTTCACCGGTTAATAGTAATGCAGCAATCTTAACGGTTACTCAAGGACCAGTTATTACTTCTCAACCTGCATATTTGGCAATTTGTGAAGGGACAACCGCTACATATTCTGTAACTGCTACAGATGCTACAGGATACCAATGGCAAATAAGTTTAGATCAGGGCGCTACCTGGACTAATATTCCCGGAGCAACTAACTCTACTTTATCAGTTCCTTCGGTTACAATTGCTATGACTAATTCTTATTTCCGCGTATTGGTTATTGGATGTGATACTCCAACAGAATCTGATTATGCAGTGCTAAATGTTATCTCAACACCGAATATAACCCAACAACCTGAGGATGTATCCGCCTGTGTAGATGGATATGTTTTATTCAGTGTGGGAGGAGGTTTTATAGAAAATTACCAATGGCAGGTAAGTACAGATGGTGGTTCAACGTGGACAGATATCGTTGGTTCAATTTCAGATACTCTTCAATTAAATGGTGTAATTGCTGCAATGACAGGTAATAAATATCGTGTTGTTGTTTCTAATCATTGTTCTGCAACTACAGCCACATCCTCATCTGCTACACTAACTATTGTTGCTGGAGCGGCTATTACAGGGCAGCCTGTTAATACAGCAGCTTGTGCAGGTGCGAATGCCTCATTTGTTGTTACAGCTACCGGTGCTACCGGTTATCAATGGCAGGTTAGCACAGATGGTGGAAATACCTGGACAAATATTTCCGGAGCTACTTCAGCTACTTTAAGTCTTACTTCAATTAGCGGCTCAATGGATAATAATCAGTATCGTGTGGTAGTAAGTGGTTGTGGTCCTAATGGTATTAATTCACAACCGGCTTCATTAGCCATTACTCCTGTTCCAGCTATTACTACACAACCAACAGTTGTTAGTGTGTGCGAAGGAACAAATGCAACGTACACGGTAACTGCATCCAATGCAACCGGATACCAATGGCAAGTAAGCACTGATCAAGGAAGTACATGGACAAATATTCCCGGCGCCACAAATGCTACTATTACCATCCCATCGGTAACTGCGGCAATGAATAACACTTACTATCATGTGTTGGTTTCAGGTTGTGGTTCACCCATAGAATCAAACTATGCAACGCTCAATGTTATGTCAATTCCAAGTATAAGTCAACAACCTCAAGACGTATCTTCATGCGTTGGTGGTGATGCCTTATTAAGTGTTGGAGGTGTTTCTATTGAGAGTTATCAATGGCAGGTAAGTACTGATGGAGGAACAACATGGTCAGATATTGTTGGTTCAATTTCGAATACTCTTCAATTAAATGGTGTAACTGCTGCTATGGCTGGTTATCAATATCATGTAGTGGTTACTAATCATTGTTCTGCTACAACTGTTACATCGTCATCTGCAACGCTAACTATTGTTGCAGGAGCAGCTATTACCGGACAACCTACAAATACAGAAGTTTGTGCTGGTAGTAATGCTTCATTTACAGTTACAGCAACAGGAGCCACAGGTTATCAATGGCAGGTAAGTACAGATGGAGGTACAACATGGACTGATATTTCCGGAGCCACTTCTGCATCTTTAATTCTTACCTCAGTTACCGGTTCAATGAACAATAATCAATATCGTGCTGTGGTAAGTGGATGCGGCCCTAATGGAATTACTTCACAGGCAGTAACATTAACTATAACTCCGGCAACAACTATCGCCACTCATCCTGTTGATGTTTCGGCATGTCCGGGTGCTAATGCTGACTTTAGTTCAGTGGCCACCAATGCAACAGGTTATCAATGGCAGGTAAGTACAGATGGAGGTGCAACATGGACAGATGTTTCGGGAGAAACAAATGCTTCTCTTACTATTACCGGTGTTACTGCCGGCTTAAATAATAATAAGTATCGTGTGGTTGTAAGCGGTGCATGCGGAGATATTAATTCGGATGCAGCTACCTTAACCATATTCTCTGCACCGGTAATTTCCTCTCCACCTTCAAATATAGAAGTTTGCGTTGGAGAAGATGGTAGTTTAGGTGTTACTGTAAGTAACGCTTCAAGTTATCAGTGGCAAGTGAGTGCAGATGGTGGTACAACATGGACTGATATTGCAGGAGCTACAACATCAACACTAAGCTTGAATACCGTAAATGCCGGTATGAATAATAATCAGTATCATGTAATTGTTACCGGTGCTTGCGGACAAGTAACCTCTTCAATTGCAGAATTAACGGTGAATGAATTACCATCGGTTGTTGCCAATGGACCTACTGATGTATGTAAAGGAAGTTCGATTACACTTACCGGTGATGGAGCTATTAATTATACATGGGATAATGGAGTTACTAATGGAGCATCGTTTGTAATAAATGCTACCACTACTTATACTGTAACCGGGATAGATGATAATGGTTGTAAAAACGTGGCTACCATTACTGTTCAGGTAATCGCCCTGCCGGTAATTACATTGGTGGCAAGTGATACAGAATTGTTACCCGGAGAAACATCAACATTAACTGCAACATCTAATCCAGCCGGAGTTTCCTATGTTTGGTATCGTGATGGCGTAGTTGTGCCGGGAGCTACCGGTTCTACCTTGGTTGTTAGTTATGACGAAGTAGGTTCTTATACTGTAGATGTAGTAGATGGGAACGGATGTTCAGGTACTTCAAATGCCGTAGTAATAGTTAGGGGCACATTAAATTATGCGTTTATTACTCCTAATGCTAATAATGGTATTTTTAAAGTTAATTATCCTAATGAAGGATTGTTTGTGAATACCAGGGTTGTAACAATCTATGATGAGAAAGGTAGCCTTGTTTTCAAAAAATCATTCCCGGTAAACTTTAGTAATACAATAGACGTGATTGATATTAGTTTACCGCATTTATCAGGAGGAACATATTGGTTAATGCTTTCAGAAGTAAATGGAAAGCGTTTAAGAACAGGTAAATTTATTGTTCACTAATAAGAAGCCTTTATAAATTATCAACAGCCATCGAATATTTCGGTGGCTGTTTTTTTAATTCAAGTTTAGGAATGGTTGTAAAGTTTTTAGTTAAGGCGTATAAAAACAAAATAATTACGTGAAACCAATTTAAGACTTATAATATAATAAGATGAAGAACAAAAAAGGCACAGAGCTTTTAAAGAACAAAGTACCGAGTAAGACTTGATAACTGATTAATGGAATGAGATTTTCTAACTTGATGGTCATCGGCCATTTCTTATCACACCCCTTTTCTTGCGGTATGCTAAACAGTTTATGTTAGCCCCGGTTTTACTTAGCATTACTTAACTACTTTGTTTGGTTGTTGATACAATTTTATGCAAAGTGGATTAGTGTTTTCTTTTTTCTATCTGTCTATTTTTTTGATTTTAGTGTTAATTTTTCTATTTGCAAAAAAGGGGAGGACTTGCTGCTTCGCTAATCTTATAAGCTACTATTATTGTCTTGGTAATTCTTTCCAAGGTTTAGATTTTTCTTTATTTACGAACAGGTAAATTCCGAAGTTGTTTAGTATTTATGTGGGCTGAATGGAAAAGTTGGCGGATGATGAAGTGCTAATTTGCTAATTGTATTGCTCCATTCTCCACTTTTAAAATATAGAGGTGCTTGTTTTCGAAATAATCAGGCATTTTGGAAGCGGGGGATAAAAATGCCGGCTTGAAATTATATTCAGCCAGTACTTCATGTGGTGGATTATTTAGCTGAGAAATAAAATCATAAGGGTGTGTGGCTAATAGTTTTACAAACATATACACGGCCTCAAAACCTTTCATGGCAATTTCTGATGGATTTATTTTATATCGTTGTTGGTAAGCACCTTGTAATACTTGTAAGTACAGATTTTCGGGGTCAACATAAAATGGTGAGGTAAAATACACAGGGAAGTCTTTGAGTTTTGGATTTGCTTTTTTGAAAAAACCTTCCCAGTTTGGCATTCCAATCAACTTTATGTTATAGGTGTTTTTAACAGCGTAAAGTTGTTTTGTGAGTTCTGCTGCAAAATCAGGATCAAGGCTTCCGCCGATAATAATGTTAAGTTTTGTACTATCTAAATATTTTTTGATAACAGTATAATCATCATCTATAATTAAGGGTTTATAATTTAAAAGACTGCTTCCATCAGGTGTGTTGGCAGCATGAATATAACTTCTTACCTTATCTTCCTGTATGCCGGGTTGACTTGCCAGAATAATATTTTCAGCATTGTGTGTTTGTAGAATATAACTAAAGATTCCTTCGCAATGTGCACGCAATGTAGAGTTCATAATAATAAGGAATGGATTGTCGGTTGTGCCTCCATCATTAGGATAAGTGACAGATACGAAGGGAATATTCCTTTTAAAAGCAAGGTTGGTTAACTGTGTGAAATCATTGTCTTTTACTGAGCCGATAATTAAATCGAAGTTGTTGTATTTTCCTGCTTCAATAAGAGAATCAAAGACATTTGATTTGGTATCTACAAAGGAAGCTTCAATATTTGCATGATATACCAACATGCTATCTAAGGCAACTTGGGCACCATGAATAAATTCCAAGCCTGAAAATGAAAAGCGCGGAAATTGCGTAGTATAACGGTAATCATTACCCGAAAATGCTGAATCGAGATAAATGGGAGCAAATATGCCTACCTTGTACGTAGGGAATGAATAATTGTTATTTTGGCAAAACCCGCAGAACGCAAAAGCATGAATCAAAAAAAAAGTAATAATTAATCTTTTCATTTTCATAAATATTTATTCCCATTCAATTGTTGCCGGGGGTTTACTACTGATATCATATACTACCCGGTTAATTCCCTTTACGCGATTAATGATTTCATTAGATACTTCTGCCAGAAATTCATACGGCAGGTGAGCCCAATCTGCAGTCATTCCATCAACGGATGTTACTGCGCGTAACGCAAGGGTGTATTCATAAGTGCGTTCATCCCCCATTACGCCTACACTTTTTACGGGTAGTAAAATGGCGCCGGCTTGCCAAACCTGGTTATATACATTATGTTTTTGCAAAAGTTTTAAATAAATATCATCAGCCTCTTGTAATAGCTGCACCTTCTTTTCATTTACTTCTCCTAAAATACGAATTCCTAAGCCCGGTCCGGGAAATGGATGCCGATTTAACAAATTTTGTGGGATGCCCAGTTCTGCACCTATTTTTCTTACTTCGTCTTTAAACAATAGGCGAAGCGGTTCTACTAATTTTAAATTCATTTTCTCGGGTAATCCACCCACGTTATGATGAGATTTGATAGTAACAGATGGTCCATGTACAGAAACAGATTCAATCACATCTGGATAGATGGTGCCTTGGCCTAAATACGTAATATCCTTTAACCTGTGCGCTTCGCGTTCAAATATTTTAATGAATTGCGCTCCAATTGCCTTGCGTTTATCTTCAGGTAAAACTTTACCTTTTAATTGGGTATAGAATTCATTTCGTGCATCTACACCTTTTACATTTAAACCAATAGTTTGATAGACTTTTAATACCTCTTCAAATTCATTTTTACGTAATAAGCCGTTATCTACAAAAATGCAAAATAGAGCATGTCCGATTGCCTTATGTAACAAGGTTGCAGCAACAGTACTATCCACCCCTCCGCTTATTGCCATCACTACCTTTTGGTTTCCAATTTCTTTTTTAAGTGTATCTATGGTGTCAGAAATAAAATGTTGTGGAGTCCATTCATTTTTGCATCCGCAAATATTGAACAAAAAATTATGAAGCATGTTTTTCCCCTCTGTGGAATGATATACTTCAGGATGAAATTGTAATCCGTATAAGGGTAAATCATTTACACAAAATGCAGCAACCGGAATACTGTCAGTAGTAGCCGTAATGGTAAAGTTGGGTGGAAGTGATGTTATGGTATCACTATGACTCATCCACACCTGAGATGAAGAAGAAATATTTTTAAATAGGTTTTCGGTTTCTTTTATATGCAGACTGGCACGGCCATATTCACGTTGATCGCTTTTTTCAACCACGCCACCCAAAAGTTTAGCACTAAGTTGTGCACCGTAGCATATCCCTAATACCGGTGCGATGGAAAGTAAATGCCGAATATCTATCTGGGGAGCATCCCTGTCATTAACAGAAAAAGGAGAGCCTGACAAAATAATACCTTTTAGACCGGGCTGTGATACTACTCTTTTTTTATACGGAATAATTTCACAGTAAACATTTGCTTCTCGTATTACACGTGCAATGAGCTGGGTATATTGTGAGCCAAAATCCAAAATTAAAATCTTCTCTGTTTGCATGTCGCGAAGGTAAAATAATTCATCCAGTACCATGTTGAAATAAGATTAAATAGGTTACCAATCAGGGCATCCTGTTTTTGGGTGTTTATTTCCAAAAGTATTGCGTTTGGCAGCAAACAGGTTATCTCAAAAAAATGTATAACCGGTAGGCAGAGCATTGGTAGTCCTGCCTTAATCTGTTGTCTTAAGTTTAGGGTAATTTACTCTCCATCTTATTTAGATCTCTGAAGATGTTTCTCATCATCACATATAAAAAACTCTTTCAAAGCCGATTCTCCTTCTAATAATGGAAGTTTTATGGTAAGTGCATTTTTTTCCCATGCTGAGAAAACTCTTTTTTCTTCCGGGCTTAATTTTTCCTTTTCAATTCTATACATGGTAATACTTTTGTTTCTGTCATCTTTGTAATACCACTCATTAAGATATGTTTTACACCCTCCAAGTAAATCGTCGATGTATGGATTGAACTGAAAAATATTAGGCTTTATAGTACAATCTGCATAATAGATAGAGTATTTTAAGAAAGGGAGAGAGTCAATATATTCCCTAACTCTTTTTATAACCTTGTTGTTAATAACTGTATCAGGGAGGATTTTAAAAGGAGAGTTTAATTTTTTGGCACTATTATTCTTTTCTTTAAAGAAATTCCATATATATATATTTTTATACTTATAATTTGAGTAAGGAGTAGCTGTGTCGCTGAATGTGCCGTAATTCTGACTATTTAAAGTTTTTAAATCTATAAAAACATACTTACAAAAGACAACATCTGACAGCCTGACTTCCTCATCTGTGAAAGTATTTTGAAATCGTTTTTGTTCAATTATGATTAAGCTGTCTTTAAACCATATCTTTTCATCTGTTCGCCAAATTGTGTCTGTATAAACATCTGTAGCGGGGAAACTGTCTATATTCCCAATTCCGGAAGTTATTATTGCCAAGCCTTCTTTTAAGGAATTTTGCGCTTGTAAATGAGATATAGCCAAGGTGGTTAACACCATGGAAACAGATAAAAATTTATAGAACTTGTTCATTTTTTTATTTTAAAGCTGTTGAAGCCAACCAATTAGTATAGTTACTAAATGCTTTAGGTGGATTACCCGGTATATAGCCTGACTGATTTGGATATTCTAAAGACCCAGCAACCACTGCACTGGCTCTTTTATTGTCACCATTCAAAGCGAAAGTGTTTGATATTTCACGATATATTGCCCACCAAGGATGATAGGAAGTTGAATAGTTATCGTTAAGTGATGGACCTCCCAAATAGGTCAAATAAGATTCACCATTTTTATCAATAGCTGTAAAATAATTAAGGGCAGGATTATTTGGGTATTTCATTCCATGGAGTGTATATTTTGCAATAATCGAACCTCGTAACCCTCCTTCGAATAATTCACGAACAAGAAAGATTACGTCAACGGAGCAAGGCTCGGGCTCCTGCTCTGTGCTTGTACCTCCGCCGCCTTGTTCATCGCAAAAACTCTCCCAAGGTAAACAATTATTATTACAAATAGTTCCTTCCCAAATTATATCGTAATCCAAAATCTCACCAGTTGATAAATCAAAATATAATCTTACTACGGTGTATTGTATGCAGCCCGTAGGTGATCCAAACTCTACTGCATTTTCAGCGGTCAAAAATGTAACAGATTGAAGGGCATCATTTATAATTTCGTATTCTGCAATTTTTCGATCTGCAAATGTTAGAAGTACAAATCTTCCGTTTTGTTCACTTTTGTGAGCTGTGAAAAACCTTTCGAATGATCGTTCCGGCAAAGAAATAATATTTGGGTCATTTGGATAAAATAGAACAAAATCCCCCCTCAATATTAAGCCCTCATTATTTTCTCTGATTATTAAAAATTGTAATGGAGTTTTTCCGTGTTCGATGTTTTGACTAAAATAAATTGAACGAATTGGAATTATTAATAAGGTTTGGTCATCACCATACTCCTCATAATACATGTTTTCAAATTCGGCATTAATTTTTATCAAGGATATAAATTCATTTGTTCTCGGTCTGCTGGAATCACCTTGTTCATCTAACCAATCCTTTATTTCATCTATAGATTCGGTTGTGGTTTTAGAAAAGTTTAAAGGTGGTTTATAAAACTCGTCTTTCACGCATGAGGAGAAGAAAAGAGATATGAACATTACAGCAATAGGATAAAAAACCCATTTTTTAAATCGCTGAAAATTACCGGACGTAGCGGGGGGGGGGTATACATATCAAATAATTGAAGTACTAAGTTAATTAAATTTTACATATAATCAATTATTTATTTGATATTGTATTGAAGTATCTCAAAAGCCTAAATGATAAGAGGTTGCACGCTATTACGACAAGAATATCCGTTATTAGAGTGTGGTATTAATGGGAAAGCAAATGGCAAAAATCTTATAATTCAAATTGGAATCCTGCCCGGGGTCAGCGTCCCGCTGACCCCAATTCAAAGTTCGTAAATTTTAAAGCCCAAAACAATACCTCAGGTTCGGTATTTATAGGTAATAAACCGGTAAATTCCATTTAATATAGGGGTTTTCAACCCTGTACCCGATTTAAATCTCCGAATTATATCAACATACAACAATAACTCGTTCTCGATATTTTGGTGGTATAACGCAGACGAATAGACGAGAAATACTTATTCAAAATTTTATATTTTAAATTAGGTATTGTTTTGTACGGTGCCCAAAAGAGGTTTTCTATTTCATAACCTTAAATCCATCTAACTGAGCGAATTTGCCAAATGGCCTCCAGTATTTCAAATTAAAAAACCACTTACTTTCTCATCTCGTTTCACCTTGAAATGAAGACATTATTTTGATTCCCTTATAATTAGGGGTTTTCCCAATTGTTATATGATCAAAACAGCCATCTGATTATGCTTAGCTGCTACCTGCACTTCTGCCATTGGGCTGCCGGACAGAAGCGGTACCGTGTACAAGCGAATGGCCGGAACAGATGCTGAAAAGCGATCCTATGCCTACAGAGCCCCAAAGTGTATTTTACTGGTAAACAGGGTAGTAGCTGAATTTGCGGACCTTATACCGGTCATTTTATTTTGCTTTATTACCCCCAAAGCCTCAATTGCGCGCATACGTAGTTTTGCACGAAATAATCTGAAAAAAAAGGGGAATTCTTTTTGCTAATTAAAAACATCCCCCTACCTTTGCACTCCAATTCAAAAAAGGGGAATTTTAAAGTTCTTTTTATATGTCACAAAGAATCAGAATTAAATTACAGTCTTACGACCACAATTTGGTAGATAAGTCTGCTGAAAAGATTGTAAAAACTGTGCGTAGTACAGGTGCTGTGGTTACAGGTCCTATTCCTTTACCCACGCACAAAAAGATTTTTACTGTACTGCGTTCTCCTCACGTAAATAAGAAGGCGCGTGAGCAGTTTCAATTGTGTACGCATAAGCGTTTGTTGGATATTCACACCAGTTCTAGCCGCACTGTAGATGCGCTGAGCAAGTTGGATTTACCCAGTGGTGTGGACGTTCAAATTAAAGCCTAATGAACCTTCCCGTTCAATATTAATGAACCGGGAAAGGCGTTTGGTAAGTTCTTAAAGAAAAAGTATGAACACCTATCTCCCTTTGAGGAGCGCTGGGTATAAAACAGATACGATGAAGAGTATTATTGGAAAAAAAATTGGCATGACCAGTATCTTTGATGCTACCGGTAAGCAAACTGCAGTAACAATAATTGAAGCAGGGCCTTGCGTAGTAACTCAAAAGAAAACTGTAGAAACAGATGGTTATAATGCCCTCCAGATTGCATTTGGTGATAAGAAAGAAAACCGCTTTCTGAAATCTGAAATCAATCACTTCTCTAAGGCTAATTCAGCCCCCAAAAAAATAGTTAAAGAAATACGCGATAGCGACATTGTTAAGGCAGTAGGTGAAACTATTACTGTTGATATCTTTTCCGAAGGAGAAAAAGTAGATGTGGTTGGCACATCTAAAGGAAAAGGATTTCAAGGAGTGGTTAAGCGCCATGGCTTTTCCGGTGTTGGAGAGCAATCTCACGGTCAGCATGATCGTCAGCGTGCACCGGGTTCTATAGGTAACTCATCTGATGCCAGCCGTGTATTTAAAGGTATGCGTATGGCAGGCCGTATGGGTGGAGATCGGGTGAAGGCTAAAGGATTGGAAGTGATGAAAATATTTCCAGAAAAGAATTATATATTAATAAGTGGCTCGGTTCCGGGTCATAATGGTTCAATCGTTTTAATTCAGAAGTAATATGCAACTTGATATTATAAATCAAAAAGGAGAAAAGACCGGCAGAACTGTTGACCTTCCGGATGAAATTTTTGCCGCTACACCAAATGATCATATTATCTATTTGGCTGTTAAGCAATACCGTGCTGCTCAACGTCAGGGTACACACAAAGTGAAAACCCGTAGTGAAGTGAAAGGAGCTTCACATAAGTTACACAAACAAAAAGGCACCGGCGGTTCACGTAAAGGAAATATTCGTAACCCATTGTATAAAGGAGGTGGTACTATTTTTGGACCTAAGCCACATAAGTACGAATTAAAGATGAATCGTAAGGAAAAGGATTTGGCAAAAATCAGTGCACTTTCTCATAAAGCAAAAGATAATGCTATTGTGGTTTTGGAAGATATAAGCTTAGATGCACCAAAAACAAAAACTTTTACGGGTATTTTAAAAAGCCTTAATGCCAATCGTAAAAAAACATTGTTTGTAATTCCTGAATACGATAACAATTTGTGCCTGAGTATGCGTAATGTGGATGGTGTAACAGGTACTGTGCTTAGTGATATGAATATTTTTGATATTCTTAATGCCAATGTATTAGTGATGACTGAAAGTGCGGCAAAGATGTTTAGTGCAACTGAAACTGTAGAAGCATAATTATAGAAGATAAAATTTCAAAAAAATTGACATGAAACTGTCTGATGTTTTAATAAAACCGGTTTTAAGCGAGAAAGCAAATAGGTTTTCTGAAAAGAATAACCGCTACACTTTTATTGTAGATAAAAAGGCAAATAAACTGGAAATTAAAAATGCTATAGAAAAGTTCTATGGTGTTCAGGTTTTGGAGGTAAATACCTGGGTAATGCCTTCAAAAGCTAAATCAAGATATACTAAGGCCGGGTTTGTTTCCGGACGTACTCCTGTTAAAAAGAAAGCATTGGTTTCTTTGGCAGAAGGAGAAAGTATTGACTTATACGAAACGGTATAATAAAGCAAATGAATGGTGGTCAGCACCGCAAAGTTTTGACAAATTAAAAGAAATTAAAAATGGCACTTAAAAAATTTAAACCAACAACCGCAGGCACACGCTGGAGAGTGGGAAATGCCTATGCTGAGGTTACTACCAATGTTCCGGAAAAATCTTTGTTAGAAAAACAAAAGAATACTGGTGGTAGAAACTTTCAGGGACGACGCAGCATGCGCTACATGGGTGGTGGAAATAAAATCATGTTTCGTGTAATTGATTTTAAACGCGACAAGAAAAATATTCCTGCTGTTGTTAAAACAATCGAATACGATCCTAACCGTACTGCGTTTATTGCCCTGCTTTCTTATGCAGATGGTGAGAAGCGTTACATTTTAGCACCCCAAGGATTACAGGTTGGTCAAACTATTATTAGCGGTGATGATGTAGCTCCTGAATTAGGCAATGCATTGAAGTTGAAAAATATGCCATTAGGTACTAATGTACATAATGTGGAGATGCGTCCCGGCCAAGGTGGAGTATTGGTGAGAAGCGCAGGAACTTCTGCCCAGTTGAGTGGTAAAGAAGATAAGTATGCCGTATTAAAAATGCCAAGTGGAGAAATTCGTAAAGTGCTTGTTAATTGTTATGCTACTGTAGGCGTAACCGGAAATAGTGATCATGGTTTGCAAAGTGTGGGCAAGGCGGGAAGAAACCGATGGAAAGGAATCAGGCCCCGTACTCGTGCAGTAGCTATGAACCCTGTGGATCACCCAATGGGTGGTGGCGAAGGAAGAGCATCCGGTGGACACCCGAGAAGCCGTAAAGGGAAATATGCAAAAGGTGAAATTACGCGTACAAGAGGTAAGGGATCTGATAAATTGATTTTAAGTAGAAGAAATGGTAAAAAATTACCGAATAAATAAAACATCAATGTTAAAATACCATGGTAAAGCATGGAAATAAACAACTATAAAACATGGCTCGTTCATTAAAAAAAGGACCTTATATCGATCATAATCTGGAAGGAAAGATTTTGGCGATGAATGATGGTAAATTAAAAAAGGGAGTGATTAAAACATGGTCGCGCAGAAGCACTATTAGCCCTGATTTCGTTGGTCATACACTGGCAGTTCATAATGGCAATAAATTTATTCCGGTTTATGTAACTGAATTTATGGTAGGACACAAATTGGGAGAGTTTGCATCTACACGCAACTTTAGAAGCCACTCAAGCAAGAAAATTTCTTAATTAAGCAGTACACGTAGTACAATATATTTTATAAAACATGGAAGCAGTAGCAAAATTGAGTAACTATCCTACCTCACCCAGAAAGATGAGGTTGCTGGCTGATCTTATTCGCGGAATGGAAATTGAAAAGGCATTGGCAATTTTGGATCATAATCCAAAACACCCGGCTGTTCCTTTACGTAAACTGGTTTTATCAGCGATTAATAACTGGAAGCAAAAAAATGAAGGTGCAGATGAGAGTGGATTGGTTGTAAAAACAATTATGGTTGATGGTGCACGAGTTATTAAACGTATGCGTCCGGCTCCTCAGGGTCGTGGTTATCGTGTGCGTAAACGCAGTAACCATGTTACCGTTATTGTAGATACTGCAGTTCCTAAAATAAAAAGAGGAGCAAAAAAGGAAACCGAAACAACAACTGAAAACTAAATAATCATCTTCGGTAAAACCGAGGGCAAATAAAAAATATGGGTCAGAAAACCAATCCGATTAGCGCAAGATTAGGCATTATCAGGGGCTGGGAAAGTAGCTGGTATGCTAATAAAAAAGACTATTCAGGCAAACTGATTGAAGATAATAAAATCAGAAACTACCTTAATGCTCGTATCAGTAAAGGTGGAATTGCCAAGATTGTTATTGAGCGCACCTTTAATAAAATGATTGTTACCATCCATACTTCTAAACCGGGTATTATCATTGGTAAAGGTGGTGGAGAGGTTGATAAGATAAAAGAAGAGCTGAAGAAGCTTTGTGGTAAAGAAGATGTTCAAATCAATATCCTGGAGATTCGTCGCCCGGAATTGGATGCACAGATTGTAGGAGAAACAATAGCTCGTCAATTAGAAAACAGAATTAACTATAAGCGAGCTGTAAAGATGGCTATTGTATCTGCATTGCGTATGGGTGCAGAAGGAATTAAAGTTAAAGTAAGCGGTCGTTTGGGCGGTGCAGAAATTGCCCGTAGCGAAGAAATTAAACAAGGTCGTACGCCATTGCATACATTCCGTATGGATATTGATTATGCCAGTGTATTTGCTTTTACCGTGTATGGTAAAATTGGAATTAAGGTTTGGATTTGTAAAGGAGAAGTTTTAGGTAAGCGTGATCTGAATCCTAATATGGTTGCCGGTGCAGGAAAAGGTGAGGGGGATAGGCATCATCATGGTGGATTTGATCGCGGAGAGCGTAGAGATAGAAGAGATGGTGGCCGCGGCGGAAGAAGATAATCAAAACAGAAGAGTTCAAAGAAAAAGTATAAAAAGTAGAAAATTAAAATAAAATGTTATCACCAAAAAGAACCAAACACAGGAAAACCCAGAAGGGGAGAATGAAGGGGAATACAAAGCGGGGTGCTACTCTTGCTTTTGGAAGCTATGGTTTGAAAGCGCTGGATAGTGTTTGGCTCACCAGTCGTCAACTTGAAAGTGCCCGTCAGGCATTAACACGTCACATGAAGCGGGAAGGTAACGTGTGGATTAGGATTTTTCCTGATAAGCCGATTACTGCTAAACCGGCTGAGGTAAGGATGGGTAAAGGTAAGGGTAACCCCGAAGGATGGGCTGCAATTGTACAACCGGGAAGAATAATTTTTGAAGCTGATGGAGTACCAGAACAGGTGGCAAAAGAAGCTTTCGCTTTAGCAGCACAAAAATTACCTATCCTTACAAAATTTGTGGTACGCCACGATATATCAGCTTAAAATTGAATTGCTGAAACAAAAAAATATTTGAGTGATGTTAAAAAAAGTAGAATTTTTAAACAGTGTGAAATTAATGCCGGCCAATGATTTAGCTGCACGCATTGCTGAAGATGAGCAACGATTGAAGAAAATGAAATTTGCCCATTCGGTTGCTCCTCTCGAAAACCCACAAAGTATCCGTGCACTACGCAGAGATATAGCCCGGTTGAAAACATTATTAAAGAAATCTCAAACAGGAGCCTGATTATTATCCAGGTAAAAAAATATAAAAATGGAAGCAACAACAAAAAATACTGTTGAAAGAAATTTAAGAAAAACCAAGATTGGTGTGGTGTCCAGCAATAAAATGGATAAAAGTATTACGGTAAAAGTTGAGCGTAAGATTAAACATCCACTCTACGGTAAGTTTCTTAAGAAAACAAATAGTTTTCATGCACATGATGAGAAAAACGAGTGCAATATTGGCGATACAGTAAAAATTATGGAAACGCGCCCGTTAAGTAAAACGAAGCGTTGGAGGCTGGTAGAAATTATTGAAAAGGTAAAATAATATTTAGTTCGTTGTACGATGTAATGATTCATTGTACGTAAATAAAAATAAAATGATTCAGCAAGAAAGCAGATTAAACGTTGCAGATAATAGCGGAGCCAAAGAAGTTTTGTGTATCCGGGTGCTGGGAAACAGTGGTCAGGATTATGCCAAAATTGGAGACAAGATTGTGGTAACAGTAAAAGACGCCATGCCTGCCGGTGGTATAAAGAAAGGTACAGTAAGTAAGGCTGTTATTGTACGTACAGTAAATAAGCTGCGCCGTAAAGATGGTTCTTATATCCGCTTTGATGACAATGCAGTTGTATTATTAAACAATGCTGACGAGCCTCGTGGTACACGTATTTTCGGACCTGTAGCTCGTGAATTGCGCGATAAGGGATATATGAAAATTATTTCTCTTGCACCCGAAGTGCTGTAATTTCTTATTGGCCAAAAGGCCCGAAACAAAATTGAATAAGCAAAAGCATTAAAGCTAAAAGCTAAATAAAATGAGTACAAGATTTAAACCAAAATTCAACATTAAGAAGGGAGACATGGTGGTGGTTATCACCGGTGAGGATAAGGATTTGAAAAAACCACACAAAGTATTGGAAGTACTTTTGCATGAAGCCCGTGTTTTGGTTCAAGGTGTTAATTATGTAACCAAACATACCAAACCTACTGCAAAAAACACCCAGGGTGGTATCGTAAAGGTTGAAGCGCCTATTGCCATAAGCAATGTAATGTTGTGGGATTCAAAAACAGGCGGACCTAGCAAGGTTAGCCGTAGCCACAAAAATGGTAAATTAATTAGAACAGCAAAAAAATCAGGGGAGGTAATTAAATAATGAGTACAATGACCAACAAACCCAGGTTAGCAGAGAAATACACCAAAGAAGTGGTTCCTGCCTTAATGAAGAAATTCAATTACAAAACAGTAATGCAAACACCAAGGCTTACAAAAATTTGTTTAAACCGTGGTGTAAATGGTGCTGTTGCCGATAAAAAACTTATTGATATTGCTATTGATGAGTTGAGTAATATTACCGGACAAAGAGCAGTAGCCACACATTCAAAAAAGGACATCTCAAACTTTAAGTTACGTAAGAATATGCCTATTGGCGCCCGTGTTACTTTACGTGGAGTAAAGATGTATGAGTTTTTAGACAGATTGGTTTCTGTGTCTTTACCTCGGGTACGCGACTTTAAAGGCATTAATGATAAATCATTTGACGGACGCGGTAATTATACATTAGGCGTTACCGAACAAATTATTTTCCCTGAAATTGATATTGACAAGGTTAATAAGATTACCGGAATGGATATCACTTTTGTTACCACAGCAAATACCAATGAAGAAGCTTTTGAATTGCTGAAAGAGTTAGGTATGCCGTTTAAAAACATTAATAAATCTGATAATTAATTATGGCAAAAAAATCAATTAAAGCCAGACAAGCTAAGCGTGAACGTATGGTGGCTCATTATGCAGAAAAAAGAGCTGCACTTAAAGCCGCTGGAGATTATGCAGCATTAGATGCATTGCCTCGAAACAGTTCAGCGGTTCGTTTAAAAAATCGCTGCCAGTTAACCGGACGACCTCGTGGTTATATGCGCCACTTTGGTATTAGCCGTGTTTCTTTCCGGGATATGGCATCCTATGGAAAAATTCCGGGCGTAACAAAAGCAAGCTGGTAAGCAGGATAAAAAAGAAGTTTAAAATTATTCAAATCATTAACAAAGTATAAAAATGGTAACTGATCCTATTGCAGATTATTTGACGAGGATTCGTAATGCTCAAATGGCTAACCACCGTATTGTGGAAATACCTGCAAGTAACCTGAAAAAACGTATCACTGAAATTTTGTATGATAAAGGCTATATTCTAAAATACAAATTTGAAGATGATAATAAACAAGGTGTCATCAAAATCGCTTTGAAGTATGACCCGGCTACAAAATTACCGGCTATTCAAAGCTTAGAAAGAGTGAGCCGCCCGGGATTACGTTCTTATTCAAAACCCGAAGATTTTAAGCGCGTAAAGAATGGCCTTGGTGTTGCAATTATTTCAACCTCTAAAGGAGTTATGACGGATAAGGAAGCGCGAGCACAGAATGTAGGCGGTGAGGTATTGTGTAATATATTTTAATTCATTAGATGCTTATTCCTTAAGCCTGTACTATACCGGGCTGACCGATAAGCATCATAAAACATAAACAATTTGTTATGAGTCGTATAGGAAAAAAACCAATCGAAATCCCACAGGGTGTTACGGTTACAGTAAGTAAGGATAATACAATTGCGGTTAAAGGTCCTAAGGGAGAATTAAAAGAAGCGATTGATAGGGATATGAAGGTGGAATTAAAGGATAATATACTTGAAGTAGTACGTCCTACTGACCAAATCAGACATCGCGCCTTACATGGTTTGTATCGTTCTTTGCTCAAAAATATGGTTAAGGGTGTTACTGACGGGTATTCAAAACAATTAGAATTGGTGGGTGTGGGTTTTAAAGCATCCAATCAAGGTAATTTGCTTGACCTGTCATTGGGTTATTCTCATAATATCGTTTTTGATATTCCTAAAGAATTGAAAGTTGAAACTGCAAACGAAAAAGGTAAAAATCCTACAGTTACTCTTTCAGGAATAGATAAACAATTACTAGGTCAGGTGTGTGCTAAAATTCGCAGCCTGCGTAAGCCTGAGCCTTATAAAGGTAAAGGGGTGAAGTTTGCCGGTGAAATTTTAAGAAGAAAAGCAGGTAAGTCTGCAGGTAAATAATGTATAGTTAATCTCTGGCAGAATCAGGGATAAAAAATAAAAAACATGAACAACAAAACTACAGCAAGACAAAAGATTCGCTACCGTATTCGTAAAAAGATATTCGGTACTGCATCTAAGCCACGCCTGAGTGTGTTCAGGAGCAACACGGATATTTATGTGCAATTGATAGATGATGCTACCGGAACAACATTGGCTGCTGCCAATTCACGTCAAAAGGATATTGTCGCCCAAAAATCTGCAAAAATGGATAAGAGTAAAATGGTGGGTGAGGCAATTGCTCGTAAAGCCGGTGAAATAGGTATAAAGGAAGTGGTATTTGATCGTGGTGGATATATTTATCATGGTAGAGTAAAAGCAGTTGCAGAAGGTGCACGTGAAGGAGGACTTCAATTTTAATCATTACATTTTTTAATTAATATTTACATGTCTAGTACAATAAGCAATAAATTAAGAGCCGGTGATTTGGAACTGAAAGAAAAAGTGGTGGCCATTAACCGTGTGGTAAAAACAACAAAGGGTGGTCGTGCATTTAGTTTCTCAGCCCTAGTGGTTGTAGGTGACGGTGCCGGAGTGGTAGGCCATGGATTAGGGAAAGCTAAAGAGGTTCAGGAAGCTATTACCAAAGGAATTGAAGATGCAAAGAAAAACCTAATTAAAGTTCCTATTTTTCATGGTACTGTACCTCATGATCAATCTGTAAAAGTTGGAGCTGCCAAAGTAATGATTAAACCAGCTGCACAAGGTACAGGTGTAATTGCCGGTGGTAGTATGCGTGCTGTGCTTGAATCAGCAGGTATTACAGACGTGTTAACTAAAAACCTGGGTTCAGCCAATCCGCATAATGTAGTTAAAGCAACAATCAAAGCATTAGCCACATTACGTGAGCCGGTGGCTGTGGCCAAAACACGTAACCGCTCATTGAAAAAGGTGTTTAACGGATAATATCATAAAATCAAGCGTCGCTTACTCCTTAGCGTTAGTGACTAAAAATTATAATCATGGCAAAGAAAATTAAAGTTACCCAAGTGAAAAGTGTGATTGATCGCCCTGAGCGTCAAAAAAGAACCATGGTAGCTTTGGGGCTTAAAAAACTTCATTCCTCGGTGGAAGTAGAAGCTACTCCTCAAATTTTAGGAATGGTAGAAAAGGTTAATCACCTGATAAAGGTAGAAGAAGTTAAAGGATAAAATGAAATGCTGGATTATTTCAGCATTTTCAATTTATATATAATTATTTAATAAGCGAGGGGGTGATGCCCCGTAAGTAAAAACCTAACATCATGCAATTACATTCTCTCAAACCTGCAAAAGGTTCAGTTCACAAAACAAAACGCCTGGGGCGTGGTGAAGCTAGCGGAAAAGGCGGCACTTCAACAAAAGGTAATAAAGGAGGCCAAAGCCGGGCTGGATATAAAAGGAAAAAAGGACATGAAGGCGGACAAATGCCCATTCAACGCCGTATTCCTAAACGCGGCTTTAAAAATATTAATCGCGTAGAATTTAAAGTATTTAACCTCGGACAAATAGACATGTTAGCAGAAAAATACGGTATTACTGAATTTAATGCTCAAAATTTGTACATTAACGGCCTTATTAGCCAAACCGATATAGTAAAAATCCTCGGTACCGGTGAAATAAAAGGAAAATTCGCATTTAAAGTTCAGGCAGCAAGCGCAAAAGCTAAACAGGCTATTGAAGCAGCAGGCGGAACCATTGATATAGTAAAATAATTACACGATATTTGCGCACAGCAAATTCAAACTACTGTTTTACCATTTGCGAATCATATTTAAATTGACATCAATTTGTGAAGAAGTTTATTAACACACTGAAGAATATCTGGAGTATTGAAGATTTACGCAAAAAGATAGGATACACACTTTTATTGCTTTTCATCTATCGCTTAGGCTCCTTTATCGTACTACCCGGTATTGATCCCAATAAACTCGATAACCTTACATCAAGCGCCCAGTCCGGTATGTTAGGATTGTTGGATGCCTTTGTGGGAGGTGCTTTCTCAAAAGCATCAATTTTTGCATTGGGTATTATGCCTTATATCTCCGCTTCAATTTTTATGCAGTTGGTTACCGTACTGGTGCCACAAATGGCAAAAATTCAAAAAGAAGGAGAGAGCGGCAGAAGAAAAATTAACCAGTGGACCAGATACCTTACTGTTATTGTAACCTTATTTCAAGCTGCAGCATATATCGGATACCTTGAAAGCCCAATGAACCAGGAAGCACTTATTCCTATATTCAAAAGCTATTTTTGGATTTCTACAGTAGTACTTCTTACGGTTGGTACTTTGTTTGTAATGTGGTTAGGTGAAAAAATAACAGATAAAGGATTGGGTAATGGTACATCAATTATCATTATGATTGGTATCCTTGCCCGACTACCGGAATCATTCGGACAAGAATGGTCAACCCGCCTTACTCGTGGAGCAGGAGGTATTCTGATTGTACTTATTGAAATTCTATTTTATGTGGCATTGAATATGGGATTGGTTATGCTGGTTCAAGCCGTTCGAAAGGTGCCTGTATATTATGCTAAACAAATTGTTGGTAACAGGCAAATGGGTGGAGCAAGAAATTTCCTCCCACTAAAAGTGAATGCTGCAGGTGTTATGCCTATCATCTTTGCACAGGCTATCCTGTTTCTACCTACTATATTTACCGGATTCCAAGGTGAAGGATGGGCAAAATATTTTACCGATCAAACCAATACGGTTTATATGATTGTGTATTCAATTAGTGTTATTGCCTTTACCTTCCTTTATACTGCCCTTATTTTTAATCCTAAACAAATGGCAGAGGAACTGAAGCGAAATAATGGTTTTATCCCCGGTGTAAAACCGGGAAAGGATACATCTGATTATATCGGAACCATAATGGATCGCATCACCTTCCCGGGAGCTATTATGCTTGCTTTTGTAGGTGTTCTACCCGGTATAATTCAGCTGATGTTTACCATGTCGGCTAATTTCTCAACCTTCTATGGTGGTACTTCCTTGTTAATTATGGTGGGTGTAATTTTGGATACCCTTCAGCAGGTAGAAACACAGTTACTCATGCGCCAGTACGATGGATTAATGAGTAGTGGACGTGTTCATGGCCGCCAAACAGTAAGCTCAGGTATGTAGTTTTAAAAATAGTTTCAAATACTAAACCCTGGCCTTAATTGCCGGGGTTTGTTTTAAATACCAAGAAATGATTAAGCCAAAATCAAATGAGGAAGTAGAACTAATGCGTATTAGCGCACTTATGGTAAGTGATGCCCTTTCCTTGGTGGCTAAAGAATTGAAACCGGGAATAACCTCTGCTTTTATTAATAAAATGGTGGATGAATTTATTCATGACAATGGAGCAACTCCTTCTTTTAAAGGATATAATGGCTATCCATTTGCTACCTGTATTTCAGTTAATGATGCAGTAGTGCATGGGTTTCCTAACGATAGAGAATTAATTGACGGTGATATTGTTTCAGTAGATATCGGGGTGTTTAAAAATAATTTTCATGGTGACCATGCCTATACTTTTGCAATAGGTGAAATTGATAGTGAAACACAACGATTATTAAGGGTAACAAAGGAGTCTCTCTATTTGGCTATCGAAAAATGTATTGTTGGAAATAGAGTGGGTGACATTGGCTTTACGGTTCAGGAATATACCGAAAAGAAAAATGGATTTGGTGTAGTTAGAGAATTGGTTGGGCATGGACTGGGACATAAAATGCACGAAGATCCTCAGGTTCCTAATTATGGCAGAAAGGGTATTGGCCCTAAATTAATTGATGGAATGGTGATTGCGATTGAACCCATGATTAATTTAGGTAGGAAAGAAATATATACAGAATCGGATGGATGGACTATTCGAACCGTAGATGGGAAAGTTTCAGCTCATTTTGAACATGATGTTTGTGTTCGTCCTAATAAGGCAGATATTTTATCAAACTATGCACCAATAGAAGCTGCCGAAAAGAAAAATCCTAATCTCTTCTGGAGTTATTAATTCAAATAGCCTATCTCTATCCAAATGAAAAAAAGATTGTTGGTAGTAGGTGGTGGTGCAGCAGGAATGTTTTGCGCAGTAAATGCTGCCCAACTTAATGCTAATTTGGAAGTAGTGGTTATTGAGAAATCATTAAAACTACTTAGTAAGGTTAAGATTAGTGGTGGAGGAAGGTGTAACCTTACCCATGCCTGTTTTTCTGTTAGTGAATTGGTTAAGCATTATCCGAGAGGCGCAACCTTTTTAAAGAAAGCTTTCCATCTTTTTGCACCGACTAACACTATTGAATGGTTTAATGCTCGGGGTGTTCAAGTTAAGACTGAAGATGATGGTCGTATATTTCCGGTGTCAAATAATTCGCAAACTATAATTAATTGCATTTTAAACGAAGCTGCTGTTCATAATATAGAGATTCAAATAGCTCAGTCTGTAACGGACATGAATAAACGAAATAATAATTGGGTTATCCGGCTCGCATCAGGAAAAGAGTTAAGTACAGATTTTGTATTGGTGGCCTGTGGTGGATTTCCAAAGGCAGAGCAGTTTAAATGGATTAAAGCAACCGGGCACACTATAGTACCTCCCGTGCCGTCACTTTTTTCATTTAATTGCCCCCAACACCCAATTACCGAACTAATGGGAATCTCCTTACCACAGGTTATCATTAAATTGAAGGGTACGCCAATGGTACAATCCGGGCCGCTATTGATTACGCACTGGGGATTGAGTGGTCCGGCAGTGTTGAAATTATCGGCATGGGCCGCCCGCATCCTGGCAGAAAATGCGTATCAATTTAAGGTTACTATAAATTGGATTCCGAATTTTCACGAAAATAGCTGCAGAGAGAGATTGGTAAATATGAGAACAGAAAAACCAACACAAAAAATATTTAATGCAACCTTGTTTAATTTGCCTTCACGTTTTTGGCATTTTATGCTAAATCAGGCTGGCATTAATCAGGAAGTGCGATGGGCTGACCTTACGGCAAAAAGCCAAAATATCCTTTCTCGATTACTTACTGCCTTTGAACTGGATATAAACGGAAAAACAACCTTTAAAGAGGAATTTGTTACCGCAGGAGGCATTAACCTCAGTGAGGTGAATAGCACTACAATGGAGAGTAAGCTGCATAAGGGGCTATATTTTGCCGGTGAGATAATGGATGTTGACGGCGTAACAGGGGGCTTTAATTTTCAACATGCCTGGACCAGCGGCTTTTTGGCTGCCAGCCACATAGCTTCTTTTAACGAAAATGGTTAAATTAAACTTGCTTAAATCGGTATAACCAATCACTCGGTTTATCTTTGCTTATTGCATGAAAAAGATTGACTGGTATATATTAAAAAAATATCTAAGCACCTTCTTATTTGCGCTTTTTCTTTTTACCGTTGTTATTGTGGTGGTGGATATAAGCGAACATACTGATGATTTTGTAAAATCCGGACTATCCACCTCGCGTATCATAACTGATTATTATTTCGGTTTTATTCCACGAATAGTGGCCATGCTCTTTCCACTTTTTATTTTTCTTTCTGTTATCTTTTTTACATCAAAAATGGCCGGACGTTCCGAAGTGGTGGCTATTTTAAGCAGTGGAGTTAGCTTTAATCGCTATTTACGGCCGTTTATGATTGGTGGTATAATCATGTCGTTAATTCTTTGGATCGGATATCAATATGTTGTTCCTAATGCCAATAGGAAATGGGCTGATTTTCAAAAGAATTATGTAGATATAAATATTGGAGAACACCAATCCGGAAACTATAAACAAAATCTATATTTTAGACTTGACCCACATTCATGGGTGGGCATTAAAGGCTATGATACAATTTCTCGCACCGGAAATAATTTGTTTGTTCAACGCTTTGATGATAGTAACAGACTAATCTACAATCTACGTGTAGTCTCTTTCAACTGGGATACGGCTCAAAAAGAATGGAAGGTTCGCCATTTGCAAGAGCGATATATAGATGGACTTAGTGAAAGGGTTGTCTTTTCTAAAGAAAAATGGGAGCCGTTTAGCTTTTCTCCACTTGATCTTAGAAGAGATGATTATTTAAAAGATGAGATGACAACACCCGAATTGAACCGATTTATTAAAAAGGAAAAAGCTCGGGGGTCTGAAATTGTTGGGGGCTTACTGGTAGAGCGATACAACCGAGATGCCATTCCTGCCTCAGTTTTTATTCTTACAATGATTGGCGCGGTTCTTGCTTCTCGTAAAGTGAGAGGAGGTAGCGGTATTCATCTTGCCATTGGAGTTGTGGTGAGTGTTTCTTATGTATTGCTTAGCAGGCTTACACTGGTATTTGCAACTCAAGGGAACTTTCCACCATTTCTTGCTGCATGGACACCAAACATACTTTTCGGATTTTTAGCGTGGTACTTTTATAAACTCGCACCAAAATAATGAATTATAGTGTGAAACTTTTGTTCATGCCATTGTGTGGTTGTAATTTTACCACTATCGTGATTATTCATAATTACTAGAGTTACTCTATGTAAATTTCAACATAAAAAGATAAATAAAATGGGTGTAATTAAAGACAGGTTTAAACAGAAAGCAGATGAAGTTACTGCCGAAATAAAAGAACTAATAAGTGAACATGGTGATAAAAAAATTGGCGAAATAAAGTTATCCCAAGTGTATCAGGGTATGCGTGGCATGATCGGGTTAGTTACTGAAACTTCTTTGTTGGATCCACAAGAGGGAATCCGTTTTCGGGGGTATTCAATTCCCGAATTACAACAAAAGCTTCCTAAAGCTCCGGGAGGGAATGAACCATTACCTGAAGGTTTGTTTTATTTGATGTTGGTAGGAGAGCTTCCTACCGAAGAAGATGTAACACATCTTACCAGTGTATGGCAACGACGCAGCCATGTGCCCAATTATGTTTTTGATACAATTGAAGCACTTCCAATTACTGCACATCCCATGACGCAATTTGTTATAGCGATAATGAGTTTGCAAACACAAAGTCAATTTGCTAAACTGTATGCAAAGGGAATGAATAAAAAAGATTATTGGAATGCTGCATTTGATGATGCTATGGATTTAATTGCAAGATTACCTCGTATTGCAGCGTATATCTATCGCCGTAAGTATAAAGGAGGCGATCATATTCAGCCAAATGGATTGTTGGATTGGGCAGGAAACTTTGCCCACATGATGGGATACGAGGATGAAGGATTTAAAGAATTGATGCGCTTATATATGACGATTCACTCAGATCATGAAGGAGGGAATGTAAGCGCACACGCCACTCACTTGGTAGGCTCAGCACTTAGTGATCCCTACCTGAGTTTTGCGGCAGGTATGAATGGACTGGCAGGCCCATTGCATGGCCTCGCTAATCAGGAAGTAATTAAATGGATTTTTGAACTCCGGGAAAGAATAGGTAGTGAAACACCAACCAAGGAACAAATAACCGAGTATGTAAAACAAACACTTAGTGAAGGTAAAGTGGTGCCTGGTTATGGACATGCCGTATTGCGTAAAACCGACCCACGATTTACCGCACAAATGGAGTTTGGTAAGAAACACATGCCTGATGACCCGCTGGTAAATACTGTTTGGAATGTGTACCATACCGTTCCTGAAATCTTATCTAACATAGCAAAAATTAAAAACCCCTGGCCTAATGTGGATGCACATAGTGGAGCGCTTTTAGTTCATTATGGAATGGTGGAATATGAGTTCTACACTGTTTTATTTGGAGTAGCACGCTCCCTGGGTGTATTGGCAAGTCTTGTTTGGGATAGAGCGCTAGGATTGCCTATTGAGCGCCCCAAATCAGTAACTACTAAAGCATTGCTGAAAAGAGTGACAGGCGAGGCTGAAGATGATGATGAATAAAATATTTAATTATTTAAATCTGAAAGCGCTGGTATGTTATCAGCGCTTTTTTATTGCTTAAATTTATTTTCCCAACAACCGCGCTTTATTTCTTATATTATATTTGATCCATTAGCACTGAATTTGTAAATAATATTTCTATTGAATGATGCTCACACGATATTGATTTCTCCTTTAGATTGGGGTTTAGGGCACGCTACACGGTGTGTACCTATTATTAATCATCTGATTAATGCCGGCCATAATATAATTATTATGGCTTCAGGTCCTTCTGCTTTATTATTGAAATCATTATTCCCTCAATTGGAACATATTGAAATGCCTGAAATGAAAATTAGGTACAGTAGAAAAAGATGGATGTTTCGCTTTGTGGCCCTTTGTCAATGGCCAAAGTTTAATCGGTTAATTAAGCTTGAAAAAAAACGAATAAATGAGATTCTGTTAACACACGCAGTTGATGTGATTATTTCGGATAATAGATTTGGTCTGTTTCATTCCGGGGTGCCCTCTGTTTTTATTACTCACCAATTAAGAATTAAGACAGGATTGGGAAACTTTTTTGATAATATAATGCAAACCATAAATTATAGAAAGATTAATCGTTTTACTGAGTGTTGGATTCCTGACTTACCCGGAAAAAATAACATTGCCGGAGAGCTCTCACATCCATTTAAGAAACCTGAAATACCGATTAGGTACATTGGGTTGCAGTCGAGAGTAAAAATAACAGAAGGAATACAACAAGATGACGCAATATTAGTATTATTGTCTGGCCCGGAACCACAGCGAAGTATGCTTGAATCCATTATCAATAATCAACTCAGTAGTTATTCAGGTAGCGTAACTGTGGTGCGGGGGCTACCACAGGGTGGCACAGAGATAGAGAAATGGCCCGGGATTAAATATTATAATTACCTGTCGGGAAATGAATTGAATGATGAATTTAGCAAGGCAGAATTTATTATTTGTCGAAGCGGATACAGCAGTGTGATGGATTTTTTACTTGCCGGAAAAAAAACGATTTGTATCCCTACACCAGGACAAACAGAGCAGGAGTATTTAGGCAGCTTGCTTGGAAAGAAGCAAATGGCAATATGTGCGGAGCAGGATAATTTTTCACTATTAGATAGCTTAGTAAAGGCTAAACAGCTTGAAACAAATATTCCTCCATTGAAAGAGAACATTGATTTTTCCAAAATGGTAAACGATTTGGTGAGATTATTTAAACAGGGAGAAAAAAAGTCCCCTGCGTAAAGCAGAGGATGAAGTGGAGAGTATCGGAGTCGAACCGATGACCTCTTGCATGCCATGCAAGCGCTCTAGCCAACTGAGCTAACCCCCCAATTAGAGAATTGCAAATATACAGGCTGTAAATATGTGTTCAAAATTAAATTAAGCTTTGGTTGGAGAGGTTAACTTTACTAAAAAAAGGAATAATGGATAAAAGTGAAATAAAGTTTCTGGAAGGGCCCCAAAGCAGGTGGGCGGAAGTTATGTTTACTTTTAGGGTGGTAAAAGATTTTATTAGAGGCTTTAGAGCGCTTCATTTTGCAGGGCCCTGTGTTACCATTTTTGGTTCTGCACGATTCCCCGAAAATCATCCTTATTATAACCAGGCACGATTGGTAGCCGGAGAAATTGCAAAATTGGGATTTACAATTATGACAGGTGGTGGGCCGGGTATTATGGAGGCCGCTAATCGTGGAGCAAGGGAGGTGGGAGGAAGGAGTGTTGGATGTAATATTATGCTGCCACATGAACAACATTATAATCCTTATTTAGACAAACATACTACCATTCGTTACTTCCTTGTGCGAAAAACATTATTGATAAAATATTCGTATGCCTTTGTTTCGCTTCCGGGCGGTTTTGGAACAATGGATGAATTCTTTGAGGCCCTTACCTTGGTTCAAACAAAAAAGATTGAAAAATTTCCAATTATTATTTTAGATACCGGATTCCATCGTGAACTTATTCAACATCTTGAAGTAATGAAGGAAGAAGGAACTATTTCTGCGGAAGATTTAAAATTATGCCTGTTTACCGACTCTATAGCAGAAGCAGTGGAATTTATTCGGAAGCACGCTATTGATCAATTTGGACTAAAAACAGAAACTCCTCCAAGAAAATGGTGGCTATTCGAGAAAAAATAATTTCTATTCCAAAAAAATATTTCCCAAAACGATATATATAAAAAGCTTTATCCGAGCTAATCCTTTCTTTGATGCGGATAAATGAATACTCTTTTTGATTAAGTTGAAGGTAGAAGGAATGAGTTCAGTTACCTGGTGGTATGCTTCTGCTTGTGTTGAACGAGTATGCTCCCACCTTTTTGAAAGCCATCGTTTAACTTGCGGAGAAATAAAAAAATACCATGCTGTAATTATTAAAATAGCTCTAAAAAAAATCATCAATGCTGAACCTCCACTTATCATAGCTTTATCCGGGTTGGCATATCCAAAAATTATAATAGCCAGCAGAAGTAACCAAACAATAATAAATATCCATTTTGTTTTTTTTCGCTTCTTTTTCCTCTGAGGTAATGTTGTATCCTCCCATGCGATTATATATTTAGCTTCGAGCATAAAATTTCTTTTTGCTAAGGAGGCACTGAAAGCACCCACAAGAATCCCTACGATAAAATGCAGACCTATATAAATCCCGGCTAATGTTAAAGTAGCTGAACCATTTGAATTATTGCCGGATAATTTTTCTACATATTGATCAACGGCATTCCAAAAACTCTTTCCGTAAAGCACCCATAAAACCAGCAAGCGCTGAAGTGCAGATTCTGTAAGTGCAACCATTCCTAATAAAATAGCCGCAGTAGTTTTAAATCGTTGCAAGGAAAATAATAAACTTCCGGCTGCTGCCTGGAATAAAACGGCAATATAAGCTGTTGGAGGGCTATGCGGACTTAGTGCAAATTTAAAAGCACATACGAGTAATGCAGCCTTTAATATTTTTCCTTTTCCCGAAAAACGAAAACCAAGGCAAGTAATACACAGTACAGCTAAAGAGCTTACCAACATTCCGGTAAACGGAATTTTAAAAGCATGCATTATTCCTCCAGCAAAAGCCTCACATATAACCCATAAAGCAATCAACCGGTAATACAACATATTTTTTTTAGAGAGGTATGATGTCACACTGCAATTTCTTAACTTTAAGCAAAACAGAAAACTTTGATTCGATTTCTTTTAAACAATCAGGAAATAAATACACCATTACCAGCCTCCACCACCTTACTTGATTTTATACGTTATAACCAAAGATTAATGGGTACTAAGATTGGATGTAGAGAAGGAGATTGCGGTGCATGTACAGTAATGGTAGGAGAATGTAAGAATAATATTGTAAGCTATCATGCAGTTACCAGCTGCCTAATGCCATTGGGAAATGCACATGGGAAGCATATTATAACTATTGAAGGAATTAATATGTCTGAACTTACAGGAGTGCAGGATGCATTTGCAAAGGAAGGTGCAACTCAATGTGGATTTTGTACACCGGGATTTATTATATCACTTACCTGTTTTTGTTTAACTGAGCAAACAGGGCAACAAGCAGCTATTGATGCAATGAATGGAAATATATGTCGGTGTACAGGGTATAAAAGCATTGAACGTGCTGCACAACGAATTGTGACGATTATTAATAACCGCAAATCAAAGACACCGGTTCAATATGCTATTGAGCAAAAGCTTGTGCCTGCTTATTTGGCAGATGTGCCTTCTATTTTATCGTCATGGAATAATCAGCGATTATCCGCAGCGGGAAAAGCAAAACGGGTTGGTGGGGGTACAGATATTTATGTTCAAATGCATGACACTATAAGCGAAGAAGAGATTGAATTGTTATATGAAGATGAAAATTTGAAAGGTATTGAACAAAATGATGATGAATTGCGTATAGGCGGAGCAGTTACCGTGTCAAATTTATATAATAGCCAATTATTTCAACAAGCCTTTCCCGGTTATGATTATTATTTAAGGCTTGTGTCCAGCACACCAATACGAAACATGGCTACTATAGCCGGAAATTTTACTAATGCCAGTCCCATTGGTGATCTGTCAGTTTTCTTTTTATCATTAAATACTCGTTTAGTACTTATAGAGGATGGCAAAAGAAGAGAGATGGCACTCAAAGATTTTTTTGTAGATTATAAAGTTTTAGGAAAAAGAACGGATGAAATTATTGAGAAAATTATTTTTAAAATTCCTTCAGCACATTCTCTTTTTAATTTTGAAAAGGTGAGTAAACGAACGCACTTAGACATCGCATCTGTTAATTCTGCAATGTTGCTTACATTAAAAGATCAGGATATCACCTCAGCACAGCTTTCAGCCGGAGGTGTTGCACCCATTCCACTGTATCTTAAAAAGACATCTGCATGGCTTGAAGGGAAAAAGATTTCAGCTCAATTAGTAAAAGAGACAATCGCTCACGCACAGCAAGAAATTAGCCCAATTAGCGATGCAAGGGGCACTGCAGAATACAAGACATTGTTGTTAGGCCAATTAATTAAAGCACATTTTGTAAAAATGTTTCCCAATTTACCATTAGCGCAAATTTTAAGTTAAGCATGCAAAATATTGATACATATACACACGTCCGGGGTGAATCTATTTATTTGGATGATATTCCGGAATTAGCAGGTACGCTTTATGCTGCTGTTTTGGGATCACCAATGGCGCATGCCCAAATTTTAAAATTAGATACCTCTTTGGCAGAAAAGCTCGATGGAGTAGTTAAAGTTATTACCTCAAAAGACATTCCGGGAAAAAATCAAATTGGAGGAGCTATTCCTGATGAATTATTGTTAGCCGAAGACGAAGTTCATTTTGAAGGAATGCCTGTGGCTATGGTAGTTGCTACATCTGCTGCAATTGCAAAAAAAGCAGTGAAATTGATAAAGTTTGAAGGACAATTGCTTGAAGTGATAACCGATCCGAGAGTGGCGGCGGAAAAAAATCAATTGATCCTGCCTCCCCGAACATTTTCACTTGGCGATGTTGAAAAGGCATTTGAGACATGTGAATATGTTATTGAAGGTATTGCCGAGAATAATGGGCAAGAACACCTCTATATCGAAACACAAGGCGCATACGCTATACCGTTAGAAAATAAAAAATTTAGAGTTTATTCTTCTACACAAGGGCCAACTGCAGTACAAACACACATGGCTGATGTATTGGGTGTACCAATGCATAAACTGGAGATTGATGTTACACGGCTCGGAGGCGGATTTGGCGGAAAGGAAGATCAAGCTACCGCTTGGGCTATCTTCTGTGCATTGGGCGCCTACCTTACCGGAAAACCGGTTAAATACTCGTTGGATAGAATGGAAGATATTAGGATGACCGGTAAAAGACACCCCTATAGTACGGATTATAAAATCGGACTTTCCAAAGACTTGAAAATTTTAGCCTATGCTGCCACCTTTCATCAAAATGCAGGTGCCGCTGCAGATCTTTCACCGGCTGTGCTCGAACGTACGTTGTTTCATGCTACTAACAGCTATTATATTCCAAATGT
Source organism: Ferruginibacter sp. (assembly GCA_019638485.1). Classification (GTDB taxonomy): domain Bacteria; phylum Bacteroidota; class Bacteroidia; order Chitinophagales; family Chitinophagaceae; genus Ferruginibacter. Next base: position 1,427,777 of record JAHBTP010000001.1, on the reverse strand, counting down.
AAAAGTTACTGCCAAATCATGCCGTACAAATCTTTTACCCAACACGGCATTTCGCGGATTTGGAGGGCCACAGGGAATGTTTGTTATTGAATGTGCTATTGCAAAGGCAGCAGAATCGTTAGATATAGAAGCTGCTGAAATTCAAAAAAGAAATTTGCTTAATACGGGTGATGAATTTCCTTACGGGCAAAAGGCTGTGAGCGAGGCACATGAATGTTGGGATGCAGTAGCAAAGGAAAAGCTAACTGTAACGCGTAACCGAATAAGCGATTTTAATGCACAGCATAGTTTATATAAAAAAGGGTTGTCTATGATGCCGATTTGCTTCGGTATTTCATTTACTAAAATTCCGCTCAATCAGGCAAGGGCCTTAGTGCATGTTTATTTAGACGGAAGTGTTCATGTAAGCACAGGAGCCATTGAAATGGGACAGGGTGTGAATACCAAAATATTTCAAGTGGCTGAAAAAATATTCTCCATCCAACCTGAGCGAATTACTATCGGAACCACCAATACTTATCGTATTACAAATACATCCCCCTCAGCAGCCAGCACTACTGCCGACCTCAACGGAAAGGCAACTGAAATGGCTTGCATGGCTATAATGAACAGATTGCGTGAATTTGCTGCTTTCTCGTTGGACGCTAAAATTGAAGGAGTTGCCATTCATCATGAAAAAGTATGGCATAATGATAAGGATACCGGAATTACTTGGGAAGCCTTAATAGGAAAAGCATATCTGGCCAGAATTAGCCTAAGTGAACATGCACATTATGCTACACCCCAAATTTACTTTGATGGGAAAATTGAAAAAGGACATCCTTTTGCGTATCATGTATATGGTACTGCCTTAACTGAAGTAACGGTTGATTGTATAAGAGGTACTTATGAAATTGATGCTGTTGAAATTGTACATGATGTGGGAAAGTCTATGAACAGAATTGTGGATATGGGGCAGATGGAGGGTGGGGTAGTACAAGGGATTGGATGGATGACTATGGAAGAAATTGTATATGATAAAAATGGAAAACTTAGAAGCAATGCCTTGTCAACATATAAGGTGCCAGATATCTATTCTGCTCCTAAATTATTGAATATAGAATTTAGAGAATCAGATAAAGAAAACCTTGCCATTTTTCATTCAAAAGCAGTTGGAGAACCTCCGTTGATGTATGGAATTGGTGCCTTCTTTGCACTTCGAAATGCCATTAAAGCTTTTAATCCTAATAGTAATATTGGCTTTTCTGCTCCAATGACACCTGAAAAAACATTAATGGGTTTGTATGGCAATAAATCCTAAACCTAAATTTATTTTTAGCAGACGTTGCTGGATTGAAGGCCAATTGCAACCCGCAACACTCGTTTTACAAAAAAATAAAATTATTGATGTGGTAAACAGCATGCTTCCTGCATGTTGTGATTATGGCGATGCTGTTATTATGCCCGGTGGAATTGATGCACATACGCATATTAATGAACCGGGACGTACTCATTGGGAGGGATTTGATTCGGCTACTAAGGCAGCAGCAGCAGGTGGCATCACTACAATAGTAGATATGCCTTTAAATTCATCTCCTGTTACCATTAATAAAATTGCTTTTGAACAAAAATTGGAAGCTGCTAAATCTAAACTTCACGTAAATGTGGGCTTCTATGGCGGGCTAGTTCCGGATAATATTAATGAATTGAATGGTTTAATTAATGCCGGTGTACTTGGTATAAAATGTTTTCTTACACATTCCGGCATTGATGAATTTCCAAATGTCAACTTTGATGAAGTGGCTGATGCTTTAGAAATTTTACATGGTACAGGAGTTCCACTGTTAGCACATTGTGAGCTTTCGGATAATAATAGTTTCCCTCCAATTGATTTTACAACCTACTTGGATTATATGCACAGTAGGCCGGATGTATGGGAAACCAATGCTATTAACGGAATGATTGCCTTATGTAGTAAGTATAATACACCTATTCATATTGTGCATGTATCATCTGCATTATCTCTACCAATTATTGAAGCAGCAAAAAAAACAGGATTGCCCATTACAGCAGAAACATGTGCTCATTATCTGTTCTTCTCATCTGAAAATATTCCGGATAAACAACCTATTTATAAGTGTGCTCCACCTATAAGAACAGAAGAGAATAACAAAAAACTTAAGCTGGCCTTACAAACCGGTTTACTGGATTTTATTACCTCAGATCATTCTCCGGCACCTCCGGAAATGAAAGAATTGGAAAGTGGAAATCTGGCAAAGGCCTGGGGTGGAATTGCCGGACTTCAATTTTTGCTTCCTGCTTCTTTCACTGCATTAAGGAATGAAATTCCTTTAGAAAATTTTATTCCTCTCTTAACTGAAAAGCCAGCCTCCTTTATCGGAGTTCAAAGAAAAAAAGGGTATCTTAAACCCGGATATGATGCAGATATAACGGTGTGGAGTCCGGAAGAAAAGTTTTTTGTTGAAATGAAAGATATCTTACATCGTCATAAACAATCGCCCTATGTAGGAAGAGAGCTATATGGTAAAATAATTTCAACTATTGTACAAGGGGAAAAAGTTTTTGATAATAATAGAATTTTATTTTTAAATGCCGGAAAATGGGTTTTGAAAAAGTAACAGAAATTTTAAAAGAGCCACCATTGTTTTCTTCCATGACGGATTTAGCATCCGAACGATTGGGGGGGAAGGTGCTGTTTGCTACAGATGATTTTTTTGCTGAAAAAGAAAACCTGATAAAACCCGGCAGAGGTGTGTTCGTTCCGGATAAGTTTACAGACCATGGAAAGTGGATGGATGGCTGGGAAACTCGCCGTAAGCGCTCTCAAGGCCATGACTGGGTAGTTATTAAATTGGGGGCACAGGGAATTATTGAAGGCTTAGATATTGATACCAATTTCTTCTTAGGTAATCACCCTCCGTTTGCTTCTGTTCAAGCTGGCTTTTTCCCTAATGACTTGACCAATGATGATTGGGATAATCTTAGTTGGGAAGATATTTTACCTTCCTCTTCATTGGATCCGGGAAGTCATAATTATTTTGCATGTCAATCCAATACTGTTTTTACTCATGTAAGATTACATATTTATCCTGACGGGGGAGTTGCTAGATTTCGCATATTCGGTACTGTTAGTAAAAGATGGGATCTTGTGAGTGATAATGATGTGCTTGATTTGGCCTCTGTATTAAATGGAGGTAAAGCGATAGCCTGTAATGATATGTTTTTTAGCACAATGGATAACCTGATTATGCCGGGTAGAGGAATTAATATGGGGGATGGCTGGGAAACCAAACGCAACCGAAACCCGGATAATCATGATTGGGTTATTATTCGGCTAGGACATAAAGGTGCAATTGAAAAGGTAGTGGTGGACACTGCTCACTTCAAAGGAAACTACCCCGATAGATTTAACCTCGAATTTACTAATGATTCTAATGACAATGACTGCTTGAAATCTACTCTTTGGAGAACAATGATGCCTGAGCAGAAACTATCTGCCCATACTGAACATTATTTTATAATTTCTCCACCGGTAACCTGTACCTATGTCCGGTTGAACATCTTTCCGGATGGAGGAGTGAGCAGGTTACGATTATTCGGTAAAAAGATAAATGATTAAAGCATGGCAATTGCAGTGTTTATTGTATCCTTAGCCTTACTACTAATGCTTGTAATTCTTTCATTGTATCTAAGAAAAGTGCGTATTAATCGGCAAAAAGAAACAGATGAAATGGAAGAGGAGGATATCCGGTTAATTAAAATTTCGTCTATTCAACAACTTGTTTTTACTGCATTGGCAGTGGATGTACTTGCTATTTTGATTTCAATTTATTTAATAGTTAAGGGTACTCTATGGGAAGGCCATTTGATGGAATGGTTAAATATATCAGTTAGGCTGATGCATATAACCTTTGGTATTGCATGGATAGGTGCTTCCTTCTATTTTGTATTTCTTGAAAATGCACTTAACCGTTCCCGTGATGTTCGGGATGAATTGGCAGGTAATTTATGGGCTATTCATGGTGGCGGATTTTATTATCTTGAAAAATATAAAGTAGCGCCACAAAAAATACCTAAGCATCTTCACTGGTTTAAATATGAGGCATATTTTACTTGGGTTACCGGAATCTGTATGCTTTTTATAGTGTATTATTTTAATGCCTCAGCTACAATGGTGAGTGCTGATGTACTTAAAATTTCAGGAGGAACTGCGGTAGGTATTGCATTGGGCTCGTTTGTGATTGCCTGGTTTTTATATGACCTGTTATGTAAATCACCATTGGCAAAGAAACCGGTGCTATTTGCTATTGTTGGGTTGCTGTTGTTAGCAGCATTCGCTTATGGCTATCATAAAGTGTTTGTGGGTAAGGCCGCATTTATGCACTTTGGTGCCATGCTGGGAACTATTATGGCAGCTAATGTATTTATGGTGATTATTCCTTCTCAAAAGGCAATGGTGAAATCTGCCCGACAGGGAAAAATGCCGGATGCCAAAATAGGTAAGAATGCAGGAAGAAGAAGTTTACATAATAATTACTTTACCCTACCTGTGCTGTTCGTCATGATTAGTAATCACTTCCCTGTTACTTTTGGAAATGCACATGCCTGGATTGTTCTTATGATAATTACCCTGGGTACAATGGGTGTAAAACATTATTTGAATATTACCGAACAAGGGAGGCTTTCAGTATGGGTCTTACCCGCATCTATAATTGTTTTATTAGCGGCTGTTTTTATAACTGCACCACCAAAAACAGCAGGATTGTGTGATGATAAAGTAGATATAGTGCAAGTGTACGCTATTGTTCAAAATCGTTGCATTACTTGTCATTCTACCAAACCTACAGATAAATTCTATACTACCCCGCCTAATGGTGTGGTATATGATGCACCAGGAGATATTATTAAGGTGAAAGATAAAATATTACAGCGCGTAGTATTAACGAAGTCAATGCCGCTTAACAATCAAACCGGGATGACTGATGCTGAAAGAGATATTATTCGCTGCTGGATTGAACAATCTCCATAATTTTATATAATGAAGTTTTACGATTTTAATAACTTGCCAAAAGAAGAAGCTGCCAAGCATTTGAACACTTGCTGTGGTTCTACACAATGGTTAAAGATGATGATGCAGCGCTTCCCATTTTCAACACCTCATGATATGCTTCAATGTGCCAATGAGGTTTGGTATCAAAAATGTGGTGTAAATGATTGGTTGGAAGCTTTTCTTCATCATCCGGAAATTGGAAATTTGAATTCCCTTCGAGAAAAATTTAATGTTTCACACCACCTCGCCTCTGCAGAACAGGCCGCTATGCAGTCTGCTTCTGATAATGTTTTGCTTCAGCTTGCTGAGAAAAATAAAGAATACAAAAAAAAGTTCGGATTTATCTTTATTGTTTTTGCAACCGGAAAAGATCCTGAAGAAATGCTTGACTTATTAAAACATCGAATTAATAATAGTCGGGAAGATGAAATGCAAGTGGCTATGGGTGAACAACAAAAAATAACCTTTCAACGGTTGAAGGGAATTGTTGAAGATTTTGAACTTCCCCAATCTCAGCTCACTACACACGTGCTGGATACCTCTTTAGGAAAACCCGCTCAAAAACTTTTTGTTCAATTGTATCATGAACAAGGCAATGATAAAAAAGCAATCGCATCAGGTTTAACTAATCATGATGGCCGGGTTCCCAATCTATTGCCGGCAGGAAGAATTTTAACTGCAGGTGAATATACATTGCGGTTTGAAGTAAACCAGTACTATAATGAACTGAATCTTCAATGCTTTTATCCTTATGTTGAAATTTCTTTTCTTTTAAAAAATCAATTACATTATCACGTGCCTCTTTTGTTGAATCCTTTCGGCTATTCAACGTACAGAGGTAGTTAACTTTTTAAAAAAAAAGTATGAATAAAACAACTATTCCATTAGCTAAGAAACAAGCCTTATTTAATAAATTAAAAAAAGCAAATGAGGTATTCCGTAAAGTTTATCCCGGCGACCGGCCTGAGCGGCAAGCTGTACACACCTTGTATGGAGGAGCCAATTTATTTAAACACGATTTAGCCCTGGTGTTAGGTAAGCGAGCATTGGAATCTTTCAAAACCTATGCTCCCGATTTTTTGACTTTTGGTAAGATATTCGGCTTAAATGGTATTGAGCAGATTAAAACAAAGGACGCCAGAGCAGAGGCAAAAAAATATTTATCTCAAAAACCCCAAAATAGACATTCACATCCTGCAGCATTATCTTTTGAGGTGTATAATAAAGTAATTCAAAAACTGGAAAGGGAGGCAATTGAAGATTTTAGGATTGATTTTGAAGATGGCTATGGAAACCGATCAAATGAAGAAGAAGATGAAGCGGCAAGAATTGCTGCAGAACAGGTAGCAAAGGGAATGAAAGAAAAAACGCTCCCACCATTTATCGGTATTCGGATAAAACCATTTACTGAAGAAATGAAAGAAAGAGGTTTGCGCACTTTAGATATCTTCCTAACTACACTTATTGCTCAAACTAAGGGGAAGTTACCCAATAACTTTGTGGTAATGTTACCCAAAGTTACTATCCCACAACAGGTGGAAACGCTTGTGGAATGTTTTGAAGTGCTTGAACATTTACTAAAACTTAAGGCAGGATCGCTTAAAATGGAGATGATGGTGGAAACAACTCAATCTATCATGGATAAGGATGGCAGAAACCCTTTAATGAAATTTATGCAAGCGAGTAAGGGAAGATGCATTGCAATGCACTTCGGAACTTATGATTATACTGCTTCCTGCAATATAACTGCACGCTATCAGGAAATGGATCACCCCGTATGTGATTTTGCACATCACATGACAAAAGTAGCATTGGCTCATACCGGTATCTGGTTATCGGATGGTGCTACTAATACTATGCCTATTGGACCGCATCGAGGAGAGAAGCTTACTGTAGCCCAAAAGAAGGAAAATATTGAAACAGTGCATAGAGCATGGAAAAAAGGATATGACCACATTCGCCATTCATTATGGAATGGATATTATCAGGGATGGGATTTGAATCCTGCACAACTGCCTATGAGATATGCTGCTGTTTTTGCATTCTTCTTAGAAAGCTATGATGATGCGGTAGAACGATTGAAAACTTTTGTTGAAAAGGCAGCTCGTGCTACCCTTATTGGAGATGTGTTTGATGACGCAGCAACAGGACAGGGATTGTTGAACTATTTCCTTAGAGCATTAAATAGCGGAGCCATTACAGAAGAAGAAGTTTTAGCTACAGGATTAACGCTGGAAGAAATTAGAACCAGGTCATTCAAGAAAATTTTAGAAAATCGTGCTAAGTCATGATATGGAGTTTTATAATAGAAAGGCTTAATGAGCGCAAGCATGTTGCTGTGATGTGTGTGTTACATAGCTCAGGAAGTTCCCCGGGTAGGCAGGGATTTAAAATGGCTATATCAGAAAGTGGAGATATGTATGGCTCTATTGGAGGAGGTATTATGGAATATAAATTGGTTGAATTAGCTAAAGACAGATTAAAAGTAGCCAATTATGCTCCCGAAGTGTTTTTGCAGGTACATGATAAACATGCGCCTCATCAAAGTGGAATGATTTGTTCAGGAGAACAAACTATTTTTCTTTGGTTTCTGTCTGAAAAAGATATTCCTAATATTAAGGAAATTGAAGCATCTTATAGAACTAATAAGGGTGAAACTCTAGTAATTTCAAAGTCCGGTGCACATATAGACCCTGAGAAAATGATTCAATCCTATGCTATTGATGAAAGCAAGGATGATTTTTTTTACAAAGAAAAGACCGGTAAGAAGCAAGTGCTCCATATTGTAGGAGGTGGACATTGTGCACTGGCTCTGTCTAAGTTGATGTACAACATGGACTTTATTATTAAGGTATATGAAACCAGAGCGCATTTGAATACATTTATTGATAACAAGTATGCAAATACTAAAACCTTACTTAATGATTATGCAGAATTGAATAATGGGTTTAATAATAATACAGAAGATGATTATGTAGTAATAATGACCTTTGGTTATCGAACAGATGACATTGCCCTACGTTCTATTGTAGGTAGAAGACTTTATTATTTAGGTGTTTTAGGGAGTAAAAAGAAAATTGAGAAAATGCTGGAACAATATAGAATTGAGAAAATAGATGAAAATTGGTTAAGAACAATTCATGCTCCCGCAGGCCTGTTTATAAAAAGCGAAACACCTGAGGAAATAGCTGTGAGCATTGCTGCAGAAATTATTTTAAGAAAAAATCTTCATCAATAATCTGTTTTGTCTGTTTTATCTATCCATTCTTCAAAAACTTTCATTGCCTCTTCTTTATTCATGTGTATAATGGGAATTTTTCTAATGTGCATAGGTTTGCTCATTTCATCGTAAATCATAGAATCATCAAAGCCTATTCGGGCAGCATCTTCCCGTGTGTTGGCATAATAAATAGCTTTAGGCCTTGCCCAATAAATAGCACCCAAACACATTGGGCAGGGTTCGCAACTGGTAAAAATTTCACAGTCATCTAATTGAAAAGAATTCAGGTTTTTGCAGGCATCTCGTATCGCCATAACCTCAGCGTGGGCAGTAGGGTCATTATGTGAGGTAACACAATTGTTTCCCCTCCCAACAATTTGATTATCTTTTACAACAATGCAGCCAAAAGGACCACCGGCATTTTGCCCCATTCCCAAGCGGGATAATGATATCGCCTCATGCATAAATTTTTCTTCTCTCGTCATATTGTTGTTTTATAGTTTAAAAATATGAAAATTACCGGATAAGAGCTCTTTGAACAAAATAGTAATAAACTTTTTGATGAAAATAAGCGGTTGCTATAACATATTCCCATTTATACAATCCCTTATTTAATTTTGCCGATTGTATCTCATGTTTAGGAAATAACCAAAAGCAGCTAATTTTGAGACAAATTACCAAAAGAAAAAATGGGAATATTACGCCAGGTAGCTGAATACCTATATATAAAAAAAAGAGATCCTAATGATGGCCGAACTAAATGGATGAAATATATGCATGGGATTAACCGCCTATCCATTATCCTATTCATTTTGGCTATGATTATTTTAGCCATAAAATTATTGCGCTAACCTGCTATGTCAACTATTGACTTTGCTGCATTGGCCGAGGCATTGCCACCCTTTGTTAAGAGATGAGTAAGCTCATCATAATAAGAAAGTATTTGTTTGCGTTTATCAGTCTCTGTTAGTAAGGGAGAGAGCGCAGTCAAAATTCGCTCTACTGTTAAGTGATCCTGAATTAATTCCTCCACAATGGGTTTGTCCATAATAAGATTTACTAATCCGATGTATTTTATTTTCACTAATTTCTTTGCAATATGATATGAAATAGGGTTACCCTTATAACAAATTACCTGAGGCACTCCAAACAACGCAGTTTCCAGGGTTGCCGTACCACTGGTAACCATTGCTGCCTGAGCTTCCATTAATAAATGATATGTTTTGCCTTCAACCCAACTAACAGCCGGATAGTCTTTCAATAATTCATTATAAAAATTTTCCGGTAATCCCGGAGCTTTTGCCACAACAAAACGATAGTTTGGAAGGCTTTTGGTAACCTCAAGCATCACCGGAAGTTTTTTTAAAATTTCTTGTTTTCTACTCCCCGGTAATATGGCAATCAGCATTGAATCTCGAATTATCTCTTGATGATTTTTTTTAAAATCATCAACAACCTCTACCAGTGGATGACCAACATATTTTACTTCCCAATTCCATTTTTTGTAAAAACTAGTTTCGAAAGGTAAGATTACCAGCATTTCGTTTACCGTTTTCTTCAGCATTTTTACCCTGTCTTCTTTCCATGCCCATACTTGTGGAGATATATAATACACAATCTTTATTGCTGATTTGTGGGCCCATTGTGCAATCCGCATATTAAAACCCGGATAATCTATTAAAACCAAAACATCAGGCTTAAAATCAGCAATGTCTTTTTTGCAAAAGGATAAATTTTGCATTATGGTCTTTAAATTTCGAATTACTTCTACAAATCCCATAAAAGCAAGGTCTTTGTAATGCTTAACCAAAACACCTCCTGCCGCGCTCATTTTATCACCACCCCAACATCTTATTTCTGCTTTGTTATCTAATAATAGAATATTCTTTATAAGATTACTTCCGTGTAGGTCACCGCTGGCTTCTCCTGATATAATATAATATTTCATAAATTATCGGTAAATATACCTTAAAAAATCATTTCTATTATTGATAATCAATGTGTTGCGGTATAATTTTAACAATTTTTCTTTGTCTAAAAGCTCAAAATAGTATTTCTTTGCAAAATTATATGTGGTTACGCATATATCTATTATCTACAGGATATGTTTAACGAGCAAATTTTTAATAGAACCGGTGAAAATATGTTTGGCTTTAAAAGCCTGACATTTGTGCTGGCTTTGAGTTTGGTGATGTTGTTTGCTCCTCTTACGGTTAAAACAAATTCAGTATTTCATAACCTGAAGGAAACAGGTGCTGAAAAGACACTGTATGGCTTAGCTAGTTATTATGCTCAAAAATTCCAAGGAAGGAAAACGGCAAATGGGGAAACTTTTGATCATGATAAGCTTACTGCGGCATGCAATGTATTACCATTGGGAACTTGGATAAAGATTACCAATTTAAGGAACAATCATTCTATAAAAGTGAAAACTAACGACAGGTTGCATCCTAATAGTCGAAGAATAGTTGATTTAACTCAGGAAGGCGCTCAACGACTGGGTTTCGTAAAACATGGACTTACTCGGGTTAAAATAGAAATTCTCCCACACTAATTTATAATTGTATTTTCTTATTATTTAGTATTGAATTATCAACACTTTTTAAGCGTTGTGTGCATCTTTTTATAGATATTTGTTTTAACAATCAAAACATTGCGGTTATTTTTGTTTAGTTACTAAACCTAACATTTATGAAGAAAACTTTACTTACGCTGATGACATTGTTTGTTATTAGTGTGGTTTATGCACAAAAAGGGAAGGATTATAAAAAACTGCCTTCGCTTGGAGTACAGTTTACCTTTACAGATTTTAAAGGTGCACAAGAGCTGAGAAATAACAGTTTACTCCAAGTTATTCGTAATAATGATTTGTACATTTTTAGAGATATGTCAGCCGGCATAGGGATTAGTTATATGCAAGGGCTTTCTAATTATGTAGATTTGAATGTGAACCTCTCCGGTTCTTTTCTTCGATATCCTGTTCCGGATGCTCCTGAACAACCTAGAGATCGCTTGTTGCTTGAAGGCGCAGCAACAGCCAATTTAAAATTATTAACAGACAAACATTGTATTACTCCATTTGCAACTGTAGGTTTTGGTGCAGCTAAGTATGGAGGATATTATTCAGCAATTATTCCTGTAGGATTGGGTATTCAATTTAAAATAGCAAAGGAATTATTTCTGCAAGGAGCATCACAGTATAGAATACCTGTAACCAATAGGGCAGATTATCACTTATTCCATTCTATAGGCATTGTTGCTCCAATTAAGAAGCGTGAAGTAGTTTTGCCTCCACCGCCACCCCCTCCTGTTGTATTGGATAGGGATAATGATGGTGTGCTGGATAGTTTAGATCGCTGTCCTGATGTAGCAGGTATTGCTGCATTAGATGGATGTCCTGATAGAGATGGTGATGGTATTGCAGATGATTTGGATAAGTGCCCTGATCAGGCAGGATTAGCAAAATATGGCGGCTGCCCAATTCCGGATACTGATGGTGATGGTATAAATGATGAAGAAGACAAGTGTCCTGATGTGAAAGGTTATGCTCGCTATCAAGGTTGCCCAATTCCGGATACTGATAGTGATGGCGTTAATGATGAAGAGGATAAATGTCCTACACGTCCGGGCCCTGCATCAAATAATGGATGTCCCGAAATTGCAAAAACTGTAGTAGAGAAAATAAATTTTGCAGCTAAAAATGTGTTCTTCTCTTCAGGTAGCTTTAAACTGTTACCTAAATCTTTTAAATCACTGGATGAAGTAGCTAAGATTATGAAAGAGGATGAGACTTTAAAAATTGATATTGACGGCTATACTGATAGTCAGGGAGCAGATGATAAGAACCAGATTTTGAGTGAAAATCGGGCAGCTTCAGTTAAAGATTATCTAATCAGCAAGGGAGTAAATGCTGAACGACTGAAAGCTACAGGATATGGAGAATCTAACCCGGTGGCTGATAACAATACTGCTGCAGGTAGAGCGAAAAACAGAAGAACAGAAATGACGGTGAAGAATTATTAAGCTATTGTTTGAATAGACATTTAAAAATCCCGGTAGCTGATACCGGGATTTTTCTTATAGAAAATACGTACTTAACGATATTCATATTTTATTGTACCTAACAATAACCGCTGTTTAGAATAGCAATCTTCTCTTTTTCGTAAGCCATTCTCATAAGAATATTTCCAAACAAAATAATAACTACCACCTTCTTCGGTAGAAATCATTTGAGAAATATTCCCTTCATCATCATATTCAAACATATAATCTGGGATGAGTTTCTCTGTATATTCATTGTGATGAACAATGTCTGTTAAACGACTTTTTGAATCATAGTAGTAAAAATATTTATTGCCGCTTTTTGTATTTTTCTCAATAGAAATATTTCCTGCTTCGTCCTTTGAAAATAAAATAGTACTACTGTCTCTTTTATTAATTACCCGTATCATCTTATCAGGGTAAAAATCATCACTATAGATATAAATATGTTGTTCATTTATCTCACTCACAAAATCATCATCAGAAGATTCAACCGTAGATTCAATAGTAAGGAGCCTGCCGTCTTCATCATATTTATATTTAATATGGGTTGTAGAAATCTCAGAACTATCGCCTGAATAGACAAGTTTTCCCTGACTATCATATACGGTTGTTGTTATGGAAGGAGGATGTGCGGATGTTCTTGTAAATACTGTTGAAGATTTGAAATCCTTCGACAGTTTACGCTCACAAAAGAATCCTTTACTGGGTTTCCCGTCATCTTCATAACTAAATATTTTCACCTCTTTTATCTTTCTGTCTTTCAGATTATTCAGTTCGGACTTTGCCTGGATATTACTCACAATATCTTTATAATAGTATTGCGCACAAACTTCCATTGTAAAAGGAAAGGATAGTAGGAGTAAAATATATTTTTTCATGCTTTGAAATTAATAGCTATTTAATGCTTTTTGTGAGCTATTTATAAAAGCCAAACTTCGTATTTTTATCAAAAGTGATTCTGATGCTACCTTCGTAGTTCTATATTTTTTGATAACTAACTTTGTAGCAAAATACACAATATCGGCTTAAGGAAGTCAGTGAAATTGACTTTTTATTATCTTTTATAATAGCAAATATATTTTATGAGTGTAGAAAATGAATTTAACAGACTTGTGAAAATTATGGATGAACTTAGAGAGAAGTGCCCATGGGATAGGAAACAAACTATTGAATCGTTGCGTCAACTCACTATTGAAGAGACCTACGAATTGGCTGATGCCATCACTGAAGGAGATTTTCATGGGCTTAAAGAAGAATTAGGTGATTTAATGCTTCATTTGGTTTTTTACTCCAAAATTGCAACCGAAAAGAATCTGTTTACATTAGAAGATGTATTAGGTAATATTTGCGAAAAGCTAATTCGTCGTCATCCACATATTTATGGTGAGGTTAAAGTAGAAAATGAGGAAGATGTGAAGCAGAACTGGGAAAAGATTAAGTTGGCAGAAGGGAAAAAATCTGTTTTAAGCGGTGTACCTCGCTCACTGCCTGCAATGGTAAAGGCAATGAGGCTTCAGGAGAAAGCTAAACAAGTGGGGTTTGAATGGGATCATACAAGCCAGGTTTGGGATAAAGTAACTGAGGAACTGAAGGAATTGGAACTAGCTATGGCTGAAAATAATTCAAACCAAATAGAGGAGGAGTTTGGAGATGTGCTCTTTTCATTGGTTAACCTATCAAGATTTTTATCTGTTGATGCAGAAAATGCATTGGAACGGACAAATAAAAAGTTTTTGAAACGATTTACCCTGATGGAAGAAACAGCTAAGGCATCTAATCGTCATTTGCATGAAATGACCCTGGAAGAAATGGATGCTATGTGGAATGAAATAAAGAAGAATGTGCACTAAGTAACAGTTTTTTCTTAAGGGAAACTATAAAATTTCTTACCATCTCCAAAAATTATACTTCTCATCCAAATAGTAATACGTTAACAAAGTTGAATTTAAAAGATAGAATTGAAGCCATAAGGTTCCTTTAATTAAAAAATGAATCTGCAATTAGGATGAATACAGCACTTCCGTTATTTTTTCTTAGCCAAATAAAGTTTGATTTCGTTTAAGGTAAAGCTGCTAAAATTTTGTTTTGAACTAACCATTGCCTTTTGAGCCATTAAAACGCCAAAGTGGATATCTTGAAGCCCTTGAATATTGTGGGCATCGGGGTTAATAGAAATAAGACCGCCTTTGTTTAATACATAATCAATTTGCCGCCAGTCTATATCCAATCTGTGTGGATTAGCATTTAATTCAATTACCACATCATTAGCAATACAAGCATCAATAATCTTTTTGTAATTTATCGGATAGCCTTCTCTACTCAATAATAGCCTACCCGTCATGTGCCCTAAAATAGTAGTATAAGGATTTTCAATAGCCTTTATTAATCTGGCGTTAGCTTTTTCTTCTGTCATCTTCAGGTTACTGTGTATAGAAGCAATGACTATGTCAAAAGTAGAAAGAACATCGTCATCATAGTCTAAATTGCCATCATTGAGAATATCACTTTCAATCCCTTTAAAAACAGTAAAGTCTAAAAGTTGGGTATTGAGGTTGTCAATATATAGATGCTGCTGTTTAAGACGCTCCTCATTAAGTCCATTGGCATAAAAGGCCGATTTGCTATGATCTGAAATAACTAAATATTCCATTCCCATTTCTTTGCACCCGGCTACCATTTCCTCTATAGTATTGCTTCCATCGCTCCAATTGGTATGGCTGTGTATAATACCCCGGATTTGATGATCTTGAATTATGGGTGATTTTGGTGTGTATTTTGTAATTATTTCAGGGGCCTCTCTTAAAAAAGGAGGAATATAGGGCCAGTTAATGGATGAAAAGACTTCCTTTTCTGATAAGTTCTTAAATTGATTTTTATCAACAATTTGTTTTTTAAAAGTATCCGCAAAAGATGTTGATGCACTTTTTAAAATACTAAACCAACCTATATCTTCTTTTTCACAGGGATAGATAATCACTTTTACAGTACCGTTGATATCAAAATGAATACCCTCATTGCTGTCTGTTATTTTCCATCCATGCTTTTGGGTGAGCGTAGCTGATATAACTTGTGGAGAAGAGGAGATGATATAAGCCAGGTTTTCTATTATTTCACGCTGTAAGGCAAATGGTCCGGCATTGATTACAGTAGCCGGTTCAAATTCCAATTTTAAAATTTGATAAATATCTTTTGCAAAATCACATACCTGGGCATATAAATATTTCCCTTTGTTTTTTAAATAAAAAGAAATAGCGCTTTCAATAGATGCTTGCATTTTTTCACCAAAGCCTTTGAATAATTTGAGTCGGTTTTCTTTACAAGCATATAATAATTCTCCTAAAGATTCTATCTCCATTTCCTTCCAAATTGTATGAATTCTTTTTGGTCCCAGGCCTTTAATTTTTAACATTTCTAAGACACCTTTTGGTGTTTTTGCAACAATTTCCTCAAGGATTCCTAATTTCCCTGTATTTATAATTTCGAAAATTTTACTTGCTGATGATGAGCCAATGCCTCTAATGTTGGCAACAGCCTGTGGTGTTAATGTGATTATTTGTTCATTGATTCGATCAATAGCGAAAGCGGTATTACTATATGATTTAGCTTTGAAACTATTTTCTCCGTGTATTTCCATTAGCTTCGATAACAATGAAAACATCTGAGATAAGGTGCTGTTATTCATATTCCAAAATTAAATCAATAAGTTATGAAAAGCAGGCGTAGTAAGGGATTGGGAGAGAAATAAAAAGTCCCGGAGAACCGGGACTGGAAGTTTCATTCAAATTAAAAACAATCAGTTGATTATTTTTTCTTGGCAGCTTTTTTCTTAGCAGCTTTTTTCTTAGGAGCCGCTTTTTTAGCAACTTTCTTAGCAGCTTTTTTAGGAGCAGCTTTTTTAGCAGCTTTTTTTGGAGCAGCTTTTTTAGCAGCTTTTTTCTTTGTAGCCATTTTTTTGAATTTAATTGGTTAGTAAATAATACTTAAAAATAATTACTATTTTGATACTACCAAAAAAAATATCAAAAAAATTATTCAGCCTCTTTTACCTCATTAACAGAAACATACGTTTTATCTCCCTTCGATTTCTTGAATTCAACTACTCCATCAGTTAAAGCAAAGATGGTATGATCTTTTCCAAGACCAACATTTAATCCGGGATGATATACTGTTCCACGTTGACGTAAAATAATATTACCTGCTAATGCAGCTTGTCCTCCATAAATTTTTACTCCTAATCTTTTGCTTTGTGAATCGCGGCCGTTTTTTACCGAGCCTTCACCTTTTTTATGTGCCATGTTCTAATTTTAAATTTTGAATTGCGCAGTTTCAAAATCATTATGCAATAGAAGTCACTTTAATCTGTGTGTACTGAGTACGGTGACCATGCTTTTTACGAAACCCTTTTCTTCTTTTCATTTTAAAGGCAATTACTTTATCACCTTTTACCAAATCGTTTACGATTTCAGCTTTTACTACCGCATTTACAGTATTACCGGCATTAACCTGATTGTTGTTGGAGGTAAGTAAAACTTCAGAAAACTCTACAACATCTCCGGGCTTTCCGGCAATGTGCGGAACATATAAACTGTCGCCTGCTTTTACTTTAAATTGCTGACCGGCGATTTTTACGATTGCTAACATAACGTCCTTGTTTTTATCCGATTTTTTCGGACGGCAAAGGTAAGTAAATATTACTGAATTTCATGGTCGTTTAGCCAAAAAAAATATAGTTTTTACATAAATACCGGGTTTTTAGGTTCAATCCCTACGTTTTTATTCTCACGCACCCCTTTTTACGTAAATTCGTATAGGTATGCAATTTTTAAAACGTGCTATCTCTCTGATTTTCAGTGCTTACGCATTTCTTGTCTTTTTATTGCTCATGTTTCTGCTTTTCCCATTTGTGGTAATTGCCTCCTTTTTTGGAAAAATTCGAGGGGGAAATATGATTTATGACATTTGCCGCTTTTGGGCAGATGCCGCTTTTTTCCTTTGGGGAATTCATCATCAAAACATCTATGAGACATCCTTGCAAAATAAACACGCCGTTGTTTTCGTATTTAATCATATCTCATATTTCGATATTCCCTCCTGGCTTAAAGCTATCCGCCATCAACATATTCGAGTTTTAGGAAAGGCAGAAATGACAACCATTCCAATCTTTGGCTACATTTACCGTAAAGGGGCAATTTTAGTTAACCGTGAAGATGCTGAACAGCGAAAACGTTCAGTGCAGGAACTGAAATATTTTCTGGCAAAAAATATTTCAGTAGTTATCGCACCGGAAGGAACTTTTAACCTCTCCAATAGACCATTAAAATCCTTTTATAATGGAGCATTTAAAATCGCTATAGAAACTCAAACAGCTATTCAACCTGTAATTTTTCCAAGGTCAAATGAACGAATGGACAGAAAACATGCCCTGTGGCTGTCACCCGGAAAATCAGAAGCTGTTTTTTTAAAAGAAATTCAAACCACAGGACTAACAATGAATGAAGTGGAATATTTGAAGCAAAAGGTTTATAATGTAATGGAAGATGCATTAATTAGATATAAAGCAAATTGGATACAATGAGCAAGGCATCATTACCGGAATTTTTTGAAATAACAGTTGCTGATGCTTGGGCCGAAGTATTACTCCCACTAGCCTTACCTCAGGTTTATACTTATCATATTCCACCAAGCCTTTTGGATGCAGTGAAAATTGGATGTAGGGCAGAAGTAATTTTTGGAAAGAATAAACGATACGCTGGGATTATAAAGAAGGTAACTAAAAAACGCCCTGAATTTCCAACAAAGCCGCTATTGCAAATTTTAGATGAAGAACCTTTGGTTTTTCCTCAACAATTGAATTTGTGGGAGTGGATGGCTCAGTATTATATGTGTAGTGAAGGTGAAGTAATGTCGGCTGCATTACCGGTTAATTTCAAGTTGAGTAGTGAAACCATTTTGATGTTTAATGAAGAAGCAGGAGAAGATTTTACTCATTTGAGTGACGAAGAATATCTGGTAGCGGAGGCTTTGCAATTAAAGAAACAATTAACGATGCATGAGGTTCAGGGTATCCTTGCCATTAACCATGTTTATCCGGTAGTAAAAAAACTGATTGAAAAGCAAATTTGTATCCCATGGGAAAAAATGGCTGAGCGGATTAAACCTAAAAAAGAGAAGTTTATAACATTAAATCCTACCTATAATAATGAGAAAGCATTAGAAGCCCTATTGAACGACTGGTCTGGCGCACCCCGACAAATGGAATTGATTCTGTCCTTTATTCATTTGTCAAAAACAACCGGAGAGGTGAAGCAGCCGGAACTGTTGAAGAAATCAGGGTGTACTGCACCGCAACTTTCAGCCTTAGTGAAAAAAGGAATTTTAGTTGTAGAACAACGCCGCATAGATAGGCTTCATTTTGAAAAGCAAGTATTGAACCTTGATTTTACATTATCTGATGCTCAACAACAAGCATGGGAAGATTTACAAATGGCCTTGAAGCAAAACAATGTCGTTTTAATGCATGGAGTTACCGGTAGTGGTAAAACCTTGCTTAATGTAAAATTGATGGCTGAGCACTTTTTAAAAGGTGAACAGGTCTTATACTTGTTGCCTGAAATTGCATTAACCGCTCAATTAATTCGGCGTTTACAACATTATTTTGGTGGAAATATTTCTATCTATCATTCAAAATTTAATGATCAGGAACGTGTAGAATTGTGGAATAATGTAAGAACCGGAAAATCAAAAATCGTCTTAGGCGCTCGTAGTGCATTGTTCCTTCCCTTTCAGCATCTTGGATTGGTTATAGTTGATGAAGAACACGATGCTTCATATAAGCAACAAGACCCCGCACCAAGATACAATGCACGAGATACAGCAATTTACTATGCCAGTAAAATGAAGGCGAAAGTGGTTTTGGGTAGTGCCACACCATCCTTAGAAAGCTATTTTAATGCAAAGCATGGAAAATATGGCTTGGTTAATCTTAAGGAACGTTATGGTGGAATTCAATTGCCGGAAATAGAAATCGTATCGTCGCAGTTTTCAGGTAAAACAGGAAAGACCATGATTACTCCTCAATTGAATGAGGCTATTACTAATAGTTTACAAAAAGGGGAGCAGGTTATCTTATTTCAGAACCGACGGGGCTATAATCCATATTTAATTTGTGGTGCCTGCGGATTTATACCTCAATGTGAAAAATGTGATGTGTCCCTTACTATGCATAAGTATAGCCATAAATTACATTGTCATTATTGTGGAAATACCTATCCGCTGTTAACTGCTTGCCCGGCATGTGGTTCTCAAAACTGGTTAGAGAAAAATTTTGGAACCGAAAAAGTAGAAGAAGCGCTTGAAAAGGAATTTGATAACTATCGTATCGAACGAATGGATGTGGATAGCGTTAGAGGAAAAACAGCACATGATGAATTGATTAATCGCTTTGAAAAACACCAAATTGATATTCTTGTAGGAACACAAATGGTGGTAAAAGGCCTCGACTTTGAACATGTTAGCTTAGTAGGGATTTTAGATGCTGATGGATTATTGAGCTTTACAGACTTTAGAGTAAATGAACGGGGGTTTCAATTGATGGAACAGGTGAGCGGAAGAGCAGGGAGAAAACATCAACAAGGACGTGTGCTCATTCAGGCATTAAATATAAACCACCCCATTTTAAAATTGGTACAGCAACATGATTATATCGGTCTGTTCGAGATGGAATTGACTAAAAGAAAAGAGTTTAATTATCCTCCATTTTCAAGAATAGTAAAACTTACACTTAAGCACAAAGACCGAGAAATAGTTCAGCAGGCAGCTATTGAACTATTCAAATTGTTGGGAAAATATATTAAGGATATTGTAGGGCCGGCAGCTCCACTAGTAGCCCGAGTGAGGAATCAATTCCTTATGGAACTGCTAATAAAACTTCCATCCACATTAAATCGAAACCAGCTAAAGGATTTGATTTTGGCAGATATCCGATTTTTGAAAGCAGAAAAACCATTTGCATCCATAACAATTGTTTGTGATGTTGATCCCATGTAACTTTAATTATGGCATTGAAAATATTTTCAAATAAATCCCTTCGTGACTACAACACCTTTGGTATAGATGTGCAAACTCACACATTATATGAAACACATCATCAGGATGAGATTAAGGAAGCGCTGGAGTATGAAAGAAGGAATAAACAAACCCCTCCTGTTATCTTAGGAGGAGGTAGTAATGTGTTGTTTGTTTCAAACCTGCCGGCTGCAGTAATTAAGGTGAATATAAAGGGGATAAAAATTTTAAGGGAAGATGAAAATAATGTTTGGCTTAAAGTTGGAGCAGGGGAGGTGTGGCATAGCTTTGTGATGCATTGTGTAAATAATAATTGGGCCGGGATAGAAAATCTTTCTTTAATACCCGGGCTGGTTGGTGCATCACCAATGCAAAATATAGGAGCTTATGGTGTAGAAGTTAAAGATGTGTTGTATGAAGTACATGCTATTAATCGTTCAAGTGGTGAGTTAGTAATTTTCCCTGCTTCAACATGTGCATTAGGCTATCGCGACAGTGTTTTTAAAGTGAAGTATAAAAATCAGTTCGTTATTTATGATGTAGTATTTAAATTAAATAAAAAACCAATCGTAAATACATCTTATGGAGCAATAAAGCAGGAACTGGAAAAAATGAAGATTAATACGCCTACCATTAAAGATGTATCAAATGCAGTTATTCATATTCGACAAAGTAAACTTCCGGATCCAAAAAAAATTGGGAATGCCGGTAGTTTTTTTAAAAATCCTTTTATCTCTTCTGATTCCTTTCATTTATTAAAAGCTAAGTTTCCTGCAATTGTAGGATATGACTTAGGTAATGGACAGTATAAAGTTGCTGCAGGTTGGCTTATAGAACAATGTGGGTGGAAAGGGTTTAGGCGTGGGGATGCCGGATGCTATGATAAGCAGGCATTAGTATTGGTTAATTTTGGGAAAGCCTCGGGCAAGGAAATTCTTGAATTGTGTAGTGATATCCAAAAAAGTGTAATGGATAGGTTTAATATTCACCTTGTGCCTGAGGTAAATGTAATTGGCTAATTTTTTATAGAGAGTTTATTTTTAACCAATATAATAGCTCCTTATTTAGCTCAATAATGATGTTTTTAATTTTGTAATAAAAAAGAGACTGAAAAATACAGTCTCTTTATACTTTATACTTGAACTTTGTTTAGTTAAATAGTTTCATCTTTTTTCTAAATTAAGTTGCTCTTCAAAAACATCCTTTAGTTTTATTTTGGCATTTTTCTCAAACAGCATCCAATATTATTAATTGCTCGGTTGTATATTAAATGACTTGCCGGTTTCAATGTGTTGTTGCATTGCTTTAAACTGTTCCTCTACCTGGTTAATGGCTGATAAGATCATATTATTCCGTTCTTCTTCATCGGCTAAGTTATCTCTTCGAGTATCTGATAATGCCATATAATAGGTTTGCTGTTGTAGGATATCTTTTTTCAATGCAGATGAAATTTTTCGTGCTAATGTGGTATCGTTTGCCCGATAAGCAGCATACATCAGTTGGAAACTGATTTGGTTGTGTTGCTGATTTCGGCTTATCATCCCATAGGGAATATTTTGTTGAAGCATCATGTTGTCAATATGATTGAGCATTCGTTTTGCCACATCTTCCTTGTTTGCTTCTACCTCTGCGAAAGCAGCATTTGCAAAAGCCAAACGAATGCCATTTAGATGTCGCCGATTTTCTTCATCAAAATATACACCCGGTCTGTTGGCATTACCAAACCTAAATTTATTCAGCATCTTATCAGCTGCCCAATCGGTATTAACTTCATCACCTTTAACAGGCACTAAACGATAAGTCATTCCATCTTGCCTTAAGTAATCTCCAAATCCTAACTCACGGTAGGGCGAGGTGAAATAGATAGGCCTTTCCCACTTGTTGGCCGCAATTATATTTAAAATAGCCGCATCGTTTTTAAATAACGTGTTTTTAGGAATTTCAAAATCAACCGAGCTTACTACGCTATCATTGGAATTTACCGTACCATTCTTTCTTACCAAATCCAAATTAACAGGTAGGGACACACGCTTTGAAGGGAAAACGTTTAGCCAACTGCCATCACGGCCTTGTTCCATATTTGCAGGGTTATCACTACCTGCATAATCCTTCATCATGCTGTACAAATCCATAAAGGCGTTAGGGTCAACACCTGTTCTTGGTGCATAATAAATAATATCTCGGTTTGAGCCTTCAATTTGTGTTGCCGACCATATAGGATCAATAGGAGCACTATTGTTAATCTTATAACGTAATTGGTTAATGTACCAATCTGTGCCTAACAAGCTGCTGTTAATAACCCGAATATCGGGACGAATACCTTCAACCTCCTGAGCATACCAAAGAGGATAGGTGTCATTATCACCAAAAGTTACCAGTATTGCATTCGGCGCACAACTTTCTAAATAATTAATGGCCAAATCACGAGCAAGTAATTTATGGCTCCTGTCATGGTCATCCCACTCCTGAATACCCATCCATAATGGAACACTTAAAAAGCAAACAACAGATGCAACTATTGTGGCAACAGATAATTTCTTTAATGATTTCTCTATTGCATCACGTACATACAAAACGCCTAACCCAATCCAAAACGCAAAAGCATAAAATGAGCCTGCAAAAGCATAGTCACGTTCGCGAGGTTGTAACCCGGGTTGATTAAGATAAATGCAAATCGCAATTCCGGTAAAGAAAAATAATGAACCTACTATAAGTGCATCACGTTTGTCTTTTTTAACCTGATATATTAATCCTAATAATCCCAGTAAAAAAGGAAGTGCAAAGAGTTTGTTATTAGCTTTGTTTTCTTTTATAGAATCAGGCATTGTGTTTTGATCACCCAGCCGCATTTTATCAATAAAACCAATCCCGGTTATCCAGTTTCCATCACGCACATTACCCATATACAAACCTTGCACGTCATTTTGTTTACCTGAAAAATTCCACATAAAATAACGCCAATACATCCAATTCAATTGATACTGCATAAAGAATGCAATATTATCACGCATAGTGGGCTTACCATCCCAATTACCATTACTATCCCTGCTTATACCTGCAAATGCAGCATAATAATCAGCACGCCCCTGATCATTGCTTTGATCCCACATTCGTGGAAACACATGCATATCCTCCGGGGCATAGATATATTCAAATTTTCTTCCCTTATTTTCATACTTACCATCTGCCTTGATATATGTTTTAGTAACCTTTGTATCAATCACTTCTGCTGTAAAATCCTGGCCATACAAAATGGGCCAATCACCATATTGCTCACGGCTAACATATCCAACTAAGGTTACCGGATTATCTACATTAAACATATCAATTGAAGGATCAGCATTACTTCTAATCATGGTGGTGAGGTAAGAAGAATAACCTACCAACATAAATGCACAACTCCACATACCCAATTTTAAAAAATTCCAATTTTTCTTATTGGCCATTCTGATGCCAAAGAAAATACCGGCAGCAAGTAGTAAAAACAAAAAGCCAAATCCGGAAAAATAGGGAAGACCTAAGCTATTTACAAAAAACACATCCATATTTCCAGCCCACTTAATACTCCATTGAATAACCGCAATTTGAACAACACCGGTAATTAAACATCCGATAATAAAAGCAAACACCGTTCCCCATCTCGTAACTTTGTAGCGTTTGAAATAATATAACAAAACAATGGCAGGGAGCGTAAGTAAGTTGAGCAGATGCACACCAATACTAAGCCCCATCAAATAAAAGATGAGGATAATCCAACGGTCTGCTTTTGTAAAATGGCCCCGGATTCCTCTGGCTTCTTCTTCGGTTACGCTTTGTTCCCATTTTAATGCAGCCCAAAAAACAAGTGCAGTGAAAAAAGCAGACAACGCATAAACTTCACCTTCAACAGCACTATACCAAAACGAATCTGAAAAAGTATAAGCCAAGGCACCTACCACACCGGCAGCCATAATACCCAAAATATGAGTGGAAGTAAGTTCCTTAGTGTTTTTTAGCGTTAGCTTGTGTGCCAAATGCGTAATACTCCAAAACAGAAAAAGAATAGTAAAACCGCTCGCTAATGCACTCATTAAATTAATACCGGTAGCTGCGGTAGAAGGATCAAATGGAATCATAAATAGCCGCCCAATCATAACAAACAGGGGCGCTCCCGGAGGGTGAGGAATCTGTAATTTATACGCACTCGAAGCAAATTCACCACAATCCCACAAACTGCCAGTTGCCTCCATCGTTAATATATAAACACTACACGCAATAATAGCGATAATCCAACCGGTAATATTGTTTACCAATTTATACTTCATATAGTTCTGTTTTCAGGTGAACAAATATAAAGGATTTGGCCTTATCGGCGCTTTTCTACCCCCTCCGAAAGAATAACCAGCCAGTTAAAAAAAATAAAAAACAATCCAGTACAGGTCAGAATAACAATTTGAAAGTTTGCCATATCAAACAAAACCGGAAAAAGGAAAGTAAAAATTGTATGGGCGTGCCCCACCGGTGGTGGGTCGGGCTATTCGTTACAAGTCCTCGCTCGTTTCTCGCTGTGGGCTTTTCACTGCTATCCCTCACGCAGCGAATTAAATATATGGATATAAATAAAGGCAAGTTGTAATGGTAATAAGCAATGACTCCATTGAAAGGCCAGGTGCTAAATTAAATGAGTTATTAAAATACAACCCTGATAGACTAATCATCTTTTTATGTGCTATATATTTTCGACATTTCTATTAAGGTGAAAGGAATAAATGGAAAATAAAAATCGTTTATGCCTTACCGTTATACTCCATAAATCCCGAATTTGAGGTATTGTTTCGTGTTTGAATTAATCTTAATTTTGAATTGGGGTGGGGGGGCATAGCCCCCGCCTGAATGGGGTATTTGCCCCACAAAGTACCTTGATGAGGAATTGTTCCATGTTTTCGAAAAAACGAACTTTGAACCGGGGTGGGAAACGCAGTTTTCCCTTTTTTTAAAAAGTAACCCAAAAAGTACCTAACCGAGGTATTGTTCCGCGTTTACATAAATCCGAAATTTGCTTTAGGGTGGGAACACCAGTTCCCCATCTGTTTGAGGTAGTACCTTAAAATTATCATGATGAGTTATGGTTTTGGGTTTCAAATAATATCAAAACCTGAACTGAAATGAAAAATGCTGTTCTCACTTTTTTTTAAATTAGCTCACATAGAGTCCAATTCAGAGCATCTCTGAAAAAAATTCTTTTCTTACAAAAACACTATTTCAGTTTCAATTTTTGCAAAATGGCGATACATAGCCATCACACCACAATATTTTTCTATGGATAAATCTACCGCACGTTTAAACTTTTGATGATTAATTTCGTCAACCTTTACCTTATATATAATTTTAATATTGTCATAAATCTTAGGATGCTCGGTGGTAAGCCGTGCTATTGTAGTTATATTAAATTCAGAATAAGAAACTTGCATCTTTGTTAATATCGAAACAACATCTATTCCGGTACAACCGGCCAATGAGGCCAGCATCAATTTCTTAGGACTTGGCCCGCCGGGCAGCCCGTTTTCTGAGCTATCCATTAAGATAGAAAAATTGTCAATATCACTGGTAAATTTCATGCCTGTATTGTGCTGGGTGGTAACTATATGCTCCATATTTGTATTTTTTTCTTATTGTGCTGATTTTTAAGCTAATTTAGCCATCAAAGATTGCTTTTTTACCCCTGTTCCCTTATTTAGCCACACTTTTTTAAAATTATTCGTTTCGCGCTCATTTTATTACAAGATTTTTCCTACCTTTGCATCCCGAAAAATTCGGGAATAAATTTTAGCACAATGGCAAGAGTATGTCAGGTTACAGGGAAAAAGCCGATGACTGGTAATAAAGTTTCGCATTCGAATATTAAAACCAAACGCCGCTTTTTACCTAACCTTCAAACAAAACGCTATTTCCTGGCGGAAGAAAACAGATGGATTACGTTAAAAGTATCTTCTGAAGCAATTCGTACAATCAATAAAAACGGGTTAATGACTGTGGTGAAAGAAATGCGCGCAGCAGGAAATAAAATTTAATAAGCGATAAAATTCTTTAATAATGGCAAAGAAAGGAAACAGGGTTCAGGTAATTATGGAATGTACAGAACATAAAACCAGCGGAATGCCTGGTACTAGTCGTTACATCACTACCAAGAATAAAAAAAATACACCTGAAAGACTTGAGTTAAAAAAGTTTAACCCAATTTTGAAAAAGGTTACTGTTCACAAAGAAATTAAATAATCCATTCCGCCGTATAAAGGCGATAAACTGATATATCATGGCAAAAGCAGCTAAAACCGCGATTAAAACCAAAGACCAAAAGGCAGCAGCCGAAGCAAAAAACTGGACTAAGGTTATTAAAACTGTGCGAAGCCCAAAAACCGGCGCATATACTTTTAAAGAAGCTATCATTCATAAAGACAAGGTGAAAGAATTCTTGAATCATTAATACGGTTCTAAAATATATTTAGCCTCCTTCAGGAGGCTTTTTTATTGTCATCCCAACCCACTCATTTTTGGTAATTTTGCATCTACAATAAATTAGTATGGGATTTTTTGATAAACTTTTTAAGAAGAAAGAACAACAGGAACAGGTTTCAAAAGGGCTGGAAAAAACAAGAGAAGGATTTTTCTCCAAAATCAGCAAGGCCATTGTAGGAAAAAGCACGGTAGATGCAGATATTTTAGATAATCTGGAAGAAGCTTTGGTGGGTGCAGATGTAGGTATCGAAACAACGGTTAAAATAATTGAACAAATTGAAAAAAGAGTTTCTCGGGATAAATACCTTAATGTAACAGAACTGAATGGAATTTTAAGAGAAGAAATTGAAAATATCCTTGTTAGCGCTCCGGCGGATACTTCTTATGAAAATTTTGAACTCCCCACATCACATAAACCTCATGTTATTTTGGTTGTTGGCGTAAATGGAGTAGGCAAAACTACTACCATTGGCAAGCTGGCTCATAATTTTAAGCTGGCCGGAAAACAGGTGCTATTAGGAGCAGCTGATACTTTTAGAGCTGCTGCTGTAGATCAACTCACTATATGGAGTGAAAGAACCGGAGTATCCATTGTTAAAAAGGAAATGGGAAGTGATCCGGCTTCAGTGGCCTATGATACTGTACTGTCTGGCGTAGCAAAAGATGTTGATGTTATTTTAATTGATACTGCCGGAAGATTACATAATAAAAGCCACCTAATGGATGAATTGGTGAAAATTAGACGGGTAATTCAAAAGGTAATTCCTAATGCCCCTCATGAGGTGTTGCTTGTTTTGGATGGAAGTACCGGACAAAATGCAGTAGAGCAAGCAAAGCATTTCACCGCCGCAACCGACGTAACCGCATTGGCTATTACTAAGTTAGATGGAACAGCAAAGGGAGGCGTAGTGCTGGCTATTGCTAATCAGTTTGCCATTCCTGTAAAGTTTATTGGTGTTGGCGAAAAGGCGAATGATTTACTTGTTTTTGATAAGAGACAATTCGTAAATGGCTTTTTCCCTGAGGTATCTTAACGAATTATTATTACACCATTAACAGCAATACAACATATTTATGAGGAAATTTACAGTACACTTTTTAAAATTAAAGTTTTTCTCATAAGCAGTTAGTTTTGGTAAATGGCGCCCCTGGTCTCAGGGGTGCTTCTTTTATGACCCACCTATATCTCCTTAATTAATTTTAATTAAATATAACCAATAGCTTTGTTAGTATAAGGTAATGATAAACCCACATCGTTGCTTATCCTTTGCTATAATTTTAATTTTACTTTATGGCTAATCTCTTTTCTCCATTAACTATTCGTGGTGTAACCCTCCCTAATAGGTTGGTTGTTTCACCTATGTGCCAGTATAGTTCAAAAGATGGATTTATAAATGATTGGCATCTGGTGCATTTAGGTAGCCGCGCTATTGGTGGGGCAGGATTGGTTTTTACAGAAGCAGTAGCAGTTTCGCCTGAAGGACGCATTTCTTCGGGAGACCTGGGTTTGTGGGATGATAAGTTTATTCAAGGTCTGAGCCGTATCACCTCCTTTATAAAAGAACATAATTCTGTTCCGGGTATCCAACTTGCACATAGCGGGCGGAAAGGAAGCACTACACCGCCTTGGCATGGCATAAAGAAAATGGGGAAAAATGTAGGTGGATGGTCGGTTATTTCGCCTTCGTCTATCCCTTACCGTGATTATGAGCCATTGCCGGAAGAAATAACCTTATCGGAAATTAACAGGTTGGTAGCCGATTTTACTTTTGGCGCACAAAGAGCTGTTGAAGCAGGTTTTGATGTGATTGAAGTACACGCTGCTCATGGCTATCTTATTCATGAATTTTTATCTCCATTAAGCAATAAACGCACTGATGATTATGGTGGCTCATTTGAAAATAGAATTCGGTTTCTGCTTCAGGTTGTTGAAGAAATACGTAAAGTGATACCAAAGCATTTGCCCTTGTTTGTGCGTATATCTGCTACTGATTATGTTACCGGAGGCTGGTCGGTAGAAGAGTCTGTTGAATTGGCAAGATTTTTAAATAATATAGGAGTAGATTTGATAGATTGCTCATCCGGGGGAATTATACCCGGAGTACATATTCAAACTTTTCCCGGATACCAGGTGTCTTTTGCAGCAGCCATTAAGAAAACAGGGATTCTTACAGGGGCGGTTGGCCTTATTACCGATGCCCATCAGGCAGAGGAGATTTTGAATGCCGGTAATGCTGATTTGATTTTTATGGCAAGAGAGATGTTGAGAAACCCTTATTTCCCAATTATTGCAGCAGAACAATTGAATGTGCACTCATCATGGCCACAACAATATGAACGAGCAAAGAAAAAATAAAGAGAATAATATGAAAGATATTTCCACCATTATTAGAAACCGAAGGACAATAAAGCCTAAGGCGATGAAGGAGGGTAGTGTGGTGCCTAAGGAAGTGATTATTGAGGTGCTTGAAAATGCAATATGGGCACCAAATCATGGCAAGACAGAGCCTTGGCACTTTTTAGTTTATACCGGCAATGCACTTAAGCACTTTTGTGGTTTGCATGCTGATGTTTATAAGCAAGGAGCAGGTGATAAATTTAATGATGCAAAATATAATGCATTGGCTAATTGGTATAAAACTGTTGGATGTATGATTGTGGTCTTACATCGGCGAAGCAGCCAATCGCGTATTCGTGAAAATGAGGAGAAGGAGGCGGTTGCCTGTGCTGTTCAAAATATGTGGCTTACTGTAGAAGCATATAACTATGCGGGTATGTGGGCTACAGGTGGTGGCACCTATATGCCAGAAATAACTGAAATACTTCCGATGGAACCAAATGATAACCTAATGGGTTTCTTTTTGATAGGTGAGCGAAGTGTTGATGGAGTTCCCGGAATAAGAAAACCGTTGAATGAAAAAGTAAGTTGGATGGAAGAGTGATATTTCAAACCTTCTAATAAAATGTTTTAATCAATAAAATGATTAAACCATAGATTAGGGTAGTTACAAAAATGCCTTTGGCTGTATGGTCTCGTTTGGTGTTTATATAAATGGTGAATAATACCGCATTTAGCAATAAAGAAATGCTGAGTGCTGCTGATAGCGTACGATAGCCTTGCTCCCTTAGCATATAAGAAAAACTCTCACTAAAAGAGAACCCGGCAAACTTATACACCTTAAATAAAATTAATCCTCCTATAGGTACAATAGTGCCCAAAATAGCGCCAAATAGAAAATTATCTTTCTTGAACATTAGCCAAATAAATTATTTTTTTCCAGTTCAGCTTTTAATTTATAATTAGTGAGGTCGAATTGAACGGGTACAACACTCACATATTTTTTTTGTAATGCATATACATCCGAATCACGTGCCTTATCAAAGTTTACAAATTTACCGGTAAGCCAATAATATTTCTTACCCTGTGGGTCAACACGCTCATCAAAATCTTCTTCATATTTTGCATAAGCTTGTTTGCATACTTTAATTCCTCTTAATTCGCTAAGTGGAATAGGCGGGATATTTACATTAAGTAAAAAATGTTTACTTATTTTCTTTGATAAAATCCGACTCACCATTTTGTGAACAACATATTTTGAAGCAGTAAAATCTGCCTCATACCTGTAATCAAGTAATGAAAAACCTATGCTTGGAATACCTTCTATACTGGCTTCCATAGCTGCCGACATTGTGCCGCTATAAATTACATTTATACTGTGATTAGCGCCGTGATTAATACCACTTAAACATAGGTCTGGTTTTCTTCTTAAAATTTTATCTACTGCTAATTTCACACAATCTACAGGTGTGCCGCTGGTTTGCCATGCTTCTACATCACCAAACAAATTCATCTTGTTCATCCGTAATGGCTCGCCAATAGTAATTGCATGTCCCATTCCACTTTGTGGTTTCTCAGGTGCTACTACTACCACCTTGCCAAGCTCTTTAACGGCAGCTACTAAATTATGAATACCGGGTGAAGTAATATCGTCATCATTAGTAATTAGAATAAGCGGTTTGTTTGAAGTCTTCGGCATAAAAATTTACCTGTTGAAAAAAATTAAAAAGGGAATAACTGACGACCTACCTCACGGAAAGGCCAAGGGATGGAAATTAATACAATAAGCAATGCTAATCCTGAAAATATCAATGATTTCTTATGTTTAGAAATATCTGTAGTTGCTCGCTTTACTGCAGATCGGCTGATGTGTACTAAAGCCCAGGCTAATAACATCATCAATGCATGCTCAATGGTAAAAAATCGAATAATCGGGTCCTTCATCACAGTTCCCATACCTTCTTTGAGATAATCAAACCAACCATTTGTCATATATAAAATCATTCCAAATAAAAGTTGAATATCGAATGATATCATAAAGAACAAACTCATCCTATTATTACGACGAGTGTAAGGTTTGTTACCGGTAATCCCTCTAATAGCATCTATTATTGCAAGAATACCAAAAAGCAAAACAAACCAACGAAGTAAACTATGGATAATTAGTATAACAGCCATGAACAAGAATTTTTGCAAATGTAAGCCCCAGTTCGTTAAGGACAATAAAAAACGGCCGGGATAACCGGCCGCTCTTTATTTAGTGGATTGTTTGTTTATTTTTTTACAATCTTTTTGGTAAACTTATCGCCACCGGAAGTAATTTCCAATACATAAGTACCAATGGGGAGTCTGGAAATATCGCTAATAACTACGATATTCTCTCCGCTATTTAATGAAATCTTACGATTTGCTACTTCACGTCCGTCTAAGGCTACAATGCGAGCAGTAGCAATAGCATCCAATCTGCTGGTAATTGACATTTTTACGTGGTCTGCAAATGGATTAGGATAAACGCTGAATGTGTTTACATTAATATTACCATCCAAGCGTAAGGCAATTATTTTAGAATAAGTGCTCTTACCACTGAAATCAACTGAATTTAAGCGATAATAAATAATACGAGCTGAAGTATTCAATTCATCAGTAAAGTCATAGCTCTGACGAATAGAAGTGGTACCGCTACCCATTACTGTTCCGCGAGATGAGAAATGAATACCGTCTTCACTACGCTCTACAATAAAGTAATCATTATTAATTTCTGATTCAGTAGTCCATTTAACCAAACCATTGCGGTTATTATTGATAAGTGAAGCAGTAAATGTTCCTAATTTCACATCAAGTGGACCACCACCCGGATTAATCACAGCAGTTCCATCGTCAGTAAATTCATCACCACTTTGAGAATTAGCATAGATACGCGCAGTATTGATTACAGATCCAGGAATAGCAGGAGCATTCATTTTGAAACGGATAGTAAAGGTCTCTCCAACCCCAAACTCACCACCTTGAGTTGAAGTTGCACCTACACCAATATTGAATTTCAAGTATTGCTTTCCGTTTGCAGTAGCTAATTTAGCAATATCACCGTCTGCTGCATCAGTTTTAAATCCTGCAGTTACGCCTGGGGCATATACAACTTCCATACTACCCGGAACATAAGTCATATTTGAAGGCAAGGTATCTACAATTACTGTGTTGTAAGCTACTCCAGAGCCATTGTTCACACCACTTAAAGTATAAGTTACTTGCTCATAAGATTCTAATTCACCATCGTTACCTGCATCTTCAACTGTTTTATTTAACTCAATCAACGGGTCTTTCATCTTAATCATGAAAGTAAATGCACTGGGGAAATATTGGTCAGCCTCAGTACCAAAGGTAATATTAACTGAAGTTGCATTTGGTTGAATACCATAACCACTACCTACATAAACCTCATCAATATCAATTCCCATTTGATTATAGTAATTAGGGCTTTTTGTAGTTACATAAGCACCATTACGAGTAATTGAACCGTTCCAAAAATTGGTTACAGGATTAGAAGCATTTGATACAGCGGTATTATTTATTTTTAAATAATCGCCGGCAGGGTTAGAAGAAGTTGCGCCCAAGCTACCATCACCTTCCCAAGCCATAACAGCCATTACTGCATCTTGAGCAGCAAGAGGATTGTTAGGAACATTTAAACCGGTAAGCGTAACGTTAGTAACAACCGGATTGTTTCCGCTATTGTAAACTTGTGAAAACCCATCATACACGCGAATACTGTTATAAGGTTGTGTTTGGTTTTCGTAGGCAACTACAATTGCCCAACCACCATAACGACCACCACCGGAAACTGAACCTGTAGTAACAGGTACATCAGCTACAAAGTAAGTGCCATAACCTCCGGCTTGAACAAAGGCAGTAATATCAACATAAGCTTGATAAGCTCTTTCTGAAGAACCGGAAATTAAAAACTGATCAACATTTGCAGCAGGAGCTGTAGCAGTTGAGTAGTTGCCGATTGCGCCTTTTCTGATTTTGATCTTACGCAAAGTATCCGGGTTGTTGTTTACGGTAGAATTAGAAATACGACCACCCCAGTACAAACGAGCAAATTTAATAGTGTTTGTTCCTGATGGTAAAGATAAATCTGCCGAAGTTGAATTTTTGGTACTAGGGTCAGTGTCCATATCAGCATGGCTCATGTTGTTGTTGTCATTTCCATACTGAGTATGGCCAAGTCCGCCTTGACCATTATTGGGATCACCAATCTCGTTCATCTTGGTAAGGTCAACCGTACCATTATTTTTTACAATGTGTAAACTGGTATTGCCAATCATGGTAACACCACCCTTGATGTTCTCAGAATAAATAAGAGAATAATTTCTAACAGAGGTTTGAGCAGAAGCGGCAAAACTGAATGAAGTAATGGCAACTGCAAGTGCAATTCTTGAGGTAAAATTAGTAAGCATTTTTTTAATTTTTAGATTAGAAAAATGGCTCACAGGAAAAAAGGAAGCTAATAATGGCTTTAAATGGAATTAGGAGGTAAGTGGTACTTTTCGAAAGATAGGTTGGATTGTGAAGTAACCTTAAATTGTTGGCTAATCTTCAGCATCACAAATATACATTCACCAATTCCATATTTGCAAGTTTTTTGGAAATTATTTTTTTAAATAATTGAATCTCATTAAATAGTTATATTTATATATATTAAAAATTGAGGCATTATTTTCCATCCTATATAAAAAATAATAAAATAAAAATTTGGATAAGCTAAAAGGTTTAGTATATTTGTGCTAATTAAATTAGTTAAACTATGTCACAAGCTGGTCGCAATCTAAAATACCTGCGTAAACTTAGAGGGTGGACGCAGGAGGAGTTTGCTATTAAACTCAATATAAAAAGGTCATTAATAGGGGCTTATGAAGAAGAACGTGCTGATCCAAGATTGGATGTATTGGAAATGGTGGGTGATATTTTTAAGCTTTCGTTAGATGAGTTATTGTTAAAAGACCTTGCTAATACAGCAGAGAGCTATTTGATGAAAAGGAGGAATATGAAATTGGCTCAACAAGGTGAAAAGAATCTTATTCACTTTGTTCCGGTAAAGGCAGCTGCCGGATACCTGGCCGGATATGCTGATAGTGAGTTTATTGACGAATTGAATACGTTTACCTTACCTATGTTGAGCGGAGGCAATTACCGGGCTTTTGAAATTATTGGAGATAGTATGCTTCCAACTCCAAGTGGTAGTATAATTGTCGGACAAAAAGCATCATCCCTCGATGACGTAAAAAACGACACTCCTTGCATTGTTGTAAGTAGGAGCGAGGGCATTGTTTATAAGCGAGTTGTGAGAAACAATAGAAGTAAAAATAAAGTATCCTTGGTTAGTGACAACCCGGTTTACCAGCCTTATCAGGTAAACGCTGAGGATATTGCCGAAATATGGCAGGCTCAGTTAGTAATCGGAAAAATTGCAGAACAGCAAAGATGGGATGTGAATTCTTTGGCAAATCTTGTGAATAATTTACAAAACCAAGTTAGCACCCTTAAGAAAAAGATGAATTAATATTGAAGAGTAAAACAAATACATCGAATAATAATTTAAAAAATGTACCATGATTAAAATGCAAATTATCGGTAATCTAGGTAAAGATTGCGTGGTAAAAGAGTTTGGCGAAAGAAAGGTTATTAACTTTAGCGTTGCACATACCGAAAAGTATAAAAAGGCAGATGGCTCTCGTGAAGAGAAAACAATTTGGGTTGAATGTGCTTATTGGACAGATCGTACTGCTATTTCTCAATACCTACTAAAAGGTAAAATGGTATATGCAGAAGGTACTCCGGAAGTAGATGGCTATCTTAATAAGGACGGAAAGCCTTCTGCTACCCTTAGAATGCGCGTTCAAAATATTCAATTACTTGGTGGGGCAGGATTAGATTCAAATCCATCTTCAGATGCAAGCAGAGGTTTTAAACAATTGACGCCTGCAAGCAATACGGGTGTTTCAAATGTTCCATCTACTGTAGCAGTGGTAACTGATGACGGTGGCGTGCCTGATGATTTGCCGTTTTAGTGTTAAACCCAGGTTAGTAAAATAAGAATAAAAAAAGCTGTTTCTAAATTTTGAAACAGCTTTTTCCGTTTAGTAACCTATTTGAGCCTTCATGAATTATTTATAAATACTACTATTACACTTGCACTATTTTGCAGATTCAGGTAATTTAAGTCCTAGAATAAATATGATTAAATGAATCGTTGAAAAGATAAATGCTATATACATTAAGGTACGATCAGCGTCAAATCCTACTGTTACCTGATGTAAAATACCGGCAACTATTAACAACACACAGGCAACAATACTAACGATACGGGCTATCCTCATCCCATGCCTTTTATTTGTACCATCTCCCAAATGACTATTCTTTGCTCCATATACAAGATATATATCCATCCCAATCAGCATCCATACCAATAGCCTAATCCATGTATCCATTGGAAGAAATACCATCATAAATAAACACACCCCAATGCCCAGGATGGGAACAAGAGGAACCAGCGGTGTTTTAAACGCACGTGGTAATTCAGGCATTTTTACTCTCATTACCCACACACCAAGGCATACCAGGATAAAGGCAAATAAGGTTCCGATACTTGTCATTTCTCCTACCACACGTGCAGGAACAAATGCAGCAAATAAACTTACAAATACCATGAACATTAAATTGCTTCTTGATGGTGTTTGAGTATGTGTATTAATATGTGAAAATACTTTTGGTATCAATCCATCCTTACTCATGCTATAAAATACCCGAGATTGCCCAAGTAGCATAACTAAAATTACTGAAGAGTATCCGGCAAGAATAGCTACAACAATTGCCCTGTTAAGCCATGGATAGTCGGGTTGAATAATGCCATTAACATCCGGGTGTCCCATGTGTTCAATAGCCACAGCTACCGGAGCAATACCATCTTTCCCCGCAAAAGAATGATAACTGGTAACGCCTGTCATTACATGTGCAAATAATAAATACAATATTGTGCAAATGGCTAAAGAACCTAAAATGCCAATAGGCATATCTCGTTTGGGATTTTTTGCTTCTTGTGCGGCTGTACTTACTGCATCGAATCCTATATATGCAAAAAATACAATGGCAGCGGCGCGAATTACACCGCTAAAGCCAAATTCACCAAAGGAGCCTGTATTGTCGGGAATGTAAGGGTTAAGATTTTCACTTCGAATATATTTCCATCCCAAGATAATAAATGTAAGTACTACAGATACTTTGAGTGCAACGATAATGGCATTTACAATAGCACTTTCCTTTGTACCTTTTACCAGCAATAAACTCATTAATACAATAATAAATACTGCCGGAAGATTGATAAGGCCGCCTTCCCAAGGGCCTGCAGAAAGTTCGGGAGGAAGATGAACCCCAAATCCTTCAAGGAACTTTGCGAGGTAACGGCTCCAGCTTATTCCAACTGTAGCTGCACCCACAGCATATTCCAATACCAAATCCCATCCTATAATCCATGCAATGAACTCTCCCATGGTAGCGTATGAATAGGTATATGCACTGCCTGCTACCGGAATCATAGACGAGAATTCTGCATAACATAAGCCGGCAAATAAACATCCCAATGCAGCTACAATAAATGATAAGGTAATTGCAGGGCCGGCATGATTAGCAGCCGCCATTCCGGTTATTGAAAATAATCCTGCACCAATTATTGCACCAATGCCTAAGGCAATTAAACCCCAAGGACCTAATGTTCTCTTTAATGTGTGTTCGCCTGATTCTGATGCCTCACTCAAAAGAGCCTTCATAGGCTTCCTAACAAATAAACTCATTTTAATAGTATTGGTAAATGATTATAGTGGAAAAATAAGAAAATAATTTACTACATGTTGAACTAAAATGCTTTTTTTAGCAAAATGCTCGTTTATATTGTATATAATTTGGGTGTTTGCATAATAGGTTGCACCTTTAAAATTTGTTTAAATAAATTTTAGGGTGCAGGTTCAATACTTTAGTTTTATCGCTCAATACGGCTGCTCATGAATAAAAGAACTGCAGGGTTTTTATCATTAATCACATTTACCCTGTTGGCCTTGGCCTATTTTTTACATTTGAATAAATGGGTTGAATTACCATCTCCTTTACTAGCTACGGTAAGATGGCTGTTCATTGCTTCTATTGTAACCTATGCTATTTTCAAGCGTTCATTAACTACCTGGATTCTTACCAGCATGGTAATTGGAATTGAAATTGGAATGGATTTCCCTACGTTTTCTCAAAACCTAAAAGTATTAAGCAATATATTCTTAAGGCTGGTAAAAACCATAATCGCACCTATTCTATTTGCTACATTGGTTGTAGGTATTGCCGGTCATTCCAATCTTAAACAGGTTGGTCGCATGGGATGGAAATCAATTGTATATTTTGAGGTTGTTACTACACTTGCGCTTATTATTGGCTTGGTAGTAATTAATGTAACCGGTGCCGGAAGAGGAATAGAAGTACCACCGGGTTTACATGAAACACTTCCTGATGTAAAACCACAAGGATGGCAGGAGGTGATTTTACATATTTTTCCCGAAAATTTTGTCAAGTCAATTTATCATGGTGATGTTTTACCGATTGTAATTTTTAGTGTAATCTTTGGTATTGCATTAGCTATGGTTCGCCCCGATAAAAGAAAGCCGATGCTTGAATTTAGTGAGAGCCTGGCTGAGGTAATGTTTAAGTTTACTAATATCATTATGTATTTTGCGCCCTTTGGTGTAGGTGCTGCTATTGCTGTTACTGTTGGACACTTGGGATTAGATATTTTAGGTAATTTGTTTAGGCTGCTGTTGGATTTGTATTTAGCGCTTACCATTTTTATGTTGATTGTTTTATTGCCGGTAGCCCTCATTATTAAAATTCCTATAATCAATTTTATAAAAGCGGTATCAGAACCGGTATCCATTGCCTTTGCTACCACTAGTTCAGAGTCTGCCTTGCCTAAGGCAATGGAGAATATGGAAAAGTTTGGAGTTCCCGGAAAAATTGTATCATTTGTGTTACCTACCGGATATACTTTTAATTTGGATGGCACCACACTTTATCTTTCATTAGCTTCAATTTTTGTTGCACAGGCAGCCGGTATTGATTTGTCATTTGGAGAGCAAATTGTAATGGGGTTAACATTGATGCTAACAAGTAAAGGCGTTGCAGGTGTGCCACGAGCTTCATTAGTTATTTTACTGGGTACTGCAGCTTCATTCAATTTACCACTTTGGCCAATAATGGCAATTTTGGGAATTGATGAATTAATGGATATGGCACGTACTTCTGTAAATGTAATTGGAAATACCCTGGCAAGTTGTGTGGTAGCCAGATGGGAGGGAGAGTTTGATGATGAAAAAGCTAAAAATTTTATTCCTGACTAATAAAGTTTTATTGCCGTTAACAAATCCGCCTCATTTAATCCGTCTTTTTTATCGTTTATTTGCACATGGAATTTAAAGACTTGCTTAACCCACAATTTTACATTGATATGGGTGGGCTTTGGATGGTACTGTTTATCGTATTTGCTGAAACAGGATTGTTTGCAGGTTTCTTCCTCCCCGGCGACTCCCTACTTTTTGTGAGCGGTATCTTTAGTGTTAAGCTTATGCGGAGCATTGGGCTGGATATGGGAAATAATTTCCTGGATGTTTTTATGCTTTCTTCATTAGTTGCAGTTGCAGGTATTTTGGGGAATATGGTGGGTTTTTGGTTTGGAAAAAAATCAGGGCCGATGCTATACAAAAGGAAAGATTCGTTCTTCTTTAAACAAAAGTATCTGCAAAAAGCACATGACTTTTATGAAGAAAAGGGTGGCTTTACTATTGTGATAGCCCGCTTTCTACCTATTATCCGCACCTTCGCTCCCATTGTGGCAGGAATTGTAAAAATGGATTGGAAGAAGTTTATGATGTATAATGTTATCGGTTCTGTGGCTTGGGCTTTTTCAATCATCTTTGCGGGCTTTTATCTCAATGAATTTTTGGTAAATAAATATGATTTTCATCTTGAAAAACATCTTGAAATCATTGTGCTAATCTTGGTGGTTATTACTACCGGTCCGGTTATTTATAAAATGTTTTTTGCCAAAGATTCCAAGAGTAAGGTGGGTGAAATGAAATAATCTTTCTGTTGAAAAAGATTTTAGTAATACGACTCTCTTCGATTGGTGATATCGTACTGATAACGCCGGTATTCAGGTGTCTTAAAAAACAATTACCAAATACAGAGATTCATTTTGTAACTAAGGAATCTTTTAAAATGGTTACAGCATCAAATCCTTACATTGATAAGTTCCACTATTTCTCCGGTAATTTGAGTGTACTGATTGATCAACTCAAAGCTGAAAATTTTGATTTTATCGTTGATCTTCACAATAATATTCGCAGCCTTCGAATTAGAAAGGCATTGAAGAAGGAGTGCACAGTTGTAAATAAATTGAATATTCGAAAATTTTTATTGAATGAATTTTCAATTGATGTAATGCCCGGAAGGCATATCACTACCCGAAGCCTCGATACCCTAAAACCATTAGGGGTTACAGATGATGGCCTTGGTTTGGATTATTTTATTCCTACAGAAGATAAAGTAACTATTTCTGATATCCCCACCTCACATCATGCAGGATACATTGTATATGTATGTGGTGCTACCTACCAATGTAAGAAGTTGCCATTACATAAAATGAAAGAAATGTGTGCTAAGATTAATCATCCCATTATTCTTATTGGCGGTAAGAATGATGCAGATGAAGCGGCGCAAGTGGCAGCGGTTGACCCGGTAAAAATTTACAATGCTTGTGGCAAGTTTAATATCAATGAATCAGCTTGGTTAGTAAAAGACTCAAAGCTTGTTATTGCCCACGATACCGGTTTTCAATATATCGCCTGTGCTTTCCAAAAGCCTGTAATTGCGCTTTGGGGATGCACCTCTCCCAGATTAGGTTTCGGTGCGTATTATGGAGAGCGCTTTCTTCAAAAAAAGGGTAGTGATTTTTATATAGATATTTGCCTCGATTTATATTGCCAGCCTTGTAGCAAAGGAACCAATCATTGCCCACTTGAACACTTTCACTGTATGGAAAAAATATCTATTGATAAAGTTGTGCAGGAAGTGCATAGAAGGTTGTATAGATAATGCATGGATAGAAAGATGCTTTATGCTGATTTTCCATGCTGCAATATGTAGCCATGCAACGCTAAAATTTTACTTATACTAATTGATTTGTGGTTTGTATTTTTTCTTGCCTTTTAAAATCCGGTTATAAGAATTGAATGGGGAATTTGCTAAGAACAAAAAACACTACTCAAAATTTCCAAGTTGCCTTCATCCCATAAAAAGGAATAGGCAGGCTGTTGTAAAATAAATTCGAACTAATAAAAACTGTACTTGAGCAGCAGTTGCGTATAGATACTTGTTGTGATTTGCTTTCAAAAAAAATCGTAGCTTAGGGGATACACAATAAATTGTTCTTATACCTAAGAGTTGCAGACATTATACAGACACACTATGCAGACCGCTTTTTGCCCTTTGACAGGTTATCAGATGCCGAGAAATGAATACAAAATTCACCCTACAACTGACACAACATTTACATATGAATTTTTGCCAGTTGGGAAAGTGAAAATCGCCTTAGCAACCTATCAAAGTTTTTTTAATAATAGACAACTAAAACACCCAATACTTGCTGGCATTTGCAGAGAAGCATTTGAGGCAAATTAAGAACCGCCTCTTATAAATACCGATTTTCTGACAATGCAGATAAAAAATATTGATTATCCCAAAACATTTGTCGAAAAATCACTTCATCTCTTA
This sequence comes from Ferruginibacter sp., assembly GCA_019638485.1. Lineage (GTDB taxonomy): Bacteria > Bacteroidota > Bacteroidia > Chitinophagales > Chitinophagaceae > Ferruginibacter. The sequence continues at coordinate 1,386,704 of JAHBTP010000001.1, read as the reverse complement.
AAGTTTATGTATAAAAATGGAGGAAATGATTTTAAGGAATTTCGTTTTATTGGAATAAACGATTACCCATTAGCATTTGCTGAAGATGGGAAAGAATTTAATAAAATTATCCGTCATCTTGAGGACAAATTTTATATTAAAATTGGACACGACATTCAAATATCAAGTGACAGAATTGTATTTGAAAATGTAACGCTGACAGACTATGGAATTAAGGAAGTAGAAAGGGAATTGCCGAAAATTCCAATGATTGGGTTAGTCAATCAAGATATTACTACAGGAGATTTTGAAATTGATAAAACAATAAATCACGCAAAGCGGTTGTTTTTTGAACATCCAACTTCACTTGACAAAATGCGGTCTGCTTGCGAAAGCCTAAGTTATGTTCTTGAACCATTAAGAAAAGACTGTGAAACATTATTTTCAAAAAGCGACACAAACGACTTTTTTAAAATTGTTAATGAGTTTGACATTCGACATAATAAGAACACAACAAAACAAATTCAATTTTCAGAACAACTTGAGTGGGTTTTCTACTCTTTATTGAACACTATTAATACATACACCAAATTAAAAGCAAAAACAGAATAACAGCTGCTAACATGGTATCCTATGTAAAGCAGTTTAAGAACACTGCCCCTTAGTTGATATGGTAGATTAAAGTTACATTATTTATCTTTTTTAAGACGCTGAGGATTTGACAAATCCTAAAATAGGTTGACTAAAAATTAAAATGGGAGCACCAGAAATAATAACAATAATCATTTCGAGTTCTGTACTTGCGGCTATTCTGACGGGGTTCGTAAACTTGAGAATTCAAAATTTAAATTATAAAAGAGAATACTACAAGAAATTGATTGAACGCAGAATTGACGCCCAAGAACAAATTTTGAATTTAACCAACGAACTCCGAATCCAAGTAAAACTAGACGAGGGTGTATTATGTAATAGACTTTGTGCGACAGGCGAACAACATTTTAAATCTATTTCAATATTAGTAGCAGCATCAGTAAACATTTCCTTTTGGCTTAGCAATGAACTTTCAAATATTTTACTTGACTTCAATATATTTTTGTTGAATGAAATAAATCACGAAATAAAAGGAATTAATCAAATTGAAAGAGACAAAAGCTTACAACAATTAGGAATAAAAAATCACAATCAAATAAGAGATTTTAGAAGTAAAATTGAACAACAATTAATGAAAGACTTTGCAAATTTGACAGAGATAAAAACATTTGTAGAATCAAAAAACAAAACGGGAGATAAACTCTATTTGCTTAAAAATTAATGTGGGAACAAGAAACACAATCACATAACAGGCGTTTGGCACAAGGGCAGGTGAAGTAGTAACTGAACAATCTATCCCAGATCAACTTTTGTGGTTAAATGAAAGTTTTGTGCTCCGAAATCCCACACGAACACCAAGCGCCAAACCGTTAGCGATCGCCCCATTTCAGGATAAGACACTACATAACCCCCATCAGGCATTATATAAAAAGCGAAACTATGCTCAACTGCCTCATCTTCAAGATTGCGGAACAGCCAAGCTACATCATCAAGGCTTTCAATCTTTGTACCTGCGGTAAAGTCAAGTTGTTTATATTCGGTAAACTGTCTTTCTACTAATGCAAAATCATTGCTCTCTCCATCACTTTCTTCCCGTTGTAATATGTTGGAGGAGGGGCTGTTACCATCGGGCGTGTAGACGTTGTAGGGTATTTCGTTACCTTGACTGTCTTTGTATTTTTTTGTTTTTTCACCTTCTGTAAAGTTAGTATTACTATTTTAAATAGAGAAACGTATATTATTACCTTCCTCAATCGTTCTACTACCCACTGTATCATTGGGGAGGAATTACACCTACTTGTGTTTCAAAAAGGTCTCTTCTATCGTATTCTTTTATTTGCGATTGTTCATCCCACTCATTTCTTGCTCCGACCTATCTGGATTCCTTAACAAAATCCTGTACGTTTCTAACCTTATTAATTCCAACTCTCTCTCCCTTTCCTCTGAACGGGGTTGTAATGGATTTGTGCATCTTGCATTTCCCACTTCTCTTTCGTCATGTATGTTATATTCACTAAAATATATTATTGATACTATAAAATAATTTCCATCTATACTAAAATCTTGAACTCCATTACTATTAAGCCTTTGTGCAATTTCAGACTTCGCGGCAACTGATAATTCTTTTGCAACGGTAAGCCTTATTTAGGATTACTAAAAAATGCGTAAACTTGTAACAGGATTTAGAACCCAAAAAGTGTCAACTTTTTTTTAGACGATACACAATTTATGGCAGCAGTTCAAACGGCATCCCGCTTAGGCGGGACAAGCCGCATTTCGATAGCTATCGGGACAAAAGAGCCGTTTTTTTGCCAATGCACCGACAGAAATAACGATATTCACAACTTAAATTTTGACAATAAATAAATGGCTAATAAAATTTCACTTTCCCGATTAGAAACTTTCCTTTTTGACGCCTGCGATATCCTGAGAGGCAATATGGATGCCTCTGAATACAAGGAATACATCATTTCGATGTTGTTTCTGAAACGAGTAAACGACCAGTTTGAAGTGCACCGCGACCGAAGGAAGAAAACACTGACCGATATGCGTGGTGTAAGCGACCCTGAAATACTTTACGGAGAATTGGAAAGGCAAAACGCACCGGAATATGATTTCTTTGTTCCCCTTGCAGCAAGGTGGAAATCCTTAGATGGCGACCCTGAATATTATACCGATAGTGAAGGTAAGCAACAGCTCCATCAGTTCATTAAAGATTTGACCGAAGAAATTGGCGACCATATCAACAAAGCCTTATCGGCTTTACAAGATGCCAACCTAGATAAGTTGGACGGTGTATTCAACCAAGACAACATCAACTTCAACAAAACATTTGGCAAAAACAACAAGCAAATCAGTGATGAGGATTTGCGAAAACTCATTCAGCATTTCAACCGAATGAATTTGCGGGATGACAATTTGGAGTTCCCCGACCTGATGGGCGCTGCGTATGAATATCTCATCAAACATTTTGCCGACAGTGCCGGAAAGAAAGCCGGAGAATTCTACACGCCAAACGAAATAGTAAAGCTATTAGTAAACATTCTTGAGCCGGGCGAAAAAGCTGAAATTTACGACCCTACTGTGGGCAGTGGCGGTATGCTTTCGGCAGCCAAAGAGTTTATTGAAGAAAAAATAAACCCCAATGCTAAAGTGGTGCTGTATGGACAGGAAGTAAACGACAAAACCTGGGCAGTAGCACAAGCCGACTTATTGCTGAAAGGCGAAACGGCATACATCACCAAAGGCGATACGCTGTATGAAGACGGTGCAGCAGGTGAACAGTTCGACTTTATGCTTTCCAATCCGCCTTATGGCAAAAGCTGGAAGAAAATTCAAAAGAAGGTGCTTGCCAACAGCAACGGACGTTTTGATGTGGGGCAACCCCGCAGCAGCGATGGGCAGTTGCTTTTTACCCTTCACATGATCAGCAAAATGAAACCCGCCGAGCTGGGTGGTTCTGCCATTGCTATCGTTCATAATGGTTCACCTTTGTTTAGCGGTGATGCAGGAAGTGGAGAAAGCGAAATACGCAGATATGTTTTGGAAAACGATTGGCTGGAAGCCATTGTAGCCTTGCCCACCGATTTGTTTTACAACACAGGCATTGCCACTTACATCTGGCTGGTGCGAAACAACAAACCCGAAAAACGAAAAGGCAAAATCCAACTCATTGACGCTTCCGGTTTTTGGAAACCGATGAAACGCAGCCTGGGCAACAAACGCAGACGAATTGACGAAGAGCAAATCCGTGAAATCATTGACATTCATAAAGCATTTGAGCCCGGACCTTACAGCAAGATTTTTGAACTGGAAGATTTTGCGTTCCGCAAAGTGTTTTTGGATTTGGAAGAAACCGATGAAAACGGCAAGCCCATCACCGAAGAAAAAGAAGTAACGCTTGCTCAAAACAAATTGGACGACACCCTGCTGATAAAAACAGCCGATGACAAAAAACGATTAGCCGAACTGAAAGACAAAAAAGGCAAGGAAGGTGAATTTACATTTAACCTAAACCCCGAAAGTGAACTGGCTACTAAACAAAAAACGGCAGACACTTCAATTACCATCCGCAAAACTTTGGACGGCAACAAACTGGGATTGAAAGCCATTATCAATGTGCCTAAGATGGTAAAAGACACAGAATACATTCCGTGGAAAGACGACAAAGAAGCTTTTCTGCAAAAAGAAGTGGAAAAGAAATGGGAAATTACCAAAGAGGAAAAGGGCTACGAAATACCCTTTACCAAACATTTTTATGTGTATCAGCCCCTGCGTGAAGCTTCTTTGGTTACTAATGAAATTGCAGCACTGGAAAATGAAAATTTAGAGTTGATGAAACAATTAGGGTTGAATGGAATAAATTTAACTATGGCGGATTTGCCACAATTAAAATAGTAGCAATGGCAAAGAATAGAACCCTTAATGTAAAAGGAATTGAAATTGTAATCATTACTGAAAACAACAAAGACGAATTCATTTCTCTAACGGGAATAGCCCGTTACCGTGATGCGGAAAGAAGCGACTACATTTTGCAGAACTGGTTAAGAAACCGTAGCACAATTGAGTTTGTTGGTCTTTGGGAACAATTCAATAATCCCAATTTTAATTCCATCGAATTCGATGGAATTAAAAATCAGGCAGGTTCAAACAGCTTTGCACTAACCCCCAAAAGATGGATTGATGCTACCAATGCAATTGGCATAGTTTCAAGAACAGGAAAATACGGAGGAACATTTGCTCATCGAGACATCGCTTTTGAGTTTGCCACCTGGATTAGTGCCGAATTCAAATTTTATTTTATCAGAGAATTCCAACGCCTGAAAGCTGAGGAAAACGATCGTTTAAAACTGGATTGGGACCTTCAGCGCACCCTTGCCAAAGTAAATTATCGCATTCACACTGATGCCATTAAAGAAAATCTTGTACCCCAAGCCCTAAGCAAAGAACAGATAAACAGCGTTTATGCCAGCGAAGCCGATTTGCTGAATGTTGCCCTTTTTGGAATGACCGCCACCCAATGGCGTGCGCTCAACCCCAATGCAGAAGGCAACGTACGCGATGCCGCCACCTTAGAACAACTGGTGGTGCTGAGCAATATTGAAAGCATCAATGCCGTACTCATCAGGCAGGGAACTGCCCAAAGCCAGCGTCTTCAGCAACTCAACCAGATTGCTATTACCCAAATGAAATCATTGCTGGCAAACACTTCATTAAAAAAGCTGAAATGAGCAGATACGAAACATATAAGCCCAGCGGTATTGACTGGATTGGTGCTATTCCACAACAATGGAGAATCAAACGTCTGAAAGATTTGGTTAATCCAAAAATTACAGATGGCCCACACGAAACACCTGAATTAGTTGACGATGAAGACAGTATTCCATTTATATCTGCGGAAGCAATTACGGAAAATGGAATAAACTATGAGGCCAGAGGAGGAAATATTTCGGTTGAACAAGACAAAATTTATTCTCTCAAATGCAAACCCAAGAGAAATGATATATTCATTGTAAAATCAGGTTCCACCACTGGTAGAATTGGCTATGTTGATACAGATTTGAATTTTAATATTTGGTCTCCTTTAGCTTTGGTTCGTTCAAACAGCAAGACTTCATCACGGTTTTTATTTCATTTTCTTTCATCAGATTGTATTCAAAGGCAAATTCAAAATTCTTGGTCATTTGGAACACAGCCTAATATTGGAATGGGAGTGATTGAACGTTTGCGATTAGCATTACCTGAATATGACGAACAACTCACCATCGCCAATTACTTAGACGACCAAACCCAAGAGATTGACCGCCTGATAGCCAACAAAAAAGCACAGGCAGAAAAACTGAAAGAACTGCGGCAAATTGAAATCAACAATGCGGTAACAAAGGGTCTGAACCGTGATTTATGGGATTTGCCTGATGACCATGATGAAATACCGGATAAAAATCAAGGTAATCGTTCAATCAAAAAAATCAAGGTTAAAGACAGCGGCATTGAGTGGCTGGGTAAAATTCCGAAGCATTGGGAGGTGAAAAGGTTGAAGAATGTGGCAAATCAGATTTCCGAAAAATCATCTGAAATTCTTGATGATGATTTCCTTATCGCCTTAGAGAATATCGAAAGTCATACTGGTAAATTCATTGAAACATCCAGTGAATATGAAAACAATGGTATTAAGTTTAAAAGGGACAATCTACTTTACAACAAACTTCGTCCATATTTAAACAAGGTTTTTCTTGCTGATAAGGATGGCATTTGTGTTGGTGATATTATTGTAATTGATTGCACTCAGAAGTTGTATCCTGCTTTTCTGCAATTTAGAATGTTATCAGATTCCTTCTGTTCAATTATTATGTCATCTGTTTATGGAGCCAAAATGCCCCGAACAAGTTGGCAGTATATTTCGAGTTTAAAAATAGCTTATCCTTCTTATGAAGAGCAGGTTCAAATTGTTGAACACTTAAATAAAAGAACGATGGCAATTGAAGGGCTAATTCAAAACAATAATCAGCAAATTGAAAAACTTCAAGAGCTGCGAAAGATTAAGATATATGAAGCTGTGACGGGGAAGGTTAAAGTGTCTGAACTGTGATTAGAAGGATGATAGGATTACCGTGATAAAAAAATCAAGTTATCAGGCAAATCCCATAAATCAAGGTTCAGACAGTTGAAGGATTGCAAGATTAACTTTGTTAAAACGAACTAAATGAAACATGAAGAAATTACAAAAAGGATTATTGGTTGTGCAATGCGGGTTCATTCTGCATTGGGTAACGGTTTTCAGGAAGTGATTTATCAGCGGGCTTTGCAGATTGAAATGCAATACGACGGTTTGGATTCTCAACGAGAAATGGAAATGCCGATATTTTATAGAGAGGAACAGATAGGAACAAGGCGCGTTGACTTTTTTGTTGAAGGATTCGTCATGGTGGAACTTAAAGCCCTCATTAAGTTAGAAGACGTTCACCTGGCGCAGGCAATGAATTATTTAGAAGCGTATAAAATGGAAATTGGATTACTGATAAATTTTGGTTCAAGAAGTTTGGAATTTAAGCGGGTTCACAACAACAAACTCTTAAAATCAAGTAATCCTTAAATCAGGCAAATCAAGGTTCAGACAATGGGTAAAGAAATTGATAACACAGCGTTACTTGTCTCCATCAGGCAACTCATAGAGGAGAGCCGTCAGCAGGTTGCGGTGGTTGTGAATGCCACTATGAGTATGCTGTATTGGCAAATTGGGAAAACCATTAAGCAGGATATACTGCAAAATAATAGAGCCGATTATGGTGAAAAGATTGTGCAATCACTGTCTGCACAATTGCAAATAGAGTACGGGAAAGGGTTTTCAAGGCGCAACATCTTCAATATGATGCAATTTGCAGAAGTTTTTCCGGATGAAAAGATGGTCGTATCACTGATACGACAATTAAGCTGGACCCATATCATTGCGCTTATACCCATACATGATCCATTAAAGAGAGAATTTTATATTCGAATGTGTATTAACGAAAAATGGAGTGTACGCACATTCCGGGAACGCATACAGTCTATGCTCTACGAACGTACCGCCATCAGCAAAAAGCCTAAACTGACCATTCAAAATGAATTGAACACCCTAAAAACCGGGCAGGAAATGAGTCCGGAACTGATATTCAGGGACCCTTATTTTCTTGATTTTCTTGGGCTGAAAGACACTTATTCTGAAAAAGACCTTGAATCAGCAATTGTAGCAGATTTACAGCGATTTATCATTGAACTTGGCAATGACTTTGCCTTCATGGCTCGTCAAAAACGCATCACGATTGATAACCGTGATTACAAAATAGACTTGCTTTTCTATCACCGCAGGCTGAAATGCCTTATAGCCATTGACCTTAAATTAGGTGATTTTGAAGCTGGATTTAAAGGTCAGATGGAGTTGTACCTGCGTTACCTTGAGAAATACGAAATGGTGGAAGGCGAAAATCAACCGATAGGCTTGATTCTTTGTTCGGGCAAAAACGAAGAACATGTGGAATTAATGCAATTGGATAAAAGCAATATTAAAGTAGCGGAGTACCTCACCCTGCTTCCTGATAAAAAACTTTTGAAACAAAAACTGCACCAGGCAATAGAAAATGCACGTGCAAGATTGCTCAACTCAAAAAGCGAAGCCGATGAGTAAACAGCGTAAAGATTGGGAACGAGTATTTGAAGACCATTTTTGTCATCAGTTAGATACAAAATGGGGCTACCGCATTTTTCGTGATAGTGAAATAACGGTGGACAAGGAAAACTGCATCCATTGGGACAGGTTAGAACAGTTTTGGGAAGATACCCAACGTCCTACCCTGCAAGCAGTAAAAGCAGAATTGGGCTACGACTGGAAGAAAGATTTAGGCAAAAAGATTACCGAACAATTGCAGGAAAAACCTTTGTTCCAGTTGCTTCGTGATGGGCTGAAAGTGAACAGTCAGCACACATTGGATTTACTTTATTTCAAGCCCGAACGCAGCGACAACAAACATCAAGAAGAACTTGCCAAGAAAAACATATTTAGCGTTATCCGTCAGTATCATTTTACCAGTGCCGCTAATGCAAGGCAAGAAGAAGACGACCGCCAAAGCATTGATATTGCGGTTTGCCTGAACGGCTTTGCCATCATCACCCTTGAACTCAAACACACCCTTTCCAAACAAAATGTACTGGATGCCGTAAACCAATACTGCGAACGAGACACCCAACGCCCCATTTTTTACCGTGCCTTTGTGCATATAGCCAGCGATGACGAGAAAGCAAAAATCGCCACCACATTCAGCAAGCCACCTACCAAAGACGATTTCAGGGAATTTAACACAGGTTTGCTCAATCAGAAAATAAGCGGTGACGATTATGCCGTACAATACCTGTATAATGAAATTCTGGCTCCCGACAGTGTACTTAATTTCATTGAACGCTACCTGTATGGCAGCACACAGGGCTGGATTTTCCCACGTTACCACCAGCAGCGTTGCGTAAAACGCGTTTACGATGACATTACCGAACATTACCGCAAAAAGAAAACGCTGAACCTTCGCTACCTGATACAGCATAGTGCAGGAAGCGGAAAAAGTAATACCATTGTTTGGCTAGTGCAAAACCTACGAAACCTGCACGTAAAAAACCAAAAGGTATTTGACCACATCATTATCCTTACGCACCGCATCAACCTTGACGACCAAATCAGCAAAGACTTTTTAAAAGCCATTGGTCAAACAGGCGTGGTGGCGTATTGCAAAAAGAGTAACGATGTTCGGTTGGCGTTGGGCGAACGATTAGAGAATTACCGTAATCCTGAAATCCCCATCAATGCACCGGTCATTGTTACCATTCTACACAAGTTTTCATTTTTGAAAGACCTTGCCGACCAGTCAGGGAAAAACATTTGCTTCATTATAGACGAAGCACACACCAATCAGGAAGGCAAGCTCCACGAAAAAATGGTGGACGTTTTTGATGAAGCCACTGGGCAAACCATTCAGCAAAAAGTAGAGGAAGAAGATGACGAGCAGGAAGAACTGATTGATGAAATTGCAAGAAAAGAATTTCCGAACCTTTGCTTTATTGCACTTACCGCCACACCAAGCGATAAAACCATTCAGCACTTTGGCAAAGAAGGTCGTGCCTTTGATGTGTATAGTATGGATGAAGCCATTGCCGAAGGCTACATAATGGACGTTGCAAAAAACATCATCACTTACGAAACCCTTTACGAACTGAACTACAAACTGCCTGACGACCATCAGCAGAATGAATATCCCACTTTGCAGGTTTACCGTGCATTGAAACTGAAAGCCTTTGAAGATGATGAAGTCATCAAGGAAAAATGCAAAATCATTGTTTCGATTTTCAAAGACCGCACAGCTAACAAGATTGAAGGCAAGGCCAAATCAATGATTGTAACTTCCAGCCGATTGAGTGCTGTGAAATACAAACTTCATCTGGACGAAGAACTGAAAAAACGGGGATTGAAATGGGAAACGCTGGTTGCCTTTAGCGGACAAATCAACCACAACGGCACGTTCTATTCGGAAACCGAAATGAACAAAAGTAACAATCCACAAAATGTAAAAATTGAAGAATGTTTTGAGAAAGGTGCTGACATTCGTTTTCTGATTGTGGCTAATAAGTTTCAGGTTGGTTTCAGCGAAAAAATGCTGCACACTATGTTTCTGGATAAAGCCCTGCAAGACCGCAATGCCGTGCAAACCATCAGCAGATTGAATAGAATATATCCTGGAAAGAAATTCGATACCCTTACTGTCGACTTTACCAACTCGTACGACAAAATCATCAAGGCATTTCGCAAATATCAAAGCAATGTAGAAAGTCACAAAGAAGCCAATCCCGATGATTTATATAAAATCAAAGACGAGTTGCTGAAACGTGGCATTTTTACGATGGAAGATGTGGAAGAATGTGTAAAGCTTTTCAACAGCGAAAATCCTGTTGACGTAGTTCCCCTATCGGTATTACTAACCAAAATAAAAGGCATACTGCAAGCCAAAGCAGACAGCGACTGGCAACGAGAATTCAGAACCTTGCTTGCCCGCTATGTGAGTTTGTTTGGATATATCCGTGCTTTATTCCGTTTGCGTTTCAAAGACAAAATCCTGATTGACTTCAACATCTTCGCTACACTTCTTTACAAGAAACTCGACCCGACAATGAGTGCAGAAGATTTGGAAGCAGAAATTGCAAAAGTGAAACTGAAAGCATTTGACATTGAGAAAATATCAGAAGGTGTTCAGGAACCCGAAGGCGGAGGCGATGATGATGAAGGCGGAAACAGTGGCGGTGGTAACATTACCAGCGTAAGACCAATGGCAACCGTTGAAGAAGTAGTAATAGCCATCAATCTTCGTTTCAAAGAAAGGGTTTCACCCGAAGGAGTTTCAGTAGTAGAAAACTATCTGCAAGCCTTACAAAAAGATAATGACCTTAAAACAACCATCAAGAACAACCTGACCCAGGACGAAAGGCAGGTTTATGATTTGGTGATTAAGAGCATTATGGACAAACTCTATACCGACTACATCATCAACCATTCACCGCAACACTACGGAGAATTGACACAAGAAAACATACAGGGATTTATAAATCAAAGTGCCTACAAAATGCTGAGGGAAATACTCCGAACGGCAGCCTAAAAGATAGAGTATGGCAATATCAGAAGCACAATTAGGTACGTGGAGCCATCAAGGGTCAATAACAAATTCAGCAAACACAGGAAATTCGGTTAAGAATGCTATTGCAAGTTACAAAGGATTTCCAGAAGAAGTAAAATTCAAGGTGTATTTGCAAGGCTCATACAAGAATGATACAAATGTCTATGAAGAAAGTGATGTTGATGTAGTTGTCTCGTCCTGAAATAAGTTTACAATAAAAAGTAAACCATTTTGACATGTGAACACAGACATACAAACTATACAACAAACGGACAACGAGTAAGGCAATCCCAAATGCTTTCAGAACCGACCCAATATTTTTTATTTTTTTACTCTCAAGTTTAATTTTTACTTAACGGAGTTCGTGATTACTAAAGTTGCTGTCGTATTGATTGAGCAACACAAAACTTTATGTGTACTGTTTGCTGATTTCCAAAAAACCTTTGGCTTCATTCAGGGTCGTTTCGCTACCGATAGATTTCTGAATGAGTGGAACGGTTTGTTGTAGTTCGCTTAAACGATTTTGGTTGATGGAGTAGCCCTGGACAAGGAATTCCTTTAAGCGTTGGGTGGTCCAAATTCGGAATTGTGTACCTTGTTGTGATTTAACACGGTTGCCAACCGAGATAACTACATCAAGGCTGTAATAAGCAACAGGTTTGTCTGAATTTGCAATATGCATTTTTTGCATATTGCTTTTCGAGTCTAACTCATTCTCTTTAAATACATTGCTTATATGTTTTGAAATTACGGACTGGTCTCTTTGAAATAAAGAAACCATTTGGTCTTGCGAAATCCACATCGTTTCGTGCTCAAACTGAACTTCAATTTGAAAATCATTATTTTAACCTTGGTAAATTAGGATTTCACTCATTTTTATTGTTCTCAATGAGTCTAAGTTGTTTTAAAAACCATCTTTTTTTAGGTGGATTTCGTTCATTGCTTATGCTTTTGAGGCGCTTCCCAACTAACCAATTCCCAACTTAATACACATGTCTTGAATCACTGGTAAATCAATAGTTTTCCTCTTTCCTTTCGGGACTTCTTTTGTATTTTCTTTAATAAAATTTTCTCCAACTTCTATTTTGACACTTGAGCCAAATGTTTCAAATTCAACATAATTTAAATCGTATTTTTTTAGTTTTACACCGCCTCGTTTTTATTTGTAAATACTTCACAAATTCCATTGAATTTAATATTTAGTCAATGGCTAAAACACTAAGCAACCCGGCTACCTTCGGGGCATTGAAATCTTTCTCTTTTCTGGGTTTTTGGAGGTTGGTTAAATCCGGAAATCGAATTTAATGATATTTGGGCAAAATATAATAAGTAGGCCTTGAATTAAATGTTCACCACCAAAACAGGTATCGTCAGTTTGTGCCTAACCCGATCAACTGTAGAACCAAAGATGAAATCTTTTAATCCTTTATGACCATGAGTCCCCATTACTAATAAGTCTGCATCAAATTCTTTTGTCATCCTTGCTATTTCTTTTATTCGCTCATGATAACCCAGCGAACCGGATACATGCATACCTAACGCAGTTAATTGTTGAATATAATTATCCAGCATTTCCTGATCGGCTCGTGTTTCATAATCATGGCTGTCTTTTCCCATAAACAAGGCAGATGCACTTTCAACAATATGAATAATAAAGAAAATCGTGTGTTCATTGCCCTGCGTGCGGGCATGCGATAGTATCACCTCATCCTTTGCCGAAAAATCTACCGCAATAGCAATGCGCGAAAAAGATTTTTTTTCAAGGTTTAGGTCTGCCTGAGCATGATGGTGCATAAATATATTTCTGAAGGTTATTCGCTTATTGATGAATGGATGCAAAACAATGTACAATAATAATCCAGCCAAGGCCAAAACCGCCACACCAATTAATATCTTCAAACCTATACCGGCAGTGGAGATGAACCCGGAAATTTCATTCTGCAACATCTTATAGTTGAGGTAAATCAGAATGATGGTAATTATCCAGGCAAATATTTTTGTTAATGGCTTTATTGCAAATTTACCCATCGTTTTCTTGTCGCTTACAAAATGAATTAACGGTATAATTGCAAACCCTAATTGTAAACTTAAAATAACCTGGCTAAAAATTAATAATGCATCTGCTTCATCCTCTCCGTAAATGGATATTACAATTAACGCAGGTATAATTGCTGCTAACCTGGTAATCAATCTTCGCAACATCGGGCTAATACGCAGCTTGAGGTAACCTTCCATAATGATTTGTCCGGCAAGTGTACCCGTTACCGTAGAGCTTTGACCGGCAGCAATTAGCGCAAGTGCGAAAAGTATTGGCGCAGTGTTTCCTAAAAAGCCGGGCAATAAACGATGTGCTTCTTTTATTTCTGCAACGTGTGTGTTACCGGTTTTAAAAAATACAGTAGCCGCTAAAATTAAAATACCGGCATTAACCAAAAAGGCGATATTTAGAGCAATGGTTGAATCAATACGATTATATTTTATGGCTTTTTTTATCCCTTCATCATTCTTTTCAATTTTTCTGGTTTGAACGAGTGCCGAATGTAGATAAAGGTTATGTGGCATAACAGTGGCACCTATTATTCCCAATGCGATGTAAAGCCCTTCGTTTGTCAATTTATGCGGAATAAGCCCATGCACAATCTCAACAGGGTCGGGGCTTGCCATAAAAATTTGAATGAGGAAAGAGATAAAAATAACAGCAACCAAGGCTACAATAAAGGCTTCCATTTTTCGCATTCCTAAACGATGTAGATAGAGTAATAAAAAAGTATCTAATACCGTAATGCAAACACCCCAAATTAATGGTAGTCCTGTAAGCAATTGAATACCTATGGCCATACCTAATACTTCCGCTAAATCTGTGGCAGCAATGGCTATTTCAGCTAAAATATATAAGAAGAAATTGATTCCTTTAGGATACGTCTCCCGGTTCGCTTGAGCTAGATCACGTCCACGAACAATTCCCAGTCTTGCTGATAATCCTTGAAGCAACAATGCCATCAAGTTGCTCATCAACAAAACCCAAATCAACGTATATCCAAATTTACTTCCTCCGGCAAGATCAGTTGCCCAATTGCCCGGGTCCATATAACCAACTCCTACTAAGTATGCAGGCCCAAGAAAAGAAAATACTTTTCTCCAGCCTTTTTTGTTTGTGGTTTCTATTGATTGGTGAACTTCACTTAATGATACATCGTTGTCATGCATGAAAATAGCGTACTGATTTTTTTATAAAACTATCATATTTATTTTATATAGTAATGCGAAGGAATTTGTTCTCAAGCATATTTTTTCTTACTGTTGCAATAGTAAGAAGAGATTATCTTGCATTAGAAAATTTTAGAAATTATGGATTTTACGAACTTTAAAGTTCCTTACCACGTTGACCACAGATATGAAAAGCGCATTGCTTATTTCTCAATGGAATATGCTATACACCAGCCTCTTAAGATTTATAGTGGTGGCTTAGGCTTTTTAAGCGGCTCTCATTTACGGAGTGCATTTGAATTGCGGCAAAACATTATTGGAATTGGTATTCTTTGGAAATATGGTTATTATGATCAAGGTCGTAACCCTGATCAAACACTTAATGTTGAGTGGAACGAAAAGGTGTATAATTTTTTAGTGGATACAAATATTCGCTTTGAAGTTACCATCCACGATTCTCCGGTATGGGTAAAGGCTTATTACCTTCCTCCGGATATCTTTAAAACCGCACCCTTGTTTTTATTGAGTACTGATTTGCCTGAAAACGATCATGTTTCTCAAACGATTTCGCATAAATTGTATGATGCTAATGTGGCCACAAAGGTTGCACAGTTTATTTTGCTGGGTGTAGGCGGTATGAAGTTATGCGAGGCATTGAACTTTAATCCTGAATTGTATCACTTAAATGAAGCACATGGCATCAGTGGAGCCTTTTATTTGTATAAGAAAGCTAACAATTTAGAAGCTGTTCGTAAAAAAATAGTGTTTACTACTCATACCCCGGAAGAAGCGGGTAATGAAAAACATGATATCCATCTTTGTCAGAAGATGGGTTATTTCAGTGAAGTAGATATAGAAGAAGTAAAGAAGTTAGGTGGTGCCCCGGGAGATTTATTTAATCACTCATTAGCTGCATTACGAATGGCGCGTTTAGCCAATGCCGTTAGTCAATTACATGGTGAGGTGAGTCGTGCTATGTGGAGTAAGTTTGAAGGAATCTGTGAAATAAAATCTATCACGAATGCACAAAACTGGAATTATTGGGCAGATAAGGAGTTATATAATTACATGGAGGCGCATAACACACCCGCATTTATTGATAGGAAACAATATATTAAGCGAAGGGCATTTGATATAGTTGCAGATAATTCTGGAAAATTATTTAATCCTGAAGTTTTTACCATCGTTTGGGCCCGGCGTTTTGCCGGATATAAAAGAGCCAGTCTCTTGGCTCGGGAAATTGACAGGTTTAAGCAGTTGTTATCAAATAAACATTATCCGATTCAGGTAATTTGGGCCGGGAAACCATACCCACTTGATTATCCTGCTATTTTAGAGCTTAATGAGCTTATTAATATTAGTAAGGAATTGCCCAATGTGGCTGTATGCTTAGGATATGAACTTACTTTAAGCAGATATCTAAAACAAGCAGCAGATGTCTGGCTTAATAATCCACGTGTTCCCCGAGAAGCGAGTGGTACAAGTGGAATTACTGCAACTATGAACGGGGCTGTAAATTTTAGTACGAATGACGGATGGATAAGAGAGTTTATTAATCATGGTAATAATGGGTTTGTTGTTCCTTTAGCTGATTATGCCTCCATGTCGGTGCATGAACAAGATGAGTATGATTTCAATAAAATTTATGAGATTTTAGAGAATCAAATCCTACCGTTGTTTTATGAGAATAAGGAAGTGTGGCATCAAATCATGAAGAATGCTATGCGCGATGTGCGTTGGCAGTTCGATAGTAATCGCATGGTAAATGATTACTACGAAATTTTATATAAAGAGTAGAGGTGAATATTCTCAGATGGTTATCTTAAAAAGATTTTGACCAATAGCAGGCTTTTGCTTTCAACAAAATCAATATTTTTTAAGATAGCACTTGGTATAATGACAATATTTTAAAAATTGTATTTAACCCAATTCACCAACAAAGGCACTTGTAGGTTCACATGTGCATATAAGGTTTCTGTCACCTGCTGAATTGTTTACCCGACTTACGGCAGGCCAGAATTTATTTTTCTTTACATATTGTAATGGAAACACAGCCTGCTCACGAGGATATTTATGGTTCCACTCGTTAGCACAAACAACCAATTGCGTATGTGGTGCATTTTTTAATGGATTATCATTTTTATCAAGTTGCCCTGTTTCAATTTGAACAATCTCTGCCCTTATGCTTAGCAATGCGTCACAAAAGCGGTCTAATTCAGCCTTGTCTTCGCTTTCGGTTGGCTCAATCATAATAGTTCCCGGTACAGGAAAACTTAGTGTAGGTGCGTGAAAGTTATAATCCATTAATCGTTTGGCAACATCTTCCGCTTCAACCCCTGCAGTTTGCTTAAAAGGTCTTAAATCAACAATAAATTCATGTGCACAACGATTGTTGGCTCCTGCATAAAGAATTTTAAAGTCTTTGGCTAATCGGGCCTTCATGTAATTTGCATTTAAAATGGCATACATGGTGCTTTTTTTCAACCCTTCATCTCCAAGCATTTTAATATAAGCATAGCTTATCAGTAAAATACTTGCACTGCCAAACGGTGCTGCACTTACTGCAGTAGTTGCCTCGGTTGTGTTTTTTAGTGAAGGATGCCCGGGAAGAAATGGCGATAATTTTTCATTAACACAAATTGGCCCCATACCGGGTCCGCCTCCACCATGTGGTATTGCAAAAGTTTTGTGTAAATTAAGATGGCAAACATCTGCACCAATAAACCCCGGACTGGTAAGACCTACCTGTGCATTCATGTTGGCACCGTCCATATACACTAAACCACCCTTATCGTGAACAATTTTACAAATCTCAATTACTGACTCCTCAAATACACCATGTGTACTTGGATAAGTAATCATTATTCCTGCAAGACTGTCTTTGTATTTTTCAGCATTTACTTTTAAGTCGCTCACATCAATATTTCCGGACTCATCACATTTTGTTACAATTACTTTAAAACCTGCCATAACTGCTGAAGCAGGGTTTGTTCCATGTGCAGATATTGGAATCAATATTACATCGCGATGTAATTGGTTATGATGCTCATGATATGCTTTAATGGTAAGCAATCCTGCATATTCACCCTGAGCACCACTATTAGGCTGAAGTGAAGTGGCAGATAATCCGGTAATACGACTTAGCCATTGTGATATTTCTTTTATAATAATGTTATAGCCTTCCCACTGATTTTCCGGCGAAAAGGGATGTATGTTGTTGAACTCCGGCCAGCTTACAGGAATTAATTGAGTTGCTGCATTTAGTTTCATAGTACAACTACCTAATGAAATCATAGATGTATTTAAACTCAGATCTTTATCTTCCAATTGTTTAATATAGCGCATCATTTTTGTTTCACTATGATGAGCATTAAATACAGGATATTGTAAAAATGTTGATGTGCGGGTAAGTTGGGATGGAATGTTTTCCAGCAATAAATCAGCATCAAAATTAGCAACAGAAGTATCGTGCTGAATATTTCCTGCAAATACGTGAAGAATATCTAATACATCAAATTGAGTAGTCGTTTCATCTAATGAAATCATCACTTCATTTCCTTTATAAAAGAAATTCATCTCATTAGCTTCTGCTGCGGTTTTTAATTGCTCAATATCTTTTACTAAAACACGTACGGTATCAAAAAAGAATTCATTTTTATTTTTAAATCCTATTTCATTTAATTCATTGCTTAGGGTTTGAGTTAATATGCAGATACGTTTTGCAATTTTTGTTAACCCATCAGCTCCATGATAAACAGCATACATGGCAGCCATGTTTGCAAGCAAAGCTTGAGCAGTACAAATATTGCTAGTGGCCTTTTCTCTACGAATATGTTGTTCACGAGTTTGAAGTGCCATCCTTAATGCACGGTTATTATTTGCATCAACACTTGCGCCAATAATTCTGCCCGGTATATTTCGTTTAAATTCATCTCGGGTAGCAAAATAGGCAGCATGTGGGCCACCAAACCCCATCGGTACACCAAAACGTTGAGCACTGCCAACGGCTACATCTGCACCCAACTCTCCGGGCGGGGTGAGCAACAATAACGACATGATATCGGCAATCATTGCTACGCGCACATCAGCATGGTGAGCATTTTCAATAAAGGAACGATAATCCAATATCTCGCCATTTGAATTGGGATATTGAACAATGGCACCAAAATAAGATTCATCTAATTTTACTTCCTCATAATTACCAATAATTAACTCAATTTGCAATGGCTTTGCACGCGTAATTAAAATATCAAGTGTTTGAGGAAAAATATTTTTGTCAACAAAGCATTTGGCCACACTAACATGATCGTGGTCTTTGTTTTTTAAATTGAAAAACATAATCATTGCTTCCGCAGCAGCAGTTCCTTCATCTAATAAACTGGCGTTGGCTATTGGCAATGCGGTAAGGTCACTAATAACGGTTTGAAAGTTTAACAAACTCTCCAATCTTCCTTGTGAAATTTCAGCCTGATAAGGAGTGTATTGAGTGTACCACCCCGGATTTTCAAAAACGTTGCGTAAAATAACATTCGGTACAATGGTGTTGTAATAACCCTGGCCAATATAAGAACGATACACTTTATTTAAAGAAGCAATTTTCTTTAATTCATTCAAATAAGTAAATTCACTTACAGGGTTACCAATGCCTAATGGGATATTGGTACGTATAGAAGAAGGTACTGTTTCTTCAATCAGTGTTTCCATATCAGAAACCCCAATCTTTTTTAGCATCTTTTTTGTTTCTTCTGCAGTTGGACCAATATGCCTATGAATAAATTCTTGTTGTTGGATTTCAAATAAGTTTTTATCTGTTGGATTAAACATTGCTACGAATTTAAATTTTAACGCCGCAAAGGTAATTGATATGGGTTATTGTTAAAACAAATCCTAAGATGTGTGGAGAAATAGAAAAATGAGCTTTTTTACACATTCAATAATGCCTGGGATGTATTTTTGTACCTGAATTTACATATAATATGGCTGGGAAAGAGATTGAGAATGAGCAGAAAAAATATAAACAGTTTCTTCAACGGGCTGATAGGGCAAATGTAATCAAGGAATTGCCCAATTTGCATGAACAAGCATTCGCAACCATAAATTGTTTGGAATGTGCCGCATGTTGCAAAAACTATTCGCCGCGATTTAAAACGCCGGATATTAAGCGTATTGCTCGTTATCTTAAACTAAAGGAAAGTGTCTTTATTGAAAAATACCTTCATCTTGATAACGAAGGTGATTATGTAGTAAAAAGTTTACCCTGCCCATTTCTACATACAGATAACACCTGTTCAATTTATAATGTTCGCCCTTCTGATTGCTCTCGTTTCCCTTATACCAATGAAGATGTTTTTTTAAAACGAAAACATATCACTTTAAAAAATGTAACATTTTGCCCTGCGGCAAAATTTGTATTAGATAAGCTAATTAAATAATGGACTCTTATTTAAAATGTGCAGTCAATTCTGTATAAGCAGCATCTAAACCACGAGAGGCTTCTCCATCCTGCCATTCCGGTGATCCGGGAATAGATTTATTTTCCAGTAACTCTAACCTGCTTCTACCATTTGCTATTTGTTCAGAAGTGAAATTTAGCAGATTTTTTAAATAATCTCTAAATAAGAAAATATCTTCCTCTGTAATTATTACACTGTGATTTTTGGCGGCATGGCCACAAATAAAGACTGTATTGGCGGGGTAGATATGAGGGATCTTTTCTAATATGGTTATCCAATTGGTTATGCTGGCTCCGGCAGGTTTATCTATATAGGGGTGCATCCTGTTAAATACCAAATCACCCAAATGAACAACCCCCGCTTTTTTTAAATACACCAGAGAATCTCCATTGGTATGCCCTGCGCCAAGATAATCAAGTCGTAGGGTTTCATTCCCAATTTTTCGTTTTATATGGTTAGTATAAGTTTGGTTAGGATAGGCTTGCATGCTTTCTGTATGATTTCTTATGGCTGTATATTCCTGATTTATTTTACTGTTAGCATGTGCCAGAATATGCTTTGTATATTTTTGAAAAATGATATTACCGGAGGTATGATCGGGATGATGGTGTGTATTAACCAAAATATTTACGCTTAGGGTTGTGCGCTTTTTTAATTCTTCCAGCAGATGTGTTGCAGAATCAGTAAACTGGCTATCAACCAATATAATTCCTGCTTTGTTTAATTGGAACAAGATAGTTCCGCCTTTTTCAATAAAAATACCGGTATTATGGTTAAGCATTTTTATTTGGTAAATCTCCCCGGATAATGCAGTTAATTGACCCATCTTGCCCAATAGCAAAAGCGTTAATCCTAAACTGCTGTTACGAATAAATTTTCGGCGGTGCATGTATCTGAATTAAAACTATAAAATTACCAAAAATAATATGGAAATAATGTTTAGTATTCCATTTTCCTTAGTGCAGGTGCCTTAAACCAAGTGGTGATAGCTACAGCTATTGTCATGCATCCTCCAAATACCACCGCGGGCACTGTGCCTATTAATTTTGCGGCAACTCCGCTTTCAAATTGGCCTAATTCATTTGAAGAATTAATAAACATACTATT
The DNA here is from genome assembly GCA_019638485.1 of Ferruginibacter sp. Classification (GTDB taxonomy): domain Bacteria; phylum Bacteroidota; class Bacteroidia; order Chitinophagales; family Chitinophagaceae; genus Ferruginibacter. The sequence goes on along the minus strand of JAHBTP010000001.1, from coordinate 1,365,682 downwards.
TACTGATGCAACTCGCCCACGCAGTTCATCAGGGGTTTTTAATTGTAATATGGTGTTGCGGATTATTACTGAAACACCGTCCATACATCCACTTAATAAAAGAGCGAAGAAGGACAGCCAAAAAACTTTTGATAAAGCAAAAATGATAATGCATAGTCCATATCCTGCTACCGCAAAAAATAATATTGTGCCCTGCTTGCCTTTAAGTGGTTTTAATGTTAAAAAACTAACCATCAAAATAGAACCTATATCAGTAGCTGCATTTAGCCAACCAAAACCAATTGGTGATATGTGTAAAATATCCATGGCAAATACAGGAAGTAAAGCCACAGCACCCCCAAACAATACTGCAAATAGGTCAAGTGTGGCTGCTCCAAATAATTCCTTTGTTTTATATACATATACAATTCCTTCTTTCACACTTTTCCATGCGCTTTTCGACTCTTTTAAGAATGGAGGCTTGGGATATAATTTTGAAAATAAAAAGAATGTGAATACTACTAAAATGATTACCACACTAAAAGTGTAATGGATACCAAGCCAGGCAATACAAAAGCCACCAATAGCATGGCCAAAAATTGAGGCTACCAGCCATCCTGCTGAACTTATTGCTGCAGCATTTGCTAACATAGGCCTTGGTACAACTTGTGAAATCATGGCAGAAAAAATTGGTCCCGAAAATGCCCTGATCACTCCGGTTAATGCAATCGTGACACAAATCAAACCGGCAATTGTATAATGATGATACTGGTTGGCAACCATTTTTGAAGAGAGATACAAAAGACTAACACAACATATCGCATAAGCCCCAACACATATTAATAACATGCGCTTTCGTTCACCTAAATCAATTTTATGTCCGGCATATAATGCAAATGACAAGGCAGGAATTACTTCAGATAAACCTACAAAACCTAAAGCTAATTTACTCCCGGTTAATTTATACATCCACCAACCTATTACAGCTCCTACCATACGGATGGCCATGATGTATATAAACCTTCCGGCAATAAAAAATTGAAACTCCCGCAACTTCAACGGTGCATACGGCGACAGGTCGGTTGAAGATGTTTTACTCATTTTTAATTCATGGTAGGGTTAAGTAATGCACGCCAGGCTCATATTCATGTTCCAATGCATTGGTGATTACTTGAAAATGTTCAGGGTTGTTTAAAAAATCAGCGTTACTGGTATCAACCATTAAGGTTTTTACACTATGCTGTTTTAAATATTCAGTATAAATATCTTGAATGCTTTGTAAGTATTCATCTGATATACTCAGCTCATACCCTCTATTTCTCTTTCTTATGTTCTCCTGTAATTTTTTTATAGGTGCATTTAAAAATATGAGTATTTCAGGCTGTAATATTTGTGGGTTAATAATATCGAATAATCGTTGATATAATTTGTATTCATCGTCCTTAAGGTTAACACGGGCAAATAATAAACTTTTTGTGAACAAATAATCAGAAATGGTAATCTGATGAAACATATCAGGAGCTTGTAATACTTCCTTCCATTGCTTATATCTCTCCGCCATAAAAAATAGTTCTAACGGAAAAGCATACTGTTCAGGGTTTTTATAAAAACTGGGTAAAAAGGGATTGTCAGCAAAGGCTTCTAAAACTAACCGGGCATGATAGTGCTTACTTAATAAGGAGGATAATGTTGTTTTCCCCGCACCAATGTTTCCTTCTACTGTAATAAACCGATAATTCATTTCTTCAATTCAAACCAAAAAGTTGTCTGCAAATTACTTGGAATCGGCTAAAGCAATATTAAATTCTTTTCACATTGAGTGAGTCTGTACAATTGAGTAACATCTGATGTACAGAATGCCCGCTCACAGGGTGTTTTAGCCTTGGTGAAAGAGAATTAAGCGGGATAAGAACAAATTTCCGTTGTGCAATATGTGGATGAGGAATGTATAACTTTGGCTCAGCTAATACTATTTTATCAAAAAATAAGATGTCAATATCAATAGTGCGGGGAGCATTTTTCTCTTTTCTTACTCTTCCTAATTGTGATTCTATTTTTAATGTTGCAGATAAAGTTTCGCTCGGGTTAAGATTTGTTTTAATTACTAATATCTGATTAAAAAAATAGGGTTGATCTTTTTTCCCCCACGGTTCGGTTGAATAAACATGGCTTTTACGAAATACTTTTCCAATTTGCTTTTCTATTTCCTGAACGGCATTATGGAGCATTTGCCTTGAATCGCCCATGTTTGAGCCTAATAATAGATACACCTTATGCATAGCGCAATTTACGTATTGTGTGCAATCATAAAAGCGAATGTTTGGGTGTAAATATGATTAAACTTTTCTTAGTTTTGCTGCCACCTATATGAAGTACAGCCAAACCAAGGCTATGCTGGCAATCACTAAAGCCAGTTTACGGTCTATCAAACGAAGTCCATCAGCAATTGTATTTAGTTTCGTTTTCCCTTTTGTTTTTATTATTGCTTTTGGTTTTATTGGTGATGGAGGACAAAGGCGCGTGTACAATGTGGCCCTGCATGAATCGGCAGATACAATGAATAGGTTATATCACGATTTATTAGCGTCCGGCAGCGTGCGATTTAAAAAATTGGATAGCGCTGAAACTCAAACTGCACTTAGAAAGGGAAGTATTGCCGGCGTTATTCGCTTTTATGCTGCAACAAAGGATAATCCGTTACAAGTTGAATTGAAGTCCTCTTCGGCAGCCAATGATCAATGGCCACAGTTGCAGGCATTAATTAATAGCACAATTGCTGCCATTAATAAACAGTTATATAAAAATCAACCTACCTATGCTCAACTTCAATTTAATCCTGTAAAAGATGTTGAACAAACCCGGAAATATAAATCTATTGATTTCATCTTACCGGGACAACTTGGCTTTTCATTGATGACAGCTTCTGTATTTGGAGTAGCTTTTATGTTTTTTAATTTGCGTAATACTTTGGTATTAAAACGATTTTTTGCAACACCTATTTCTAGGCCGTTTATTATTTTGGGAGAGAGCTTAAGCCGGGTAATTTTTCAAATGATTACAGCCATCGTTATTGTTGCAGTAGGTTATTATTTTTTTGATTTTACTTTAGTAAATGGATGGGTAACTTTCTTGGAACTCATGGTGCTGAGTTTTATCGGACTAATGGTTTTTATGGGTTTTGGTTTTGCTATAAGTGGGTTGGCAAAAAATGACAGCTCAATTGCTCCAATGGCTAACCTCATTACCCTTCCGCAATTTTTACTTGGTGGCACTTTCTTTTCGGTGGAAGTATTTCCAACATGGCTTCAACCCATCTCCAATATGCTGCCACTTACCCATCTTAATACCGCATTACGGAAAGTGGCTTTTGAAGGGGCACATATTTGGCAGGTAAATACTGAATTACTTTTTTTGCTTGGATGGGGTGCTATTGCCTATGTATTAGCAACTAAATTTTTTAAATGGGAATAGTATGTATAAAATAAAGGGAGTTGTTATTGCCATAATTGGTTTGACTGTGTTGATATTGCTTATCTCACTATTAATGCCTTCTACAGTGGTGATTAATCGCACGGTCAATGTATATGGTAATCCTATGCCGGTAGTTAACGAAGTAAAAAGCCTGGCCGGCTGGAGAAATTGGTATTTGCCTTTAGTGGGGGAAGCTGTTTTAGAAGGGAAAAATACTAACGGTAAGGATTACCTGAAATGGGAGCGGAATGGGAAGGTGTATATCTTGGAAGAAGTTGAATTGTATGATTCGGGTATTCGAGTAGCATTAAGGCCACCAAATGAAAAGGCTGTTTTAATAGATGTTATAATGGAAAAGGTGGGGAGTCAGCATCAATTGTTGTGGCGTGCAGTGCATAAAATTAAATGGTATCCCTGGGAAAAATTTGCCGGTTTATTTATCAATGATTTGGCAGGAGAAGGATATCAAAATACACTAGAGAATTTAATTAAATATACAGAGAGTAAGTCTTCAGCTACAATGGGAATGAAATTTTTCCCATCTTCACCGGCAATAACCCTGTACCGGTAAATGTATTTGCTGTGCCTGAGATGCACTCATTGGCTAATATAGCAAATAGAAGGGCTTCTTTTGCATCTGGCAAAATTCCGGTATCACTCATTGATTTTAAATGATAGTTTGGCAACAATTCCTGAATATTTTTTAACAAAGTAAGATTCCATAGGCCACCACCGGAAATAAATACCTCAATATTTTTGGTGGTTATGTTATGCAGTAAGGCTTGGGCTATACATCTGGCGGTGAAAACATTTAATGTGGCCATTATATCTGCAGAAGATAAGGTTGAAGCTCCTGAATGAATAACTCCTTCCTGCAACCAATGATATGAAAACATTTCAGGTCCGGTAGATTTAGGAAACGGAAGTTTGAAGAATGGATGTGCTAATAGTTTTTCTAACAGGGGAGTGTAAACGCTGCCTCTTGCAGCTATACTTCCGTCTTTGTCATAAGGTAGATTTTCATTATTCCTCATCCAGGCATCCATCAGCGTATTTCCCGGCCCCACATCACTACAACATATTGGTTTCCCTCCATCAGCAGGAAGTATAGTGAAATTAGCTATCCCGCCTATATTTATCAGCACAATATCTTTCTCCGAATTCGAAAAGAGCAGGTAATCGCCATATCCGGCAAGGGGAGCTCCTTCACCACCTGCAGCAATGTGCTTCATCCTAAAATCTGATATGGTTGTAATTCCTGTAGTTGCTGCAATTTGATCGGCATCACCAATTTGTAAAGTGGCCGGTTGGTTGTTATTATTTGCACCGGGTATATGATAAATAGTTTGACCATGACTTGCTATTAAATCTATCTCATCCTTTGTTACTCCCCATTGCTTTAACGCTTTATTGGTTGCATTCCCCATCCAATTGCCAAGTGTGGTATGTAATGCTGTTAAGGATTTTAATGAAATATGTTCTGCTGAAATTTCCCTTATCGCTGTAACTAACGGTATGGGATAGTTGATAGTGGTAAAATAGCTGATTTTAGCTTTTGTGCTCTTCCCTGAACCTGAAATATTACATAAAGCAATATCTAAACCATCTAATGAAGTTCCACTCATTAATCCAATAATGTTTCGTGTAGGCTTGGTTGCAATAATCTGTAATTTATTTATCATGCTGATGAAGAAATTGAAGATTGCGTTTTATTCCTTTAAACTTACTCCTTTTTATTGGCGAACGCTTAAAAATTTGCTTAAATGATTCTTCTGTCAACTCTTCCCAATCCCCGGTACTAAAGTTTAATATTTCAGGAATGGGGGTAAAATGTTGTTCATGGTTGGGGGTTGAGAAACGATTCCAAGGGCACACTTCCTGACAAACATCACAGCCAAACATCCAGTTTTGAAACTTCCCTTGCATACTTTCAGGGAAAAGTTCATCTTTAAGCTCAATAGTAAAGTACGAAATACACCGGCTTGCATCAATTACCTTATTGGGCAAAATGGCTTCCGTTGGACAAGCATCAATGCATCGTGTACAACTTCCACAATAATCTTTTGCATAAGGTGAATCAGGTTCCAAATCAAGGTCGGTAATAAGCGTAGCTAAAAAGAAATAAGAGCCACTTGTTTTTGATATCAGGTTCCCGTTTTTACCTATCCATCCTATTCCCGATCGCTGTGCCCACGAACGCTCTAAAACAGGAGCACTATCCACAAACCCTCTACCGTTTATCTCTCCAAACTGTGCTCTAAATTTTAATAATAGGTTATTTAATTTCTCTCGAATTACTTCATGATAATCCTCTCCATATGCATATCGCGAAATTTTTGGGGAATCTTCACGTTGATGAACTGCCGGATAATAATTCATCATGAAAGTAATTACTGATTTGGCACCGGGAACTAATTTAGCCGGGTCGGTTCGTAAATCAAAATACCGCTCCATATATCCCATGGTGCCATGGTAGCCCTTGCTTAACCATTGTTCTAGGCGCCGCGCATCTTCATCCATAAATGTAGCCTCAGCTATGCCACAATATTCAAACCCTTCTTCAATTGCATAATCTTTTACAATTTTGGAACGACCTTTTCTATCCAAAGTTTTCTTTCAAAGATAATATCTTCTGTATTATTCATGCAGTTGTTTAACAGCATCTTCAACTAATTGAATAAGCTCGAGGTACCTGTCTTGTCTGTCCTTTGTGCGTAAATTTAAAGTGATAAGGACAGCCGCATATTGGTTTTTATTATCTATCCAGGGGATTGAACCAAACATACCCGGGCTTGATACAACATCTTTTTTCAATGTCCATTCACCATATCCATAACCCCAATCACTTGATTGAGCTGGTGAGTAAGAAATTTCTTTATTTGCAATTCTATTTATCTGCATTTCTTTTACTGATTGTGGTGATAAAATTTGCTTTCCATGAAATGACCCATGATGTAAAATCATTTGTAAAAAATTCATATAATCAAGAGCAGAACTATGTGCACCACCGGCAGGTAAAGCAACTTCCTGATTGCCAAAATTTGTATTTTTCATATCTAAGGGCTGGGCAATTCGCTCCTTAAACAAACTTTTGAATGATTTACCTGAAATTTTTTCTATTATTGATGCTGTAATTTGTAAGCCATCACTGCCATAAGAAAATGCAGTTCCCGGAGTGTTAATTAGCGGCTTTTTAGCAATGTACTCAATTACTTTATCCATTGATGACATTTGCATATATAATCTATTGTCTTCCCGATTACTTTCTGTTCCTGTTAAATGGCTCAAACAATCTCCAATAGTAATAGCGCCTTTTCCATACCGGGTAAAAATGGGTAAAAACTTCCCAATGGAATCAGTAATTCTTAACTTCCCTTCATCCACAAAAGTCATTATCAGAGCCGCACTAAGCCACTTGCTGCAACTAGCAATTAGCGTGGGTGTATTTTCATCAAGAGAAATGTTTATTCCTCTCCTTTTAGCAAATTGTTGTTTTAAATGGCCGGGGTTATTTATAGTATTTAAATAAACCTGTTTATCATTTTTATAAACTAATAAAACTGCATTACCTCCTAATTGTGTTATGTTATTCTCAAGCCATTGATTTGTCTTTTCCCAAATATCCTGACTCTTGGCTTGCTGAAAGAATAGCAGAAATATAAAAAATAAACTGTAAAGCAGACAGTTGGAACGATTTTGGAGTGACATAATTACCTGATTTCTTTTTTGGAGTTTGATTTGAGACTAAGGTTTAATTGTTACTAATATAATGTTTATGAATCTTAATAATTTCACTATCAAAGCAGCGGAGATTTTTCAGGCAGCACAACAAATTGCCTATAATCACCAAAATCCTTCCATTGAAACAGAGCATATTCTGCAAGCATTATTGGAGGGCGATGAAACGCCTATTGAATATTTATTAAAGAAAAATAATGTTACCCTAAATCTTGTTGAAAATAAGCTCAAAGAATTGATTGCCAAATTACCTACAGTTAGTGGGGAGCCTGCTCAACAATTAGGGCGCGATGCCAATAATGCCATATTATATGCAGGTTCGGTTTTGAAGACTTTTAATGATGAGTTTATTACTCCGGAACATTTGTTACTTTCTATTTTACATGGTAATGATGCAACTGCGAAGTTGCTTAAAGATGCCGGATTAACTGAGCAAGGTCTTATACAGGCAATTAAAGAATTACGAAAAGGTACTTCTGTTACTTCTCAAACACAGGAAACTCAATTTAATGCATTGAATAAGTATGCACGTAATTTAAATGATCTTGCAAGAACAGGAAAACTGGATCCGGTAATTGGTAGAGATGAGGAAATTAGGCGTACGCTGCACATTTTAACCAGGCGCACAAAAAATAATCCAATCCTTGTAGGAGAGCCCGGTGTGGGTAAAACAGCCATTGCAGAAGGCCTTGCTATTCGAATTATTAATGGTGATGTTCCGGAAAACTTAAAATCAAAAATCGTGTATGCATTGGATATGGGACAGTTAATAGCCGGTGCAAAGTATAAAGGAGAATTTGAAGAAAGATTAAAATCAGTCATTAGGGAAGTAACTTCAAGTGATGGGGAGATTGTATTGTTTATAGATGAAATTCATACGCTTGTTGGTGCCGGAGGAGGGGATGGGGCTATGGATGCTGCCAATATACTAAAGCCAGCTTTGGCTCGTGGTGAATTGCGTGCTATTGGAGCTACCACTTTGAATGAATATCAGAAATTCTTTGAAAAAGATAAAGCCCTTGAAAGAAGATTTCAAAAAGTAATGATTGACGAGCCATCAGTTGAAGATGCCATTTCTATTTTAAGAGGGATTAAAGATCGTTATGAAACGCACCATCATGTGCGTATTAAAGATGAGGCTATTATTGCCGCAGTGGAATTATCACATCGGTACATTAGTGACCGTTTCTTGCCTGATAAAGCTATTGATTTGATTGATGAGAGCGCTGCCAAGTTACGTATGGAAATGAATTCAATGCCTGAAGAATTAGATACATTGGAGCGCCAGATTAGACAACTTGAAATTGAGCGTGAAGCCATCAAACGTGAAAATGATGAGGTTAAATTGAAAGACCTGAATACTCAGATTGCTAATCTATCGGCAGAACGAGATACTTATAAGGCTAAGTGGATGGAGGAAAAAGAAGTGGTTGAAAAAATACAGAATGCAAAAGCACATATTGAAGAGTTAAAGCAAGAGGCCGATCAGGCAGAGCGTAATGGTGATTATGGGAAGGTTGCTGAGATTAGATACGGGAAGATCAAAGAGCAAGAAGCAACCATTAATAAATATACTGACCAATTGCATGGTTTAAGTGAAAAACGCCTATTGAAGGAAGAAGTAGATGCAGAGGATATTGCTGAAAGTATTGCTAAAGCAACCGGTATTCCGGTTTCGAAAATGTTACAAAGTGAAAGGGATAAATTGTTGAATTTAGAAGATGAATTACATAAGCGAGTGGTTGGGCAGGATGAGGCTATTGAAGCTGTGTCAGACGCTATTAGGCGCAGTCGGGCTGGCTTACAGGACCCCAAAAAACCTATAGGATCTTTTATCTTCCTGGGCACAACGGGTGTTGGTAAAACAGAATTAGCAAAGGCATTGGCAGATTATCTGTTTGATGATGAATCCATGATGGTGCGTATTGATATGAGTGAATATCAGGAAAAACACTCGGTAAGCAGGTTAGTAGGTGCACCACCGGGATATGTAGGATATGATGAAGGTGGACAACTAACAGAAATGGTTAGACGTAAACCATATTCTGTTGTTTTGCTTGATGAAATCGAGAAAGCTCATCCCGATGTGTTTAATATTTTACTTCAGGTGTTAGATGATGGTAGGCTAACTGATAATAAAGGAAGAGTGGTGAATTTTAAAAATACCATTATTATAATGACTAGTAATATGGGTAGCCAAATTATTCAAGAACAGTTTGAAAAAATTAATGAAGGGAATATTGATGAAATAATGGCCGGAACAAAGGCAGAGGTTGTTAATATGCTAAAACAATCTATAAGGCCTGAATTTTTAAATCGAATTGATGAGATTATTATGTTCCGTCCGTTATTGAAAAATGATATAAAACAAATTATCAACATTCAATTACACACATTACAAAAACAATTAGTGCAAAATGGTATAAAAATTGATTTTAGTGAATATGCGCTCGACTTCCTGGCTGAGAATGGATATGAACCACAGTTTGGTGCCAGACCACTCAAGCGGTTAATTCAAAAAGAAATTGTAAACCCATTGAGTAAAAAGATTTTGGGAGGAGAAATTCATAAGGACTCAGTTGTTCTGGTAGATGTTTTTGATGGTGTGGTGGTTTTTAGAAATGAAGAAACTGAAAAAAATAGGAAAATGAAGCGCGCTGGTATGAATAGTTAGGTTATATAGTGTTATACGAATTTTATTTTTTATAACCTAAATTGTTTTTTATTGTAACTGTTTGAGCATCAATGCGAAAGTAGTTAAATAAGCGTTAAAGAGAAGAGGGGGGAGGCTAAAATAAAGTTACTTTTCCTTATCTTCAATTATTTAGTAAGCATTTCTCCTAATTGGTGTAATATCAATTATATATGTTAGGAGGGTGTTAGGTCAAATTAAAATGGACATTTATGGCATTTAAAAAGGAAGTTGTAGAGATCATTGAACCCAGGGATGTATTCGTTGGTAATCCCAAAGCTGAGGTTACCCTTGAAGAGTTTGGTGAGTATGAAAGCGAAGCTTGTGCAAAGGCAAATGAGGTAGTAAAGCGTTTACTTCAAGATTATGACGGGAAGATTCGTTTTAATTTTCGGCATTTCCCCATGACAAGGATTCACCAACGTAGCTTAAAAGCCGGTGAGGCCGCTGTTGCTACTGCTCAGGAAGGAAAGTTTTGGGAGATGCATAATATTTTGTTTGCAAATAGAAGGAACCTGGGAACTACCAGTTTGAAACTTCATTCAAAAGAAGCTGGTGTAAAAAATAAGAAGTTTCTTGATGACTTAGTTAATGCAACCTATGGGTGGCAGGTTCAGGGTGATTTGCGCGAAGGGCTTGATCGGGGAGTAACTGATGCCCCTACATTTTTTGTAAATGGTGTTAGAGTTACCGGGAAGTCAACTTATGAAGAGTTGAGCAAATACATTGATGCCGCTTTGAAGAAAGTTAAAACCACTAAGAAGAAATTACCCGTAAGGCAACGGGCTTAATGATTTTGTTTTTTACAAACCACCGAAAGGTGGTTTTTTTTTATGTCTGCTGAAATCTTTATTCTATAGCGTCAACCATATATGCTAAAACTACAGCTCCGTCAATAACAATTCGGCACGGATATTCATCATCTCTTTCAAATAAGTATTGAAATTGTATTCTTCCCTCATTTGTAGAAAATTTTACAGGCTTGGGTTTATCAGGTCTTTTGTCATCACCGGTAACCATAAAAATTTCTTTAGGCTCAACATCATTTTGAAAGCTAATAATAAAATTTACTGCATTTTTCGTTTTTGTTTTGATTACCCCACGAGCCGGTTCTACATTAAATATTCCGAGTGAAATTCCGGCTCCGGTTACTACCGGTGCGTTGAAGAACTCCTTTTTGCTCTTAAAACCCGAACCAAATTGCCATACAGGATTGTCTGGAAAGTGCTGGAGATTGAATGTAGGGTAAGGAGTAAAGAAATAATCTTTATTAAAATTAGGGATGAAGCGGGTGAAGCGACTATCCATATTGCCCGCCGCCAAAAACACATCCACATAAAGCCAAGCTTCATTACTTGTGCCTAATTGCACTACATTCCAAGTGTGGTTGGGATCATCGGGTAGATTATTTATATCTGAAGCATTCCTTTTTATGTACCCGTCAACAGTTAAACATCTGATGTTTGCCCGGCTTAACATTTCCTGAAAAAGATTAGCAAATCCTAAAGGAGTTCCTTTTCGAGATTGTATTACATCTTCAGGTAATACTTTTTTATTATCATTATATCTGCTTGCTTTTAAATCAGGCTCAATATGATGAGCAATCCAATAAAAAATGGCACGTGCCTTTTCCTCCTTGGTTGAAAAGGATTGAGTTAGTGTGTCTGCTATTTGAGCAACATTAAAACTGTTTAGTGCACCAATGTTGCCGGCTACAGCATCTGCGCGATCATACTTTTGCCCAACAGCAAAGAATGAAGAAATGATAGAATAAAAAAGAAACAGATAAACTTTCATTTTTTAAAATTAATAAAATGGTAGTCTATTCTTTAAATTACTTTTCTATTTAACAATATAAAATATAAGTTTATCTAATAGTTAACGCATAAATAATATTTCTCTGTATTTGGGCAAGGTCCAAAATTGATCATCAACTATCAATTCCAGTTTATCTGCATGGTAGCGGATGATGTCAAAATGTTTATTCTTAACCTCTTCAGCGTATGCTATAGCTTGTTTGTGAGGCTGTGCTATTTTATTTGCTTTCTTACGTGCTTCAATCATGCTTTCCACTTTTTCACTGAGAATGTTGATATGGTAGGAAATTTTTTCTGCAATTTCTCTTTGTGCTTTGTAGGCTATATGAGAAAGGTCGGCTGATTTTAATGCGTTGATATTTTCAAGAAGAATGTTTTGATATTTAATTGCAGACGGTAATACCATAGTAGTTATTAAATCTCCTAATACTCTTGCTTCAATTTGTACTCGCTTTATATACGCTTCCAGCATTATTTCATAACGTGCTTCTAATTCATGTGAAGCAAATACCCGATTTCTTTCAAACAGTTCTTTTGATTTGTTAGACACATAAGCGCCTAATGCAACAGGGGCAGATTTAATATTTACCAATCCACGCTTTGCTGCTTCCTTTTCCCAGCCGGAGCTATACCCATCACCTTCAAATAAAATAGTTTTACTCTCTACAATGTATCGTTGTAATACTTGCATGATGGCGATTTCCTTTTTATCTCCATTTTCGATAATGGCATCTACCTCTGTTTTAAAACTACGTAAAGTATCTGCAACCACTGTGTTTAAAACAGTCATTGGAATTGCACAATTAGCTGAGGAACCAACAGCCCTAAATTCAAATTTATTTCCTGTAAAAGCAAATGGTGAAGTACGGTTTCTATCTGTATTATCCAGCATCAGCTCAGGAATACTTTTGTAAATATCCAGTTTTAAAATAGCTTCATCCTGTTCATCAAAATTTAATCCAACTCGTTTTTCAATCTCTAACAAGGTGTCAGTTAAATATTTTCCTATGAATATAGATACAATAGCAGGAGGAGCTTCATTAGCGCCTAAACGATATTCGTTGCCGGCGGTAGCAATGGATGCCCTAATCAAATCGGAATAATGATGTACCGCTTTAATGATATTTACAAAGAAGGTAAGGAACATCAGGTTGGTCTTTGGAGTTCGCCCCGGAGCCAATAGATTTATACCGGTGTCTGTGCTAATGCTCCAGTTATTGTGTTTTCCGCTTCCGTTAATTCCGGCAAAAGGCTTCTCATGAAAGAGCACGGTGAGTTTATGACGTCTAGCTACTCTTGCCATCACATCCATTAAAAGAGTGTTGTGATCTACTGCAAGGTTCATTTCCTCATAAATAGGTGCGCACTCAAATTGAGAGGGTGCTACTTCATTGTGTCTTGTACGTAAAGGAATACCTAAGAGATAACATTCTTTTTCATAATCCCGCATGAATGCATAAACGCGTTCCGGAATGGCACCAAAATAATGATCTTCTAATTGCTGTCCTTTTGCCGGTGCGTGACCAATTACTGTTTTTCCTGTCAACTGTAAATCCGGTCGGGCGTTGTACAATCCGGAGTCAACCACAAAAAATTCCTGTTCCCATCCGAGTGTAGGAGTAACACTGTTAATATTTTTATCAAAATATTGACAAACATCAACCGCAGCTTTATCCAATGCGGCAATAGATTTTAACAAAGGAGTTTTAGTATCTAACGACTCGCCGGTATAGGATACAAAAATGGTAGGGATACATAAGGTCTTACCCTCAGTTGTGTCAACAATAAATGCCGGGGAGGAAGGGTCCCAGGCCGTATATCCTCGTGCCTCAAAAGTGGCACGTAGTCCTCCACTTGGGAAAGAAGAAGCATCAGGCTCTTGTTGAATGAGTGAATTTCCTTCAAATTCCTCAATTGGTGTACCATCATTTTTTAAAGTGAAAAAAGAGTCATGCTTTTCGGCCGATAAACCATTTAATGGTTGAAACCAGTGTGAAAAATGAGTTACCGATTTCGACTCTGCCCAAGCACGCATCCCACCTGCAATTTGATCACCTACATTTCGTTCAATCTTTTTTCCGCTTTTTATAGAAGCTACTAAACTTTTATAAGCCTCATCACTCAAAAATTGACGGGCAACCGCTAATGTAAATACATTTGAATTGAATATCTCCGTTACCTTATTTACTGGCTGGGTAAGGTGGTTTATATGATTATCTCTTATTCTTGATATTGCATCAAAGCGTAAATTATCCATATTTTATTTTAAATTATGCTGCAAAAAAATGAAAAATCGTATAGAAACCAAAAAAAATAAAAGGAAAGAATTAAAAATTGGCAATTTGGTAATAAAAAGGTTATATATTTTTAAATTTAATATGTTTGATTGTACACAGCATTGGAAGGAGTAAAAAGGGATAGATAATTGATCGGTATCGTTCAATTGAACCGACATTGGGTACTATATAACCTATAAATAAGAAGAGGGGAATAGCAAGCAAGGTGCTGTAAAAAAGTAAGGGGTGAACTTTCCATTTTTCTTTATTGAAAAAAAGCCAGTATATAAAAAGGAGTATATAAGCCCATCCTTCTATTCCCATAAACCAAACTGCACTTCCCGGAGAACGCCAAGGTAATGGCTCTGCAAAGGCATGTACAACTGCTTGTGGAGTGTTTTTTATTAAGCTTTGAAGATTCGGGAAAAGGGTATCTGTAGGTATTTGAGATGTAGCTTGTGGTAATTCGAAAAAATCGGCTTGCTTTTTTGAAAGAATTTTTATGGGGTTGGTAGCCGGAAAGAAAGTGAGGGTGATTATCAGGATTGTGGAAATTAAATAGGTCTTTAAAAATGCATGTTTTACCAAGTATCTTATTTTTAACCATAGACCTATACTTGCAGGGATAAGTGCCACAAAAAAATGACTGCGTAATAATAAAATTCCTATAGAAGAAATGATTAGAATTAAAGGATGCCGTATTGTTCTACGTTGAATTATTTGTGTTAAGCTAAATGAATAAAAAGCCATTAGCGCAAAGACAATACAATCTTTGTGAATACCTGATGAAAAATAAAGCATAGACGGCAAGAGGAACGCCCCTATTATAATATTGTTTCTTTTTTGAGGGAAATAACTGTAAAATAATTTAAATAATGCCACGTGGCCTAAGAAACAAAATGCATTAAAGAATAAACTGTTTACATAATAATTTTTATTACTGATGAGATTAAGCAAAGCTAAAACCTTTACTATCAAGTTATTTTTTAAGTCATTCCAATACGAGCCTGTGCTATTGAAAAATTTGCCAAAATGTTGATACGGAGAATAAAAAAGAGAGGTGATAAATTCTTTTGGATTTTCTTTTAGCAAATCGGTTTCTTCCAGTCCGTAATTATGTAAAGTCCAGTAATCATTCCCTTGGTCGGAATGTTGAACAGAAATCCATCCGAGGGCTATCCCTGCAGCTATTTTTAAACAAAAAAGCAAAAAGAGTGTATTTCTATTGAGTTCGGTGGTTTGCACAAAACGCATTTGGAAGAGCGCTTTCCAAAGGAGGAAGAAATAAATAATAAATAATAATACACTTACCATACCTAACTATGAAAGTATTAATTTTTTTCGGTGATTCAGTAGTAAGTTAGTTAGTACATTTGCAGCATCTTTTAAGTCATCATTTTTTATTATGGAAATTAGCGTAGCCACTGCTGAAAAACTTCGACTTACTGCTGATGAGTATGATTTAATTTGTAAAAAATTAGGAAGGGTACCAAACTTTACAGAGCTATGTGCTTTTTCTGGTATGTGGAGTGAGCATTGTAGTTATAAAAATTCTATTAAATGGCTTAAAACACTGCCAAGGGAAGGGAAGAAAATGTTGGTTAAAGCAGGAGAGGAGAATGCGGGACTTATGGATATTGGTGATGGGTATGGAGTAGTGTTTAAAATTGAATCACATAATCACCCGTCTGCGCTGGAACCTTTTCAAGGAGCGGCAACCGGGGTGGGAGGTATTAGCCGGGATATTTTTACTATGGGTGCACGACCGGTGGCTTCATTAAACTCCTTACGGTTTGGTAATTTGGATGAAGCACGTACCCAACACCTACTGGCTGGAGTAGTACAAGGAATTGGGCATTATGGAAATTGCTTTGGAGTTCCAACAGTTGGAGGTGAAATTTATTTTGAAAAATGCTACTATACTAATCCGTTGGTGAATGCTATGTGTGTTGGAATTGTGAAGCAGGGGGATACTGTTTCTGCTATCTCGGAAGGAGAAGGGAACCCTGTCTTTTTTGTGGGCAGCGCAACCGGTAAGGATGGTATAGGCGGTGCATCATTTGCCAGTGCCGAAATTACTGATGAAAGCGTAGAAGAATTACCTGCTGTTCAAGTGGGTGATCCTTTTCAAGAGAAAAAATTGCTTGAAGCTTGCCTGGAGGTAATTCAAACCGGAGCTGTTGTAGGAATGCAAGATATGGGTGCCGCAGGGATTATTTGTTCAACTGCAGAAATGAGTGCCAAAGGGAATTCCGGAATGATTATTCATCTGGATAAAGTACCTACACGACAAAAAAATATTAAAGGTTGGGAATTGTTGTTAAGTGAAAGCCAGGAGCGTATGCTAATGGTTGTAAAAAAGGGTGAAGAGAAATTAGTACAAGATGTTTTTGATAAATGGGACCTTCCTTGTAGTCAAATAGGCACAGTTACCAATGATGGTGAATTACAGTTTTTTATGAATGGAAAGCCGGAAGCTTTATTGCCCGCTGTTGAATTAGTTTTAGGTGGTGGAGCACCGGTTTATGAGCGTAATTATTCACGACCGGCTTATCTGGATAAAGTTATTGCGTTTGATCAAACACAAATTTCTGTGCCGGATAATTTGCGGGATATAGCAGATCAATTAATTTCATTGCCAAATATTGCCAGTAAGCAATGGGTTTATGAACAATATGACAGCATGGTGGGAACCGGTAATACTAATACAAATGCACCTGCTGATGCAGCAATTGTGATAGCTAAACCTACACAAAAAGCCTTAGCACTTACCACAGATTGCAATAGCCGGTACGTCTTTGCCAATCCTTATATAGGTACAATGATTGCAGTTGCCGAAGCAGCAAGAAATATTGTATGCAGCGGAGGTACTCCACTGGGTGTTACAAACTGTCTGAATTTTGGTAATCCTTACGACCCTGAAGTATATTATCAATTTGTAGAGGCTATTAAAGGAATGGGTGAGGCTTGCCGAAAATTTAATACACCGGTTACAGGAGGCAATGTAAGTTTTTATAATCAATCGCCGGATGGGCCCGTTTATCCAACACCTACTATTGGAATGGTTGGTTTACTGGATCATGCAGATAATAAAATGACCCTTAATTTTAAAAATGAAGGTGATATAATTTATCTTGTTGGTAATAATCCTAATGACATTTGTTCTTCTGAATATTTACACAAATTGAGGGATATTGATTATAGCCCTCCACCATACTTTAATTTGGAAGAAGAGTTTAAACTTCACCGAGTCTTATTAGATTTGATCAAGGATAAGTTGATTTTATCTGCCCATGATTTGAGTGAAGGTGGTTTAATTGTTGCATTATTGGAATCGGGATTTTTCAATAAATTGGGATTTCGTGTGTCCGATACAGATAGTAATATTCGGAAAGATGCATTTTGGTTTGGAGAAGCGCAAGGACGTGTAATTGTGTCGGTAAGTAAATTGGAAGAAGATGTGTTTACAGAAAAGATAAAGGAATCAGGTATGCCTATATTTAAATTAGGGCAGGTAACAGATGCAAAAATTGAAGTGAACGGTGAAAATTGGGGAGATATTTCCGAATGGCATCAAAAGTATCAAAGTGTAATTGCAGGATACATGAAAGCGAACACGAAGAAATAAATCTTTCTATACTGTATAAATGGATGTTTATGGAATCGGTAATTATTGTAACAGGCGCAGCGGGCTTTATTGGAAGTTGCTTAACCGGTTTTCTCAACGACAAGGGGTTTGAAAACCTAATTTTGGTTGATGATTTTTCAAGGGAGGATAAAATATTAAATCTTTCAACAAAAAAATTTATAGCCAGAATTGAAAGGGAAGAGTTTTTTAATTGGCTTAATGAAGAGAAACCAAGCGTTGATTTTTTCTTTCATCTTGGTGCACGTACTGACACCACCGAGTTTGATTATTCAGTTCATCAAAAACTTAATGTAGAATATAGCCAGCTTGTTTGGAAGTATTGTACTACGCACCAAGTTCGTTTAGTTTATGCCTCATCGGCAGCCACTTATGGTAATGGTTCTATGGGTTATGATGATAATCATGAATTACCTTTTCAACTTTCTCCACTTAATCCTTATGGGAAGTCGAAAAATGAGTTTGATAAATGGGCTTTAAAAGAAAATTCATCTCCACCATTTTGGGCAGGGCTAAAATTCTTCAATGTATATGGACCAAATGAATATCATAAGGGAAGAATGGCCAGTGTTATTTTCCATTCTTTCAATCAAATCCGAGAAAACGGTTTTGTAAAACTTTTTCGATCTCATAAAGAAGGGTTTAAAGACGGAGAACAGTTGCGGGATTTTGTTTATGTAAAGGATGTTATTAATGTGTGCTTTTGGATGATGGAGCAGGAGCAAAAAATTCCTTCCGGCTTATATAATCTTGGAACCGGTAAGGCGCGAACTTTTTTAGATTTGGCCCTGGCTTCATTTTCGGGCTTAGATATTAAACCTGATATTCGTTTTATTGATATGCCTGAAGATATTCGTGAAAGCTATCAGTATTATACTCAAGCTAATATGAAAAAACTAATTTCTTCCGGTTATCAGATCCCCATGTACAGTCTGGAAGCAGGTATTGGCGATTACGTTAGGAATTATCTGGCTCCGGCAAGGTATTATTAATTACAAAAAAAGCACTCTTTATTAATAATTTATATCACAATGGCTTTGGCCATTGTTTTTTACTTTATCTTAGCACGACCTTCGGGATTTACAGTACTTGTATTCCCCCGGTCACCCCGAAAATTTTACCTTAATATTTTCTATCCGAAATGTATTTGCATTCACGGATATTTCCATTTAGGTGTTTTGAAAAATAGTAGTTTGTAAAATTCTGAAGATGGCTAAGTATATATTTGTTACCGGAGGAGTAACTTCATCATTAGGTAAAGGAATCATTGCGGCTTCACTGGCAAAGCTTTTACAAAGCAGAGGGTTGAAAGTAACACTACAAAAATTTGATCCGTATATTAATGTGGACCCCGGCACCCTCAATCCTTATGAACATGGAGAATGTTATGTTACCGATGATGGTGCAGAAACAGATTTAGACCTGGGTCACTACGAAAGGTTTTTGAATATCCCGACTTCACAAGCGAATAATGTTACCACCGGCCGTATTTACCAAACTGTAATTAATAAGGAACGTGAAGGCGCATATCTGGGAAAAACAGTACAGGTTGTTCCGCACATTACAGATGAAATTAAGCGGCGAATGTTGCTGCTTGGGCAAAGTGGTAAGTATGATGTGGTGATAACAGAACTTGGCGGTACAGTGGGTGATATTGAGAGCCTGCCGTTTGTTGAGGCGGTACGTCAACTGCAGTGGGAGATGGATGATGAAGATTGTTTGGTGGTTCATCTCACTTTAATACCTTATTTAAAAGCAGCAAAAGAATTAAAAACAAAACCAACACAGCATAGCGTTCGAATGTTAAGTCAGGAGGGTGTGCAGCCTGATATTATTGTATGTCGTACAGAGCGTCCACTACCTGAAGATGTAAAACGTAAAGTGGCGTTATTTTGTAATGTTAAGTTAGATTCGGTGATTGAGGCTATTGATGCCGGCACTATCTATGAAGTACCTCTACAATTATTAGGTCAGGAATTGGATTTAATTGTATTGAGGAAACTGCATATTAATGGTTATGCAGCGCCCGAGTTAACCAAGTGGGAAGAATTTTTAGAAAAATTAAATAATCCTAAATCCAAGGTTACAATCGGCTTGATAGGAAAGTATCTCGAATTACAAGATGCTTACAAGTCTATTCTTGAAGCCTTTATTCATGCCGGAGCGATGAATCAGTGCAAGGTACAGGTTGTAAATATTCATAGTGAATATATTGATAAGGATAATGTGGCAGATAAATTGAAATCGCTTGATGGTTTATTGGTTGCTCCGGGATTTGGTGCACGTGGAGTAGAAGGAAAGATAATTGCTGTTAAGTATGCGCGCGAAAATAAGGTTCCGTTTTTTGGAATTTGTTTAGGTATGCAAATGGCTGTTGTTGAGTTTGCTCGAAATGTGTTGAAATGGGATGCACATACCACAGAGGTAAGTTCATCAACACCCTATCCTGTAATTGCCTTAATGAATGAACAAAAGAGTGTAACACATAAGGGCGGCACTATGCGTTTAGGTGCTTATACCTGTAAAATTGAACCCAATACACTGGCGTATAGAATTTATCAAACCAATACCATTAGCGAGCGACATCGCCATCGCTGGGAGTTTAATAATAAATTTTTAGAAGATTTTAATAAGGCCGGAATGATAACCAGTGGTAAGAACCCGGAATCTGGCCTGGTTGAAATAGTTGAATTAGGAGAGCATCCTTTCTTTATTGGTGTGCAATTTCATCCTGAACTAAAAAGCACAGTTGAAAATCCGCACCCGCTTTTTGTTCATTTTATTGAAGCGGCAAAAATATTTGCAGCCGAAAAATCAGCACCTGCTCATCTGGAAAAGGCGTGATATGCAAAAATTATCTATGGAAGCGCTGAACCGAAAATCAGTAGAAGAATTTCGGCAGGCAGCAAAGATTCCTATTGTGGTTGTTTTAGAGAATATAAGAAGTGCCTATAATGTAGGAAGTATTTTTAGAACTGCTGATGCCTTCCTGCTGGAGGCAGTTTTTCTTACCGGTTATACAGCTCATCCTCCTCATAAAGAAATAAAGAAAACTGCCCTTGGCGCAGAGGAGTCTGTGTTGTGGAAGCACTTCTCCACCACAAAGGAAGCCATACAAGAATTGAGGAGTTGTGATTATACTGTTTTTGCCGTTGAGCAGACCAATCAACGTGTTATGCTTGAGAATGTAGAATGGGATACTGAAAAAAAAATTGCATTAGTGTTGGGCAATGAGGTTTCGGGAGTTGAACAAGAAACTATTGATAATTGTGATGGCTGTATTGAAATTCCACAATTGGGTATGAAACACTCTTTAAATATGGCTACAGCAGGTGGAGTGGTATTATGGGAGTTTGTAAGGAAATGGATTCTAACTGTTAAGCATAATCGAAGATAAAATTATGCTCAAGGGTACTAAAAATTATCTTTCATTAATTAAGTTTTCGCATACAATTTTTGCTATGCCCTTTGCCCTGATTGGTTTTTTCCTGGCTATACATAAGGGATATGCAATGCCGTTAAATGGTATGCTTATGAAATTGGCCCTGGTGCTTGCCTGTATGGTTTTTGCCAGAAGTGCAGCAATGGCCTTTAATCGCTATTTGGATAGGGCTATAGATGCAAAAAACCCACGCACTGCAATTCGTGAAATTCCTGCAGGAATAATAAGTAGTAATGAGGCACTGATGTTTACTATTGTTATGGCCCTCCTTTTTGTACTTACAACACTTTTTATTAATCGGGTTTGCTTTTTTTTGTCGCCAATTGCCCTTTTCATTATTCTATTTTATAGTTATACCAAACGCTTCACACCACTTTGTCATTTGGTGCTTGGGCTCGGATTGAGTTTAGCTCCAATAGGCGCATGGTTGGCTGTTTCGGGAAAATTTGCATTTCTTCCACTTATCTTATCCATAGTAGTTATTTGCTGGGTATCAGGATTTGACATTATTTATTCTTTACAAGATGAAGAGTTTGATAGAAAAAATAATTTAAGATCTATCCCCGCTTGGTTGGGTAAATCTTGTGCGCTTTGGGTTTCAAGAGGATTGCATTTTATCGGTTTTAGTGGGGTAATAGTATTTGGTTGGTTAGGTAATATGGAATGGTTGTATTGGATTGGGGCTTTAGTTTTCTTTGGTATGCTTATATATCAACATAGTATTGTAAATCCCAACAACTTGAAGCGAGTGAATATTGCATTTATGACAGCTAACGGTATTGCTTCATTTATTTTTGCTGTATTTACAATAGCTGATTTATATTTATAACCCTAACAATTTTTGTTAACGTCCGCATTATACTATGTCTCGTATTATTTGTATTGATTTAGGTGGGAAAAGAACCGGTATCGCTGTAACTGATCCTATGAAAATAATAGCTACAGGATTAAATACTATCCCTACACCTGAATTAATTCCATTTTTAAAAAAGTATATCTTAAATGAGGAGGTTGAATCTTTCTTAATTGGTATGCCACTAAATTTGGATGGTACTGATACGCATGCAACACCAATGGTTAATGCAGCCATTAAAGCACTAAAAATTAATTTCCCCCATATACACGTTGAAACCATTGATGAACGATTTACATCAAAGATGGCGCAGAGGGCTATGCTGGACATGGGGTTGAAAAAGAAAACCCGTAGAGATAAAAAACTTGTAGATGAGATAGCTGCAACAATGATGTTGCAGGAATATTTGCAAATGAAGAATGGATGATTTTGTATCTTTGTAGCTTATGATTTTGCCAATTGTTGCCTATGGGTCTCCTGTTCTTCGTGCAGTGGCTCAACCCATTACACCGGATTATGAAGGCTTAAAAGAGCTGATTGCTAGTATGTGGGAAACCATGTATCATAGTAATGGTGTTGGTCTTGCCGCACCTCAAATAAATCGCTCAATCCGGCTGTTTATAGTAGATAGTGAGCAGATTTTTGCTAACCGCGAAGAGGATGATGAATTATATCCTGACGCTCCGGGCTTTAAGGGGACTTTTATAAATGCACAAATTATTGAGGTAGATGGTGGTCTGTGGTCTTATAATGAAGGCTGCCTGAGTATCCCTAAGGTGAGAGAAGATGTGCTTCGCCAACGTTCAGTTACTTTGCGCTTTTTTGATGAGCATTTTGTTGAACATACCCGCACATTTATCGGCTTGTCTGCCCGTGTTATTTTGCATGAATATGATCATATAGAAGGGAAGTTGTTTATTGACCATATTAAACCATTAAAAAGGACCCTGTTGAAGCGAAAATTAGAAGATATTTCAAAAGGGAGAATCAGTGTTGATTACAGAATGTCTTTTCCAAATAAATAATCCTTCTCTTGCGTAATCTTATCGCATGAAGTATTTTTTCTTTCTTGCCTTTTCTCTTCTTACCATTCCTGTTTTAGCTCAACCGGATACAAGTGTGGTTGGTAAGAAAATAATCACCCTCTCTGAGGTGGTAGTAGGCCGTAATCTGGATGTGCCTTTCTTTATTCAGCGTATTCGTGATGACAGCAGCTTTTATAAAGCCTTTCGAAATTTGCGCATTATATCATTTTCTTCAATTAATGATATCAGAATGATGGGAAAGAAAGAAAACCTAAAAGCCTCTCTGTATAGCAAAACCATACAAAAGAGGTGGCAAGGATGCCGAACCATGGATGTATTGTTTGAGGAAACATTTGGAGATATGTATGATGCTCAACATCAGTTTAATTATTATACGGCTAATATGTATGCTTCTTTATTTTTTACAACAGGAAAAGTTTGTGGTGAAGATAATATAGTGGGCAACCGTGATTTTTCTATTCGTAATAAGAAGGGAATTGAAAAGCATAAAGAGCAATTGAAAATGCTTTTTTTTAATCCGGGAGCTAAAATTGAAGGGATCCCGTTTATGAAAAGAAAAACAGCTATTTATAGTGATAGGATGGCACCGTTATATAATATGGAAATAGATTGGGAATTGTATAATAACAAACCTTGTTATGTGTTTAAGCAAACGGTAAAGCCGGGTCATGAAAGCGATGTGGTGGTTGATGAAATGTTTACCTGGTTTAATGAAAATACTTTTGAAATTGAAGGGCGTAATTATGTGTTAAGCTATGACGCAGGAGTGTATGATTTTAAAGTAAGTATGGAAGTGAGGATGACCTCGTTTGATAATCTAACAGTTCCAGAACTTATTAGATACAATGGCAATTGGAAAGTGATTGGGAAGAAGCGTGAGCGAGGAGTGTTTACAGCCACTCTTTTTGATTTCAAACGAGAGGAATAAGCTGTTATTGCAAAGGTATTTTAATATGTAATAGTTAATACTTCTTTTTTTATTAAAGCTATCCATTTAATAAAAAAAGAGCACTCATCGTGGATGAATGCTCTTTCTTCAATCTTAAACGATTTTAATTTTCTATAGGTAGAAATGCATATTTTTTACCGTATTCAATCATTTGGTCGTAAAAACTTTCAGGGTATTCAATTTTTACATCTGTTATCTTTTCTCCTTCCATTACCGGAACAAGTTTTGGTT
The DNA here is from genome assembly GCA_019638485.1 of Ferruginibacter sp. Taxonomy (GTDB): domain Bacteria; phylum Bacteroidota; class Bacteroidia; order Chitinophagales; family Chitinophagaceae; genus Ferruginibacter. The sequence continues at coordinate 1,341,542 of JAHBTP010000001.1, read as the reverse complement.
GAATAAATCCTTTGTAAGGTTTAACATTAAGTTTCGCATAACGCTCTAGTACTTCTTTATGTAATGCTTTGTCAACTTTTACACCATAGGTTTCAACTAATGCTTTCCCGGCAGCATAATCTCCTTCAGATTTAATACGTTGAATTTCGCGAAGTAATTGGCCAAATAAGTCTTTTAATTTGTTGTAATCATTGATGCGGATATATGTTTTTCCATTCTCTTTTACAAATTCTACTACATTGTCTTTCTTTCCTTTCTCATACACCCACATGGCATTGAGTTGACGGTTGCGCATGTGTGCTTCTTCTAAATTATCGCCTTCTTTAATACGTGTAAGCTGTGTCATAAGTCCATTCATCATATAACTATCATACTCTGCTTTCCCTACTTCTAAAGATGGCATTACACCTATATCAATAAGTTTTTGATCAAGAATAAAATATAGAGCAACCAAGTCTGCGCGAGCTTCTTCTAAAGTGGATGCATAATTTTTTAGAGTGATGTCTGTAGTGGCTATACCGGGATTGATTTTTCCGCTGGCATGTCCAATACATTCATGCATATCAGTGTGTAGATCGCTGGCTAAATTTCCATATTGCTTAATTCTGTTTTTAACTGTATCATTTAAGCCAAATTCATCAAGTACTCCACTATTTGCACCCGCCACATTATATGCGTGGATTATATTGGAAAGGGAAACTGACTTTGATCCGTGACTCTTTCTAATCCAATCGGCATTGGGAAGGTTAATGCCAATGGGAGTTGCAGGAGACGCATCACCACTTTCAATGAAAACAGTAATTGCTTTGGCTGTTATACCCTTTACCTCTGCTTTCTTATGTTCCGGCATTAACGGAGAATGATCTTCAAACCATTGCGCCTGAGCAGCTATAGCTTCAATTCGTTTGGTAGCTTCCATATCTTTAATTGAAGCAACACTTTCAAAACTACCTTTTTTACCAATCGGATCCATATACACTTCAATGAAACCATTTACAACGTCTATCCTACTGTTTACATCTTCAACCCAAGCTATGCTATAATCATCAAAAGTTTTTAAATCGCCTGTTTTGTAGTATTGGATAAGCAGGTCGAGTGCTTTTTTTTGTTTATCGTTTTCAGCAACACCGGATGCTTTTTCAAGCCAGCTAATAATTTTTTCAATGGCTGAAGAATACATACCACCCAATTTCCAAACCTTTTCGGCAATTACACCGTTTTCTTTAACCAGCTTACTGTTTAAACCCCAAGAAGGAGCATCGCCGGATGTATTGAATTTTGAATAAAAATCTTCTACTTCTTTTTGTGAAACGTTTTCATAAAAATTTACTGATGATGCTTTTATGTTGTCAATATTCGGAGACAGATTTACTAATTTAGGTTCAACGGATAAATCATAAACCAAAGGTTTGATACGTTTTAAAAAAGCATCTGTTGTTTCATTAACTCTTTTTGGTAATTGTGTTGTATCTGATGCCATTGCTATTGTTGCAAAGTAATCAAATGAACAGGTGGGAATAAATTTTTCATTACCATAGTGATGGTGGTTGCCATTACTAAACCAAAATCGTCCGCAGTAGTCTTTAAATTGCTGCCATTCCGGAGTATTCTTGTCTCCTGAATAGGTAGAATAAATAGTTTCTAAAGTTTTGCGTAGCGTTAAACCGTATTTGCTTTTTTGATCGTAAATAATATCTCGCCCGCTATTTGCTGCCTCATATAAATAGTACGCCAATTGTTTTTGTTGAAGCGATAATTCATTAAAGCCCGGTACCTGATATCGAAGTATTTCAAGGTCCGCAAAGGATTCTGCTCTCACATTAAAATTGCTGTCAACAGCCTCAGTTTGCATCATATCTTTTTTTTCTTTTGATTTGTCGCCACTGTTACAAGAAAACAGTACCAGCATAGCAGCGGCTGCACCTGCAGAACGGAGCTGTAACGATGTTAAGTTAAATTTCATTTTATACTTTTTAGTTGATGAAAATGCTTATTTCGGGTATCAAATGTACAATTCATTATATAAAATGCTCAAATTAAATCACTACTGGTGGTTATTCTTGTGTTCGATTACTCAGATTGACAAGAACTCTTTTATTTCTAATCTTTTGTGTAAATTTTAAAGTATCGGTACTTTTTATTATCAAATATGCAATAAATAGTTTTAAACCCATTCCTTGCTTTTAACACTTATTATTTGAGTTTGTTTTTAAAAAATGGGCTATCGTAAAGTTTTATTTTCTACGTAGTTGCGCCATTTCAAAATTACCTCACTCATATCCTTGGGTAATTGTGCAGTAAATTGAATTTCTTTCCTGGTAACCGGATGAATAAAGCCTAATTCTCCGGCATGAAGTGCTTGCCTGGGACATACGGCGAAGCAATTTTCTACAAATTGTTTGTACTTGGTATAGATGGTGCCCTTAAGAATTTTATCTCCACCGTAAAAATCATCATTAAATAAAGGGTGCCCAATATGTTGCATGTGAACCCTGATTTGATGTGTACGACCTGTTTCGAGCCTACATTCAATTAATGACACATAATATAAATGTTCTAAGATTTTATAATGAGTAATTGCCTCTTTGCCGTATTCGCCATCGGGATATGCTGAAAATAATTTTCTATATCGTTGATGTCTTCCCACATGGGCGATTATTGTTCCTTCTTCTTCTTCAAAATCTCCCCACACCAGGGCAGTGTATCTGCGATGTACGGTATGATTAAAAAATTGTTTGGCCAAGTCACTCATGGCATGTTGGGTTTTGGCAAGAACGAGTAGGCCACTTGTATTTTTATCAATTCGATGAACTAAACCATATCGGGGCAAATCAGTTTCCTGTAAATGAGGATTCTTTTGTTGCAGATGCCAGGCTACAGCATTAATGAGTGTATTATTTGGGTTTCCGCTACCCGGATGAACCACCATGCCAACTTGTTTGTTTACTACTAATATATCGTCATCTTCATAAACAATATCAATCGGAATATTTTGAGGAATGATATCAGTTGATTCCGGAGATGATGAATCAAATATTATGAGGTGGTCGCCTTTTTTAACTTTGTAATTACTTTTTACCGGTTTATCATTTACCAGTACCATTTCATTTTCAATAGCTTGTTGAATTTTGTTTCGGGTTGCCCCTTCAATACGCTGCATCAAAAATTTATCAATGCGTAAAGGCTCTTGTCCTTTATCAATTATTAAGGATAGTTTTTCGTACAATGTATCGGTATCAGGTACCTCTTCTTCATTTTCCCTTTGCGTCATAAACATTCAATTTCTGCGTTCGGAGTGCAAATTATAACTTTGCGTGTTATGCAAAGCGTGATTTTTGAAGATTTGGGCAGAATTGAATATGGTGAAGCCTGGAATTACCAGGAGCAATTGCTACAAGAAAATGTAGCTGTGAAATCAAAAGCTCGTACAGAAAACGATAATACTCCACCTGAACTATTACCAACAACTAATTATTTTCTGATGTGCGAGCATTTGCCTGTTTACACCTTAGGCAAAAGTGGCGATATGCACCATGTTTTACTTTCTGAAGCACAGTTAAAGCAAAAGGGCATTGCATTCTATCATACCAATCGCGGTGGTGATATTACTTTTCACGGCCCCGAACAAGTGGTTGGCTATCCTATTTTGGATTTAGAAAAGTTCACTACTGATATTGGTGTTTATCTTCGTAATTTAGAAGAGGTTATTATTCGTACTATCGCTGAATATGGTTTAGTGGGTGAGCGCAGCAAAGGAGAAACAGGGGTTTGGCTTGATCCGCAAGTTAAAGGGCGAGAAAGAAAGATTTGTGCCATAGGTGTTAGGTGTAGCCGCTGGATAACCATGCATGGTTTTGCACTTAATGTAAATACTAACCTGGATTATTTTAACCACATTATTCCTTGTGGTATTGCAAACAAACAAGTTACCTCAATTAAAAAGGAATTAGATAGAGATATAGATATGGAAGAAGTGAAGAGTAAAATAAAATATCATTTTGAAAGGGTATATAATGTAGCGCTTGTTCCAGCCTCAATTACCCGGCTTGCGCAATGAATTGTTGAAATTTGATTTGTTGTCTTTAGGAATAAACAGCTTATTCTTTTCAACCAATTCGCCATTTCTATATAATTCAAAAGTAAACCATCCGGAGTGCATAAAATTGGCCTTTTCAAGCATTAGATATTCTTCCTTTAATCCTGAAATTTCAAAGACTTTCTTTCCTTTCTCATCAAAAAACTTTGCTGAATAATTTTTAATTATCGCATCTGGAAGATGAATAACCACCAAATGATTGTTATTAATGAATATTCGTTTGCTGGGATAGGTGATAGCCGGTTTCCCCGGTATTTTTAGCGCTCCGAAATTTGTTTCAGAAGAGTCTATAAGGTGATCAGCCTGCCACGGTAGGCGTTTAAGCGTAATCGTTATACTGTCTGAAGTATAATGATCTTTTGGTGCCACAGGTAAATCGGCTAATTTATCTTTTTCTTTTTCAGGTTTTACTTCTTCAGGAACAGGAGGCTGATAAAGTTCTTCCTGAGGCAAGGGTGGTGGAGGTGGTAATTTAACCGGCCTTCTTGTTGGAGTAATAATATAACTCCCATCTTCAAAAGCAATAAACATCCGATAATACATTTTATTGTATGGTGGTTTATTATCGGTATAACCATTTTCAAAATTTGATGGACTGAGTACTGCACCAATGGTAGCATAATTCTTTAAACTATCAAATGATCGTTGGATTTTAATATCCATAACAGGTTTGCTATAAGGATTAATCCAGCTAATGATAATATTATTATTGGCATTAATTATTTTAAACCCTGGTAATGTATCCTGCGCAAATGCACAATTTGCAAAAGAAAGGAAAAATAGAAAAAGGGCTCTTCTCATGGTAAACAACAACAAAGATAAAGTCTTTAAAGCTATGAAGTGGGGCCATTTCCCTGAAGCCCACCGGTATGCAAACATAATATTTTACTACCCGGTTTAAACCACCCGGTTTCTATTTTTTGAAAAATAGCTGCCATCATCTTAGCTGTATATACTTTATCTAATGAAATATGATACTGGTTAAAAAAATCATGTATAAACTTGATTAAATGGGGAGGTGCTTTTGCAAATCCACCAAAATGAAAATCAGGCCATACCATTAATCTTTCTTTGTTATAGTCCTTATACAAATATTGAAGTCGTTGAGGAATATCAGTCATGTTTTTAAGTGCAGGAATAGCAATGATTTTTTCGTTACCTGAATACAAAATACCTGCAAGCGTAGTGGCAGAGCCTACGGGTACGCAAATGTGTGTATAATTTAAATCTCCCCAGGCGTTTCTCATCAGGGTTGCACCCTTCATCCCTATTGGATGAAAGCCTCCTTCTGGTATAGTAATTAAGTCCTTGTTGGCAGTAGTGTAGCTATATTTTTTTCTTTTGTAAATATCTCTTTGTAAAAATTTTAATTGCATTCCATATTCTTCACAATGTTTCATTGTATGTGATAAATCATTGGGCCTCTCTCCATTTATATAGCCCGTACAAGGGATATTAAGCACTTTACATGCATACGCAGTAGCCACAAGATGATTTGAAAAGTAACCGCCAAAAGTTTCTATTTGTTTATTTTCCTCCACTGCCTGTTTAAGCCAATAATATAATTTATATAGTTTGTTGCCGGAAATTATGGGATGTATCAAATCAAATCTCGCCATCCATATTGAAACCTTGGAGGCGATTAAAGAATCGTTATTTATGGGTTGAACATAAACTTGGGTGTCAATAGCTGGAATCATTAATTTTACTTCCGTATTTTTGCGAGCAAAAATTACATCTTTTATTTAAAGCAAACTATAAATGAAACCAACCCTTGTGATTTTAGCTGCAGGAATGGCCAGTCGTTACGGAAGTATGAAGCAAACAGAAGGCTTTGGCCCCGGTGGAGAGACAATTATGGATTATTCAATTTATGATGCTATCCGGGCGGGATTTGGGAAAATTGTTTTTATTATCCGGAAGGATTTTGCCGAACCTTTTAAAGAAAATTTTAATAATAAATTAAAAGGCAAGATTGCTGTTGAATATGTTTATCAGGAGTTAAATAGCTTTGTAGAGGAGGCTTTGTTTCCCGAAGGAAGAACTAAACCTTGGGGAACCGCTCACGCTGTTTTATGTGCTCGTAATGCAGTAAAAGAACCTTTTGCTGTAATTAATGCAGATGATTTTTATGGTGCTGATGCTTTTGTTAAGGCTGCTACTTTTTTACAATTGGAATGCAATGAAACGACTGCTGCCATTATCGGCTACCGCTTAATAAATACACTGAGTCCATTTGGCACGGTAAGTAGGGGTGTGTGCGAGGTAAATACATCAGGTAATTTGGTTTCAATAGCAGAGCGAACAAAAATTTATCCTAAAGAGGGTAAGGTATTTTATGAAGAAGGGGATGAGCCGGTTGAAGTAGCAGCTACATCACCGGTATCTATGAATTTTTGGTGTTTCCATCCTTCTGTGTTTGCTCTAAGTGAGATGTTGTTCAAAGCGTTTTTGCACAATAATTTGAAAAATCCTAAATCTGAATTCTTTATTCCCATTGTTGCAGATCATTTTATACATCAATCGAAAGGAGTTATAAAAGTTATTCCTACATCTGCCCAATGGTTTGGTGTTACATATAAAGAAGATGCTCCATCAGTAAAGTCAAGTTTAGAGAAGTTAATTTCAGCAGGCGAGTATCCTTCGCATTTATGGGATTAACATGATGAGCACTTAGTAGTAACGATAAGAAAGATTAATTAAAAACCCTGCATTGAAGCAGGGTTTTTAATATTATAGGTAAAAGAGAATTAGTTTCCTTTAATCATAAAGACGTAATTATCTACTTTTTTAATTGCTGATACGCGGTCAACACCACGTAAAGAAGGTGCTGCAGTAATTTTTATTTTTTCATGCCCTTCCATTTTCTTTACTTCATCAATTGCGCTAAAAAGATAATCAGGTTTAATTGCGTAAACAACTCCTTCAGCACCGGTTTCCATACTGCTAATTATACCCACAAGTTCGCCTTGCCGATTAATTACCGGGCTACCACTTGTTCCTTCGTTGGCAGCAGTGTTCAGTTGAAAATAGGTAGAATCCATTTGGTATCCGTTGCGAGCACTAACATACCCTTCGCCGTAAACAATTTCTTGTTTTGGATATCCCAGCATATATACCTGATCTCCTAATTCAGGCTGTGACCTTTTTATTGAATAAGGATAGGATGGAAGTTTTTCAAAATTTTCATCAGTGATTTGTAAAATAGCCATGTCAGTAGCAGGATTAACATATACTGCATGTGCTTCAAATTGTTCGCTATTCATGTTTTCAACCACAAGTTGATTTCTTGCTTCTTGTACAACGTGGGCATTAGTAACAAGGTAATTTCTTGAAGCGTCTATCATAAAACCGGTAGCACGAAATTTAGCGGCAACATGAAGTCTTGGTTTTGTCTCGGCTTTTTCTGCTTCAAGTTGATTAACTTTTCGTTCAATTTGCAATGTTTTATTTTCCTGTTGATGAAGCTTATCAACTAAGGGTTTAATATTGGTTTGCTTATTGGGGGAAATGATGGTAAGTAAACTAAAAATAACTAATGAAACTATACCTGCAATAGATGCCGCCACAGCTACCATCTTTCTATATCGTTGCCATAAAAATACAACCTTTGATTTGTGTGAATAGGCGGAGCGAGATACTAATCCTTCCCTGGTAAGATTATTTTCAGTATCAGTCAATTCCTGCCTAAATAATTTTGAATCGGCAAATTTTTCCAGTTCATTTAAAAAAAAGATTTGCTCCACAACAGTTTGATCCAATTCGGGATTCTTCTTTCTCAAATCTGAAAAATAAATCTCTTCTTCTTTAGACATTTCACCATTAATGAAACGTTCCACCGCATCCATTAGTAAAGTATCTTCCATCTTATTCACTTTTATATTGCTGAAAAAACAATTTTTTTAGTCGTACCAAACATTTGTACTTCTGCGTTTTTGCGTTGTCAGCATTTGTATATCCAAAATCTGCTGCAATTTGCAGCATAGGTTTCTTTTGTAAATAATAAGCCTCTAATAAGCTTTTGCAAGGTTCCCCAATTTTTCCTAATGCAGTTTCCATAATAGAAAAATCCCGATTTTGCTTTTCATGGTATTCTAAATCGTCTTCAACTGCTATAATCTCCTCATCTTTTTCATCGGTACTAAAAAACCGATTTGATTGTTGCAACTTTTTAAGCCAAAGTCTTCTTGCAATAGAATAAAGAAATGTTTTTAGTTGACAATTCAGTTCAAAATCCTCCATTTTCGATTTTTCAAAAAGCACAATCATGGTTTCTTGAAAAATATCCGCTGCATCATCTGCACTGCCGCTATTGCTAATAACCATTGCTCTAATCATGTGAAAATTATCCCGATATATCCTTTCGATAGTTTCTTTGTCCTTTTGGGCAATTTTCTCAATCAGGCTCTTTTCATTAGCTAATAAATCCACTTGCTTATGTTAATACTGTTTAGGTAATTAAGTAACCCAAAATAATTGTAAAAAAAAAGTCACAACCGATGGGTTACCTTTATTCATTTGAGGTATTAATCTCAAAATCTATTAAAATTAAAACAAAGAAAATGAAAAAGTTCTTAGCTATTGCTCTTATTGCTGGTTCATTAGTTGCTTGCAACAGCGGCGAAACTAAAGAAGAAGCTGCTCCAGCTCCTGAAACAACTACAGAAACTCCGGCTGCAGAAACTCCAGCTCCTGAAGCTACTGCTCCAGTTGCAGATACTACTGCTGCTGCTGCTCCTGCTGCTACTGCTCCTGCTGCTACACCAGCTCCAGCTGCAAATTAATAATCTAATTGGATGTGCCCCAAAGGCCATCTTTAGAATAGTAAAGCCGCCCTTTTTGGGCGGTTTTTATTTTTTAACCGCTTACCGGCATTAAATCATAATTTTGAAGGCTTATTCGAGCCTTTTATGAGTATTCATTTGTTTGATACAGACTTCCATAACCCACTAATAATCAGCGGGCCATGTAGTGCCGAGACAGCTAAGCAGGTAATGGATACGGCTATATTGTTAAAAAAAACCGCTAAGGTGCATCTACTTCGGGCCGGTGTGTGGAAGCCCCGAACCAAACCTGGCTCTTTTGAAGGAATTGGCAAAGCCGGATTTGCCTGGCTTACAGATGCAAAGAAGGAAACAGGGCTACCGGTTGCAGTGGAAGTGGGAAATGTTCGGCATGTAGAGGAAGCCCTTTTAAACGATATTGATGTTTTGTGGATAGGCGCTCGCACTACTGTAAATCCATTTTTAGTACAGGAAATTGCAGATGCTTTAGTTGGAACTTCTACCCCCGTATTAATTAAAAACCCCATAAACCCGGACTTGGATCTTTGGATTGGAGCTTTGGAGCGTTTCCGAAATATTGGTGTTCCTGTGGGTTTGGTGCATAGAGGGTTTTCAACCTATAGCGTTTCTGAATATAGAAATCCTCCTATGTGGCACCTTCCTCTTGAGGTAAAACGGCGATTCCCGGAGATAAAAATGATTTGTGACCCTTCGCATATTAGTGGGAAGCGTACGATGTTAAAAAAAATAGCACAAACAAGTATTGATTTGGATTTTGACGGACTAATGATTGAAACTCATATTAATCCTGATGATGCCTGGAGCGATGCAAAACAGCAAATTACACCCCAAGAACTGGAATTTTTATTAAATAAGCTTGTATGGCGAAAAGGAAACTCCGAAATAACAGAAAATAATAGCCAATTGGCTAAACTTCGTGAACAAATTAATCAAATAGATGAAGAACTGCTTACCCTTATTGGACAACGAATGAAGGTGGCAGATTTGATTGGAATATATAAAAAGGAAAATAATATTACGATCTATCAGGCAGAGCGATGGAATGAAATTTTATATAGAGGATTATCAGGTTCCACAATGCATGGCTTAAGTGAGCATTTCATCAGGAATTATTTTGATGCTATTCATTTGGAAAGTATTGAACATCAAAATCGGGTAATGAATGAAGGCAACAAATGACATATACAAACAAAGTTTTTCTTTCCCCTCCGGAACCGTTCAATGTCTTTTTGATATTTCGTTTGATGAGCAGTTCCCATCCCCAACTGTTATTATTACTGATGAGAATGTATTCGCTTTTCATCAAAATAAATTTTCAAATACAAAAACTATTGTAATACCGGCAGGTGAAGAAGCTAAAACACAGGCTACTGTTGACTATATTATCAATCAATTGATAGATTTGGAAATAAGTAAAGAAGATACTTTACTGGGAGTGGGAGGCGGTGTTGTTTCTGATTTGGCAGGCTATGCAGCAGCCATTTATAAAAGAGGAATGAAATTGCAGTTAATGCCAACCACCCTGTTGGGAATGATTGATGCAGGGCTTGGAGGAAAGAATGGTGTGAATGTGGGAAGGTATAAGAATATGGTAGGTACAATTTATCAACCTGAAAAAATCTGGTTTTGTTATGATTTTTTATCCACCCTTCCTGTTCATGAATGGCGCAGCGGTATGGCTGAAATGATTAAACATGCTTGTATAGCTGATGAACAAATGTTTGATATGCTTGAGAAGATTCAGTTGGAAGATATTATGGGAGACTTTAAAAAATTGAATGAATTGGTTCAGCGTAATGTGAAAATAAAAATGAACATAGTGGAACAGGATGAATTGGATAAATCTGATCGCCACTTGTTAAACTTCGGACATACATTTGGACATGCCATTGAGAAATTACTTGGTATCACCCATGGATCTGCTATTAGTATTGGTATGGTATGCGCCTGTCGCGTATCTGAAAAGCTGATTGGCCTACATAGCAGCGCCACACAGCGTGTATTGAATTTGCTTGAGCATTATTTATTACCGTTGGAAGCAAATACAAATTCAGAAGAGCTGTTTGAATTATTGGTTAAGGATAAGAAAAGAGTAGGAGATGATATCCACTTTGTTCTTTTGCCGCAAATTGGACAGGCAAAAACTGAAATTATTCCTTTATCATACCTTCATCAAAACATAAAGGAAATATTAAGATGAATGCGGTTGTTTTTCCATCCCAGGTTAATGGCAAGGTGAAAATTCCTGGAAGTAAAAGTGTTATGCAACGGTTATGTGCATTGGCTCTTCTACATTCCGGAACTACTATTATTCATCATCCTGATAATTCTGATGATTCGGAAACTGCATTGAAAATAATTTCTGCATTAGGGGCACGTGTAACACAAGAAGAGGATTTATTGCGTGTAGAAAGTTCGGGTGAAGTTTCCTATTCAGGAGAATTGAATTTTGGTGAAAGTGGTTTGGCATGTAGAATGTTTTTGCCCATTGCAGCGTTGAGCAGAAATAAGATTTCTCTAACCGGTGAAGGAAGTTTGCTAAAGAGACCCCTGACATTTTTTAATGAGGTTTTGCCGGTATTAGGTGTGTTGATGTTAAGTAAGGATGGTTTCCTGCCTTTTGTAATTCGCGGCCCCCTGGTGCCACATCGGATTCAGGTAGATGGTAGTGAAAGCTCTCAGGGTGTCACAGGTTTGTTGTACGCATTTGCAAGCAGCGTTAGAGCAAATACATTGCTTAGTGTTACAAAGGTTGTGAGTAAACCTTACATTGATTTAAGCATTAGCCTGCTTGAACCTTTTGGTATGAGTGCTAAATGGATGACTGATGATAGGATATTTATTTTCCCAAGGAAGCAGATTTTGGAGAATGTAGAGGTAACTGTAGAAGGTGATTGGAGTAGTGCAGCATTTTTATTAATTGCAGGAGTCCTATGCGGTGACATTCAAATAGAAAATTTAAATCCTCAATCACAACAAGGAGATAAATTTATACTGGATATATTTTCAGAAATGGGTATTCATTATAGTATAAATAAACTTGGCGTTTCAGTTAAACAACAACGGGATTTTAAGTCGTTTACTTGTGATTTAACACATACGCCTGATCTTTTTCCACCATTGGTGGTGTTGGCTTCATTTGCTAATGGCAGGAGTGTGCTTAAAGGAGCAGGTAGGTTAGTAAATAAGGAAAGCAACCGTGCCGTTGAATTGGTAAAAATGTTTAGTTCATTAGGAGTAAATCTTTTTTTTGCTGATGATGAAATAAGCGTTGAAGGTATTGGAAAGGTGAATGGGGGAAGTGTGGATGGTGTGAATGATCACCGTATGGTAATGGCAGCAGCTATTGCTGCACTTGCTGCAGATGGGCCTATTACTATTGCCGGTGCAGAGGCAGTATCTAAGTCTTATCCTGAATTTTTTACGGGATTACAACAATTAGGTGCACAGGTTTCATTAATTTAAGTGTATGAATCAATTTGGAAATATTTTTACGGTGGCTATTTGGGGAGAATCACATGGCCCTGCAATAGGTTGTGTGGTAGATGGATGTCCGGCTGGAATGGCTATTTCTCCTCAGGATTTTATTCCTGATTTAGAAAGAAGACGTGGAGGGATTCAACGCGCTACAACACCACGTAAAGAAGCTGATATACCTGAATTCATGTCGGGTATTTTTAACGGCTTTACTACAGGAGCACCTGTGGCTATTTTATTTTCAAATACTAATGTAAGAAGCCAGGATTATGCAATTTTTAAAGATATGCCGCGGCCCGGGCATGCTGATTTTGTAGCACATAAGAAATTTAACGGTTTTGAAGATTATCGTGGAGGGGGGCAGTTTAGCGGCCGCCTTACCGCACCGTTGGTGGCAGCAGGTACATTGGCTAAGAAAGTATTACAACATCATTTACCCAAATTTCGTTTATCCGCCTCCGTTATACAGGTTGCCGGATTTGATGATATTGAGGCGGGAATAAACTATGCCATACAGCAAAAGGATTCTGTTGGTGCATTAGTACAATGTACTGCAGATGGATTACCTGTTGGATTGGGAGAGCCGTTTTTTAATTCAGTAGAGTCATTACTGGCGCATGCGGCATTTTCAATTCCTGCTGTAAAAGGTATTGAATTCGGTGCCGGATTTAAGGCGGCTAAGATGAAAGGGAGCGAACATAATGATGCCTTGGTTGGCAAAACAGGAAAAACGAAAACTAATCATGCAGGAGGTATCAACGGCGGACTCACAAACGGGAATCAGTTAACTTTTTCTATTGTGGTGAAACCGGCATCCTCTATCTCTAAGCCACAGCATACATTTAATTTCACTACTGGTAAGCAAGATGTGCTGAAAATAAAGGGAAGGCACGACCTGGTGATTGCCTTAAGAGTACCTCCGGTGTTAGAAGCAGTAACAGCTATCGTATTAGCTGATTTATTTTTGATTCAACAGGCTTATAAATAAAAAAAGACTCCGAAGAATCTCGGAGTCTTTACAAATTTGTATTTCTTAATTTATTATCTAACTACAATTACGGTGCCTTTCATTTCGATAGTTTTCCCTCGTCTGTCTTCGCCTTTAAGTATCCAAATATAAGTACCCAGATCAACCTGTTTTCCCTTATAAGTGCCATCCCATCCTTTTAGGTATTGATTGGTTTCAAATACCAATTCTCCAAACCTATTGAAAACACGGAAGTATTCCGGCCGGGTCATACCAACCGGGATGGGCCTGAAAATATCATTCAACCCGTCACCGTTTGGTGAAAAAGCATTGGGTACATAATAGTTTGGTCCTACCATTACTTGAACATATACTGTATCAAAACCGATACATCCTGCAATATCAATCACCTTCACCATAAATCGTGCATCTTCATACATTACAATGAGTGGCCTGTCTGATGTGGGATTAGTGATGTTGGCTGTAGGTGAAGTAGTTGACCATAGATATTGTTCACCACCTGTAGCTACTAAATTAAATGGCAAGTTCATGGTTACGATAGTATCACCTCCGGCGTATGCAGGTACTAACGGCTGCATAATTACTAATACAGAGTCTGTTTCACTAAAATTACAACCGTAATTATCTGTTACAGTAAGAATATAATATTGTGTTCCACCCGGTACTGCAATGGTTGTTTGTGTATTGGCGTCATGAACTAAATCCGGTGGTGCCCAGCTATAATTTACTGTTCCGGAAGTATGAGATACTGAACCTGAAATAGTGGTAGAATCGTCTAAGCATATCCGTTGGTCAGGCCCTGCATCCGGAATCGGGCGAAGCTTTACATTTATTATAATAGTATCCAAACGCTGGCAAGCGCCTTTATAAGCTGCTAAAATATAAGTAGCGGTATCTTGAGGAGTAACCACTGCATTTAAAATATTGGGGTTATCAATGTTTGGCCCTGTCCAAGTAAATACAGTTGCTAATGGATCTACAGCAGGATTAAAGGTGAGCGGTTCATCCTGGCAAACGGTAGTATCACTTCCAATAAATAGCGGAAGCATATCATCAATTTCACCCACTATTGCAGAAATAGTTGTTGTACAATTGTTATTATCCTTTACTACAATGTTGTTGTAAGCACCTTTGCCAACAGTAAATGAATTAGAAGTTTGGAATGGGAAGGTAGTTCCATTATCCACTGAATAAGTATAGTTTGGTGTACCTCCGGTAGCATTAATAGTAATATCTCCATCACCACCAATACAGGTAGAAGGGCTTGTAGTGCTGGTGGCAGTTAATTTAGTTGGATGGGTAAGAGAAGCATTAATAGATTTTACACACCCTACGTTATCACGTACTCTAATGGTATAGTTTCCCTGATTAAGATTTTTGAATGTATCTGTTGCTTGGTAGGTGACTCCTGCATTTATAGAATACTCAAACGGAGCCACACCTCCCAATGCTTTAATAATAATTGATCCATCCGTACCATTAAAACATAATGGGTTGTTTTCAATTGTATTCAATACAATATCAGGGTTGGTAACCAAGGTAGCAGAATTATTTCCTGTGCACCCCACGGCATCCGTAATTAAGATATTGTATGTGTTTGGCGAAAGATTGCTGAATGTGCTTGAAGGTTGAGACGCGCCGCCATTAATACTGTAGGTGTATGGTGCTGCACCGCTTGTAGGTGTAATTACTATTGACCCATTATTAATTCCAAAGCAGGGTGGGTTTTGTGAAGCCACTGTTGAACTAATGGAAACCCCTTCGTTAACCACAATATTTGAAACTGTTCCGCTACATCCAATGGCATCAGTAAAGGTTACATTATATGTGCCTGCTGCCAAATTTGTAAATGTTCCGTTTGGTTGTGCAGCACCACCGTCTAAGGAATATTGATAAGGCCCTGTTCCTGATGTAGGCGTTACCGTTAGTGTGCCATTATTTACTCCGGGGCAGCTTGTTGCAGTTGATGCTTTTGTTCCGGTAAGGGCAGCACCTACTCCGATATTAAAATTAGTAGTAGCCTGACAACCGTTTGCATCTGTTACATTCGCTGTGTGTGCACCGGTTGAAAGATTTGAGAAATTAGGTGATGCTTGTGCCAATCCGCCATCTACGTTAAAAGTGTATGGGGCATTAGCTGTTGCACCGGGAGCTAAGCTTACTGTTCCATTATCAACGCCGGGGCAGGAGGCTGCTACAGGAGTTGCAGAAAGGGTAATTGCAGCTCCGGAAGTAATATTAGCATTGATATTACCTGAAGGGCATCCTAAATTGTCAGTAAAGGTTACTACGTGAGTACCCGCATTTAATCCTGTAAATGTATTAGATGCTTGTGGTGTACCACCGTCCAAGCTAAACATATAAGGAGCAACACCGGTAGTTGCAGTAATAACTACTGAGCCGTTATCTACACCCGGGCAGGATGTAGCTTGTGGGGCAGCAGTACCCGTAAGAGCACCTCCCGCGCCAACAGTGAAGTTTACCGTTCCTACACATCCGTTGGCATCAGTAAAAGTAGCAGTATGTGCTCCTGAACTAAGCCCGGTAAATGTAGCATTGTTTTGTGCTGCGCCCCCATCCATACTAAATGAGAATGGAGCTACAGCGCCTGTATTAGGAGTAATTGTTGCAGCGCCATCATTTGAAACTGAACAACTGGCTTGCTGAATATTTGTAGCAGTCCCTGTCATCACAGCACCGGTACCAATATTAAAGTTTATAGTTGCAGTACAGCCATTAGCATCTGCTAGGAGTACAGTATGTGCACCACCTGAAAGCCCTGCAAAATTTGGAGAAGCTTGATTAGCTCCGCCATCAAGAGCAAAAGTAAATGGCGCTGTGGCAGATGCCGAAGGAGTAATTGTAACAGCACCGTTGTCAACACCGGGGCAGGTAGTAGCAATAATATTATCGGCAGTACCTGTAATGGCGGCTCCACTGGTAACAGCAGCATTTATGGTAACGGTACAGCCTAAAGCATCGGTTACAATGATAGCATGTGCCCCTGCAGTGATGTTATTAAAAATACCGGTACTATTTGTAGTGGTTCCATCTAATTCATAACTAAAAGGGGCCAAACCAATTCCTGCGTCTATGGTTGCCGTTATAGTGCCATTATTTACTCCGGGGCAAGAAGTGGCGGTGGTTGTAGCAGAACCTGTAAGTCCGGTTCCGGTACCTACCGTAACTGTAGTAGAGCCGGTACATCCTGTTGCATCTTTAAATGAAATAGTATAGCTTGCTGCTAATAAGTTATTAAATGTATTTGAAGGTTGGAAAGTAGTTCCACCATCTTTTGAATATTGATATGGTGCTGTTCCGTTCGTAATGTTTACGGTGATAGATCCATTATTAGCAACAGTACAGGATGATGCGGTAGATGTTGCAGTTCCCAATAAGTTAGTACCGGCAGTAACGGTAGCAGATACAGTACCTATACATCCACCGGCATCCTTAACTGTTACGGTATGTGCTCCGGGTGCTAACCCCGAAATTATATTTGAATTTTGCCATGTTGTGCCACCATCAATTGAAAATTGAAATGGTGCCAAGCCATTATTCGGTGTAACCGTGATAGCTCCGTTATCAACACCGGGACATGCGGTAGGAGATGGAACTGCTGTGGCTGTTAGTGCTGCACCATCAGTGACTGTTGCGGATACCGAACCTATACATCCATTTACGTCTTTAACGGTTATGGTATGGGCACCGGCAGCAAATCCGGTAAGTGTATTTGATGCTTGATAGGTAGTTCCTCCATCTGAAGAATATTGGTATGGACCAGTGCCATTTGTTGGTGTAACTGTAATTGAGCCACTACTTGAGCCCGGACAAGCCGTTGCTGTGCTGGTAGCCGTAGCTGTTAGTGAAGCTCCGTCTGTAATGGTAGCAGAAACGGTACCTGTACAGCCGTTTGCATCTTTAACGTCAATGGTATGTGTGCCGGATGGAAGTCCGGTAAATATATTTGATGTTTGCCAGGTTGTACCACTGTCGTCAGAATATTGGTATGGACCTGTGCCATTTGTTGGTGTAACCGTAATGGAACCGCTGGTAGAGCCCGGACAAGCGGTTGCTGTGCTGGTAGCCGTAGCTGTTAGTGCTGCGCCATCAGTTACTGTTGCAGATACTGTGCCTGTGCAACCATTATTATCTTTAATAGTGATGGTATGTGCTCCACTGGCAAGTCCTGTTAAAGTATTCCCGGCTTGCCATGTTGTTCCACCATCAATAGAATATTGATAAGGAGCACTTCCGCTGGTAGCCGTAACCGTTATAGAAGCATTGCTGGCTCCGGGGCAAGCGGTAGCTGTGCTGGTTGAGGTTCCGGTAATAGAACTTCCAAAGCCTACTGTTTCAGTTACCGTACCCGTACATCCGTTGTTATCTTTAATGGTAATGGTGTGGGTTCCATCTAAAATAGAGTTAAATGTGTTAGATGCCTGCCATGTGGTACCACCGTCAATGGAATATTGATAGGGGGCACTTCCGCTGGTAGCCGTAACCGTTATAGAACCTGTAGCTACTCCGGAACAGGCAGCAGGTGTGCTGGTGGTTGTTCCCGCGATGGGCGTACCACCCGCAGGTACAGTATGGTTAATGGTAGATTGGCATCCTGATGCATCTTTAACAATGATTACGTGAGCGCCATCTACAACTCCTGTAAATGTATTTGAAGCTTGAAATGTACCTCCATCAATGGAATAAGTAAATGGTGCTGTTCCGCCAGAAACAACCGTTGCGGTAATGGTGCCATTTGGTGCACCGGGGCAAGTAGTTGGTGTTGATGTAGCATTGGCGGGAAATCCGGTTCCTGTACTTAGAGGAACAGTTTGCATACCGGTACATCCATTTACATCTTTGAAATTTATTACCTTAATACCTCCTGATAAGCCGGTAAAAGTATTAGAGGCTTGCCATGTAGTTCCTCCATCAATGGAGTATTGAAAAGGAGCTGTGCCATTGGTTAGGTTAATAGCAATCGTTCCATTTGCTGATCCCGGGCATGATTCCGGTGTGGAAGTAGCCGGTGCAAATGCTAACCCTGTTCCGGTACTAATGAAAAAAGTTCGTGTACCGGTACAGCCCGATGCATCTTTTATTTGAACAGTATGTGAACCTCCGGTTAGTCCTGTAAATACATTTGTAGTAACAAAAGCACCTCCGTCAAGTGAATAAGAATACGGACCTGTGCCGTTTGTTGGTGTAATAGTAGCACTGCCATTAGCCGCTCCCGGGCAACTGGCACCGGTAGTACTTGAACTTGAGGCAATGGAACTTCCTGCACCAACATTGGTGTTAACCACCCCTGAACATCCATTTGCATCGGTAAAAACAACGGTGTGTGGGCCGGCAGAAACTCCAGTAATTACATTTGAATTTCCCGGTGTGCCACCATCCAAAGAAAAAGTGTAAGGCCCTGTACCTCCGGTAGGAGTTACGGTAATTGTACCATTATTAACTCCGGGGCAACCGGTGGCTGTAGATGCAACAGTACCGGGTATATTTGCGATTGCATTTAATGTAACCTGAATTGAGCCAATACAACCGGCAGCGTCCCTACTATTAATGGTGTAAACACCTTGAGGAAGTCCGGTAAATAATCCAACAGTTACCCAGGTAACTCCACCGTCAATGGAATATTCATAACCCGGTGTACCTCCGCTTGCAGTAACTCTAATTGTTCCTGAACTACCGCCACATGTAGTGAGTGTAGTAACACTATCCAATGGTAAGGTATTTTGGCGGGTAACCATTATGGTATCTAAACTGTAATAGGTAGTAGCAGGAGTTAGAATATTAGCATAAGTGGTACGAACTACATAAGGTGTGGTAGAATTTGGTGGTGGGCAAACGTTATTGAAGTTTACCAAAAATGTAGTAGGATTCAGTCTTACCGTATCACCAGGAGCAACAACGGCTCCTGTTCCATCTAACAAGTCAACACTTCTGTAGGTAGTTGGCCCTGCTTTGGGAATAAAGCGCCAGGCTTCTCTCATACCAATACTTCCCCAAGGGGCATCAGTCATACGACGATTAGGTGCCATTATACCTTGGTTTTGAGCAAAATTTTGTAAACCTACCATTGCTTTCCCACCATTCCAGGTGTTACAAATTTGCATATCCTGAATAAATACCTCAATTATTCCTGAAGATTCGTAAAGTATTATCTGATGCGTGTTTTCTATTAAAGAAGTACAGTCAAACATGGGTAATTTGTAATAGCTGACTATAAATCTTCTATTAGGGGCAGTGCCTATTGTTTCATATTTTATCTGTTGTGAAGGAGATGATGGTTGCCCAGGATATAAATCATGATAAGGTCCCATTATCAAAGCCTTATCATATAGGGTATTGGGTAGATTACCATTATCTGTCCAGTGAGAATATAGGGTAGCCTGTGAAACGTCAAAAGAAAGGTAGCCATTTGCACTAATTACGAGAGAGTTATAATTTGTTCCGTAAAAGGGGAAGGTGAACGGTAAGGTAATTGCATTAGAATACCGGTCATCAATGGTAAGCCCTGCAGAAGGACCCGGTGTACCCGGATTTACCAAAGGATAACAAGTGCTCGCCTGACTACTGATGTTTACAACACTATAGTCTGTTGCAAGTGAATGGATGTCTGGAATATTACTTGAAATGGACAAGCAAGAAGCTCCACAAGCAAGGATTGTATCTCTCGGACAGGTGTACGAAAGATTTTGTGAGTATGTTGAGGTAAATACAGTTCCAATTAGAATAAAAAGGAGTAGAATTTTTTTCATTGTTTTTCTCGTAGATTAAAGATTTTCCAAGATAGCAAATTACCTAAAATACACGAATTTGGCTTATATTTCTTCCGTTTTTTTATTGCACCATTTACTAACTTGGTTAATATGTTTTTCTTTTTCATTAGAAGGTGGTACTTTGAAAATGTTTTAAAGAGAGTGGTACTTATCTGATTTTATAAATATATGAGTATTAATGTTTTATAGATGAAATAATAAACCGGAAAAATGGAAAATACACCTCAGGTTATAATGGAGCAATTTTATGATGCTTTTTCACGTAGAAACCCTGCGGACATGAACCGCTATTATACTAATAACATTTATTTTTCTGATCCGGTTTTTGGCTTGTTGGATGGAGATAGGGTTAAAGAGATGTGGAAGTTTATGTGTGCTAACACTTTAGAACTATCACTACTACATAAAAATTTCAGTGATAGAGGGGATCATTATTTTACTTATGAATGGGTAGCTAATTATCGCTTTTTACCAACAGGGAAAAGAGTATTGCTAAAAGCAAAGGCGTATATGAAAATTGAAAATGGTGAAATTGTTGAACATAGTGATGCCTATTCATTTTATAAATGGGTTAGGCAAGCCTATGGTATCCCAGGTTGGTTATTGGGTTGGTCTTCGGTATTTAAAAAAAGAGTAAGAAGGAAAATGCTAAAACAAATAGGCAATTCGTTTTAAATTTTTTTCTTTTCTAATTATGTTATCCTGGATATTTTTATAATATTGGTGGGCAGGTGTAATTCAACCGGGGTGCTTCCGGTGTTCACCACCACATCACCTGATTTTAAAAATCCGCGTTCTTTTAAGATATCAAGCTGGTCATTAAGTATTCCATCTAAACTTTCTTCTTCAGGATAATAAAATGCGCGTACTCCCCAACTTAACGATAATTGTGTAATCAAACTCTTTTCTTTACTAAAAACATATAATGGGCATTTAGGTCTGAAGCTACTTAATGTAAATCCGGTATAGCCGCTTTGTGTCATTCCTACTAAAGCGTCAGCCTGGCCATCTTTAGCCAATTTACATGCACTATAGCAAATGGCATCACTTAAAAAAGAAGGAGAGTGTGACTGGGGAGTAAGTATATCTTCTCTATTGTATTCATAAACTGTTTTCTCAACTTCTTCAATAATTTTCGACATCGTTTTTACTACTTGCACAGGAAATTGCCCTAATGCAGTTTCTCCACTGAGCATTACTGCATCAGCACCCTCCATAACCGCATTTGCTACATCACTCACTTCACTTCTGTTGGGTTTTGTTCTTTCCATCATACTCTCCATCATTTGTGTGGCCACAATTACGGGTTTAGCACGATGCATGCATTTTCTAATGATATCTTTTTGAATCACCGGAACTTGTTCAATAGGAATTTCAACACCTAAATCTCCCCGAGCAATCATAATCCCATCACTTTCCAAAATAATTTCACGCAGATGCTTTAAGGCTTCAGGCATTTCTATTTTACCAATCACTTTAATTTTACTTGCTCTTGCATGAATCAATTTTTTTAAATCGGCAATATGTGATGGTTTACGTACAAAGGATAAGGCTATCCAATCTATTTTTTGATCAATACAAAATTCAATATCTTCCATATCCTTTTTGGTTATTGCAGGAAGAGATAATGTACTGTCGGGTAAATTGACACCCTTTTTGGGCAATAATAATCCACCAATAATAACGGTAACGCGTAGGTCGGTTTTGTTTATAATTTCAGTAACTCTTACTTCTATTTTACCATCATCCAAAAAGATTCTTTCTCCAACTTTTGCATCCTTAGTTAAATGTTCATAAGAAATATACACCTTATCACAATTGCCTTTACAGGGTTGTGATGTAAAAATTATTTCATCTGCCTCTTTTAACAGCAATTGATTTTTATATAAATCACCAACCCTGAGTTTGGGGCCTTGTAAGTCGCCCAAAATAGCAATATTATAAGGTTCTTCTTTTATTATTTTTCTGATATGTTTAATCGTTGCTCTTTTATCCTTGTGGGTGCCGTGTGAAAAGTTTAGCCGAAAAACATTCACACCGGCCTTTACCAGTTGAAGTAATTTATCATAGGTGTCACATGCAGGGCCAACTGTAGCCACAATTTTTGTGCGTTTTTGAGAGTGAGCAATACCTGCCTGTTTATCCATGTGGGCATGGAGGTATTTACTTATATCTTTTTTCTTTGCCATAGTATTTTAGTGTATGCGTATTATGAAGAGAGTATTTTTACAATCTTCAACCAATCTTTGTCAATTTTCTGTTTATTTTTTACAGCATCTTTTAATGGAATATAATTCATTTTGTTATTCATAATACCCACAAACACATTATGAGGCCCTTTCATCAAACATTCCACGGCGTGATATCCCATCCTGCTGGCAATTAGTCTATCCAAACAAGTTGGAGAGCCTCCGCGTTGGATATGGCCTAAAATACAAACCCTGACTTCTGCTGTGGGCATTTTTTTTAGGATATATTTTTCCACCTCTAATGCTCCACCAAAATCATCACCTTCGGCAACTACAATCAGGTTTACCAGTTTCTTACGTTTTTCTTTTTCTAAAAGCGATTTTACTACATCGTCAATGTTTGTCTTTGCTTCGGGAATTAAAATATTTTCAGCGCCTGTGGCAATCCCACTGTGTAAAGCTATATATCCTGCATCACGCCCCATCACTTCAATTATGAATAATCTGTCGTGTGATTCCATCGTATCCCTGATTTTGTCTATACACTGTACGGCAGTATTTACTGCGGTATCAAATCCAATAGTAAAATCTGTTCCTGCAATATCTTTATCAATAGTTCCCGGCAGTCCGATACAAGGGATGTCAAATTCTCTGCTAAACGCTTCAGCACCTCTAAAGCTGCCGTCTCCACCAAGAATAATCAGGCTGTCTATTCCGTGCTTTTTTAAATTCTCATACGCAATTTTTCTTCCGGCCTTAGTTAAAAAATCTTTACTGCGAGCTGTTTTTAAAATAGTGCCGCCACGCTGAATAATATTGGCTACGCTTCTGCTGTTTAATTCTACAATATCATTTTCTATCATTCCGGTATATCCTCGCATAATAGCAAAAACCTGAAAGTTATTGTATATTGCTGTTCTCACCACTGCACGTATAGCAGCATTCATACCCGGGCTATCACCGCCGCTGCAAAGAATTCCAATCTTTTTTATTTTTTTTATGGTAGGCATAATGAGGTGGTTTTACATTCTTTCGGGTGCTGAAATACCTAATAAGTTCAATCCTTTTTTTAAAACTTGTGCAGTAATAACGGAAAAGTGTAAACGAAGTATTTTTTTCTCTTCACTTTCGGCATTCAATACCGATAAGTCGGTGTAAAAAGAATTAAATTGCTTAGCTAATTGATAAATATAGTTGGCAAGAAATGATGGGTTTAATTCTGCAGCAGATTGTTGCACAACAACAGGGAATTGCTCAATCGTAATAGCCAATGTCTTCTCCTGTGGTAATAAGGGTTGTGTGCAAGATGCTAGCGGAGGTATTTCACCTGCCTTACGGATGATGCTTTTAATGCGTGCATGCGTATATTGAATAAACGGACCTGTAAATCCATGAAAGTCTATAGACTCTTCCGGGTTGAATATCATCCGTTTTTTAGGATCTACA
The DNA here is from genome assembly GCA_019638485.1 of Ferruginibacter sp. Classification (GTDB taxonomy): domain Bacteria; phylum Bacteroidota; class Bacteroidia; order Chitinophagales; family Chitinophagaceae; genus Ferruginibacter. The sequence goes on along the minus strand of JAHBTP010000001.1, from coordinate 1,317,753 downwards.
CGCAATAAATAAAATTTCATAGCACCTAAACCTAATGTATGAAAGAGTGCTTTCAATTCCTCTTCATTAAACCCAGCTGTTTTACCTAATGCGGTAGTATGCTTTTCAGCCGTAGAAATCATTTCACTAATCATATCATCAGCATCTACCACAGTACCCTCTCTGCTTTTCATTTTCCCTGATGGTAATTCGACCATTCCATAACTTAAATGAAAAATATTGTCGGCATTGGGTATGTTTAGTTTCTGACAAATTAATTTCAGAACCTTCATGTGATAATTCTGTTCATCACCAATAACATATATGTTTTCGTCTATGCCAAACTGTTGGTATTTTTGTAAGGCTAAACCAATGTCCTGTGTAATGTAAACAGAAGTGCCGTCTTTTCGTAGAACTAATTTTTCATCTAACCCCTCTGCCGTAAGGTCAATCCAAACACTGCCGTCTTGCTTTTTGTAAAACACCCCTTTGTCTAATCCCATTTGTACAATTTCCTTACCTAATAAATAGGTCTCACTTTCGTAATAAGTTTTATCAAAATCACTACCTGTTTGTTTATATGTTTCATCAAATCCGGCATAAACCCATCCATTCATTTTTTTCCATAACTCAATAATATCAGGCTTTCCTGTTTCCCAGTCTAATAACATTTGTTGCGCTTCAAGCATAATAGGTGCTTCCTTTTCTGCTTCGGGTGTGCTCATTCCGCCTTGTTCCAAGTCTGCAATTTGTGCTTTATAAATCTCATTAAATTTCACATAGTATTTCCCTACTAAATGATCACCCTTTATTCCAGAAGATTGTGGAGTTTCTCCACCTCCAAACCTCAACCAAGCTATCATGCTTTTACAAATATGAATTCCACGGTCGTTTACAATACACGTTTTGAATACTTCATTTCCATTGGCTTTTAATATTTCGGCAACGCTCCATCCAAGGAAAATATTACGTAAATGGCCTAAGTGAAGTGGTTTATTTGTATTTGGAGAAGCGTATTCCACCATCGATTTCCTACCGGATGGCTGCTGGCTGCCAAAGTTTTCATTTGAGGCAGCAGGTAAAATCTCTAACCAAAAAACATCATTGATTTCTACGTTTAAAAAGCCCTTAATTAGCTCAAACCCCGAAAATAAATTTTGGTAATCTCTTTTTAAATAATCAACGAGCTTGTCTCCTAATTCCTTAGGGGATAAACCTGTTTTTTTTAATAAAGAAAAAAGAACAATGCTATAATCTCCTTTAAAATCTTCTTTTATTTGGTTTATCTGATAGTCTTTTTCTGTAAAAGGCTGATTAAATATTTTTGTTAAAGATATATTTACTGCAGCCTGTATATGTTTTACTACACTCATTGTACAAAAGTAGTAATAAACATGCTTGTTATTAGAGATGCTTTATTTAAGAGGTGTCCTTTTCTCAACGGATATATATTTTATTCGCTCAACGGTGTTTTCAAGGGTTTTATTTGCACCTTTGCATTAAATGTATTGTAAGTCTTTTTCTAAAAACCGAATTGTGGTGAAGCTATCGGTCTTTCTTATATTAGGTTGCTTTTTATCGGTATGCTTTTCACCAGTATTTGGGCAAAAGGGAAAATTGTCCACTAATCCTCATGCACAGGCCCTTTTTCTTGAGGCACAGGATAGCTTTGATATAGGTAATTATAAAGCAGCTGCTCGCTTAAACTGTAAGGCTGTTTCCTTAGATACCAATTTTATTGCTGCTTATGATAATGCCGGTTTGGCGTATCGTTTTATGAATAATTTGGATAGTGCAGAATTTTTCTACCTGAAGTCATTTGAAAAGGAGCCATCCAATAGTATTGCTGCACAAAATCTGGCTGTAGTGTCTGAATTTCGAAAGGATTATTCTCGTGCCATGTTGCTTTACACCATTGTTAGCCAAATGGAACCTGAGAATCCTGAAGGCTATTTTGGGCTAGCCAGAACATATTATATTTTAAACCGGAAGTATGAAGCTTTAGAGAGTGCTCATGCTGCAGAAAAGCTATATAAAAAACAAAATAGCCCCCATATTGCCGATTGCTATATTATCCTCACCGTCCTTTATTATGATCTTGGGAAAAGGAAAGAAGCTAAAAATTACTTGCAATTAGCAAAGAGTGCCGGAGCAAAACCGGATACAATACTTGAAGAAGCGGTTATGAAGAAGGATTAAAGCCGTATCTTTGCGCCCATTTTGAAATTATGATTAGTGTAAATAATGTTACCCTGGCTTATGGGAAACGGGTTTTGTTTGATGAAGTCAATATCAATTTTACTAAAGGAAATTGTTATGGTGTTATTGGGGCTAATGGTGCAGGAAAAAGCACTTTTTTAAAAATTATCAGTGGTGAAATTGAACCAAATAAAGGAACAGTAGATATCACCCCCGGTGAAAGAATGGCTGTGCTAGCTCAAAATCAATTTGCCTTCGATGATTTTTCGGTCTTGCATACGGTGATGATGGGGCATAAAAAGATGTGGGATGTGATGCATGAGAAGGATAGGCTTTATATGAAGGAGGATTTCAGTGAGGCAGATGGTATTAAGGCCGGTGAGTTAGAACATGAATTTGGAGAAATGGGTGGATATACTGCTGAGAGTGATGCGGCTACATTGCTAAATGAGTTAGGAGTAATAGATGAATTGAATCAAATTTTGATGAAAGATTTGAGTGCTAATTTAAAGGTGCGTGTTTTATTAGCACAAGCATTGTTTGGTAATCCTGATATTTTATTACTTGATGAACCTACTAACAACCTTGATGTTGAAACCATTGGGTGGTTAGAGAATTTTTTGGCAGATTATGAAAATATAGTGTTGGTAGTTAGTCACGATCGCCACTTTCTTGATGCAGTATGTACTCATGTTGCTGATGTGGATAGAAGTAAAATAAAAATTTATACCGGTAATTACACCTTCTGGTATGAGTCTTCTCAATTAGCAGCCAGACAAATGAGCGACAAGAATAAAAAGATTGAAGAAAAACGAAAAGATTTATTGGATTTCATTGCACGCTTTAGTGCTAATGCATCAAAATCCCGACAAGCCACCAGTCGAAAAAAAGCTTTGGAAAAATTGGTTATTGAAGAAATTCAACCCAGTAACAGGAAATATCCCGGAATTATTTTTAAACCGGAGCGTGAAGTGGGTAATGAAATTTTAAAAGTTGATAATCTTTCAAAAACGGTAGAAGGAAAGGTGTTGTTTAATAAGTTAAAATTTGATGTACAGAGAAAAGACAAAATCGCCTTTCTTAGCAGAGACCCATTAGCGTTAACCACCTTTTTTGAAATTATTAATGGTAATGTACAGCCTGATGCCGGCACCTTCACTTGGGGTACAACCATTACAACAGCCTATTTACCCAATGATAATTCGGCCTTTTTTAAAGGGAATAATGATCATCTAATGGATTGGCTACGTCAGTTTGTGCCACCGGGTACAAAGGATGTAGATGAAGATTTTCTTAGAGGCTTTTTAGGGAAAATGTTGTTTAGCGGTGATGAGATATTGAAGAAAACAAATGTATTAAGTGGCGGTGAAAAAGTGAGATGTATGATTAGTAAGATGATGCTTCAAAACCCTAATGTAGTTATTTTGGATGAGCCCACTAATCACCTCGATTTGGAAAGTATTATATCATTTAACGACGGGATGATTACGTTTCCCGGTGTGGTATTATTTACCACACATGACCACCAATTTATGCAAACTGTAGCTAACCGGATTATTGAAATTACTCCTCAGGGAATGATTGACAGACTTGTAACCTATGACGAATACCTGGCTGATGAGCGCATTAAGTCATTAAGAGAAGAAATGTATGTTTAACTTTTTTAACAAAAACTAAGCGACCGTTTCAGTTGAAACTATGCATTGAAATTTCTTTTTATTTACTTTGCATAAAATTTTCATCTCGGTTAAAATATAATTATGAAAAAACTGATCATTGCTTTAATGGCCTTAATGCTTTTCTCCGCTGATTCTTTTGCGCAAAGTAATGTTGGATCAACAGATTATAAAATGTCCTTGGGCGTGAAGGTTTATCCCGGCTCAGTAACCTTTAAATATTTTATTAAAGAAAAGGCGGCATTAGAAGGGTTATTATACTTTCATTCACATGGTTCAAGGATAACCGGTTTGTATGAATTCCATTATGATATTAAGAATGCGCCCGGTTTAAAATGGTATGTGGGCCCCGGTGCGCATATTGGCTTTTATTCTTCTAAATATGGGGGTGGAGGAGCATTTGGTGTAGATGGTGTTATCGGACTTGATTATAAAATTCAAAATGCACCATTAAATTTCTCGCTTGATTGGCAGCCTAGTTTCGAATTTGGGAATCGGTATGGAAATGGGTTCTCAGGTGATTGGGGAGGAATTTCTATTCGTTACGTTTTTTGATTTTTGAAAAAAATATAAACTAAACCCGTTGATGCGGGTTTTTCTTTTATTTTGAGAGATATATTGCTTGGCTTTATTGATTTCTTTTATCCTTTGTTTAAAAAGGTAATGCCCTTGCAAACTTTTAGGTATGCAGCGTGTGGCGGTACTAATGCATTATTGGGCTTTTTGATGTATGTGTTTGGATACCATTTTTTATTTGCTGGTAAAAATTTTTATTTTCATTTTTTTGCTTTTAAGCCACATATAGCGTCTTTATTTTTGTCATCTATCATAACTTTTATTATCGGCTTTTTATTAAATCGCTACCTGGTATTTACTTCTTCTTATTTACGCGGTAGAATTCAATTGTTTCGATATTTTTTATCCTTTTCTTTTAATTTGATAGTAAACTACCTGATGCTGAAATTGTTTGTTGAAATTTTTCATTGGGATGCAATCTTTAGCCAAATAATTACCATAGCTGTAATAATTGTTATTAGTTATCTTACCCAAAAGCATTTTACTTTCAAAGTAAAAAAAGATGGTGGTGCTTCTTTCTCAGAACTCGAATAATAGGGGCTATAAGTACAAAATGTCTATTTTAATGTTTAAATAAGACATTATTTTATCTTATAAATTGACAAACTGTCATTTTGGTATGACTGTATTTGGTTGGCATAATCATTGCCTCAATAATTTAAAATTAAAGTAAACTTATGTCTAAAGTAATAGGAATAGACCTTGGAACAACCAACAGTTGTGTGGCTGTTATGGAAGGTAACGAACCTGTGGTAATCGCTAACGATGAAGGCCGTAGAACAACACCTTCAGTTGTTGCATTTTTAAAAAATGGTGAACGTAAAGTAGGTGACCCTGCAAAAAGGCAAGCCATTACTAACCCACAAAACACCATTACGAGTGTAAAGCGTTTTATGGGACGTCGGTTTGATGAGGTTACCGAAGAAAGTACACACTGGAGTTATAAGGTTGTAAAAGGGGATAATAATACGGTTCGGATTGATATTGATGGACGTTTATATACTCCACAAGAGATAAGTGCAATGATTTTGCAAAAAATGAAAAAGACTGCTGAGGATTTCCTTGGACAGGAAGTTTCAGAAGCAGTTATTACTGTGCCAGCCTATTTTAATGATGCACAGCGCCAGGCTACTAAGGAAGCAGGAGAAATTGCCGGGTTAAATGTTCGCCGAATAGTTAATGAGCCTACTGCTGCTGCTTTGGCATACGGATTAGATAAGAAACATGCAGATCAAAAGATTGCGGTATTTGATTTGGGTGGTGGTACTTTTGATATTTCAGTTTTGGAATTGGGTGATGGTGTATTTGAAGTAAAATCAACCAATGGAGATACTCATCTTGGCGGTGATGATTTTGATAAGGTGGTTATGGATTGGTTGGCAGACGAGTTTAAAAGAGATGAAGCTATTGACTTAAGAAAGGATCCAATGGCATTGCAACGGCTTAAAGAAGCCAGTGAAAAAGCAAAAGTTGAATTATCATCAGGTACTGAAACTGAAATAAATCTGCCTTATATTACTGCAGTAGATGGTGTGCCTAAACACTTAGTGAAGAAACTAAGCCGTGCTAAATTTGAGCAATTAGCTGATAAGCTTTTCGAACGCTGCTTAAAACCTTGTGAACAAGCATTGAAGGATGCAGGATTTAGTGCCTCTCAAGTGGATGAAGTTATCTTGGTGGGCGGTAGTACACGTATTCCTAAAGTGCAGGAAATAGTTGAAAAATTCTTTGGTAAAAAACCCAATAAAGGAGTTAATCCTGATGAGGTGGTTGCCGTTGGTGCCGCTATTCAAGGAGCAGTATTAAGCGGTGATATTAAAGATGTATTGTTATTGGATGTAACACCACTTAGTTTAGGTATTGAAACAATGGGGGGAGTTATGACTCGTTTAATTGATAGCAATACAACCATCCCTACTAAAAAATCAGAAACATTTAGTACTGCATCTGATAACCAACCGGGGGTTCAAATTCATGTGTTGCAGGGCGAACGTCCTATGGCTTCACAAAATAAGAGTTTGGGTATGTTTAATTTAGACGGAATTCCACCGGCTCCACGTGGTATTCCACAAATTGAAGTAACCTTTGATATTGATGCCAATGGTATTTTAAATGTGAGTGCAAAAGATAAGGGTACCGGTAAAGAACAGAAGATTAGAATTGAAGCAGGTAGCGGCCTTACAAAGGAAGAGATTGAAAAGATGAAGAATGAAGCAAAAGCAAATGAAGCTACAGATAAGGCTGAGCGGGAAAAGGTTGATAAAATAAATCAGGCAGATAGTATGATTTTCCAATCTGAGAAACAGCTTAAGGAATATGGTGAAAAGATTTCTGCAGATAAGAAGGCTCCCATTGAAGCTGCGCTTGAAAAATTAAAGAATGCACATAAAGCACAGGATGTTGCTCAAATTGATTCAGCCATTGCTGAATTAAATACAGCGTGGACTGCAGCAAGCGAAGAGATGTATAAGGCTACTCAACAACAAGGAGGCCAGCAACCGGGTGCAGAAGCTAACGGAAATTCTGATACTCATGCAGATGACAAGTCAGGAGGTGAAAATGTTACTGATGCTGAATTTGAAGAAGTGAAGTAAAGAATTTGAAAGTTTATTAGCCTGCCATTTTTGGCAGGCTTTTTTTATGCTATTTGGATGTAGCATTGCAAAATATAAACAACAAAAAGTAAAAATGACTTTTGAAAAAGAATCATTTCCCCATTTTTTAGGGATTATTCCTTGCGTAAACCGATATGAAATCTAAATTAAGTCGAGCGCCTTTGCGAAGAAAGTAACAACAAAAGGTAGTGTTAGTGTGCAATATCCGCCACCTATTGAGTACACACCAAAAAATGCAACGACAGAAAGAAGAAAAAGTATCCAAAAAATTGCGGTAGATTTTTTTGCAGTCTCTTGCATAGTCTGAAAGATTTGTGCAAATATAATACTTGATGCTAAACTTCCAATTTTTGCTTGTATTTTTTCAATTGGGGTTAACTTGCCACTGATATGCAAATTCATTTTTATATACAGTTTTCTTCTCAACCGGGCGAAGAACTAAAGTTACGGTTGTTCAACAAGGATTTTTCAAAGTCGGTTTTATTTTCAATGAAGTATCTGAATGCTTCCTACTGGGATTTAGTAATTGAGGAAGATGACTTGCTAACGGTGACCATGGTGGCGTATGAGGTAGATTTGATACGCAATGGAACTTGGGTAAAAAGTCTTTTTTCCAAACGGAAGTTTGATTTAAGGAAAGTGCATAATGACCGGGTTGAAATACACGATGAAATTACTCCTGATGGATATAATGGAGATATTTTTGAATCTGCCGTATTTAGGGTCTTGTCGCAGCCGGTTGTTAAGTCAGCAAAAAAGTATGCAGATAAAAATTATACTGTTGCCTTTAATACTTTTGCGCCTGCCTTACCCGATGGAAAAGTGTTATGTGTTTTAGGTTCGGGAAATAAGCTGAAGAATTGGGATAGCAACAACCCACTTCTTATGTATAGAAAAGGAAATCATTGGAGCATTAAACTTAACCTTACTGCAGACCCGTCGGTTGAGTTTAAGTATGCTATTTATGATACAGTAGCCAAACAAATTGTAGAATGGGAGGCCGGTGATAACAGGGTGTTACATACGGCAGATATTAATACCATGACGGTGTTGCACCAGTATGTACGAATTCCTGAGCAGGGATGGAAAGGAGCTGGTTTGGCTATACCTCTTTTCTCAATTCGATCTGAAAATGATTGGGGATGTGGTGATTTTACCCAACTAAAAAATTTTGCTGATTGGTGTGCCCAATCAGGGTTTTCAATGATTCAACTGTTACCACTTAATGATACCACAGCTACGCGTACACGAAAAGATTCTTATCCTTATGCACCTATTTCGGCCTTCGCTTTAAATCCTTTGTTCCTTGATGTGGCAGATTTGGCAATGGATGTAGGATTGAGTATTCCTGAAAAAATACAGATAGCGATAGATAATGCACGTGCATCAAAAAGTGTGGATTATGATAAAGTGGCTGAAATAAAATGGACTGTATTGAGGCTTGTTTTTGATAAAGTACAGCATACCTACCAGCAGGATTATGAATGGACTGCCTTTTTTCGTTCAAACCAAAAATGGTTAACACCTTATGCGGTATTTTCTGTTTTTCGAGATCGAAATCAAACCCCCAACTATAATGAATGGAATGAATGGGCAGTTTTTGATAGTGGAAAAGTAACTTCGATTTCGCAGCCTGACAGCATTTATTATTTAGACATTTCCTTTTATTATTTTCTCCAATACCATCTCCACCTACAGCTACGTGATGCGATTGAATATGCTAATCGTTTAGGCGTTGTTATTAAAGGGGATTTGCCTGTTGGCGTTGGAAGGTATAGTGTGGATACCTGGATGTATCCACAATTTTTTAAGTTCGATTTTGATTATGGCGCACCGCCCGATGGTTTTAGTGAAGAAGGACAAAATTGGAAGTTTCCTGTTTATGATATAGAAGCCATGAAGGCAGATGATTTCTCCTGGTGGAAATTACGACTTCAACAAATGGGAAATTATTTTCAAGCTGTTCGGATTGATCACGTACTTGGCTTATTACGCATGTTTTGTATTCCGCATCAAAGCGGCAATCCACGATTAGGACGTTTCTATCCTATTGTTCCTCTAACGGACAGTGATTTGACAGCAGCAGGATTGCCTGAGGCAAAAGAACTGTTAGGTCAAGATGATGTAGATGATAACGCCATCCTTTTAAAAATTGAAGGAGGATATCATTTCAGATTGGGAATGCAACATACAGCAAAGTTTAAACAATATTCGAAAGATTGGCAGTATAAATTGAACAACGCATACCATCAATTCTTTTTTGAAAAGCAAGATACAAGTTGGCGCACTATGGGAGAGGAGCATTTTGAAGTGTTTAAATCTGCTTCACAAATGCTATTATGTGCAGAAGATTTAGGTATGAATCCAACTTTTCTTCCGGAATTATTGGAAGCATTTAATATCCTGTCACTGGTTATTGAACGTATGCCATCTGATATTATGAAGCGGTATGCTCAAACCAAAAATTCAGGCTATCTGTCTGTGGTTACCTCCGGTACACATGATATGGAAACACTTAGGCAATGGTGGGAAACAGATCGCGATAACATTCAATACTATTATAACGGAGTGCTTGGATATAATGGCTTGGCTCCTGTGCATTGTACCGGAAGTATAGTAAAAGATATTTTGCGTTTTTATTTAAGTTCACCGGCAATGTGGGTGATATTCCCGGTTCAAGATATATTGGCTATGAATGAAGGTATGCGTAGAAGTGAATGGAGTGAAGAAAGAATTAACGATCCGGCAAATCCTAATCAGATTTGGGATTATCGGTTGCATCTTAGCATAGAAAATTTAAAAGCACAGAAAATATTTAGTGAACAAATTGCTCAAATGATTCGTGAATCAGGCCGCTAAATTTTAAAAATATGAAAGTTTTCTGGAAAGCATTTGACCTTCCTTTTGAATACCCATTTACTATTTCAAAAGGAACAAAAAGCACACAGCCTACTCTTGCAGTAGCATTACAACATTTGGGAATTAATGGCTTTGGAGAGGCTCCCGCCATTTCTTATTATGGTATTACTACTGAGAAAATGATTAGTGATTTACAACGAAAGAAGTTGTTTGTGGAAAAATTTTCTTTTACTGAACCCGATCGCTACTGGCATTACCTTCATCATTTATTGGAAGATAATTCTTTCCTTGTATGTGCGCTGGATATGGCTGGCTGGGATATTTATGGCAAAATGCAAGGTAAACCACTGTATGATTTGTGGGAATTAGATACCGATAAATCACCTGTTACCGATTATACTATCGGATGGGATGAACCCGAAGTAATGGTAAAGAAACTTAAAGAACATCCGTGGCCGGCATACAAAATAAAGGTGGGATTGCCCGATGATATTGAACGGGTACAGGAGCTAAGACTTCATACCAAAGCACCTTTTAGAGTGGATGCAAACGGTGGGTGGACATTTGATGAAGCTGTTGAGAAAATTAATCAATTGAAAAACCTGGATGTGGAATTGGTTGAACAACCACTGCATCAGGATGATTGGGAAGGTGCTAAAAAATTATACAAGGTTTCTGCTCTGCCACTTTTTGCAGATGAATCTTGTGTGGAAGAGGAGGATGTATTACGTTGCAAAGGAGCTTTTCATGGTATCAATATTAAACTTACAAAATGCAGTGGTATCACTCCTGCAAAACGGATGATTGCAAATGCACATCAAATGGATTTGAAGGTGATGCTGGGATGTATGAATGAAAGTAGCATAGGAACAGCAGCTATTGCACACCTTGCTCCTATGGCTGATTATTTGGATGTGGATGGCCCGTTGTTATTAACTGAAGATTTAGCCAGAGGACATGAAATTGTGGATGGTTATTTTGAATATAATGAAAGACCGGGATTAGGACTACAACTCTTTCATAACTTTTTAGTATGACACCTGAAAGATTACAACGACTCACTGCTGTATTAGAAAAGAGGCAACCGGATTTAACTGTGGTGCTTGAAAACGTGCAAGACCCACATAATATCTCTGCGGTTATGCGTACATGTGATGCGGTAGGCGTTCAGGAAATTTATATTTTAAATACGGATATCCCCAAACATAAAAAATGGGGAGCAAAGAGCTCCTCCAGTGCAGCGAAATGGCTCACTATTCATCAATTTAATGATATTCAATCTTGCTTTGAAGCATTGCGAAAAAAGTATAGTAAAATATTGCTTACTCATCTTGCTGCAGATTCAATTCCTCTTCATCAAATTGATTTCACCCAATCTGTAGCCCTTGTCTTTGGTAATGAACACAGTGGTGTTAGTGATGGCTTGGTTGCGCTTTGTGATGGAAATTTTATTATTCCGCAGGTTGGTATTATTAAGTCACTTAACATCTCCGTTGCCTGTGCGGTTTCACTTTATGAGGCGTTTAGGCAGAAATCAATTGCAGGCCATTATGAAAAGCAGCGGTTGTTGGTGGAGCAAATGGAGTCATTGCGTAATAAATGGGGATTAGAAGACGAATCTTAAGAAATACGTTTTTCAATTAACTTATTAGATTAAACATCTTCCCCGGCATATTTCTTTAGTCTGGATTCTCTTTATATTGCATTGAATTAATCTTTTTACTATGGAAAAAACATTAGGTATAGGAACCAGATTGCAACATCGTCATTTCGGGCAAGGCGTGATTGTGGCTATTCGATACGCCAGCTATCTCATTTCCTTTATTGATCACGGTATAAAAGAAATTGATAAAGGTGATGAAATGCTTGATGAAATTATTCCGGAAAATGTAAGTGCAGAATTGGAAACTGTTTCGGAGGTAGAAGTCAGTTTGCTTAAAATACTCAGGCAATGGGCTGAGGTTTCAGAAATCGTGCCATTAGGAGACAGATGGCAGAACGGAACAATGATTTTGCAACCGGCTGATTCGACTTTAAAGCCCAAAGAAATTCCTATTGATATTTTCTTTCATAAAATAGTCATGCTCAGAGATAGGATTAGGGTAATGGAACAACAAATTAATGCACATAAAAAATTAAATGATGAAGACAAGGTAAATCTTCAACAATACATTACCCGTATTTATGGCACCCTTACAACGTTTAATGTTTTGTTTAAAGATAAGGAACACTGGTTTGTAGGAGAAAAAACCGGTGGAGAATAGGGGTGTACATAGCCCTTATCCATACTACTCTACTTTCGTTTATGCCTAACTGTTATATCTGGCGATTAGGGTCGAAATTTTCTAATTCCTTACTTACTGCATTCAGGAAGGTAGAGCCTAAAGAGCCATCAATGATACGGTGGTCATAACTAAGTGATATATACATCATGTGGCGGATGCCGATGGTGTCACCTTGCTCTGTTTCAATAACCATTGGACGCTTTTTAATTGCACCTACTGCCATAATAGCAACTTGCGGTTGGTTGATAATAGGAGTGCCCATGATGCTTCCAAAAGTTCCTACGTTGGTTAAAGTAAATGTTCCACCGCTGGTATCGTCCGGTCTTAACTTGCCATTACGTGCTGCAGCAGCAAGGCCGTTAACTTGTTTGGTAAGCCCAACCAAGTTTAACTGATCAGCATTTTTTATTACAGGAACTATAAGATTTCCGGAAGGTAACGCCGTTGCCATTCCAATGTTTAAATCTTTTTTAATAATAATTTTATCTCCATCAACGCTGCTACTGAGCATTGGATATTTTTTTATACTCTTAACTATTGCTTCAATAAATAGGGGAGTAAAAGTTATTTTTTCACCTTCTCTTTTCTCAAACTCCTTTTTAATTCGATTACGCCACAATACTAAATTTGTTACATCACATTCAGCAAAACTGGTAACATGCGGGCTGGTATGTTTGCTATCTACCATGTGTTTGGCAATCATTTTACGCATCCGATCCATTTCAATAATCTCCACATTGCCCTGATAAACCACCGGAGTTTGCTGTGCTACAGGTTGAGGCGCAGGCTGGGATGTAGGTATAATAGAAACTTGTGTAGGCACAGCTTGCGTAATACCCTGCTTTTTGTTAGCCACATAAGCAAGAATATCTTTTTTACTAACCCTACCATCCTGACCTGTGCCCGGAATATTTTCCAGGTCGCTCATACTAATACCTTCGTTTTGAGCGATATTGAGCACTAAGGGTGAATAAAATCGAGGCTTCCCGGTAGAATTTGCGGCAGGTTTGGATGTAGGTTGATAAGGAACTTCTTCCACCACCTTGGCTTCTTCATATTGAGGTGTTACCGGAGCGGCAGCTGGTGCTGAAGAAGAAACTGCTGCGCCAACCCGAATGCGGGCTATAGTTGTTCCAATGGGAACCACATCATTTTCCTTAAACAAAATTTCTTCTAATACACCTTCAGCAGTGGAAGGAACTTCGCTGTCCACTTTATCTGTGGCAATATCTAAAACAGTTTCATCCTGTTTTATAGAATCACCCGGCTTTTTATGCCACTTCAAAATTGTGGCTTCCATAATGCTTTCTCCAAGCTTAGGCATTACCAAATCAACTAAACTCATATAAAGAAAAATGTTTAATGAAGATTGAGAGGCAAATGTACGCAAAATCAGTTTTACGATGCAACCGGGTTATCTTCCTTTAATAACTTATATAACATGTTCAAAACCATATTGCAGGATACTTCCATGTTTTGTAGCCTATTGTACCTCAGATTTACTTTTTTTACTACTTGTTTTTGATTATTTGACACACCCATCCATACCGTTCCCACCGGTTTTTCAGAGGTTCCACCCCCCGGCCCCAATATGCCTGAAATAGCAAGTGCGTAATCGGTATTCATTAGCTGCAGCACCCCCGATAATAATTCCTTTACCACTGCTTCACTAACCGCACCATGTGCATTCAATGTTTCAGGATTTACCCTGAGCATTTTTATTTTGGCTTCGTTTGAATACACTACTGCACTCCCTTTAAAAATTTTAGAAGCTCCGGGTTTTTGGGTGAGTTTATGTGCAATGTATCCTCCTGTACAACTCTCGGCTGTACTTAATGTTCGATGGGTGGATAATAGCTTTTTGAAAACCAAATCAGGCAAAGTTTCATCTGTTGGTGTAACTAAATATTCCTTTACCCGCTCACACAAAATAGAAAAATGATTATCCAAAATTCTCTCGTGTATTCCGGAATTTGCACTTAGCCTAAGCCTTACCATTCCAAAATGGGGCAAATAGGCAAGTGATATTCCTTTAGGTATATTCTTTTCCAGGTCGTTTATTAAATCGGCAAGCGCAGATTCACCTATACCTTCTGTTAGCAGCGTACGATGAAGAATGGGTTTTAGTTTGAATCGGTTTGCAAGAAATGGAACAACGCTATTTATCATCATTTCTTTCATTTCAAACGGTACACCCGGGAGGCTAAACACAAAACAATTGCCTTTTTCAAATTGCATTCCGGGGGCGGTTCCTACCGGGTTCCATAGTGTGGTACAGCTTCTGGGCACCTGTGCCTGAAGCAGGTTGCGGAGTGGCATAGGTTTTTTAAATACATCTTTAAATAAATGCTTTACATGGTCTTCTACCGCCTTGTTTACTACCAATGGCCCACCAAAAAAGTCAGTTAAAACACTCTTTGTTATATCATCATCTGTTGGGCCAAGCCCACCGGTAATAATGATTACCCGTGTATCATTCATTGCCTGCTGTAATGCTTCAATGATGGCATTTCTATTGTCGCCAACAGCTACTCGTTTGATTAAAGAAATGCCTATTTCATTAAGCTGTTTAGCAATCCAAGCGCTGTTTGTGTCTATTACCTGGCCAATGAGTAGTTCGTCTCCTATTGTAATTATGCTTGCTTTAACCACGCTTTATGTATTTTTAATGCAATTTACTTAACATGAGATTTGTTTTTGGCTTATTGTTTTGTATTTTCAATTTGGTTGTGTTTGGCCAGCATGATGTATTGCAACGAGCAGTGAGCAAGATGGAGGTTGATTCGCAATTTCGACATGCTTCAATCGGATTAGTAATTAAAGAAGCGCAAACCGGGAAAATTATTTTTAGTAAAAATCCGGATCTGGGGCTCATCCCGGCGAGTTCTTTAAAAGTGGTAACCTCTGCCACTTCTTTTGAATTGCTGGAAAGCTCTTTTCGTTTTCCAACAATCATTTCTATTGCCGCGGATTTAAATGAAGAAGATAATGTTTTAATTATTGATGGCAGAGGAGATCCTACATTGGGAAGTGAACGGTGGGACACCACAAGGGCAGAAAATATTTTTAATAAAATTTGGATTACATTAAAGAAAAATAAAGTGTCTTCACTTAAAGGAGGCCTTGTTCTTAAAGATATCAATTTTGGTTATCAACCTACACCTCCGGGTTGGGTTTGGGAAGATATTGGAAATTATTATGGTGCCGGCTGCTGGAGTCTAAACTGGAAAGAAAATATGTATGAGATTGACCTGGAGCCCGGCAGGAATGAAGAGGATGGTACTAAAATTATAGGCACTCGCCCTTCCTGGATGAATGATTATCTGATAAACTTTGTAAAAACAGGTAAGCCTGGTATTGGTGACAAATCAATTGTTTATTCAGCACCTTACCAACAGCAGGCTTTTATAACAGGAAAAATTGCTCCCGGAAAAATGATTACCGTGAAAGCAGCTATGCCTTCACCGGCACTTTTTATGGGAAAGGAGTTGAAGACCTTCCTTGAATCGAAAGGAATACAAGTTGGTGAAGTACTGGTTTCATCGGCATTACTGCATGATAAAAGACCTTATGCTGAATTGAAGGATAAAGTATTGGATACCCTTTGGTCACCTCCATTTACAAGTATGAACCATTGGTTTATGAATAAGAGCATCAATTTGTATGGTGAAGCATTTATCAAATCAATGGCTTTTTTAAAAGGTAAGGAAGCAACCAATGAGCAAGCGGTGAATATTATTAAAGCATTTTGGAATCAAAAAGGAATTCTTCCTGATGCTTTAAATATTAGTGATGGGAGCGGACTGTCGCCGGCTAACCGGGTTACTGCTGATGTGTTGGTTAAAATTTTGGAATATGCACAAAAACGTAATTGGTATAATTCCTTTTATGAAGCATTGCCTGAAATGAATGGAATGAAATTAAAGAGTGGTTATATGAATGGAGTTAGGTCTTATACCGGTATAATAACTGGTAAGGGTGGACGAAGTTACCTGGTTGCATTTATAGTGAATAATTTCTATGGAAGCGCTACCACTGTTCGCGAAAAAATGTGGCGTGTTCTTGATGTGTTAAAATAAATAGATTGATTAAGTGTTAAAAAAAGGCTGAAGTTTGTCTTTAATATATTCGGGAAGTACTGATTTCTTCATGCCTTTGGCTTCTAAAATATACAAGGTTACTGTACTTGTGTTGATGAGCTTATCAGCTATAAAGATTTCACCATAAAAAACAATTTTATGCCCTACAGGGAATTCGCGCAGGGTGGTCTTTACTATTATTAAATCATCATAACGGGCTGGTAATAAAAACCGGGTATGTATATCCACCACCACCATAATAATTCCCAACGCCTCGATGTCTTTATACGTAACTCCCAGTTGCCGCAACGCTTCCGTTCGGCCTATTTCGTGAAATTGTGCATAATGCCCATGATACACCACACCCATCTGATCTGTGAGCGCATAATGAATACGAATTGGAGTTGTTGAAGAAAACATTATTTGCCTATCATTCTATCAATACTAATGCGACCCGGTCCCATTAATAATAAGGTTAAGAATATGCTTAGATATAAAAATGGCAATTCGCCATCCGTAAAGCTTCCTCCATGTGCTAAAAAGAATGCCACACCCATATTAATAATAAGTAAAAATGCGGCAACCCGGGTAAATAAACCTAAAATGAGAAGTATGGCACAGAAAAACTCTGCAAATAATGAAAGGCTCAATGAGAAGGTTGGACCCAAACCTAAAAAGTCCATAAATTCATTTTTCATACCACCAAAACCTGTCAGTTTCATGTAGCCGTGGTTCATCATAATGATACCTCCGGCACTTAACCTTAATATTAATAATCCTAAATTAAAAGTAGCAGCATTGTACTGAGTAGAGAGTATCTTTTTCATAAAGGAGGGTTTTATGTGTTGTACAAGTAAAGATAATATAAAAGGCTTGATTTATTTCTTTATCAATCTTTTAACAGCGTGAATAAGTTGTTTGCATTTGTTTACAATGGATTTTGATGGGTTGTTTTTGTAGCTGGGTTTTAGTAGAGTAGTGTTACATTTGCAACGATGATTTAATCGCCTATATCAATCAATTATGAAAGGAAGCATTTTGGTTTTATTTATGGTGTGTTTTTCTATTGTTGGATTTTCACAGGCTACACACGTAATTACAGATTCTGAAAAACAGTATAAGGAAGCACGAGATTTGTTTGTAAAGGAACAGTATGCGCTGGCTTATCCTCTGGTGAAAGAATTGCTGGATAAATATCCTGCAAATATGGCCAGTGAACATTCATACCTACGTGAGGATGTATGGTATTATGAGGTGGTGTGTCGTTTGAAATTAATGCAGGAATTAGCTACTGGTGATGCCGTGCAATATATAAACAGTGTAAGCAATGAACCGCGTATTCAATTGATGTCTTTTCACCTCGCACATTACTATTTTTTAAAAGGTGAGTATTCTTCCGCGATTCAATATTACGGGTATGCAGGTGTAGATAATCTAACTAATGCCCAAGTAGCAGATGCAAAGTTTGAACTGGCATATTCCTATTTTAATTTGAAACAATTTAATGAGGCTAAACCCTTGTTTGCCGAAATTATTCAACTACCGGGAAATAAATATTTCACAGCAGCAAATTATTATTATGGATTTATAGCCTATTCTGATAAAGATTATAACACAGCATTAAAATCTTTTAAATCGGTAGAATCTGTTGAACCATATAATGAAGTTGTGCCCTATTACATTGCAGAAATTTATTACTTCCAGGGTAATAAAGAGGAGGCAAAAAAGTATGGTACCGAAATTTTAAATAGCGGAGATAATCTTTATTATGGAAACAGGATGAAACTGCTGATTGGCCAATTGGATTATGAGGCGCAGAATTATTCTGCTGCCTTACCGCTCCTTGATGATTACGTGAATAGTGCTGATAAGGTTAGTAAGGAAGTAATGTATGAATATAGCTTTGCCCATTACAAGGTAGGTGATATGGAAAAAGCTATTGAAGGATTTAAACAATTAAGCGGGGAGAAGGATTCAATGGGGCAAAATAGTATGTACCTTTTAGGAAGTTTATATTTAAAAAAGGGAGATAAAGCAAATGCCAGAAGCGCATTTCAATATTGTGCAAATAATAGCAGTAATGAAACCCAACAACAAATTGCTCGGTTCAATTATGCAAAACTTTCTTATGAATTGGGGTATCAGGATGTGGCCTTGTCTGAAATGAGACAATTTATCGCAGACTATCCCAAATCTGAATATCGCGATGAAGCCAATGAAATATTGTTGAATATCTTATCTCACACCAGCAACTTCCGGGAAGCTATGGAGATATATCGCGGAATTGCAAAGCCAACACCGGGTATGGAGAGAATTTTTGCGGATATAATGTATGGTAGGGCTATTGAATTGATAAATGACCAGCAATTGGCACAAGCAGATGTTTTGATGGCCGATGTTATTTCTAATTCGTATAGTAATAACCTCAGGCCTTATGCGCAGTTCTGGAGAGGAGAGATTGCATTTCGTCAACAGCGCTATGCGGATGCGCTTAGGTTTACCAGAGCATTTCTTTCTGCTAATGTACCGGGGCAGGGGGAAGCAAACATAAATGCAGCACGTTATAATTTAGGTTATAGCTCACTTTATCTCGACTTGTACGAAGATGCATTCGATTATTTTAAGGCAATTGCTGCACAAGTTTCATCTCGATCTTCAGCTTTAGAACAAGATGCATATTTAAGAAGCGGTGATGCTTTATATATGATGCGTAACTATACAAAGGCAAATACAGTATATGATGCTTTTATAAATCAATCCTTACCACAGTTGGAATACGCATTGTTTCAAAAAGCAAGAATCGCCGGTATCTATAACAGCCAAGAGAAAATCAAGTTGATGTCTCGTATTACTGCTCAAAATCCCTCCAGCAGCCTGGCTCAGGAGGCCAATATGGAAATCGCACATACCTATCTCGCCGATGAAAGGCCCAAAGATGCCTTACCCTATTTCGACAAAGTGCTGGTGTCGTCTAATGAAGGACTTAAACCTCAGGCCTACCTTCAATCTGCATTAGCCCATTACAACAGTGGAAATAATAAAGAAGCACTGAATCTATATGAAACGCTAATTAAGAAATATCCGCACTCCACCGAAGCAAGAGAAGCATTGCAAAGTGCAAAAGATATTTTGATTGAATCCGGCCGGCCTCAGGATTTTGTAAAACTTAGTAAAAGTGTAGGCTATGATGTTTCGGATACTGAAGCCGATTCATTAGCCTTTGTATCTGCAGAACTACGGTTTAATAACGAAGATTATTCTGCAGCAGAACCGGCATTGCAAAATTATTTAATCAATTATCCTAATGGCACATTTGTGCTGGATGCTACCTATATGCGTAGCGTATGCTTGGTAAAAAAAGGAGATTTTATCAATGCACTTAAAGGTTTTGCTTTTGTTTCAGACAAAGGATTTAGTAAGTATTATGAAGATGCTACCATGGAGGCAGGTCGTTTAGCTTATTTTGAAACAAAACAGTATGGCGAAGCAAAAAAATACTTTGAACGTTTACGTGTCAATGGAATAAGTGAAGGAGCCCGATTGGAAGCGCTTCGCGGCTTAACCCGTTCTTATTACCAATTGAAATCGTTTGATGAAGCCAATAGTGCAGCGCGTGAGTTACTTAGCGAAAAAGGAATTACTACAGATGATAAATCAATAGCAAATCTTGTTTTGGGTAAATCATTACAAGTGAATAAAGACTGGGATGGGGCTATAAATGCGTTTAAAAGTGTGATTGTCATTAATCGGAGTGGTTGGGGTGCAGAAGCAAGGTATGAGCTGGCTGTTTGCTATTTTATCCGGGGTAATTTAAGCCAGGCTGAAAAATCAGCTAATGCCGTTATTAAGGAAACCGGTTCTTATGATTATTGGGTAACTAGTGCTTATATATTATTGGGAGATATTTTTATGGAGCAGAAAGATTATTTCAATGCGAAAGCTACTTATGAAAGTGTTGCACAGAATGCAGTAATCTCCGATTTAAAACAAAAAGCTGCTCAAAAATATGATGCAGCAGTTTTAGCAGAAAAAAAACAATCTAAAATTAATAACTGATTATAAAAGCCAATCTTCATTCATGCGATATTCAATTTTACTATTTGCTTTTGTTTCGGTAATAAGTGTGCAGGTACAAGCCCAACGCGATACCTCCCGACCTATGTCTATTGAAATTACCTCAAACTATAAGCCGGTTTTACGCAACTTGTCAAAAATAAACTTTTCAGGTTCACTATTGCAACAGGATACCAATCGAATGGTATCGCCATACCAAATCCCTGCTCAGCATGTATATTATGCCTATCAAGCTACAACACTCAAACCGCTGGCACTGCTTGCCGATACTTCTTTCGATTTGGGTGTGAAGAATTTTATTAAGGCAGGATTCGGTAATTATTCTACTCCTTATTTAAGAGCAGGTGTTTCATTGGGCAACGATCCTAACCTGCTTACCAATGTGTATGCGGATTATATTTCATCTAAAGGGAACATAAAAAATCAAGATTATGCACTTATGAATATTAAAGGAGTAGCCAGTTATTTTT
The DNA here is from genome assembly GCA_019638485.1 of Ferruginibacter sp. Lineage (GTDB taxonomy): Bacteria > Bacteroidota > Bacteroidia > Chitinophagales > Chitinophagaceae > Ferruginibacter. The sequence goes on along the minus strand of JAHBTP010000001.1, from coordinate 1,296,941 downwards.
CGAAAGGACATGAATGGTATGCTTCTGCAGGATTTAGTTCACGTACCTATCATTTATATGGATACGATCATGATTTGTTTGATTTTTCTAAAAGTGATGTAAAACAAAAATATAATGAATTTGATATCCGGGGCGGAGTGAAAAATACACAACCTAATAAACTTGGTGTTGAATATGACCCAAGGATTGGTATCAACTTATTTTCATTAGCAGATGGAATGTCAGAAACGAATTTCGTGTTAGATGCTCCTGCAGAGAAGAAAATAGGAGAAACATTCTCAGTAAAGGCAGGATTTAATGTAGATTATACACGTTATACTACAAAAGGGAATGTATTGGATACACAATTTAATAATACCATAGCCTCACTGAGATTATCTGGAAAATACTATAAGCAAAATCTAATGATAACCGGTGGTGCTTCACCTGTTTGGGATAACAGTAAGCTATATTGGTTGCCAAATATTTATTTCGAAGCCCGGTTTGCGGATAACTTGCTTATGCTCCAAGGTGGCTGGGTAGGCCGTATTGAAAAGAATACCATGCGTAATTTGTCTGCTATAAATCCATATATAAGCCCGCTTAATGAACGCTTTAATGAACGAGAAATTGAATTTTATGGAGGAGTAAAGGCAACCTTAGGTAGTCATTTTAACTTTGGTGGTAAGGTGTCATGGATAACTTATTATAATTATGCCATGTTTTTGAATGATACTATTGCATCAATAAAAGCATTTACAGTAGGTAATGAAACTAAGATGAATAATTTGCGGATACACGGTAACGTGAGTTATCTGTTTCAAGAAAATCTGGAACTTACAGGTGCGTTTACACTTAATGGATATACCAATCGAAATATTTATAGCAGGGCCTGGAATACCACGCCATTGGAAATACGAGCTTCTGCCAGATACCAGGTGTTGAAACGACTTTTGGTTAAGGGTGATTTTTACAGCTTTGCCAGTACAAAAATCCTTGATGCCGAAAAAGGTGAGCGAACAGGTAAGGGAGGAACAGATTTAAGTATTGGCGCAGAATATAAAATAAATAACCAGTTTGCGGCATGGTTGGATGTGAATAATGTTTTTGGTAAAAAGTATGAACGGTGGCCAATGTACCCGGTATATGGACTAAATTTACTGGGCGGAATTATTGTCCATTTTTAATTGATATGGAAAGGTTTATTACAGAATTTTTGTTTTGGCAAAAAGCCTGCCCGTTGCCGGGTGTGGGGGAGTTACAATTTCAATGGCGTTCAGCTACATATAGTCAAATAGAACAAACTATGATTCCCCCCATGCCTGAGATTGTATTAATAAAGGGTAATTATGATGCACAAAACATTATTGAATATCTTTCTTCCTGCCTGGGCCTGGGATTACTAGAAACAAAGGTTCAGTTTCAAAATTGGTGTACGAATATTACTGCAATGCGGAATGCTGAAAAGCGTATATCCGGAGTGGGAACCTTTTTTGCAGATGCCCATGGAAATTTAACCTTCAGATCCTCCCAGCTACATTCTTCTTTTCAGCCGGAAGTGAAAGCTGTGCGGATAATCAAAAAACAATCGGTTCATCCGCTATTGGTAGGTGATAAAGAGCGGACTACAGAACAGATGTCGGAATTTTATTCGAAATCAAGTGAAAAGAGATTTGATTTGAATTGGATAGCCGCAATAATAATTGCAATGATAATCATTATAGGCTGTGTGATTTATTTTACGCAAGCCAATACTCCAGGCAAATTTGGCACCATGCAATCCATCCCATCAACTGATGCACCTGTAGGCTATAAGATATTCCCATAAATTGATTCATGATTCAGTACAAGCAATGTCCCGTTTGTTTAAGTGATTTGGTGAAAATGAATTTTGCCGTAAAAGATTTTTCGGTATCAGGTGAGTTGTTTGAAGTTTGGAATTGTTTGCACTGTACAGTCTTATTTACTCAGGGTGTACCTGATGCTTTATCTATAGCGCCCTACTACCGCTCAGAAAATTACATTTCCCATTCAGACACGCAACAAGGGTTTGTTAATTGGATGTATCATAAGGTTCGAAATTATACATTGAAGAAAAAGGCTAAGCTAATTCAGCGGGTGAGTAAAAAAAATGCAGGTAAGCTTTTAGATGTTGGAGCAGGTACAGGTGCGTTTGCGGATGCTATGCAGAAATCAGGATGGCAGGTTACCGCATTAGAGCCTGATTCAGGAGCGGTAGCAGTTGCGCGGCAGAAGTATAAACTATCATTGCAACCACTAGAAACATTGTTTCAGCTTTCAGATAATTATGATGTTATAACCTTATGGCACGTGTTGGAACATGTACATGATCTTCATGGTTATATGGATGAATTTAAAAGATTGCTAAAGCCCGGTGGCAAATTAATTATTGCTGTTCCTAATTATTGCTGTAGGGACCGGATGCATTATGGTGCATATTGGGCTGCATGGGATGTGCCCCGACATTTATATCACTTTTCTCCTTTAAGTTTAAAAATACTTTTTGAAAAGCATGGCTTTGTTTGTCTAAAAAAAGCACCCATGTGGTTTGATAGTTTTTATGTAAGCATGTTAAGTGAAAAATACAAAACCGGAAGGAACCGTATTATACCGGCATGTTTTTATGGACTACAGTCAAACATAGCTGCCCTATGGAAAGCAGAAAAGTGTAGTTCTCTTATTTATATCGCTGAATCTGTTTAAGGTAATCGAAGTTCAAATAATTTTGGCCACCTTTTACCGGTAATAAGCAAGGTATTGGTTGTACTGTCATAGGCAATTCCATTCATTACATCCGTATTGTACTTAATGTCCTCGGGCGTAAGTAAGTTGTTTAAGGTAATTTTACCGGTTACGTGGCCGCTTTCAGGATCTATTTCAATTATATCATTGGTTTGAAATACATTAGCATAAATCTTTCCTTTTACATATTCAAGTTCGTTGATATTGGGAATGATACCTCGATTATCGGTAACTCTAACGGTGTTCTGTACACGAAAATCGGTGGGGGTAACAAAATAAAGGTTAGCACTACCATCGCTTATTATTAATTCTTTCCCATTGTTGGTAATCCCCCATCCTTCATACGGCCAATTGAATGTTTTAAATGGGGTTGCCAAATTATTGAGTGTGTACACATATACAATGTGGTTTGTCCACGTGAGCTGATATAATGTATCGTGCAAAATAGTAATCCCTTCTCCAAAGATGTCATTACTACCCATGATGTGCTTTTCCATTACCTTACCGGTTTTTCGATCTGTCTTTCTTAAAGAAGATGCAGCATAGTCACCGGTACTTTCATATAAAATTCCCTTATAGTATTGTAGCCCTTGGGTAAAAGCTGAGGTATCATGAAATTGTTGGGCAATTACGGGATAATCAAAGATTTTGGGTGCAGGAATCCCTGCATAGGAGGTGTTGAGATTATGATCAACATCGTCGTTACTACTTGTACCGCAACCTATTACGCATATAGTACAAAATAATAATAAAAAGCGGATGTTAAGTGTATTCATGTAACAAAAGTAGGTTGAAATTAACTTTTTTCAGGGCGATGCAAAAAATTAAGGTTTTTATTTCATTTTCTATTTTTTGGGTATTATCTTCACGCTACTTCTGAAACCGGGTATTTATACATTTACAAGAATGTTTAAATGATCGGTTCCTTCCAATTTTCAGTTTTCTGAATCATCCTATTTTAGTTATTTCCGCAAATCCTATTCCAAGGCCTGTTCCATATCAGATGAAAAAATATTTATCTAAAATATTTTTTCGATGCGTTTTATTTTTTTGCTTTTATCTCTTTGCTTTGCATTCCATTTTGGCTTTGGGCAGCGTGTGTGCCTTACCGATACTCGTGAAGTAAAATCATTGTCGTTAACTCCTGAACTTGGGTTACGTGATACCTTATCTGATGAAGTAATCATGATTCCTGTGGTGGTTCATGTATTATATAATAATTCAGCACAAAATATTAGTGATGCGCAGGTAATGTCGCAATTGATTGTATTGAATGAAGATTTCCGTATGCAAAATTCAGATGCCGCTTCCGTGCCTGATTATTTTAAATCCTTCGCTGCGGATACCCGTATTCAATTTTGTTTAGCAAAGGTAGATCCGCAAGGAAGGCCAACTTCGGGTATTGTTCGCCGTTATACATATCGAGAATTCTTTTTAGGTGATGATGGAATGAAATATACAGCAGCAGGTGGTGATGACACCTGGGATAATCGTCGCTATTTGAATATATGGGTTTGTAATTTATTTGGTCGTTCATTAGGTTATTCTACATTGCCGGGATCTCAGCCGGATAGAGATGGTGTGGTAATTAACTGGGATGCTTTTGGTACAATTGGCACAGCCCGTGCTCCATTTAATAAAGGCCGTACCACAACACATGAGGTGGCACATTGGATGGGTTTGAAGCACATTTGGGGCGATCAAACTTGTGGCTCCGATGATGTGGACGACACTCCCCAACAGGAAACATTTAACTTCAATTGTCCATCTTTTCCTCATGTATCTTCTTGCTCTCCTAATACATACGGTGATATGTTTATGAACTTTATGGATCTAACCAATGATGACTGCATGAAGATGTTTACTCAAGGGCAGAAAGCAAAGATGCGTAGTGTGTTTGCTATCAATGGAGCACGCAATAATTTCTTGCAATCTTTTGCGTGTGATTCAACTAATTCTACTGCCGGCCCGATACCGGATGGTGGCCCATTGCCGGAACCCGAACCGGAAGTCACTCTTTCTTTAAAAGTATATCCTAATCCATTTGTTCAAACCCTGAAAATAGAAGCTACAAATGATGTTAATCCCGCCGGGAAAACCGTGGTTATCCTGGATATATATGGACGGATAATGTACAAGAGTATTTTAGCTCATCCTGTTACAATTATTCAACCGAGTAATTTACAACGTGGTATTTATGTATTGCGTGTTGGAGAGGGGAAATCAGCATTAACATTTAAGATTGTAAAACAGTAATGCTGTAGTGCACACCTCTTTTATTAAGATAATCCATTACGAATTGATAACACCCTGGCTCGCTTCCTACTAATTCAGGCGGGAAGATTCCTTTTTTTGAAAACATTTTTTGGTGCATCAGGTTTAACATGGCTGCACAGGTGAATCCGGTTGTTCTGCTCATGGATGAATTTTGAGTATCTATATCCCCTTCATCATAAAGTAAATAAGAAATATCAATCTTGCCTTTTTTGTTTTCGCCACTAATATCTATTTTCATTATGGTAAATTCTTTCTCACCCTGCTTTAGCTCCCATTGATTAAACAATAATGCAGAAGTGAATTGTAATGGGATAATTTCTTGATTTTTATATTTGATAGGTTTCTCATCAAAAAAGCCGGATTGTTTTAATGCTTGAATAAATCGAATATGCCCGGGATAACGCAATGTCTTTTCTTTCATATTCGGAATATGTGGAAGGGTAAATAATAAACTCCTTAAGCCATCTGTGTTAAAAGATTCAAGTGTTCCAACGGGTGGGATATTCACTAACTCGGGGTCACTTAGTGCTTCACGAACAACGATATGTCCATTTTCTTTGTATCTGGCAGGACGCATATATTCTTCAATTACATCTACCGGTGAAAAAGGTGCCTTATATTCCCAGGGGAACTCTCTTTGAACAGGTAAGCCACCTACCATACAATTGAAATGGTTGATATGCATTTCCTGATTATAAAAACCTAAAATTAAATTACTCATTCCTGGTGCTACACCACAATCTACAATTGCGGTTGCATTATTCGCTTTAGCTAATTCATCCAGTGTTAGCGCATCCTCAGGAAAGAAGGAGATATCAGCAACCTTTTTGCCCAGTTTAACCAGTGCTTCTAATGTTTTAAATCCCATAAATCCCGGAACTGCACTAACGATATATTCGAAAGAAGAAAATAGTGTTTCATAGCTGCGTGTATCTGATAAATCTGCCTCTTGGGTTTTTATTTGTGTGTTTCGCTTTTGAAGTATTTGAAGCATGGTTATGTTTCTGTCGAAAGAAGTAACTTCAAAATATTTGATAAGGTCTAATGCAATTGTACGGCCAACCATTCCGGCGCCCAAAACAGCAACTTTCATACATTATAAATTATGGAGTAAGAAAATTAAGATTTTATTATTAAACATTAGCCGGTTGTTACCCTCTATGTTTTTATATTTGAAAAAATTAGGTATATGAAAAAAGTGATTTGCTGTTTTTTATTATTTTCCTCCACTTTATCCTTTGGGCAAATAACGTTAGATAAGCTAAAAAAAGTTACCGGAAAAGATTCCACATCCGGTGGAATGTTAAGTGATATTACTCAGAAGCTAACAGGTAATAAAGGAGGTGGGTTAAGTAGTGATGAAATAGTAGCCGGATTAAAGGAAGCTTTAAATACAGGAACGATAAATAGTACCAAGATTCTTCATGCTGCTGATGGTTATTTTGCAAATGAAGCGATTAAGATTGTGATGCCGGAAGAAGCACAAAAGATGGAAAGAACGCTTCGTTCAATGGGAATGGGCTCCTTAGTGGATAAAGCCATCCTATCCATGAATCGGGCTGCAGAAGATGCTGCAGGAGATGTGTCTAATATCTTTTTACATGCTATAAAGGGAATGACTGTAAAGGATGGATTAAACATTTTACGTGGTGGTGATTTTGCGGCTACTGATTATCTTAAGCATGCTACTACCTCTGAACTTACTGAACAAATGCGACCTGTAATTAATGCCTCATTAGATAAGGTAAATGCAACAAAGTACTGGGAAGATGTTTTTAAAGCCTACAATCGCTTTTCTCCAAATAAGGTAAACACTGATTTATCAGCCTATGTAACGGAACGTGCATTAAATGGTTTGTTTTATACAATTGGATTGGAAGAGCAAAAGATTAGGAAAGACCCGGCTGCAAGAGTAACGGACTTATTAAAGAAAGTGTTTGCAAATTAATGTCTATCTAAGGGTTTGCATTTGACTCGGTGAGATACCTGACTTTATCTTCTAATAGGGTAGCTAAAGTTTAACGAATTACCCATATACTATCATACAAAAGGCTACCATTTAATTTTGGCAGCCTTTTGTATATATTGATTTTAATGACTTAAATATCTATTGCTTCTCCGTAAGCTACAGCTGTAGCCTCTTTTACAGCTTCACTAATGGTAGGGTGCGGATGAACAGCATTTAAAATTTCATGTGCAGTTGTTTCCAGCTTGCGGGCCACCACTGCTTCAGCAATTATTTCTGTAACACTGTAACCAATCATGTGGCATCCTAAGAACTCACCATATTTCGCATCGAAGATTACTTTTACAAATCCTTCAGTTGCTCCTGCAGCACTTGCTTTTCCACTTGCCATGAAAGGGAACTTACCAACTTTAATTTCATATCCGGCATCCTTTGCTGCCTTTTCTGTAAAGCCTACGGATGCAATTTCCGGAGTACTGTATGTGCATCCGGGAATATTATGATAATCTAAAGGTTCTGGGTGCATACCGCTTAAATGTTCTGCAGCATTAATGCCTTCTTTAGACGCAACGTGAGCTAAGGCCTGGCCGGGTGTGCAATCACCAATTGCATAGATACCCGGAACATTGGTTTGCTGATTGGCATCAACAATAATCTTTCCTTTTTCAGTTTTTATTCCTAATTGTTCAAGACCAATATTTTCAAGGTTTGCTACAACACCTACCGCACTGAGTAAAATATCTGCCTCAAGTACTACTTCACCACCGGCTGTTTTAACATAAGCCTTAACACCATTACCTGAAGTATCTACTTTAGTAACCTCACTATTGGTCATAATATCCATACCCTGTTTCTTATATTGCTTTTCCAGCTCTTTGCTGATATCTTCATCTTCAACCGGTACAATACGAGGCATGAATTCAACAATAGTAACTTTAGTGCCCATGCTATTATAAAAATAGGCAAATTCAGCTCCTATTGCCCCACTACCGCATATAATCATACTCTTTGGTTGGGAGGCAAGGGACATAGCTTCGCGATAGCCAATAATCTTTTTACCGTCAATAGGCATTGAAGGCAATTCACGAGCACGACCTCCGGTAGCGATAATTATATTTTTTGCTTCTAAGGTTTGCTTTTTCCCATCGGCAGCGGTTACCTCCACCTTACCCGGAGCAGTAATTCGGCCATAACCGGAAATAACCTCAATTTTATTCTTTTTCATCAAAAACTGAACACCCTTGCTCATTTTATCTGCTACTCCTCTGCTGCGTTTGATAACTGCAGGGAAATCCTGTTTTGCCCCGGTTATTTCAATGCCATAATTAGTGGAATGTTTGGCATATTCATAAACCTGTGCACTTTTTAAAAGTGCCTTGGTTGGAATACAACCCCAGTTAAGGCAGATACCGCCCAGACTTTCTTTTTCAATGATTGCTACTTTTTTACCCAATTGGCTCGAGCGTATAGCTGCCGGATATCCACCGGGGCCACTGCCAATAACAATTACATCATATGCCATGTGAAGTGATTTTAATGTTTTAAACGAAGCAAAACTACTTTACCTGTGTTAACTAACCAAATAGGTGTTTATGACACTATAATTATACTTTTTTAATGGACAAACCCAATAATGAGTTTAAATTAGCATTATGATGAAAATATTATTAACTATCCTGCTTTGTTTCGCTATATTATCAACTCAAGCACAAGGAATAGAGCGTTGGAAGATTGAAGATGTGCAAAGATATCTAAAGGATACTACCGGACCGGCTGTTAAAGTTATAAACGTATGGGCTACTTTTTGTAAACCCTGTGTAGCTGAAATTCCGGGATTTGTAAAAGTGATTAATGAATATAAAGGGAAGGCCTCCTTACTATTATTAAGTGTGGATTTAAAAAGCCAATATCCTATTGGTATTGCCACATTTGTTAGCGTACATCAATTTAATGCGCCTGTAAAATGGTTAGATGAAACGGATGCCGATTATTTTTGTCCAAAATTGTTTCCAACATGGGAGGGGAGTATTCCGGCAACGTTAATTTTAAATACGCATACAGGCTATAAAAAATTCTTTGAAGATGAGATTGATGCCGTTACATTTGAAAAAGAAGTAAAAGCGGCATTGTAAATACTTTGTGAATTGGAGAAAGCCCTATTATCCTTTTTTCTTTCTCATAATAATACATCCGATTCCCTTAGTTTCCTTTACTGTTATTGATTTTTCGTTTACCATTTCATTAATTGCCTCACGGAGATGTTGACGGGTAACAGCCAATTCATCTGCAGGATTATCATCAATTGCACCGTGATAGACTAAGGTCAAATCTCTATTAAACAAAAAGACTTCCGGTGTACGTTTAGCATCAAAGGCATTAGCAACCACACTGTTTTCATCTAACAAATATGGCCAGCGATATTGTAAACTCTTTGCATAGTTTTTCATGGCTTCAAAGCTATCATCTTCATTGCGCTGGGCTTCATTGCTGTTGAGCAAAACCACACCTATATTATTTCGCAACGCATACTCTGCAATAGTTAAAGTACGCTGTTCATTTTTTATTACATAGGGGCAGCCGTTGCTGCTAAACATAACTAAGAGGCCGTTCTTTTTTGCAATAGATTTCATTGTCATCTCATTGCCTGAAATATCTTTCATTTTTAAATCTGCTTCCGGGAGCTTGCTTCCGATAGGTAAAACCTCTGTAATAAAGGCCATAGTTGATACGGCAGCAATCATTAAAAACAAACACCACTTTTGCATAATATAAAATTAGGTATTAAAGTTACGAAATGGGGATGGTAAATTTTTTAGGAAAATGCTTTTCACAAGTTCTTATATTGTTCCTGTTTTGCTTTTGTTGATTTTATACTCACATTTAATTCAAAACCAATTAACAATGCCAATGAATTGATAAAAACGAGCGCCATAACCATAAACAATGTTCCGATAGAGCCATATAATGCATTAAATCGGCCGAAATTGTCAACGAAAATAGAAAACCCTAATGACGATAAAATACATAGCAAGGTAGCGATAAAAGTGCCGGGATTAGATATTTTCCATCTTTTTTGAACAGCCGGCGCGTATCTGTAAATGAATGCAATAATGAAATAAATTAATAGCGTAATAAAAATCCATCGGGTGTATAAAATAACCGTCCTCCATCCGGTATCTTTAACTAACCAATTCAATAGCTTTCCTTGCATCACCATCAACAGCAAACAAGCCATAAGTAAGCCAAATACAATAAAAGTGAGTTTAATGGCTACCCAGCGTACATATATTCCTTTCCGATTAGTTAGTCCATGATATTTTTTATTAAAAGCACGCATCAATCCCATCATAGCGTTTGATGCAAAGAATAAAGATAGAAGGAGAGAAAATGATAGTAATCCAATTCGTGATTGGTCAATAAACGAATCTATAAATTTAATCAGGTTATCGTTATATTCTTTTGCAGGAATGATGTCATAAATTACAGCATGTAGCTGTGTTTTAATACTTTTTATTGAAAAAAAGGGTAGGTGTGGTAAAAGGGTAAATAGGAATAAAAAGGAGGGTGGCAGCGCCATAATAAAATGATAAGACACTGCAGCAGCACGTTCCCTAAGCCCCACCATTTTTATTTGAACCCTAAATGCTTTAATTACATCAATTAAACTTACTCCTTCAAATCCAGGAATTTTCCATCTGCTCAACAAATGGATAAGGCCTTTGTAAAGGCTGTTATTTAAAATTATATTTTTAAATCGGGTGATGGTCATTATTGTCTTTGTTTGGATATAATTAAGCTATCCAGTGCCTGCCGATAAGATTTGGCAAATCTTTTATGTTCTTCATAATTAATGGCAAAGTTAGAATATCCGCTAAAATCGGGCTTAGCTACAAAGAATAAATATTTTGTTTGCGGAGCATTTAATACTGCATCAATTGTTTGTTGTGATGGTGTACAAATAGGCCCCGGTGGTAATCCTGCTTTATAATATGTATTATAAGGAGATGGAAATTTTAAGTGGCCGTGTAAAATTCGAGTTAGTCCAAAATTTCTGCTTGCATATTTAACAGTAGGGTCGGCTTCTAACTTCATTCCCTTTTTTAAACGATTGATATATACACTGGCAATAAGGGGTTTATCAGACAAGATGTTAGTTTCCTCTTCCACTATACTGGCCATCGTGTACACTTCACCGATAGTTAAGCCATGTGCTGTTGCTTTTTCCTTTCTTTCGTTTGTCCAAAATTTATCATGTTCCACTTTTAATCGGTTTAATATACGACTAAAACTTCCGTTCCAATAAAGCTCATAGGTATTAGGTATAATTAGGGTCATTACAGTATTGGTATCTGTTTCATACTTCTTTAATGAGTCATTATTTAACAAGAAATGTATTACCTGAAGAGAATCTGCTTCAAACTGACGCCCAATTTTACCTGCAAGGTCTTCTTTTGTACGCAGTTTAGTAATTACTAATTTAATAGACGTTTGGTTACCTCGTTTTAAATCCTTTATTAAGTCCATTAGACTCATTGAATGGCTTATTTTATATCTGCCGGCACGCGGGTTTTTAAATTTCCCATATTTAATTACCTGATTTAAAAAAAAGGAATTCTTTACGATCTGTTGGTTTAAAAGGGAGGATTTTAAATCCGGCATTTTGGTGTTTGTTGGAACATAGAAATAACCTTTATCTGGCGGATTAAGTGGCCTTATAAGAATTTGCCAAAGGGTATATCCTGCTGCGACGGTGATACAAAGAAATATTATTAAAAGCCATTTTTTCATAAGTAATAAAATACTTTGTCAAACATAATGAATAAAAAACCCCGCTCAATTGAACGGGGTTGTTAAATATTATTTATAGAAATTAAGGTGCAGTGGGTGCAGGAACAACAGGAGCCGGAGTGGTGCCCGGCATAGGAGCAGTATTAGCTGGTGTTTGTGCAGGCGCTGCAGGTGCTGTTTGAGGCTTTGTATTAATTCCTTTTAAAAGGTCGTCATTGGAACTCTTACCTTCAATAGGAATAAAGGCTGGTGAAATAACGCAAAGTAAACCTACTATACCGGCAAAAATCCAGGTGCCTTTTTCCATTATATCAGTAGATTGCCTAACGCCAATTAACTGGTTGCTTACTCCACCAAATGTGCCGGATAAGCCGCCACCTTTTGGATTTTGAACCAATACAATAAAGCCAAGAATCACTGAAGCAATCATTATTAATATCCCAAAAAACACTAACATATCAATAGTCTTTTATTTTTTCCAATTTGGCTGCAAAGTAAGCGCTTTTAGAAGGATTTTGCAAACTTAATTTTTTATATATCTCCCTTGCCTTTTCAAATTTCCCTTGATTTTCATATACTTCTGCCATAGAAGTAGTATTAATTTCCTCCTCTTTATTACTTTTTTCTGCAATTACCTCAATGGATCTATCTATAGCTGCCTCATTTTGAGCGGGTGGAATTCTTTTCATTGTTTTTAGCCATGCTGTAAAACTCTTTAATTGTTTTCCGAGTTTATCATTATTAAGCATTTCGTCAGTTATTTTTATTCCCTGTGATGCAAAATAATCTGTAGTGTATAATGGTTCAAAGGTTAGTTCACCAAGCTGCTCTTCTTTCATCGGTTGAGGAATAATCCTTTCTTTATCTTCCGGGTTAACTTTCTGTTCAGTTATTTGATTTTTATCCTTGTCCATATCATCGGAGGATACGGGTAAATCATTTTTAACCGATATTTGATTTTGTATTGAGGCAATAGATGAAAGTTCTTCTTTTTCAATTATATCGTCATCTAATAATCTTTGCTGAAGTAAAAAAGAAGAATTAAAGCCCAATGCAACTTTAGCTGCCAGGAATGGTATTTTTTCAAAGTTTCCTTTTTGCCGGAGTAAAAAATATGCGGCAGGCAGAAAATAAGGATAGCACTCGGTTAAATCAGACAGGAAGTCTTCTTTATTACTGTCTGTTATTTGAGGGAAAGTTTTATTAAGTAATTCCTTTTGCAGCATGGTTCAAAGCTAAGAAGAAATGAATTTACCAATTAGAAAAGATTTTATTGAATATTTCGTCAACTAAATTTTTAACTATTTCATCGTTTAAAGAGGCTTCCGCCTGGGTTAAACTTTGATTTGCCGCAAAATCAAAACTACGGGAAAGATCTGCATCAAAATTTTTTGTTTGATCTAGTGTGTTTTTAAATGTTAAATGGACGCTTACGGTGAGCCTGTTTGCACTGGCATTATTTCCACTTATACCAACCGTAGATGTGGCATATTGTGATACATAACCGCTAATATCGTAGTGTGCATTATCATTGTTTGTTTGTCTTAAACGGGTAGTACTAATTATTTTCTGCTTTAGTTTTTCCGTTAGCTGAGGACTCAGTTGAGTGTTTACATATTCTGCATGGTTCTCAAAATAGTTTACTCTAAATGTGGTTATATCAGAAGGAATGGGGGCACTATCTTTAAATCCGTATTTGCACGTTGCAAAGCAAAAAGAAAATACGAAAATGACTGCTGCAATTTGACTTATTAGGAATGAATATTTTATTTTCATCGGATATTTCTATAGGTCATCAATATTATATTCTTTTAGTTTTCGGTATAGTGTTCTTTCACTTATTCCTAAATCATTTGCAGCATCCCTTCTCTTACCACGGTGTTTTTTTAGTGCTTTAATAATTAACTCCTTTTCCATATCCATGATGCTTAATGATTCATCTATTATTTCATGTTGGTGGATGTTGCCACTACTCTCGTTTCCCTGAATATATACTGGGGAAGAAACAATAGGTGAGGGAGTAGATAATGAAGGGTGGAATTCATTTTGCGAAACGTCTTCTGAGTAAACGGGCACATGTTGTGCCAATTGAGGATTTTGTGCAAGGTCGAAAAACATTTTCTTCATTTCATTTACATCCTTTTTTAAGTCGAAGAATAGTTTGTAAATGATTTCTCTTTCGTTTGCAAATTCGGTTTGTGTTACATTGCCATGTCCGGCAAGCATAGGCAGCTGAGCATTAGAATGCTCAGGTAAGAAGGTACGTAGTTGATTGGCAGATAAAATACGGTCTTTGCTTAGCACAGAAATTTGTTCTGCAATATTTTTTAACTCTCTTATATTTCCCGGCCATGGATAGGCTAATAAAAGGGCTTTAGCTTCATCATCCAATTGAACCGGAATGGATTTGTATTTATCAGAAAAATCAGCAGCAAATTTTCTAAAGAGTAATAAGATATCCTCTTTTCTATTGCGTAATGCAGGAACGCGAATAGGCACGGTATTCAATCTGTAAAATAAATCCTCTCTAAATCTCCCTTTTTGGGAAAGTTCTAATAAATCTTTATTACTTGCAGCAATTACCCGTACATCTGTTTTTTGTACCTTGCTTGAGCCTACTCTAATGAATTCTCCTGTTTCGAGTACACGCAATAACCGGGCTTGTGTTCCAAGAGGCATTTCACCTATCTCATCTAAAAAAATAGTACCACCATTTACAGTTTCAAAATAGCCCTTCCTGCTATCTACGGCACCGGTAAAAGAGCCTTTTTCATGGCCAAATAATTCCGAGTCAATTGTACCTTCCGGAATGGCACCACAGTTTACTGCAATAAATGGATTATGTTTTCTGGGTGACAGCGTATGGATAATTTGTGAAAATACTTCTTTACCCACACCGCTTTCTCCACTAATAATTACACTCAGGTCAGTGCTTGCTACTTGCGCTGCAGTATGTAAGGCATGGTTTAGCCCGGTAGTATTACCGGTAATGCCGAATCTGTTTTTTATTGGTTGTAAATCCATAATTATTCAAACATTGTTGCTGTTACATGTCCAATTAATGTTCCGGCAGTACATGAATCAACTTTTACTTTTACGTATTGTCCCTTTTTATAGTTGTCTTTTGAAAAAACAATTACTTTGTTTTGATCATTGCGCCCAAATAATTCCGTTTCATTTTTCTTTGAAGTTCCTTCAATGAGTACCACGAAGGTTTTACCTACATCAGCTTGCATACTCTTTAGAGAATGAATTCGGTATAAGTCAACCAATTCCTGCAGGCGGCGTTTTTTTGTTTCCAATGGCACATCGTCTTCAAATCGTCTTGCTGCCAGCGTTCCAGGCCGCACTGAATAAAAGTAGAGATAGGCTAAATCATAATTACAGTAGTCCATCAGGCTTAGAGAATCTT
This sequence comes from Ferruginibacter sp., assembly GCA_019638485.1. Lineage (GTDB taxonomy): Bacteria > Bacteroidota > Bacteroidia > Chitinophagales > Chitinophagaceae > Ferruginibacter. The sequence continues at coordinate 1,281,756 of JAHBTP010000001.1, read as the reverse complement.
GATGGTCTTCTTCAGATTCGGTACAAAATCCTGCTATCATATCTGTTGATAAACCACACCCGGGCAGCACTTCTCTTATCCGATTTACTTTTGCCAAATACCATTCACGGCTATATGTACGGTTCATTAATTGTAAAATTCTATTACTGCCGCTTTGAACCGGGAGATGAATGTATTTACAAATATTATCGTACTTCTTCATGGTGAATAACACTTCATCGGTAATATCTTTTGGATGAGAAGTGGAAAAGCGGATACGAAGTAGGGGTGAGATTTCGGCTATGCGTTCCAGTAAGTTGGCAAAAGTTACCGGAGCTGCTAGTTCAGGAGATGTCCAATGGTAGCTATCTACATTTTGTCCTAATAAAGTTACCTCTCTATATCCTCGAGAAAACAGATCAATACATTCTTCCATAATGCTGTCCACCGCTCTACTTCTTTCTCGTCCTCGGGTAAACGGCACCACACAAAAAGAGCACATATTGTTACATCCGCGCATTATACTTACAAAGGCAGTAACTCCGTTGCTATTTAATCTTACCGGTGAAATATCTGCGTATGTTTCTTCTCTGCTTAGCAGTACATTCACGCTTTTTTGTCCGCTATGTGCTTCTGCCAGTAGGGTAGGAAGAGAGCGGTAAGCATCGGGGCCTACTACCATATCTACCAACTTTTCTTCTTCTAAAAAGGCCGACTTTAGTCGTTCTGCCATGCAGCCTAACACACCAACCAACATATCCTTTCTGTTTTGCTTTAGCTTTCTGAATTCACGAAGGCGAGCCCTTACAGTTTGTTCAGCTTTTTCTCTTACTGAACAGGTATTTATAAAAATAACATCAGCATTTTCTAATTGGGTGGTTGGCGCATAACCTTCATTTTGTAAAATAGATGCAACTACTTCACTATCTGCAAAATTCATTGCACAGCCATAGCTTTCTATATAAAAATGCTTTTTCCCCGGAACAATAGTGCTGTTTATTCCATAAGCTTCTCCCTGCCGGGTTTCATCATGTGTTTTGTTCAATACAAAAGGGGATTCCATTCAAAAAAATTGAGCGGCAAAGATACAAAATATTAGGAAAATGTGACAACATGGCAGCAATTAGCGCCAAAATACTAACCTATTGAGAAATAGGAATTTAGCCAGGTTTCTTCTGCCGGTTTAATCCAATTATTCTCTAATTCAGCCTTGTTAGCTACTGCATTATTGAAAAATGGAGTTTGCTTTGTAATAAACTCATTTTTAATTGCATAAGGCAATTGAGTCATAGGTAATAATTCTACCTTTTCTTTTATCCAAAAGCCAAGGGTAAGGCGATTGAATAAATCTATTTGATATTTTTCAGCAATTTCTTTCATGAGTACAACTGATTGATTGATGCTTCGGCCACAAATTCGATCATTAGTATCATCAGCCATTATCACAAAAAACTGACCAAAGAAAAGATTAGCATAACCTGTTACAGGGGTGCCATGGCTTTTCCAATTGGCAATAAAATCTATTAATTGCTTTTCTATATCCAATGCTTCGCTTATAGTAAGCAGGCGAGAAGCCTGATAGACCCAAACTTTTGATTGCGGTGAAAAGTTTTCAGGTAGGTGATTGCTAATATTTAATTTAGGAAGGGAGATTTCGGTATTTAAGTCAGCCATTGTTATTATGTTTATTCTTCTGCTTTAAACGGAAGTGTTGTTTTTTTCTTGTTTATGTCCATTACCGGCAACAATCCTTCTGAAGGAATGTAAATAATTTGCGGAAGATCGCCTTTATCTGCAAGCTTTTCCAAAGTGCGGATAAATAGGTATTGGTTGTATGTTTCATTAAGTGTACCATTTTCAACTTTCATAGCCTCAGCCATTCCTTTAGCTCTTTCAATTTCTGCAAGCGCATTAAGTTTTTCTGCTTCCAATCTGGCTTTGGCTTCTTCAACCAGTATTTGCCGGTTTTGTTCAGCTTTTGCCATTTCTGCTTTACCGGCCATTTCTTGTTGCCACACATTATATCTTGGTAGGCCAAACATGAGAGCTGCGATAATGCCAATAGTAATTATAAAAAGAGCTAATAAAAAAGTGCGTGATTTCATGCAGGCAAAGTTACTGAATTTATACATCATGGCAGATTGACTCAGGTTTTAGAGAAATAAAAAACCTCATGTTATTAGCATGAGGTTTAAAGAAATATAATTTGAAAGATTATTCAACAATGAATTTACCATTCATTACACCCCAGTGGCCCGGGAAGGTGCAAAGGAAGTGGTACACACCTGGTTCAGGAGCATCGAAAGTGATGGTATCGCTTTCTCCACCGCCTAATAATTTGGTATGTGCAACAATATTTTTTTCTTCACCTTTAGGAATGTAATCAGCATCATGTGCTTTAGCGGCAGCTGCGGCAAACATGCTCAAGTCCATACTTCCGTTAATGATAACTAAGTTATGGCCCATTGCTTTTTTATCCATTTTACCAATGTGATGAAGTGTTAATTCCACTTTAGAACCGGCTTTTACTCGGATTTCTTTAGTGTCATATTTCATTTGGTCATCGGCATTTACTGTAACCTTTGAAATACCCGGTTCAGTTGCCTCTGTGGTTGCTTCCGGAGTTTCTTCAGGAGTAGTTTGCTCTGTGGCAGGAGCTGCAGCCGGTTCTGCTTTTTGCTCTGGTTGGCTGCAAGATGCGAACAATAAAATTGCTGAAGCAGCAAGGATATTCTTTAAATTCATAATGATGATGTTTTAGTGGCCGCAAATGTATGAAATGTAGCGTATATACCAACTATTTTGAATTATTTTTACTTTGTAATGACTGAGCAACCAATTCTGCAATGTCTAATACCTGGACGGTATTTTCTTTTTCTCTGTTTTTTACGCCATCTGTAAGCATAGTGTTACAATATGGACATGCAGAAGCGATTACTGTAGCTCCGGTACCCATGGCCTCATCAGAACGCTCCACGTTAATTCGCTTTTCGCCCTTTTCTTCTTCTTTAAAGAACTGAGCACCTCCGGCACCGCAACACAGTCCGTTACTTCGGTTACGTGCCATTTCAACTACTTCAGCATTAAAAGCTTCCAGAACCTTGCGAGGAGCTTCATAAACGCCATTTGAGCGGCCCAGATAACAACTGTCGTGATAAGTTATCTTTTTCCCTTTAAGCGCATTATCTTCAGAGAAAACAACTCGCCCTTCGTCAATGAGTTGTTGTAAAAAAACTGTATGGTGCAATACCTCGTAATTTCCTCCCAGCTCCGGATATTCATTTTTAAAAATATTAAATCCATGTGGGCAAATGGTTACAATTTTTTTTATCCCATATCCATTTAATACTTTAATATTTTGATAGGCCATCATTTGAAATAAAAACTCATTTCCCGCTCTGCGTGCGGGGTCGCCGGTGCACATTTCTTCTTTTCCCAAAATAGCATACGATACGCCACAATGGTTTAGGATAGTGGCAAAAGCACGTGTAATTTTTTGTGCCCGTTGGTCATAGCTTCCTGCACAGCCTACCCAAAACAGAATTTCAGGGGTTTTTCCTTCTGCAGCCAGCTCAGCCATGGTTGGAACTTTCATAATGTTGTTTTGTTTGTAAACAAAGTAAGGAACAAATTTCCATTGTATAAAGGGCTTATTATTTTTTTTGTGCTAATAATGCATTTGGTTGAGGTTAAATCTTAATGATAATTTGGATACCATTATTTTTGCGCCGATGCATAGATTTCTAAAAGTGTTTTTTTGGGGTTTGTTAATTAGTTTCCTTGGGTCGCTGCCCATGGGAACACTTAATATAACAGCCATGCAGATTTCTATTCAGGAAACGGTTCAGTTTGCCTATTATTTTTCAATTGGGGTTGTATTGGTAGAAATTGTTTATGTACGATTTTCTTTGGTGGGCATAAATTGGGTAAGAAAACAAAGAAGGGTGATGAAAGCCATGGAATGGATTACATTAGCTATCGTGCTTGCGTTAGCCGCAGGTAGTTTTATTGCTGCAATGAGAGAGAACCCTGATGCTAAAAATGTGGTTTTGCAAAATAATATGCATCGCTTTGTTTTAGGTATAATGATGTCTGCCTTAAATCCGGTACAAATACCGTTTTGGTTTGGATGGAGTACGGTTTTATTTTCAAAAGGAGTGCTACAGCCGGTTCGCAAGCAATACAATATATATATATTAGGAATCGGCTTAGGAACACTGATAGCGCATACTCTTTTTATTTTTGGAGGGAAATTATTAGTAAATAAACTGAATGCAAGCCAAACCTATTTAAATTGGGTAATAGGAGGAATTTTCACTTTTACCGCAATAGTTTATCTGATAAAAATTTTAATGCGCCGCGATGCATTAAAAAAAGTAGATGATATTAAAGAAGAGGATATATTACCTAATCCGATTGATTAATCTTTTGTCCATTCATCCCGTTCATCAGGATTAAATTTCCAAGGAGCAAAGTTATTTTCAATATTGCTGAACATGGTATTCCATTCTTGGGGCGCTTTACTTTCTTCCATGATAAGGCTGCGGCGTAATTGTACAATAATATCCAGTGGGCTTATACTAACCGGACATTCCTGTACACACGCCTGGCAGGTAGTACAAGCCCGTAATTCTTCCTCCGTAATGAAATCGTACAGCAGGCTTTTATTATCAGGTACAAATTGGCCGTTCTTTTTAATATTTTTCCCTACTTCGTCTAACCGGTCGCGTGTATCCATCATAATTTTACGTGGGCTAAGTAACTTTCCTGTCATATTTGCGGGGCAGGCTGCAGTACATCTTCCACATTCTGTACATGCATAAGCATCCAACAGATTTTTCCAACTCAAATCCATCACATCTTTGGCACCAAACTTAGTAGGCTGAGATTCTCCTGTAGGAGCAGTTTCCGGCTCCATCGCATATTTTACTTCATTTTGTACCGAAGGCATATTATCTAACTTTCCCATTGGCTCCAATCTGGCATAATAGGCATTTGGAAAAGCGAGAAGGATATGCAAATGTTTACTATAAGGTAAGTAATTAAGGAAGGCTAGGATACCGATGATATGAATCCACCAGGCTGTTCTTTCAATGGTGTGTAAAGTTTCTGTAGAAACGCCTGAAAAGAGTGGAGATATAATTCCTGAAACCACAAACGGATCATTATGTACAGTTGGGTCAGTGGCATTCATGATAAGGAATAAGCTCATTAAGGTTATCTCAGCAATGAGGATATAATTAGCATCGCTACGGGGCCATCCATCCAAATCTTTACTAATAAAACGTTTAAGTTTGATAACATTTCTACGAATGAGAAAAATCGCACAGGCGGCAATAACACCTATAGCAAAGAATTCGAAGAAATTAATTACAAATCGGTAAAAGCTACCCAACGGCTCACGAAAAAGACGATGTGTTCCAAGTATGCCATCCAATATAATTTCAAGAACTTCAATATTGATTATAATAAAGCCTGCATAAACGATGAAGTGCAAAACAGCCACAAGTGGATTGCGAAACATCTTTTTTTGACCAAATGCCAAGAGAAGCAAATTCCTCCAGCGTTTTTGAGGTTGATCGGTTAGGTCTTCTTCAACGCCAAGCAAAATATTACGCCTTATTTGAACAATATTTTTTGAAAATAACCACGTGGCTAAGGCGAGTACAATTATAAATAAAACTTGTGCTATCAGCAGCATATTTAAATATATTATTAGCTAAGATAGTAATTACGGCTTTAAATTATACATTGTTATACCGGTACTTTGTCTCCTTATGATAGAGGAAAGCTTTATCTTGCCTCATCATTATTTAATTTATAATTAATTAAAAGATATGAAACTGGCCCGTATTTTTTTCTTTTTAGTTATTTTTTGTGTAGCTCAAACTGCTCGTGCCGATGAAGGAATGTGGTTGCCCCAATTATTGGAGCGCCTTAATGAAAGCCGCATGAAAAGTCTTGGGATGAAGATAAGTGCGAAAGATATTTATAGCATTAACCACGGTAGTTTAAAAGATGCCGTAGTGAGTTTGGGCGGATTTTGTACGGCTGAGGTAATTTCTACTCAGGGGTTGATTCTAACTAATCATCATTGCGGTTTTGGTGCCATACAAAAACATTCATCTATTGAGCATAATTATTTGCATGATGGATTTTGGGCAATGGACAAAAGAGATGAATTGCCTAATAAGGACTTGTTTGTTACGTTTATTATTAGGATAGATGATGTAAGTGTCGAAATTATGCAGGGCGTAACAGCTAAGATGAGTGAATCTGAACGGCAGGTTGTTATTGATAAAAATATAGATGCAGTTCGGAAAAAATATCACAAAGAGGACACACAGGAAAATTTTGTACGAGGATTTTTTGAAGGTAACCAATATTATTTATTTACTACAGAAACTTATCGGGATGTACGTTTAGTTGGGGCGCCGCCTTCTTCCATTGGAAATTTTGGAAAAGATTCTGATAATTGGATGTGGCCACGCCATACCGGTGATTTCTCCCTATTTAGAATTTATGCAACGAAGGAGAATAAACCCGCTCAATACGCTGCTGATAATGTTCCGTTTGTACCGCGTAAGGCATTTAATATTTCTATGAGTGGGGTGAAGGAAGGGGATTTTACTATGGTATTTGGTTTTCCGGGTGCAACCAATGAATATTTACATAGTGCTGCAATACGGCAGATCGTAGAGGTTATAGATCCTGCAAAAATTGATATCCGTAGAAGAGCAATGAATGTGATTGATGATTATATGCGTAATGATGAAGAAATAAAAATTCAATATGCTGCCAAGTATGCTTCAATGGCCAATTATTGGAAAAAATGGAGTGGGGAAGTATTGGGACTTACCCGAACCCGTGCAGTGGATAAGAAAATGAATATTGAAAAAGTGTTTTCAACACGTTTAGAGGCTAATCCAAGTTGGAAAATTAAATATGGTAATTTATTGAAAAACCTTTCAGCAGGGTATGCGGATATTGAACCATTTTCGCTTGCGCGTGACCGTTATAATGAAATTTTTTCTAAGATTGAGTTGTATGGTATTGCTATGAATTTGAATAGCCTTGTTACCGCCTATGAAAAAAATGGAGATAACGGATATGGCCAAAGATTACCCCAGGTTACCGACTACTTGTCGTCATTATATAAAGGGATGAATAAGAATGTTGATAGAGATGTGTTTGAGGCGCTGATGCCTGTATATAAGGATCAACCGACTCCTTTTGTTGCTTCAGTTTTTAAAAATGAATTCAATAACGTGGATAATGATTTTAGTGTTTTTGCATCAAATTTTTATAATGAAAATAATCTGTTGAATAAAGATTTTGTGTTTGACTTGTTGAGTAAGCCTTCGGTTGAAGTGATTGATTTTTTAAATACTCATTCCACTATTCGGTTTTTCAAAGCTATTCAGTTAAATTATCAGGAAAATGTTCAATCAAAAATTAAGGATTATCAAGATAGGATTAATGAATGGCAACGTATGTATATGTTTGCCCAAATGGAAGTATTAAAGGAAAGGAAATATTATCCTGATGCCAATCGTACGTTAAGACTTACCTATGGCAATGTAAAAGGTTATACACCACGTGATGGGGTGTATTATCAGTATTCAACTGATTTAGATGGTGTAATGCAAAAATATATTCCGGGTGATTATGAGTTTGATGTACCCGAAAAATTAAGAACGCTGTATGCGAATAAAGATTTCGGTCCTTATGGTGAAAATGGACGGATGCCCGTTTGCTTTTTGGCAACTAACCATACTACCGGAGGAAATAGTGGAAGCCCGGTTTTAGATGCGTATGGTAATTTAATTGGACTCAACTTTGACAGGGTGTGGGAAGGAACAATGAGTGATATTAATTACGATGCTTCCATTTGTAGAAATATACAGGTAGATATTCGTTATGTGCTTTTTATCATTGATAAATTTGCTAATGCAAAGCATCTTGTAGATGAGATGAAATTAGTTTACCCAAAAGCTATTAAAAAGAAAAGAGGAAAGCGGTAATGAAAATAGGCTAAGCCTGAAATTTTATTAAAAAGCAATCCACTTCCATTGCAATTTCCCATTACTGAGTGCTAAAGCCGGTGTAGGAAATTTAATTACATTAACCATGTTGAGTAAGGTTCGAATAAATCGTTTTTGAGTTTTAATTTTAGTAAGATCAATATCAGGAGCCAAATACCATTGGCGATACCTTTTAATATCGGGGCGGTTAAAAATTACCAGGCCGTCTTTTTCAGCAAAATTCTCCCGTCCGCCAAAAACACCTTCTATACCGGTGCCTATTGATACCTGAAGCCAATCCGGTAGGTTAGCGTGCGGTAAAATATATTTAATATCTGTACTTAACCAATAGGTTTGCCCATTGTAATCTTTTAAAAATCTTTCTATGGCAGAACGACCAAAAATTTGATCACTACGTACATTTAATTCCGGGTCACCATAACGTTTATGATTAAACGAAAACTTCATTTGTATGCGCTGCTCATCCCAGGCAAGTTCTTGTGAGATAAACATTCCTGCTCCAAGTATATTGGCTCCAAAGTCTCCCCAACTCCATCCCCATTCTGAACTAAACCCATCAAGGGTTTCAATAACGGTTTGAAAGGCTACTCCGCTTAAGCCGCCATACCATATTTGCTTTTTACGATCAATACCTGTTGTTCGCCACAGCTCCCTGCTAATGTGGCCTGCTGTATATGTGCTATAGATATGTCCTATCTTGTCCATCTGCATCCATTCAGGCATGTCGTTAAAAAAGTGAAAAGAAGTTTGTTTGTGATTTTTATACCATGCAGTAGAAAGTGCTGTTAGCGAGCCACCAATAATTACACCATGTCCAATAGCAATCCGGGTCGTATTTCTTTTATTATACGGATATTTTAAGGATTGATCAACGATTGTATCCCGAAAAGTATATTGTGCATATACATTTGGAGGAGACACAAATAAAACTGCTGAAAGTAACAGCAGTAATAGGAAGGAGTGAAGTATATTGCGATTTGTGTTAATCAAATGAAAGGTAATGTTACCAACAAAATTACCATATTGTTTATGAAACCTCTATTTTTGAAATCCTAATAAAGAAAAATACTATGGATGAAAAAGTTTTAAACAGAGTTAAGCAATGGCTTGAAGGACCGTATGATGAAGAGACAAAAGCCACCATAAAAAAATGGCAGGCTGACCAACCTGATTTATTGGAAGATGCATTTTATAAAAATTTGGAATTTGGTACCGGTGGTTTACGTGGATTAATGGGTGTAGGAACTAATCGTATGAACCGATACACAGTAGGCATGGCCACACAAGGATATGCTAACTATCTTATACAGTGTTTTGGCGAAAGTGCCAGTGTGGCAATCGCACATGATGTACGACATAATAGTCGGTCTTTTGCAGAAATTACTGCTCATGTTTTTGCGGCAAACGGTATTAAGGTTTATTTGTTTGAATCTAAAAGACCTACACCGGAATTGAGTTTTGCTATTCGTAGCCTGGGTTGTAAGGGTGGAGTAGTGTGTACTGCCAGTCATAATCCAAAGGAATATAACGGATATAAAGCCTATTGGGATGATGGAGCGCAATTGGTGCCACCACATGATGCAAATGTAATTGCGGAAGTAGAAAAAATTAAATCTATAGATGAAGTGAAATGGGAAGGGAATGATGAATTAATTACACTTATTGGAAAGGAAATGGATGATGCTTACCTGAATATGGTGAAAGGATTAAGTGTGTATCCTGAAGTATGTAAAAGACAGCATGATTTAAAAATTGTTTATACACCTATACATGGAACAGGTATTATGCTGGTGCCAGAGGCATTAGCCCGTTTTGGGTTTACCAACGTGCACGTAGTTAAAGAACAAAGCACACCAGACGGCAATTTCCCCACCGTGATTTATCCTAATCCTGAAGAACGAGAAACGATGAGTATCTGTTTAGAAACCGCACGAAAACTGGATGCAGATATTTGTTTGGGAACAGACCCCGATGCTGATCGTGTTGGTATTGGAATAAAGAATAGAAAGGGAGAGTGGATATTAATGAACGGGAATCAAACCGCATTACTTGCTTTTAATTATCTTATTGAAGCCAGAAAAACAAAGGGAATTGCCATGCCCAATGATATGGTTATTAAAACCATTGTTACCACAGATATGATTGATGTAATTGCCAAACGTAATGGAGTGGCTTGTTATAATGTGCTTACCGGTTTTAAATGGATTTCATCATTGATTAAAGCAAAGGAAGCCAAGGAAAATTATATTATTGGTGGCGAAGAAAGTTTTGGGTTGATGATTGGGGATAAAATAAGAGATAAAGATGGAGTTAGTGCTGTGGCGCTGATTTGTGAAATGGTGGCGTATGAAAAGGATAAAGGACGAAGTCTGATGGATAAGTTAATTGACCTCTATGTTGAATATGGTTTTTATAAAGAAGACTTACTTAGTATAACTAAAAAGGGAATTAATGGTGCCAAAGAAATTGCGGCAATGATGGAAACTTTTAGAAAACAACCGCCTAAATCAATTGCCGGCAACAAAGTTGTTCAACTGCTAGACTATCAACTACAGGAAGGGTGCGATTTAATTAATGGTACGAAGTGGAAAATTGATATTCCTAAAAGTAATGTGTTGCAATTTATTCTTGACGATGGGACTAAAATTTCTGCCCGACCCAGTGGAACTGAACCTAAAATCAAATTTTATTTTAGTGTAAATACTTCGTTAAGTAGTGCTGATAATTTTGAAAAGGTGGAAATGGAATTGGATAAGAAGATTGCTAATATTATTTCAGAAATGAAACTGGCTGATTAAAACGCCTACTTTTACCTGCAAGGAAGAACCAATATGAAAAAACGTGAAGATACTTATCGGCATAAAGGACTACGCAAGAAATTGGTGGAAATAGTAAAAGAAAAGGGGATAACTGATGAACGGGTGTTAGAAGCTTTGAAGGAAGTTCCCAGACATTTCTTTATGGACCCGGGGTTAGATAGTATGGCTTATGAAGACAGGGCATTCCCTATCGGTGAAGGACAAACGATATCGCAACCATATACAGTTGCTTATCAAACACAGTTGCTACGTGTTGAGCCATTAGAGAAAATTTTGGAAATAGGAACCGGAAGTATGTATCAGGCATCCGTATTGGCTGCTCTTGGAGCCCTGGTGTTTTCTGTGGAAAGACAGAAAAATCTGTTTGAAAAAACAAAGCAATTCCCATTACAACATCTGTATAGAAATATTAAATTCTTTTATGGAGATGGGTTTGAAGGGTTACCTACTTATGCTCCGTTTGATAAAGTACTTATAACTGCTGCAGCGCCGTATATTCCTCCACGCTTGATAGATCAGTTAAAGCCCGGTGGAATGATGGTTTTGCCGCTCAATGAAGGAGCATATCAGCGTATGTTACGAATCACTAAGCAACCGGATGGCAGTACAACTGAAGAAGCTTTTGAGAATTTTTCGTTTGTTCCTATGCTAAAAGGCAGGAACGGAGGATAATTTCATTTTATGAAAATGTTTGCACGTATTGCAGTGTTATGTAACCTTGCTTTTGTGTTGTCTGTTATTATGCGATTTTTGGAAAGTAAGAATTATCATCCGGATAATATCATCCCTTACACGAATATCCGAAATACCATAATAATAATGGGCTATGGAGCTATTGTCGTTAATTTTCTATTCTTTAGTAGCTTGTTGTTTTTATTGATGGTTAGAAAAAAGTTGAATCTTCCGCTTTTTTATATGGTGTGTAATGGCGTTGTGTTTATAAGTCAAGTGATCTATTTTTTCATTTGGTAACCATTGGGTCATCTATTTGGTATTGGTTATTTGTGTTATGAACTATATTTATAAATTTTTCATGGCAGTGGTATTAACTTCATGTATATATTTTATTCATCATCGTGTTGGTCAGTATCTTGGACTTAGTAAGGTAGTGGGATTAAGAATGGAGGCTATGAAAGGGTAGTTAGTCTGTGGATAAGAAACACGGAATTTGATTTTAGAATACTATACTTTAGTTCTTGAATTATTTAGTATGCGTATATTTTTCTGTTTAATATTTTGTATAGGTAGTTTCTCATTAATGGCCCAGCAGCCGGATACGGATACCTTTTTTTTAGCTAAGAAAAAGGGCTTATTAGGAAAGTTGGGTAAAAGTATTTCCAAAGATGACCCGATTGTAGCTCCTGTTTTGGCATCTAATCCATTTCAACCTTACGCCGGAAAGCGTATTCAGTCTGTAAAAGTTGTACGGTTAGGATTTAATCGCTCTTTTGATGATACCACTGTGATTAAAACGAATTTTCCTATTCGGGTAGCAAATGCTTTGCATAAAAATACAAGAGAAGAAATTATTAGGAACAACCTGTTTTTTAAGGCCGGTGATGTTTTGCTGCCATTTATGCTTTCAGATAATGAGCGTTTTTTGCGCCAGCAGGATTACCTACAGGATGCATTGATTGAAGTTAAACCAAGTGAAAATTCCAATCGTTCGGTAGATGTAATTGTTATTGTAAGAGATGTGTTTTCGTTGGGTGGGAATTTGGATATCAGTTCCGAAAATGAGGGTCGGGTGGAGTTGAAAGAGGAAAATTTAGCAGGCAAAGGAAATTTTGTTTCCCTTTCTACGTATTATGATAAGTCGAGGAATCCTCAAATTGGCCTGGGAGGAGAATTTCTTCGAAGAAATATAAAAGGCAGTTTTATAGATTGGCGGCTGGGTGCATTAAATTATAGTTCAGCCTTTAACAGTGGGAGGCGGGATGAATGGAATGTTTATACTATACTGGAACGGCCGATGTTTAGCCGGTACACCAGATTTACAGGTGCTGCCGAATTTCAAATAAATAACAGTTATAACCGCTATATTTCTGATTCGTTATTCAATGAAGATTTTCGTTACCGCTATTTACAATCAGATTTTTGGTTGGGATATAATATAGGATATAAACGCGCCAGGCTTACTGACCATTTTAATAGAATAAGACATTTTGTTTCGGTTCGAACTTTTTATAACCACTTTTTTAAAAAGCCCGATAAGTTTGATGGTGTTTATAATTATCAATATGCTGATTTAAATGGTGCCTTGATGAGCTATACACTGTATCGTCAAAATTTTTATAAAACCGGATTTATTTATGGCTTTGGCAGAAGCGAAGATATTCCCGAAGGATTAAATATTTCTGCCACCGGTGGGTGGACAAATAAAAGTGGAAAAAGGCGTGGATATTATGGTATCGGTGCTGAAGGAAGTAAATTCTTTTCAAAAGGTAATTATTATTCTGTAATACTTCGTGGAGGTACTTTTCGTGATCATGGTCATTGGGTAGATACAGATATTTTATTGGATATTTATCATTTTTCAGCGTTGAGAAAGATGAGTGCTAAGTGGCGCCATAGAAATTTTGTTCAGGTAGGGATTGCTAAACAAATAAATCCTTTGTTGAATACTCCTTTGTTCTTAGGTTCTGATTTCGGGTTACCTGATTTTACCAATTCAGTGTTTGGTAATTTTAGAGCAACGGTAAAGGCAGAATCAGTATTTTTTAATCTTCGAAAATTTTTAGGTTTTCGTTTTGCCCCTTTTGCATTTACAGGTCTTACCATGCTAACTCCTGTGGATGAAAGTTTCTCTAAAACGAATGGATTTACAGCTTTTGGTGGTGGTATTAGAACCCGAAATGAAAACCTGATTTTTGGCACCTTAGAACTACGTGGAGCCTATTTCCCCCGCACACCTGGAGGGATGAAACCATGGGAGATTTCTTTTTCGTCAAACATCCGGTTTAAATACAATAGCACCTTTATTAAAAAACCTGATTTTATAATTGCTAATTAAAGCGAAGGAAATCCATATTCTCCACATACATTACATCCGGTGTAAACTACTGCTGATATTGTATTTAACTTGCATATTATGTATTCAAAAACCGAAGCGTCTAAAATTAGGGAAGCATTTTGGACAAAATTTGGGAAGTATATGGCCCCTGTTCATTCGGCATCGTCTGAGCAAGTAAACTGGATTAATTATAAAACCGGGATCAAGCATATTCGTTTTTTTACCCGGTTTACTAACGAGGAGGCATGTGCGAAAATAGTGATTACCTATCCTGACGATAACGATCGAAAAGTTGTACTGAAGCATTTTGAATTGCTCATAAATGACCTGGATGAGCAACAGGAAGGAGTATGGGAAATATTGGATTATCAGGTGGAGGATGGTAAGCCATCCGCGCAAATTGTGAGTGTATTAAATGACGTTAATATCTTTAAGCAGGAAACATGGCCTGCTGCTATTTCTTTTTTAAAAGCAAGGTTAATTAGTCTAAATCGTTTTTGGGCTAGCCATAAAGAAATTTTTGAACAGCTCGTTTGAATCATAAAATTAAAAAGCCCATTTTTTAAAAATGGGCTTTTTAAAAATTCAATTATAAATTACTTTGTTTCGAGTAATTTGAAGAATTGATCAAGTTGAGGTAAAATCACAATACGTGTGCGACGGTTAGCAGCCTTCCCTTCGGTGGTATTGTTATCTGCAACAGGAACATATTCACTGCGCCCTGCTGCAGTCATTTTAGCCGGAGGAATACCGTATTGATTTTGAAGCACCCGCACCACAGCAGTAGCACGCTTTACACTTAAATCCCAATTGTCCAGCAATAACCCACTTCCACGATAAGGAACATTATCTGTATGCCCTTCAACCATAAATTCAATGTCGGGCTGGTTCTTCAAAACCTTTGCTACCTTACCTAAAACTATCATAGCCCGGTCTGTAATTTCATATTGCCCACTTTTAAAAAGCAACTTGTCTGAAATGTCAATATAAACCACCCCCTTATCTACCTTAATATTGATGTCTTCGTCATCTAAATTTCCGATGGCTCCTTTTAAATTAGTAACCAAGGCTAAATTAAGAGAGTCTTTGCGCGCAATAGCTCCTTGTAAGTCTTTAATATATGCATCCTTTGAACTGATGTTTTCCAATGATTTCTTAATGCTTTCTGCTTGTGCACCTGAGATAACACTAAGGTTTTCCAATTGCTTTAAAGCTTGTGTGTTATTTTCCTTTAAAAAATCAATTTGTTTATGTAACGATGCAATTTCGGCTTCTAATTGAGTTCTTTTACGGGCATCAGCTTCAGATGTGGAGGTGCAATTTTTCAATTCTGCTTGAAGCCTTTCATAATCGCCTTGTAGGGTAGTATATTTATTCTGCTCAGTTTTTAATACTTTTT
Organism: Ferruginibacter sp.; assembly: GCA_019638485.1. Classification (GTDB taxonomy): domain Bacteria; phylum Bacteroidota; class Bacteroidia; order Chitinophagales; family Chitinophagaceae; genus Ferruginibacter. Next base: position 1,266,501 of record JAHBTP010000001.1, on the reverse strand, counting down.
TACTTACACAGGAATTCAGTAATAATCCGCCAAAAGCGAGAATAATTAAAAGGTTTGAGGCTTTCATAAAAGTTATTTTTTTAATGGCGCAAAGATACTTCATTGTTTAGGCTAAGAAAGTGATTACTGTTAAGAATGTGTAAAATGAATAATAGAGTAATGGATAGCTTATTAAAGAAGGGGATTTTAATTTAGACATAAAATTGTTAATGGCGTTGGGTGATATTTTGTTTAGCATGTTTATAGATACAAGCCCGGTTTTCACCTTTTTCTTAATAAATAATGCGGGCATCTCAAGATACTGTGTGGTATATTTCTTGAGTAGGTGAAGCGCCTTGTTGTTTTGTGGTATATTTTTTTTGTGCGGCTGGCAAAGGCAAGATGTAATTATGTAGGTTCCGTTTTTTGTATTGCTGCCTGGGGACGCTACCCGCATCCCCTATTCAAATTTCGCATTTTTTAAAACACGGGACAATACCTCATCACGGTACTTTGTAGGTGCTACCCCAAACGGATGGGGAACTGGCGTTCCCGCCCTAAAGCAAATTTCGGAATTATGAAAACAGGGAACAATACCTCGATTAGGTACTTTATGGGGTATATTTCAAAAAAGGGGAAACTGCGTTTCCCACCCCAATTCAAAGTTCGGATTATTTTAAATATGAAACAATACCTCAAATTCGGTATTTATGGAGCATAACTACTACGGATACACGAAAATGTTTTTTATCAACTTGGAGTCCTAATCCTACCCGCTTAACCAAGAACTAATAGCTCGTAACTCATAAGTAATAGCGTTTCTGCTTATTAACTTTGAAACACAGAGAAGAGCGGATTAGAAGTGATAGTAAAAATTTGCCATATCTGTGTGAGAGTTATTTTTCCTGATTGCCATTGGTGAGCGGTAAATAATTTCTTTTTACCTCCAACCGATAGCTGAGTTTTGCCGGGTTGCAGAGGGCTTAAGAAAAATTAAATACACGTTTTTCAATTGCTAATAAAATTACTTCCACTTTAATCAGTACAAATACCAATCTGTTGCGGAACATTAAGTACAGTAGCCTGATATCCTTACTTTTTTTCTATCTTTGCAGCTATGACAACAGAGCATTTAAAAGATATGAGAGACCGCCTTTTGGTTTTGAGGAGGTTTCTTTGACGTAGCTAATAGAGAAGCAAAAATAGAAAATGATAAACAGCTCTCCCTTGCTCCCGGATTTTGGGATGATGCTGACCGGGCTACCGGAATTTTAAAAGAAATCAAATTAAATGAATATTGGGTAGGCATGTTTCACCGCGTTGAACTGAAGGTGGAAGATTTTGCTGTGTTATTTGATTTTTGGAAAGCCGGGGAAGCAGATGAAATGGAAGTAAAGGAAGCCTTTGATACGGCAAATATCGCTATTGATGAAGCGGAATTTAAAAGCACACTAAATGATCCCTCGGATGCATTGCCGGCTGTGATGGAAATAAATAGCGGTGCAGGAGGTACAGAAAGCCAGGATTGGGCAGAAATGTTATCCAGGATGTATCGTATGTATGGTGAAAAACAGGGATGGAAGGTAACTGAGCTTGATTGGCAATGGGGGGATGGTGCAGGTATAAAGACCTGTACCTTTCAGTTTGACGGGCCATTTGCTTACGGGTTTCTAAAAGCAGAAAGTGGGGTGCATCGGTTAGTTCGTATTTCTCCATTTGATAGTAATGCAAGGCGCCATACTTCATTTGCCAGCGTATATGTTTACCCGTTAGTTGATGATTCTATCAATATTGAAATTAAGGATGCTGATGTAAAAATGGAAACCGCTCGATCAGGTGGTGCAGGCGGACAAAACGTAAATAAGGTAGAAACAAAGGTTTTTCTTACACATATTCCAACCGGTATTGTGGTTGTATGCCAAACTGAACGTTCTCAAATGGGAAATAGGGAAAAGGCCATACAAATGCTCAAAAGTCGTTTATATGAAGAAGAGTTAAGAAAGCGAAATGAATTACGCGATGCCACCAATTCTAAAAAGAAAAAAATAGAGTGGGGGAGTCAAATTCGCAGCTATGTATTTCATCCCTATAAAATGATCAAAGACCATAGAACAGATTATGAAGTAAGCAACGTAGGTCCGGTAATGGACGGAGAGTTGGATGGATTTATAAAGGCCTACCTGATGAGTGAAGCAGAATAGCTAAACGGGTGCTTGTTGTTTAACCAAAAACCTTCATACCTTTGCAAAACATTTGGTAAAACAGCCCGGATTATTAAGGTTGTTTCTTCATTCAGACTATTAAAAACTTACATAATGAATTACGGTGATTTTTACTATCCTCTTCCGGCAAATGAGCCGGTTTTGACGTATGCCCCCGGAACACCCGAAAAAGCTGCATTAAAGAATGCCATTAAGGAATTGAAGGCGCAAAAAATTGATGTGCCTATGTATATTGGCGGTGAAGAAGTGCGTACAGATAAGACATCGGCTATTCGCCCCCCGCATGACCATAAGCACTCATTAGGTGTATATCATAATGGTGATGCTAATCATGTAAAAAGGGCCATTAATGCAGCATTGCGTGTGCGTGATAAATGGGCTGCCATGTCGTGGGAAAACCGTGCGAATATATTTTTAAAAGCCGCAGATTTAATTGCAGGGAAATATCGGGCATATATGAATGCTACTACTATGCTTGGGCAGAGTAAGAATGCATATCAGGCAGAGATTGATTCTGCCTGCGAGCTTATAGATTTTCTCCGATTTAATGTGCATTATTTAAGCGATATATACAGGCAGCAACCAATCAGTTCAGCGGGTGTAAATAACCGGATGGAATATCGTCCGCTTGAAGGATTTGTGTTCGCATTAACGCCATTTAATTTTACTGCTATTGGCGGCAATCTTCCCACTAGCCCTGCGATGTGCGGTAATGTGGTGGTATGGAAATGTTCAAATGCCCAGGTGTATAGTGCACAAATGTTTATGCGTATTTTGAAAGAGGCTGGTTTGCCGGATGGCGTTATTAATTTGGTTTTTGTAAGCGGTCCAGTTATGGGCGAAGTTTGTTTACACCATCCTGATTTCGCAGGGCTTCACTTTACCGGAAGTACAGCTGTGTTTAACAGTATGTGGGAAACAATAGGGAAAAATACCGGTCTATATAAATCATATCCTCGTATTGTAGGTGAAACGGGTGGTAAGGATTTTGTAATGGTACATCGTTCAGCAGATGTGGATGCAGTAGTTACAGCCCTTGCCCGCGGTGCTTTTGAATATCAAGGACAAAAATGTTCTGCTGCTTCAAGAGCTTATCTTCCTTCTAACCTGGCGGCAGAAATTAAATCGAAATTAAAGATGGAAATAGCCACCATGAAAATGGGTACTGTGGAAGATTTTACAAATTTTATCAATGCAGTTATTGATGAAAAGAGCTTTGATAAGCTAGCCGGTTATTTAAAAGATGTACGTAAAAGAAACAGCGGTGCAAGAATTATTATTGGTGGGAAATGCGATAAGACTGAAGGCTATTTTATTGAGCCAACAGTAATTGAAACAACGGATCCTAAGTATGTTACCATGTGCGAAGAATTATTTGGACCCATACTTACAATTTATGTTTATGATGAAAATAAATATGAGGAGACTTTAAAATTGGTAGATACTACATCTCCTTATTCGCTTACCGGCTCCATTATGGCGCATGATCGTTTTGCCATAGATGCTGCTGTTAATAAATTGCGTAATGCAGCAGGTAATTTCTATATTAATGATAAACCAACCGGTGCAGTTGTTGGTCAGCAACCGTTTGGTGGTGCACGAGCCAGCGGAACAAATGATAAAGCAGGAAGTATGCTTAATTTATATCGGTGGTTAAGCGCTCGTACCATTAAAGAAACATTTGTTTCACCTACAGATTATCGTTATCCATTTATGAAAGAAAAATAATTGGCTACGGTTTTATCTCATACCGAATTTCTGGCTGAAGTAAAAAAATTAGCCCACACTATTCTGGAAAGAAATCCGGGAATGAAAAATATTGCTATTATTGGAGTTCAACAAGGAGGGGTAGTGCTTGCTAATCATTTAATGCAGCAGTTGAAATTCCAATTGCCAGGTAAAGAAATTCCTTACGGAAAATTAGACATTACCTTTTATCGTGACGATTTGCATAAAAACATGCTTACACCTGATAAAATGCATTTACCTTTTGCCATAACCGGACTGCATGTTATTCTGATAGATGACGTACTATTTACTGGTAGAACAATTAAAGCTGCTTTAGATGCATTGCTTGATTATGGTCGTCCGGAAAGGGTTGAATTGTGTGTATTGATTGACCGGCATGAACACCGGCAATTCCCTATACAAGCGGATTATGTAGGCATGGTATTGGAAACTGCAGCCAATGAAAAGGTGAAACTGATAAAAAAAGTGAATGATTTGCTGGAAGTAGAGCTGATTAAACCCTGAAATGGTTAAATTTGCTTTTTAATGCAACTATCTACTAAACATCTTTTAGGCATTAAAGAACTTACCCGTAAGGATATTTCTACCATTCTCACAACCGCTATTCAATTTAAAGAAGTACTACAGCGCCCGGTAAAAAAGGTTCCCTCACTTAGAGATATAACGGTGGTGAATTTGTTTTATGAAAATTCTACACGCACTCGAATTTCTTTTGAGTTGGCTGAAAAAAGATTAGGCGCCGATACTATAAACTTTGCTACCTCTTCATCCTCTGTTTCAAAAGGAGAGACATTGCTGGATACCGTAAATAATATTTTGGCTATGAAGGTAGATATGGTAGTGATGCGGCATAGTGCAAGTGGAGCACCTCACTTTCTTGCCAGGCACTTACCAAATACAGCTATAATTAATGCAGGTGATGGCATTAATGAACATCCCACCCAGGCATTATTGGATGCCTTTTCAATAATTGAAAAAACAGGTTCAATAGAAGGTAGAAAGGTGCTTATCATTGGTGATATTATGCATTCCAGGGTAGCATTAAGTAATATATATCTGCTAAAAAAGATGGGAGCAGAAGTGATGGTTTCAGGCCCGCCAACATTAATGCCGGTTTATATTGCAGAGGCATTGGGTGTGAAGGTTGAACTCAATTTGAAAAAGGCATTAGCTTGGTGTGATGTGGCTAATATCTTACGTATCCAACTGGAACGGCAACATCAGGTGTTGTTTTCTTCATTACGCGAATATAATTTGTCGTATGGTGTTAAAAAAAGTGTGCTGGATGCTATTAATAAAGAGATTGTAATCATGCATCCCGGTCCTATAAACCGGGGAGTGGAACTGGATAGTGATGTAGCTGATAGCCATCAATCAATAATTTTGCAACAGGTAGAGAATGGAGTAGCCGTAAGGATGGCTGTAATGTATCTGTTAGGAGGAGGTAATGTGCATTAAAAACGCAATTAGTATGGAAAGGATATGTTTATTTCCCGGAACCTTTGACCCTTTTACTTTAGGGCATAAGGATATTATTGACAGGGCACTGCCTTTGTTTGATAAATTGGTTGTAGGGATAGGCGTGAATAGCAGCAAACAACCCATGTTTCCCGATCAGCAAAGGCTGCAATGGATTATGGATATATACAAAGGGAATAAAAAGGTTGAGGTTATTATTTATGAAGGATTAACAGTTCACTGCTGTGAACGAATTGGGGCTCATTATGTGTTGCGTGGCATCAGATACGTTAACGATTTTGAATATGAAAAGGCCATTGCAGATATGAATCGCAGTTTAAATAAAAATGTGGAAACCATTTTTCTAACGTGTCTTCCTAAATATACATCAGTGGCCTCTACACTGGTACGTGATGTACTTCGGCACGGAGGGGATGCATCAGGTTTTTTACCGGATGTAGTGAATAGAGATATTAATAAATAATTTTTAAATGCTTATATGATTTGGTTTAATAAATCACTTAAGGTGGATGATTTGCAGCGCCTGCATAAAAGTACGATGGCTGATTTTTTAGAGATGGAATGGGTTGAAGTGGGTGAAGATTATCTTCGTATGCGCATGCCTGTTATTGACAAAACAAAACAACCCTATGGACTGTTGCATGGCGGTGCCAGTTGTGCGCTGGCAGAAACCATTGGCAGTGTGGCTTCAGCCGTTGTGATTAATCATGAAGAATATAAATGTGTAGGTCTGGAAATAAATGCGAATCATGTAAGATCGGTTTCATCAGGATTTGTAACCGCTACCGCTCGCCCGTTGCACCTTGGGAAAAAGACACATGTTTGGGATATTCGAATAGAGAATGAAGAGAAACAATTGGTATGTATATCTCGCCTTACTGTAGCTATTATTCCCTATTTTTGATTGGCTAAGTTTTGCTATTTAACATTGGAGAAATGAAGATTAAGTACACCATTTTAATTTTTATAATAGGTTTATTTTGCGTCTTTATTGGTGCATTATTTAAAATACTTCATTATAATTATTCAAATGATTTTCTTATTACAGGTATGATTTTACAAGTAACCGGAGGCCTGTTATTTGTATGGAAGATGTTGAATAGCCCTAGGGCTAAATCTATTTTAAACGAGAAATAAAGATTTTTAAATAATGCACATTAACCCTAAATGCTTTGGATTAGGGTTTATCAAAAAAGGTGTGCAGAATATCCTGTATAGCCGGATAAGTATTATCCATAGGTTCTTTAATATGTCGTGTTGGAATCCACTTCGCCTTTGTGATTTCTTCTTCAGATTGGGGCACAGGTTGCTGATGACTTTTTGTGGTAAAGTAAAACCAGTGATTTTCTTTTAAAATCTGTTTTCCGTTTTCTTCATAGGTATGATAAGTTGTACCAATCTTTTCTTTTAAGACAAGTTGTCCTATTCCTGTTTCTTCTTCCACCTCGCGGGCAGCACATGTTTCAGGAAGCTCACCTATTTCCATTTTCCCTTTTGGTAAATCCCATTTTCCACGACGGTATATAAAAAGTAATTCTTTTTCTACATTTTGAACTATACCTCCGCAAGCAGTAATAACAGTAAATTGTTTAAAAAAAGCCTTTTTAAGCTTTTCCCAATTCGGATGTGCCATAATACCTTCTTTAATATCCCCCTGCTTCATTCGTGAAAGAAGATCGGTAATAGACCGTGCCGATAATTCATTTATGAAAATAACATCTTTATTCCCTTGCTTTTCCTTCAGCATGGGGTGAGCGGCATCACATAAATGCACCGGCTTGGATCCTATGTAAATTGAAATGTGCATTTTTTTTTGTAAAATTAAGCACCATCTCTCAAACGGGCAGAAATAGTGAATGATTATCTTTGCATACCATGAATACAATGACAGACACGCGTTCAATAGCTATTAAATTAATAGAGGCTAATGTGGTGAATTTTAGGCCAGAGGAGCCATTTATTTGGGCAAGTGGCTGGAAAAGCCCTATATACTGTGATAACCGCCGGTTATTGTCAATTCCATATATACGTGATTTTTTTAAAAGCGAATTGGGAGCATTGGTGTTTTCTGAATTTCCGGATGTTGATGCTATTGCAGGGGTGGCTACTGCAGGTATCCCATGGGGGACGATGGTTTCAGATCAATTAAAATTACCCTTTATGTACGTTAGACCAAAGCCTAAAGAACATGGAATGGGTAACCAAATTGAAGGTGCATTTACTGCGGGACAAAGAGTGCTTGTGGTGGAAGATTTAATTAGTACGGGTAAAAGTAGCTTGCAGGTTTGTGATGCTTTAACAAATCAAGGATTGAAGGTGGAAGGCATGGTGGCAATATTTACCTATGGATTTCCTCAGGCTGAGAAGGCATTTTTAAAAAGTGGGATAACACTTCGTACCCTTACCAATTATAAAGCCTTGGTTGAAGAAGCAGCAATTAGAGGGATAGTTTCTGAAAAAATGGTTGATACCTTGTTAAATTGGCGGCAAGATCCCGAAAATTGGATGGGTATTCTATAACTTTACCTTAAACCTCAATTATGAAAAAAATTCAACTCTTTATTGTAGCCATTCTAGGCTTTGGTGTATCAGCATTTGCGCAAGATGCTAAGACAGATACCACACAAAATATAGCTATTAATACCCCTAGTATCCAGTGTGGGATGTGTAAAGATCGGATTGAAGAGAACCTTGGCAAGATGGAAGGAGTAACAGCAGTTGATGTAAATGTAAAAGGCAAGACAACTACTGTAAGTTGGGACGAAAAGAAAACAAATCTTGCCCAAATTAAAGCAGCTATTGTAAATATTGGGTATGATGTGGACGATACACAGGCCAACCAAGAGGCTTATATGAAATTACCAAGATGTTGTAAAAAGAAGGGATAAAAAAGCACCTTTTTAATGTTATACAGCCGGAAGCCTTGTGTTTCCGGCTCTTTTTATTAATGACCAGTTCTTGCATTATTTAGCCCTAATCCCACAATCTAAACTGCTGTACTGTAGTATAATCAACCGGAAAACTTTTAAAAACACCAGCCTTTCCTATTTTAACCCTTCCCTTTAAATTTAGCGTAACTTCTTTGTTAGACAGGGCAATAATACTGTTTTTAATAAGATTCTTCATATCTACATCAAGTTTTAACGGAAGCGTAAATTCTGCTCGTTTGGGCACCTTTACCTGTACATCCTGTGTTGATTTTCCTAAATAATTTCCATTTACAAAAACATCCAAATCAGTTTGTCTTAACTCTACTCCAAAATTGTTCGGGTTATAATAAACCAAATCTACTAATAGGGCAGCCGTTCTAAAGCTGAGTTTTTGAAGTGAAACATTTTTTACACTACGAAAAACTAAATCATTCGGTTTGCGACATCCTGACAGCATTAATAAGAAACCGATAATAACAAAAGGAAGGTAATGTTTCATAACTCAAAAATAGGGTAGATACGCTAAAAATAGAGAAGAATGATACATATTAATAAATGTATATGCAAAAATGAAGCTAAGAAGGTTAGTATTTTTTTGAAATTTTAAAAATAAAATCAAACTAATCTTTTTAGCTAATAATATTTAATACTATTATCTAATAATCAGCTAATCAGAAACTATATTTGAACTTTATTTTCAAAATTCGGTTATCCATTATACGCTGAAGATTTTATAAAAGATACCAATAATTGCATTGCATAAAAAATATTAACAATATAAGTACTTAATTAACTGATTATAATAATATTAGTATTTTTAATTAAAATTAAATTTCGTATAGATATATAAATTATAAAATAAAGTTATATAATAGATCAAAATTTTTGATTCTTTTCAATGTTTTGTGGTCGGTAATGTAATTCTAAGAAAGGTCAGCTTTTTTAATTTAAACCAAAAGAGAAGATTTGGGTTTCATTTTATTTGACAATGACAAAATGACTTTTAAAAGATTAAGGTCTTATCCCCTAAACCACCCTGAATTTGCGTAATGAATAAGGAGTATTTTGTAGGTTTTGTTTAATAATGCTTTTTTGAGTTGGAGCGATTTCAAGGTTAATGTTTTCCCAGGTTTGTTTAAAAAGTTTATTAGAAGCAGGAGCTATTCACTTGAATTTATTTTACCTGGTTAACTATTTTATCTTTCTTAATAAGCTGCACATTTTTAAACAGTTATGCTAAATGTACTCAAAACACCGTAAAAATACTGAGTTAAAAACTTGCATTTTTCGCAACAGCGCTCTATGTTTGTTTTCTCAAGTGATGAATACTAATTCTGAAACTTGAACCTAATAAACACCTAAACCGTAAGAAATGAAGACTGTTTACACCTTCCTTCAATTAATCTCCAACATTTTTTCTCCGGGTCCATTATTACTTAAGCCTGTGTTGAATCCGGTAAAGCAAAATAGTAAATATCCTTTCTCAAAAGGGTAGTGGCAATTTTTGAAAAAATGAATTAATCCCTCGTCTTATTTAAGGCCGTTATTATGTACAGCTATAAAATAGCAATTAGCATAAAACCGTGCGAGATGAAAACAATAAATAATTTAGTCCTTTCAATAGCATTTAGCTGGGGTGAGGGCAATGGAATTCCTTTTTTAAAAAAATGATTTCTTCACCTTAGGGTGAAGAAGTAAAGATATTTCCTTCGGGATAAACTCGTTTTCTTTGGGGGTTACAGGACCAAAAGGTTCTTTAACAAAAGCTGTATTTCAATACAGCTTTTTTGTTTTATTGAATTTCATGGAAAGGTACTGCTACAGCAGGGCCTGATAATTCAACACTATCAGGAAGCCCATTTTTTTCTATAATCTGCCAATTGGGTTCAATTTCCCATTGCCCGTTTTGGAATTTGAAAGTAAATTGAGTGGTAATCTTTCCGGTTTTACTAATTTCTTCGGTCATCTGTAATTTTAGCTCAATGGGTTCTTTTATTGCAACCTGGGTGATATTATAGCTTGGTGGTAGTGTAGGGGAGATCATTTCTTTATTATCTACACTATTTTTAATGGCTGTATTTTTTCTTTTAGATTTCTCTTTTGGAAAAACCCGGGTGTTTTTTCCAATTACCGTTTGGCTTGAAGATACAGTAGCAATAGAAAAATGTTTTTCAATGGTTGAAGAAGGGATGGGGGAGTGCTTTAGCACGGGCCCATCATGAATGGCAGCAGGCTGGGTTTTAGTTGGCGTACCTATTAACAAATAAATTCCGGAAAGGAGGATTAAACATAAAAAAAAGACAAAACCTATCCTTTTTTGAGGGTAATGTCGTGGTTTGAATTCATTTTTGTTTATGGTAAATCTTAAAATTCTTTCTCTAAGCATTGAGGGGTGGCCTGTGGCAGCCATTGATACCAATAATGTATTATTTTGAATGCGAGCAGTTTTAAGCAAAGCTTCTGCATACAGCAGGTGAGCATAATTCCGGTTAATGACCATCTCATCACAATGCGATTCACGTTCAAGTTTTACGTTTTTGCAAATCAATAAAATGAAAGGATTAAAGAAATAAAATACTCCACAAAATAGAATAACCCAATTGTAAAGAAAATCTTTTTCCTTAATGTGTGATAGCTCATGGATAATTAACGCTTCAACCTCCTTTACGGATAAATGATTAACTAAGCTTATGGGGAATAGAATCACAGGACGCAGAAACCCATAGGTGAGTGGGGTGATTATCTTTTCACTAAACCAAATAGATACCGGTCGCTTAATCCCCATTTGATGTGCACTAACTGTAGTGAATATACGAAATTGTTCATCAGATAAGAAAAGGGTTGTTTTAAGCACCCGGAGCCGATTCCATTGAATAAATAATTTGCTTGCTTTAAATAAAACAATGGCGGTATAAGCCCACAATGCAATGCTTTTAAAAATAGAAGTGGGGATATTTACCTTCCAAAGAGGAAGCTCGTAGTGTATTAATGTAACATTAATAGGCTGTATAATGAGATAGATAAATGTTATTACTGAACACAAAAGTTGAAAGAGCAAAGCTAGCAATAACATATTCCGCTTAGATAAAGCAGTAGTATTTTTCAGATTGTACAACGACATTATGATAAGCCACAAAACTGAAGCTTGCCAAATAGAATGTAATAGCGTAAATAAAAAGGCTTCAAATATCGGATGCATTTGAATTTACTTTTTCTTTTTTAACTCCTCAATCATGATTTGAATCTTATCCAATTCCTCAATCGAAGTGTTGCCATTACCTAAAGCTTGTAGTACCAAGTCTGTAGAAGAGCCCGCAAACAGGTTGTCAATTATTTTTGAAAGGAATTGTTTTTGGGTTTTCTCTCTACTTACTATAGGATTGTAAATATGTGTCTTTGCACTTTCATCTCTATTTACAAAACCTTTTTCAAACATAATTTGCATAAGCTTTAGGGTAGTAGTGTATCCTACATCCTTGGTTTTGCTAATTTCTTCATTGACCGTTCTAACTGTTGCTTCCTTTTTATCCCAAAGAATACCCAAAATCTCCAATTCGCTTTCTGTTGGTTTATTGTTTTTCTGTTTCATAGTACGATATGGTTCGTAAAGCAATGTATGAAATATTTCGTAATCGAAATTTGGGTAGTTGTTAAAATTTAATAGTTTTTTTCAATAAGAAAATCGAACCGGAGAAGTGAACATTTGTGTATAATAGGAGATGATTTAAAGGGCTCCCATAGGATAATAATCAGTTACGTATTATATATTATATGTTGGTATAATCAACTTTATATCAGTGTATATAATGATAGTATTGAGTGTTTGTTGGGTAAGTAAATAATATCTAAACACTATTAAAGTATAGAAAAAAGTTACAAGTGCTTTGAAATTCATGTTTTTGTATATATTTTGGCACTACTTACTCATTAAAAAAAACTAGTAAAATGAAAAAACTTTTCATCATTGCAGTATTAGTTACTGTATCAAGCCTTGGATATTCTCAGGTATCTAAGAGCACTTGGTTATTAGGTGGTTCCGCAGGATTTAGTGCTACCACCGGAGATTACAAATCAACGGAGATTGAAATTAATCCTAACATTGGTTATTTTGTGATGGACAAATTAGCAGTAGGTGCCAGAATTGGGTTTGATTATTATAAACCAAAAGATGTTGATGCTACTACCGGATTTAGTGCCGGCCCCTTTGTTAGATATTACTTTGTTGATTTAGGGTCAAAAGCAAAATTATTTGGTCATGCACAATTTGGCTTTGGAAGTACTAAAGAGGGAGGAGGAGAAAGTGTTTCAAGCACAAACTGGGGTATTTCTGCCGGTCCTGCATTCTTTTTAAATCCAAGTATTGCATTAGAGGCAACCCTTGGGTACGGTGCAAGTAAATCTAAAGGAACTCCATCCCAGGGGGCTTTTGGGTTAAATATAGGTTTCCAAATTCATTTTGCTAAATAAACTAATTACAACCGGCAATTTTATGAGGTGAGTATAATTACTCACCTCTTTTTTATTTTTAGAATAGTTTTAAAAATTAAAAGAGCACCTTATTTCTAGGTGCTCTTTTTGATATTTCGGAAACTCTTTATTTATATGTAAACGATTTTATTTAGCCTGAGGCAAGGTAATTGTTTCTTTATTTTCTGTTAAGGAAGCGATATGGTTTATTTTTTGTTCTGAAATTTTCTTTTCGCTTCTCATTATTTCGTTATTCATTTTTGCGGTTGAAGAGCTGGTATTATACATCGTTGCCAAGGAGGGCGCAATAACTAAGGATACGATGCTCATCAACTTAATAAGAATATTCATTGAAGGGCCTGAGGTGTCTTTAAATGGATCTCCCACTGTATCACCTGTAACAGATGCTTTATGTGGATCTGATTTTTTATAATGCATTTCTCCATTTATTTCTACCCCTTTTTCAAAAGATTTTTTTGCATTATCCCATGCTCCACCTGCATTATTTTGGAACATTCCCATTAATACTCCGCTAACGGTGGCTCCGGCAAGGAATCCGCCCAATACCTCAGGACCAAATGAAAAACCAATTATAATAGGAGACAATAGAGCAATAGAGCCCGGAAGTAACATTTTTTTAATTGATGCTTCTGTTGAAATAGCCACACATTTATCATATTCCGGTTTACCTGTTCCTTCCATAATTCCGGGGATAGTCCTAAACTGGCGGCGTACTTCTTCTACCATCGCCATAGCTGCTTGGCCAACGGCTTTAATAGCCAGAGATGAAAAAATAAAAGGAATCATTCCACCTACAAAAAGTCCGGCAAGCACATCGGCATTATAAATATCAATACCATCAATTTTTGCAATACCCACAAATGCAGCAAAGAGTGCAAGTGCAGTAAGTGCTGCAGATGCAATAGCAAATCCTTTTCCTGTGGCTGCCGTTGTATTACCAACAGCATCCAAAATATCTGTTTTTTCACGAACATCCTTAGGAAGTTCACTCATTTCAGCAATACCACCTGCATTATCGGCAATAGGCCCGAAAGCATCAATAGCCAACTGCATTGCTGTTGTGGCCATCATTCCGGCGGCAGCAATGGCTACACCATATAACCCGGCACATTGATAAGAGCCATAGATACCACCTGCCAACACCAAGGTGGGCAATAATGTACTTTCCATACCAACTGCTAAACCACCAATAATGTTGGTTGCATGCCCGGTTCCGGATTGTCTGATAATACTATTAACCGGACGCTTGCCCATGGCAGTATAATATTCAGTAATGATGCTCATTAGTGTACCTACTACGAGGCCAACTATAATAGCACCAAATACACCCATTTTTGTGAATTCAACACCTCGTAAAGTCATGGTATCCGGTAAAATCCAAATCACCAGGAAGTAGCTGAGGATAGCGGTAAGTACGATGGAACCCCAGTTACCCATATTTAATGCGTTTTGCACTTTTTGGGTACTCAAGCCGGCTCCTTCACTAATGCGCACCATAAATGTGCCGATAATAGAAAAAATAATTCCGGTAGCAGCAATAAGCATTGGTAGTAGAATTGGCGACATCCCTCCGAAGTTATCTACAGCGGTAGTTTCTCTTCCCAAAACCATGGTGGCCAAAACAGTAGCAACATAGCTTCCAAATAAATCGGCACCCATACCGGCCACATCACCCACATTATCGCCTACGTTGTCAGCAATGGTAGCAGGGTTTCTAGGGTCATCCTCAGGGATTCCGGCTTCTACCTTTCCAACTAAATCAGCACCCACATCTGCAGCCTTTGTGTAAATACCACCACCCACTCTTGCAAATAAAGCGATAGATTCTGCACCTAATGAGAAACCGGTAAGAATTTCGATAGTGCGTTCCATTTCCTGGCTATCAACAGATGCACCGGGAGCAAATAGATGATAAAGAACAATGAATAAAGAACCTAATCCCAATACGGCAAGACCGGCAACACCCATTCCCATAACACTACCGCCGGTAAATGAAACCTTCAATGCCTTACTTAAGGAAGAGCGGGCTGCATGTGCTGTACGAACATTTGCTTTTGTAGCCACTTTCATCCCAATAAAGCCGGCACATGCACTAAAAAAGGCACCTAATACAAATGCAATTGAAATTGACCAATGGCTGTTTTCATTTGAATAGCCCAATAGCCCAAGTAAAAGTGCTGCAATAATTACGAAATAAGTAAGGACTTTATATTCAGCTTTTAGAAATGCCATAGCACCTTCGGCGATATAATTACTAATTTCAATCATCCGTGGAGTACCCGGGTCTTGTTTTGAGACCCATGCGTATTTCATAAAAGTAAAGAGCAGCCCTACTAAAGCCAATGCAGGAACCAAGTAGAATAGATTATTCATCATAATGGTGTTAAACAAATTTTGGTGGGCAAAAATAGGGCAAAGTCGTTAAAGTTAATAGCTACACGTGCATTAAGTTATTTATATACACCAACTTTTGCACGAATAGTGAAAAAAATCATCAATAATTGGTTTTAATCAATGGCATTTATTAACATTGAACGGTAAAGCCTCCCAAAATGCTTCCGATTGGTGATGATAATTCAAAAAGGCAGGGTCTTCCTTATATTAATTATATACTGATTGCTCTAAATGTATTTGTATTTATCTTTTTGCAAAAATTTGGAAAAAATGAGGATTTTTTACTTAGTTATTCAATGGTGCCGGATGAAATTCTTACCGGTAAGGATTTAATAACCACTGATGGCAGGGGAGTGTCTCCATACCCGGTTCATTTAACTATAATTTCAGCCATGTTTATGCACGGCAGTATAAGCCATTTAATTGGAAATATGCTGTATCTGTGGGTTTTTGGAGATAATTTGGAAGATAAGATTGGGCACAGAAAGTATTTATTTTTCTATTTGTTGTGTGGTTTAATAGCTTCAATTTCTCATGTTGCTTTTACTGCTATATTGGGTAGGGATATGTTTGTACCCAGCTTAGGCGCATCAGGGGCTATTTCGGGTGTGTTGGGTGGTTATTTGATGTTGTTTCCAAAAAATAGGGTATCGGTTTTATTATTGGTATTTGTTATTCGTATTCCTGCATTTGTTGCGCTTGGGTTATGGATAGTTTGGCAATTATATAACGGATATAATGATGTTGGGTTAGCAGAAGGTACCGATGCCGGAGGGGTGGCCTATGCTGCCCATGTTGGAGGATTTTTAGCAGGGCTAATATTGATTAAACTTTTTATAAAACGAAATCCTCCGGATGTATTGAAAACAAGCAATTTTTAAAATAAAAGAGTAAAGAAATTTTAGTTATAAAACCAGTCTCTTCCAGGCTTCACTTAAATTTTCTAATAAATTTTCGGGTTGCATACATTGTTGAGTAAAAAGTTCGGCGGTAATATCGCCTGCTAATCCGTGCCAATAAACAGCAAGCCTGCAGCAGTCAAATGGATGGTATCCTTGGGCAAGCAGGGCAGTTATCATTCCGGTAAGAATATCACCCATGCCGCCTCTAGCCATACCGGGATTGCCGGTTGGATTAAACCAGCCATTTCCTTCCGGTGTGGCAATAAGGGTGAACCTGCCTTTTAGGATAATATAAATTCCTCGTTTCTTTGCTTCTTCCAATGCAGCAGGATACTGATTTCTAGAGGTATGGAAAAGGCGGGCAAATTCACCGGGATGGGGGGTGATGATGGTTGAAGGAGGTATTGCATTTAACAAGGCTGGGTTTTGTGCCAGGGTATTTAAAGCATCCGCATCAAGCACTAATGGACTTGTAGATTTTAATAAATCTTTCAACCATTCTACTACATGTTGTGGCTCTCCAATTCCCGGACCCACCCCAATAGCCTGATGGGTATGGGCAGGGTGAAAGTGTTTGATATGCTCATTACCGGCATCAATGGTCATTGCAGCAGGCACACATTGTTGCAGGATAGGTATTCCTTCTGTTGTAACATAACAAGTAACCTTGCCTGCACCAGCATACAGGCATCCTTTTGCCGACATCACTGCAGCACCCATCATACCTTTACTTCCGCACCAAAGTGCAGCATGGCCAAAATCTCCTTTGTGAGAAAATGCCGGCCGAGGTTTTATGATTTTATATATTTCGTTTTCTTTAGTGAGTTGCCAGTTCGTATGTGTAGAATTTTCAAAATACTCACTTAATCCAATATCCATTACATGTATTTTTCCCCAGTTGTGATGAGATTCAGGAAGGAAATAGGAATATTTAAATGATTGTAATGTTAGGGTATGCGTTGCTGTTATTGCCTCCCAAGGTGTAGCTTCATCGGCTTGTAAACCTCCGGGTATATCTATAGAAACGATAGTAGCGCCGGAGTGATTAATATGGTGAATGAGTTTGGCGGAAATTCCCGTAACCGGTTTGTTTAGTCCTGTTCCAAACAATGCTTCAATAATGAGTGATGATTTATTAATTATCGGCAAATCACCGGGTTCACGAATAAGATTAATTTTAATTTTATTATGCAGGTGCTGTTGGTTAGCCCGGTTATCTTGTGAGGGTGTTCCTTCCAATAAAAACACATTAGGCCTTATGCCAGAATGGGTAAGTAGCCGGGCGATAGCCAAGCCATCTCCTCCATTGTTTCCGTATCCGCAAAAAATATTTATTTCCTTTTCGTGATTAAAGCTTTCAAGTATCCATTTAGTACAAGCGTTGGCAGCCTGTTCCATAAGTTCCAATGACGAAATATTTTTTTCTTGTAGTGTGGCTTTATCCCATGCTTTAATTTGGCTGATGGAAAAGATTTTCATAAGATAAAGGTAGCAAAATGCAACACCAAATAATCTCAACCATTGTATAACTGCTTTTTTAAAAAAAAAGATATTGAAGGAGTGTAGTTATTTACATAATTCTTATAGTTGCCTTGTATTCTTCATTGAACAATTTGAAAAACCTTAGTTGTAGTTCTTCCGGTGATTTTGTGGGTGTAGTTAGTTTATTTTATAATTTCAATAAGGCTATTGGCAGTAGGTTAGATATTCTGTTGTTTTAATATTTTTAATACTTCCTCCTTCCAAATTAAATAGGCCTTACTTGTAAAATGCAGACCATCCTTTGTTGCATATTCATTCATTAAGAAATTGTTGTGGGTTAGCTTTGGGTTGAGGTTAATTAGAGCGCGTCTTTTCTTTAGCGAGTGCCGCAATCTTTTCGATTGAAATTTCTATAGTTTTTAAATGATTAGATTTTTTTCTTCGAAGGTTGTGCTTACTCTCTTAGTTCGTACAAAATATTTACCAAATTATTTCTGGATAAATCTGTATCTATTTTAAAACTTCTTCTTTGGCTGCCATCAATTATTTCTAAGATGGACGTGTTTGGAGGAATACCTCCTTCGTTATCAGCAATAAATATGATTCTATTCATTCCCGGATCGAGGTTAACGGAAATAAATTGAGGATGTTTTTTTACCGGCAAGCCTTGTACTACCCATTGGCCATTTATATTTAATGATATACTATCACCATCTTCAACGGCATCATCCCAAATGGCTAATAGTACTTGTCTTGTAGAAGCTTTAATGTTATCTACCACAGTAGCATTTCGCATCAGTGATTTTTCAGTTTCAATATCTGTGTGTATCACCTGATCGGGATTCCGTTTAGGGTCTCTCGGATAATAATAAACCATTTGGTTACTCATCCCTGCTAATTCGGTTATGCTTCTGATAATTACATCTTGAGATGAGTCGAGGTTTTGATAAGGTGGGTTGCTGTAAATAGGGGAAAGGATAAAAGTGGCAGCGATGTTTGGTGATGTATTAAAATCCAAAACTTTCTTTTTCCCATTTAAGTCTAATTCCATTGTTCCGGTTGTTGCAGTTGTTTTTCCAAAATCTTCGGCATAAAATGCCAGGTAATTAATTCCGGTATCCAATTTAAAATCATCTGCCGGCCATCCTTCTGTGAGATAGGTGAAATCAAATAATGATTTTCCGTTTAAGGTAGAACTAACTACTCCGGTATTGGTTTTCTTTTTCCCGATTATTTTTACTAAACCATCACGGGTATTGGAATAAATAGTGTCTGTAATTCCAAAATACTTTCCTGTTTCTTTTGGTTTAAATATTTTTTCGGCACGTTCATCTTGCCATGCTGTGGTATCCTGTTTTATAAATGTAATAGAAGCGTTTTGAAATATATCAGAAAGTGCTTTCCAAATAGTTAATTCATCAGCAGACAATCCTTTCGGAGCCGTTGTCATTGGCAGACCCAGATTTTGTCTTTTTATTCTGTTTATTGTAATGGTAAATTGTCCTTGATTATTTCTTGAAAAGTCAAATACGCCATTTAGGTATGCAATAGCATTTCCCATGGAGAAGGGCCTTTCTTCAAGCGGATGCTTTTGGGTGCTTATGGCAAGTTGTCGGATGTTTTTCTTTACCAGCAATAAATCATAATCGCCCCAAAAAGTGTCTATAGCAATCGTTAATCGTGCAGGATACAGGAAATTATTTTTTGCTTCGCCTAATTGAAGATTAATTTTTGCACTATCCTTAATACCTGCAGCTTTAACTGTGCTATGCCAGGTGCCTGAATAGCCATCCTGGCCATTTACAGAAAAACAAGGAAAGAGGAGGGTAATGATGATTGGGTATAGAAACTTCATGATGGTTGTAAAAAATGATTCAACTTATTCAAAAAGTTCAAGTTTATTTTTTGGCCTTTGGTGGTCAAGCCATTGAAATCCCTTTAGATATTTTTTATCTTCCGGAATCTGAGTCATGGGAAAAATAACTCCCTTTACTTCGGTAACAAATTTAACTTTATTGAGTTCTTTATTTGCAAAATAAATGTCAATAATATTACCACTGCTCTTATTCATTCCTATATAACTGCTATCCTCTTTCTGCGGATAGTAGATGCTTTCTGCGGGGATGCCAATTGTTCTAACAGTATCAATTTCCCCATCTTTAAAAGTTGCTGTAAGGTCAATCCCTGCAATCTGATTAAAAATACCGGGCTGAGGATTATTTATTACGAAGCTATTTTTAAAAACGTGCAGCTTATCAGGCTTTTTATTGGCGATAAATAAGTGTATGGTATCTCCGCTTATTTGATTTTTACCATTCCAAAATACCGGTGATTTAATTAATCGAAAAATTGAATCCTCGGTAGAGTAGAACAGGCTGTCACTTACTGCTTGTAATGAGTCATTGTAAATGCGTACATGATGAAATCCAAGAAAATATCTAACGCTGTCCGTGCTTTGTTTATTTCCGCCTATCAAGGTGTCATTTCTTAATGCTATTTGTTTGGTGGTGTCGTTAATCTGCAAGGCTGAAAGTAATGTGTCTGCAGCAATATAGGTGCTGTCATTATCTTGATAAAAAATGATTACCGGTTTTCGGGTGGCTAAAAAAGCATTCTTTTTTCTGTCAATAAAGAGTTGCTCACCTATAACAATAACCTGATTTATGCTATCTACCATTTTCCCATTTCCTTCAATAGTAACCATTCCTGATTTTTCATCCATAGCAACAGAACGACCTGTAAGTGAGCGGGTGCTGTCTTTAAATACAGGTTGGTCTAAGAAGAGCGCCTCACCGGTATCCAAATTGTAACTTCCTGCACGCGTATCAATAATATTCCCGTTGCTGATGATATGTGTAGGGGCTATAAAATGGGCTGTTTTAAATGCGGTATTATATAAGAGGCTATCAGCGGTAATATCATATTTTGAATCAATAAGGTGAACATTCCTTTTAAAATAAACATCTTTTGTATCGGCATAATACACTGCACTTTCACTGGTAAGTTCCGTTCCTTCATTAAGTACTTTTCCGCCGTTAGTGTAAGTAGCCATTCCGGTTTGTAAATTATATTCCAGATTATCGGTAAGGATTACACCACGCCCATCTGTGAGCTTCACATTATTTTTGAGGTATGCCATTCTTTGTGGGCCTACATAACGCAGATAGTTTGCAAAGGTATTAATAGTATCTGCGTCATTAATGTGTACATGTCCAAATACTTCGGCTATTCCTAATCGTGAGTTTAATAGGATACTATCACCGGATAGGAAGGTGTTGCCTTGTTTAATTCGTGCATTCCCGGCAAGTGTTTGAATAACTTCTCCATTAACCAAAGTAATTTGTCGCATATTATGTGCACCAATAATTTCTATGGGTCGGGTAGAGTCGGTGGGGGTATTTATACTGAGTTGGTTTTGAGCCATTAGGTTTGATAATGGCAACAAGAGGGCGAGTATGATGCTAAATTTCAGCAAGGTATTCCGGTTAGGAAAACTAATCGGTTTTAGTTTCTATAATATATGGTGCGTTCAATGTATCTGTTAAAGGAACCATTAGCGGGTTATTTTTTGCTTTTTTGCCAAATACGGAAAATGACAAATATCGCTTTGGATGAAGCCTCATATCATCGAGCAGCAAATTAAGTTTGTTGCTGGTAGATGCCAGATTTCGGTATAGGCTTGGGTCGTTCAGTAATAATCCCATAGTACCATCTTTTGAATTGAGTCTTTCCATAGAGGTATTTATATGGCTAATTACGCTGTTCAGCGTATCTAAAGTTTGTTGCAATTCCAATTTTGATAATTTCTCTGTAGTTACATCCAAATTTGTCATTACATGATTAATCTTATCATTATTATTTGCCAAATTGGAAGTGATGGTATTTAAATTATTCATTGTTTTAGCTACCGTTCCGGTTTGTGCATTTAGCATAGATTCAAGAGATGCTGCAGAAATAATTAATGAGGCAGTGAGTTTATTTAGATTAGCTATGGTCGATTGAAGATTTGATTTTGTGGCTGGGTCAATGGCTGAATTTACATTGAGCAAGAGGGTATCAATTGAACCCACTGCTTTTTTTACTTCGTATAACACCGGATCTACTTTCTTCATCACATCTTCCAATAATCCGGGACTGGCATCAGTAGAAATAGTGTCTTTATTTTTCAAGTAAACATTTGCATCACCTAATTTAATTTCTATACTTGTTACACCAAGTGGGTTAGGCTTAATTATCGCGATAGAATTTTTGGGGATATTGATATCAGGGTTTATTGACATTTGTACGCTAATGCTTCGCATATCCTTTGCGGGCTTTATACCGTACACAGAGCCAACCTCCAGTCCACTGATGGTGATGGGATTTGAGGTGGTGAGGCCTTGAACATTTTCGTATGTTCCCAAAATAATGGTGGAATTGTCAAAAAGCCTTTTTCCTTTTAGGAAGTTATAACCTAAAAAAAGACAGAGCAAGCCGATTATAGCAATCACTCCAACCTTTATTTCATTAGATATTTTCACAAGCGGTAAATATTTTCTTACTTCAATAACCAGTTTTGGATGCCTCCTTGTTGGAATATTGGTTTGCAAATATAAATTAACTGAAAATGAATGGATAGATTAAATTTATTCAACAGATTTTGACAAAAAAATTCATCTATCTAATTATTTTGTGCGGTAGGAGGGTTTTCAACCTGTGCTTTATACCGAAGAATAGCTTTTGCAATTACCTCCGCAAGTTCTTGCTGCCCGGCCTCACTGGAAATATATCGTTCATCTTCAGGGTTGCTGATAAACCCGGTTTCAATTAATACAGCGGGCATATTGGTTGCCTGAAGAACCCAAATTCCTACCTGGCGTTGATTCACACCAAGTGCCGGTCGCCCGGTTTTTTCAACTTCTTCATTTATTAAGGTAGCTAAGAAATCACTTTTTTCCTGATATCTTTTTGCATAAACCTGCGCAATAAGCCTGCCTTCGGGTGAATTGAAATCAACTTTTGCGTCTTCAGGGTCATCATGCCCTGCTAAATCATAATCACCTTCTTCTGAAACAATAGCTTTTAATTTATCACTTGTTTTATGTGCAGCAAAAATCCAAACGCTTGTACCATTTCGCTGGGTTGGTAATTTATAATAATGATATACAGGTTCTTCAACTTTGTATGGTGTACGGTGTTTTTTCCGATTTTTTCCTTTGCCGGTATAAGTTATTTTATATCGTGTTACTGTACGTGTGCCCACTTGTCTCTTTCCGGTTTTAAGCGCTGCAGCATCTGCATGGATACAAATAAACAAGTCACCTTTTGCATCATTTGCAATTTTTGCCTTTTCTTTTGGGTTTTGATAAATGTCGGTTGTTCTGGTAGGTACCACAGTGAGTTCAGGGGCCTGTTTCTTCAATTCCTTCACTAATTTGAGTGAAATTGCCAGGGTTACATCTTTTTCTTTTGTACCTAAAGTACCTTCATATTGTCCAATGGCACCGGGTTCTTCACCTCCGTGTCCGGCATCAACAATTATTGTTTTTACCTTTTTTGTTTGTGCATAGGATAGGGTAGAACTAAATAGTGTTGAACACACCATTCCGATAATCAGAAAGTTCTTCACCATAGGTCGTTAGATTTTTTCGTGTTTTAATTGTATAATAATTCACAAAATCATTATACATTAATGGTTAATTTTGTTGCTTACCAAACATGAAGCACGCTTACAAAGGTAATGTAAAAAACCGTTTTGGATGGGCATTTAGCGTGCTATCCATTTTATTAACATTCTTTGTTTGTAATGTTGATATTTATGCTGTGCCCACAAATGGTCTTTTACAATCGGTATCATCATCATCTCAACTTACAGATACTACGGTTGTTCCTACTGCTGATACTTTAGATATTAAGTTTGGGAATGATCTTACAGCACCGGTCTTTTATTCAGCTAATGATTCAATGGTTCTTGATGTGCCCGGAAAAAAAATGTATTTGTATGGCAGTGAATCAAAGTTGGATTATGTAGATAATAAACTTAATGCGCCGGTAATTATTTATGAGCAGGCTATTGATTTACTATCAGCCTACTTAATAAAAGATTCCTCAGGAAAGGTTATTGCCTATCCGGTTTTTAATCAGGCAGATTTTTCATCCCAAAGCGATACTATTCGTTTTAATATGAAAACACAAAAGGGATTAACAAAAGGGACATATACTCAGCAGGGTGAAATGTTTGTTTATGGAGAAAAAATAAAAAAGGTTTCGCCTAATGTATTTTATGCGCTACAAGGCAGGTTTACTACTTGTAATTTGGATACACCTCATTTTGCTTTTGTAAGCAGGAGAGTAAAACTTATTAATAAAAAGATGGCCTTTACCGGGCCTGTTCATCCGGAATTTGAAGGCGTTCCATTGCCTGTTGTTTTGCCATTTGGAATCTATCCTTTGCAAATGGGCAGGCATTCAGGTTTGCTGGCACCCGCTTTTTCAGCTAATGACCAAATGGGGCTTTCTCTTGACGGTTTAGGTTATTATAAAGTGTTTGGTGAACATTGGGATGCGGTAATTAGAGGCACATTGTATTCGTACGGAGGATGGACGTTGGGTATTAGCCCAAGGTACCTTAAACGATATAAATATCAAGGTAATCTTTCATTGGATATTCAGCATTTCAAAACAAATTTTAAAGGTGATCCGGACTATACTTCCAGCCAGGCATACAGTATTCGGTGGTCGCACATGATGGATAATAAAGCACATCCGGGCGTAACTTTTCGAGCAAGTGTAAACGCCGGTAGCAGTAAGTTTAATCAACAAGTACCAAACAACCCTACTTTAAATTTTACCAATCAGCTTAATTCATCCATCAGTTTTTCTCGCAATTGGAAAGACAAGCCCTATAATATTTCCATTAATGCCAATCATAATCAAAACACACAAAACCGGTTAATTAATCTGAATCTGCCAGATGTAGCATTTAATATAAATACCCTGTATCCATTTAGGAGAGTTAATCCTGTTGGGAAATTGAAATGGTACGAAAATTTGGGCATCGGTCTTAATACCAATGCGCGCAGCCTTACTTCTTTTTATGATACTGCAGGAAGAATTATGCAGCAAATAAATGATAATTTCCAATGGGGAGCCATGCATAGTATCCCCATTTCATTATCGCTACCGGAACTTGGGCCACTTCAAATTAGTCCATCTGTTTCCTATCAGGAAAGATGGTATCAGAAGAAATTTATGCGCTCTTGGAATAGTATAGATAAAAAAGTGGATACGGCTATTTCTCGTGGTTTTTTTACTGCGCGCGAAATTAGTTTTGGGCTGGGCGCTTCTACCCGAATTTTTGGAATGTATGGCTTTAAAAAGAAAAGTAAAATTCAGGCAATCCGGCATGAAATTAGGCCGAGTGTTGTAATTAATTACAAGCCTGATATGAATAGTGGTTCATATTACGAAACACAAGTTGATACTTTTGGACGAACCGCACGTTATTCTATTTATGAAGGGAGTATTTATGGTGCTTATGGTGCTGGAAAATTTGGCGGATTAAGTTTTTCCATAGATAATAATTTAGGCATGAAGATTAAGGATAAATCAGATTCAACAAAGTTGAAGAAGGTATCTATTTTGGATGGCTTAAGTTTAAATGGTACATATAATTTCCTTGCAGATTCATTTAGGCTTGGTCCATTAAATCTTACAGCCCGCAGTAATATTTTAAATCGCATTAACATCACTGCTTCTGCTGTAATGGATCCTTATTTGTATGATACAATGGGAAGGGCAGTAGATAAATTAGTATGGACGAAAACACCGTTCACCCTCGGTCGTATGCGTTCAGGTAGTATCTCCTTACAGAGTTCATTTAAAGGTGGTGAAAAGAAAAAGGAAAGTAATAAGGCGACTCCTTCATTTTTGCCACCGGAAGGCACAGGACTTACGCTTGATGATTACCAACGTGAGGCTGCATATATATATAATAACCCCGGTGAATTTGCTGATTTTTCAATTCCCTGGAGTATTGATTTTGGATATAGTTTACGTTTTCAAAGTAACTACCGACAAGATTTACGACGTTTTAAACCCCAGGTTTTTCAAGATGTTAATTGGAATGGGGCTATAAATCTTACGCCAAAATGGAAGCTGGGCATGACTGGATTTTACAATATTACTTTACGAGAAGTAGGTACAATAAGCATGTATTTATCACGAGATATGCATTGCTGGCAAATGGCGGTAAATGTTTCACCTGTAGGACGCTATCGTTTTTTTAATATCACTATTAGTCCTAAATCAGTGTTATTACGAGATTTAAAGGTTAATCGTACCCGTTATTTTTTTGATTTCTGATTTTCTAATTGTTTGGTATAGGCTTCAATCATTTTACTTCTTACTCTTGTTTTCAACTCCTCTACATTTGTACCCGGAGCCTCTGCATTAAGAAAATGCATGGTGAGCTTGGCCGGTATCAGGTAGAAGGGGATATGAGGAGGCATAGCCTTTCTGGTTCCGGTAATCACACAGGGAATTACTTCTTTATTGCAATCTACTGCAAGTTTGAAAGCACCATTATAGAATGATTTCATTGGCTCATTTGTTCTGTTTCGGGTGCCTTCAGGATAGATGCACATGTGCATCCCCGTTAGTAATACTCTTTTCATTTCTTCAAAACTACGTTGTCTGCTAACTTCATTTTTTCTATCTATTAATACAGCACCTTTTCGGTAATACCATCCAAAGAAAGGAATTTTGACAAACGATTTTTTTGCTATGGTTTTGTTGGGAAATGCAGAGAAGGGGCAGGATAATGGAGGGTCAAGCAGGGCATTATGATTAAACACAACAACATAATTTTTCCCTTTTTGAAAACTTTCTCTTCCGGAAATTTTTATTGGGCATCCGATAAGAAATAACCATATCCGCATCCATATTTTTGCAACCTGTAAAAAATAAATCTGTCCGCTATATGGTGGCATCAAGTAGGCAAGCATACTTGGCAGGTAAAAGATTAAAAAAGTTAGAAAAAAAGAAAGGAGGCCCCAAAAAGCCCAAATGCGACCAAATATCAATTTAAAAGCCTTCATAAGTTGCAAGTTAATTAAACCATCCAGTTAATAGGTGCAATGTTGTGCTGAACCAGCCATGTATTGGTTTTTGAAAAATGTTTGCATCCGAAGAAACCTTTATCGGCGGAAAATGGAGAGGGATGCGCCGAAAATAAAACTAAATGTTTTGTTTCGTCTATGAGGGTTTGTTTTTGCCGTGCAAAATTTCCCCATAATATAAAAACAAGATTTTCTTTTTTTTCAGATAAAATACGGATTACATTATCGGTAAATTCTGCCCATCCGTAATTGGCGTGGCTGAATGGTTCGCCTTCTCTTACGGTAAGCGCGGCGTTAAGCAGCAACACTCCTTGCTTTGCCCATGGTGTTAAATCTCCGCTTTGGGATGAAATTTTTAATCCTATATCAGAGGATAATTCTTTAAAGATGTTTACTAAAGAGGGAGGAGGCTTTACTCCTTGCGGAACTGAAAAACTTAACCCGTGGGCCTGGTCTTTCCCATGATACGGATCTTGACCTAATATAACCACTTTCACTTCGTTAAATGGTGTTTGATTAAATGCATTGAAAATAAGTGGGCCGGGAGGATAGATAATTTTCCCACTCATTTTTTCCATTCTGACAAAGTTGGTAACCTGCAAAAAATATTCGCGGTTAAACTCTTCCTTTAAAACCTTTTTCCATGAAGGGTGAATCTTTACATCCATTTTATGAAATTCATTAAAAAGGAAAAGCTCCCATAACCGGGAGCTTTGTGATCCGGATTGGATTCGAACCAATGACCCTCAGCTTAGAAGGCTGATGCTCTATCCAGCTGAGCTACCGGACCGCTTAAAGCGCTGCAAATATATAAGGTATTCACTAAATTTTTTCAATAAGTTGTAATCATAAGTAAGTATTTCATCAAATAGAAAAATTAGGACAGATTATTAAATATTATCTTACTATAACTTCAAAATCAATTAATTACTTCTAAAACTTAATGAGCCGGGTATCTGTAAATAAAGGCTGGTTTTATAAGATACCTGACCCTATTTATAAATGGGAGGTTATATATATTTATAATAATTGATATAATAGAAAATAATAAATATTCATCGTTAATAAATTTCCTTTGATTTTTATGCATTTAGACATTACATTTGCCAAGATTTTAACCTGTTGGAAATAATTCTTTTCAGCAGTAAAACTTACATTAAAACTACAGCATTTATGAAACGAAAAATTGCATTGCTTGTTTCCTTTGCATTTTTAGGGGCAGGGGCATTTGCACAAAACAATTCACAGCCGGCAAAGAAACCTGCATTATTGGGCTTTTATGTCAATGCATTGGATTTTAACACCATCCAAGCATTTAAAGAGGATAACTCTAATTTTAGGAATATAACCAAGTTAAGAGATATGTCTTATGGTGTTGGTTTTGCCTATTGGAGAGGGATTACTAATAAGTTAGATTTCTCGGTAAGATTAAATGCCGCTTTTCATGATTATGCAAAAGAAAGAGGAGAGACTTTAGATCGCAGGGCAGGATTTGGTTTGGAATTAGAACCTTCTGTTCACCTTCGTCCTTTCAATGATAATGTAGTGGTTAATCCATTCTTATCTGCAGGTATTGGTGCAGGAACATATATGGGTGAAATTGGTGCTTTTGCTCCAACAGGAATTGGGATGCAGTTTAATATAAAGGGAGCTACTTACATTATGGCACAGGCTAACTATCGTTGGACGCTTACTGAAGATGTGTTTAAAGACCACATGAATTATTCTATCGGCTTCTTTACTAAGATGAGAGCTGACAAACCTAAGGTTGTATTACCTCCACCGCCCCCTCCGGTTCAGGATCGTGATGGTGATGGTGTTATTGATAGTGAAGATCGTTGTCCTGATGTAGCTGGTTTAGCTTCTTTACAAGGTTGCCCTGATAGGGACGGAGATGGAATTGCTGATGATTTAGATAAATGCCCGGATATTCCTGGTGTAGCTAAATATGATGGTTGCCCGATTCCTGATAGCGATGGGGATGGTATTAATGATGAAGAAGATAAATGCCCTGATGTAGCTGGTGTAGCTCGTTACCAAGGTTGTCCTATTCCGGATACTGATGGTGATGGAGTTAATGATGAAGTAGATAAGTGCCCAACTCGTCCTGGCCCTGCAAGCAATAATGGATGTCCTGAAATTGCTAAACAGGTTGTAGAGAAAATTAATTTTGCAGCTAAGAATGTGTTCTTCTCAACAGGCAGTGCTAAATTGATGCCTAAGTCATTTAAGTCATTAGACGAAGTGGCTAAGTTGATGCAAGATGACAATTCATTAATGATTGATATTGATGGCCACACTGATAGCCAAGGTTCTGATGCAGTTAATCAGGCTTTGTCTGAGAAGCGTGCTAATTCAGTAAAAGATTATTTGATAGCTAAGGGTGTTGATGCAAGCCGCCTAAAAGCAACAGGGTTTGGAGCATCTAAGCCAATTGCAAATAATGCTACAGCTGCAGGTCGTGCTCAAAACAGGAGGACCGAAATGACTGTTCGCAACTTTTAATACATAGGTTAAAAAATATAAAAGGGCTGACTCTAAAGAGTTCAGCCCTTTTTTTAATACTACTATTCAAAAACTTAAGTGTTTCAAAATAGAAAGCTTAAGTAAAATTATTAATTACGAATTTAAAAGAAGAGAAAAAGCTAATCAGAAGAAGCCAGAGAAATCAAAATTGTTTTTTTATTAGTCTGCTATAACTTCTTCCAAAGAATATACTTTTATTTCATTGTATAGGGTATCTCGCTCAACAGGTATTCGGTGAGCTTGCCTTATCAGTTGTACTAATTCAGTAGTTGACAAGGTAGGGTTTTGTTCTTCACTACCTGCCATGGTATAAATTCTTGTTGAGTCGTCAATGGTTCCGTCTAAATCATCTACACCAAAGGATAGCGTCATTTGGGCATTATGTCTGCCAAGCATTGGCCAGTAAGCTTTAATATGTTGGAAGTTGTGCAGATAGATACGAGCAATGGCATACATTCTAAGATCTTCTATTAAAGTAGATTCAGGAACATGGCTCATGTCGTTATTTTTGTTCCTAAATTTTAATGGAATGAATGTATTAAAGCCATTTGTTTTGTTTTGCAAATCACGAAGTCTGCGCATGTGGTCAACACGATGTTCAAACTTTTCAATGTGGCCATATAACATGGTGGCATTACTATGTACACCTAATCGGTGTGCAATTTCATGGATGGCTAACCAGCCTTCAGCATCCACCTTGTCACCTGCAATCTGTTTTCTTATATCAGGATGAAATATTTCTGCTCCGCCACCAGGCAATGATTGCAAACCTGCATCTTTCAAAATTTGCATACCTTTTTCCCGGGTTACTTTAGCCTTTCTAAACATATAATCGAGTTCAACAGCAGTAAAAGCTTTAATATGCAAATTAGGTCGGTGTGTATGTATCTTTTGAATCAGTTCAATAAAATAATCCAGATTCATTTTTGGATGTACACCGCCTACGATGTGCACTTCAGTAACCGGTTTCCCATCGTAGCTTTTAACGATATCTACCATTTCATCCACACTTAATTCCCAACCTTCCTCACGTTTTGCATATAGACGAGAATAAGAGCAAAAACTGCAACTGAACACACATACATTGGTAGGTTCTATATGAAAGTTGCGGTTAAAATAGGTTTTATCTCCATACTTATTTTCTCGAATATAATTAGCCAAAGAACCTACAAAGCCTAAACTACCTTCTTTAAAAAGGAGCAGACACTCTTCATCACTTATCATCTCATTGTTGTGTACTTTTTCTGCAATTTGAAGAAGAGGCTTGCTTTTCGTTGTATTGAAAAGAAATGCGGGGAATGTAGCCATGCTGCAAAATTATTAAACTAACACTGAATTTTGGGTTAAAAATTCTTGTTAGTATGATAATCCTATAATTATTATTTATACATTCGATACTTAATACTGAAAGTCTTTTTATGAACTTGAAATTTCGACTTACTGTTTTGAGTTTCCTTCAATTTTTTGTTTGGGGAGCCTGGTTAATAACTATTGCTACTTATTATTTTTCAAACGATATAGGTCATATTGAAAACGCCGGTGCAAAGTTTGGGGCTATTTTTTCTACCTTGGCTATCTCATCATTATTTATGCCTGCCATTACCGGTATAATAGCAGATAAGTGGATTAATGTAGAAAAGTTATATGGTATTCTGCATATTTTGTATGGTCTTTCTTTGTTTTACATCACCCAGGTTCATGATGCGGATACTTTATACTACGTGGTGTTTTTAGCCATGATTTTTTATATGCCTACTATTTCATTGTCAAATTCTCTTTCTTATACCTTGCTGCATAGGGAAGGTTACGATGTAGTTAAGGTTTTCCCACCAATTAGGGTTTGGGGTACTGTAGGCTTTATTGTTGCGATGTGGATTACCAATTTAACCGGAAGTAAGGCCAACACTAATCAGTTTTTAATTGCGGGAGTAATTGCCGTTTTATTGGGTATCTATTCGTTCACTCTTCCCAAATGTCCGCCGCAGAAATCTATTTCTAAGGATGCAACGCTTGTTGAACAATTAGGATTAAATGCCTTTAAGCTTTTTAAAGATTACCGAACAGCATTATTTTTTATTTTCTCTATGTTTTTGGGTGCAGCATTGCAATTGACTAATATGTATGGGGACACTTTTTTAGATGATTTTAAAAATAACCCATTGTACGGGCCTGATTCCTTTGTGGTAAAATATTCTACCATAATCATGTCTATTTCTCAGATTTCCGAAACACTGTTCATTTTAACTATTCCATTTTTTCTTAAAAAATTTGGAATTAAAAATGTGATGCTTATTTCTATGCTTGCCTGGGTGCTTCGTTTTGGCTTATTTGCTTATGGTGACCCTGCCGGTGGGCTTTGGATGATTTTTCTTTCCTGTGTTGTATATGGTATGGCTTTCGACTTTTTTAATATATCGGGTTCTCTCTTTGTTGAAACCACTACCAGCCCATCTATTCGATCGAGTGCTCAAGGGTTATTTATGATGATGACAAATGGAGTAGGGGCCTTTCTTGGAAGCCGGGTAAGTGGTTATGTAATTGATGATTATTTTACCTTGGTCAATGGCCAAAAAGACTGGCATGGGATATGGCTTTCATTTGCCGGTTATGCCTTGGTTGTGGCTATATTATTTGCCATAATGTTTAAGTATAAACATAATCCGGATGAAATGGCA
Organism: Ferruginibacter sp.; assembly: GCA_019638485.1. GTDB lineage: Bacteria > Bacteroidota > Bacteroidia > Chitinophagales > Chitinophagaceae > Ferruginibacter. The sequence goes on along the minus strand of JAHBTP010000001.1, from coordinate 1,234,577 downwards.
AAGGCTGTGGTGAGTCATTAACCTTTCAGATGTATTTATTGCATGTAATAAAATAAAATAATCCCGGGTAATCCGGGATTATAATCCTCAAAAAAAAATTTTATCTTTTGGGAGACAGTGTTTAGATATGTGCTTCTATTTTCTTAACGAAATTTCCTTTGGGTTGTGCTCCTACAAGTTTATCTACTACAACTCCATTCTTTAAAAATAAAATTGCAGGGATACTTGTAATGCCATAATCCGTAGATACTTTTGGATTATTATCCACATTTACCTTACCTACTTTTACCTTACCATTATATTCTTTAGCAAGTTCTTCGATAACGGGACCTATTGCACGGCATGGACCACACCATTCTGCCCAAAAATCAACTACCGATAGCTTATCAGAATCCAGTACTTCGGTTTTAAAGTTTGCATCTGTAAATTCAAGTGCCATATTGTTTTAGTTTAATTTAATTTCTTTGCAAAGTTAATACTAAAAAGCGGGAGAAAATCACTTCAGCTTAACTGTGCATATATTGTTTAGTTTAACTGCACATTAACATCAATGGAAGGACGGAGATTTAGAAATTGAATCAACTCTTCATTTAAAGTAATTCCATGAGTTAAAGTGTACAGGGTAACATGACATTTTTCATTATAAGGAGAAGTGATATGTAGCTTTACCTTTGTTTCCCCCGGGTTTTGATTAAAATTCTTTTTTAAAAAATTCAGTAATTCCTCATCAATATTATTTGAACTTATACCCATTGAAATTTGCTCAGTATAATCTTGCTTAATATTTTCCAGCAATTGTATCTTGCTTATGTTAAACTGATATTTTGCATTATTAAATCTTGAATTAAAGTTTCCTTCTATCATAATGATAATTCCCGGTTTGCAATAAGTTTGAAAACGGAGATGGTCTTCCCCAAAGAGCAAAAATTCTGATTTTTGATTATAATCTTCAATAGTTAGCAAGGTAAAATAATTTCCCTTTTTAGACATGCGTATTTGGGCAGATGTTACCAGGCCGGCTAAACGAATTTTGTATGTGGGTACTTTTTCCTGGCTATCTGCTGCATGTTTATACTCATTATATGTAGCCAGTGGAGTAAAGTGATAATGTTTTAATTCGAAATTATAATTATCCAAAGGATGTCCGCTGATATAGATACCTATCACACTTTTTTCGTGTTCTAAAAGTTCCATTAATGGCCATTCATCACACTGTGCAATTTTTGGCTTTTCAGGTTCTATTGAATCTATGATTTCACCAAAAAGGGTATTGGCTGAACTTGAAGCCTGCGATTGTACATTAGTACCATATCGAATAATTTTTTCTAATCCGGATGGTTCTCCGGGCAATGCGAAGAAATATTGGGCACGATGAAATTCACTAAAGCTGTCGAATGATCCACTGTACGCTAAACATTCCATTGTTTTTTTGTTAATAGCTTTTGAGTTTACTCGTTTAGCTAAATCAAAAATGCTGGTAAAGTGTCCATTTTTTGTTCTCTCTTCTATTATTTGGTCTATTGCCGCTTCACCCACGCCTTTTATTCCACCTAATCCAAAACGGATTTCACCTTTTTTATTAACAGCAAATCCAAAGAAGGATTCGTTGATATCCGGGCCTAACACATTTAAATGGACACGCTTACATTCTTCCATGTAAAAAGTAATCTTTTCAGTATTATCTGCGTGGTTTAATAAAGCCGCCATAAATTCACTGGGGTAGTGTGCTTTTAAATAGGCCGTTTGAAAGGCTACAAAGGCATAACATGTGGCGTGAGATTTATTAAAGGCATAGGAGGCAAATGACTCCCAGTCAGCCCAAATCTTTTTCAAAGTTTCTGTAGGGTGGCCCTTTGCTTCTCCTCCTGAAATAAATTCATCCTTAAGGCTAGCCAGTTTCTTTGCATCTTTTTTACCTATAGCCTTTCTAAGTTCGTCGGCTCTTCCCTTGCTAAATCCTGAAATTTTTTGGGCAATCAACATCACCTGTTCCTGATAAACAGTAATACCAAAAGTTGATTCAAGATATTCCTTCATATCTTCCAGGTCATAGGTAACTTCTTCTTTCCCATGCTTACGCGCTGCAAAGGAGGCTATGTATTGCATTGGCCCCGGTCTATACAAGGCATTCATGGCAATTAAATCTTCAAATTTATCCGGCTTTAATTCACGCAAAGCTTTTTGCATACCGGTACTTTCAAATTGAAAAAAACCAGCGGTATCGCCTGCCTGAAAAACTTTATAAGTGGCTTCATCATCAAGAGGCACCTCATCTAAATTAATTTCCACTCCGTGATTTTGTTTTATAAGCTTCAAAGCTGTTTTTAACACACTTAGTGTACGCAGTCCTAAGAAGTCCATTTTAATAACCCCTGCTGATTCTATACTATTTCCTTCGATTTGGGTGATATATAGTTTAGAATCTTTGGATGCAGCAACGGGAAGTATTTCAGTAATATCCTTTGGAGCTATAATTATTGCAGAGGCATGAACACCCGTATTTCTTACAGAGCCTTCTAATCGTTGAGCTTCTTTTAGCACGTTTCCGGCAAGAGAATCAGAGTTGTAATAGTTGCGTAGTGTTTTAATATTTTCGAGATCACCGGGTGATATGTCATATTTTTCTGTTAATACAGATTTTTCAGAAACATCATTCTTCTGTTTATCGTTTTTGGTGATATCGGCTTTTGTGAGTGGATTATTAAATAGGTTTTCTAAGCGAATATTTAGTCTATCCGGAAGGAGTTTGGTTAGTGCTCTGCTTTCCGGGAGTGGTAAATCCATTACTCTGGCTACATCTGCAATGGCTGATTTAGCAGCCATGGTTCCAAAGGTTACGATTTGTGCTACCTGATTTTGCCCATATTTTTTTACCACATAATCAATTACTTTTTCTCTTCCTTCGTCATCAAAGTCGGTATCAATATCCGGCATGCTTTTACGTTCAGGATTAAGAAACCGTTCAAAAAGAAGGTCATATTTAATAGGATCAATGTTTGTGATGCCGATACAATAAGCTACTACACTTCCTGCTGCAGAGCCGCGCCCCGGTCCGATAAATACTCCCAATTCCTTTCCTGCTCTAATAAAATCACTCACAATTAAGAAGTAGCCTGAAAAGCCCATTTTCTCAATAATGCTCAATTCAAACTGTATCCGTTCTTCAATTTGCGGAGTTAAAACTTTATATCTGTTATTAGCACCTGCCCATGTGATACTGGCCAGATATTCATCCTGGCTTTTAAAGTTTGGGGGAATTACAAAATGGGGTAGGAGTAATTCTCTTTCTAAACTAAGCAATTCAACTTTGTCAACTATTTCATTGGTATTATCTATGGCCTCAGGTAAGTCAAGAAACACCTCGCTCATTTCTTTCCCGGTTTTGAAATAAAATTGGTCATTGTAAAAGGCAAAGCGTTTCCCTTTTGTATTTACATCATCATCCGTAAACTCTCGTAAGGCAGGGGTTTTTTGTAATTCACCTGTATTTACACAAAGTAAAATATCATGTGCATTGAAGTCTTCTCTTTCCACATAATGGCTATCATTGCTTGCAATGATTTTTACATTATACTTTTTTGCAAATTTTAAAAGTATTTCATTTACTCTTTCTTGCTCCGGCATACCATGTCGCTGCAGTTCTACATAATAATCTTCCTGAAAAATATTGAGCCACCACTTGAATTCATTTTCGCCTTCTTCTTCTCCTTTTTTTAAGATAGTTTGAGGTACTAATGCACCTAAGCAACAGGTGGTGGCAATCAGGCCTTCATGATATTTATGGATTAATGATTTATCAATACGTGGATATTTTGAATACAAACCTTCGGTATAACCCAATGAGCAGAGCTTAACTAAATTTTCATATCCCGTTTTATTTTTTGCTAATAAGATTTGATGATGGCGCGGATCTTTTTCTCCTTTACTAAATGTTTTCCGCGTCCTATCCTGGGTAATATAAAACTCACATCCTACTATAGGTTTAACTTTTAAACTTCCATCACTGTTTTTGTGTTTATATGCTTCCCGAACAAAATCAAAAACACCAAACATATTCCCATGGTCTGATATAGCGATAGCCGGCATTTTATCTTCAATTGCCTTATTAAAAAGCTTATCAATTGCAGCCGCACCGTCTAACAAAGAGAATTGAGTATGAACGTGAAGGTGTGAAAATTTCATAGGAAATAACTGTTTGATATACAGCGAAAAAGTATGATGAAGTAAAAACTATGCTATGTGTACAAATTTCGTAAAATTTGAGATAATGAAGCGTGCTGATTATCCACATTGTATTTATAAAACTTAATAAATATTTGGGTTGTCATTTTATATTGATTACCTTATTTTTGTAACTGATTTTTAGAAATTATTTGTTCATTTTGTTTGTAGGACAGGATTTATCAGTCAGGATTAAACGCATTAGAAAAACTTTTAAATAACAGGCGAGCAAAGAATACCCAACTGAGTCTTGCATACGTGTAAAACTATACTTTACAGTATGAAAAACTTTATCTTGGTTACTTTGGCTTCGGTCATTTTTCCATGTTTCCCCCAAGTTTCTGTTGCTCAAAAGAAGCTTAAGTTTATTGATAATATTGAGATAGCGCAACCGGCTGTTAAGCCCATGGTAATGTACGCTCATTTGTCAGAAGCAAAAAAGGAAGTTAGGATACTTTCAAATAAAAAAGCTACCTCATCATTAAAAACTGACGAATGTAATCAGTTGCAGTTAAAGTATGCCTTGGTTTTGAATAGTGAATTGGAGGCAATAAGTGATTTTTCTTTGTTTAGTTTTATTGATAATTGGTATGGTGTTCGGTATCGCTATGGTGGTACTTCTAAAAAAGGGATTGATTGTTCTGCTTTTACCGGACGTTTATATTTTGATGTATTTGGTAATTTGTTGCCAAGAACGGCCCGTGAACAATTTGATGCTACCGAAAGAATAAGCCGTGAAGATTTAGTTGAAGGAGATTTAGTATTTTTTAATACTACTGGTGGAATTAGCCATGTTGGTGTTTATTTAACGAATGGTTACTTTGTTCATGCCTCCCGATCCGGTGGGATCATGATTAGTCATCTTGATGAGCCTTATTTTAAAAAAAGATATTTAGACGCAGGCCGATTACAAGGAGGACATTCAGGTGGTCAGGTTAAGGTTCTTTAATTTATTTCTCCTTTTTATTTGTAATATAAAAATCAGCACTTACCCTTATGCTTTTTCTTTTGTATGGAATTGAATTCCATATTCCTTCTTTTGGATAAATGAAGGTGGATTTATTATTGGAAAGAAGTAATTCTATAGGTAAGTCAAATTGAGGAACACAATTTTTCCAGGTAAAAAATAATTTCTTGTTAGTTATATACCAACTTAATTCCGGTATTTGTGTGGTTTGAAGGTATTGTTCAAAAATCTTGTCCAGCTTTAATTTTGTTTCTTTTTCCATGAATTTGAGGATAGAATCTGTGGTTACTATTTTGTGATAATAGGTTTTATTCATTTTACGAAGCATTTGTTTAAACCCTTCTTCATTTTGCATACACTGCCTAATCATGTGTATCATAGCTCCTGCTTTGTAATACATATCAGCGCTTCCCATATTGTTTACACCATAATTTCCAATTATGGGTTTATCATTTTTAATATTGATACGTGTGCCTCTTGAATAAATTTTGCCTGCATCCTGCCCAAAATAATAAGCAGTAAAGAGTGATTCGCCATAATGTGTAAATCCCTCATGTATCCACATATCGGCAATATCTTGTGCTGTTATGCTGTTTCCGAACCATTCATGTCCTGATTCATGAACAATAATAAAATCCCATTTTAATCCTTCGCCTGTTTCGGACAGATCTTCTCCTAAATATCCGTTTTGGAAATTGTTACCGTAAGCAATATCACTTTGGTGCTCCATACCCGGGTAAGGGGCTTCAGTGAGTTTATAACTATCTTCGTAAAAAGGGTAGGGGCCAAACCAATATTCAAAAGCATGCAAGGCACGTGGTGCTTCTGCAAATTGCTGAATGGCTGATTCACGATGATAGTCTAATATATAATAGTCCAAATCCAGTTTTCCCTTTTCACCCAGTATAGTGTCGTGCAGATGTGTATATGCGCCAATAGCAGCATTAAAGTTGTATGCGTTGATGGGATTAAGTACCTGCCAGGTGAATTGAATTCTATTTTCGGGTAGTCGTTCCTGTGAGATTAGCCTTCCGTTTCCTATTCCTAATAATGTATCCGGAACGATTATATTCAGGTTCATTCCCATATCCGGCTTGTCTCCTTGCCAGTCTTTGCACGGCAGCCAAACACTTGCACCTAAGCCCTGACAAGCCACAGTGGCCCATGGGCGGCCAATACTGTCATTAGTCCAAATCCAACCTCCCTCCCAAGGTGGCCTGATGGCTCGTTTTGGATTTCCGGTAAACCAGAGGGTTATTGAGTTAGTATCAGGTTTTATTCTGTAATAAGCATTTGTATCTCGTAGCATAACCCAATACACGTTGCCATCCCTTCTAAAAGACAATTTGGCTTCTTTATTATATGCACTATCTAATTGCATCCCTGATTGTAAGTCAATTTGCATTAACTTAACCCCCTCATCAAAAAAGGTGATGATGTTCTTCCCTGTTAATGTTTGTGTTTGTAGGTTTGGCTCTATGGTAATATCATAATGCAATACATCCCATTGTTTGCGGAAGGGTCCGTTTGTTCCGCGAAGAGTGTCAGCATGAGTAAAAGGTTGTGCGTGTACCTCAGTGATTAATAATAAAGAAAGTAAAAGATACCGTAGCATATTGAATCCACTATTTGAATTAAATTTAATGACAAAAACATTATTGAAAATAAATCTTTTGTTTGTGTTTCTGATAAAACGAATATACCCGATTCTTTTTCTAATTATGAGTGTAGGTTTATGCGCTTGTTATCAGGATAAAGAAGTTCAAAGGAAAATTTTCAGGTACAATGAAACTGCCGGTATAACATCACTCGATCCGGCGTTTGCGCGTAATCAAGCAAACATGTGGATTGTTCATCAATTGTATAATACCCTGGTTGAAGTGAATGATAAAATGGAGATAGTTCCATCTTTAGCTTCACGATGGCAGGTGAGTAAGGATGGTAAGGAATGGACCTTTACACTGCGCAATGATGTTTTTTTTCATGATAGTCCCGCGTTCCGCGGTGATGGTAAAGGACGAAGATTAACCGCAAAGGATGTAGAGTATAGTTTTAATCGAATTATAGACCCCGCCACAGCAAGTCCTGGCGCATGGATATTTAACAATCGCGTGGATGAGCAGCATCCTTTTGTTGCATTGAATGATTCTGTATTTCGAATTAAGCTCAAAGTGGCTTTCCATCCTATATTAGGGATATTGAGTATGCAGTATTGTTCTATCGTTCCACAAGAAGCTGTTTTATATTATGGTACTTCATTTAGAAATAATCCTGTAGGCTCCGGCCCTTTTTGTTTGGTTAAATGGGTTGAAGGGCAGGCGCTGATTTGTAAAAAAAATGTTCATTATTTTGAAAAGGATGAAGTTGGAAATTCCTTGCCTTATCTGGATGGAATTCATGTGAGTTTTGCCGATAGCAAGGCTACCGAATTTCTTCTTTTCAGACAGGGGAAGTTGGATTTTATAAATGATATAGATGCTTCATTTAAAGATGAGGTGTTAACACGTAGTGGAAATTTGCGAAAAGAATGGAATGGAAAAGTTTTACTAAATAAGCATCCTTATTTCAACATTGAATATTTGGGAATTTCTTTAGATACGGCAAAGCCGGTATTTCAACAGTCACCTTTGAGATTAAAAAAGGTGAGGCAGGCGATGCAATATGCTATTGATAAAAATAGATTGATGTTGTATTTGCGTAATTCGATTGGAACTCCGGCGTATTCAGGGTTTATTCCGATTGGGTTTCCTGCATTTGACTCATCATTTCATCCTAATCAGTACAATCTTGAAAGGGCAAAGAAGTTGCTTATAGAAGCGGGTTATCACCGGGATATGCCTGCTATTGTACTCAATACAATTCCTCAGTATGCTAATTTAGGTGTATTTATTATAAATGAATTGGAAAAGGCCGGAATGAATGTGCAGCTGAATGTGATGCAGAAGAGTTTGCTTCTTCAGCAAATGGCGGCAGGAGATATTAATTTCTTCAGGGGTAGTTGGATTGCAGATTATCCTGATGCTGAAAACTATTTAAGTGTTTTTTATGGAGATAACCCTGCACCTCCAAATTATACCCGATATAGAAATAAGTTGTTTGATGAATGGTATAAAACAGCGGTGATTACACCTGATGATGGTGTTCGAATAGCATTATATAAACGAATGGATAGTTTGATGATGGATGATGCACCTGTAATTCCGTTGTGGTATGATATGGTTTTGCATTTAGTAAATCCATGGGTAAAAAATTTTCACCCAAATAGTTTAAACTTACTTGAATTACGTCGCGTTATGAAGGAGAAGTAAATTAATGTAAGGTGATTTTGTTGCGGCCTAATTCTACCATTTTATTTTCTTCAAGTTGCTTAAGCAGCCTGGATACCACTACTCGAGCAGTTCCTAATTCATTGGCTAGTTGTTCATGTGTAATTTGTAGCGTATTTGATTGTGTGATTTCTGTTTTCTTTTTTAATAAGGCAAGTAATCTTTCATCCACCTTCTTAAAAGCAATTTCATTGATAATGTTCAGTAATTCTTCAAAGCGTTTGTGGTATAATCGAAATATGAAGTCGAGCCATTCGGGATATTCTTTGATAAATAAGGATACTTTTTCAATGGGTAAAAAGAGAATTTCTGCATCTTCCTCTACTTCAGCTTTCACCTTACTTGTTTCATTATGCATTCCGCCTAAGAATGACATTATACAACTCTCTCCCGGTTTTATGTAATACAATAATAGCTCTCTTCCGTCTTCTTCGGTTTGAGTAACTTTTAATGTGCCTTTAATTACTAATGGGATAGCACGTATATATGCATTTTCATTGAGAATACTTTCTCCGGCTTGATAGGTTTTTACTATACTGTTTTCGTATAGCTTTCCCATTAATTCCGGCGAGGATCGAAAAATAGGGAATTGCTCTGCGGTAATCATACCACAAAAGTAATTTTAAAATTTATAAAGTGCAGAAACAGGGTAGCTGAACTTGTTAATTGGCTAAAATGTATCAGGTATTTGCAAAAATTAATTTTTCCAGTTCAACGGCAGAAACAACACCTGAATGGCGCCATTTTATTTGTCCGTTTTTGAATATCATTAAGGTGGGCACTCCGCTTATTTGATAAGCGGCAGCGGCTTGGGGATTCTGGTCTACATCAATCTTGATAATGCTGGCTTTGTCACCAAGTCGTGCCTTTACATCTTTTAAAATCGGCGCCATCATCTTGCATGGGCCACACCATTCCGCAAAAAAATCTACCAATACCGGTTTATCCTGATTTATCATTTCCTGAAAAGTCATATAAGTGATTTTGAGCGATATTTTATTTATTAATAGTATTCTCTGTTTTTTCTTTTTTAGAATGATTGCTAAATAATGAAAAGAGTAGCCCACCCATTACGGCGCCGTATATAGTGCTGTTTATTGGTTTTGAGGTAATGGCGCATGTTCCCGAAATACAGCCAATATATTTCCAATAAAGGAATCCGGCTATAGCGCCTACAGCAATACCAATAATTACTAAAAGGTTCTTTTTGAAAAAGGTCATATTAGTTTAGTTTAACTTTCCACATTCCTCTTAAATCTCCCATTTTATACCCGGTTGCTTTATCATCAGGATATTGAACTTGTATTTTTTGCAGTGTTTCTGATGCGATATCGTTTTCTTTATCACCATGACATTTTAGGCATGTGGGCATGGCTATAGTGATAGCTTTATAATAATAAAGGTCATTGTTATATTGAATGATGAAGTGTTTAGTTATATCATTTTCATCCTGCATTCGCTTTTCAATTTCCGTCCATGCATTTTTATCTTCACTTAAATGAATTGCATTTTTTGGATTCCTGTTCTTGATGCTTAATCTGCTTAAAATGTAGCCAAAGTGTTGTGCAACTGAATCAGTAAGCGGGATGGCTTGTTCATTGCAATATTCTACAGCACCGGTAGTACCTGATAATTGTATTTTTTCGGCCACCCTACGTAATAATACTTGCTGGGCAGATGTAGTGATGCTGTCTCCTTTAATTAATAACTCGTTTTGGTTAAAGTTGCTAATAGAATTAGATGCTTGTTGACAACCGGAGAATAAAGAAGGGACTATTGATAATGTAATTATAGTTATTAGGAAAAGATATTTTTTCATTAGGCTTATTTTATCTCTTCGTAATTAATTTCCGTTGTATTCGTTTTTCGTGGTAGGCGAGGCGGTGCACAACCTTGTGTACTACAGCATCCAATGTTAAGAATGGGCATAATAGAAAAAGCTGCACCTAAGGCTACAAAAAGCCAATCTCTAGTTTGAATACCCATAACAATAATAAAGATACCCACTGCCAAGCGCAGTACACGCATTAAATTCCAGTTTTTAAAATAGTATTTCATCGTTTATTATGGTTTACGTAGTGCATTTGTTTTTACTATTTCTAAGTTACCATTATTTCATTTTAAACTGTGCAATGCTTTGTTAATCCTATATAAATAACACGATCCGGTAATTGCGGTATAGAGGTTATTTTGTATTTAATGCATCATGCACTTGCTGTACCCCACCACCATTAATAATGGTACAATTAATTCCGCATTTTTCCAATATCCTCTTTGCTTGTCCACTTCGTGCTCCACTACGGCAAAAAACAACAATTTGCTTTTTATTTTGAAATTTTGCTAATTGAGTTTCAATTTTATCTAATGGAATATTGACTGCATTTTGTACACTTCCGGATGCAAACTCACCTGGAGTTCGTACATCAACCAAAAAAGCGCCTTGATCAATTGCTGCGCAAATTTCAGCACTTCCGGCACCGAAGAAATTCTTAAATAATCCGAACATATTTTTTATTGATTTTAGTGTTACAAAGGTGCTACTTTATTCCTGCTTTTAGTGTGACTTTTGTTACAAAAATGGTTAGAAGCAGTTTTCGTTTCCAGTTTTTTAAAAAGCATTAATACAGCAGTTAGCTTATTTTTGGAATAACGGTTACTGCGGTTTTCATTGAGTTGGTTACAAGGCAATGTGCTTTTGACTTTTCCAGTATTTTATTGGTTTTTTCAGTGTCAGTTTCCGGATGAGTGAGAATTACTTCTGGAGTTAATTCTGCCTCAGTAATAAGGTATTTACCTTCGTTTAGTTCTAACTTTATTTTGGTACTGCAATAGAATGAATTGAATGCTAACTTATAATTCTCTGCAATGGCTAAAAAGGTGGCCATATAGCAACTGTTAATTGAAGCCGCATAGAGATGCTCAGGTGACCATACATTGGGAATACCTCCTGAAAATTCAGGTGGTGTAGCACATTCAATTGTTTCATTTAGAATAGGTGAGGATAATTCTCCTTTTCTACCTTCTTTCCATTTTACGTTAACCTCGTAGTAGTGTGGTTGAGTCATTTTCTTTTATTTAGGAGCAAAGATGCTTTAGTAAATGAAAATGGTTAGCAACTTTAGTTACAGAAGGGTGGTCCGTCTATTTATTTAAGTTTTTCTGAAAAGTGCTTCTTGAATTTTTCAACTTTTGGAGTAACTACGTTCTGGCAATAACCGGTATTAGGGTTAAGCTCATGATAATTATTATGGTAGGCTTCAGCAGGATAAAAATTCTTTAAAGGCTCAATGGATGTTACTATTGGAGCTTTAAACAACTTGCTTTCTTCTAATTGTTTTTTGTAATTCATTGCAATTTGCTTTTGTGCCTCAGTATGGAAGAATATTACACTTCTGTATTGTGTGCCAATATCATTCCCCTGTCTGTTCATTGTTGTTGGGTTGTGGGTGCTCCAAAAGACCTCCAATAATTCGGTATAAGAAATTATTGACGGGTCATATATTATTTGATTAACTTCTGCATGACCGGTATTACCGGTACAAACTGATTTATAGTCTGGGTTTTCCATTTTGCCTCCACTATACCCGCTGGTGGTTTTTATAACTCCTTTTAATTTTGAGAAAATGGCTTCAGTACACCAAAAGCATCCGCTTCCGAATGTGGCCGTTTCAAACTTATTTTCCATTGTTTTATAAAATACAAAGTTATTACAGACGTCAAATAATTAAACCAAATTCTTGTTAACAACTAACTTTGTCATAATGAATTTATTTCCGGCTTCGGCTCTTAGTCAATTGGAATTTGATAAGGTACGCATATTATTGGCTAATCATTGCAATACGGTTTTAGCAAAAGCTAAAGCAAATCAGCTTCGTATTCATACAGTGAAAGCCTATATTAATCAAGCTTTAAATGAAACGGAAGAGTTTTCTTCATTAATCCGTGCCGGATTAAATTTTCCGAATGATTTTTCAAGAGATATAAGTCGTGAATTAAAATTACTGGGTATTCCCGGTGCCATTCTGCTGGGTGAGGATTTTCTTTTATTAATTAAATTAATTGAAAATACCGGAAGTGTTTTTAGGTGGTTTAATAATGAAAGGAAGGCGTTGTATCCTGCTTTATATTCTGTAATATCTTCCACTCATTATGAAAAGCACTTGAGTGAGATAATCTTTGAAATATTGGATGAGAACGGTAAGGTAAAGGATACAGCGAGTAAGCATTTGGCTGCTATTAGATTAGCTGTTTATCAAAAGCGGATGGCATTGCGTACGCTATTTGAGCGCAGTGTGGCTAAGTATGCGAAACTGGGATATTTAGCAGAAATTTCCGAGAGTTTTATGAATGGCCGAAGAGTATTGGCTGTGGTTGCTGAAAACAAGCGAATGATTCGGGGTGTGTTGCACGGAGAAAGTGATACAAGGCGAACTGCATATATTGAACCGGAAGAAACCATTGATTTTAACAATGCTATCTTTTCATTAGAATATGAAGAGAGTAGAGAAGTGAACAAAATATTGCAAGCACTAACTGCGAAGTTACATGAATATGCTCCGTTACTTCAGCAATGGTTTCAAATTGCAGGGGAGTATGATTTCATTGCTGCCAAAGCTCGTTTGGCCATAGAAATGGATGGTGTTAAACCTATCCTCTCACCACATCCGGTTATAAAATTGGATAATGCTTTTCATCCTCTCCTTAAACTTTATAATCAACAAAACGGTAAAGTAACGGTGCCGGTTAGCCTAAGCTTAAATAATCAACAAAGGATATTGGTGATAAGTGGACCCAATGCAGGAGGCAAAACAGTTACTTTAAAAACAGTTGGTTTGCTGCAAATGATGATGCAGAGTGGGCTGTTGATACCCGTGGGGATTCATACTGAATTGGGAATTTTTAAACAAATTTTTATCCATATTGGTGATACCCAAAGCTTGGAGTTTGAGTTGAGTACTTATTCGGCTCAGTTAAAGAATATGAAGTATTTTATTGAGGAAGGGGATGGTAAGACGCTCTTTTTCATTGATGAGCTGGGGAGTGGTAGTGATCCAAATCTTGGCGGAGCTTTTGCCGAGGTGATTTTAGAAGAAATGGAATATAAGAGGTCATTAGGCATTGTTACCACTCATTATCTCAATTTGAAAATTATGGCAGGGAAAAGGAAGGGGATAATTAATGGTGCAATGCAGTTTGATGAAAAGCGATTAATGCCTTTATACAAATTGCAAATTGGGAAACCCGGCAGCTCATATACATTTGCTATGGCAGAGCGTATAGGGTTAAAAAGAGAACTCATTGACCGAGCAAGAAAGTTAGCTGATGATGAGCAGTACAAATTAGATAAGTTATTAAACAAAACAGAACAGGGGCTGCAGAAAATTAATTTAGAAAAACAAACCTTACATACCTTAATTAAAGAGAATGAAGAATTAAAGGCAGAAATGAATGTGCTCATGTCTCGTGAGGCTCATAGGCAGGAGGTGGAAAAGCTGAAGCACCAAAATAAGATAGCAGAAGAAAAGCTTATCTATCTTAAAGATATGGAACGAAAGTTGAAATTCATGATTATGGATTGGCGAAAATCTGAAGATAAGGCGAGTGTGATAAAGAATATTCAGACACTCTTGTTAGGTCAAAAGGATAAATTGTTTGTGAGCAAAAAGCAAAAGGAAGTTTTTGAGAAATATGATGAAATAGGTGGAGATATCCGGGTTGGGGATATGGTTAAAATGAAACAAAACAAACAGATTGGTTTGGTAACAGAAATTAGAGGTAAGCAGGCTGTTTTACAAGTGGGCAAGGTGCCTATTATTTCAAAAATTACAAACTTAGTGGTTATTAGGGAAAAGAATGTATAGCATAATGCCTTTGTGGTGAAAAGCTATTCAGTGCTATAATTAAAGATAGAGTGTAGTTGGTGGTGAGGATAGTTAACAACGGTGCAACTCCTTTTTTGCCGGAGCATACAGGTAGAAAAACAAAAATGCCGGCTTAATGCCGGGCTTTTTGCTTTGTGGAGAGAGAGGGATTAACTTCATTGATCCCTGAAGGGGAGGCGTCAAACCAAAAAGTCCATTCGCTTCCCATAAAAATTGAGTAGTCCATTTAGGTTTATATGATTAGAGTTCTTCAAGGGAGGACATTTTTTTTAGTTGAGCAGGTTAAATGACTTCCTCAGGATCTAACAGCGAATTTTTGTTTTAGCATATAAGAGGCTAAAGATAAAGCGATCATCAAACCTGCAGTAATAGGAATCCAATTTGGTATTGGCATTGGATCTCCGGCGGCATAAGAGTGTAATCCTGTTAAGTAGTAGTTCACTCCGAAGTAAGTAAAAATAATTGTCCAAATCATCCACATGGCTGTTACGTTAAAAGTCCATTTACTTTTTAGTCCCGGCACCATCCTGAAATGTAAGATTGCTGCATAAAATATTATCGATATAAAGGCCCAGGTTTCTTTTGGATCCCAACTCCAATAACGCCCCCAGCTCTCATTAGCCCATATTCCGCCTAAGAAGGTTCCGATAGTAAGTGCAAACAATCCAATCTCAGCAGTCATTTCATTCACAATTGTCAATTCTTGAATTGAGTTTTGAGTTTTTACAGTAGGTTTAATACAAAACAAAATTAGAGAGATTACAGAAACAAGAGATGATAGGCCAAAGAAGCCATAGCTAGAAGTAATAATCCCAACATGCACCATTAGCCAATAAGATTTTAATACTGGTTCCAAAGGTGTAATCTGAGGATCAAGCATAGAGCCACCATGTGCAAAGCCCATCATAATCATTGCAACCAATGCACCAGCAGCAGGAATAAAAGCATTTCTATTTCTGTAAAGTAATAATCCTGCTAATACGCCAATTGATGAAATGAAAATAATTGCTTCATAGCCGTTACTCCAAGGTGCATGACCCGATAAATACCACCGAACACCAAGTCCTACAAACTGTACTGCCAATGCAAGAATCATAATGCTGAGTAATACTTTAGTAAATGCCTGCGCGACATAATTAATTTTAGAGGCATTTGCTAATACTTCAATGAAACCAAGTATTACCATCGCCACTCCTAATAGACTATAAGCTATCATCAGCCATAAGAAAATATTTGCATGATTATACAGAATTTCTAAATTTATTTTTTTATCCGATGGAATTATATCCTTGCCCCATTTTTTTTGAAAGTTGCTAATACTTACTAGAATTTTATTGGCATTTTCCCATGTTCCTGTTTGCAAACTTTGTTTAACACTATTAAAATAAATGGCAATAAATGCATAGGCGGTTGAATCAAGTGCAATAGTATTATGCTCAGTTTTATAAACCCAGCTTCTCCAATTATGTGATGGGTCATTTTTAACCGGAATAATCTTAGTGAAATTTCCGTAAATAATATTGCTGAATATATTATACCGCTCGGTTGCACTTATTAATTCTTTATCATAGTTTGATTGATCAGCTTTTCGTTTGCTGAAAGCGGCTCTATATTGATTTTGTAGTTTGAACTCACCGTTGGTGCCTGTTAAATTGGCAAAAGTTGTGTAACCATCTGCGTTAGCTCCCGTTTCTTTAACAAGCGTATTGCCACCCTTTTTGCTTATATATATTAGTGGTTGACTAAACCAGTAAGCCGGGTCAAGTTGCATAGATAAAAACCATTGAACAGACGATAAATTATCATATTTATCTTTTTTATAAATCTTACGTAGTAATTCTAGTGTATGCGTATCCATTGGCTTAATTCTACCTTGAAAATCCTGAACGAGTAGGTGCCCGAACTTATCTGCATGGCTTGCACTTATAATTTTACCTCCCAATTCTCCCGGATTTAAAAATTGTTCGGTATTCGTTTGAGTGTGTGTCTTACCTAAGTTTAGTTGTCCTGAATTTTGGGCACTAGCAAACGTGATGACCAAAATTAAGGGGATTAGTATCAAAACTTTTCTATGTATAGCCTTCAATTTTTTATTCAATTTCCAAAATTGAGTTTGTCTTTTGAAAAGTGTAAAAAGCATTCCAAGGAATAAAAGAAAGTAACCGGTATATGTGATTTTTGATCCCCACCAGTCTTGGTTAACAGAAAGGATGGTACCTGACTCATCGGGGAAATAGCTTGCCTGAAAAAATCTGTAACCTTTATAGTCTAAAACATTATTCATATAAATATGATGTGGTATTTCTTTCCCATTATCAATAACAGACACTTTACTTTCATAAGAGGAGGGATTATTAGAGCCTGGGTAACGGTCTAACGTAAAATCATCACAACGAATCGAAAAGGGCGTTTCTTTGAGTTTTGAGCCAAAACCAACTGAAACTTTCATTTCATTGATATTGGTGCTAGCACTATATGCAGTTATACCTTTCCCTCCTTGTACAATAACCGTATCTTTTTTGTTTCCAGAACTAATTTCCAGTTTCACTATACTTAAAAGATTTTTATCGGCCATATTGTTTTTATCACCGTTGTAATACACAATTTTTCCGGTGAATGAGGAATTAGGGATAATGAAATTTGTATTATTGATTGTATAAAGAGTTCTAAAATCTAAAGTGTTTAACTCATTTGCATTAATTGTTCCAAAATGTTGAGTCATTAGTGCCGTATCGGTAATTACGCCTAATTGTTGCCCTTTCATAGACTGATATTGCACCTCTATGGGGGAATAAATCAATATACTATCTTTTTTTTCTATCAATCGTACCGCTCCCTGTACTGGATTATTAAAGCTGAATAAAATACCTCCTATAATTTTTGACTTACCACTTATAATGTAGTTATTCTCTCTTCCACTTTGACCTGTTGTTATAATATTTAGGAGTTTTTGACCCGAGACTGTCTTTTGAATGGAATCTTTAGCAAGAGGGATATAATCAATGGATTTTATATTGAGTTCTTTGTTGCCAATCCTATAACTTTCTTTAAATCTCCTTCTAAATGGCCATTTTGTATTCTTTTCATTAAAATAAGACATTGTATAAGGATGCTGATCATAAGTAATAGAGTTTACGCCATTGTTAATATTTACTTTAATGTAGGTAAGGTCGCTAATAATTTCCTTAGAAGTTTCCCCTTCTTTTATTGGCATTTGTCCTTCAAAACCCCAATAACGTGTTATTGCCCCGCCTAAAAACATAAGGATGAATGCGAGGTGGAAAATCAGGATGGGCCATTTTTCTTTTTTAGTTAGCTTATAGACTTTTATATTGGAGATAAAAATAGTGATGAGCCATAACATCAATATCTCAAACCACTTTGCATTATAAATCATCACTTTTGCAGTATGTGTATCAAAGTCATTTTCTACAAAGGTGGCTACTCCCATAGCGCTAGCAAAAATGAACAACAATACAGTCATTGTTTTTGTGGAAAAGAAAAATCTCTCAAGGGGAGTCATTGTTTGATTTGTTTGTCTGTACAGATTCTTAGTTCTTGTTTAGTATGTGTTAAGTTATCAGAAGTAATTATTAAACACATTAAATTATTAAAATACGAATCTCTTGAGAATGAAAAAGTTCTCAAGAGATTCATAAATTGACTCTATCTGATTATAGCGATTTTAAATATTCAGTCAAATCGGCTTTTTCTTGATTGGTAAGACCTAGGCCATTAGTTGAGTTGTATTTATCAACAACTGCAGTTAAAGTTTCTGCAGAACCATCGTGAAGGTATGGAGGATGTTGCCATATTCCTCTAAGCGGAGTAACTCTCCATTTTTTTGTAGCTGAGCGATCTACGTAATCTTTATCAGTTGCAACAGAAGCATCCTGATTATGAAGTCTCCCACCATCTGTAACATCAGTAAACATTGGTCCGGAGTGGCAAGTAGCACATTGAGCTTTATTATTAAATAAAACTTTTCCTCTTGCAGCTGCAACTGCATCAAAAGAGCCTGTCGGAGCTTGTGGTGCTGCAAGTGAGAATTGGTATGCTTGTAAAGCTGGCAACTTATCAGTTACCAAATCAGCACCACTACCCATGTTATCAACATTGACACCCAAACGGCTGTCACTAAATTTTCCATGACCGCCCATTTGTGTTACTGAAACATAACGATTCCAATAGGCTACAGGACCAACCGGTTCATGTTCAAAATCTCCATCCCCGGTGAAGATTGCTTTGGGTAAACCATATAATCCAAATGCGGGAGGTATCACAACAGGATTATTTAACCCATCTTGATTATATCTTGGGTCATACATCCCCTTACCCCATGATGAGTAAACAGCCTTTTGGGCAGGTGTTAATGCTGGTGATAGGGAAATAATAAATCCGGGGTCTAAATCTCTATTAGGATACCCATCTAAACGATTTCCAATTCCTGCTGCAAACGAATTGTCAACTGTTGAGTGGCATAAAGCACATGTTATTCCTACGCGGTCTAACTGTAGTGTACCGTCACTTGCTGTGCTTACCTGGCCTTTAACGCCTACCACTGCATTTAATTGAAGTAAAGCAAGTGTAGTTTGTGGATCAGTTAAACTAATTGAACCATTTTGAATTCCTGTAACAACTGCAGCTGGTAAAGCAGAAGCATCTACCTTTAAACCGACATTCAACGCAGTTGTTGGATCTACAGCAGTTTGAATTACTTGATTCATTTGTAAAACATCTGTCCAAGTAGTTTCATCACCAAATGTTTCATAACGAAATATATTTTTCCCTTGATTAACCAGTGCTGCATCTAGTACAGGCAAATTCAATTCTCCCTCGCCTGCATCCTGATGTGTGCCAGTATCTCCTTTTTTGCAGTTAGATAGAGATAAAGTGATTAGTGATGCTATCCCAAAAAGAATCCATCTTGTTCTCATGATGTTGATTTATTTAAACGTTTGTTTATAGTGGGGCTCATTTTTAAAGCCTTTAAATAGTTAGAGGATGTGATTATCACTTTGGTTACAAAAACTGAAAAGAAATCCATTTTTTTACAATTATCCTACAAAAACTATACAGAATGATTAGTGGGAGTTGTTGCTGATGTTATACTATTTGGTTTATTATTCTACCACTTCCTTCATTATACTAAAATTCCTCTTTGACGATATAACTATCTGAAATGCCGAGATGAAATAAGTTCTGTTCTAATACCTGCATCATTGGTTTCGGGCCACATAGATAGAAATATCTTGAATGTTCAGTTGAATATTTTTTAATTAGGTCTGTTGAAATATAGCCGTGTTCATAATATGGGATCTTTTCTTCTGATAAGACATTGATGAAATTATCACCTAAGAGGTTATGAAATTGCTTTTCGAGAATAATGTCTGCTCTTGTTTTATTAGCAAAAATGAGTTTATTATTTCCTATCTTGTCCTCTTTTTCTAGCTGCTTTAATATGGCAATGAATGGTGTGATACCGGCTCCACCTGCAATAAAAATACCCTCACCTTTATATATTATATTGCCAAAAACACCGTGAAGAAAAAGTTCATCTCCTTTGGTGAGTGTAAGTAATTGTTGTGTAACACCCTTGTGTGATGGATAGGTTTTGACAGTGAATTCTAGAAACTTGTCTTCCGGTAGAGAAGTAAAAGTAAATGATCTTCGCTCTTGCTTCCAATTTTTTTTATTAATAGCTATGTCCACTGCCTGTCCGGGCTGGTATTGTATTGATGCTGGTTTTTTTGTAACAATTTTAAGTACATCATGTGTTAGATGCTCAATAGTTAGAATTTTAACTCGGTTCATTATAAACTATCTTTTGTTGTAAATATGAGAAAGGAATTCTTTCTTTATAGTTTCCTTCTCAAATTGTCCTGAATAGTCTGCAGTATGTGTTAAGCTGCTGGTGTCTTTAATTCCTCTTGAAGCAATACATAAATGGTTGGCTTCAATCACCACTGCCACATTATTGTGCTGCAAGACTTCCTTTAATCCTGTCGAAATTTGAATTGTTAGTCGTTCTTGCACTTGCGGACGCTTAGCATAAAATTGTACAATTCTATTTATTTTTGATAATCCTATAACATACTTGTCAGGGATATAAGCAATATGTACCATTCCAATTATAGGAACAAAGTGATGCTCACAAGTTGAGTATAATGTAATGTTCTTCTCTATCAACATTCTATTATAATCATACTTATTTTCAAAAAGACGGGTCTCAGGTTTGTTAGCAGGGTTTAATCCGCTGAACATTTCATTTATAAACATTTCTGCAACTCGCCTTGGTGTCCCTATTAAACTGTCATCATAAAGATTAAGTCCCAGGGTATGCATAATTTGAGTAAAATAGTGCTCTATTTTATTAATTTTCTCTCTATCACTCAATTCTGTAGTATTGCTACAAATAAGCCTATTTGATAGGGTTCCGTTCAATTCCGACTTTATCATTTCCTGTTTTTTATATGGTGCACTCATTAATTTTATTCATTACACTTTTTACCATTGGTTCACAATAAATCAAATTGAATTCAAAGAGTTCGCTGACGGAATATGCATATTCTATTTCTCTCCTTAACATTACTTTAGCTCTGTTCAACCTGACTTTTACATTTGATTCGCTTATTCCTAAAATATCTGCCGTTTCAGATACATTTAATCCATTTATTTCTCGCAATGAAAAAACCATGCGATAAGGGAAAGGAATTTTTCCTATGGCATTTTCAATAATATACTTGAGTTCACGATTTTGAATTATCTTATCAGTGTCGTTCGATATATTTGTAAACATTGGGGAGGAGTATTCGTTTGTGTCTTGGGAAATTTCGTTTCTATAACTTGATTTTCCGCGTTTCCTATAACAGTTATTCATCATTATTCTGATAATCCACGTTTTAAAATTGGCACGACCCTCAAACTGTAATAAATTCTTATACGCATCAATGAAAGTTTCTTGCATTAAATCCTGCGTATCCTCATGGTTGTAGTTATATGATCTTCCAATTTTATATAAATAAGGATTAAAGCGCCTGACTATAATTTCATAGAGAGCCTTTTCTCCATCTTTAATTCGTGCAATAATTTCTGCTTCGGTAAGGTTTTTTAACTGGGCCATATTTATTCAATGATTTTAGATATTCTTGCCATTGATAAAGCCGAAATCGACATTACGATATCACGGACTGCTATATCTACATAATTGAAACCAATTAATAAGGTAAGCGCAATAATTGTTAGCCAGCCTGAAACTATGTAACCTCCAATTTCGGGCTTTTTTAGTACAATTATGCCTGCAATAGTTTCTATGACTCCCACAATCATCATAAAAGTTGATGTGGAAAATGGTAGAAGATTTATAATTGACAGATTCGCATACTTTTCCCAATGAGTCAGTAGATTGGTAAATTTATCAACTCCAGCAACAATGGGAATTATAACAAATGTATATTTTAATAAATTATAGGATTGCTTTAATACCTGTGGTGAATGATTTAATTGCATTTTTTATTGTTTTTTTATTGTCATCCTATTTGAACTTCTTTGAAAATAGTTTTGTTATACCATTCAATGACAATTCAATAGGTTGAAGCCTTTAACGAAGAACTTCCTCACCTCCCTAGGGGCCAAGTAAAATCACTTTGTATAAAACCATGGAAATATGGAATGGTTTTGGTATTTAATGATTTTAATATAAAACCTGCAATTTTTATCTTTGGATGATCCATTTACTGGGTATTTTTAACAAAGTCATTATGGGTTTTAATGGAAGGTCATAGTTAATCTTTTCACTTTTGTGCTTGCTTGTTTAAAGGTATTAGAGTAACCGATGATTGAAAAGGTTACAAAGTATGTTGGATGGAAAAATGTTTGGACTGGATTTTGAAAGCAAGCTTTCAACACTCATAAAACAAAAATGCCGGCTTAATGCCGGACTTTTTGCTTTGCGGAGAGAGGGATTAACTTTATTGATCCCTGAAGGGGAGACATCAAACCAAAAAGTCCATTCGCTTCGCTCATTCCCATTTTTATTTTATTCACTTTTGAAAGCAAGCTTTCAACACTCATAAAACAAAAATGCCGGCTTAATGCCGGACTTTTTGCTTTGCGGAGAGAGAGGGATTAACTTCATTGATCCCTGAAGGGGAGACATCAAACCAAAAAGTCCATTCGCTTCGCTCATTCCCATTTTTATTTTATTCACTTTTGAAAGCAAGCTTTCAACACTCATAAAACAAAAATGCCGGCTTAATGCCGGACTTTTTGCTTTGCGGAGAGAGAGGGATTTGTATAAGCCTCTGCAATCCTTTATTATCAATACTTTCAAGAGTTTGTAAACTTCGGGTAACCGAATTTACCCCCTCACTTTTCAAGTCATTTCTTACTAAATCGTATGACTGTAAAGTTACTGAAATCAACGCTTTTGCACAAATAAACCTGCCTGTTTTTTGAACAGGTTTTTATGCTCCTAAGAATAAAATAACTTCTTCTTTTTCAAAGCCGGTGTACCTGCAAAATTCTTCAATGGTAATAAACTGGTGTTCTTCTTTCTGAAAATGTTCCCGGATTTTTTGGAGCAGCATTCTGCCATAGCGTTCACTTTTGCCTGTGATACGCTGCACATCTTTGGGGTAAATACAGAGCCTTGTTTGCTGCGGTTTCATACTTTATCCATGCCTTTTGTATGGCTTTGCCATAACTCTGATGTATTTGATTTAGTAAAGGCATAATGCAAAAATACAATTCAGCACAGAAAGTAATAAACAGCAATAAAAGCTATTAGCGGCAATATATGCCGGTTTCGGAAGCTCATTGATGCAAACATCAATTTCATAAGCAAGTTTTGCATTTGTGAATTCGCAAAGGCTTAATGAAGTGTGCCACAAAACATTTCCATTACTAATCTTAAATCCTATTAAAAATGGCAAGACAAAAAGGGATTATCAAATTGGATGGTACCATTGGTGACATCACTTTTTATAAATCCAAAGACGGCTATTTAGCCCGTGAAAAGGGCGGCATACCTGCTGACCGTATCGCCAATGATGCTGCCTTTCAGCGTACCCGTGAGAACGGCGCTGAATTTGGCCGTGCCGGTAAGGCCGGGAAAATCTTACGCAACTCCATCCGTGCATTGCTGCAAAATGCTTCTGATAGCCGCATGGTGAGCCGCCTTACCAAAAAAATGGTGGAAGTAATCCAGGAAGATGCTACCAACCCCCGTGGCCTGCGTAATGTAATTGACGGCGAAGCCGAATTACTGGCAGGCTTTGAGTTCAACCTGAACGGAAAATTGGGCACCACCCTGTACGCCCCATTTACTTCAACCATTGACAGGGCTGCCGGAACGCTTGCAGTGAACATTCCCGTGTTTGTCCCTGCAAACATGGTTGCAGCTCCCGGAGGCACTACTCATTTCAAAGTGATTTCTGCAGGTGCAGAGGTGGATTTTGAAAACGAAAGCTTTGTTGCCGATACCCAGGAAACTGCCATCCTTCCATGGGACGCTACCCCTACTGCGGTAATCAACCTGAGCAATGCAGTAACTGCGGCCAGTACACATCCTCTGTTCCTGGTACTGGGCGTTGAGTTCTACCAACAAGTTAACGGACAGATGTATCCTTTGAAAAACGGCGCTTTCAACGCATTGGCAATCGTTGCGGTTGATGGCGACTAATCCAAACCCTTATGAGCATGAAACTGGAGCTAATCAGGACATATCATTCCAACGGCGTTAATGGAGAGCTTTTGATTGACGGTACAAAAGTGTGTAACACTATTGAGTTGCCATGGTTAGATAACCAACCAAGAGTTTCCTGTATTCCCGAAGGAACATATCAACTGACAAAAAGATACAGCCAAAGGTTCGGGCATCATTTGCTGGTGAATAGTGTAGCAAACAGAAACTACATTTTAATCCATGCTTACAATGATGCCCTGAAAGAATCTAAGGGCTGTATCGCCCCGGTTTCTGTTTTAACGGGTGAAGGCAAAGGGCTACGGTCTCGGGTGGCGTTGCAGTTAGTGCTATCGCTTGTTTACCCGGAATTGGAAAAAGGAAACAAAATTTTACTCACCATTAAAACTTAATTCAAATGTTTATTTTGATTTTACAATGGCTATTGCATTAATGGCAATACAGTGAATGGGAACAAACAACATTTTTAAACCAAAGCCTGGTTGATATTTCATTAACCGGGCTTTTAAATCCAATCAAATGAAAGAAATAATTCAAAGGGTTTCGGCCCCGACACCAAAGTTTTTCAAAACGCTTAGAAATATCGGGCTGATACTGGCTGCTGTTAGTACCACCATTATCACTGCCCCTGTTGCATTACCGGCTGCGGTGGTTACTGTGGCCGGTTATTTGGCCGTGGCAGGCACTATTGCAAGCGCCGTTAGCCAAACGGCTGTTGATGGCGTATTGCCCAAAAAGGACGGTGAAGAATGAACCAGTATTTTGACAGCACCACAAAAGCCGGTACTGCAGGAGGTACATTGCTCACCATTTTTGCCAATATCACCAGTGAGGATGTAATCAAAACAATTATCTTAGCCGGTATTGGAGCAGCTGTAAGTTTTACAGTAACCGTATTTCTAAAAGTGATGATTAAGCGGTTCAAAAAATAATTCTCGCCGTTCGTGTGGTAACCTTCGGCTGAGAGAATAAAGTCCCCCGTTTCCGGGGGATTTTTATTTTAACACCTGGTACATAAGAGCCTTTTTAGTTTGTTTAATAAGTTTGATTTGTTCCATGATGACTTTGCTTTTATCATCCAGTAATTGCAGGATAGAAATGTTTTTGTTGAACTGCTCCTGATTGGATGTAATTTTTTCCAAAGCCATAACAGCAACTTTTTTTACATCATCTATCCTGACAAAAGGAATAACCGAACCTGTAAGGAATGGCTGAAAAAATAAGCCTTGCCATAAACCATAAAACAGCCAGTACAGTTGTTGTTTTTCTTCTTCTGTTTTACAGATGCAAACAAAACAGTTAGGGCAAGCTGTATCTAAAGGTTTGCCGCTGTTGTTTCCTTTTGAAAGGATAAAGAAATGAGGCTTTGAAATTGCCTGATTGAGTTTGTAACATTTAATAAGCATAGTATGAGCATTTAAGATTATGCTCCGCCATATATAAAACCTAAAAGAGAAAGAAAAACCGAAAAAAAGAAAAAGAAAGCATTTACATCAGGTGGCGTGGCTAAAAAGCCAAAAGGAAACGGAATAAATGATAGCCTTGTGTGGCAGGCCTGTGTTTATGCCGTAGTCTTTTGGCTTTTTTATCTGCGTAGGCTTGTGCCAGCCACCTAACTTGCTGCACTTTTTTTGTTTGTTATTTATTTGTGGATTATTTCATGAGTGTAACCATTAAAGATTAATATTTTTATCGCTCACTAAACAATTTTAACGATGGGAAAGTTTGTCATTAAAACCGGAAGTAACGGTCAGTATTATTTCAGTTTAAAAGCCGACAATGGCCAAAAAATTTTAGCAAGTGAAGGCTATACTACTAAAGCCGCTTGTCAAAACGGTATTGATTCTGTAAAAGCCAATGCAAAAGATGATAGTAAGTACGATAAGAAAACATCATCCAACGGCAAATATTATTTCAACCTGAAAGCCTCCAATGGTCAGATTATTGGTACAAGTGAGATGTATGAAACATCAGCAGGCAGGGATAACGGTATTGAATCCGTGAAATCAAATGCACCAGGGGCAAGTGTTGTTGAAGAATAATTTTTTTATTCTATTCTTATTATAGTGAGGCTGATGCTTCACTTTTTTTATGCCGGTTTGATACAGCCGGGATATATTCAACCGATGCATCGGCTAAACCTATTCAACAGTTCAATAGTGCTATTCTGGAAGGGCAGGTAAATGTGTTTCAGCCTGCCGGTAAAAGCGCCTGCGGCAAAAAAGAAGATTAGCCGTGTGGCACACTTGTCCGCACTGTAGCGTGGGTGGCGAGCCGCCATAAGGCACTGGAGAGAGGAACGAACGGAAGTGCCTGCGAGCCCCACGTAGGGGCTGGTAGTAAAGCGGCAGCCACTTATCGGATAAATGAAAAGAAGCTTAGCCAAGTGGCTGCTGCGATGCCAGCTCCATAGGAAGCCACCGTAGTAAATTTCCCGTCAGGGTACGGAGGTGGCTGAACTATGCAAGAGAACCTTAGCGGTGCTTTGCGAAATGAGGTACGAATGAGCAATTAGCATCCGCAAGGTGAACGCAGCCGAAGTGGGCGGCCGGCGAGCCAAATAATAGGCTGCGGGTGGACTGAACGCTACTGAAGTGAATGAATGACATAGTGAAGCGGAATGGAACCCAGTGAGTATTGTAGCGTTGGCTTGCAAATGGCTGGTGCAGCCCTGTGTTATGATTTGTGCCTGGCTGATGGGCTGCCCGGCCATGAAGCAAATTGATTAGCTGCGAACGAGGTGTAATGTAGCGTAACGAAGGGAGTAATGAACGAAGTGGTGTGAAGGACACAGTAGCTGCCCGAACGAAGGCGAAGGAACTGCAAGCAGTATGACAAACCTGCGATAGCAGCCCGAAGGGCATTGCAGGTGCAGCAATACCATAAAAGTTTATAAACAGATGTATTGCTGCTGCTGCAATGGTTTGGCGTACCTGCTTGCTGACGCCGCCGTAGTGAGACCTTTTTACCGGCGAAGCGTGGGGTCTGTGCGGTAGGCAAAGAAGCGATTGGCTGGCAGCTTCCCGTCAGGCTTTGTGTATGGTACCGGGATGCTGCCGTTAAGGCAATCGGAGAAAGTTGCTGATTGCCGAAAGGCTACCGCCTGAATGAGCAAATGAGGAACGAATGCAGCGATATGAAGAAGGTGGCCTGTAGGCAGTACGAAATTATCTGTATCATCAGAGCAAAAGAAAAGCCCCTGCCAATGCAGAGGCTAAATGCACAAAGCAAATAAGCAGCTACACAGCAGGCACTACCTTATGCTGCCACGCAAGATGAACCAAAGGAACACCTGCAACAACCGGGCAACGATACACTACATGAACAAGTCTGCTATAATGACAACCAGTAACCAAAAAAGAAACCCACTGCCTGCGACGGCGACTTGGAAAAGGAAATGATGCTAACATAACAATACATTTAAAATGAAAAAATAAAATAACATGTTCCTGTCAGTGAAGGGAAACGGGTGTCTTTGCACTCCAAAAGGAAACGGAATAAAAGATAGCTTTGTACGGTGGGTTTGTGTTTATGCCGTAGTCTTTTGGATGCCCCGTTTTCCCGGAGCTATCTTGCATGTTTATTTTATTTTTTAAATGGATTGATGGCAGAATTTCTTTGATATAAGAGTAGTCTGCAGCGAAAGTAACACTTGCAATGAATTAAATTTGTATTAAACTGATATTATAAGATATGCAAGAGGAAGCAAGCAAATTAATTGATGGTCAGCCAGCACCTTATCCTTCAACTTCTGCTGCTGAGGTTGAAAGTAAAAATATATTTCAAGGTTTAATAGATACCAATTTTGTTAGAGGAGAAGTACGAGTAATGGATAAATATCCAAATTCTGATGGGATATTAGAAATAACAAATGCAGAGAGAATCACAGTTGGCAAAATTGACATACAACTAAAAACACTGCAGACTAAAAACTATGCTTCGCCATCTTATCAATGTGAAAGAAGTTTTTTTTCTTACTGTGAAAATTCTCCGCTTCCTGTTATTCTTGTGGCTGTGAACAGGCAAGATAAAAAAGCTTATTGGCTGCATATTGATGCCGCTACTTTAAAAGATGTGGCTTCTAAGATGACCGGAGAAAGCTATAACATTTCTTTCCCTGTTGAAAACTGTATTGATGGTGTGAAAAGAGAGTATATAGAAAAATGGACAGAGAAAGCAAAAGAAATTGTTACCAAGGTATGGAATTATGACACCTTACGGGAGCAAAAAAGAACTATTGAAACACAGTTAGAAGAACTAAATCACAGGCTGCAAAATCCTACGAAACTACCCTTACAAGCATTGAGGGCTATTCATAATTATTTAGACAAATACAACTACATCTTGGATATTGAATTTAGTTCAGTTAAGGAAATTCTTTATCCAAACTATTGGAAAATTGGAATAGGTATCATCAAGTATACATTTGCTGATATACAATATATCCTATTTCCGGTAGAATATAAAAAAGAGCAAACTCTGATTAAAGAAGTTGTTTTTGATGAAAATACTGATATCGGCTTGGAAATGATGAATGGCAATATTCTGGTTTTTGTAAGTAGTAAAGACATTAATGATTTAAGGGACTATCCTGTTCAAACTGCATATAAATCACTTGAAAATTCAATCTTGGGGGTAGCTGGTAAGTATAAATTCCCAATACCAGATGATTTCATAGCGCATGAATATCTTGTCAGTTTTATTGACCGTAACTATGTGTACCTGGATATGGAAGCTGGTCAAGATTCATATTCATTGTCGGAACTTAAATACATGCTATTTAAAGTACTACCCGTACTTGCTGCAACTGAATTGAATTTTGCGGGATGGGTAACAGAATGTAACCATGGTATTGATTCTTATAGCAATTGGAAAACTTCCTCTCATTTCAAGAAAAAAGTAGCTGATGCTATAAAAAGAGTAAAAGAGGGCTTTGTACCAAAGGTTAAAGTGACTATTACTTCTGAACTTTACAATATTGACCTCATTACGAATTACATTGACTATTTACAAAATAAGGGTTTTAATTCTGCAAACAGGCAATATGAGCCTGGTCAATTTGATGAAGCTAAATATAGAAATGCAATCCCTTTTAAGGATACATGGAACAGGAATGTCTTATGGAAAAACATCCAGTTATTTTTCAGGCAATACTATGAATCATATAACAAGTACATAGGCACACATTTTTCACACATCCAGCACTTGTTGCAGATTATTCCTGCTGAAACAGGGGCCGTAATTTGTCTTCTTATTACTGACGAGGCCAAAGGCGGACCCTACTTAGAGATGTATTACCTCCGTCCTGATAAGCTTGCAGAAAATGAGCTTTATTTTTTTGTTGATACAGACATTGATAATCCGATTGACAGAAAGAAGTTTTTTCTTAAGGATAAATATGACTGTATAATTAATAGCAAGGATTATCAGATTATGGAGATGCATGTGCAGACATTAGATTTTATGTTTGAAATATCACCCACTTATGCATTAATAAACCAAAAACTTCAGGAAAGATTACAGGAATTCTTTCGGGACAGATTGCGGAAATCAGATTAAATCAGGCTATGAAAATCTACAATTGTAATTAAACATCGGGCTTAATACAGCGTTAATACGGACTTATACCGGACTGTTTCTGTACTGT
This sequence comes from Ferruginibacter sp., assembly GCA_019638485.1. Classification (GTDB taxonomy): domain Bacteria; phylum Bacteroidota; class Bacteroidia; order Chitinophagales; family Chitinophagaceae; genus Ferruginibacter. Next base: position 1,204,831 of record JAHBTP010000001.1, on the reverse strand, counting down.
TCAAGCATTGATTCTCTACCGATTCCCTTTCCTGACTCTTGCCTGTTTTAGGTAAGCTTCGGGCAGATTAGCTAATAAAAACGCAGTAAAATAAGGGTTTTACCGGAAACAACTCTTGCCTGTACTCATGCCTGTTTTCCGGACATTTAACCTCAGTAACTCTTGCCTGCACTCTTGCCTGTTTTTAGGAAGGATGGCAATGTTTTATATTGATTTTCAACTAATTGAGAAAATGGGGCATATTTAACTCTTGCCTATCAGGTTGGATCAAAAAGGCGATTCTTCTTCCTTATCCAAAAAGTCCAGAAACTCTTCTCCGTTAGGAGTTACTGTGTACCTCTGTAAGCGGCTGTTGGGCTTATCGGGGATTGTATAAGCCAGAAGGCCAAGTTCCAGCAGGTTTGAAATTGCCCGTCTTAAAGCCCCGCTGGTGGCCTTTGTCTGAATCATCATAGATATAGTGACAGTTGACAGAATTGCATTTCTGGTTACTCTAAGCACCTGCTTGGCTGTCGGGGTTAATTTTAGCGTTGAAAAATTGATTTCCCGAAAGGCAGGGTGAACGGGTATGGTTACGGTAAGAGAGGTTCGTTCATCATCTGTTACAAAATCCGGCTCCGGTGAGCCGTTTTTATTCATGGCCTTTAGTATGGTTGGGATGCCGGTACACTTACCTTCCGTCAGTTTTAATTCTTTCAAGATATTGCCAATTTGCCTGTTGCGGTAACGCCGGGCAACAACCTTTCCGGCTTTCATGTCTTGCATTTTTATATAACTGTCGGGGCCAGGGAAACTTATGACCTGAATCATATTGGGATGAATCCGTACTTCAATTGGTTCTATTATTTCATAATTACGGTGGTAAACAGCATTAGCCAACACTTCCTCTAATGCTTCATAAGGGAAATTGAAACTGCGGATTGCTTCGGGCTGATGACTTACCTTCTGTACTTTTTCCTTTATCACCTGTGATTTAAAAAAGCGAAGCACATCTTTCAACTGCTGATGTATCGGTCCTTCAAAAACAGTTTCCGTAAAATTCTTATCTGCCTCCTCGTTCTGAAAAGACACAATTTCAATCTGTGCTTTAAGGAATATTTTTTCAGGATTGGGGTTGAAAAACATTAAAGCAAAGTTCTTTGGCTTTATGTATTCTGCCGGGCCTTCTACCAAATTCATCTGCCTGCATACATCTTCAAAAGTCAGTTTGTCAAATTCTTCAAACAGTTTGCTTTTTATTTCCTGCAAAAAGGAACGCACTAATCCCGGCGATAAATCATTGATACTGTATTTATGATTTACCCTGTCATCATATGGAACCGCAGCAAAGCGAAGCAACTCTTCCTTCTCCGTTTTATTTGGTTTTACGGTATTACTGAATTTTCGGATGTAATAATGCTTTGCAACAGGAACTCCTTTTGCGAAACTTTCCGGTGTTTCGTAAGGCCGTTCCTGACCGCCGGGACACCAAATTATTAAGATAAGTTTGCCTTGAAAAGTTACCGGCTCAACAATAGGTGTATAGTCAGGCTTTAATCGTTGCTTGCAAAGGTTGAGTAATTCTTTTTGAATTTTATCAGCCTGCTCAGGTGTTAATCCTTTGGGACGTAAAATTGGCTTACCGTTCTTCTCCGCAATACCTACAACAACATAACCGCCGCCCAGGTTGCTGAAATCATTTGCAAAAGCACAAATGGTGTGGAGTATATGCAAATCATTCCAGCCTTCTTTAAATTCAATACGTTCCCACTCTACAGTGGTGCCATTAATCAAGTCGTCTATGTTGATGGGAAGGTGCATGAGTTATATGGGGCTTCTTAAATTTCAACCATAATATTTTCCGGCGCTCTGCTACTACTTGCAGAAGTACCATCAAAAAGATTGATAAAAATAATGTAAAAAGCTTTGCCCTGAGTTTCAATTTTAACCGGCCATGTTTTTTCATTGGTTGAGCTTTGAAAGCTAAATTCTACGTGGTCAATAACAAAAACAATCAGATAACCAACAGGCTTATTATAATCATTTGCATACCTAACTACCTGATTGAACCCATCAATTACTCTTTGCTTCTTATATCCCTTCTCTGCATCATAAATCTTTATTTCAAGAACAAGTGGGTCAATAGTATCCAGCATACCTACAATATCTGCCCTGCCCGATGCACTCTTTGGTGTTGAAAATGGATTGTCGATACCGTTGTCAAAAAGATACAAACGCAAATCATCTTCTAAAAGTTGTTCGTAACTTTTAGTCAGTGCTTTGTATTTGTTCAAAAGTTCAGTCTTTAAAAAATTTTCTGTCCTTACTTTATATTTTTCAAGCAGATATAATACAGAACTTGATTCATCAAGAATATCCTCAACGTAGTTTGTGATTGGTTGAATATACTGAACAATAAAACTCTCCTGCTGCCCGTCGTAACTCCCTCCTGATGTGCTATAATTTTGCACCAGTGCTATAGCATCTGCTTTTTCTGAAATAAAGTATTGTTGCAGACAGTACAAAAAACCGGCTATATGGCTTTCATCATTAAATTGAAGTTTACTTAATCTGAATCTTCCATAGCCACTGGCTAATTGTTTTTTGGCAGTTTCTATTTGCTCTGCTATAACAGGGTTCTTATCTACTGCATCTTGAATTATTTTATTAATAAGACTTGTTGCTGTAATATTTTTAAAGAAGAAGTAATAACTATTATTGAACTGTTCGTATGTTGATTTATAAAGCCTGTTACGCCAGTTTTGAACTTTTACACGGAGATTATGGTTAAAATACATTCGATTATTTAAAAAGGTTATCTAAATCGTTGAAAAGGTTGTTTACATTATTAATTGTTGTGTATGCAGAAGCGTTGTCGTCTTTTAATTGTATAGTTATTTTGCAATTTGAACAGTGTATTTTGCTTTCAAATTTAATATCGAGCAATTGAATTTCGTTCTTATAACTGCATTTAGGGCATTCTATTTCTATCCATGATTTTTCAAAATTCATATGCATAACTCTTGTTCTGCAAAAGTAACTCAATTGCTCAACTATTTAACCGGGTAACAACTTCACTTTCCCATTACTAACCTTATCAAAAAGCGTTTCATTCGTTTTCATATCGTACATAAACGGCAGGAACATTTGCAGGGGTTTTGCCTGGCCTAACAGAATCATGGTGCATTGGACCTCTGTCCAGTCAGAAAGGATTCTCCAGGCGGTACGGCCGGCCTGCTGTTGTATCTGTGCCCGGGTGTCGGGCCGAGGCCGCTTTACATCCTGCCAAAGGATGGCAAAGCATTCTTCAACCTGTGCTTTAAGGTGAAAAGGTAAAGTTTGCTGCAGTTGTTGGTCGTATAGTAAGAAAGTGATGCCAGTGCAGATTTTATCTGCGTATTGTTTGTTGATATTACTGGCACCAATTTCTACCAACAGTTCTTCAATTTTTGCCATGCTGCGGCCGGCTTCTACTGTTGATGTGTAATTTTTGATATTCATTTTTTGATTTTGGTTTATTGTCGTTTATCAATTAAGCCGTTATTAAATGCAATCGGGTTAAACATTTACTCACTTCATTTTTATTTTATTTCGCTGTCAAGGATGCCAATATCATTTACTTTCGTTTGTCTGCTGAATTAGCATCGAATGAAATCAGATTGAGCATTTCCCGTAACCTGCTTCTTACCCGATTGCCATAGGCTTCTTCAATTTCACTGGCCGAAAGATTAGTAGTAACATGAGTAATGAGATTCTGACTGATAAAAAAATCATACCTGGTCAATAAAATTTCTGCCATTACATTGCACTCATTGCCGTAATATTTCAAGCTGCTTTCTACTCCTAAATCATCGAAGCAATAAATCTTCGGATTATACTGATATAATGCCCCTTTGCTGTATTTATGAATGACTGAAAAGCCATCTTCAATAAATTCAAAACCTGTATCCCTGCATGATTTCATAATGAACTTGTATTTGTTTTGTGTTACATACCTCATTAAACTCATTAATGTTGTTTTACCGCAACCAACGGGACCGCTTAATAAAATTCCTTTCCCCAAATCAAGCTCTAACTGTGGGGCTGCAATATCGTCTTGTAAGAACCAGCAAAGCAGCAGGTAAATGGTTTGCTTATCTTCCTCATGCAGTTGAAATTTTTTACCATAGATTTCTTTGCCTTTTTGTTGCAGCCACTCCCAAACATCGTTGTAGTTATAGCGGCTCTGAATAGTTTTTGTTGGTTGTTGCATGAAGATGTTTGGCTTTGGGCTTTACCGGTTTTCCTTTGGCAAATTTGTTTGCATTAAGCATCCAGTTACGGGCTGCAGCTTGCCAGTCTTTCATTTTTGTTCTGCCGCCAACCAGCCAACCATTGCTTTGAAAATAATTATAAAATTTTGCCGCTTCTACAGAAGAAAATTTTTGCAAAGCAAAGTATTCCTGTACCTGGCCAACCTGCGGAACAATGAAATCGCTTCTTTCTTTTTTGGCAGAATACCGATAGCCATCGGGGCTTTCGCCTTCGGCTTCAGCTTTCTTCTTTTTCTTTTGCCGCAACTTTTCTTTTTCTTCTTTTCCCAACCTGTTCACTTTTTGAACTTCTTTTTTTTGTGCCGGCTCATCCAGGTTTAAAGACGTTTGGTTTATAATGTTTGAACCGTTTATGTAAGGCTCTTGTGCTTGTTCAATACCTGTTCCGATTTTAGTATTGTCTGTACTATCAGGCTGTTCATTACCTGTCTGGAAATTGAACAAGTAAACAAAGCTTCCTTTGAATGGGTTATATGAGGGCTTGTATTTGAGATAGCCAAAATCATTCAGCTCTTTCATGCACTTGTGATAAGTAGCCTTTGCACTGATTTTGCTTATTCTCATTAATTCTCCCCGTGAAATGCTGATCGGATTTTTAAAGCGGCTTGCATTCCAAAACTGAAATAGTGAAACATACATACTGATATGTGTAGGATTTAGCCGTTCATCGGTGGACACCCGTTCGAAGAAGCCTGCAAGATGTTTTATATAATTCATGGATTACCTCCTTTTTTTAAATTGCCAAAGAGTGTATTTTCCATAAGGGCATGTTTCTTATTACTATCCAGCAAAGCTTCAATATCTTCATAACTGTAATAGAGAATGCTTCCGATCCTCGTAAATGCAAGCGTACCGTTGATGCGTAGATTTTGCAATGTGCCCGGTGAAATTTTAAGCAGTTTTCTGACTTCACTGCTTTTAAGCCATTGTTTTTGTTTGGGAGGCTTAGTATGGATGATTGTTTTTAAATCATCAAGGAGCTGATGCCTGAACTCTGTCAGGTCTTCTTTGGTAACGATATTTACTGCCATACGTTGTAGTGAATTTTAGTATGGCACAAAAAAATATGATTTGACCGGTTTTAGTACCCAAGATGCACCCAACTTGGGTGAAATAAATTTAAAAATATCCCGCCAGGCCGTATTCTATTTTTCTTCCGCTTCATCCATTCTTTTTATTAAACTTTCCCGTATTGCATCAATGAATTTTGTTCTGCCGGTTTTTCGTAACCTGATTTCCATAAAAGCCCTGTAATAATCACCTAAATCAATGTTGAAAATATTTTCAAAATAGCTGGCAATATCCTTTATATCAGCTTTACCATTATCAAATACAGCCCTGGTATGCAATGCGTATAAAAGCTCTATCAGTGCAGTTTTTTGTTCCGTCCAGGTAAGTTTTATTTTGGGAAAATCCTGCATTGGCATACTATTTTCTTTTCTTTCAAGTGATGAAATGGTATCTTCCAGGTAAACCTGCAGTAAATCATTTGCGATAATTTTTGCCACTTTATAATCGTGGCTGGTACTAAATAGCGGGTCTGTTTCAAAGTAAAATGTATCAAGCGTAAGACGAATGTCATGCTTACCTCTCACAAAATATTTATGGTCTAAATAGTTACTTCCTGTCCGGTAATATTTATAAAAGTCTAAATTATTATCAAAGTATCTTCGAAGATTTTGCAACTCATGGTGTAAATATTTTCTTGCAATTTTTTCTCCTCCTTTCGGCATCCGGCTATGAATATTGTAAACACTTATTTGAAAGATGAGCTTTGAAAGAAATTTTGGTTTTACGGTTTTGAAAAATTTTATTTCTTCAGATTGATATCTGAATTTTCGTTTAAGTACATGTTGTTTTAGCTGTTTTAAGGAATTTACAATTACCTGCGTTGATAGCTCTGCCTCCTTTAACGGATCATCTGTTTCAAGATTTATAAAGTTCAACTGTTCTTCCAGTTCCTGATATAATTTGTTGACAAATTCCAAAAGCAAACAGGTTTAACAGGTTAAATGATTAAACAGCTTTTAAAAAATTACACGTCATTTCCTGATGGCAATATGCTGGAAAATATAAAATTCAGCATCACCGTCATAATACCCGTAATACTGTTTATTATGAAATACAAACTGGTTTTTCATGGCGTTTCCTGTTTCGCTTACATAATTCCTTATCTGCTTTGCTGCCGATTCCGGTATCTTGTCTTTTACCGGCTTCAGAGTTACTGCATCCAGCAATAAACTGAATGAAGTGGTTTTGTAATAATTGGGCCTGCTCACAAATTTTGAAACACCCGGTACAGCATTGGTATAATAATAAGAATTGCTGGTGGCTTGTGTTGAAGGGCTTGTACCCTGCCCGAATTGAACCGACGTATGGTAAGCATCTCCTCCTCCGGAGCTCACCTGGATGTCATCGTAAGTACCAATGGTGATTAAATACTTTCCTGTTGCAGTGGTTTCAACTGCAATGCCTTGTGTTCCTTTTATAAGCGCTTTTGTTATTTTAGTAAAATCATCTATCATTTCGTCCTTTTCTTTGCTGCCTCTTCTTTCCTGGTATTTGCCGCCGCCGTTTGTCAACTGCTGTATGTTCGTTTCATTTATTTCCAGCTTGCTTAAATTTTTTCCATCCAGGTCAAAAACAGATACGGTAATTTTTTGTGGCACTACCTGCATTAAAAAAAGCCTGTTGCCGGTTATATAGGCATTGGTATATGCTTTATCTGCCTCTTTGCTTTCTGCATTTTCATGCTTAATGTATTTATTGCTTACGGAGAAATTAGTTGTATTGATTGTTACAACCTGTGCTGAGCCCCTATCATTTATAAGAAAGGTAAGCTCATCTTTTGAAGTAAATAATTTAGCGCTTCTTACCGCATCATCTAACCCCGGTTCGTCGGCTGCATTAATTGTTACGGTTTCTGCCAGGATATCTGAAAGTTTTTTTGCCTTTTTCCCATCCGTGTTTTGAACAGGGAATACAATTGTTTTTTCAATAGTAGCGCCATTTCCTGATAGTCCATATATTTTTAGGGAGGAAGTTTCATCCATTGCTGTAAGCAGGAAAAAATTATTGTATTCCGAAAAACCTGAAATCACCTTTTCATTTTTAGGAACGTTTATAAAATCTTTTTGTATAACATTTTTTGCAGCGAAATCAACCGTTTCAATTTTATAAGAATAATAATCTTTATTGCTGAACATTTTGGTGGCAGTGTGCTTGTATATAAAATTGTACTTGTTACCATCCGTGGTTGCTCCCACATAATTTAACTGGCTCAGGTTGGAGGCATCGTAATTAAAGATGGTTTGTTTGGCGGGTAAAGAAAAACTTGAAATTATCTTAAAATTTGAATCGGCCAAAACATAATCCGCCTTATCAATGTCCTGTAATACAAATGCAATATTTGAAGCGCTTTTATCTGCCATGATATATGCTCCCTTGTTAAAGGAGGCTGCATTGCTCCGTTTTGTGGAAAACTTGAACGGGTATTGCAGCACATTTTTTTGCGCTGTAACAATAAGGCAGTGCAGAAGCGGCAGCAATATCAAATAGCTCTTGTTTATAATGCTAATCCTTTTTTGTTTGAGTTCTTTTAATTTCATAAAAGGTTTTTGAAATGGTGATTTATTTTTCAAAAATAAATTAAATTGGGCTATAGTTTTAATTTATAAACGTGAATACCCTTACATGACCTTTGCTTTAAGTTTTTCAAACATCTGACTGGTTTCTTTATCCTGGTAGCTTTGAGCGAGTGCAACGTACCGGAAAAATTCTTTGCTCATCGGGGAATGGCCGCTTATTTTACGCACAATATGTTCCGGCATACCTAACGAAAGCATCGTTGTTATAGCAGTACGCCTCATTGTATGGGTAGAAACCAGGTCGCAGAAACGATAAGTAGATTTTTTATCGCCCGCAGTTTTATGAATTTCCTTTATAGTTCCCCTTCTTCCTCTTGTTTTAGGAACGGGCTGGACGAAGCCGGCAGCTTCTGTGAGCCTTTTAATGTATTTATTAAGGTTTACTATATTGAACCTCGGCAATAAGTAACCTCCCCGCTGCTTTTTATACTTATCGGCTATCTCCACAGCATAATCCGGTAATCTAACCTGTGTTTCAACCGCAGTCTTTTTTGAGCGGGTGAACAAATACCAGTTGTCGTTCATCTTCCTCAGGTTAACATTCCTGAGCGCCGACAGATCAGAAAAACGCAAGGCTACGGTACAACCGAAAACGAACACGTCTTTTGCTTTTCTTAATGTAGAGTTAAGGGATTGCTCATAAGGTTTGTTATAAATAAAGAAATTCAATTCTTCGGGCAGTAACGTAATGATGGGAATTTCTTCTTTGCGTACATATAGCTGTTTGTGAAAGCCGCCTGCATCAATAAGCAATGTTTTCTGGAGATACCCGAAAAAAGTGCGGATGTTTTTTATATTTAAACCCACATAATTATCAAAATGGTTGCAATCGTGGTATAGGTAATCTGTGAATCGTTTATAGAACTTGTTCCAGTAATTTTTCTCCGTTACCAGTTCTCTTTTCGTTAAGGATTTTACCGGCTTTATCCGCAATTGAAATTGTTTTTCTTCGCTGAATTTTTTCAGCAATTGCAGGGTTCCGGAATAAGAAGCGATAGTACCTGCTGAGATTCGCTTACCATTAACCTGTAACCGTTTTCCTGTAAGGCTATCTTTAATAAACCGGTGGTACAATTCAAAAAAATCCATTGGTGATGTGTTGTTAAATCGAGCCATGATTTGAGTTGTTTTTATCTGTAAAAGGTGTTAAATTTATGTATTATACGCCCTAAAAAGGGCTAATAAGGCATAATTGGAGTTCTTTGAAACCCTTTACCAGAAAGGATTTTGTTGAGTTTTATTCATTATCCGTTTGGGATGTTGATGCCTTCCCGAAAGTATTCTTCTGGAACTGGCTACAGGTACGGGTTTAATGGGAAAGAAAATGATAATGAGGTAAAGGGAGAAGGTAACCAGCAGGATTATGGAATGAGAATTTATGACCCAAGGTTGGGGATATTTTTAAGCGTAGACCCTATTGCAAATTCTTATCCGTGGTATACCCCTTATCAGTTTGCTGGAAATGATGTAATGCGTTGTATAGACTTGGATGGATTAGAGCCCACCATGCGAACAGAGAAGTACAATGATAATTATAAACCATTTATAGGAGGAGATTGGTCTATAGATGTATACGACAGAACAAGCCATCAAGTTTTTCAAGCTTCGGGTATACATGACCCAAATACAGGTAAAACGTATATTATAGCTGATGATGGTCAAGGACAGAATAAATATTTTTATCTTGTTAATGACGATGGAGCTACTGATAAAATACAGTGGAAGATTGAAAATGGAAGAAATGTTTTAATAGGAGGAAAGTTTATCAGGTATGAAACTCGAAATGAAACAGATGCAAAACAGGGAGCTGCAATTGCCGATGGGATCGGAACAACTGTTTTTGCTGGAGCTGTTATTGTGGCAGCAGGAGCTGCTGGTGCTGGAGTTGAGGAATTATATGGTGCATATAAAACTGAAAAAGAGTTAGAAAAACTTAATAAAAATGAATCACCAGGAAGGAATACCCAATCTTCAGGGAATAACCCTTATAGAAATCAAACCGAAAAGCAACTGCGAGATTCTAAAGAATCATTCGAAAAATTAATAAAAGAGCATAAGCAAAAACTTGAGGATATGGAAAAAGATCCTATTGGTTCTACAAAGCCGGATAAATTAAAGCAAATGACAAAAGATAACCCTAGCAAAGAAGAATTAATGCGAAGAATCAACAATCAGAAAAAGGAAGTTAAAGACCAATTAAAAAAGCAGGAGAATGAGCTAGAAAAAATCAACGAAGCCATTAAAGAACGCAAAAACTGATATTATGAGAGAAATCACAATTATTGATTTGGAAATAATCTTTACTCGTATTATTAGAAAACTTAAAGAGCAAGGAATTTCAAAAATTACAATTGAAACTGATTTGTATAATAAAATTCCTACTCATAAATGGAGTATATATAACAAAATAGAAGATAATATTGTTATGGGGTCACTTTTCGATGACATTGACAGTTTAAAAAAAATGATTTCTGACAATAAACACCCTTGTACTTTTGTAGATTTTGATAGACTGGCGAGTTTGTTACATATCATAAGTGAAATAGAGAATCCTGTATCTGGATAATAATATCAAATGTATTCTTTCTATCCATTAGTAACAACAAATACAAAGTAAGGAGTTTAAAAATCCGCTTACACGAGAAAGTATTCTGCTCGGTAGTAACAAATTGTTTGCAAGCAGCTATAACAATCTGAAGGCGCTGTTGCTTGGTTTCTTAACCAGCAGAAACAATCAAAATACTTTTTGTATATTGTAACAAGTAAAAGTTCTTTGAATTATATCCGTTTGGGATGTTGATGCCAGGCAGGAAATATCAGCAGGGAAATTCCACTTATCACTATTCAATAAACGGACAAGAAAAGGAAACAGAGCTTAACGAAAATATTACAACAGCACTTTATTGGGAATATGATGGCAGAATAGTTAAACGTTGGAATAGAGACCCAATTGTGAAAGAATGGGAAAGCCCTTACGCAGCATTTGGAAATAATCCTGTCTTAATGATTGACCCATTAGGTTTGGATTATTACAAAGACACAAAAGGAAAAAATAAAGGGGATATAGTTTTTATGGAAGGTAGCGGAAATCATAAAGGCTATAAAAATATTACAGGAAAATGGACAGATAGAAATAAGAATGGATTTAGTTATTTATATGGTCATAACAAAGGCGATATTACACAAAGTGGCCCTAACGACCAATTGGCAAATGTAACAGTAACTGCAACTGTAAAAAGGTCTTTGATAGACCGAAGTTCATTTGGAAAATCAATAAATGAAAGTGTAAAAGCATACCCTGCTTGGAAAGCTGGTTTAGACTTATACCATAGCAGATTAAATTCAAAACAATCTGTTTGGCAAGCTGGTGATGGTGTTTCTTATGCCCAAAACATTGCAAGTTATCAGCGATATGACCAAGCAGAAAAAGATTATCGTATGATGTCTTATGGTGCGGTAGGAATACTTGGCGCACCTGTTGCTATTGTGGGCGCACCTGAGCTATTTGCAGTAAGTACGGAACTTTGGGGGCTAAAGGCTTTGCTAAGTATTGGTGCTCAAGGTGCATTCAATGGTGTTGAAAATATAGATTATGCCGATGTAGTTGGCGATGCTTTTACAGCACCTGGTTTGAATGGCTTAATAGGTGGAGGTATTGATATAAGACCGTTTGCAGCCGATAGAAAATTCCAGCTTGTTGGATATAACAAAAGCGTTACAAGGTTTGCGGTTGATTTTTCAATTGGTTTTGGAACTGGTGTAGTTGGCGATATGAAATGGAGTGGCTTAAAGCCACTTTTAAGAACTAGTACAGAGCGGTCAATTTTCTATATGTCAACCCAATCTTGGATAATATCAGCAAATCAAGGTTTCAATAAAAAGGCAAACGATGCGCTGGATAACAAATAAAAAAATACTAATTCCCGTCGTCCTTGCTTTGGCTTTTGGAATTGGTTTGGGTTATTGTTACTATACAAGCAAACTACTTGAAAAGTCGGATAGTTACACAATTGGAACTATTAACAAAATTACAGGTGCGAAAGGAGGATTAAGAGTATTCATTGATTTTGAATTTGAAAACAAAAAATATCAGGTAAATTTTATTGATGGAAGCGATAATGTTTCAAGTTCAAAAAATTTAGGTAAGCGATATTTTATCAAATTTATTCCCGAACACCCAACAATGCAAATTAACATAAATTATTCCGATACAGTTCCGTCAAACATTACAACTGCACCACCAAAAGGGTGGACAAATGAATGGTTGAGAAGCAGAAATTATATAAAATAAATTCAAAAGCCTGTCGCAATCAACGATAGGCTTTTTGTGTTCAGTCGCAGCCTTCGGCTGCTCCTTCACTATTTTTCTTCCGTTCTTCCGTTGCAGGTGTTCCTCTAAAACTTAGGAGGCCATACTACAACTTTCAAACGCCGCCTCCTGGTGTTTTCTAAGTACGCCTGCGTTCGTGGCACACGAAAGCAAAATCATTCAGCCGCTTGCAAAAATGTAAGCGGCTTTTCTGTTTGCCTTCACCTCCCTTTGGTCGGCTCGGCGGTTTGTACTGGAGAAAATATTTTTTTTATCCACATTTTTTTGAAGAATAAAAATTTATGCACATGCCGAATTGATTATAATGCAGTGTGAATAAAGAGGCACCAAAACTCATTAACAGTAAATTTTATCTCTACCCTCTACCCACCTCTAAAGAAAAAATTAAATTGTAAATAATGAAGTAAAAGCCAGTGCAAATTCGCAGCGGCTTTTTTACCCTTGCATTTTTTGCAAATCATTTTTAAAAATTACAAGCGAAGAGGAATAATCAAAATACTTTTTGTATATTGTAACAAGTAAAAGTTCTTTGAATTAAATCCGTTTGGGATGATGATGCCTTCCCGTAAGTATTCTTCTGGAACTGGCTACAGGTACGGCTTTAATGGGAAAGAGAATGATAATGAGGTAAAGGGAGAAGGTAACCAGCAAGATTATGGTAATCGTATTTATGATCCACGGTTAGGACGTTTTACAAGTGTTGACCCCTTAGCAAATGATTATCCTTATTATTCGCCTTACCAATATGCAGGTAATAGCCCGATTGAGTTAATAGACATTGATGGTTCTGAGGGTGGAAAAATTATCCAAGCGATAAAAGATTTTTCAGATGCTGTTACAGATTTTTTTACTTTCAAAAGCGAAAAGGAAGAAATCAAAGCAGGTGTTGATAATATGGCAGGGGGAGTAAATAAGCAAGTAATTGGTCCTTGGAATGCTTATAAAATATATACATCTGAAAACCCTGGTTTGGAGATTGCTAAAATGCAAGCCGATGGATATATTCAAGGAATAACAGGTGTTGTGCAAGTAAGCTCCGGAGTGCAAGGAATCTCAAATAAAGTCCAAACTGTTGTTGAAGTACCGTTAATCATTAAAGATTTATCACAAGTAAGCATTAAAAAAGGTACTAGTAATGCAGTAAAGGGAAGTATAAAACCAGAGGCCTCACCTCAAGCAACTAGTACATATAAAATGTCCGAGAGCGTTCCTGAGTGGAAGGGACCTGTTGATTATACTACTTTACCAGAACCACGCAATGTTGGGCCGGGTAAGAAATTTACACGAACTCAACATACAAATATCATGGAGCATAATAAAAAAGTGAATGGAGGGGTTTTGAGAGATGATGAAACAGGGCAAATATTAAACCCGGCAAAGCAAGATAAGAAAGGTGTGCCTTCCGATATGAATAGTGCACAACTTGATCATAAAAATGCCCGTAAACCTAAGGATAAAACAAAAACACCAGGTTCAAATAGTAATTCAAATGCCTCAGTAAGATCTAAAGCAGGTAATATAAAAAAATCAAATAATTAAAGAATGGATATTAATGAAGCAGTGATAACAACTAAGTACGTTTTAGAGCAAAAGTCAAAGGTTGTTTATGTTTTTCATTCAGAGGAAGGATGGGAATTTTATGGAAAGGAGCAAGATATTACCGAAGATGACGCACGAGTAATATCGCTTGGTAATATGATAAAATCAAATCCGCATGTTGAGGAAATTTTATGGATAGCAGAAGGAATGGAGGCATGGATGAATAATGAGAAGGATGGGTGGCAAACAGGGGTTGCTAAGCAGGAAGACTAAAAAATAAAGTAAAACATATTTATATAAGAAAGCCGTTTCAGTTGCAGTGATTCTATCAAGTATAATTTAGATCAAGTTCTTTGAGATAATTGGAGTCCGTTTGGGATGGTGATGCCTTCTCGCAAGTATGATGCCGGAAATGGCTACAGGTACGGGTTTAATGGGAAAGAAAATGATAATGAGGTAAAGGGAGAAGGTAACCAGCAGGATTATGGGGAAAGAATTTACGATTCAAGATTAGGTAGGTTTTTATCGACAGATCCTTTATACAAACAGTATCCAGAACTTACACCATACCAATTTTCCAGCAACAATCCTGTTTTCAATATAGACATAGATGGTTTGGAAGGCACAGGAGGTGCTGCTCAAATTGCAGAGAAAACGGCTACAACTACATTACGAGTTGCTACAAAAAATGGAGTTGAACAGGGGGCCAAAGTGGTAGCAATGAAAGCTGCTGAAAAGGTTGTAGAAAGTCCAGGCTTTTGGAGTAAAGTTGGCACCGGAGTTGTAACACTTGGAAAGTTTGCTGGAGCTGCAATAGGTACTGTGGTTTATGTTTTAACTCCTACATCTTTGGGGACAGGGGATGTACCTGACTGGAAAAACCGTCCGTGGACAAATCCAAATCCAACCGCACTGCCAGAGTCTAATCCAGCCCCAGGAGGCGGAGATGATGAAGGCAATAAGCCCAAAACATTCTATGTTACCTATACTAAAATGAAAGTTAATCCTGATGGAACTGTTACTCGTTATTCCGGAAGATCATCAGGTACTTATACAGGAATTGCACCAACTCCAGAAGAGAAACAAACAGCAGTTGATAAACGAGAAGCTACACATACTATATTGAATTCAGAAGGCTATCAGCCGGCACAACTTGACCAGGCATCAACAAGCTACGCTGCTATCAGAGGTAGAGAACAACAGTTAATAGATTACAATGGTGGAGCTCAATCGGAAGGAGGTACTTCAAGGAATAAAATCAGAGGTGTCGGAAGAAAGAATGTTTTAAGAAATGCTTACAATACCGCAGCAACGGCAGAATTTGGAGCTTTGCCGAGCAATAATCCTGTGGATAAAAAAACTCCTTAATGAATAAAAAAATGAACAGAATAAAAAAACAACAATATAAGGTGGGTGCTATAGTTAAAATTAAACTTGCAGACGGGCGGTTCGCTTTTGGAAGATTAATGCCAGGTGTGGCATCCACGATATGCATTTATGATTTTATTGTAAACGAGAATGAAATTCCTTATATCGAAGAAATCGTTAATAAATCAGTTCTTTTTTGTTGCGGTCTATATCGTTTTGTCATAACCAAAGGGATTTTTGAAATTGTAGGAATAAAAGAATTTAGTCATGAAGAAATTGATGAAATGTTGCCTGTTTTTTTTACCCAAGATTTGGTAAATATTAATGACTGTGTCATATATGGTTTTGGGAAAAAGGAACGTAAAGCAACTGCTATCGAATGCATAAATTTAGAGCGTTCTTCTGTATGGGGGGCAGAAAATATTATCGAACGAATTGAGGATCATTATGCAGGTAGAAAAAATTTTTATGTAGAAGATCAGAAAGTAATCCTATCAAAAGATGACCCGCGATACTTAGCCCCGCCTGGAGCATTGCGCTGGGATTTTGAGAAGCAAAAGTTTTACAGAATTGATAAATAGATAAAAAGCATTGTGCCGTAGTGGTTTGTTTTTAGGCGTAATATTTTATTTATTCGATTGAACATATTTTAGTGCAAAAACAATTCTCCATTCCACGGATATTCCGCCCCACGCCAAACTGTTAGCTTTAGTGTAAAGAAAATCATACAAAACACAATAAAGGTACAGAAAACAAAAAACCATTTTTTTGTAATGGCACCTTTTTTGAGTTTAGTTTTATATACAATAAATGACACAATTAACAAAAGCGTTAAAAATATTATATAATACCAATCGCCTAACCCATACCCAAAAGTTATATTTCCACTAATATTTAGCGAGGCTACAATAATTAACCATATTACGAACCCGTATCCATGTCTTTGCCAGATGCTGCGTATACCACCACCACTCACAAACACACCTTGCTTTCTTAATTCATTACTCAGGCGCTGTTGGCCCCATGCAGGCTGGTCGGTAGCATATTTCACTACCGCTGCTTCAACAGCTTCATCTACTCTGTTTTTGGGATTGGGTTTACTGCGACTGATTTCAAACAGGGCTGTTTCTCCTCCGGTATCGTACAATTCTTTTATCCGGTAGAAACTATCCCGGCTGTATCCCATCAATTTACAGGCTTTGGATACATTGCCTAAATGCTCAGCTAAATTGAGCAATCCTAACTTGGTTTTGATTAATTTGCTTTCCGATTTCATAATCTGACTTTTTGGGGTTGATTAATTAAGTGTCGTTACTTAAAATTAATCCCAATTGTCAGATTAAGTCTTGACTAATTCAGATAAATAGTTTATTCAGCCGCTTACATTTTTTGCAAGCGGTTGAAATGATTTTTATTTTGTGCTGCTTCCAAAATTAATTCGCTTTTGCTGTAAAGCTATATTCATCGTCTATGCTTTCCATTTTCGTTTTATATTCTTCCTCATTTATTGTTTGCAATGAATATGGCTTATAGCCTTTTCTATGTTTAAGTTCATAAAATACTTTTTGGCTATTATTGTTTCTATCAATAGTTTTAATAACAAGAACAGTATCATTTCCTTTTATTACTTGAATGTAGTTTTCTGAAATATTATCATTTAAACCCGAACCGTCCATAACTACTAAAATGTACCCTTTGCTATCAGACCTTGCATAATTAACATACAAATTACCCACTATTTTTTGAGTATCTGTATCTAAAAAATTACAACCCCAAAAGAGAAACATAAAAAGGGCTGCAATAATTGATACTATCCTTATTTTATTGGCTTTATCCATAGGTATCTTTGATAAGTTGTTTTTATGTCAGGAATAGGTCCAAATGTTTTTATGAACCAATTTCTATCGGTGGCAGATTGTGCACTTTTATTATCGTAAACTGTTATTATCATATTTTTTCCGTCATTAGAAACTCTCATACTAAAATCGTATGAGCCTAACCAAAATTCTGCGGAAAAAAGGCGGCTTTCTGTAATTTTTTTCCCCGATAATAAATCTGAAAAGACTTGAGATTTCATTCTATCCCCATCAGGCGACGATAAATTACCCATTTGATATGAGCCTGTAAAAAATTCTCCAGGCGTGAACTTTCCATCATTGAACATTTGGGAAGCTCCTTTTTGAATTAAACGGTGTACACTTGGTAGCCTTTTTATTTCTTCCAATAATGGGCCACCAACAACCATTGTATTTTCTTGTTCTCTTGTTCCTGAAATAGTAGTTGAAAATGTATATTCTGCTAATGATTTAACTGTCGCAACTTCATTAGTAACATATTTTGAATTTGTCGGATTGTTGCTTGCAGAAGTAAAAGGACTTGTTGTAAAATTAGCTTCAAATGCTGCAGTTTTTGATTTCTCATCATCATTTGAACCACTTGTTAAAATGCTTTGCCCAACTTGAATTTTATTTGCGTCTTTAAGATTATTTAGCTTTTGTAGATTTCCTACAGTTGTATTGAATCGCTTTGCAATTTTAGTAAGGTTATCCCCTTTCTTAACTTTATATGGCTCGCCATCCAAACCTTTCGGGTCAATCCTTGCTATTGGGTTATCATTAAAAGCAACATAAGGGCTTTCCCAAGGTTTAGAAATTGGGTCAACATTCCAACGCCGCCCTAATCGTGGGTCATATTCCCAAAATTCAGCAGTATAAACATTTCCTTGCCCATATATCTCATTATCTGCTTCTTGTCCCCCAAACCCGTACCTGTAGCCAGTTCCGGCATCATACTTACGGGAAGGCATCATCGTCCCAAACGGATAATAGTCATTAGCTGTAGTAATATCAGCTTCGTAGTGGTCAATAATACCGGTTGTGCCGTTTTGTACCTGAAGTTTTTTATCGCTAATTGTAGCGAGAATGTTGCTCAAATGATTGGATAATTCAAAAGATTTATTACCTCGTATAAAATTGGTATCCGGTGCTACGGTTATGTCTTTATTTACATTCCAGATACCAAGCCTGCTGCTGCCATACAGATGCACCTCGCTTTGGGTTAAATGACCGCTGTTTACCGTTGCATCAACAGTATAAACGCTCATTACATTGCCCGTGGCATCCCTTACATACCAGGTTGTTTTTCCAGCGGCTGCTTTACTTATGCGGTTGCCGCCTGCATCATAACCGTAAGTAATAAGACTGCTATTTTTAGTTATTTCCTGTATTTTACCATATACATTCCAGTTTATATTGGTTATTCCCTCACTTGCATCGGCAATTAAATTACCTATGGCATCATACTGGTAGTTGCCGTTTTGCTGCCCCTGCTTTATATCATTGTAATTACTGTAATTTGGTAAGTCATCATCAGCCGCATCAATCACTTTATCCAACTGATTGGTATTTGCCTTATAACTATACGTCATGTTATCCATGGCCTGCCTTGCCGCATCGCCGTTTCTCAGGTACGTCTTAATGTTTCCATTGGCATCATAGGTTATTCTTTCTTTATAGTTTTGACTGGTTACAGCAGTAAATGTGTTAGCAGAATTATTAAGCCCTGTAAAAGCATCCATGCTCCTGATGCGGTTTAGCTGATCATACTTATAGCCGTACAAGATACCTGTACCAATCTTTGGAATATTAACCAGCATGGCCGCTATATTACCATTGTACAAAGAATTGGCTACTTTATTGCCGTCTGCATTGATAAGACCGAAGGTATTGCCAGTAAAACTGCTTACGGCAGGGTCTATCTGCTTATAATCTCCATTAAAGTAATTCAGGCTAAACCCATACACATCCCGTGCAACAAGGCTATTTACACTACCGGCTTTACCGTCACGGCCTATATCAAAGCTGCCATCGCTAACGGCTGTTGAATTAACGCCTTTGAGCCAGCCCTGTAAGGTATATGCGTAATCAAGCCCCTGCACTTCCAGCTCACCCAAACGGGTTCGTGCCAGCGGGCCATGCTTATAATAATTATACCTGGCATCTCTTTCCCATACAATTTTATCGCTGCTGGTTTCAACCAGAATAAGTTTATTTTCCGCATCATAACTGTACCGGTGATAAAACGCATCTGCCTGGTTAGCTTGAAAGCTAACGCTATTCACCTTGCCGCTTATTAAATCGTAATTATAAGCGATCTTCTTAAACCGGTTGCCGGTCGAGTTCATGGCATTGGGAGCATTAGAACTGTTACCATAATCCTGCAACAATTCATATACGTTGCCGTGTATATCATAACTGTAATAGGTAGCCGCCGTGTGCTCACCTGTACCACCCGGCACACCGGTTGCATATACGGCTGTATAGCTTACCCGGTTACGCAGGTTGGTTTGGCAGAGGTATTGCGGGCAAAGGGTTCCCTGCCCGTCAATATAGCTCTTGTCGTAAAATGTCCGGGTAATCTGTTCAGCAGGTTTATTATTCAGCCATGCAGCAAGCCCGCTTTGGCTTTGAGCGGTAGCTTGTGTAATAGCCGTACCGGTGTTTAACTGACCCACTTCTTTTATCCGGCCAAAATCATCATATAACGTATATGAGTAATTGCTATTGGCGGTTTGTTTAGCATTCTGGCTAACAACCAACCTCCCGAGCCTGTCATAATAAAATTTACTTATACCGGCATCGGGCGTTACCTGCGCCACTACCTGGTTGAGCGTGTTATACCGGTATTGTGTAACCAGCGTATGTGCCGGCACTTTTTGATTGCCTGATGATTCAGGCTGGCCGTTTAATATGCTTGCACGGTAATTTTTTACGATTGTTAAATCATTCCCGCTTAGCTTATTCACTCCGGCAGGCGGTACTGTTTTTACCAGGTTGCCTGCCTGGTCGTAATAGTACAGCGTATAATGATATTCGCTTGTTTTATACGTAACGGTAAAGCTCTCCAGGTCTTTAGCTGCCATACATTTGCTGCGGTAGGCCGAATCAAATACATTTCTCAGGCTGTCAACATACAGCTCATAACGCTCCTGCGCAAAATGGAAAGCTATTTTAGGCAGGTCTTTACATGGGTCATCATCAATAGTTACAGGCCCGCTGCCGGGTTCATTCAATCCGCATAGCATTGGCGGCAGGTTGCCGGGCACAGTGATGCCGATAATATCAACATATACAGATGCCTGTTTACCGTCATCTACAGGCGGGTCACAGATATAGCCTGCATTGTTGCCGCATACGCTGTTATATAATTCAAGCAGATCGTTATACTCATACTGTGTTTGCATTACCGAATTAAACCAGCCTGCAAAACCGGCCTGGCAGTTATCGGGCAGCCCGGCGGGGTGTATAATATAGTACACCTGCTTGAGGCTTAGCAGCACCTGCGGGTCATACAAAGTAATTGTTCCGGCAGGCGTAAAGTCCGACAGGGTTAAACCACAGCCGGTAATGACTTTTTGTATATCGGGATAGCTTATAAGCGGATCAAAGGCTTTGGGATCTTTGACATTTTGCTCTGCGCCCATTACCAGCATATTATCGCCGGTTACTTCAAGCGGTGTACCTGCATTTTCATTGGCGCCTTTTAAAAAGGCATAATTGTATGCAAATACAAACAGGTCTTCCCTTGCCGCAGCAGGCAGCTTCAGGCTGCCATATTGTGCAGCAAAGCCGTTGATAAATTCACTTATTTGCAGGCACGATGACGTACAAACATCCAACACGGCATTACATTGCTGTAAATAGTATGTGGCTATTTCAGTGTATGTAAAATCAGTACCGAACCGCTCATTAAAACGTGCTGCAAAAAAACTCTGGCACTTGTTTCCCAACTGAGTGGAAGGATCGGGATAGTTTGATTTAAATTCTTTTACAAAATCTTTCAACATTTCACAATCGGCTACCAGTGTACAGCCTTTGCATACCGCATCGAGGTCATAGCCGCATTCATGGTAGAGCTTGTACAGGTCATCCCAACTGGTATAGTTGGTGCCGAAATAAGCATTGAAGAGCTGTAAAAACTCCTGGTGGCAAAGCTCGGAGCTTATTGACTGTATAGGGTGGGCTTCCGCAAAAGCAACAATGGTTTTGCAATCGGTGCTTACCTGGCAAACTGTAAGCGGGCTTCCGCAAATATGCTCGTATAATAATGCTATTTGAGCATACGTATAATTAGTGCCCATTTGCAGGTTAAAATAATCTGCAAATGCCTGCTGGCAATCGGGCAATTGCTCTACCGGACTATTAAGAGCTATAAATTCTTTTAGTATTTTTCGCAAATCAGTGCAGGTATAAGGGGGATCACATATCGTGCTGATATCCGGTACGCATCCAAGCATGATATACGGGCCATACCATTTATTTAAAATGGCATCAAAATCATAAGCAGCTATACCATTCCAGGGCAATCCAAAATAATCATTAAAGAAACCGGCAAATGCCGTTCTGCAATCGGGCAGGTTCCAGGGTTGCGGATTAGCAGCTTTAAAATCGTTCACTACTTTTGTAAGCAAAAAGGCATTGGGGAACCCGCATACATTCAGTTCACACTCGCCTTTGCAGGTGTATCTGTAAATGGCTTCCAACTGTGCATAGGTATAATTGCTGCTTAGCTGTGTATTAATATAAGTTACAAACAGGTTCTGGCAATTGCCGTTTTGAAACACCTGAACGGTATTCTGATTGTAGAAACCGTTTATTAAAGCGGTGAAACCGGTGCAGGTAATTTTTGGCTTGCACACGTTGGGGAAATTACAATTACTTAAAGCATATTGCTGTTGCCATCCTGCATACGTGTAAACTACATTATAATGGTTATTAAAATAGTTAACAAAAGCCTGGATACAAGACAGCCCGACAGGGTTGGCAAGGTATTCGGGACTGGCCAGGAATTCGTTTAGTGTACTGTCTAAACTACCGCAACTGATTGTTGGCGTAGTGGCATTACAGGTATTTTGAAAGGCTACATATTCCATCCATGTTTTGGTGAAGCCTGTCTGGTGATTGGCATAACCGGCAAAAGCATAATTCCAGTTAACCTCTGTGGTATTCTGAGGATTTACATACGGAGCCTGCTGACCGGTAAGCGAATTAAAGGCAGTTTTGATGTCATTGTAATCGGCGCAGCTAATACAGGTTTTAGGCGCCTGATTGGGATGTGAGGAAGGGCATTGCAGGGCCGGTGGCAAAACAATGGGTTTTTCCAGCATACGGCACTGGTAAGTGCCATTACACAATGCAGTTATGGCATCTAACTGTTCGTTGCTGATATAAGTACCGTGCCGGTACTGCATATAAGCGGAGAACGTACCGGCAAAAGTACCGTTGGTTATTGCCTGGTCCCACTCTGTTCTCAGATCGCCGATACGCTGACATTCGCAAGGCGTAGGCTTGGTCAACACATAGCTGTTGGTAAGTGCTTTTTGCCTGTCATAAGGCTGCGGTGTGCTGATAAGCCATTCGTAACATTCGGAAGTAGGATGCGGAACAGCAGGATAAGGGCTATTCTTATCCATATATATCCTGATAACATCTTCAAAACTGTTTACAATTATACCATTAATAGTAATTGTATTTTCGTTAACCGGGCTAACGCTCGATGAACCTAAATAGTGGTTATTATCAGAACCCTTCCGGCATACAGCAACCAGGTTAGTAACAAGCCATGTGCTATCGGAAGTCCAGTAAGCAGGGTTATTTAATCTTTGAGCAATTTCAGGGCAATTTTTTAACTGGCTGATCCATACGTTTGCATAGCCCCGGCATACGGTATCGTATTGATGTTCGGCTAATGTATTAGCCTGCTGGTTACCTAAGGTTAAATTATTTCCTGCCGTTGAGATAATTGCCCCAATATCGCCACTGCCGGCTATGCCTAAATTATCAAATACCGCAGACGGATTGGCATGGTTTATAAACCTTCTCTGATAATTAGGTATGCCATTTGTACCCGGCGTAAAATTAGTATGGTTATCATTTTGATTCAGATAGGCCGATATTAATTTGCGCCTTTCTGCCAGGTATAATGTTTTAAATATTTTCCATGCCCAATCACGGTCAGTCGGGCACCCTTCATTAAAAGTATTTTGTGGTTGGGCATAAGCGGGATTCATGGTACAGCCTGCTTTAGTGTTGATGTCGCTATAATCAACAATACATGGATTAACAGGGTCGGCCTTATCCCGGCAGAACACAGTTCCTAATGCCACCTGCCACATGGAAACATAACTGTCTGCAAATTGCGGAGGATTTGAACAGGAAATTTGATTGTGAGGTAATGTATATTTAGCGATGCCATAAATTACCGGATCGGTATTAAGAGCGTTACCGGTTGGCGGAGGATTGGTAATATAGTTGCCATTGTACCTGCCTGTAATCATCCGCTGTTTATAGGCTGTGCCTACACCATTAAAGAAAGGATCAGCATCTATCAAATTTGTAATATACCTGTAGCCGCCATATAGAGGATGTATCGACGCAGCCTGAGCCCATGTGCTATCTTTTTCTAAGGCAGCTTCAAACTCATACGATGGCTTTAACTGATTTTCGGTTAGTTGGAGCTTTCTGAACTCGGGGTGGTGTACTAATAGTTGATTTGCCCAGGGAGTTTTAAAGCTGTCAACAAACTGCTGCGGGCTAAGGTTAGGTAAATATTGGTTTATTGATTCTACTGCACCAAATTCATCAAAATAATTCTGTGCATTTGGTGCAAGCGTAATATCATCATCGTTGAATTTTCGTGGTTGTTTATAGTGCCCCTGAAGTGTAGTAATTCCGTACCCGCTCTGGCTATTGAGTGGATCGTTTGCATTAAAGATATTATATGCTTTTGTAATGCCGGCCGCATCATTGCGGGCATACTGGCCATAAGGAGGCGTTACATCCTGCAGCATCATTTCACGGGTGCTGCGTACAAGGTCAATCCTGTTAGTATCATTGCAAATCCTGTCGCAGTTAGCCATTGCTTCATTAAAGGAAGCTGTAAGCTGTGCAATGGTTTGAGGAGAAAGAGAGGAATCGGGAACACCCATCTCATAAGCGAACTTTGCAATAAAGCCGATCAGATTATTTCCCAATGCAGCTTTGCAACTGGCACAGTTAACAACACAATTACCCGTTGATTGCAGGAGTGTTAATTCCTCGCTATAAAAGTCAACCAGCTTCTTACAAGTGTCCGTTTGTAAAAAATTATTGCCGTATGCAATTTGTGCCTCGCTGCTTAGAGTAAGGGTTTTGGTTACCGTATAGCTACCCTGGTTCAATACTTTGTCGAAGTGTTTGGTAAATCCCTGTGCGGAATTTCCATTTGCATTACACTGGCTGATATATTGCCCAAGCGTAAAATTAATCATACTGTCTGCATATACGATTTGATTATCACAATCGGAACTGATCGTAAATTTTAACTGGTACAAACAGTCATAGCATACAGGCTGATTGTTGCTGCAACTGATTAAACTCAATTGTTTTGGTGAAAGGGAATAATCAAAGCTGTAAGTGGAATTATCTTTCAGCACTACAATGGGTTTGCTGCTAATGATGCTGTTACCTACTTCGATGTTGGTTTCCCTGTCTATTAATTGTTTGGTGAAGAGTTGTTCGTTTTTGCTTTCCAGTGTGTCCAGCATCAATGAGCCATCTGCATTTTTGGGCGATTCCCCGGCCAGCGCTGTTGCAATAGTACGCCCGTGCATATCCATATAGCTTACGCTAAACTGCCCATTGGCATCCTTTACCATATTTTTAAAGTAATGGCTGGCTACGCCTACGTCCGTTCCAAACAAGGCGTCCAGTTCTTCCTGTGCCGGGCTTTCATAATAGTATTTGGTTTCATGGCCGCTTCCGAGCTGATGTGTAATGCCAACACCACCTTGTGCTGCCACCCGGCCATCGGGTGATAATCTTGTTTCGGTAAATGACCATGCTTCATTGGGATTAGTGGCAGTTGCATCAGGAATATACTTTGCCAGTGCATCGGCAGGCAGCATGGGGTTTTTCGCTGAATAATAATTGGCCGTACCAAAATCCGTATTAAAAGGTTTGGCAGGATTACCACATACCGTTGCACCGGCATCCAGCTTATCATATACGCTCTTGGGATATTCATTATACCCAATGGCCTGGTTAAAATTCTTTACATAAGCTATGGCGGTATTTAATGTAGGAGCAGGCAATACCTGAAGCACAGCCCTTCCCTGGTAATCATAGAATGATTCAGCTACAACGGTCGTGTTACTCGTATTGTCTTTTGTAACGGTCTGGCGGCTGCGTAAGCTGCCATCAAAATACTGAATAACACTTTTACGCTTTCCTTCTTCTGCAAAACCGGTGCTTACCTGCCAGTTGAGCTTATCCTCATGTCCATAAAAAGCATAGAATACAGGATTGCTGCTTTCTGCAGGCTGATTGGCGTCATTTAGTATCCAGCTCCATTTGCCTTCGATTCTCTGGCCATCTGTACGCAGTTGTACCGGCCGCACCCGGATAAAAATCCTTCCTGTATCATCATATAATAAGGGAATATTGTACGATGACCCGCTAATGCTTACTCTCGTAGCATTGTTGGTAAATATTAAATCCTGAACAAAATTATTTCCGTTTTTATACCCGGCGATTGCTCCTTCATCTATCCATGCCCATTCCAAATCGTATTCTGTTACACCGGCATTATTATCCAGCGAAGGTTGTGTCCAGGCTGTAGCCAGTTCATTGTTTGATGCCGATAAAGTAGTATTTATTCCGTCTAATGCAAGGTTGCAATTAAAAAGATAATCTCTTGTGGCAGTTAATTGGTTTTCTACTTTTAAAACATTGCTTACAGGCCAATTTACATTACCGCTATCAATGCTAATGATCTTTGCCCTGAGTGCAAAAGCATTTGAGTAAGTTGTATAATCGAGGCTTTTATATTTTGCCCCGGCAGCGGTATCATAATTTACCGTAAATGTTTTGTTGTATGTACCCGTTGCAGATTCATTGTTGTCATAGGTAGTAATTTGAAGTGTTACGGTTACGGAAAAGTTACTGCGGATATAATAATTGCTTTGCTCATCAATACCCACACCTACCATGTTGAGTATGCTGTTATTCTGAATGGCATTGCGATTGGCCACAGACAAACTGAAATATTTGATGTCTTTGGCATAGCTCTCCGTATTCACCAAAAATTGTCCCTGGCTTCCAAGTATAGGTTTGGTTACTACGGGATCGGTGGCAGCGCCTGCAATATTACCGGCCCCCAAAAACACCATCATCGACAGGCAAACCCTGCTCAATTTTGTACTGATAAAACGCATACTTAATATATTTATAGTCCGCTTTTACACTTCAAAAGCAATTTTTTATTGTTTATAATTACCTGTCAACTTCATTTATTGCTCTCGTTGCTCATAATAATGTACCGCAGGTTTTACATAGTAGATTTTATAGCTATTGTACCTGGCAGAAGGCTTACACATTCCATTTTCAAACCAGATATAATTATTTTCATCATAAACAGCCTCATCATAGTTGTCATAGCGGTAGTTTAAAAAACGAATAGTAAAACGTTTCTTTTGCAAAGGCACATCCGTTGTACCTGTACTTATCTTATATGATTCCAGCACTGCCGAGTCGAGTTCGGCCGGTTCTTTATAATCGTAAGATACCTGGTAAAGCATATAGTTGCGATTATCATATTGTAATGAAAACCGGTCAAATTGTGCAAGGCTGTCTATTCCCGTTAACTGAATCACACCCGTATCAGCACTCAGATTATAAGTAGCGATATTGTAATGATCGGCGTATACAGACAGCAAACTATCTATCTGTTCACGCATGGGTAACCGGCTTCCCGTATTAATTGCTTTAGGCTCATCCACCATAATAAGCCTGTCTTTGTTATAAACAGCAATGAAAAAAGAATCGTTCTGCATAAAATCAATATCGCCCAGGCGGTATTTCGCTTTATTGCCAGCCAGCGTATATGTTCCATCCATCTGTTCGGCATCAAATTTCCCCAACAACGTATCACTGCCATAGTTAAACTTTACATCAAAAGTCAAATACTTAACACTATCATAGTTGTGGTAAATAGATTGCAGGGTTTGTATAACCCCTGATGGTACACTTTGCGCCTTTAATGCCGTATATGCTGTAATCAGCATTGCGGTAAGTATGTACCTGGTTGCTATTTTCTTTACTGTCATTGTCATATTTTTTTGCATTACCCGAATATTCATTTTTTCGATTATCACTGTTCACTCACTTTTTTTTGTGTAGCACTCCTTGTTTCCGTGATGGTTTTGATACCTGACTGTGTTTCCTTTTTTACTCTCGTTAATGTTCCGTCATCATCATATTCATAGAAGCTGCTGTAATTGTTTTCATCCAGTTCTGCCATCAGCCGCAGGTTGCTGCTGTGATATACATAGGATTTCATGTTAGCATTGTAAGGCTGTATGCGTACATCATCAAAGAATACCGTTTTACTGCCGCTCGTATTTTTCAATTCAACTGATATATTTACCGCTGTGCCCGGCACGTCAAAAACAGCTTCATAACGCTGCCATCCTTCTATAACAGCCCCCGATGGTTTAAAAGGAGGCGGGGTTGTTGTGCTGCCATCAGGATTGGTAAATGTCAATGAGATATTATTAGAGCCATTATCATAAGTAGCAGGGAAACAGCATTTGAGAGTATCTACTTTTACCCATGCGCTAAGAAGCATTTTTCTGTTTTGCATTAAAGAAAAACTGTCCGTTAGCGCATTGCCGGTAACCTGGCTGCTGTCTAAACGGTAACAGGTTTGCTCTGTAGTAATCACTTGCCGGAAACTGGTAGCCGTTGGCGTATATAGATTTTCCAACGGAACTTTTACAAATGAGTTCGTTCCGGGTTTTTTCCACTGTAACTGAAATTGGTGTATGCCTGTCCAGTTATAATAAGAGATTTCAACAGTATAAACCTGTCCTACTACCATGCCAAATCCATTGCTTACCGTTTGCTGGTTGTTAGTGCCATTTGTCCATTGCTGCGGCTGGCTGATAGTAGTTCCATTGATGCGCAAGCGGTAACCGTCATCCAGTATAGCCGGTCTGAAATAGAAAGTACCGGTAGCCGGAGCCTGTATCTTACCTTCCCATTTTACACTGAAATAATTGTCAGTAACTCCATTTGTACCCAATTGCTGACCGGCTGCTACTTCGGGTGATGCCGCAGCCTGGCTATATACTAAAGCTGCTTGCGGATAGGTATTGCTTGGCGCAGGTTCTAACGGAGAAGTGTATGTTCCGCTTATTGCATGGTTATACCAGCTTGCCTTTAAGCCGCTACCGGCAGTACCGCTTGTTCCTAATGCCTGATTGGTATAGGAAGTGGTTTTATTTTGCAGCTTTAATCCGTAAGCTATGTTTGCTTCAGTTACAGAAGTAACCGGAGCCTGTATACTGATGCTCTGGTTGGTATTAAGCCTGAGGCTGTACCTGCCACTATGATGCTGTGTGCTATCAATCTTCGCTGTTACAGCAGCAGAATAATTGAATGCACGATGTGGCTGGCAACTGATACAATTAACTGCTGTCTGATAGCCATAATCTTCAAAACCGTCAAAGAGGATTTCCCGTACCCTTGCATTATTGGCAATAGCAACAGGTAACTGTTGATTATAACCATATAAGCCGGAATTAAACCTGCCCAAAGGATCTGTATTTTCTATCTCATATCCTTTACGGTTATATTGAGTGATGGCGCTATTCCAAACCCATACGCCGGCAGCCTGCTGATTGCGGGATAAATATACCGCTGTATCAGGATTGGCAGGTGTATTAGGGAAGCTCCAGAATGTTTTATAATTTTTGATAGTCCCTGCTATCCTCGTATCTATCTGAGGAATTGTAAAGTCACTTTCTTTACGTTCACCATAATAGGCGTAAGTACTATCCACCCTCCAGTTGCCCAATACTCCTTCTACATAAGGATTCATGGCTTTACGGTCGAATTTGGATTTGCAATAAGTGTGCGTTACTGTACTGATATGTTTTGTGAGCATCACATTTACAGACGGATCATTATCGTAGTTATATACCGAATCAACATTGCCCCACTGGTAATAATAGTAATACAACTTTGGAGCAGCGAATGTGCAAAGGCCAGGATTAGTTGCATTAGATGAATAAGATTTGGAAGCCGTATTATTGCATGGGCCAGTGGCTTTAGGCGACCAAAAACAGCGAAGCCAGTATTTATTATTATTATTGCCCGGAGTTGGGATATCTGCATCGTCTATGCTTAAACGTACTTTAAATCCAATCTTGCGCTGGTTTCCTAAAATACTGGTACCGTTTGTCAATAGAGGAAGTGTTACATTCACCCTTGAATCTATAGAGCCATTAGCATAATAATTCGCTCCACCAAAACTATTCGCATAAGGTACAATACCAGTACCCAAACTAAGATTTGCCGTACCCGCTTTAAAATAATCATTCACCCAGGGTACAGGGTCAGGATTAGGATTTGAGGCTGAAGCGTGCCATCCTTTGAGCAGGGCACTTACATAGCCCAAATAATGCAGGTTGTCATAACTGCTGGAAGAATTTGTGCCGCCATGAAAACCCGAGTGAGACGAAGAAGGATATGGCGGGCTATTATACAATGGTTGATTGGAATGTGAGTACATTGATAGCATTGCCTTATATACATTGCTGTTAGCAGGGACGGTTTGATAATCATATAAAATAAAACCAGCCCTTCTGTCATCCCACTTATAATAATTACCATGTTGTTTATAATTGCCGGTGTTTTTAACTAAGGGCATACCTGCTTCCTTGTTTGCTTCTATAGCCAGATCTGCGTGATAGTTAGAGCCTCCTAATTCTCTCCATTCGTGTTTCCACCGGATATTTAAAAAGTCTTGCGGAGATAAATCTGCCCTATGTACTTTCGCATTTACAGAACTGTCCACAGTTTCTGTTATCTTATAAAAGCTATTATCTACCCGCCAGTTATCTTTAAACGTGGCGGCAGAAGTTTGTATGATATTAGTAGCTTCATTGAATACCAACTGGCCATTGACGATGGGGTAATTTAAGCTGGTTACCGCAGCTACCGACTGGTCCAGCATATTACGCTTCCCACTGCGTATAATACGGATAGTTGCTCCTTTAAAGGCAGGGTCAGGCCCCAATGCTGCATTAAAAGGGTTTCCATTGGCATCCATAAAAACCCATTCGGAACTTACCCCTCCGGCTTTTTGCATATTAACGGCCCAAATTTTGAACGTATTTGCTGTTGTTCGCAAAGTGTCCCAAGGATTATTTTTATTCAACGCCCCATCGCAGGGTAATTGCTCTGAGAGTAAACTGTTGTTGCGTACATCAACATATATCTCATCACCACTTTCCAGAACGTTAAATATTCCAGTAGGAGGGTTGGTCAATATGCCATGTCTGAATTCCAAACCTGAATAAACCGCATCAATATTCTTATACGCCAGCCCCATTCCGCTATACGCCCAATGTGCAGGATAATTGAAAGTATATACAGGTTTGTTATGCTCATTCTGTGTACGGGTAAGCAATGGGTTGCCCGTTTCAGCGTCATACACCAGGTTTTTTGTACTAACCATGCTGCCTTTGTCAATTACAACTATGCTATCCATTATACCGTAGTGTGTTACCAACTTTAACAGTGATGCCGAACGATACATCGTACCTTCCCTGGTTACCGGTTGCAATAAATTGATAAGGGGAATAGGGAAAAAGCCCACAATAAAACCATCAAAATTGATGCTCAGGTTAGCCGTTATGGTTTCGCTGTGATGTTCCCTGAAATCTGTCATCACTTCAATATCCCTTCCGATAACAGCATTGGTAACTTTTCCGTCAGCACGGCTGATAACCGGGAAATCATGATTGAAGTTGTAAGTATTATTGCTTACCTGTTTGGTATTGTAAAAATATTGTGTGTAGGAAGTAGGGTTTACAGGATCATTCACCGTATATACAGCATTGCTTTTTTCTTTACCGTTCATATCATTGGTTTCTACCAAAAAGCCCTGCGACTGTGCAATTCCTTTCATCATGTCAATACGCAATAGCTGCATGATCTTGGCCGGCTCGTAGCGTGCATTGGCATCACCTTTCAAATCCGTACAGGAGGATTTATAAGGAAATTCCTTATTGGTATAAAATTCCGTTACCTGGCGTGTAGGCTGATTCTTTACCGTATCCCTGTGAATAGATACTATTTCAATACGGCTATAACCTACCATCGGTGATGGATAAAACATTTCTCCAAGTGGCATTTCAACAGTACCGTAATCATAAGGGCCTCCTTTATTATGGTCAACAAAACGCATGATTTCCCGGTTAGGGTTTTCATCGCCACCGATAGAAGGTTCCCAACTGGCTACACCACTGCTGATGGTTTCTAATTTCCCATTCACTAATTCGGTAGTTGTGTATTTGTACTCTTTACCATAAGTGGCCTTCATCTGACCTGTCATTTTATCCCAACTGTCGCTGATTACAATGCGCTTTACACGATGCCCGCCTCCTAATTTATTTCTTGTAGGATTAGTAAGCCTGGCAAAACACTTATATAAAACAACCTGCTGGCATTTCAGGTCATTCTTTAACGTGTTTATTTCTCCGTTAAACATGGAGCCGACGGAACTAACCATACCGCCCATTGCCGTTATAATGGACTTTAAACCTCCTTCATCACTTAAATCATATCCTTTATAAGCTTTACCGGGCAATTGTTTGGTTAAAAATTGTAATGCTCCCGATACCATTGGTGTATGTCCTGTTCCTATGTCGGCAACTTTTATCCAGGCGGTTGTTGAGTTAATTAATCCGTAACCGGCAGTGTCAGCATAAACCGGCACAGTCTCTTCTCCGGCAATACCCGACAGACCCGAGCCGGTAGGCATCGTTACTGCCAGCTTCAGGTATAATTGCTTTACATCTTGCAGGTAACGGGCAGCAAATTCCTTCCTACCTTCCGTTCCGGTTGTATTAATGGCAAAAGGTAGCTGTATGTACACCTTATCATTTTCCGAACCGTCATTGTTATACAATTTTGGTAAGTCGCCTGGTGCAGGCAGGCTGCTTTCACTTGTGCCAAATCCCAATATCTGGTACATGCCGGCAGCCTTTTTATTCTGCACATAGGCATAGCTGTCCGATTCATAATCTACTGTAATGATGCCGCCGGATGGTAAGAGTATCTTATTCATTGCCCACGCTGCTGCATTTTTATCTGCGCTCACCTGATTCTGCGTACTGTACGGATAATCTTCATTGGTCAGATTAACATTGGGATTATCGGTTTGGGGTTTGAATGTTCCCCAACGATCACTTTGTTCAAAGCTGTAATTGGGATTATTGTCAGCAGGATAATAAAAAACGTATTTGCTTTTTGGCTTACGGGTATTGCCGTTATAGGTTATCCAGATACTGTCTAAGGTTAATTTACCTTGTCCCGGTTCTATGTTACTGCCTAACTCATTGGCAGCGGTTGTATTTTTACATAGCTTGTAACTTTGGAAAAACCGGATAGTTTTTATGGGTTTGGCATTATCTCCGTACCTGGTCAGATCGCCTTTTGAAAAAAGAGAAATTTTATCCAAACGTTTCATGCCATTAGAAGCATTCATGTCGAGTGTACCATTTTCATCCACTACAGGACGGCCATCTTTGCGGTCGCTTTTTACATAAAAACGGGCAACCATGTTTTTGGATTCGACTGAATACAGATACCACTGTTCCCTCTCGCCATATACATAGTGAGCTTTATCATCTTTTTCATCTGTTTTCAGTCCACTGCTATAGCTGGCAGTATTGCTACCAACAGGGGTGCGCCATTTATAATCATTGTATTTTGTATAATTGAATTTAACCGCATCACCAATATCATCTTCTGAAATCCCGTTCCCGGTCACATCAACATAATTAGGCGACGTAAGTTCAGTTAATAAATAAGAATGGGTATAAGCCGGTATTTCTTCTTTCTCCATTATCCAATCACGGCCTTTGCTGTTATTTACCGTATTATCACCTAATGTATATACAGCTTTTGTATTGCTTACTTTTTCCGAAGCATCAATGCTGAATGTTACATTATATTGTTTCTTATTATAGACAGGCAATCCATAAACATATTTTTTACCGTCGTTCCCCAATACATCAATTTCAGATATATGGTGCATACGACGGAAGGGTACGACTTCACCACCAAGCACTGCCGGTTGAGTAAGCGAAGTATGATTGACATCATGATTGCGGTAGAAAGAATCTATTCCTGTTTTGTTGCAACCGGCGCTGAAAATAATTTTGTTCTCATAAGCTCCCTGGCTGTTATAGGAATAGAGCTTGCTATTCATACCGATGCGCTCTGATTCTTCTGCATTTAAAAAACTTATTACCTGTGTACGCTTATCCCTGTTAAATTTCTTAGTGCTATCCGTTAAGACAATTTTCTCTCCAAGCACATTCTTTGTTGCATCATAACGGATTAATTTTGGTAACAACATCGGATTTGCGGAAGCGGTATTAGCCATTTTAAAACGAACCAGTTCATCACCGGACATGGCTGTTTGAAAACCGGCATCAGGAACGGTTTTTTCACTTGGATTCTTAAAATAAGCAGCCTGGTAATCTTTATCATTTTGACGGAATGAAAAGGCCTCGCCGGCCATATTATTAGTTACCCAATCTCCAATCTCAGTAGGAGAATATACATAGTTTAAGTCTGCCCCTACATGCACCATATTCCCAAATCCTAAATCCACTCCGAGTCCAAAAGCATTTTCTCTTGTTTTAACGGTAGCGTCCCGCATGTGTCCCACATCGCCCCGGTAAGCCCTGAATGAACCTCCAGTGCCTTCGCCATTGATGCTGAATACATCATAAGTGTAAACAGGCATGGCAATAGCAGGTGTATTAGGCGTATATACGCCATCGTTAGCCCTATTAAAGTCCAGCAGGGCATCTTTATTGTTGTTTGCACTTTGCAGGTATAGCATTCCATAAGCCGGATGATAGCTTACCTTATCATCATCAGCCAGGAAAGTGCGGGTGTAATAACCTTTTATTTTTCCGTGAAGATTTACGCTGTATAATTCGCCGCCCATTGATAATTCCAGGCTGTAATTCTCTCTTGTAAAAGGCTTGGTTATCGAAGGCACTACGGAAGGGTAGGCAAAGGACAATGTTCCTGAACTGCTTGCCCAATCAATACTACCAGTATATTTTTGGTCATCGGCCCGTTTGTAGCTCTCTGAAACATTCATATCGAGGTGCATGGAGGTTAGTCCCATACGGGAACTGTAATTATATCCCACACCAATAGAGCCATTGAGATTACCATAAGAGCCTTTCCCCATTTCTCTCTGTAATGAAATAGACGGAGAATAACCAGCACCGCTTCTTGAACTGGCATTTAAGCCTGCGCCTACAGTGAGTGCATAAGTTTTTGTTGAACCGCTTTTTGAACTGATGCTTAATGCCGCATTCACTCCCGCTTCCGATGAAACGCCTAATTTATTATTCCATGCCAGTCCCATATTGGCGCCTATACTTAAAGGGAAACCGGCCAGTTTTATATTGCCTCCAACAGTAAGTCCAAAGGTTTTATCATCACGAAAACTCTGTGTTTTGGTTATTGAATCCGACCCGTTAAAATCATCCGGCAATCCCCGCATGTTACGGGTAACTGTACCAGGGTTAATGTTCCATCCCAAACCAACCCAACTGGCTTCCTGGTCCATTGTGATGCCGCTATTATAAAACATATTGATAGGATAACCACCCACATCCAGCAAGGGAATATTATAAGAAAAATCACCGGTAAAGGGCGATACCATATTATCCGACCCCACTGATTTGAAAGCGGTCATTTCCGGCTGGCTCGGACCGCCAACATCTGCTTTGTCAAACGTCCTGCTTTGCTTTTTGCTGAAATTCTGAAGACCGGTTGACAACTGCTTTATTTTTTTGCCTTTGTCATTTCCATAATCACCTGCTGCCGGAGTAAGAAAATCATTAGGCTG
The DNA here is from genome assembly GCA_019638485.1 of Ferruginibacter sp. Lineage (GTDB taxonomy): Bacteria > Bacteroidota > Bacteroidia > Chitinophagales > Chitinophagaceae > Ferruginibacter. Next base: position 1,169,669 of record JAHBTP010000001.1, on the reverse strand, counting down.
AACAGTTTTGGCATTTCCTGTTAAAGAACGTTCATAGCCTTTACTGCCATACGAATAAGCATAATAATCACTCTGCCGGTTGTCGCCATTCAATACTTGTGCCTTTAAGCCACCTATCCCTGAAATGAAAAATACCGATAGTAAGGTCAACGCTGCTTCCCTTTGATAACGGCTGGATAATCTGTATAACATAACTTAGATAAATTAGTGTGTTGGTTTGTTTTACCGGTGTATTAATTCCTTTCTGTTTTTTTGTCTTTATACTCTTTCACTTCAAAAAGCATCCGCCACACCTCACTACGGCTATTGCTGATAGTGGCTTCGTAAAGGATTCCTTCTCTGGCCTGCAATAATTTTTGTACATCTTTCTGCAAAAGGTTTTCACCACGGTTTATTTTCACCTCAAATACTACTGCTTCTTTATTAACGGCGCTTACCTCTTTGACCCGAACTTTTACCAGCGTATCAGTTGTTTCATTGGTATAGCTCATTTTTAAAATTCCGTTGGGTGCAATCCCTTTTTCGGGATTATCTCTTTTCATTTTTATATAGGGAGTTTGCTCAATGAGTTGTTTTACCCACGAAGGAGGAGCAATCTTAAATGTCCAGATTTCTGTCTTGGCAGCATAGTTCAAACCATTTGTTGCCACTACCTGCCAGGCATAGAGCTTTCCTGTATCGAGCTTTGTAAAACTCGTTGCATACGCTTCATAAGGTTGCGAAAGATTTGATTTTGCGTATACCGGTGTATTATACTGAATAGCTTCCGATGAAGATTGGCCTTCCGATACTTCCGTTATCAGCAAGTCGTAGCTCAGCGAAGTAAACATATCGAAAGGCGTTGGCGGCATCCAGGTAAATTGCGGGTAAGGCGTTTCTATTACAGATTTATCAGCCGGGCTGCTAAGTACGGGCGGGCTGAGCGGGTCAACATTAAAACGAATACAATCTTCTGCAATAGGAGATTCTTTCCTGGCCCCGGCATTAATAACCTGGTAGCAGGCCACATAACTTCCCATTGGCAGGTAACTTCGGGCAAAGTCGGGCAGATTGTAGGTATAGCTGACAGGCTGAATATCACCGGCCTTAATCATTTTGACACCTTTAGCTAATAACAGGTTACCGGTTGTTGCAGTTAACACCACCTGCCCGGTCGCTGCGTCTTGTAAATTGAGCTGCATCGTAACATCAAGAGCATCACTGCCATTATTGACTAACACCAGATTCCACAGCATTTCTTTTTGCAGCAACCCCGCCGGGGGCATCTGCACATTTACATTAACCTGCGCTTTTCCCAATAAGGGCAATGCCAGCAAGCAAACACCAAAAATGTTTTTAATCATAACCGATTTTTTATTTCGTTATAAACCCGGAATATTTTTCCGTTCATCTGTTTTTCTTCCTCAAAAACGCCTGTAATAACTTATCCTTCCTATTTCTACGGGCGACAATTGTTGCGTATACGTTGGCAGATATGATTTTTCATATTGCAACTGCACCCCGCCCAATTTTTTAAATTCAGTTCTTATTTGCAAACTCTCTCCCACATAAGCAGGACCATCTTTTATTTTATTGTATTTTAATCCTGCACCAACCTTCAACCAGCTTCTTACAGAATAGTCCGCCGTAGCTTCTATGGTAGCATATTGTAATAAGGATTGTTTTGTGTAAGCATAACCTCCCTGCAATTGCATTTTAGAAAACAGTACTGCCTGTGAAGCATATATATTTATGCCTTTGTAAGGCATAAATCCCGAATCAGTTGCTTCGCTCGTATATTTATTATATACGACTATGCTGTTCATCTGTAAACCTTTTAAAATATAGCTGTAGCCGGCAGAAGCATTAAGTATATAATATGCAGATTCACGAATGGTTTCCTTATCAATCAAATAAAGCTGTGTACCCGGATAATATCCGACACTGATAGTGGGAAGTTTTCGTAAACGCACATTCAGCAATACACTTTTGAAAATGGTACTTGTTTTATACGTTTTATCGGTAAACGGATTGCTGAAATCATTACGCCGGAGCATTCCTGTAAGCGTAATCCTGTCTTTATAAAATGACTGGTCAACCCTTCCGAGCCAGGCAGTCTGATTGGTATTATAACTGAATAAACTAAAGGACTGAAAATTTTCTCCTGTTTTCCTGTAAAACCCGCTGAGCTTTGTATGTGTTTCAGGGATAGTTGCCTGGGCTTTGAAATTAATACCCATATTACTTGGGTCGCTAAACCGGAGTAACGAACCACTTTGTTTGCCCGATGACAAATTACCAATAACCGGTTTGGTGCTTTTGGCAAATTCAGCGCTTAAAAAATTATTTTCATCTTTTTTCAAAATCGCCTCCACTGAATAGCCCGCCAAATTAACCGAACTGTTTGCGCTGTCGTTGTAACCATAATTATTATTACTCTTTCTACCGGTGAAATAACTGAAAATAACGGCAGCATGATCTTTATCACCCACTCCAAGCCTGCCCATGATGATGTACTGATTATTCTGCCTTGCTTTGCGGGTATAAAAATCCCTGAAACGATAATCTATTTTCCCTGCTGCAAAGGCCGCATAATAAGACGAGTTATATTCTATATTTATTCCAGACACCGTTATGTTTTGAGCGGTAAGTTCCGTATAGTTCAAAACACTTCTGCCGATGCTAAAGTTTTTAATTGCTGCTAATTGTTTTTCAATTTTTGTTCTTTTATCAATGGGGATACCGTTTTCTTCTGCCAGTTTTCTTAATTGCTTTTCGCTTGTTGCCTTATATATTTTTTGACGTATGCTTGCTATATTTTTCTGTACTCCGGCTTTTATACTGTCAACTTTTGACTGGTATTTAGCTACAGTTTTTTGCAAACTATCCAGTTTTGCCTTTTGCTTTTCATAATACGCAGCAAGCGGTGCTGCAATACTATCAGCCTTCGCCTTCGCTGCATCAGTAATACTTGTCTTTTTGGCAAGCATATTTTCTTTTACATGGTTCAGCGAATCAATAACCTTGTTCTGTATTCCGTTGGCCTTCGCATTTAGTGTTGCGATGCTTGCATTTATTTTATTGATACTGTCTGAAATACTATTTTGTACTGTTATTCTATTGATGGAATCTTCAACATTTTTCAGGTTTTGATAGTAAAGCCTCTCTTTTTCTTCAATAATTTTTTGTAAAGTGCCTGGATCATCCAGCCATTTTTTTGTTTTATCAAGATCAGCCTGGTATTTTTTCAGCAATGCCTCCGCCGCAGTTAAATCCGGTAACTTGTATTGAGGAACCTGCTTTTTAAGTTTATCTAAAAGCTGCTGCTTCAAATTTTTATTGTAGGTGTATTTATCGAAACTGAAATTTACATCAACAAAATCCCTGAAATATGGTGAGTTGCTCTGCCTGCTCGTGAAATTTACTTTTAGGGGATATTTTTCCTTAATAAGCACATCCAGATAAACCCGTTCGGTATGCTGCTGAAAATTCTGTTGGTTGATTGGAGTATCTATGCGGCTGCGGTAAAAAAAATCATACGAGATATTACCGTGTATGCTAAGAAATTTTACCTGTTTCGGTGTTATCGCCTGTATTTGAGAAATTTCTGATGGGGGAACCGGAGTAACATCCGGCGGATAAGGATAAAACTTCGATTCCTGGAAATAACCTTTACATGTTGATTTAGAAAACTGGTTGAAATAGAAGCCGGAATCGGTTATAGTAATTTGAGTTGTTGGAAATATAAAACCAGGAGGCAATGACTTTGTCTCTAATTGGTCAGTTTTACTTTGTGAATAGCAATGTAAACCCGCAGGAAGCAGTATTAAAAAAAATAATTTTCTCAAAAAACGAATAATTTGGTAACCTCAATAAGCGCTTTGCCCTTTATATTGCTATCGGTAAAACATGCTTTTTTGAACCTATTTATTGCAATCCTGCTCTACGGTTATTCCTACTGTTTTACTTCGTCAAATATTATAATTGAGGCTGCAAATGTTTGAAATAATTTGACTAAAAAAAATACCCTAAAGTGGGAACTTTTTCACAGGGATCATATTTAAGAAATTCAATATTATCCGAATTCCCTTATCTTATTGGGTTAAAAGATATATCAGCCTTAATTTAGTGTGGATATTTTTTAGAACCGAACTACGTGTTTTGTATAAATACGTGGATAAATGCGTAAAATTACTATGCAAATATTTTCTTACCCTAACTTCAGGTACGGATTGAAAATGTTTAAAAAAGCAACTAAAATTTGAGGGTTCAAAAAGCTCATTCCTGTATGGGTTACAAAACAGGGTATAAGGCTACATGGGATTATTTACCAACCCGAACAGTGTTTTCCTGTCAGAGCAACCAGACAGTTTAAATTTCAACATTTTCATATCATCGCTTACCTTCCTGTCCAGGATTTTTGCATAGTGCTGTGTAGTTCGCAGATTTTTATGTCCCAACATCTTGCTTACACTTTCAATAGGTACGCCATTAGTAAGTGTTACTGTTGTTGCGAAGGTATGCCGGGCAATATGAAAAGTAAGTTCTTTATTTATTTCGCAGAGGTCGGCTATTTCCTTTAGATAGCTATTCATTTTTTGATTGCTTAATACCGGTAACAGCTTTCCTTCATTCAGGCATTGTGGGTGTTGTTTATATTTATCCAGGATTTCTTCTGCCATTGGCAATAAGGGAATGTTGGAACGGGTATCGGTTTTTTGGCGGTTGGTGAATATCCACTTACCGCCGTCAATACCCAAACCGATATTGCTACGGGTAAGCTGCTTTACATCTATATAAGCCAGCCCGGTAAAGCAACTGAATAAGAAAATATCTTTCACCTGGTTGAGCCTTTCAGTAGCAAACGTTTTATCAGCTATTGCCTGTATTTCTTCCTGTACCAGGTAAGCCCTTTCCACTTCCTTTACTTTGGCTTTATAGTTTACAAACGGGTTCTTATCCAGCCAGCCATTGGCAATACAAATGCGGATGATTTTACCGAAATTTTTGATGTACTTAACAGCAGTATTATTATTGCACTTGCGAACGCTGCGGAGATAAAATTCGTATTCTGTTACAAAGGCGTGGTCAATCTTTTTTATGTCAATGTCTGAAACATTATATTTCCATTTCAGGAAATCAATGGTATGCTTTAGCGAAGTTTTATAACGTTCCAAAGTGCCAGGAGCAAATTCAAGATTTAGTAAAGCCTCAATCTGGCCATTGTGATTTTCAAAGATTGGGACCAACATGCGGCTTCTGACTTCTGTTCCTAAAAGTTTATTCCGCATGGTTTCAACAGTAATTTGTTTTCCTTCATGCACTAATTCCTTTTGATAATCGTACACTTTCCCTTTCAGAATATCCAGGTAAGTATTTATGGAATGTGCATCTCCGGAATTGCCTTTCATACGGCCTTGTTCTACAGACCATTTGCCAGCTTCAACATAACGCTTCGTGCTGATTTCAATACGCTGCCCATCAACGGTAACTCGTAAATAAATAGGAATAAGCCCGTCTGTAGTGGCTTTTGCTCTTTTTGCATAAAAAAGAATGGAAACTTTTGCTTGCATGGTGGTGACCTTTTTACGGTGATAAAATTAGATTCATCTGCTGCCTCAAACAAGATGTTCAAAAGCTGAACTACTTGCTGGACAAGTGTTTCGGAGAAATTCGGTTACCCGGATTTTGATTTGGTTCGGGTAACCGAATTTGCCCCCTTAGCCATGCGATTTAATGAATGAATTGAGCAGGTAGGAAAACAAAAAAGCCTGTAAATACTACGATTTACAGGCTGCTGAATTGTTTTGTATTGCTACTGGCGGAGAGAGAGGGATTCGAACCCCCGGACCTGTTACAGTCAACGGTTTTCAAGACCGCCGCTTTAAACCGCTCAGCCATCTCTCCGCGGCAAATGTAAGCAGTTGAAATTGAATGTCAAAAAACATTCAAAGAAATAATTTTTATTTTTTTTAGGAAAAATTTATGTAGGAATTATTAAGATAGCAATGGAGTTTGGATAGGCTATTCTTCCTGCTGCATTATCTTTTCAAATAACTCCTCATACTCTGTATTGGCTTGTGCAAGTGAGTTGCAGGCATTTTGGTAGGCTAATTCAGTGGCTTTAAATTGCTCCCTGTTATTATAAACTTCAGGTTCACCTAAATCCTTCTCTAAATTCTTAACAGATGCTGATAAGGAAGAAATTTGAGCTTCTAATTTGCTAAAACGATTCTTTAATTTTTGTAATTCCTTCTTTGCCTCACGGTCTGGCGTATTCGCTTTTTGATGCTTAATTACCTTGGTGTGGTCCTTTACTGCTACTATGGGTTCTGGCTTTACCTCCTTAAGTATTCTTTGTGCTTCTTTTTCTCTGCGCTCTTTCCAATCCTCCCATTCCTTATAGGTGCCTTTAAATTCGCGGATAGAGCGATTGTCAATTTCCCAAATTTTATTGGCTACCCGACTGATAAAATACCGGTCATGACTCACTAAGATTAGGCTGCCTTCATATTTGTTTAGCGCTTCCACCAATAAATCTACAGAATGAATATCAAGATGGTTGGTAGGTTCATCCAGCATTAAGAAGTTGGCTCTACTAACAATTACTTTTGCTAAAGCCACACGAGCTTTTTCTCCACCACTTAATACTTTAATTTTCTTTTCTATGGTATCACCACTAAATAGAAATGCGCCCAGTACAGCCCGTAACTCCAGATCTGTTTTTCCGCTCCGGGCTTCCTTTATTTCCTCAAGAATATCATTTTCCGGCTGAAGGGCTTCAAGTTGATGTTGAGCATAAAAAGCTTCTTTTACGTTATGTCCCCAAACCCGCTCTCCATCAAATGTTTCAACTCCGGCAATAATCCTAAGAAGGGTGGACTTGCCCTTTCCATTTGCTCCAATCAACGCTATCTTATCTCCCCGGTCAATTTCAGCATTTGCCTGATGAAGAATTTCAATATCAGGGAAGCTTTTATCAATATTTTTTAATGTACAAATCGTTTTACCGGGCTGACGTTCCACTTCAAAATTAATCCGAATGTTAGGTCGCTCAAGTTCAACATCTTCAATTCGGTCTAATTTATCCAGCCTTTTCATGATGCTTTGTGCTTGTGCAGCCTTGCTGGCTTTAGCTTTAAATCGTTCTACAAACCGCTCTTGTTGACGAATATAGTCCTGTTGATTATCATAAGCCTTTTTTTGTAAGTCTATTCGAAGGGCTTTTTCTTTTTCATAAAATGAATAATTGCCTGAATAGAAGTGAAGTTGTTGTTGGTAGAGTTCAACAATTTTTGTAACCATTCTGTCAAGAAAAAAACGGTCGTGTGAAACTATGACTACAGCTCCCTTGTAATGTTGTAAATATTTCTCTAACCATTCAATGCTTGGCAAATCAAGGTGGTTGGTAGGCTCGTCTAACAACAGCACATCAGGCTCCATTAAAATCATTTTTGCCAGCAAAACACGCATCCTCCAGCCACCACTAAACTTCTTGTATTGCTTGCCTAAGTCTTCATTTGAAAAACCTAATCCTTGTAACACTTCTTCTGTACGATGCTGGATGCTATAACCATCTAATACATCCATTTCATGCAGTTTCTCGGCATAGCGGTGTGCCAATTGTTCATCACCGGTTTTTTCCAACTCGGATGCCATTTCTTCTAATTCTTTTTCCAAGGCCTTTATTTTATCGAATGCACCAAGTCCAACTTCTAAAATAGAATCTTCAGTGTCAAATCCCAATAAATCTTGATGTAAAAATCCAATAGTAGTTTCTCTTCCTTTTTCAACAGTTCCTTTTGATGGAGAGTAAAAACCGGTAAGTACTTTAAAGAGAGTTGATTTCCCCGTACCATTATATCCCACAAGCCCTATACGCTCGTTAGGTTGAATATGCCATGTTGCATCTTGTACGATAACTCTTGCACCAAATTCAAAAGTAACATCCTGCAAGCCTAGAAGCATAGTGTTTTTTGCGCAAAATTACTTTATTAAAGCCAACGTTTCAGTATAATTACATATTATTAATAACTTTGCAAAAAGTTTAAAGTATGAAGAAGGGATTATTATTTCTGTTATTGGCGTTTATAGTCACAGCTATCTATTGGTTTGGATTTAGGAATAATAAATCTGATGCGCCCGATGTACCTAAACAAGAAGCCATTGCCCTTCAAAAACACAGTGATAGTTTTAATTTAGCTGTTAATCATTTTGTGGACGCCTACATCCTGATGAAGGATGCTTTTGTTGAGGCAAATATGGAGGATGCAAAAAGGCATGCAAAAGCATTTGTTCTTGCCTTGGATAGCATACCCATGTCAGAATTATCTGGTGATTCTGCTGCAATTGGTAATTCTGTTGAATTAATTACCAAAGACATCAAATCAAATGCTCAAAATCTTATTTTAGGTACAGACATCACTCAGATGCGGATGAATTTTAGCTCAATAAGTGATTTGATTTATCCCGGATTTGTAAAACTTATTAACTATGAAGGTCCGCAATTATATATCCAAAATTGCCCAATGGCATTTAATGATGAAGTGAGTGCAAATTGGTTAAGTAAGGAGAGTGAAGTGGTAAATCCTTATTTGGGCAAACATCACCCTACGTATAAAGCAGGAATGCTGCATTGTGGCTCAGTTTTAGACAGCTTGAATACTCAATAAATTTATCTTTGAAATTATTTTGCCACCTCGGCCCCTGTATATACGAAGTGGATTGCCCCACTTTTTGAAAGGTCTGAACTTATTCTTACTTCATAGCGTTTGTCTCCGTCAAGCACCAACATTATAGCAGTATTGGGAGGGATGGTTCCCAAGTTCTCGGCGTGCATAACCAATTCATTTACGTTTTTTTCGCGGTCAATAGGTAAGGTAACAGTATATCCCTTATCACATAAACGAAGGTTTGATAAAATAAGTTTTTTATTAAAGTATAACGATATACTATCTCCATCTACAACACCATTATCATAGACCACTACTTTAATTTCAGGATGCTGAACTTGAATCGTTTTTATTAATTCAAGTTTCCTTGCATACACCTGATTTTCTCGTAATTGCATCTCAGGTTCTTTAAACCTTCCATATTCCGACAGTGCGATTTCACTGCCAGATTTTAACATAGGCGCTTGTGTTTTCTTTTCTTTAACGTAGAGGTTTGATTGAGCGGTAGATGTTTTTCCGGTTTGTGCTAAATGAGGTTTATTGATTTTAGATTGCTCTGTAACTGGTGCTGCTGTTCGAGTAGAAGAGGTTTTGGGTTTTGTTGTAGCCTTAGTTAAATAGTTTGACGATTGGCGGTTGTTGCTTTTAATATAGGCCTGAAGGTTCCTTCTTTCTAATTGTGTTGCCCCATAGCCACAGTTCCCTATCTGATTTGGTGCCGGCACCCAATTTCCGGAGAGTAATTCTCCATCTTTTTTATGAGAAAAAAATAACTTATGAACTTGAAAACAATTTCTGATGATAGCCGGAATATTAGTTTTAACTCGCTCTGTTTCCTTTATTTCGATATAATGTTTCTTTCTATCAATAAAACCGGTAATCTTGCAAATAGTGTAATAACGTTTCCCTCCACTAATGAAATAGGTATAAGAAGTACCGCTAACTGTATTGCTTTTTGTAGTGGCTATTTCTAAAACATACTCCCGTTCATCAAAGTTGCTTTTTAAATTATTATTATCACTATTGTCTGAAAAGGAACCTTTCCATTGCCCATTGAAGTTCTGTCCAATTGCGGCAAAGGAGAAAAGACTAAAGGAATAAAAGAGTACAATTTTAATCATCCCTGCTATTAAATTATCTATTAAAAAGAGGATTGTCAAAATCTTGAGTCACAAAGTTATTATTACCTTATGTTTTACTCCCCAATAGTTCGTTAAATTTGCACTTCTTAATAAGGCGAATATTTTATACGTATGATTAAAGTTACATTGCCCGATGGGGCTGTTAAAGAGGTAGCTGATGGTAGTTCAGCTATGGATGTGGCAAAGTCAATTAGTGAAGGTTTGGCAAAACGCATGTTGGCAGCCGAAGTAAATGGTAAAGTAGTTGATCTCACCTTGCCATTGCATGAAGATGTTAATTTAAAATTACTAAGCTGGGATGATGCAGGTGGTAAAAGTACTTTTTGGCATTCCTCTGCGCATTTAATGGCAGAGGCAGTTCAGCAATTATTCCCTGAGGTTAAATTTTGGGTTGGGCCCGCTATTGAAAAGGGATTTTATTATGATATGGATTTAGGTGATGTGAAATTAACCGAAAGTGATCTTGAACGATTAGAAAAAAGGATGGCGGAGTTAGCCAAACAAAATAACCCTTATATCCGTAAAGAAATTGCCAAGAAAGAGGCCATAAACCATTTTTCAGAAAAGGGGGATGAATATAAATTAGACTTGTTGCAAAATCTTGAAGATGGTTCAATAACATTTTATACTCAAGGAAGTTTTACAGATTTGTGTAGAGGGCCACATATCCCTAACACCGGATTTATTAAAGCAATTAAACTTACCAGTATAGCAGGTGCCTATTGGAAGGGTGATGAGAAGAATAAGCAACTAACCCGTATTTATGGTGTTACTTTTCCTAATCAAAAGGAATTGGATGAATATATGGTGATGTTGGAAGAGGCACGTAAACGTGATCATCGTAAGTTGGGTAAAGAGATGGGTATTTTCGCTTATGATGATATGGTAGGGCAGGGATTGCCGCTTTGGTTGCCAAATGGTGGTGTTATCATTGAAGAGTTGGAAAGATTAGGAAAAGAAACTGAACTAGATGCCGGATATAAGCGTGTAGTTACTCCGCATATTGCTAAAGAAAGTTTGTATTTAACCTCCGGCCATTTGCCCTATTATAAAGAAAGTATGTATCCGGCAATGGAATTGGATGGAGTGAAGTATTATTTACGGGCTATGAATTGTCCGCATCATCATAAAGTTTTTGCTGCCGAACCCAAAAGCTATAAAGATTTACCATATCGTCTTGCAGAATATGGTACCTGCTATCGTTACGAACAAAGCGGTGAATTGTTTGGCTTGATGCGTGTGCGTTGCCTCCACATGAATGATGCACATATTTATTGTACCCGTGAGCAATTTGCCAGTGAATTTAGATTGGTAAATGATATGTATCTGAAATATTTTAAAATTTTCGGTATTGATAAATATGTGATGCGCTTAAGCTTGCACGATCCGGAAAAGTTAGGTAAGAAATATATTAATGAACCTGAATTATGGAAGGAAACAGAAGCTATGGTGAGGGATGTTCTTATCGAAAGTAAGATACCATTTGTGGAAGTAAAAGATGAAGGTGCATTTTATGGACCTAAAATAGATGTACAAATTTGGAGTGCAATAGGTCGGGAGTTTACATTAGCAACTAATCAGGTTGATTTTGCACAAGGGAAACGTTTTAAATTAGAGTTTACCAATAAGGATAATTCTACCGATACACCATTGATAATACATCGGGCACCATTGGGAACTCACGAGCGGTTTATTGGCTTTTTACTTGAGCATTATGCAGGAAAGTTTCCAACCTGGTTAGCACCGCTGCAAGTTAAAATACTACCCATTAGTGATAAGTTTCTTGAATATGCCAATCAATTGCAAAAACAGCTTTTTGATGCTGGAATAAGGGTAGAAATTGATGATAGAAGTGAAAAAATTGGAAAGAAAATAAGGGATACAGAATTAGCGCATGTGCCATATATGCTTATTGTGGGAGAAAAAGAGGTGCAGGATAAGGTGGTTTCTGTACGTATTCAGGGTAGAGGGGATATGGGTTCGATGAGTGTCAAGGCTTTTATGGAACGGGTTTTAACGGAAATTAAGGAAAGAAAAAATCTGGAAGCGTAAAAAATTGGGTAATATTTTATTTTGAAGTATTTTTCCATATAAAAATTCGGAAATTGCATCACTTTTTAACGTGATGACCTATTGTATAACTAAAAAATCTAAATGACGTTTGCACCCAAGAAGCCGCGTGGGGCTTTTAATCCGCGATTTAAAAAAGAACAACAACAAGAACACCGTACTAATCACATGATTCGTGTGCCTGAAGTAAGGCTGGTAGGTGAAAATGTAACTCCCGGAATTTATTCTACACAAGAAGCATTAAAAATTGCACATGATTTGGAATTGGATTTAGTTGAGATTTCGCCAGGTGCAAATCCTCCGGTTTGTAGAATTATTGATTATAATAAATTTTTGTACGAGGAGAAGAAGAAGAAAAAGGAAATGAAGGCAAAGGCCAAATCCAGTGAGGTAAAAGAAATTCGATTTACACCAAATACAGATGAGCACGATTTTGAATTTAAGTGCAAGCATGCAGAAAAATTCCTGTTAGATGGCGATAAGGTGAAAGCACACGTACAATTTAAAGGTAGAGCAATTATGTTTAAGGAAAGAGGAGAGTTACTCCTGCTTAAATTTGCCGATAGATTAAAGGATGTAGGTGCATTAGAGAGCATGCCAAAGATGGAAGGGAAACGGATGCATGTTATGTTTGCACCAAAAGCACAAAAGAAAAAAAGTAATAGCTCTGAATTAGGGAAGCGAATTGATAAAGTGAGTAGTGAAAAAACACCTAATGCTGCAGCTTCTGATGCTGAATAGAAAATAGGTATTCAGGGGGCATAGCCTATAACTGATATATTTAACATTAGGTGGCTTATTATCAATAAGTTAGAGAATATTCCCTGTGCTTATTTTATGTTTTTATAGATATATTGTAAATTATATTTCATAAATTCTTACCTTTGCCGCCCGAAAAGATAAATCTTTTCCTATTTCCCACACGGCTCCAAAAGTTCCCGTCTGTTCGGGACGCCAGCAGGGAGTAACAATAATTGTTATCAAAAATGCCAAAGGCAAAAACAAACAGTAGCGCAAAGAAGCGCTTTAAAGTTACCGGCTCGGGTAAAATTACATTTCAAAAAGCATTTAAAAGACACATCCTTACCAAGAAAAGCACTAAGCGTAAAAGGTTAATGCGTAAAAAAGGACTTGTTAGCGATGCTAATCTGCATTTTGTAAAAAGGTTGCTTAATTTAAAGTAAACCAGATTTTTTAATCATTAATTAAAATTATTTAGATATGCCACGTTCAAAAAGTGCAGTTGCCAGCAGAGCACGTAGAAAAAGAATTTTAAAGGCCGCAAAAGGCTTTTATGGAAAACGTAAAAATGTTTATACCGTTGCTAAAAACGTAATGGAGAAAGGGCTTACATACAGTTATGTTGGCCGTAAAAATAAAAAACGTGATTATCGCTCCTTGTGGATAGCTCGTATTAACGCAGCAGTACGTGAAGAGGGATTAACTTATAGCGAATTTATTCATAAACTCAATGCCAAGGGTATTGAACTAAACCGTAAAGTACTTGCAGACCTTGCTATGAATGAACCGGATAGTTTCAAAAGCCTGGTGAATTCAGTTAAGTAAGTTTTACACCTATTTTTATTTTAAACCGTTCCCAAGCCGGAACGGTTTTTTATTTCGGTTGTTTTTTACATTTGCACATTAAACCCAAATTTTTTGTATCAATGAACAATACTTATCACGATCTGGTACAACAGACTTTTGAATTTCCGCAAGAAGATTTTCAAATTAAAAATAGTTATCTCCAATATAATGGGGTGGATTTAAAATCTTTGATTGATAAGTATGGTACGCCTTTGAAATTAACTTATTTGCCAAAAATCGGTATGCAAATAAATAAGGCAAAACAAATGTTTGCCAAGGCATTTAAAAAGCATAAGTATGAAGGCTCATATAACTACTGCTATTGCACTAAAAGCTCACATTTTAGTTTTGTGGTTGAAGAGGCTTTAAAGTATGATATTCATTTAGAAACTTCTTATGCGTATGATATTGAAATTATTAAGAAATTATACGACCGTAAAAAGATAACAAAGGACGCATTTATCATTTGCAATGGGTTTAAACAAAAGTCTTACACCTCACGAATTGCCCAATTATTAAATAGCGGATTTAAAAATGTTATTCCGGTGCTTGATAATATGGATGAATTACGGGCTTATGTAAAATCTGTTAAAGTGCCATTTAATATGGGGATAAGAGTAGCTACTGAAGAAGAACCAACCTTCCCTTTTTATACTTCTCGTTTAGGTATTAGAATTAAAGATATCCTTGAATTTTATGTTGATAAGATAGAAGGGAACGAACATCGTTTTCAATTAAAAATGCTTCACTTATTTTTGAATAAAGGCATTAAAGATGATATTTATTACTGGAGTGAATTGAATAAGGTGATTAATTTGTATTGCCAATTAAAAAAGATTTGCCCTGAATTAGATTCAATTAATATTGGTGGCGGATTTCCTATTAAACATTCACTGGGTTTTGATTATGATTACCAGTTTATGATTGATGAAATTGTGCGTAATATAAAAGTGGCGTGTAAAAAAGCTAAAGTGCCGATGCCCAATATTTTTACCGAATTTGGTAGCTATACTGTGGGAGAAAGCATGGCGCATATTTATAGCATTATTGGCCAGAAAGAGCAGAATGACAGAGAAACATGGTATATGATTGATTCTTCTTTTATTACCACCTTACCCGATACCTGGGGAATAGGAGAGAAGTTCTTGATGTTGCCCATTAATAAGTGGGATCAGGAATATCATCGGGTTGTGCTGGGAGGAATTACCTGTGATAGTCATGATTACTATGACTCAGAAGAGCACGTTAAGGAAGTGTTCTTACCAAAATTGGAGAATGGTGAGCCTCTATATTTAGGCTTCTTTCATACCGGTGCTTATCAAGATCAAATAAGTGGCTATGGAGGTATTAAACATTGCCTGATTCCATCTCCAAAACATATTATTGTTGACCGAGATAAAAACGGAAAACTAATTGATTGGGTTTATGCAAAAGAACAGTCTGCTCAAAGCATGTTGAAAATATTAGGATATATGTAATAGGGAAATAGATAAAAGATGTGTTATTGTGTAGCCGGTGTAAAGTCGGGGTTGCCGTGCATGCTTTTATTGTATAAATAATATTTCCCGTCCTTTTTATTTTTCCAATATCGCTTCCCCTCCAAATCATAATAGAGTCTTCCATCTACTGCTTTTTTCGCCACGGCATCGTTCACTATAATAAATTTTGGTGTTGGAGGACGAGGTACAATAGGTTTGGGAGGCGGGAGGGGAGAAATTACTTCGCTCTTTTTAATTGATGTTTTTGAAGGTACTGTTTTTTTATGACAGCCAAAGCTCACAAAAATCAGGGAAGAGATGAAATAAAAGAGAAATCCTTTCTGCATCCGACAAAATTCAAGAATTTAATTTTAATTAAAGACTAAAAAAGTTTTGTAACCACTAATACTAATCTTTATGGAATAAAAAAACCTCCCGAAAAAGGAGGCTTTCTTGTGTTTCAATAGGCTATACTACTTAATAGAAATTTCTCGTGTTTGAGGTTTTGCGATTTCTACTTTAGGCATACTTACTTTAAGGATACCATTTTCATAGGAGGCAGAAATATTTGTTACGTCAATTTGCTCATTCAAGGTAAAGGTGCGCTGGAATGATTTATAAGAATATTCTCTTCGTATTGACTTTTCATTCTCTTCTTTCTTTTCATCTCTTTTCTCACCTGAGATCGTAAGTAGCGTGCCATCTACATTAATTTTGAAATCTGTCTTTTCAAATCCCGGAACAGCTAAGTCAGCCACATAGCTATCATTGTTTTCGGTAATGTTAACAGGAGGAAATTGAAAAACCTCCTCTCTTACCGCCTTGGAAATAGTTGAAGGAAATTCCTGAAAGAAATCTTTGAACATGCTGTCGAAAGATCTTGAAATCGGACTGTTTACTTTTACGAGTGTCATAGCTTATAGTTTTAAAGGTTATTTTATTTTCATTATGGGAATATGCAATTAGTATTCCACTTAAATTTATACGTCAAGTTGACAAATACAATGAGATTTGTACGACAAAATGACAATTTGTATTAATTTGTGTTACGTGATTATCAATAATTTAATTAAGAAAGGTTGTAACTTTGCGCTTCATTTTTCCGGTAAAAGCGGAGATTAACTAACTAAAAATATATATCAATGTATCCAGCAGAAATAGTAATTCCTATGAAGGAAGAATTAACAGAGAATGGTTTTAAAGAATTATTGACTCCTGAAGATGTTGAAAATGCGTTGCAAGCCAAAGGGACAACCCTTGTTATGATTAATTCGGTGTGCGGCTGCAGTGCAGGGACTGCGCGTCCGGGTGTTATATTAGCTGTTCAGGGCGATGGTAAAGTGCCTGATCATATCACTACCAGTTTTGCGGGTTTTGATGTTGATGCAGTAAGGCAAGTTCGTCAGCACATGATGCCGTATCCACCTTCATCTCCTTCTATTGCTTTGTTTAAAGACGGGCAGCTTGTTCACATGGTTGAAAGGCACATGATTGAGGGGAATACTGCACAGCAAATTGCTGATGATCTTAGCCGTGCTTTTAATGAATATTGTAATTAATAAGGCATTATGTTTTTATAAAAAGAATCCTTCCGTCTATAGATGGGAGGATTTTTTATGCCGTTAATAAAATACATTTGTCTTTATAATTTTTTATTTTCTTAGCATGTATCCAAATTTATTTTATGCTTTTCGAGATTGGTTTGGAGTAGAAATTCCCGCACTTTCTTTTTTAAACAGTTTTGGTTTGATGGTAGCTGTAGCCTTTATTGTTGCTGCCTGGGTATTGAATATGGAGTTAAAAAGAAAAGAAAAGGCAGGGTTACTGCATCCTCGTGAAGAATGGATAGAAGTAGGTAAGCCGGCTGGCGCAGGCGAGCTTTTTGTTAATGCGGCTATTGGCTTCTTATTTGGATATAAATTAATAGGACTATTTTTTTCAATGCCCGAAGGGTTAAATTCTCAGGAATATATTTTTTCATCACATGGAAGCATTTGGGGAGGAGTAATAGGCGCTGCTGTATTATGTGGTTTAAAATGGTGGGATAAGCATAAGGCAAAATTGCCTTCACCGGAGAAACGGAGTGTACGTATATGGCCACATGATCGTGTAGGCGACATCGTTATTTTGAGCCTTGTGTTCGGTATCCTTGGTGCTAAATTATTTGATGCTATTGAACATTGGGATGATTTTATTGCAGACCCCATTGCTACTATCTTTTCAGCAAGCGGCTTGGCTTTTTACGGTGGTCTTATTACCGCCACATTATTTATATTCTTGTATGCGCATCGTAAAAAAATTGGATTATCTCATTTAGTAGATGCTGCTGCTCCTGCATTGATGATTGCTTATGGTATTGGCAGATTGGGTTGCCAGATTTCCGGTGATGGTGATTGGGGGATTTTAAACAGTGCTTATATAAGTGATGAGCAAGGGAATATATCTAAAGCGGCTCCGGGGGATTTTGAAAAAGGGTTGAATAAGTATGCTACATATTATTTACAAGGAAAGATTATTGACGTAGAAGGGAATGAGCATTATGTTACTGACAGGGTTTATCATTCATTGCAGGCAGTACCTCATAAGTCACTTGCAGCCCCCGGTTTCTTACCTGATAAATTTTTTGCCTATGCATATCCGGTAAACGTAAATAATGATGGAATAGATATTCCCGGAAATTTAGATGAATATCATCGGGTACTTCCACTTCCTGTTTTTCCAACACCCTTGTACGAATTTATTGTTTGCACTTTCTTGTTTGGATTAATGTGGCTTTTAAGATATAAAATTAAAATTCCCTTAATGATGTTTGGGTTGTATTTAGTATTGAATGGAGCCGAACGCTTCCTTATTGAAAGGATACGCGTTAATAAACTGTATGATTTTTTAGGATTTAAATCAACTCAAGCAGAAATCATTGCTGTAGGTCTTATAATGGTTGGCTTGATATTAGTGTTCTTTTCCTACTTGAAAAGCAGGAAAAAACAATTGGTGTGATTTTTTCATTAACCCGCAACCTAATAATTATTGTTACCTTTAAATAAAAAGATATGCCTTCTTTTGACTTGGTGAGTAAAGTTGATGTCCAAACACTGGATAATGCAATAAATGTGGTAAGAAAAGAAATTACCAATCGTTTTGATTTTAAAGATTCCCATGTGGTAATAGATTTGAATAAAAAGGATTTTAAATTATCTCTTGAAGCAGATAGCGAAATGAAATTGAAACAAATTATTGATGTATTAATTAGTCGAGGTATGAAGCAGGGATTGGCAGCGGAAGCTTTTGATTTTTCAAAAACTCCCTTTGTGAGCGGTAAGGTTACCAAACAAGAGGTTCCGGTAAGAAATGGTATTAAACAAGATGATGCGAAGAAAATAGTAAAATTAATTAAGGAGAGCGGACTTAAAGTTCAGGCAGCTATTATGGATGACATTATCCGGATAACCGGAAAGAAAATAGATGATTTACAAGCAGTTATACAGGCAAGTAAGGGATGGGAGCTAGGTATCCCGCTCCAATATATCAATATGAAAAGTTGATATATTTCAATAAAAAAGACTACTTTTGCATTTCCAAAAAAAATTACGGCAAAATCCGTATTCAAAAACACAATTATGAAAAAAGACATTCATCCCAAGAAATATCGCCCGGTGGTATTTAAGGATATGAGCAATGGCTATACTTTTTTAAGTCGTTCAACTACAGAAACCAAAGAAACTATTGTTTTCGATGGTGATGGGCAAGAGTATCCTTTGGTTAAATTGGAGATTTCCAACACTTCTCACCCTTTTTATACCGGTAAAAATGTACTGGTGGATACAGCAGGTCGTATTGATAAATTTAAAAGACGCTACGAAAAGAAAGCAAAGTAATTCAACATACTATTTTAAAAAAAACCTTCCCATTCGGAAGGTTTTTTTGTGCAGGTGCCTTTACTTAGCTTTGTAACGAACAAGCATTTTTTATGGCTATTGTTTTATTTGACAATCATTGCAGGGAAGCATTGTTTCCTTTCACCCATACTCGCCATACAGCAGATATCCGTATTGGAATTTTTACTATTCGTGAAAAATGGGAAAGGTTGCTAAAAGCAAAAGTCGTCTTATCAAAAGAGGCATTAAAACAGGGAAATGATGATGTACTAATACCTGCCAATCATATCCCGGTTCAGGAAGATTATATTCAGATTATTGAAGCCTATAAAAATAATATTCCATTATCTGAGGAGTTTCGAATGCTTAACCATCCATGGGATATTTATCAGCACAATGAATGGGCTATCAGGTCAGATATTTATATGCTCATGAATGAAGCCCGGCCTTCACCTATATCACAAACGAACCGTCTTTCAGGCAATGGAGTGATTTATGCAGTTGATGGGATGAAGATGGAACATTGTACTATCAATACAGAAAACGGCCCGGTATTTATAGGTAAAAATGCGTTGGTCATGGAAGGTACACTTATTAAAGGACCGGTAGCTATTTGTGAAGGAGCTGTTGTGAAGATGGGGACTTGTTTATATGCGGGAACTACCATCGGCCCATATTGTGTGGCAGGAGGTGAGATAAAGAACAGTATTTTAATGGAATACACCAATAAAGCACATGAAGGATATTTAGGTGACAGCGCCATTGGAGCATGGTGTAATCTTGGAGCCGGAACAAGTAATAGCAATGTGAAAAACAATGCCGGCAAGGTCTCTTATTTATTGAATGACGAAGCCTCGCCATTCCCTGTTGGAATAAAGGCAGGACTAATAATGGGTGATTATAGTCGTTGTGCCATTAATACTTCATTTAATACCGGAACTATTGTAGGTGTTTCGTGCAATATTTTTGGCAGAGACTTTCCACTTAAAAATGTTCCTAATTTTACCTGGGGAAATGAAAAATACCTACTTGATAAAGCATTGACGGATATTAATAACTGGAAGGCCTTGCGTGAAATGAAGCTTACCGAAGAGGAAACTGTTAATTTGCAACATCTTTATTATAAATCTTTTGATGATGAGAAAAAAAATAGCAGCAGCTAATTGGAAAATGAATCTTACCTGGCAGTCGGCAGGTGATTTAATGAATGCAATTTTAAAAACCGACCATAATTTAAAGGATAATCAACTGGCTATTTTTGCAGTTCCCTTTCCTTATTTGCGTGCTATGCATGAAAAGGTTTTGGGTAAAGCACATACTTTTATTGCAGCACAAAATTGTGCTTCTACAAATAATGGGGCTTATACCGGTGAAGTAAGTGCCGAAATTTTGAAGAGTGTAGGTATTCAGTATGTTATTCTTGGGCATAGCGAACGCAGAGAATATCAGGCAGAAAGCAATCAATTACTAACGGAGAAGGTCAATCGCTGCTTTGAACATGGGCTTATTCCGATTTTTTGTTGTGGAGAACCCCTTTCTATACGTGAATCGAATAATCAAAATAATTTTGTTGAAATACAATTGAAAGAAAGCCTTTTTCATTTATCAAAAGAGCAGGCAGCGCAAATCATTATTGCTTATGAGCCAATTTGGGCCATCGGAACAGGTAAAACAGCTACCAGTGCACAAGCAGAAGAAATGCACGCACATATTCGCAGCGTACTTACCGAAAAATTCGGGTTGGATGTAGCAAATGAAATACCTGTCTTGTATGGCGGTAGTGTAAAAGGTTCAAATGCTGCAGAGTTATTCTCAAAACCTAATGTTGATGGCGGATTGGTGGGTGGCGCTAGCTTGAATGCAGATGAGTTTAATTTAATTATAAAATCTCTGCCTTAATTTACCATTATGTTTTTGGTAAAACTATATCGTTATAGTAAAGGATTGTTTTTCACCCTTATAGCCTTATTATTATTTTTTTTATATATCAACTTTAAGTGGGGTGTTGTAGCAACACCTATTTATCAATATGGAATGTTTAGTAATGCATGGTATAAAGCTGGCCCATATCCGGCTTATACAGTGGAATTGAATAGGCATACATATCCGCTAAGTAATTTGCCCTTTCCTGTAAGAGATCAATGTGTGGTTATTTTTAGTAGATACCTAGACCTTAAAGCAAATAATCAATGGGTAATAAAAGCATTGTCGCCTTTATATGGAACAAGTTTTAATAAGGATGATGTTATCGCCGGTAGGGTGCCATTTGAAGTGTTTTCAAAATGGTTTGAACAATGGTTGGGAAAAATTACAGGCGAACAAGTTAATTCCTTAATTATTTACAGGTCTATGGTAAGTTGGAAGGATGGAGTACATGTAATTTCTTCACCTGAAAAAGTATATCCCATTGTTCAGTGAAGAACATATTAGGCGTTTAGCTGTATATTATCTGGCATGCATAATAGCAGTGAGTGCATGGATGCTTTGGTATGGGCTAACCTTTTTTCAAACTGCTCCTGTTTTTATTTTTAACAAGCCGGATATTTCCGGAAACCTGCTATGGCTGTTCGGAATTCATAAGCTGCTATTGCATATAGATATATTTCGCTTGTGCCTTGATGTGATTTACTTCTTACTTCCTTTCTTTATCGTGTTATCGGTTAGAAAAAATTGGAAAATTGCTCCCTTATTAGCATTATGCACCTCTTTGTTTGTAATGGTTTATGCCTATTTGATTTCAGTAACCGGGTTTGTTAGTATTGAAGTGTTTACTGCTCAAATGTTCTTTCCCTTATTGTTCACCTCATCCGGTATCCGTGGAAAATATTACAGGCTTCATATCCTTCGACTCATTTTCTTACTTATCTTTTTCTCAACGGCTATATGGAAAATCCGCGCCGGTGGGGTTTTTAATATTGAACAGCTATCCGGTATTTTATTAAGGCAACATGCTGGTATTTTAATTGAACCTTCACCTACCTGGTTTACTCATTTTCTCCTATATCTTATTCAACATGAATATCTCTCATATTCACTTTACTTTTTTACTGTGTTATTAGAATTTGTATTTGTAATAGGGTTTTTCACTCGTCGCTATGATAAAGTTTTAATCCTGTTGTTTTGTGTTTTTATTGTGTTTGATTATTTTTTGATGGAAATTAATTATTTTTTCTGGCTGCCTTTTCTTGGGTGCCTGTATTTTTCAAAATATGATGAACCGGAACTTGAAATAAAAACTAAAACTGTAGCTAATTAAATAATCTTATTAAAGGCTACTCAATAATTCCAATCCTGTTTTTAAACAATAGCCAAAGTGCTATTATACTGCTTAGTGCCAGGGAAACCCACATCCAAATCATAGATGGAAGGTAGCTATTGAATATGCTTAAAGTGGCCTGAATCAGTAAACAGGTAATGAGTAATACAAATAAGAATTTTATAGGGAAATAGTGAAAAACGTGGATGTTCATCAATTTTGATGTATGGTGAATATAGAACGTTGCCTGTATCCAGGTTGAAATTACAAAGGCAAGTGCAATACCGGGCAAACCTAACCATGGATAGAATAATGGCATGAGTAATAAAGCAATACCCAGGTCAAGGCATGCCCCTTTAAAGATTAAATCACTTCTTTGCAATGCCTGAAGGGCAGCAGTAAAATTTCCTATCCGTACTGGTAATATCCAAAGGCTTACAAAAAATATGGGTAGGGCAGGAGCGTATTTTTGACCAAATACCCATAAAAAAATGGGTTTGTAAAAAAAAAGGAGAAAACAAAAAATTGGAATGACTACTGATGATAGCATTTTTACAGCATGATTAAACAGGGCAGTACGCCGGGTGTTATCTATATCTTTTTGGGTAAATTCAACTATAAGTACACTGCCTACTGCGCTTACCATTAAAGCAAAAAGTGGAATCTCATAAGCCCCGTTAAAATATATTGCAAATTGACCCACCGAAATAAATACCAGAATTACCCATTTATCTATCCATTTGAACAATGCACTTACTACATCAAACATACCCAGCCATAACCATTGTGAGGCTACAGTGTTTGTTTGAATATCGGACCGGTGATGAGGCTTTAGGCAAACGGTTAAAACAGCTTTTATTAAATAAGAAAAGATAATTAGAATAACTAGTAACGGTAACGAATAATTATAAAATAATAATCCAAGATGTGCACCTAACCATAGAGCGTTGAATAATAAATTAATATAAAACAATGACGTTATCCTATTATTCCTAATAGCTAATGATTCGGATAGGGCCGCAAAATTTTGGACTAATAAGCCCAAAAATAATAAGCTACAAAGTGAAAGATTATAGCCGGTATTTGAAAAAATCAAAAAGAGAATTGCAGCACCATAAAGCAGGACGGCAAAAAGGACTACCCATTTTTTGTTTTTTCTAACCCATTCCCAAATATTATTTCCGGGTATAGAAAGGATTACTGATGGAAGTCCAAACAATGTAATTATTCCAAATAAATTAAGAAAAAGAAAAACAGCCTGAAAAAGCCCATAATCATTAACCAATAAATGACGCGAAAAAAAAACTAAAATAATAAGCTGTACAGCCAAGCGAATCATACTGCCGGTAAATAGCATGGCAGATTTATTGCTTAATGAAGAGAATACCTGCTTATTGTTTGTTTGCATGATTTTGACAGGCTTCACGATTGAGCTGTTTAATTACTTCTGCAGGGGTGCCTGCTAGAACACAGTATCCATCAGGAAAACTTTTTGAAACCACAGCCCCTGCGGCCACAATGGTAAAATCTCCAAGTTGCACGCCGGGTAATATTACTGCATTCATGCCAATCCAGCAATAATTACCAATTCGGATAGGAGGTGCCGGAGTATGCTGTGTATTATCTATCAGGTCGTGATTGGCAGAAATAATCCCTACGGCCGGCCCCAGATTAACAAAATCTCCAAAAATAATTCCATTTTGAGCTTCAATATAGTTATTGGGTGAATCTCCGGGATATACGCTCTTACCTCGAGTAATATTTTGAGGACAAAAAATGGTACTTGTAAAATGAACTGCCCATTTGGTACCTGCATTTTGACGGAGTATCTTTCTGAAAAGAAAATCAGCAATGTAAAAACTCAGGCTTACATCTGTACGAAGACAAAATATTTTCTGAATTATTTTTTTCATGTTTTTGTGAGTTTGTGAAGATAATTCAAAGTTTTGTTAACCTCAAGATCATGTGTTGTACATTTGCATTATGAAGGTGTACTTCATTAGCGGGTTAGGAGCCGATAGCCGAATCTTTTGTCACATTCAATTACCTGCCGGCTTTGAGCCCGTCTTTTTAGATTGGATAAAGCCTGAGAAGGACGAACCCTTATCACATTATGCATTACGATTAGGTAGTAGTATAAGTAAAGAAGATCCATTTTGTTTATTAGGGCTTTCAATGGGTGGAATGATGGCGGTAGAAATAGCTAAACAGCTACCACCTCAGAAATTAATTTTGTTGTCGAGTGTAGCTACAAGAGATGAATTGCCTCGTTATTTTGAGTATTTTCAAAAACTAAGGTTATATAAGATTGTTCCCATGGCTTTTATTAAATCAGCATCTATCCTTAAGCGGTTGTTTACTGCAGAAGATGAGGAGGATAAGAAATTGCTGGAGAAAATTATTCATGATGCTGATCCTGAGTTTCTGAGATGGGGGATGGGTGCTATTCTCCATTGGCAAAACAGAGAGAAACCGGGTAAGATATGGCATATTCATGGCGACCATGATGAAATCCTACCCATTAAATATATTGAACCCACCTATATCATTCCAAAAGGAACACATCTAATGGTGCTTAATCGCTCAAAAGAACTCAACAGCATCCTGGCTAATATCTTACTTCCGGATAGATAATGGGTATCGTGTATTTGCTTCAAAATCATTACCTTTGCCGCCTTAAAAAAGTGTGATTTTCGTTCATGAAAAATATCCGGAATTTTTGCATTATAGCCCATATTGACCACGGTAAAAGCACCCTTGCTGATCGCCTGCTTGAGCATACCAAAACTATTAGCGAACGGGATATGCAAGCACAGGTATTGGATAATATGGATCTTGAACGAGAAAAAGGGATTACCATTAAAAGCCATGCCATTCAGATTAATTATTTGTACAAAGGCGAAAAGTTTATCCTGAACTTGATTGATACACCCGGACACGTTGATTTTAGTTATGAAGTAAGCCGGGCATTGGCAGCGTGTGAAGGGGCCTTACTTTTGGTTGATGCAACCCAAGGAATTCAAGCACAAACTATTTCAAATCTTTATTTGGCCATTGATAATAACCTCGAAATAATTCCGGTTATTAATAAAATTGATATGGATGGAGCTATGATTCCTGAAGTACAAGACCAAATTATTGAATTGATTGGTTGTAAGGAAGAAGATATTTTATTGGCAAGTGGAAAAACAGGAATTGGAATAGAACAAATCCTTTCTTCTATAATTGAGCGAATTCCTGAGCCAAAGGGTGATGAAAAGGCACCTTTACAAGCACTAATCTTTGATAGTGTATTTAATTCTTTTCGTGGAATTATTGTTTACTTCAGGGTATTTAGCGGCGTTTTACGTAAAGGAGATAAAATAAAGTTTTTTAATACCGGGTTAGAATATGAGGCGGATGAAATAGGTGTGCTTAAACTGGATATGGAGGTGAGAAATGAATTGAAGGCAGGAGATGTTGGTTATGTAATTACGGGTATTAAAAATGCACGCGAGGTAAAAGTTGGAGATACTATTACCACAATGATTAATCCTTGTAAAGGAGCAATAAAAGGTTTTGAGGATGTTAAGCCTATGGTATTTGCCGGAATTTTTCCGGTTGAGACCGATGCTTTTGAAGAGCTGCGGGATTGTATGGATAAGTTGCAACTCAATGATGCATCCCTTACTTTTGAATTAGAAACTTCACAGGCGCTTGGATTTGGTTTTCGTTGCGGCTTTTTAGGTATGCTGCACATGGAAATTATTCAGGAGCGGTTAGAACGTGAATTTAACCAAACGGTTATTACTACCGTGCCTAACGTGAGCTTTATTGCTACCGATTCAAAAGGTGTTGTGGTTAAAGTGAATAACCCTACTGAAATGCCTGACCCTACGAAGTTGGAAAAGGTGGAAGAACCTTTTATCAGGGCTCAGATTATTTCTAAGCCTGAGTATATTGGGAATATCATGACCCTATGCATCAATAAACGAGGAATTTTAATTAATCAAGGATATCTTACACCAACACGTGTAGAGCTTACTTTTGATATGCCACTTACCGAAATTGTTTTTGATTTTTACGATAAGTTGAAGAGCATGACACGCGGCTATGCATCCTTTGATTATCATCCCTTAGATTATCGAGAGAGTGATATTGTAAAAATGGATATTTTATTAAATGGAGACAAGGTGGATGCATTAAGTGCATTAATTCATAGGGGTAGGGCACAAGAGTTTGGACGAAAGCTGTGTGAAAAGTTGAAAGAACTTTTACCGCGTCAGCAATTTCAAATTGCTATTCAGGCAGCTATTGGCGCCAAGATTGTAGCCAGAGAAAATATAAGCGCGATGCGTAAGGATGTTACGGCAAAGTGTTACGGTGGGGATATTAGCCGTAAACGGAAATTATTGCAAAAACAAAAGGAAGGTAAAAAAAGGATGCGTCAAATTGGAAACGTAGAGGTGCCGCAAGAAGCATTTTTAGCAGTACTGAAACTTGATGATTAATATTAGCATGACTTACCGAATTTTTTATAATCATTTCGGTTAATAGTTATTTCTGCCTCATGGTAAATTCAAATAATAAACTTAGGGTTCTTCAGGGTATTCGGCAAGGAAAGGTTGGTGGCGGTGAAAACATGTTGTTGAATATTGTTGAACATATCAATAAAGAAGAATTTGAACCGGTTGTTCTTTCCTTTACAGACGGGCCAATGGTTGATAAGATAAAGGAGATGAATATTCCTGTTCATGTTATTTATACCGAAAAGCCATTTGATTTTACAGTTTGGAAAAAAGTGCAGCAGTTGATGGTAGATGAAAAAATAAATTTAATTCATGCACATGGTACCCGTGCCTGCTCCAATTTGTTTAAGCCTGCAAAAAAATTAAACCTACCACTTATCTATACTTGCCACGGTTGGTCGTTTCACCCGGATCAGAATTTCATTAATAAGAACCTACGAATACAAGCTGAGAAATTTCTAACTCGTAAGGCTACTTTGAATGTGTGTGGAGCCTTTTCAAACAGAGATACAGGAAAGGCACTTTTTGGAAATGAATTTAATCCGGCTATTATTCAAAATACCATAGATACGAAACGCTTCAATCCTGAGGGAAGTTTTAAAAATTTGAGGAAGGAATTTAATATTCCGGAAAATGTAGTTTTATTTGCATCAATAGCTCGATTCACAGTTCAAAAACAGCCACTCAATCTTTTAAAGGCTTTTGCGGAGGCAGCTAAAAAAGCTGATAATATTATGTTGTTGATGGTGGGAGATGGGGAATTAAAAAAGGAAGGGATTCTGTTGATTGAAAAATTGGGGATAAAAGACAAGGTTGTATTAACATCATTCAGGCAAGATGTGCCGGATGTATTAGCCAATATAGATGTTTTTCTTCTACCATCATTGTGGGAAGTATTGCCGTTGGCGCTTATGGAAGCTATGGCTATGCGCAAAGCAGTGGTGGTAAGCAGGGTAGATGGTACTACTGAAATTGTTGAAAATAACATCAACGGGTTGTTGATTGAAAATGAGGCCATGGTACCCAACCTTGCCCGTGCGATAATAAGCCTTGCCAATAGCAAAGAGTTAAGAACACATCTTGGAGAAGAAGCCTATAATAGTATGCATAAACACCATAGCGTTAGAGAGATGGTAAAAGCATACGAAGATTTGTATTTGCAGTTTAAAAAATAATCTGGCAATATCTTTTAGTGTTCACTCGTTTTGTTGATAACCTTTTTTGATCTTAAATTTTCTCCATCACTGGAGTGAAGCCTTCTG
Source organism: Ferruginibacter sp. (assembly GCA_019638485.1). Lineage (GTDB taxonomy): Bacteria > Bacteroidota > Bacteroidia > Chitinophagales > Chitinophagaceae > Ferruginibacter. The sequence goes on along the minus strand of JAHBTP010000001.1, from coordinate 1,141,840 downwards.
AAAACCAATCCCGCAAGAATAGTAAAAGCCCCAATGGCAATAAAGGTATATCTAAATGCAAGGTGTATTTCCTGCTCACCCAAATTCCGCTGAAATACTCTTAATACAACCGAACCTAATGCAATTCCGAATCCTACTGCGAGTTGCTGATTTACAGATAATAGACTATTCCCTGCACTCGTTTGATAATTTCTTAAATCTGAAATAGTGATTGAATTCATCGCCGTAAACTGAATAGAGTTAAAGAACCCAAGGATAGCAATTAACGGAACGAACCAGTATATTGATGTATGTATGCCCGGAATGGACAGTGCAATAATGAAGATACCGATGAGCGCTGTATTTAATCTTAAGGTGTTTCTATAACTAAACTTGTTGAGCAAACGAATGGAAGATGATTTTCCCAGCATTGCCGTTATTGCCATAGGTGCAATTATCCATCCTGAAATTACTGCACTTTGCCCAAAGCCTACTTGTATTAAAAGAGGAAGAAGTAAAGGGATTGAACCGATTCCGATACGGGTTATCAAATTCCCGATTATGCCAATTCTAAAAGTGCGGATACTAAAGAGGCTTATGGGATATAGAGCGTGCTTTCTTTTTTTTGCATATCTGAAATATAAATACAACATAACCATTCCTGCAGTTATGATGGTAAGCACAGGGGTGAGATTTTTTGGATGGCCTAATAATTCAAGAGAAATAGAAAATAATAAAGATGCTGCAGCAAAAATTAAAAAGCCTTTGAAATCGAATGTATCCTCAGCATCTTTATAATTAGGCATGTGTCGTAATGATAAAAAGATACAGAAGAGGGCAACCGGAATATTAATTATAAAAATCCAATGCCAGCTCAGATATTGAACTAAATAGCCACCAACCAATGGTCCTAATATTGGTCCGATTAATGCCGGTGTAACGGCATAATTGAAAGCACGTAAAAATTCATCCTTTTTATACGACTTTATTAAAATGAGCCTGCCTACCGGATTCATTAAGGAGCCTCCTATACCTTGTAATACCCTGGATAGAACCAGTTGTAATAAGTTTTGAGATAATGCACAGAAAAGAGAGCCTAAGCCAAATAGAGAAAGGGCGGTAATGAAAACTCTTTTAGTACCAAACTTATCAGATAGAAATCCGTTTAAAGGCATTACAATAGCCAGTGTTAATACATAACTCACAATGGCATTTTGCATATTGAGTGGTGATTCACCCAAATCTTTGGCTATAGAAGGTAGTGCAGTGTTAAGGATGGTTGCATCAAGCATTTCCATAAAAATGGATATGGCTAAAATGCTTGGGATTACCTTTTTAATAGGTGCTGTTTCACTCCTTTTATATATCATTTTCTATCCGCTCAATCAATTATGCAGCACAAATTTATTGATTTTAGCATTGAGACTTAGTTAAAATGAGATTAAGTATAGACGAGCGTATAGCACAATTCTTACAAAAAGTAACGGAACGATGAATGGTATGTTATTGTTTTCTTTTGTTCTTTTTTGACGCAGGTTTTGTTGGCTCATCTTTGAATCCCGGAACTTTTGATTCATCAATATTCCCTTTATCATCCAAAATTTTGTTTGGTAAAGGGGCCTGGCCGTCGGGTGTTATTTCAAAAAATATCTTGCTTACGTATGTCCATTTACCTTCCATCCATTTTAATGCTTCATAATCACCGTCACCTATTAGCGTGTATTTTTTATTAGGCTCATTGGTTTCTGAAATTAAATGCTCCATTACAATAAGATCCATGGTTTCATCGTAATTAAGCCTTACTCCTGCATTCCGTTTGTATTCCATTACAAAGCGATTTGTCTTTTTGGGAAAAATGCTATTGCTGGGAAAACTGAAAAGTGGAGCACCAAATACCGGCTTGCCATTTTCAAACTGAAGGATATCAATTATTTTTCTATTACTTCGCAAATCATTTTCATCGAAACCAATAAGGGTATAGTATTTTTTACCCCCGTATTCCTTTAATAAGATGCGATAATACACAGCACCAACCCAGTTCAGGTTATCTGTTATAGGTTGGGCAATATCTTTAAACTCCTCACTTTTGTCAAGAAGTGGAAAAAGCTTTAATGAGCCATCAGGTGTACGCATTTGAATGGCCCCATGCCGTCTGGCGTTTGCATCATTGATATACAAGTTCCAGGTAATAATACGGAAGGAGCTATCAGGGGCATACAAACGTGAAATACTTTCTAATGAATCAAAAGGGTATTGAAAGGAATAGGGAGTTTTTAATGCTTCTACAAATTGCCGGGTAAATATACTGTCGGCAATAAAACGGTCATTTAATTCTAACCCAAATAAAATTTCTTTTGCATGGATTTTAAGTGAATCTTCTTTTTTGACTAAGTCATTTCTGTTGGAAGGAGAAAGCTGTGCCTGGGATAAAAATGGAAGGAGGCAAAATAAAATTACCTGCTGGATTAGTTTCATTAAATAAAATTAGTTAAACATTTTTTTTGAAATGAGATTTTACGTGGGTATTAACTAAACCTTATTACTAATGGCTTTGGCAAATTCCAGGAGGGAGGGAAAGACCATATCAATATGCTGGTGGTGTAAATCTACTTCAGGTCGAGTAGTAGGTAGAAACACGGTGTAGGCGCCTATATTTCTACCGAATTGCATATCACTTAAGGTGTTCCCAACCATAATGGATTTTGAAAAATTGATGTCTGGAAATCGTTTTTCGGCTTGTAATGCCATGCCCTTATTAGGCTTTCTGTTTATGCTATTGTCATCAAGGTCAGCACAATGGAAAATATCATCTATACGACCGTGATGCGCCTCCACTTCTCTTTTCAAATTGGAATGGATGGCCAGGAGGTCTTCTAATTTTGTAAGGCCTTTGCCCACCCCTCTTTGATTGGTTATAATAATGATGCGGTTGAATAGTGGCGCAACAATAGACATGGCTTGAAGTACACCCGGATAAAATGAAAATTCCTCCCAGGTATTGATATAATCATTATGTTTTTCCTGGTTTATTACTCCGTCACGGTCTAAAAAGAGTGTCCATGCCTTACTGATAATAGGAAGTGATTTATGCCGCATTTTGTTAAGGTACGCAATTATGTATGATTACCAAGTTCCCGGTTGGCCTTTTCAAAGTCCTCAGGAATACCAATGTCAATGAAATAGGCATCCTGAACTAAGCCCATTATTTTTTGATTTCCTATATATTTCTCTAAGTATTCTGTTTCAAAGGAGAATTTTTCAGGAAAGACAGCTTGCTTAAAGCGAGGAATATTTAGCGCATATACACCACCGTTAATTAGTCCGTTAGGATATTTAGCTTTTTCCTTAAATCCTGTAATCGTACTGCTACTGTCCATTTCTACTACTCCGTAACGATTAATATCTTTCATATACTTAAGTGATAGGGTACAAGCTGCTTCATTTTTTAGATGGAAATGTGAAAGCGATGAAAGATCTATTTTAAATAAAGTGTCACCATTTACAATAAATATATTTTCATCCTTACAGGCTTTTAGTGAATTAAAGATAGCTCCTCCAGTTCCCAAAGGCTCTTTTTCAACTGATGTAGTACAGTTGAGGTAAGGAAATTGGATATTGATATATTGAGAAATTAATTCGTGTTTAAAACCTAAAGAAAAAACAAAATGCTTAACACCATTCAGTATTAAAAAGTCAATTACATACTTCAAAAATGGACTTCCTCCTACAGGAGCAAGGGTTTTGGGGATACCCGGAACAGTATCCCTTAATCGGGTTCCGAGCCCACCTGATAGGATAATCGCTTCCTCAATCATAATTTAAATTTGTGTGATTGTTATTTAAGTTCATCTTTAGTATGGATGAAGTTAATGAATAACGTTGTTTTTATAATTTTAAATAGTGTGTAAAGAAAAAGTGTGTTTAGAGAAAAGAATGTATTAATGTGTTTAACCTTGCTGAAAAAATGATAGGCATCCCAAAGCTAAACTACTAAAACCCGGTAAAAGATTGTTCTGTTTGTTATTTACTAACCTAAAATGTATTGTTTCTTCATTGGGTATTAAGGATTTGCAAAAAGCAAATTGGTGGGCGAACCTGCTGAGTATCCGGTAGTTTTAAAAAGAGGCATAAGTTCTCTTGAAAAAAAGTTTGATTAATTAAATAGTAGTTTCTACTTTTGTTAGTGAATACTAACTAATAAATGAAAAAATATGTACAATCAACAATTTAGTGAAAGACAGGTGGAGATTATGGAGGCTGCTACTATTAGGATTTCAAAATTTGGTATTCAACATTTAACGATAAAGACACTTGCAGAAGATATAGGTTTGTCTGAGCCGGCTTTATATCGTCATTTCAAGAGTAAAAATGAAATTCTTTACAGTTTACTGGAGTATTTTAAAACTGAAATGAAAAATCGGATTGAAGCTATTGTGTATAAGGAAAATGAATATGCCGGAAATAAGTTGCGGATAATTTTTAAATCCCAATTACAAGCATTTACCAAGAAGCCTGCAATAATTAGTATTCTTTTTGCGGAGAGTATTTTTCATTTTGATGAAGGGTTAAGCAAAAAAGTTGAAGAAATTATGGAAATGATGCAAGGATATGTTTTTGCAAATATTAAAGAAGGCAAAGGAGCTGGACAGTATAATAAATTGATTGGAACCTCAACACTAACCACAATTATTATTGGTGGAATGCGTATGGCGGTGTTAAAATGGAAATTATCCGGGCATAAATCAAATTTGGTTAAGGATGGGAAAGCCGTATTGGAAGGAATTTTAAAAATGATAGAGCGTAATTAATTGAGAAAGATATTAATGAGTAATATTTTTAAACTTTTGGGTTAGGGTTTTGCAATAAATCTCCTTTCTTTCAATATGAATTTGAAAAAATTGTGGGTATTGTTGCTTGGATTAAGTGATTTTTAATTGTTTAATTATCTACTTTCTTAACCTAAATTAAATGTAAAATGGATAGTTATAAGCCGGTAGAAATAGTGTCTCATTTAGTAGATTATGGCGCCTACAAGACGAAGCTGCCGGTTAAAGATATTTTAATTAGGGGCTTTTTGTCTGGAAGTTATCTTGGGTTTGGAACAGTTCTCGCATTCACTGTTGCCATTCAAACTGATATTTATTCACTTGGCGCCCTGGCTTTTCCGGTAGGTTTTGTGATGGTTATTTTATTAGGTATGGAATTGGTGACCGGAAACTTTGCTGCAGTTCCCATGGCAGTAATGGCAAAAAAAGCTGGTTTTATAGGGATGTTATATAATTGGTCATTTGCTTTTATTGCTAATTTATTAGGTAGTGTAGTTTTTGGTGGTTTGTTCTTTATTTATATAACCAAGTTGGGCCACAGCTTTGATGCTGATATTATAACCAAGGTGATTTCTGTGGCAGAAAGCAAGACCCTTGCATATAAAGAAGTAGGTGGTAAAGGGCTTATAATTTGTTTTGTGAAGGCCGTGTTATGTAATTGGATGGTAACTATGGGAGTTGTTATGGGGATGAGTTCTTCTTCAACCATAGGGAGAATAGTGGCTATTTGGCTTCCGATTTTCACCTTTTTTGCCCTGGGTTTGGAACACTGTGTTGTAAATATGTTTGTAATCCCTACCGGTATAATGTTGGGTGCGCCTATTACCATTTCCGATTGGTGGCTTTGGAATCAACTACCGGCTACACTGGGTAACTTGGTAGGAGGTTTTATATTCACCGGTCTGGCACTTTATTTAACTTTTTTCAAAAAAGAAAAAGCTTCATAGAAGATAATTATTAATTGAACTTAAACGATAACTTGAAATGAAGGGTACTGAAAATATAATGACACAAAGGAAATTTACTTTTTTTCATCGCTTACTGCATTGGATAATGGTTATTGTTATGCCCGTCCTTTTTATTACAGGCTTTTTGAGAATGTATTGGATGAATAAAAATAATATGATCGCTAAAATTGAAAGCAAAACAGCCTTATTGTCAAAAGAGCAGATGAGTGATATTGCAAAAAGTATTCGGGCACCTATGTGGCAGTGGCATGAATTATTTGCTCATGTTATGATTTTCGCATTCTTAGCTCGCATTGCATATATGCTAATTAAGGGGATTCGATTTCCTAATCCGTTTAAATCAGTGCAACCTTTGAAAGAACGACTTCAGGGATTTACCTACGTTTACTTTTATTCTTTTGTATTTGTTTCTGCTATAACCGGTGTATGTATCGAAAAAGGGTTCTTTCCTTTATGGAAACATACTATTGAATCTGTTCATAAATGGGGAATTTATTGGTTCCCAATATTTATTCTTTTGCACTTGGCTGGGATTTTAATAGCGGAGCACTCCAATAAAAAGGGCATAAGTTCAAAAATGATAGGAGGAGATTAAAATAGGGGTAATAAAAAAAATTTAATTTAATATGTTAGTTAGTATTCACAAACTTATTTTTTTGCTCTTTTCTTTAATGGGATGGAGCACTGTTCAGGCGCAAAATACATGGACATTGAAACAATGCCTCGATACTGCATTGCGCTATAACAAAACATTGCAGATGAATCAGAATAATATTGATATTAGCGTACAACGTACTAAAGAAGCACAAGCGAATCTGATACCAAAAGTTTTTGCAAATTCGGAGTATAAGTATTTCTTAGAATTGCCTACGCAACTTATGCCGATGGATATTTTTAATCCTCAGGTTCCTTCCGGGCAATTTAAAGAAGCTCAATTTGGCGTTCCTCATAACATCAGTGCGAATGTACAATTGGCAATGCCATTATACAGTCCACAGATATTGGGTACAATTAAAAGTGCTAAAGTAGGAACTGAACTTTCAAAACTTCAATTTCAAAAATCGGTTGAACAAGTTTTGTATGATGTGACCTTGTTGTATTACAATGCTCAGATTTTAAAAAACCAATTATCTTTTTTAGATGCTAACCTTCAAAATACCAGTAAGCTTTTACAAAATATCCAATTGTTAAACGAACAACTTTTGGCAACCGGTACAGATGTAAATAAGGTGAAACTCCAGGCTGAACAATTAAGCACGCAGAAAGAAATAGTTCTAAACAAATATGTTCAGGTCTTAAATGCGTTAAAGCTGAATATGGGCGTTGATATGGATAGCGCAGTAATGGTGGAAAATAACATTACTTTTCAACATGTACCAGATTCTCCTCCAAAAATTAATATAGATATTCGGATTGCTCAGACTCAACTAGAAAGCCTAACCAATGAATTACAAACCCTTAAGCAAACCAAATATGTACCTTCTGTTAGCTTGACCGCTGCTTACGGAGTTTCGGGTTTTGGATATGATAGAAAACCCAATGATTTTTTAAAATTCTTCCCTGTTGGATTTGCCGGTTTACAATTAACCTATCCAATTTTCAATGGAACCGTTACTCACAGAAAAATGAGCCAATTGAAACGGCATATTAATAATAATAATTTACAAACTCAATTATTAAAAGAAAAGAACAATATGGATTTGATGAATTTTTCTCGTCAAAAGATTGTTGCAGAACAAACTGTTCTCCATACTCAAAACCATATTGCATTAGCTCAGTCAATTTATAACCAAACGATTTTGCAACAAAAGCAAGGAACAGCAAGCTTAACAGATATTTTATTAGCAGATAATTCACTTCGGGATGCCCAACAGCAATATCTGAATGCAGTAATAGACTATCTAAAAGCTGATTTGGGGCTTAAAATGGCTAACGGAACGATTAAGGTAATAACATTTTGAAATCTTTGAATAATATAAGAATAGAATGAGCCTATTAAATAAATATTGAAAAATATGAAAAAAATTATGTTGATATTATTTGTTGTTTTAGTTGTTGCTTTAACAATTTTAAAATTGATAAGCAATAAAAAGATTACTAAGGAAAAAGTATATCAGTTTGATATTGAAAATCCTGTTTCTGTTTTAACGGATACCGTAAGTGTGGAGCAAATAAAATCTGGTGGATTCTATGCCGGTATTTTTGAGCCCAATAAAGAAACAAAGATTAGCGCTGATATACAGGGTAAAATTAATTCAGTTTTTGTAGATGTAGGAGAAGAGGTTGGGAAAGGACAAACCCTAATTCAATTAGATAATTCATTATTAAAGTTGCAATTACAAACAGTAGAAGTGCAAATTAGCGGGTTGGAAGATGATGTGAAGAGATTTACCATTTTAGCAAATGCAGATGCAGTACAGGGAGTTCAGTTGGAAAAGGCAGCTCTGGGGTTAAAGTCGGCTAAAGTGCAAAGAGCTACCTTGTTAGAACAAATCAGCAAAACTTATATTAAAGCTCCTTTTAAAGGTGTAGTAACTGCCAAACTTAACGAGGTAGGAGGGTTTGCTGCCCCGGGAATGCCTTTGCTACAAATTACTGATATCAACTCATTACGTTTTACAATAAATGCTCCCGAGAATGATATTAGATTATTTCAATTAGGGAAAGAGTATAAGGTTTTGGCAGATGCTTATGCCGAAATACCACTTTTGGGAAGAATGATAATGATTTCCAGTAAAAGTAATCCCGGAAATTTATTCCCTATTCAATTTCAAGTTAACAATACAAGCACTGCTCAAATTAAATCCGGGATGTTTGGTAAAGTGTTTCTAAGTGATAACCATGATGAGACCGGTATTTTGATTCCTTCATCATCTGTTATTGATGAAGATGGTAGACCTAATGTCTATCTTATAAAAAATGGAAGAGCAATACTTCATCCTATTAAAATCACCAAAAACTTTGGAGATAGGGTATTGGTGGAAAATGGATTAATAGCCGGTGACATTTACGTAACCGGAGGTTTTATCAACTTATTTAATAATGCAAATGTTTTAATAAAAGATTAAGTGCTAATTAATATGAAAGGAAATATTTTACAACAAAAGAGTTTTGCCTTTGCTATTAATGTGGTGGAGGTTTTCAAGTCATTACAAAATGAGAAGCAAGAGTATGTTCTCTCTGAACTTCTCCTGCGTTCGGGAACAAGAATTGGGGCTAATATTGGAGACTTTTCCATAAACACCTCCGATAAACAATATCTCCTACAATTAACTATTGCCAATAGGGAAGCGTGTGAAACCATTTATTGGTTGAAATTGCTTTATGCAACACGATACCTTGCTGAGAAAGATTTTGTATTACTACATGTTGGCGCAAATGAGATAGTTAAGTTATTAGATCAAATGCAAACTTCCATTGAAAATAGAAATTCGTAATAATTAATGTAAAAGTGATTATGAACATTACTGAACTATCCATCAAAAGGCCTTCCTTGATTATTGTACTCTTCAGTGTATTTACGCTGATGGGAATTATTGGGTTTAAAAATTTGAGCTATGAATTGATGCCTGATTTTAATCAGCCAGTTGTGGTTATCAAAACGGTTTATCCTGGCGCAGAGCCTAATGAGGTGGAAACTTCGGTTTCACGTAAAATTGAAGATGCGCTTGCTAATTTGGAGGGTGTAGATTATTTAGTAACTAAATCTTTACCTAATGCTTCCATCATCATTGCTAATTTGAAGTATGGTACAGATTTAGACAAAACCATGCAGGATGCACAACGCTACATTGACAATATTAAAAAAGACCTTCCCAAGGATATAAAGAATCCTGTGATGAGTAAGGTGTCTCCTAATGATTTACCAATTATGTCGGTAAGTGCAACAAGTGATATGCAGCCTACTGAATTTTATCAAAAAATGAAAGATGAGTATTTGCCTCAAATTCAAAAAATTAAGGGAGTTGCAGAAATTACCGTATTAGGAGGAGAAGAAAGAGAGATACAAGTTAGTGTGGATAAGGAAAAATTAAAATTAAATAGGATTTCAATTAATCAGGTCGTGGAGGCTATAAATCGCTCTGGTATTGATATTCCTGCAGGGCAAGTTCAAACGTCAACCGATAATAGTTTGGTACGCCTGGTAGGGAAGTTTAATAATGTAAATGATATCCGGGATGTTCAAGTAGCCATGCCATTTTTGGGAAGTCCGATTTTTGTAAAAGATATAGCTGAGGTAAATGATGGAATTAAAGAAATTACTTCCGTTAGCCGCTATAATGGGAAAAATGGTATTGGACTGCTCATTAAAAAGCAAGGAGATGCCAATGCTGTTGATATGTCCAAGCTTATCAGAGAACAATTTCAAAGCATTGAAAAAGGCAATGAAAGTAACCATGTAAAATTTGTGGTTACTGATGATAGCACCGACAATACCATTGCAGCTGTAAACTCGGTAGTTTTCGATTTGATATTGGCAGTTATTTTGGTTTCTATTGTGATGCTTTTATTTTTAAGAAGCTATCGAAATTCATTGATTGTTGCCGTGGCTATTCCTACTTCATTAGTTACAGCTTTTGGCACTATGTGGCTGTTGGGTTATACACTTAACCTAATGACACTTTTGGCCATGTCTTTAGTAATAGGCGTTTTGGTTGATGATGCAACAGTTGTTTTGGAAAATATTCAACGCCATCTTGATATGGGAAAGGATAAGCGTAAGGCGTCGTTAGAAGGACGGATGGAAATTGGTTACTCCGCAGTTTCTATCACCCTGGTAGATGTTGTGGTGTTTGTTCCTATTTTGTTTCTTCAGGTATTTGTTGCAGATATGCTCAAGCAATTTTCAGTGGTAATTATTGTTACTGTGCTTACCAGTTTACTTGTTGGTTTCACCCTTACACCTTGGATGGCTTCTCGCATTGGAGAAAAAGAAAATCTTAAACCCACCAATGTGTTTAATCGCTTTTTACTTTGGTTTGAACATCAATTAACCCAATTTACTTCCTGGTATAGTAAGAAATTAGATTGGGTATTACATCACAAATTAATTTTTTTAGGCTTTGTAATACTGCTCTTTTTAGGAACGGGAGTATTGATGAAGCAAGGTATTATTGGAAAGGAATTAATTGCTACAGGCGATCAGGGGAAATTTCGATTAGGATTAGAATTTGATAAAAACATTTCTATTGAGCGAAACAATCTGGTTTCCGAAAAAATTGAAACCTATATTCTTCAACAGCCTGAAGTAGCTACTTTGTTTAGTAATATTGGAGGCCCAAGCACAGGGATCGGGAGTTTGGGTGTTGGTGCTCAGAACAAATCTGAATTTACTGTTCAGTTGAAATCTAAAAAGGAAATAAATAACCGCTCCACTGAACGTTTTATGCAAACGTTGAGAGATAGTTTGCAAAAGAAGTTTCAGGGTATTAATTTCTCCATTAGTACGTTAGGTTTAATTCCAAAATCTGCACCTATTGAAATTACATTGAGTGGTTCTTCACTCAATCAGGTGATGCAATCAGCGCAAAATTTAAAGTCTATTATTGAAAAGATACCCGGGGCAGATAATGTTCGTTTATCGGTTGAAACAGGAAGCCCGGAATTAAGGGTTATCCCTGATAAAGATAAGATGCAACGATTGGGTTTGAACACAGCATACGTAGGTATGCATTTACGTACTGCATTTTCCGGAAATGATGATGCATTGCTAACTGAAAAAGGAACTGAATATCCTGTAAGGATTTGGCTGGATAAATTTGATCGTAAAAACTATGATGATGTAAATAAACTTAGTATAGTTAACCCAATGGGGATTCCGGTTGAAGTTTCTCAATTCGCAACTATTGAAAGAGCTAATTCTCCTTCTTTATTAGAAAGGAAAGATAGACAACCTGCGGTTACTTTAACTGCTGATGCTCTGGGACGTCCTTCAGGTACAGTTGCAGATGATGTGGTGGCTTATGTAAATAAAAATCCATTACCTGAAGGCGTACAGATGAATTGGGGAAGCGATATTAAACGCCAGGATGATAGTTTCACTGCTTTAGGCTCAGTTTTATTGGTTTCATTTATTCTTATTTATCTAATTATGGTGGCATTATATGATAGCTATATTTATCCTTTTGTTGCCTTATTCGGAATTCCTGTTGCTGCTATCGGTGCCTTTCTGGCATTGAATTTATCCTTAAGTAATATTAGCTTGTTTGCCTTATTAGGCTTAATTATGTTAATGGGGTTGGTTACCAAAAATGCAATCTTGATTGTTGATTTTACCAATCAATTAAAAAAGGAAGGTTTACCTTTTCGGCAAGCTATTATTGAAGCAAGTAAGGGAAGAATACGGCCTATTTTAATGACTACATTATCAATGGCAATTGGTATGCTACCTATTGCATTAGCAACCGGCACATCTGCAGAATGGAAAAATGGCCTGGCATGGGTAATTATCGGCGGCTTAATTTCTTCTTTAATACTTACCATATTCTTAGTGCCATTAGTGTATTTCGTTGTGGATAATGTAAAGGAAAAGTTCAAAACTCAAAAAAGTATTTAAAAGTGAAAATAACATTCGTTATAATCTTATTCCATTCGTTTCTATTTATTTGCCCATCTTCTTATGGCCAGGATGGAACTTTCAAACTAACCGTAGTAGTTGAAAACTTTAGAAGCTCCAAGGGAGCCGTGATGGTAGCATTGTATAATAAGGAGGGCTCAATTCCTGATGAGCATTTTAAACGCTATTTTAAAATAGAGAAGGCAGAAATAATTAATAACAAGCTAACGGTTACTTTTTATAACTTATCCAAAGGCAGTTATGCCGTTAGTGTTCTGCATGATGAGAATAAAAATGGGAAGGTTGATAAAGGAATGATTTTTCCTAAAGAAGGTATTGGGTTCTCAAATTACCAATCTATTAACGTAACGAATAGACCTAAGTTTAAAAAAGCTAGCTTTGAATTGAAGCAAGATGAAATAATTAAAATAAAAGTAATTTATTTTTAAGCGCGAGTTGTTATTATGAAAGATTAAAAGCAAGTGCATTAAGGCATATAAGGATAACTTGAAGTGATTTTTATTAAAAGAATGTTTTTTTGTAGGTAGAGATTTATGGGTATTTACCCAAATATTTTTTCCTCAACTAATTGGCAAATGATATGTCCAATTAGAATATGTGATTCCTGAATTCGTGGAGTGTCTGTGGAAGGAACATTTATCAGGTAATCGCATAATGGTTTTATTTTTCCTCCGGTAGCTCCGGTAAAACCGATGGTGGTTATTCCTTTTTGTTTGGCAACTTCAAAAGCCCTGATAATATTTTCACTATTACCTGAAGTAGTTAACCCCACCAACACATCACCCTTCACTCCAATTCCTTTTACTAACCGGGAATAGATTTCATTATAGCTATAATCATTAGCCACTGCGGTTAAATAAGAGGTGTTAACATGTAGTGCTTCTGCAGGTAAGGCATCGCGATCTGTATAAAACCTGCCGCTAAATTCTGCTGCTAAATGTTGTGCATCGGCAGCGCTTCCACCATTACCGCAAAACAACACTTTATTACCGCCCTTAAAAGCGGTTACAATTTCTTCAATACATTGTTCAACTGTTTTTAATAATTCGGCATCTTGTAAAAGGCCTTGCTTTACGGCTATTGAAGCATTGATAATATCGAAAATTTTATTCTGCATATATGGAAAGTTCGGCTAAAGTTAATGAAGGTTTTATGCAATGTAAAAATGATAAGTAAATATCTTATTAAACACTCCAGGTAGTTAGGCCATATTTTGTAAAATTGTATTTCTTTACCTCTCCACCAAATTGTAACAGGGTGTCTTCCACTGCGAATCTATTATTAACAGGGCAATAAAATATCATAAACCCACCTCCACCTGCACCGCTAATCTTTCCACCGGTGGCTCCTGCTTTTTTTGCTGCATCATATATCTTTTCAATACCCGCGTTACTAATATTAGCAGCCATATTTCTCTTTTGCTCAAAACCATAATCCAGGATTTCTCCAATTTCATCCAACTTCCCTCTTAATAAAGCTTCTTTCATCATCTTTGCTTGTGTTTTAAGTTGGTGCATCGCTTCTATACTCTTTTCATGATGGTTGTTTACATTCTTCATTTGTTCTTTAATAATAGTGGCGCTTTCGCGTGATGTAGAAGTAAAATAGAGTACCAGATTATTTTCTAATTCGTGCATGTATTGTGGTCGAATACGCAATGGATTTACAATTACTCTGTCATTTTGATAGAACTCCATAAAGTTTACTCCACCAAACATAGCTGCGTATTGATCCTGTCTGCCACCGGCTAATTGAAGATCATTTCTTTCAATATCAAATGCATAATGGGCGATATCATAATCACCCATTGGTAATTTGAGTTTTTCAACAAACGCACCTATAATAGCTACCACCAGGGTGGAGGAGGTGCCTAAACCCGAACCGGCAGGAGCATCCACATAGGTAGATAGCCGGAATCCCTTTTTAAAAGCGCCATAATCTTTTTGAATTCGATTGATGACTCCTTTTAAAAGGTCAAGTGTACCGTTGATAGGAAGTGATGCTGATATGGGATGGGTTTCAGATTCGTGCCTGTCTAAGGCGGTTATTATAATTTGAGGTTCATTTATGATTTCTATGGTTGCGTATGCAGATAAGGATATGGTTGCATTAAGGATGGCACCACCATATAAATCGCAATAGGGGCTCACATCTGTTCCTCCACCGGCCAGTCCGATACGTAAAGGGGCTTTACTTCTATAAATCATACTTCAACTTGTTTGTACAAAGATACTATCTGGATTATTGTATGAAATTAACTATTCCATATTGCCCGGGTGAGGTTAGTCCATTGATATTTTTTCTTCTCTTCCTTTATCCCGGGTAAGAAATGCGCTTTACCTATTTCAAAATAACGGATAAGGGTATCCGAAAATGAGATCGCATTCGGTTGCGCAATAAGCCCTGCTATATTATCCGGAACCATGTTGGGCAAATTTCCCACCGGGGTTACCACCATAGGGACCTCAAAATAATAGGCCAATGGAGTAACCCCGCTTTGTGTTGCCCGATGATAGGGTTGAGCAACTACGTCTGCCGCACATAAATAAAATTTCACCTCACTATCAGGGATAAAGTCAGTATGCAATATTAAGGAATCGGTCAACTGAAATTTCTTAATTAATTCATCATATCGTTCTCTGTTTTCATAAAACTCTCCCGCAATCAATAGCTGTGGCATTTCGTTGGGTTGGTTAGCATATTTTTCTTTTAAAAGATGCATGGCTTCTAATAACATGTCAAGCCCTTTATAGGCTCTTATGAAACCGAAGAACAAGATAATTTTTTTTTCTTCCGGGATACCTAAAAATTGTCGGGCATCTTTTTGAGAAATAATATCTCCAAAATTATCATAAAGAGGATGAGATATTACCTGTGCCGGTTTTTGAGAAAATTTTCTCAGGTCACTCATTACTTTTTCACTCATGGTGATAAAAGTATCTACGGGTTTTATAAAGTAACGTGTGAACCATTTATCTCCCGGTCTTTTTTCGTGAGGAATAATATTATCTGCAATACACACCACCTTTGTTTCGATATTCTTTTTTGCCTGCCTTAAGATGGTTCCTAAGGCCGGACCCATAAAGGGTAGCCAATATCTTACAACAATTAAATTGGGTTGGAGGCGGCGAAGCGCCTTCCCCACCTTCCACCAGTTAAGGGGGTTGATGGAGTTTATGGAAGGAATAATGGTCAGGTTCTTTGGTGCCGGTTCAGAACTGTATTGTGTTTTTCCCGGAAAAAGAAAAGAGGGGTATTGTAAGGTAAAAGTATAAATAAATACCTCATTGCCTTCTGCCATAAACTGCTTTGCCAGCCGTTCATTAAATGAAGCCAACCCACCGCGCAGAGGATGTGCCGGGCCTATTATTACAACTCGTTTATGGGTTCCCGTTAGTGTGATAGTACTGATATTTAATTACAAACCGGATTTGTCTTCAATTAAGTAACTGTTACGGATGCTCGAATTTCGTGAAATTAATTCTCCTAAAAAACC
This sequence comes from Ferruginibacter sp., assembly GCA_019638485.1. Taxonomy (GTDB): domain Bacteria; phylum Bacteroidota; class Bacteroidia; order Chitinophagales; family Chitinophagaceae; genus Ferruginibacter. The sequence goes on along the minus strand of JAHBTP010000001.1, from coordinate 1,125,994 downwards.
GGCTAAGAATAATTGAACACCAATTACAATACTAATGATACCAATATAAAACAGCGGCCTGTCTGTCATATTATATTTCTGAAATGCGAATTTTGCGATGAATAAATAAATCCAAATAATTAAACCGAAAAAGAAAACTAAGCTGCCCCATAACCCAAAGAAATGCATAGGCCGCTTTCCAAATTTGCTAACAAACATAATGGTGCTTAAGTCCAAAAATCCATTGATAAAACGCTCCCATCCAAATTTGGTAACACCATATTTCCGTGCTTGGTGTGATACCGTTTTTTCACCAATTTTTCTAAAACCGCTCCACTTGGCAATAATGGGAATATACCGATGCATTTCTCCATATACCTCAATGGTTTTAACTACTTTTTGTTTATATGCTTTTAATCCGCAATTAAAATCATGCAACTTAATACCCGAGCTTTTGCGGGCAACCATATTAAAAAGCTTTGAAGGAATATTTTTAGTAAAGGTATTATCGTGGCGTTTCTTCTTCCATCCACTCACCATATCATAATTATCGTTTACTATCATTTTATATAGTGCAGGTATTTCATCAGGACTATCCTGCAAATCAGCATCCATAGTAATAACCACATTGCCTGATGCCGCTTTAAACCCTTCATTTAATGCCGCACTTTTTCCGTAATTACGCTGAAATCTAATTCCCTTGATATTTGCATTTGTCTTACCCAAACGACAAATCGTTTCCCATGAGTCATCTGAACTGCCATCATCAACCATAATAACTTCGTAAGAAAAATTGTTTTCTTTCATCACCTGGTCTATCCATGCTGCCAGTTCAGGGAGGGATTCCTCTTCGTTATATAATGGCGTGACCACCGAAATATCCATCATAATTGTTGGTCTGATTTGAATGACGACATTTGTTCAAATGACGATTTTTTATTTCGCAGCAGCAAAATCAGAGAAAAAATTATTGTAGTTGCAGCACCAATTAATAAATATCCGAAAATAGTCATTGAAGCTACCATAGTAACATAGTATTCTTTTGCCTGAATTACCATACTGTCAATTTCGGCAGGCGTTTTATCACCTTTTTTAATAAGTTCGGTTCGGTAATTTTGTGCCATCTCCTCACGCATACCGGGATTTGTTTTTAAAAAACCAACCGTAAATATTACCATTAAAAAAGTAATTACAATAAAGCACTTAAAACCTTCGGTGAAGTATGTTTTAAATGTTTTTAGCACCTCTTTGTGGCTGTATGAAACAAGTGTCCATACAATACCTCCAATGTAAAGGCCATAGGTAATATACTGTAGGTTATTTTCAAAACTACCTTGCCCATTAAAGATTAATACCGAAGCGGTAATCATTAAAATGGCAGTTATCAGTCCTTTTATCGTTGGGCTGAGTGAAATCATTGGTTTAGGTAGATTTTGTTTTGAATTATAGTGCCCAAAACTCTTCCACGAAGTGGTTTTTCTAAAAACGCATTATTGTGTGAAAGAGAATAGCCCTGTTTATTTGTAAAGATAAAATTTTCATTCGGATTAAATAATGTTAAGCATGCCTGCCTACCGATACCAATTTCTTCAGGAGGTAGGTTGAAAATATTTCGTGCGGCTGTAAATCGTTGAACAATGGTATTTATATCACCAATCAAATTAAAAGTAGCTGAAAATGCGGTTTGAATACCTGCCATACCAAATTGAGCATATTCGAACTCACATTCCTTTTCATCCTTATGTGCAGGACGATGCAGTGAAGTAATGGCATCAATCCAGCCTTGTTTTACGCCTTCAATCAACGCTTCTCTATCTTGTTTTGTGCGTAATGGAGGGAAAACCTTCAGGTTAGTATCATAATGTACAAGATCATCATCACAAAAGTGCAGGTGATAGGGTGTTATTGAACAGGTAATTTGATAGCCTTCTTTTTTTGCCTGTTTAATCATTTCCATTCCTTTTTGGGTACTGATTCCGGCAATGTGGAGCCTGGACTTGGTGTATTTAACTAATTCAATATCCCGGGCTATCATGAGTTCTTCAGCAAGAGCAGGAATACCGGGTAAGCCTAATTGGGTTGAGGTAATTCCTTCATTCATTAATCCTTCTGTTCCTATTGAACGATCGTTAGGGATTTGAATAATATTGGCATTTATTGGCAAAACATATTGTAATGCTTTTACCATAACGCCCGGATGTTGTATCGGTTTAAATCCATCGGAAAAGGCTACAGCTCCGGATTCTGCCATGTCATACATTTCTGCAAGTTCTTTTCCCAAACCATCTTTTGAAACTGTTCCTACAGGATGAAGCCGTGTAATAGATGCTTTATCCTTAATGAAAGCAACCATGCTACGGCCTGAAATTACCGGTTTGGTTTCTGGAGAAATGAGCACATCAGTAAAGCCACCGGCTGCTGCAGCCATACTTCCCGACATAAGTGTTTCGCGATACTCAAATCCCGGTTCTCCAAAATCTGCCATTATATCTACCCAGCCGATACTAATATGTAAGCCTTTAATGTCTATTACCCGTGCATGTGGAGGCATTTCTAACCGGAAATTAATATCAGTAAAAATTCCGTTCTCAATAATAATATCAACCACTTGCAAATGGAAAGGCGAGGAGGGAGAAACAACAACTGCCTGCCTGATAAAAACTGTCATTGGTGTGTAATTAATCAAATATCGTAAATCCTACCCAATTACTCAAAATCCAACTCCGGAAAACTTGTCTTATTAATTTAAAATGTGTGAAGATTATATTTAATAAAGATTGTATTTAATAATTTCTTGGGTAAAAAGAATAAGAAAAAAACGGCTTGCTTTAGTGTTTATTTAACAATAATGTTTAAGTTTGGGGGCTGATTTTTAAGATATGTTCTTCAATTCTAATTACACCCTAATTCATTCTTGATAATCAAGCCATTATCCAATTCTCACGAAAACCTGAGCATCCCTACCACCCTGTTGAAGATTACCTTTAGACATGTAATTTTTTATTCTTTTATAGTTTATATATAAATAAGGATTATGAAAAAAGTGTACCTGAATACCTTTATTAGCAGAGTTTTCATTTTTATCTTCTGCGGTATTACAAGTGTTTTGTCGCTAAATGCGCAAACAGTAGTAATTAGCACCGGAACAGCCGGCACGCCACAGTATAATGCCGGACCTATTTACCGGTCGGCAGCTAGTAGCGCTTATGATGCAAGTCGTTATGCTTATTTATATACCGCCGATGAACTTGCAGCGGTAGGTATTACTACCGGAGCGATGATTAATGGAGTAGGTTGGGCAAAAAATAATAATGCCACCACTACCGGGCCCGGTGCAATTTTTAGGGTTTATCTTAAAAATTCTACCGCCACTACTTTTTCTCAGGCTAGTGAAACCTGGGCTAATTTGAACTCAGGTGCTCAAATGGTTTATGAAAATACCAACCAAACCATCCCGGCCACTACGGCACCGGATTATATCCCCTTTAATTTTGCTACTCCTTTTATTTATACCGGGGGTTCTCTGGAGGTTTCTACAGAATGGGATTGTAATGCTATTGCAGGTAACGCTACAACAGGAACATTTGAATGGTTATGGTCAACTGTGGTAGATAAAATTTATGGCACCGGCCAAACGGTTTTGGGTAACGCCGGCACTCTATCAGCTATTGATAATTCCATTTCAGATATAAATGATAGAAGACCATTTCTTCAAATAAGTTTTACACCCGGTGGCCCTTGTACCAACCCTCCCACAGCAGGAACAATAACCTCTTCGGCAGCCAATGTGTGTTTAGGTATTCCTTTCACTATGTCTTATACTGGAGGTACTAACGGTACCGGACAAACGTTCCAGTGGCAAAGTTCTCCGGATGGTACAACATGGACAGATATCCCGGGCGCGAACACTTTATTTTTAAATACTTCTCAAACAGCCTCCACTACATACCGCCTAAATATTACTTGTGGAGCAACAGTTTCATCAAACATTATTACCGTTAATACACCTGCGGCTGTACAAGGTGTGTTTACCATTGACAGACTTTCACCTGCAAGCCCAACAAACTTCCAAAGCTTTAATGAGGCATATAATTATATTAGTTGTGGTATCAGCGGTAATGTAACCTTTAATGTGTTAAACGGGCCATACAACGAACAACTCATCATGAGTGAGGTTCCGGGAGCCGGACCCGCTGCAACAGTTACATTTAATGGCAATAACCAGGCTATAACTTTCGCTTCAAGCAATTCCAATGAAAGAGCCGTAATTAAATTAAATGGTGCAGATTATATCAATTTTAATGATTTGGTGGTAAATGCTGCCGGAAGAACAGCATCACAATATGGATTTGGATTCCAATTGATGAATGATGCCAATAATAACATGATTAATGGTTGTACCATTAATATTGACCCCAGTGAAACTTCTACAAATTATGCAGGTATAGTAATTAGCGGTTCTGCAACATCTGCTACAGGAACAGGTACTGTGCTTTGCGATGATAATATTATTACCAATAACAACATTACAGGAGGTTACTATGGTATTACCTTGGTGGGAAGCAGCACCGAAGCCAATAGAAATAACTTTATTGTAGGTAACAATATTACCGACACTTATTTTTATGGTATTTATGTGTTGGGCTCTTTTAATACCCTAATTGAAGGCAATAATATTGAACGTCCATCTCGTAATGTTGTATCTACTTTCTATGGAATTTACTTCACAGGATTAAGCGTTAGCGCAGAAATTTCTAAAAACAGAATTTCTAATCCGTTTGGTGGAGATAACAGTGCAACCGGTGATTTCTATGGAATTTATTTTACAGGTAATGATGGTTTTGCAGGGATGGAAAACAGAATTATCAATAACCTGATTTATAATTTAACCGGAAATGGAAATGTGGTTGGTATTTACAATTCCAGCTCAGATAATGTGTTCATTTACCATAATACCATTTCCTTGGATGGAACTGCTGCATTAGCAGCATCTTCAAGCTATGCCAGAGGTTTTTATCAAATTACCCAAGCTGCAGGAATTGTATTTAAAAATAATTTAATTTCTATTACACGTGGTGGCCCGGGGGTTAAATACGGATTGTATTTTGGTACTGCGGGTAGTGAAATTACATCAGACTATAATAATATCTTTATTGGCTCCGGTATCTCCAATGCCCATACCGGATATATCAATGCTACCAACCAAACATCTCTTGCAGCATGGCAGACATCTTCTTTACAGGATAGCCATTCAGTAGTTATTGATCCAATTTTTGCCGGATCTATTGCCGGAAACTTCCTACCCACTAATGCTTCAATGAATGATTTGGGTACTCCGTTAGGTGTTTTATCTGATATCATGAATGTTACCAGAAGTGCAACTACGCCTGATATGGGTGCGTATGAATTTACCCCTCTTCCTTGTGTTGCTCCGCCAACTGCAGGAACGGTTATTTTCTCAGATAATGAGGTTTGTGAGTTTGCTTTAGTTACCCTTGGAGCATTAAATGGATCTACCGGTTTAGGACAAACATATCAGTGGCAGTCAGCACAAAGCATGGCTGGGCCATGGGTTAACGTGGGGGGTGTTTTAACCAATCCAACACTTACCATTTCGGCTTCGGTTTCTTCATTTTATCGCTTGCAGGTAGATTGTGGTGGCTCTGTAGTAAACAGCACGCCGGGTATTTTAATGGTGAACCCCGCTTTCCCTGCAGGTACCTATACTATTAATAGCTTAATACCAACCGGCGGAAACAACTTCGCAAGTTTTAATGAAGCTTATGCTGCATTAGAATGTGGAATTGCAGGTCCTGTTGTATTTGAAGTAGAAAGTGGAACCGGCCCTTATTATGAACAATTAATTATGGGGCCAATTGGTAATGCATCTGCTATTAATACCGTAACCTTTAAAGGGAATGGTAATACACTTAGATATGAGCCAACAGTTTCTGCGGAAAGAGCAGTAATTAAATTTGATGGTACAGACCATGTTATTATTGATAGCCTGGTTATTGATGCATCCGGCCCTGCAGCTACTTACGGCTATGGAGTACAAATGTTAAATAATGCAGATAGTAATACAATAAGCAGATGTATAATTAATCTTCCGGCAAACTCCACTTCTCTCAATTTTGCCGGTATCGTTATTTCTTCTTCTGCAACAAGTGCTACACAATCCGGTTCCACATTGTGTGACGGAAACCGTATTTTAAATAATACAATAAATAGCGGCTATTATGGAATTACCCTTGTAGGAAGTTCTTCGGATCCTATTGTTGGTAATGAAATTGTAGGAAATAAGGTACGTGATTTCTATTTCTATGGATTGTACCTTTCTTATTTAGGGCCAACACTTGTAGAAAAAAATGATATCAGTAGGCCTGTACGCACCACACTATCTACCTACTACGGAATTTATTGTTTGGGGGTTAGTTCAGGTGTGCAAATTTCAAAGAACCGCATGCATAATCCATTTAGTGCAGACAGAACGAGTACTGCAGCGTTTTATGGAATGTATTTCTCGTCTTTTGATGGAAGCTTCGGTGCGGAGAATGTGGTTAGCAATAACTTGTGGTATAATGTAGATGGAGAAGGAATTCAATATGGAATTTATAATTCAGCATCTGATTATATAAAATACTATCATAACACAATAGCACTTGAAGATGAAAGCAGCAATTCAGTGTCAACAACCAGAGCTTTTTATCAACTAACTACCGCAGAAGGTATTGAACTGAAAAATAATATTTTTACTATTAAACGTGGTGGAACGGGTACAAAGCATGTTGTATATTATGGCACAACAGGTACTCCTATCATTAGTAACCATAATCTGTTTTTCATTGTACCGGGGCCGCAGCATTATATTGGATATTCCAGTGCTGTAAATCGTTTGTCATTGGCAGATTGGCAAGCAGCAACAACACAAGATGCAGCTTCAATGAGTGAGGATCCCATTTATGCAAACGTGTTGATGAATGATTACACGCCTACTTTTGCTCCTATTGATAATTTGGGTGAGCCGGTTGGAATCCTTACTGATATTAATGATCAAACCAGAAGTACTACCACTCCTGATGTAGGTGCTTTTGAATTTACCGTTCCACCTTGCGTTGTACCACCAAATCCGGGAACTGCAACCATTGCACCTAGTACAGGAATTTGCATTGGTACAACAGTTGTTCTTAATCTTACTGGAAACACTGTTGGTGGTGGTCAAACTTATCAATGGCAAAGTGCTACATCCGCTGCAGGCCCATGGAACGACTTAGGTCCGGTATTGCTTACACCGGGATACACTACCCAGGTAACTACACAAACATTCTTCCGTGCAGTAGTTACTTGTAATGGGAACTCATCCACCTCACCGGTGGTAAGTGTTACCCTTAACGCTTATTTGCCAGAAGGTGAATATACCATCAATCCTGCCGGTCCTAATACCTTACCAAACTTCCAAAGCTTTACTGATGCTGTTACGGCAATGAATTGTGGTATTGGAGGATTAGTGAAGTTCTTTGTAGTGCCCGGTACTTACAATGAACAGATAACTATCAATCCTATAGGCAATTCAAGTGAAACACATCGTGCAATATTCTTAAGCCAAAACGGAGATCCAACATCGGTAACCTTGTCTTTTGATGCTACTTCATCTCCTAATCCGCATACGTTAAAATTAAACGGAGCTTCTTTTGTAACCTTTGCCAATATGAGTATTGCTGCAACAGGTACTACTGCAGGAAGAGCTGTTGAATTTGCCGGTGATGCCACATCAGATAGTATTTATAATTGTAGAATTTCTGCACCGGTGGTTACTTCTACTTCTAATAATGCTGCAGGTATTTTTGGCACCTCATTGCGAGGCGGAGACCTGACTATTAAGAACAATACTATTACCGGTGGTTATGCCGGAATCGCATTAGCCGGTTCTTCAGCAGGATTATTGGTAGAGAAAGCCTGGATTGACAGCAATACCATCAATAATTTTTATCAGTATGGAATTTATGCCAGTTTCGTAAAACGACTTGAAGGTATTGCGAATACTATTGAGGTTAAAGGACCGGGTGCATCATCTATTTATGGTATTTATTGTTCCAACGCAGATACTGCCATGAATGTGAGTCATAACCGAATTGAATTGACTAATAATACTTCATCGGCTTATGGGATGTATTTCACCGCTTGTGACGCTACTAATCTTGAACGTTCTAAAATTATTGCCAACAAAATAATTGGAATAAACCAAAACTCAACCACCATTTATGGCTTGTATTCCTCTGCCACAACAAATGCTGATATTATTAATAATGTAGTGAATGTGGCTACTCAGGGAGGAAGTACAGCCTATGGCACATATAGTACCTCAGGTAGTGGTTCAAATTTTTGGAATAACTCTATTCAAAATGGTTCAGATATTGGGTCGGGTACTGCTAACGTAGCAGCTTATTTTACACAAACAGCATCGGGTGGAAACGGGCCAATAGATATTCGAAACAACATATTCTATCATGCTAAAAATGGTATCGCATTAAGTTTTGGTAATGTTAGCTTCATTTATAGTGATTATAATTTCTTGTACACTGGTGGTCCTACATTGGTAAGAAGTGTATCAACCAATTTGGCAAGTTTACAAGCATGGATTAATAGCGCTTTTTGGGATGTGAATTCCATTGTTTACCCACCTACATTTACTAATAATGTGGATATGGAGCCGGATATCACTTCTCCTGAGGTATGGGCAATGCATGGTAGAGGGGTTCAGATTGTGGGGAATGACAAAGACTTTAATGATCAGCCTCGTCCTACAACATTAACCACAGGTGTTCCGGATATGGGAGCATTTGAATTCCTTCCAACATCATTACCTACCTTACTTAATGGAATTCCTGCTACTCCTGCACCGGGTGCAACACAGGTATTTATGTATGGTACAGATACTGTAACCAAGGTTACTTATGCCGCAGGGTCTGCAGTACCTACCAATTTACAAATGCGTAGGTACTCCGGAGTAATTCCTCCTGCATTGGCAACCGGACAAGCCTCTACTTATTTTTATACAGAAGCTACAGTTACCGGCGCTCAGCCTGCCGACGCTGATGTTAAACAGTTCTATATTGATCCATGGCAAGGATTTATTCCTCGTGAAAATTTAATCAAATACGGCAGAACAGATGCGGCGAATGCATGGCAGGTGAATGCAGCCAGTACAGTGGATGAAATTGCCAATTTCTTTACAGATAATAATCTCAACTACCTTGATAAAATAACCGGTTTAACCGATGGTACAGTACCGCCGGAACCACCCACCATATTGCCTCCTGCTGATTCTTCCAATCAGGGAACTAAGTTTTGGGTTGGATATGGCCACCATCAAGGCTTTGAATCAGGGAACGCGCAGGATATGATTCTTTATTTTAGCGCTGAACAACCTGCAAATGTTACCGTACGAATTAATGGTACAAGTTACCTGCGTGAATATCAAGTACCTGCATTTTCAGTGATTACCAGCGAGATTATTCCGAAAACCGGTATGTTCGATGCGCGTATGCTCATAGATGGTAAATCAACCAAGGGGATAGAAATTCTTTCCGATGTGCCTATTGTAGCTTATGCACATATTTATGCATCCACTACATCAGAGGCGTCATTGCTATTCCCTGTAAGTACTTACGGTTACGAATACACTGCGTTAACAACTAAACAGAATTATGCCACAAATACTTATTCGTGGGCTTATGTTATTGCTGCATACGACAGTACAAAAATTGAAATCACCCCATCTAATCCAACATTAAGCGGAAACGCTGCCGGTGTGCCCTTTGTGGTCACCCTTAATGAAGGTGAGATGTATCAAGTATTGGGAGCTCTACTGGCACCAAGCAGTAGCGATGGATATGATATGACCGGAACCACCTTTAAGTCACTTTCAAATAGTCAGGGCAGATGTCTTCCTATTGCAGTATTCTCCGGTTCAAGTCGTACCAACATTGGTTGCGGTACATCAAGCCCATCTGCAAGTGGAGATAATATTTTAGAGCAAAACTTCCCATACAGTGCTTGGGGTAAAAAATACTTGATTGCACCCACATCAAATAGTTCCAGTGCTTCAAGTTTCCATACAAATATTTTCCGTATTGCGATTAAAGATCCAACTACGGTGGTTACACGAAATGGAGTTGCATTAACCGGATTAATTAATAATTTCTTCTATCAATTTGAAAGTAATACAGCGGATGTAATCGAAGCAGATCAGCCGATAATGGTTGCTCAAATTATGGCGTCTGCCGGCTACTGCCCTAATACAAGCGGTGGTGGTGACCCATCAATGATTTATGTAAGCCCTGTAGAACAAGGTATTAAAAGGGTAGGGTTGTATAGAAATACAAAATCTGCTATTACTACGCAATACCTCACCTTGATTGTTCCTACTCCGGGTCTTACATCATTATTGATTGATAATAGCAATACTTTTGATTATACCTATGCCCATAGCCAACCGGGTTACACCGTTGTAGTAAAACGTTGGGCACCGGCTACAAATGCACAGGTTATTGTTTCTTGTGATTCGGCATTTACCGCCATCACTTATGGATTAGGTTCCGTAGAAAGTTATGGATATAATGCGGGTACATTAATTCGTAACCTGAACGGCTATCCGAGCTTTGTAAATACACTCGGCTCTGCTTCTACATCCGATTATACTTGCGCAAATACACCATTTAATATTAGTGTATTGATTAATCGTGAACCCACCAGATTGGTATGGTCTCTTAGTGATGTGCCACAATTGTCGCCAAATACTGATGTAGAACAAATAGACCCTGTAGCATCAGGTACCACCATTATAAATGGTAATATATATTATGAGTATGAATTACCCGGAACATATACAATTAGTGAACCCGGTATTTATGTAGTTCCGATTTTTGTTTCACACCCCGATATAGAAGGTTGTAATGACAGGGTAGAGATTTCATTGGCTATTGAAGTTAAACCAGCTCCGGTAGCAAGCATTGAATTTACATCGGGTTGTTTTGGCGATCCCATCACTTTTACCGGCCCTTCAGAAGGGAACGGTGTTCCAGTACACACTTGGACTTGGGATTTTGGTAACTCAGAAACGGCAACTACACAAGCGCATACTCTTACTTATGCTACTCCCGGAACCTACACAGTTAGTTTAGCTGTGGTTACAAATGATGGATGTTTTGGCGATTCAACGGTTGTGTTGGGTATAAATGAAAGACCAACAGTGAGCGTTGTGAATCCTTCTCTTACAGTTTGTGATGGTTCGTCAGCTACATTTGAAGTGGATAATCCATCTGCAGCATTCGTGTATAATTGGTATAATGCAGAAACAGGCGGAACCCTTGTACATACAGGGCCAACATTTACTACTACCGCCACTGTTGCTACTTCTTATTGGGTTGAAGTTGTTTCGGGTTCATGTAAAGGAGATAGCAGGGTGCATGTGGAAATATTACCGGGAACTTCATTGTCAGTAGCACTTGTTCAAAATTCATTTGAATTATGTAATCCCGGATCAGTAACATTTGAAGTGCAAAGCCCGGTTACCGGCGCTACATATAATTGGTATGATGCAGCATCAGGTGGAACCTTAGTAAATACAGGTACTACTTTTAATCTACCTAATGTTACCGCCTCAGCTACTTATTATGTAGATGGACAAAGTGGAACATGCGGTGCAGGCCCTCGGGTTGCAGCAACAGTTACATTACTGCCGCCGCTATCATTAAGCTTAATTGAAGATACACTTGCAGTATGTGGTACAGGAGATGTAACATTTGGAATAGCCAACCCGAATGCAGGTTATACATATAATTGGTATAATGTGGCTACAGGAGGAACACCTGTGCATACAGGCACTTCTTATCAGATAACAGGAATTACCGCTCAAATGGAATTTTGGGTTGAAGCCACATCAGGAGCATGTAGTAGTGAACCAAGAGTACACGGTGTAGTTATGTATGCTGTATCACTTTCTGCACCTGTGGTAACTGTAACAGACGAAGGTGCTGATTATGTAACCTTTAGTTGGCAAGCAGTGCCTTTAGCTCAAAGCTATCTGGTTTCAATAGACAATGGGGCTACATGGGAAGACCCTTCATCAGGCTCTGCGGGATTAACACATACCGTAACCGGATTAACACCGGATCAGTCTGTAACTATTATTGTAAAAGCTGAACTGGGTACAGCATGTGCATCAGAAAATTCAGCTCCGGTAACGGGTATGGCAAGAAGTACAGAGGTATATATACCTAATTCGTTTACGCCTAATGGTGATGGATTAAATGATGTGTTACAGGTATATGGTAATTCAGTTCAGTCACTTCGCTTTATGGTATTTAATCAGTGGGGCGAAAAACTTGTTGAATCAACCAATGCTAATAATGTTTGGGATGGTAAGTATCGCGGAACCATGCAACCATCAGGCGTATATATTTATGTAGCTCAAATTAAACTGAGAGATGGAACAGTAGTTAATAAGAAAGGTGCTGTTAATTTAATCAGATAATTAAAGCAAAGTGTTTTATGATGCGTAGTCCAATCAATAGCTTCCTGGTTTTTAGCCTGATTATGATATCAGGAAGCTATTGCTATGGACAAAATCTTTCTAACAGAGGCCGTGATTTTTGGGTTGGATACGGTCACCATCAGTTTATGGAGGTAGGGCAATCTAACAGCCAACAAATGGTATTGTATTTTAGCGCAGAGCAAGCAGCTAATGTTACTGTAACCATTCATGGTACAGCCTATATTCGTAATTATGCTGTGCCTGCAAATTCAGTTATTGTATCTGAGGTAATTCCAAAATCGGGCACCTATGATGCAAGGCTAATTACCCTCGGCTGTACTTTTGTTCCTGATCCCACTACGGATGCGTGCGGAGGTGAAGGTGCTTTTGCAAATAAGGCGATACACATTGAGAGTGATGTGCCTATTGTGGCTTATGCGCATATTTATGGACAAGCATCTTCAGGAGCTACCATGCTTATGCCTGTAACTACATGGGGATATAGTTATATTACTTTAAATAGCCTCCAGTCTTACGCAGCAAACTGTTTTTCTTGGGCTTATGTAATTGCTCAACATGATAACACAGTTGTTGAAATTACTCCAAGCGCTACCACAAGACGAGGAAGACCGGCAAATGTTCCTTTTACAATTACGTTAAATAGGGGAGAGATATATCAAACAATGGCCGGGCCGGAAGGTGGTACTTCAAAATCTGAATTCTCAGGTACAAAATTCAAATCTATTGCTAACGCATCCGGTGAATGTTTTCCGGTAGCTGTTTTTGCAGGAAGCAGTCGTACTTCAGGCTCGGGTAATTGTTCTTCCGGAACAGGGGATAATGATAATCAACAATGCTTCCCGTCACAAGCCTGGGGAAAACGATATTTGCTTGCACCTACATCCAGCTCCACAGGTGCCAGTACGTTTATGTCAAATGCCTACAAAATTGCAGTAAAAAATGCAGCTACACAGGTTTGGCGAAATGGTGTTTTACTAACCGGAATAAATCCTGCAGGTTATTACGAATTCTTTTCCAATCAGCCTGAATATATTGTTTCTGATGAACCAGTAATGGTTGCCCAATTTATGAAAGGCGGCGCTTGTTTAAACGGCCCGCTTGGTGACCCCGAAATGATTTATGTAAGCCCGGTTGAACAAGGAACAAACCGAATTGGATTTTATAGAAATACAGAAGAAAATATTTCGGTTAACTATTTAACCATGATTATTCCTACCGGAGGTATTCCTTCTTTAAGAATTGATGGCTCTCCTACATTTGATTATTCTTATGCCCACCCGCGATTAGCCGGCTATTCGGTGGTAATAAAGCGATGGCCTGCAGCCAAAGCCCAGTGTATTGTTACCAGTGATTCTGCCTTTACAGCTATTACCTATGGCTTAGGCTCGGTAGAGAGCTATGGATATAATGCAGGTACTTTAATTAATAATCTTAATGGAGTAGCTGATATACATAATATACTTGACCCAACCAGGCCAAGCCACAATTATACTTGCATTAACACTCCGGTAGAATTGTCTATGCTTATGGCATACGAGCCTACAAAAATGGTATGGAAATTAAGCGAGTTTGGAAGTGTGCTAACGCCAAATGCCGATGTTACAGATAATGCCCCGGTGTCTAATGGCACTCGGGTTATTGAAGGAGTTACTTATTTCCGTTATTCGCTGCCGGGAGTTTATCAATTTAATACTGCCGGTACTTATTACGTACATGTTGATTGTACAAATCCTGCAGTAGATAATTGTACCAATACAGAAGAATTGAATTTTATTGTGGAAGTTAGAGATGGACCCAAGGTGGATTTCTCTTTTTCACATTCAGGATGTGTAATGGATTCAATGGTGCTGAGTTCTCCGGATAGCTCGGCTAATGGGTTTGATATTGTTAAATATAATTGGACTTTAACAGGCGGTATTACAGCAACCGGCCAAAACCCATCAGTTTTATTCCCAACACCCGGAACCAAATCAATTCAACTGGAAGTGATTTCAGACGAAGGCTGTCGGAATGATTCTACAATAAATAATATTTTAGTTTCCGGTCGCCCTGTTAATTCTATTGTAGCAACACCAAATGCATTTTGTTCCGGACAAAGTACTACAATTACTCCAACCGCAAATTTCGGAGGTCCCGGTAGTATTCAGGAATGGTATTGGGATTTTGGCAGTGGAAGTTTTGCGGCTGTAGGTAACGGTAATGCACAAACGATATCATTTAATAATTCAGGCTCTCAAACGATTCGGTTTACCACAGCGGTGAGTACTACTTGTCCGGGAGATACTGCTTCACTATCCTTAACTGTTCGAGCTCAACCTGTTGCTTCTTTTACTTATCCTGCAGGCTGCCTTCCCACAACCGGTAGTGTTCAATTTACTAACACATCTTCTACGCCAGATGGTAGGGCAATTAATTCCTATGCCTGGAATTTTGGTGACGCTAATGCTACACCTGCAAATCCCAATACATCTACAGCACAGAATCCAACACATTTTTATTCTGTGGTAGGAAATTATGATGTTCAACTTAGTGTTACAACGGTGGATGGATGTACAAAGGATACTACTGTGCATGCAAATTTTAACCTTACCCCTTTACTTAGTTATCCAACGCTAAGCCCTGTATGTATAGACGGGGGATCAGTATCAGTGGCTACAGCTTCAGTAACCAATGCAGTGCCCGGGAGTGGGGTGTATTCAGGAAATGGAACTGCAGCCGATGGTACTTTTAATCCGCTGGCTGCGGGCCCGGGAACACATTCCATAACCTATACCTATACTACTGCAGCAAATTGTGTTGAATCCATTAGTCAAAATATTTTGGTGAGAGATAAGCCTCATGTAAATTTTGCTGTAGCTAATCCGGTGGCCTGTTTACCAATTAATGGGGGTGTTACTTTTGATAATACCACAACTATCAGTGACGGACAAACGATAACATGGAATTGGAACTTTAATGATCCTAACGCCGGAACCGGTAATTTAAATACTTCTTCAGCTTTTGAACCTTCACATAACTTCCGGGAAGGGAATTATGATATTAAACTTTTGGCAACCACTAATAATGGCTGTGTGCATGATTCTACTATTCGCTTCACCTTTGGTGTAAAGCCAGCTGTTGTCTATTCTGCACTTGCTGATATTTGTGAAAATGGTGCAACCACCTCAATTGCGCTTGGCACAGTTTCCAATTCAGTAACAGGTAGCAGTTTGTATATAGGTGCGGGTACTTCATCCGCAGGTATGCTTACACCTCCTTTAGCAGGAGCAGGCACTCATCCGATTAAATTCATTTTTACAACAAACGGTGGTTGTAAAGATTCAGTAACTCAAAGCATACGAATTTGGGCAAAACCTCGAATTGGCTTTAGTGCAAATACAGGTTGTTTAGGTACAAACGGGTTGGCTACATTTGTTAATTCAAGTAGCGTACCCGATGGGCAAACACTCACGTATGCATGGAATTTTAATGATCCTAATGCCGGAGCAAGTAATCCTAATACTTCTACCCTCATTGCGCCTACACATTCTTTTAAGGAGGGAACCTATCAAATTTTATTAAATGCGACTACCAATAAGGGCTGCACTCATGATTCTACCATTACGATGACATTTGGTGTTAAACCGGCTATTTCGTTCCCGGCACCATCTTCAGTATGTGCACATGAAACAACCCCTGTAAGTGTGGCAACGGCAACAATAACCAATGGAGTAACCGGCGCAGGAGTTTATATGGGATCAGGCATCTCTAATTCCGGCATGGTTGTTCCGGCAATTGCAGGAGCAGGTAATCTTCCTATTAAATACATATTTACCACTTCTGGCGGATGTATTGATTCAGCATCTACTTCCATTTTGATAAATCCTAAACCGGTACCTAATATCAATGTTACCGCTGATATATGCGAAGGTCAAAATGCAGTGATGACAGATAATTCTACCATTGCCGCCGGTAATACCATTGCGCAATGGCATTGGTTCTTTGGAAATGGAAGAGATACGGTACGTACCGTTAGGACTTCATTTAACGAAGGGTATTATCAGTATGGTAATTATCCGGTGCGTATGGTAGCTATCAGTAATAAAGGGTGTATTAGCGATACCACACAGGCTGTAGTTAACGTACATGCTTTACCGTTAGTAGCTTTTGATATTCCTCAGTTTGTGTGTATGCCGGATGGAAGTGCTTCATTTACCAATCACACTACAATACCTGATGGTGCTTCACTTACTTGGCAATGGAATTTTGGAGATGGTGGTCCTATTGTTCCTGCAGAAAGTCCAACTCATTTGTATGCAACAAGTAACCCCGTTGATGTTAAACTCACGGCAACTTCCTCTTTTGGTTGTGTAGCCTCTTTAATAAAAACACTCAATGTGTTTTATGATCAACCCATTGCTTCATTTAGTGTAACGCCTACATCTTTGTGTCATGGAACACCTAATGTTTTAATAGATAACAGTACTGCACCAAACAGTTCCATCAGATCATGGGAATGGAATTTTGGAGATGGTGAAATATCTCATCTTCCTAATCCTCGTAAAGTTTATCTTTTACCGGGCAATTATACCATTAAGTTAACTGTAAAAAATGAATTTGGTTGTGCATCCGATCCGGTACAAGAAAATGTTACAGTATATTATCAACCCCATGTAGATGCCGGGCCCGAAATCATTGTGCCGTTTAATAGTTTGGTTACGCTTAATCCTATAACAAGTGATACCATTCATGTAAGTTTTTTATGGACACCACAAGGAGAGATTATTAATCCTACTGTATTAAGGCCAACATTTATAGCTACAAGGAATGAATTTTATACCATAACCATTACCGGGGCTGGAAATTGTACAGCATCTGATATTGTAGGAGTACATATCTTGCACCCAGTGAAGGTGCCTAATGCGTTTTCTCCTAATGGGGATGGAATTAATGATACCTGGCAGATTGATGACTTGGATGATTATCCGGGAGTAACCGTTGATGTATTTAACCGGTATGGACAGTCGGTATTTTCATCAGTTGGGTATGCAAAGTTTTGGGATGGTACATACAAAGGAAAACCATTACCATTAGCTACTTATTATTATGTCATTCATTTAAAAAATGGTTTCCCTCCATTAAAGGGATCGGTAACTATAGTTAAATAAAGTTTTTTAAAAGCAGAATAAATTGTCATGAAAGCACTAAAAATTTGCAGTTTGATATTAGGCCTCTCGTTAATGGGGCAAGGTGTAAGTGCCCAAGTAGATCCGCATTTTACCCAATACTATGTGTATCCATCTTGGCTTAATCCGGCACTTACCGGCGTATTTGATGGGGATGTTCGAATTTCGGGCATTTACCGTACACAATGGGGCAATATTACCTCTCCGTTTTCAACACCCGGTCTTGCTGTAGATTTTTCTACTAACAAGAACGCAAATTTTGGTATAAGCGTGCTTAACCAAACTGCAGGTGATGGCGGCTATAATTATACTACAGCCTATGGTAATGCGGCCTATACAGGAATTCGTTTTGGTGCTAATGAAACACATCGAGTAGTAATTGGTTTGCAATTTGGACTTATTCAACGGAAGTTTAATCCTGATAAACTCACATTTGGTGACCAATGGAATCCTATAACCGGATACAATCCAAGTAACCCCACTGCCGAAGCGTTAAAAACGCATAATACCTCTTCATTTGATATGGGTGCAGGGGTGTTGTATTTTGATGGAACACCGGGGAAACGGGTAAATTTCTATGCCGGATTTGCAGTTTCTCATCTTACCCGACCTAAGGATCAATTTAGCGGGAAGGATGATGCTATTATTCCTATGCGCTATACCGGTCATCTGGGAGCGCGTATAGCCGTTAACGATATGTTTAGCATAACTCCTAATGTGCTTTATCTACGTCAGGGTACCGCCGAAGAAAAAATGGCCGGAGCATACGGTCAATTTAAAGTGGCACCACTTACTGATTTTATGCTTGGTGCTAACTATCGCTTTGAAGATGCTATTTCACCCTTTGCCGGTGTATCACATAAAAACTTATTGTTTGGATTGAGTTACGATATAAATACATCAGATTTGGGTTCAATGGCTAAAGGGTCAAATAGCTTTGAGGTTTCTATGAGCTATATCATAAGAAAAAGAACTAAAACACCTGAAGCAGAATTTGTGTGCCCAAGATTATAGTTTAACCTTATTGAAATTAAAGTCAGATAACCATACTAACAGAACATCATGAATATGAAAAAGTTTTTGTTGATAGCCGTAGTAACCTGTTTTACAAGTACTGCGTTTGCGCAATTGAATAAGCAATGGATGAAAGCCGCCGATGATTATTTTAAAAATGGAGATTATTTTTCTGCGGTTGAATATTACGAAAAGGCCTTAGGTAAGAATAAAGGGAAAAGTAAGGTTACAGGAGGTTTTAGCCCTTATTCTTCTACCACTGTAAAGCCTATTAAAGCTATCGGTACCGTGAGTTCCAAAGAACAGGCTACTGTAAATTTAGCTGAGAGCTATCGCCGCTTACACTATTACGAAAAAGCAGAACCAATTTATAAGGAGGCTATGGCTTTTGATAAAGCACAGTTTCCCGATGTACAATATCATTATGCTACTACTTTGCGCGCTATGCATAAGTATGATGAAGCAGAAAGTAATTTTAAGGCATTTACTGCAGGCTCTAATAACACAGCTTTAAAGGAAGCAGCTCAAAAGGAAATTGATGATATTGCATTTGCTGCTAATCAAAAGAGCATGGTAAATGCCAAGCTGTACACTGTTCAGAAAGCTCAAAAGAGTTTGGCAGATACCGGAGCTGTATATGCGCCGGTGTGGAAAGATAACACCCTTTATTTTACCTCCTCCAAACCCATGAAAGAGGTTTCTCGTTTGCAGGTGAATAATACGCGTATTTATATGGCTAATCGTACTGATACCGGTTTTGGCGGTATTGTTAATGCCGGAGTGCCGGAATCAAAAGATATTCATCAGGGTGCTGTTTCTTTTAGCCCGGATGGTAATAGAATGATTTTAACACGCTGGACAATAGGTAATGGAAAAAAATTAGCCTCATTATACATGTCCAAGCAAGTGGATGGGAAATGGACAGAACCTATTGCTTTACCTGCAGTAATTAATCAGGAAGGTTATAGTGCACAACAACCATTTTGGATGCCTGATGGTAAAACAATTATGTACTCCAGTAATGTTCCCGGAGGACAAGGTGGGTTTGATTTATGGACAGTTACTTTAGATGAATTGGATAATGCCGGGACGCCTGTAAATATGGGATTAGCAATTAATTCTGCTGAAGATGACCAGGCTCCTTACTACCATATACCTTCCCAAACACTGGTATTTTCAAGTAATGGGAGAGTGGGTATGGGTGGAATGGATTTTTATTATTCAAAAGGCACTTTAGGTAATTGGGGACCGGTTACAAATTTTGGCTTCCCGGTTAACTCTACTAAAGATGATATTTATTTTGCCAGTAAAGGAGGAGCTTCTAATATTTTGGAAGATGTTTTGTTTGCCTCAGATAGAGATGCCTCATGCTGCTTGGAATTGTTTACACTGGCACGTAAATTAGAACCTAAAAACATTTCCGGTATTGTAGTGGATTGCAATAGCAAAGCTCCGCTAAAAGGGGCTACTGTTAGTATTCGTAATGCAGGTAATGTAGAGCTCTTCTCATTAAATACCGGTGATGATGGCTCCTATGCATTCACTATTGACGAATATCAACAACTTAAAGCTATTGCCAGTGCTCCCGATTATCAATCAGGAGATTTAAGTTTCAATAAGCCTGCAGATCCTACAGCAACAAGTATGAGAAATGCAGATTTATGTTTAGAGCCAATTGTTGTTGCAAAACCAATTGTTGTTAATAATATTTACTACGATTTTGATAAAGCAGATTTAAGAGAAGATTCTTATCCTGAATTGGATAAATTGGTTACTATGTTTAAAGCTAATCCAAATATTAAGGTGGAAATTAGTGCACACACCGATAGTAAAGGTAGTGATGAATATAATAAGCGTTTGTCTGATGCACGTGCTAAGAGTGTAGTAACCTATTTAGTAAACAAAGGAATTCCTGCTACCCAATTGATTTCTGTGGGCTATGGTGCTTCACAGCCTATTGCGCCTAACGTAAATGATGATGGTAGCGACAATCCTGAAGGAAGACAAATGAACCGTCGTACAGAGTTTAAAGTGATGGAATGACTCTAATAAAATGTAAAAGGTTTTTGTTGTGCTATTTATTTTCAGTGATTATTAATCCTGTAATAGCGCAACAAAAGCCTCATTACACTCAATATTTGATGAATCAGTATATTATCAACCCTGCCTTAACAGGGATTGAAAACTATACCGATATTAAATTAAGCCACCGCCATCAATGGGTGGGCATTATGGATGCTCCTGTTACTACCTATTTTACAATTCATAAGGCTATTCATAAATCTGATACCCGTACCACACCAACCTCATTTGAAGTTCCGGTTGAGAATCCACGCGGCAGGCAGTATTGGAAAGAATATGAAGCTCCTGCACCACATCATGGAATAGGGATGCAAATTATTAACGATCGGACAGGGCCGTTAAATCGTTTTTCCGGATTGTTAACCTATGCCTACCACATGGCATTAACTCAACGAACATCCATAGCCGCAGGTATTTCTGCAGGGGTTACCAATATCAGTATTAATGCTTCAAAATTAGAATTTTATAGCCCGATAGATCCGGCTGTATTCGGTTCGGGTGTATTGAATAACTTCAGGCCGGATGTAAATTTGGGATTATATCTCTATTCTGCTGATTATTTTCTTGGCGTATCTGCTTTGCAGATTTATCCGCAAAAGATTAATTTTTCAGATGGGAGTGTAACTGAAACAAAGAGTGGAAAGTCTGTACCACATATTTTTGTTACCGGTGGATACCGCTTTATGATTGGCGATAATTGGAATATAATTCCTTCCATTATGCTTAAATATGTTCAACCACTACCGGTGCAGTTTGATTTAAACACACGTCTTGCTTATCGTGATCGTTTTTGGTTTGGGGTAGGCGGTAGATTGGATGATGGTTTTTCTGCAATGGCCGGTATGAATATCTCTCATACCGTAAATATTGGGTATTCCTATGATTATAATACATCGCGTTATTATAACTATAGTAAAGGAACGCATGAAATTTTACTTGGCTTCACTATTTCAAAACAATTGGGATTCGCCTGCCCACGTAATGTTTGGTAAAGTTTTCTAAGTCTTTTAGATTTGGATAGAAGAGAAATGTAGTGTTACTATTTAATGGCTCCTGTTTCTAATACATGTTGATATGCTTGCAAATGAGATTCAGCATAAGTTTTCATTTTCTCCACTGTATCTTTTTCTATTTCGGCATAATTAGTAAGATCGTGTGTGTTGTAATGATATAATCCTGTAAACTTATCTTTTCTCACAATTAACAACCATTCCTGGTTGATTACCGCATATTTATCATCCGCATTAAAGAATATATAAGGCCTTTGATGTTTCAAAAGATCAGTGCCTAAAGTATTGTTTACATACGGTAGGCCCAATAAACCCATGATGGTTGGATAAATATCAATTTGTCCTGCCATTTGGCTAAAACTTTTTGGATTGGGAATTATAGTTGGTGAGTAAAATAATAATGGAGAATGGTTGTAATTTAAAGATACTTCATATTGGTTATCTAATGGTGCACCATGGTCTGCAACAAAAACAAAAAGAGTGTTATTAAACCAAGGTTGTTGTGATGCCAGTGTGATGAATTTTTGTAATGAGAAATCAGCATATTCTACAATCTGGTCTTTTAAATCTTTACTATGTGGCTTAAAATAAGAGGGAACGTAATAAGGTCCATGGTCACTGGCAGTCATAAATACAGCCAAAAAAGGATTTTGTTTCTTACTTAAGGTATTTAATTGAGGGATTGAATATTCAAACATATAGTCATCCGGAACACCCAATGCAGATTTAACTTCACTGCTTGGATAATCCTTTTCTGAAATTACTTCATCATAATCATTGGCTTTTAAAAAACCTTCCACATTATCAAACTGTCCATCATGGGTGGTGAAATAAATAGTAGAATATCCGTCCATTTTAAGGGTGGTGCCAATACCATGATATTTTGGAATGGCGCTTCCTTTCATGGGATGTTGCCTGAATAAGGCAGGAAAAGAAAATAATGTGCTAAAAATCCCGTTGAAGGTATGGATACCGGCAGTAAAAGTGTTATCAAAATAATAGCCTCTTTTTGAAAGACTATCTAAAAAAGGAGTGAGGTAACCTTTGTTTCCATGGCGGTGCATTTTTCCTGCACTCATGCTTTCCATAATAATGATAACAACGTTATTTCTATTTACACCGGCAGAATCAGCCAAAATTGTTCGTTGTAATGGATGCTTAATGTCAGATGAAGTAAACCCAAAATACTGTTGTATATTTTTAATGGCTGTATTGTTATCCATCAATTCAATAGGCTTGTTTTCCTCTTTAATTTTATCCAAATAGCTTCTAATGAGGGTGAAGTTGGGGTTTAATCCAAGTTGGTTAAGAAATGGATTATTTGAAAAATACGCGGTTCCGGTTCTGATAGGAGATTTTCTGGCTAATCTTCCTCTTATTCCAACCATCATTATAAAAAGACAGGCAACTGAAAGTAACATAGTTGGCAGCACCCGTATTTTTTGTTTTGCTTTTTCCTTTTCTAAAAAAATCTTTTTTAAAAATTTATAAAACAGAAATATAGAAATTAAGAAGGGGATAATATAAACCCAATACCTGGGTTCACCGGCAATCATTTTCAACACAAATATCGGACTGCCCATCCATTCGAATGCAGTAACTGAAAACCTTGAATGGAATTGGTTATAGTAGGGTATATCTGCTGCACAAACAAAAAATGCGAGCGTGAATAAAATAAAGATGAAATAAAAACGTACTCTTTTAAAGATTAAAAGGTTTTTATTAATGCTATAAATGGTAAGTAGTAAAAAGGGAATTATCATTAAATAGCCACAGATTACCAAATCAAACCGAAGGCCCATTAAAAAGGAAAGTAAAACATCTCGGTTTGATAAGGAACTCCCCATTTTATTTACTTCCAAAAAAAATAAAATAAGCCTGAATACGAAAAAGATTCCTACTGCTAAGGAATATACTTTAAAGGCAATATGGATATTCCGGGGAATAGTCTTTTTCATTAATAATAGTACTTAAGTTTAAATGGGTGTCTTTTCAGACTTAAGTAAGCTATTGCAAAGAAAGAATAATACCTGTTAAATCCATGGTTTTATTTAATATTTCAACAGCGGTGAGGAACACGAAGATGTTTTATTTTCCTACCCTTGCAAGCAAGCTTGCGTCGCTAAAAAACAAAACCAGCCACGAGTTATTGTGGCTGGTGTGTTATTGTCGGGATGACAAGATTATTATACATGATCTTTTTTGGGGGGTGTTCAATAACCCACTTTCGCTCACGCGAAAGCGCTGCTTCGCAGCTAATGCTGGTTTTATTTTCCTGCTCTTGCAAGCAAGCTTGCATTGCTAAAAAACAAAACCAGCCACGAGTTATTGTGGCTGGTGTGTTATTGTCGGGATGACAAGATTATTATACATGATCTTTTTTGGGGGGTGTTCAATAACCCACTTTCGCTCACACGAAAGCGCTGCTTCGCAGCTAATGCTGGTTTTATTTTCCTGCTCTTGCAAGCAAGCTTGCATCGCTAAAAAATAAAACCAGCCACGAGTTATTGTGGCTGGTGTGTTATTGTCGGGATGACAAGATTCGAACTTGCGACCCCACGCCCCCCAGACGTGTGCGCTACCGGGCTGCGCTACATCCCGAAATGAAGTGCAAAATTAAAGCTATACCATATTGTAGCCAAATAGTTTAGAAGAATGATGAGATTAGCTCGTAAACCCTTAGTTTTGAATAGTCCCTAAACAGCTAAATTTTTTACCTCATGGCGAATATTCTGATTATTGATGATGATAAGGGCATTAGAAAAACGTTGATGGAATTATTGCGCAAAGAAGGATATAATACAGACGATGCTGTTGATGGTGCTGAAGGATTGAAAAAGTTCTCGACTAAAAACTTTGATGTAGTTCTCTGTGATGTGAAAATGCCAAAAACTGATGGAATTGTTTTTTTGGAAAAAGCGCAATCCATCAATGCAGATATACCCATAATAATGATTAGCAGCAATTCAACAGTTTCAACAGCAATAAAGGCTGTTCGAGCAGGGGCCTTCGATTATATTAACAAACCGCCTGATTTAAATCGCTTGCTGATAACTATTAAAAACGCCCTAAATAAAAAGGAGCTGATTTGGGAAACAAAGCAACTTAAAAGAAAAATATCACGTGTGCAGCAAATTATTGGCGAAAGTGCTGCCATGGAAAAGATTAAACACACGATTGATAAGGTTGCTCCAACCGATGCAAAAGTTTTAATTACAGGAGAAAATGGTGTGGGAAAAGAATTGGTAGCTCGCTGGATTCATGAAAAGAGTAACCGACGAAATGCTCCATTTGTTGAATTAAATTGTTCGGCAGTTTCTGAAGAATTAATAGAAAGTGAATTATTTGGACATGAAAAGGACTCCTTTACAGCAGCCACAAAACAACACATTGGAAAGTTTGAACAAGCTAAGGGCGGAACTTTGTTTTTGGATGAAATTGGAGACATGAGCCTAAGTGCTCAGGCAAAAGTTTTACAGGCATTGGAACAAGGAAAAATTAACAGGGTGGGTGGCGAGAAAGATCTGGCGGTTGATATACGTATTATAGCAGCAACAAATAAAGATTTGGCAAAAGAAGTGGAGAAAAAGCGATTTCGATTGGATTTATATCATCGCCTTTCAGTTATTATTATTTATGTGCCTTCGCTTAATCAAAGAAAAGAAGATATTCCTTCTTTAGTTCAATATTTTATAAAATGGGTAGCCACAGAGTATAACCAGCCATTAAAACAAATTGACAAGGAGGCTGAAAAGGCATTGCAAGAATACCCATGGAAAGGGAATATTCGTGAATTGCGAAATGCTGTTGAGCGATTAATGATATTTGCGGGTTCGGTAATAACCAAAGATGATGTAGAAAATTATGTATTTCCTTCTCCTTTATAAATTTTAAGAATTGTTAAAAAAGAAATTTTAAAAACTCAGTATGTATAATAAAGGTGGTGAGTTTCTTTTCTATTGTACCTTTAACCCCAAAATGTTTTTCTGATGAGTATAAGATTAGTTCTTTTATTATTGGTAGTAATTGTATCTCTGATAGGGCTGTATGGTATGTTTAAAAAGGCAGGGATTACACCATGGAAGGCATTTATCCCATTTTTGAACTCCTGGTGTATGGTAGAAAAGACCGAGGTAAAGAAAATATGGTTCTTTCTGCAGTTTATTCCTATTGCCGGTTTCTTTGTGAGCCTTTGGATTTTAATAAAGTTTGTAGAATTGTTTGGTCGCTTTAATTTATTACACCATGCAGCAGCAGTATTTCTTCCGTTCGTTTATCTCCCTTACATGGGGTTTTCAAAAAGTGAAAGATTTGCAGGCTTAGCTGTAGTTAAGAATTATAAAAAATCCACCTTTCGGGAATGGATAGATGCTGCGGTTTTTGCAATAGTCGCAGCAACTTTAATTCGCACTTTTATTTTTGAAGCCTATACTATACCCACACCTTCAATGGAAAAAACTTTGTTGGTCAATGATTTTCTATTTGTAAGCAAGTTTGCCTACGGTCCCCGTATTCCTAACACGCCAATTGCCATGCCATTTGTGCATCATACCATGCCTTTCACCGGCACAAAATCATATACTGAAGTAGTTAAGATTCCCTATACTCGCTGGTTTGCTCACCCGGTAAAACGAAATGATGTGGTGGTTTTTAATTTCCCGGTAAATGATACTTTTATAGATGATGAAGTGAATTTTGGGAGCCGGGTTACCTATTACCAAGTTGAACGTGAAATTGGCCGAGACCAAACCTGGCAACAGTTTGGTAATTTAATAAAAACAAGACCTGTTGATAAGCGAGAGAATTTTATTAAGCGTTGTGTGGCTATTGGCGGAGACACATTGCGCGTAATAAATGGAGTAGTTTATACCAGCGGAATTCAACAGCCGGATTTTCCTGATATGGAAAGATATTACGAATTGCAGGTGCCGGAGAATGAATTTGTAGATGAGGAAAAGTTGGAATCGTATGGGGTTAATATCCGGTTGGATCAAGGTGATTTGGCTCCCCTTGATAAAAGAAATGACTTTTTGATTAATATAACCAACGCTGAAAAGCGTACTGTTCAATTCCCGTCTTCATATAGGCTTTCAGCATTTTTACCACCGGCAGATGATGCACATTATAAATCATCAGACCTCTTCCCTTATTATAGTGATTCTGCAAAATGGACTGTTGATAATTACGGACCACTTTGGATTCCCAAAAAAGGAGTAACTATTGAACTTACTGCAGATAATCTTATCCGTTATGGAAGATGTATCCGGGTGTATGAAGGAAATACATTGGAGGTAACAGGCGATAAGGTGTTATTAAATGGGGATCCTACTACCCATTATACTTTTAAAATGGATTATTATTGGATGATGGGTGACAATAGGCATAACTCACTTGATAGCCGTTATTGGGGATTTGTTCCTGAAGATCATGTGGTGGGTAAAGCTTCCTTGATTTGGTTTAGTTGGGAGAATGGACCTCGTTGGAAGCGCATTTTTAAAACTATAAAATAGGTAATTTCACCTAAATGTTTTAACTTTCCTATCCTCCATTTTTAAGTGGAGGATTTTTATTTGTATTTATGAAAAAGGATTTCGCTTTTAGTTACGATGTTTATCAGGATTCATCTGAATTATCACCAGATGATAGAAAGTTGCTTGAAATGGCCAGAAAGGTTACAGCCAATGCCTATGCGCCATACAGCCAGTTTTTAGTAGGTGCTGCCGCTCGAATGAGCAACGGTAATTTGATAGAAGGTACAAATCAGGAGAATGCTTCCTTTCCGGTAGGCCTATGTGCTGAAAGAGTGCTTTTATCTACCGCTTCAAGCTTATTTCCACAAATTCCGATTGATACTATGGCTGTAAGTTATAAAAATCTTAAAGGGCATAACGACAGACCAATTTCTCCTTGTGGTATTTGCCGACAATCGTTATTGGAGTATGAATCAAGAGGAAACAGCCCGATTAAGATTATTTTAAGTGGCCAAACGGGTGAGGTAGTGGTTTTGGCAAGTGCAAAATTATTATTGCCATTTTCATTTGATAAAAAAGATATGGAATAAAATTATTCGTGATAGGTAATCCGATAAATCTTTCCGGCATAATCATCACTTACCAGCATAGAGCCATCCTGAAGTAATTTTAAGTCAACCGGTCTTCCGGTTACCTTACCATTTTTTTGCAGCCAACCTTCCGCAAATACTTTATAGCCGATAGATTTACCTGTTTCATTTAATGATACTTCGGTAATGCGATAGCCTAATGGAGTTGTGCGATTCCAACTGCCATGCTCAGCAATAAACAAATGATTTTTATACTTTTCAGGAAACATATTTCCGGTATAGAATACAGGACCTAATGCGGCAACATGAGGGCCTAATTTTTGGATGGGTGGCGTAAACTCGTTACATGATTTTTCATTGCCAAATTCAGGATCCGGTAAATCGCCCTGATGACAGTATGGATATCCAAAATGTTGATTCTTCTCCGTTATCATATTAAGTTCATCCGCAGGAACATTATCTCCCAATAAATCACGTCCATTATCGGTGAAGTACAATATGTTGCTAACCGGGTGCCAGGTAAAGCCTACGGTATTTCGAATTCCTTTAGCAATAATTTCCATCCCTGTACCATCTTCGTTTATGCGTGTTAGTGAGGCATAAATGGGATTTTCTTTTTTACAAATATTACAAGGTGCCCCTACCGGAACATATAATTTTCCATCTGGCCCAAAGGCAATGTATTTCCAGCCATGATGTCTATCTGTAGGATATTTATCGTATATTATTTCTGGCTTTTGGGGTGAAGCAAGATTCTTTTCAATGTTTCTGATTACATAAATGGTAGAGTAGGTAGCAATGAATAGATTTCCATTACGGAAGGCAACTCCATTGGGAGATTTTAACCCCTTGGCTATTATATATCGTACATCTGCCTGTCCATCATAATTGGTGTCCTTAACCGCATAAACTTTATCTTCTCGTGTGCCTACATATACCACACCGGAAGGAGAAACACACATACTTCTTGCTCCGGGCACATCAGCAAAATCATTGATGATAAAACCTTGAGGCATAGATATGTTTGGATATTGGGAAATAAAAATCTTCGAAGTATCCTTTGTGTGAACATTTAATTTTGCAATGGAATCATTATCCGGTGTGCCGCAACCCAAAAATGGAAGCAGAAACAAAAACAAGGTTAATGAGAATAAAAACCTGTATTGCATAATACCGCTTTTTTTAAAAGATTTTTAAAACTACTAAGCGAAAGCTATGATTTTTTGCTTGATTAATCAAACATCCTTGCGATGTGGAGCAACTCTTCCCTTTTATATAGATTACGTTCGTTGTTAAAGCATTTGCTTATCTCTTCAAGCAACAGTTGAATAATTTGTTTTGAAGATAGTGGCTTAAAATGTGCGGATACCGGTGGAATGGATAAACGTTTGAAATAGTTTTCAATATCATTGTGCGAATACATTTGCCCTGTAGCGGGGTCTATGTAAAAACTAATTAACTCTGAAGCATGGGTAACCGACATAGGGGAGTGGTCATTCATATAACCCAATACATACTGTCTGGGAATATTTATTGCTTTCACAGGGATATCCAATTGTTCTGCAACGATTTGATAAATGATACCGTTGCTGATTGCATTTCCTTTTTTGGTTTCCAATGCCTTATTAATTAAAAAGGCATCCGGATTGTCATAGCTTACTTCTACACTTTTTTGTTTATTGTAATTATAAAAAATCCCATTAAACACGTTTATCTTTTCAAATGAACTTAAATAATTATTTAGTTCGAGCCATATATTACGGCGCAGTTTTTCCAGGTCTTTTTGCACCTGTTCTGCCGGCATATCAGGATAGTGATATTTTGAGACTAATAATGCGCCTTCCAATAAGCCTGCTTCTCCATTTTTCCATACTTCAAACTCTTCAGTAAGTTCACGTAAATGCACACGGTGAATTAATAATTCAATACGTTCCTGAGCACTGCTGTCTTCTGTCGTTTCCCATAAAGATTCCAAGTTTGGAATAATTTTCTTCCCTAATGAAATAATCTTTTCACTTACAGTATGGTACACTTCTTCATCGGGGTCATCTACTAAATGCATCAGTGCTTGTATCTCCTTATTTATCTTCATGCTGAAAAATTACTCATTAGTTTTTCTTTCTGCACTTTTTTTTGCTGTTTTTTTTGGAGTAGATTTTTTTGGAGTGGCTTTTTTTCGTGCTGTTTTTTTAGTAAATGCAGTAGGGTCTTGTGTTTCAATCATTTTTTTTACTGTGTCCAGATCTATTGAAGCAAGTTCTTCAGATGTATATTTTTCCTTATTTTCTTTGGCAAAAATCTTATACATTTTTTTCCCAACCCTAATAAACGGGCCCCAACGTCCGTTTTCAATTGAAATCTTTTCTGCTTCCCATTGTTGAATATATCGGTTTGCTTCTTTTTCTAATTTCTTTTCAATGAGTTCTTCACATTCTGGTTGTGTAAGAGTATCAAAATTATATGCTCTGGGTACATTAATAAAAATATCATTCCATTTGATAAAAGGTCCGAATCTTCCTTTCCCTTTTGTTACCGGATGGCCTTTATACATAGCAATAGGAGCATCTTCAACACGTTTGGCTTCAATAATTTCAATGGCCCTGTTCAAATCTATTTCCGTTATATCTTCTCCCTTTGGGATAGATATAAATTGTTCTCCCAATTTTACATAAGGTCCAAATCTGCCAACATTTACTTGTACTTCCAATCCTTCGTATTCACCTAAACTTAACGGCAGTTTAAATAAATCAAGTGCTTCTTCCAATGAAATGGTTTCGATGCTTTGGTTTGACTTCAGCCTTGCATATCTTGGCTTTTCTACATCTGTGGAACTACCTATTTGAACCATGGGCCCATAGCGTCCCATCCTGGCAATAACCTGCTTCCCTGATTCCTCTTCAACACCTAATGTTCTTTCGCCAACAGCTCTTGAAGCTGTATCCAATGTATGCTGCACTCCTTTATGAAATGGCTTATAAAAAGTGCCAACCATATTATTCCACGTTAATTTCCCCTCCGCAATCTCATCAAATTCCTTTTCCATTTTAGCAGTAAAGGAATAATCCATAACATCTGTAAAGTGCTGACTAAGGAAATCTGTAACCACCAATCCCAAATCTGTTGGGAAAAGTTTGCTTTTTTCAGCACCGGTATTTTCCAAAAGTGTTTTTGCTAAAATCCGGTCATTGACTAAAGTAAACAGTCGGAATTCACGCTTTTTCCCTTCTCTATCTTTTTTCTCAACATAATTACGCTTTATAATGGTTGATATCGTAGGCGCGTAAGTACTGGGGCGGCCAATACCAAGTTCTTCTAATTTTTTCACTAGAGAGGCTTCTGTATATCGAGCTGGGGGGCGTGTAAATTTTTCTGTAGCTGTCATTGAAATAAAATTCAATGATTGCCCAGGAGTAAGATTAGGTAATCGGTTTTCATCTTCTTGATCGCTTTCATCTTCGTCACTACTTTCGGTATAAACTTTTAAAAAGCCATCAAATTTCAATACTTCACCGGTAGCAGTTAGTTCTTCCTTACTACCGCTTTGTTGATTAATTTCAATTTTTGCAATCGTTTTTTCAAGTTGTGCATCGCTCATTTGTGAAGCTATCGTTCGTTTCCAAATAAGCTCATACAATTTATTCAACTCCGGATCGCCAACCGAATGATTTTCTATGTAGGTAGGCCTGATGGCTTCATGTGCTTCTTGTGCGCTTTCACTTTTTGTGGTAAAGTGCCTTGGCTGTAAATAATTTGCACCATAGCTCTTGTTAATTTCCGTATGAATACCGGCCAGCGCAGTTTCGCTGAGATTTACGCTATCGGTACGCATGTAAGTTATCTTACCACTTTCATATAGTTTTTGAGCAAGTAACATAGTTTTTGATACACCATATCCCAATTTTCTACTGGCTTCCTGTTGTAGGGTAGAGGTAGTAAATGGAGCCGCAGGAGTGCGCTTTCCCGGTTTAAATTGAACATCTTTAACTGAATAGGATGCACCAATACACTGATGTAAGAATTCTTCCGCATTTTCAGCATTTGAAAACCGAGATCCCTCGGCTTTAAAATTTACTTTTTTATGGGTTGCTTCCTCTGCGGATAATAAGGCTTCGATTTTAAAAGCTGAAGACGAGGTAAACAGGTTTATTTCACGCTCCTTTTCAACAATTAACTTTACAGCCACGCTTTGTACCCTGCCTGCACTGAGCCCTCCTTGTTGACCTATTTTTTTCCATAACACTGGGCTAAGCTCAAAGCCCACAATACGATCAAGAACCCTTCGGGCTTGCTGAGCATTTACCAAGTCCATATTAATAATGCGAGGATTCTTTACCGCTTTTTCAATGGCAGGTTTAGTTATCTCATGAAATACTATTCGCTTCGTTGTTTTTGGATCCAAATTGAGAACCTCTGCCAGGTGCCAGCTTATACTTTCTCCTTCCCGGTCCTCATCCGAAGCCAGCCAAACTTCGTCGGCCTTTTTTGCCAATGCTCGTAGGTCGCGAACCACCCGCTCCTTTTCAGCCGGAATTATATAAGAGGGTTTAAAATCATTATTTATATCAATACCCATGTCGTTTTTCTCCAAATCACGGATATGGCCATAACAACTTTTAACCTCAAACTCTTTCCCAAGAATGTGCTCAATTGTTTTTGCTTTCGCAGGGGACTCCACAATGAGTAGATTTTTAGCCATAAACAAATGAAAATCTATACTGTTTATTAATTAATTATATATTAGTTTATATTACCAAAATTGACTTTTAAAAAAGGCCGATTTCCTGCAATATTAATTTAAAATGAATAAAACAATACAGAAGTTTCAGTTAAAGCGGATTATTGGCAAAGCGAATCACCATTTTTAAAACTGATTCATCCTTGTATATATGCCTATGTCCCAGGCCTTTAGTTATATAAAATTGGATATTCGGAAGATGTTCATTTTTTATTTCCCAAACATCATCTATAGGAGTAATCGTATCAAGCTCATCATGAATCCATAAAATGGGGTTTTTGATATTATGCACTGCTCTTTTCACAGAATACCATTTAGCGGGTTTTCCACTTTTTCTAAAAATGGTTTCTTCAAGGGCGTTTTTAAGTTTGTTGCTCTTAATACCAAGTACTTTCATAGCTTCATCTATTGCCGATGTTGTTTCTGTTGCCGGAGCTATTAAAATAATTTTAGCATTGGGTAAGCTAATTTTTTCTAAGGCCAGGGATACAGCAAGTCCACCAAATGAATGCCCTATAAACAATCCTATTGGACCAAACCGTTGAATGACTTCCAAAATCATATCAGCATAATCTACCGCATGAACCGTTTTCCCCTCACTGTCGCCATGGGCGGGGGCATCAAATGCCAGAACCTCCCAACCGTTTTTCATTAGCGGTTCTACAAAATTTTCAAATTTATGTAAGGTTGAACCAAATCCATGTAGGATTAGGGCTTTTTTCTCTCCTGCAATGGGACACCGGTATCCATTTATTTTCTTACCCTTAAGCATAAACGAAACCTCTTCATATTTACAAAAAATTTTACTCTTATATATATGTATTGGCTTTATTGGCGTTATAAAGAGACGAAATAATTCATTGCCGGCTTTATTTAAACTAAAAAGAGAAAGAAGCTTTATTTTTAGCCGTATTAAAACAATCATTATTTTTTTTACATTCACGCTATCAAAGATAAACTAAATGAGAATTGCGCTTGTTGGAACAGGAAATATAGCCACTACCTTAGGTAGATTAATTCAATCAAAGGGCCATCATATTGTACATGTTGCAGGACATACACTACAGCATGCACAAGAATTAGCGGTTGAAATGGGGTGCAGTTATTCAGAAATCAAAGATGCGCATAATGCGGAAGCAGATATTTATATCATTGCAGTAAGTGATTATGCCATTCAAGAGGTAGCTAATCAGTTACATATTAATCCGGCTATAGCAGTGCATACTGCAGGTGCTGAATCAATCCACATTTTAAAAAATATTTCTTCAAGGTATGGTGTTCTTTATCCATTACAAAGTTTACGTAAAGAGATAAACCAAATTCCCGAAATTCCATTTTTGATTGATGGAAACACCATGGAGAGCTTGGTGGTGTTAAAGAATTTTGCTGATTCATTGAGTAATAATGTTACAAAAGCAGGCGACGAAGAGCGTTTGCGCCTACATACTGCAGCGGTAATTGTTAGCAATTTTACAAATCATTTATATGACATTGCTGAATCTTTTTGTAAAGGAGAGCAAGTGGATTTCAATTTGTTAAAGCCGCTTATAATGGAAACTGCCAAACGCATTACTGTTGATTCACCTCATGATGTTCAAACGGGGCCGGCTATACGAAAAGATGTTATTACGATGGACAAGCATCTGCGTTTATTGAGTGCCTATCCGAAAATCAGAACCCTCTATCTTCGGATAACGGATAGTATTATGAATCCTTAGAAAGCTAATACGGAAAAATAATATCGGTACGAACTTTATAGGGATCCGTAGGCTTACCATTTCTATCAACAGGATTGCCTACATATATTTCGTATGGTGCTGATTTACGCTTTTTATTATTATCTGCCAACCATTCCTTTAATACATCGTATGCCTGGTAGGTTAAATCATAAGGGCCAAAAAAGCGGGCTATAACAATACTATCAGCTGATAACCTTTTTATTGAAACATGTTTAGGTAGTTTACCCTTTGGTGCCTTATTAATTGGAAATCCTGCTTCAAAAAAGAAAGGAGAACTACTTGTTTTGTACCAAGCCATTTTAGCACCCGTGATTTCAATATTCTTTTCTTTTACAAGGCTAGGGATTGTTTGCGCATAAATAATAGCCATTTTCTCAGCAATGGCACCGCTGGTTAATGCACTATCCTTTACCAACAAAATTGTGGCAGGAACCCTTACTGTGTCAATAATATTAATGATGGGTGCTTTTAATTTCTTTTGTTCAGTGGCTAAGGCAGTAGTATCTTTTTTATAAATTACCGGGCCCGGAGTGGTATTGTTTTTTGATTCTTTGCACGATATAATAGAAGAAAGCACAAAAAATGTAATTACAAGAATTATAATACGCATGGTTTTCATTGTTGATGGATAGTACAAACTTATACATTTAAGTTAATTTGTTGCTTTTGGTAATGATTTATTTACATTAGGTTTGTGCTCAAAGTTATTTAAGACAATGAATATTTTAGATGATTTTAAACAAATTCGGGCCTTTGTATTTGATGTAGATGGTGTGCTGACAGATGGAACTGTATGGGTTTTTGAAGAGGAGAAACTCATCAGGCGGATGAATATAAAGGATGGCTATGCCTTACAACTTGCAGTAAAAAAAGGACTTTTTATTTGTGTTATCTCAGGCGGTAATTCTCCTGAAGTAAAATCGAGATTGGCCGGGTTGGGAATTAGCGATGTGTATATGAATGTAAAAGATAAAAAGGAGGTGCTTACCCGATTTGTTGTCAGTAATCATTTAAAATGGGAAGAAGTGCTATATATGGGAGATGATATTCCTGATTGGGAAGTGATGCAAATGGTAGGGCTACCATGTTGCCCTGCTGATGCGGTTTCAGAAATTCGTGGTATTTCACGATATGTTTCACCACAAGCAGGTGGTGCCGGCTGCGTAAGAGATGTATTGGAAAAAACAATGAAACTTTCCAAGGTATGGGAAAATGACATAGAAATTTCTTCCAACCTTTAACTCTAATAATTAAAAGTGCCGATGAAGGTTTTAATAGCGTTTATCAGGTTAGTGAGGTGGCCAAATTTGTTTTTTATTATGCTCACCCAAACGCTGTATTATTTCTTTCTTTTTCGCCCGTTGCTTAATGATGATGGAGCTGTTGAATTTTATTTCAAAGGTGAGCGCATGGGGTTGTTTGGATTGTTGATGTTGGCTTCTGTGCTTATTGCTGCAGGTGGATATATCATTAATGATTATTTTGATCTTAAAATAGATCGCATCAACAAACCTACTAAGGTGGTGGTAGATAAAATAATCAAACGTCGTTGGGTAATTTTGTGGCATGGAATTTTTTCAACTACCGGGGTGCTGCTGAGTTTTTATATTAGCCATCGAACAGAAAATTATTTTATTGCGTTTGGAAATACTATTTGTGTTATTGCTTTGTGGCTGTATTCAACAACCTTTAAAAAGAAAATATTATCAGGAAATTTACTTATTGCCGCATTAACTGCCTGGGTTATTTTTGTTATTTATTTTTTTGTGGGAGGTAATTTGGTTAGTTATAAAGGTTGGATTTCAGGTTTGCACCCATTTGATGCGCCGGGGTTGTATAAACTAACCATGTTATATGCTTCTTTTGCATTTGTACTTACCATTGTTAGAGAGGTGATAAAAGATTTGGAAGATATTTTAGGAGATGCTGAGTTTGGATGTCGTACCATGCCAATAGTATGGGGAGTAACCGCATCAAAGGTATTTGTAGCTGTATGGATGGTGGTATTAATGGTGGCTGCTGCTTTTAGCGGAATATATGCATTTCAGTCCGGGTGGCGGCCGGGAGCAATTTATGTTTTTGTAGGTATTTTGTTTCCCATGTTGGTTTTTATGAAACGTTTGAATAAAGCCAGGTTACCGGCAGATTTTCATAAACTCAGTTCATTAATTAAATGGATTATGATGTTAGGTATCCTATCCATGGTGTTTTTTCTAAGAATTAAATAGATGTTTAGTAAAATTATTCTTGCTTCAGGGTCTCCAAGACGAAAGCAATTACTTGAGTGGGCTGATATTTCATTTGATGTTATAGTGTCAGATGCTGATGAAACTGTTCCTGAAGGAATGAAGATGGAGGAGGTGGCAGTGTACATAGCCAAACAAAAAGCACATGCAGTTCTGCCAAATGCAAAAGGATTGCCCATATTGGCTGCTGATACTATAGTGGTGTGCAATGGGCAATTATTAGGCAAACCGATTGATAGAGATGACGCTATATCCATGATTAGCTTTTTATCAGGTAAGGAACACGTGGTGATAACCGGTGTAGTTATTTGCTGGGATGGAAAGATGTATTCCTTTTTTGATGAAACCAGGGTATGGTTTAATGAGCTTACCAAGGAAGAAATTATATTTTATGTTGATCGTTATGCCCCATTTGATAAAGCAGGAGGTTATGCTATCCAGGAATGGATAGGCGTAGTAGGAATAAAAAAGATTGAAGGTGATTTTTATAATGTGATGGGATTACCTATTAGCAGGGTATATCGAGCGCTTGAACAATTAGCAGGATAATACCTTCTCCTTATAGATATTTTTAGTTTACTTATTGGGTAAAAAGAAAAAAAATTATGGTAGCCGCGTTTAGCTTTAACAACTAAAACGCTGTATCCATGAATGAAAAATTATTCCAGTATATCTGGCAGCACCTGTATTTTAATGTGCAGCATCTGAAAACAGCCTCCGGCCAACAAGTTGAAATTATATTTCGAGGTACCCTAAATACAAATCAAGGTCCGGATTTCTTAAACGCACGTGTACGCATAGACGAAACAATTTGGGTAGGAAATATAGAGCTACATCTTGAAGAAAAAGACTGGGTACGACATGGGCATCAGAATGATTTTTTGTATCAAAATGTAATCCTTCATGTTGTTGCAGGAAAATTAGAAGAACAACCTGTAACGCGAATCCCTACCATATCTCTTGAAGGGCGCATTCCTAAACATCTGTTGGCACGTTATAGTAGCTTATATAAAAACCCTGAATCAATTGCTTGTAAACCTCTTCTAAACAATTTGCCCTCAATTACCTTTATACAGTGTTTAGACCGCATGCTGGTAGAAAAATGGGAGCATCGCTTTTCCTATATGCAGTCCTTATTAAAGATAAACCGATTCCATTTTGAAGAAGCGTTTTGGTGGATGTTGGCAGGGAATTTTGGAACACCTGTAAATACTCAGGCTTTTGAAATGATGGCAAGGAGTATCCCATTTAAAATTTTACAATCTGTACGGCATGACGCAACTATCCTGGAAGCCTTGCTAATGGGACAAATTGGATTGTTAGATCAAGTTTTTGGAGATCCTTATCCTGCTTATCTTAAAACAGAATATAGATTTCTTAAGCATAAACATCAATTAAAAAAAGGGATATTTCCTGTAAGCTTTTTAAGGATGAGGCCTGCTAACTTTCCTACCATTAGGCTGGTACAGCTGGCTTCTCTTATGAATAAACACGAACGACTTTTTAGTGAAATAAAAGACTGCAATTCGTTAAACGATTTATATGGTATTTTATCTGCACAGGCTACCGGATATTGGGAAAATCATTATCATTTTGGTCAACCCACTTTAAAGAAGCAAAAAATGTTGGGTAAGGAAATGATAAATAATCTTCTTATTAACACCATATTGCCTGTATTATATGGATATGGAAAAATAAATCGTATAGAAAGTATGCAGTTACGTGCAATGGATTGGCTTCGTATGCTTCCACCTGAAAATAATGCTGTAACGCGTTTATTTATCGGAACACCCTTCCCTAATGAAAGTGCTTATGACTCCCAGGCACTCATTCATTTGAAGAAGAACTATTGTAATCAAAAGCGTTGCCTGAAATGTGCGGTAGGGCACAAATTATTAGCCGCAGTTAACGCCAATTATAAGTAATTACTTTTTCTAAATCAGGATGAAGGCTCTTCATAACCGGACAGTTGTCGCCTATGTGCTGCATATATTGCTTATCCTTTTCTGAAATAGGCTCAGCGGTTATTAAATTTAATACCACCTCTATTTTGCCAATTCTTCTGGGATTACTTAACATGTGCTTGGTTACCTCAAGGGTTGAACCTTTAAATTCAATATGCATGTCTGAAGCTCTTATGGCCATTGTAGTAATCATGCAGGTAGCAAGTGCCATACAAACACTATCAGTTGGGCTAAAGCGTTCTCCTTTGCCATGATTGTCGGTGGGTGCATCGGTTTCAATAACTGAACCGCTTTGTAAATGTGTACACGAACAACGTAGATTGCCTGTGTATTCAATAGATGCCATCATAATATATCAAGTTTATAACAGGTGATACCGCTCAAACAGTAAAACCTTAATTTTGCGTAAATTTACCTCTTATAAAGCCGTAAAATGAAAAAAATTGGTTGTTTACTGTTTTTTGCCTTTTTGGTATCAACAGTATGGGCTCAAACCAAATCAGATGGCAAGCTATCTAAAAGAGAAGAACGTAAGCAGCGGATTGCAGCTATTGGTAGGCTGGAAGAGGAAGGTGTGATTACTTATCGGAAGCATTTTGCCGGTGGTGTAAAACTTACAACCGATGGCTATGGTGGTTGGCTTGAAATGGGAAGAACAAAGAGTGTAAAGAAATCCTGGTTGTTTCAGCTTGATATTTCAGAACGTAAACATCCCAAGGAAGAAAAGCAACAATATGAATATTCATCCCGTAACCCGGTTATTTATGGGAAAATAAATTTCTTTTATCCAATAAAAATTGGCGCACAACAGCAAATTGTATTGGGTAACAAGGGAAATAAAAACGGAGTTAGTGTAACCGCAAATTATGGAGGAGGTTTAAGTATGGCTATGCTTCGACCATATATGGTTACCATTTATGACAATGGAGAAGAAAAGAGTATTTCTTTTTATAACGATTCTACAAAGTTCTTAGATGAAGCACTGATCTTACGTGGCCCCGGATTAGGCCAAGGGTGGAATAAATTAAAATTTACTCCGGGTGTATATGTAAAATCTGCTGTTCGCTTTGATTATGGAAAGTTTAATGAGATGATTAATGCTATTGAAGTAGGTGTATCGCTCGAATATTATACAAAAGCTATTCAACAGATGGTTTACAGAAAAGACCGGAATCTTTTTTTCTCGGCTTATTTTTCTCTGTTGTTTGGTGCAAGAAAATAAATAAAATGGAAAACATAATACCGAAAGAAGGTGCTGAAGAGGGAATTAAAAAACCCAATTGGTTGCGGGTTAAGCTGCCTATTGGTGAAGAATATAAGCATGTACGTAATGTGGTAGATACGCATAAGCTGCATACTATTTGTGAAAGTGGAAATTGCCCAAATATGGGAGAATGCTGGGGTGCAGGAACTGCAACCTTTATGATTTTAGGAAATATATGTACACGCAGTTGTGGATTCTGTGCAGTAGCTACAGGTCGCCCAAAAGCTGTAGATTGGGAAGAGCCCACCCGTGTGGCTGATGCTATACGCCTTATGCATGTAAAGCATGCTGTTATAACTTCGGTAGATAGAGATGATTTAAAAGACGGAGGTAGTATAATATGGGAACATACCATACGTGCAGTAAAACAAATGAACCCTCAAACTACACTTGAAACGCTTATTCCTGATTTTAAAGCAGAGAAGGAAAATATTCAACGTATCATTGATGTTGCGCCCGAAGTA
Source organism: Ferruginibacter sp. (assembly GCA_019638485.1). Taxonomy (GTDB): domain Bacteria; phylum Bacteroidota; class Bacteroidia; order Chitinophagales; family Chitinophagaceae; genus Ferruginibacter. Next base: position 1,085,715 of record JAHBTP010000001.1, on the reverse strand, counting down.
GTAAGCCATAATATCGAAACAACAGAACGACTTACCAGAAAAGTACGCATACAAGCAAAATACTGGCGTAGCATGGAAACCCTTAAGATTTTAAAAGCGGGAGGGATGCGTACGAAAAGCGGCATCATGCTTGGTTTAGGCGAAACAAAGGAAGAAGTGGTGCAAACATTAAAAGATTTATATGCCAGCGGAGTGGATGTAGTTACTCTTGGGCAATATCTGCAACCATCTAAAAAACACCTGCCTGTAGCCAGGTTTATTCCACCTGCTGAGTTTGCCGAATATCGCGAAATTGGTTATGATCTTGGTTTTGATTATGTAGAAAGTGGTCCATTGGTTCGTTCTTCCTACCATAGTGAAAAGCAAGTGATACCGGGATATGGCAGAAATAAATGGTTGCAGGAAAAGGCAGCTAATGCCGGATAATTTAATCAACCATTGATCAACTTTTTATTCTTTTACTTAATGGCATATTTTTAAAAATATGTTCAAAACCTGTGGTGTCTTTTTCGTTATATTTGAAAGGTGGCTTATTCAATCATTTAAATACTTGATATGAAATATTTTTATCCGGTACAATTAATTTTTGTCGTACTTCTTTTTATGAGTTGTAGTAAGGATGGTGCTAGAAATAACCAATTCCCTCCATCCACAGATAGTATTTATCTTGATAAGGTGTATGCCATAGATGATTTGAATAATGATACGGTTCATGTTTTTTCTTATACCTATGATAATCAAATGCGGGTCATCAATATGGAAGACAGGACTTCTGCTTTTACTAATCCACCTGCTCGTTCTTTTTCATTTTATTATGTAGGGAATGATACGCTCCCCTATAAGTCAGTATATGTAGAGCAACAAAGCGGGGGTGCAAATACTATAACCATTTTTCATTTTAAAGATGGAAATGGACGAAACCTGAAAGATTCAATTATAAACAGCGGACTAGGAGGCCCTAATACCTATCTGCTTTCTCAATACGAATATGATGGCAATACAAGGGTGTATATCAATCATCATGTAGGTAACTATATTACACCTGCTGCCGGATTTGATATTCGTAGAGATACTATGATTTTGGATAATGCAGGAAATATAATTTCCGGAAAGCGTTATATGGTTAATACTAGTTCCGGTGAATGGGAGTTATCATCAATGATTGATTTTAGTTTTGACGCTTATGTAAGCCCATTTTATATTTTATCCAATTCCAGCTCACTTCGTTATTTTTCAAATGGAGAACCATTCTTTTATCAAATACTGAATTATAACAACCCTATAGGTTATAACGAAACCTATAATATTAATTCGAGTAATCCACAAAACACGCATTATAATTTTATCAATAGTTATGATGCCAATGGAAAATTAGTGAGTGCTGAAATGGATGGTACGCACAGTAATAGCCCTAATGATTCGGGAAGATTATTATTTACGTATAGGGCGGAGTAGGAACGAGGAGGGTATTGAAGAAAAATTGAAATTTCCTGAGTATTTGTACTAAACCATAAAATAGGAGAGGTGTATTTTATTTTAATACCCTCTTTTAGGGAAGTAATTCTTGTTAAGAATATCGCCTTTCAAATCAAGTACAAGCGACTTTTTATTTGGCACAACTATTTTTAACCAAGGCGAATTTACCGACACGCCCACTGCATTATCATATCTGCCCGAAAAATAAGTTGCTTTTTTTAAAGCCACTGTCAGCGTTGTGTAGCTTTTGTATTTGCCAAAAAAATTCCAGGTAATAACCTTTATATTCTTTTGATTATCCTCCAAAAAAATTTTCAAAACATAGCGGTTGTTTAGCCAAAGCATTGCTATTGTCATACTATTTCCAAGAATCAACAACAAAACAATCAGTGATATGCCAAGAAATTTTGAATGTGCAGCCTGTATGAAATACGCTGATTCAGACAGGATATACCATGAAATGAACACAGAGAGTAATAACAAAATTACACTTACCGCATGTAATAATACCCCTCTGCGATTAATATAAATTTTTTCCATCTTTAGGTTAAAATCTAATTGAATACTTTTTCTTTTTGAAGTTGCGTATGTGTGGAGAGGGCTCTCCCTTTTTAGTACGGTTCAAAAGTAGAATAATTTGTTATTAAAACTGTATTTGTTAAACCTGTTGGGAATTGGGAAGCGAAGGTGTAGCATGAGTGTTCTATTTCTATACATAAAAACCGCTTTCGTGCAAGGCATCGTTTAATCTACAATAGTAGAAATTTAAAAAGGCTTATAGCCGTTAATCTTACTAATTGCCGGCGAGAATATCTACAATAGTAGAAATTTAAAAAGGCTTATAGCCTATCCAAGATTAATTGCGAACTTCAAATATCTACAATAGTAGAAATTTAAAAAGGCTTATAGCCCCCTTTTTTCTTCAAAATAGCCCTTTTTTATCTACAATAGTAGAAATTTAAAAAGGCTTATAGCCGGAAGAACAACTACACAGGCTATATATCATCTACAATAGTAGAAATTTAAAAAGGCTTATAGCCATGATGTAGGCGCATGTATCCTCTCCTAAATCTACAATAGTAGAAATTTAAAAAGGCTTATAGCCTAAAACCAATTCATCACGATTTTTTAAAATCTACAATAGTAGAAATTTAAAAAGGCTTATAGCCCCAATCTATACACTCCGCACCCTCTAATCTACAATAGTAGAAATTTAAAAAGGCTTATAGCCGTTAATTATAGTCGCATGGGCTCTCCTGCATCTACAATAGTAGAAATTTAAAAAGGCTTATAGCCTTCCAAAATACAAACTAAGGACGGTAAAAATCTACAATAGTAGAAATTTAAAAAGGCTTATAGCCGAGTAATGCATAAAAATTAAATGACAAATCTACAATAGTAGAAATTTAAAAAGGCTTATAGCCAAAGTTATGGTTCCAGAAAAAGAGTATAATCTACAATAGTAGAAATTTAAAAAGGCTTATAGCCGCAATGAATGTAACAGTTTTGTATGGCTTATCTACAATAGTAGAAATTTAAAAAGGCTTATAGCCAGCTGCAAAACGTTGGCAGCAACCTTCATCTACAATAGTAGAAATTTAAAAAGGCTTATAGCCTTGACTTTTATGTTCTCCTGATGTTTTAATCTACAATAGTAGAAATTTAAAAAGGCTTATAGCCTTGGGTATATGAGCCGTACCCATAGCAATCTACAATAGTAGAAATTTAAAAAGGCTTATAGCCCCATTACATCAACGCTTAGGTATCCGATCTACAATAGTAGAAATTTAAAAAGGCTTATAGCCAAAACCTTATAACAACAGATGATGCCTTATCTACAATAGTAGAAATTTAAAAAGGCTTATAGCCTGAGTATATGTTTGTATTTAGTAAAGGATCTACAATAGTAGAAATTTAAAAAGGCTTATAGCCAACTACTACTTTGATATTGACGAAGTTGATCTACAATAGTAGAAATTTAAAAAGGCTTATAGCCTATCTTCGATATTAAAGTAGGTAAGGAATCTACAATAGTAGAAATTTAAAAAGGCTTATAGCCATAGAAACGGAATACCAAGAAACAATAATCTACAATAGTAGAAATTTAAAAAGGCTTATAGCCTCTGTTAAGTACAAAAGTAATATAACTTATTCAAATTCAAAGTTTTTAAAAAAAAGTAACTAATTATTATTACCCCCCCCCCCTTATATTTTACAAACAAAAGTGCAGTGCCACAACTTGTTGAAAATCTTATTATAAGTACTAAAAATGAAAATTGAATCATTTTGATTGTAATTGGGGTTTGCTAAATGATGATTAAATCATTACCCAATTGGCTGGCACTGCCATAGCTAATGGTGCTTTCCCTATCTGTTACAAACAAATAAATGCTATCGCCGGGTTCAAATAGTTTTTTGAATCGCTCCTCCACTTTGTTGCATACGATATCGAGTACCCGTTTGGAGTTTTCTATCTCAAAGACCGAAAACTGTACCCGTACACCATACTGTGCCAAAAACTTTGAAAACTTGGTTCTTACTTTGTTGTTGCTAATGTCGTAAGCAACGATGATTACTTTACTCATAACGAAATTTGGGGTATTGGGTTACGCTTTTTCTACCCATAAAACAGCGGTAGTATTGCTGCACGTACTTGTAGATGGCCGACTTATGTGCAATGATGGATTCAAAAAACGCTTGGGTATATTGCCGCTTATGCTCGGGTTTTAGGAACCATGCATTCTTGTGTTGCTCAAAGTTCGATGTCTTAAAAGTGCCATACTTAAGGCATTTCCTAATCTGGTGCTCCACAATGCAACGGAACGGCTCCATGAGGTCACAAACGAGGCTCTTGCGCCGGAACCAAAGCTGGTGATACACGCCCATATAAGGGTCAAAACCAAAAAGCCGAATCATGCACTCCAGATAGTTGAACAGCATGGTGTAGCCAATGTCCAGCGTGGCATTCAACGTATCCTGCTTCACTCGGGGCTGCCGCTGTTGCCAGTCGGCAAACGAAAAGTAGGCATGAAAAAAGGCTTTTGCTGCTCGGCCTTCCAAGCCCATCAGTTCTCGATAATTCTGCACCTTGGGTATCTGTTCCAGGCAGCATAAAATCTGTTGCTTTGCCGCTTTGGTAAGGGCATCTTTCTGCCGTGTTTTCTGGAGGAGCAGCAGCTGATTTTCCAATTTGTTATGGATAATGGCCTGCGCTATCTCCAGCACGCCTATACTATGCTCAAACTGTTGCTTACGGAGGAGATAGTTGGCCTCTGCCATATTGCCGTAGTAAAACACGGGGCGAAAGTTGGGCTTCATCACCACTACCGGTACGCCGTGCTTGTTGCAATGCTCTATAAGGGCAGTGGTGATGGTGGTATGCCCTACAATCATGAGGCTCAATATTTTTGGAAAGGGCAACTTGGTGATAGCAGTGCCGCCCTCCGTCTCCAGCAGTAGCCTGCCGGCCGATACGCGGAGTCGCTGATTCTCTACACCATTAATTATAAACAAGCTACGGTTCTCTATGTCCTTATGCGTAAACATGGTCAGTATTGGTTTTGTCGCAAAGGGCAGCATAAATACAATGCGCACACTTGGCGGGGTTAGGTGTGAAGTTTTGCTCAAAATCGTAGTGGGCTATTAGGCGGATGTGCTGCTGCAACTCTGCAAATTCAACTTCACCAGGCAGGGCAACAGGATGTGTTGTTCTATCTCTTATAGAAAAAAAGGCAAGCTGCTTAACGACATAGCCCATCTCTACTAAAGCGAAATATTGAGCCCAAAGCTGGTAGTAGTACCCTTGGTAAAGTGTGGTGATAGCGTACTTACTCTCTACCAGCCGCCCCTCGTCGAGGTGCAGCGTATCTATCTTTCCATAGATGCCCAGACGGTGGGAGATGACATAAATACCTTTCAACAATTTTAACTTCCTGCTCTTTGGCGGAGTGTTGTCAATAGTTGCGTGATGCCGCTTGCCTACTTGCTGTGGCGCTGCGCTAAAGACTTCTTCATTACTATCATCAAACACCTGATGCAGGTAGAGCGAATAGGGGCAAAAGATAAAATCATTGAGAAAAGAAATGGGCATATAAGTTTCCATAAACGGCTTTACTTTTTAATATGTCAAAGAACTTTTGGGTAAACTTGTTTTATGGTATTAAAATTTTTGTTTGTTCCAACAGTTTATCAAAGTCGGATTGGTACAATTTATCTTGCACAATACGGTATTTCTCAAATTCACTTTCTGCAAAGGCTTGGGCTATTTCATGAGTTACTTTGCCAGGATTATCTAAAATTTCACGCTCGTTGAATTCTAAAAATTTGTTCAAGCGTATTTCCCAATCTTGCATTGTCATAGGTATTCCTCTGAGTGTAAAATCTTCCGCTAAATCCAAATAAGCAGATACAATACGTTCCAACGATGCCATTTCATTTTGAGTTAAATAATTTTTAGCAATGGAAACATCAGATTTTTGAATTTTTCCCTCTGGTGCAGCTTCCCAAGTGCTTAACCCCATGTTTTCTTTTTGGTGATTGGCTCTTGATACTATCAATTCTGCCGCTGTATGCTGATGAATTGCCCAATGCAATTTATTTTGTACTGTAGCATAAAAACGTTTGGTGGTACTTGCACTTTTATCGTAATCTATTGATGTCGCGTATAAATCGGTTATTTTTTGATAAAATCTGCGTTCGCTCAATCTTATCTCACGGATTTTTTCTAACTGCTTTTCAAAGTATTCTTTGGTAAGAATAGTACCGCTTTGTTTTAAGCGAGGAACGTCCATTACCCAACCTTGTATGGTATAATCTTTAGCAATTTGCCCTACCCATTTACGGAATTGTGTAGCTCGTTCAGAATTTACTTTAAAACCTACCGACATGACCATTTGTAAACCATAGTGTTCTACTTCTCTGGAAACTTTTCTATTGCCTTCGGTTTGAACTATTCGAAATTTTCGAATAGTTGCACTTTCTTCTAGTTCAGCATCTTCAAATATCTTTTTAATATGGTAGTTAATCGTGTTTACTTCCACATCGTAAAGTGTTGCCAACATTTTTTGTGTTAGCCACACATTTTCATCCTCATAACGCATTTCTACGCTTTGCTCATTATCACCTGTTGCAGCTATAAAAGTAAGATACTCGGCAGCCGAACTGCGGAAATTTGGAGTGGGTTTATTTTTTTTCTTACTCATTATTTTTGTTTTTTAATCCTGCTTTTTCTAACAAAATTTCCATTGCTGTTTTTTGTCGGGGTGTGTTGTTTTTATTAGAATATTGTTTTGTGTTTGAATTAGCAGCTTTCTGTTCTTCTTTTTTAATCAAAGGTGCTGGGTTTAAAAAGTTATTAAATCCTCCCTTTGCTATATTGTATCCTGCAACACCATCGTTGGAATGCATTATTTTCTCTGGTGTAAAGCTGCAAGTTTGACAAACAAACACATCCTGATGATGGCCAAATTTTGTTGCACAAACCGGGCAATTTTGACTGGTTTCTTCAGGGTCAATAAAACCAATATTTCCTAATCTCAATATGGCTCCTTTATTATTTTTTATTCCTTCACTACGCACTGCCATTAAACTTTTTATAGGAGGAACTAAGCCATAGTTTTGAAATTTTTGATATAATTTTCGTTCTAAAATTCGGTAAATATTGCCGCTAAATTTTTCTAAATCTTCTTTGGTTTTATTGGTATCAAATCCTTCCTTAATGATTAATCCCTCACCACCTGTTTTTTCTTTGTATTGTTTGTATAGAGAATCTACCACACCCACTGCATTTGACACAACTGCTTCCCGCAGATGGTTAATTTTAAGATCTAACTCTTCATTGCCAATTTGCTGTCGGCTTTCGGTAGTGTTATAGGTGTTTAACTCTTGTATAATTTCTTGCTCCGATTTGAGTGCATAAAAATCTTTTCTTAGTTTGAAAATATTGCGCACGTCAAAAATTTCAGTGGCAGATTGCAAATCTTCACCAATATAACAAACGGCTAAAATGATATATTTTGAATAGTACCCCACTCGTTGGTCTTTCTTTACCTTCGCAAACTTTGCTACTTGCTCCTTTGAAAAACTGTGTGCCTCCCGATTCCATAATGCATAAATCCATTGTGTGTATTGTGATTTCTCTTCTGCGTTTAGTTTCTGAAATTCCTTGTTTACTCTTACACTATTCAAATATTCAATGAACTTTTCTTTCTCCTTATCATTCAGATGCTCACTTCTTTTCAGTCTCAGATGCTTTGCGGTCTGTTTTTGAGCATGGTCATTCATATCCCAGAGTAGGCGTTGGGCATGTCGCATCCAAAGATTAAAGAAGCTGGGTACATCGCCATTGGTGATGATGTGACCTTTAATAACTTTGGCGGTAGTTAAATCCAACGTTAGGAGTTGGGACTCTTTAAATAATTTAGAGAACATAGCTGCATACTCCGCTTCCGTCTTTCCGAACGTCTTCATATACTGCTCCTTTACCAAGAAGTAGGACGGATTTTGGATTATTTTTCGTTCCTTTCCATTGGTATCTTTTTCCTGATGGGTAAGGTCTGTAATGCTGAGCACCTTAAAACCGTACGCTTCTATTTTTCTAATTTCTGCTATGCTAGCTTCGTTACTTTCTTGTTTAAAGGCGGGCAGATAAACACCCAGTGTAGCCAGTTCTGTTTCGCCATTATCTAGACCCAAGGCAAATTTAAAATCAGCATTATTGAATTTGCTATTAAAGGCATCCACTGAGATTTTAAACTCCTCGTCGGTCATAAAAGATAGCACTTTGGTAGGCGTATTGCTATGCTCTGAAATGGTGGTCACAAGGGTAAATTGTGGGTGTAGGTAGCGATTGTTTTTCTGTTCATCATACAGTGCAGAATCTCTACCGTATTTGTGCACACGGCTTTCTTTTGCAGGGCGCCACTGGATAGACAGTTCCGGGTTGATGCGTACATCAAAATATGTTTGCTCATTTTCTTGTGCCCAAAATTTCTTCCATATTTGAGTATGAGCCTTATCATTACCATCATTTCCCTTTTCTAAATCAGCCGAGGTAATGGCAAATACTTGGGCTTGATAACGCCGCGTTATTGTGTCTAGATTTTGCTCTGAAAGCAAGGCATAGCGTTTGTAGCAAATTCGCTCTAATGCGATTTGGAAATCATCCAAAGTTTCAAAATTTGGCTCAATCACTTCATCCCTTAGCTGTCGGACAGGTAGTCTCAAAACCGATTGTGTGTATCTGGAAGCTAAAACGTCTTTGTAGCATGCAATAATTTTCTGGGTATTTCCCTTAAAGGAAAATTCGCCTTCAATACGCACTTGATTTTGACGCCCCCGATTATCCATTTCGGAGTATTGATGTCGCCTCAAAATCTCTTGAATATTCTGATTAAACGTATTAGTTCCGGCATCTAAGTAGCCAAAGCAAAGCTTCCGCAGGCTACGAAGCGTGAAACTCTCAAACCAATAGATTTTGCTGGTGGATGACTGCTGGATAGCTGATGCCGCACTGACGAATTGATAACACTCAGCCGCCTTTTGCTTTGGAATAAGTAAGAGTTGATGCTTACCCTTTTGTTCTAGAACTAAAGACCAATACTGTAGCAATTGAGACTCTACTGCTTCCTTCTCAATTCCTTTAATAGTGGAGAGGATGCGACCGTGCTTTAAAGCAATATTCCGGTAGTAATTTGCAAAATATTTGTAAGTCTTAAAACTATTTTGATTTCTTTTGTCAGCCGCATTAATCAAAGCTCCTCTGTCTTTCTTCAGCTTTTGCAAATCGCTTCGGAGCTGCCGCTTGTCGTTATCATTACTTGACTGATTGATTCGTGTAGCCTTATCCTCAATTTTTTCTGTTAGATTTTTATACTGGTTGAACTCATGTTCCGTAATGTTGCTAAAGAGATATAAATCCGCATTTTCTCTTAGCTCTTGGAAGTTCAAGTCTTGCGTCATCAATTCATTAAAACTTGCCTTTTGCTGAGCTTTTATGTTCTTAAGCTTTTGACGAAGACTCCCCAAATCCGTTATTCCCCACTGCACAGCAGCCTTAATTGCATTTGATAAACCGCTATTACTCCATACTTGTGCATCCCAATCTGTAATGCGCAACTTGCCTTCCTGCTCTCTTATTTTTTGAGCATAGTCCACCGGCTTTTTATTAATCGTATAATAGTTGAAACTAGCTTTAGCAAGAGGAAAACCAGTAGATTGTTCAGGTAAATATTTTTGAATACCTGCTAATAGCTCCTCCTGTAAAGCCTTTCCCTGTTTCTTGAGTTGAGTACTTAAATCATCTACTTCTCTTTTATCCACCGATGCTTCTATCAGCCCCACGAAATAAGACAGTCCATTTTGGTTGCCGAGTTGCTTTAGCAAAAGGCCGGTATTAGCTTTTCTAGCTCGTTCATTCAATGCAGCTACACCATCATTTACCAAGGATTGATAGATAGCAAGGTATGTCTCCAAGCGGCCTTCAATCTCCGCAGACAAGCCTTCAAAATCTCCAATTGTTTTGGTTTGCTTCCTTCTAGTTTTATCTCTTAACGCTTCGCTGTCATGAAAGATTTGTTTAGCATATCGCTTCAGCCATCCGCTTTTTATAGACAGGCTGCTGTTCATTTTAATCAATCCATCTTTTCGTGCTCGTAGCAAATAGCGTTTCAACAAATCGTTGAAATTGCCCAACCCGGAAATAAAGGATACCAAATCAAAAGAAATGTTCTTCATATCCTCAACTTGTTGTTGTATCAAGTTGCTCCCTTCATTGGGTTCTAAACGAAAGCGGATTGCTTTGGTTAATTTGTAATTTTCCATAGTCGTTATTATTAAAATTTATTTAAAGTTCTGTACAAACTTCAACCAGCCTTTATTGGTCTTATCCAAATCCAGTTTCTTCCAATCCTCTCCATCAAATTCATGGATTTGATTAAGCCACATCAAGCCTTTTTTGGCGATATGGTAAGCTCCGTTGGCATCGGCATCTTTAGGTAAATCAGCATTAGCATTACGGCTGTCGTAAAATACACCTTGGGCATTTTTTACCGGAGAGATCAGGTAATCCACTTCGCTGTTGGTAATGCTGTTACGCATTTGAAGGGTGAGTTTGAACAAATCCATCATACCTTTTAGGAAGTCTTTTTCTTTTTGTGCAGCTATTTGTGCTTTGATACAGGTTCCACTTCTATAAGTGATATGGTGTTTGGCTAATAAATCTTTAAATTGTTCGGTTAATTTGATGGGTAAATTATCCCACTCGTTATTTTTTTGAGGATTTCTAAAGGATAAAATTCTTTCTCCGTGGGTGCAAACCGTCCATTGGGTTTGTGTGCCAGCTGCTCTTTCGGTAAAAATGTCGTAATCAAAAGAAAATTCAAAATATTGCTCTTTTGTATTAAAACGAATGCTATCAAATTTTTCAAAAAACTGTTGAGCCTTTTCTACACTTTCATACTTGGTAAAGAATAAGTTTACAAAACCGGTGGTAGGGTCTATTTTACTGGTATTCCATGCCGGTACATAAAACAAGAATCCGCTTTGTTTGCCCATTTTCTGGAAGCTTTCAAATTTATTAGCCAATTGCAAGGCATGGTACAAGCCTCCAGCTTCGTTAGGTGTTTTGTCTTTAAATACTAAATAATTGAGCTTATCAATCAGCATTTTTTCTAATTTTTGATAGACTTGTTTTTCTACTGCAAACCTTCCTCGCTTAAAGCCCATGTTTAGGTCTTCCATCACCACAATAGCATTGTACTCCACCATCATTTTGGCTATCTTATGCACCACTTGGGAGATATAGCCTTCTTTCAGTTCTTTAATGTTTTCTATCGTTCCCCAGTTTTCTCTGGCATCGGCTCTTTCCTTTTCTTTCTTTTCCAAAAGCGTTTTGTAAGCCGTTTTGTGGGTAATGCCTTTGTATTCGTTGATGATATCATTGAGAGAAAACTGTTGTAAAATTTCTCCTTTTTGATCGATGAGAGTGAGATAAATAAGGTGTCTTTCGCCACGATCTAAGCCAATGATATTGACATCGGGATTTTGTCTTAAAAACGAAAGTACCTCTTGGTTGATGTAGTCATTGCCACTTGCTTTAAAATTGAGTGTAATGGGCACATGAAACTGGAATTTATCCTCAGTAAATCGTTTGTCTTTCACCAAATCATAAGTAAACAAACTTTCTTTCTTGGTGTTGAGCGAGTTTTTATTGGCAACCTTTTCATTGGCTTTATGCACAATAATTTTATCCTTTTTGATGGAAGATTTACGATAGAAAATTTCAGCTTGTCCATTGAGTTTATACACTACATCTTTCAAATTTTCAGGCTCAAATAAGGCTTTCCAATACAGGGTGTGCATATTGGGTTTGCCTTTGCTATATTCAGAAAAATCCTTGTTATAGATTTGGAAGAGGTAGAGTTTGCCTTCGTCAACCAATTGATGGATGTAGGTTTTAGAAACTTTGACAAAGCTAATTTGATATGCTTGTGAATTGATGTGGTCAGTAAACTCACCGAAATTATCATAGTTGCTTGAGTCTTTAAACGTAAATTGATAGCTGTCGAAATACTCTATTGTTCTTTGCTTGTAAAAATCGATAAAAGCAACTAGGTCTTCTTTTTTAAAAGTTTCACTTTGTTTAGAATAAGATCTATTTTTTCTAATTGTATTAATGCTCTCTGGTAAATAACTATTTTTTAGATTCTCTAATTGTAAATTCTGACCAATAAACTCGCCTGATTTTTCTTTTCTTCCATTTTTCTTAACAGTTTTATTATCAATAACCATAAGATTTTGTACGTCTTTACTTGGGTCTGCAGCTTGTAAATACACCATTTTATGGATGACATCATTCTCACTTGTTGGTTGAGGCAAGTTTTTCCAATTCCTTTTCCAATCTTTATCTAATACTCCTAGAAAAAACTTATCATCCTCTTTAAATATTACACTTGATGTAGGCACTTCTCTGTCAAGTGGCCAACCTCCTAAGAAATCGGGATTCTCAAAATTCAGCTTATACTTTTCTACGCTATAAGGCTTTTGAGAAGCAAAGTTGCGAACCTTGTTGTAAAGTGAAATTAAATATTGTAATTGTTCATAGTAAGGTGCTATGGTATTGTAAAAACTTTGGTCTTTTTCTGAGGTGCTGTCGTTAGGCAGCATCAAGGGTTTTACAAAATGCAGAACCAACATCAAAGCATCTAAGAATTGCTTGATATTATCAATATCTGTTTGTTCTTGATTCAGTTTTTTGTCTTCGGGATAATCCTGTTCCAATAATCCTTTTACACATCGGTATTTCGTATCTACATTAGCTACCAAATCATAGTCCTTGTCATTAACTTTGGTTTTGAAATGGGTATTGAAATAGCTTGCAATAAGGTGTTGCTTTTCTTGCAAATCTTTAAGCAAATCATTTTCAGCACGATAATTCCAAAGGGCAGTTTCTATTTCGGCAATAGAGAAATAATCTTGTTTTAGGTATTTTTCAATCGCTTCTTCCTGCTTTTTTGAAAGTCCTTTTTTACCTATCTCAAAGGTGTTGGTAAAACTATATTTCAACGCATCTTTTATCAAACTAAAATCACTAAACAGAGCTTGAGAAATATCGGTAATGGCTTTTCCGTTGCGAATATAAATTTGAGAAAGATTATTGCTGCTTAAGTTTGCCAGCAATTCTTTTACTCGTTCCAATACATTTTCAGTATCTTTTTTTTCAGAAGATTGATAAGAAATTAAGTTGGCGTGGTAATATTCCTTGATTGCATTTAAAACTTCTTGACTATTTTCAAACTTTTCAGCTAAAAAAGAAACACTTTCTCTATCGCTCAAAATCATTTTATAGAGCGGTTTTAGTTTCGGGATTCTATTCTTTTTATCTTGTTGTTTTTGGTTGTATGGGTTGATGTATTCGTTTAACCCTTGAATTTTCTTTTCATTTTCCTTAGGTGTTCTTCCTCCAATAATGAGGTTATACACTTCTATTTGTTTTTGAGTTAAGACCATATTGAAGTAGTCTAATTCAAACGCTTCATCTATGGAAGATATGTTCAGGTATTCTTCAATTTCTTTGTAAAGTACACTGCCCTTCTCATATAGCTCTGGAACTGCTTTCAGTTTTTCAAACACCTTTATATTATCGAAAAACTTTGGCAGGTTTTCATGTACCAAACGGTAAGCAATGGCGGTGCTTTGAGCCTTGTCGGTGTACATGTTTTTTCGGTTTTCATGAAACCCAGTAAAATAAGTGGTAAAGGTTTTGAACTCCTCAACTTTATCTTTATCTTCTTTATTGCTTAGCCAAGCAGCCATCAACTCGGTAATGAGTTCTTTTTTATCCAGAACTTTAAAAATTTCGGTGGCTTCTCCTGTCTTAAAAGCAGCAACGATTTCCTTTCTTAGGTCCTCCTGAATTTTTTCAAACTTTTTCTTAAAGGCTTCTTCTTTTTTAGCTTCGGTAGGGGCTAAATATAAATTTTGAAACTCTTCTAATTGCGTCAGTTTTAAAGGATTCAAAGCCAGTTCTATAAAATGCTGATGGTAGCGGTCTATCAGTTTTTTTACTTCTTGATAGCTTTTTGCTCTGTTATAATCTTGTAATAGCAAACCTTTATCTCGGATGTGATCTTTGGTTTTGCCAATGGGTTTTAATTCAAATCTCAAAGTTTTCGATAGAGCATATTTGTTTTTAAATGAAGAAATATTTTTATTTTTCATAGCAAAGGTTTAGTTAAAAGAATTTCCTAATATACAAGAAAAATAATATTGGTAGCGCATTTTAAAACTCTTAATTTTCATTGTTACTGATGTATCCTACACTCACCAACTAAAACAATTCCCATTGATATCAACCAACTTTTGATTTAACAGGTTATTCTTACGGAAGGTTACATCAATTAAATTTGTGTTTCGGGGATATATTTCAAAGTTGATTTTTATGAATACAATTATACTTGCCGCTGCCTTTGGTAAAAACTATGAGCTTGGAACAGAAAGCGGTGCCCCTTTATGGAATTTACCTGATGAATATAATCGTTTTCGAGAAAGTATTCGATCTTTCCCCATTATCATTGGCCGAAAATCTTTTGATGTAATCAGGCAACCGCTTGAAGGTAGTTTGAATATTGTTGTTACACACAGAAATGATTATAATGGACACGGAGCGTTGGTGGTACATAGTATTGAAGAGGCTATCGCTGCGGCAAAACCTGCAGAAAAGATTTATATAATTGGAGGTGGCGATATATTTAAAATGGCAATGGATTTTGCCGATAGGATGGAAATATCCCGAATAGACAAGGCTTTCACAGGTGCAAATGCTTTTTTCCCACGATTCTCAACCGAAAAATGGAAACTGATTTCAACCCAAAGGCATGAAATAGATGAGCGTCATGCCTATGCTTTCGACTTTGAAGTATGGGAAAGAATATACAATAAATCATAATTACTCGTAACTTTATAGACTTATTTAACTAGTATGGCGGAAAAAATTATATTACCGGATTTTTCTCTTTCTTCTCATGTGGACAAAGTAGGTATTGAGGAACGAGCATCCAGAATTACCAAACGAAGTATTAAAAGTGAAACGAAAACTAACGGGCTGAAGCTGATATTGAATATGATAGACCTGACCACGCTGGAAGGAAAAGATACACCCGGAAAAGTAAAGCAGATGTGTTATAAAGCCCAGCATTTGCTTGATGCCTATGCAGGATTACCAACAGTGGCGGCGGTGTGCGTTTATCCTTCAATGGTTAACATTGCAAAGCAGGCATTAGGTAATTCCGGAATAAAAGTTGCTTCAGTGGCAACAGGATTTCCAAGCGGTCAAACAACGCTGGATATTAAGATTAAAGATACAAAGTATGCTGTAGAGCAGGGAGCAGATGAGATTGATATGGTTATAAGCCGCGGTAAATTTCTTGCCGGAGATTATCAATACATATATGATGAAATTGCCATGATAAAAGAGGCCTGCGGATCCGCGAGACTGAAAGTGATTTTAGAAACAGGTGAACTGGTTACCTACGATAAAGTACGAAAAGCCAGCGATATTGCTATGTATGCCGGAGCTGATTTTATTAAAACATCTACGGGAAAAATATCACCGGCTGCAACATTACCCGTAACCCTGGTTATGCTTTTGGCCATAAAAGATTTTTATTATAAAACAGGCAAAATGATTGGAATGAAACCTGCCGGAGGTATTTCTAATGCCAAACTTGCACTTCATTATTTGGTAATGGTGAATGAAGTGCTGGGAGAAGACTGGATGAATAATAAATGGTTCCGTTTTGGAGCGAGTAGTTTAGCAAATGATGTGTTGATGCAATTAATGAAACAAAAAACAGGGGTGTATCAAGGGGGCGATTATTTTACAATAGATTAATTATAAATAAAGTCTTTATTTTTTAAAAAAAGAAAATGGCAAGGACAAGAAATAATACATTAAAGCTAAAATTTGATAGTGCACGTAAATTATCTCCTGCACCCGAAAGCAAAGGCGCGGCTAAAATAAAGCCACGGTATGATTTATTTATAAATGGAAAGTTTGAGAAACCATCAAATAAAAAATATTTCAGCACCACCAATCCGGCTACAGGTGAAAAATTATCTGAAGTAGCTGATGCAAATGCATCTGATGTAGATAAGGCCGTTAAAGCAGCTCGTGTTGCTTATGAGAAGGTATGGAAGAAGATGCCTGCAACCGAGCGTGCAAAATATGTATATCGTATTGCTCGTATGGTTCAGGAACGTGCCCGGGAGTTAGCTATTGTAGAAACTATGGATGGCGGTAAACCAATTCGGGAGAGCAGAGATTTTGATATCCCCACAGCCGCAAATCACTTTTTCTATTATGCCGGCTGGGCAGATAAACTGGAGTATGCATTTCCAAACCGAAATGCAAAACCTTTGGGAGTTGCTGGGCAAATTATACCCTGGAATTTCCCGTTATTAATGGCTGCCTGGAAAATTGCACCTGCACTGGCAACAGGAAATACGGTGGTGTTAAAACCTGCCGAAACAACGCCACTGACTGCCATGCACCTTGCTGAAATTATTCAGGAAGCAGACCTACCACCGGGTGTGGTGAATATCATTACCGGAGCAGGCGCTACAGGGGCTGCATTGGTAAAACATCCGGATGTAAATAAAATTGCATTTACCGGTTCTACTGATGTTGGAAAGATTATTCAACGATCAGTTGCTGATACAAATAAAAAAATTACACTCGAACTGGGAGGTAAGGCTCCCAATATCATCTTTGATGATGCTCCGATTGATCAGGCTGTGGAAGGAATTGTAAATGGTATATTTTTTAACCAGGGCCATGTATGTTGTGCAGGCTCAAGATTGTATGTACAGGAATCAGTAATGGATGAAGTGGTGAGAAAACTGAAAGACCGTATGGATACATTAATCGTTGGTGACCCGATGGATAAAAATACTGATATTGGCGCTATTAATTCAAAGCAGCAATTAGATAAGATTAATGAGTATATAAAAATTGGAATTAACGAGGGTTATGATATGTACCAAAGCAATTGCTCCCTACCCGGACGTGGCTTGTTTTTAAGGCCAACAATTTTTACTCATGTAGCTCAGTCAAGCCGTATCGCACAGGAGGAAATATTTGGACCGGTGCTAACAATTCAAACATTCCGTACAGATGATGAAGTAATTCAAAAAGCAAATAATAATCCTTATGGGCTTTCTGCCGGGGTATGGACGGACAAGGGATCAAAGATTTTTAACCTCACCACAAAATTGCGCGCCGGTGTGGTTTGGGCAAATACATTTAACAAATTCGATCCAACATCACCATTTGGCGGATATAAAGAAAGTGGATATGGCAGAGAGGGTGGATTACACGGATTGTCGGCTTATATTTCTTTTTAAAAGTTTTGAATAAAATATTATGGCAAAGGTTATTTCAAAGAAAACTGAAACAAAAATAAAGTTCGGAGTCAATGGCTTCGAAAAAGAAATTTTAAAGAAAAGGGTAGAAGTGCTGAAAACATATAAAATTTATATCGGAGGAAAGTTTCCACGTACTGAATCAGGCCGTTATTATATGGCTACAAACAGCAATAGTGAAAAGCTTGCTAATATGTGCCTCTCGTCAAGAAAGGATTTCAGAGATGCTGTGGTTGCAGCCCGTAAAGCTTTTGGCGACTGGGGTACGCGATATGCGTTTAACCGCGCACAAATTTTATATCGTGTTGCGGAAATGCTGGAAGGCAGGAAAGCACAATTTGTTGATGAATTGATAAAACAGGATATACCTCGTAAGCAGGCAGAAGAAGAAGTGAATCTTTCTGTTGATAGGCTTATATACTATGCCGGCTGGTGCGATAAGTTTCAGCAGGTATTCAGTGCTGTAAATCCGGTTGGATGTCCGCATTTTAATTTTTCCACTCCTGAACCAACAGGGGTTGTTTCTGTTATTGCACCGCAAAACAGTTCTTTATTAGGGCTGGTGTCTGTAATAGCACCTGTTTTAGCTGGCGGAAATACTTGTGTTGTACTTGCATCCTATTCCAAACCATTATGTGCAGTTTCTTTTGCTGAAGTGTTAAACTCTTCAGATGTACCCGGTGGAACTGTAAATATATTAACCGGTAACCCAACTGAATTACTTTCCTGGTTCTCTAACCACATGGATGTGAATGCTGTTATTTATTGTGAGAATGACAATGAAGGCTCACATAAAACAATTAGAGAGAATGCTTCATTGAATATGAAGCGGGCTGTTTTCTATGCCGGTACAAATTGGATGAATGAAAATGCCCAATCTCCATATATGATTATGGATACACAAGAGATTAAAACTACCTGGCATCCGATAGAAGGTATTGGTGGAGCAGGAGGAGGATACTAACTATTGCAAACGAAGTTATTTTATAAAAAAATAGTTGCCGGGAATTTTTAATAATTGGCAACTATTTTTATTGTATCCTCTGGATACCCAATTATGGGAAATATAGAGGAATTGTTTTCATAAGGCTTACTGATGATTTTGGGAATTATTTTTCTTAAACCATTACTGTTTGATAAACTTTACAGAAAATTTTCTATGCTGTGATACCACTATTATAAAATAGTTACCTGCAGGAAGTGATGCAATATTAATTTCATACATCATACCGCTTTCGCTTATTCTCAATTGTTCTTGTTTCATTATTTTGCCTTCAATACTCCAAATCATCATTTTAATTGTTTCATCATTGAAGATATCCGGAATGGCTACCCATAACCTGTCTTTTGCAGGTACAGGGTAAACAAAAAGAGAAGCCTCTTGTGAACCATTAAAATTCACTACTCTTACCGGAGTGTAGGTAGCTCTATTATCAACATCAACTTGTTTTATGCGATAAAAATTAGGACCGATTTCAGGAAGGAAATCAATAAAGGAGTATTCCATTGCACTATGGCTATTTCCTGTGGCACTAACTGTACCAATCGCAAAAAAGGCACCTATGTTTCCTCTTCTTTCTATTTGGAAGTATGCTGTGTTTTGCTCAGTAGCAGTGCTCCATTTAAGCAGCGCAGTTTTATTTTGCTTTGTTGCTGAGAATTGAATCCATGTAACCGGAAGCGGTCCTAACGGACGATAAATATGATGCCAACCATCCCCTGCACCACCAAAAAAAATGTTATTTCCTTGTTGTGAAAAAGAATTAAAATCCCATCCATCCCCTGAGCCACCATTGAAGATACTATTGCCTTGCTGTGTGAATGAGCTATTGCTCCATCCGTCTCCATGATTACCGGTGAAGATATTTATTGACGATTGAAGAAAGTTTTCCTTAGCCCAACCATCATCACTTCCCCCATTAAAAATATCATTGTTCTGCGCATTTGTGTTTAATATACCAAAAGACAGAAATAACAAACCTACTAGTTTCATCATCATTGATTTTATCTTATTGTTCTGTGCGAACCAGTCTGCCGCCGGTATCTGGCAGATGAGCATCATAACCATACACTTCAGTATAAATACTAACTGAAGATCTATCAGAAGTACATGCATAACCATAAGGTGAATTATAACTACTACCTCTATATCCGTATGCTTGGAAAGATGCCCAGGTGGTAATATTTGAACTTCCTGAAGATGCTAAATATCCATCTCCATGAATTCCATCTGTGAAATCTCGCCCTTGGGAAGAACGGATTACAATACATAGTTCTCTTACATTGTCACCCATATTCATTACACCATAATATGTACCGCCACTCAATTCTCTGGTGGAGCCGGAACTACGCGCAAATAAACCGGTACGTGTGGGAAATGGAAATTGTGAATTAATTGTTGCATTGGCATTTGCAGGGGCATTTACAGCTTCATTTGCAGTGCCCTGATCATTAACAGATGTTAATGGGAATATTTGTGTATTTCCCCATACATATTCATTGGGTACGGCAGGTGTATTATATCCTCTGCAGGCCTTTTCATATTCTAGTTCAGTCATTGGACGTAAACCACTCCAATCACTTATAGCTGCAATATGTGAGGTGTTAAGATAACCTATTGCAGATTCGGGAGCGGCAGCAATTAGATTTGGGTGGATTCCTGTAATTGCCGAAACAGGCTTATTTACTGTTGCTCTTGTTTCATCAATGTTATTTAAGAAATCCGCAAATTGTTGTTGACTGATTTCATATTTCATTATCCAAAAGGCCTTGTATCCTTTGGGAAAATCTACAGATAGGGTGCCGGCAGCTGCACCTGCACCGTTTGGATTAAGTTGCCCTGGTCCTGTCCCCAATGTAATCTCATTATTATTTCCAACAGTGTACGGATTTGAAGTGGTGCCATCCATAAAGTATTTCGTCTCCGAGCCTCCACTGCCTAATTGAAAACTACCTTGTGGAATATATACCATTTCCAAAGCAAAAACTTTAATTTCAACAGTTTCATTATCTAGCAAACCATCTACTCCATAATTCCATTGTAATTGGTTGTTAACCCAGTTTACATTTCCGATTCCATCTGAACTGCGATAAATGAAAGCGCCTTTGTTATCAGAAGGAATATAAAACGTAGAACCCGAAGCGGATGTGTTTCCGGTAGAGGAGATAGTGCAATGACGCCAATCGCTTGTGCTATTTTTCCTGTATTTTACAAATATCCATGCACCATCATAGTTATTTTCGTTTGTACTAGTACGCCAACTGTTTTCCCAGGATATATCAAAGTTAATCAATGTATAATGTGAGACTGTATTTTGCCCGGATAGTGTGGCATTGGCAACCGTGATATTATTTCCATTAGCAAATAATGCCACGATAGAAAATAACAATAATGAAAAAAAGTGTTTCATGTTTCTTATATTAATTATAAGTAAAAATGTCATTTATATAACAATTGAACAATGGGCTGATTGGCCCATTTTTTAAAAAACAAAGGTTAAAAAATTGCGGTAGTGATAATAATTTAGCCGGCTTTTTAATTGATAAAAATATTATGAAAGTGTCTTACTCTGAAATAGGTTGACCATTTTTTATTATTAAAAGCGCTTGTTTACAAACTTACTACAACATGGATAAGTCTTAAAAAATCATTTAAATGATTTTAAGGCTTATCAACATTTCTGCTTTGTTCTGCTTGGATGGTCTTTTTATAAGACAAATAGGTATGTAACTGATGACTATGAGCAAAGCTCGGAGTTTGCATTTTCAACGAACGATGCTGCCGTTCATTGTTATAAATATCCACAGCTTGCTCCAACATTTTGTTGGCAATTTCAAGAGGCGTAATAGTTTTGAGCAATCCAAATTCGTACTTGAGCATTTGGTTGATTCTTACAGCCACCGCATTCTCATACGGATCGTACTTTTCTGTTGTGCTTGTTGCTAAAAGTGTTTAATTATTAGTCAACCTATGTTAGGGTTTGTCACTTCATACAGCCACTTTACTTTGTAAGTTTTTTCTTTTTTCGCTGTATCTCTTGTGCTAAGTGTTCGGGTAAAAACTTTTTTGAAAGCTCCTCCCCGGTAATCTTTTCAAACTCTGCAATCATGTCTTGCTGAAAGTCCTTAACGAATTCCGGTTCTTCAATGCGCTCTTTTAATTTTTTAATTTCATCGTTTTTGCTCATACGTTTACTGTTTTGTTCAAAGGAAGATAATTTCTGAATCCAATAAGCAATCGTGCTTCTTGAAACATGATATTTTTTAGAAGCATAATTTGCGGAGATAAGACCATTATTGATCTCGTCAACGATGGAAAGTTTGAGGTCGAAACTGATTTGTCTGCCGTTTCTTTTTCGACAGCCTTGCGTTTTTTGTGTGTTCATGTTGACCAATGATTGTTTAATTTTTTGTCAACCTATTTTAGGATTTGTCACTGCGGTAGCATGACCGCCAACGCCCGGGTATTGCCGATGGTGGGGAAATAGAATTTCGTCCGCCGGAACTGCTGCCTGGCTTTTTGCTAAAGATAAATAATAAGAACTAAAGCTGGGCTTTATTCGTTAAGCCCCGACCCGCAGCACAATAGAATTACAGCTGCTGATTGCTCCAATGTCAAGCCCCACTATTGGCAATACCCCTGTTGTATGCTGCCCTATCGAAGCGTTAATCAGTGAACTGCTTGCTATTACTTAGAGTGTTGCTCTGGAAGCGTTGGGCAAATGAAGCTCTTGGGGCTGGTTACTTCTGCGGCATGGGTTCTGTGCGCCAACCCATGTGCTTTATTTGGCAGCACCGACTAACTTACAGGGTGTTGTTACTTCAGTAAGGATTGAAGTCTTTCTATTAATATTGTGTCTGCTGAAAATTGCTGTGTCTGCCTATGATATAGTTGCTGCCGAAAAAAGTGTTGCCTTTGCCGAAGCAAAAACGCAAAAGTTAATGATAAATTTGTTAAAGACGATTGCATTTTGAAAAGCAATTAAACACACCATCGGTAGTTTTATTTAAGCCAAATCTATAAATTACTGTGTCGGGATAAGAGCCATAAATAATTAACTGTTTCCAGCCGTAATACTATCAAAATCGCGTTGTTAAATAATATACGGCTATTAAGCAAAAAAAATACTATCTTTGTACCTGTTTTACAATTTTGTAATAAAAGCGTTGCAGCAATCGTATATCCTTTGTAATAATTTCACCATCTGCCATTAGACCTTCCCTAAACTGAACTTGCTTTTTATAGTTTGTATTCAAAGCAAAAGGTAATTTTACTTTTGCTAAATAACCACTATCTGTTGGAATATTTGAAATAAAATCAAGATTTCCGGCTACGCTGCCATATTCCTGAAAAGGATATGAGGGAAATTTTAATAAGACTTTTTGTCCAAGTGAAACTTTGCCAAAGTTTGTTTGAGGGATATATACTTCAGCATAGTAACTCGTATTACCCGGGTTTACAAAGCAAATGATTTTATTATCTGGCAACTGTTGGTTTTCCTGCAAAAAAGTAGCGAAACTGATTTTACCGTCAACTGGCGCTGTGAGAATATATTTTTTCTTCCAGTTTTCGACTTCGCTTTTTAGTGTGTTTAAAGATTGAATGAAAATGTTTCTTTGTTGTGCAATTGTATTTTCTAATTCGGCAATTTCTTTTAGCTTTTCATTTTGCTGTGCTTCGTTGCTGATTAGCGATGAATTTATTTGAGGGAGTGTAAGTTTTTTAACTATAAGTTTTGACTTTTCATTCCGGTAGTCAAGCTCAGAAATTACTTTATCGGCCTTTAACGATTCATTTGCTTCAAAAGTTTTTTGGGAGAGCTCAAGGTCTTGTGTATTGAGTGCTTTATGTTGCAATAAGTTTTCATGCTGCCTTTTCAATAAAAGCATATCATTTGCCAGCATGTTTTTTTTTCGGAGGTAAAATCCATTGCCTATGTAAGTACGGAATGTTAAAAAAGATTGATGAAAAGTCTGATAAGGCTGTTGTAGTTCACCAAGGTTTATAAACACTGTATTAACAAATGGAGGTAACTTTTCTATTTCATCTTTACTTAAATAATTGCTGACAGTATCAATTTTGCCTGACAGGTAAAATACTTCTTCCGGGTAGGCAATACTTTCAATATAGCCTAAAACTGTTCCTGCTTTAACCTGATCATTTTCTTTTATAAATAGCTTAGTTAGCTTTCCGGATGTTTTTGTAACAACTTCTTTAGGGGCATTAACTGACGTTAATTTGGCTTTTGTTATAACAATATCAGGATATTTGATAAACCAGCATACCACGGATAAAAAAAGCAGTATAAACAGAAAATAGACTGTACCCCATCTTACAATTTGTGGCGGCTTATTTGAAATGATTTCTTCTATTTCATTTCCATGCTCTGCAAATGTATTTTTTAAAGTGTCTTCATTTGCCGCTTTATCACTGGTGTGTTCAGTTGCTGATATTGTGTCTTTAATTTCCAAGTTCTAATTGATTTTTTACGAGTTCATAGTATTTGCCTTTTTTATTTGTAAGTTCTGTATGAGTACCTTCCTCAACTATTTCGCCATTATCCAATACTACAATTTTATCTGCATTTTTTACTGTGCTTAAACGATGTGCTACCACAACTACAGTTTTTCCATTAAAGAATTGCTGTAGGTTTTCCAGTATCACTTTCTCATTATTTGCATCTAATGAATTGGTTGCTTCATCAAAAAAAATGAAATATGGATTTTTATAAACAGCCCTTGCAATAGCAAGACGTTGCTTTTGGCCTCCACTTAACCCTTTTCCTTCCGCACCCAATTTTGTATAAAAGCCTAATGGCAACGATTCTATATATGAGAGGATATTAGCAGTCTTACAGGCATTTAATAATCTTTCATTATTTATGGTGTCATTAGTTACCGTGATATTTTTCAGGATATTGTCATTAAAGATAAAACTGTCCTGCATCACTGCGCCTGTTTGGCTGCGCCAGTATTTGGGACTTATATTTTTATAGCTTAACGATCCTATTGTTATTTCTCCTTTGTAATGTTCATAAAATCTAAGCAATAATTTGAGTAAAGTGGTTTTTCCGCTTCCACTCATGCCAACTATTGCAGTTACTTTTCCTTGTGGTATTTCTACATTTATATTTTTTAATACAGGCTCGTTGCCTACGCCGGGATAAGTAAAGTGAAGGTTTTTTATCTCGATGCTTTGTTGCTGCGGTAAACTATAATTGAAAATTTGCCCCGCTGGCTCTTCGTCTTGTAGTGAATGAATATCATTTAAACGATCAATGGAAATTTTTGCATCCTGTGCCTGTTGTGTAAAACCAACTAACTGTTCTATCGGAGCATTCAACTGCCCGATTATATACTGTATTGCCAGCATCATTCCAAGCGTAAGTGAACCATCAATAACTAATTTGGCCACTACAAAAGTAATCAATATGTTTTTTCCCTGATTGATAAAGAAAGCACCAGCTTGTTGATATTGAGTAAGCGAAAAGCTTCTGAAATTTAACTTGAACAGAAAAGCCTGTAATTTCTCCCATTGCCATCTGTAAGTGTTTTCTGCATTATTTAGTTTTATTTCCTGCATACCATACACTAATTGCATAGTAGCATTATTTTCTTTTGCTGCAATGCCAAAACGCTGATAGTCTAATTTTCGGCGGTATTTTAAAAATAACTGTATCCATAAAAGATAGAGCAGGCTTCCGGTAAAGAAAATTAAAAAGATAGTAAAATTGTAACGCAGCAATACAATAGAAAAAATTAACAGGTTGAAAATTGAAAAAAAAGTATTTAATGCTGTGCCTGTTAAAAAGTTTTCAATACGTTGGTGGTCGCTGACACGTTGTATAATATCACCGGGATGCTTGCTATCGAAAAACTGCATGGGTAATTTTAAAAGTTTTGCCCAAAAGCCCGCCAAAAGTGAAATATTTATCCTTGTGCTTATGTACAACAAAATGCGGCTACGTATAAATTCAATCACTGTTTGTGAAAACAGCAGCATTAATTGTGCTGCAAGGACAATTTGAATAAAATTTATATCCTGTGTATTGATACCGATATCAACAATGCTTTGTGTGAGGTAAGGAAATATCAACAGCAATAAACTGCCGATAAATAAGCCTAGAAAAATCTGGAAGAAATATGATTTGTGCTCTTTAATGTAGCTGAACAAATAGGCTTTGTCAATTTTGCCTTTAGTTATATATGCTGAATCATCAAAATTCAGTTCTTTAAATGTTGGTGTGGTTTCAAGTAAAAGGGCGGTGCCTTTCGAAGTGAAGCTTTCATTGGTTGAGAGCCAGCTTTTACAAAATTCATCCTTGCTTAATTTAATCAAGCCTTTGGCAGGGTCAGCAATAACAAGGTTTGTTTTGTCAGAGTTGGGTGTTAAAACAACAAAGTGATATTGTTGCCAATGTATAATAGCTGGTAGAGGTACGTCATTTATTAATTGTTCAAAAGTTAATTTAGCCCCAATGGTTTTAAGACCTATATTTTCCGCTGCATCTGCAAGTCCCAGCATGGAAACACCTTCTTTTCCATATTCTGATTTATTACGCAGGTAATCTAATGAAATGGAGCGCCCGTAATATTTTGCCACCATGCGAAGGCAGGTGGGGCCGCAATCCATTGCGTCTAATTGTTTATATATAGGGAATGTTTTACTCAATGGTTGGAGTTACATTATTTATTGGTGTTGTCGCCTTATAAAGTAAGTTGTTATAGCGTTTCCAAGAATAAGGTTTTACATTGTTCCAAATGGTTTTGAATTATATTGTCTTCAACATATTGCAGCTTTAAACTGAAAAAGTCCGCAATTGGGGTAGGTGATTTTTAATATGAGCGGATTACATTTTCTATTCCATCAAACCCACCACTCATTAAATGGGATTTAGGGGCTACCTAATTATATAAAGCGTTTGGGGTAATTCACCTTATCTACTTAAATTATAGATCACATTTTCACAACAATAATTTTTCTAATAAAGAATTTAATTTTTCTAATAGTTCATTATCTCTGCTTTGCTCGCTACTGTAAATAATAATTCCTTCAGGGGAAATTAAATAAATTACAGGAACTGATGTAATGCCATATTTCTTTTGAATATCTAAATCATTGAAGTTTTCCCAATCTAATTTATACTTATTTACTGCTGACTTCCACTTATTACTATCAATGTCAATAGATACTGAAATAACTTGAAGGTCTTGTTCAAAGAACTTATTTTTTATGTTTTTTATTGCTGGTATTTCTCTTATGCATGGAGCACACCATGAAGCCCAGAATTGCAATAAAGTATAATTAATAGTTGAATCTTTAGGGTTAAAATATTTTTTATTCCCATAAAAATTAGTTGAATTAAAACTTGGAGCAAAAGCCCCTTCTGTTATTTGTTTTTTTGAAACTAGAATTTTTTCAATAAATTTTCCCTCTTTTGAATTAAGAATCTTTTTGGGGAACGTACTATAAAAAAAACGTAGTAGGGAATCTGAATTAGAATAGTCTGCTCTATTAACAAAATAACTATTAAAGTACGAAAGGGAAAAATATGAAGATTTGTTGTTGTAAATAAAATTTAGGAGTTTATTCTGATACATCGTCCTCGTTCTTAAAAAAATGTTTTTCAATGAATCTTTATTGGAATTAAAGCTTTCTCTAAAATTTGAATAGGCATTTTTAAAAGTGTTTTCTTCGATAGAAACAGTGTCTTGCATTCTTTTTATTATATCTTGAAAATAAATATTAACGAATACACTTTTCAAAAAGGGATTCGTGGATACGTCATTTTCTTGGCAAATTAATTTTACCGGCATAGTGCTAAAATAAAATGATGTGTCAATTGGTACGGAGTTTTTGCTCATATATATATATGCAGACGAGTATTTTGTTTCCATCGTGCCGGCAAAAATTGCGATTCCATTTTTTATGACTTGGGTAAATGATTTATTTTCTAAAGTATTGTTAATGTCAAGATTTATGGTGTCGTTTTCAAATTGACTTGGCATTATTAATTGAATAGAGTATTTATATTGAGCACTAATAATCGGTGTAAAAAGAAGTATACAAGGTATTATTGCAAACAATCGAAAAATCATGAATCTTACTTTTAAATTAATTTGTATTAGTTTTTAAAAGTATTAAGAAAGTGAGGTTAACTCACTTTCTTAATAAATAGCTATTAGTTTTTAGGCCTTATAGCAATCGCCATTATCAGAAGTGCCACAAAGACATTTTGTCTTAGTTGATTTACATGTTTTACCACCACTGCAAGAAGTGCCGTCTGTCACACAGCCAGTTGAAAACGTGTCATCATATCCTGCAATAATGTTTTTCATTTCATTTCTGCTTAATTTGCCTTGTATGTTCGCAAGGCTCATTTTTGTTTTTTGCATTTGTTAAATTTTTAAATTAATAAAATGATTTGTACCTTTAGCTTTGAGCATCACAGGTTTTGGCCGCCCAGCCAAGATACGTTATAGTATCAAGTAGTTCCGCCAGGCTTTCCTTTTAGGGAACTATTCTAAAAGAAAATATTGTAAATCCTCAATGCTATAAGCATCGGGGAGTTGTTGCCCGTTTATAAATATTGTGGGAGTAAAGGTAATGCCTGTTTCGTTACACCATTTTTCCATCATTTCCATTTTATAACCTTGCTTTAATAATTCTCCATTCTTTGGATACTTTTTTGCAAATTGCCGATAATCTTTTGTTTCAGATAAATACCAATCGTCTAATGCCTGTTTAATTTCACTTTTATTATTATCTTCTGCTATTGCAAGCAGGTGTCTGACTGGATAGATTGCCGGGTATGTTTCATCATTGGGAGTAGAGAATATTATTTTGGCTTTCACGTTTTTATTTTGCTCCAATAGCTGTTCAATTTTCAGGTGTGCCATGGCGCAAGGCTTACAATAAGGATTACATACTTTTATTATTGTGTTGGTGGCAACAGGATTACCTATATTGATACCCAACCCATCTGTAGAATGTAGTATGCTTTTTGTTTTTTTTTAAAAGTGATTCAAATATATCAGTATTGAATTTTGCCCGTAAGTATGCCCGTTTGATATTTTTAGCTTCTTGTAATCTTATGATATATGGCTTTACAACAAACCACATTAATATTGGTAATGCAAAAAACATCAGGTAATTGGCAAAATGTATAAGATAAAATTGAGGAAGTGAAAATAAAAGATTGGCAGTAACAACATTAATACCGCCGAGGATTAAGAGGGCCTGCACTGCAAGGCAAAGCATACACCATTGTTTTGCAACCTTCCATTGGTAATAGATAGAAAATACAATGTATGGCAAAGCCAGCACATTAAGCCACCCCAACACAAACATACTATCTGGTAATCTGCTAATACCAAACATGAGCATCAGACTCCCGGAAAAATAAAAGAAACCAACCTCACTCCAACTTAACCAGTTAAAAATTTTAGCATGTTTGCCTGTTAAAATAGCATTGCAATTGCCTTTAGCTATACCCGTACACACCTTTTGAAGTAAAGGATTGTTTTTATCAATTTCATACCATAGTAATAACGATGTTACAAATACCCCAGCTAAAGAAATAAAGTATTGAAAAAATATATTTGAGGCGAATCCCTTTTGATTTGGGTTTATGTTTGTTAAATTTTTATACAGGGCATAGGTAGCTATAATAAAAATAAGTGCTACAACGGCAGATGGCACTAAAAAGTTTATAAACTCTTTTTTCTTATTTGTTGCGTAATCTTTTTCGCCTGATTCAGAATGTGGTTCAGCAAACAGGTAAACCCCGTCCCAGTTTTTTAAAAATTCATCCCTCTTAACTGTTGTTTCTTTATTATGCCCTTTTGATATTCCTTTAATTTCAGCAGCAGAAACATTTGTTACGATAACTAAAGGATACTCCCTATTGATTGTGTGTGCAATAAAGGGAGTTGGGAGCTCGTCTATTTTACCCACATCAATCTTGCCTGCTCCGTTTGGAACATTCCACTTGTTTAGCGAATCACTAATGCAAAGAAGACTTGGCCAATCGGGATGATTTTGTAAAGTTTCATTAACCGTAGTATTGACCACTTTTACATTCAGCAGCTTTAAAAAATTAATAGTTGCTTTTACGTTTGGTTCGAATTGATTGAACATAAATTATTTAGAGGCTTTATAAGTAAAGACGGATGTTGAAGTAAGAAATAATGCTGAATGATGCACTGCTGCTGGGTGAATCGTGGGGTTTGCAGCTCTTGCCGTGGCTTGGGTTTGTGTCGCGGTTCGTGCAGCCACGACATGTGCTGCAAACTGCGTGAGCAAATTTAGGAACTGTCATACTAACAATTGATTTGTAAAGTGAAAGTATGGAATATTTCTTCTTAAAAAAATTTAGAGATTATAATTTTGGGATGTCTTATCCTGAAATAGGTTGACCTATTTTGGGTTTTAAAAATGTAGTTTAAAAATACTGTTTTCATCTGTTATGTTTCAATTTCTTTATCCACTAAACGGCACACTTCAATTTTAGTAGGATTTTCGTTCGCCGTTTGTGGATAAAGCTGCTGTACTGATATCCATCTTTTGTTCACTGTTCAGCTGCTTCTTTTTATAGTTCTTATACTTGTGCAACTGATGTGTATGCGCAAAGGCAGGTGTCTGCATTTCCAGTGAACAATGCCTTCTTTTATTGTTGTAGGTGGCTACCGCGTGTGCCAGCATTTTCCTTGCGATATCAATTAAGGGAATGATCCTGATCAATCCGAATTCATACTTCAATATGTCGTTAATGCCCTCTGCAACAGCATTCTCATAAGGGGCATATTTTCCCATTGTACTGGTTGCTAAAAGTTTTTAATTTTTAATCAACCTATTTTAGGGTTTGTAAAATCTGAGATAATGACCTAACTTCAGTAAATTGGAAAGCGGTATTTCATCATAATACCTGAACAACAAAAGACGAATTACTGAAAGCGATTTTTATGGCAGAGCATTTAACCATCACAAAAGGAACAAAAGAGGAACAGTACAACTTTTTATTACCGCAATTGAAAGCGATGATTGAAGGAGAATCCGATTTAATTGCTAATATGGCCAACATCTCTGCTGCATTGAAAGCGCAATTTGATTGGCTTTGGGTAGGTTTTTATATTGTAAAAAAAGATGAACTCGTTCTAGGACCTTTTCAAGGCCCGATTGCCTGTACAAGAATTCAAAAAGGCAAAGGTGTATGTGGCACAAGTTTTGAGAAAAAACAAACAATAATTGTTCAGGATGTAAATCAATTTCCCGGACATATCTTTTGCAGCAACTTATCCTTATCAGAAATAGTTGTGCCAATTATGAAAGATGATTTTATTTTAGCGGTATTAGATATTGATAGTGCGAAGTATAGTTCATTTGATGAAACAGATAGGGTTTACTTAGAAAAAATTGCAGCAATAGTAGCTGAAATTTGGTAAGTGGTTTATTTACAGATTTTCATCGTATTGAACTGTTTTATCCTGAAAGAGGTTGCCCATTTTTTGGTTAGAGAATTTTGTTTAAAAATAAGGTATTCATCTTTTATATTTCAAATACTTTAGTATCTAAATAGCTCTCCTCAATTCTTTTTATTCAAGCTGTGGTGGTCACGTTGGGTTCTTTAATTTATGCAAACGCTAAAGCCTGGCTAATGTCTGAAATTATATCTTCATAATTTTCAACACCAACCGACAAACGAATCATTTTATCAGTTATTGAAAATTTCTTTTTATCAGCATCATCTACATCGCAATGAGTCATTGATGCCGGGTGTTCAGCTAAACTTTCTGTACTACCTAAGCTAACAGCTAATTTTATTAACTTCAAAGCATTTAAACACCTAAATGCATTTGCTTCTCCTCCTGCCACATCAAAGGAAATCATGGCTCCATTGGTAAGACATTGTCTTTTCTTTAATTCATATTGGGGGTGCCCTTCAGTTATATTACCTAAAAAATAAACCTTTTCTACTTTAGGATGGTTATTTAAAAATGCAGCTACTTTATTGGCGTTTTCTGCCTGAACATCCATTCTTAATTTTAAGGTTTCCAAACTCCGTAACATCATCCAGCAGGTATGTGGGCTAGCCATGTTGCCTAAAAACGTGCGCATACCTTTAACTCTTTTTAATAATTCTTTATTTCCTAAACAAGCGCCGGCAATTAAATCACTATGTCCACCTATGTATTTTGTGGCTGAATACAATACTAAGTCTGCGCCATGCTTTAGTGGGTGTTGCCATACTGGTCCCATATAGGTATTATCTACTGCCACATACACTTCTTTTTCTTTTGAAGAAAAATATTTCGCCACTTCTTTTGTACAAGCAATATCAACTAAATCATTAGTAGGATTTGCTGGTGTTTCCGTATAAATAAGTGATAATTTTTCAGCCATTCCACTTTTTTCAATGATGTTTATCACAGCTTCTTTACATTCTCCAACGCTAAATTCCAAAACATGAATTCCAAATTTTGGCAGAATCTTCTTAATAAAATGATCGCTGCCTCCATAAACCGGGCTACTCATCAAAACAAGATCACCCGGTTTCAAAAATTCTAATAAAACGGTTGTAATAGCAGCCATGCCACTTTCAAAAACGGCACAATCCTCTGCGCCATCCCAAAGGGTTAAACGATTTTCCAAAATCTCCAGAACCGGATTATTAATCCTGCTATAAATGAGCCCTAATTCCTCACTCTCTCTCTTCTCCCGCTTACCATAGGCAATTTCAAATAAAGCTTTTCCTTCTTCAGCGGTTTTAAATACAAACGTGGAGGTTAAAAAAATAGGTACCTTAACTGCACCTTCAGATAATTCAGGCTTAAAGCCATACGACATCATTAAGCTTTCCGGTTTCATAAAGAAGAATTTTATTTTTTTAAAAATTTTAAAAAACGCAACGAATTAAAAGCGGCAAGTTAAAAAAGGATATTTTTTCTATTCATTTTGGATAGAGGCCAACCTAAGCAAAATTATTCCTAATTTCTCTCATTTAAAAAAACCTTTGTTAAATCAAATTTTTATACACTTAATATTAATCCTGCAGCACCTACAATGGCTGCATCAGATTCAGGCAACGTAGAGTATAATATCTTAACCTGATTTTGAAACACCTTCAATAAATGTTTTTCCATACTTCTTATAATGGGTTGTCGCAAAAGTTCACCGGCATGTGTAACACCTCCAAATAAGATAATGGCTTCGGGCGCCAACGTATGCACAAAGTTTGAAAAGGCCTCACCTAAAATTTCTCCTGTTAGTTCAAATGTTCTAATTGCTACCGGGTCATCTTTTTTAGCATATTCAAATAATTGCTTTACAGTTAATTCTTTTGGATTGATATAATTGAGCTGTGTAGGTAAAGTGTTAGATTGAGCCAGTTCTATGGCCGTCATAACGATTCCTGCAGCACCTGCATACATTTCTAATGAACCTACTAAATGTGTGCCGGGATGAAGTCTTCCACCCGGGCGAATGATGGTGTGTCCGAGTTCTCCTGCAAAGCCATTGTGGCCGGCAATTAATTTTCCATTGGCCACAATACCACTGCCTACACCTGTGCCTAAAGTAATTACAATAAAATCTTGCATACCCTTCCCCTGACCATAATGCATTTCACCCATAGCAGCCGCATTTGCATCATTGGTTAAGGATACAGGCAATCCGGTACTTTCATTAATCCAAGATGCTATAGGGATAATCCCTTCCCATCCTAAATTGGCAGCATATTCAATACAACCGGAGTACATATTGCCGTTAGGAGCACCAATACCTATGCCTTTAATATTTTCTTTTCCACCTGCTTTTTCAAATAATGGTTGAATATGGTGAACAAGTGCTTCTGTATATTCCTTCGGTTGTGCGTAACCGGTAGTTTGCATGCTTCCTCTAAAAGCTATTTCACCATCTTTTCCTACTAAACCAAATTTTGTATTTGTACCTCCGATATCAATGCCTATAATCATGTATCAATCGTTTTAATGTGAAGCAGCTACTTTTTTATCATAATCAATTCCCTGGCGCTTCAGTATTCTTTTTACAATAATTGCAAATAGCGTAATATATACAAAACAAAGTACGGGAATCCAGTACGACTGCTGAATTCCAATGATATCAGACAGCTTCCCCTGAATGGGAGGAATAATTCCACCACCTAATATCATCATAATTAAAAAAGCAGATCCTTGAGTTGTGTATTTCCCCAATCCTGCAATTGATAAATTAAATATACAAGGCCACATTATACTGCAGCATAGCCCTCCTGCAAGGAAAGCGTAAATGCCCACCTGACCGCCCGACATAATACCGGTTATCATAAATACAATACCTAAAATACCAAATAATAATAAAGATTGTACAGGCTTATCACGGGTAAGCATATACGCAATTATTAAAATGATTACACAAATAATATAATAGTATAAAGGTCCCATATTATATCCTGCCAGATTACCTACGCCTAATACAATACTAAATGCAATAAGCGGAACAACCATTTGCAAAATGATTCGGGTGCTGTTTTTTAATTCAAACGCGCTAACCGAACCCACCCAGCGACCTATCATCAAACTGCCCCAATACATGCTAATATAGGGTGTTGCCTCTGAGGCTTGCTTATTCCCAAAAGCGTCCAGTTTTAATAATTCACCCAGATTGCTGCCTATGGCAACTTCAACCCCCACATATACAAACAATGCTAACATACCTAAGGCCAGTTGAGGATATTGCATCGCACCCCAACCTTGCGTCTTCTTACCTGCGCTGAAATAAGCAAATAGCAAACCTATTACTACCACGGCAAGTGCCCCAAGTAACCAATACATTCGATAATGCTCAATACTCTTTTTTGCATCTTCAGCCAATGAACCCATATCTATTTTGTAACTGTTAAATACCGGTACAAACATGATGAATAAAACAATGGTCATTATAATTAACAACAGTAATGCCTTATTGGCGCTTTCTGTTTTCTCTTCTAAAATACCGGCCGGTACTTTTTTAGAAAAATTAAACATCGCAGCAGCTGCTAAAAACAAAAGGCCAACACAAGCATAAAGGAGAATTACTTTGTTTAAACTCATGTCTGAAATTTGTTCATCAGTAACTGCGGCGGTGGTGCCAAAAAGTGCATAGGCTACAAGAATAGGCCCTATGGTTGTGCCAAATGAATTAATGCCACCTCCTAAGTTTATTCTGCTGGTACCGGTAGCCGGATCGCCTAATAAAACACTAAAAGGCTGAGCTGCTGTTTGCTGTATTGAAAACCCTAAGGCTACAACAAAGAATCCACATAACATACCTTCAAAGACATCTAGATTAACAGCAACAATCATGGTTACAGCACCCAATGCAGATAATAACAAACCATAAACAATGCTTTTTTTATAGCCCCATCTTCCAACCAAATCCTTGCCTCCAAAGGAGCCGAAAGCGAATAACAACAGGGCTCCAATAAAATATGCAGAATAAAATGCAAAATCAATTAATTGGCTTTGGAACTGGTCAAGATGAAAATAATGTTTACAAAATGGAATAAAAATGCTGTTGCCTGCGGCAATAAATCCCCAAAAAAAGAAAACGGTTACCAGTGTGGTTAATGCACTGTAGTTTGTTGGTATTAGGGTGGTCTCGGTATTTTTATTTTGAGTCATATTGATGGTTTACAAATTGTAAAATAAGCATTTCGTAGCTTCACTAAAATTTCATTTCGCACAAACTTTACTAAATTGGTGATATTTAATTAACGATGGAAATTTTACATGTAAGTTTTGAGTGCTATCCAGTAGCTAAAGTAGGTGGTTTGGCTGATGTTGTTGGGGCGTTACCACGGTATCAACAGCAACTTGGCCATATTGCCAAAGTAGTGATGCCCATGCATCGCACTAAGTTTTTGTATGAACATGAATGGGAAGTGGTACATAAGGGCTCGTTTAAAATGGGTAAAAGAGCAATAGACTTTACCATTATTAAAGAAACGAATAATTCGTTGGGCTTCGATTTGTATTGTGTAGATATTTATGGGTTGCTGGATAGAGAAAAAGTATATAACTATGATGATGATACAGATCGGTTTCTGGCTTTTCAAATTTCAGTTACCGAATGGCTTGCACAATGGCATCATCATCCTGATGTAATCCATGTGCATGACCACCATACAGCACTTATTCCATTTATGCTGCAACATTGTTTTGGATATTGCCACCTTGCTCAAATCCCCACCATACTTACTATTCACAATGGTGAATACCAAGGCTGGATGTCGTGGCAACGAGGAGGTGAAATACCTGCATGGGATACCTGGAATTGGGGGCTGCTGGATTGGGATGATACTATAAATTCTTTAGCAAGCGGGATTAAATGTGCATATAGGGTAAATACCGTTAGTTCTAATTATATGACGGAGCTAATGGAAAGCAGTAAAGGATTACAGCATCTGTTTCAGATGGAAGCAGCAAAGTGTAGCGGTATTTTAAATGGTATTGACTATGAGGTTTGGAACCCTGAAACCGACACCCTTATATTGGATAATTATTCAATAAAAGATGTTAATCAAGGGAAAAATTTGAATAAAAAGAAATTATGTGATGATTATGGATTTGAAACAACTAAACCGCTTTTTATTTTTATTGGACGCTTAGTTGGGGAGAAGGCTGCAGATTTACTGGCACCGGCGGTTTCTGAAGCTTTGAATTTACCTAATGCTGATTTTAATTTTTTAGTATTGGGAAGTGGTGAAAAATCAACGGAAGCTGCTTTAGATCAATTGAAGGATGCTCATGTTGGATTCTGCAATGCACAATTTGGATATAATGAAAAACTTAGCCACCAAATGTATGCTGGTGCAGATTTTATTTTAATGCCCAGTAGGGTTGAACCATGCGGATTAAATCAAATGTATGCAATGAGGTATGGAACTATACCGGTGGTAAGAAAAACAGGTGGATTAGCTGATACAGTAATAGATTATGAGGATGAAAATGGTTATGGTATTACTTTTCTCCAGGCTTCAGTAAATGATATTGCCCAGGCAATTCACCGGTCAATTATTTTATATCGAAATAAATCAAAGTTCCTTGAATTGCGTAAATTGATAATGAAATTGGATTGGAGTTGGGAGAAAAGTGCTATTAAATATATTGAATTGTACACAAAATAATGGATATGCAAAGTAGGCAAGTGGTTGCAATAATATTGGGAGGTGGTGCAGGTACACGGCTTTATCCGCTTACGGCAACACGTAGTAAACCAGCTGTTCCTATAGCAGGGAAATACAGGTTGGTAGATATTCCTATCTCTAATTGTATTAATAGCAATATTAGTAGAATGTATGTGCTTACACAATTTAATTCAGCCTCACTAAATAAGCATATAAAGAATACCTATCAATTTAGTGGATTTAGCACCGGCTTTGTGGATATACTTGCTGCAGAGCAAACACCAGAAGGCCAAAGTTGGTTTCAGGGAACTGCAGATGCTGTAAGACAATCTCTGAAGCATATCCACAATCAGGAATTTGAATATGTACTTATACTAAGTGGTGACCAATTGTACCAAATGGATTTTGCCGATATGATAGATAATCATGCAGAAAGTGGTGCAGAGATTACTATTGCTACAATCCCCGTTGGTGAAAAAGAAGCTACCGGCTTTGGTATTTTAAAATCGGATGAAGATAAAAAGATTCACTCTTTTATCGAAAAGCCGGCCAAGGATTTATTGCCAAAATGGAAGAGCGATACTGGAACCGAAATGGCTTCCTATGGTAGAAACTATCTGGCGTCTATGGGTATCTATGTCTTTAACCGAGAATTATTGTTTAACCTGTTGCGAAATGAAATGACAGATGCAACAGACTTCGGTAAGGAAATTATCCCATCCGCTATTCATAACTATCATGTTAATTCTTATCAATATGAAGGGTATTGGGAAGATATAGGAAATATATATTCTTATTTTGAAGCTAACCTGGCACTAACCATGGACATACCGCCATTTAATCTGTTTGACAATCAAAAAATGGTGTACACCCGTGCACGTATGTTGCCACCGGCTAAGTTTGGTAGTTCCAAGATTGAGCAGGTTATTATTGCCGAGGGTTGTATCGTTCATGCAGCATCTATTACTAATTCTGTTGTAGGCGTGCGTAGCCGTATCGGAAAAGGAACAATTATAAAAAATTGCTACATCATGGGCAATGATTTTTATGAAACGCTTGCTGAAATTGCCTATGATGAAAGCCGAGGTGTGCCCAGGGTGGGTATAGGAGATAATTGTCAATTAGAAAATGTAATTGTAGATAAAGACTGCAGGATTGGTAATAATGTAAAAATAATAGGGGGCAAACATTTGCCCGATAGCAACCATTCACTTTATACTATAAAGGATGGTATTGTGGTGATTAAAAAGGAGTCTATTATTGAAGATGGGTTTTCAATATAATTCACCCACTTTAAAGTGAATTCCACATGGCATACGAAGATGATTTTTTTGTGGATACTACAGGCTTGGTATGGAATTATTCTTTTTTTACCGATAAGGATGTCCGTGCATTTAAACAAGGTAAAATGTTTAATGCTTATGAAAAATTTGGAGCACATCCGTTAACAGTTAAGGAAATTGCAGGCTATTATTTTGCTTTATGGGCTCCCAATGCTACCTATGTTTCTGTTATTGGTGATTTTAATGGTTGGCGCCCGGAATTGCATCCGTTATTTGTACGGCAAGATAAATCAGGCATTTGGGAAGGTTTTATTCCCCGATTACCAAAGGGCGCTTTGTATAAATTTCATATTGTTGGTTTTGAAAATAGTATTGGCGAAAAAGCAGATCCTTTTGCTCGTTATGCAGAATTACGCCCCGGAACAGCTTCAATAACTTGGGATGATTATTTTAGTTGGTCTGATGAGGATTGGCTATTACAACGGTCACGCATAAACGATAATCAGGCTCCTTATAGTGTTTATGAGCTGCATTTAGGAAGCTGGATGCGGCCGGAGAAAGATAATACGAATAGCTTTAACAGTTATGAACAAATTGCCGGCAGACTGATTCCCTATCTGAAAGGAATGCATTTTACGCATGTTGAATTCATGCCGGTTATGGAACATCCGCTTGATGATAGCTGGGGATATCAATGTACCGGCTACTTTGCACCTACTTCCAGGTTTGGTAAACCTGAAGAATGTATGGCACTTATTAATGCATTGCACAACGAAGGGATTGCTGTTATTCTTGATTGGGTGCCTTCTCATTTTCCGGCTGATGCACATGGACTGTATATGTTTGATGGCGCACATACTTATGAGTATGCAGATAGACGAAAGGGCTATCAACCGGATTGGGATAGTTATATTTTTAATTATGCACGCAATGAAGTGGTGTCATTCTTAATTAGCAGTGCGCATTTTTGGCTAAATAAATTTCATGCAGATGGGCTAAGAGTAGATGCCGTAAATAGTATGATTCGTCTTGATTTTTCACGACAACCCGGCGAATGGCAGCCTAATGAAGAAGGGGGAAATGAGAATTTAGAAGCGCTTTCCTTTTTACGAAAGCTGAATAAAATGGCGCATACCCATTTCAATGGAATTAAAATTATTGCAGAAGATTCATCTGATATGCCCGGAATAACCCACCCTATAAATAAAAATGGCGTTGGATTTGATATGAAATGGATGATGGGGTGGATGCACGATAGCCTTAATTATTTTAAATTGAACCCTGTTGATCGCATCGAGCATCGTAATGAATTTACGTTTAGTATGATGTATTTCTTTAATGAGCGATTTATGCTTCCATTTAGCCATGATGAAGTTGTGCATGGAAAAAGCCCAATGTTGTACAAAATGCCCGGAAATGAATTTGAAAAGTTTGCAAACCTGAGGTTGTTATATGCTTATTTATTTACTCACCCGGGTTCAAAATTACTTTTTATGGGAAATGAGTTCGGCCAAACTAGTGAATGGAGTGATAAAACCGAGCTATCATGGGAGTTATTACAATATAAAAGCCATAATCAATTGCAAGATTTTGTGCGAGATTTAAACCTGCTTTATCGAACTAAACAAGCATTATACGAATATCAATTCTCTCCCAAAGGTTTTGAATGGATTGATATTGACACAAAAGCTCGGGGTTTATTCATTTACCGAAGAATGGGTAGGAAAAGGGAAGATGATATAGTTGTTTTATTAAATATGTCTAATAGCCCTTTAGAGCAACTTTCTGTTCAACTGAATGGAAAATTTCATTGGAAGGAAATATTGAACTCAAATCATGTATCATATTGGGGCTCAGGAGAATATAAAAATGAACATATATCTCATGAAATTCTTGATAAAAAAAAGAAGACTTGTGAAATAAAAGTATGTCTTCCGGCGTTATCTGCTGTGATACTCATTTAATATGGGTGTTATTTGCTTACCCGCTGAACCATGAGAAAATACCAGATACTGCTAACATGTTTGTTGCTTGGCATAGGTGCTAAGTCACAAAACGCCGACAGTTCCCGGCATTATTTTATGCTAGGTAAAACTGAGATGGATGGCAAAAGATATTTAACGGCATCCAAACATTTTGAAAAGGCTATTTCTTTTGAACCCAATAATTCCGAAATTATTTTACAAAGTGCCTATGTGTATCTCGAAATGAGAAAATTGAACATGGCATTAGAGGGTTTTAAAAAAGTACATAATCTACAGCCTGAAAATACTGAAGCTATCGAACAGCTTACTAATCTTTACTATAATTTCCGTCAATTTGAAAAAGCCATCGAAATGGCTAAAAAGTGCAAGACCTGTGATAATGTGGCGCGTATTATTGGCATGAGTCAATACAGGCTTGAAAATTTTCCGGAAGCG
The DNA here is from genome assembly GCA_019638485.1 of Ferruginibacter sp. Classification (GTDB taxonomy): domain Bacteria; phylum Bacteroidota; class Bacteroidia; order Chitinophagales; family Chitinophagaceae; genus Ferruginibacter. The sequence continues at coordinate 1,045,455 of JAHBTP010000001.1, read as the reverse complement.
GAATCTCAACTTAAAGCAGCTTTAGAGGCTAATGGTAATGATGCTGAAGTAGCTTATACTTTAGGTAGGAATTTTTTAGATATGGATGAATACAAAAAAGCTATCCCTTATTATGAACGTGCTGTAATAATTGATCCTACAAAAAGTTTGTGGATGTACGAGCTGGGATTGATTTATTATAATGAATACGATTATAAAAGTGCAGTTATCATGTTTGATAAAGCAGCTTCTGCGGGTTATGTGCAATCAAACGACTTTAAAGAGAATTTTGGTTTTGCTGCACTTTATGCGGGGCAAATTGATAAAGGTGAAGAACTCATCCTGGATGTATTAAAAAAGAAACCAGGTAATACCGATTTATTGCGCAGCCTGGCAGAACTGATGTATAAGAATAAACGCTATGACCAGTCTCTGGGTTACTGTCAAAAACTGATGGAAAAAAATCCAAATGATGGAGAAGCTTTATATCAGGCCGGTTTAAATTTTATTAAAAAGGGTGAAAAAGATAAGGGACAACAAATGTGTGATAAGGCAATTGAAATGAATCCATCGCTGGCTAATTTGAGGAAGAAAAAGGAGATGATTTTTTAACCCCATTCAGCTGCTTTGCAGCTGTTCATATAGCTTGTTTTTGTGTGGTTATTTTAAAGGCCGGGAGAAATCCCGGTTTTTTTGATAGGGTAAATTGCAGCTCATAATAACCGTTATATTAGGGTTAAAGAGATACTTTTTAATGATTAAAAGCCTGTGTGGCTGTTGCTTGCTGATTAATTTGAATTACTTTCGTAATATGAAGAATATAAAGATTATTGAAGTGCCTTCTGAAATTGGTGCCGGAACAAGAGGAGCTAGCTTGGGAGTTGATGCGATAAAAGTAGCTGCCCTGGATTTTATGAGTAATTTTTTTGTTCATTTTCCCTCTGAAAAAGTACAGGTGGAAAATCAATTATTATTTGAACAAATTCAGTCTCCTTATGCCAAAAGAATCCATGGCGTATTAAATATGTATGACAAGATTAGTAAATCGGTTTTTGATTGTATAAAAAATAATTTCTTTCCGGTTGTGCTAAGTGGAGATCATAGCAATGCAGGAGGTACTATTGCCGGCATTAAAATGGCTAAGCCAAAATCAAAGTTAGGTGTGGTATGGATAGATGCACATGCAGATTTACATACTCCTTATACTACTCCATCCGGAAATCTGCACGGTATGCCGCTGGCTACTGCAATTGCAGAAGATAATATGGAATGTAAAGTGCATAATATTGATGAGAAAACAGCACGTATTTGGAATCAATTAAAATCATTGGGTGGTATTAAACAAAAAGTGCTGCCCGAGGACATTGTATTTATTTCTTTACGCGATTACGAAAAGGAAGAAAAGTCGCTAATAGAAAAATATGGAATGAAGGTAATTACCACAGCCGAAGTGCGTAGAAATGGAGCCGAAAACATCAGTCGGAAAGTGCTGCGCCACCTAAGTGACTGTACGGATATTTATGTGAGTTTTGATGTGGATAGTATTGATTCTTCTATTTCAAAGGGTACAGGTACACCGGTGAGTAATGGTTTGCGTGAGCGAGAAGCAGAAGACCTGATTAGTAAGTTTATGCAAAACCATAAGATTTGCTGCTTTGAAATTACAGAAGTTAACCCAACCCTTGATAAGGAAAATATGATGGCTGAAATTGCTTTCAATATTTTGCAACGAAGTGTAAATATGCTTATGATGAATTAAGTTTTATTAATTATTTTCTTTGTGCCATTTCCTTACTTTTTATTTTTTGTATGACCTGGCAATCCATCGGTTTAATTATCTATTGCGTTATTGTGGTTTTGGTGTGCCTTAGGATTATTTTCGAAACTTTAAGCCCCACTAAAACCATGGCTTACCTGCTATTGGTTATGCTTGTTCCTATAATCGGTATGCTGTTTTACCTTGCTTTTGGCGTTAATTTTTGGAAATCACGTATGTACAAAAAAAAGAAGGGTGAAAATGAGTTTTTGCATGACGAGGTTAAGCGGACAATCAAACACTATAATGAATCCATGCTCAGGCAGATTGATAAGGCCAACAATCCAATGGGTGAACTGGCGGCAATGCTTATTCGTGATTTACAAACTCCGCTTACCCGATTCAATACTGTAAAATTATTGGTTAACGGAGAAGAGAAATTTAAGGAAGTATTGGATGCCATGGAAAAGGCAAAGGATCATATACATATTGAATATTATATTTTTGAACAGGATGACATTGGGTCAACAATAATTGACTTAATGGTTAAAAAGGCTTTGGAAGGAGTGGAGGTGCGATTTATTTATGATGATTTTGGCAGCCCGGCTATTAAGAAAAAGCTAGAAAGGAAAATGAGAGATGCCGGTGTAGAAGTGTATCCTTTTCATAAAGTGCATTTCTTTTTATTAGCTAACCGTTTGTATTATCGTAATCATCGGAAAATTATTGTAATAGATGGGCAAACCGGTTTTGTGGGTGGTATTAATGTAGCTGATAAATATATAAATAATGGTAAGCATAAACTTTTTTGGAGGGATACACATATCCGGGTTGATGGGCCCGGCGTTTATTATTTGCAATATTTATTTTTAACTGATTGGAAGTTCTGTTGTGGACATCAAATGGATATTGGGGATAAATATTTCCCCACTATTGATAATATAAACAGAAACACTTTTGTTCAAATGGTGGCAAGCGGGCCTGACTCTGTACAGCCCTCTATTTTGTTTACCATTTTACAGGCAATTTTTCTTGCCAGAGAGGAAATTTTAATTACTACGCCTTATTTTATTCCGGGTGAAAGTGTTGTGAATGCTCTTCGAATTGCCGCTTTAAGTGGTTTGAAAGTGAAATTATTAGTACCGGGCAAAAGCGATTCAAAGTTGGTTAACTATGCTTCAATGGCTTATTATACTACTTTAATAAAAGCCGGTGTGGAAATATATCTTTATCAAAAAGGATTTGTACATGCAAAAACATTGGTGGCAGATAGCAGGTTGTCTGTGATAGGAAGTGCTAATATGGATAACCGGAGTTTTGAATTAAATTTTGAAGTAAATGCCATTATTTATGATGAGGCATTCTCTATACAATTACGAAAAATATTTTTTGACGACCTGCTGGATGCAAGAAAGATAGACCCTCAACAATGGATGAGTCGTAGCGCTTTGCAGAAACTTCCGGAAAAAATAGCTCGCTTGCTTTCCCCTGCTTTATAATCTCCTTTCTTTAACTAAAAGAAATAACCGAAATTTGCACTAAATTTTTATTATGGAGAAGTATAATTTAAAGGTTATTGTTACCAGCACACGAAACGGAAGACAAGGAATTGCTGTAGCTAATTGGTTCGCCGAAAAAGTAAAGGAACATAATGCGTTCAATACCGAAATTCTCGATTTAAAGGAGATTGCATTGCCTATGCTGGATGAGCCTCATCACCCCAGGTTAAAAAACTATCAATATGAACATACTAAGGCCTGGAGCAAAAAAATTGAAGAAGCAGATGCGTTTGTTTTTGTAATTCCGGAATATAATTATGGCCTACCACCATCCTTGGTAAATGCCATTGATTACCTATTTTCTGAATGGAATTATAAACCTGCAGCCTTGGTAAGTTATGGCGGTATAAGTGGAGGACTCCGTTCTGCTCAAATGTCAAAATTGATTCTTACTACAGTAAAAGTTTTTCCTCTTACTGAGGCTATTTCTATTCCTTTCTTTGCAAAGCAAATTAATGAAGAAGGCGTGTTTATCGCTAACCCACTTATTGATAAATCGTATAACGAAATGATGGATGAATTAATTAAGTGGACAAAGGGGCTAAAGTATATGCGAGATAATTTATTGAAATAATTCCTTTTTATTTTATTGCTCTTACCTGTATTCTCTTATGGCATCCAATTTTTTTAATCCTTTAGAAGATATTTTACTTTCACCAAATATTTGCTTCCTAACCGGTGAAGAGCTGAGTTCATCTGAAGAAATAATAAACGTATTTCCTGATTGGATAATGGATACCTATAACCTGCGAGGCAAGAAGTTTAAAATGATGGACCAGGTAACTCAAATTAAGTATGAAGATTTAAAATTACCATGTAGTGAAGAGGCTAAAATGGCCTTTATAAAATTAGAAGATCTAATAAAGACAGCTTTTGAAAATGGATATGAGGGTGTAATAAAATTACCAGAGGAAAAGCTCTTTTTGTGGATGGGAAAAATTGTTTATGGTATTTTATATCATGATATGATTATTGAAAAGCAAAGATTAGAGGCACGTGAAAAAGATTTTAATCTATCAGGATTATTAAAGGAGCGCTATAGCTTGTTCCATTTAATGTTACAGTCATTGGTCAGACCTGTTTCTTTCTCACCCCTGAAACCATGGAGCTTTTCAATAGTGAAACTAAAATATTCAAAAGATATTTTTCACTATCGCGATAACCCGGTTAACCTGGTATTTTCTTTAGGAACTAATGGTTTTGGAATAATCGCTTGTTTGCAGGATAATGGTGCTATAAAAAATGAATATAAAGACCTGCTGGATAAAATCAATGATACCGTCCTTCATCCTGTACAATTTGAAGAGTTGTGCGCACGCATGTTGTATTCAAATTATTTAATGCAATATCAGCCAAAGTATAAGTTTAATTTCAGCGATGATGGTCTTGAAATTTCTACAATCCCATTTGAAGTAACAGACCACAAGGCACTTTTTGCAAAGTGGGATGATAAAGTATATGCACAAGTGCTTGCCGGTTACCTTGAAGCGTGGGGTTATACTACTCAAAATATTGTGAAATTTCCGGATGGACCAATCAGCTTTCTGATTCAGGATTATTCTGAAGAGCTGGTTAGTCCGGAATCAATCTCACTCCCTTTTTAAGAGACACGCCATCGAGTATAGAATTCAATCTTTTGCCCATTTTACGAGTTCAAAGTTTTATAACCGAATTTATTGAGACTATCAAGAAGCATTTATACGATGAAATGCGTATTGATGAAGGAGGGGCCTTGTGCTATTTTTGACCTATTGTTAAAATTAATACTAATCCAATGAAACAATTCCTTTACTCCTTTGTCATGCTTGGCCTTTTTGTCTCTTTTGCCTCAGGAGCTGATGCTAAAATTTGGCGATTAAACAACAGTAACGGCCAAACGTTAAATCCTGCAATCAATGCTGATTTCACAGGTACTATCCAACAGATGCATGATGATTCCCGCGTGCAGAATGGTGATACTGTTCACGTAGAACAGAGTAGTTACACCTATGGCTCTCTAACAATGACCAAAAGGCTTATTATTATAGGCCCCGGATATTTTCAAAATGAAAATCCTAAAACACAAGTTACAAAAGACTATGGCGCTACAATAGGAGTGCTAAATATTTCTTCTTCAGCGGCTGCAGGCTCAGTAATCTCTGGACTTTCTTTTAGTGGTAGCAATATCTATTTAGGTGCAGACAGGTTGATATTTGAAAACAACTACGTAACAAACGTATATACTCAAATATATATTGGCTCGGGTAACGCTACAAATATTGATTCAATTGTTATGCGTTCAAATTATATAGTTGCGAATTATGCAGGTTATCATCCCATTACGGTAAGGCCAAGCACAACCGGACAGATTTCAAATTTTATTTTTTCAAATAACATTGTTTCCACCGGAGTTCTTAACAATACCACGGGTCTTTTTCTTAATTCATTGTTTAGTGGGATTATCAGAAACAATACCTTTTATGGAGGTATGAATATGTTTGTTTATAATATGTACGTTGTAAATAACTTGTCAAATTTATCTACAGCAGGAGCATCAGGTAATGGTTTTGAAAACTGCGTGCTTGAATATAATATGGGAGTTAATAACAACCAATATGTTGTTCCATCCAGGCTTAATACAAACAATACTAATACCAACAACCTTACAAATGTTACGCAATTATTAATTGGAACGGGGTCAACTGATGGCAAATGGGATTTGCAGGCTTCATCTCCGGCTAAAGGTGCAGGTAAGAATGGTGTGGATTTGGGAGCATTTGGCGGACAGATTCCTTATACATTATCAGGAATGCCAAGGGTGCCTAATATTTATTCTATAAGCATTGCTCCAATTAATCCAGGAGCATCAAGTATTTCAGTAACGGTAAGCGCAAAAAGTAATTAATTCCCTATAAGCGTTTTTTTTTGGCAGTTAAGATGAGTAAAAAACGCTTTGAAAACTTCAAATGATGATGGCAAAGCTTCCTTTTATTAAAGACAAGGAAGTGCCATCACCAGATGAAATAAAAATTTATTTACATTTTAATTACTAACCATGAAGAAAATCTTCCTTCAGGTTTTGTGTTTGTTTGCAATAAATCAATCCATAGGGCAGGTGCGTGTTGTAGAGTATTTTTTTGATAATGACCCGGGTTTTGGAAATGCAGATTCAATTCACTTTGCAAATCCAACATCGGATACTACTTTTCACTTTATTGCCGATATCAGCTCCCTTAGCAGAGGTTTACATCGGCTGTTTGTGCGATCATTTGACAGTACTACTTTTACATGGAGTCATTCATCAAGCAGACTATTTTTCAGAGACAGGCCACAAACCTTTACCAAGCCTGATATTCATAAAGCAGAATACTTTTTTGATAGCGATCCCGGATTTGGAAGAGGAATTGATATACCACTTAACCAAGGACAGGATATAGCTTTTTCATTTACTGGCTCTGCAGCAGGGTTAACAACAGGATTACATAAATTATATGTACGCACCCGGAACACATTAGGTAGATGGAGTCATTCAACATCGCAAATTTTCTATTATGAAAAAGCGGAAAATTATTCTGCACCTAACATCGTTAAAGCAGAATTTTTCTTTGATAATGACCCCGGATTTGGAAATGCTACCAATATCCCGGTTACACCGGGTGACGATATTACATTCACTTTTAACAGCGCTACTGCCGGTTTAACAGCAGGATTACATAAACTGTTTGTACGCACCCGTGATGCAAGCGGAAACTGGAGTCACACAGCACCACAGATTTTCTATTATGAAAAAGCGGAAAGTTATTCTGCACCTAACATCGTTAAAGCAGAATTTTTCTTTGATAATGACCCCGGATTTGGAAGTGCTACCAATATCCCCGTTACACCGGGTGATGATATTACATTCACTTTTAACAGTGCCGCTGCCGGTTTAACAGCCGGATTACATAAACTGCTTGTACGCACCCGTGATGCAAACGGAAACTGGAGTCACACAGCACCACAGATTTTCTATTATGAAAAAGTGGAAAGTTATTCTGCACCTAACATCGTTAAAGCAGAATTTTTCTTTGATAATGATCCGGGATTTGGGAATGGTACAAACATTACGGTTACACCTGATGATGATATTACATTTACTTTTAACAGCTCTGCTTCAGGTTTAACTACCGGCATTCACAGGCTATATGTACGCACCCGTGATGCAAGCGGAAGTTGGAGTCATACAGCACCACAGATGTTTTATTACGAGAAGTTTGAGAACTATGCTGCACCAAATATTGTAAAAGCAGAGTACTATATTGATAATGATCCGGGATTTGGGAATGGTACAAACATAACGGTTACACCGGGTGATGATATTACATTTTCATTCAACGGAGATATTAGTAGCCTAACAACCGGCTTACACAGGTTGCATATTCGTACGTTGGATGTGAAAGGAAATTGGAGCCATACCACACCACAACTTTTTTACAGAGAGATTATTGAATCGCATACTCCTGGTAATCTGGTTAAGTTAGAATGGTTCTGGGATACAGATCCCGGATTTGGCAATGCAAACCAGGTGATAGTTCCCGGAGGAAATACTGAGGTGACAGACATTAATTTTAATGTACCTACACCTTATTATTTTTCCAATGAAGTGCATTATCTGTATGTAAGAGTAATGCCGGATTGGAGTCATACTACCGTAACAAAAGTTGATTTCATGGGGATTGTACTTCCCGTAACCTTACTTAGTTTCTCGGCCCATGCTGAAAATGAAAGAGTGCTTACCTCATGGCGAGTTACTGCTGAAATAAATATGGATAAGTACATTGTTGAGCATAGTACTGATGCTATTCATTTTGAAGCTATTGGTGAGGTGCCCGCTACAGCTAATGGAGAATCGGAAGCAACCTATAGTTTGTATCACAATAATCCCAATCAGGGAATTAACTACTATCGCCTACGTCAGGTTAATATAGATGGAACTTATACTTATTCAGGAATTGCCACGGTTGTATTCTCTAAGGGTTTAAATAATATTGTGATTTATCCTAATCCGGCTACAACACAATTCCGAATTGATTCAAAAGAACGTTTAAAAGAAATTATCCTGTTGGATATTACAGGTAAGCGGTTAAAGAAATATCCGGTAAGGAGTGAATATTATTCACTCATCGGAATACCATCGGGAGCTTATCTGATACAGATAGTTTTGGAAAATAACCAAGTGGTTACGAAACCCATCATTGTAGAAAAATAAGTTTTTGGATTAGTATCAATCCCTCTTAAGACAGGCTGTTCCATTTTGGGGCAGCCTTTTTTTGTTTTGTTAATTGGAATGAATGAGTAATCAGGTACTTATTACAACCATTTTTTTTCTTTGGCTATATTTAAAGCACTAACCTTGTTGTTAACTTGAAGCTTTTGATAAATATGTTCAATATGCTTGCGTACAGTTCCCTCGCTAATATTTAATTTTTGACCGATTTCCTTATAAGTTAAACCGTTTTTTATTTCAATAAGGACTTCAGTTTCGCGTGATGATAATATACTTTCTTCAGCGCCTTCTGTTTCCTTTTTCATGTCGGAACGAATATACTGTATTGCTTTTAGCGCTATACCCGCCGACATAGCAGCACCACCCTCATGAATATTTCGCAGATGCATATAGATACTTTCTGCCGGTTCGTCTTTTAGTAAATATCCTGATGCTCCGGCCAAAATTGCATTGAAAATTTTATCATCATCATCAAAAGTAGTAAGCATAATAACTTTTACTTGTGGAAATAATTCATTAATTTCTTTTGTTGCAGAAATACCATCCATCACCGGCATTTCAATATCCATTAACACAACATCAACCGACTTCTTTTTTAATTGATTTATTATCTCCTTTCCATTGTAAGAAATAAAGTCAATGGTAATATCGGAGAATGATGAAAGCTTTTTAGTTATCGATTTCAGTGCAAGTGCATTATCTTCTGCTATAGCAAGATGTAAAATTTGCATGATGATAGATTATGGGTTGTAAACAAGATAATGTTTTGAATTCCAGGTTCCAATACGATATAATTCGGATATTAAACTTTTATTTGTAAGGATATAGCGGTTCCCTTTCCCGGAGTACTCTCAATTTTTAATTTACTGCCAATTTCTTCAGCACGTTGTTTCATGTTATTTAAACCAAAACCGGGTTTTATTTCATTTTCATCAAACCCGATTCCGTTGTCTGTTACCGAAAACGAGAAAGTTTCTTCATTACTGTTGATATCTATTCGGATACCGATGCATCCGGAATATTTTATGGCATTGGTTACAGCTTCCTGAATGATGCGATAAAGTGCAGTTGCAAAAAGAGCAGATAATGTTTTTGAAGTGTTGGTAATATTTATGTTGATTGCAATTTGCTCAATTTTTTTATAGTGCTCTTTAAGCCTTATTATCCATTCTTCTATGGTTACGGATGGCTTATTTATCAGCCATACAGTTCTGCGCAATTCTGAAATCGTTTCTGATGTTAACTCCTGCAGTGTCTCAAACTGTTGTTTATTATCAACTGGATATATAGATAGTTCTTCGATATTTGTTTTGATGTAGGTGAGATAGGCTCCGATATTGTCGTGAAGATCACGAGATATCCGGAGGCGATCTTGCTGCATGGAGTTTAATGCCTCCATTTTTAACAATTCTTGCTGATATGCGGCCTCTTGCTGCAGCTGTTTTTCATGTTGTTTTTTGTTTCGATAAATATATGCAACCAGGGAAGATACAATTACCAGTAGTAGAAAGGAGAGGACGAGTAGGTAGCGTTGATTGTTGATACGATTTTGTTGTAAAAGCAAGTTATTATCTTTTTCAGCTGTTTGGTATTGAACATTGAGTTCGGCAATCGCTTTTTGAGATGCGGAGGTAAATAAACTATCTTTTATATCAGCATATTTTAACCTATAGGTGTAGGCCTTGTTGTATTTACCGAGGGAGGCGTATATATTGGCAAGTCGTTCGTAATTTCCTGAACGTAAATCTGCATAATTCATTTTTTCTGCAATGCTGTCACTATATTCAAGGTAATATATTGCTCGGGAATAATCGCCTTTTTTCTCATAAACAAGTGCAAAGTCCGAGCTTTGTAAGGCTATACTAATGGGGTCATTTATTGACGTAAATAAGTGAAATGACTTCACACCATATTCTTCTGCAAGTTTAAAATTATTGGAAAGTAGATATATATAGGATAGAAAACTGTATGAATAAGCTATGCCTATTGAATCATTTAATTCCTGTTTAATTGTTAGCGACTGATTATAATAATCTATAGCTTTCGGGTAGTCTTCCATCATTTCATATACAACGCCCCATTCATTGAGTACAGTAGCTAAATTGTTTTTATCATCAATCTCCTCAAATATTCTTTGTGCCTGTTGATAAGTACTAATAGCCTGCTGAAACATTTTTAGCTTTCTGTATAATTTGGCCAGTTCAATCAGCGTTAGTCCTACTTCCTTTTTGTCATTGACGGCTTCAAGTACCTTTATTGATTCGGCAAAGGCAACCGCAGCTTCCTTTAATTTCCCGGAAATGTACAATGCTTGTCCTCTTATACGCAGCGACATACCGTTTTGTGTAGATGTTAAATGCCCGGCTATTGTTAGGCTGTCAATTAAGTATAGGGATTTTGCAGGTGTTGAACGTAAAAGCTTTGAAGCCTGAAGGATGAGGCTGTCTTTAGATAACTGAGCATGAATACTTCCGATACCTAATAATAAGAGAGAAATAAAAATAAAAAATTTTTTCTTCAAATCAGCTCCTGAACGGTGGTTTGTAAAAGACGCACTTTAAAAACTAAAGTAGGGAAAAATTGGCTATCCAGGGTAATTCGGATAATGTAGTTTCTTCTACAAAAACTTAATTCCATCACATGTTTTTCCTCTTGTATAAAGTAGGGCATCAATTTTTCCTCTTTTAAAATCTTTTTCAAGCTTATTGAGATACTTCTGTAAATCTTCCTCTATAGAGTTGTTTACCAATCCAGCGGTAACCAATGATTTCCATTTTACACCGCCTCCTTTATCGCTTTCAACAGAATATTTTTTTAATGGTTCACTCATTATATAAACAGGCATACCATTAATTTTCTGTACTTCCGCAATTCGGTCGTTTTCCTCGGTTTTATTATCAGTAAATTTTACAGCACTTACGCTTTTACCGTTTGAATAAATTATTGCATCGAAAGTGATATTTTGTTGTGTTGCCTGATTTTGTACTCCTCTTACAAACCTGGAAACTTTGGTAGCTATATTATCATTTACCAAGCCACCAGAAACCAAGCTAGACCATTGAATAGAGTTTCCTTGTCCCATTACAACTTCATATTTCCTTACTGGCTCAGAGAGTATGTAAACTTCAATTCCATTCACTTTAGAAACTCTGGCATTAACCTGCGCATTTGCATTAGATAGAAATAAAGAAAAAAGGGCTGCAAAAAATACTTTCATTGTTTAAAAATTATTCAGGTTAGGGAATGGTATATTTAATTTAAGACTAAGTTAAAGAATTTTAAGGTTCAGCAATTATAGCTTATGAGGTTGGATATCGGCATTAATTGATGAAAAATATTGAATCTCTGCACCATCTAACCAATAATCCTCATTTCCTTTGGTTAGTATAACAGGCATTCTCTTTTTTGAATTGTGAATTTCGGCCATTATTCCGGTTGCCTGGGTGGTGATTATAGTGAATGTAGAAATTATCTCTCCCGTATTTTTATCTGTCCAATGACTATAAAGACCGGCAAATGCAAACGGAATATTATTTTGTAGGGTTAAAATATATGGTTGCTTTTTCTTTCCTTCTTTATCTAACCATTGCCATTCAAAAAAACCATCAGCAATTACCAAACATCTGTTTTTTATCACCCCTTTAAAACTTGGCTTTTCATGGAGTGTTTCAATTCTGGCATTTAAAGTATTTTGCTGAATCTTTTTGTCTTTAGCCCAAAAGGGAATTAAGCCCCATTCTAATGGCTGGATGATTTTTGGATTAGAATTTAATATAATCGGTGCTTGTGGATGTGCAAAGCCCACGTATCGCACTGATTGAATATAATCGCCATCAACAATTGTGGTATTAAAATAACTTTTTAATGTATCCGATGTTTGCTCTTGTTTATAAAAGTAGCACATAACATTGGTTATATTATTCAAAAGCCACGTTAAATTCTCCTTCTGTAATGGTTATAGTGGGGTTAGGAGCGGTTCCCATGGCATCCCATAAATTACCGGTGAAGGTTCCTTGTACTCTTTCAGCGTTAATGAAGGTAATATTTACTTTAAAAGGATTTGTTCGGGGTGTGGGCGCAGTATTATCTACAAACCAAATATCTGAAGGCGTTTTAATATACATCGCTTCGGTGAAAATGGTAGCACCGGGTACAGCATTCTCTTCCTGATAGGTGCCGGTAGAAATGTTGGCGCTTCCAATAATATCTATATAAAATACATTTGAAGATAGATTGGTTGGATTGGCTGCCGCAGCAATACTTAAAGAATCACCGTTACGAAGTGCTCCTGTGGTATCACTCAAATTAATTTGTACACCGTTTGATTTAAACCGAAAATAGTACCCCGCCGGAGGAGTAGGGCCCGTAGTAGTTGTAACTGAAAATGAGCATCCGTTTCCTTCAGGTACAAATGCTGCACTTACTGCCGCTGCCGGTGTACCCACGCCATATAATTTGAGGGTTTGCACTCCGGTTGAAGTAAAAACACCCGATCCGGAAAATTTAAACCCATTAGCACTATTGGTGCTAACATTATAATGACCGGTTTCCGTTACTGTTACCACTATGGTAACTTTATTGCTGCTATCCAATGCAACACCGGCGTAGTAATTTCCTGATACTACCGCTGTGGCACAAGCCCCGGGAGCACCATCGTATCTAAAATAAGCAGGCCCCTGAGGGCCCTGGCTCATTCCATCAATCGAAAATTCTTTCTGGCAAGAGGTTAACCCCATTATGAACAGACCTGAAATTAATAAAAAGCTTAAACGGCGTATCATATCGCTGGTATATTTTTTTGACGGCTAAAGTTAATGGTTAGTTTGGTTTATTGCAATTTTTATATCCACAGATATTCCCTCTTTTTGTGGCTTTATTTTGTAGATGAAGGTTTAATTTTAACAAAAAATATTTGTCACAACCACTTAAATTATCTCAGCTTACTGCTGCCATTGCTCAGGTTATGCAGCAAAATTTTGGTAATAAAACATTTTGGGTTATTGCCGAAGTGTCTGGTTTGAAATATTATGCAGGTAAAAATTATTACTTTTTTAATTTAATTGAAAAGGAGCAGGATAGTACAATGATTAAAACCTCTATTTCTGCTACGGCATGGAGTGGAGCTGTAAATCAAATTAGAAGGTTTGAAAAGATTACCGGACGTCCCTTTGCAGATAACCTTGAGGTGTTGTGTTGCGTTAAAGTAGAATACCATGTTACTTATGGCCTCAAGTTAAATCTGCTGGATATTGATTCCTCTTTTACGTTAGGAAAACTGGCCTTACAGCGTGAAGCTACTATTGCTCGGTTAATAAATGAAAATCCCACCATTATTCAGCGTGATGGAGAAAGGTTTATTACTTTTAATCAATTGCGTTTACTCCATCCCGTTATACAACGAATTGCTTTGCTTGGTTCACCTGAAACAGACGGATTTAGAGATTTTAAGCACGAATTACAAAATAATATGTTTCATTATTATTTTGAAATAGATGTCTTTCCTACAAGAGTACAGGGGCCAACAGCAGAGGAGATGATGGTAGAACAACTCACTAAAGTGGCTGCTTCAAGTATTAATTATGATGTTGTGGTGCTTGTTCGGGGCGGTGGTGCAGATACCGATATGCTTGCCTATGACGGATATGATTTGAACCGGACTATTGCTTCCTTCCCGATACCCGTGTTTACAGGTATCGGACACACCCGAAATGAAACCATTGCTGATTTGGTGGCTTTCCAATCATTTAAAACACCTACCAAGGTGGCTTCGTTTATTATTGAGTACAATCGAAAATTTGAAGATGAAATAAGGAAATGTTGGTCAGATATTGCTGTTAAATCGTTACAGCATCTTAATACAAAGCAAAAACAAATAGCCCGGCTACAAGCTAATATCCCGGGAATTGCCAATCAATACATTTTTTCAAAGAAGATGGATTTAAAGTCAATTGAGAATTTGCTAAATAATAAATCACTTACATTTCTTTTAAGAAAAAGTGATGGGTTAAATTTTTTAAAACAAAAAATGCAAGTTGTTGTTAAAAACTATCTTGAAAAGCAAAATTTTATCCTTAATACGAATAGTCAAGTGTTGAAATTGGTTGCTCCGGAGCAAATGTTGAAGCGAGGCTTTGCCATTGTATATCAGCAAGGCCAATGGGTAAGGCACCCCCATCAATTAAAGGAAGGTGTTGAAATTGAAACTAAATTTTATAAAACCACGGTAACATCCGTTGTAAAACAAGTGAATAATGGCAAAGAAGAATGAACTAACCTATGCTAAGGCTTTAGATGAGTTAAATGCTTTGGTGAAAGATTTGGAGAATGACCAAATCAATGTTGACGAGCTTTCTGAAAAAGTAAAGCGTGCTGCTGTCCTACTCAATTTTTGTCAAGTCCGGTTGAGGAGTACAGAAGAAGAAGTGAGAAATATTATGGACAATATGCAGGGGAAAGAAGAATAAAAAACCCGAAACAGGAAGCATAACTTCACATTTCGGGTATTCATTTTTGCTACTATATAAATATAAAAGCAGAATCTAAATCTTAAAACTGCTCCAGCTTACTAAAAAAGAAATCACCTTCAATAGCAGCGTTTTCATTACTATCACTTCCATGAATAGCGTTTTCACCCAAGGAAGTAGCAAATTTTTTACGAATAGTTCCTTCTTCTGCATTTGCAGGATTTGTAGCACCAATTAATTTTCTAAAATCTTCTACTGCATTTTCCTTTTCTAAAATAGCTGCAGTAATCGGGCCACGACTCATAAATTCAACTAACTCGCCATAGAAGGGGCGTTCACGGTGAACAGCATAAAAATCACCGGCTTTTTCGCGGCTAAGATGAGTCATTTTCATGGCTACTATACGAAAGCCTGCAGCATTAATCATAGCTAATATAGCTCCGGTATGCCCATTAGATGTTGCATCAGGCTTAATCATGGTAAAGGTTCTGTTAGTCATTGTATTCAAAATATTTGGCCGCAAAGATAAGGAAGCACAAAACGATTTTTTTATAAATACGTTAAAAACATTTAATCCAAAGTCTATTTCATTATTTTTGCGCTCCTTATGCAACCCATTGAACTTTTCTATCCGCAGTTAAAGCATCCAAAGAAAGTGGTGATTACCACACATCAAAAACCGGATGCTGATGCAATGGGATCTTCCTTAGGTTTAATGCACGTGTTGGCTCAACTTGGGCATACTGTTTCCGTGATTTCTCCTACAAATTGGGCTGGTTTTTTGAATTGGATGCCCGGATGTAAACATGTAATAGATTATGAGAGTAAAATAGTTGAAGCAAATAAACTGATTGAATCAGCAGACTGGATATTTTGTCTGGATTTTAATGTGCTGCTTCGTACACGGAAAATGGAAGAACCCATAAGGAATGCTGGTGGGATTAAAATTTTGATTGATCATCATCAGGAGCCGCAAATCACTGCATTTACTTATGGGATAAGTGATACTAAAAAAAGTTCTACAGCAGAAATGGTTTTTGATTTTATTCAAAATTCCGGTAACGGGGCTCTAATTAATAATGATTGTGCTCAATGTTTGTATGCCGGCGTAATGACAGATACAGGATCATTTAGGTTTCCATCTACAACCGCAAGTGTACATCGTATGGTAGCATCCCTTTTAGAAAATGGATTAGAACATAGCAAGGTGCACGAAAACCTATATGATAATTTTAGTGAGAGCAGATTTAGATTTATTGGTCATGTGTTATTGAACAGGCTTGAAGTATATTATGAATATAATACTGCAGTTATTGCTGTGCCTCAAACAGATTTAATTAAGTATGAAATCAAAACCGGAGATACAGAAGGATTGGTTAATTATCCATTGAGTATTTCAGGTATTAAATTGGCAGTAATAATTATTGATCGGGGTGAAGAACGAAAACTCTCTTTTAGAAGCAAAGGTGATTTTGATGTAAATACTTTTGCAAGGAAATATTTTAATGGAGGTGGGCATTTTAATGCTGCCGGAGGGTCATCTAAAGACCCATTTGATGAAGTTGTAAAAAACTTTGTTATTGCCATGAAGGAAAATAAAGATAAACTCAGTTCATATCAATTTTAAATTAATCTTATATGCGTTATTTTTTGCTGTTGGCTTTTGCTGCCGTAGCACTTACATCCTGCCATGAATATAAAAAAGAAGAAGGTGGGTTAGAATATATTGTTATTTCGAATGGAAAAGGGGATTTGCTCAAGGATGGCGAGATTATCAAATTCCATTCGGCACAATATTATCGAACAGGCAAGGTGGATTCTTTATTAAATGATACCCGTAATAGAAAGGCGGAATTTGAAAAAATAGATACAACCACAATCCCCCGAAATTATTATCGCATTTTTAAGCAAATGCGAGTAGGAGATAGTGCTATTTTTCGTATTTCCAGCGATAGCTTGATTAGCCAAAATCCCGGATTATTACCTCCCTTTATTAAAAAGGGACATTATTTAATTAGTAAGATAAAAATTATTGAAGTATATAAAAATGAAGAAGAAGCTGATGCTGCAAGACACGCGGAAATGACTGCTATGCTCGATAAACAAGCTAAGGAAGATGCTGTGCTGGCAGAAAATGATAATCGGGTAATTCAGGAATATTTGGCAAAGAATAAAATTAAAGCTGAGAAAACAGAGCATGGTGTTTATGTAGAAATATTAAAGCCGGGTACAGGAAGTTTACTCGATACCAATACTATCGCTACTGTTGATTATACCGGCCGTCTCCTTTCAGGCGAAGTGTTTGATAGCAGTACAGACACTTCAGTTAATCCTGCAGGGAAACCGATACATGTTAATTTAACCAGTGACCCGCGTTTAGCCATGAGTGTTATTAGAGGATGGCGAGAGGGGCTAATGAAACTTAATAAGGGAGCAAAAGCAAGGCTATTTATTCCATCGGGATTAGGTTATGGTCGTCAGGGAGCTGAGCCTAAAATTCCTAAAAATGCTATTTTAGTTTTTGATGTGGAAGTGGTGGATACGGAGTCAAAAGAAACAGCGCTGGCAAAGTATGAAAAGGAGTATGCAGCGTGGGAAGAACAAATGAAATCTAAAGAACCTAAGAATAAGCTTGAAAAAATGGTTCAGGATAAAATAAAGCGAGGAGAGAAAATGGAAATTACTGAACCTGCGCATTAAAATATCGTACGTTGTACTAATTGGCCGCACTATTAATCTGGGCGGCCTTTTTTATTGCTTCCGTTAGAATGACTGCCTCCCTGGCCTCAGCCACGTCATGCACACGTAAAAATTGTACTCCACGCATTAGGGCAATGGTATTCAGTACAGTGGTCCCATTAAGGGATTCTGATGCAGATATTCCCAATGTTTTATAGATTGTACTCTTGCGTGATAGCCCTACAAGAACAGGATGATTTAGCATTTGAAGTGCACTAAGATTATACAGTAATTCTAAATTGTGTGATATCGTTTTGCCAAAGCCAAATCCCGGATCAACAATAATATCTTTTATACCTGCCTGCAAACAAATATCTATCCTTTGCGCCAGATATTGAATTACTTCAGCAGTAACATTTTTATAGTGTGGATTTTGTTGCATGGTTTCAGGCCTGCCTTGCATGTGCATACAGATATAAGGCGCACCAAAGTGAGCAACTGTACTTAACATTTCACTGTCCATTTCTCCGGCACTGATATCATTTATAATGTGAACGCCAGCTTGTAAGGCGTTTTCGGCTACACGTGACTGATAGGTATCAACAGAGATAATGGTATTTGGAAATGTCTGTACTATCTGATGTAATGGTAATCGAATCTTATCCCATTCTTCATTAGCGGAAAGTGGCTTACTTCCCGGTCGGGTGCTTTGTCCGCCCACATCAATAATATCAGCTCCCTCTTTTACCATCTTAGCCACCTCTTGCAAAATCTGTTCGGTATTTTCTACCCTGGAGCCTGCATAAAAAGAATCAGGAGTTATATTTATTACTCCCATTATCAACGGCTTGGTTATAGAAATAACTTTCCCTCTACAATTAATGGTAAACATTAGCAGCTAAATTGTATTTTTGATTCAAAAGCAAAGATGAAGCTTATTCAGCTTTCAAACTAATGGTATTATGAATACAACTCTTCAGTATGATGGTATTGTACACAGATGTAGAGAAATCTTTTTAAAAAAGACAGCAGATTACGGAACTTCCTGGCGCGTGTATCGGCCAATTTCTGTTGCCGATCAGATATATATTAAAGCAAGAAGGATTAAAACAATTCAAGAGAAGGGGATACAGCGCATTGGAGATGATATTCGCTCTGAATTTGAAGGGATATTTAATTATTGTATCATTGGCTTAATTCAACTGCAATCTGCTGATGATGCTGCTGAACAATGGCCGGTAGATAAAGTGGCCGGGCTATATGCGGATTTATCTAATAAAGCTAAAGGCCTGATGGAAGATAAAAACCATGACTATGGAGAAGCATGGCGAGAAATGAGCCAGGAGAGTTTTGTTGATTTGATTTTGGCAAAAGTGCTTCGAATTAAACAAATTATTGCCAATGAAGGGAAAACACAAATTAGTGAAGGTATAGATGCTAATTTTTTTGATATAGCTAATTATTCAATATTTGGCCTTATTTTAATTGAAGAAGGAAACCATAAGTAAAAAATGAAAGCATTAATTTTCTTTATTAGAATTATTACAGGTGCGCTGTTTATTTTTAGTGGATTAGTTAAAGCGATTGACCCTCTTGGGTTGGCATATAAAATGGAAGAATTTTTTGAGGCATTTGCTTCAGAAGGTTGGATGCCGGGGCTGATGAACAAACTTAATCATTATGCCCTTTCATTTTCAATTGCTATGATTACGCTAGAGGTTGTTCTTGGTGTGGCATTGCTAATAGGCTTTAGAAAAAAAATCACCTCCATACTGCTTTTACTGTTGATGATTCTTTTCACCTTCCTTACTTCTTATGTATTGTTTAGCGGTAAAATACGTGCCTGTGGCTGTTTTGGAGATTGTATTCCACTTACACCCATGCAAACTTTTAGTAAGGATATTATTCTATTGATTTTTACTATACTGCTGCTCATTTATCAAAAGTATATTCATCCTATTCATAAGCCACTGGTGATAGGAGGGGCAGTAATACTAACAATATTGGGTACACTATTTTTACAATGGTACGTATTAAAACATTTGCCTCTTGCCGATTGCCTCCCCTTTAAAAAAGGTAATAATATTATTGAACTGCGCAAAATGCCTCCTAACGCCATTCAAGATAAATTTGATTATGTATTTGTATATAGCAAGGATGGCCAATCAAAGGATTTTAAAGCAGATTCTCTTCCTGATGATAGCTGGGAATTTGTGGATAGAGTTCAAAAATTAATTCAAAAGGGAAGTAATAATATCCCCATTATTAATGATTTTCATCTTACAGATGCTGATGGAAATGACGTTACAGAAAAAATAATGGTTTCTAAAAATGGCTATTATATGCTCTATTTAAGAGATATCCCTTCTGGTTCGCCAAAGTGGGTAAATGAATTTAAAAAATGGAAAAAGGAAGCCAAACAGCCGGTTTATCTGGTGGTAACCAGGTATGATGAAGCGGTTAAATTTGGTGCTGCAAACAACTTGACTTTTTCAGGTGTCTTAACACTTGATGCTACGGCATTAAAAACCGCTTGCCGTGCAGCTGCCACTCTTTATAAAATGGAAGGCCCCATAATTAAAGAAAAGTGGAGCTGGGCAGATATAGGGAAAGCTACATATTAATGCGTTGTATAAATCTATACTATGCTGTTACGAAGAGCAATTTGGATTATTCTCGGTGTTGTGCTATTGGTGTTTTTTCTTTTTCGTTTACTGGGTGATCCGGCAAATCTAATGATAGGACAAAGTGGTGATGAAAAGACTCGTAATAATATTCTACGTGAATATCATTTGGATAAACCGGCTTGGAAACAGTTTTTGTATTATATAAATGATATATCACCCTTAAGCATATACGAAAAAAAATCATGGGATGATAAGAACGTATCCGGCATTTTTATAGGAAAAAATACAGGCCTGGTAATTAAGTGGCCCTATCTTGGAAGAAGCTATCAAAACAACCGACCGGTGCTCGATGTATTGTTACAAGCGCTACCCGCAACCATAATCCTCGCTATTTCCGCTATGCTTTTGGCCGTTGTTGGCGGTGTATTTTTAGGCGTTGTTGCTGCAAGTAACAAGGGGAGTGCAAAGGATCACATAGCAATGCTAACTTCTATTGCAGGCATTTCAGCTCCATCCTTTTTTACCGCTATGATAATTGCCTATATTTTTGGTATATGGCTTCAACCCTATACAGGACTGCATTTTACCGGTAGCCTATTTGAAATAAATGAAATTACCGGTGAACAAACACTTGCATTAAAAAATTTAATTCTACCAGCGCTAACTTTAGGAATTCGCCCTTTAGCCATTATTACCCAGCTTACCAGAAGTGCCTTGCTAGATGAGTTGGGTAAAGATTATATTAGAACAGCTTATGCAAAAGGATTATCTAAACGAACCGTTATTTGGAAACATGCTTTACCCAATGCAATAAACCCCGTTATTACTGCCATCACAGGATGGTTCGCTGATTTGCTAACCGGAGCCTTCTTTGTAGAGTATATTTTTGGTTGGAATGGGCTGGGAAAAGTTACGGTTAATGCACTTGAAAAACTCGATTATCCTGTGGTAACAGGTGCTGTATTGCTTAGTGCAATTATTTTTACGCTGATACAAGTATTTACTGATTTACTTTATCGTATAGCTGATCCACGAGTGAGGCTTTAACTTTTGATTGGGGTAATGGCTTTGCCATAAAATGCTGTAACTTTGCACCTCAAAATTGAAAGAAATGAATGAAGTATATGTAATCTCAGCGGTAAGAACCCCTATCGGAAGTTTTGGCGGTTCTTTAAAAGATTTTAGTGCTACTCAGTTGGGTGCTTTAGCTATTAAAGGTGCCTTGGAAAGAGCCGGTGTAGATGCTAAGTTGGTTAATGAAGTATTGATGGGATGTGTGATGCAGGCTAATCTTGGACAAGCCCCGGCGCGTCAGGCAGCAAAATTTGCAGGGCTTCCTGATGATGTTATTTGCACAACAATTAATAAGGTATGTGCCTCAGGCATGAAAGCCATTACAATGGCTGCACAGGCAATCAGGCTTGGGGATGCAGATATTGTTGTAGCAGGTGGAATGGAAAGCATGAGCAATGTGCCGTTTTATCTTGATAAAATGAGGTGGGGAAATAAATATGGAAATGTACAGGCTGTAGATGGATTGGCTAAAGACGGATTAACGGATGTGTATGATGGCGCAGCAATGGGGATGGCTGCTGAGGCTTGTGCTTCAGGCTGTAATATATCCAGAGAAGACCAAGATAATTTTGCTATTGAAAGCTATAAACGCAGCCAGGCTGCAGTAAATAGCGGAAAGTTTGTAAATGAAATTATTCCGGTAGAAATTCCTCAACGTAAAGGCGACCCCATAAAATTTGAAAAAGACGAAGAACCTTTTAATGTAAAGTTTGATAAAATTCCACAATTAAAAGGTGCATTTAAAAAAGATGGAACTGTAACAGCAGCTAATGCTTCTACCATGAACGATGGAGCTGCAGCAATGGTTATCATGAGTGGAGAAAAAATGAAAGAACTGGGTTTGAAACCTATTGCGAAGATTATTGGCTATGCTGATGCAGAACAAAAACCTATTGATTTTACTACCACACCATCTTTAGCTGTCCCTAAAGCAGTGGCTAAGGCAGGAATTAAAATGGAGGATGTTTCATTTTGGGAGCTAAATGAGGCTTTCGCAGTAGTAGGTATTGAAAATACACGTCGGATGAAATTAGACCCGGCTACAGTAAATGTGAATGGAGGCGCAGTGTCTATTGGCCATCCTTTGGGAGCTAGTGGTGCCAGAATTATGGTTACACTAATTAATGTATTAAAACAAAATAATAAACGCTATGGCGCTGCAGGTATATGTAATGGCGGCGGTGGTGCAAGTGCTATGGTTATTGAAAGTGTTTAATATAAACAGGAGTTTCCATAAAAAGCTTCCTAAATGGGAGCTTTTCGCTTTTATTTGAAATTGGTTTTATGAACGATAAGGAATAAATTTGCCCTCCAAACAATAAATAGACGTTATGCGTGAAATTGCACTGCGGGAAGCACTCCGTGAAGCTATGTCAGAAGAAATGAGAAGAGATGAAAATATCTTTTTAATGGGTGAAGAAGTGGCAGAATATAATGGTGCCTACAAAGTGAGCCAAGGGATGTTAGCTGAATTTGGCGAAAAACGTATTATTGATACACCAATCGCCGAACTCGGTTTTGCATCTATTGCTGTTGGAGCAGCACAAAACGGATTACGACCTATTGTTGAGTTTATGACATGGAATTTTGCCGTGCTGGCACTTGACCAAATCCTAAATACAGCATCAAAAATGCTGGCCATGAGTGGAGGACAAATTCATTGCCCAATTGTTTTTCGTGGACCCAATGGAAGTGCAGGCCAGTTAGGTGCTCAACACTCAACTGCTTTTGAATCATTATATGCTAATATCCCGGGTATTAAAGTGGTTTCTATAAGTAATCCTTATGATGCTAAAGGATTACTCAAATCAGCTATCCGAGATAATGATCCAGTCATTTTTATGGAGAGTGAAGTAATGTATGGTGATAAAGGAGAGGTGCCAAGCGATGAATATCTTATCCCAATTGGTAAAGCACATATTGCTAAGGAAGGAACAGATGTTACTATCGTGTCATTTAATAAAATGATGAAAATAGCTTTAGCTACTGCTGATGAATTAACTAAGGAAAATATTTCTGCAGAAGTTATTGATTTGCGTACTATTCGTCCTCTTGATTGGCATACCATTTTAGAAAGTGTAAAGAAAACAAACCGATTGGTAATTATTGAAGAACAATGGCCATTTGGCTCAGTATCATCCGAAATAACCTACCGAATTCAAAAGGAAGGATTCGATTATTTGGACGCACCTATTCGCCGTATTACTGCCGCAGATGCCCCTATGCATTATGCACCTAATTTGGTTGCAGCCTATTTGCCCGATGTATCTCGTTCGGTTAAACTGGTTAAAGAGGTGATGTATTTACAGAAATAATTGTTGACTCTTTCAAGAATGCTTCGGGAAAAGTATTTATTGCTTCCTCTCTTATTTTTCCTGTAACTCTAATATTGGCTATAATCAGGACACAGCCAATGAATATCATAATGGAAGCGGGTAAGGAATTCAATTGAAATAAGGTTATGCCAAACCCTAATTGATAAATAATAAAAAAAGGAAGTTGAAACGGCGGTCTATATTGGAGCATAAGTAGCTTTTTCTCTTTTTGATCCGTTTTTAACCTTTTAAATAATATAATGGATTGAATAGTATAAAATAAAATGAACAAAATGGTGGCAATCATGGGGTCAGTCCAGATAACTAAAAAATAGCATAATAGAAACAAGATTATAGCAAGAATAAATATAGGCCATTTTGTTAACCCTATTATTTCTTTTAGCCACATGGAATAATATTTCTTTTCAAGCAGAGCTTGTTTATCTTGAACAAATTTAGCAAATCCAAAAATTCCAAAACTTGAATATACCTTCAATAAGGCATCATTAAATGATAGTGATTTGTCAGCTCCGGTGGTTTCCAAAATCTTATTTTCTAAATCATTCACTAATTCAACTTGTAAATCATAATATTCCACCCTCCTTTTCTTTGTGAAGGCAAAAAGCTGATCAATTTGATTTTTTTCAAGTTTCATGTTACGATAACGCATAAGGGTAATATAGATGCTCCCTTTTTAAAAATACACAATTTAATTGATGGTAAAAATTACTATGGCTATTTAACATGCTTTACGATCCAATTATACACATATTGCCAAAGCGTTGGATGGTACCATAAAATACTTTCAGAAACTTTAGGTGTAATTGCCTTTAATTGATTATTAGAAAAGTCATTTATGGCAAGCTTCATACATTCAATCCCTTTTGCAATTTGTAAATAAGGATATGTTACCAGGTTATCATCCTTTTGTGGAGAAATATTCATTTGATAAAGGATTCCTCCGGTATCAATTCCTTCATCAATTAAATGCACGGTTACACCACAATTTTCTTTGTCATTATTTACCAACGCCCAATATCCTCCATGCACACCGCGATATTTTGGTGTAATGCCAACATGTGTATTTACAAAGGTGGCCTTTATTTCGTTCAATATTTTTTTTGATAAAATACGGGTGCCATTTACAATCACCAGATCAGGTTTTGCTTCTTTTAAAAAAGCAATACACTCGGGTGAGTTTACTGCCGTTACATGTTTAATAATTGATTCGGGAATAGGTGTATTGTCCAATCCAAATTGTTGTTCAATCTCTAAAATTCTTTTTTTTGAAAATTTAAAATGAAATTTTACAATCAATAATTGAAATAATGTCTGCCCCAAAACAGTCCATACACCCAGCCGCTTAATCTTTCTTTTTATCAGTTTTTTAGTACTTAGTTTTTCTTCAATGATAACTGAAGAAATAGGGTAGTTTGCCCTTATACCATTAAACATAAAGACAGTTGACGAACCGGCGCTTGCGAGCATAATTATTTTCTTCTCATTCATTTTCCGATGTCAGATTTGATAGTTCATTCATAGATACACTTTGGAAGTTATATTTCTCCCTTAGGGAATCAAAATGCGTTAGGATGTTTTCAAGAAAATGGAAATTTTCTTTTTGATTATCTCCAAAATTATGAGGATGCCACCAGAGGTGAAATACCAGGTCATTTTTTGCAGCAAAGGTCATGCTCTTTTTAATTCGATTTAGCCTTAATCCTTCAAGCGCCTTAAGTCGAATAGAACAGGGACGTAAAAATCTGCTTGCAGGAATATTAACCGGGTGCCGCTTATTGGTGGCGTGTGGTAAAGGGGAGCAATGATGCCCCGAGATATTGATATACGAATCAATCAGCCTGAATATTCTTTTAAAAAGTTCATTTTTATTGCTGCTCGCTGCTTTATGGAACCAGAGTGGTTCATTTCCACGATAAGAGGTTATTCCCAGCCTTTTTATTATCTCAAGGTATTCGTTGTTGAATTGATTTCTTGGAAATACAATGCTTTTTAACAGAATCCCTTTTGTCTTTGCAATGTTGATAGCGGCTCTAATGTCTTCTTCAAATTGCTCCTTTGTTTGCCCGGCTTCTAAACAATAGTAATGTGAAAATGTGTGTGTGCCAATTTCCTGCCCTTCAGTTTTTATAATAAGGTCTATTAAAGCAGGGGCAAAATGCAGCTTATTATCTTCCTCGGTTCTTATCAGATCAAAATGTCCGTTGTAAGGAGATAAATTTTTATTCCTGTAATTGGGTTTTATTTCAGGACAAAATTGCACGAGTTCATGCTTATTTTTTGCAAATAAAAAGCCTACTGTAGCAAATGAACCATGAATTTTATGTTTTACAAAAAAGTCAAGAATCTTTGGCAGGGCATCCCATACACCAAGAATATTTTTGTTATATGCAGGTAAAATAGAATCAATATCTCTTACACCCCAAAGGAGCTCAAAGTCTAATGAAATAACAAATTTCCCCTTTCCCTTTATTGTTCCGGCTGATTTCATACCTGAAGATGTTGTGTTGGCAAATTACACAGAAGCTTTTGAAATTTGACCTGTTTGATTTTAATAGTCTTTTTAATTTCTCAATAAGATAGGTTGAGGATAAAAGTTTTATCATTAAATAATATACCATAACTAATTCAAGCCAACATCCATAAAAAAAGGCTGCTCAAGTGAGCAGTCATTTTAATGAGCGGAAAACGGGATTCGAACCCGCGGCCCTCAGCTTGGGAAGCTGATGCTCTACCAACTGAGCTACTTCCGCTTATGTTAAAAAGTTTCTTGGTACAATTTAGTATTTTGTATGCTATTTGATTTCATTAATCTAAAAATATTATTCTCATCAATGGTTATGCGGATTATTATCAAAAGCTCCCTCTCCAATTAAAGCGGCTAATTGTTCAGGAGTTTCCCATGTAGAAAAATCAGCATTAGGCATAGCAGCTCTGTTTTGAGGAGTGTCTATGATATAAGGAACAATCACTTCTGCCCAAATTGCGGTTCCTTTTGTTTCAGAATTGATAATATTAGCTAATTGAAAAAGTAATGATTTGGATAGGCTATAGGCTGTAACTCCTTTTCCCAGAGCGGTGTCCCTGCCGGATACTGAACCAATAAAAAAAAATTTTCCGGTGTTTTGCTTTTTCATTTGGGTGAGCACAGGCCGGGCTATATTATAAGCAGTTTCAAAATTAAGCCGAATTTGCTTATAAATATCTTCTGTTGAAGTGCTTTTAATATCTCCTAACGTAAAGCCACCCGCAGTTAATACCGCTATATCAATTCTTTTGTATTGTTCAATTAATTGCTCAACGCATTTTTCCGTAGCATTTGCATTTGTCAAATCCAATTCCAACTCTTGGTAATTTTGAGATGGATTTCTATTTTCACTTTTATGGTGAACTATGCCTGTTACTTTGCAATGATTATTTAAAAAATGCTGAACAACAGCTTTTCCTAAATTTCCAGCAGCTCCACTTACTATAGCCGTTCTGCTTTCCATAATTCAAATGTTTAAAAAATTCCTAAGTGTAAAAATAAACGATAAAACAATATTTCTCTATGTCTTTACTATTTAACGCTTGTTATTCGTTGAGATTGGCAGCATCCTTCCTAACTTTATGGCATGATATATCAATCACTAGAAGCTTGTTTACTTGATTTGGAAAGGCAGGGTGAGCTTTTAAGAATTAAGGAAGAGGTTGATCCTAATTTGGAAATGGCCGCCATCCATTTGAGGGTGCATGCTTTGGGCGGACCGGCATTGTTGTTTGAAAATGTAAAAGGATGTAGATTTCGTGCAGCATCAAATATATATGGTACACTCAAACGTAGTGAATTTATTTTTAGGAAAACCCTACCTGTGATAAAGCGTTTTGTTTCGCTGAGACAAAATCCTATTAAAGCAATTCGCCATCCGTTAAAAAATGCCAGCCTTATTATACCGGGCTGGAAAGCGATTCCAAAAAAAAATACCCATCCACTCAACGGTTTCTCCCCAATTGAAATAAGTAATCTGCCACTTATTAAACATTGGCCTAATGATGGAGGTGCCTTTATTACCTTACCGCAAGTTTATACCGAAGCACCAAATGGTAGTGGTATCATGAAAGCCAATATGGGGATGTATAGAATTCAACTTAATGGAAATAGTTATGAGAATAATAAAGAAATTGGGTTGCATTATCAAATCCATCGAGGTATAGGTGTGCATCAAGCCATGTGGAATGAAAAAAGGGTACCCATGCCTGTTAGTGTTTTTGTGGGTGGCCCCCCGGCACATGCTGTAGCAGCGGTGATGCCGCTTCCCGAAGGAATGAGCGAAGCACTATTTGCCGGTATGTTGGCCGGCAGGCGATTCCGTTATGGCTATCACCAAGGCCATTGTATTAGTGCTGATGCTGATTTTATAGTTACCGGCGAGGTTTTTCCTGATGAGAATAAACCGGAAGGCCCTTTTGGCGATCATTTGGGATATTATAGCTTAACACACCCTTTTCCCGTAATGCGCGTTAAGCAGGTATGGGCAAAGGAAAATGCAATATGGCCATTTACTGTTGTTGGCCGGCCTCCACAAGAAGATACCAGTTTTGGAGCGCTTATTCATGAAATGACAGGTGAAGCTATTCAACAAGAAATGCCCGGGCTAAAAGCTGTTCATGCAGTGGATGCGGCTGGCGTACACCCCTTACTGTTAGCCATCGGTTCCGAGCGTTATACACCTTATTCGCCTTCAGCCCAACCTGCAGAAATTTTAACACTTGCTAACCGAATTTTGGGTACCGGACAATTAAGCCTCTCTAAATTTTTATTTATAACAGCTGCTGATAATTCCCAGTCGCTAAGCGTACACGATACTAGAGATTTCTTAATACATATTTTGGAGAGATTTAATCCAAAACGGGATTTGCATTTCCAAACCTGTACATCTATAGATACGCTTGACTATTCAGGCACAGGATTAAACACAGGTAGCAAGTTGATTCTTGCAGCCTATGGCCCGAAACTTAGAGATTTGGCTACTGAACTGCCCGAGGTTTTAAAAAACACCGGAAAAATGATTATGCCCGGTGTAGCTGCTGTTAAATTAAATGAATGGAAAGATTATCCTTCAACCATAAAGGAAATGAGTGAATGGAGTAATAACCTATCACAGTCGTTTGATGAGTTAGCCGGTGTACCATTAATTATCATAACTGATGATGTTGATTTTACTGTAGCAACCCTCAATAATTTTCTGTGGATAGCATTTACCAGAACAAACCCATCTCATGATATTTTTGGGGTTAATGCCCAAACTCAATTTAAGCACTGGGGATGTAATGGTCCGGTTATATTTGATGCACGTAAAAAATCACACCATGCGCCCGAGCTTATCCTCAATCCTGATATGGAAAAACGGGTAGATGCACTTTTTGAAAAGGGAAAAAGCCTTTATAGCTTAAAAAACTTATCCTGATATTCCCATAAGCTTAACATGAGTTCACTTATTTTTGAATCAAATTGATAGTATGTCCAGATTACTTTTATTTTTTCTTTCTATTTCTATTCTCCAAAGTTGCAAAGCACAACAACCTCCATTATCTCAAAATGCCGATGATAATACACTACTATGGGAAGTATCAGGCAATAATATCAAAAAGCCATCCTATATTTTTGGCACCTTCCACATGCTTTGTAAAGATGATATTCATTTTAGCGAAAACCTGAATAAAGCTATTGCACAGGCTGAGGAAGTTTATTTTGAAATAGACCTGGATGATGTTTCAAGTACCTTGGGTGTAATGCTTTTAATGAATATGAAGGACGGTAAAACACTGAAGGACCTTTATACTCCTGAAGAATTTGATAAGGTAAAAGCTTACTTTGAAGATTCTTTAAAAATGCCTATGGCTGTAGTGAAAAGAATGAAACCCATGTTTTTACAGGCTATGTTGTATCCTAAGCTTATGCCTTGTAATAAAGCCAGTGGGGTAGAAGAAGAACTGATGGTAATAGCAAAGAAAAATAAAAAAGAAATAAAAGGTTTGGAAACTATTGCTGAGCAAGCTGCTGTTTTTGATAGTATTCCCTATGATGTGCAGGCAAAAGAGTTATTAAAAGGAATAGACAGTTTGTCATTTTATTCCAATGAATTTGTACAAATGGTGGAAACTTATAAAGCACAGCAGTTGAAGAAGATTGGAGAGATGTTTTCACAAAGTGAATTTAATATGGATGAACAACAACAAGAGTTCTTATTGAACAGACGAAATAGGAACTGGGTACAACAATTAAAAAGTATTATGGCAGATAAAAATGTGTTTGTAGCCGTGGGTGCCGGTCATCTCCCCGGTAAAAACGGATTAATTGAATTGCTGAGGGATGCCGGCTATACCTTGCGGCCAATCGCTAATAAATAATCCATTTCTTATTTATACCTTAGCAGGATGAGTGAGATTTCATTACAAGATGCGCTGAATGAGTTTTTAAATAATAATAGGCAAAAACCGGCATTCCAATCTGCAAGAGTTGAATTAGCCTGGCCAAAAATAATGGGTAAAACCATTGCACGCTACACTCAAAAAATACAAATAGTAAATCATACCCTATACATTACCACCGATGTAGCTCCGCTGAAAAATGAGCTTATTTTTCAAAAAAAGTTAATAATACAAAGAGTGAATGAGGTGTTAGGGGAACCGGTTATTACAGATGTAGTAGTTCGTTAATCAGGGCTCAATTATTTGAGCAGATAATCCTAAGGTATTAAATGTTTTTTCTAAACGCTCCCGATGTGTATCTGTTATAAATACCTGACCGCTGTTTTTAATACAAACCCATTGTAGCAAATTATTCATTCTCCCTTCATCCAATTTTTCAAATACATCATCCAACAAAAGCAAGCTGTAGCCAACATGTGCCACCAACGTTTGATATTCTGCAAGTTTAAAAGCAAATAACAAACTCTTTCGCTGACCTTGTGAGGCAATGCTTCTAAAAGGCACATTATCTAACATAACCTGGATATCATCTTTATGTATTCCGTAAGAGGTGCGTTGTAATAAAATATCCTTCTGCCTGTTTTCTTTTAATAACGCTCCTATGGAATGGTGGAATAATTGACTTTTATATTGAATTTTTGGTTCGTCTTCTGTACCTGCTATTTGGTGGTAAAACGAAGTAATGCGCGGAAGTAATTCATGCATAAATTCATTTCTTCGATTAAAGATAAACGCTGCAGGTATCGTAAGCTGATTATCCAATACGTCAAGTAAATTATCATCGGGGTGGCGATGATAATTTTTTAATAAACTGTTTCTTTGCTGTATGGTTTTGTTGTATCGTAATAATTGATACATATATTCTGTATCAAGCTGACATAATACAGTATCAATAAACTTTCTTCGTGTTTCACTGCCTCCACTTATTAGCTCAATATCGTCTGGGGCAATCATTACTACGGGAAACTTACCAATATGTTGTGAAAATTTTTCGTAGGGTACACCATTTACACTTATTTCCTTTTTATTTCCTCTATAGATTGTGGTAACTGTGTAGGTCTTTTCATCTTTTTCAAATACAGCCTCTATTCTAAAACCGGTTTGTCCAAATTGAACATTGAGGCTTTCTAAGTTGGTGAAATAACTGCGGGTAAAACAGGAATAATAGATAGCGTCTAATAAATTGGTTTTTCCTTTACCATTTTTACCCGATATACCTACCACATCCGAATGAAAATCGAAAGAGGACTGAAGGTAATTTTTGTATTGAACAAGAAAAATTTGCTTTAACCGCAGCATGAATGCAATGTTACGGATAATAGGAAAATACTAGGCTATAAAGATGAAATTACATTGATAATGAGCATAATGAGGCACTAAACAGGAGTTGGGATTTTTGTTATTCTCCCTTATCTTTGCACCCTAAAATTACCAATCTTGGCAAAGAAGTATTCTAAAGACACTTATTTGTACTGGTACAAACTGATGCTCTTACTTCGTCGTTTTGAAGAAAAAGCCGGTCAGTTGTATGGTATGCAAAAAATAAGAGGCTTTTGTCATTTATATATCGGTCAGGAAGCTGTAGCAGCAGGTTGTATGACAGCAACCCAGCCTGATGATATTTTTATCACAGCCTATCGTGATCATGGATTGGCAATTGCAAAAGGAGTTACTTCTAAATCATGTATGGCTGAACTTTATGGTAAAGCCACAGGCTGTAGTAAGGGAAAGGGCGGAAGTATGCACTTCTTTGGAGTGAAAGAAAAATTTTATGGTGGGCATGGTATTGTAGGGGCTCAAATTGGAACAGGAGCCGGATTGGCATTTGCTGAAAAATATAAGGGTACTAAAAATGTGGTTTTATGCTTTTTTGGAGATGGTGCAGCACGTCAAGGTATATTGCATGAAACGTTTAATATGGCCATGCTGTGGAATTTACCTGTAGTTTTTATTTGCGAAAATAATAATTACGCAATGGGTACTTCTGTAGCTCGTACCAGTAAGGTGCTTGATATTTATAAACTGGCTGACGCACATGAAATGCCTGCTGATTCTGTAGATGGTATGGTGCCCGAAAATGTAGCCGATAGTGTTTTACGTGCCGTAAATCGAGCACGTGAAAATGGTGGTCCTACATTACTTGAAATTAAAACGTATCGCTACAAAGGGCATAGCATGAGTGACCCTGCAAAATACCGAAGCAAAGAAGAATTGGAGGAGTATAAACAAAAGGACCCAATAGATCATGTAAGGCAAGTTTTGCTTGAGCAATATAAAGTAAGCGAAGCCGATATTGAAAAAATAGATAATGAGGTGCATCATGAAGTGGAGGAGTCTGTTACATTCGCAGAACAAAGCCCATGGCCTGATGATGATGAATTACTTAAAGACATTTACGTACAAGAAGATTATCCATTTATTATAGACTAAAAAATCCCTTTCGGGCTAACAAACAAAAAATCTATGGCGCATCAGGCACATAAGGAAACGTCAACTGTTGATTTGGCGGAAAGATTACAACAAGGCTGGCAGAAATATACTAAACCCATTATCGCTATTGGCTCAATAGTTATCTTGCTTTCAGGTGGGTATATTGGTTACAAGCAATTTGTGCTTAAACCAAGAGATATCGCCGCCAACGAAGCCATTTTTGGAGCAGAAAATTTATTCGATAAGATGGCTTCCACTTCATTTGGACGCGATTCCGCCATCGTGGTTTTAAATGGTGGTAATATTGGAGAACAGAATATTACCGGTGTTTTAAAAGTGATTAATAAGTATGGGGGAACTCAAGTGGCCAACAGAGCGCAATATATTGCCGGAGCAACCTACCTCCATCTTAAAGAATTTGATAAGGCTATTTCTTATCTTGAAAAATTTAAAGGAAATGGTGCAAATCAAATTCAAAGCAAGGCATATATTATGTTGGGACATGCCTATGCAGAAAAAAATAATGTTAACAGAGCTCTGGAATATTATAAAAAGGCAGCTAACGTAAATAAGAAAGATAAATCAATAACTGCAGATGCTTTATATATGGGAGGTTTGTATGCCGACTCCCAAGGGAAAACATCAGATGCCAAATCATTGTTTAATGAACTTAAAGAGGGGTATCCTGATTTTCAACCGGTTCGCTCCGGAGAAATTGATAAATATCTCGCCCGTATGGGAGAATTAAAATAAGTATTTATTATGTCGGTCATTGCATCGCAACAAATGGACTTAACAGGCATCCCCATTAAACAGGATGCCTGTGTTGTTTTGGTATCCACAGAATGGAATCTTAATATAGTAAAAGAACTGGAGCGGGGAGCAAAGAGTGTGTTAGAACAAGCAGGCGTTAAAGTAAAGATTATTAAAGTGCCCGGTGTTATAGAAATAGGATTCGCTATAAAAAATTATTGGGATACATTTGGACAAATTGAAAAGGAACATCCTGATGCTTTTATTGCCCTTGGATGTGTAATTAAAGGTGATACACCACATTTTGATTATGTTTGCCAAAGCGTTACACAAGCGGTAACCCATTTAAACCTTCATCTTCCTACACCGGTAATTTTTGGTATCTTAACGGTAAATAACCATTTACAAGCCTTTGAAAGAATAGGCGGCAGGGCCGGCCATAAGGGAATTGAAGCTGCTGTTACCGCCTTGAAAATGATGGCAATACATCATTCATTTTAATATTTACTTAAAGCACTTTTTCTGTATGATTGCCCATATTTTTATCCCTTGCTTTATTGACCAACTTTACCCACAAACCGGCTTTAATATGGTAAAGGTGTTGGAGAAAGCAGGATGCTCGGTTATTTACAACCCCGGACAAACTTGTTGCGGACAACCGGCTTTTAACGCCGGATTTTGGGAGGATGCAAGAGCGGTTGCGGGTAAGTTTATGCACGATTTTGAAGATGCACAATATGTAGTTGTGCCCAGCGCAAGTTGTACAGGATTTGTAAGAAATTATATTCCCAAAATTTTTGAAGACCACGCTCAAAGTAATAAGGCATTGGCAACAAAAAAGAAGGTATATGAATTCACAGAGTTTTTAACGGATGTGCTTCATCAAACAGATTTTGGTGCAACCTTGAATATAAAGGCTACTTATCATGACAGTTGTGCTGCACTACGGGAATGTAATATTAAAGGCGGACCACGCGAATTACTTAGCCATGTAAAAGGATTGGAATTGGTTGAAATGGAAGATACCGAAACCTGTTGCGGATTTGGCGGGACTTTTGCTGTAAAATTTAATGGAATCTCAACGGCAATGGGGGAACAAAAGATTCAGCATGCTGCAGATACAAATGCAAAGGTAATTATCTCAACAGATCTCAGTTGCCTAATGCATTTGGATGGATGTATTAAAAATAAAAAAATGACAATGGAGGTAATGCACGTGGCAGATGTGTTGGCTTCCGGATGGTAAAAAAAATTATTATTATGGCTTATTGGCTTGTTAAATCTGAACCTTATGTTTATAGTTTTGATATGCTACTAAAGGATAAAAAGACTATTTGGGATGGAGTTAGAAATTATTCTGCTAGAAATAATTTAAGGGATATGAAGGTGGATGATTTAGTATTCTTTTATCATTCAAATGAAGGTATGGCGGTTGTAGGAACAGCTATTGTTACCAAAACAGCCTTTCCTGACCCTACCACTGATGTTCCCGGGTGGGTTGCTGTTGAATTAAAAGCAGGTAAGAAACTAATAAAACCTGTTACATTATCTACTATTAAAAGTGATAAGCGTCTTACTGAAATGGAATTGGTTCGCATTAGCCAGCTTTCTGTACAAAAGGTATCACCTGCTGAATGGAAAATAATAATGAAACTTGCAGGCGAAAAGTGAGGCTAAGTATGAAGAAAAAACTGGTGGCACTAACCGGAGCTGGAATTAGCGCCGAAAGTGGAATCCCTACATTTAGAGGCAGTGATGGGTTGTGGATGGGACATAGAGTAGAAGATGTAGCAACACCGGGAGGCTTTAAAAGAAATCAGCAGAAAGTACTTGATTTTTATAATTTAAGAAGGAGGAATGTGGCTGATGCAAAACCTAATGGAGCGCATCATCAATTGGTAAAATTAGAAGATTCTTTTAATGTGGTTGTCATTACGCAAAATATTGATGATTTACATGAACGGGCCGGATCTTCGCATGTTATTCATCTGCACGGTGAGATATTTAAAAAATGCAGTAGTATAGATAAAGGATATGTAACACCCGTTTTCGAAGATATCCAAGTAGGAGAGGTGGCACCTGATGGCTCTCAATGGCGACCATTTGTAGTTTGGTTTGAAGAAGGCGTACCTCAAATGAATCATGCAGTAACTGAAGTAAGAGATGCTGATTTTTTTGTAGTTATTGGCACCTCACTACAAGTTTATCCGGCAGCCGGATTAATAAATTATGTAAAACCCGGAACTCCAAAATTTATTATTGATAATAATATTCCAAACATTGGAATCAATACAGACATGATTTGTATTGAATTATCTGCAACACAAGGAATGATGGAATTAACAAAACATCTTTTAAATAATTAGTTGCCTTTTTCATTAAAAGAAATACCGTTAGCAGAAAGTTCGTTTAAAACGGGATTATAAATTTCAGGTAATATAGGAACATGAACACCCGAAATTTTTATCACTCCTTCTAAAATTAATTTTGCAGCAATCCCTAAAGGTAAACCTACTGTTTTTGCCATGGCTGTGCGCAAACTATCTTTACCCTTTACTACCAAGCTGCTTTGTAAAGTATGCTGCTGCCCATTGATTACGTAACCAAATTCATGCAGCATTACTATCATGTCTTTATCATCCCGGGAAAGGACTAACTTTTTTTCGAGTGCGAATTGCAAAACATCTGCAGTGCTATAATTTCCTTCAGGAAGTAGGGTAGCGTTGTCATTTAATCCTAAATAATTCATCTGAGTTAAGAATAGGTTATCGTCAGGCATTCCACCAGCTTCTTCAATCTTTCTGTTTAAAAAATTAGCTAAAGAGTCGTTCTTAATATGAACTTTTTCGCTTTCATCTGTGAGGCCTAATTTAATAATGTTATTCCATCCACTCATATAATCAGGATAGCGCAAGGTAGTTCGTACAAATGTTTGAACATTTTCTAATCCATAAAGAGGAATGTATGACAGGCTGTTGCGATTAGCATAATAACTGTATGTAACACCTTCCACTTCCACAACCACCGGATTTGAAAATACTTTCTCGTATGGGATTTCAATTATTTGATTATGCTCACGATATATAGCTCCGCTTTTTCCCGCAGTAACCACATTGCGTGGATTCCAGCTAATTTTATAATGCCAGGGATTATTGTCGCTTTCAGGGGCCACTAAACCACCACAATGGCTTTTAAAAGAAGTAATAGTTGCGCCTTGTTGCTGTAATCGGTGTATAATGTGCATAGCACTCATGTGGTCAATACCCGGATCAAGCCCCATCTCACAAAGCATTAAGATGCCTTTTTCTTTTGCCTCCTTGTTCATTGCCTTTATACTATCATCAGCATAGGAAGCGGTAAGCAAATGCTTTTTCATTTTTAAACAATCCTGTGCTATAAGCAAATGTAATGTTGGCGGCATCATAGAGATAACCAAATCAGCTCGGCTGATTAAATCACCTCGTTTATCCGTATCCGTTATATCTATACCAATGGCTTCGGTATTTGGCGTATTCGTTCCAAGCTTTTCTTCTACTCGTTGCTTATCTGCATCTGCAACCATTATTTTCCAGCCTTTTCCGGCAGAAAGGGAAAGGAGGTAATCTATTAAAACAGTAGCCGACTTCCCTGCACCAAAAAGTAAAATTGTCTTCAAAAAATGTAGATTTTATTGCCGCAAGTTACAGATTATAAAGAAGTGATTTGCTAAAAACGAATTATATATTTTAATATGTGTATTATTTTAATTATTAAATTATAATCCGGCAAAACTTATCCACCAATGTGGGTTAATATATCCTTGTTTTTAACATAAAAAACGGTGTATTTTTAGTAACTTTGGCCACTTTATTTTACTATGGATAATAACGAAAATTTGAACGATGTGCCGGAAAACAGAGGGAAGATAATTCCGGTGCATATTGAGGAGCAAATGAAGGCCTCCTACATTGATTATTCAATGAGTGTTATAGTTGGAAGAGCGTTACCTGATGTACGGGATGGTTTGAAGCCGGTACATCGGCGTGTTCTTTTTGGAATGAACGAGCTTGGAAATAACAGCAACAAACCGTATAAAAAATCTGCACGTATCGTGGGTGAGGTGATGGGTAAATATCATCCTCATGGAGACTTCTCTATATACGATACTATGGTTCGCATGGCACAGGATTGGTCCATGCGATATACCTTGGTAGATGGACAAGGTAATTTTGGTAGCCAGGATGGAGATCCCCCCGCAGCTATGCGTTATACCGAGGTACGGATGGAAAAGTTTGCAGAAGTGATGCTGGAAGATATTGAGAAACGAACAGTTGACTTCCAGAATAATTTTGATGATTCATTAAAGGAACCAACAGTACTGCCTACACGAATTCCACAACTTTTACTTAACGGAAGTAGTGGTATAGCAGTAGGTATGGCTACCAATATGATGCCGCATAACTTAACAGAAGTAATTGACGGTTGTATTGCCTATGTGGATAATCGAGATATAACCATTGAAGAGCTATGCCAGTTTGTAAAAGCACCAGACTTCCCAACAGGAGGAATCATCTACGGGATGGAAGGTGTAAAATCTGCATTACTTACCGGAAGAGGAAGAGTAGTGTTGCGCGGAAAAACTGTTGTAGAAACAGATAGTAGAGGTAAAGAAAAGATCATTATTACCGAAACACCATATCAGGTAAACCGGGATATGCTAACGCAAAAAATTGGAGATCTTATCAATGATAAAGTGATTGAAGGAATTGCTGATGTTAATAACGAAAGTAATAACAAAGAAGGCACCCGAATTGTTGTTGAATTACGTAAGGATGCAATTGCGCAGGTTGTAATAAATCAATTATACAAATATTCCGATCTGCAAACCTCATTTGGAATTAATAATGTGGCTTTAGTAAAAGGCAGGCCGCGGCAGTTAAACCTGAAGCAACTGATTGTTGAATTTATTGAATTCAGACATGAGGTAGTGGTTAGACGAACTCAGTTTGAACTGGATAAGGCTAAAGAACGAGCACATATTTTAGAAGGTTATATTATTGCCCTGAATAATCTGGATGCTGTAATAAAACTAATTAGAGAAAGTGCAACGCCTCAAATAGCACAAGAAGGACTGGAAACACAATTCGGTATGTCCACCATACAAGCTAAAGCAGTTTTGGAACTCCGCTTGCAACGGCTTACCGGTATGGAAATTGAAAAAATTCGTCAAGAACATGCTGAAATCCTTAAGCTTATCGAACATCTTGAAGCCATACTGGCAAATGAAGATATGCGCTTTGATATCATAAGACAAGAATTGCAGGAGGTTAAAGATAAGTTTGGGGATGCACGAAAAACGGAAATTGAATATGCAGATGATGAAATTGGTATGCTTGATTTAATTGAGGAAGAAGATGTGGTGGTTACCATTTCAAATATGGGATATATCAAGCGTACATCTGCAAACGAATATCGTCAACAAAAACGCGGAGGCAGAGGGGCAAAAGGAAGCAGTACAAGAAATGAAGATCATATTGAACATCTATTTGTAGTTTCTACCCACAATACTTTACTCTTCTTCACAGAAAAAGGAAGATGCTATTGGCTAAAAGTATATCAAATACCTGATGGTGATAAAACAAGTAAAGGACGTGCTATCCAAAACCTGATTCAAATTCCTTCCGACGATAATATCCGGGCGATAATTGATGTAAAGAATTTTGAGGATAAAGATTTCGTAAAAAACCATTTCATCGTGCTGTGTACCAAAAAAGGGATTATTAAAAAAACGGATTTGGAAGATTTTAGCCGACCAAGACAAAATGGTATTAACGCAATTAATATTTTGGATGGCGACCAATTACTTGCCGCCAGACTAACCAATGGGAACAATGAAATTTTGATGGCAGTTAAAAGTGGCCGCGCTATTCGTTTTCATGAAAGTAAAGTGCGTAGTACCGGGCGAGGCGGTATTGGAGTGGCCGGTATAGAAGTGAGTGACAAAGAGGACGAGGTTGTAGGGATGATTTGCATTGATGTAGATGATAAGTCAAAAACCGTACTCGTAGTGAGTGAAAAAGGGTATGGGAAACGAACAGCCTTAAATGACCCCGAAAGCAAGGAGCCGAATTACAGAATTACTAATCGCGGTGGCAAAGGGGTTAAAACAATTAATGTTA
Source organism: Ferruginibacter sp. (assembly GCA_019638485.1). Lineage (GTDB taxonomy): Bacteria > Bacteroidota > Bacteroidia > Chitinophagales > Chitinophagaceae > Ferruginibacter. The sequence goes on along the minus strand of JAHBTP010000001.1, from coordinate 1,005,927 downwards.
CAGATAAAACCGGAAGTTTAGTTGGCTTGCTTGATGTGTCTGAAGATGAGGATCTTATGATTACTTGTGAATCAGGCGTGACCATCCGAATGCCGGTTGTGGATATTAGTGAACAAGGTAGAGCAACACAGGGAGTAAAACTGATTAGAGTTGATGACGGTGATAAAATTGCTGCAATCACCAGCTTGCAAGAAAAAGAAGATGATGATGAAGACGAAGGTGATAAGCAAACAGATGACGGTAATGTAAACGCAACAGAAAATCCTCTCTAATAAAAGCGTTCCATTGATTTTTATAAATCCATTCAGACTGAAAGGAATGAATGGATTTTTTTTTGGTTGAAAAGAAAGAAATGTGCTTATGGGGAGGAGCAAAACGAAGGTGATATAAATAAAGTGGCGTCCCTATATTGAAATACTCTACTTAACATAATATTAATTATCGTGCAAATAGCAATATTTGGATAATAAGAATCCACGATACAGGCATCCACACCAAGTACAGAAATAAGAGGAAATGTGTATTATAATTGTTTGATCGGTGGTAGGCTTTTTATGAAATCAATTATTTGATGATGGAACGTATCAGCGCCACCAAACAAAAAGGAATGTTTCATAGGTAAGGCATAAATCGGAAATTCAAAAAGCTCAGATTTAAATTTCTCAAGGCGCACCCCATCTTTTTCAGTAGTTAGAATAATTTTATGGGCATTATTTAATCCGTTAAACCGGCTTTTAATTTCCTTTAAATCATCACTGTTAAAAATATGGTGATCTTTGTATTGAAGTATTTCAACGTTATTAAAGTGTCGGTTTAAATGTTTCTTTAATGGCTCAGGATTAGCAATGCCACAAATTAATAATATCCCTGTATCCGAGTTTGGCTGAATTGTTGTTGGTTGAAATAAGTGTAACGGTGTACTATAAACGATTGTAGTAAAATAGATTTGTTGGTGGCTTAATGGTTTAATTTTTTTAATTATTTCATCTCGCTTAGTATTTGATAGATCCACCGGACATTTGGTTACAATTATTATCTGTGCTCTGTTAGCACTTTTCACGATATCCCTTAAATTCCCTGCCGGAAGTACAAAATCATCGGTGTACAAATGCGCATATTGGGTAAGTAAGATATTTAATCCTGCCTTTACCTGTCGGTGCTGAAATGCATCATCTAATAGAATAACGTCAATTTCAGGCTTTTCGTGCAATAGTTGAGGAATGGCCACTAATCGTTCTTCACCTACTGCAATGGTGATATTAGGATATTTACGCTGAAACTGCATGGGCTCATCCCCAATTTCGTGAGCAGTAGATCCGGGATGTGCGATAGCAAATCCTCTTGTTTTTCGTTTATACCCTCTACTTAGTGTAGCTACAGTATAATTATCTTTCAGTAATTCGATTAGATATTCTGTCATGGGTGATTTTCCCGTACCCCCCACAGCCAAGTTACCAACACAAATAATAGGGAAACTGAATTCAGATGAAGCGAGAATATTTTTATCGTACAGGTAATTTCTCACTTTTAAAATGAATGCATAAGCCAAGGAAATCGGGTATAATAAATATCTACTTTTAACTATCATAGTTTAAAATTCAAAAACTCCGTTTGGTGTTATACAATAGGATAATGGAATATCGTGCTCATTTAAGTTATCAATTGTTGGGATTGGATCAAAAAAACTAAATCCAACTTTTATAATCTTTTTATTACATGTTGCTAAGAACTTATCATAGTATCCTTTTCCGAATCCAACCCTGCCCCCTTGTTCATCAAATGCCAATAATGGAATAAAAATAAGCGGAATCGTCTTTGGGTCTTCCTCTGCAGTCTCCTCCGGTTCTAAAATTCCCCAGTTATTGCTTACAAATGATGAATCATCCGTTACCGCACAGGCTACCATCTCACTTCCTTTTACCACCGGGTAAAAGAATCGAACTGCCGGATTCCTAAATCGGCAATGTGCCATCACCAAATTTGGGTCGTATTCATTTTTTGCTTTTATGGGTGAAAACGTCATTATTATGTTTGGAATCTGAATTCCTATGGATTGAAACCAAATCAATATCAGGTCTTCCATTTTATCCTTTTCAGACTCCGTTAATTCCATTCGCTTTTTGTGAAAGACTTGCCTTGCTTTTGCTTTTTCCATTTTTTTATGGCTGTATGAAAATAGAGAAAATGGTAGTTCCGTAATTTCGTTCCGTTTTATAAAGAGGAAAGCTTTTGTAATTATTTCTTGGGGTATGCTCTAATACAAACCATCCATCCGGATTTAATAATTTTTTTGCTTCAATGAGCCTGGGTATCTCATCAATATTAGTTAATGCATAAGGAGGGCCGGCAAAAATGAAATCGAATTTTTCAGTGCAACTTTCTAAAAACTTAAAAACATTCATCTTCAATACTTCTATGGTTTTAAATCCCAATGTTTCAGTAGTTTGTTTAATAAAATTATACATGGCTGGGTCCTTTTCAATAATAATTTGATAGGGTGCTCCCCTACTCGCCAATTCAAAAGTTATAGCACCTGTGCCGCCAAATAAATCTAGTGTTTTTAAGGAGCAAATATCTTTGTTGTTTTGAATGATATTGAATAAGCCCTCCTTTGCCACGTCTGTTGTTGGCCGTGTACAGGGCATCTTAGCGGGTGGCCTAATTCTTCTTCCCCCGTGGGTGCCACTTATGATACGCATTGGGCTAATTGAATTAAATGGCTATAAAAATGTGATTCCGAATCAACAGTACTGGTTTCAATGTCTGATAATGGAGGAATGGATATAAGTGTAAGGTTTGAGAAAAACTTTGATAACTCACGGTATAAGCTTGAGCCTTTATCAATCATTCCGGAAATTTGGACGTTAGTCAGTTCTGCATTTACGCTATGTTGATTACAAGTATTCAATAAATGATAGGCTACATCCGTTGGCGTTTTATAAAAGAAGTATTGCACAAATTTAAAAATTCCGTTACTGTATAGAAAAACTTTTATCCATTGTTGATAAACAATACAACGAATGCCGTCTTGTAAATCCATGTTATTAATTTGTAAAGACGAACTGTGTTTGATATGTGCTGTAGGATACAATAACAACATCATTTCGTGTATTTCGGGTGCAACCCGATAAACATTCTTAACGGCTGTATTTCCCAAAAGACCAGCCTCTTTTAAGTCATCCTGTAGAACCGTATAATATTTTAAACCATAAATAAGATTTAGTAAATGATGAGCAGATTTAGCTTCATAATATGCCACCGGAATAAGTAAGGAATCTTGATAATTGAAACAAATTGTTACATTTTTTTGTTTGAAGCTGCTATTAGCACATAATTCTTTAATGTGTTCAACAAGTACTTTATGGCTCAGTCGTCTGGAAAATGAATACATCTTTACTCCAATAACAGAGAACGGAGCGGGGTGATACCAAATAAATGAAATGCCATAAGTGCCAACTTCTACCAGCATCGAACAACTATTATTCTCAAGCTTACCAGCATTATAGTTATAAAGAAGGTCCATTCTTCGAATTTGCGAAGCAAAATAAGGTAATTTTGCGGCTTTTATGGAAGTGCAACCGTTAAATAACCTGAAAGTAAAGGTAAGTCATAGACAAATTCTATCCTTTGCAATTCCTATTGCGCTTGCTGTTCTTATTCCGCAAATTAATTTATTAACTAATAGCATTTTTTTAGGAAGGCTATCTGAAGAAGCGCTTGGTAATGCGGGAATAACCGGTGTGTATTATTTAATATTTGCAGTTGCCGGGCATGGTATGAATAATGCCATGCAAATTATCTTCTCTCGCCATGCAGGTGGTGGAAGCTCTCACCATTTTGCAGATATCATGAATCAGGGTATTCGGTTGTCATTCATTTTTGCATTGGGATGTATCCTGTTTACCTGGTTTGTTGCTCCAATTTTTATGCAGCATATTGCCGACCCACAGGCTTTTCCTATTGAAATGGAGTTTATAAAAATTAGGATTTTAGGCCTTCCCTTTCTGCTGATTTTTCAAATGGGAAATGCTTTCTTAATCGCAACTCTCAACAGTCGTTATTTGATGATTGGTTTTTTATTTGAGGCGGCAATAAATATTTTATTAGATTACTTATTGATTTTTGGTAAGGCAGGATTTCCTGCAATGGGCTTCAATGGTGCTGCGGTGGCCTCGGTAATTGCAGAGTGTGTAGGAATGTTTGCCGTATTCGGATTACTTTCTGTATCCGGCTTACGCAATCAATATAACTTGCTTAAACATTTTAAGTATCACAAAAACTTTTCTTCAGATATTAAAAAGGTGGCTACACCACTGGTATTTCAGTTTGTATTAAGTGTTACTACCTGGCTGATATTTTTTCTGCTGATAGAGAGTAGAGGAATTACTGCAAAAGCAATTAGCAACACCATGCGAAATGCTTTTGGTATTGCAGGGATTTTTATTTGGGCATTTGCCGGTACTACCAATGCTATGGTGAGTAATTTACTTGGGCAAGGAAGTGCCAACCTGGTTATTAAAGCTGTGAAGATGATTTCATTATGGAGCGTGGGCCTTTGTGGCTTGTTGGTTTTGGCATTAAATATTCATCCCGGTTTTTTCTTTAGGTTATTTGGGCAAGATGAGGCTTTTGTATCAGCAGGAATTCCGGTTATCAGGATGGTATCTGCAGGAATTATTATTAACAGCCTGGCTAATGTTTGGCTTAATGCAGTTACTGGCACCGGAAAAACCAGGGTAAGTTTTCTCTTTGAATGGATTTCTATTTCTCTGTATATGGGTTATACCTGGTATTTTATGAAGGTGAATTATATTTCTTTGGCAATGGCTTGGAGTAATGAACTCATTTATTGGTCTGCCACATTAATCATGGCAGTATGGTATATGAGAAGTAAAAGATGGGAAAAAAATTCGATTAATCTTTACCGTTAGTATTTTTTCTATTGTTTATTATTAAACCTATGCCTTTTTAATAAGGGTAATGCCCACTGTGCCGATAAAATTTTTTATAGGTGGATTTAACTTCGTAATGGAAATAGAAACTTGATCTATCTTTTTATCCAACATACAAATTTGATTGGCTATTTCTGCGGCAAGGCTCTCTAACAACCGGTGAGGTTTGGCCATTTGGGCTGCAATACAATTATATACTTTTACATAATCTACAGTATCTTCCAAATTGCTTATGGAATTTTGGTGAGAAAAGGAAATAGTTACATGAACCTCAAATTCACCACCCATTTGTGTTTCTTCAAAAAATACACCATGGTGAGCATGAAACATTAATTTGTTAAGATGTATTTCCATTTAATGAAATCCTTTTTCACTTAAAAATCGTTCTGCATCTAATGCGGCCATACATCCGCTACCTGCGGCTGTAACAGCCTGGCGATATATTTTATCTTGTACATCACCTGCTGCAAAAACTCCTTCAATATTTGTTTTTGAAGTACCGGGAATAGTTTTAATATATCCTGCATCGTCCATATCAAGCCATCCTGTAAAAATTTCAGCATTGGGCTTGTGGCCAATGGCAACGAAAAATGCACTAACAGGTATATTTGTCTTTTCACCGGTTTTATTATGGATAATTCGCACTGCTTCAACCTTGTTTTCGCCTATCACCTCTTCCGTTTCAGTATTCCAATAAATGATTATATTATGTTTGTTAATAACCCGATCCTGCATAATTTTACTGGCTCTCATCTCATCTCTACGAATAATCATGTGAACCTTGCTGCATATTTTTGATAAATACAATGCCTCTTCAGCAGCGGTATCTCCGGCCCCTACAATAGCTACCTCTTTACCTTTAAAAAAGAAACCATCACACACCGCACAGGCGCTTACTCCCTGCCCGTTTAATCGTTGTTCACTGGGCAGCCCTAACCATTTAGCAGAAGCACCGGTTGAAATAATTAATGCATTGACTTGTAGCCAGTTATTTTCATCTACTTCTACTTTAAATGGATGTGAAGATAAGTCCACTTTTGTTACAATCCCATACCTTATATCGGCTCCCATCCGAGTAGCCTGGCGTTCAAATTGAAGCATCATTTCGGGTCCTTGAACACCATCGGGGTAGCCCGGATAATTTTCCACCTCAGTGGTAATGGTAAGCTGACCTCCGGGTTGAATTCCCTGATAGAGTACCGGATTCATATTTGCACGTGCGGCATAAATGGCTGCGGTATAACCTGCCGGACCAGAGCCAATGATTAAACAATTTACTTTTTCAGGAGAATTATTGTTTTCCATACCTATGGTATATTTAAGTACTTTTTTCTAATAGTTTGGTGATGATGAATAGTTTTGCTGTTACTGTGCAAAGTTTCAAATCTATTTTTCAAATATAGTTCAATTGGGTTTATCCTCAGTTTTGGGTAAACAGGAGATAAAAAAAGAGCCTCTCAAAAATGAGAGGCTCTGACAATTTTTAAAAAGATTATCCTAAATACGCTTTAAGAGCGCCACTATAACGGGCTTTTTGTAGACGCTTAATTGCCCGCTCTTTAATTTGGCGGATTCGCTCCTTGGTAAGGTCGTATTTTTGTCCAATTTGCTCAATGGTTACACCATTTTCACCATCCAGACCAAAGAAAGCGGCAACGATTTCAGCTTCACGCGGGCTAAGCGATTTTAGTACCCGGCGTATTTCATTTTTTAATGAATCGTGCATTACGTCTTCGTCTGTTTCCGCACCACCTTTAAGCAAATCACCCATGGCAACATCTTCCGCTTCGTGTACCGGCGCATCCAATGAGGAGTGACGGGTATTACTTTGGAAGATATTGTTGATTTCGGTTACACTCATTTCCAACAACTCGGCTAATTCTTCTGTAGATGGCTCGCGCTCATGCTCTTGCTCAAAAGCCATATAAGCTTTGTTTGCTTTGTTGTAAGTGCCGATTTTGTTTTGTGGCAAACGTACCAACCTACCCTGCTCGGCTAAAGCCTGCAAAATACTTTGGCGTATCCACCATACGGCATAAGAAATGAATTTAAAACCTTTTGTTTCATCAAAACGCTGAGCAGCTTTAATCAAACCAAGATTCCCTTCATTAATTAGGTCACTTAGTGATAATCCCTGGTGTTGATATTGCTTAGCAACTGACACTACAAAGCGCAGGTTGGCCTGCACTAATTTGTCCAATGCCCGTTGGTCACCCATTTTGATTTTTTGAGCCAAAATAGTTTCTTCCTCCGGAGTAATCATCGAAATCTTAGAAATTTCCTGCAGATACTTCTCGACTGCTTGAGAGTCGCGGTTAGTAATCTGTGTGGCGATTTTTAATTGCCTCATAGTATTGATTTAGTTTTTATAGACAGTTTTGGGGGAGGAAAAGTTGCACAAATGCAGCAACCGAACCAAAAAAACCTTGTAATCTATGCAAAAGTAATACTCAAATTGCTTTTTTCATAACTTTTTACAAAATTATTAATTATCTAACGATTGCAGAATTGCCGCAAATTTTGTTCCAAACTCATTTTAAGTATATTTGGCAGATGATGATTGATTTACGTTCTGACACAGTTACCCGTCCCTCTGCCCAAATGCTTGAGGCCATGATGAAGGCCCCGGTTGGAGATGATGTATTTGAGGAAGATCCTTCGGTAAATGAGCTGGAAAACTATGTTGCATCCATGTTTGGTATGGAAAAGGCATTATTCTGTCCAAGTGGAACCATGACTAATCAAATTGCCATTAGGTGTCACACCCAACCGGGAAATGAGGTTATTTGCGATGAGAATGCACATGTTTATTTTTATGAAGGTGGCGGAATAGCATTTAATAGCGGCTGCCAGGTTAAGCTAATAAAAGGAGACCGGGGCAGGATAACTGCTCATGCTATTAAAGAAGCCATTAATCCTGAAGATATTCATCGCCCTATCTCCACTTTAGTATGTCTTGAAAATACGGCTAACCGTGGCGGAGGCAGTATTTATGGGGGCGATGAGATGGACGCCATTGCAGCTCTTTGCCGCTCCAATGATATTAGCCTCCATTTAGACGGTGCTCGATTATGGAATGCATTAATAGCTACCGGTCAAAGTGCACAATGGTTTGGCGAGCGCTTTGATAGCATTTCAGTATGCCTTAGTAAAGGCCTTGGTGCACCGGTAGGTAGTTTGTTAATTGGTAAAAAATCCTTTATTAAAAAGGCCAGGCGATTCAGAAAGGTGATGGGTGGTGGTATGAGGCAGGCAGGCATGCTTGCCTCTGCTGGAAAATATGCTATTGAAAATAATTTGAACCGTATTTCGATAGATCATAAAAATGCAAAACAGGTAGCAGCTGTTTTAGCAACCCTTCCTTTTGTTGGAAAGATACTGCCTGTTGAAACGAATATTTTAATTTTTGAAGTGCAGCAACGTTTTTCCCCACAAACTTTTGTTGATGAGTTAAAACTATGGAATGTACTTTGCCTTCCTGTATCATCAACCCAAGTAAGAATGGTATTCCATTTAGATATCACGGATGATATGATTAAAAAACTGGTAAAGTGTCTTCCCGAACTTTAGTTGTTTCTTTGCTTACAGAAAATGAAAGCCTATGTTTCCTCAAGTTGACCCTACTTCCACTTCTTCCTGGCAAGCTCTTTTACTACATCATGAAAAAATCCAAAAAGTGCAAATGAAGGATTTATTTGCTAAAGATCCATCCAGGTTTAATCGGTATTCAATAACGTTGGAAGCACTTTTATTTGATTATTCAAAAAACAAGGTTGTTGATGAAACGATGACATTATTGTTGCAATTGTTTACATCCTGCAAGGTTGATGTGGCTATTAAAGCTATGTTTTCCGGTGAGTTAATAAATAAAACTGAAAACCGTGCTGTGCTGCATACTGCACTAAGAGATTTCACTTCAGATAAACTTATAGTAGATGGCATGGATATATTAGCGGATATTAGAAGCGTTCAAAAGCAAATGAAGGATTTCTGTTTCAGGCTACATAGCGGTACATGGAAGGGGTTTTCGGGTAAGCCTATCCGTTATATTGTAAATATTGGTATTGGGGGTAGCGACCTTGGTCCGGTAATGGTAACTGAAGCATTAAAGCCTTATACTATTTCAGGTATGAAAGCCTTTTTTGTAAGTAATGTAGATGCCACGCATTTAGCAGAAACCTGTAAGCAAATAAATGCTGAGGAAACTCTTTTTATCATTGCCAGTAAAACATTCACTACTCAGGAAACAATGGCTAATGCTCATTCTGCACGGCAATGGCTTTTGCAGCAGGGTGCATTGGAAAAGGATATTGCTCGTCATTTTGTAGCGGTTAGTACCCATGAGGCGGGAGTTAAGGCCTTTGGTATAGCGCCCGAAAATATGTTTGTGTTTTGGGATTGGGTAGGTGGCAGATATAGCTTATGGAGTGCTATTGGTTTATCTATAGCCTGTACTATTGGATACGAAAATTTTGAACAACTTTTACATGGAGCACATACCGCTGATTGCCATTTTGCAAAATCCCCTCCGGAGAAAAATATTCCTGTTATCATGGCATTATTAGGAATTTGGTATCGTAATTTTTTAGGTTGTACATCAGAAGCCATTCTTCCTTATGATCAATATATGCATCGCTTCCCTGCCTATTTTCAGCAAGGAAACATGGAAAGCAATGGGAAGCATGCATCAAGGGATGGGAAATTAGTTAGTTATGCTACCGGACCTGTTGTATGGGGTGAACCCGGAACGAATGGACAGCATGCATTTTATCAATTGCTTCACCAGGGCACAGATATTGTTCCTTGTGATTTCATTGCACCGGCACAATCTCATAATCCTTGGGGAAATCATCATCAATTACTGTTGAGTAATTTCTTTGCACAAACAGAGGCTTTGATGTTAGGTAGTGCGCATGCAGACAGCAACAGAGTGTTTGAAGGCAATCGGCCAACAAATTCATTTTTGTTAAAAAAGATAACTCCATATTCATTAGGAATGCTTACTGCATTATATGAACACAAAATTTTTGTACAAGGGGTGATTTGGAATATTTTCAGTTTTGATCAATTTGGTGTTGAGTTGGGTAAGGTATTAGCAAAAAATGTGCTTAAAGATATGGAACACGACGAAGAAGTTACAACGCATGACTCATCAACCAATGGATTGATTAACTTTTGGAAAAAGATGCGGGAATAAAAAAGCCTCTTAAAAAGAGGCGCTTTTAAATTACCATTTATCAACTTCTTCCGTGTTACTGTTTGGTGCTGGTGGTTCTTCAGAACTGCTTGGCACTTGTTGCTCATCGGTTGTTGTTGATGCTTCTGTAGTTGCACTATTACTCACTCCATCACCTTCATAAGGAGTGTCATGGTTGAATGCATCAAAATCAAAATCAGGCATCAATTCTGTTTTTACAAAATCTACGGCCTCATTCAACCCCTTAATGAATTTGTTAAAATCTTCTTTATACAAAAAGATTTTATGCCTGTCGTAACCATCCGAATCGAAGCGCTTACGACTTTCAGTAATAGTTAAATAATAGTCACTCCCTTTAGTTTCACGAACATCAAAGAAGTAAGTCCTACGTTTTCCGGCTTTGATTCTTTTACTATAAACGCTGTCCGGTTTTTTGTCATTGTTTTCGTACGCCACAAATTAGTTTTTTAGAAATGTTATTTTTAAAGGAAGCAAAGATAAAGTTGTTTTTGAGATAACAAAATTCTATTGATAATCTATTGATTTTATTCGTTTTCAGCGCCATTTTCCTGCTGTTTTTGATAAAGTCGGGCATAAAGACCATTTTGAGCTAATAAAGACTCATGTGTTCCATCTTCTACTATTTCTCCATCATCCAATACCAGAATTCTATGAAATGGCATTAATGAAAAAATTCGATGGGTTACCATAATCGTTGTTTTTCCCTGAATATATTTCTCCAATGCCTGTAAAATATTCTTTTCGGTTTCGCTATCCACAGCACTCAAGCAGTCATCAAAGATAAATATTGCTGCATTTTTTAAAAGTGCTCTGGCAATAGAGGTGCGTTGTTTTTGTCCGCCGCTAAGGGTAACTCCTCTTTCTCCAATTATAGTATCCCATCCCTGTGGAAATTTTTCAATCTCATTTAGTAAGGCGGCACTTTTTGCAGCCTCCATAATTTGATTGGAAGTTGCTGTACTGCTTCCGAAGCGGATATTATTTTTAATAGTATCGCTAAACAAAAATATTTCTTGAGGTACATAGGAAATATTATTTCGCAAATAAGAAATTTCATAATGGTTGATGGGTATTCCATCTAACATAATACAGCCATCTGTTGGATCCATCATGCGTAGAATTAATTGTGCAAGTGTGCTCTTTCCGGATCCGGTAGGCCCAATTATAGCTACGTGTTCACCGGGCTTGATATGAATATTAATATTTTTTAATGCCACTATTCCACTATGAGGATAAGTTAATGTGGTATGCTTAAAATGGATATCACCACGGATTGGAGTTGTTGTTGGGTTTTCATTATTACTAATAGCCGGTTGAGTATTTAAAAATTCATTTATGCGGCGCTGTGAGGCTATTGCACGTTGAGTCATGCTGGCTGTCCAACCAATTGCACTAACCGGAAACGTAAGCATTTGTATGTACATTACAAATTCAGCAATTTTTCCCACAGAGGCCCCCTTTACACCATTGATTACATCTGTACCTCCCACCATTACAGCGATTAAAGTACTCAATCCTACCAATAATGCCATGCTGGGGAAATATATAGCCTCTGTTTTCGCCAAGCTTAATGCTTCGGTACGATATTCCTCACTATGCTGTTCAAAATGATTTTCCATTGGTTTTTCTTGCACATAAGATTTAATTACTCTTATTCCCGAGTAAGATTCCTGTGCATTGGCAGTGAGTGTACTTAGCAAGGCTTGAATACGCTCACTTTTTCGATTAATTATACTGTTTACAAAATAAATAGTGATTGCCAACAAAGGAAGAGAGGATAATGAAATTAGGGTAAGTCTTGCATCCGAACGAATCATAAAATATAGGCTAAAACCAATGACCGCTGCCAAGTTAATAAAATACATAATGGCAGGACCGGTATAAGAACGCACACGACTAACGTCTTCGGATATGCGATTCATCAGATCTCCTGTACTGTGTGTTTTATAAAATTCTCGATCAAGTAATTGATAGTGCTCAAATATTTCATTTTTTTGGTCATATTCAATCAGTCTGCTCATTACAATAATAGTCTGCCTCATCATAAACAGAAAGAATCCGCTGATGAGGGCAGTAATAAGCAAAACAATTCCACCGGCAAAAATCTTTTTCTTAAAATCAAATACTTCAAAAGCAACAATTAGTTTCTTTACTAAAAAATCATAATCAGGAAGTGATTCTACGGGAGAAGATTGGTTTGCCGGGTCAAGTGCCTGAACGACTGTATTAATGATATAGCCGGTAATTTGAGGCGCTAATATTCTAAAATAATTGGTAAGGATTACAAATACAATACCTAAGGATAGATGCCAGCGGTAACGCCAAAAAAATTTATTGAGTGAAGCCAATGTATGCACAATGCAAAGCTAATACACATAGGCATAATCTCCACATTTCAATGTTAATCATTAAATACATGATTTTTATGCTAACATCATTAATTTTGATGTTATGAAAAATATAATTAAACCCATATTTGGCCTGTTTGCAGTAGTCTTTTCTCTTCTTTTGATTGGAGGAGGATGCACTACTTCTAAACGGCTGGTGGCTACACCGGGAAAGGTAAGGGTTACTTTCATCCAAATGAATGATGTATATGAAATAGCCCCATTGGCCGGAGGAAAGATTGGAGGTATGGCACGCGTTGGATATTTAAGTAAAAAAATTAAAGCTGCAAATCCCAACAGTTTCCTAATTATGGCTGGAGATTTTTTAAGCCCATCTATATACAATACATTAAAAGTTGATGGAGTTCGTGTACGCGGACGTCAAATGGTGGATGTGATGAATGCTGCTGGTACAGATTATGCAATGTTTGGTAACCATGAATTTGATATTACCGAAAATGAATTACAGCAACGAATAAATGAATCAAAGTTTAAGTGGATTTCGTCTAACACCTTCCAAAATGTAAACGGGAAACAAAAACCTTTTAATGTAATTGAAAATGGTGTAGTGGCACCTATGCCTGAATACCGCTTTGTTACTGTAAAAGACCCAGATGGTACTTCAGCCAGGATTGGATTCATTGCTGTTACCTTACCTTTTAACAAAGCAGATTATGTAATATACACAGACCCACTATCCACCGCAGTAGAGGTATATAATCGAATTAAAGACTCTTGTGATGTAGTTGTTGCTATTACACATCAGGCTATGGAAGATGATATTCGTCTGGCTGAGCGTATTCCTCAACTTGGAATGATTATGGGAGGGCACGAGCATGATATGCGCATTCAGCTTGTAGGCAATGTATGGATTACGAAAGCACATTCTAATGTTAGAACTGTTTATATAAATGAAATGATTATTGATAAGGCAACCGGTATTGTGGAAGTAAGACCCAAACTCACACCTATTGACGACAAAATTCCATTTGACAGTATGACCGAAATTGCTGTGCAACGTTGGGTGAGTAAGGCAAATGCAAATTTTACCTCGTTGGGCTTTGATCCTAATAAAGTTATCTTATCCTCAGGCGAACCACTTGAAGGCCGCGAATCTTTGGTTAGAAGTAAGAGTACAAATCTTACCCAATTAGTAGTTAAAGCGATGGAATACACAGCTCCCCTATCTGAAGTAGCCATTGTTAATTCAGGTTCAATACGGGTAGATGATGTGCTTCAAATGCCGCTTACTCAATATGATATTTTGCGTACTATGCCTTTTGGTGGCGCTTTAGTAGAGGTTGAGGTTAAAGGAGATCTATTAAAACGTATCCTGACTATTGGTGTAAAAAATAGAGGTACTGGTGGTTTCTTACAGTTTTCAACTAAGATAACAACTGATAGCGTAAGCGTTTGGAAAATTAATAACGTGGATATTGATGATAATAATTGGTATAGAGTTGTATTCTCTGATTTTCTGTTAACAGGAGGTGAATCCAATTTGGGCTTTTTAACCATGGATAATCCGGGAATAAGAAAGGTAACAGTAAATGAAAATCCGGTAAAGCCGGGAATGGCAGATATTAGACTGGCTATAGTTAACTATTTAACGCGTTGATGATTTTTTCGAAGGATTGTTAAATTTCTTAATCATATAGTTTAAGGCATAGTAATTGGTGTATATGTTCAAGATAACTCGCTTTATTTGACATATTAAACCCTTCATGAAAGCCACTAACAGTCCTGCAATTGCAGGACTGTATTTTTATTTTATTAATACTTTGCAACTCCAATAAGTTCAATGCCGCTCCGTTTTGCTTGCTGCTTAATGTTTTTAAAGATTACATTATTAAAACTACTTTCTACCATTGATTCGTTGTGTTTTTTTAATTCATTGTCTATATATGACGAACGTAGTTTTGTCTTCTCCATTAGTTTTTTAGTGAGCGATTTTTTAAGGTTTATTTTACTTTCTACCTGAGTCTTTCTTTCCTCAGGAGAAAGATTTTTTAGCTCGTTAGGTAATGCTGCAATTTTAATTGTGTCCAGTTTAATTCGATTGGCCATTATATCTGTTAAAAGGTCATTAGTAATGTATGTTTTATCTGCTTCGTAGCTTGCCTTTTTATTTTGAATAAATTCTGCTCGCTGTGCTACCACATTAACAGATGCACTACCTCGGATGGAAGAATAGTCACCTTTCATTTTCTCTCCCATTGCTTTTGCAGTTGCGTTTCCATAATAATAAATAAGGCTTTCTAAGCTGTCACTCAAATTGGCAATTTCTACATCATAAGGCGTTGAAATAGCTATATCATTCATATTCATGTTTGCTTTTACAAATACACCTTGATTGCAGCGCGAAATATCATTCCATACCTTTTCTGTTTCTTTATTATTTCCCATTAAAATAGTATTCAATACAATGCCTTTACTCTTAGCCAAAATACAGCTTTCAGGATATTTAACATCATCGGTATAATCCATGTGTGGCGGATAATCGCCAATTAGGAAAATTGTTTTATATACTTTTTGTTGTGGAGACCAATTGAATTTTGTTACTGCTTCATACAAGCCTTGATTCACACTTTCCGGCCCATCACCTCCACCATCTGCAGTAATTTTCATTAGTTCGGTATATACTATATCAATGCTATCAGTTAGCGGAACAATATGCGTAATAAAATCATCGCCTCTGTCACGATAAAATATAAGTCCTAATTCCAGGATGGGTGCTGGTTCCGTTTGTGACAAGCTGGATGCGATACTCCAAATTTTATCCTTTGCCGCACCAATTAATCCCGTCATACTCCCGGTGGCATCTAATGCAAATACAACCTGCATGTGTGAGCGTTCTTTTTTTGCACTTGGTGAAATGGGTATATTTCGTAAGGAAGAATGATTATTTTTTGGAGCTTGTGATAATGAAGGAGAAAAGAAACAAAGGACGGTTACTAAAAAGATTGTTAGCTGCATGATTAATGTTTTAATGGAATTAAAAAGATTGTTTAACTTTTTAATTCCATACATAGTGTTGTTAAAAAAAATAAAACATTAATGTACCCGGCAAGGGCTAACGGATAATGCTGAAGGAGGTGAAGGATGAATTATTTTCCCGGGGCGTAACAGTAACCTGTGTTACCTGGGCTTTTTCGGGCCCTCTCCTACACCATTGCTCAAATGCTTTTAAGGCTACTTCTTCTCCTGTTGCCAGCGCCTCTACATGACCGTTTGGTGTATTCTTTATCCAACCGGTAATGCCAAGGTCATCTGCTTTTCTTTTTGCAGACACACGAAAGAAGACCCCTTGTACTTTACCTTCTATTAAAAAATGCAGCGTTGTCATGAGGCGGCTTACTTTAAGCCAAGCTGACTTTTGTAACGGGAAATGGTATTATTTGCTTCAATTAATTTCATCTTCAGTTCAACCAGGGCTGGCACCTGGGTATTGAGCATATATTCAGTTTGCTCATTATCTTTTTGCAGCAATAGTATATCCTCATCCATTTGTTTTATTACATCTTGTAATTGGCCAATGCGTTGTTGGGCATTGGATTCAATACTCGACTTTATTTCCAAAATAGTCCTATTCTCTTTTTGGAGTTTTTCTTTCATTAGGCGCTCACTTTCTAAGAAGCCTTCCATACTCTTCTTTGCTTTAATATTTTTCATCAAAGTAATTGAACGAATCAGCCATGCTAATCCGAATCCAATAATGAAAGCTGCGACAGCCAAAATTATATTTTCAGACATGTTAAATTATTGACTATGTAGATTGCAAAATTAATACCATTAATTATCAAACAATCCCGGTTGCTTGGAGCCGGAGGCCTTCACTATCCATTCCATTTCAACCGATTTAGAAAAGTCAACCAATTTAGCTCCAATCGCTTTCCATCCCATTACATCAACCAGTGATTCAACCTTATATTTCTTGTCAGAAACTTTTAGACCTCTCCCGGTTTGTACTTTAAGCATTGGAGAAGGATCAGTAGTTACTGCTTCCAATCTATTGTCCTTGCCTTCTTTAATAAATAAGAACGGGGTTTGAAGGGTTGAAGTTTCTATTCTAAAGCGTTTAATATTGTATTGTAACTTTTCATTGTCGAGATATACGGCGGTAATTATCTTTTCCGGATCAAATTTTTCAATAAGCATTATTTTTTCGGGGTCAAATCGCTGTGTCAGCTCTTGGTCTGTTATCTCATAATTTCCATTGCTATAGATAACCAGGATTCGGTCTTCGGCTTCAAACATACCAAGGAATTCTCCTTTTTCATCGGTATTTAGACGTCCAAATTTATTGTCGAACCACATTTTTTTTGCATCTAATGTGGATTTCCCTACCTCTGAAAATTTTATTGAACGAATAGGATATTTGGTAACCTGATTGCCAATACTTCCTCTTCCCTTTATTTCCAATTCTTCAAAATAAAAATCTATTTCTTTGTTTCGGGCACTGCAGTTTGGACTTAAAAGTATTCTTACCACTTCAGCTTCTCCATTGGGATTGACCGAAAAATAGTGCACCTTAGATTTTTCATCACTTTTAGTAAGTGAATATTCTTTATCTCGTGTTACACCTGTTACGTTAAATCGTTTGGCGTATGATATCCCGGATTTACCATCGGTATAAATCATATTGTAGGTGGTACGATCATCTGTTTTAAGAAAAATGGCTACGTGTAAAATATCCTTTCCAATAAAAACTTTATCAGCTACTTTTACCACCTTCATAATCCCGCTTTTAGTAAAGCAGATGATATCATCCAGGTCACTACATTCGGTAATAAAGGCGTCCTTTTTTAAGGAGGTACCGATAAAACCATCGGCCAAATTAGCATACAGGCGGGTATTAGCCATAGCCACAGCTTTAGCTTGAATTACGTCAAAAGCGCGTATTTCTGTTTTGCGCTCGCGTCCTTTACCGTATTTTTTCAACAACCCTTCGTAATAAGCTACTGCATAATCTGTTAAATTGGCCAGATGATGTTTTACCTCCTTAATTTCAGTTTCCAGTCCTTTAATCTGACGAATAAGGTCTTCAATATCTAATTTATAAATTCTTCGTACAGGCTTCTCTGTTAGTTTAAGTACATCTTCACGTGTAACATTTCGTTTGAGCTGTTTTTTAAATGGAACAAATGCCTTTTCTATGGATTGCAATACTTTCTCCCAGGTTTCATGTTTCTTTTCCAGTTCCTTATAAATCTTTTCCTCAAAGAAAATTTTCTCCAATGAAGTGTAGTGCCATTTTTCCTCCAACTCTGCTAACTTTATTTCCAATTCCCTTTTAAGCAAATGGGTGGTATTATCTGTTGCTAATCGGAGTAGCTCATGCACATCTAAAAAATGTGGTTTTTGATCTACAATTACGCAGGTGTTTGGTGAAATACTTATTTCACAATCTGTAAAAGCATATAATGCATCAATAGTTATATCGGCAGAAATTCCCTGAGCAAGTTCCACAATGATTTCAACTTCTGCAGCGGTATGGTCGGTTACTTTTTTAATTTTAATCTTCCCTTGGTCATTGGCCTTTACAATGCTCTCCATCAATTGAGTGGTGGTAATCCCATAGGGCACACTTTTTATTATTATTGTTTTTTTATCTACTTCTTCAATTAGTGCCCTAACCCTTACCTTTCCACCTCTTTTTCCTTCCTGGTATCCTGATGCATCCATTATACCTCCAGTTTGGAAGTCAGGCAAAAGAATGAATTTCTTGTTACGTAAATATTTAATAGAGGCATCAATTAATTCACAAAAATTGTGAGGTAATATTTTTGTTGCCAATCCCACCGCAATTCCTTCTGCCCCTTGTGCCAATAGCAATGGGAATTTCATAGGGAGGGTTATGGGTTCATTTTTTCTTCCATCATAGCTGAGTTGCCATTCTGTAGTTTTCGCGTTAAAGGCTACTTCCAGCGCAAACTTGCTCAATCTGGCTTCGATATATCTTGGAGCTGCGGCTTCATCTCCGGTGCGCATATCGCCCCAGTTGCCTTGTGTTTCAATGAGCAGGTCTTTTTGTCCAAGATTTACCAATGCATCTCCAATGCTGGCATCACCATGAGGATGGTATTGCATGCTTTGACCGATGATATTGGCTACCTTATTAAAGCGGCCATCATCCATTTCCTTCATGGCATGTAATATCCTACGTTGAACCGGCTTTAATCCATCTTCTACTGCCGGTACCGCTCTTTCCAAAATCACATAGCTGGCATAATTTAAAAACCAATTTTTGTATTGGCCACTAACGCCTTTATCACTATGGTTGTATTCGTCTTTTATTTTTCCTTTTGCCATTATTTATTCATTTTCATCTTCTCCTACTGTTTCCTTAACCGGGGTTTTAATTTCAAAGTCTTTCATATTGGCTATTTTCCCCTGTGCCTCGATAGTATTTGAATTTACCAATTCTTTAATTCTCCATAGGAGGAAAGCCTCCCCGGTAACAATTTCTCGTTTTTGTAAAAATTGATTAATTATTTTAGATGCTTTTGTCCATTGTCCGGTAATTAGTTTTTTTAAAGTATTGTCAAAATAATCATAGTCAACCTGAGTTAATTTCTTCCCACCTTCCAGTAAACGGATTCCTTTTGGGTCATTCATAAACTTTTGCCATTCATCTGGGTCTAATTCAAATTCACTTAAGGTAATGGGCCGGGCAAGCTTTTTTGCTTTTAAAAATTCGCGCGGCATAATCTCCGATAATTCAGATGGGTAAAATATGCCTCCTTTTTCATTGATAAAAGGAAGATTATTAAGATATAGAATGAAAATTTTGCCCTGAAAAGGTTTGAGATAATGAAGCATCCAATAGTATCCACTTACGTCACGAGCATTTTGTCCAGCCCAAATCCAGATTGTTTCTTCATCATTAGTGTTCAGTGTTGATATGGCTTCTTCAATAGCAGTAATGCTATTTATTTTTTCTTTATCTACCCAATTAGAAAAATCTCCACCCATCAAAATATCTTTCCACCATTCCTTTCTTGCTTCAATTCCCTCGGTAAAATAAATATTATTTATGGGGCCCACGGAAAAATTATCATAACAGGTAATAATTTTTCCATTTAGGCTTTCATCCAGGGTAATAGCAGCCTGAAGTGTTAAAGCGTTTTGTTCACTAAATACAATGTGAGTCATGGTATGTAAAAGTTTCTTTATTCCGTTAAAGTATTTGTTACAGCCTGATCAAGTTCTACCCGTAGATTATCAATAATAAAATCCTGGCGTTGAGGTGTGTTTTTTCCCATATAATATTCAAGCATTGCCTGGATATGTTCACCGGTTTCGGCAATAACCGGTTGCAGCCTGATGTTGTCACTAATAAAGCCTGCAAATTCTTCAGGGCTTATTTCACCCAATCCTTTAAAGCGGGTGATTTCCGGTCTATTACCTAATCGTGCAACGGCATCCAACTTTTCCTTTTCATCATAGCAATAAATTGTTTCTTGTTTATTTCGCACCCTAAACAAAGGGGTTTCTAAAATAAAAACGTGTCCATTTTTAACCAGGTCAGGAAAAAATTGCAGGAAGAAGGTCATTAACAGCAAACGAATGTGAAGGCCGTCCACATCAGCATCTGTAGCTATTACAATATGATTATATCGCAATCCCTCATATCCGTCTTCAATATTTAGTGCATGCTGCAATAAATTAAATTCCTCATTTTCATATACAATTTTTTTTGTAAGCCCAAAGCTGTTCAATGGTTTCCCACGCAAACTAAATACTGCTTGGGTTTCAACATTTCGTGCCTTAGTTATTGAACCACTGGCACTATCTCCTTCTGTTATAAAAAGAGTAGAAGCTTTTTGCTTTTCAAAGACAGCATCTTTATCTTTTCCGGTTACTTCATCATTATAATGATATTTACAATCTCTTAGTTTTTTATTATGGAGGTTTGCTTTTTTTGCTCTTTCATTAGCTAGTTTTTTGATTCCGGCTAATTCTTTCCTTTCACGTTCATTTTGTTCAATTCTTTTTTTTATTGCATCGGCGATATCGGGATTTTTATGAAGAAAATTATCGAGATAATGAGTAATAAAGTCTCCAATAAACGATTTAATACTTGGGCCTCCTTCGTGAATATGCAGTGAGCCTAATTTGGTTTTAGTTTGGCTTTCAAATACCGGTTCTTGGATTCTTACGGAAATAGCGGCGCAAATACTTCCTCTGATATCTGAGGCATCATAGTCTTTTTTAAAGAAATCCCGAATTGTTTTTACATAGGCTTCTCTAAACGCCGATAAGTGGGTGCCGCCTTGAGTAGTGAATTGTCCGTTTACAAAGCTATAATATTCTTCCCCATAGCTATTTTCATGTGTAATGGCTAATTCAATATCGTCTCCTTTAAGATGGATGATAGGATATCTGATTTCATCTTCATTCGTTTTTCGTTGTAGAAGATCGAGCAAACCATTTTTACTTACATACTTTTTGCCATTTAAAATCATGATTAGGCCGGCATTCAGGTAGCAATAATTCCAAAATTGATTGTCGAGGTATTCTTGAACAAATTTGAAGTTTTTAAAAACGGAATCATCCGGAATGAAAGTTACCATTGTTCCATTATCTCCCGTAGTACCTGCTTCTTTAAATTCTTTGATTAACACCCCTTTTTGAAATTCTGCAGTTTTCTCTCTACCCTCTCTAAATGAAGTAACCTTAAAATAGTTGCTTAATGCATTTACTGCCTTCGTACCCACACCATTAAGGCCTACACTTTTTTGAAAAACCTTGCTATCATACTTGGCCCCTGTGTTAATTTTACTTACCACATCTACAACTTTTCCCAATGGAATACCACGCCCATAATCACGAACGGTAATGGTTTTATTTTCAATGGTTACTTCTACTGTTTTTCCAAAACCCATTGTATATTCATCAATGCAATTGTCAATTACTTCTTTCAGTAAAACGTAAATACCATCATCAGGGCTGCTTCCATCGCCCAATTTTCCAATATACATTCCGGGACGCAGCCGTATATGCTCTCTCCAATCGAGGCTTTTAATACTATCTTCGGTATAATCCAGTACTTGTTTTCCTGCCATGCTATTTTCTTGTTTTTGAGGATGTTGATAAGGATTCTTAAATACTATTATCCTTCAATTTAGTTATTTACTGTGATAGCAAAATCCTCGTAGTGTTGCGAATTTAAAGGATTAGCTTAGTTTTATAGCGTTATTACTTATCCACATGGTTGAATATAAATAGGGAGTGTTTTGGGGATATATGCTTCATATTCCGGTTAGTTGAAATTATTTTTGAAGGGTGATTTTATTAAATATATCATAGGTGCCATTCTTATGTGCAAAGGTCGGAAAGTATTTTGATATTGTTTTGAGATGAAGAGGTATTGGAGGTAAATACCTGTTAACTTTTTTGAATTTTGAAGATGCATATATCACTTAGCAGATAAATGTATATTGCACTTTATAAACTTGAATAGATGGATCTTAATTTAATTGGTAAGACGGCTGTTGTTTGTGGTAGTTCACAAGGTTTAGGATTGGCTTCTGCTATTGAATTGTCTTTGTTAGGAGCCAATGTGGTATTGATGTCGCGCAATGAAAGGAAATTAGCAGATGCTGTAAAGCAGTTGGATAACGGTAAAGGACAAACGCACAGTTACTTAGTGGCAGATTTTGCTTCTGTTAAGCAGGTTAAGCAGGTAATAGAAGGCTTTGTTGAATTAGGTAATCGTGCGCAAATACTGGTAAATAATACCGGGGGGCCGGCCGGAGGTCCTATTGTATCAGCCGAACTGAGTGAGTTTTCTGTAGCTTTTGAAAGTCATGTATTGTGCAATCATGTTTTGGCTACTACCCTATTGCCCGGAATGAAAGATGCAGGTTATGGACGCATTATAAATATTATTTCTACTTCTGTAAAACAGCCGCTAAAGGGATTAGGAGTAAGTAATACGATTAGGGCGGCAGTGGCTAACTGGAGTAAAACATGGGCCAATGAAACTGCCGCTTTTGGAATAACCGTAAATAATATATTACCGGGGTTAACCCAAACTGAGCGGGCGGCTTACATCGTGAAGAATAAAGCAGAGAAATCTTTAAAAAGTGAGGATATGGTGGTAACAGAAATGTTGGCTGAAATTCCTGCAGGCAGGATGGGAATGCCACATGAATTAGGTGCATCGGTTGCTTTTCTTGCTTCTCCTGCGGCTGCTTATATCACCGGTATTAATCTTCCGGTAGATGGTGGAAGATTAGGATGCTTGTAAAGTTTTATGCTGAACAGTTAAGGATGTGCAATGGCTTTGCAAAAATCACTTACCAGATAAGAAAGTAATTTCCCGGTGCTATCATCCTTTTTCCCGGTAACCAATTGACTTGCACTTTCGCAAATATGAAGATAAGCAACTCGTGCTGCTGTTGCTGTATGATGGATAAATCGCCGCGCATCAATGGTTGAAATACCTGTGGGGGTAAAAGCACTACTAAGTACGTTTTCAATCACATCAACATCTAATTCAAGCCCTATAAAGGAATCCTTAGTAAAACGAATAGCATGGTTTATAGCTTGTTTAAAATTTATTTTTTCTCTAATAAAAATATCTTCAAAAGAAATGTATTGTGTAAAAGGGTTTTCTTCCAAATCACTTAGCACGTTTTGTTGAATATAATTTTCGTGTACTGCGATGGCACAGTATTTTCCTAAATAGCCGTCATGCTCAGCATATCTAAATGGATTACCACTATGCCGGCCTTCAGTAAACTTATAATCAGTATGTGCATCTAAATTGATACAGTTAATTTGAGCGAGCGATACCTGTTCTCTTCTATACAACCCTTTGGCCACACCTTTAATTATCGGGTATGCGTTATTGTGACCTCCTCCAATAAAAATAGGAATCTTGCCTGCATACGTGATTTGTTTTGCAATAAATTCAATTTCATCATCAATTATTGGTACTGCACGTCTAAAAGCATCCACCATTTCATCCTGATTATACGCTGCATTTTCAATTAGGTATTTAATATCTCCAAAATCGAAATGTCCAAGCAATAAAATATCTTCCCCTAATAGATAGGCATTGTTTTGAATATTTAAGAATGATTGTAAAAATGGGAGCCATGAAGTATCTGTGCCGCCAATACCCAGATTACCCCTAACACCTATATCTTCGGGGATTCCAACCAAGACAAATCGGGCTTTTTGTTGTTGGATATTTTGAAATAATTCTTCACTATGGTTGTTCAAAACCTGGATTCGTTCACCAATTCTTGTTTCATACTTCCTTGGCTTAGTTAGCCACAAGAGATCAGGTTTTGAGTAAAATTTAAAGTGCTTCATTTGAGAAAGGTAAGGAAAGGATTTCTCTTTCATAGATTGAAATGACTAATGGATTAAGGTTAAGGTGCCTTTTGCTAATTGAGGCATACGATTACCAATGGTGTATCGAGCCATGTAGGTAAAAGTTTGCGTTTGCTGCATCTTACCTTTGTATATTCCGTCCCATTTCTTTGCAGGATCCTTTGTGTGGAACACAATTTGCCCCCATCTGCCATAAATAGTTAATTCAAAATCATGCAGGCCGGTAAAATCGCCTAAAGCACCAAAGGTATCATTCAACCCATCTCCATTAGGTGTGAATGCAGACGAGAAATGGAGGTCATTACAATTTGCATAAATTTTGATGGAATCTGTACCTGAGCATCCATTTTGATCAGTAACCCTTACCCAATGAAGTCCGGTATCTATAACATTAAATTGAGCAGATGTACTTCCGTTCTGCCACAAATAGGATGAAAAATTTGGGCCGGGAGAGAGGATAATTCTCATACCCGTACAAAAGTTCCTGTCAATACCCAATGAAACCGGTATGTGATAATTGTCTTCACTTACAACAATGTTATTAAGTTGAGCTGAACATCCGTATATATCAGTTACGGATACACTAAAAGGACCGGGATTAAGTGAGGATATATTTTGGGTTGTCATCCCGTTGTTCCAAACAAAGGAATAAGGTGTATTTCCTCCCACAACAGAGAGGGATATTGATCCATTAGCTGAATTACAGCGTACAGGCGTAACCGTTGAACTTAGTTGAATTGTATTTTCTTGTTGTGCTACAATGATATTGCCCGATTGAACCGAACAATTATTATTATCGGTAATGGTTACAGAATAGGTGCCAGCAACTAATTCGGTAAGATTTTGAACAGTAGCTCCATTATTCCAAATGTAAGAATATGGAGCGGTGCCACCTGATGGAGAAATGTGAATACTACCGCTGTTAGAAGTGCAAATAGCAGGTTGTACTTCTTTTTCAATTTGAATATTGGCTGCTGTAGATTGGATGGTTGCACTTCCTGTTGCTGTACAATGATTAAAGTCGGTAATCAGTACACTATAATTTCCCGGAGGTAAATTAGTGAGAGATGATGAAGTAGCTCCATTGCTCCATTGATACGACAAAGGAGGAGTTCCTCCTGTTACGGTAGGTGAAATACTGCCTGTCCCGGAAACACAATCTGCAAAAGTGGGTGTAAGTATTACACTAAATTCAGGTGGAGATAATAATTGAACAGAAGCGGTATTGGTACAGACATTATTACCGGAAATAGATACTGTATATGAGCCGGAAGGAACATTTACAAGTGAAGCCGTTGTTTGTGCAGGGCTTGTATTCCAAAGATAGTTATAGGCAATGGCCGGAGTAACAGTTACAGAAGCGGAACCATTTTCTCCATAACAAGAAATAGGTGCAGTAACCTGTGTTGAAGCCTGTGTAATAATTACCTGCTTAGAACTTACAGATGGTGTATTGTTACTGAATGAAGCAGTCATGGTTACAGTGTAAATGCCGGGTCCTGAAAATGTATGTGTAGGCGAACTTGCTGTAGAAGAATTATCAGCGCCTGATGCAGGATCACCAAAATCCCATAAAGAGGAAGTTTGACAAATAGCAGTAAGATTAGTGAACTCTACAGTATTGTAGCTTGTACAGGAAACCATAAAATCAGCCGGTGTGGATGGCATTTCATGAATTGAAAAGTCATCTATAGCGAAGCCATCGAATTGATTGCATGTTGTGCCGGCGCCAAATCTAAATCTGAACATTACTGAGGTATTGCCTGCCAGAAAGTTGATTTTATGTTTTGCTGTAAGCCATTGTCCGCTCCCCGATCCTCCCTGACAGCCATTTATATTAGGGTAAATGCTTCCCGACCATCCGGCCACATTACCCAAATACTTTACCGGTTGATAGTTAAACCAGTTTTCCCCCTGGCAATTAGCATCCGATAATTCTGAGCCCAAAGCCTGCCAACTGTTTCCATTATTGGTAGAATATTCAAACGTGGCTCCATCAAATTTTTTTTCTGTTTCCCAAAAAACTTTAAAGCTAATTTGAGGGTTAACAAGTGATGTTAAATTGAAACAGGGGCTTTTAATCCAGGAGTCCTCGCCATTATTATAACTGGAACCGGTTAAACCTCCGGTAGTCCAGCCCTTAGTTCCACTTGCCGCAGAGGTGATTACCGGCTTAGCAATAACACCCCATTGCCAGGAAGAAGAAGTGCCTCCGGTGGTAAAGCCGCCGTTATTGGTTTCAAAATTTTCGAGGTATGGAAAAGTGCTTACGGTAGCAGTGCATTGTGCATGAGCATTACTGTTGAAAAGTAAACCTAAAAAAATGCAGAGGCTTGCCGATAGTGTCTTCATGAAGTTGCAAAATTACGTTCAAATTTTCACCTCATCAATCAAGGATGCGCTTTTGTATTTTTAATGTCTTATAGCGCTCTATCCAATTAACAAATTATCCACAGTTTTTCTTATCAAAATGATAAAATTTTATTAAAAACATGGATTTTCAAGGCATTCTAATCATGTCGAATAACAGCTACACAAGGCATTGGCAGAGTGCTACAATTAAAGACACAAATTACTATTGGTCATTCTTCATAAATCCGTTCACTTTGCCCTGCTAATTCAAAAATTCTATAAACCCAATATAAAAAAGAGGCTGTCCTGATTCCGCATTTGATATGAAAAACCCGTTCCAAAGATTAGGGATTTCTATCCTGATTTTTTTTATTTTCTTTTTTCAAAATACTTCTACTGCCCAACAAATAAAAAAAGTGGGAGCGGGTGAATATCTAACTACTTATTTAACTACCGACGGACGATTATACGTTTCTGCATGGACCAGTACAATTCCGGTTCTGCGTGATTATGGGTTGTCTAATATTATTGATGTAGATGGCGCACAATATACCAATGTAGCACTCTCCGGCTCAGGCAATGTATATGTGGTTGGCGTAACACAAGGTGCAGTGCCCTATGCTAATTTAGTACCGGTTGATTATTTAGGAAATCCATTTACCAATAATTCAAAAGTTTATGGATTGTACCAAAGTTATTTAACACTAAGAAACGGAACGGTTTGGTATTGGGGAACAGATGATGTGCTTAATATGAATAATGGAGAAGTGGTGAATGCTCCCATTCAACTTACACAACCTGTAGGGAAAGTGATAACAAAACTCGTTCCTGCCTCTTCTACTACATTTGCAGGCTCTGCTGTATTATGGGGTTTGGCAACGGATGGTACTGTTTGGCAATGGGATCGTACACACCCAATTCCATTCCAGGTTACTTTTCCCGGAAATAATATTGCCGTTGATATTGCTATGATTGGTCCGATGGCTTTTATTGTGCTTACCGAACATGATATGTACACCTGGGGATATGACCCAACGTATGCCGGTGGTATTTCAAGATGGGTAGTTTCCGGTATTCAATCAGTGCGTTCAAAATGGGAAGATGCCGGTGTGGTTTTCCCCATTAAAGAAATGGTAGGTAATTATCACTCCCTTCATATCATTGATGCAAATGATAATTTCTTTGCATCAGGAGCTAATCCGCAAGGAAATATTGGAAATGGAATTCAAACAAATCCATGGCGTGATTATAATTGGGCTTGGAGTTGGCTCAATGGTGAAATAATGACTGAACCGGTTAGGATTCCAGGTAAAGTAAAAAATATATGTACAAGCAATACCATCACTTTCTATCTCTATGTTCAGGATATGGGTGGAAATTGGTATTCATGGGGAAGAAATAAAGCACTGTCATTAGGAAATGGAAAAACACTTTCCATAAACGATTATGCCATCTATCCGGATGCTATAAACGTGCCTGCTCCATCTCCGGTAAGCCCACTTACCCAAACCTGGCAGGTAGTTCCTTTTTCCCCAAATGACATCCAGCCGCCAATGGCAAATGCCGGGATAAATCAATATATTCAAACGGGTAATACCACGCTGTATGGACAAGGCTCATCTCAACAAGATGGTACTATTGTTTCTTATTTATGGACAAAGGTGAGCGGAGGTAATGCCAATATCCTCACCCCAAATACCATGAACACCACAATCAGCGGTTTGGAAGTTGGGTCTTATATTTTCTCTTTGCGGGTTACTAATAATCTTAACCAAACATCTACAGCCACCGTTAAAGTTTTTGTAAGCAATAACCCTGATGGTACAAAGGCTAATTTGAGTATAGATGCAGGAGCTGATAAAACTATTTATTTTCCTGAAAGCATTATTACATTAAACGGAACTGTACCGGATTCCAGTGATGCTTTTGCAAGTTATCAGTGGATACAACTATCAGGGCCGCAAGGCGCAACTATTCAATTTCCAAACCGGCTTGTTACAAACGTAACGGGATTGGTTGAAGGTAGTTATCTTTTTCAACTTACAGGAACCGATGATATCGGTAATGTGGCTACAGATAGACTAACGGTAATGGTTATACGTACTCATACTAATATACCGCCTGTTGCTGATGCAGGATTGGATAAGGAAGTGCAGCTACCAAACAATTCTACGCGCATAGTGGGTACAGGTACAGATAGTGATGGAACGATTTTGGCATATCGGTGGACAATTTTATCAGGCCCTTCAGGCGCATCTATATTGGATAGTCAATTAGCATCTACATCCATTGTTGGATTGAGTGAAGGAGAATATTTAATTCAGTTTGTTGTAACCGATAATGATGGTGCTACTGCTGCAGACACGATGAAGGTAACGGTGTATCCTGCACCTAATATACCGCCTGTTGCTGATGCAGGATTGGATAAGGAAGTGCAGTTACCAAATAATTCTACACGCATAGTGGGTACAGGTACAGATAGTGATGGAACGATTTTGGCATATCAGTGGACAATTTTATCAGGCCCTTCGGGTGCATCTATATTGAATAGTCAGTTAGCATCTACATCCATTGTTGGATTGAGTGAAGGAGAATATTTAATTCAGTTTGTTGTAACCGATAATGATGGAGCTACTGCTGCAGACACGATGAAGGTAACGGTGTATCCTGCGCCTAATATACCGCCTGTTGCCGATGCAGGATTGGATAAGGAAGTGCAGCTACCAAACAATTCTACACGCATAGTGGGTACAGGTACAGATAGTGATGGAACGATTTTGGCATATCGGTGGACAATTTTATCAGGCCCTTCGGGTGCATCTATATTGGATAGTCAGTTAGCATCTACATCCATTGTTGGATTGAGTGAAGGAGAATATTTAATTCAATTTGTGATAACTGATAATGATGGAGCTACTGCTGCAGACACGATGAAGGTAACAGTGTATCCTGCGCCTAATATACCGCCAATTGCTGATGCAGGATTGGATAAGGAAGTGCAGTTACCAAATAATTCTACACGCATAGTGGGTACAGGTACAGATAGTGATGGAACGATTTTGGCATATCAGTGGACAATTTTATCAGGCCCTTCGGGTGCATCTATATTGGATAGTCAGTTAGCATCTACATCCATTGTTGGATTGAGTGAAGGAGAATATTTAATTCAATTTGTGATAACTGATAATGATGGAGCTACTGCTGCAGACACGATGAAGGTAACAGTGTATCCTGCGCCTAATATACCGCCAATTGCTGATGCAGGATTGGATAAGGAAGTGCAGTTACCAAATAATTCTACACGCATAGTGGGTACAGGTACAGATAGTGATGGAACGATTTTGGCATATCAGTGGACAATTTTATCAGGCCCTTCGGGTGCATCTATATTGGATAGTCAGTTAGCATCTACATCCATTGTTGGATTGAGTGAAGGAGAATATTTAATTCAATTTGTTGTAACCGATAATGATGGAGCTACAGGAATTGATACGATGCGTGTATTTGTTTATCCTGATCTTGATGCAAACATGGCTCCTATAGCCAATGCAGGAAACGATATAGAAATTATCCTTCCACTCAATTCCTTTGGATTGTCAGGTACAGGAACTGATTTAGATGGGATAATTGTGAGTACAAATTGGTCAAAAGTATCTGGTCCATCTGCTAATATTGTAAACCCTTCTGCAGGAAGAACACATGCTAATGGTTTGGTGGAGGGTACTTATGTTTTCAGATTTACAGTTATGGATAATTTAGGAGCCCTAAGCTATGATGACATGGTGGTTACGGTTATTAATCCGGGCACTAATAATTCACCACGTGCTAATGCAGGCAGTGATCAGGAAGTTGTGCTTCCTCAATCAGCTACTCGATTATCAGGTTGGGGATTAGATACAGATGGGAATATTTCATCTTACCATTGGGAAAAAGTATCCGGCCCTTCAGATAATTTATTTTTAAAAATTTCGGATAAAGGAGCACGCTCACCGGTTTTAACTGGTCTGGTTAATGGTACTTATCAATTTGAACTTACAGTTATGGACAATATGGGCGCTAAGTCCACCGATACTGTTTCAATTGTTGTAGTTAGCCGCGATGAGTTATTTGATGGAGCAGGGTTAACGGCTTTAAGAAATGAGCCGGAAGTTATGGTTTCCCCTAATCCTGTAGTGAATACCTGTAATTTACAAATAAGCGGATTTTTAAAAGATGAAAGATTGATAATTCGGATTATTAATACAGAAGGTAAATTAATAAAGCAGGTTTCCGTCTTACAGCAAAACCCTCAAATATCGGTAACCATTGACGCTACCCATTTATCTTCCGGGCTCTATCATGTTGTTATTAGTAATGGAAAACGTAATCTTTCTACACAAATTTTCAAGCGTTAGCCATTAGTTTTAAATAACTGTATGTCATTTTATATCTCAAAATCAGAGATTGCATTTTCTTGTTGGATACTTTAATTTTATGGAGGTTCAATGTGCGTGTTGTAAAAGAATCTGTTTTGCAATAGAAATGCGGATGTTAATTTTTCTTTTTTGGGTATTGTTATGAGCAATAATTGTGATGGCCATTTGATTTGCCTTATATAAACTTTAATGCTTCGTTTTTTTAATAGGCAATAATAGATATGTTTTTTCCAAATCCTATTTGTATTTTAACCTACTTAATATTTCGGAAGAATAATATGGTAGAGAAAAAGTGCATACTGTAGAATGTTTGTAATATCTTAATCCAACTAAGTGCTTAACTGTTATAATGCCCAATATTATAATAAAATCAATATGGATACTGTATGAATAAATTCAAACTTGCTATTAATAAATTTATTTTTTTATACAGCATAAAGACAAGTTTAGGGGATTTAATTTCTTTAATTATTGAATCAAAGAGGTATTCAGAAAAATACAAGAAAAAGGATTTTTCCTATTCTAAAATAAATGATGATAGAATGTTTATGTTAAAGCTGCATAAACAAATTTTACCTATACATATTAGAACATATAGTGGTGATTATGATATTTTTTATGAAGTGTTTTGGAAAGAAGTTTATAAAATACCACCTGGATTTATTGATACGCCCAAATTGATTATTGACCTTGGTGCCAATGTTGGCTTTACCAGTATTTACTATGCTTTACATTATCCTAATGCTGAAATAATTGCTGTAGAACCGCAAATTCAAAATTTTCATCAAATGGAGAGAAATACTGCTCATTTTAAAAACATCAATAAAATAAATATTGTTATTAGTGATCATGATAAAAGAGTTAGCTTATCAGATGCTGAATTATCATATAATTACAAAATTTCCGAAACTCAATTTTTGGATGAAACAGTAGAGGCCATATCGGTTGAAAAATTAATGGTTCTCTATAATATCAATCACATTGATCTTATTAAAATGGATATCGAAGGAGAGGAAAGGAACATTTTGAAACATAATAATAAATGGCTTAGTAAAGTAAGCAGTATAATTATTGAAATTCATTACCCATATCAATTCAACGAATTGGAAGATGATTTAAGTCAATTTGGATTTATAACCTACCCTATTAACAGCATGGGAAATAAAATGATTATTGCAAGAAAGCCTTTTTTTAAAAGGTGATAAGGATTTTTTTAAAATAAAAAAACCGGCACATTAGCCGGTTTTTAAAGAACAAATATTTATTAATTATTTTCTTTAGCAACTCTCATACGTTCGGCCAATTGATCTCTTTCAGCTTGTAATTTTTCTAATTGTACCTTACGTTGTTCTTCGGTAAGTGATTCGTCTCTATTGATTGAAGTTTCTCTTTCCTGCAAATCTTTAACTTGTTGCCGCATATTTTTGAATCTGGCTTCATTTATCGCTGCTTGTTTGTTTACCTCACTTTCTGTTTTGGGGCGATCAACATTTTCTACTCTTTTAACATTATCAGGATTAGTAGGTTCTGGTGTTGCAGAAATTGCTGTAGCTGAAGTTTTTTGGGCATTAGAAATAAAAGCAAAGCCCATTGCTAAAAAGAATAAACAAATTTTTTTCATGTCCTTATAATTTTCGGTATTATAAAATTACTAAAAAGAAATATTTGTGCCAAATTATAAATCATCAACCTGCATTTCCAGGTAATCCTGGATATAGCTATTTACTCGAGAAAGAAAGTCATATCCTGTTGCTGCCTCAATAGCATCTACAGATACCCGAAAATTTCTCCAATTAGTGCTCAAACCGTTTTCGTTTGGCATCATAACTGCAATTACCCGGGTGTGTAAATCAATGCGGTTGAGGTCGTCAGTACCTTCCCTTATCACCACAATTACCTTCCATAAAGTGGAGGGCACAGTAATCCTGCCATTATCAATATGGGTAGCATATCCGTTATTTCCTGTACCTCCTTCACCAAAAGCTCCGGCGGTGATATAAAGTTCATTTCCCTGATTAACCAGGGTTCGGCAGTAAGTTTCAAGATTAGCCCATACAGCCTGATTGTTATTAGGAGCCTGAGGTATGATGTTGGTCATTAAAAAAGTGGAAGAATTAGCTTCTACAGTTGCAGTTCTATCTGCTGAAGGGCAAAGGTGGCCACGGTCAAATCCGGAGGATGTATAGCTAAAATAATCGGGAGCATACCAACCTGAAGGCATATTGGGATTGGCTCTGAAATCATCAGCACGGGAAACATTTCCGTAATCAGCAGATTTTACATGCCAGCTTGACCAGTTGGCTGTTGCTCTGTCCCTGTTGTATGACACTGCATAGTAACGCTCATCAAAAAGGAAATTGGTGTAATTATTTATGTTATCGGTGGCATTACTTGGATTACCTAAGAACAAACTGCTATCCTCTGCAAAAACTGACGGTGTAGGTGGATTAGGTGTAGGTGGGTTAGGTGTAGGTGGTGTAGGAGTAGGTATTGGAATTGGTGTTGGTGGATATTGGTCAATAGGTTCAAGAGGATCTGCTGATTTGCTACAACTGACAATAAGCGTTGACATGGCCAACAGGACCCAAAGTAATTTCTTGTGAATTTTCATATTGATTATTAAACTATCAAAGTTAAATATTATTGCTTTTGTAACCTATAAGGGGTAGAAATTATTTAGCGGCATGGTTTATGAAAGCATACAGGTAATTATACAGTGGTTATAGATTTTTTATTATTTAGCTATAGTTTAAAATTTTGTTATATCTTAAAAGGAGATATTATTTCTATGTTATTAAATGGGAAGGAATATGATAAATAATGGTGATGAAATTTGGGTTGAGATAGATAAGGAATTGCTTGAATTGCCCTTTTCTTATCATTATGAAAAGGAATGGGTTTATGAAAAATGGCCTATCCAATTAATTATTGATGCGGATGCCGGTGGTGGCTTTGAGGGAACATATTCATTTACCTTGTTCACTACTGTTGTAACCGGACCTTTTATCATGCGGGATAAAGGTGTAAAATGGAAATTTGCTTTACATGATGAGAAATTATTTGACAAAGTGGGCAAGTTGTTAGGAGCTGAAGATGTGGTATTAGGTTATTCAGAATTTGACAAGAGGTTGGTAATAAAGACTAATGAGATGGAGGCTACAAAACAATTGTTTGCTGATGAAAACCTACGGAAGTTCTTTATTAATTTAGAGAAGTTCTCATTAACATGTATTGAACATCTTGAAGAAAAAGGAAAGAGCCGGCTTGATTTACATATTGAGCGTTCTATTACTAATACTGAAGAACTAAAGAATATCTATACTGTGTTTTTAAGCATTTTAAACAGGTTAGCTATTCATCCTATGCAATAAACTACTTTTTCTTTCATGGCAGTCGGTTAGCTGTTAATTTTTTTATTCACGATATCGAGTATTTCATTTTCTGTCTTTTGTGCTGCAGCCACCAATTTTTTTCCTTTTTCGATTTTGGATGTTATGTATTCTTTATCTTCAAATCCGGAGGCATTGATACATACATTTAAGAATGCGCCCATTACCGCGGTGCGTGCGCATAGAGCACCTACACCTGCGTCAGATACTGAGTTTGGATTTCCCAAAGTGGCCATTTCTTTAATTATAGCCATTGTAGCAAATGCTGTTTCCATTACCAGCAGTGGCACCTCAATCGCATTTTTGGTAGCTGTATTTATAGCAGCTTTACGAGCAGCCTTTTCTTGTTCATTTGATTTAGGAAGGCTCATGGCATCCATAATTTTATTAAATGCCCGGGTATCTTCATCAACTAATTTCAGTAGGTGTTGTTGTAGTGCCATGCCTTTTTCGGCTTCATCGCTAAAACTTTTCCACTTATTGTCCCAACCTTTTTTATGAGAAGATAGATTAGCCACCATGGTGGCCAGTGAAATACCTAATGCGCCTACGTAAGCAGAAACTGAGCCTCCACCCGGTGCTGGACTTTCGCTTGACGTTTCATTAGCAAATCCTTCAACAGTCATATTTACTAATTGCTTGTCTTCTTTATTTGACAGTAAGTATTCAATAATTTTCTCCTGCGGATTAAAAGGGGATAATTCATCCAATCCCATTGATTTTACTGCAATACGGATTAATTCACTTTCGCTCACTCCTGATGAGCGCTGTTGCTTTTGTAAAAAATATTTTCCTGCATCAAGCATAGATTTTAATGGGATAAGCCCAACGATTTCACTTCCTGTAACACGAATGCCACGATCGTTGGCCTTTTTACAAACCTCATCAAAGGCAATGTGAACCGGTGTGATATTAATATTAGTTAGGTTCATGGAAATTTGCGCAATACCGTATTCTTCAATAAACCATCCGATGGCTTTTACGCTTTTTAACGAGCCCGGTGTATGCACCGGATTACCTTGGCTATCTGTAACTATTTTTCCTGTTATGGGATTACCTTCTCTTTTTACTCGCCCTGCCTCGCGCACATCAAATGCAATGGAATTTGCTCTTCTCACTGAAGTTGTATTCAGGTTTACATTATAGGCAACCAGGAAATCACGAGCTCCAATTACGGTAGCTCCTCTTTTTGCATCAAATTTTACCGGTCCAAAATCAGGTTTCCACTCCGGCAATAATATCTTTTGAGTAAAACCCTCATACTCACCATTACGGATAACCGATAAATTGCTTCGTGATTTATTTGGTTGTGCTGCTTCATATAAATAAACAGGGAGGTTTAATTCAGTGCCTACTCGTTCTGCTAATTTTTGTGCATAAGTAATTGTTTCTTCCATAGTGATATTTGCAATAGGGATAAGTGGACATACATCAGTGGCTCCCATGCGCGGGTGTTCACCGTGGTGGTTTCGCATATCAATGAGTTCACCTGCTTTTTCAATGGCTTTATATGCAGCCTCAATAACCGCATCAGGATGTCCTACAAAAGTTACTACCGTGCGATTGGTAGCCTTTCCGGGATCTACATTAAGAAGTTTTACACCTTCTACACTTTCTATAACTGCCGAAATTTGACGAATAATGTTCATATCTCTACCTTCAGAGAAATTTGGAACACATTCAATTATTGGTTGCATTTTATTTATGATTTAAGATTTTAAGAAATCCAATTTCCGTTTATCATTACCCTGTTGATTATATTATGTGAAAAGCTATAAGGAATATAGGCCAACGAAGGGATGGGTTGAGTAAGGATTATATTTGCCTTTTTACCAATGGAGATAGAACCTGTTTCGTTTAATACTTCCATAGCTGCAGCTCCATTTATAGTAGCCGCATTAATTGCTTCTTCAGGCAGCATTTTCATTTGAATACAGCTAAGGGCTATAACAAAGTGCATATTTGCTCCGGGTGAGCTACCGGGATTAAAATCAGAAGCCAGGGCAACGGTTGCTCCGGCATTTATTAAAGCTCGTGCGGGCTGCATTTCCATTTTTAGAAAAAAGGCAGCAGTAGGCAGCAGCGTGGATATCCCGTTCCACTTACCCAGTAAATTTATTTCCTGTTCATTTAAAGTTTCCAAATGGTCTAATGATACTGCCTGATGTGCAATGCCGGTTTCAATTCCTCCAATACTGTTGAGTTGGTTTACATGTAATTTCGGTTTTAATCCGTAGCGCATTCCTGCTTCGCAGATTTGAGCTGTATCCCGGGCAGAGAAAAATCCCTTTTCACAAAAGGTATCAATATAATCTGCAAGATTTTCTTTTGCAATAGCCGGGAGCATATCATTAATAATAACCTGTATATAACCTTCTTTGTTGTCTTTAAACTCGGTAGGTATGGCATGTGCGCCTAAGAATGTTGATTTAATAATCATACCTGTTGCCTTTTGCAGGCGACGGATCACCCTCAGCATTTTTAACTCACCTTCTAACGTTAATCCATATCCGCTCTTTATTTCTATGGCACCAGTTCCCATTAGTTGTGCTATTTTTAATCTTTCCATAGCTAATGTAAATAGCATTTCTTCAGAAGTGTTATTTAATTTTTCAGCTGAATTGAGGATACCACCTCCCCGTGCTGCAATTTCAGCATAAGAGAGTCCGTTTATTTTATCTATAAATTCATTTTCTCGTGAGGCTGCAAACACTAAATGAGTATGGCTATCACACCAACAAGGTAAAATACTACGGCCGTTTGCGTCTATTATATTTTGAGGTTTGTGAGTTATTTTAACATCAATATCATGCATGTGGCCATAATCAATAATGGTATCATCTTCTATTAATAAATAGGCATCAGTAATTGAAGGTAGTTGAGCCAATGCCTTCCCTTTTAAAGGCTGTGATTGCTCTGTAACATTAAATAGGTATTTGATGTTTGTAATAAGGGTAGTCAATATTTTCAGTTATAGTTGTTGATAAAAATTTTTTGCAAAGGTTTCCAGGCCGGGATCACGTGCACCCATTAATAAAATTACGCAGTCACTATTTAGGTGTGGTCGCATAGCAGAAAGCAAGTTATCTCGGTTAGGAATAAAGAATGCCTTTTTTCCATTTTTTAAAATACCTTGTATAAGATCATTGGCAGAGATCGTTTTTTCTGCTGTACCACCGGCATAAAATATCTCACTCATCCAGATTTCATCTTCATCACGCAAAGCTTCACTGATTTCTCTTATAAAATCGTCTCGCAAAAACTTCGTAGGGCCGTAACCGTGGGGTTGGAACCAGGCAATTACTCTTTTCCCAACCGGTTGACATGCTTTTATGGATGCAGCACATTTTACCGGGTTATGGCCATAATCATCTATTACGGTGATACCATTTTTAATACCCAGCAATTGATGACGACGGTAGATACCTTCATATTGTTCCAATCCTATTGCACAATCATACATGGAAACACCCAATTGGTTGGCCACAGCAACGGCAGCTACTGCATTTTCCATATTGTGGTGGCCGGGAGCATGGACGGTTATTGGTTGTCCATTTATAATAAAATGAATAGTCCAACCGGTTTGATTAAAATGGTGTGCAACATACCCGGCAACTATTGCTGGATTGGTAGAGAAATCATGCTCCTCACCTTTTGATAAAACGCTGCAATATTCATTATTCTGGTTAGTAACAAAAAGTTTTTTTGTATGATGCTTGAAGGTAGTAAACACATCCATCAAGGTTTCAATTTCCTGATGGTCTTTATCAATATTCAATAATAAACCCACTTCAGGCTCATAGAGCACAATAGAACCATCACTTTCATCGGCTTCAATAATAAGCCAACCCTTTTTATCTCCAACATGTGCATTTCCAATTTTATTATCCTTAATCAAGTTCACTAATCCGGCGCCGCTAATGATACCGGGATCCAGTTTTGCCTGTTGAAGAATACTGAATAACATACCGGATGTAGTGCTTTTTCCTGATGTGCCGCCTACAGCAATGGTAGGGCGACTTTTTGCAATGAGTGCCAATACTTCACTTCGCCTAAGGATAGGTATTTTCATTTGCATTGCCTTTTGCACTTCGGGTACAGTAGGTTCTATTGCAGTAGATACCACAATAAGTTGTGTATTTTCAGAAATACCATTGCCATCCTGATTAAAACAACAAATCCCCTCAGCCTCCAATTTTTTACGAATATCTGCCGCTTGTCCATGCTCAAAATAGCGGTCACTACCACTTACCTGCTTGCCAACACCTGCTAAGTATTGAGCAATTGCGCTCATTCCCGATCCGGCAATACCAATAAAAAAGATGTGTTGAAAATCTTCAATGGAGGGCTTCATACAGCTAAATTATAGGTTTTAAATAAATCTCCCTTATTTCTATTTAAGCCGGTATCCTATTTAGATATTTTCCAGGTAATGTTTCGGGTATATTCATATTTAAGGTCTTCATGTAATTTTTCAATTGCTGATTGAAACTTATTTTGTGCAAATGAAAAGATTCTTTGCATTCCCGATGGGATGGTAAAGTGCCAGTTAATCTTTTGTAGTTCAACACAAATAAAGAGATAGATATCAGCACCTGTTTCTGGAATATCAGAATACCTGATATATCGTTGGGCAAGCCTCAAAATTTTACGCAGATTCTTTTTGGCGATGTAAGGAGAGCGGGTATTAACCTGAGCAAGCAATTCGCCTAATTCATGTTTTATTTCATTCAGGTAGTCTGCTTCGTTATAGCTGTCAAAAAGCAAATAGCTAAGTAATTCCTTATTTTCCTTTTTAAACTTTGCAAGACGCAAACAATATTTTACCAGGTTACTATGTGATTGCAGTTGTAACTCCTCTTTAAGTTGTTTTGTTGTAGCCGGTTTCATTACCGATTGTTTGAAATAATTTATTAGTTTTAACTGTTGGTAAATTTATGCTGTTTGGTTGATGAAAAAGAAACTCCCCTCTCCTATAACTATTTTATTCTTTGTAATCATTTTTGCCTATGCTTGCACATGGCTTATTCCGGCAGGTAAGTACCATACTTTGTCATATACAAAAGGCAGCAATGAATTTGCCTATACTGGGGGTGAATTTTCAAAAGTATTACCCTTCAGCCAGGCCACATTAGATAGTTTGCATATTCTTATTCCATTAAAGAGTTTTGAATCGGGTGCTATCCGTAAGCCTGTTTCTGTTCCCGGTTCTTATGAGCGGATAAAGTCGGCTCGTGCTAATCCACTACAAATATTGCTGGCACCGGTAAAAGGAGTGCTTGATTCTATTGATGTGATTTTATTTGTGTTGTTTATAGGTGGTTTTATGCAAATTTTTAATCAGTCGGGTGCAATGGTTGCCGCTTTAAAAGGACTAACTCGCCGGATGCATGGGCGAGAATCATGGTTGATTATTCTGTTAACTTTTCTTTTTTCATTTGGTGGAGCCTCTTATGGAATGGCAGAAGAAGGGCTTGTGTTTTATGCAGTAATGATACCCTTGTTTTTAAAAGCGGGTTATGATTTGCTGGTACCGGTAGCCGTTATTTTTGGTGGTACACAATTAGGCACATTAGCATCTTTTACAAATCCATTTTCAACCATTATTGCTTCAAATGCCGCAGGTGTGAATTGGACAGATGGGTTGAATATGCGTTTAGCCATTTTTGTTATAACTACCATTACCTTCATTTGGTATATTACTCGTTATGCCAATAAGGTAAAGAGAAATCCGGGAGCATCATTGGTTTTTAAAATAGATGGGGATGTATTACCTGCAACGCTTCCTTCAGAAAATGAAACAGGTAGTGGACTATCAGGAAAAATGGTGAATATAGTTGTTGCTGTTTTTGTAATTACGTTTTTGGTTATGATTGGTGGTGTGGTATTTTTCGACTGGTGGTTAGTTGAGATGACAACGTTATTTTTAGGTGCTGCTATTTTAATGGGATTTTTATTAAAAATGAAGGAGGAGGATTGGGTTAACCAATTTATTGAAGGATGTA
Source organism: Ferruginibacter sp. (assembly GCA_019638485.1). Lineage (GTDB taxonomy): Bacteria > Bacteroidota > Bacteroidia > Chitinophagales > Chitinophagaceae > Ferruginibacter. The sequence continues at coordinate 965,860 of JAHBTP010000001.1, read as the reverse complement.
AGGGAATGATTGCAGTAGGTTTAATTATTGGTACAGCACGAGGAGTTAGTATTTTATTGGATGAGGGTCAAATTGCGGATAGTATAATTTACGGTGCGGCTCAATTAACTCAATCCATGCCACCATCCATCTTCATTATTTTGATGATGTTTTTGTTTATGGTCTTCACCTTGTTTATTTCTTCATCCTCAGGGATGGCTGTATTAACTATGCCTATTATGGGGTCCTTAGCCACCTTGGTAGATGTGCCCGGACGAGAAATTGTAAATGCCTATCTATTTGGTATGGGTGTAATGGGTTTCCTTACGCCTACCGGTCTTATCCTTCCTTCATTGGCAATGGTTAATATAAGTTTTAAAACCTGGTTGAAGTTTATCATGCCTTTCCTTGGGATACTATTAATTATATGCGGATTTGCATTGTTAGCCGGATTATTTTTCTTTTAAATAAAATTATTTTCATAATAATAAAATGTACCGGTTAAAGGAACAGGAATTATTTTTGTAAAAATAAATATATTATGGCGTGTGAATTTAAAATTCCTTTTTCGGGAAATGCTGATGAGATTTTAAAAAAAGCCAAGGATCTTGTTGAATCGCAAGGCGGGAGTTTTCAGGGTGATACATTCGCCGGGGAGTTTAGTGTTGCTGTTTTTGGGAACCGGGTAACCGGAGCTTATGCTGTAGAGGGCAATATTTTACAAATGGAAATTACAGAGAAGCCTATGATGGTGCCTTGCAGCATGATTGAAAGCTTTTTAGCTGGTAAGTTAAAATAGTATTCATTTATTCTTATACAGGAAGAACAATTATCGTTTAAAAATTGACCCGATTTCTTTTCCAATTTTTTGAACGGCTTCAATTCCTTTATTCAACGGTTCGCTTGAAAAGTCGTCGTATTGTTCTATTTTAAAATTATCATCATACTGTTGCGGATAAATTACCAATTTATTATTTAATGGAAAATGCTTTTTTAGTTTACCGGGAATATTTTCTAAGATGCTCATATAGGAAGTAGCTCCTTTTCGTGCTGATACAAGTACCAATAAATCATCTTCCCGAATATCTCTAGCCAGGATGAGGAAGTCTTCCCAATCATTAAAATCGCGCATACTTATGCTTGCGCTAATTTTAGTTTTTGTGCGGAACCTTTCTACCGCTTGTTGGGTAAAAGTATTACAATTTAAAACCATTGGGATGCTCAGTTCTTGTGCAAGCTGGGTCATTTTTGAAAACCACATGGTAAAACCACTTTCATGTTCAGCAAGTGGAGGAATGGTAATGACAATTCTTTTGTGTAATACCAATGGTTTTTCAAAGTGGCAAATAAAGATTGTTTTATCAGAGCTAGCCAAAATACTGTCCACCTTATTTCCGAATAGTTTATCTATAAACGCAGTTCTTTGAGACCAGCCTAAAACAATAATATCGGCCATAATTTCACGAGAAATGCGACTAATTCCACTGGCTATATTGTGGTCAATAGTGGTAATCAAGCTTAGTTTTGTTTCGGATGCGGAAGCTTGTTTAACATATTCCTCCATTTTGTTTCGAGTTTTGAGGATATTTTTTTCGGCTTCATCATCATTGGATACTACAGAAAGGACAGAAATAGGGTTAGCAGATTTTTTTTCTTTGATAAGAGTTACAAATTCAAATGCTTTTTCAATATTGGTTACGTTGGCGATAGGTAAAAGGATGTGTTCATTTTGTTTTCCATTTGATTTTGTTAATTCACTTTCATCTCCTTCTGATTCCACCACGATAATTTTTGCTGCTTTTTCTGTAACAAAGGAGGCTACAATACAAGTAACTAAAATGAGTATGATGGTTCCGTTAAGGATGTTCTCATCAATTACGTTGTTTTCAAATCCTACCAAAATAACAGCCAGTGTGGCTGCAGCATGGGCACCGCTTAATCCGAAAATTAATTGACGTTGGGCTCCGGTATATTTAAACACAAGCTGGGTCAATAATGCAGCAAGCCATTTCCCAAAAATAGCCACAATGGTGAGTGTTGCGGCAATTATAATAGCTGTAGGCCCACTTAAAATCACTTTAATATCCACAATCATTCCTACACTAATCAAGAAAAAAGGAATAAATAATGAGTTACCAATAAACTCAATCCTGTTCATAAGTGCAGATGAGTGAGGAATGAGCTTATTTAATGCTAATCCTGCTACGAAAGCACCGATAATGGCCTCCACACCTGCAGCTTCTGCAAGGAAGGCTGCAAAAAACACTACTGATAAAACAAAAATATAGTGAGAATGTTTTTCGCTTTCCAGTTTTCTGAAAAACCATTTGGCAATTCGAGGGATAATAAAAAACATAATGAATGAAAAGATAGCCAGTGAAATACCTAATGTGATCCAAAAATCTTGGGTTAGGTTTCCCTTGCTATTGCCAATAATCACGGCCAAAATTATAAGCACTGCAGTATCAGTTAATATGGTACCACCCACAGTAATAGCTACAGCCTGATTTTTGGAAACGCCCAACTTGCTTACAATAGGATACGCAACCAGGGTGTGTGTGGCAAACATACTGGCAGTTAGAAAACTCGTATTAAAGTCATATCCAAGGAAGTAATGACAAACCGGATATCCTACACCCAAGGGGATGATAAAAGTGAAGAAACCAAAAAGGAGGCTTTTATATTTATTGGCTTTAAATTCATTAATGTCTAATTCCAAACCCGCAATAAACATAATATATAAAAGACCTATGGTGGAAAACAGATCAACGGCTGAGTTTTTTTGTAAAACACCCAATCCATGTGGGCCAATAATAACTCCCGCAATGATAAGGCCAATAATACCCGGAATATTTAATTTTTTTAGTAAAATGGGAGAAAGCAGGATGATAAACAGAATAAGCGAAAAAACGAGCACAGGGTTTTTTAGTGGAATTTCAAACTCTCTTATTAGGTGTTCAAAAAATTCAGTCATAAAATATATCTATTGAAATATAGTTTCAAGTTAACTCATTCAGACAAAAACCCTTTAAAATTTCTATTAATTTTCAATATAAGGATTGGTTTATAGGTTGGTTAGGAGGAAATTGCCTTCAGTGTAGTTTGGAATTTTAGAAATTTAAAGAATTTAGTGGGTAAGCGAAATTTTGTTTTAAAGATAACTATTAGGCATAAACGCAAGATGATAATAAAAAAATAAGGATAAGTTATTTTACATTCGGAGCATATTCTCTGCATAGTTTTACCAGGGTAGCAGAAAGGTTTTGAATAAAATTAAATTGATCAACTACTGATTTTACTTTTACCAGTGTTGTTTTAGTTTCTGTTTCCAATACATGCTGTGATATTTCTATTTTTCGTTTGTTGATGAGTGTATTTACATAATCCTCCATAACTTTTATGGTTTGTATTTGTATGTTCTCTTTATTGCCGTTAATAAGGTTTAATGCGGCAATGAAATGTGCATTTGTTTGTGTGGTAACGGGAGTGAATTGAGGTGAAGTAAATGGTTTTGTTTTTTGGTGAAGCAAAAGTGAAAGTGCAGCGAGATGTGAGGCAATAGCATAATTTATAACTACAAATTGGTGGAGGTGTTGTTGTCCTATTTGTACTTGTTTTGGTTCCGATAACATTCTATTCAGTGCGTCTGATAGATTTGATAAGCTAACCAATACTCTTTGGCGACTCTTTCTGATTTGAAGTAGCGAAGTGTCTTTGCCTATGTAGGCCTCAGCTATAAGGTGATAATATTGTTTATTTTCCTTTAGGAGTTCAATTAGGGCAGGTTTAATATTCTTATATTCCCATGCCGGGACCATTAGGAGGCTGGCCGCATAGGCAATAAGGGAGCCTAATCCGGTTTCGAAAATTCGTTGGATAAGTACGTGTGTAATATTTTGTGGAAACATTAAAAAATATAGAATAATCAGTTGAGTAGTAAGCGCCCAAACTGCAATGAAATAATTGGTTCTAATAAAAGAGAAACTCACAACCATAAATGTTACCATCATTATAAAAAGCACGGTATTATTAGGAACGAACAGCACTAATATGAAACCAAGGATTGCACCCAGGATAGTACCAAATAATCTATCCTTGTTTCGTTGTCGAGACAGGCTGAATGCAGGCTTTAAGATAACAATTATGGTAAGTAGAATCCAATTTCCGGCACCCAGGTTGAATGCATGAGCAATGAGGTATCCGGAGAGTAAGGATAACGATACGCGCAATGCGTGTCTGAATATATTTGAACCGTGGTGCAAGTTGTCTAAGAATATAGAAGGGTTTAAATCTCTGCTACGGGAAAAATGATGGGTAAGTTCTTCAGCAGTATTTTTTTGTCTTTTAAATTTTTTGTATTTCGTTTGTGCATGCAAAAATTCAATTTGCGGCAGCATTTCTTCCAGGTTATTTATAATGCGACCAAGGCTTACAAATGCCTCTAACCGTTCGGGCTGTAATGTGGTGGTGCGTAAGGTTTCAAATTTTTCCCTAAGTGAATTGAGTTGTTCTATTAGCTCCGGAGACAAATCAGAAGCTTCTTCACTTTTAATAGCTAGCCCAATATTATGTAATTCGGTAGTAATGAGTTTTACGATATTTTGTATATCCGGTAAAATATCGAGTTCTTTTAATGCAAGATTTAATACGTTATAGTTTTGAAAGGAAGTCATTATTGAATCCAGCAAATTTGCGGTGTGCAAATAGGTGGTAAGTAGGCTTCTTGCTTTTCTGTTCGTTTCTCTTACGTGCCGCCTTGTTTTATAAATTAACTCAGCGGTGAGTGATTGTTGTTTTTCAATTTCAACCTGTTGTTGAAGGAGGTGTCGGTAAATATCATCGTAGTTGGGGTTAATGCCAAAGAACTCTCCTCTTTTTGAAAGATAATTTCCCATGGCAATGATAAGGTCACCCAGCACCTGTTGGATTATCTTATAGGGTTTAAACTGCGATAAAACAAGGCTAAACAAAAAATACCACGCACCACCAATGAAGGTAAAAAGGGTATGTTCCCACACTCCCATTGAATTTAGATTAGCATCCATCGAAATAACAACCATATACAGAGCGGCTACGCCCAGTGCCGAACTGCGCATACCGTACACTGTTAGCATAGAAAAGAAAAAGCCTGACAGTGTAATAAGCAAACCCAATAAGAAAGGGAATTTTGTTGCTTCACCTGTTAAGGCAGACATAAGGGTAATAATAACAACACATACACCCATGCCAATAAGCCGGTGCTTTACCGGACCTGGCACATCTGTAATGCTAACGCTTAATGCAGCTATAGAAAGCGTAATTCCAATAGATAGATACCCAAATGCATATAGCACAATGGCAGGAAATAAAACGCCAAAAGACACCCTTATCCCTTCGCTAAAATGTCGTCCATTTAAAAAATTTCGATATCGTTGTACAGTATCCAAGGTTTTTTTAAATTATTATTTCAAGTGCTAATAGTATTAATATTTAAGATACTGCTTTGCCTATTATTTCTGTTTGAAATTATGATATATATCAGAAAAGCAATATTTGAATTAAAATAATATACGGTGTTTGTTTTGAAAAGAAGTTAATACGTGTATATTTACATGACCACAAGAACTGTTTATGACCATATTTGTTGCCGGCCTACCGTATGATTTAGATGACGCCGAATTAGAGGAAATTTTTGAAAAATTTGGAAAAGTTATTTCAGCCAAGGTTGCTATAGATCGGGAGACCGGTAAGAGCAGGAGTTTTGGTTTTGTAGAAATGGCAAATCGTGAAGAAGGTTTGGAAGCCATCGAAAACTTAAATGATATTTCTTTAGGCAAAAAGCCTTTAGTAGTAAAAGAAGCTGAAAACAGGCAGTCACAACGTCCTCCTCGGCCTAATTTTGACCGTAATCGTTCATCTCATAATAACCGACCGTTTAATCGTAACCGTTAAGTTTCTATTTTTTTATTTTCACTTTAGGTGAAAAGATAGTTATGGATGAATAAGTATTATTTTTTCCATTACATCTCCTGCACGAATATCATCTATTACATCTAAGCCTTCTATAACTTTTCCAAAGCAAGTATGCACGCCATCTAAATGTGCGGTATTATCTCTGCTGTGACAAATAAAGAATTGTGAGCCACCGGTATTTAAACCTCTATGTGCCATTGACATTACGCCTCTATCGTGATACTGATTTCCTCCCTTTGTTTCGCATTTAATGGTGTATCCGGGACCTCCGGTGCCGTTTCCATTTGGGCAGCCGCCTTGAATTACGAAATTGGGAATAACGCGATGAAATGTTAACCCATCATAATATCCGGAGTTAATCAATTTTTTAAAATTCTCTACTGTTCCCGGTGCATCGTTGTCATACAATTCAAATGTTAAAATGCCCTTGTTTGTATGAATTTGTCCTTTTGTATTGCTCATGTTGTTTAAAATAAAATTTTGTTTATTGTTTTTTAGTTAATGTTAAAAATCGTTTCATGTTTGCCTTTTCTGCAGGAGTCAGTATTCCTCCTCCTTTTAGTTTTTCATGTAGTTCGATAGCGCCCTTGTGTTGTGGAAATACTTGTAATATAGCTATGGTGTCCAAAAAATCTTGTGAAGGCTCGGGGGCTGAGAAAGTGGGTTTTTCAGATTTATATCTGTTTGGCATTCTTTTTATTGTTGCTTCAACAGTAGCCAATTTACCCGGAGAGATATCACTAATTTTATTGGCCTTGGCGAGCAGGCCTTGCAATTGCTTTTTACTCAACCATCCCCGTTGTATATATTGTTTATACAAGCTAATAATAAAAGATGATGTAGGATAAGCCAGAATACAACTTTCCAGCAATTCATTTACCACATCGGGTCCTGAAGATTTTATATTCAACTGATTATTTCTTATTAGTAGTATCTCGTATGATGTCGGCATCAGCCTGGCGCCTGTCTAGTGTCTTTTCCTTTTCTTTTTTGAGTTGTTGTTGCAAAAGGGCTATACAATCACCGGCAGCAGTTTCAAAATATTTACTTGATTTTTTTACAAACAAATCATTTCCGGGAATTTCCAATAAAATCTCACAGTCCTTCTGTTCCTCTCCTTTTGTTTGGTTATTTTTAAAAGTTACGTTGGCCTTAATTATTTTATTTGTTTTAAGTGCTTTTAGTTTCTCTCGCACAAAATTGTCTAGGGTATCACCTGTGGTAAATCCTATTCCTTGAATAATAATCTCCATAATTACATTTTTTATATTACAAATTTCCAGTTTTTATTTGGATTAATAAAAAGTTGAATCGTGTTTTGTGTCACCATTAGAGGTGATTTACGTTAATAAATTTCAAAAAATGCATGTATTTTTTATTAGGTGTAAAATGATTGGTACAATTATTGAATTGTACATATTGATGATTTGAAATAAAATAAAGAATTTTTCAACCTAAAGTTTAAAATTATTATAATGGCCAAGAAAATTGCAAAGAAGAAAAGCAGCGCTTCAAAGAAAACAGTAAAAAAAGCTGCAAAAAAGACTGTAAAGAAAGCTGCAAAAAATAATGGTAAAAAGACAGCTCCAAAAAAGAACAGACATTTAACATTTATTGAAAAGGTTCGTCAAGCATTACAAGAGTGGTCAAATGAGAATGAGAGAGAGATTGAGGAAGATGATGAATCAGCACAAACCAGTGGTTTGTGAGGTTTTTCCAAATATGGTCTTTATATTCTTTCTATTCGATCAACTGATTTTTTGCTGAAACCACACGATGTTAAATTAGTTGATTTTAGAAAGTATAGCTGTTTATTTATTGCCACTGCAATTTGTTATTGTGGTGGCATTTATTTTGATTGATAATTAATTTTTACTTACAATATGATTATTTCAATTACAGTGGAATATTTCCATGTTTTTTCTTAGGAATTTTAGCCACTTTATTTTCGAGTGCTGCGAAGGCTTTTAATAGCTTTAATCTGGTGGTGGCGGGTTCTATAATTTCATCCACAAACCCTCGCTCGGCTGCCAGGTAAGGGGTAGCAAAGCGATCTGCATATTCTTTCTCTTTTTTTAAAAGTTCTTCTTTTGGATTTTTTGCTTCTGCAATTTCCTTTTTAAAAATAATTTCGCTGGCTCCTTTAGCACCCATTACAGCGATTTCGGCACTTGGCCAGGCAAAATTAAAATCAGCTCCAATGTGTTTACTGTTCATCACATCATAAGCTCCGCCATAGGCTTTTCTGGTAATTATTGTAATCCGGGGTACGGTGGCCTCACTAAGTGCGTATAGTAGTTTAGCTCCGTTTGTAATGATACCGTTCCATTCCTGATCTGTGCCGGGTAAAAATCCCGGTACATCCACCAATACCAGGAGCGGAATATTAAAGCTGTCACAGAAGCGAGTAAATCGAGCTGCTTTTCGTGAGCTTTCAATATCTAATACACCGGCGAGGCTTGCCGGCTGGTTAGCAACTATACCAATACTTTTATTACCTAAGCGTGCAAAGCCCACCACAATATTTTGTGCATAATCGGGATGTATTTCAAAAAAGGAATCTGCGTCACAAATATTAGTCACTACAGCGCGCATGTCATAAGGCTGTTGTGGATTGGGTGGTATAATACCATTCAAATTCGGTCTGCGTTCGTCATTTATTTCGTATGATGCAGCCGGTGTTGTTTCTTCGCAGTTTTGTGGAATATAGCTTAGCAGAGTTTTAATTTTTTCTATACATACACGGTCATTAGATGCGGTTAGATGGGTTACGCCCGACTTACTGCTATGAGTAAGTGCCCCTCCAAGTTCTTCTGAAGTAACTGTTTCGTTGGTTACTGTTTTTACTACGTTTGGTCCGGTAACAAACATATAGCTGGTATTTTCCACCATGATGGTGAAATCGGTAATTGCCGGAGAATATACCGCTCCTCCTGCGCATGGTCCCATAATAGCGGAGATTTGCGGAATAACGCCTGATGCCATAACATTACGGTAAAAAATATCTGCATAGCCGCCTAATGAAACCACCCCTTCCTGAATTCGTGCTCCTCCGGAGTCATTCAGTCCAATTACCGGCGCACCCGTCTTCATAGCGAGGTCCATTATTTTACAAATCTTTTCGGCATGTGTTTCAGAAAGCGAGCCGCCAAATACTGTAAAATCTTGTGCAAACACATATACTAATCGTTCGTTTACTGTACCATAGCCAGTAATTACTCCATCACCGGGAATAATTTGTTTATCCATACCAAAATCACGCGCACGATGAATTACCATTGCTCCTATTTCTTCAAAGGAGCCTAAGTCCATTAAGAGCTCAATTCTTTCTCTTGCAGTTAGCTTTCCTTTTTTATGTTGAGCGGCGATTCTATCTTTTCCTCCTCCCAACTTACCTGCCTCGGTCTTTTCTTTTAATTCGGTTAATTTCTGTTTCATAATTATTTTTAATTCAAGCGGCTTTTCCAATTAGTTGAAGTATGTTTTACAATGGTTGGTTTCGATTGTTCTTTTAGCCATGCATAGAGTGCTATTTTAGCTATAGGTAGGGAGTGTGCTTTGTTTTCTTCGTTTAGTTTTTCAGGAGTGAAATATTGTTGAATAAAATGGGTGTTGAATTTACCTGTTATAAAGGCGTTATTGTTCATTACGAAGGTGCCAAAAGGCAAGGTGGTGGCAATGCCTTCAATATGAAATGCGGCAATAGCTTCTTTCATTTTTGAAATAGCATCCATTCTATCTTTGCCGTGTACAATAAGTTTAGCAATTAAAGGATCATAAAAAATTGGAATTTCCATTCCTTGGGTAAAGCCATCATCTACTCTTATTCCATCACCATTTGGTAGGCTATAGGTATCTAAAGTGCCAATAGATGGCAAGAAATTTTCATAAGGGTCTTCTGCGCATACTCGAAGTTCAATAGCGTGTCCATGGATAGAAAGGTCATTTTGTGAAAAAGCCAATTTTTCATCTCTTGCCACTCTTATTTGTTGTTCAACCAGGTCAAGGCCGGTGATAAATTCTGTAACCGGATGTTCTACTTGTAGCCTTGTGTTCATTTCTAAAAAGTAAAAGTTGAGATTGCTATCCATTAAAAATTCTACTGTTCCTGCTCCAATATAACCGCATGATTGAGCTACTTTTACGGCAGCTTCGCCCATTTCTATTCTTTTTTCTTGTGTAAGGATACTTGAAGGAGCCTCTTCAATTACTTTTTGGTGGCGGCGTTGTATAGAACATTCGCGTTCGAAGAGATAAACAGTATTATTATGCTTATCTGCCAGCACTTGAATTTCGATATGCCGTGGGGAATCAACAAATTTTTCAATAAAGACCGAGCCATCACCAAATGCCGATACAGCTTCACTTACAGCTCTATTCATTTGTTCTTCAAAATCCGCACTCTTTTCTACAACCCTCATTCCTTTTCCTCCTCCTCCTGCCGATGCTTTTATAAGGATTGGATATCCGATATTGTCGGCCACTTTTTTTGCTTCGGCAATATCGGTGATGGCGTGGTCAATACCCGGCACCATGGGAATGTTGTAATGTTTTACGCAATCTTTAGCAGCCAGTTTAGAACCCATGATACGCATAGCTGCAGCAGTTGGGCCAATGAAGACAATTCCGGCTTTTTCTACTTCTTCAGCAAAGTCGGGGTTCTCGCTTAAGAATCCATATCCGGGGTGTATCGCATCAGCTCCGGTTTTGCGGGCAGCCTCTAAGATTTTATCACCACGTAAATAAGATTCAGAAGAAGGCGAGGCTCCAATAAATACAGCCTCATCGGCATAAATAACATGTGGCGATTTTCGGTCAGCTTCAGCATATACGGCTACTGTTTTTATACCCATCCTTTTAAGGGTCTTCATTACTCTAAGGGCTATTTCTCCTCTGTTTGCAATTAATACTTTTTTCACACTATTACTTTTAAAAAAGGTTATTGTAATCGTTTGTGCCTAATCGTTAGTTAGGGAAATCAGCAGTTGATTTTTTTCAACGGCATCACCTTGTTTTACATGAATCTTATCAACTTTGCTTTTTCCCGGAATAGAAATCACATTTTCCATTTTCATAGCTTCCAATACAAGGATTTTTTGGTCTTTTTCTATCTCGTCTCCTTCTTTTACATTTATTTCCAGAACCAGCCCCGGCATAGGTGCTTTAATTTCTTTTAGTACCGAGGAGGTGTTATGGCTGTATCCCATTTTATTGAGCAGTAAATCTATTGGCTCCTCTATGAGAATTTCATGTTGAGCTCCATTTAGGTTTACCAAAACCTTCTTTTCCTTTCTATTGATTTCAATTATTTGAAGCAGGTATGATTTGTTATCATCTATTAAGTGGAGCGCTCCATGAGGGAGGTTTATGATATTTTCCGCTAAGATTTGATGTTGGTTAAAAGAAAAGACTTGGTTATTAACAGTTATCTGATACAAATCGGGGTTTAGCTCCATGATAAATCAATTTTGGTTATTAAAAGTACGATGTTTACCGGCATTATCTTGCGGTATAATTAAAGTGCAATAATAAAATGAAAAGAGGCCGAATCAGTTTTAAGTCTGAAGCGGCCTCTGTACTTAGCTTTTAAGGTGTTGCTTTATTTTACTATTAGTTTTGTAGTATATTTTTGTTTTTCAATAATAACTTGAATAAAATACACCCCTGGCAGTAATTTATGTTGTAGATTAAATCCAGCCTTCCCTTGTACAAGTTGGATTTCTGTGTTAGAAATTACTCTTCCGGTAATGTCCAATATTGTACAACCGGCTTTGCTTGTATTTATTTTAGAAGGGAGGTAGATATAAAAATCGCCATTTCCCGGATTAGGGAATATTTTCAGCTCATCAAATTTTTGGTCAGCGTTAGTGTTGACAAAATCCGGGCGTTGGGGTAATGTCTTGCATTTGGTCATTCTTAAAGAACGTACGCTGCTAGATCCGCAATCAGATGATGTTTGAACTTTCAGGGTGCCACTGATGAAATTTGCATTAGTGAAAATTGTTATGGTATTTGAGCCTTGACCGCTAATTAAGGTTGTATTAGCCGGAAGTGTCCATTCGTACCAATCTGCATACTCTCCTATGGTTGTGTAAGTTTGAGTGGTGAGTGGGCATGGGGTTGGATTGCCGGTAATAGCAGAGGGTGTGGTTGGTGCTTTTTTGGTAATGGTAATAACTCGTGCAGGGCTGGTGCCACAACCACTAATACCTGCTACAGATAAAGTGGTAGAAGAGAATCCTGCATCAAACATTACTTCAATGATGGTGTCATTCACTCCATTACCACCCGGATGAGCAACGATATGTGCATTTACATTATCAGATAGCGTCCATACGTATCCGTTAGTATATCCATATCTGTCCTTACTAATAGAATACACCGCCGGTGTTTGTGTGAAAACGTATGGGCATGCATTAACCGGTGCAACAGTTAAAGGACCTGAAGGACTATTAGGGTCACCATAGATTTTAGATGGTATTATGGGGGTTGATTTCTTTATTGTAATGCTACGCAAAGAACTTGTGCTGCATCCATTAACAGAAGCAACTGAAACTTGCCCACCGGTAAACGCTTGTGAAAACTGCACATGAATTATGGTATCATTTGGTGTTCCTGCGCCCGGCCTGTTAATAATGGTGGCTCCGGAAGGAACATTCCATTGAAATGAAGAAGCTGAAGCTACTTTTCTAATGGTATAAATTGCAGGATCACCAGAGCCTACATAAGGGCAGGATTCGGTTGGTCCGGTAATACCTCCGGGTCTTAACGGATTTGAACCAGTAATAGTTAATGTGCGTTCAGATGAGGTGCCACAATAAGATACAGACCTAACTCCAATAGTACTTCCCACCACAAAATTATTATTGAAACTAACTTCAATAATGGTGTCGTTAGCACCTTGGCCATTAGGATGGTTTATGATATTAATACCCACCGGAACACGCCAAATATATGAATCTGCATAAGGAACTTTACGAATGGTGTAAAGTCCTGTAAGGCCGGTACCAATATAGAGGCAACTGTTAACTGAGCCACTGATTGAACCCGGTTGATTGGGTGCAATTGCCCGGGCATTGGTATTTACTACAGCTAATGAACCATCGCATGGATTTATAATTTTGGCAGTAACATAGCCGTTGGTATAGTTTGGTGCAAACTTAACTTCAATAGAAGTAGTGCCTTGTCCTGAAATAATTTGTGCATTATGCGGTACATACCAGGTTATTGTACCCGGGTTAGTAGGATTAACACTATACACTGCATTGGGCCCGTTGGGATCCATAGAGAAACACACGCTGCGCGGACCAGTTACAACACCCGGACTAAATTCACACTGTTCGGCAATAACAGAAATAGTGGTGAATGCAGATTTTGTACAGCCGTACACATCTGTATAAGTATATTGAATAGAGTGGTTACCAATACCGGCAGTGGAAGGTGAGAATGAATTTCCACTTATGCCTGTTCCGCTAAATGTTCCACCGGATGGAGAGCCACTTAAAGTAATATTTGATGAGTTAATGGTAAATGGACCATAAGAACCAATGCTTACGTTTTCTAATCCACCTACCGTAACAGTAATGCTATTAGACTGTACGCTTCCACATGAATTAGTATTGGTAACATAATATGTGCCAGCAGTGCTTACTGTAATAGAAGCTGCTGAAGAGCCGGTATTCCATGTACCGCCATTATTTCCTTGAAGTACTACTGAGCCGCCTGAGCAGAAAGTAGTGTTACCGTTTGCACTTATTGAAGAAGCCACCGGAAGGGGGTTAACCGTAACGGTAATGCTGTTAGACTGTACGCTTCCACATGAATTAGTATTGGTAACATAATATGTGCCAGCAGTGCTTACTGTAATAGAAGCTGCTGAAGAGCCGGTATTCCATGTGCCGCCATTATTGCCTTGAAGTACTACTGAGCCGCCTGAACAGAAAGTAGTGTTACCGTTTGCACTTATTGAAGAAGCCACCGGAAGGGGGTTAACCGTAACGGTAATGCTGTTAGACTGTACGCTTCCACATGAATTAGTATTGGTAACATAATATGTGCCAGCAGTGCTTACCGTAATAGAAGCTGCTGAAGAGCCGGTATTCCATGTACCGCCATTATTTCCTTGAAGCACTACTGAGCCGCCTGAACAGAAAGTAGTGTTACCGTTTGCGCTTATTGAAGAAGCCACCGGAAGGGGGTTAACCGTAACGGTAATGCTATTAGACTGTACGCTTCCGCATGAATTAGTATTGGTAACATAATATGTGCCAGCAGTGCTTACTGTAATAGAAGCTGCTGAAGAGCCGGTATTCCATGTACCGCCATTATTTCCTTGAAGTACTACTGAGCCGCCTGTGCAGAAAGTAGTGTTACCGTTTGGAGAAATATTGCTGGCAGTTGGTATAGTAAGCACAGTAAGGTTTGAGCCATTGTCAGCGCCTGTAACAGCAGGGTTAGTACTAACTACTCTAATGCGATAACCTGTTCCTGCCGGAGTGTTCATAGGAATAGTAGCGCTAATAGTTCCTGAGCCTGTAGCGCTGACAGCACCGATATTAACCTGGCTGGCAAACGAGCCTGAAGCATTGGATAGCATAGCAATAAACTGATTCCCTGCATTGCCTGTACCACTAACGGTATAGGGTACACTAACAGAGGCTCCTGCACAAAACGATGAAGGAGATATACTTCCGGTTGATATTGATGTAATACCTGCGGTAGCATTAATGGTGAAATTAATATTACTGATATCGAAGAAATAATTATCTATAGCCTCAACTTTAATTCTTGCTTGTGTAGTATTGATATTGGGAACAGTGATGGATTCTGAGCCGTCATTAGGTGTGGATGCAACAATAACTGTGGGATAATTATATCCTCCATCCGTAGAGAGGGAGATTTTTACAAAAGCTGTATTTATGGGAGTATTAGTAGTTCCGTTTACGTTCCAGGTTATTGTTTGGGTGCTATTGCCAGCCCATGTTACAGCGGTATTAGGTGAGGTAACTGAAAATGCTCCTCCATTATTTACTACTGAAATTTTAAGGGTAGTATCAGGGTGGCTTAATCCGGCACCTCCACTTCGGTTATCCCTTGCTGTTAGTCTAAAGTTAAGTGTTCGTGCTATATTAGGGAGCAACTCTCCTATGGTGGTTGTATTATTTACTACATCTGCCATTTTTGGAAATGTTCGCGAGGGAGAGGAAGTAGGTTCAAAAGGCCTGAACATCGGTGCGGTAGTAGATTGCACATTCCAGTTTCCGGCCGGGCCCAGGTCATATTGTTCCCAAGAATAGGTGATGTTATCTCCATCCGGGTCGTAAGCGCTACCGGTTAAAGTAAATGGTGTAGAAATGGGGATAGCTTTATTAAGCCCCAGTGAGGTTACAATGGGTGCGTTATTTCCGGTTGAAGTAATTACCGGGCAGCTATTTCCATTTGAGCTTTGGGAATAGGTAATGATTTCATCAAAACTTTTAGAAGTGAAATATCCAATAGAATGTGCATCTAAGTTATTTGAAGCAAGACAAATACCTGCATATCCCATGATAGTAATACCGCTTCCCGGTTCATAGGCTGCGGAAGCTTCGCGATTGCCTCCACCGCAGCTTCCGGTTGTTGCGTTAAAGGAGTGGTTACCTCCAAACTGATGTCCCATTTCATGGGCTACATAATCTATATCATACGCATCTCCTACCGGATTTGATGATCCGGTAACACCACCGGCTTTATTTGATGTGCATGGAACACCAAGATAGGCAACCCCTCCTCCACCGGTGCTGAACACGTGGCCTATATCATAATTTGCGCTTCCAATTACACTGTTACAAGTAGTAATGTTTTGCCCTAACATGGTGCTTCCATTATTATTTGTATATGGATCTGTGGATGCATTTAGATAAACTAATTGATCATTATTAGCCACCATTACCATCCTAATATCCACTTCGGTTTCATAAATTCCATTTACCCTGTTCATAGAGGTGGTCATGCCTGCTAATGCGCCGGCAACTGTACCTCCTTTTGTTGCAGCGTATTCGCCGGTACATGCTAATGCAAGGCGGTAGGTTCGTAATTGGGTGCCTGTACTTTTTGGTAAATAATTAGTAGGGATGGATTCGATAATTTTTTCTGCAGTAACACCACATTCAAATGAGGAGATTTGACTAAGTGAAGATTTGTTATAGCATATATAGTAATCCGTATTGTTTTCCATATAGGGATCTATGAAAACACTTCCATTTGGGTTTAGTACCATAGCATGAAAGCCCAGTGGGGTAATATCCACTTTAATGGTGGACATTGGGTTGGTGATGCCTTGGCCAGTATATGTTTTAATTTGAGGATATCGGGCAGCCAATTGAGGATGCATTACAAAATATTCTACCAGTTTAAAAGATTGAAAAGTGCCATCCGGCATAGGAAGGTCAAAGTGGATTCCATGTTCAATATCAGATGTGGTTTGTTTTTCCATTGGTGCAGTTGCCAAAGCAGTGCGGATGGCCTGTACATCTAATTTCAAAAGCCTGTACTCCTTAGGGAAGGTATAGCGTTTACCGCTTATGGGAGCCTCTGTGGAGTTGATGTCTGTCCAGACTTTCTTTTGTGCAAATGATGGATTAGAAAAAAACAGGATAAATAAAATAACCGGAAGTATTTTGGTAATACCACATAGTGCTTTTCTCATCTTTTATACAAGTTTTGATAAATTTTGATAGTGTAATTTCAAGAATATTTAGGGTTTATACAAATCTTTTTTGCATATATGCCATATATAATTTAAGATGGCGATTCATTATCTCTAATTGTTAGAAGATATTTTAAGAAAGCCGGTAATATAGGAAATGACCTTTATCCCTAATTAAATAACTATAATGTAAAAAAGGTAAAAAGTAAAAGAGCTATAGTAAGTATAATAAGTAAAAAGGCATTTATTAAAAACAATAAAGAGCCTTTTAGAATGGAATTAGTTTTTGTGGTTTTATACACACGATGATGTGCTATAAAGAAATATAAGAAGGAATAGATGAGGATAGTAAAACTGATTATGGAAGTAACTACAAATAACCAGTTAATATTTAGGGTATGGGTAATGTTTTTTACTAGGAGATATATGGTTGCAGCGAGTAGTAAGTATGAAAAATAGTGTAGTGTAAAGATTCCGTGATCGAAATACCACCATTTTTTTTTATTGTGAAATAACCATAAGAAGAATGCGAATATGGGCAAATAGATAAAAAGTGTTTTTGGGATATTATGATAGAATCCGGAAATGAATGCTTTTGCAAAATTCTTGCTCCCTCCTACTTCTAACATTTTTCTGTACACTTTGTAGATTACATTGGGTTGTTTTGCTTGTGTAGATTGCAATGAATCTAACTGGTGTACTGAATTTACCTCCATATTTGCTTCCTGAATATAAATACCGGAGTTGCTATTTCCTTTGAGGTTAAAAGAAAATGTATCTTTTTGGCTAAGTGCGGCAAATAAAAAGAAAGTAATGAAGCTAATAAAGATATAGAGGCGAATAGGATTGACAAATGCTTTCCTTTTTCCTTCCAAATACGATTGAGTAAGTTTGCCCGGTTTAAATAGCAGGCTTTTTAAAGTTTTCCAAAAGCTACTATCATAATGAGTAAGGTCTTTAAAAAAATGGGAGAATAGGTAACCGAAAGTTTGGCGTACTTCTGTATTTTCCTGGCCACAGCTAGAGCAAAATCTATCTTCTACGGTCTGTCCGCAATTAAGGCAAACCGGTTCTTTTCGTAATTTGTTTTCGCTCATTTAAAAAAGTGTTTTTTAAAAAGGCTATTTATTCAATCGTTGTTTAATATCCAGGTTAAATTTTCGTGCATAATCTTTAGCTACATCGTATCCTGCATCTGCATGCCTGATTACTCCCATTCCGGGGTCGTTTCGCAGCACTCTACTCAGTCTTTGTGCAGCATCGGAGGTACCATCGGCAACAATTACCATTCCTGCATGAATGCTATAACCCATTCCCACTCCTCCTCCGTGGTGGAGGGAGACCCACGATGCGCCGCCGGCGGTATTAACCAGGGCGTTTAGGATGGGCCAATCGGCCACGGCATCTGAGCCATCCAGCATGGCTTCAGTTTCTCGATTAGGTGAAGCCACTGAGCCGGTATCCAGATGATCACGACCAATAACGATTGGAGCTAATACTTTTCCGGTGCGCACCAATTCATTAAAGGCCAATCCTGCTTTTTCTCGTTCTCCTTGTCCGAGCCAGCAGATACGTGCAGGCAGCCCCTGGAATGCAATTTTCTTTTCTGCTAAATCGAGCCATCTCATTAAAGATTTATTTTCAGGAAAGAGTTCTCGTATAACGTTATCGGTTACACGAATATCATTAGGGTCTCCGCTAAGTGCAGCCCAGCGGAAAGGGCCTTTTCCTTCACAGAAAAGAGGTCGGATATAAGCCGGCACAAATCCGGGGAAATTAAATGCATTTTCAATACCGCGTTCTTTTGCCCTTGCTCGGATATTGTTACCATAGTCGAAGGTTACTGCGCCCATGTCTTGCAGTTTAAGCATTAGTTCAACATGCTTACGCATGGTATCGTAGCTCATATTTACATATTCATCCGGGTTTTTCACTCGTAATTCATCAGCTTCAAAATCTTTCAGGCCTTCGGGTATATAACCAATCAATGGGTCATGTGCTGAAGTTTGGTCAGTAAGCGTATCAGGAACAATTTTTCGGTCAATCAGTCTTTGCAATAGTTCAACGGCATTACATTCCACACCGATGCTGAGTGGTACGCTATTATTTTTAGCTTGTATTGCCGCATCAATTGCCTCATCAATATTGGCTATACACACATCGAGATATTTTGTTTCGATACGTTTATCAATTCTCCATTTCACTACTTCAGCTACAAGTGCTACGCCATCATTCATGGTAATTGCCAGTGGTTGTGCACCACCCATACCTCCCAAGCCTGCTGTAACATTTAATGTGCCCTTAAGTGAATTATTAAAATGTTTTCGGGCTACTTCTGCATAAGTTTCGTAGGTTCCTTGTACAATACCCTGACTGCCGATATAAATCCACGAGCCTGCTGTCATTTGGCCGTACATCATTAATCCTTTTTTTTCTAATTCGTCAAAGTGTTTCCAGTTGGCCCAATTTGGCACTAACTGTGAGTTACTGATAAGAACACGGGGAGCATCTTTATTTGTTTTCAGCATGGCCACCGGTTTGCCTGATTGAATAAGCAAACTTTCATCTTCTTCAAGGTCTTTAAGTGCTTTAATGATAAGGTCAAGAGATTCGCGGTTACGTGCGGCCTTTCCTCTTCCGCCATATACAATAAGGTCTTCGGGGCGTTCAGCAACCTGTGGATCGAGGTTATTTAGCAGCATACGTAATGCGGCTTCTTGCACCCATCCTTTACATTGAAGGGTTGATCCTGTTGGGGTTTTATATTTTGCCGGGTTGTAAGTAGAAGCAGTTTCTGTACTCATTGTAAACAAATTTATCAGTCTAAGGAATATTGTTGTAAAAAATTAATTGCGGCCATCATATCATGGTGCAAAATTCTGTCAGTTGAATTAAAAGGGACTATTTTTCTAAAATTGGCTGCCAGTAGTTCGAGTGCAGGAGATGTTTTAGCCGGTCTTCTAAAATCCAAAGCCTGGGTTGCTGTAAGTAATTCAATGGCCAGCACTTTTTCTACATTATCCACTATTCTTTTGCATTTGGTAGCGGCGTTAGCTCCCATGCTAACATGGTCTTCCTGGTTATTACTTGATGGGATAGTATCCACACTTGAGGGTGTGCATAATTGTTTATTTTCGCTAACAATACCTGCGGCGGTATATTGTGGAATCATGAAGCCGGAATTTAGTCCCGGGTTTTTAACTAAAAATGCAGGTAAATCTCGTAAACCACTAATAAGCTGATAGGTACGACGCTCACTAATACTGGCAATCTCGCTCATTGCTATACTTAAGAAGTCGAGGGAGATAGCCAGTGGTTGACCATGGAAATTACCACCGCTTAGGATGAGGTCTTCTTCCGGAAAGACGTTAGGGTTATCTGTAACAGCATTTATTTCGCGGATAAATACTGATAGAATATAATTGAAAGCATCATTTGAAGCGCCATGAACCTGCGGAATACATCGAAAGCTATATGGGTCTTGTACATGTTGTTTTTCTTGCAACATGATTTCGCTACCATTAAGCCATTGGCGTAAATTGGCAGCCACATTAATTTGTCCGGTGTGTGGGCGCACTTTATGGATAAGCGGATTAATAGGTGTTGCCACGCATTTAAACGCATCGAAGCTTAGTGCTGCAATAGCATCAGCCCATTTTAGCAGTCGTTCACTTTTAATAAGGTTATACATGCCGTATGCGCTCATAAACTGGGTGCCATTTATGAGGGCTAGTCCTTCCTTACTTTGCAGAGAAATTGGGTTCCAGTTAAATATTTTTAATATTTCGGCGGCCGGATACACTTTTTCTTTATACTTTACCTCCCCTTCTCCAATAAGGGGCAGGCATAGATGGCTAAGTGGTGCTAAATCACCTGAAGCGCCCAGTGAGCCTTGTGTATAAACTATCGGGAGCACCTCATTATTATACATATCCAACAGGCGTTTAACCGTTTCTATTTGAACACCCGAATGGCCGTAGCTGAGAGATTTAATTTTCAGCATCAGCATGAGTTTAACAATATCATCCGGAACCTGTTCACCCAATCCACAGGCATGAGATCGAAGTAAGTTTTCCTGTAATTGTTTAAGTTGTGATGCATCAATTTTTACGTTTTGCAAAAAGCCAAAGCCGGTATTAATACCATAAAAAGCTTCATTATTATTTTCAAGTTTATTATCTAAATATTGGCGGCATGCGGTAATTTTTTGGTGTGCTGTAAAAGTTATTGAAACTTTTTGGTTAAAGGTCAAGAGATTTTTTACCTGTGTAAAGTCAGTAAATTCTTTATCCAGTGGAAGATAATTATAACTCATAATGTCAAAAGTACGGAAAGAAAGGGTGAGATATTGAAGCATAGCAGGTGGAAAAAAAGGCATTGAATGATTTAAAGAAAATTACAATGCTTCGTACCTTTCACAAAAGCATAAGCGGAATGACCGGTAAAATAATCAGGTTAGGTTTTGTAATTCTAATAATGGTGGTTAACCATACATTTGGGCAGCGTATAGAGGTATTAACTGAGGGTACAAAAGCATCGTTACGTGGATTAAGTGTTGTGGATGATGAAACAATTTGGGTAAGCGGCAGTAATGGAACAGTGGGCAGATCATTGGATGGAGGCATTTCCTGGCAATGGAGCAGGGTAAAGCGATTTGAGTCGAATGATTTTAGGGATATAGAGGCGTTTGGTAAAACGGATGCTGTAATTATGGCTATTGGTTCACCTTCTTATATATTACGAACCCATGATGGTGCTCAAACGTGGCAGGTGTGTTTTGTAGATACTTCATCGGCCATGTTTTTAGATGCTTTGGAGTTTTGGAATGAGCAGAGCGGCTCAGTTATTGGTGATCCGGTTAATAATAAATTTTTTATAGGTCGCACCTTTGATGGAGGGAGGAGTTGGCAACGAATTCCCTATCAGCACTTGCCTGTTGCTGAGGAAGGTGAGGCATGTTTTGCAGCAAGTGGCACAAATTTGAGGGCAATGAATAAGCGTGAAGCTCTATTTGTATCCGGAGGAAAGCGTTCTTCTTTATTTATCAGGGATAAAAAAGTTTTGCTTCCTTTTGACCAAGGGAATGAATCTTCAGGAGCCAATTCAATTGCGGTAAAAAATAATAAAACATTTATTGTGGTGGGTGGTGATTATTTAAACAAGGATCGAAGGGAGAATAATTGTTTTATCACAAAAAATGGGGGTAAAACATGGAGGCGTCCGCAGGTGGCTCCATTTGGTTATCGCAGTTGTATAGAATATATTTTTGGAAAGAATTGGGTAGTGTGTGGATTGAGTGGTGTAGATATTTCACAAGATGATGGCATGCAGTGGCAGAATATTTCAACTGAGGCTTACCATGTGGTACGCAAATCAAAACGAGGGCATGCGGTATTTTTTGCCGGACAAAATGGTAAGGTGGGTAAATTACTAATAGAAAGATAGTTTTTATTCAGAAGCTTGTCTTATAGTGAAGAAAACTTTTTTTGCAGCAGGTTCATAGTCGAATGCACAAATAATGAACAATCCTTCCCACAGACATGTATTTTGATGGCAGGTAGGTTTACCTAATTTTTTTGTGAGGTATTGAATAAAAAGATCTTTTTCGGTTTTTGATTTAGCATCTGCGCTTAGCACAAATTCATTTAATTTTCCATTTAGAAAGTTTATTTTTCCGCTGGCAAACCTGATTGAATCAATGGTTAGAAATTGTGTATTATCTATTTTGTATGATGTAAAAGTTCCTGAATTAATAGAATCAATCTTTTTAGCTGAGAATTTTTTTAAGAAATCAGATTCAGTAGTTTGAAAGGCAAGGCCTTTAAAAGCGGCTGCCCTATCCATCTTTTTGAAATCATCAGAGGTTTGTGCATTTGCGCAAAAAGGTATGAGAAATACAAGCAGTATTAAACAAATTTTGTTCATATCTATTTTAGAGATAATTAAAAATACTGACAGGTGTTTGTAGTTAGAAAAAATAAAAAGGTTGATAATAGATATCAGAATGCGTGGTTAACGCTAAGATGAAGGATTTAGAAAAATGGCTTCGTACAATATTGGATATAAGTGTGTAGGTGTAAAACTAAGATTTTTTTTTTACATAAAAAAGTCTTAGCACTTGGCTTGATTATTACTTTGTTTATGTATTATTCCTTATTTATAAGTGAAATTTATTACGAAAACAGACCTATAATAGGTTAATTTATTTAAATCATCAATTTAGCATTTTCAGTGTCTTTTTCAGTTTTCCATTTAGCCATCTAGCCTGTATGAAATAAACACCTTTTGGCAGGTAGTGCATATTAATCGGGAGAAATTGTATTCCGTTTCTGATTGTAAGATTATCTTTCCATATTAATTGACCGATGCTATTAGTAAGCATTATTTCCATTTTAGTATTATCGGTAGAATGAATGAGCAATTGTTGTTGGTTTTGGCTTGGGTTATTGATTAGCGTGATTGAATTTCCATTAAAAATTATTGAGCTGTCAAATTGCACTGTAACATAAAAGGAGGCGAAGTTGCCACACTGGCCTTGGGAGTATGTGTATCTAATTTCATGTTGACCTATACCTGCTCTATCGGGATAGAAGGTGTTACCCACTACTCCATTCCCTGAAAATGTGCCTCCTGTTGGTGTACCGGAAATTGTAACAGGTGATGAGGTGTGGAGATAGACGGGGGCTAGCCCACTAATAGTAACGTTGGGGCGTGTAACTACTTCTGCAATAACCGGGGTGCGTGTACCTGAGGTGCTACACGGTTGTGGGGTGCCTTCAATATCCCAATCGAACATGAAGGGATATGCATTATCTCCCAATGTTGAGCCAACAATATTTGCTACTCCATTAAATTTAAAAGGGTATCCTATATTTGTTGATGTGGTTGTTGCAGTAAAAAGAGAAGCGGTGGTACTGGAAGCGTTTAGTCCGAGTTGAAAATTTAATCCTGCAGGCACGAAGAAATTCAGTGGTACCACACTTATACCGGTGTCGAGAAAGATGGTGTAGGAACTCAGGATATTGTCGTGAATATCTCTCAGTTCAAAAATTCTTGTACCGGCAAGAGAAGCCTTTACCTTTATAGTTTTAAGTTTAAAAGGAATAAAGGCATTAAAAATAAGGTAGTCCTCTCTCATAGCGATTTCGCTACCTTGGCCGCTAAAATTAAACTGTTCGGGGCCTAATTTTCCGCTTAGCAAAGAGGGTTGATCACTTACATAATAAGTTGCTGAGGAGTATAGAGGAAGTGTAGTAAAATTATTTCCCACAAAAACCAGGTTCCCTCCCACTGGTGCATCAAACCAATGTGGGTTACCGCTGGCATAAAGGTTTGCTGTTCCGCCGTAGCACACCGTATCTGTTCTAATTTCGGAAGGTATTGAGCTAATTGGAGCATTAAATATATTGAGGGTATCGCTGGTTGTTGTTCCACAGGGTGTGGTAGATTGTACCCAATACCTACCGGGTGTATTTACAGTAATTTTTTGTGATGTTTCACCTGTACTCCACAAATATGCAGATGCGCCAGAAGCTTCAAGGGGGAGTGTTTCGCCTTGGCAGATGATATTTCCTTTTTGGGAGAAAATATAGGAATAAGGTGTTGAATTAGGAGCATGTTGATTAACGAGGTTAGCTTTTGCAGCCAGGTAATTATTATTTTCATTTGTTTCGAGGATGTGGTTGTCGGGGTCAATTTGGATTACAATATAATATTCACCATTACAAGCTTCGTAGGGTACTCTTACATAGCTTTGAGGGATACCTTGTGCGTAAATATCTACATGTCCGGCTCTGATACCTTGTATATAATAAGAGCAAGAATTATATCCAACACCCAGTTCAAATGCCGGGAAATCGTCATCATACAAAGTATTTCCATTTTCATCAAAGCAATTATGTGGGAAGTATGAGCATGGTACGAGGTCTATAAGGCAATAAGACACTTTAACACTTTTGCTTACCACCGGCCATTGAAGCGTATCGGCAACTGAAGGGTTATTAAAACGTAAAGAATACTGTCCCCAGTCGTCAATATGAATATGGCCATGATAAGGGTGATATTGCATCCATCCGGCGTCTCGTGTTTCGCGGGTGAGATTACTTCCCACTCTATGATAAACATTTTGTTTGATTAATATTTTGGGCTCGCTTCCATCGGGGCAGGTAACAAAACTTGAGCTATAGTTCCATAGCGTATCATTACCACAAATGAAATTGTTTGTAGGAACAATTTCCAAAGGTCCGTATCCAATATTAGGAGTAGCTACATCAAGTCTTATATGACCTTTCATATAGCCCGGAGAAACTTGTGAATTTTCGCTCCATCCGCGAAATTCGTTAAGAGAACCTTTTCCGGCAGTGATATCCGGTAATAAGAGGCAATCTGTGGCTCCGGGAGTTGGGCATGGGCATGCAGAAGGATTTTGGCTGCTGCAAGGTTGGGCAAATGAATGGTTATATAAGCTTAAAAAAATGCTAAGGAAGATTGTGGGTAATAATAATCTCATAACAGCAAATTTTGGTTACGAAAAGCTGTGTTAAATTAAGCTATTTTCTAAATAAAAGCGTATTAAATCTTGAGATATATGTCATGAAATAGGAAGGAAAAAACAGTTAATTGTAGATGATAAGTCCAGTTTTTCAATTTGGTATCATAGTAAATTTAGTTGTGGATACTATAATTGTAAAAGCGATAGAATATAATGGTGAAGAACGAATAGCATTATATTTCTCCAAGAATCGGCAGATAATAGATGCAATAAAAAAAATACCCGGGATACGGTATTCTTCATCAAAGAATTGTTGGCATTTTGGTTGTACTAAGGAATTATATCATCATTTTAGTGAGGCTGTGAAAGATAAGGTGCGGATTGATAATAGTTCATTACGGAAATATTTAGAAGGGAGGAAGACGATTAATCGTGTTTCAAAAAAGGTGGAATTAAGTATTGAGACAAGGAAGGTGGTGTATGAATATGGATTAGGAGATGAGAATGCGGAGGCATTAGAGGCAATGCGAAATATATTAACGTTAAAAGGCTACAGTATCAATACATCGCGTGTATATTGTCAGGAATTTATTCAATTATTAAAAATATTGGGTGGGCGTAGTATAAACAGTTTGGATAAGAAGCATATTTTATCATATTTATTATGGTTAAATAAGGAGCGAGGGTATAGTGAGCATCATGTACATACTGCTGTAAATGCATTAAAATTTTATTTTGAAAAGGTAGTGGGTCGTCCTGCTGAATTTTATGATTTACCTCGGCCACGTAAGCCATTGAATCTACCTACCATATTGGCTCAGGAGGAATTTGTGAAGATTATAAATAGTATTAAAAACATAAAGCACAAAGCGATGATAATGGCATGTTATGCTGCGGGGTTACGGGTAAGTGAGGTGATTAATTTGAAGGTAACTGACATAGACAGTGTTCGGATGACTATTCATATTAGGAATGCTAAGGGTAAGAAGGATCGTATTGTGCCGTTGGCGGTAAAGTTGCTGGAGATATTACGTGAATATTATAAAATATACAAGCCAGGTAATTATTTATTTGAAGGGGCTGGTGGGGGGATATACAGTAGTAGGTCGTTGCAGATGGTATTGCAAAGAGCTAAGCAGGCAGCGGGGATAAAGAAGCAGGGAAGTATTCATTCATTGCGTCATAGTTATGCCACACATTTGTTAGAAAGTGGAACAGACATTAGGTATATACAAGAATTATTGGGGCACAATAATCTATCAACTACATTACGCTATACCCATGTAAGTATAAAGGATTTAGGTAGAATAGAAAGTCCTTTAGATAAATTAGATATTTAAGGGTGAGATATTTTAGAATAATAAGTGGGTATTATTGATTTAGGTTGTTTGAATAAATTACATGAGCATTATATTTTAAGCGGAGTGAAAGCATGGGAGTTGTGGGTATGTGAAAAAGGTAGAAGTCTCTTTTCTTTTAATAATTTAAACCTCATTTAGCATCGCATTTGCTGTTGCAATTATTTGTGCAACCACAAAACACTCATCTTCGCAACAATTATAGCGATAATCAAAATAATTCATTTACAGGTATTTGTTATATAATTCAAATTCTTTTAATGTGGGGAATAGTTCTTATATTTATGTGTTGTGCGTCATGCTAAAAAGACAGCGAACATGAATGAATTTAGAGAACAAATGCTAAAAGATAGAGAGAACAATGACATAGAATTGTTTGAAAAAATAAAGAACAATCCTAAGCCAGACATTCTTGACCTTTGGGCTTTATCAGAAGAGAGATTTATTGAATGGCGAAAGTTAAATGACTTTCCTGTCTTACTTGCTCATTTTGACAAGACTCTTTTGCTTTTCAAGGAATGGAAAGCAGACAACAAGTTAACAAACGAGATAATAATAAGCACAGGGACAATAACTCCTTTTCTCGAACGAAAGAAATTAGCGAAAAAGGATAAAAAACTCTACCTCACAAAGCAAACATGGGACGACAATGAAAGAACCATTGTAGCATATGAAAAATTGGAAGGTGATAAAAAACACTTTGATACAACTTTTAATTATCAATGTATTCAAATCTTTACCCCATACTTAGACTGGTTAAAAGCAAGAGGTAAAAAGCAAGAGATACTTTATATTAACTCACGTCATGCTCCCAATCATGAAATGGAGAGGGTTTTTATACATGCTGATGTTTACGCAAATAAAAGTGATTTTGAACTTCTTAAAATGGGAGGAATTCAAATTCCAGTTAATGGATTTGGAATGCTCTATCGTGGTAAACGCTTAGAATTTGTAAACTTATGTGGACTTAAATTTTCAGGAGATATTGTTTTTGGTGAACTCGGCAATTTGAGTTGTTCATATTGTGCTTGTGACAATTGGGTAGCGACAGACTTTAGTATGCCTTTAGTTTCACTTGAACACTGCACAGTAACCAACTTCACATTATTAAACTCTAAGTTGCAACAATGGAAATTCTATGACTGTAATGTATCGGGTGACTTTTTTAACACGAAACTTTATAGTAATCGCATATTTGGTGGCAATTTCAATCCAATTATGCAGGACTGCACTTTGGGACAAACCCACATAGAAGTTGACCCAAACATTGAGGACAATAACTATCAAGGCTATAAAGCTTTCAAAATAATATATCAGCAGCAAGGTGATGACGATGTGGCAAAATTATACTTCATAAAAGAGAATGAATTTTTACGAAAAAGACTGAAAGGTTTTAACTACCTGACCAAAACTTTAAGTTATTACTATTGGGAGTATGGACGAAAACCACATAGAATCATTTATTACTCATTAGCAACAATTGTAATCTTCGGACTAATATTTTGGTTAAACAAAAACCTGATAAACTCAACAGCTATTGACATTAAAGACTTTCATTTTGGACATGGTCTTTATTTTAGCACAATTTCTTTCACGACAATGGGTTTTAGTGACTTAGTTCCTATTGGTTGGGCAAGACTCTTAGTTTCAATTGAAGGATTTTTAGGACTTTTAAATATGGGCTTTTTAATCGGAGGTTATGCAAACAATAAGTATTGACAAAGCACGAACGCACAACACGGGTTTTGCGTCAGGCGGGCTGAAGTGCAAAATTCAAAGGCAGTTTTTCAATTAAACATTAGTAATAATACAAGCTTTTGTACTTCGAAATCCCGCCCGAACGCAAAGCCCAGAAACGTTAGCGGGCAGCCTAAAAGACGACACAGTAAGTAAATGACAGACTTCAAAACATATTATAATTCTAAATTTCGTGAAGACATAAATTGGTTCTTCTCGACAATTCCTGATGCGAGTAGGTTTCACGAAGACACAGCCAATAAACAGACTTTTTCAATTCAATACGAAAGACTAACACCTGCATTTGACCACTTAGATTTTTTGGACAAGGACGGGAAAGAATTATTTGCAGTAGCTCTATTTCTGACAATTTTGACAGATATGGTTTGCTACTCTCACTTCAAGACACATTACAGCAAATTCAGAAGCCTAACACGATATCCAAAATTTATTGGCAATTGCCCTGGCGGTTGTAACTACCATTACCATCCCAGCGACATATTTTTTGCAATGAATAAAGGTCGTTCAGCTACAGAACAACATTTAGTTTTTTACGAAAAGTTTTTGGGAGCCATAGAAACAATGAAAGAAGAAACGATTAATTTTTTTAAAGAACATCTAACCGAAATGAACGGAGATATTTTTTGGGAAAAGTGCCAAAAAGAATTTCCATATAAAAAAGAGCATTAAAACTGAATTTACAATGATTGACAGAATAAATGATTTTTTTAATGCAATTCAGCAGACACCAATAGAACTGTACAGTGAATTTGGTTTACAACACGAACTTGCAATATTTTTAAGAACTAATTATCCGGATCTTACAGTTAGACTTGAATATCCGACACCAAAAATATTTAATCCACTTCCTCAATTTATAAAAAAGGAAATTGATATTTATGTAACCACACAGACTGGTCAACGGTTCGTAATTGAACTTAAAATGCCAAAAGACAATGGTGGTATTCCAAAAGCTATGTATCACGCAATTGAAGATGTAAAATTCTTAGAACAACTGAGACAATCAAACATTGACGGTTGCTATTCAATTCTTGCCACCTCTTGTATTGCATTTTGGGAAGCACCAAGAGCAGACGCTGGAATTTACCAATATTTTAATGGAGAAGAAGTTGTCATTCAAAGCATTGACTTACCACAATTGCCAACTTTTTTACATAATAAAGGACAAATACAATTGGCTAACATTTATCAAGCAAACTGGCAAGACTATACAGACACGACAAATACGAATTGGAAATATTATGTGCTTAATGTATAATAACATAAAAGGCCGACCCGCTAACACACGTTTTGCGTCATGCGGGGTGACGTGCTTACATTCAAGTTCAGTTTTCCAATTGGGCTTTTGTGCTGGGTTGACAGTTTTGTGCTCCGAAAACCCGCACGAACGCAAAGCGTGGGAACGTTGGCCGTCATACAGAATGAGAATTTTCTTTGCATAATTTCCCAATTTGGGAATCGTTTTGTACTTTTGACAAAATCTTTCTGTTGAGAGTCATTGCTAAAAAGATACTTCGTAATTTTTGGACTAAACATCCTGATTGCTCAGAGCAGTTAAAGGCATGGTACCAGGAAGCGGATAAAAGCATTTGGAAAAGTCCGAAACAAATTAAGAAAGACTACCCCACTTCCAGCTTTTTAGCAAACAATCGTGTGGTTTTTAATATCAAAGGAAATCGATACAGATTAGTTGTTCGCATTAATTATGATTATCAGATGATTTGGATAAGATTTATTGGAACACATTCAGAATATGACAAGATTGACGCCTCTAAAATTTAAACATTATGACACTAAAACCTATTAAAACAAAAAAGGACTACTCTGAAGCTTTGGAACATTTAGAGTCAATCTTTGATGCCCGAAAAGGTTCAAAAAATGGAGACAAGTTGGAAATTTTGAGCATTTTGATTGAAAAATATGAGAATGAACATTTTCTCATTGGACTGCCAGACCCTGTAGAGGCTATTAAATTCCGGATGGAGCAAATGGGATATGACCAAACTGATTTGGCTGAAGTTGTTGGACTAAGAAGTAGAGCAAGTGAGATTTTAAACAGGAAGCGGAAATTATCACTTGAAATGATTAGACAACTGCATGACAGAATGAGAATCCCAACAGATGTATTGATTCAATCATATTGAAAGAAGAAGTTGTACGAACGGCCAACATTGGCTTTGCAAAATGCGGGGCATTTCTTTCAAGTGAAGTTTTTGGGTACTAAGATAATTTCGATTAACTTGGCTGTAGCTACGCTAATTTACAGCCAAGTTATGTGTGGTCACGTTTTCAAGCTCCCCGCACATCGCAAAGCCGTCAGCGTTGGTGGCAATAGCAAACGGCTTCACGTTTCATAATGTTATGAAAAAGAAACCCTATCATATTTCTGTAAGTATTTTGGTTGGACACCTAATTCTTATTCTTTGTCTGACACCCAAAATATCGAATGGACAACAGCTATTTAAAATAACCTATGGAGACTTAGACACAGATAGAGTTTCCTTGACATCATTCAAACTACAAAAAGAGTTAGTAATTCATAACGGGTTTAAACTTGACACTGCTTTAATGTGTTTTCAAATCCCGGGCGAATCAGGAATTTTCGTGGTTGACTACAAACCAATTCTTGACACAATTAAATTCAATAAGTGTATTGATTTATTAAAGCCAGGTTCTTATGTTTCGTTCGAAAATATTATCATTAGTGACAGTTCAAATAATAAGTTTACACCTCATAACAGAATTCATTATTTAATAACACCAGACATAGTTAATACTCACAAAAACTCCGAATCATTTATTGAGATAAAGAGGCTTCAAAATTTAAACTATGTAAGTGGGACAATTTATTTTTCAGGAACATATTTTCCAAATGTGCAAGTGTGTAGAGTTTATAAAAACAAATCAAGTTTTCTAACTAATGCATTCGAACGTTGTGCAATTGGAACAAAAATTACTTTGGAAAATGTTTATTACCTAGACGACGACAAGAAACTAGTTGGTCCGCTAAATAAAACAGTTACATTGGACTAATAATTGAGAGCTACTGCCACCAACAAAAGGTTTGCCGCAAGGCTGGCGGACGGAATAACAATCGGCAGTTGAACTACTATCTGCTAATATCGGGCTTGACCGAAATCTATTTGGCTTTAGTTGTTAACTTCAACATCAGTTTTTCAATCGGCTTCAGTTGCCGGGCAGATAAAGCAATAATTCTAGCCCTGCGGCAAGCCTCGAACGTTAGCGGCAAGTATAACCGACACTACCCAAGACTTTCTAACTGCTTAAAGACAGGAATTAACGACTTCCCTTTTTCGGTAAGATTATATTCTATATGCAAAGGCTTTTGCTGAATGACAACTTTTTCTAACAGCCCGACTTCTTCTAACTCTCTTAATGCGACAGACAAAGTTTGTTTGTTAGAACCTTCAATTTGACGCAACAAACTACTAAAACGCAAAGGTGCTTCAACAGCCAAACGAAAAATTTCAGGTTTCCATTTGCCAGACAGCGACTTCAAAAGCCCTTGTGCAGGACAAGTTTCGTTATCAATAATTTCTTTTTTGGTAGTCATAATTTTCTGACTTATTGCGTAGTTGAATCTAAGTCCTCAACTTTGCACAAAGATAAACAAATGGTGTAAGACACTTTACAAAAAATGAAATTAACTTATCTTATTTTAATCACAACATTCACAATCGGCAATACAAGTTGTCATTCTCAAAACAAAAAAAATATGCAAGAGCAAAACAATCCTTTAATGTGCGACCCAGAAAGTGGTATTTGCGAAATACCTACTAACAAAATAAGTTCAGCAGAAAGCAGTTTGATAAAATCAGACAAGAAACCAGTAAAAATAATCTATTACACCGACCCTATTTGCTCTTCTTGTTGGGGAATTGAGCCACAATTACGAAAACTCAAATTGGAATATGGAAACAATATTGAAGTTGAATACAGAATGGGTGGTTTGCTACCTAATTGGAGTTATAATAGTGGTGGCATTAGCAAACCTTCTGATGTTGCTCACCATTGGGACGAAGTAAGTGTTTATTTTGATATGCCAATAGACGGAAATGTTTGGCTTGAAGACCCATTAAATTCCTCATATCCACCTTCAATTGCTTTTAAAGCAGCACAAATGCAAGACAATGAAAAAGCAATTTTGCTTCTTCGTGAAATACGAGAAATGGTATTTCTTCAAAAAAAGAATATCACAAAATGGGAACATTTAGAATTAGCAGGAAAAAAAGTTGGGCTTGACATTGTTAAGCTCAAAACGGATTATGAAGGAAAAGCAAAAGAACTTTTTGAAGAAGATTTAAAATTAGGCAGAGAATTAGGTGTAAGAGGTTTTCCAACAATGTTTTTTACAGACACAACAGGACAGAAAGAAATGGTTTATGGCTCAAAACCATACAGCACATTTGAGAGTACTTTGCTTAAATTGTTTCCTACTGCTACCAAAACAAGCTATGACAAGACTTGGAATGCTGTATTTTCAAAATACAATTCATTGACAGCAAAAGAATTTTCTGAACTAACAGGAACACCACGAAACGAAAGTGAAAAATATTTGGACGACTTAACAGCGAAAGGACAATTAGAAAAACTGACAACAAAAAATGGAGCAATGTGGACTTTGAAGAATACCAGCCGCTAACAAGGTATTGGCAAAAGCAGGGCTGACGGAAGTATATCAACATTTGTACTTCTATCAGCTTTTGTGCAATATTTGAGCTGACGTTATTCAAAGCTCTGCCTTCGCCAATACCCAAACCGTTGTGCGTAATGCTGCAAGACCAAAAAACATAGTACATAATGGAATATATAATTGAGTATCTCCGAAAAGAGATTAGAGAACATAATTTAAAATCAGGCGAAATTATTTTTGAATATGACTCTTATGTAAACAATAAAGACTTGACAACAAGACTAAAAAGTTTTTTCGATAAACACAATATAACAACCGAAAATACAAATCCGACTATTTCTGAAATAACAAGACAGGAAGCAATAGAATCAATAAAGTATGGACTCAGCACCAAAGCAAACTATACTGTTATTGACAAAGAATTTAACGAGTCAGACAAAAATAAATTCGTACATATGTTTTTAGACTTGTTTAAACAACCAAAATTTTACACATTAGACTGCAAACTATATCAGACATTACTTGACACGAATGATTTTTGGGAAATTGGTGGAGCAATATTATTAGACTATCAAAGTATAGGTATATTGTGGACAAATGATTTATACGAAAAGTTTAAATAATAGCACTACGCACAACAGCACCCTTAAGCCATGCCGGCTAACATGCTAAAAATGTGGCTTTTGTTTACGTAGTTTTATTATCTTAGCTCGACAAATAAACGCTTCGCAATCCGGCACAGCATAAGGCTGCGGAACGTTAGCGGGCATTGTAAAGACCGACCAGTCCGAACAAATAAACTTTTGACAATGGAGAATAACGATAATAAATCAATTTCAACAAGCGGACAAGGAGCAACACCTTTCGCTCAGACATACTTTCACGGAACAAAGGCAGACCTAAAAGTTGGCGACTTAATTGAAGTTGGTTTCAACTCTAACTACGGACAACAGAAAAATGTCAAATACATCTTCTTGACAGGGACATTAGACGCTGCAATTTGGGGAGCTGAACTTGCATTTGGTGACGGACGAGAAAGAATTTATTTAGTAGAACCAACAGGAGAAATTGAAAATGACCCGGACTTGACCGACAAGAAATTTCCCGGAAATCCAACACAATCGTACCGTTCAACTAAGCCATTCAGAGTTATTGGAGAAGTAACCGTTTGGCAAGGACACCCAGCCGAACAAGTAAAGACAATGAAAGAACACCTTAAAAAGCTAAAAGAACAAGGCATTAATTCACTCAATGACGAATAGAAAAGATTAATAGTATTCTGCAAATGAAAAGTAACAAAGAAATAGTTTCGGACTTTATCAATGCAACAAATCAAAAAGATTGGGATAAGGTTCTGACTTTAGTTGATAATGATTTCGTAAGACATAGTTCATCTGAACCAAAGGAGATAAAAACAAATATTGAGTTAGTTAAATTTCATCAGGCAGAGTTAGAAACATTCCCCGATTTACAAGAAACAATAATTTTTGCAATTGAAGAAGGCGACTTTGTTGCTGCCAGAATAAATTTTTCGGGAACACAATTAGGACAACTCATAAACTTTCCACCAACTGGTAAAAAACTAACAGCAGACTTCAATTGCTTCTTTCGTGTGACAGAAGGAAAAATTAAAGAAAGTTGGGTTGAGTATGACAACTTAAATGGACTAATTCAACTTGGACACTACAAGATAAATTGAAGAGAATGACGAGAAAAAAGAACAACGACCCGCTAACAGCGGTCATTGTAAAGGACACCGACAAGGAAAAGTAAAACGAAAAATGAAGATTGAAACTCACAATATAAACGACATAAAAATAGCCGAAATAACTTCGGACGAGACAATCATTACCACATCTCAAGATGGGTTGGACTTATTAGGAAACTTATACTATCAAGGCTTTGACAGAATTGTTCTAAATGAAAAAAATATTACACCAAACTTTTTTGACCTTAAAACCGGAATTGCAGGAGAAATTCTTCAAAAATTCTCGACATATCGAGTTCGCTTGGCTATAGTTGGCGACTTCTCTAAATACACAAGCAAAAGTTTAACTGACTTCATATATGAAAGCAACAAAGGCAGACATATCAACTTTATTAATTCAACAACAGAAGCATTAAAAATACTTTCAGCCTAATGAATTTGAACAGCATAAAGATGACTTCAAATATTCTCGTCCAAATGGTTGAAATACCGAAAGGAAGGATTGAATTACGTGATGACAGAACAAAAGAAAAATGGACTGTAGAAATTGAATCCTTTTTGCTTTTCAAGTTCCCTGTGACACAAGACTTTTATTTTGAAATAACAAATGAAAATCCAAGTACTTTCAAAGGAGATTTACGTCCTGTCGAAACTGTTACTTTTAAAGACGTAGTGATTTTTTGTAATAAAATTTCGGTTCAAAACGGCTTGACACCCTGCTATCTAATTCAAGATGAAAGCGAAGAGATTTTCTTTGAAAAATCAGCGAACGGTTATCGCTTGCCCACAGAAGCAGAGTGGGAATATGCTTGTAAAGCAGGCTCGACAGACATAAGATATGGACAACTAAGTGATATTGCTTGGTATAAGGACAACTCGGATAATAAAACTCATAATGTTGGACAAAAGGCACCAAACGCTTGGGGACTTTATGATATGTTGGGTAATGTTTGGGAATGGTGCTCAGACCTATACGACACAGAAGTTTATGGTTCTTACCGTATTTTTCGTGGTGGCGGATTTTGTGACGTAGAAAGAAGCGTAATGGCAACGACACGCAGAAGAAGTCACCCATTAAAATTTAAAATTGAGGACCTTGGATTTAGAATTGCGAAAAACAAATAAACAAGAACAACGACCCGCTAACAGGCGTTTGGCAAAAAAGCGGTTTCAGTGCTTAAATGAAGCTTTTTGCTTCGTATCAAGTTCTGAACTGGCAGACAGTTTAGTTCATCGAAATCCGCTTCTTCGCCAAGCGCCAAAACGTTAGCAGTAACAATATGACGACAATGAAACATACGATATTAATTTTGACTCTAGCAGTTTTTGGACTGACAAGTAGTGCTCAAAAACAGACCACTGAAATTCGTGACGACTTTAAAAAGTATTATGACAAATTTAATGTTGAAGGTTCATTTGTTCTTTATGACCAAAAACAGGACAAATACATTTTCTACAACAAAGAACAATTCAAGCAGACCTTTTCACCGGCTTCAACTTTTAAAATTTGCAACTCTCTTATCGGACTTGAAACTGGAGTTATAAAGGACGAGGAATTTGTAATTCCGTGGGACAGTGTAGTTCGACAAAATTTAAACTGGAACTCCAACCACGACTTAAAGACCGCTTTCAAAAACTCTACAGTTTGGTATTATCAGGAGCTTGCAAGACGAGTTGGTGGACAACAAATGAAATACTGGCTTGACAAAGCAAATTATGGTAACGCTGACACTTCGGGCGGTATAGATAAGTTTTGGCTTACAGGCGGACTACGCATTTCTCCCGAACAACAAATT
Source organism: Ferruginibacter sp. (assembly GCA_019638485.1). Classification (GTDB taxonomy): domain Bacteria; phylum Bacteroidota; class Bacteroidia; order Chitinophagales; family Chitinophagaceae; genus Ferruginibacter. The sequence goes on along the minus strand of JAHBTP010000001.1, from coordinate 929,477 downwards.
GACTTTTTAAAACGACTTCACGACAACCAACTTCCTTTTTCTCAACGTTCAGTGGACATTGTAAAAAATATAATGATTGCAAAGGACACATTGGACTATGTTGTAAGTGCAAAAACTGGTTGGGGTGGACAAGACAACAAAGATGTTGGTTGGTATGTTGGTTACATAGAAACAAAAGACAATGTTTACTATTTTGCGAATTGCATACAATCAGAGGACTTTAATAACAAAGACTTTGCAAGCTCAAGAATTGATATTGTTTACTTAATACTTGACGACTTAAAAGTGACGAAGAAATGAGAATTGCTACTGCTAACAGCACCTACCCAAAAGGCGGGGTTTCGTTCTCCGCAGACAGTTTAGTGATAGCCGAAAGTTTTGTACTTCGCAGAAACATTAATGGTAAAAATCCCGCCCTTCGGGTAGCTGCAAAACGTTATGCGGCAGCTTAAAAGACGACACCAAACCAGAAAAATCATCTTGACAACCACCCGACTTTGAACTACGAAGGATGAAATTTTTCAGGGACAACTTCCAGCATTTCCAAAAAACAGTTTACCCATTGACTTGGAGACAAACAAACAATTTGAGCATTAAGGTTTAAACCGAATTTTTCCGAAATTGACCTGACCTGACTTTTCCTGAAAATCGACTTTAAAGCTGTTTTTACAGATAAATCAGGTTTCTCTAACAGACAGGAAATAAATGCTAAGTATTTGGCTTTAAACTTAAAATCAAAAAATAAGTGTTTTCTTTTAATGTTTAACAGGGCTGATTTGACAGTTGGCGGTGGCAAGAAACTTTCAGGACCTACCTCATAGACAAGTTTCAAATCAAAAAAAGTATGATAGAAAACGGTATATGGATTGTAAAGCTTCCTCGAAAATAACTTTTGTGTAGGTTCTAACTGAAGGACAATGGAACCTCCCAGAAAATTTCCAAGACTCTCAAACATCAGGATTTTGAAAATATCGGAAGTAATGCCATAAGGAATATTTGACACCACTTTGAAAGGAAATTTCGGAACTGCAAAATTCCTAAAATCACAACCGACAACTTGAACATTTCGGGCATCAGAAAATAATTTTCGTAAATGTTCAACCAAAGCTGTGTCGTTTTCAATAGCAACAACATTGTTGGCGATTTTTAATAAATGAACAGTAAGAAACCCCTTGCCTGCCCCAATATCTAAAACCGTATCCTGATTACTTATATTTGCTTGTCTTATTGCATCTTTTATTAGCACTTTATCAATAGTAAAGTGCTGACCCGTAAAACGAACGGGCAATTTCTTTTTTGTCATTAGTAACTTCTTACAGGTTGTATTAGCCCGTAATAACCGAGCACATTAATTGTATTTAATCTTTTTTATTACTTTTGTATCGGACAAGCTGATCCGATGGTGATATATTATACCGAAGGATTTATAGAAGGGGTGTTACTGTAAGTAATTGCCCCTTTTATCATTGACTGAAGAGCTATTTCATTTCTTCGTGGCATTGAGCCACTTGAAATGAGGACAAGCTGAACCTCAGGATCCTTATTGCCCGATGGTATGTCATCATTTTCTTTTCGCTGGCTTTCGGCGTACTTTTCCCTGTATTCTACAGGAGAACAGTATTCCAGTCTATGAAATATCCAATCCGTGTTGTAGTCATTAATAAATTGATTAATACTGTTATAAGCTTCCTCAAAGGAAGAAAATGTTTCTGTTTGCAACACCTGTTCTTCCAGGGTGCGGTGAAACCGCTCTATTATCCCGTTGCATTGCGGTGACCGTACAAACGCTTTGGACATCTCCAATCCCAGGAATTTCATTTCATTCATAAAATCAGCAGAGTCATACTGCGAGCCATGGTCGCTTCTTAATTGCAACTTCATTCCTTTACACACATCCTTACCTACCGAACCGAAAGTCTTCCGTACAGCGGCCCTAACAGGCTCCATGGCGGCAAACCGGTTGCCTTTCCTTGCAATATGCCATGAGATAATCTCATCGTTAAAGTGATCGATCACACCAAAGAACCAATGCCAACCTGACCCATCAATCCAAAACCTCTTCCCGTCAGTGGCCCACATTACATTGGGTGCATCCGTGATTATAGTACCATCATGTTCGCGCTTATTCGTCTTCCCGGGCCTTCTGTAGGGGCTCAGCAGGTTGTTTTCCCGCATGATGCGGTTCACACGTGCCTTGCCGGCTACCAGAGCGTTTATCTTCCTTTTACCCATGCGCTTCTTCACTTTCAGATAACCTTCAGCGTTGAATGTACTCTTCTTAATTTCTTCCTTAATCTCCTGTAAAACCTCTTCATCGCTATGCTTGGGTTTTCTGCCCCGTTTCCCTGTTTTGGGAGTAGGGTTTTCATACCAGGTGCTGCTGCTGTAGCCGACTACCTTGAATATCAAACGCTTCGGATATGGTTTCCCGGTTAATGGATAATGTTCCTCTATCAGCATGGAGATTATTTCCTTTTTAGTTTTGCTGCCAATTCGTTCTTTTTTTTTGTGAGTTCAAGCTCCATCTGCAGTTGCCCGATCTTACGCTCGGCAGCACCCAGCTTCGAATCGTCGGGTTTACGTTTGAACCCGTCGGTACCACTCTCGATAAATTGATCCCGCCAAAGGTTGATATCAGCCAGAGTAACTCCGTATTCACGGCTAATCAGCTCCGGATCCTCTCCACGCAACAAGGATAAAACTATTTCAGCCTTGATTTTCGATGTAAAATTTTTCCTCTTTTCCATAGCAGTTGTAAAAATAACTTTTATTTTTTACTGCTCGGTTTATTTGAGGGCTAATATATAACTTCTTACAGGTGAATACTTGAATTCAAATCGTGGAGAAGTGAATAGACAGTATTACCCGACAGAGCAACTATGACAACGTAACGCCTTTACAAAAAAGTCGGTACACGAAACCCATAGACTAATTGTCTTGACCTAAAAGAGATTGGAATTTTCAGGACTGCCTATCACTTAGATAGAAGTCCAAGGTCTGCTGAAATACATAATTCAAAAATTGAAATTGCTTGACTGCAAATTTAGTAACTTTGCTTGACAAATTAACGAGAAAGAAGAGAAAATGAAAACCGACCGCATAACATCACCTATACGCAAGCAGGGGTTTCGTGCTTCGTAGGACAGTTAAGTGGTAAATTTAAAGTTCAGTTCTTCGTAGGAAGTTCAGTGGTTAAAATCCCTGCCTGCGTATAGCTGAGAACCGTTATGGGCAAGCTAAAGAAACGACATAGCGGAAAAACAAGAGAACCACCAAAGTTTAACTTTGATACATTTTAATAGTCACTTAACGACTAACAAAAAAGTGGAGACCAGCGACCACCTAAAAAACGGGGCGGAACTGAAAAGCCAAATGAGTAAGACCAAATAAGGATAATAAAATGAACAAAGTAATCTTAACAATTTCAATCTTGCTTTTAGCAATAGTATCAACTTTTGCACAGACTGAGGCAACAACCAATGACGGCAAAAAAGTAATTCTTAATAGTGATGGGACTTGGAAATATGCCGAAACTAAAATCGAGAAAACAGAGACAACAGACAATTCTGACTGTAGTAATTACATATCTACAGAAGTGGATAAAGTGACAGGAAGTTCAACGGTGGCTGCAAAAGATATGCTGATTGTATCTCGTAACGGTGGCAAAAACGGATTTGGAATTTACGTAATGAAAAGCGAAAGGGGTTCAATAATTTTCAGCATACAAGCAGTTGGTGCCGGAAACTGTATTGACGATAAGAATAAAATGAATGTTTTGTTTAGAGACGGTACACGTTTGGAATTAATCAATGACGGAAAGTTCAATTGTGACGCAAAATATACTCAATACTTTGGTGGTGTATTTGGCAAGAAAAAAGAACTTGAGATGTTCAGAACAAAAGAAGTTGAGACAATGAGAATATGGACATCAAAAAGTTATGTAGAAGAAAACTTTACTTCAGACCAAAGCAAAGAGTTAATGAATGTAGTCAACTGCTTATTGAATGACTAATGAAGCCAGCCCATAACAGCGGTTTGGCGTAATGGCGGGTTTAGTGCTTCGTATGACAATATTGTGGTAGGTTCAAGTGCAGTTCTTCGATTGAACTTTTGTGCTAAAAATCCGCCACTACGCCAAGCCGCAAAACGTTGTGCGTCATGCTAAAAAGACAGCGAACATGAATGAATTTAGAGAACAAATGCTAAAAGATAGAGAGAACAATGACATAGAATTGTTTGAAAAAATAAAGAACAATCCTAAGCCAGACATTCTTGACCTTTGGGCTTTATCAGAAGAGAGATTTATTGAATGGCGAAAGTTAAATGACTTTCCTGTCTTACTTGCTCATTTTGACAAGACTCTTTTGCTTTTCAAGGAATGGAAAGCAGACAACAAGTTAACAAACGAGATAATAATAAGCACAGGGACAATAACTCCTTTTCTCGAACGAAAGAAATTAGCGAAAAAGGATAAAAAACTCTACCTCACAAAGCAAACATGGGACGACAATGAAAGAACCATTGTAGCATATGAAAAATTGGAAGGTGATAAAAAACACTTTGATACAACTTTTAATTATCAATGTATTCAAATCTTTACCCCATACTTAGACTGGTTAAAAGCAAGAGGTAAAAAGCAAGAGATACTTTATATTAACTCACGTCATGCTCCCAATCATGAAATGGAGAGGGTTTTTATACATGCTGATGTTTACGCAAATAAAAGTGATTTTGAACTTCTTAAAATGGGAGGAATTCAAATTCCAGTTAATGGATTTGGAATGCTCTATCGTGGTAAACGCTTAGAATTTGTAAACTTATGTGGACTTAAATTTTCAGGAGATATTGTTTTTGGTGAACTCGGCAATTTGAGTTGTTCATATTGTGCTTGTGACAATTGGGTAGCGACAGACTTTAGTATGCCTTTAGTTTCACTTGAACACTGCACAGTAACCAACTTCACATTATTAAACTCTAAGTTGCAACAATGGAAATTCTATGACTGTAATGTATCGGGTGACTTTTTTAACACGAAACTTTATAGTAATCGCATATTTGGTGGCAATTTCAATCCAATTATGCAGGACTGCACTTTGGGACAAACCCACATAGAAGTTGACCCAAACATTGAGGACAATAACTATCAAGGCTATAAAGCTTTCAAAATAATATATCAGCAGCAAGGTGATGACGATGTGGCAAAATTATACTTCATAAAAGAGAATGAATTTTTACGAAAAAGACTGAAAGGTTTTAACTACCTGACCAAAACTTTAAGTTATTACTATTGGGAGTATGGACGAAAACCACATAGAATCATTTATTACTCATTAGCAACAATTGTAATCTTCGGACTAATATTTTGGTTAAACAAAAACCTGATAAACTCAACAGCTATTGACATTAAAGACTTTCATTTTGGACATGGTCTTTATTTTAGCACAATTTCTTTCACGACAATGGGTTTTAGTGACTTAGTTCCTATTGGTTGGGCAAGACTCTTAGTTTCAATTGAAGGATTTTTAGGACTTTTAAATATGGGCTTTTTAATCGGAGGTTATGCAAACAATAAGTATTGACAAAGCACGAACGCACAACACGGGTTTTGCGTCAGGCGGGCTGAAGTGCAAAATTCAAAGGCAGTTTTTCAATTAAACATTAGTAATAATACAAGCTTTTGTACTTCGAAATCCCGCCCGAACGCAAAGCCCAGAAACGTTAGCGGTAATGCCACAAAACCCGAAAACCATACAATAACTGACAGGAATTTAAAATGGAAGAAGTTAAACGAAAAGGCTCAAAATCTACAAAAGATATTCCGAAAGAAATCTTAGGGCAACTTAATCGTGGAGAAATTGAAACAGCAAACCTTGTAGAGTGGTTGGCTGTTGACCAAAGACTTTTATTAGAAAATCTATTAAAGCAGACAGACCGAAAAGAATATTTAAAACCAATTTTGTCGGACATTGAAAAGCTGAAAAAACAGACTGTAAACACGATAAATGAAGCAATCGGTTCAGGGCTTTTTGAACAATCAATTAAGAATAATGACAACGAAATACTGACAATAATTTCAAAACACAAGTCGGACTTAATTCGTTGTTGGGCAACTTACACTATTGGGAGAAACGAGAAATTAAATATCATTCAGAAACTGCAACAAATACAATCTTTTTCGGCAGACAAACATTTTGGAGTAAGAGAAATTTGTTGGTTAGCAGTTAGACCAAGCATTGCAAATAACCTAACGGAAAGTTTGAAAATATTGACAACTTGGACAACAGACAAGGACGAAAATATAAGACGATTTGCAAGTGAAGCAACACGACCTAGAGGAGTTTGGTGTGAACACATTGAAGAATTAAAACGAAATCCGGAATTAGGTTTGACAATTTTAGAACCTATGAAATCGGATAAGGCAAAATATGTTCAAGACAGTGTTGGAAATTGGCTAAACGATGCAGCTAAGACACAACCAAAATTTGTAATTGACACTTGCAAAAAATGGGAAAAAGAAAGTAAGACGAAAGAAACAGCATACATAATTAAAAAGGCATTACGGACAATTGAAAAACAAGCACAATGAAAAGGCACATACCGCTAACAAGGTATTGGCAAAAAAGGGGCTGACGGAAGTAATTGAACAGTTGTGCTACTATCAACTTTTGTGCATATATTCGGCTGACGGTTTTCAAATGCCCCTTCTTCGCCAATACCCGAACCGTTATGCGGCAGCTTAAAAGACAACAACCAACGACATTGACAGTAAGAAAATGAAATCAGATAATAAACTTGCAGGACTTGGACTTTTGACAGCAATTTCGGCATCACTATGCTGCATTACACCTGTTTTGGCTCTGTTGGCTGGAACAAGTGGACTTGCTTCTACTTTCTCTTGGCTTGACCCATTCAGACCATATTTAATTGGCTTGACAGTTTTGGTTCTTGCGTTTGCTTGGTATCAAAAACTGAAACCTCAAAAACAAATTGACTGCTGCGACACAACTGAAAAAACACCCTTTATTCAGACAAAAAAGTTTTTGGGTTTCGTAACAGTTTTTGCAGGACTGATGCTTGCGTTTCCAAGTTATGTCCACATATTCTTTCCAAAGACAGAAAGTCAAACAATCATAACCGACCAATCAAACATTAAAACAGCAGAATTTACAATTAACGGAATGACTTGTGCAGGTTGTGAAGAAAACGTAAATCACGAAGTAAATAAACTGACAGGAATAATTAAGACGAATGTTTCTTACGACAACGGCAACGCAATCATAGAATTTGATAGAACTCAAACCGACATTCAAGAGATAGAAAAAGCCATAACTAAAACAGGCTATTCCGTAACCGACAAAAAAGAAATAAAATGAACATAATCCTGCAATCAACTATCACTTGCCCTGAATGTGGACATAAGAAAGAAGAAACTATGCCGACAGACGCTTGCCAATATTTTTACGAGTGCGAAAGCTGCAAAAAGGTATTAAAGCCAAAACAGGGCGACTGTTGTGTATTTTGTAGCTATGGAACAGTGAAATGTCCATCCATTCAAGCCGGGACAAATTGCTGTTAAAGACAATGATAAAACTGACTGAAATCGAAAGCCGACCGCATAACATCGGTTTTGCAATATGGCGGGTGAAGTGCTACTATGAAACATTTGTGCAAGATTCAACATCAGTAATTCTATTGAACTTTTGTGCTAAAATGCCGCCACATCGCAAAGCCGTAAACCGTTTGCAGCAAGCCGCATTTTATTTTTTGTTTTTATTTCGTACGTTTTTCTGTTGCAAAATCTTTTAAGTTTCCGCCGTGTAAGTTTTTGGATGTTTATGTTTTTTTAAGCGTTTTTTTAAAAGTAGCCGGTGCGTGTATTGACATCTTAGTTTATTAGGTTGGAGTTTTTGGATTTGCATTAGTTTGAAAAAGTGGGTGCGCACCTATGTTATCTGTTTAAGTATTGTATTAGACAGAGTCAATTGTTATGAAACCGTTTCATGCTAATTTTTGCAGTTGCTAATGCATCAGACGGTATTGTGTGTTGACTGAGGCCTTTTTTGGGTTATGGTGCTGCATCTGTGTTATTTCCAAGACAGTTGGTAAAAATTTTAAAATATTTTTACTCATCTAATCGGCGTTGTTTGACGCCCTAAAACAGTTTTTGGGATTGTTTATGTGTCAGACGCTGTAAGTTTATTTTTCATTACGCCTTGTTAGCGGTTTTTAAAAACTTCGAAGGCACGGCGAAGTTCTTTAATGTTTTTAGTTAACGCACTTTTATTTTGTTGAGTTACGTTTTAGGGTATTATGAATAGTTTATTTTATGTTTTTTGAATCTTCTTCTACCCTACTGTGTTGAGGTTTTGTAAGTGCTTTTGGACTGTTAGATTGCGGCCATCTGCAAACAAGCAGTTTGGCGCAAGTGCGGTTTTTTGTTTTCGCCAAAAGTTTTTTGTTATTATAATCGCCTTCGCTGCTTTTTGTTTGCTTAAAAAGGAATAAATTAGCAAAAAAAAGCAGCTTCGGCTTGTATTGGTGCAAACTTGAACATTTTGGTTATTAAGTCCGCACCAGCGCCAAGCTGCCGGGCGTTTGCAGCAAGCCGCATTTTATTTTTTGTTTTTATTTCGTGCGTTTTTCTGTTGCAAAATCTTTTAAGTTTCCGCCGTGTAAGTTTTTGGATGTTTATGTTTTTTTAAGCGTTTTTTTAAAAGTAGCCGGTGCGTGTATTGACATCTTAGTTTATTAGGTTTGAGCTTTTGGATTTGCATTTGTTTGAAAAAGTGGGTGCGCACCTATGTTATCTGTTTAAGTATTGTATTAGACAGAGTCAATTGTTATGAAACCGTTTCATGCTATTTTTTGCAGTTGCTAATGCATCGGGCGGTATTTTGTATTGACTGAGGCCTTTTTGGGTTTATGGTGCTGCATCTGTGTTATTTCCAAGACAGTTGGTAAAAATTTTAAAATATTTTTACTCATCTAATCGGCGTTGTTTGACGCCCTAAAATAGTTTTTGGGATTGTTTATGTGTCAGACGCTGTAAGTTCATTTTTCAATACGCCTTGTTAGCGGTTTTTTAAAACTTCGAAGGCACGGCGGAGTTCTTTAATGTTTTTAGTTAACGCACTTATATTTTGTTGAGTTACGTTTTAGGGTATTATGAATAGTTTATTTTATACCTTATCAAATCTTCTTCTACCCTACTGTGTTGAGGTTTTGTAAGTGCTTTTGGACTGTTAGATTGCGGCCATCTGCAAACAGGCAGTTTGGCGCAAGTGCGGTTTTTTGTTTTCGCCAAAAGTTTTTTGTTATTAAAATCGCCTTTGCTGCTTTTTGTTTGCTTAAAAAGGAATAAATTAGCAAAAAAAAGCAGCTTCGGCTTGTATTGGTGCAAACTTGAACATTTTGGTTATTAAGTCCGCACCAGCGCCAAGCTGCCGGGCGTTTGCAGCAAGCCGCATTTTATTTTTTGTTTTTATTTCGTGCGTTTTTCTGTTGCAAAATCTTTTAAGTTTCCGCCGTGTAAGTTTTTGGATGTTTATGTTTTTTTAAGCGTTTTTTAAAAGTAGCCGGTGCGTGTATTGACATCTTAGTTTATTAGGTTGGAGTTTTTGGATTTGCATTAGTTTGAAAAAGTGAGTGCGCACCTATGTTATCTGTTTAAGTATTGTATTAGACAGAGTCAATTGTTATGAAACCGTTTCATGCTAATTTTTGCAGCTGCTAATGCATCGGACGGTATTTTGTATTGACTGAGGCCTTTTTGGGTTTATGGTGCTGCATCTGTGTTATTTCCAAGACAGTTGGTAAAAATTTTAAAATATTTTTACTCATCTAATCGGCGTTGTTTGACGCCCTAAAATTGTTTTTGGGATTGTTTATGTGTCAGACGCTGTAAGTTCATTTTTCAATACGCCTTGTTAGTGGTTTTTAAAAACTTCGAAGGCACGGCGGAGTTCTTTAATGTTTTTAGTTAACGCACTTATATTTTGTTGAGTTACGTTTTAGGGTATTATGAATAGTTTATTTTATACCTTATCAAATCTTCTTCTACCCTACTGTGTTGAGGTTTTGTAAGTGCTTTTGGACTGTTAGATTGCGGCCATCTGCAAACAGGCAGTTTGGCGCAAGTGCGTTTTTTTGTTTTCGCCAAAAGTTTTTTGTTATTATAATCGCCTTCGCTGCTTTTTGTTTGCTTTAAAAGGAATAAATTAGCAAAAAAAAGCAGCTTCGGCTTGTATTGGTGCAAGCTTGAACATTTTGGTTATTAAGTCCGCACCAGCGCCAAGCTGCCGGGCGTTGTATGCAACCCTTCTTCAAAAACTGACAGACTTTAAAAGAGCAGTTTTTGGACAACTTCGACAACAACTGACACCGCTTCAAATGCCAACGCAGAAAATAATTTTATTAAAAAAGCCTCCCCTCAAAAAAGTTTATGGCATTACACATTGCACACATTTGCTTTGCCTGCCACCGCACAGACCAACCCCAAGGCAAAGTCAAAAGAGTGCAATTCCCAACACTTTACTAGTAAGTGAGATTTAATTGTATTTTTGTCGTCAGATAACAATGACTATTCACAATTTACGAAATGAATATTACAACGCAAATTCAAATTATACTTGACGATTCCACCAAGGTTGAATTAAATTATGCAAAGGGGAATGCCTTTGAACGAATGATACGATGGATTTTAGAGGCAAGAGACTATGAGACTACACCTAATGTGAATATTACTGTAGGTGAAATTGACCTTTGGTGTAAGCATAAATTCGATGAAAATGAAACACTTTATGTGGAATGTAAAGCAAAATCAAAGGTTAATGTTACCGACTTGCAGACATTTGGCTTTAAAGTAATGACTAAAAAGCCAACAAAAGCATATTTTATTCATACAACTGAACTAGACCATGATGCGGCTGGAATTAAAAAAGAACAGTTTGAACTAAATGGAGAACTGAAAAACGTAGTTTTCTATGACCCTTCAAAGATTATAGAACTGTTGCTTTCACACAAGAATATTTCAGCCATTGATGAAAGTGTTCTTCCAAAGGAAACAACAAAGCGCTTTCTTATCTTTTCTTATTTGGGAGATTTTTACGCATTCATTGCCAATACAACATCACTTGCAACACCTAATGAGTTCTGCCTATTTAGTGCAAAAGATGGCTCTCCAATTTCTGATAAAAAGATTGTTCATATGTTACAGGAAAGAATTCCTGAGTTAAAGAAACTTGACTTTAAAGGCATTAACTCAAAAAAGGAAACTACATCTGTTCATCCAATAAATTCAGAATCCGTTGTTGAAATTCCCGAAAGTGAATCATGGAACGATTATAAGCCAGCTTCGAGCGAACACTTCGTTGGCAGAACTGCTGTTCGTGCCGATTTCTTACACATGATTAAAGATGTAGTAACTAAGAAAACCAAGAAACGAGTTTTCTATTTATCAGCAAAGAGTGGCATGGGAAAAAGTTCACTGATAAATGCTTTCAAAGGAACTTGTTCAAACAAACAGCACAAGAAAAAATACTTTGCCTATGCAATTGATTCAATAAATGCAGAAACTCAAAGATTTGTTGGACTTGCATTTGAAAAAATGCTTCAATCTGCCATACAAAGTGGTTTTATTGAAGCTAATGAACTAAAGAATAAGAAACTATCCTTCGTTTCTGATTACGACTTACTTGGCTCAAAATCTATTCAAGAAATACTTGAATATTTAAATAGGAAGGGGAAAGTCATGATATTGATTTTCGACCAGTTTGAAGATGTTTTTAGACGAGAACATCTATATCGGCCGTTTCATGAATTTTTGTTGCAAGTGAATGATGCTAAGTCAAACTTAATAGTTGGCTTTTCATGGAAACAAGAAATTACCCTAACACCATCAAATGATTCTTACAAATTCTGGATGCAGGCAAAAGACCTTGCGAAACCTTTTGAGTTGGATGGCTTCAACTATGAAGAACTAAATCAAATTATCAAACAACTTGAAAGCGAACCGAAGATTGGCACTTTACCAAGAGGATTTAAAGATTTGCTAACGGAAATCAGTTTAGGTTACCCTTGGCTGATTAAAAAACTTTGCATCCATATATTCAATGAGGTAAAAAAAGGAAGAAAAATATCAGAATTATCAAAATCCAATTTGAATATCTCAACATTATTCAAGCAAGACATTGATGGGCTCACACATGAAGAAGATAAAGCTTTAAGCGTTATTGCAAGATATGCTGAGAATGGCTCATTCTTTCATGATAGCGATATTCCTGATGTCGTTACACAACCAACTATTTCATCCCTGCTCCAAAAGCGGCTAATCATTAAAACAGGTTTAGTTTACAAGCCATATTGGGATGTTTTCAGAGAGTTTATATTGACTGGAAATATACCACCACTTACAATTAACTTTTATTTACGACAATATCCCGAAGTTTGCTTTAATGTATTCAAGGTTTTCGTTCCGAATGAAAAATATTCACTAGAGGAAGTGCTCAAACGTTATGGCAGCAAAGCCAAGAAAGGTCATTTAGAAAACATGCTTATTGAATTAAGGAGACTTGATTTAATAATCAAAGATGATGACACTGGATTATATTATTTGCCTGATAAAGTTTCACCAACTATTGAAGATTTCAATCGTATTTCAAAAGAGAAAATCAGAAATACAAAAGTATTTAGTGAAATCCTTAACTCAGATGATGGTATTTTAAGTGCCGCCCAACTATTAAATATATTTAAAAAATGTTTTTCCTTCTCTTCAATTTCAGATGCTAGTTGGATTCATTACGCAAAGGTTTTAATTGGCTGGATATATTATTTAGACTTACCTGAGAAAGATAAGTTGCTAAAACAAGAAAGAGGAAGAGGTTCTAATAAAGATTTTTCCGGCAGTAAGCATGATATAATTCTTCAGTCCTATCCTGAAACGCTTTGCGATAATCTTAGTAACATTTTAAAAAACGGATTAATGCAATACAGGAAAGCATTTTCCCACACTATTTCCCGAGATTTAAGGGCATTAGGAATTCTTAAAAAAAAAGGAAGTGCATTAAAATTAAACGACAACTTTTTTCAACTAATTGAATTAGCAATTGATAATGAAATTGAGTTTAAGAAGGCAATAGCACATACTGCTTCAAGTTTAGATAAGCTAAAGGCAGCGACTTTAATATACAGATCGAATCCTAAGATTTCAGCTACAACATTTTTTACTGATTATCCTGAACTTTTTGGGAAAGGAGTTAAGAGTAAGGCATCAGGACAAGTATATGCTGCAAAATTGTTAGCATGGGCTAATTTTATTGTTCGGTCTGAAACGGACTTTTATGAAAAAGAGAACTATACTTTAGGTAAGGAGGAAAAGTCTTACAAAAAAGTAGAAGGATTAATTAAGAAGAACTATGAACGCTCAATTGAGGCATGGGAAACTCAATACAACAACCTCAAAAAGTATTACAACAAACATGGACATACTAATCTTAAAGCCAGAGATGGCTCTTTGGGAACATGGGTTGTAGCTCAACGACAATACAAGTCAACTTTAACTAAAGAACAAATTGAACGATTGGATAAGCTCAAATTTGTTTGGGATCCTCGTGAAATTGCGTGGGAAGAAATGTTTGCCGAGTGGCTCAAATATAAACAAAAGTTCCCGAACAGACCATTGCTTGTCCAGGATACAAAATTCCCAAAAATTGGACGCTGGGTTGACAAGCAAAGGAAGTTACATCGGCAGAAAAACCTTCCTAAACATCGCTTTTTAAAACTTGATTCTGAAAATTTTCCATTTTTCACTAAAATACAATGGATTGATAGCTATAGAGAAATCAAGAAACATTTTGATAAACACGGCAATATAGACATAGTGCCTACTCCAGATAATCGAAAGCTACGTGAATGGCTGACTCAGCAGAGGTTCAAAATCAAAAACGATATGCTTTCCGAAGGCAAAACAAAACTACTTGCTGAAATTGGATTGAAAAAGAGTTAGGCTCAAGATTTATAAAACAATATAAAGAAATATTTTGCGTAAAGCACCGAAAAGCGGTATCTTTCGCAAAATTTATCTCACATGGTTTCTGACAGCAATTACAAACGCTTAGAGTATTGGGTTGAAGAATGCCAGTCAAAAGGTAAGCTGGCATTTAGCTTAACTGAACTCAAACAGAGTTTTGAAAACGATAGCGAAACTTCTTTGAAACGGGTTCTTGACCGATTATCCGAGAAAGAAAAAGTGGTTTCTATTTTCAAAGGTTACTATGTAATCATTCCACCACAATATTCAACAAAAGGAATTTTACCCCCTTCAATGTTTATTGACGGGTTGATGAAATTTCTTGAACGCAAATACTATGTAGCACTTTTAAATGCCGCAGCACTTCATGGAGCATCGCATCAACAGCCACAAGAATATTTTGTGATAACAGAATATCCCGTATTAAGAGCGACTTACAAGAAAGGACTTAAAATAAATTACATCAGCACAAGACAACTTCCACCTGAAACACTGACAGAAAAAAAGAAAACTGAAACAGGCTATATCAATATTTCAAATCCGTTGCTGACAGCCATTGACTTGATTAGGTATGAAAAAAAAATTGGTGGACTTAACAGAGCAACTACGATAATTAATGAGTTGGTTGAATCTATACGACCAAAGGATATAAATGAAGAACTCATAAATTATGCGAGTGTTTCATCATTGCAAAGGTTAGGCTACATATTAGAAGAGATATTGAATAGAAATGACCTTGCAGAAAAAATAAATAAGCAATGTAAAAAAGCTGGAATAAAATTTTATTTAATTCCGTTGAAAGCTTCAGGCAAGAAAAACAAAGAAGTCCTTAATGAAAAATGGAAGTTGATGATTAACACCGAAATAGAGATAGACGAATGATTCCACAAGCATATATCACAGAATGGAGCAACTATGTTCCTTGGCAAACGAATGAACAAGTAGAACAAGACCTTGCAATTTGCAGGGCATTGGTCGAAATCTTCAAAGACGAATTTCTTGCCAATAGTCTAGCTTTTAGGGGCGGAACTGCACTTCACAAATTATATCTGAAACCACAGCCAAGATATTCGGAAGACATTGATTTGGTGCAGGTTCGCTCAGAGCCAATTAAAGAGACTATTCAACGCTTACAAAAAGCACTTTCATTTCTTGGAAAATCAAATGTTACACCACGGAAAGATAATAACACTATATACTACAGATTTGAATCTGAGTTTCCACCAGTTCAAAAACTAAAGCTAAAAGTTGAAACTAATTGCAGAGAACATTTTTCAATTTTAGGATGGGAGAAAAAACCGTTTTCTGTTAACTCCGAATGGTTTAAAGGGGATTGCAATTTAACCACGTATTCACTTGAGGAATTATTAGGCACAAAACTTAGAGCATTATACCAGAGACGAAAAGGAAGAGACTTGTTTGACTTATGGAAAGCACTTATTACAGCTAACGTAAATCCCGAATTAGTTATCAAATGCTATAAAGAGTATATGAGTTTTTCTTTGGAAAAAGCAATCCCAACTAAGAAGCAGTTCATATTGAACCTTGAAGCCAAAAGGAATGATTCGGAATTTTTAGGTGATACGGTTGCTTTGTTAAGACCGGAGGAAAAGTATAATCAAGACGAAGCTTTTGAATTAGTATTAAAAAATCTCGTGGAACTAATGTAGTATGAATGAATCCCTCTCAAATCAAATCCAACTTTTCAAATCTGTTTTCAAGGGCAGAGAAGATGTGTTTGCGATTCGTTGGGAGAAGGGAAACAAAAGCGGCTACATGCCTGCATATCACTATGACCCATACGTGTATCGGGCACATAAAATGAAAGGCGGAACTTTTCAAAATTACAACGATAAAACCTATTTAAAACTTACCGACCACGAAATTTCAAAGCATCTGAGCGGACAGCAACTCTTAGGTATTTATCCGTTATTGCACGACAACACTTCTTACTTTCTTGCGGCAGATTTTGATGAAGCTGACTGGCTAAATGATGCAAGAAAATTTCTTAAGGCTTGTAATGACAGAAACATTCCTGCTTACTTGGAGCGTTCCCGTTCAGGTAAGGGCGGGCATGTTTGGATTTTCTTTGAACAGCCCTACCCTGCAATAAGAAGCAGAAAGATTTTTATTTCTATTCTTGAACAATCGGGAGCATTTTCTTTCTTTGATAAGAGTTCAAGTTTTGACCGCTTGTTTCCAAATCAAGATTTTCTTTCTGGAAAAGGTTTGGGAAATCTTATTGCACTTCCTCTTTTCAAGACAACATTAGAACAAGGAAACAGTTGTTTCATCAACGAAGAAACACAGCAACCTTTGTTAGACCAATTTGAGTTTATAAAAAGCATCAAGAAAATTTCCCTTTCCGCTTTAGACCAATTATATCAATCGCTAAACACAATACCCGATTCTGTTTTTAAGAAAGTTGGAGATGGGAAATTGAAAATTGTCTTGCATAATGAAGTTCGTATTAGCAAAGAAGGAATGACAACTGCTCTGATAAACTATTTGAAAGAGGAATTGAACTTCACGAATTCGGAATTTATCATCAAGAAGAAAATCGGAAAGAACACTTTCGGAACGGAACGTTATTTCAAGTTTGTAGAAGAAACGGAAAACGATGTTATTGTTCCAAGAGGTTTTATTGGAAAACTGATTCGCTTTTGCAGGGAAAATAAAATCGAACATGATTTCATTGACGAAAGAAAAAAGCATAAAGCAATTCCTTTTCTTTTCAATGCTCAACTTAGAGAACATCAGCAAGCAGTAATTGAATCAATTTCAAAAAAAGATTTGGGAGTGATTGTAGCTCCACCCGGTTCGGGCAAAACAATTGTTGCATTGAAAATAATTTCTAACAAACAGCAACCTGCTTTAATCATTGTTCACAGAAAACAATTGGTTGAACAATGGATTGAGAGAATTGAAACATTTCTTGGAATACCCAAAAGTGAAATAGGAAAGAAAGGACAAGGGAAAAGTAATCTTGGAAAGAAAATTACGATTGCAACAATTCAAAGTTTATCAAAGGAATTTGAGAAATCAGATAATGATAATTTTAAAACTGCTTTTGGAACTGTAATAGTTGACGAGTGCCATCACATTCCTGCTGAAACATTCAGAAACACAATTGCAAAACTTCAAACATTTTATCTCTACGGCTTAACGGCAACTCCATTCAGAAAATACAATGACGGCAAACTAATTTTTATTCACTTAGGCGAAGTGATTTCCGAAATAAAGCCAAGAGAGATTAGCACGGCACAGCAAGCCAAAATCATTATTAGAAATACGGAACTTGATGTTCCCTTCAATTCCAAGACAGACCAATTTGAAACACTTTCAAAAATTCTTATTCACGATTCAGCAAGAAATAAATTGATTCTTCAAGATGTAGTAATTGAATTGAAAGAAGGCAAAAGAGTTGTGATAATTACTGAAAGGAAAGAACACATTGATTCTTTGCACCAGTATCTAAAACAATCATACGAGACAATAACATTAAGTGGAGATGATTCTGAAAGCAGCCGAAACGCAAAATGGAAAATCTTGAAGGCCGGAAATTTTCAAGCCCTCATTACAACAGGACAATTCTTCGGGGAAGGAACAGATTTGCAGAATGTAAATTGCTTGTTTCTGGTTTACCCATTTTCATTTGAAGGAAAGTTGATTCAATATATTGGTAGAGTTCAGCGTTCAGAAGTTACTCCAACTATTTATGATTACCGTGATATAAAAATTGATTATTTGAATAAACTGTTTCTGAAACGAAATACTTTTTACAGAAAGATTGATAAGCAAGCTACTTTGTTTGATGAACCCACCGAAGAAGTTGTAGCAACAAAGACCATTACAATAGAACAACAAATAAAGGTTCCGATTGAACAACTTGAATTTCGCTATGGGAGCATTTCATTCAAACACCAAATTCCCGAATTAAAAACAGAACTTGAGTTTGAAATTGAAAATCTTGAAGTAAGACCAGAGTTTGAAGTTTTGAAACCCTACTTTTCAAAAGCACTTAAATCAAAGAATGTAAAGATTGATATTCATGCGGAGTTTGAAAACGGCAAATTGCTTTCACAGTTAGCAACGTCAAATGATATTGAGAAAATAAATCGAGAAGTGATTGAGGGTGTAAAGTTCACTTTTGTTTCAAAGAGTATAATTGCACGACCATTGCTTCAAAATGAGAATCTTTTAGACATCAATCAAATTCAGGGAGAGAAAAGTAATTCGCATTACAATTCAGGAGAAGAATTGTTGGAAGATATTTTGAAGAAGGGAAACTATAAACATCAGAAGCACTTGCAATTCTTAGCACAACGACATGACAGAAGCACATTGAAAATTCGCTTTGGGTTAAGTCCATTCTCTTTTGTTTTTCTATTGACAGGCAAAGAGCAATTTCACATTGTATTGGAAACTTTGGACACAGAAGAAGCAACTTACTTGTGGCATTTCCCTAAAGACAAGCCAACACTTAAAATAAAGTTGAAAGAAATTGACGAACAACTTAGTGTTATCAGAAACAAAGGCAGACAAGTTTTCCTTAAAAATCAACCAGAGAATTTTAGCCGTGTTCTACATGACTATTCAGACGAAAAGAAAGGATTTATTATTTGGAAAGATTTACTGGAAGAACAAATTACATGAAACCAACCCACAAAAAAATACACTCTTGCAAGCCGCACAAGGCAACGCTGAAACCAAAGCTTTCAAGAGAGTATTTTTTCTCCCACCCATTAAAACTTTTTCCCCTCCCTTCTTTTTTCAATAAAATTATTTTTCCACCGCATGGGCTTTGTGCGCAACTGGACAGACAATGTTGCTATTACACGTCAGACAAAGTAGGTGCAAAATTGACACGACAACGCTTGGGACAGACAGAAGGGCATCTGCTAACAGCGGTTTTGCAAAAGCGGGGGTGCAGTGCTTCGGTTGACTGTTTTTTCGTATAATTGAAGTGTGGTTTTTCAAATGAACAGTAGTGCTAAAAAGCCCCGCCTTCGCAAAGCCGCAAACCGTTGGCAGAAATAAGCAGAAGGTCTATCCTTTAACAAAACACTGAGAGGAGAAACAAAATCATTCTTATTATACTTTTTTTAAACTTTTGTATATTTACTTTTCAATTAGATTTTAAAACTTAAATTAACATGTTATGAAAAATCTATTGTTTGTTATCCTAATTTTTATAGGATTTTGTATGATAAGTAGCTGTAAGAAAATTGAAAATTCAACAGACCTGAAAGAATTACGAGCAAGAGGTAGTAATGTATTCCCAGACATTACTACATACGAGAAATCATTTCTAGTCTTTGAATCAGAAGATCAGCTTATTGAATTTGAAGAAAGCTTAGAAAACTCAACTTATTCGAGAGCTCTTGAATTTTTGGAAAGCTTAGAGTTCGAATCTTTAGCTTCAAATTTTAGCCCTGAATTAATCGATATTGATGATACAATCGCTCCTGAACATTATTGGGATTTTATTTTCGGCGAAAATGGCGTCGTACAAATCGGCGATGTCATAATGAAACCGATTGATGATATAGATTATATATTAACTCTTAAAACCGAAAACTTCAACCAAACCAACTATGAAAATTTATTAAGTGAAAATTTTGATATCGAAGTAATGAGCAAGATCGCAACATTTGATAGCACTATTGCAAATTTATTTATTTTTATAAACGAAAACCCTAGTGGCTATGAAGCGACTTCTTCGGTATATGCTCCTGAAAAAAGGCGTTTTTGGGGTTGGGTAACAACAGAGTCAGATGATTATGCTGATGGTTGTTGTACCTATCGATATGAATGTCGTAGGCATTATATTTTAGGGATTCCCGGCAAAGAAAAATGCAGCACTAAAGAGTTACATTGTCCACCAAACTGTAGTTAATATAATAATAATCTAACACTAAGTGCTTGTTCGTTATCTTTTATTCATATTCTTGGTTGGAATTTCTAATGTTGTTTATTCTCAATCATTTTATACTATTACTGTTAAAAATGAGGATGACCAAGTAATTCGATTTGCAAGTATTACTAACCTAAGTAAAGGTAACGGTGCTTATTCAGATTCTAATGGAGTAGTTAAATTTTCATATAATTCGTTGAATGATACAATCGAATTCTCGAGTATAGGTTATGAAACTTTAACTACTTCTGTTTATATAATAAACGGTGATGAGTCAATAAGATTAAAGAAGAGTTACTCAGAAAACACTGAAGTAATCGTTCTTTCATCAAAAAACACTAAGTATCATAATATTGGTTATCATAACTTAAAAGATGGAGGGGGATTTTATCTCGGCGCAGGAAACAGAATTGCTATTTATATCTCAAATCCTGCTCAAAAATATGTGTCACTTTCAGGTGTTTATTTCAGAATGATAAATAGAGGTAAATGTTATTCACAGATTCGTGTCAGAGTTATAGAAAGTGGGCCGAATTTTAGTGTTTCAAACAACGATCTTCTCATGGAGAATGTCTTTATAGAAAATTCTAAACTAAAGAAACTTAATTATATAGATCTTGAAGATCATAATGTTATTTTCCCTCCAAATGGTGCATATATAGTACTTGAAATTTTAAACTCCGGAAAACAACCTTGCCAAGAATTTTCTTATCCATCAATAAGAGGAACCTTAAGTTTGGAACATTCAGTTATAAGGCAAAGCTCTTGGGGTTCTAAATGGGCTAAGCCTCCACGAAGTGAAATGGGTAAGAATTTAACACCCAACATCGGGATTAAGTTAAGATACTAATATACTGACAAATTTTGAGAATAGTAATGGGAAGGGCGCCTACCGCTAACATCGGCTTTGCAAAATGCGGGGTTCGCGGTAAATTGTAGGTTTGGGTACTATCTTATTTTCGTTTAACTTGGCTGTAGCTACGCTAATTTACAGCCAAGTTTTTTGTGGTCACGGTTTCAAGACATCCCGCACATCGCAAAGCCGTCAGCGTTGGCAGAAATAAGCGAAAATGACAAATCCTAAAATAGGTTGACTAAAAATTAAACAATCATTGGTCAACATGAACACACAAAAAACGCAAGGCTGTCGAAAAAGAAACGGCAGACAAATCAGTTTCGACCTCAAACTTTCCATCGTTGACGAGATCAATAATGGTCTTATCTCCGCAAATTATGCTTCTAAAAAATATCATGTTTCAAGAAGCACGATTGCTTATTGGATTCAGAAATTATCTTCCTTTGAACAAAACAGTAAACGTATGAGCAAAAACGATGAAATTAAAAAATTAAAAGAGCGCATTGAAGAACTGGAATTCGTTAAGAACTTTCAGCAAGACATGATTGCAGAGTTTGAAAAGATTACCGGGGAGGAGCTTTCAAAAAAGTTTTTACCCGAACACTTAGCACAAGAGATACAGCGAAAAAAGAAAAAACTTACAAAGTAAAGTGGCTGTATGAAGTGTTCGGGATATCCAAACAAGCTTATTACAAAAGAATCAAAACCACTCAACTGAAAGAAATGCAGGCTGAAAAAATTAAAGAATTGATAAGACCCATCCGGGAAGATATGTCTAGGTATGGAACAAGAAAACTGTATCTCGATATTAAAAATGATCTCGATAATCTGAATATAAAAATGGGTAGAGATGCCTTCTTCCGGTTTGCCAGGCATCACCGCTTGCTGGTACCCAAGACGAAGCGATGCTTTATCACCACAGATTCAAAACACTTCTTTTTTAAGTCACCCAACCTGATTAAAGACCTTATTCCGACTCATGCTGAGCAGGTATTCGTCAGCGACATTACCTACATCAAACTTCAAGACAGGTATGTGTATGTGGCTTTGGTCACCGACCTGTATTCAAAAAAGGTAATGGGATACAGTCTGGATGATAATATGAAGACAGGCCTGGTGAAACAGGCATTGCAGATGGCATTGAACAATTGTGAACACAATCGTCAAACGATCATTCATCACAGCGACAGAGGTATCCAGTATTGCTGCCCTGATTACAGTGAATTTGCACAGAGCAGGGGAATGTTACTGAGCACGACAGAAAAATATGACCCTTATGAGAATGCAGTTGCAGAGCGCATCAACGGCATATTGAAGTATGAATTCGGATTGATCAGGATCATTCCCTTAATTGATATCGCAAGGAAAATGCTGACACACGCGGTAGCCACCTACAACAATAAAAGAAGGCATGGTTCACTGGAAATGCAGACACCTGCCTTTGCGCATACACATCAGTTGCACAAGTATAAGAGCTATAAAAAGAAGCAGCTGAACAGCGAACAAAAGATGGATATCAGTACAGCAGCTTTATCCACAAACGGCGAACGAAAATCCTACTAAAATTGAAGTGTGCCGTTTAGTGGATAAAGAAATTGAAACATAACAGATGAAAACAGTATTTTTAAACTACATTTTTAAAACCCAAAATAGGTCAACCTATTTCAGGATAAGACACGACACCCTACAATTAACAATCGGCAGACAGAATGAGCAGGACATACAACACAATTGGTTCGCTGACGACTTTAAAATCACGGTTAGACGAAAACAGTATTTATGACTTTAAATCATTAAAAGAGGTTATTGATTTTCAAAGCTCATTTGCAATTTCCCGACAGCAGTTAATTTCTCAACATAAAAACCAAATTGAAGAAGAAAAAAACTTGCTCAATGTGGCGTTGAAAAACTTAGATGCAGAAATAGAAACACAACGACAGCAGACAGTACAAATATTGACGGGCGAAATTGACAATCTGAAGCAACGATTTAATATTTCAACAAACAGTATCCCAACAAATTTATTTCGGAAAATAACCAAGGGTTTAAAACTTTGGGATTATAAAAGGAAAATCAAACAGAAAGAAAAGAAATTTGAGAGCAACGTAGCAACGACAATTAAACATCTTATTGACATTCATCAAGAAAAAAGCAATCGCTATCAATTTATAACTTCAAATACTGATGAAGCTGTTAAACAGAGCGTTTATTTTCCTTTATCAGAACTTGAAAGAAAAAAATCTATAATTGACAATTTAAACAGTTTCATTTATGGTGCGTTGGGCGAACAAAAGGTTGTAAAGACATTAGAAAATCTGTCGGACGAATACTATTTGATTAACGACTTTGATGTTTCATTTTCACCAGCAATATATAACAAACAAGAAAATGATTACATAAAGTCGGTTCAAATTGACCATATACTTGTTGGGCCTTCCGGCATATTCCTGATTGAAACCAAGAATTGGAGTGAAAAATCATTAGAAAATTTGAGTTTAGGTTCACCTGTTCAACAAATAAAAAGAACGAGTTTTGTTTTATTTAAGTTGCTTAACAATGAAATGAGCAAATATCATCTATGTTTAGACAAACACCATTGGGGCGACAAAAAAATATCAATCAGAAACCTCATTGTAATGACGAATACAAAACCCCAAGAGGAGTTTCAGTATGTAAAAATTTTGACTTTAAACGAACTTCTTGGATATGTGAACTACTTCAAACCGACATTTTCAAGTATCGAGATAAAGAAGATTGCTGATTTCATATTGAGTATAAATGAACAAAAAGTTATTGAAACGAGATGACGAACAAAAATCTTACTGCCTGTAACAAGGTATTGCCAAAATGGCGGCAGAAGTGCTATTATGAAGCTTTGTGCTAAATTCAACGACAGTAATTCTATTCAACATTTGTGCTAAAAATCGGCTCCATCGCCAATTTGCAAACCGTTAGTGGCCAGTACTACGCCAGTGTAATAATCTGTAGCAACAATTTCAACTCTTGAGAATCAAAGTGTTGAATGAATATTTGAATGTAAACTTTTTAAACACATGATAAAGTTGATGTTTTCATTATGATAATCAAAGATGTAGGCTTTAGTTTAAGGATGGGATATAAACTCATGTATAAGTGTCCTATCAATTATTTACAAATAACAATTTTTATAAAAACTATGTTATATTTATAAAAACTTTATACAATGAAATTGCTCTTTATATTTTTCATCGTATTTTCTTCGTATAATATTAGAGCGCAGATAAGCACTTTAGATTTAGTTGGTGTTTATGACTATAAGATAGAATTTATAGATGACTCTAGCTGTAAATTAATTTATTTATGGGCAGATACAGCAGTAGCTAATAATTATGCTTTTTCCTTAGATAATCAAAAGTTTAAATATTGTAAGAGCGAAGAAATCGAAAGCTTACAAACAGATAATTCTATGTGGTCATTGTATGTTATTGGCAAAAAGGAGTGGAAGTTAATTATTAATGAAAAGGAGTATCCAGTAAGTAACAATCGCGAAATTGCACGTTTACCTGATTCGATTAAGGCAAGATTCGTTATTATGGCTCTGGTGATGACTAATTTTAAAGGAATCAACTGCGACAGACCCAATTCTCCACAATTATTAGCAAAAAGATGCGGTATTTGGAATGTCCATACACCTGGTTTGACGTTAATGCTTGGGCAGGCGGATAACGGTATAGAAGCTGAACAATTTGCTGAAGCTAACCCAAACTGTAGATCATATGGTCAATCTTACTCGTGTTGGGGAGATCAACATATTTGTATAGTAACAACTTCCTTTAAGTGTTCATGTAGATTTACATTGCCTATTATTGGCATTGGATTTTAAAATTAAAATATGTTTTATTTATTCGCAATTCCAGAATCGTTATCATGGCTCATTATTATATTGTATCTCTTGTTAATAGTGTATGTAGTTTGGAGATCTGTTAACTATTTGAATACACAGAGAATAAATGGGCTACAGTTTTTAATAATGTTATTTGCCACACTATTTTTACCGGTAATTGGAGTTGTGGTTACATACATATTTCTTGTTAGTAAGGGTAGAATTAAAAATGACATTACTACTTGATAGTAAATTCTCAATAATTCAATATAGATGCAGTTTCCATTAAGATTTAGAATGAACAAAATTTGAGTCGAAATATTTACGCAACTTCAATTGTAGGAAAAGTGTAAATTATAAGCGAGGAGTACCAGCCACTAACAGAGCATAGCCAAAAGCGGGGTTGGGCGCGGTTCCAAAAGTTTTTCGAAGTTATGTAAATTTACGGTATGTTTATCGTTCTATATCCCCGCCATCGGCTATGCGAGGGCGTTTGCAGAAATATTTGAATAGCCAACAGTTTGAAAATATCATTTAAAAATCAAATCAAATTGTTATGACGTTCCTTTCAAGACTGTTTGTTGGCTTTATTCTGTTTATAGGAATAGTAGTTTTTAATTCGTGTAGAAAAGATGTGTTCACTAAAGTCCATGATTTTGTTGACGAATCCAATTTCTTCTTGTTGCCTTCAACTGCTGATCCAATGATGAAGAGGGTAGCTTCGGAATTAAAATTACAAAAGGAGAAAAATCCCAAGTTGATTAAGACAATTATAAAACGAAACGGTTATCCTGTTTGGGATAGAGCACAGATTTCAAAACAAAGGTTCATGCAGAGGAGTATGGCACCCGGCGAAGATACAATAGTATATATTCCTCTTGCTGTTCAGGGAGAGGACAAAGTAACCGCATTTTTCCTTGCCACAATAAATAACTATGTTGAATTGCAGCTCTATAACAAATTCGAATATGAACAGTTTGAGTTTGATACTTTGGGAACAAATAATGCTAACAGGCTTGCGCTTCAATTTATGATCTTAGACTTTGTTGCTTTTGGCCACAAAGACTTCATGATTCATGACATGCGATTACTTAAAGATTTTGAAATACCACAGGATGCGCCAGTAAGTGATCGTATTATTCATATTGATTATCCTGAGGAAAACCTTCAAGGCCGTGGTTGGGAGGTTTGGGAGTTTGAATTTTGCACCACCACCCGATTTTTAAATTGTTCTTCTGGTACTAATTGCTGTCGTGTAGCCGGTGTTGCTCCGGGTTCTTGCTCTGCATGTGAAAGATGTTGGGGTACCAAAAGAACATGTAAAAAAATCAGTAAGCTTGTTTACAATGACGATGGCTACGATCCTCCCATAGGAGGCGGCAGCGGCGGTGGAAGTTCACCGGGCTCTCCATCCACAGTACAATTATGCAATCCTACTCCATTAATTCAAAGTGGTCTACCTCCATGTCCAAAAGGATTATCATTAGGCTGGGAACCTATTGAACCATTAACAACAGTTTCAACATTATCGATTACTTTGAATTTGGATCGTGACCAAATAGACTGGTTAAATAACAAACCAGCATTTGCGAATGAATTACTTGCCTTTATAACAGAAGCAAAAAGTGCAGTTGATAATCATACCGATTTACCGTATTATCCAAATGAGAATCCAGAAGCGATAATTGCAGCGAAGGCTTCTTTACAAGCAGCCATGTATGGCATTATCGAAAATGGGTTTAATCAAACCCATTTCAATATTCTTATTTCAAATCTCCCGAGTCCGCACAATCAAACTGCTTATGACCCCATGTGGGCGTATTATTTTGCAATAGAATGCATAAACATTAAAGCAGAGCATCCAGAATGGTCAAATGCAAGGGTGTATTTGGAAGCGTCTTTAGAGGTAGTGCATATTTTATTAGATGTTGCAGGTATGGTTCCGGTAATTGGAGAAATAGCTGACCTGACCAATGGTGGCATTTATGTTTTGCGAGGTGATGGGGTAAATGCCACATTAAGTTTTGCAGCAGCAATTCCCATCGCTGGGTGGACTGCTACCACTGCAAAGTATGCGCGAAAACTGGTAATTGCATTAGATGGTAGCAAACGAACATTAAAGTGGATTAAAGAAGCCAATGGAGTAATTAAATTTGGAAATCGAGGTCTTTTAAGAAAGGTATTAGGGTTGGCAAAAGGAGATTCAAGAGTAGCGCATCATATAATACCGTGGGAAAAAGATGGGCATGATCTTGTACCAATGGCTGCATCAGGTGGGGAAAATTCGTTTCATTTAAATAGGTTATTAAATGGAATACCTTTAACGGCAGTACAGCACACAGGAAGTCATGCTAACTATACTAGTTTGGTTACTCAAAAAATGGATGTTATTGTAACAAATTTAACCGCTGCCGGAAATTTTACTCCTCAAGCGGCAATGGAGCAACTCACTAATTTGATCAATAATGTAATTAAACCTGCAATCCAAAATAATCCTAATACTTCTATTAATCAAATAGTCTTTTAAAAAATGAAATATTATAGAATTGATCATTCAGTGAAGGAAAAGGAAATTGGAAAATTCCCACAAATAAAGGAAGGAAAGTATATGTTTAATGTAAAGGACGAGCGATTTATCGGCAATAGTAAATATTATCTAAAGAAAATTGATTTTAGCCCGTTAGTTCCTGATTTAGTCCTTTGGAAAAGTGCTAAGCCTACTGATCTACTTTCCGCAAATGCGTTAGGAATTATTTTCGGATTTGTGATTAGTAATAAGTTAAAAGAAATATTCGAAAAGTATAATACTAATGCTGTTCAGTTTTTTAAGATAGATGTGTATAAAAAAGATACACTTCTTGATAATTATTGGTTTATGAAGTATTATAACACTTCCAATGAGTATATTAATTTTTCAGACTCAGAAATATGGGAAGTAGAAAACTCCTTTACTAAAGTGCAAAGGAAAAATGTGACTGATTATAATGACTTTTTAGAAGCGAAAGAAAAATGTGCATATCCTCGTTCACTTCATATTTTTAAAATCCGAATAAACGAAAACACTGATAAGAGCTTTTTTGTTTTAAGTAATATAGAAGGTGGCTATGGCCTTTTTGTTTCGGAGAACCTTAAAAATAAAATTGAAAATGCCGGCTGCACAGGCATTGTATTTAAAGAATTAAATGAGAGCTATCCTTAAATAACTTTACTTCTGCCAACATTGCATAGCCAAAAGCGTGGCTGGACGTGGGTAAACTTGAGCTTTTGTATTTTTAATGAACTTCAGTAACTTGGCTGTATGCTTCGCAAAATTACAGCCAAGTATTTTAACTGATGTCGGCTCAAACCCCCGCCATCGGCTATGCGGGACCGTTGTAGGAAATTTTTTAAGTTGACAAATCCTAAAATAGGTTGACAAAAAATTAAACACTTTTAGCAACAAGCACAACAGAAAAATATAATCCGTATGAGAATGCGGTGGCTGAAAGAATCAACCAAACGCTCAAGTAGAATTTGGGTTGCTCAAAACCATTCCGTTTCTTGAAATTGCCAACAAAATGTTGGAGCAAGCCGGGGATATATATAACAATGAACGGTGCCATCCTTCCTTGAAAATGCAAACTCCAAACTTTGCTCATAGTTATCAGTTACATACCTATTTATCTTATAAAAAGACCATCAAAACAGCACAGAGAAGGAATGTTGATAAGCCTTAAAATCCTTTAAATGATTTTTAAGACTTATCCATGTTTTAGTAAGTTTGTAAACAACCACTTTTAATAATAAAAAAATGGTCAACCTATTTCAGGGTAAGACACTATTTTAAACAGCACCTAACACTTGTTGCAAGAGTTAAATTAGTCGTTAAACATTAGCTCCAGTCTTAAAAGAAATGAAAAGTTTTGTGCTAAAAAATAAGAATGAATAAAATGCAGGATAAAAAACAAATCATCAAATAAAATGAACTTCATACGTAACCATTGGTATGATATAGGCAGCATATTAGGCGTTGTTATCTTAATATTTTTGGGTATTGTTCATGCTGAATTATCTAATTATCAAATTTTAATGTGGCTAAGTTTAGCAACTCTATTTTTTCATCAATGGGAAGAATATCGAATACCGGGCACTTTTCCGGGTATGGTTAATAGCGTAATGTTTAAAAGTGCACTTCCAGATAGATATCCATTAAATAGCAATACCTCTTTTATTATAAATGTTTGGATTGGATGGACAATTTATCTATTAGCTGCCATAACCAGCCAACGGTTTGTTTGGCTGGGCATGGCATCCATTCTGGTGTCATTGGGTAATATAATTGCTCATACAATTATTTTTAATATAAAAGGTAAAACTTTTTATAATGCCGGACAGGCAACTAGTTTATTATTTTTTATTCCCTGTGTCTATTTCTTTTTTAAAATTGTTTATCAAGAAAACCTTGCTACAATTTTCGACTATTTATTAGGTTTCTCTCTTGGTATAATTATTAATGTTTTAGGTGTATTCAAACTGATTGGTTGGCTAGCGGATAAAAACACACATTTTGTTTTTAGAAATAATCAGTTGCTGCCATACAACCGCAAATCTCAAAAAATAAATTCTTAAACGAAGAAAATTATGCTTTTACTCCTCCGGATTCTATTATGGCTTGTTGCAGCCATTTGTTTAATAGGTGGAACAAATATTATACTTAAAGGAGCAATGGATTTTTTACCTAAAGGAATGTCGAAACAACAAGTATTGGATAATTTGGTGCGATTTTTAGGTGGAATTTATTTAAGCTCCGGTTTCCTGGTTGCTTATGTGGCCTTTAATGTTGTAAGAATGGGGGATTTAATATATTTCATTGGCGTTATGGTTATTTTTTCAGGATTGGGCAGGTTGTATTCAAGGAGTAAAGTTGGAACAGCCGGGAAATATTTTGATATTATTATGATGGTTGAGGGCTTACTTGGAGCTGGTATTATTGCTTTAAAATGGTTGTTGTAAAACCTATTAATAGGAACAAAACAGATTTAATAAAATAGCGGTTGGAAGTGTATTTACTGTAAAGCGTTAGACGGCACAACCAGCAGTTTGAAAATTTTAGTAGAATTTATTTCCATAGGTAACTAATTCAGATACTTATTTTTACCTTTATCAGAATTATTAACCAGATAATTATCCCTATTTTTCATTCCTAATTCCATTAACAATATTTAATACACATAATACTACTTCACGTAATAGTTTTGTGTCATAATGCAACAAATAGAAAAGTATGACTAAAAATCTCGAAGGAGATGAGAGTGAACAAAAAAATAGCGAATCAGAAATTGAATTTAATGATACGAATGCCAAAAATGAAGTTGATGCAAATATTCAAAAGAATGAAAAAATAAAAATGGAAGTACATCATCATGCAGATTTACATCATAAGCCTAAAAGATGGAAGGAGTTTTTGCTTGAAGGATTAATGATTTTTGTAGCAGTTACTTTAAGCTTTTTTGCAGAAAGCTACCGGGAGCATATAGTGAATAGTAGAATTGAAAAGAGGAACATTGAAAGCTTTATTGCCAACCTTAAAAGCGATAGTATAGGCCTAAGTGCAAGTATTCAATTTTGTATAGATAAAAATAAAATTATAGATTCTTTATTGATGATGCCAGGCGAATTAACGGATTCTGTTTACCAACATCAACTTTTTAATTATTTCAGTAAACTTAGCACAACAGATAATTACAAACCTGATGAATCGGCATTTCTTCAAATGCAATCTGCAAACACTTTAAGATTAATAAAAAAGAAAAATGTGTTAGACAGAATATTAGCATATCAAAATTTTAATTCCTTGCTATTATATCAGCAAGAAGCGATAATAAAAATTTTCTTTTCTGCCTTAGACAATTTTATTGAAGTTGCAGATTTTCGAAATGATCAATTGCTCAGATTAAATGAAAATCACCAAAAGGTTCAAAATTATATAAATTATAAAATTATTGAAAGAGCTGGAACAGGAACCTATATTTCATTTTTACAAAATCAATTAAATGCTGCCACCAAACTTATTTCATTCTTAAAAAAGCAGTATGGTATTAATTAACGATTCAGCCTATCTCATGTAGTAGTGGCTAAGTTATATGGTGGTTTGCAATTCTCCCTCATCCTCAATTTTGAACCAACAAAAGAAGGTATTAATTCCTTCTGGCTGAATAATGTTAAGGTATAGCCTTGAAATATAGTCCAAAGTTTAAAATCTAAAAACATAGCCTTTGGGGTAAAGCCGGATGTAGCTATGGGTTTTTTATATTCAAGCCCATAAATTATACACTCCATCCAAATGTTCGAAAAGATTTTTCTAATATATTCCTTTTATTACTATCAGATTAAAGAGCAAGGCGAACATATAATAAATCCGCCTTACTCCCCTATCTTATAAAAAAAGACAAATCATCCATTACTTCGTTTTATTAGAATCGCAAAACTTTATTTTTTAGTTATTTTAATAACAGATGTATGTTTATTGTCTTTATATTTTAATAAATAAATCCCAGATGGCCAATTACTCATATCCATCACAAACTTATCTGTTAAAACTTCAATTTCTTTTATCACTCTTCCTGTTAATTCAACTACTTTTAAAATAGCAGTTCCGGCTCTTTCTCCATTTATATTAATAGTAACAGAATGAGAAGTAGGATTAGGGTATGCAGTTATACTTATCCTCTCTTTACTCGTATTTTGAAACAATGTAATTACGTTGGAGTAGGTAGTTATCCCCTCTGCATCCTGCATCTTTAAACGATAAAAGTTTTGGCCTTTTATTGGATTGACATCAACAAACTGATAGTTAGCAATAGATTGGTTCATTGCAGGCATCTGCCCTATGGGTTCAAAATGAGATACATCTCCGGAGCGTTCAATAACATAATTACTTCTATCATTATCCTGTAATGATTGCCAATTGAGCACATTTGTTTTCCCTTCTACATAACCATTAAAATAAGTCAAACGAATAGGCAACGGGCCCAATCTTGCATCACTAATAAAATATGCGCCATGCCCACGGGTGGTGAATTGAATAAGTTCGATACCATTAATTTCTGCGCTACGCGATGGCAATAAGAAGGCTCCTGTGGCTAACGGTATTACTTCCGAACAAACATCATCAAATTTTGTGACGGCTAAATTACTCAACGATACTCCTAATGCATTCAACTCCGCGCTTGAAAAAAACAATTGCACTTCTTCATCTGTGTTTCCGGATTTATCAATATGAAAATTTCTGTCTAAATAACTAATTCCATTATTATTTTGTCTGATAGTACCGGATGTATTAATATACAGACGTGGATAATAATTATTATAAGAACTAGTGTTAGGTACACTTTTAACCATACCGATGAGTTTTCCATACCCATCTACCAAGGATGTCCAATAAGGGTAACTAGCGGAATTATAACCATAAGCAGTTTTGTAATCGAGGCTACCATTGCATCCCGAAACTGATGATAACATTGAACTATTCAATTCATTAACTGCGATGCAAAAAGTACCTGTTAAATTTCGGTTAGTATTATCGCCTCCGGAAACCATCACATAATAAGTAGAACCGTTTGTGAGGTCGGTTATATATAAAGTAGATAGAGCACCGTAGGAACCAGGCGCTCCACCATAAGTTGACCAAGCTCCGTTGTTTTCATCTGCTGCCAGAGCTGTGAAAGTGGAGTAATCAGCAACATTTGTAGCAGCAAATAAAGTAATTCGTGTGTCTCCTAAAGTGAATCCTGAACCCAGATCGGTAGTAACTCTAACAGCCCCACTTGCCGGAGCAACAAACTTAAACCATACCCTAAATTTATTTTCATATCCGGGAGTAGCAACCGGACTTATTGGCTCATTTATATTTTCTATAGCACCGATGGTTGAATAAGGTGCACCGGTACAGCCAGCACCAACGGTTAACAAAATAGCACCTGTTGCATCATCATTCAAAATTGGAGTTTTGAAACTAAAAGGACCGGCCCAGGAGCTTAGACCATCTGTACCACAATTGGCTTGTACATAAAATGAATAATCTGTATAAGGCGTTAAACCACTCAGGGTGTAGTTGGCAGAAGTAATTCCTGAGGTAATCCTGGTTCCTGAACCCAAAGAAAACCCTTGTTGTCCCCATTCGATGTTAAATGAGGGAGCCGTGCTATTCCAACTTAAATTGGCACTAAGTGCAGTAATATTAGTTGCTGCTAACGAAGTGGGAGTTGAGCACGAAGGAGGTAAAACTACGGTTATTGTGTAATCTTCTGCCTCTCCATAACCTAATTGTCCAAGGTCACCACAAGGGTCTAGAAGAGTAATAGTGAAATTAGAAATAAGCACAACACGCATTCTATAGTTTCCGGCAGAGGTTCCCGGAGGAATAGTTATGGTTCCGGTATGGGTTTGTCTATAAGATCCGGAACTATAAATTCTTTCTCCCAAATCATAAAAGTCAAAATTATCGTTCCAATCAATCCAAATTTGCACAAAATTATTACTACCAGTACCGGTTACTGAAAAATTCATAGTACCACCTGCCATTTGAGAGATAGACAAGGAAGAAAAATCAGAATAAGAGAATTCTGTTGTGGAAGAATTATTAATATTGTTGATGGCATTAGTTATTGTAAAATTAGTAATACCATACCCCACAGGGTAGCCGGGTTTAGGTGTAACTGTGCAATAACCTGTGTTGAAATTAAATGGGCCGGCCCAGATGCTTTCATTACCAACTCCACATTTTGCTTTTACATAGTAAGAATAAGTGGAGTTACTTGCCAATCCGGTTAAAGTGTGGCTGTTATTGTTTATGTTGGATACAGAATTACCTGTACCTAATAAAAATCCTTGAAGCCCCCACTCTATTTCAAAATTAGGAGCACTACTGGTCCAACTTAGCGATGCATCGGTGGAGTTAATCATAGATGCAGACAAAGCTGTAGGAGGATAACAGGTAGGGACTGCGATAACAGAAAAAGTATAATCTTCCGCCTCTCCATAATTGGAAGCTCCTAAGCTTCCACATGGCATTAACGTCGCACCTACAATGTTATTAACTACAACTCTAATTCTATAATTTCCAATTGGGGTACCGACTGGAACGGTTATTGTACCACTTGCAGAACTTGCACTATAGTTAGTATAAATTAACTCGCCGGGATCATTAAAATCAAAATCATTATTCCAATCAATCCATAGCGCCATACCGCTTCCACCAACATTATATGGATGATGGGTGATTGTAAAGTTAACCGCTCCACCGGCTACCTGACTCACTGAAAGATTTGTATAGTCACTATAATCTCCGGGACCGGAAATATTGTTTATGTTAGTAATTCCATTAGTTGTTGAAAAAGAACTTATCCCATATTGGTGATTACTATAAGTTGTTACAGGGCAATATCCGGTTACAAAATTTTTGGTACTGCTCCATGCACTTTTGCCATCTGTTCCACAATCTGCCCTCACATAAAAATCGTATGATGTATTTGAATTGAGGCCGGTTAAATTATGGCTGTTCCCGATAATTCCGGATACCATTGTTCCGGAACCAGGAGAAAAGCCTTGTGGCCCCCACTCCAAATCAAAAGTAGAGGCAGAACTCGTCCAAGATAAAAGAGCAGAACTTAGCGTTGGGATTACATTCACATTTGTAACAGGAGGGCAAGCCGGAGGAGGTGCAACCGTTAGCGTAACATCTATTGCAGAGCCATAATTTTCCGCTGAACATGGGAGCATGTATGTATAATCTGCCCTATTACTTCTGATACGCATTCTATAATTTCCGGGAGAGGTTCCTGTAGGAATAGCAATTGAATTTGTTTGAATATCAACAGGAGAGTAATTAGCTATTACTAGCTCAGTTGTATTGTTAAAAACTCCATCCTGGTTCCAATCTACCCAAGCCATAATTGTATTCGCGCCAAATGAAAATTCTGTGGTTAAGTCGAACGCAAACCCTGCGGCCTGTGATACAGTTTGGGTACTCGTTTCGTCAGAGAACCCTCCTGTTGGCAATCCGGAATAGGTATAATTTATGTTTTGAACTCCTCCGGTTGTCTTGGCAGATTCAATATAATAACTAACTGCAGAATAATATGATGGAGAACAAAAACAGTCCCAGTATGGATTAATAGAAATGGTTAAAATATTTGAAGACGCTGAACCTCCTCCCGGACTGCTACACGTTAAAGTGAATCTATAATCTGTAGGGATAGAAGGAGCACTGGCAATGGTATAAACCGGATCTATAGCACCCGTGATGGGAGACCAGGTATTTGCTCCTACCGGAGATGATTCCCATTGGCCTATAAGATTATTGGCATTAGCAGATACGCCGGTTGCGGTTAAGGTAAAGGGTTTGCCGGAACATACTCCCATTGTAGAGGGTACAGTACCTGCATTTGGCGTGCCACTACAGTCTGATGCTAAATTACTTCCTGTAAAACGAATTTGGGCTACATTATCAGTCCTGTCAGTTGCACTACCGGGATTGCCTGGGTCTGTATTATTACTGGCTCCATCTCCAAAGAAATAAATTGCCTTTTTCCCGCTGCTTGGAGCTAAAGTATAACCGCCCCAATTACTACCACTCACAGCATACGATGCTGAGTTTTCATCAACAGCTACTACAATATTGCTAATCCCATCCCATGAAAAAGGGGTAGTTAGAGTAATCTCCATCCATTGGTCGGCTACCGTAGTGGACGGAATTTGGCCATCAAAAACTTGAGTCATGGATGAAGTCTGAATCCAATCAAGATTGTCTATAAATCCAACCTTTGAAGTATTTCCCATATAAATTACCCAATCCTGATAATTGGAAGTTGAACGGCTAATAGTTGGCTTATACCATATTTTTGTTATTGTAGAGGAAGTTACTGCTCCCTGTGCATTCATTTCTGCAGCAGTATAAATTGTTTGGGTATAGGAATAATCATAATAAATGTAGATAGGCAGATAGGTGCTCTTATCAGTTCCTGCACCTAATTGAATAGTAGATTGAGCAAATCCTAAGCTACAAAAAGATAACATTAAAATTGTTGTCCCCAATGCTAACCTTACCATTTTAAACTTATTTAAAAGCGTTTTGTAATAGGTATATAAGAAGGATAAATTAAAAAATTGCTTCATGATTTTAATTTAAATTTTAAAAAAGGATAACAGGAGGTAATGCAAAAAAGTCTTCTTAAAGGAGAAACAGATATTGCTAAGCAAGGTAAAATAAAATGTTAATTCTTTTACACGAGTAATCCAAAAGGATTATGTGTTTAATATTCTCAAAAAGTACAAGGAATGATTTAAGGTTTCTCCTCTTAATATTTTTTCAAAAAGCTTAGTGCATCAATTTAAAAAAAGTGATA
This sequence comes from Ferruginibacter sp., assembly GCA_019638485.1. Classification (GTDB taxonomy): domain Bacteria; phylum Bacteroidota; class Bacteroidia; order Chitinophagales; family Chitinophagaceae; genus Ferruginibacter. The sequence continues at coordinate 893,432 of JAHBTP010000001.1, read as the reverse complement.
TCATTTCAATTTATATTTACTATTCAAAGCTAATTATAGCATAACCATGAAGCCTTTTCAAATTTTAGAAATTATACTTTATGTAAATAATCAGGATGAAAGCACTGCGTTTTATTCCAAATTGTTTAAACGAAATCCTGATTTAAATGTTCCCGGCATGACATCATTTACCCTTTTTGAAAATTGCAAATTGGGATTAATGCCAAATATCGGGATTGCAAAAATTTTTAAAGATAAAATGCCTCATCCCGATAGTGGGAAGGGAATCCCGCGTTGCGAAATGTATTTTCATGTTAATGACATTCAGCAGGAATTTGATAGTGCATTAGCTTTAGGAGCTACACTTATAAGTCCAATAGAAGACAGAGATTGGGGGGATAGGGTTTGTTATTTTGCTGATTTAGATGGACACATCATTGCGTTTGCAGAACGCATTAACCGGCAAGCAGACATATAAAAACAGAGCATAAGTAAACTATAGACTTTTAAATAGCTTAAATACGGAAAATTATTTCATTGTGTAAAATTTATTCTAATAAAATCGCTCCCCTACTCAGTTTTTTGTATTTACATTTGAATCTGATTTAGAAAGTTTTATATCACTTCAAAAAATATCAAACATTTAATTTTTGAAATTTATTGTGCAAAAGGTTAGCTATTCTCTCTGTAGTTTATTTTTTTTATTTCTAACGCTACATTGCTTTTCACAAGTAGAGTATATAAATACTGACCGACCAGACCAAAGTGATGGGGTTTACATTGTGCCCAAGAACCAATTCCAATTAGAATACGGAATTATTGTTGCAAACCAAACCTTCCTTAATGATGCCATGTTGCGCTATGGATTAACCAGGTCAACTGAAATTCGGCTTCAATTAGATGCAGGGAAAGAAGTTAGTGCTAAAGGGATGAAGCCGGTTTCAATAAGCGCAAAACAGCGAATAATTAAGCAACATAAATTTCTTCCGGCTGTATCCTTCGTTGGTTATGTATGGTTTGAAAATATTGCGAGCAAGGATTTTAATGGGAATAAAATTCCTTATGAATTAAAGGTTGCATTTGAAAATGAATTAAGCAATAATTTTGTAATTGCTTATAATATAGGTGCCGCAGATGAGTTTAAGGCACTTAATCTCACTTTAAATCTGGGTATAACTCTCTCAAACAAGGTCTCCACCTTTGTTGAGTATTTTTCAACAATAAAGCAGTTGGGAAATCTACATAATTTAGATGCAGGAATTCTGGTTGTGCCAAAGCCTCAATTACAATTTGATATTGCAATTGGTAATTCAATTGTGGGCGCAAATAATAGTTTCTTTACAACAATTGGAGTGTCGTATATCTTCAAAAGAAGGGAGTAGTAAAAAAATGAAATAGTTTCTTTAATGGGTGGGTTTACCTAAATTGTCCTGCATAGACCTTGCCCATTCTGCTACACGCTGATACTGCTTTTCATTATATTTAGCTTCTTCATGCATCCACAGGTAAGATTTTAGTGGCATGGTTTTTTCTTCCATTGATTTTTGGAGCTTCTTAAATTTTTCAATCGCTTCATCATGGGTATAGGCCCCAAATTCAGAAAAATTTATTTGTTCCTTAGCTTCTGTTATATGGTGGTTCATCCACCAACTTATTGGCTGAATATGATAATACCAAGGATATTTTTTTGTGTTGTTTGAGTGGCAATCATAGCACCCGTTATACAAATCCATTTGAATATTCATGGGTACATCATATTTGTCGGTAATGTCAATTTGGTTTTTCACTTTTGATATATTTTTCTTTGGAGTGAAAAATGGCAATTGAATAGCGATCAAAATAAAAGCAACAATAATTAAAATATACTTCAAGGACTTCATTATACATTTTCTTATAGGTTATTCAAATGTATCTAATTCTCCCAAAATGATATTTTTAGAAATACAATCAAACAATTAAAGCTCATCCATGGTTACAAATTGGATATTGTATTCGTGTTAAATACTACAGAGAAGTGCACAAATATGAGTATATTAGCTTGTTTTGTTTAATAATTTTAAAAGATACGATTATGAAAATTGCGAAAATTAATTTTTTGGGGATGATTGTTTTAACTGCATTTTTTATTTTTTCTGTTTCCTCTTGCTCACAATCAGATAATAATAAAACAGTCGCCACTACTTCCACACCTGATGCAGGTGCTGTAACAACCGCCAAAGCCGAACAACTTTCAGGGCCACAAACAATCAAGGGTGAGGTTTTAGATTTGTCATGTTACATGGATCACGATGCCATGGGTGATTCTCATCAAAAATGTGCTCAGGGTTGCTTGGACAAAGGACTCCCTGCAGGAATCCTTGCAGAAAACGGGCAAGTATATTTGTTATTAGAAGACCATGACCTTGCTGATGTTTACCAAAACACATTAAAACATGCAGCAGAAAAGGTAACCATTAGCGGAACTGTAATAAATAAAAACGGTGTCCAATCTCTAATTGTAAAAGAATTAAATCCTGCAAGCTGATTTTAGATAAACGGTATTATAATGCTACCGAAGGATAGACTCTTTCGGTAGTTTTGTTTTTACCAAAACGCAAAAGGAATTTTACAAATTCATTAAAAATTAAATAAATTGTTTTGGTTATTATGAAAGGGTGTAAATTGAATGCTCTCAAGTAGTTTATATGTTTACTTTGTACATCCCTTATTCAAAATTTAAACCCTGTTATGATAGAAGATAAATTGGCTGTTTTGATTGATGCCGATAATGTGCCTTATGCACATATAAAGGAAATGTTGGAAGAAATTTCGAAAAATGGAACGCCTACCATAAAACGAATTTATGCTGATTGGACAAAGCCAACTGTGGCAGGATGGAAAAATGTGCTTTTGGAAAATGCAATTACACCCATTCAACAATACAGTTATACTACAGGAAAAAATTCAAGTGATAGCGCACTGATAATTGATGCGATGGATATTTTATATTCCGGCAAAGTAAATGGCTTTTGTATCGTATCAAGTGATAGTGATTTCACCCGGCTGGCTACCCGGTTAAGAGAAGCAGGAATGACGGTAATAGGCTTTGGAGAAAAGAAAACTCCGCAACCTTTTATATCTTCTTGTGATAAATTTATCTATTTAGAAATACTAAAGCCTACATCTTCCAAGCCTAAGAAACATGATAAAAAGGCTGCAAAACATAAAAAGGAAGAGCCCCTTAGTAGGATAGATGCTGAAATCATACGGCTTATAGCTGAAAGCGTTAGCGATTTGGCTGATGAAAACGGATGGACATTTTTAGGAAGTCTTGGAAACTATATTTTGAAAAATAAGCCCGACTTTGACCCTCGTCTTTATGGGTTTCCAAAATTGTTACCCTTAATTAAAGAAACAAATTTGTTTGAGATTGATGAAAGAGATACCGGAATCGGGAATATCAGACATATTTACTTACGCCAAAAATAATCCTACTTTTAAAAAAACGGCACAAGAATTATATTTCAATATGCCGCTTTTGATACATTGGAAATTTTATTGAAACTCAGCTCCCGGATGATACCTCTTAACAAGGTGTAGCGTGTTCACATCTGTATGATGCATTGATTTACCACCTAATGCTGCAAGCTTTAATACAATATCAGAGGAATGTGTGAAAGTTCCGTCGGGGTTAAATTTAAATACACTATCAAAACTCTTTAGTTCAGCTCGTTGCATTAAATATTTGTTTTGTAATATTCCATAAGATGGGTCACCCGGAGTAGCTTTAAATCGAATGATTTTATCTGTAGCTTTTGCTGTCGCACCTGCCATGATAGCAATTCCTCTACCAAATACCACAGCACGTATAACCTGACTATTTACCTTATCCCATAATAAATATCCTACCTCATCATGAAACGGATCCATAGCCTCCTCGCCATGACGCCAGGCTTTTGATTGATAGGTAAGTCCGTCTAATTGTTGCTGACCATTTTCTTGTAAAGGAATAGGTTTGAACCACGCTTTTTCAAAATAAGTGGTTGGAGTGGTTTCATCATCTTTATTGTGATAGGAAACATCTACGCCTACATTACCTTCCCATTCACCTACCAAGGGGGTTAGAGGACCTAATCTTTGTGGCCCTACCATTGCTTTTTTTGTTGCCATAAAATATGTGTTATTAAATTTTGATACTAAGTTACATCATTTGCAAAATTTCAAAAATTTAAGGTATTGTGATATTTGTGCTATTATCTCCCGGATTTAAAGTGGAGATAATTTCAAAAAACGATTTTTGAAAAATGGGAATTTATTTTGTAATAGAGGAAAAGGTAAAAAAATTATTCAAAGATGAAATTATTACAATAGTTGGCCTTATCATTTAGGTTTTGATGTTCACCAAAATTAAATGAGGAAATAGGGAGATAATTAGTGCCGTGTATAAACCGGCCTGTATAACCAAGACTTTCTAAAAAATGAAAAGTTTCTTTTGCTCTCTCCTCTCCTACGTGTCTGGCCTCAATCTCAATTATTATTTTGGGTTTAAAAGATTTTAATGTTTGTAGGCCTCCCTTTAAAACTTTCAATTCATTTCCCTCTACATCAATTTTTAAAAAACTTGGTTTTAGATTGTGCTTATTGCAGTAATTATCTAAGGTTTGTGTTTCTGTTTTCTCAGTAGTAAAGGTATCATTACTTCCCTTGTGTTCTACAATAGTAGCACCAGGGGATGATTTCCCACCTGTTTTATTTTCAGGAATGAATAGAGTTACTGTTTCTACACTATCTGATAATGCAAGATGCTCTACAGTAACATTTTCCCAATCAAAAAGAGCCTTTAATTTCTTTATATAATGAAAAAGGCTTGTTTGTGGTTCAAAGGCATATACAAATCCATTTTCACCTACACGCTTGAGCAACCAAAATAGAAAGCCGGCTTTATGTGCCCCAATATCAAAAACCGTTTGTCCGGGTTGAACGGTAGCGAGAAGATAGGAAATCCCTCCCTTATCATTTTTATTTTTATACTTATTTGCCCTGTAGGTAAGTTTAAAATTTTCGAGCCATTTCATAAGGCATAAATGTAAATCCTTTTGGCAATTATTATCTGTATTTCGTACTACTTTATTAGTTATTTTTTTTCGATCAGTTGCTTTGCCTACGAGGTTTAATTTTCATTTGGCATAATTTTGCAGTACTAATTTTAAGATGATACAAGGAAAAGAAGGTTCGGCAGGTAGAATTACACAAATCACAGCATACGGAATTTTGTTCAGCATTAGTTTTTCGCACATGCTGAATGATATGATTCAGTCATTAATTCCGTCTATTTATCCTCTTTTAAAAGAGAGTTTTTCGCTAAACTTTGCACAAATTGGCCTTATCCAGCTTACATTTCAGCTTACCGCAAGCATTCTTCAGCCATTTGTAGGTGCGTATACAGACAAGCGTCCTATGCCTTTTTCATTAGCTATAGGGATGTGTTTTACCTTAGGTGGATTAATTTTTGTTTCTTTTGCCAACAGTTATTATTTAATCCTTGCATCGGTGGCATTAATAGGCGCCGGCTCTTCCGTATTTCATCCTGAATCATCAAAAATTGCCTACATGGCTTCAGGTGGTAAGCGTGGGTTAGCACAGTCTATTTTTCAGGTAGGAGGAAATGCCGGTACTGCCATCGGCCCATTACTGGCTGCCTTAATTATTGTTCGTTATGGAAGAACGCATGCTGTGTATTTCGCTATCCTTGCTTTTTTGGCCATCGCTATCCTCATCCATGTTGGAAAGTGGGCAAAGAAACAAAATGGTTTATTGAAATCACAAAAGGAAAAAAAGATACAATCTGTTTATCATCCTCACCTTTCAAAGAAAAAAATCCACTTATCCGTTGGTATTTTATTGATATTGATATTTTCAAAATACTTTTATCTATCCAGCTTAAGTAGTTATTATACTTTCTTTCTGATTGAGAAATTTGATGTATCTATAAAGAATTCCCAGTTATTTCTATTTGCTTTTCTTCTTGCAGCGGCTATTGGAACCTATCTTGGAGGCCCATTAGGAGATAGATACGGTAGAAAATATGTAATTTGGTTTTCTATTTTAGGTGTTACTCCTTTTACCTTGCTTTTGCCTTATGCAAATTTATTCTGGACAGCCGTGCTTAGTGTCATCATTGGTTTAATTCTTTCTTCAGCCTTTCCTGCAATCCTGGTGTATGCGCAGGAACTCATGCCGGGTAAAATTGGAATGATATCAGGCTTGTTTTTTGGTTTCGCCTTTGGAATGGGCGGATTAGGTTCAGCCTTACTTGGTTTATTGGCAGATGCGACGGATATTTATTTTGTATATCACGTATGCGCATTTCTCCCATTAATTGGTTTAGTAACCTGGGCCTTGCCCAATTTAAAAAAAGAATATTCTTCAGCTTAAATAAAAATCGCGTTACTCTATAATCTTACTCACCTTTACTTTCCATTCCTCTGGCCCATTTATTAAATATTCCCATTTAAAAGGGATGTTACTCTCGGCTTCTATTTGATAATATAGCGGTTTGGGATCGTGATCATTGGTGAAAATAAAGGCTTGCCCCGGATGGATTTCATCAAAAGCACCAAATACCATTTCATGGCGTTCTGCAGGAGGATATGGGCGAACGTCAAACTCAACAGCAATTTCAATTCCTGAATCGTCAAATTCGCCTGCAACTCTTTTAGTGATGTGAATTACATATTCACCCGGTTGCTCCTTTTTATAAATCCAATTACACTGATTTTTGAACTTTTCATTAAAGATAGAATGAATTTCTTCAGGCTCCTGTTCAGCAATTATTTCCATTGTATCACCTTCCTGCATCATGCCATACCGATGAAATACAACATGTTTCCAATCCTTATTTTCAATTTTTCTTAAATCCATTAATGTAGAAATATCTGTAAATTCTCTTCCTACCGATGCTTCCATACGAGTAACTTTTACCTTCCAATCCCTCCCTCCTTTCTGCAAATACTCCCAACCAACAACATCCCCATGTATTGAACGAAATTCATAATATAAAGGAAGTGGATCATGATCATTGATGAAGATGAAACTCTCTCCTACCGGTAATTCTTTAAACATCCTTAGCAACATCTCATGTCGCTTAATTGGAATAAATACACGAACGTCCAATTCACTTGTAGCTGATGAACCATTTGGCATAACTGAATATTTTAAATTGTAGAAATTTCGTTAATTAAACGATGCGAAATTAGCAGAAACAAGTATAATTATCGTTTAGTCGGCTTCCATCTTTAGAATATTTACTTTTATATGATAAATGAGAATCAAATTTCGCACCCCCATAGTATAACAAAAAAATGATGTATTTATCTTTTGAAATAGTTAAAGGAATAAAATGGTGCACTATTTTGAAAAAAAATTATTATATTTTGATGATAACGTCAGTTTCTCTATATAAAAATAAAAAGAGAATACATTGTTTGAACTAAAATCATTCCCACTTAACAATAAGTCTATATGGATAAAATTGAAAATGTAACCTTGGCCTATTTAACTAATGATGATTATCAGGAATTAAAAAAGGCTATGTTAGAATCATATATTACCATGCCAAATCAATATTGGCGTGAATATCAAATTAAAGACTTAATTGAAAAATTTCCCGAAGGCCAGGTTGTAATAAAGGTAAATGATCAAATTGCCGGATGCGCCCTATCACTAATTGTGGATGGAGAACGATTTAATAAAAATCACACTTATAAAGAGATTACCGGTAATTATACATTTAACACCTACAACCCTCATGGTAACATACTCTATGGGATTGATATTTTTATTGTACCTGAATTTCGTGGCTTGCGATTAGGTAGGAGGTTATATGATTATCGAAAAGAATTGTGTGAAACGCTTAATTTGAAAGGCATTGCCTTTGGTGGGCGGATCCCGAATTATCATAAGTATGCAGCAGAAATGAGCCCTAAAGAATATATTGATAAGGTACGACACAAGGAAATTCATGACCCTGTATTAAGCTTTCAAATTTCCAATGACTTTTATCCTACGCGAATTTTAAAAGGGTATTTAGAAGGCGATCGAGCATCTAATGAATATGCGGTGTTGTTAAAGTGGGATAACATTTATTATGAAGAAGCAACAGAAACACCAGGCACCTTAAAGAAAGTTGTACGATTAGGATTGGTACAATGGCAAATGCGATCATATAAAGACGTTGAAGATGTGATGCAACAGGCAGAATTTTTTGTTGATGCTGTTTCGGGTTACCGATGTGATTTTGCACTCTTCCCGGAGTTTTTTAATGCACCCTTAATGGCAAAGGATAATCATTTAACGGAAGCAGAAGCAATAAGAAATCTGGCAAAGTTCACACCGCAAATTTTAGATCGGTTTGCCCAGATGTCGGTGTCATATAACATTAATATTATAACCGGAAGTATGCCTTTAGTGAGAGAGGATGTATTGTATAATGTAGGCTATTTATGCAGAAGAGACGGAAGCGTAGAATACTATGAAAAGCTGCATATTACGCCCGATGAAGCTAAAGTATGGGGAATGAAAGGAGGTAGAAAATTGCACACCTTTGATACGGATTGCGGAAAAATTGGTGTACTCATTTGTTATGATGTTGAATTTCCTGAATTAAGTCGTTTGCTTGCAGATGAAGGAATGGATATTCTTTTTGTGCCCTTTCTTACCGATACCCAAAACGGATATTCCAGGGTACGTAACTGCAGCCAGGCAAGGGCTATTGAAAACGAATGTTACGTTGCTATTGCAGGCAGTGTAGGAAACTTACCAAAGGTGCATAATATGGATATCCAATATGCTCAGTCAATTGTTTTTACTCCATGTGATTTTGCTTTCCCGGCTAATGGAATAAAAGCTGAGGCAACACCTAATACCGAAATGATATTAGTAGTGGATATAGATATTGACCTTTTGCGTGAGCTAAACAGATTTGGAAGTGTAAGAAATTTATACGACCGAAGGAAGGATATTTTTGAACTGAAAAAAGCAAACACCAAATAGTTTTTAAGTATCTACTAAATAGCTGTTTCATTTATTTAATGATTAATGGCTGAGAAGGAAAGTTAAATTAGCTTTTTAGAACAGGCTGTTAGTATAGGAAGTTTCCGCGCTTTATTGGCTAATCCATAAATGAATAAATTTTCAAAAGCGCCGTTCTATCTTTCCAATAGATAGATGGAGGAAGTAAGGTAATTCTCATTTGACATACTTAGTAATAGATATTTTTTACCTTTAATTCAAATCTTTGCAGCTATTTTTAAATGTACGATCAACTCCTTAGGTATATAATTAGGTTAAACCATTGGCGAAAAAGACATATTTCACAAACCACTTTTTTGATTATTGCTGCGGCAATTGTGGGAACGCTCGGTGGACTTGCATCATCAATTCTAAAGCGCTTAACCCACCTTGTTGCAAATTTCTTACAAAATGATTTACAAGGCCAATACAAGTTTTACCTCTACTTTTTCTTCCCAATAATTGGTCTGTTTTTAACTGTCTTTTATATCCGGCTCTTTATCAGAAAGCATACTTTCAGACAAGGTATTCCTCCATTAATAAAAAGTATCTCTAAAAATAGAAGCCGGCTGGATTTTCATAATGCCTACAGTCAGATTATTTCCAGCGCAATAACAGTTGGAATGGGTGGTTCTGCGGGACTTGAATCACCGGCAGTATCGAGCGGCGCTTCCATTGGGTCGAACATTGGCCGGTTATTTGGCCTGAACTACCGTGAAACTACATTGTTATTGGCTTGTGGTGGGGCTGCAGGTATTTCAGGCGCATTTGATAGCCCAATTGCAGGGATGGTATTTGCAATTGAAGTTCTATTGCCTGCCTTTTCCATTCCGGCTATTACTCCCCTGCTCATATCATCGGCCATTGCTTCAGTTGTTTCCTGGATGGTATATAACAGACCATTGTTTCACTATGTTGCAGATGGAAGAATACAGGATGGGTTCTGGTATTATATTCTCTTCGGTATCCTCGCCGGATTCTATACTGTTTATTATGGTTATATGAATGAACTGATTCATATAACTATGCGGAAGTTTAAGAATATCTATGTTAAAGCAACCATCGGCGGACTGGCGTTAGGTTTAATGGTTGCACTATTTCCGGCACTTTATGGAGAAGGATATATCACTATTCAGAAACTGTTAGATGGAGATTTTAATTCCCTTTTATCAAACAGCCTATTTTCCAACTATAGTGAGTATAGTTGGGTTCTTATCATTTTTGCTACACTATCACTTTTTGCTAAAGCCACAGCAAGTGCTGTAACCCTTAGCAGTGGCGGAAATGGAGGAATGTTCGGACCAAGTGTTGTAATTGGTGGATTACTTGGATTTATTTTTGCATATACATTTAATCAACTGGGGTTTGGACATTTAGATGTAACACATTTCATGCTGGCAGGTATGGCTGCATCTGTAAGCGGTGTAATGCATGCCCCACTAACAGGTATTTTTTTGAGTGCAGAAATTACCGGTGGATATGCATTGATGGTACCGTTAATGATTGTTGCGGCAATTGCATATTTTATTAATAAAGCAATTCGTAAATATTCAATTTATACAAAAGAACTTGCGGAAGAAGGTGAACTAATAGATGCTGAAAATAAAGACACCAGCGTATTAATGCAGCTTCGGTTAAAACATCTTTTGGAAAAAGATTTTGTACAGCTTAAGCCTGAAGAATTCCCGATGCAAAGAAAAGATGATATCATTCACAGCACCCGAACAATTTTTCCTGTTGTCAATTTAAACGGAAAATTTCTTGGAATACTAACGATTGAAGATTTACTGGAAGTGATATATACGAACGACCCGGCAAAAATAAATTCACTAATGGTAGGCGATTTGGTACAACCAACCCAAGATGTTATTCCGGTGAATATGCCAATGAAAGAAGTGATGCAACTGATGGATAAAAAAGATATTCATATCCTACCTGTAACAGGACACAATAATACCTATTTGGGTTTTGTAACACGCGAAGGTGTATTTAATAAGTATCGACAGTTGCTAAGAAAGCAAAATGATTTAATCTAACTTTGCTGGTTATGAAAAAAAGCCTGAAAGGAGCGGATAGACAAAATAAGAGAAGTCAAAAATCTACTCAAAATGGTATTGCCTCTTCAGAATTACTTATAATAAAAAATTTAAAAACACCCATTGGTGAAATGACTGCCGCAGCAACCGAAAAAGGAATATGCGTGCTTGAATTCAGTGACAGAAAAGATTTGGAAAAGGAATTAAATGAACTGAAAAAACAGATTGGATGTTTATTGAAAAAAGGGACGAACGAGCATCTTAAAGAACTCACAGTTCAGCTTAAAGAATACTTTTCAGGAAAAAGAAATTCGTTTAAATTAAAATTAGACTTCTTAGGAACTCCTTTTCAAAAAACAGTATGGCGTTCATTATTAAAAATTCCATTCGCAAAAACCATATCATATAAAGAACAGGCAGAATCAATTTTTCAATCTAAAAGTATCCGTGCAATGGCACATACAAATGGAATGAATAAAATATCCATTGTTGTTCCATGCCACAGAGTAATTGGAAGCAATGGCTCTTTAACTGGCTATGGAGGTGGCTTATGGCGGAAGAAATATTTAATTAATATGGAACGAAAATACAAGGGAATGTCACCTCTTTATCCTGACCAGGGCGTTTTATTTTAATCCTATTTCTCAATAATTTTAAAACTTTTTCTCAAAAAATAAAATTGTATAAATGCAAGAAGATGATTTAATAAATCTGATTTCTCAATATGAAATTAAATCAGCAGAACTGGAAATAAATCTTTCTAAGAGGAAGGAGATAAATGACATAGTAGCTAAGTTTACAAACGACTTCATCGAAAGGCTTCCCTATTCAAAATCTTTTATAAATAAAAATATACAAAAAGAGAGATTAGAGATATCAGGTTTGCCTCATTCATTAGAAGAGCTGCTTTTAAAGTATAGTGACGAAGTAATTGAAACCGGAATAAAACCGGCATCCGGTGGGCATATTGGCTATATTCCGGGAGGTGGGATTTTTGCGGGAGCTATTGGCGACTTCCTTGCTGCCGTTTCTAATGTGTATGCGGGAGTTTCTTTTGCTTCGCCCGGCGCTGTAGCCATCGAAAACGAGGTGATTAATTGGCTAAAAAAAATATTTGGATTTCCACAAAACGCAGTAGGAAATTTAGCTTCAGGTGGCTCTGTGTCAAACCTTATTGCACTTGCTGCCGCAAGAGATAAATTCCAAATAAAAAATGACAAGGTAATAACGAGTGTTATTTATTTAACTACACAATCACACCACTGTATTCAAAAGGCTTTAAGAATAATCGGACTTGAGGATGTGATTATCCGATATGTTACTTTAGATAATTATTTTAAAATGGACACAATGGCATTAAAGCAGCAAATTGAAACAGATTTAGCCAATGATTTGAATCCATTTTTAATAATCGCTTCTGCCGGCACAACTGATGTTGGTGCAATAGATCCGCTGGATGAGATAGCCGGCATTGCAAAAAGATTTAACCTATGGTTTCATGTTGATGCAGCGTATGGAGGCTTTTTTATTATGACCTCTAAAAAAGATTTATTTAAAGGGATAGAACAAGCTGACTCTTTGGTGGTTGACCCTCATAAAGGAATGTTCTTACCTTATGGTATTGGAGCCGTCTTAATAAAGGATGCATCTTCTGTGCTGCATGCTAACCATTATTCAGGTAATTATATGCAAGATGCTGTTATTGATGATTTGGCAATTGACCCTGCCAACCTATCACCGGAACTAACGAAACATTTTCGTGGACTTCGAATGTGGCTTCCGCTACAATTACATGGTGAGGAACCATTCATTGCTTGTTTGGAAGAAAAATTATTACTTACCGAATACTTTAGGCAAAAGCTTTTATTACTTGGGTTTAAAGTAGGTCCTGCTCCGGATTTATCAGTGAGTTATTTCTGGTATCCGGCATCAAAGGATGCTAATAAGTTTAATAGAACCCTCATGCAAAATATACATAAAGATGGTAGCGTATTTCTAAGTTCTACACTTATTGATGAGCATTTTGTAATAAGGATGGCTATTTTATCTTTTAGAACAAAGCGATATACCATTGATAAAGCAATTGATATGATTAAGTCTGCATTAGAAAGTACAAAACATGGATTGGCATGATTTTTAATAAATTGAAAACGAATAGAAATTTTTCAAAATGAATCCTAAGGAAAAACTCAGGCAAAAGGCATTATTGTTCCATGAACTCCATTATGGTGAACAATCGTTTATTTTACCTAATATTTGGGATCCCATCGGTGCATTAATGTTGGAGGATTTAGGATATCCGGCTGTTGCCACATCAAGCTCAGCCATAGCAATTTCCCACGGAATAAGTGATGGTGAGAAAATTTCTTTTCAGGAGCATCTCAATCAATTAAATAAGATTGCCAATTGCACTAAAGTTCCGGTATCTGCGGATATTGAAAGTGGCTATTCCTCTAATGATGCACAGTTAGAAAAAAATATCAGACAATTAATCAGTATAGGTGTGGTGGGTATAAATATTGAAGACTCAAACAAAGATACTCATGAATTGGTACCTATTGAATTGCAGTGTCACCGAATTGAACTCATTACCCAATTAGCCAAAGATGAGGGTATCCCACTATTTATAAATGCTCGTATTGATTCCTATGTATCTAATAACAATTTTAGTAGTGATGAAAAACTAAATGAATCTATTAAAAGAGGTAAATCATATATGGATGCAGGTGCAAACTGTATTTTCCCTATTTTAATGCATGAAGAAAGTCATATATGCGCCTTTGTAAAAGAAATAAGTATTCCCGTAAACATTATGGTTTATCCGGGAATCCCATCATTGAACCGTTTAAATGACATCGGTGTAAAAAGAATCAGCTTAGGAGGAGCCTTTTTAAGAACCTCACTTAGTGCAATGCATAAAATGGCGCACCAATTGAAGCATTTAGAAGGATTAGAAGAGTTAACACAACACACACTATCTTCAAACTATTTACAATCATTGGTAGAAAAAAATGCTGCAAACAAAGGGAAATAAATACTGTGTGCTGAAGAATAATCACTTAACTAGATTAGGTTATGGAAATTGAGTTAAGTTGATTTCTATTTTCAATAGTACTATTTTTGAAATATCAATACTATAAAAATATTCAAATATGCTTTCTTATGAAGAGATATTAATAAGGCTGTCATTAGCCTCGTTATTTGGAGCGCTTATCGGATTGGAACGAGAGCGAAAAGATTGGGCTGCAGGATTACGCACACACATGATGGTTTGTGTTGGTTCCTGCTTAATAATGATTGTTTCTGCATTTGGGTTTACAGATATATTGGGTACAGCGCATGTTGAGTTGGATCCATCTCGTGTAGCAGCACAAGTAATTAGCGGTATTGGGTTTTTAGGAGCAGGAGCTATCCTGTTTTTAAAAGGAGGAACGGTAAGAGGCTTAACCACTGCTGCCGGCTTATGGACAGTGGCAGGTATTGGCTTGGCAACCGGTGGTGGATTATACTTTGCTGCAGGAGCAACCACAATAATTGCATTAATTATCCTTTGGGCAATACAGCCTTTAGAAAAGTATTATTCAAGAAAATTCCGGCACATGTCGTTACGTATTGTAACTGATGCTGCTTTAGGTAATTCAGCCTTATTAAAAGATTTATTAACAAAAGAAAGATTAAAAATTCAAACCTTTACACTTGAAAAGCAAGATGCTGATTATATCTTTTTAATTACGTTTGAAAATATTGATCAACAAAAAATGGATATCCTTATTGATGAGCTCAATAGCCATAATAATATAAAAGAAATTTTTTGGACACAATGATTATTTGATAACAAAATGATGAAATTTTCAAATTTAAATCTAATTTTTCTTTTTGTTTTTTAAGAAATACCTCCCTAATCGTTTATATCTTTAATCTGAATGAAGTTTATTTTTTAGTGAGTATCCTTTTACGCGTTTTAATTTCTTTTTTCCGGTAATACTTTATCCTTTAAATTTTTTAAGTAATACTAATCTAATTATTAATTACTGGTACTATCTATAATAAGTGTTTCATAAAAAATATAATGGGATTTAAAATATATCGTCTATTCATAACAGTTATACTCCATAAATCCCGAATTTGAGGTATTGTTTCGTATTTAAAACAATCCGAACTTTGAATTGGGGAGGGGGGCGTAGCCCCCGCACCCAAAGGGTTATCTGCCCCATAAAGCACCTTGATGAGATATTGCTTTGTATTTTCAAAACCTCGAACTTTGAATCGGGATGGGATACGCAGTTTCCACCTTTTTAATAATCTAACCTATAAAGCACCTAACCGAGGTATTGTTCTATGTTATATAAAGGCCGAACTTTGAATTGGGAGGGGGCGTAGCCCCCGTCCATAAAGGGCATACTTCCCAATAAAGTACCATTGTGGGTATTACATTGTTTTTTAACAATTCCGAACTCTACTTTTGAGTGGAATTCCTGTCTCGTCCTAAAATAGGTTGACCAAATATTAAATAATTACTAGTCAACATGAGTACATGGAAAAAGCAGGCCTGCCGAAAAAGAAAAGATAAACAAATCAATTTCATTTTCAAATTATCCGTGTTTAGCGAAATTATCAATGGACTAATTTTTGCAATTTATGCTTCCAATAAGCAGCATATTTTGAGAAGCACTATTGCCTATTGGATTTAAAAATTATCTTCCTTTGAACTAAAAAAAAGGTATTGAAACCTTACTCATTTTAGGACTTTTCGCTAAAATTGTCTTTCGGGTTGTTTAGTGGTCAGACACTGTAAGTTTATTTTTCAATACGCCTTGTTAGCGGTTTTTAAAAACTTCGAAGGCACGGTGGAGTTCTTTAATGTTTTTAGTTAACGCACTTTTATTTTGTTGAAATACGTTTTAGGGTATTAAGAATAGTTTATTTTATGCTGTATTGAATCTTCTTCTACCCTACTGTGTTGAGGTTTTGTAAGTGCTTTCGGATTGTTAGATTGCGGCCATCTGCAAACAGGCAGTTTGGCGCAAGTGCGGTTTTTTTGTTTTCGACAAAAGTTTTTTGTTATTATACTCGCCTTCGCTGCTTTTTGTTTGCTTAAAAAGTATAAATTAGCAAAAAAAAGCAGCTTCGGCTTATATTGGTGCAAACTTGAACATTTTGGTTATTAAGTCCGCACCAGCGCCAAGCTGACGGACAGACAACCAGAAGAATTACAAGGTGAAATTATAGAAGTTGTTATAACCGAAAAAGATATTCTCATATTTAAATAGCACTAATGAAAAACATTTCAATATTTTGTCTTGTTTGCTTTTGCGTAAGTTGTAGCAGTCCTAAAAATGAGAAAAATTCAATTTATCAACAAGGACGCAGATGGGATTACAAAGTAATATTTTATAATTCAGACAAAACTATAAAAGATACTTGTTCCCTTTCAATGGAAGTAAAGAAAGGAAACTTTATCTCTTTTCTTTCAGGACAAAAAAACTTAACTTACTCTTATCGCCACTGCTGTAATAAAAATATGACAGAAAGTACAGGAGTTGAAGAAGATAGTACTCATGTTTTTATCCATCCTCCTAGGCTTGATTGTTTTGCTTTTACCGAAATGACACCTATGCCTGCAATATCACTTCCGATAGTCATAGGTAGTACAAAAGAATTAACATTGAAAATAGTAAAATCTACCTTTAGTGAATTATCAGGTAAGACGATTAGTCAATATCAGAAAGTTGTAGGCAAAGAAAATTTCAAATATAAAAATACTAATCTTTCAACCTATGCAATTGAAGGAGAGAATACCAGTTTTGTTAACGAATTTGGTAAGTATTTTTCAACATTTCTATTTAACGAAGCTCTTGGTTTTGTATTTTTAAAGTACCAAAATCCAAACGGTGAATTTGTAACTATGACACTTGAAGATACTAATTTTGATAATCCAAAGTAAACACACTACCCGCCAACAAACAAATTGGAAATAGAGCTGGTGAGGTACTTCTATTGAGCAAAAGTGCAAGGTTGAACAGTTGTAATTCTAATTAACATTTGTGCTAAAAGTCGGCACCATCACCAATTTGCTAATTGTTAACAGCCAATACTTATGCTTTATGAAAATTGCAAACAAATTGATTGGACAGTATACATATGGAGAATATTATCCAGAAAATTCTAAAGGAAGATAAGTTCAATTTGAAATAAAGTTAATTGTCACCGGACTTAAATTCAGCGGATAATTTAGTAATGATGAAACAAGGCATCTTTTTTAAGAAAATGGAACAGAAGAAGGATTTTTAGAATGTGATGTTATAAGTTTTATTAAACAATAGCCTAAGACATGCAAATCAGCAATCAATTTGAAGGCAACATCAGCATTATTAAGTGATGACGGACCATACTCCCTGACACCTGTTTTTACAAGGATTTTTTTAAACATTTGTCCTTAATATAATTTTAAAATAAGATATGTATATTCACAGTATCATAATGAGTATTTAATCATAATTAACTATCAATTAAAGAAAAGAATCCTGAAAAAGTTAATTAAATTTTTCTCCTTAGTCACAATTTTATTTATTGGATGTTCAGAAAAATCTTAGGTTAAATCTGAAGATGGAATACTTAAAACTCCTGAATTTCAAGAAATGTTATTGTCCAGGACCACCGAAGAATTATTTGCTGAGTATAATCTTATGACCAATACCGAAAAGCAAGCTTTTTGGCTAACAAAATGGGAATATATACTTGCGAATGACACTTTGAACACCGCACAATATGGTATTGTTGATAGTTTGAGGTTATTTGCAACAGCTAATCCAGTAGAAAGTTTATTGGAGGATGAAGAGCTGGCAATTACTTATTTAGAGGATAATTTAGAGCATTATAAAAACCATTTTACTGATGCGGAAATCTTGATGTTAGTTGAATTACCCTATTATTGCGAGGATTTTAGCATCTTTAGAACTGGCATTTATTTATCCTCATTCGAAATAAGTTATGGTCCAGGTGACGAATTATCATGTACATGCCGGTATATGCTTTCCTGCTGGCATGGTGTTGGAGATTATTGCGACAAAGAATTGCAACGTCCATGTGAGCAAGTAAAAAAATGTGGAATTATGGGAACAACAAGGTGTTCAGGAAGATGTGCGCAAGAATTACCTTAATAAAGTAATAAGTTTAAAAGTATGAAAGTACTCATTAAGGCTTCCTTAATTTCAATCTTTTCAAGTTTTATATTTACTTTTCTGATACATAATGTAATCCTAGAGTCTTTAGAATTTCTGGAATTACTTTTAATATTTGGTCAACTATTTTAGGATTTGTCATTTCCGCTTATTTCTGCCAACATGCAGCTTTGCGATGTGCAGGCGTCTTGAAACCGTGCCCACACAAAACTTGGCTGTAAATTGGCGTCAGCCACAGCCAAGTTAAACGAAAATATCTTAGCGCCCAAAACTTCACTTAAACGAAAACCCCGCATTTTAGTAAGCCGATGTTATAGGGCGCTTTTCTCTTTCCGTGTTAATCAATTTGCTTTATAATTTAATTACTCGTTGGTCAGTTGTTTCAAATACTCGTGTTTCAGTTTTGTTTCAGTTGATGTTGAAAAGTTGAGAGAGTTAAGAACTAAAATTGGCCGTTGAGTCTGAACTGCTTCTGAAACTTGCGCATTGCTGATTCTACGATGTTAAATCCTGTTTTTCCAATTATCTATGTTGGCAGAAACGAGAAAATTACAAAAATACCCAAAATTATTTGAGGGCATTAATTTATTTCTCGAATGGGTTTAAATAATAGGGTTTTGATTTCGGTAACCTAAAAATGAATGGCTTTGTTATTCTATAGACAGGTTCGGGTTGAAGGTTTTCATCCATTCCCCAACTAAACACAATATCTGTAGGAGCAATTGATACTTTATCATCATAAGGGTCATTATAGTGTGTTTTGTAGAAAACATATAAAGGAATATATGTCTTTGCATCATTCTTTAGCAACATAAGTATACCTTTCTTTTTTATTGAATCTATAGCTTCTACAAATGCAGTTTTCGTAATACTATCAATTAATTTGTTTGCATCGTTGTATGAAAACCAACAAATTGAATCATTTTCAAAGACCTGATAACTATAATAGTAAAGCTTTTTAAAAGGTTCATTTGATAAGGTAGCCGTATTCAATTTTGAAAATAACCGTTGCCCCAGAAGATTAATAAAACTTTCTTCGGCCCGTTTAGTCGCCAAATTTTGCGAATTTGCTTGTAGAGTCAGACTGACGCTCAAGCTCACTAATAACAATAATTTTTTCATAATATTATTAATAACAAGGTGTCCCTTTTGTATACGCATCGGCAACCTGGCCGAGCATGTTTGCATCTACACCATAATATTGTTGCATCCATTGGGTCATCTGGTATCTAAATGTATCATTTACATCACCCGATAGCATGTCCGACATGCCATTTATTGCAAGGCAAAGCGCATCCTGGACACTCATAGAAGGATAGATATCTAATAATGCTTCTTTGATATCGTCAACCCAAGTAGTTAGCATTATTTGATGAATATTTTGAAATTGACTTGTCGCTGTAAAATCTAAATAATTTTTCTGTATAAAACCGTGAACTAATTCATGTAAAATAACACTACTCCAATACTCTTTCGTAAATTCAAAACCCATGTCTTCGTTTAAAGCAATTTGATAAGTTGTATTATCATTTGGTTTTACTCTAGACTTTGCTGGAACAGGGTTATTATTTCCATCTACTAAGGGGCTTATAGATAATACATCCAAATTATGTACTTTATTAGTTCCAACAAATGTTTCGTCATATAAGTTATAAATGCAATTAGTGAGACGAGTTGCTGTAACATCAAAAAATGCATTTCTTAGGCATGGAAAATCAGGATTTATTGTATTAGTAACGTGATAAATTGAAACTGGCAAAGATAACAAACACTGATCTAACGGCAATCCTTGTCCATTATCAATTAAATGAACTCTTACAAAAGGTCGATTACATTGCATTGTTGTTTCTTCAGGGAACTGTCCACTTCCTCCCCCGCCACCTCCACCAGAAATGTCCGGATTCCAACCGCCACCTCCTCCATTTGGATCATCTACAAGAGTTGACACAAGTACAGAAAATCTTACAGTGCAATATTCGGGAATTAACTCAATACAGTGATCTACACCTGGAGGACAGCCCCCAGAAACTTCCCCGCCAACAGTATATCCACATACCCAATTAAATGTAATATCCCATACCTCAATTCTGGGTAGTGCATAAAAAGTATCCTGCTCAAGATTTCTCGAATCGTCAAGGAAAAGATCTTTATCGGTAAACTTGTACAACTTTTCACCAAACAATAATTGCTCAAAATATATAAATGTTGAAACCAACTTATTAGAATACTCCTGATCTGCAACCGGGTTATATCCATACTCCTCCAAATTAAATCCATCAATTATTCTATACCATGCACTCGCACTCAATTTGACTTCTAACAAACTCTTTACAAACTCCTCATCCCCCAGCAAAGTTGGAATAATTATGATAGTATCGGGAGTTGTGGCTACAGCATTTTGCTTCTGAACAATCTCGTATTTTGCTACTTCCCATTTAGGGTAACCATGCTGGCGTATGAAATTCTTTACGAATGGCTTATGCTGCTCCTGCAATTTCAGATCATTAACGACACGATGTAGCAATGGATTTGCGTTAGATGAAAGTTCAAAAAATTTATCTATGGTAGTATCCTGGCACGAAAAATCGCTTTTTTTACACGCGCTTATTCCTATAATGATGAGAGAGAAAAAAAACAAACATAAGAATCTCAGTCTTTTCACATAAGTAACCATATATTCAAATTTTGAACAATTTATCCAATAATTATGGTTAAGAACAATATCAATTTTCATCCAGCAGGCTGGAAGTGTCAAATTTTATCCCAGCGAAGCTTTGTTATTATTTGGAGTCTGCTTAGGTTCCGGGTGTCTGTCTTATCATGAAATAGGTTGACCTATTTTAGGATTTGTCATTTCCGCTTATTTCTGCCAACATGCGGCTTTGCGCAAGCCGGCACCAGGTCTTAGACATTCAGCTTTGGTAATACTGTTCAACTTCAGTAATTTGGCTTTAATAAATACGCTCATTTTGGCTAAGCCAGCTGGACGGAATTCAAATGCCAGCCAGCCGTAAATACTCGAACGTTACCAGAAATTTTATGGGTGCTGTGTTCTAAAATAGGTTGACTAAAAATTCAATAATCAAAAGCACCTCGGGGAGGTTTTGTTCCATGCTTCAAAAAATCAAACTTTGCTCTAGGGCGCAGACGATAGTTCTCTTTCTGTTTTGAGGATAACCCACTAATGGTAACCTTAAATTATAAGAAAGATGAGAATTGAGAGCTACGATAAAGAAAATTGCCTCAACTAAATTACCCTCAACGAAAAACGAGGTAATTAATATTATTGAAAGAACTAAACTTTAACCCTGCTTCTTATATTGTTGGCTTCTTCCCTAATATCCTAATCACATTAGCCTTGCCCAAGTGATGCTGTCCTTCACTTAAAGTAACTTCAGTATCATAGTATTCTTCTAAAATAAGGCTAGGAAAGTCATTTTTCAAATCTTCAATTTGGTATAAAAGCCTAATATCTTTTGGGCCTCCTGCTTGTGAATTCTCTTTTTGATTTTGAATATGTGCTTTTGTAAAAGCTTCAAGTATTAACGTCCCTCCGGGTTTTAGGTATTGAATTAACTTTTGATGATATTGTAATCGGTTTGCATCATCGAAATGTGCAAAAATAAGAGCAATGGCATCAAAGGAATCATTTTCAAATTGAGCATCAGCCATGCTAATTATCCGATAATCAAGCTTCACACCATTTGCCCTTGCTAAAGATTCTGCTTTTATTTTTCCAGCATTACTTTGATCAAAGGCTATTACATCCCATCCCGATCTGGCCGCAAAAACTGCATTCCTTCCCTCTCCTTCTGCAGGCAAGAGAATTTTGCCAGGTGTAAGCATCAATAATTTCTGTTTAAAATATTCATTCGCCTCCTTGCCATATACATATTCCTCAACACTAAAGCGATCATTCCAATATGCTATTTCCGAATTAGTCATCATATTGCATTTGTCGGGTTTGAAAAGAATTATTTTTGGTGTTTTTGTCTATATCTAAAAATGAAAAATATCACATGGATAAAATAGCATCATAATCAAACCCTGCTCTTGCCAGCGAACGCTTTGCTGCATCAAGTACAAAAGAGAATGTGCTTGGCGGATGAACGGGTACTTCAGTTACAGCATCTAAATGTTTTAAAATTTCTTCTGTTTGTGTTTCCGTTAGCTTTTCGCAAATGTCATACATACCGCCAGGTTCTTCTTCTAACAAATCATGCTTTTCTAAAACATGACGGAGTACTTTTATAACCTCATCATCAGGCGGTACAGTCATTAAGGCTGTAAGTGCCCCATGGTCAAGCCGTAATTTTGCTGCAAGTGGAACAGGAATATTTTGATTAGCCCTTTGTGCTGCAGGAAACAATATCTTCTCTTCCATTTTTATGTGCCGAAGTAACCCCGTTCTAAAATGATGGTAATAGCCCATGTCTATCTTTCCTGAAACTTCAGTAGCCTTGTCTAAAAATGCTTCTATCCTTCTATGGTCATTAGTAAAATAATCGTATAGTGGCTTATTCATTGCTTTTGAGTAATCTCTTTATAAAAAGACTTATATATTTTGCGAAGATATTGGCAAAAAAATTAACCAAGTCATTTCTGTGTTTATATCAATTAACAAATTGAATAAACTATTAGATGTTTTTGTTATCTTAGTTTAAATCTTATTTCTTCACTTTAATTGTCAGCTATGGGAAAGTTTATAATATCTAAACGTAAAAACGGAGAGGTTCAGTTTAACTTAAAAGCAAGTAATGGTCAAACTATTTTAACCAGTGAAGGATATACCTCGCGATCAAGTTGTGACAATGGAATCGAGTCTGTGAAAAAAAACGCAATGGATGATAATAGATTTGAAAGAAAAACTTCTACAAATGGGAAGTTTTATTTCAACCTTAAAGCTGCTAATGGACAAATTATTGGTTCCAGCGAAATGTATGAACAAGAAAGTGGTAGAGAAAATGGAATTAAATCAGTTATGGAAAATGCTCCTGGAGCTTCAATTGAAGACCAAACTGCATAAACTCAACACATAATAATATGGTGTTTCCTTTCCCTTTTAAAACCAATTGAGGGTAATTATTTTTTATTTCCCCCTGAATCGTTTTTGGGTACATATTTATGCGTAATTGAATCTTCTCTTTCCCGATGGTAAATATAAGTCGGAATGTCTGTCCTTTTGATTATGAATTCCTTCTCTACTGCACGAGAAAACAAATCTGCATCACTGCCAATATCTTTTTGACGTAATCCATCAAGAGATAGCATGGCATCTGCACGAAGAAAAAAGGTGCCGCCAATAACACATTCAGATAGACTAATCATTCTACCGGGTTGATGAATATCAGGCACATACTTATTTCCTATAATAGTTACACCTCCATGAAGCAATTGTATGGAAGAGTCTTGTTGTAAGATTCGTAACCTACTTTCTAAATGATTTGTTTTATACTCATCATCTGAATCTAAAAAAGTAATGTAACGGCCGGAACTTTTTGATATCCCTTTATTTTTTGCACTTACTTCTCCAAAATGATTCTGTTGAATGTATTGAATTGAATATCCTTTGCTAATAAAATCACTTATTACCTGGCGGGTATTATCAGTACTGCCATCATCAACAACGATCCCTTCCCATGAAGTACAGCTTTGGTTTATCAATGATAAAACAGCTCTTGATAAAACATCAGCACGATTATAAGTAGCTATAACAACTGAAAAATCAGGAATCATGTTCCATTTCATCTATAGATATTGCAGAATGAGCAACCGCAGCACCTGCACGCATCTCGGCGGCTACCCATATAGCTTCCATAATCTCTTGTTTTGTTACTCCTTTTCTTAAGGCCTGCCGTGTATGACTACGAATACAATATGGACATTGCGTAACATGTGCAACAGCAATAGCAATAAGTTGTTTTGTTTGTTCTGATAACTTGCCTGCTTTATAAGTTTGCCTGCTAAATGTTCTCCATGCCTCCATGTTTTCCGGAGCTAATTCTACACGTTTCTCATTAATTTGAGCAGTTGCTTGTGGATACAACGGATTTTCATTCATGATAAATGTATTTTGTAAAATGATAAAATTAATTCTTTATAAAGACTTCTTTCAATGCTTAAAAATGATTATGATGAGAAAGCCACCTGTAAAGTTTTTTCATTTTTAAAAGTGAAAATCACTCCTTTGATTTTTCAAAACTGAAAAATGGCTAAATAATCTCTTACTTTCTTGCAATGGTTAGGTTATATCAAAATACATACCATTAAATCTTCCTCCTGCCAAGCATTATTTTCACTCTAACAAATGCTACCGGTAACCAACCTTGATTTACGGTGTATTACAAAATACCAATGTCTAAATATTGTAAAATATCACCCGGTCAATTTTTCATATTCTTTATCACAAATCCCTATGGATAAGGCTTTTAACTCAAAAAACATCTATCAGTTTTGACAAACCTTTTTCTTAACGAGCAAAAAAGTACTTTAATGCTTTTATTTGGGCTAATCTATCTATATTTGCACCAAATATTTCAAATCTAAATAAAGTTTATGCAAACCGCTAACGAAACTGTAATTAACGTTCCGGAGTTAGAGCCAAGACTAAAGCACAGCACTATCTTTCAAACATTCAACAATCTTAAACCGGGTGAAAGTATGATTATCCATAATGATCATGATCCTAAGCCGGTATATTATCAATTAAGTGCACAACATGGTGAAACCTTTTCGTGGGAATACTTGCAACAGGGGCCTGAGGTATGGAATATCAGGGTTACTAAAAATGAAACTGCAAATGAGGAAGTTGAGGCAGTAACTGTTACTCATAAAGAAAAAGGAAGAGAGATAAAGATTACCGCCCCATTGCTTGCTCCACAAATTAAGCATGCTACTATTTTTCAGGCATTTAACCATCTTGGGCCTGATGATGTACTCATCATTCACAATGATCATGATCCACGACCACTTCATTATCATTTAATGAGTGAACATGGTGAGATTTTTAATTGGGAGTATTTACAAAGCGGACCGGAGTGGTGGGATGTGTGTATTACCATGAAGCCACTGGCACCTCAAGCTAAACCTGATGCATCAAATGTTTTGCAAATGCAAGGTGTTTCAAAAAAGGGAGATGATATTGTTATTACCGTTCCGGAAATTGAGCCACGTAGAAAGCATCCAACTATTTTTGAAGTGTTTGACACTCTTCAACCACTCGAAAGTTTAATCATTCATAATGATCATGACCCTAAGCCTGTTTATTATCAATTATTGGGTGAAAGAGGTGACGTTTTTACCTGGCAATATTTACAGCAAGGACCACAGTGGTGGGATATAAAGGTTACACGTAAAGACCCAAATGATACAGAAACAATAGGTCAAATTGCAGCAAAAGATTTACGCAAAGCCGAAGTCTTTAAAAAATATGGTATTGATTTTTGTTGCGGCGGCAAAAAGACTGTTCGTGAAATTTGTGCAGAAAAAGGAATTGATGCAACCAAGGTTGAACAAGAACTACAAGCTCCTATACAAAGCGTAACTACCAATACTACTATGAACTTTAATGAGTGGAACGTAGATTTTTTGGCTGATTATATCGTGAATACACACCATAATTATGTACGTAAATATTTACCCGAAATTTATGGATATATGAATAAGGTAGCTAAGGTTCATGGAGATAGGCACCCCGAGCTTTTGAATATCCAAAACTTGGTAGAATTGGTAAATAAGGATTTGTCTGAACATATTGTGGAAGAAGAAAAGGATGTTTTTCCATTAGTAAAGAAAATTGTACAAGCAAAAAATGCTAATTCTGCCTATCCGGAAAAAGGAAGCTTTGCTGCCAAAGTGGTTGATATGGAAAAGGAACATGAAACTGTAGGTAACGCATTGGATGAGATTCGAGAAATAAGCAACAATTACGCACTCCCCGATGATGCATGTGCAAGCTATAAATTACTATTTAAGATGTTGGATGAATTTGAAAATGATATTCATATCCATATCCATTTAGAAAATAATATCCTTTTCCCAAAGGTTGTAGAGATGGAAAAATCACTTGCATAAGACAATTCAAATCATCCATTTTGTTAGCTTAATAATGAAATGGATGATTTTATTTTTTATTCTATTATATGCTAATAAACGCACAAACAAAGATTGCGGTATTATTAAAGCACCATCCTGAAGCTTTGGATACCATCATAAAATTGAGTCCTGATTTTAAAAAATTGCGTAATCCCATTTTACGAAAATTAATGGCCGGCAGAACCAGTATTTCCATGGCATCAAAAATTGGTGGATGCAAACCGGAGGACTTTTTTAAAGCGCTTGCTCCATTAGGCTTCGAAATAGATAATAATCACTCCTCTGCAGATGAAGAAATGCAGGTAAGAAAGCCTCTTCCCGATTTTGTTAAGTCCATTAAGCCCGAACAACTCATCCCATTTGATGTTCGTGAAATGCTGGCAAGTGGAAATGACCCCTTAAAAATGATTCAGCAAAAAGTAAAGGCATTAAAACAAGGAGAGGTTTTACAAATCATAAACACCTTTGAGCCTGTTCCGCTTATTAAGTTGCTAGAAAAACAAGGATTCAAATCTCACGTTGACTTTATTTCATCAAATCAGGTAGATACTTATTTTTTTAAAACCGGAAATGAAGTGGCTCCTGATTTGGAAGCAGAGGTTACTTCTTCCGGCGATTGGGAGCAAATTATGAAACACTATGAAAATAATTTAGTTGAAATTGATGTGCGCCACCTAGAAATGCCAATGCCGATGATGACAATCCTTGAGGCACTTGAAACATTGCCCGATGATAAAGCGCTTTATGTGAATCATAAAAGAATTCCCGTCTTCCTTTTAACAGAACTAAAAGAAAGGAATTTTGAATATAGAATTAAAGAAGTGCAGGAAGGAGAAGTGTATTTACTGATATTTAAAAATATTTAAGCAGTATGTTAGCTTTGGGCGGCCCGGGGAATTTACAACAAACCACTTCTTATAAGGTAGTATTACCTTTTTATGTGTATGCAGGTATTTCTTTTATTGTAGGAACGATTATGCTACTGCTGCATACTGATGTAATTCAAAGTCATTATTTCAATCCATTCACCTTAGCTATTACGCACGTAATGGCATTGGGATGGGGCCTGATGATTATTTTTGGAGCATCACATCAATTGGTACCGGTATTAATTGAAGGTAAACTGGATAGCAATTCACTCGCCTATGCTACTTTTCTTTTTGCCGGGATAGGTATTCCTTTTATTGTGGCAGGTTTCTATGGTTTTAACTTGGGCTGGATGATTCAAACTGGTGCCGTACTTGTAAATATTGGCGTATTATGTTATTTAGCAAACATCTTAACCAGCGCATTCAAAAGCGGTAAGCATGATGTTCATTCTTGGTTTGTAGTTACTGCAGCTTTGTGGTTATTTGCTACCACTTTTTTAGGATTATTACTGGTATTAAATTTTACCAAACCATTATTACCATCAGATTCAGTAGCCTATTTAACTATCCACGCTCATTTAGGAATAGTAGGCTGGTTCCTACTTTTAGTTATAGGGGTTGCGTCCCGACTAATCCCCATGTTTCTAATTTCAAAATATACTAATAATAAATCTCTATGGTGGATTTATGTATTAATTAATTCTAGCTTGATTTCTTTTCTTTTTTTTAAGCTGTTTAACCTGGATAGCTATTTCTATTACATCTCAATGATAATGGCATTGGCGGCTATTTTATTATTTACACGCCATATCAAACGAGCACATAAAGTTAGGATACGAAAAAATGTAGATGAGCAAATGAAAATTTCCTTGCTTTCTGTTTTACAAATGTTGCTCCCTTTTGTAGTATTAATTGCAGTATTGTTTTTATTGCCTACCGAAAAAAATAATATAATTCTTCTTTATGGCTTCTGCATTTTTTTTGGATGGCTTACTGCTATTATTTTAGGGATGACTTTTAAAACCTTGCCATTTATTATATGGAACCGAACTTATCATAAAAAGGCTCATGCAGGTAAAACCCCTGCACCCAAGGAGTTATTTAATCCACGCATATACAATGCTATGGCAATTATTTATGTAGTCGGATTTGTAATTTTTATTGTAGGAATTGTTCTTATTAATAATGTTCTTCTAAAAACAGGAGCCATAGCATTGCTTATAACAGCACTTCTGTATGTTTTTAATACAACCATAGCATTAACACATAAACCCAAAAAAATATGAGTATAAATGTTACAACAAATAATCAGGATAAGTGCACCGAAGCACTATCAGGATTATATAATGTATATGATCCCGAAGTTGGACTGAATGTTGTTGACCTTGGACTAATTTATCAATTAGATTTTAATGACGATGAAAAGCAATTAGACGCAACAATGACATTAACCACGCAGTTTTGTCCAATGGGGGAAAGTATAACCGGTGATGTTACTCAATCATTGACAACTACATTTCCTGAATGGAAAATAAATGTCAATCTTACTTTTGATCCTCCATGGGATTACTCAAAAATTTCTCCAGCCGGAAAAGAATTTTTAGGCCACTAATTTTTTATGTTAAGTAATACATGTAAAACAGCTATTAAGGCGGTAATATATTTATCCGGCAAGAGCACCAACGGTGAAAAAGTGGGAATTAAAGAAATTGCCGGGCATATTAATGCAAGTGAGCATACTTTGAGTAAGATTTTGCAAACCCTTTCCAAACATGGGTTAATTAATAGTGTGAAAGGTCCATCCGGTGGCTTTTTTATTAATGAAGAACAAAAAAATCAACCTATTTCTAATATTGTTGAAACTATTGAAGGAAAGGATATCTTTAAAGAGTGCGGGTTGGGCCTAAGCAAATGCTCAAGCGCTCACCCCTGTCCTATTCATGATGAATATAAAGTAGTACGCGAAATGGTAGAAAAGATTTTTCGTGAAAAAAAGGTAAAAGACCTATGGGACCCGGTTATAAATGGCTTGGCTTATTTAATGGATTAGATAAAAGCTGCCAAAGTCATTGAGATGTAAATTAATAAAATGGTAACTATTGGCTTCTGATACATTGTGTTTCAAGCTACCTAAGTATAATAACCATCACATTTAAATTTTAATCGCTATAAATAATCTTTAAGCAACCCGGCATTAAAAAATATACATTGATTAGGATCCCGATAATTTGATTTAGCTTTACTCCTGTATCTGTCATTTATTCACTGATAAAGCTATGTTTTATGGAAAATAAATCAAATGAAGCTACTCCCCTTCGCCCACAAGGTGAGCGAATGTTGAATGCTCCTGTTGTTGAGATTGATCTATACAGGTTTATTAACCAAATTAAGGAAGAAAAACCGTGGATAGAAACAGGTCATAATTCAATTACCGTTTTCAAATCCGATAAACTCCGAATTGTTTTAATTGGGTTAAATGCGAATGCTTCTATTAAAGAACATTTAGCTGCATCAGTAATTAGTGTTCAGGTGCTGGAAGGAAAAATAGATTTTACCGTTGAGGGTAAGATTATAACATTAAATAAGGGTCAAATGCTGGCATTACAAAAAGATATCCCACATAGTGTCTATGCATCGGAGGAGAGCTTCTTCCTGCTTACCTTATCCTGTATTTAGCCTGCTATAATTATTGACCAATTTTGCATCAAACTTTTTACAAAGCCTTTCCTAATATCTTGCAAATTTCTTCCATATCCTCATCTTGTAAACTAAAAGACAATGGAAGACACAAAATTCTTTTAGAAATATCTTCAGCAATTGGAGTGGGCATATATTCTACAATTTTTGAAAATGTATTTACAGTAGGATAGAAATATCTTCGAGGAAAAATTTGTTGAGCATTTAATGCTTTTTCTACGTTTAACACTTGGTGCTCATTTTCAAAAATCACAGGGAAGTAGGAATAGTTATGCTCCCCATGAATATGCTTTTGATATATCAAATGATTATGAGCACTAAGCAATGATTTATATAACAAGCATTTTCGCTTTCGATCTTCAAATACAGCATCATAGTATTTCATGTTTGCAACACCTAAAGCTGCTTGAAACTCAGTTAATTTACCATTTATACCATCCTCTACAATTTCCTTATTATCATTATGACCAAAAAAACGAATGCGTTTCAATTTCTTCAGTAATTCATCATTTGTTGTAAAACAAGCCCCACCCTCTGCAGTATTTATAATTTTTGTAGCATGTAAACTGGTAGTTGAAATATCACCATAACAAAGCAAGCTCTTTTCGTGAAAAGTGCTACCAATTGCATGAGCCGCATCGTAAATAACTTTAAGTCCGTGTTTTTGAGCAATGGCATGAATCGCTTCTACCTCACAAGGGTTTCCAAAAACATGTACCGGCATGATGGCAACCGTTTTATTGGTTATAAGACTTTCAATTTTTGCCGAATCAATATTTAGTGTTTCTGGATTTATATCACAAAAGACAGGTGTACAACCTTCCCATTTAATGGCACTAACTGTGGCAACCCAGGTAAATGGAGTGGTAATAATTTCACCTTTCAACTCAAGCGCTTTTATTGCCATTTGAATAGCAATGGTGCCGTTTCCAACAACTACAATATCCTGAATATTTAGTTTTTGACATAGCTCTGATTCAAAGCGTTGCAATAATTTTCCACCATGAGTAAGAATCCCACTTTCCCAGATTCCTTTTAATAATTCGGTGTATTCTTCAAGGGGCGGAAGAAAAGGTCGGGTAACATAGATTGGCTTATTGGACATGTAAACTTTTTTAAATTCTTCAATTAATCTGGCCTGATAATTATTCTGCTTCATACAAAAATAATAAATTCCAACCAGCCTATTACAGACACTTTCGTATTAATACTCATTCTCTATAAATCAATAAATGAATGATCCTTTGGACTTCGATGTGGTACATGATAAAGAAAATATATAATAATTAGCGTAAAAATCAATAGCCCCCAATACACATTATGCATGGAGTGATTAATCGTATTTTTTACAAAAGTGGTTATATCAAGTGAAAGTGTTTTATCATGCAGGGTACTCATAATGTCTTTAGTAGAAAGCGTGAAACCTGATGGAGCATGATGCATTTGTTGTAAGAAGGAATTATTAAAAATAGCACCTACAATAGTTGCACCTAAGCTTTGGCCCAAATTTCGAGCAAATATATTGCTACTGGTAACTACCCCTCGCTGCTGCCATGGCACCATAGATTGGATACCTACCAAGGCCGGAGTTGACAAAAATCCAAAGCCGGCACCAATCAAAACCTGATCAGTAATTAATAATTCAATCGGTTGAGGATGTGGAATAACCAAAAAACCAATACATGCAAAAAGTACCAGGAAGGCTCCTAATAAAGATGTTTCACGAAAACCAATACGCAAATAAATTTTCCCTGAAAGTGCTGATGCAACAGGCCAACCAATACTCATGCTGGCTAAAATAAATCCGGATATAATTGGCCCATAGCCCAGAGAAGCTTGGGCAAAAGTGGGTAGAAAGGTTTCAGGCCCCATCATTACAATTCCCATCCCCGCCATAGCGAGATTAGTAAATGCCAATGTTTTGTTTTTCCAAACACTCAAAGGCATGATGGGTTCTTTGGCCTTTTTTTCTACCCAATATGTCCATATTCCCAACAACACAATCATGAGTGGTAATACAATTCCTATTGGCGATAGCCAAGCCCAGCTTTGACCACTTTCAAGCAAATAAATAAAGAGTAAGGATAAAAGGAGTAGCATAAGCAAAGCCCCTTTGTAATCAATTACAGGATTTTGAGAAGAAACCTCTTCTTTAAAATATTTAAAAAGGAAAAAAACAGACAAAATACCGATAGGTATATTGATAAGAAATATCCAATGCCAACTGATATACTCAGCCAATGCTCCACCAATAGCCGGACCTATGATAGCGCTAATTCCCCACATACTTGAAAGATATCCCTGAATTTTTGCTCTTTCTTCTACCGAATAAATATCGCCGGCAATAGTATTCACAGTGGCCATAATGGATCCGGCACCTAAACCCTGAATACCACGAAAAATAATTAATGACGATATATTCCAAGAAAATGCACAAGCCACAGACCCTAATAGAAAAATAATAATTCCAAAAATCAGCACCTTCTTTCTTCCGAAAATATCAGCCAGCTTTCCATAAATGGGAATGGTAACAACTTGTGCCAATAAATAAATGGAAAACACCCATGAAAACTTTGTAAAACCACCAAGGTCTCCAACGATTTGTGGAATAGCCGTAGAAACAATGGTAGAGTCCATTGCGGCTAACATCATGGTCAACATTAGTGCAGCAAGAATCCATCCTCTCTTTAATTCAATATCCTTTTTCATAACAAATCATAAACGAATTATTAATGCTGCACCTCTATAGTTTACATCATAGCGTGATTTGCAAAAGTAAATGATATAAAAAGAGTATTTTCTTAACACCAATTCTTTTGATAATACCAATGTATTGCCTGATTCTTTAAGATAATGGCAAGTAATGAATGATGCAAAAAGTACTCCTCTAAAAAAAGTAAAATTGGCTATACAAAAAATATTCTATAATTAAAAATTTCTCACTTATACACATAGTGATTCAGATTAATATTATTAAAAATTCATTTTCTAAATTTTTTAAATTATCAATAAAATAGCCGATAATAGCCAATTCGAATAGACTAATTTAAGTTTAGCTTAATAATTTCATTTGTTTTAATGTGTGAAGAAACTTTTTTTATAATTGTTAAAAAAAGCATAATTTGAATTCAATTTAATTTAATTACAATTTTATGACAAAGTCTATCTTATTTAGTTTGGGCATTGTTTTTATTCTTTTCCCTTCGGTTTTACTTGCACAAACCGATGTAAAAGGAACAATTACAGATGCCAAAACAGGCAGCCCAATACCCAATGCATCCATTGTAGTGAAATCTACTTCTGCAGGAACGGCAAGTAGTGCAGATGGTTCATTTTCTATCCATGCACCGCAACAAAAAGATGTTTTAATCTTTTCTGCTATTGGTTATAAAACGCAGGAGATGGGTGTATCACCTTTGATGAATATAAAATTGCAACCCAGCGATGCTGCTAATTTGGATGAAATAGTGGTAATCGGCTATGGTACAAAAATTAAGAAAGATCTAACAGGTAATATTGCCAAAGTAAAAGGTAGTGAAGTAGAACACATGCCTGTGGTAAATCTTGACCAGGCATTGCAAGGTCGTGCTGCCGGCGTTTTTGTTGAAGCAAATAGTGGAAAAGTTGGTGAAGATATTAAAGTACTTATTAGAGGTGCTTCATCAATCTCTGCATCAAATAGTCCTTTATATGTTATTGATGGAGTACCTATCAGTACCGGTTCATTTGCCGGTAATCCGCTTGCTGATATTAATTTTAATGATATCGAATCCTTTGATATTTTAAAAGATGCTTCTGCAGCAGCTATATATGGTTCTCGTGCAGCAAATGGGGTAGTAATGATTACTACAAAAAAAGGAAGAGCAGGAAAAACTAATATACAAGCGAATTTTCAATATGGTTTTAACAAGCCTACACATTTGCGAAAATTCTTAAATGCTAAACAATATGTTGATTTAATTCGTGAAGCTGCAATCAACAGTGACCATATTGAAGGCATTGACCCACTCGACCCTGACCAATATGAAGACTCATGGCTCGAATTTGTAGAAGGAAGATTAACTCGATATTCAGGATGGAGTGATTGGAGAACTTTAGAAACAAACACGGACTGGCAAAAATTAGCATTCAATGATGAGGCAAGAACTTCAAATATTGATTTATCAGCTACAGGAGGTACTGATAAAACAAAGTTCTACATTAGCTTAGCCCATGTATCACAAGATGGCATTTTGGTTGGAAATGAACTGAAACGATATTCAGGCAGGATAAACCTTGAACAAACCGTTACCGATAAATTTAAATTAGGTTTTAATCTTAGCCTTTCTCAAACAAACCGCAGAAGAGTTCAAGTAGATAATGAATTTGCTACTCCACTGCAAATGGTGGCCCTGGCTCCTATTACTCCACTAAGAGATTTAGATGGAAATCTTTATAACAGACCGGTTACTACTTACGGCAACCCTTATGTGGATTATAAAGAAGGTTATTGGAAATCTGTAACCTACCGTAATATTGGAAGTTTTTACGGACAATATAATTTCACTCCGGCATTCTCATTCAGATCAGAGTTTGGTATAGATGTTCAAAATGAAAATGATAATGAATTTTATGGTTTTAATACTACATACGGTAGTGGAACCAACGGATACGGTCAATCAAGCTGGTATCGCTCTTTAGATTATAACGCGAGCAATTATTTTAGTTTTAAAAGAAAAATAAACGTACATCATGATATTGATGCGGTTTTAGGAACATCTTTCCAAAAATATTCATCAGATTGGGCGTATGTCTATGGTGAAGAATTTCCGGTTGAATCATTACAAAAACTTGCCAGCGCAGGTTTAATTAAAGGCGGTACTTCTGAGGCAGACAATTCATCATTCCTCTCCTATTTTGCAAGAGCTAACTATAAGTATAAAGACAGATACTTATTTTCTTTAAGCGGTAGAGTGGATGGTTCTTCCGTATTTGGAGCTAACAATAGATACGGCTTCTTCCCTGCTGTATCTGCCGGTTGGGTAATTAGCCAGGAGTCGTTTATGCAAAGTACACCCTCCATCAGCTTCTTAAAACTTAGAGCAAGTTGGGGGTTAACGGGTAATGCAGATGGATTTGGAGATTATGCCCACATGGGACTATGGAATGGCGTTTCTTACAATGGAACAGGTGGTCTCTCCCCATCGCAATTAGCAAATCCCGATTTGAAATGGGAAAAATCTAATCAAGTAGATATTGGACTAGACTTTGGCATTTTGAACAATAGGATTAGTGGCGAAATTGATTATTATAGCCGTAAAACAGAAGATTTGATCTATCTCGTACCTGTTCCGGGAAATACCGGTTTTGATATAAGAACAGTAAATATTGGAGCCATGTCGAATAAAGGTTTTGAATTTGTATTGAATACCGAAAATATTTCAACCAAAGATTTAAAATGGTCTTCTTCTATCAATATTTCAAGAAACAGAAATAAAATTGTTCGTCTTGACGGTGAACAAAAATTAATTGCAGGTAATGATGGGAGATATATGAATTCATTAATTGTAGGACAATCTATCGGTGTATTCTACGGCCCTAAATTTGCCGGGGCAGACCCTGATAATGGGGATGCATTATATTATATGCA
The DNA here is from genome assembly GCA_019638485.1 of Ferruginibacter sp. Taxonomy (GTDB): domain Bacteria; phylum Bacteroidota; class Bacteroidia; order Chitinophagales; family Chitinophagaceae; genus Ferruginibacter. The sequence goes on along the minus strand of JAHBTP010000001.1, from coordinate 857,899 downwards.
AGATGGTGTTACCAAAACAAACGATTATAATGAAGCTGGAAATTTTATTATTGGCGATCCCAATCCTAAGTTAATTGCAGGCTTTAGTAATACAGTTTCCTATAAAGGTTTTGACCTTTCCTTTTTATTCCAGGGTGTATTTGGAAATAAAATCCAAAACGGAGCGGGTGGATTTATGAGTGCCAGTTTTGATTGGTTTGACAACCAAACCGCTGACCAGTTAGACAGATGGCAAAATCCGGGCGATATTACAAACGTTCCACAACTTCGTCTTGATTATGGCAATGGTACTGGTGCCTCCAGCCGCTATGTGTATGATGGTACTTATGTAAGATTAAAAAACATTACCATCGGTTATACATTCCCTAAACAAATTTTGGAAAAAATAAAGTTGAATAGCCTGAGAGTTTATGTTACAGCCGTTAACCTCCTCACCTTTACCAAGTACCCCGGATGGGATCCTGAGGTAAACACTGATTATCGTGCTACCAACAGAAACCAAGGCTCTGATTTTTATTCAGCTCCTCAAATTAAAAATATTTCGTTTGGCCTTAATGTAGGATTTTAAATTATACACTAACTCTTTCAATAAATAAAAATGAAAAAGTATCTAATAATATTCATGGGGGCAATTTTCCTTACTATAGGATGTTCAAAACAATTGGATATAAACCCCACGCAGGATGTTCCTGAAGAACTTGTTTTTGATAATGATGAAAATATAAAAGCAGCACTTAATGGCGCTTATGACGCAGCAAGCGCCGCCTGGAATTTAGGCGGGGATTATATGCTGTATTCCGAACTGCTTGGAGCCGGTGGAGAAATTCGCTGGGTAGGAACGTATAACCAACCAAGAGAAATGTACAGAAAGTCCATTCTTACTAATAATAGCTATGTGGCTTCTACTTGGAGTAGCTCATACAAGGTGATTAATATCTGCAATAATATTTTGGCAAATTTAGATAAGGTAAATGTTGATGATAGAGATCGCATACAAGGTGAAGCCCTTTTCTTGAGAGGAACAATTTATTTTAACTTGGTTGAGCTATATGCAAAACCATACAGCGCCGGAAACGTAACAACAAACCTAGGATTGCAATTAGTTACGGAACCAACGGTTAATGGCCAAATTACTGAAGATAATATGGCACCAAGAAAAACAATTCAAGAAACTTATGCTTTAATCTTAAGTGATTTAATTACTTCCAAATCATTAATGGATGATGAAATTGGCCCTTATGGAGGCAAGTACGCAGCTGCAGCCATTTTATCAAGGGTATATTTACAGATGGAGGATTATGAAAAAGCAAGAGACGAGGCTGATGATGTGATAGAAAATTCAGGCGCCAGCTTAACGGCTAATTATAAAGATGCGTTTAACAACATTGCTCCGAGTTCTGAAGATATATTTATTTTACCGGTAACGGCACAGGACGGTGAAAATGATATGTTCTTGTTTTGGTCAACCAGCGACTATGGCGCTCGTGATGGAGATGTGGAAATAAATCAAGCTCATCTTGATTTATATGAACCGGGAGATGCAAGGTTAGCACTATTCTGGGATTCTGATGACACCTATTACAGCGGTAAATGGAGATATAATTACCGTTTTCTTCCTCAGATTCGTTTGGCAGAAATGTATCTTACCCGTGCAGAATGTAATTTCAGATTGAGCACAAGCGTTGGTGCTACACCGGATGATGATATCACTACCATCCGCAGCAGGGTTGGCCTTAGCCCTATTGCATCTCTTACATTAGATGATATTATTTTAGAAAGACACCTTGAAATTGCACATGAAGGACAACGTATTCATGATATTAAAAGGCTAAAGCAATCTGTTGATGGTTTTACTTATGACGCTAATCAATTAGTATTCCCAATTCCATTAAGAGAAATAAATGCAGTGGGAAGCACAATACTCCAACAAAATGATGGCTATTAATTTTATCTGAATAATTTCAAAAAAGGCAAAAGTACTTTTTAAATACTTTTGCCTTTTTAATTTAATACATACTTAAAATTCCATACATTGAAAAAGTTCTTCTTCCTTGTTTTATTGACTTCACTTTCAACAACGCTTGTACATGCACAAGTAAAATCGCCCGATGAATATTTAGGATATCAAATTGGAACACGATTTACCCCACATCATAAAATAGTTGAGTATTTTAATTATGTGGCAGCAAATTCAAAAATGGTTTCACTAAAGCAATATGGTGAAACAAATGAACATCGCCCGCTAATAGTTGCTTTTATAGGTACAGAAGCAAATATTAACCAATTGGAAAATATTAGGAAGAATAATTTGCAATTGGCTAAACAAGGAGAAAGTAGCGCTGCCGGAAGTAAATCAACACCGGCTATTGTATGGTTAAGTTACAATGTACATGGAAGCGAACCCACCTCTTCTGAAGCGGCAATGCTTACCCTTTTTTCACTTATAGACCCTAACAATAATGCATCAAAAGAGTGGTTAAAAAATTTATTAGTAGTGATTGATCCATGTGAAAACCCTGATGGCCGTGACAGATATGTTAACTGGTACAATAGTGTAGTAGGTAAAGTTTTTGACCCCCTGCCTATAAGTAGAGAGCATAAAGAGCCATGGCCGGGCGGTAGAACCAATCATTACAATTTTGACCTAAATAGAGATTGGGCCTGGCAAACACAAATGGAAAGCCGATATCGCATTGCCTTGTATAACCAATGGCTACCACAAGTTCACATTGATTTGCATGAGCAGAGTTACAATGTTCCCTATTTCTTTCCACCTGCTGCAGAACCCTATCATGATGTTATCACTCCTTGGCAACGTGAATTTCAAGTATATGTAGGAAAAAATCATGCAGGGTATTTTGACCGCAATAACTGGCTCTATTTTACTCGAGAACGATTCGACCTTTTTTATCCTTCTTACGGTGATACGTATCCTATATATAACGGAGCAATAGGATTTACCTATGAACAAGCTGGTATAGGAGCCGGTTTAGGTATAACTACTGCTGAAGGTGATACTTTAACCTTGGTAGAAAGAGTAGCACATCACTTTACAACAAGCATGAGTACCGTGGAGGTAGCAGCAAAACACAGTAACAGGTTATTAAATGAATTTGAAAAATATTTCAATGATGCTACAAGCGGCAAAATTGGTGAATACAAAACGTATATTATGAAATATTCACCCGCTGATGATGAACGTATCAACAGCCTTAAAGAACTTTTAGACAAAGTTGGAATCAAATATGGAGAATCATCAGGTAGTGGAAAGGGAATAAATTATTTTTCTAAAAAAGAGGAATCTTTTTCTATTTCTTCAAATGATTTGGTGATCAGTGGTGTACAACCAAAAGCCGCTATGGTTAAGGTATTATTTGAACCTGAGACATTTTTAAGTGACTCTGCCACTTATGATATTACAGCTTGGGCTATGCCCTATTGTTATGGCATTAATGCGTTTGCAACAAAACAAATCTTTACAGTTAAACCCACATCAAAAGCTAAAATTAACAACAGTATTTCCACTCATTCTTATGGATATTTGTTCCCATTAGAAGGTGGTAGAACCACCCATGCTATAGCGCAACTTTTAAAAGAAGGAATACGGATTAGGGTAGCACAACTTCCTTTTTTTACAAATGATAAACAGTTTAACTCCGGAACAGTAATTATTCTAAAAACCGGAAATAATGCTTTTGGAGATAATTTATGGAACATAGTAAAAAGAATAGCAGATGAAAATAATGTAACACTTTATGAAACCAAATCCGGAATGGTTGATAAAGGTGCTGATTTTGGAAGTGGTGATGTGCGTGCTATTAAGAAACCTAATATTGTATTGGTTGCCGGAGAAGGAACAAGCTCCTACGCTATGGGGGAGGTTTGGAGTTATTTTGACAACGAATTAAACTACCCTATTCATTTGGTTAATGCCAATAACGTGAAACAGATGAATTGGTCAACAGTAGATGTTTTAATTATGGCCGATGGAAGATACGATTTCTTAAATGATAAAAATACTCAAGAACAACTTGCAGCATGGATTCAAGCCGGAGGAAAAATTGTTGCATTAGAAGGTGGAGCCAGACAACTGGCTAAACAACCATGGAGCGCAATAAAACAAAAGGAAAAAAAGGAAGATACACTTAAAAAAAATGATATCAATCCGTCAATATATAAGAACCGTGAAAGAGATGAAATTTCTGAAACAACACCTGGTGCAATTTTTAAGGTATGGATAGACAATACGCATCCGCTAATGTTTGGATATCCTGATTTTTATTATACTTTAAAATCAGATGATGTGCTTTTTGACCCAATAAAACCCGGTGAAGGGTGGAATGTTGGCGTTTTGAAATCAGAAAAAGCCATTTCAGGTTTTGTAGGAACCAAACTTAAAAAGAGTTTAAATAATGGAGTTTTATTTGCCGTACAAGAACTGGGTCGAGGTAATGTGGTATTCTTAAACGATGATGTTTTATTCAGGCAATTTTGGGAAAATGGCAAACTCATGTTCTTCAACGCTGTATTTCTTGTAGGTGAATAATAACTGAAATTATAATAGAGATAACAGGAGGTTAAAATCTCCCGTTATCTTTTTAACTTGCAGTAGAAATACCAATACTCCCGGACAAATTCACATCCGCCATAAAAGGTATGCTAAATACAAATCATGGCCCTCACTTTTGCAGAAAGAGTAATCCGCTTTAATAAAAGCTTACATTATACCGGAAAACTTCCAAAAGGATTTAAAGTATTAAATCCTTATCTGGATAATCCCGAAACAATGGAAGTGATGAAACAGTTTTATTTTAAGTTTTATCACGACACACAAAAACGAAAGTTTATAATCGGTATAAACCCAAGTCGCCACGGCGCAGGAGTAACCGGGGTACCATTTACCGATACCAAAAGACTGGATGTTGTATGTGGAATCAAAATGCAGTCTGCATATACGCATGAAGTATCTTCTGTTTTTATGTACGAAATGATTAAGGACTATGGTGGGCCTGCTGAATTTTATAAGCAATTCTATATCAACTCTCCTTTCCCTTTAGCTATTGTGAGAAAAACAGATGATCACAAATGGTTGAATGCAAACTATTATGATGACCCAAAGTTATTTGACATGGTGAAGGATTTTATGATAGAATCTCTGAAGAAACATATCAGCATGGGCATTGATACTTCAGAAGCTTATGTTTTAGGAAAAAAGAATGCTGATTTTTTAAAAATACTAAATAAAGAAGCAAAACTATTTGGAAAACTGACAGCATTAGAACATCCTAGATTTATTCAACAGTATAAATCAAAGCAAAAACAAATTTATATTGATAAGTACATCCTTACTTTAAATAATATGATATGAGTAAGGTGCTGCCACATTCCATTTATACCATTGGTCATTCCACTCACCCTATGGAAACATTCTTAGCCATGCTGAACAGTTTTAATATACAAACGGTAGTGGATATACGAAGTTTGCCGGGCTCGCGCAAGTTCCCTCAATTCGATAAAGAGAATATGGAAATAATATTACCGGAAAACGGTATTGAATATGTTCACTTATTGGAATTAGGCGGAAGAAGAAAAGTAAAAAAGAATTCGCATAATACTCGATGGAGAAACGACTCTTTCAAAGGATATGCAGATTATATGGAGACAGAAGATTTTAAAAAGGCAATACTTCATCTTGAAAATATAGCCACAAAAAGAATCACTGTTTACATGTGCGCCGAGGCTGTTTGGTGGCGTTGTCACCGTTCCATGGTATCCGATTATTTAAAGGCCAAGGGCTGGGATGTTTTGCATATAATGACTATAAATAAAGCCGAACCGCACCGTTATACGCAGCCTGCACGCATAATTGATGGAACGGTATGCTATTCTGATGATTGCTAAATAATGGAAAGAAAGATTATTTAGCTATAATTAATAAGCCAACTAATTATCACCAATTTTTCTTTGTAAACATTACAAAAATGTTCAAAATTGGTCTTGAATAAACTAAACCACTACCACAAAAAGGTAAAAAAAAGGTAGGTTTATGCCATTTCAATGCTTCCTCAATTCGCAATGGCTAATTTTATTCTTATGAATAAAATATCATTACATTCCAACAAAATTTCCAAAGGTAACCTTACCTACTTTTTTGATGTTAAATTGAGTGTAACCGGACAGCTCTATCTGGCAATTACCGAAAGTACATTTAAGTATGGTAAGCGAGAGAGAGTCAGATTCGTTATTTATAAAGAAAACTTATCTGATTTCTTAGAAGGATTTGAAATTAGCGTTTCTAAAATGAGACGGCTTCAAAATGCAAAAATGATTGCAGCACCAAAAGATGAATTAAAGTAATCTGCACACACCGCTTATGCAAAATGTTTAGCCTATAAGGCTTGTGCCCACACTATTGAGCATGATTTTAATCATCTAATAAATGACAAATGTCATACAATGGTTATTTGAACCAAACTAATTTTGTATAGTGAGAAGTTTTTTGTGCATATTCTTAGCTGTCTTTATTATTATTCGACCGGTTCTTCCGGTCCTGGAATATGCATTTAACTACAAATACATTTCCACTCAATTATGTGAAAATATCACCAAACCCGAAATGCATTGCAATGGGAAGTGCTACCTAAAGAAAAAACTTTCAAAATCTTATGATGAAGAAAGGAATAATCCCGTTTCAAATAAGGTTGTTGATTTATCAGAAACATTTTCTATTTCTATAGACGATTACCATGCCTTCTATTTTAAATATTCACAGTTCTTAAGCACTGAAATCACTTTTGGCGAACATCCACAATTCTATGCTTATAGCTACTCACCCAATTTTTTTCATCCTCCTGTTAGAATAGTATAATTCTTATTATTCAGCCCTGGCTGACAACAAAACCGCTTGAAGTAATGCGGAATAATTAACTATTCAATAAAAAATAATGAAAAATTTATTGTTAATGGCTATGGCTATTATAGGCATAGCTATGAGTTCATGCAAGAAGGAAAATAACGAAATTATTAATTCAGAAACAGAAGGATTATTAAAAATTATGGAAATGAGTGATGACGAATACACCGTGGAATTATATTCATCAACAGGCAACTTCCAACTCGGATATAATGAAGTTTATCTCCGATTAAAAGAAAGGGCTTCTGGAAATTACCAAACAACAGTAAACTTCTCCTGGGTTCCTATAATGAACATGATGACTACCACTCATTCCTGTCCCAAATCCAGCATTCAGAAAGAGACGGGAAAAGAAACGTTGTATTCCGGTTATATCGTATTTCAAATGCCTGAAAATGCAGATGAACACTGGACTTTGACAATTAACTATGAAACAGCAGCGTCAACAGGTTCAGTAAGTAATCAAATAAGCGTACCGCCTTCTATTTACAAGAAAGTTTCTGTATTTACCGGCACAGATTCAAAAAAATACATTATAGCACTTGTGCAACCCCAAAAGCCAACTGTGGCAATAAATGATTTGACTTTGGGCCTGTTTAGTATGGAATCAATGATGTTATTTCCTCAAGTGACCAATTATCAAATTTCATTTGACCCACGGATGCCTGATATGGGAAATCATTCTTCTCCAAACAATGAAAACCCTACTATTAGTGATGCAGATTGGATGTATCATGGAAAGCTTTCTCTTACGATGACAGGGAGATGGAAATTGAACCTGATGGTTAGAAATCAGGATGGAAACATTGTAAAAGGAGAAAATGTTACCAATACACAGGATAGTAGCTTATTCCTTGAAGTTGAAGCCAATTAATAACCGTTGCAGGAAACACACTTCATGAATTAAATGCAGTGTGTTCCTGTAACCACTTTTTTAATAATGAAAAAACAATTAAAAGCATTAATTATATCATTGTTGATTTCGAAAAGCATGTTTTCACAAACACATCCTATTGATACCTTAAAAAACACAATAGCACTCAGTGAGATAGTGGTAATTAGTAAATCACTTGCATATACCGCAAAGCAATCCAAAGTTTTAGCATCGGTAGATGAATATTTATCGAAATCAGCAAATGTTAGTTTAATTAAACGTGGCGCCTATGCATGGGAGCCGACAATTAATAATATGCAAAGCGAACGACTTAATATAACTATTGATGGAATGCATATATTCGGTGCTTGCACAGATAAGATGGACCCGGTTACATCTTATGTTGATATATCTAATCTCGAAGAAATAAAAATATACTCAGGGCAAACAGGCACTGCTACCGGTCCTACCGTTGGCGGAGCTTTAGACTTGATTAGGAAGAAACAAATTTTCTGTGAACCACATTGGAGTGGTGCATTAGATTTAGGTGCAGAATCAAACGGCAGTCAAATTACTTCCGGAGCAAAACTTAATTATGCTGAACACAGATTTTACAGCGGTATCAGCCTCATGTACAGACATTCAGAGAATTATAAAGCAGGTAAAGGTGAAACCGTTCCATTTTCGCAATTTTCAAAATATAATATCGCAGCTAATATAGGTTGGAAAATAAATGAACAAAATACAATATCCGGTTCAATGATTTTTGATAAAGCCACTAACGTAGGTTATCCTGCCCTTCCTATGGATGTGTCTTTGGCACAAGCCGTTATTGGTAATATAGAACACACAATAACGAATCCTACTCCAACTATTAAAGCGTGGAGCACAAAGGTATATTTCAATACAATTAAACATACCATGGATGATACAAAACGACCGGATGTAGCTATTCACATGGATATGCCGGGATGGAGCGATACTTATGGCTTACATTCAACAATGCTGTTAGAAAGGAATAAGCATAACATCCAACTCAATACTAACGCATATCACAATCGCTCCCTGGCAGAAATGACTATGTACCCTGCCGACAAATCTGAGCCCTCTATGTTTATGTACACCTGGCCGGATATAAGAACCTCATATACCGGCGTTTCAGCAAGTGATAAAATTAAATTTTCAAAAAATCAGTGGCTTCAATTGAATATTAATGTTGGGCTTAATCATAATCATGTTGCCAATGAATTTGGCCTTAATAGCCTAATGATATTTTATCCTAAAATGAGGAGAAATAAAATCAAGGTTCCCTTTGGTATGCAGTCTACTTTTTCATTAAGTAAAGGGAAATTTGAAATATCAGCAGGGGCAGGTTATGGAGAGCGGGCTCCATCAGTTTCCGAAGGATACGGATTCTACTTATTCAATAGTTTTGATAAGTATGATTATATTGGAAACCCCAATTTAAAAACTGAAAAGTCTTTGGAAAGCTCATTGAATATAACCTATCACATACCCAAAATGAAAATCAATTTTTTGGTTAGGCAGTTTAGGATAAGTGATTATATCATCGGAATCCACCATCCTGAATATTCTTCAATGACCATAGGAGCAAATGGAATTAAAATTTATGAATCACTAAAATATGCAAGTTTACTAAATACACGATTGACAATAGACCTGTACAATACCAGGTCTTTGCACACAAAGGCTTATTTAAACTACAGTAGAGGCAGAGATTTTAAAGGAAATAACCTGCCATTAATCAAACCCCTAAGCTATCAAATTTCTGAATTTATCACAGTTAAACAATTTAATATTGAGCTGATGGCTGAAGGGGCAACCCGACAAACTAATTACAGTAAAGAATACGGTGAAATTGAAAAGCCTTCCTACGTTATCTTCAATTTTAATATAGGCTATAACATTGTTTTAAATAAAAAGAAGATAAATCTAAGAATGGGTATTGAAAATATTACTGATAAATATTACTCTACCTATGCTGATTGGAATAATATCCCAAGAAAAGGAAGAAATTTCTTTATTAGCACAACCTATACTTTTCATTAATAATTGAAGTTAATTATTAGCATCTGAAACTCTTATACTATACCAACAAAAAGTTCCACTGCTAAATTAATAATCACAATAAGGCATAAAAAATGAAAAAATGATACACCTTTGCTCAAAATTGTCAATTGTTATCTATTATTTAAATTAAAAGACTTGAATTAAATCACCCATCCTTAGCAAATCTTTAAAAAATTAAAATGAAAAAATCAATCCTCTTACTTTTCATCAGTCTCAGCTTCACGTGGATTAGCTGTAATAACAACCAAACTACAAACCCCGCAAAAGAAGAATCTGCTGCCCCCGCACCGGAACAGGAAGCCGAAAAACATGACCATCATAATGATGATGCTACTGCTGCTATTGAGTTAAATAATGGTGAACGCTGGGCTGTTAATAATGAAATGAAGCCATACGTTACTGCTGGTACTGAATTGGTTGATAATTTTATAAAAACAGGTAATACAGATTATGCAGCATTAGCCAAACAATTAAAGGAACAGAACGATAAATTAATAAAAAGCTGCACAATGGAAGGAAAAAGCCATGATGAACTGCATAAATGGCTCCATCCACATCTTGAATTAGTAAAAGAACTGGAAGAAGAAAAAGACGCTGCAAAAAATAAAGAAGTAGTAACTCATTTAAAAGATTCGTATGAAATGTACAATAAGTACTTTCAATAGCATACCATACACTAATTAGTTTTTAAAAATCAAAAATAGCCTGTTTTTAATAGCAGGCTATTTTTATGGACAAACTAAACAATTAATAAAAAAAGATTATGTACAATATTTAAGCGTTTAAAAAGTCTTAATCCTTAAACTGGCTTACCTTTAATAATATTACAAAGCAATCAACATGGCAAACAAATCTACAGGAGCTATTATTGCAGGATTGTTTCTTGCGCTTTTTACTTCCATAACATTATTTATGACCATTTCCATATTCTTTGATCTATTTGGGATTAGAGAAAAAGAGGGAAATTATGTGCTATTTGTAGTAATTGCCAATTTTATTGCAGGTCTTATATATATTCCTGCCGTTTATGGTTTTTTTACTAAAAAGGAATGGACTTCTCGTTTGTTATTCATTGCTACCATATTATTAGTGGTTACTTTTATCGGATTAACTATCTACATCATGATGGACGGAATTTATGAACGCAAAACCATATTTGCCATGATTTTTAGAACCGCAGTAACCTTTGGCTTTGCCATACTTGCACTTCGATTGATAAATAGAAGCAAAAAAGTGTCAAATTAAAAGCCCGTCACGGGGTTTTCCCAATAAATCATCCAACTTCAAAAAGTATTGAAACAACGTTCCTTTCAAATATCATGTTTCCAATGGTTTTTATGTACTAAACCATTTTTTTAATATACTAATTGAGTCATTTTATCCTGATTTTAAAAAATAACCAAAATCATTATTAGGGCTAACCATCGTCATATATTTCTAAAAAACAAATTTTGACATTTATAACAGGTATGAGGTTGAATCTTTTACCTTAAATACATGGGATATGTCTTTAGCAAGAAACGACTGCATGACGTGTAAGGTTCGTAACTGTTCAATACTAAAAAACTGCGATTCTCAAACATTAACCAATATAAGTTCATATAAATTATCGGGTTCTATTAAAAAAGGAGAACGGCTATTTTCTGAAGGTGACCCGGTAAAGGGTATTTATTTTATAAAAAAGGGATTTTTAAAAATTGAATTAAATGGAAAAGTTGGCCGCCCGCTTATTCTTTCCTTTGTTGGTAAAGGAACAATTTTAGGACATCGTACCAATATTGCTCATGCCATTCATCCTTCCTCTGCAACTGCTGCTTCTGAAGTACACTACTGTTATATTCCCGGACATATTTTTAGCGAAATACTTTGTAACAGCTCCATATTAAAGCAGCAGATTTTAAATCAATTACTTGTCGACCTAAAACTAACTGAGAAAAAGGCACTTAATCTTGCACATAAATCAGTGCGTGAAAAAATTGCTGAAGCACTTTTACAAATCGCATTGGTTTACGGATATGAAGAAAAGAAGCAAAGTTTTCAAATTAATTTTTGCCGACAAGATATTGCTGATCTTGCCGGGACAACCAAAGAACAGGTTTCAAAAGTTTTGAAAGAACTTGAAAGTGAAAAGCTGGTAAAATTTACTGCAAAAAAATTCAATTATATCAATATAGATGCACTCTCAGCTATTTCATTAGGCAATCTCTCCTCGCCTTCAACTGAAAAATGATATAAAATTTTTCGGCTTAAAAAAAGTACGAAAACACATTTTCCACAACATTTATCACATTTATAACTGATGTTAAAAGTAGTGTGCAACTACCTTTACCATATACAACTAACTGTTATTCACTGTTAAACAAAAATCATAATGGAAAACGAACAACAACCTAATGAGAAGGTTCCATTTTACCGCATGATTATGGATGATTTTATGTTATTGCTCTTTTTGGGCGTAACCATTTATGCCATCTTCTATCTTCTGTGGGGTGTAATGGAGCTATCGAATTTACCGGCTATCCCGGAAGAAATCAAAGACAGTATTCTAAAATAATTTTCTAACACCTTAAAACTTAGGTATGAGTTTATTAAGTCCTGTTGAGGGTTGGTACTATAAGAAAGTATCTAAAGATGAAAAAATGTGGATGGTCATCGCCCTTATTCTTTGTCTTATGATGTTTGTTTGGATGATTATGTGGCACGTGTATGGCAAACAAAATCCATCCAGTCTTACTTACAAAACCAGCACTGCCGAGTTTAGCAAATTAAGCGAAGCCTATATCAAAAATAATATGGTAGGTGTAGATAAAGGTATTCCGGTAGTGAGGCCAAAACCTAATAGTGACGTTTTCGTACTTGCAGAAATGTGGCGCTGGAGTCCGGTATTAATTCTGCAAAAGGATCAATCGTATAAGCTTCATATCTCTTCCCGTGATGTATTACATGGCTTCTCAATACAACCGGTAAATATGAACTTTCAGGTTTATCCTCAATATGATTATGTATTAACATTTAAACCTACAGAAACCGGTGAGTACAAAGTGATTTGTAATGAATTCTGTGGAATTGGCCACCATACGATGATTGGGAAAATTGTTGTGATTGACAAAGAAGAAGATTTAAAACTTTATGGTTATGAGAATATGAAAAAGGCGCCCGATCCTGTAGTAAAAAAGACCAACGAGCCTCTTACCGAACAGGAGATGGTTTTATTGGGAGAACAAGCTTATACATTAAAAGGTTGTGCTGCTTGTCATAAAATTGACGGAACAAAGGAATTAGCCCCCGCGTGGAACGGGCTTTTTGGGAAATCTGAAGAAGTAAGAGAAAATGGAAAGATTATTTCGGTTAAAGTTGATGAAGATTATATCAAAGAATCAATAAAACAACCGCAGCAAAAAATCACCGTAGGCTTTGAAAAATCTCCAATGCCGGTTTTCCCGGTTACCGATGAAGATATAGATCATATTATAGCCTACATCAAATCATTATCAAAATAACGCTAAAACAGATATTATGTTTCGTACTTGCGATATAACCGGATTTAAAGTTGACTTACAGTCACAAAAACTAATAAGATATAATGCAGTATTTGCTGTAATATCATTATTACTTGCTGTTACGGCGGCACTCCTGTTGGTATTTACCCGTTATCAGCCGATGCACCTATTAAACGCCGAGTGGTATTACCGCTTGGTTACTTTTCATGGGCTTAATGCGCTCATTTTTTGGATTATTTTCTTTGAAGTGGCTGGTTTGTATTTTGGTTCTACAGTTATCTTAAACACCCGATTTTGTGCACCAAAGTGGGGATGGGTAGCCTTTTTATTAATGGTGGCAGGATTAGTAATGTCAAACATCATTATCCTAATGGGAAAGGCAGATGTAATGCTCACTTCATACACTCCGCTTAAAGGACACCCCTTATATTATTTGGGGATTATATTATTTGCGGTAGGTGCATTACTTGCTGTTGTATTATTTTTTGGAAATTTAATGATCGCCAGAAGAGAAAAAACCTATGGTGATTCTCTCCCCTTAGTTGCCTATGGTTTAATGACCGCAGCTATTATTGCCGTTATTACATTGGCATCAGGAGCTATTATTTATATTCCTACTTTCCTATGGTCTCTCGGATTAATTGAAAATGTTGATCCGGCAATGTATAAATTAATTTGGTGGGGTTTGGGGCATTCATCTCAACAAATCAATGTGGCAGCCATGGTGTCAATTTGGTATATGGTTTCATTTTTGGCTGTAGGAGGAACTTCTATTAATGAAAAAGTATCTCGCTCTGCCTTTGTTTTGTATATCCTTTTTATTTGCCTTGCTTCTGCCCATCACCTGCTTACCGACCCGGGTGTAAGTAGCGCATGGAAAGTTTGGAATACAAGCTATGCTATGTATCTGGCTGTGCTGGCATCTATGATACATGCCTTTGCTGTTCCCTCCTCTTTTGAATCGGCACAACGTAGATGGGGTTATAATAAGGGATTATTTCAATGGTTGTCAAAAGCACCTTGGGGAAACCCGGCATTCTCAGCCATCATACTTGCCGTAATCGGATTTGGTTTTATTGGTGGTACTACCGGAGTAATATTTGGAATGGAACAAACAAACATTATTGTGCATAATACCATCGCTATTCCGGGACACTTTAAAGGAACAGTAGTAATTGGTACAACACTCACATTTATGGGTATCACTTACTATTTAATCCCGTTAATTTTTAGAAGAAAAATTGTAGGCTTCAAATGGGCGCAATGGCAGCCTTGGCTATTCTTCATTGGTATCGCACTGTTATCTATTTCCATGATTGTACTCGGACAATTGGGCGTTCCTCGTCGTCACTGGGATTCAACATTCTCAGGCGGTCCATTTACTTATAATTTTAACCCTGCAGTTGATTTCTTCTGGGTGCTAATGATGATTGGAGGTGTAATTGCATTTATTGCTACACTGATTTGGATTTTAATTGTAGTATTCTCTGTGTCTTTTGGAGCTAAAGTTAACGGACCAAATGATATGCAACTTACCATCTCTCCATTAGCTCCTGAAGCTAAGAAACATAAAGGATTTGAAGCACCCGGAACATTGGTGCTTACTTTTATATTTTTACTGGTATTCCTGGCATTATTCTTCCTCAATTGGAAGTGGCTTGCTGCTACCTGGAATGTAAATTAATTACATCCCGGGCAATATAGCCTTGACGTTTTTATACACTTTATCGGGGCGCTACGCCCCGATAATTTTAAGTATTAAGTAGTATGAAAAAAAGAAATTTATATCTTATTGCAATAGGTATCCTTTTATGTGGATTTAATTTTCCAAATGAAAAGGATTTCCTTGCACAGAAGGTAGCAAATATCGAAGTCTTTGATGCATCAGGCAACCACTTTAAATTATATTCCTTAATAAACAATAAGCCATTAATCATCTCTCCGGTTTATACAAAATGCTATTCTCTTTGTGGTGTTATAAGCGGTGGCTTACAAAGTGCAATCAATGGATTAGGCACCTTGGGGAAGGATTTTAATATGATTAGTTTTTCTTTTGATAGTACAGATACACCAAAAGATTTATTAGACTATGAAAGCAGGTGGAGGATGGATGGAAAAGGATGGAGAACTTTATCGGCATCAGGTACCAATATTCATGCACTAATGCAGTCTGTAGATTACCAATACGACTATATTCCTTCAACCAAGGAATTCAGTCATCCTTCCATCCTTATAATTTTATCTCCGTCAGGGAAAATTTCAAGGTATATATATGGTGTTAACCCTTCCAAAAGGGATATTGAAATTGCTGTTTTAGAAGCATCAGCAGAGAAAACAAGACCGGGAATCCTCAAAGGATTTTACTTGCGTTGTTTAAAATATGATCCATTATTGAAGACATATAAAATTGACTGGCGCTTTATTATTTCCACTTCCGCCGGATTGTTAATGATCTTAACCATAAGTGGGATATTTATCAAATCGTTCATTATTACCAAACACACCTCATGAATTCACAACCGGACATAGCTATTCCAAAGAAAGAAAGAACTATAGGCCATCAAACATTCCAAAAATTCTCTTCATTTTTCGGGAAAATTTATTCCACTGAACTCAACCCGTTGTATAATTTGGGTGGCATCGCCATCTTTATGTTTATTATAGCCTGCATTTCGGGAGTTTATATTTTTATTTTCTACAACATTAATCCTCGTCATGCATGGGACTCTGTTGAAGCAATATCCGGCAATATTTTTAACGGATGGATGAGAACTATACACCGCTACTCTTCTGATTTATTGGTTGTTTTTATTTTATTACATCTGGTTCATACCCTGGTTACCTCAAAATTCAAACGACTGGTTTCTTGGATTAGCGGTGTTATTTCTTTTTTAATTGTTATTATTATTGGCGTTACAGGATATATGCTAGTATGGGATCAGAAAGCAAAACTTACCGGATATCTTACTGCAAAATTATTTTCCAGCCTACCTATTTTTGACCCATCCATTGCAGGTGCATTTTTAATGAATGATTTAGATACAGTTGGTGGATTTTTTAAAGTAGCCTTATTTGGACATATTGTTTTCTCGCTTATTACGGTAATAATTATTTGGATTCATGTGCTTAGAATTTCAAAACCCAAAATTATTCCACCGAAAAAATTAATGATTTATACCTTCATTGCATTAGGTATAATTTCTTTTGTTTTTCCGGTAAAGAGTGACCCACCGGCTCAACTGTCAAATCTGCCTACTCAAACCACGTTCGATTGGTATTATTACTTCGGCTATTATTTAATGAAGGTATTTTCTATTAATCAAAACTGGCTCATTTTAGTTGGCTCAGGCTTATTCTTATGCATTTTACCTTACATCATTAAAAGAAAGAACAGAGCACCTGTATTTATTGATATTGATAAATGTAATGCTTGTAATTTATGTGCTTACGATTGTCCTTATGAAGCCATTGATATGCTAATGGTAGATGGGAAACGAAAAGCCATCTTATCTCCTGATAAATGTGTAGGCTGCACTATTTGTATCGGGTCATGCGACGAGCACGCTATTAGCCATTCACAGTTTCCGGTATTTAATTTAGCACCGGAAAATAAAAAGGATATGACTGTTTTTACATGTAGTTATTTTCCAAAGCACGAATTCCCGGATGAGTTGAATATATCAGAATATAATGTGCCTTGTTTGGGAAGTGTAATGCCAAAGGATGTGCAAAAAATTTTAGATAACAACACCGAAAAAGTAGCATTCTTAGGATGTGAAGATTGTTATTATCGGTTAGGAAAAACTTGGGCTATTAACCGCTTCTTACGTACCAGGCCTCCACTACTTTCAAAAAAATACGACGCATCCAGAACCCAACTGTTCACACTTACTCAGTATAGCAAGGAAAAATTACTCGCTTTTTCAAAGAAACCGGGTAGTGATGACCCTATGAAGAGCTCTATGGGGGTTGCAGATCATCTAAAATCTAATCCTATTTTCTCTGTAATCATTATGACGTTATTTTTCGCATTAATGGTTCCATTAAGCAGCACTACAGTTCGCTTTTTTAATCCTACTGAAAAGACGTTGTTTGTAAATTTCAAATATATTTCCACGCCTACCGAATATGAACAAATCACATCTTCGGGAGGCCACATGCAAGCGCATACTCCTGTGGTTAAAAAAAGAAGTTCTGTAACCTTGAAGATATTTTCGTCAAACAATAAAGCTTTGCTGTTTGAAAAGGAATACAAACCACGTGGGCTACGTAATGATATAGCTATGTTTATTTATACCCAACTAGTGCTCAATAATGATAAAGTGGATGTGGAGCTTTCAGAAATATCGTTTCCGGATGTAAAATATAGAATTAATAATGTAGAATTAAAGAAAGGTGATGGAACCTTCGTAATATTCAAAGATGACAAACTCACTTTGGGAGGAATAGAGTAATATCAGGAAAAAAGGAATAAACAGTTTATTATCCTAAAAAACCTATACCGGTGTAGAATAATTACTGCACCGGTTTTTATTTTACCGCAATGATTTTAACCGGGCATGCAGACGCTGCTTTACGATTACTTTCTTCTTCTTCATCATGCACTTTAACCACCCAAAATTTATTTTTCTCTTTTGCGCCTATCAACACAGCTTTCCCATCCTTTTTCGACATAATCCATCTTTGCGGAGCTAATTCCACACAGTAGTTACAACCAATACATTTATCACGTTGATGAATTATGGTAATCATTCTGCTTCGCTTACCAATTTATATAGTTTGTCGCTTTTGCGCACAGGTAAATCAAATTTAAATGCACATTTCTCTCCCTTTTTAGCTTCCTCTACGGGTCCATGAGCAGTATGTAATTCCTCCACTGTTATTTCAATTGCCCCGGTGGTAGGTCCGGTAACGAGCACTTTATCTCCTTTCTTAAGCGTATGTGTTTCTACTAAAAATTCTGCAACTCCAATTTTTTTAAAATAATTATTTCCTCTACCGATATACACCTTTTTCACTTTTGCCTTAGACCCGGATGTGTCGGTCCACTCACCCAATTTCTGACCTAAATAATATCCGCTCCAAAATCCACGGTTAAATACATTCTCCATTTCCTCCTTCCACAATAATGCTTTTTCAATAGTGTATGTATCTTCTGATATTGCATCTGCAGCTGCACGGTAGCAGCGTGTTACCGTTTTTACATAATCAGGCCCTTTACCTCTCCCCTCTATTTTTAATACGGCAACCCCGGCATCAATAACCTCATCCAGAAAATCAATAGTGCACAGGTCTTTTGATGACATAATATACTCATTTTCTATCCTCATTTCATGCCCTTCTTCATTATCAATTACTGTATAAGTTCGGCGGCAATTCTGAACACAAGCCCCTCTATTGGCAGAAGCATTATGAGAATGTAAACTGAGATAACATTTTCCTGAAACCGCCATACATAAAGCCCCATGTACAAAGATTTCTATTTCTACCAATCTACCTGATGGCCCTTTAATTTGTTCGTGTTGAATGGCATCGGTAATTTTTTTTACCTGAGTTAAACTAAGTTCACGGGCTAGGACAATAGTATCTGCAAAAATCGAATAAAACTTAACCGTTTCAATATTAGAAACATTTAATTGTGTGGAAATATGAACCTCTACACCAACACTTCGGGCATACGCAATAACAGCCTGATCAGAAGCAATGATGGCAGATATAGAAGCTTCTTTAGCTTTATTAACTAGGGTCTTTACAACGGAAAGATCATGGTCATAAATTATAGTGTTCAGCGTAAGATAAGAGCGTACCCCATTCTTTGCACAGATAGCCACTACTTCAGGCAAATCATCCATAGTAAAATTCATGGTTGCCCTAGCACGCATATTCAACTGATCAACACCAAAATAAACCGAGTTTGCCCCACCTTGTATTGCGGCAAGAAGAGAATCAAAGCCTCCGGCAGGCGCCATTATTTCCACCTTTCTTTTCATGGCGCAAAGTTAAAATTATATTTTGTCGAAACGAGCCTGAAAAAAACGCAAGTATTTGGGTTCGTAAACCATTTTAAATCCTTTTACATTTTTTCTGTTTTCATAAACCTCGGCTACAGAGTAAGCTACTATGTCTAAATGGGCCTGAGTATATACCCTGCGTGGTATAGTTAATCTTACCAATTCAAGAGCAGGAGCATATTCTTTGCCGGTATCTTTATCGCGCCCTGCAGAAACAATACCTCTTTCCATTGTTCGCACCCCTGAGTTGATATACAGTTCGGCTGCCAACACTTGAGCAGTATATTGATTTTGCGGGATATGCTCATAAAATTTCTTTGCATCAAGAAAAATTGCATGGCCTCCGTATGGTTTTACCATTGGAATTTTATACTCATCCAATAAATTTCCTAAATAGGCCACCTGATTAACGCGCGCAGCAATATGATCATCTTGTATTGCTTCTTCAATACCACGTGCCATTGCCTCCATATCACGCCCAGCCAGTCCACCATAGGTGTGTAGCCCTTCATATATAACGACTAGATTACGCAGTTCTTCAAATAGGTCCCAATCATTTACTGCGACAAAACCTCCAATGTTTACCAATAAGTCTTTTTTACCACTCATTGTTGCTGCATCGGAATAGGAGGTAAATTCTAATAAAATTTCTGCCACAGTCTTATCGGCATATCCGGCTTCTCGTTGTTGAATAAAATATGCATTCTCCATTGCTCGGGTAGCATCTAACACTACCTTAATTCCATGTTTATGAGCCAAGGCATGCACTGCCTTAATGTTTTCCATAGATACCGGTTGACCTCCAGCCATGTTTACCGTGGCTCCGATAGTTATATAGGCTACATTCTTTTCTCCAACTTTTTTAATAAGGTCTTCAAATTTTTGAATGCTCACATTCCCTTTAAAAGGAAAATCACTCTGTGGGTTGTGTGCTTCATCAATAATTACATCAACAAAAGTTCCTCCGGCCAATTCCTGGTGTAAACGAGTTGTTGTGAAATACATATTTCCCGGAACATATTGTCCTTTTTTAATCAAACAATGGGACAGCATATTCTCTGCTCCACGCCCCTGATGGGTTGGTACCAAATACTTATAACCATAAAATTTTTGAACATTAGCTTCGAGGTTGTAATAGTTTTTACTTCCCGCATAAGCCTCATCGCCAAGCATCATCCCTGCCCATTGATAGTCACTCATAGCATTAGTGCCACTATCCGTAAGTAAATCAATATAAACATCTTCAGACCGGAGTAGAAAAGTATTATATCCCGCTTCCACAATATATTTCTTACGATCCTCTTCAGAAGTAACTTTTAACGGTTCAACAACCTTAATCTTAAATGGTTCGGCCCAAGGGCGCTTTGGAAATCTCATTGCTTATTTTCTTTTTTGTATTTAAATTTTACTACACCAGCTATATGACTGGTTGCAATTTTTCTTAAAATTATTTGATACTTTCATCTTCCACGAAAGAATATATTGGAAACCGGTTCTTATTACAATACAATGACAATGGGCAGTTAAGAACCCTTTACTGTTTTAGCTACTGTATTTGCTACACCATCAACATTAATTTCCAACCCTTCTTCTTGGCTCACTAAAACGCCTGAAGGATTAAATACACTAATTATATTGGAATGAGAAAAGTCAATAGGCGATATTTTTTTGTATTTCATAGCTAACACATTAGCCAGTTCATGCGTTGCCTCTTCATTTGAGCGAAGAAAGACCCACTGTTTTTCATCCATCCCATTTGTTTTTGCAAATTCCTTGAGGTGTTCAGGTGTATCAGTTTCCGGATCAATGGAAACCAGTACTAATGATACCTTATCAATATCCTTTCTGCTAATCTTCGATTCAATCTTTTTCATCTTAGCTACTAAAATAGGGCATGCACTTTTACAAGATGTATAAATCATTACTACAACTAGCGTTTTCCCATTCAAATCTTGCAACTGCAATGTGTCTCCATCTTGATTCTGCCATTGCGAGGTAAGGTTAAAAACAGAATTTGAAGGTAGTGCCTCCTGCTGTTTAGGTGCAGGAGATTTGCAAGCACAAAGAGCTAGAATAGATAAAACTAAAACAGAAAAATATTTCATTTTATTTATTTAATATCATTTCATTATAGAATCCTTCGCACACCTAAAGCCCAAATTGGCCACTGTATAATTTGCTCTTAAAGTGGTGCGCAAAGCAAATCGCATAAAGGCAGCATAATTTAAAATATCAGTAGCACTTGTAGCACTACCTGCGCAAAAAAGCCCTTTATCATCATACTCACCTACCCTTGAGTCAGAAGTAGTAAGTATTGAATTAAAATCGTCAGTCCATTCCCATATCAAATCAAACATATTGTAAACACCCCAATAATTAGGTGTGCTTAATTTAACCGGATTAAACTGACGGTTTTTTTGTAAGTATAAACTAATAATGTAATCAGAATATCCGGGTTTACTCCTTGCATTTATTGAAACACTGTCTGCCATAGCAACAAATTCCCATTCATCTAAAGTAGGCAAGCGCTTACCAACGCTATTGGCAAAAGCTTTTGCTGCAAACCAAGATACATAACAAACAGGTGCATTGGGATTGGCATTAGGTGGCAATTCAAGGTCTGCCGGCCAATCATGCAGATAAGTACTATCTGAAAAGAGAGATTTTATTTTTGATTTTCTCCAAGACGGGTTGGCGGTTACAAAATCTAAAAACTCCTTATTAGTAACAGGCCTTTCATCTAATAAAAAAGGAGCTACTGTAACCCATGCAGAATCTGCACCATAAAATGGTTTATACGCCCCACCGGGAATATAAACCATTTTAACCGATGTATTAACCTTCTTTAGCTCATGGTGTTCATTGGCTACAGGAAAAGATTTTTCTTGCGGCTTATTACAACAAACTAAACTTAAAAAACCCAGTACAATTACAGCACTAACCTTTTTCAAAACAACCTCCTGTTTAATTCACTATTCTTTAGTTAAAGATGATGCCTTAAATACTTTGGGATTAGCATCTCCGGTCACTTTAAGTTTTCCAATAGCTCCCTTATTGAAAGCTCTGGATAATGAGTGATCTACTAACACATACTCACCCGGTACTTCCACTTTAAACTCAACAATTGCAGCTCCTCCGGCAGGAATCATTGTTGTTTGGATATTATGAGAAACCGTAGTACCTCCTTCAAGATAAACATTATCAAAAATTTCACCAATAACATGGAAGGAAGAAGTTAGATTAGGGCCGCCATTTCCAACAAACATTCTAATTGTTTCACCCACTTTTGCTTCAAGCATATTAGCACCCAGCATGGAGCCTTTTTTACCATTGAATAGAACATAATCGGGTTGTTCTGCTACAGCCTTGTCATTATCAAACTCCATCAAACCTTCTTTAATAGCAGATTTCTTGGTATAAAAATCACCTTGCATAATATAAAACTCCTTATCTACTTTTTTCAAACCACCTTCAGGCTCTACTAAAATAAGGCCATACATCCCATTTCCAATATGCATTGGCACAGGAGGTGCAGCACAATGGTAAACATATAATCCGGGATTCAATGCTTTAAAAGTAAAAGAAGTTTCTTTACCCGGAGCAGATGTAGTTGCTGCAGCTCCACCACCTGGGCCAGTTACTGCATGTAGGTCAATATTGTGTGGTAACACACTATTAGCTTCATTTTTTAAATTTAGGGTAACTTCATCACCAACCCTAATGCGTATAAAGCTTCCGGGAACAGTGTGGTTAAATGTCCAAAATGTATAAGGAATAGTGTCAGCAATAATACCTTCTTCTTCTGTTGTAACCAGGTTTACAATCCATTTTTTAGGACCGCGATTACCCACTGGCGCTGGCACCTTAGGTGCTCCGGTTACTTCGGCAACTTCAGGCTCTCCGGTAGCCTCCATATTAATCCCTCCTGCAGGCCATTCTTCTTTGTTACTTTGCGTTGTACAACTAAACAATGCGGCAGACAAAGCAACCGACATCCCAAATAAAAGTTGTTTCATTTTCATTTTATTGATTTTAGAATTAGTGATTATTAATAAAAAAAGCTGGTGTAATATTAATGGCAACCCATGCCCATTGCTGATAATCCCTCGCATCAGGTACGCTCTTTAAAAAATTAATTGTTGATGTTGTTAGGTAAAATGAATAGCCAGCTGTGAGGTTAGCAAACTTATTTATTTGATGGCTAACAGATAAATCAACCTCCTGACCTAAGTTTTGATTATACTTTTTCACCCCGTCATAAATTTCACCTGTTGACATAAACTGATGCAATACAATATTTATATTAGTTGTACTACTAGTTTTACCATTCACCTTTAAATAACTGTCGGATAAGCCTGCATTTTTATGCCCACTACCTGAATAATAATAATCCATATTCCCGTAAAACTTATGTCCAGTATGAAATAACGGGTTAAATGCTTTATTCTTACTTTGTCCACTACCTACATCATTTCCACTAAGCCAATCACTTCCAATTCCTACATTCCATTTTTTGTTTATTTGATAGCCTCCATAAACAGCAAGTAAATAGGCTTGAGTAGTTGTTCCTGAACTATTATCACCAAGTTGATAAAAAGCAGACAGGTTACCATTAACCTTTTTTTGCTTAAAGAAAAAATTAGTGCCAAGTGATTGCATAAAATATATGGTAGAGTCTCTAGTCGGCAAGGTAAAATTCTGCAAGCCAACATTATTCAACAAAAATGTTAAAGAATTTGTTTTGCCAACAGGCATGGAAGCCCAAACTGTTTGCATCCATTTATAAGGATAGGCATCATTGGTAGCATAAAAATTTCCGGTAGGATTACTTAAATTATTTCCGTAAAGAGATTTATAATTCTGATTAAACCCAAAAAATCCACTAACCTTAAATTTATCTTTTTGAAAATGCACAGAAACGGCATCATGTGCGCGGCCTCCTTGTGCCCAATCTAAAGCACCAAAAAAGCGTTCATCATCTAATGAAATTACCTGACGACCAAATTGAACATTCCAATGATTGGATAATTTCAACTTTGCCCAAGCTTCAAACAATGAAAAATGGCTACCTCCGGTTTCAGCGCCTTGTACCATATTTTCCTGCCCCCAAATACCTACGCTTTGCGGAGAAACTTTTACCGAGAGTAGGTCTTTGTAGGTATAATCAAAAGTTAAACGTGCTCGCTCGCTAATTAATGCTGCAGGCTTCTCTCCATCATTCAAGGGCCGAAATGCGCCTTCCCGATATTCAAGTCTTGGCCTAAGCTGAATTCCAATATTCAGTTTATTGTCATTTAAATTTGATTCCTGCGCAATAGAATGAAGTGAAAAAAATGAAAGAGAAATAATGAATATTAGCACACCCTTCAACACGATATTATTTTTAAGCATTAGTATTTAATTTTCAAATGCGAAGGGAGTCATTATTCAATTGCTTTCTTATGACCATAGTTACTATTAGATATGATTTTAGTTAGTTAAAAGAAAATATGTTTTCGCAACAAATGACAAAATAATTTCCCTTTTACAAAAGCATGACTGTTCGTTTTCAGCATTACAATGGAAAATTTTTACAGTTTCATATTATAAAGAATAAAGAAAATGAATAAGACTTCCTTTCAATGCTCATGCATTAAATATAGGATTATAAAAAATATTGCTGAGCGAATTATCAGATAGCACCTGAAAAATAAATACTATCATCAACTCAATTAACCCGTTAAGCACTTAAAAACAGGTGTTTAAAATAGATATGTTAAAATTAGATTTAAATACAGGAGAGAATGGATTGTTACTAACTTATTATAGGAGAGCATTTAGTATGTAATCCTTAGTAGAGACAGTTTAAAGTAGCTATAGAAGTAGTAATTCGTATGTAGCAATGTTTAATGCTTCTGCAATCAAAAACATATTGTAGATACTGGTATTCACTTTACCGTTTTCAATTCGTACCAATTGAGAATAATCAATGGATGCTTTTATTGAAAGTGTTTCAATAGTAAGTTTTTTTTCTTTTCTATGCTTACGCACATTTTTCCCAATTGCCTTTATAATATCCTCTTTTGAATGTACCATAATACCCAATAAATTAATCTTCCAAAAGTAACATTACCCATTCATTCACACAATGGCAAATCTGCTAACAAATTTAAAAAAAAGCCTGTTAAATAAACAGGCTTTTTTTATAGGGATATTTTATTTCCAATTATTTTAAATCCAGGGTGGAGATATCTATTTGTAGTGCTTTGGCAACGCCTTCTCCATAAGCAGGGTCAGCCTTATAGCAATTAATAATATGCCTTTCCTGAATAAATTTTTCTGCGCCACTTATTTCATCTCTGGTGTTTGCAAATAATACATGCTGTTGAGCGGAGGTCATCAACCGAAACAGGTTACCCGGTTGAGTATAATAATCATTATCATCTTCTCTAAAATCATGATGAGCTGCATCCCCATGCAGGGTTAATGCAGGTTCTAAATTGGCTTTGTTCTCCTCCCATTGTCCATAACTGTTAGGGAAATAATGTAAGGTTGATCCTTCATTACCATCTACACGCATAGCTCCATCTCTGTGCGGGTTGTGAAATGGACACTTGGGTTGGTTTACCGGAATTTGATAATGATTAACTCCAAGACGATACCGCTGTGCATCACCATAAGAAAATAATCTACCCTGCAACATTTTATCAGGTGAAAACCCTATTCCGGGTACCACGTTAGCCGGATTAAATGCAGCTTGTTCTACATCTGCAAAATAATTTTCAGGATTTTTATTTAGTTCTAGGACTCCTACATCTAACAGTGGATAATCACTGTGCGGCCACACCTTGGTTAAGTCAAAAGGATTAAATAAACAAGCTGAAGCCTCTTGTTCTGTCATAATTTGTATTTTCAATCTCCATTTTGGAAAATCTCCATTTTTAATGGCATTAAATAAATCACGCTGATGGGTTTCTCTATCTTTTCCAATTTTTGCTGCCGCCTCTTCATTCGTTAGGTTTTTTATTCCCTGCTCTGTCTTAAAATGAAATTTCACCCATACCCTTTCATTATTTTCGTTAATAAGGCTAAAAGTATGGCTTCCATATCCATTCATGTGGCGATATGAAAACGGGATTCCACGATCACTCATCGTTATGGTAACTTGATGTAGTGCTTCGGGAAGCAATGTCCAAAAATCCCAATTATGATTAGCACTACGTAAATTGGTTTGGGGGTCTCTTTTAACTGCCTTATTCAAATCAGGAAAGCGATAAGGGTCTCTTAGAAAGAAAACCGGAGTATTATTTCCTGCGAGGTCCCAATTACCTTCTTCTGTATAAAATTTAATGGCAAACCCCCTAATATCTCTTTCCGCATCGGCAGCACCACGCTCACCTGCAACTGTAGAAAACCTAACAAATACTTCAGTTTTCTTTCCAATGGATGAGAATATTTTGGCCTTAGTGTATTTTGAAATGTCGTGAGTTACGGTAAATGTACCAAAGGCGCCAGAACCTTTAGCATGCATCCTGCGTTCAGGAATAACCTCCCTGTCAAAATGTGCTAATTTTTCTAAAAACCAATAATCTTCCAACAACATGGGGCCACGCTTCCCGGCTGTTTTTACATGTTGATTTTCTGCTATTGGCCTGCCAGATACTGACGTTAACGGCTTTTTTGTTTGGTTATGCATATAATATATTTTTCTTTGCTCGAAAGTACTTCGTACTATTGTTCTATAAAAATGATATTTTAGATATAAATATTGATAAAATAGATGAATATTCAACAGTTTCAATACATCCTGTCTCTTGCCGAACACCGTCACTTTGAAACAGCGGCAGAAAAGTGCTTTATATCTCAGTCCACTCTCAGCACCATGATATCAAAATTTGAACAAGAGGTTGGTATAACCATGTTTAACAGAAAGAAAAAGCCGGTAGAAATAACACGTGAAGGGGAAATTATTATTAGCAGGATTAGAATTATTGTGAATGAAATAAATCAACTGAACGAAAGTGTTTTGGAGATTAAGGGCATCAAGGGAGGAACAATAAAATTAGGATGTATCCCTACCGTTGCGCCTTTCTTGCTTCCTCAATTCCTACCACACTTTTCAAAAAAGTATCCGCAATTATTCATTGAGATTAAAGAAAAAAACACCGACGAGATTTTACGTAATCTTCAATCCAGAGATTTAGATATCGGTATTATATCTACACCGATAAACGAAAATAATCTTAATGAAATCCCTTTATACAAGGAATCTTTTGTACTATATGATACATCCGGCAAATCAAAGAAGAGGCTTTCAATACAAACTATAAATACTGATAATTTTTGGCTATTAGAGGAAGGGCATTGTATGCGTAATCAGGTTATTAATTTTTGTGAAAGAAATAAAAAAAGAATAAACCCTACACTTAATATCAATTTCAAGGCTGGCTCAATAGATAGTCTCATCCGTTTTACCCAGGCAAACAATGGGAAAACACTTTTACCTTATTCTTCCACTCTTCATTTTAAAGAAAAAGACAAAAAACTTATTAGTTATCTTCACTCACCGGCTCCTTTCCGAGAGGTTGGAATGATTTATCATCATCATTTCGCGAAACGAAAAATGGTCAGCCTGCTCTATCACGAAATAATAAATAAGATAGCTCCTATTTGCAAAACTTCAGCATCAAACCTCTCTCCCATAGTATTATCCTCTGCCATACAAAAGGAACTAAACCTTCGAAATAGTATGAAAAAATAAAAAAAGACAATTTTGTCTTTTTTTTAAATATTTTATTACTTTTGGCTGAATTATTTAATTCTTAGGAATTAAACTACTTCTTAGGAAAGCATTTTTTTATCATAATTTCTTTTCATGATGAAAGAGCACATGTTCATTTTAACACTATTTCTTGTTTTAGCCGTAATCATTGCGGGGGTATTTACTTTCGTTTACCGTTCATCGGTTGGAAACAAGGAAGATAATGGAATTAAGAATCCCACCGGAAAGCGATTTATCTTTTTTCTGCTGTTTACCGGTGCCATGGTTATCTTACTTTTTATTACGATTCCCAAATCGCCTTATTATGCATTCGCAAATGACGCTCCTGCTAAGGTGATTCATGTAAGTGCTATGCAGTATATGTTTATGATGTCATCACAAGCTATTGACCCTAATAACCCAAGCATGGAACCTGATATTACTGTACCGGTAGATAAGGTAGTTGAATTTAGAGTTACCAGCTCAGACGTTACTCATGGGTTTGGCATTTATAATGATAAAGCTGAACTGATTACCCAAACACAAGCGATGCCCGGTTATGTAAACAGATTAAGATTTAAGTTTACCAAACCCGGTAATTATAATATACTGTGCCTTGAATATTGTGGAGCAGGACATGCTGTTATGAGATCATCTTTCACTGTTAATTAATGTAAACTATGCCTACATTATCATTTAAGCGTATCACTTCCGCATGGATTATTACTATACTGGTTTTATTTGTTCTTGCCATTTCCTTCGGTATTACCATGCGATTCAACCAAGGAAGGGATATTGACATCTCCCCGGTAACTTTTTATTCCTTAATGACTGTTCATGGGCTTACCATGATTGGGATTTGGGCCGTGGCAGGGATGGCTGCGGTAAATTACTTACTTGCCCGTTATGTAAAAGTATCCACCTCCTTAAACGTTTTTGCATTCGTACTTACTGTAGTGGGTGTGGTTATTTTATGGGTTGTTGGTTTTATTGGAAAATTTCATGCCGGTTGGACTTTCCTATACCCTCTTCCGTTTAGGGTTGCATGGGAAGAATGGGCTACATTATGGTTTTTAATTGGCCTCACTGTTTTGGGGGTTGGTTGGTTAGTATGGTCTGTTGGCATGATTATGCAAATACTAAAAAAATATACCTTAGGACAGTCATTTGCATGGCAACATTTTACTAAGAAACATGATGTTGCAGTGGAGACCCCTCCATTCATTTTAATTACGATGGTATCAATAATTGGTATCCTCATTTCATTAATAACCGCTGTTATACTTCTTGTATTGTTTTATGCTGAATATTTTTCAAACGGTACATTTACTAATGACCCGCTCTTAATGAAGAACCTAACCTATTTCTTTGGTCATACTATTGCTAATGAAGCGCTATACTTAGGCTTAGCTACATTGTATGAA
This sequence comes from Ferruginibacter sp., assembly GCA_019638485.1. Classification (GTDB taxonomy): domain Bacteria; phylum Bacteroidota; class Bacteroidia; order Chitinophagales; family Chitinophagaceae; genus Ferruginibacter. The sequence goes on along the minus strand of JAHBTP010000001.1, from coordinate 828,346 downwards.
CTGCTTCCGGAAGTGAGCGGTCGTCCAAAATTTAAAACAACATGGTATGTCGCTGTAGGTTGGAACTGCACTATGGTATTTGTTCTTACTGCATTCTTCCATCATTTATATATGGACTTTGTTCAGCCCTACGGTTTTCAACTGGTTGGTCAATTTGCTTCATACTTTGCCAGCATTCCATCAGCAGCTGTTACAATAGTTAGTGTGATTGTTTTAATTTATGGTAATAAAATTAAATGGTCATTAACTAATATATTATTCTTCCTTGGCTTAGTGGGATGGATTATAGGAGGAGTTGGCGCTTTGATTGATGCCACTATTTCAAACAATATCATTTTACATAATACGCTTTGGGTTCCAGCTCACTTTCATACTTATAATGTTATGGGTAATGTGTTGTTTAGTCTTGCATTTTTTGTATGGGCCGCTAATCAATTTGCAGGAACAGATTCAAAAAATATTTCCAAAGCACAATTAGTCAAACTGAGTATATTGGTAATAGGCGGTTTTGGATTCGTGTTAATGTTTTATATTGCAGGTGCTTACTCTGTGCCTAGAAGGTATGCTTTATATCCGGAAGAATTTACATCAGCCGCAATATTAGCTTCAGCAGGCGCATGGTTTGCATTGGCTTATTTGATAGCAATACTATTGCTTCTTGGAAATATCGTTTCAAAATGTTTAAAAGTATTTTCTTCTTCACAACCCTCACCTCTCTCACATTAAGTACACCTTTGTTTGGACAAACCCTTCCAACTGCAGGTGATATTTATAATTTTTCAGAGGAAAGCAAGGTTTATACTAAGATGATTGATATTCCCCTCAACACCATGGAGGGGAATTTTCATTTATCTGATCTTTATGCTCAAAAGCCAATTATCATGGCTTTGGTTTTTACCCGATGCACAGGTATATGCAGTCCCTTTCTTTTGCAATTGCATGACCATTTAAGAAGTTTGGATAACAAAAGGAAGTTTTCTGTTTTAGTAGTCAGTTTCGACCCTAAAGACAGCCTCAGTGAAATGCAAAGCCTGGCTGCAAGATTTCAATTACAAAATAATAAACAATGGATTTTTGCAACTACTCCTCAAATTGATTCATTAAAGACAGCTATTGATTTTTATCCAACTTGGGACAGTACCACTGCTCAATTTGATCATGAAGCACTTTTAGTTGGCATAAATGAAAACGGATATATCGGCAAAAAACTTCTTGGTATGCGTGATGAAAGAGCTCTCCTATCCTTAATAAAGGAAATAAATAATGAATTTGTTTTTTCTTATCCGCTACCGGCAAAAAACACCATCTTCTCCTGCTTTACATACGATCCTGCCACAGGTAAAAAGAAACCTTCATTAGGCCTTTTAATTTTACTTCTACCGGCTATTATTACCTTAAGCCTTTTATTATGGCTGGGATCAAGAAAACCTAAATTGAATTAATTCACTTTCCTTCTCCATACTTCCCGCCTTTATCTTCTTTCATAACTAAGGATTAATACAACATTTAAACCTGGGTAATAAAATCTATAACAAAAACACAATTTCGGACATTTTTGTCGGAAATACAAAATAGTACGTAAATTTGTACTTCAAAATTGATGATGATGTTTTCAAAGGCATGTGAACATGGTATTAAAGCAGTTATTTACATCGCTACCCAATCCATGGAAGGAAGACGGGTAAAGATTGGTGATGTTGTTAAAAACTCCGGCTCACCTGAGGCATTTACCGCAAAAGTATTGGGCGTATTAACAAAGCATCACATCCTTAGTTCTCATAAAGGGCCAAACGGTGGATTTGAAATTGACTCAAGGAAAATAAAATCAACCAAGATGAGTGATATCGTTTTTGCCATTGACGGTGATTCAATCTATAATGGTTGTGGCTTAGGCCTCAGTGAATGTAGTAATATAGAACCATGCCCCGTTCATCACAAATTTGTAAAGGTGAGAGATGAAATCAATAAAATGCTCACCACCACTTCACTTTATGATTTGGCTCTTGGCCTAAAATCCGGAAAGACATTTTTAAAAAGAATTAAGGGAAGTAAGCTAAAACCATCGCATAAGCCTTTATTAAATAAACACAATAAAAAAGGTATCCAGAATAAATAACACTATAAATAAGAGAAAAATGGAGAACAAAGAAGTATGGTTAACATCTTTAATAACAAAAACACCGCAAGAAGGAAGAGAGTTGGCTATTAAGATGGCAAGGAAATCAATAGCTGCAATTCAAACAGACCCTGAAATACGAAAGAAATTACGGGCAGACTACGCAAATGACACCGCTCAGCTTATTGCTTCTGCAAATGTTATAGCCATTGAATTCCAAACAATAGCTCAGGCAAATAATTTTTGGCATTAATATTTTATTTAACCGGTTTTAAAATGTGGTAAATTAATAATTACACAATGGCTTCAATAATATTAATATCAACATTCATTTGGATAGGTTTCATATCGGCAATCAGCTTTATGGAATCATGGTTGAAGTTCAAGGCCCCGGGAGTTACTCTCCCATTAGGCTTAGGCATAGGTAAAATTGTCTTTAAGGCACTTAATAGAGTTGAATCATTTTTAGCTATTATCATTTTGGCCGGATTGTTGTACTCAAAACATCCTGCAGGGATTATGGTAAAATTTTGGTTTATAACAGCCATTGTGGTCTTAGCTATTCAAACGATTTGGATGTTACCCGCCTTAGAAAAGAGAGCTCAGTTATTAATAGAAGGGAAAAGACCATCTTCTTCCAAACTACACATGTGGTTTGTAGTCATGGAAACTACAAAGGTTATTTGTCTGTTTTCTTTTGGCTTTTCATTTTTACAATTTTAAAAAACATGATTCCTTTTAAAAACTAAATTTTAAATTCTTATACAAACTTTTTTTATGGATACTAATGATTTTGCAAAAGCCCAGGGACATTGGATTCTTGCAAAAATGGGAAAGAAGGTATTACGACCCGGAGGTAAGGAACTCACGAACAAATTAGTAAGTGAATTAGAAATCTCTTCGGCTGATAATATTGTTGAATTTGCTCCAGGGTTGGGATATACAGCATCTCTTACCCTAGCAAGGAACCCTAAATCATACGTTGGCGTTGATGCCGATAATGATATTGTGAATATGTTGCAGAAAAGATTTAATGGAAACAATATACAATTTGTGTTAAATAATGCTTCTGAATCGGGTATAGAAAGTAATTCAATAGATAAAGTATATGGTGAAGCCATGCTTACCATGCATGCTGACCACCGAAAATCTGAAATTATTAGTGAAGCACATCGGATCTTAAAAAAAGGAGGACTTTACGCTATTCATGAGCTTGGTCTGGTAGAAGTTGGAGAAGAACAAAAAAAGGAAATTCAGCATGAACTTGCTCTGGCTATTAAGGTAAATGCACGCCCACTTACTGAAAGCGAATGGCGTGAACTTTTAGAAAAGGAAGGATTTACCATTAAAAAGGTTTATACTAATGAAATGATTTTATTGGAAACTAACAGGATTATAGATGATGAGGGCTTATTTAGAACATTAAAAATTGGATATAACATATTAACTCATCCAAAGGCAAAAAAAAGAATTGCTGAAATGAGAAAAACATTCAAAAAATATCAAAAGCACATGAATGCCATAGTGCTAATTGCTGAAAAATTATAAAATATAAATTACTAATCATGAACATAACAAAAGACACACATGTAGGTGAAATAGTAGCACAGGATTACCGTATGGCTGCCGTTTTTAGTAAAAGCAAAATTGATTTTTGCTGCCATGGAGGTACTACCCTGGAAGAAGCTTGTAAAAATCAGGATGTACCACTTAACGAAATACTCAAACAGTTAAATGATGTGGCTGGCCAACAAACTAATCAAGGCACTGATTATAAATCATGGCCCTTAGATTTACTTGCTGATTACATTGAGAAAAAGCACCACAGATATGTGGAAGCAAAAATTAAAGAGATAACTCCGTATTTGGAAAAAATCTTAAACGTACATGGAGATCGTCATCCCGAGCTTTCCGAAGTAGAAAGACTTTTTAAAGAGTCTATCGGAGAATTTACAATGCACATGAAAAAGGAAGAACTAATGGTTTTTCCGGCTATTAGGAAAATGGTTAAATCTAAAGCTGATGGAACTGATGATAAACCAAAACGCTCCGTTGAAGGCCAAATCAGCACTATGCTTCACGAACATGATAATGAAGGAGAGCGGTTTAAAAGAATTTCCGAATTAACTAATCATTACACCCCTCCTACTGATGGTTGCAATACCTATCGTATCACACTGGCTATGCTAAAAGAATTTGAAGAAGACTTGCATTTACACATTCATCTCGAAAACAATATCCTATTTCCAAAGGCTATTGAATTAGAGGCAAGCCTAAATTAATTTTTATTGATTTCGTAGTATTATACCTCAATATCAACGTCATCAATAATAAAAAATAGAAACTTTTGAATAAAATACAATTTCTTATATCGCTGTATCACAACAGGATAATTGATTGAATCACTTTTTTTAGAAAAGATTCAATAAACCAAAACTAACATGCGTGTGAGATTAATCCTGTAAATGATAGGTAAAATCTTTAAAAGCATGAAAAAGAAAGTAATTGTTATTGGCGGTGGGTTTGCAGGATTGCAACTCACCAGAAATTTGGATAAATCATTATTCGATGTTCTGTTAATAGACCGACTGAATCATCATCAATTTCAGCCGCTATTTTATCAGGTAGCCACTTCACAAATTGAACCATCTAGTATTTCATTTCCATTAAGATATATTTTTAAGAAAAATGAATCTACACAAATAAGATTAGCAGAAGTAAACACTATCCACCCTCAAGAAAAAAATATAGATACTACTATTGGGAATTTTAGTTACGACTACTTAATAATAGCAGCCGGATGTAAAACGAACTTTTTTAATAATGCAACTATTGAGCAAAATGCCTATACTTTAAAAAGTACTTACGATGCAATTGCAATTAGAAACCATATTCTAATGGTTTTTGAAAAGGCATTAAGTGCCACAGATACTGAAAAAAGATATTTAATGAATTTAGTCATAGTAGGTGCCGGCCCTACTGGAGTTGAGCTGGCCGGGGCATTTGCAGAAATTAAAAAAGAAGTGTTACCCAAAGATTATCCCGGAATAGATTTCTCTCAGTTCACTATCTATCTGGTAGAAGGTACAAAATTTACACTTAACAGTATGGGTGAAAAAGCCAGAAGAAATTCAGCTGAATATTTATTAAAAATGGGAGTAAAATTGGTAACCGAAACATTTGTAAAAAGCTATGACGGCAAGCAAGTGGTTTTATCAAATGGCAATTCTATTTTATCCAATACGGTGATATGGACAGCAGGTGTAAAAGGAAATAAAATTGCAGGATTAGATGATTCTTTATGGATAGCAAATAACAGGATAAAAGTTAACCGCCAAAATCTTGTGGATGGTTATGATAATATTTTTGCAGTTGGCGATATTTCACTTATGACAACACCCAAATATCCTAAAGGACATCCTCAACTTGCCAACGTGGCCATTAATCAGGCAAAGCTTTTAGCCAAAAACTTAAAAAATATAGAAAAAGGAAAACCGTTAAAGAATTATGAATATAAAGACCTGGGTACTATGGCAACTGTGGGAAGAAATAAAGCAGTTGTAGAGTTCCCTTTTTTTAAATTTAAAGGATATTTTGCCTGGGTTGTTTGGATGTTCCTGCATTTGATGCTTATTCTTTCTGTAAAAAACCGGCTTATTATTTTCATTAACTGGGCATGGGTTTATATTACAAAAAATAGTTCCCTTCGTTTAATACTCAAAACGCAAAAATAAACATGGTGGTATAGGTGTTTTTTAAAATCTATCATCTAAAATTTTGGACTTCATTTTTCAAAAAGTAACTTTATAGTATTGAAAATTACTGCCTTAGCAGGTATTTCTTCTTGATTTTATACGTTTGAAACATGACTACAAATAGATTGGAGGCCTTTAGTGATGGTGTAATGGCAATTATTATTACCATTATGGTGTTGGGTTTATCAGTTCCCTCAGATGGACACTTTACAGCACTTAAGCCTATAGTGCCTAAAATACTCTCGTATATCTTAAGCTTTATTTATGTGGGAATATATTGGAATAATCATCACCATTTATTTCAGGCCATTGAAAAAGTAAACGGTAAAATACTGTGGGCGAATTTGGGCCTGTTATTTATGCTTACCTTGGTTCCTTTCTCTACGGCCTGGATGGGAGAAAACCATTTTGCACAAGATACAGTAGCATTGTATGGAATAAATCTTATGCTAAGTGCTGCAGTGTATGCTATTGTTGTGAAAATTGCACTTAAAAACGAAGGAGTAAATTCAACAATTGGGAAAGCCATTAAACAACCCAAAAAGGAATACCTTTCTATTTTCCTGTATATAGCCGGAATAGCCATATCGTATTTTCTTCCCTTGGTAAGTGTTATCATTTATTACCTCGTAGCCTTATTATGGTTAATACCAGACACCCGCATTGAAAAGGAATTATCTTCAAAATAGATTCATTCTTGTAGGATTGGAACCTTAATATCAAGATTACAACTTTAGTATATTTGAACTATAATCGAAATAATCAGCTATTGAAATCTATGCAGCAAAAGTATATGGAAAAAACCACTTCCAGACTTAAGCGGCTCTTTGCATTATTATTAGTGGTTTTGCTGCTATACACTCTTTGTAGGATAATTTTTATTTTTTACAATTATGCCCAGTTAAACATAAACAATTTTCAACTGTTATTACATTTGTTGTGGGGTGGTATCCGATTTGATTTATCAGCAATAGCATTATTTAACCTTCCGGTTATTGTTTTCTTATTAATGCCGGTGTCTTTTACCACAAATAAAATTTATGTAGGTATTATTCGCAGGTATTTTGTGGTGGTGAACAGCCTATGCCTTTTAGCTAATTTAACCGACGTAGCCTATTTCCCCTTTGTACTCAAACGCGCTCAATCTGATGCATTATTATTTATTTCCGGGAAAAAAGGGAATGATCTTTTTAGGCTCCTCCCTTCTTTTTTAAAGGAATTCTGGTATTTGATTATTTTTTGGGGATTATTCATTTGGACATTATGGTTTTCATTTTCCTATACTTACAGGATAAAGAAAATGGGCAATTCAACAAAACTTTCATATTTATATACTTCAATTGCTTTTCTTATAGTTTCAGGGTTAGCTGTAATAGCTATTAGAGGCGGCTTTCAGGCCAAGCCACTCAATTTGATTCATGCTTCTGAAATGACCGAAGTAAAAAATATTCCGGCTATCTTAAACACCCCCTTTTCAATTGTTAGAACCCTAAGTAAAAATTACCTGGAAGAGAAATATTATTTTTCGGAAGAAGATTTACACCGATTTAAGAATGGGATACACACACCAAGACCTAAGGCTATATTCGATAAAAGAAATGTGGTTATAATTATTGTTGAAAGCCTTTCTAAAAAACACCTTAGTCATTTTGGTGGAGAAGCCCATACCCCATTTTTAGATTCGTTAATATCAAAGGGATATGTATTTAACAACGCATTTGCCAATGGGAAAGAATCAATACAGGGAATTCCGGCCATTCTGTCTTCTATCCCATCACTTCAATCTAACCCATTTATTTTCTCGCCCTATGCGTCTAATAAAATAACTTCAATAGCTAATCTATTAAAAGCACAAGGGTATCAAACATCTTTCTTTCATGGAGGATTTAATGGTTCAATGGGTTTTGACAGTTATGCAAATCTTGCCGGCTTTGACAGATACTATGGACAAAATGAATACGGAAACGATGCAGATTATGACGGGCATTGGGGAATATGGGATGAACCATTTTTACAATTTATGGCCCAAAAACTCTCAAATACAAAACAGCCATTCCTTTCAACAGTATTTACATTAAACACACACAACCCTTTTTTAGTACCGGATGAGTATAAAAATATTTTCAATAAACATCACCTACCGTTTTTAAACTGTGTAGAATATTTAGACTTCGCCCTTAAGAAATATTTTAACGCCATTAAAACAGCGCCTTGGTTTAAAAATACCTTATTTGTAATTACTGCCGATCATAGTGCACCTAACTTTGAAGATGAAAAGTCTAATGCTGTTAATGATTATCGGATTCCAATTTTATTTTTCCAACCGAATAATGAACAACTGCAGGGCGCATCTGATATTATCGCTAACCAGATAGATATTTTACCCTCAATACTATATTTAATGAATTATCCCACTTCCTTTTATTCCATGGGAAGTAATTTGTTTTCTGAAGACTTGGAGAGGTATTCGGTAAACTTTATCGGAAATACATACCAATATGTAGATTCATCGTATTGCTATCAGTTTAATGGAGAAAGGGGCATTGGGTTTTATAACTGGAAAAAAGATAGCTTATTAAACCACAACCTGATAACAGATAGCGGGAATAGCAAAATTCCTCATTGTGATAGCATGCTTAAAATGTTTATTCAATTTTTTGATGAGAGTATGATTAAGAACAGCATGTATATCGAAAACAAAAAATAAACAACATTATTAACTAAACCGTTTTTATAAACCTATTGAATCATGGCATGGATTATACTGGTTATTGCAGGCCTTTTTGAAACTGCATTTGCACTATGTTTAGGGAAGGCAAGATCTACCTCCGGTTGGGAAATGTATGGGTGGTACACTGGCTTTACTCTTTGTTTGATAATTAGTATGGTCTTGTTAATAAAAGCCACGCAAACCCTACCCATTGGCACTGCCTATGCAGTATGGACAGGTATTGGGGCCTTGGGAACAGTATTGTTTGGGATTCTTTTATTTAAAGACCCTATTTCTTTTTGGAGAATGTTCTTTTTATTTACCCTTATCGCATCTATTATTGGGCTAAAAGTTGTTTCTTCTGCTGCATAATCAAAATAAAAAATGCTAACCCAAAAGATTAGCATGGTTAAAGCAATTTAAAAGAATTTTATTTTAATGATACAGATTTAGCCACCTTTATCATAATGTAGTCATTCACTTTTGCATAATACACACTCATCTCTGTATATTCAACCAATACGTTTTTTTGCATCGCATTTTTTGAAATAAGCAAATCATCTCCTGCTACCTTTCCCAGCCACCATACTTTATGTGTTTCACCCATTGGTGTTTTAATAAGTAGATAGGATAAATCTCCTGTTTGAATTTTTTCCAATTTTCCCGAAATTGATTTAAGGTCATTATTTGTTTCATGTTGAAGATTTTGACTATTGGTTACCATAGCTAAGAACTCAGGACAACTCACTGCTAATTTCATTCCAATATCCTCACCCATAGCTGCCATCACTCCGCCATTGTTATTGGCATCAGCATAAAATTCTTCTATATTAGCTGAATACTTCATCATAACAGGCACTAACAACATGCCCAGTTCCATTTGAAAATCCTCGTCACTTGGATTGAGCTTAGCTTTATTGGCAATAATCTCAGCACAAGCTTCATTGGCCATCAAGGTAATTAGACTATCTTTTTTCGCAGAAGGTTTGTTGTCTTGCGCAATGGCTAATGTAAAAGAACCGAAAAAAACAATCATCAATAATCCCATTTTCCTCATGAGGTAGTATTTTAGGTTATAAATATAAAAGCTAGTTCAAATTTCTGAAATCAACCGGCACTAATTTACTTACACCAGCTTCTTGCATAGTAACACCATAAATCACATCCACAGCACTCATCGTCATTTTATTATGGGTTACAATAATAAATTGTGAGTTCTCACTAAACTGTTTAATCATATTGGTAAACTTAGTTACATTGGCATCATCAAGCGGAGCATCTACCTCGTCTAAAATACAGAATGGAGCAGGCTTAATAAGATAAATAGCAAACAACAGTGCTGTTGCTGTAAGGGTTTTTTCTCCACCGCTCAACTGCCCGATACTACTCGGACGCTTTCCTTTGGGTTTTGCAACAATGTCAATGGCAGTTTCTGCAAGATTTTCGGGATCACTCATTACCAAGTCAGCAGTATCTTCTTCAGAAAACAACGCCTTAAATACCTTTTGAAAGTTTTCGCGAGTCTTGTTAAATGTGTCAAGGAATTGTTGGTTAGCTGTAGCTTCCACCTCCCTTATCGTTTGCATTAGGGAGTCCTTAGCTGTAACCAAATCATTCTTTTGCTCCAAGATGAACTCATACCGTTTCTTCATTTCGGTAAAGGCTTCAATAGCCATTGGATTCACTTCTCCAATATTTTCCAACCGTTTTTTCATTCTCTCACTCTTCTCATTCAACTCCTCAAGTGACAATTCACTTGTTCTAGGCTCATCCAAAATATCATCTAGATTAACTTTAAACTCAACATTTAATCTTTCCTTCATCCCTGCCAGTTGTAATTTTAAGTCTGTTAACCTGTCTTTAATTTCATTAAGTAGGTTATCAATACCTTCCTTCGACTTCTGCTTCAATCTAAGTTCACTTTCCTTTTCAGTTAATTGATTTCGAAGGTTAAAATACTCCTGATCGGCTTCATTTAATTTCTTCTCCTCTACCTCCTTATTCTTCAACATTTCTGCTAACGTAATTTCCAATTGGTTCAATACCTCTGCAGTAGTTTCAATATTTGTTCCCGCTTCAACCAATTGTTCATTACTGCGATTAATTTCCAGTTTCAGTTCATCTAATTGATTTGATTTAAAATCTAATTCAGCCTTTAGTGCCGACACTTTACTTTGTTGTCGGGTTAAATGCAGGTTACGTTCATTAAATTCGTTATTTACCGCGGTATATTCACTTTCTGCTTTTGCATAATTTTGTTCAACCACTTGCATTTTATCTTGTAAAACCTGTAGTTGAGTATTTAATCCAGAAAGCAATTCTCTACTCCCTAAGATGGAATCCTGATGAGTTTGCCATTGGCTTTTTAATTCTTCTAATCGTAGTGTAGATGCACTATTTTGATTTTGATTATACTCTATCTTGTTTTGTATCCCCATCAGCTTTCCCAACAACTGATTCAGTTCTTGTTGTACCTGTTTAATTCCCTCATCATTTAGTTTGGCATTAAATCCTAAAACCTCCGATTGTTTTTGTTGGATATTATCTTTCAGATTATTTACGCTTTTTGTTAAAGCACCAATTTCAACCTGCAGTTTTTCTAAATTCTTCGCACGTCCAATTTTTTTCCCTTCAAATAATCCCACACTACCACCTGAAATAGAATATTTACCTTTTACATACTTTCCGGTTTTTTCTAAAACAACAGCACCATTACTATTGGCTAAAGCATCTTCACTATTGGCAATAAATACGTTACCCAAAAGATGTTGCGCCAGGTTTAAATAGCTCTTTTCTACTTCAACCACATGCATAGCCGGTAGGGTATTTTGAGGCTGATGTGTTTCTGTGTTACCGACAATTTTATCCAGGATAAAGAAATTAGCCTTCCCTTTTTTATTTTCATCCAATAAATGAACGGCCTTTAGCGCTTCGGTTAGGCTATTCACTACATAATAATTTAGGTATGGCTCCAACACATTCTCTACCGCAGCACGATATTCTTCTTTAACATAAATAATATCAGATAATAAAGGAGCATGATAATCCCAGTCTTTGTTTTTATGTAAGAACTTTACACTTTCGGGATATCCCTCCAATGAATCTACCATGCTCTTCAAAAGGTCATGTTCATTATTCTTTGCATCCAGCTTCCTACCTTCATCTGCGAGTTTGTTTCTTAATCCTTCCAGTTCATTTTGGGTTTGGAATATCATTTCACGAGCAGCATCACTATTTTCTTGGAGTTCCTTGAGCTGATTTCTTTTTTTATTTACATCCTCCTCACAGACTTTACATTCAGTATTAAGTAGGCTAAGCTGTTTGTTACGCTCTTCTCGTTCTGCCTCCAACATACGAATAGACCGTTCTAAATTTTGAATAGTAGTATCCGCTACGGCTACACTTTTTTCTGCTTCAAACTGATTTCGTTGAATTGATACATTCTCCTTTCTCAGGGTGTCTATGCCTAATCGTTGGCTATCAAAAACTGTGCGCTTCTGTTCTACCATTTCCTTTACCCCGGCCAAACCTTGTTCCAACTCTGCAGATAAAATACCTTCCTCATTAATTTGATTTCCGGTAAAGCCAATACTTTCTTCAAGGCCTCGTAGCTGGCCACCCGCCTTATTTAAAAAATCATCAAGTCCTTGCTTGCGTTCTTTTAGATGTTGTAATTTTTGTGCAGCTAAATTCTTTTCATTTTCCCGGTTGCGTACCGTGTCCAGCATTTCATTATAAGCATGCTGCATTTGCTGAAGTAACCTTTCCTTTTCAATAAATGCTACCTTCTCTTGCTCTAAAGCGGCTTCTTCTTTGGCGATTGTGGTCTCCAGCTCAATACGTTTATCTACTTCTTGTTTCTGCTGGTCATTCAAATCACGGTAGGTAATATTAAATCCTTCTAATGCGGCTTTTGCTAATTCTATACTAATCTCTTTATATTCCTTTTTGATTTCCAAAAATTTCTCTGCTTTCTTAGCCTGGTTTTCAAGTGTTTTTAGCTGATTATGAATTTCAAAAAGCAAATCTTCAATACGAGCTAAATCTTGTTCAGTAGCATCCAATTTAAGCTTTGCTTCCTTTTTTCTTGTTTTATAAATCGTAATTCCGGCAGCTTGTTCAAGCATCTTACGGCGGCTATTATCTTTATCTTTAATAATATCATCCACCATACCCAATTCAATAATAGCATAACTATCGGTGCTTACTCCTGTATCCATAAAAAGATTATGGATATCTTTTAGCCTACAGGCAACGTCATTTAATCTATATTCACTCTCACCACTTTTATAATATTTACGGGTAATAGTTACAGTACTAAATTCGGTAGGAAGCAAATTTCGGGTGTTTTCAAAAGTAAGACTCACCTCTGCTAATCCACTAGCATTACGGGTTTTACTACCATTAAATACCAGGCTTTCTAAATTTTCGCTCCGCAGATTACTGATTTTATGTTCTCCAATAACCCAGCGGATGCTATCAATAATATTACTTTTCCCACATCCGTTAGGTCCAATTACACCGGTAATACCTTCATCAAAATTCAATACCGTTTTATCAGCAAAACTCTTAAATCCCTTAATCTCTAAACTTTTTAATCTCACGCTATTATTTGTTTAAATAATGTCCTAAAAATATCATGTAAATTTACTTCAAACACACAGCAAGTGCGGTATTTGGCTCCTTTGCGAGGGGTTTAATTATTCACAGTTTGTGAATAACACAATTATCCATTAGAAATGATTAAAACCCATGTTGTTTTTTATCCCCATTTCACCGTTCAGTACGTCAAATAATATAGAACATGGTCTTAGCAAGTGAGGAATACATTGATTTTACAATCCTTTCATCTTTGCTTTATCGTATTCATCAGCCTTTCTAATATCCCCCTTTGCACTATATACATCAGAAAGATTAGTCAGTAGATTTATACGAGTTGCCTTTTGGCTGGTTTTTAAAGAAGGTTGGGCATCAAAATAAGCAACGGCCTTTACGGCATAAGGAATAAACTGATCCATTAGCTTCATGGCTTCGTCATTTAATTCCTTTTTCTTTTTTTGGTCAGCAGGCGTTTTCCCGGAAATCAAATCAACGGCTGTTAGATTATCAGCAGCAGCATTAAAAAGATGATTACTCATCAAGACCGTAGCATCAATACCCGTATCTAAAGAAATTGCCTTACTCATTATTTCGGTAAGCCGCTTCTTTATTTCTAATGCATTAGAAAGCTTGTTATCACCCACATACAATGCATTATACATTTCTACACCATAATTATAATAATAAGCAAAATTATTTGGCTCTGAAGCAATCATCTTTTCATACTTCTTAAAAATTTCATCCTTATCTCCTCCAGCCTTACTTAGGGTTCTTATTTCTGTATCAAAAAAATAAGCATTTTCAGGATAAAATCTCTTTCCCTTTTCCAAGATCAAAAGCATATCGGTTGAATCTCCTTTTTTTCCATAATAATTTACCAGGCTTTCATAAATGGGTTCAAAATCCTTTCCACTCACATCGGCATCTGCCAAGGTACGATAGTAGGCCATACCCAACGATTCATCACCCTTTAAATTTGCAGTTAATCCCAAATTCGTAACTAATGATGTATCCAAGGTGCTAAACTTCACCTGATCGTAACTATACTTCTTATTTAAAATAAAATTCCTCATGTTATTAGCTGCTTTAAAAGCATCATAGGAATTTGCATAATCCTTTTTATTGTAGTATTGAGCGCCTAAATCATAATAACCATAATATAAATCTAAAAATGATTGGTATCCTTCCAATTTCATCCTAACCTCGTTTCTATCCAGTGCCTGATTCATTTTAAAAGCAACAAAGGCCTCATCTTTCAATGATTTTTGTGTGGCGGGATCTAATGTTTTATCATGAGAATATTGATTATAGACCCGAGCCTTATAATACCAACCTTCAGCATCCTTTTCATTTTTTGGCTTAGCTAAATAACTGTCAATAGCATCTTTTGCTCCTTTTGAATCCCCCTTATCCAAAAGCTTGCTCACATCATTAAGCGATTGTGAAAAGCCTTGAAATCCGATAAAAAGTGCTGTGAAAAGTATTAGTGCTTTTTTCATGTATTTTACGCATTAGTTAAAGGCGTAAAGTTATCGGATTCCAATCATTAAAAAGCAACTTTAACGCTGTTTTTATACAAATTCTTCCCTAAAAAAAACCCGATATTTGCATCTGTAATCACCTACTTTGTTATTTTGATTTCTCCGGATACCATACAACAAATTCAAAGCCGTATTGACGTTATTGACGTTATTGGAAATTTTGTAAAACTTAAAAAGCGAGGTGCAAATTATTTAGGGCTTTGTCCTTTTCACAATGAAAAGACGCCATCATTTACGGTCTCGCAAACCAAGGAAATTTATAAATGTTTTGGTTGTGGAAAAAGTGGGAATGCCATTAGTTTTTTAATGGAACACGAAAAGTATTCCTACGTTGAAGCCCTCCGTTGGTTAGCCAATCGTTACAACGTGGAAATTGAAGAAAAGGAAGTATCTCCGGAGGTAAGAGCTAAACAACAAACCGCCGAAAGCCTATATATTGTAAATGACTTTGCAAAAGATTTTTTTGTTCATCAATTATTCGAAACAGAAGAAGGGAAAACCATTGGGTTAAGTTATTTAAAGGAAAGAGGATTTAGGGAAGATATCATTCGCAAATTTCAACTGGGATATAATCCGCAAGGCAAGGATACTTTTTCTAAGGAAGCTATTCATAAACAATATAATGAAGAAGTAATTATAAAGGCCGGATTAGCTGTAAAGCGCGACAATCAATTATACGATAATTATCGGGAGCGTATCATATTTCCCATACATAACCAAAGTGGAAAGGTTTTGGGGTTTGGCGCACGCATTATCAAATCGAATGACAAAGCCCCAAAGTATATTAATACACCAGAGAATGAAATTTATGTAAAAAGCAGGATTTTGTATGGTTCTTTTTATGCCCGACATGCCATAGACAAGGAAAATGAATGCTTATTAGTGGAAGGATATACCGATGTGATTAGCCTGCATCAGGCAGGAATAGAAAATGTAGTGGCCACAGGAGGCACATCATTAACTCCTGATCAACTAAGGCTAATTAAGAAATATACATCTAACCTAACCATCCTTTACGATGGCGATAATGCCGGAATAAAAGCTGCACTACGTGGACTGGATTTAGCTATTGAAGAAGGATTACAAGTAAAGCTTGCATTAATCCCCGATGGCCATGACCCTGATAGCTTTGTTTATGAAACCGGTGCGCAGGGATTTCGTGATTTCATAAAAGAAAATAAAAAGGATTTTGTATTATTTCAGTTGGAAGTATCCTTAAATGAAGCCCAAGGAGATGCCGCAAAAATAACAGAACTGGTAAACCGAGTTGCAGAAACTTTATCCAGGTTAGACCGTACAGAAGATTTTATCAGACGGCAGGATTATGTAAAACAAGTATCTCAAATTTTAAAAATTGAAGAACAAGGTTTAAACGCATTGGTTAACCAACATCTGCGTGAGCGAATAAATAAAAAAAGTAAAGAAGATGGTTTTAAAACACCTAATCTCAAAGCACCGATATCCATACCATTAGCTGAATCAGAAGGAAAAGAGGAAATATTAGCTATTTTGAGGAAAGACGAGATGCAGGAAAAAGCTTTGGTAAGGGTACTGATTGAGTTCGGATTAAAACCCTGGCAGGAAAATGAAAAAGTAGCTGATTTTCTTTTTAAAGAATTTGAAGTTAATAAATTGGATGAAACCATTGATTCACCACAATTGGGTAAGATGATCCAACTATATAAAAAATGGTATTTTGATGGTCTTAACCCTACCGATAAATCATTTTTATATTATTCAGACCCTGAAATAAATAAATCTATTTTAGATATAATGGAATTTACACCGGAGATAAGCCCTAATTGGAGTAGAGTTCAGGATGAGAAAATTCCTTCACGCGAAGATTTATATCTGGAAGAAATTCGCTCTACCCTCACCTTTTTTAAACTTAAAAAAGTAAAGCGGTTAATAGCACAAAATGAAGAAGAGTTCGCCCAAGCAAAGACTACCGAAGAAATCAAGATTTGTTTGGAAACCCAGCAGGAATTGAAAAAAATAGAAAAGGCTATTACTTCAGAAATAGGAACTGTAATAATGAAATAAGAGAATAATGTATTATCTGCCTTCGGCTTCCTCTATTTCAGCTATTTCAGCATATTCCACCCCTATTCCATTTTTTGCAAATCGAATAGCTCCCCATACGTTATCAAGGCAAATTCGATCTACTTCTTCAAAACCTTGATTTACAAGTACATCCCAGTGATAGTCACGAGTAAGATCACAATAAATTTTTGATGTGCTTTTTGGGAATGCTACCCAAAAATTTGCATCTTCATTTAAAGCAGAAGATACATCATCCACAATTTGAGTAAGCTGACGAATATTTACTGCAAAGATTAGTGCAAAATCAATCCTCCTTGAACGAAGTAAAGGAGTTACACTTTTGGCATAATTAATCTTTGAGAATAATTTTTCTATGGATGAGGGGAGGCCTTGTATTAAAAAATTTTTCTCATTGTTAATTTGCAATTTTTCTAATACAGTTGGAAGAGCCATAGATATAAATTTTAAGTAATTTGAACTAAACGGAGTACAAAGGTACAAAAAAGTCGCAAATTTACCAAAAGCAGGTATTATAGGCTGTCTATTATAGGGTTCTGATTTGATTGGCAGTAGATGTTGGTAATTAACCTACCAGCATTGTGATTTGTTTCCAAAGTGGTTAATAACAAGGAATTTTAATGATAAACCTTATAACGGTAAGGGGCAGACGGATTTTAGCCTTTCTTTCTCTCTTTTCGGCGATCACGATGTTTAAAGATGGGGATTCGGCTCTCAACCCCTCTTAACAATCTACCGATATTTTTTTGGTGAGTAAGTAAAACAAGAAAGGCAACTAAAACAGCAAAAATCCTATATGATATTTCATCTTCATTCCAAATCCATAACACACAAATCGGTAGCATAATGGCGGCTAAAATAGAGCTTAAGGATACATAACGGGTTAAAAAAAGAACCAGTAAGAATACGCCAACGCAACTAATAGCTACCACAGGCTGAACAGCTAATATCATCCCAAATAATGTAGCCACACCCTTTCCTCCTTTAAAGTTGGCAAAAACCGGAAAGATATGGCCTAAAACAGCAGTTATACCTAAAACAATCATGAAATTTATACGGGCAAGTTCATGAGAAAAGTAAAATGGAATGAATACAAATAACAGGGAAGCAGCAGCTCCTTTTAAAATATCACCTACCATCACCACAGTGCCATACCTAGAACCAAGCACTCTAAAAGTATTGGTAGCCCCCATATTACCACTACCATATTCCCTAATATCAATGCCAAAAAAGCGCTTTGAAACTATTAGTGCTGTGGGGATTGATCCAATTAGATAAGCAAGAACAATTAAACCTAATTCCTTCATTCTTACAGAATAATTTTTAATGGGTGTACAAAGTTACAATTTTTCTACAAATCACCCATTTTTGCTCAACATATATAAATTATCACAAATCTATTCTTATTGCCATCCAATTTAGTGTATTCCTAACCGTTAGTGACTTTACTCTTTTAGAAATGGCTAATTCTCTTATCTTCATTTCATCATCACACAGCATGCCACTGAGTAAGATAATCCCACCTGTTTTGCAACTATTAAGTATTGTATCAAAGTGACTGATGATTATATTGGTATTTATGTTTGCTAAAATCACGTCTGCTTGCTGGTTTTCGGGTATGGTGCTTGCAGATAGAACGGTAATTCCCATTGCTCTATTGAGCGTTATATTTTCAACGGCATTTTTAATACTCCATTCATCATTATCTATTGCCAGCACCTTTGCCGCTCCACACTGAGCAGCATAAATTGCCAAAACGCCGGTTCCGGTACCTAAATCTATAACCTCTTTTTGCTTCCATGTTATTTCATTCATTAATTGAAGCATCATGGTGGTGGTAGGATGATGGCCGGTTCCAAAACTCATTTTTGGTGTAATAACAATTTCGGAAACGGGCTTTCCCAATTTTGGATGAAACCCGGCCCTGATATATAAAAACGGTTCATTATTACTGTTTGAAATAACAACCGGTTGAAAATTCTTTTCCCATTCTTCATTCCAGTTCTGCTGCTTTACGATATCCATAAAAAATGGGGTCTCTAATGCGGTAATGAATTCTATTAGTTCATCATCTGCCTTCTCCTTGTTGAAAAATGCTACGAGTTCATTTTCCTTTTCCTCAAAGCCTTCCACCGCAAAGCGGCTAAGCTGTGCAATCAACAGTTCGTTTTGTGTTTTATCGGAGGAATGGAATGTGAATTTTAAAAATATCATAATTTAAAAAAAGCTGCAGAAAATCTGCAGCCTGTTATTTCTTTATCGTTATTTCCTATTGGCAAAAATTTAATCTTGCTTTTCCGGTTTTGGTAAAAGAGCCTTGCGACTAAGTTTAAATTTACCGGTGCGTGGGTCAATATCAAGCAATTTTACTTTCACTTTATCCCCTTCTTTAAAAATTCCTTCCATGCTTTGTAAACGCTTCCAGCTAATTTCACTTATATGAAGCAATCCCTCTTTCTTTGGTAAGAATTCAACAAATGCACCAAATTCCTTTATTCCTTTTACAGTTCCTTCGTAAGTTTCTCCTACTACCGGAACAGCCACTAAGCCATTAATCCAGGCCAACGCTTTTTCCATACCTTCCTTTTCTTTTGAGAAGATACTTACCTCTCCTACATTATCTACTTCTTCTATATTAATTGTGGTTCCGGTTTCCCGTTGAATTTCTTGAATAACCTTTCCGCCTGGTCCGATAATGGCACCAATAAATTCTTTATCAACTTTAATCTTCACCATGCGTGGTGCATGAGGTTTAACATCAGGGCGAGCAGCCTCAATAGTATTATGCATCGCATCCAAAATGTGCATCCTGCCATTACGTGCTTGCTCAAGCGCTTTACGCATAATATCCATGCTTAAGCCATCTACCTTTATATCCATCTGTACACCACAAATACCTTCACGCGTACCGGTTACTTTAAAGTCCATATCACCAAGATGGTCTTCATCACCAAGAATATCGGTAAGGATAGCATATTTATCATCTTTCTTTATCAATCCCATAGCCACACCACTCACATGCTTTTTTAATGGCACACCGGCATCCATTAATGCCAATGATCCGGCACATACCGTAGCCATAGAGGAAGAACCGTTACTTTCCAAAATATCACTAACTACTCTAACAGTATAAGGATAATCACGGTTTGGCATCATCTGCTTCAAGCTCCTCATAGCTAAATTACCATGTCCCACTTCTCGCCTGCCCACTCCTCTTAACATCCTTACTTCGCCGGTTGAAAACGGTGGGAAGTTATAGTGCAAAATGAATTTTGTAAATTCTGAATGATGGGCACTCTCAACCAAAAGCTCATCTAAAGGAGTGCCTAAGGTAACTGTCGTAAGAGATTGAGTTTCACCCCTTGTGAACAATGCGGAGCCATGTGGTGCCGGTAGTGGGCTTATTTCCATTTCAAGGGGGCGAATATCGGTTGTTGTTCTGCCATCCAGTCTCACTCCTTCATTTAATATCATATCACGAACTACATGGTATTGTAATTCACCCATGTAAAAACCAATTAGCTTTTGGTCTTCTTCAGGCAATTCAGCACCAAGGGTAGTTTTCACTTCATCTTCCAGCGCTTTAAATGCATCGGCCCTTTCATGTTTCGCTGTTTTTGCAATTGCTATAGCATGCATTTTATCTTTAGCCAGAGAAATTATCTTTTGCTCTAATTCTTCATTTCTATATGGCTTTGTATATTCACGATTTTTGGTAATACCTACCAGTGCTCTTAACTCCTCTTGTGCTTTTACCTGAATTTTAATAGCCTCATGAGCCACTTCAAGGGCTGCAACTAAATCAGCCTCCTGACATTCTTTGGCTTCACCCTCCACCATCATTATATTTTTATTGGTTGCGGCAATCATAAATTCTAAATCAGATTTTTCTAACTCAGTACGGCTTGGATTTACAATCATCTTTCCATCCACTCTTCCAATCCGCACTTCTGAAATAATTTCCTGAATAGGAATATCTGAAACAGCAAGTGCTGCAGAGGCTGCAAGGCATGCTAATGAGTCCGGCATCACTTCATCATCTGAGGAAACCAAGGACACCAGCACTTGTACATCACAGAAATAATCTTCAGGAAACAACGGACGCAATGCACGGTCTATTAATCTTGAAGTAAGAATTTCGTAATCGTTTAAACGCGCTTCACGTTTAAAAAATGAGCCCGGAACACGTCCGGCAGAAGCAAATTTTTCTTGATAATCCACCGATAAAGGAAAGAACGATTGACCTTCGCGTGGTTCCTTATTAGCCACCACGGTAGCCAGGATAATACAATTTCCTTGTTTTACGGTAACTGAACCATCAGCCTGGCGAGCAAGTTTACCTGTTTCAATAGTTACCATTCGTCCATCGCCTATATCGAGTGTTATTGATTTAGGATTAAATATTGACATTATATTTTGTTTTACTGTGGTTGTTAATAACCACAAATGATTGTAGGGTAAAAAGAATTATTCCCAACTTGTATAGTAGTTGGGAATAATTTTCGTTACATACAGAATAATATTATTTACGGAGGCCAAGTTTCTCAATCAGACTTCTGTAGCCGGTAAGGTCATGTTTCATGAGGTATGAAAGCAGGCGCTTACGCTTACCTACCATTTTCATTAACCCTCTTTGAGAAGAAAAGTCTTTTTTGTTGTTTTTTAAATGACCTGAAATATGGTTAATTTGTTCGGTCAGCAAGGCTATTTGTCCTTCAATAGACCCTGTGTTTTGTGCTTTACCACCATACGTAGCAAAGATGTTCGATTTTTTTTCGGTCGTTAAATACGGCATTTTGTTGTTTTTTTAAAACTCTGTGTTTTAATTTCTCTTTTAATTGGCTGCAAAATTACAAAAAAATAACCATAATGCTAATTTCTTTTTATTTATAATGCACTATTTTTCTTTTTCTCATTTTAAGCATCCCGGGGCCCTTTTTTTAAGGGGAAGTAGATTATAATACCCTGAGTTTCACTATTTCCTTTAAATCCTCATGGTGCAATTCCAAAAAATATACACCGGCATCTATATTTAAGGTTGATGGAATATATACATACAGGTTAGGTGCGGTTGATTTTATCTTTCCCCAGGTTATTTTATTTCCTTTTATATCATAAATTATATATTCAATAATTCCGGTTTTAAGCAATAATATTCTCACCCCCGCATCTTTTCTAATCAATCCGGGGTCTTTGGCAATAGTTAGTTTTTCACTTGCCTGAATACCGGTTGCTATTTCGGACGTTTTGTTTTCTTCGGGTTTGAGGTTAGGTTTAGTAAAAACCGACTTTTTCGGTTCTTGCTCCAGCTCTTTCCCAGCTATTTTCTTCTCTTCCATTGAAGGCGGTGTTATATCGTTTGATACCGGTGGAAATGGTTGGGATTCTTTTTCTAATTGTGTTGGTGGAGGCGATTGTGTTTCTGTTGTTAGAGGCAGCGGCGATGCTTCCATTTTATTTACAGCAATAGGTGGCTGTTGGATAAAAGATGCCTCTGCAAGAACCGGCACACTTTCATTATATAATCTATCTACCGCCGATGCGAAAAAATAAACAGATTCAATAGTTTCCGGCAAATTAATTTCTGCGTAATGGATACCATCATGTGCAGTAAAAAGTCCTAAAAATTGGGCTTGAGAAACATCAGGTACTTGTAAAGAATAATAAATACCCACTCCAATTGTTTTATCCATTTCATGTACATCATTGTTTATTTGATTCCATGTAACTGTATAAGATGCACTACCAATGGCAGATGAGTTATTCCTTTTTACGGAAACTTTTTGTAATGAGGGAGGCGGTATGTTGTCTATCCAAGGCATTTGAGGCGGCATGGATACCTTGTTAAATGCTGCTTTTATGGAATCACGAAATCCTAAACGGTTTTGAAGCAGACTTTTTGTATTATACAGGCTAATCCCCTTCAATCCATTTTTTTCATTTTGCCTTACGAGCTTTATCTGATTAGGAATTTCATTTGTGCTCTCCCATCCTTTTTCTATTCCAACTTTATAACCGGCAAGTCCGATATAAATCTGTCTATCTCCGGTAACGGTGCTCCACCATGGCCCTATTACATTAAAGGGTGAACCGGGCTGTGTGCTATACCAATAAACCTGAGGAAGTAAATAATCAATCCAATGCATTTTTAGCCATAGTCTGCTATCGCAATACAATTCTGAAAAATGTTGTTTTCCGGTGGTAGGCGTTCCTAATAATGGGTCTTTACTATTTAAATAAATACCGGTGGGAGAAACCCCAAACTTTACCCATGGTTTTATTGAATGAATAATTTCTTTACAATCAGCTATAAGCAAATTAACATTATTTCTGCGCCAATCTGATTTATTCTCAAATCCTGAAGGATACTTTGAAAAAGTAGCATTATCATTAAACCCTCCTTCCGGATAGAAATAATCATCAAAATGAATACCGTCTATATCATAACGAGCAACGATATCCGAAATTACTTTTAAAATATATTTCCGCACATCGGGAATGCCCGGGTCTAGGGTTCGGAGTGTGCCTGAATTCAGCAGCCACTCAGGTTTTTTATTGGCAATATGATTAGGTGAGAAATAAGGCAATGCATTAATATTTGCAACGGCTCTATAAGGATTTATCCAGGCATGGAGTTCTAGTCCGCGTTTGTGAGCTTCCATTACGGCAAAAGCTAAGGGATCCCATGCTGTAACCGGTGGTGTGCCCTGTTTGCCTGTTAAATCAGCCGACCAAGGCTCAATGGTGCTATTATACATGGCATCGCATTGGCTGCGCACTTGAAAGAAAATGGTATTGAAGCCAATCAATTTTACTTCATCTAAAATATGGATTAATGACTTTTGTTGTTCTTCCGAAGATGCGTTTCGCTGTGGCCAATCAATATTTGAAAATGTGGTTAACCATATTGCACGCATTTCGCGGGTTGGCTGTGCTGAACCGGGTATTAAGAAACAATTCAATAATAAAAAGGTAAACAGTGACTTCATCAGGCAGTATGGTATATGGTAATTGGTTGCAAAGGAAATAAAAAGAAGCGGCTCTTTCAAGCCGCTTCATAAAAATAGTTGGTGTATCTTTTAAAGCGACTTACCGTTAGCATCCAACTCTACAATCTCATAACCCAAATCTCTTAATCCGGGAAGGATGGAGGCCTTATCTCCTACTAATACGATATTCATTTTCTTCGTATCAATTAGTTTTTTGGCTGTGTTATCTATATCCTGAGTTTGGATATTATTCAAAATTTTGGTTTGCTGTGAAACAAAATCAGCAGGTAAGTTATATTGTAGAATACGTCCGATAAAGGATGATTTTTGTCCGGGTGTTTCATAATTACGTGCATCGCTCTGACCAATACTTGCGCGCATGAAATCAACTTCTTCCTGGGTTATACCATTATCTACATAATTATTTATCTCACCCATTATTTCAGCCACTGCGCTGTCTGTTGCTACCCTTTTAATACCACTGCTAAAAGTAAATGCGCCTGAATATTTGTCTGCTGAAAAACCACTCCGAGCCCCGTACGTCCATCCTTTATCTTCACGCAAATTAATATTTAAGCGGCTATTGAATGCTGCACCAAGATTAAAATTGGTAAGATAAGCTCGGTAGTATTCTCCAGTGGCATCATATCTTAAGTTATTAGCACCACCAATTCGGAATTCAGTTTGTGCTGCATTAGGGATATCAACCAAATAAATTTTTGTTTTATTTACCGGTACAAATGAATTTATTATAGGCAGCGTAAATTTCTTATTGGGTAATTTATTTAGAAATGAAAGCTTTGGCAACACCTGGGCTTCCTTCACATCTCCTACAACAATCACCTTCCCTTCATCAGAAGAAAAATACTGACCATAATAATTTATCACATCATCAAGATTAATATTTTCAACAGTAGCCAATGTGCCGGTGCCCGGTAGTCCGAATATTTGATTATCTCCATAGTTCAATGCTGCATACACATTAGAGGCCACACTGGAAGCTGATTTACTGTTATTTTTTATCCTTTCTATTTGTTGAGCTTTAATTCGTATAAAATCATCCTCATTAAAAACCGGGTTTAGGATACGCTCTTCAAAAAGGGCAATGGTTTTATCCATATTTCTCACCAATGACTGCATTGAAAAAACTATTGCATCGGTGGTATTATACACAGAAATCGAGCTACCTAATTTTTCTAATTCAGTACTAAAATCCTCACTGGAATATTTTTTTGTATCCTCATTAAGCATTGATGCTACTATTGAAGTTAACCCGGCTTTAGTTAATTCATTATTCTCCATCAGTCTTCCACCTTTTAATGAAACACTAATATTAACTGTAGGAATCTCCGTGTTTTCAGTACCTATTACCTGCATTCCATTGGTTAGGTTTTTTTGCCAAAAAGGAGGCACATTTACCACCGGATTTTTCCCTGCAGCAGGCATCTTACTTCTGTCAAAATTATCTTTTGCTTTATTATATACAAGCCCTTTGTAGCCATAATCCGGTGCCTTATATCCTGCAGTAGATACGGTATAATTATCTTTACCGGCTACTAGGTCTTCTTTTTCTTTTGGAACAGCACTTACTACTAATCTGTTCTTCCCTTTTATATATTTTTCATATACGCGCCACACATCTTCCTTTGTAACCGAAATATTCCTTTTCAACATATCTCCAATTAAATTGGGGTTATTTTGAAACGTTTGAAAATAAGCCAGCTTGCTTACTTTTCCGGACACGCTGGCCAAACCATTTATTGTAATGCTTTCAATTCCGCCTCTATATCTTTCTATATCCTCGTCAGTTACTCCTCGTTTATCAAATTTTTCCATTGCAGCATTAATCAGCTCTTCCATTTCTGCAAGAGATTTTCCGGGGAAGGGGGCAACAGTTATAGAAAACTCACCTGCAAGCTCAGACATAGAACTATTCGCCGATGCCTGGGCAGCCTTCCTTGGCTTAACTAATTCCTGATAAAAGATTGAATTTTTCCCTCCTCCTATAATATCAGCCAGGCAATCAAGCGCAGGTTCATCAGCATCAAAAGAAGGAACTGTGGGATATACAATCCTCAACAAAGGTGTACGTGCATAATTATCTACATAGCTAACATAACGGTTAGACTCCAATTTAACCGGTTTTAAAACCGTTGGCTTCACCTCAGGGCCCCGAGGAATACTACCAAAATATTTTTCTACCATTTTTAAAACATCAGCAGTAACTATATCGCCACCAATGGTAAGGGTAGCATTGTTTGGACCATACCAGCGAAGGAAGAAATTCTTTAAATCATTTACATCACTCCTATTTAAGTCTTCCAAATAACCAATGGTAAGCCATGAATAAGGATGGCCATAAGGATAAAGATTTTTTGAAGATACTTCATAAACTAAACCATAGGGACGGTTATCATAATTTTGACCTCTTTCATTTTTTACAGTTTCTCTTTGCACTTCAAACTTCTGTTGTGTAACAGCATCTAACAAAAAGCCCATCCTGTCTGCTTCTAACCAAAGCATTTTTTCAATTTGATTATTAGGCACTGTTTCAAAATAATTGGTACGATCCCTGTTTGTTGTTCCATTGAGTGTACCTCCCGCTTCAGAAATAATTTTAAAATGTTGTTCGTCGCCTACATTATCTGATCCCTGAAACATCATGTGTTCAAAGAAATGGGCAAAACCACTTTTACCAATTTCCTCCCTTGCAGAGCCTACATGATATGTTACATCCACATGTACAATCGGGTCTGAATGGTCTTCGTGAATTACTACAGTAAGTCCGTTAGGCAAAACATATTTTTCATAAGGAATAACAACTTCCTTTCCTTTTTGAACCACCTTCTCAATCAACTTTGGCTGAGCTGTAGCCGAGGATAGTGAGAACCCTGAAATAAATAACAGAGAATAAAATTTTAATCGCATATAAATAGTTTTATATCAGTAATATATATTAAAGATAAATTTAAAATCGTTTGCTGCTTTAACTTTAGCATCTTTTAACAATCTTACTATTTTTTATTATAGTTCAAAACTCAAAACAGAGTTCTTTGTAGTGCGTATTTTTTTTAAATATCTTTACCGAAAACAGCGCTGTGCATCTTTATTTCACTGTTACCAATAATCTTATATATGACCAGCGCATGACTCGGATTTGTAATTCATTGGCCAATGTAGGATACCGTGTTACTTTAATCGGCAGACAGGGTAAAAACCCACAGCCATTGCCTCCTGAGTCTTTCAATAGAGTTAGGTTATGGTGCCCAATTCACAAAGGTTTTTTGTTTTATTGCCTATTTAATATCCAATTATTCTTCTACCTGCTTTTTAAAAAATTAGATGGAATCTGTGCTATTGATCTTGACACCATTATTCCATGTTTGTTGGTATCAAAAATAAGAGGCAAGCCTCGTATTTATGATGCGCACGAGTTGTTTTGTGAAATGAAGGAGATAAGCAGCAGACCACATATATATTCGTTTTGGAAATGGATTGAAAGAAACACAGTTCGCCATTTTAAATATGGATATACCGTAAACAAACCCATCGCATTAGCGTTTAATAAAATGTATGCATTAGAATATGCAGTTATTAGAAACACCCCTATTTATACCGGCCGCTTAGAAGCCGTAAAAGGAAAATATATTCTTTATCAGGGAGCTGTTAATGAAGGTAGGAGTTTTGAAACATTAATTCCGGCTATGCAATGGGTAGATATTCCGCTGTGGATTTGTGGTGATGGAAATTTTATGAACCAGGCAAGGGCACTGGTAGAAAAACATGGCCTGGGGCAAAAAGTCATTTTTAAAGGCATGATAAATCCGAATGAATTAAAATTTATTACCGCAGGTGCTATATTGGGTTTTACTTTGTTTGAACCGGATGCAAAAAGTAATTACTATTCATTGGCCAATCGTTTTTTTGATTATTTACATGCCGGCATTCCGCAAATTTGTTCCAACTTTCCTGTTTACCGTGAAATTAATGAACAATATCAAGTGGCCTGTTTGGTAGATGACCTATCTCCCCAAAACTTGGCAAAGGAAATAAACAGATTACTAAACGATGAGGCCTTAAGAACTGAAATGCATGTTTCCTGCTTGAAAGCAGCACAGGTATTTAATTGGCAGGAAGAAGAAAAAAACCTGATTCATTTTTATAAACAAATTTTTGGATAAGCATTTACATATCGTATGCCACACCCCGCCCTACCCTCCGTTTCATGGTGGGTTGATTGACTTATATTTTAAAATAGTAACTCTTCACAACCTGGGTTATCAAGTCCATTTTCATTGTTTTACCTATGGTAAGGTAAATATGCACAACATAGAGTTATTATGCACATCAGTACATTATTATCCTCGAAAAAAATGGAAGATTTCTTTTCGTTTACCCTATATTGTTAGTTCAAGAATTAATAAGGATTTAATAGATAACTTATGTAAAGACAGCTATCCGGTATTGCTTGAAGGCATCCAATGTACCTGGCCATTATGGAAGGGAGCATTAGAAAATAGATCAGTTTCCATACGACTGCATAATATTGAACACCTGTACTATTTAAAACTCGCTCAACATGAACGCAATTTCTTTAAGTATATCTTTTTTAAACGTGAAGCTTTTCTGTTAAAACAATATACACAGCAGCTCCTCAAATTAAATTGTTCATGGCTTACCGTAAGTATGAAGGACAGTAGGTGGTTAGCCAATAAACTGCAGCATACTAAACAGGAAGCATTTGTGCCGGTATTTGTACCTTATCATGACGTAAAAAGTTTGTTGGGCACGGGTAATTATTGTCTTTATCATGGTAATCTTTCGGTAAATGAGAATGAAAGAGCAGCTATTTGGCTATTGGAAGAAATTTTTTCCAAAACCCCTATCCCGTTTATCATTGCAGGGCTTAATCCATCTAAGAGATTGATTACAGCAGTATCAAATGTTTCTCACGCTAAAGTTATTGCCAATCCCACAATGGAAGAGATGGATACATTAATAAGCGAGGCACATATAAATATCCTTCCTTCTCTAAACGAAACCGGTGTAAAATTAAAAGTATTACATGCGCTTTATATGGGGCGCTATTGTATAACAAACAATGCCGGATCAGAAGGGTCCGGACTAACCGATTTATGCATTATTGCCAATGAGCCTAATCAAATGAAGCAGCATATCATTACCTTGATGGATACTGAATTTACAAATGAAATGAAAGATTTCAGAGAAAAAACTTTACACGCCTTATACAATAATAATAAAAGTGCAGAGATACTTATATCATACTTATTTCCGCATGATCCCAAACCCGGCCTCCTTCAGTCTTTATAGTACGTGCTCGATATTTTTTTATGACTAAGTAATCGTGGGTTGCCATTAAAATAGTGGTGTTATAATCACGAGAGATATTAAAGAGTAATTGCATTATTTCATCACTTGTTTCAGGATCAAGATTTCCGGTAGGCTCATCAGCCAAAATCAGCCTGGGAGAATTGAGCAGCGCCCGTGCAATATCCACTCGTTGCTGTTCACCACCACTTAATTCAAATGGCATTTTAAAGCCCTTCGTTTTAAGGTTCACCTTATCTAAAACATCATTAATTTTTTCATTCATTAATTTCTCATCCTTCCATCCTGTAGCTTTTAAAACAAATTTTAGGTTTTCATGTACATTCCTATCGGTAAGCAATTGAAAATCCTGGAATACCACACCTAAATTTCTTCTTAAAAAAGGAACTGTTTTCCATGTCAGGTCGTTAAGCTTGTGCCCCACAACATACCCCTCTCCTTTATTAACGGGTAAATCTCCATATAGCACTTTTAAAAGGCTGCTTTTACCTGTACCCGTTTTTCCTACCAGGTAAACAAATTCTCCTTTATCAATTAAAATATTCACATCCTGAAGTACAAGTGACTTTCCCTGATAAATATTTACATGTTTTAATTCAATTACCGCCTTTGACATATATTTAATTTATTAAACAGCCCGGTGCAAAATACTAATTAATAATTTAATTCTTCATCCTGAAGTTGAATCCTTAATGCTTTATTATTGGAAGCTTCAATTACACCGGTTATTTGTGCTTCAATGCCAAATGATTTGGCGTAATGAATAAGGGAATCCGCTTTTTTGGCTTCACATATCATTTCTAATCTGCATCCCATATTAAATACTTCATACATTTCCTTATTATTACTTCCGCTTCCTTCCTTTATTAAATCAAAAACAGGTGGTGTTTTAAAGAGGTTATTTTTAAAAACTAAAAAGTGCTGAGGCAGATACTTCATAATCTTCGTTTGTCCGCCTCCACTACAATGTATCATACCATGGATTGCGTCAAAATCATTTTCCAAAATTTGCTTTACCATAGGAGCAAAGGTGCGTGTTGGGCTCAGTAAGAGTTTTCCCACATGAAAAGATTGATTATAACCGGGTATATGCAGTTCATCGGTCAGCCGATTTTTGCCTATATACACCACATCATTCATTAAGTTTGGGTCATAACTCTCTTTATAATTAAGCGCATAAAATTTTTCCAGCACATCATGTCGGGCACTGGTGAGTCCATTACTTCCAATACCGCTGTTGTAAGTTGTTTCATAATTTGTTTGTCCAAAACCTGCAAAACCTACAATCACATCACCTGCCTTTATTTTATCATTGCTAATAATTTTATTTTTAGGCCATCGGCAAGCCATGGTTCCATTTACAGCTATGGTACGCACCACATCGCCCACATCTGCAGTTTCTCCACCTAAATAATGAATATTTACATCAAATTTATGTAGCATATCAAAGATCTCCTGGGTGCCGGATATAACAGCCTCCAAAACATCTCCGGGTATTAAATGCTTATTTCTATCAATGGTAGAACTAAATACTATGTTATTATGTATTCCTACACACAATAAATCATCAAGGTTCATAACCACCGCATCTTGTGCAATACCTTTCCATACACTTAAATCACCGGTTTCCTTCCAATATAAATAGGCCAAAATACTCTTTGTACCGGCGCCATCCGCATGCATAATATTTACCCAATTTGCATCTCCACCCAAGTAATCCGGATACACTTTACAAAAAGCATGAGGATAAAGTCCAACATTCAAATTGCGAACGGCCTGATGCACCTCTTCTTTTTGTGCCGATACGCCCCGCTTATCATATAATCCCATACTGAAAAATTTATACCAACAAAACTACAAGCAGTATTGCAATTTTCCATTATCAATTACATTTGCATCAGTTTATGCATGTTTATCGTCAATTTAATCACCTTCCACCTCTTCAAAATCCGGTTTTAACCATCGGTGTATTTGATGGAGTTCACCTAGGTCACGTACAGATACTCAGGCAGGTATGTCTTGAATCAGAAAAGGTACACGGCACACCGGTGGTTATTACTTTCGACCCGCATCCGCGCAAAGTTTTAGAGCATAATAAGAAAAATTCGCTATTTATTTTAACTACGCTGGAGGAAAAGCTTTCTCTGTTTGAAAAAAATGGCATTGAACATGTAATGGTTGTCCATTTTGATGAAGCATTTGCACATCAAACAGCAGAAGCCTATATCGCTGATTTTTTGGTTAACAATTTTCATCCACATACTATAATATTAGGCTACGATCATCGCTTTGGGAAAGACAGAAAGGGAGATTACCATTTATTGGAATTAGCAGGAGAGAAATATCATTTTTTGGTAAAAGAAATTCCTGAGCAAGTAATTAATCATATTGCTATAAGCAGTACACGAATAAGAGAAGCTTTGCAAGGGGGTGATATATTAAGTGCTAATGAATTATTGGGATATCCTTATCATTTTTCAGGTGAAGTAATTCACGGCAATAAGCGAGGCCGTACCATAGGGTTCCCTACTGCCAATATATTAATTAAAGAGAATGAAAAACTCATTCCTGCTGTTGGTGTTTACGGCGTACGGGTTCAATTAGATGATGACGAGTTTAAAGGAATGATGAATATTGGATACAGACCCACAGTAGATGGCACCTCATTAACCATTGAAGTGCATATTTTAGATTTCGATCGGGATATTTATCACAGCACGTTGCATATTTCCCTATTGAAAAGAATACGTGATGAAAAGAAATTTTCAGGTTTGGAAGAGTTGAAAAAACAGTTAGAAAAAGACAGGGAAGAGGCCTATCTGGATTAGGTAAGAATTATCTTAGTAACCAATTCTTTCAACAAAGCGGCACTGCTTGTACCTGCATCATCAATACCAATACTCCGCAGATTATATTTATTTAGTAAGAGAATTATTTTAGACACTCCTTCAAAACCATAGTTCATAATGGTTTGTTGTGCTTGTTGAACAGATAATGGATTATAATAAAATTCAGGCATTAAGGTAGAAGCAGTTTGGTCTTTAAGTCCAAAGGCACCATATACTTTTCCAAAATGAGCATATAATGCAGGTAAGGCCATTTGAATAGGCACCAATTTAGGATTGCTTTCAAAATAATTTAATATAGCCATTGCCTTTGCCAGTTGTTTATTGCTGATAGCTTCCTGCAAGGCAAACACATTGTATTCCTTACTGATACCGATATACTTTTCAATATCATCTTCATCAATTGCTTTTCCTTGTTTAATATTAATGATAAGCTTTCCTAATTCATTATCCAGCCGGGAAAGGTCATTACCAATATGTTCTTCAAGGAGACAAATCGCCTTTGGGGTAATCTCAATTTTCTTTTCCTTTGCCCTGGCAACTATCCATTCTTGTACTTTATTATCCTTTATTTTAGAAAACGTAAACATTTCCGCCTTCTCAGCAATCACTTTTGCAAACTTCGTTCTCTTATCAAGCCCTTTATCTTTATACCCAACAATAAAAACAGTAGAATTAAGCGGATGCAAAAAATAAGGGGTTAACTGTTCCAGCTTTCTGACATCCATTTCCTGCGCTTCTTTTAAAAGCACTACTTGTCTTTCTGAAAACATAGGATATCGGCGGCAACTGTTTATAATATCCTGCCATTGAGCATCCTTTCCATAAAAAATGCTCAAATTAAACTCAGCTTCGGCTTCACTTAAAATATTCCGTTCAGCAAACTGTAGCAACCGGTCAATATAATAATCCTCCTCGCCCTGAAACCAGTAAACCGGCTTAAAATCCTTATTCTTCCAGGCTGAAAGAATTTTATCCATACTCATGATACAATGATAAATATTTTAGTTGAATTCTGACTCAGTAGGTTACACAAAAGGAATTTGTTTTTATTAACTTTAAATTAGAACAATTTTGCAGATGAATATTTTTTTTAGCATAGATTTGGGTTGATTCTTTAATTAAATCTTTTATAAATCCAATTTTCAGCCCCACTTGTGCTGATTTTAATTTCAAAAACATAATGTTATGGCATTTGAAAACCTTCCCGAAACTGAAAAATCTTCTTTAAACAAATCTGAAGCTAAAACAAAGGATACTAACTCTGTTCGTGCGCTCATTTTGATTGTATTAATTGTAGCCCTGGTTGGTACATGGGGGTATCTGTTGTGGGATAAGAGTAAAACAAATGAAACTATTTCACAAAAAGAAAATCTAATAACTGTTACCTCTACTCAACGTGATGAATTGCAAAAAGAATTAGCGGATGCAACAATGCGCTATGATTTATTGAAGACTAATAATGCACAAAAAGATAGCACCATTAGTGCAAAGGATCAGGAGATTACTGAAAAGGCAAAGCGCATACAGGAATTACTCACCAAGTCCAATGCATCATCGAAGGAATTAAAAGAGGCCAAAGCATTAATTGCTTCCTTAAATACGGATATTGAAGGATACAAAAGACAGATTGAAATTCTTGAAAGTCAAAAAACACAATTAACGGAAGAAAAAAATGTAGTTACCTCAGAGCGCGACCGGGTTATAAAAGGTTTTGACTCTGCAAAGGTAATTATTCAGCAACGTGATGAATTAATTGATATAGCCTCTACTCTTCATGCTTCTAATTTTAATATCATTGGTATTAACGAAAGGAATAATGGAAAAGAAAAGGTAACCGAAAGAGCAAAAAAAGTAGATAAGCTCCGGGTTTCATTTGATTTGGATGAAAATATGATTAGCCCAAGTGGCAATAAAGAGATTTTTATCATTATTAAAGGTCCGGATAATAACATTATCTCTGAACAATCCATGGGTTCCGGTTCTTTCTACACTCGTGAAGGCGAACAAAAAGCATTTACTCAGAAATTAGATGTTAACTATACTAAGAACCAACGGCAAACAGTTAGCTTTGATTGGAAGCAAGAAAAGAATTTCGAAACCGGCATATACACCATTGAAGTTTACAACAATGGCTTTAAAGTTGGTGAAGGCGTAAGGCCATTACGAAAAGGATAAGAGGGTTTGGTGTTTTGTTGGTGTAAACCCCACTTTACTTCTTTGTAATTGCTTTTGTAAGCTATGCTATTGGAGATAACTTAAAATTTTTAGGAATAATTTACTTTCAGCTATCTTTTTGTTAGCAGTCAGGCAAAGACGACACCTCACGACAAAATCAATAGCATTCAAATATGACATTGACAGAAATACTTTTACTAATCGGGCTGATACTAGTAGTAATAAATATTCTAATTCCATTTCTCAAAAAGGCCAATATAAATGTTGACGACCTAAAAGCAGAAATGACTAAAACCAATTTGGACGTTTCCAAAATTGACCCCTTAATCCGAACAGAATTTTCCAACAACAGAGAAGAAATTCAAAAAAGTTCAAAAGAATCAAGACAAGAATTAAGTGCTTCGCTGAAAGACTTTTCAGAGCAACTTACAAAAACTATAAATGAATTGGCTAACAATCAAAAATCGCAGTTAGAAACATTTTCAAGCTTTCTTCAAACATTGGCAAAAAACAACGAAGAAAAATTTGAAAAGCTAATTAAATCTAACGAGGAAAAACAAACAGAGTTCAAAACTCAATTTACACAGCTTTCAAATGAGTCAAAAGAAGTTATAACCAAATCCCTAAAAGACAACGAAGAAGAAACAACTAAGTTGGTTCAGAATTTTGCGGAAAACTCAAAGTCATTGAATGAGTTATTAACAACAATCTCAAAAGAAAACAGAACAGAACTGACAAATGGTTTAAAGTCATTTGAAGAAAAGTTTACAAACAATGTGAGAGATTTTAATGAACTGCAACGACAAAAATTTAATGATTTGGCTTTAAAGCAAGAGCAGATTAAAACTGACACTGAAAGTAAACTTGAAAAAATCCGTGAGACGGTCGAAAGCAAATTAAAATCACTTCAAGAAGATAACAGTAAGAAGCTTGAAGAAATGAGAAATACTGTTGATGAAAAGCTACAAACCACTTTGGAAAAAAGATTCAACGATTCATTCACTTTAATCAGTGAACGTCTTGAATTAGTGCACAAAGGTTTGGGCGAAATGCAAACATTAGCAAGTAGTGTTGGCGACATCAAAAAAGTAATGACAAATGTAAAATCAAGAGGTATTTTAGGAGAATACCAACTTGCAAATATTTTAGAAGACTTGCTGACAAATGAACAATACGAGAAAAATGTAAAAACAAAGTCAAATAGTGGTGCTATAGTTGAGTTCGCAATTAAAATGCCTAACAACAACAATTTAGAAAAGATACTTTGGTTGCCAATTGATTCAAAATTTCCAAAGGAAGATTACGAATCACTTGTTGATGCTTACGATGATGGCAATCCAGATAAAATTGAAGAATTGAAGAAGTCATTCAAAAATGCAATTATCAAAAACGCCAAAGACATAAAAGAAAAATATGTTGATCCGCCAAATACTACAGAATACGGTATTATGTTCTTGCCATTTGAAAGTTTATATGCAGAAGTTCTAAGAACACCGGGACTGTTTGAAACAATTCAAAAAGACTACAAGGTAACCGTAACAGGACCAACTACGTTAAGTGCTTTGCTAAGCAGCTTACAAATGGGTTTCAGGACTCTTGCTATAGAAAAACGAAGCAGTGAAGTTTGGGATTTATTAGGTGTAGTAAAAACAGAATTTGGAAAGTTTGGAAATGTTTTAGAAAAAACTAAGAAAAAATTACAGGAAGCGACAAATACAATTGACCAAGCTGGAGTTCGTAGCAGAGCCATTGAACGACAGCTTCGCAAAGTGCAAGAGCTTCCAAGTTCTGAAGCCCAAAATCAAATTGAAGCGGAAATAAACGAAAATAGTATTGACATAGTTGATAGTATTCAAGACACATTATTCAATGACGAGACAAACGATTAGCAAAAAGGCATAACAAGAAAACTGTATGAATGTACAAGACGCAAAAACTATTCTTGGAATAAAACAAGGCAACATTACGCTTGAGGAATTGAAAAAAATATTCAAGAAGAAAATGCTTTATTGGCATCCTGACATTGCAGTAAACAATTGTATTTCAGCAGCAGAAGCGACTGCAAAAAGCCAGAACATCATACTGGCGTATGAAATTTTATCTGAAAATTTGGACTCACTTGAAGAAAGCACATATAAATACAATTACGAGACCTATCATAGTTACAGAACACCATCATCAAGAAATTACAAACAATACTATGATTACAGCATAGACAGTATTGACGAAAATTTTATAAATAGAATTACACTAAAATCCTCTAATGTAAAATGGATAGACTATATAGAAGATTTAGAAATATTGGTTGTTCGCTTTAAAAATAGCTCTGTTTATTATTTATACTTTGACGTTCCAGTAAGTGTGTATCAAAGTTTTCAAAGAACAGATTCACCTGGTAAATTTGTTAGTCAATATTTACACAGATACAAATACGAATCTCATAACAAATATGCTGACTGGTTAAATGTTTACAAAAGTTTAAGTGATATAACGAACGACTAAAAGCCTGAACCGCTAACCTTGCATTGACAATATGGCGGGGCGACGAATATATTCTCAGCTTTTTGTTCGATAACCGGCTTCGGTTTTGGCAAACGAATAATGCCGAGCAACAGATTAAAAAAATGAGTTTTTGTACCTTTAATTAGCAGTGGCACCGGGCAGACGGAACACAGAATACCGCCACTGCGCCAAGCCCCAAACCGTTTTCACACCTGCAGATTTCATGTAATTTGAAAAGAAGAACAAATTTTAAAGCTTTAGAATAACGCCCTTATTGAAGCACGACCAATATGAACAATACGTGAACCTGCCGGATGCCTGCCTTCATATTGCATGCTCAATTCTATATTACCTGCAAGCCGACGAGTAAAATCAATATTCCATAAATAGTTACTACCCGGCAAAAGGCCATCCAATAATAAATAACCTACGGTAGTATTTGCTGCACCGGAATAGGCATTAAAATCAATATGAGTATAGGTAAACTTTGCAGATAAAGCACTATTTGAAACCATATTATATCGGAGCTCGGTATTCAATGATTGATGTTGTGATTTTTCTAAAGAATCTATTTTGTTTTCTTTTAAACTCAAAACATAACTAACCGTAGCCCTAAATTTTGAACCATATAAATAGGTAACTGCAGGTTCTATAGTATGCATTTTAACCCAATAATTTCTATTTGAAAATTTTGCACCTTGTGTACTTAAGCGTTGTGCTCCTTCCTTTAATATCAAATACGTATTAATCCGACGGTTTATTGTATATCTAAGACGGGTATTGAGGTTTTGCAAATCACGGCTTTCCAATCCATAAGCGAGTAGTGTTTTTGCTGATGATTTGCTATGTGTTACCTCCCACCCCCACTTTGGATTTGCTTTGTTATAAAAAAGGGTGTTGGAATAATAATAATTCAAGCTAATAATATTGGTATCTGCTACATGATTATCAAACGGGTTAAAGAGATATTTCTTATCTGCCACTTGTTTTTTATTAATCTGCAAAGCAGATGATACACTTGTACGGCTGATAACTTTTTTCCACCCTGTTTTATTACTTATAAAAAGATTACGAGGTTCAAATAGCACATTATAATTAAACTGAAGATAATTTGCTTTTATATATTCGTTACCCGGAGTAAATACCCTAATATATTTCTTTTGATCTGAATAAACAGCTACTTCAAATTCATTTAACTCGGCCAGGCCGTTGTTGTTATAGTCAATCCACATATATTCACCCTGCCCTGCAGGCACTTCAAGGTAGGTGAATTCCCGTTTTTGTTCTTGTCCTGAACCAAGTTCATATAATGCAGTACCGCTAATAATTCCTTTAAGAAGTGTGTAAGTATATTCAGTTCTTCCTAACAAACTTTTATCCGAGTTCTTTTCCCTGCTCACTACAGCATTATCAATTTCTAAATCGCGGTAAGTTATGGTAGTCTTAATTTGATGATTTGGATTTTGCATCCAGTCTGCCTGTAACGAATAGTTTTCACTATGATTTGCCCGCAACAATTGCTTTTGTAATGGCAACCAATCTTCTCTCCTGCTATACGATAAACTCCAATGATTTAGCTTCTCAGTATTTGATTTTATATAGGCCTCGTAAGTATAAAATGCGAAACTAAAAAGAGAAAGGGTATCGGCATCCTTGATTTTTATACGGTTAAATTCTCCATTATAATTAACACCAGTTTGGATATTTTTTATATGTTTACTAATACCTGCCATTGGCCTAATAAAACTCCCTTTTTGATTTGCAGCATCAAAGGTGAGATAATTTAACGATGACAAATAGCTCCATCCATTTCGTGTTCCACTTAACGAGAGTATTTGTTTTACGCCGGTATAATGATCACTTCGTAAATAGCTATCAGCATTATATTGAAGAGAAATATTTTTCAATCGTATTTTAAAAAGTCCGGAACTAATATTTTCATCTGCCGGCAAAACATCATAGGGCAGGCTCCAATCTCTCAAAAACTCTACATTTCGCAATCGTTCAATTGGTTTAAATCGTGCAGCAACAAATTCATGTCCAAATGCCCAAAATATTTTCTTTCGTTTTGTGGCTACAGAATCTGATGATGAAATATTTATCTTAGCTGCAAAGCCATTATTTGCGGCCTTATTAAGTGATGAAAACAGATTAACATCATAATGACTCATTGCTACTTCTGATGCCAAGGTAATTCCATTATTAAATAAGTAATTGGTGCCTAATGATGCGATTTGCAGTTTTTTGGGAGTAATCAGCAAGGTAACCGGCTCCCACTCTCCGGTAGGATTGTTTTCTGTATCCGGGGTGCTCCATTCAAATGCTTGGCCATTTATTGCATTACGAAGTGGAATATAATTTCCTTTCCCGGGGCCCATGTAGGTAAAGTTTACTCGGTACAAAACGTCATCAGGGTTAGCAGATAGTACAAATACAGAATCACGTTGAGTGCCATTATAAACTACTTCTACTTTCTTATACAATATTTTCCCTGAAGAAAAAGTATCTCGAATGGCATTTTGGTAAAACGCCAGTTGGATGCTATCTCCGATATCTGCCAAAAATTGTTTTTGCTCTGCATCCAGAGTTTGGTCAATAGCCGCATTACGTGAGTCTGAATTTGAATAAAGCGCTACATTAATACCCAGTTGCTTATTAAGCACCATTTCATTAGCTACATATAATTGGGTATTCAAAAAATTCCTATCTGCATATTCAAACTCCACTTGGATACGTTTATCTTTTGTAATTAATCGTTTAGGCGTAAAAGTTATTTCTGCAGTATTATAGTTAATCACATAATCCATATCCTCACCTCGTTGGAGTAATTCACCGTCCATAAAAATACGTTCGGTACCTGCTAACACCACAAAGTACAATTCATTATTAGCTCCTCTAAGGCGATATGGCCCCTGATTACCTTCCACCGGCTCTAATAAGTGGCGTGTAAACTTTCCTTTGGCAATAGCGCCACTGGTAAATAAAGTATTTTGGATACGTTTGTTTTTGTTGTGTTGGATTTGAAATGAGGCGCCCTGAAGCCGTTTGTAAAAATTTATAAAATGGTTCTTGTTCTCTCTTACATCAATATCTCCAAATGACGCCTGCCAATTTTTCTTTTTAATACCTAAAAATATTCGGTCAAAATCACGTAGGTCTTGTGTATTGCCATCCGGCTGAAT
Source organism: Ferruginibacter sp. (assembly GCA_019638485.1). GTDB lineage: Bacteria > Bacteroidota > Bacteroidia > Chitinophagales > Chitinophagaceae > Ferruginibacter. The sequence continues at coordinate 788,518 of JAHBTP010000001.1, read as the reverse complement.
AGGAATATTATTATCAGAAATAGCTGCTATCAATTCCAGACTATCACCCAAATAACCGTGTAGTTGCAGGTTCATAACGGAATTAAGTACTGCATCCTGATTATTCCCAAATGAAATGGACCTTCCAAAACTTCCGTTTGATTCCAAATGGCCAAAGTCGAATAAGGCATTTCCGGCAGAATTTTTTGCAGGAACTTTCATTGGCTTTTCTGCCAGAAAATTAAATCGGATGCTATCATAATTAAAGCGATAAAGCGGCTTATTTAATTTTTGGCCAAACACCCGGTAGGTAATGGCAACGCTATCTGTGTTAGGATATTTTTTCCATTTTAGTATGGCATTTACCGGATCAAGCGAATAGAAAGAAGTATCTATACCGGGAATTTGGAAAGAGCCCGGAGCTATACTTAATGAATCAATTATAACGTAATCTTTTCCGGCAAGAATAAATTTACTTCTTAGGTTTGAAGGAGCAGGTTGTGCTAATACCGTACACATCCATAACAAGCCAGCCAATAAGAGTAGATATTTTTTTGCCTGCTGCAATTTTTAAGTTTCCTAAAATTAGTTATTAATTTTTGCAAGGCATATTAAACAAAAAACCTTCCGCAAACGGAAGGTTTTTGAAAACTATAGGTCACCTTCTTCCGAGCACAATCCTGCCCGGAGATATTCATGATTAAGCCTGGCGATATTTGCAACAGAAATTCCTTTAGGACATTCTGCTTCGCAGGCATAAGTATTTGAGCAATTACCAAAACCTTCCTTATCCATTTGGGCTACCATATTTAATACCCTTGTTGTTCTTTCGGGGTCTCCTTGCGGCAACATAGCCAATTGTGAAACCTTGGCACCAACAAACAACATGGCACTACCATTTTTACATGCTGCCACACACGCACCACATCCAATACACGCTGCCGAGTTAAATGCTTCTTCTGCTTTGTAGCGAACAATAGGTAATGAATTTGCATCTACTGCATTACCGGTATTAACCGAAACAAAACCACCGGCCTGAATAATTCTGTCAAAAGCAGAGCGATCTACCATTAAATCTTTAATTACCGGAAACGCCTTGCTTCTCCAGGGTTCAACTACAATGGTATCTCCATCTTTAAAAGCGCGCATGTGTAATTGGCAAGTAGTTGTTTTTGCCCATGGGCCATGTGGCTCTCCATCTATATACATACTACAAGCTCCACAGATGCCTTCACGACAATCATGATCAAAGGCTACAGGCTCTTTATTTTCACTAACCAACCGCTCATTAAGCACATCAAACATTTCCAAAAAACTCATCTCAGAAGAGATATCACCAACTTTAAATGTTTCAAAATGTCCTTTTGTATCACTGTTTTTTTGTCGCCATACTTTTAACGTAAGATTCATATTGTAATGTTCCATAACAAATATTTATGGGGTTAAAGGATATATTATTTATAACTTCTTTGTGTAAGGTGGATTTCATCAAACACTAAATCTTCTTTATGCAGTTCCCAGTTATTTCCTCCTTTAAATTCCCAGGCTGCTACATAACTAAAATGGCTATCATCACGTTTTGCTTCTCCATCGGGGGTTTGGCTTTCTTCTCTAAAATGGGCGCCACAGGATTCTTTTCTATCCAGTGCATCTAGGCACATTAATTCACCTAATTCCATAAAGTCAGCCACCCTTCCTGCCTTATCTAATTCATTATTAAAGCTGTTAATATCACCGGGGATACGTACATTATTCCAAAACTCTTCTCGCAATGCTCTTACTTCTTCTATGGCTTCTTTTAATCCTTGTTCATTGCGAGCCATTCCACATTTATTCCATAATATTTTTCCTAATCTTTTATGAAAACTTTCAACACTTTCAGTTCCTTTAATGCTCATCAGTTTTTCTATTCTAGCGCTCACTTCATTTTCTGCTTTTTCAAAAGCCTCATGTGATGTAGGTATAGGAACTGTGCCAATTTCTCCTGCTAAATAATTACCTACTGTATAAGGAATTACAAAATATCCATCTGCCAACCCCTGCATTAATGCGGAGGCTCCGAGTCGGTTTGCCCCGTGATCACTAAAATTAGCTTCTCCCAATGCATACAATCCGGGCACCGAAGTTTGCAATTCATAATCTACCCATAAGCCGCCCATAGTATAATGTACAGCAGGATAAATCCTCATTGGTCTTTCGTATGGATTTTCTCCTGTAATTTTTTCATACATTTCAAATAGGTTTCCATATTTTTCAGCTACCACTTCTCTACCCATTTTAATCACCTCTTCTGAAGATGGATTATGAATACCGTGTTTACCTGCTTCAATATGGCCATAACGTTGAATAGCATCAGCGAAGTCGAGATAGACAGCCATTTTTGTTGTACCCACACCATATCCTGCATCACATCTTTCTTTAGCTGCACGTGAAGCCACATCTCTTGGCACTAAGTTACCAAATGCAGGATACCTGCGTTCGAGATAGTAATCTCTTTCATCTTCAGGGATATCTATTCCTTTTCTCGGATCGTCTTTTTGCTTAGGCACCCAAATACGTCCATCATTACGCAAGCTTTCGCTCATTAGGGTAAGTTTACTTTGATGGTCACCACTTAATGGAATACACGTAGGGTGAATTTGAGTATAGCAAGGATTTGCAAAATAAGCTCCTTTTTTATGTGCTTTCCATGCAGCTGTAACATTGCTACCCATAGCGTTTGTACTTAGGTAGAATACATTTCCATAGCCACCTGAGCATAACAGTACCGCATGTCCGAAATGACGCTCTAATTTTCCGCTTACTAAATCACGTGCAATTATACCTCTGGCTTTCCCATCAACAACCACAATATCGAGCATTTCGTGCCGGCTATACATCGTTACGTTGCCCAGTGCTACTTGTCTTTCGAGTGCACTATAGGCGCCGAGCAATAATTGCTGTCCGGTTTGTCCTGCTGCATAAAAAGTGCGTTGTACCTGTACACCGCCAAAAGAGCGGTTACTAAGTAAGCCGCCATATTCACGTGCAAAAGGAACACCTTGAGCCACACACTGGTCAATAATATTAGCGCTCACTTCAGCCAGCCGATAAACATTTGCTTCGCGAGAGCGATAGTCGCCACCTTTTACCGTATCATAAAATAACCGATAAACGCTATCTCCATCATTTTGATAATTTTTGGCGGCATTAATACCTCCTTGCGCAGCGATGCTATGTGCACGACGCGGGCTGTCCTGAAAGCAAAAGGCTTTTACCTTATACCCTAATTCACCCAGTGTAGCGGCAGCAGAAGCGCCAGCAAGTCCGGTTCCAATAACTACAATTTCAATTTTTCTTTTATTAGCGGTATTAACCAATTTTACGTGGCCTTTATAATTTTCCCACTTTTGGTTGATATTGCCCTCAGGAATCTTTGCATTTAATGACATACTATAATATTTTTCAGTAGTAAGAAATGTTTTTCGCAAGTATTATTTAACTGATCCATCCAAAATACATAGACAATGGCATCAGTGCGAACAGCAAAATAATAATAACAGAATACCAGGTGCCCATCATTTTAATGATAGGTGCATATTTTTTATGGCTGAGGCCCAAAGTATGGAATGCGCTTTGAAAGCCTTGTAAAAGGTGCCAGAAAAGGGCTATCAAACCAACCAAGTACAATGCCACTATCCAACCATGGCTAAACACTTCCTGCATTTCACCATATAAGTCATGGTAGGGATCTCCTTCAAAATACAATGCTTCTTTTGTACCAATAAAAAATTGGCTAAGGTGCATGATTAAAAAAAGCAAAATAAGGATACCAAAAATTGCCATATAGCGACTATACCATTTTGAATTTTTATTAGGTTGTGAAAAATGATATTTCACCGGGCGTGCTGCTCTGTTTTTGCGTTCTATTATCATGGCTTGAACAAAATGTGCTATCAGCACAACAAAGAGTCCAAGTTCCAAGAAACGCATAATCCAGTTATGGCTCATAAAACTTGCAACGGTATTAAAAGTCTCACCACCATCATTTAAAAAAATACAGGCATTAATACCGGCATGAACCACCAAAAAGAGAATGAGAAAAATACCCGAAGCAGCTACCATTGATTTTTTCCCGATTGTTGTTGAAAAGAAATTGCCCCATTTCATAAGCAAAAAAATTTGTGGTTGTTTTAACAAATGTACTTATTGGAGTTCAATAAAATAAATAAAACTATAAACAGCATCATTCAATCCGTAATCCAAATAATTCTTCTTCTACAACCTGCAATATTATCTCAGGCTTTAAAGCTCGCCACTGAGGCAGATCCAGCAAGGCAATATAGCGATGCAGCTTGGCTAAATTAAAATCATGCTGACTTTGTTCAGGTAAGTTAAGCATAGCAATCCATCCATTGTCATCTTTCAATTCATCGTACCACTCTGCATAATAGTCATCTTCATCACTATGCATGTTTAAAATATTATCTCCAATTAATATAAATTTTTTTATTCCTTTTTTAAAAAGCCTGTCGGTTACTTCACGCCGTAAGGTCATAATATCATTTTCAATAGCATCATTCCATTCTCCAATAAATTCTAAAATTGCAAACTGATGCTCATAATCAGCATATAATATTTTAATGTATAATGTGCGCGAGCCGAAATCATCCCATTGCGGATGTATATAATAATTATATACCGTTTGTGAAAATTCAAACTCACTATATTGTCTTCCGTAAAAAGGTGACAAAGAATCTTCCTCTGCAACATATAAATGACGCCAATTAAAATATGGTTCTATATCATGCACTATACAAAGTTATTAATTAAATAAAAAAAGAGGCTGCTTTTTTGCAGCCTCCTAACTTATCAACCCAAAATAAAAAAACTATTCTAAAACAACTTTATCGGTAAATACAACACGGTTATCGGTATTAACCAATTGAACCATATAAACTCCTTTTGCAGGGCGGCCGTCAATTCTCATTTCTACGTTTTGTCTTCCTTTAGTAACCTGAATCTTTTGTGTTTGTAATGTTCTACCACTCAGGTCTGATAAAATTACTTGATAGCGTCCTTCTTTTTGTCCATCTAACGTTATATAAAAAGTATTACCGGTTACGGGATTGGGGAATACGCGTGCATTACCATTGGTAAAAGACACCTGGGGTAGTTCGCCAATTTCAAAACGCGTTGCTTCATCTCTTTCTTTTTGTAAAAGGAAATTGCTATTTGCTAAATCTGCTGCATTAAATCGCACATCAGAGCCTTCAATCTTAGTTGCTTTAAGATCAGCCAATTTCACCTTATAATAACCTTCAAAGAAATTTGCACTCACCACCACAATATCTCCATCATTACTTACTGCGGCACCATTGGTGGTGTAGTTAACAGGCAAACCGGAAATAGCTCCCTTATAAGTAGCTATACGCGTTTCGGGGTCAATAACAAAAACATTTTTATTGGCGGAGATTACATACAATTTCCCAAACGCATCAGCAACCATATCACCGCCCCAACTTGTGCATTTGTTATGAATTGAAACTCCCTTGTTGGCCTCATCATCAATAAGGTTACCCAAATTAGTTATTTCAGGCAATTTACCGGTAGAGAATTGAAAGAAATTATTCCCATCATTTGTTATCGCATATCCTAAACCGTTAGGAGCTATTACCATCCTGGTTATATTGTTGGCTTCATCTGTTCCATCACCAAGACGCAACACAGGGCTTCGTAAAGTATAAAACATAGGCGTTTCACCCTTTACATTTAAATCAAGCCACCGTAATTCACCCATGCGCATTGGAGTAAAAAATAATTTATTTGACCTTGCATCTAAAGCGGCTGCGGCAACGAAGGTTGAAGTAGGATAATCAGCAGATGAAAAAATGTTTTCGCCTACAGGAGCAGTTCCGGCAACTTTTCTTCCGGTGTTCACATCAATCAGTTGGTAATTTGTTTTACTCCGTTCAAAAATAGTTTTGGTTACCTGGCCTGATTCTATATCAACTTGGCGAATATTCATCCAAATAAAATCATTGTTTCCATCGCCGGTTATAGCATACCCGGTGTTCTTTTGCGCAGTAGTACTTAGGGCTGCAGCAAGGAAAGAAGTAGTAAGTAAAATTTTGAAATTCATTTCAGGTATTTTAAGGTGAGATTATGAAATTCTAATTTACAACTTTTATATTAATAAAAGCCAAAATTCTATTAAAACTGTATTTTTTTTAGGAATGATATTTTATTAATCCATCAATGGGCGATTTTGCCATGTTACCCATTTCAAATTCGTAGGCTAAACACAGGTCTTTAATTACATCTTTAAACCCAAAAGCAACACTTCCAACGAAATGGATGGGTGTTTTCCAACTTTCAAACAACTTACAAATATGATTAAAGAAAAAATCGTTCAACCCATCTTCTATAATATTTTCAACCATAAAATGCCCCCTATTTTCTACTAAAAATGGAGTAAAAGAAGCCAGATATCGGTTAGGGAAGGCTCCTCTATAAACTGCATTCAAGATATCCATTTTGTCTGCCGGGTATTTCATCCTAAACCTGTCCATCAAATCCGGCTCAAATGTATCATTCAAGTAGTATTGCAATACTTTTTTACCCAAATAGCTTCCACTACCTTCATCGCCCAATATAAAACCAAGGCCCGGCCTGGCATGGGTAATTGCCTTCCCATTATAATAACAAACGGAAGACCCTGTTCCTAAAATACAAACTACGCCTTTTTTATCTCCACAAACTGCCCGGGCTGCTCCAAGAATATCTGTTTTAATATAAATTTTTATGCCTTTAAAAACAGCTTTAAAGCATTTCGTTAGCATTTTTACATTTTCTGCATTACCGCAACCTGTACCATAAAAATACAAGGTATCAGGTAAAAGTCTTTTCATTTGAGGCAAGAGCTCATTCTTTAATATAAAAATTGTTTGCTGCTCAGAAAGGAAATAAGGACTTAACCCTTGCGTTTGAAAAACCCGCTTTTTGTTTTTAGAAACTACGGCCCAGGTAGTTTGCGTAGAGCCACTATCTGCAATAATTATAGTAGGCATGGTACATTTTTTAATTAAGGTAGGATAAATTTTAATGGTAATAATCAAAATGCCGTCGCTAAGCAACAAAAAAATTAACTTCGCATTTCAGCGTACACTTCAAAAGATGAGTAGAGGCATATCAGCCATTGGGCTATTGGTAATATCAAATACATTTATGACAATTGCCTGGTATGGTCACTTAAAATTCAGGCAGGTACCGGCTGTAAACTTTTCAGCTATTTGGTGGATTATTTTAATAAGCTGGGTGATAGCCTTGTTTGAATATATGTTTCAGGTTCCTGCCAACCGATTGGGATATACCGGCTTTGGTGGCCCGTATAATATGTGGCAATTAAAAGTGATACAAGAAGCGATTTCGTTAACGGTATTTACGCTTTTTACCTTGCTCGTTTTTAAACAGGATACTTTAAGATTAAATCATATCATTGGATTTATCTTCCTAATATTGGCAGTGTATTTTTTATTTCAGCCACCAAAACAAAATGAGCCTTTTAAAAAACGCACCCAAATTCAATCCACATTATAACTACTGATTCGCTGAAAATGCGGATATATATATGAACACGAAAAGAAAACTTAATATTTGGCTCCCTTTGCTGCTTGGTATAACGATGGCAATAGGTATATTTCTTGGTTTTAAATTAAGCAACGTATTTCCAAGAGAGAAAATTTTTGTAACTGATCGCAAACGACCTGTTGATGAGGTGTTGTCACTTATTAAAAACAAATATGTTGATTCAGTAAATATCGGCAACCTTTCAGACACTGCTATTGTGGCTATGCTGATGCAATTAGACCCCCATTCTCAATTTATTCCTGCTAAAATGGTAGAGACTGTTAATGATGATATAGCCGGAAATTTTTATGGTATTGGAATTGAATACGACATATTTAACGATACTATGAATGTGCTTCAGGTTATACCCGGAGGGCCCGCAGAGGAAGCTGGTATGCAAATGGGCGATAAAATTTTACAAGCCGGTGATTCATTAATGGCTGGTCAGCATCGTGATGCCTCAGAGATGCGCGATATCCTGAAAGGAAACAGAGGCAGTGAACTTACCATAACGGTAATGCGTAATAACCGGAAGATATCCTTGAAAGTAAAACGCGATTATGTTTCTGTAAGTAGTATTGATGCCTCCTATATGATTAGCCCCGGTATTGGATATATCTGCCTAAGCAAATTTACCCAGCAGGCATACCGCGAATTTATGATAGCCCTTGACACTTTAAACAAAGCGGGCATGAAAAAACTTATCCTCGATTTGCGTGATAATGGTGGCGGCGTTTTGGAAGAAGCCGTAGAAATTGCAGATGAGTTTTTATCGGGTGATAAGTTAATTACTTATACAGAAGGACTTCATGTGCCGAAAAAAGAATATCGGTGCCGCCGTACCGGCCAATTTGAAACAGGCGAATTAGTGGTGCTCTGCAATGGGAGTAGTGCATCTGCCAGCGAAATTTTATTAGGTGCATTACAAGATTGGGATAGAGCTACTATTATAGGAGGGAAAACATTTGGGAAGGGATTGGTGCAAGAGCAATATAGTTTAAGCGATGGTAGCGCTTTGCGATTAACCATATCCAGATACTTCACCCCACTTGGTCGCAGTATTCAGCGCACATATAAAAAAGGAATCATTGCCTATTACGCTGCAGCCGAATCTCGCCTTGAAAATCCTGATACCACTTCTATTGAAGACAATAAAAAGTTTTATACCACCCCATCAGGGAAAAAACTTTATGGTGGCGGAGGTATTTCTCCTGATATTTATGGTGGTAAAGATTCATTAAAACTCACCTACAATCTGGCACTGATATATTCGTCAAAACTAATTCGGAATTATGCTTATTTCTATTCGGTAAAAAACCGCCAAGGGTTAATGAAATGGGGCTCGCCGGAAAACTATAACAATCATTTTGAAGTAAATAAAGAAATGCTTCATGAATTTGATGAACTTTTATCAAAAGACTCCTTAAATATAACAATAGAAGACCTCGAAAAAGAGGAGATAATTCAACTTCAGAGAAGCATAAAAATTAGTATTGCACGCCAATTATGGCGTAGTGAGGGGTTTTATGAAGTAATGAACCGTGATGATGTGGTAATAAACCAGGCTCTTGAGGTGCTAAAAAAATAAGCCCCCATTTATTGGAGGCTATAATAATATGAAGTATTGGATGCTAAAACGGGATACAGAGCAAAGGTACTTTTTGAGAAAACCGAAAAATGTAGTTACCTATATATATATAGATAGAAATAGTTCGACAATTCAAACCCGCTGATTTTCATTTCTTATCAAAACGAGGGTTAAGCAAAAGGCAGTATCTTTACCAAAAATTTCACATTATGTGGTTGAATAATATTTTGGAAACTATTGGCAATACTCCATTAATAAAAATCAACAAAATAACCCGCCATCTCCCTTGTACGGTATTAGCAAAGGTGGAATACTTTAATCCGGGCAATTCCATTAAGGACAGAATGGCGCTAAAAATGCTTGAGGTAGCCGAGCAAGAAGGGAAAATAAAGCCCGGCGGTACCATTATTGAAGGTACCAGTGGAAATACGGGTATGGGATTAGCCCTTGCTGCCGTAGTAAAAGGATATAAATGTATATTCACTACTACTGATAAACAATCCAAGGAGAAAGCAGATATTTTACGTGCTCTCGGTGCAGAGGTTATTGTTTGCCCTACAAATGTAGAGCCGGAGGATCCACGCTCCTACTATTCAGTTTCAAAACGTCTTTCTACTGAAGTGCCCAATAGCTGGTATGTAAATCAATATGATAATTTGGCTAATCGCCAAGCACATTACGAACAAACAGGCCCAGAAATTTGGAAGCAAACTGAAGGCAAAATAACCCACCTTGTTGTAGCCGCAGGAACAGGGGGTACAATAGTAGGTACTGGGAAATATTTGAAAGAGAAAAATCCAAATATAAAGGTCTGGGCAATAGATTCTTATGGCTCTTTATTAAAGAAGTACTTTGATACCGGAGAAATTGACCAAAATGAAGTTTACCCATATATAAGTGAGGGCTTTGGAGAAGATTTTGTACCTGAGAATTATGACATGTCGGTTATTGATGCTTTTGAAAAGGTAACAGATAAGGATGGAGCTGTTATGACCCGCAAATTAGCTAAGGATGAAGGCCTCTTTTGTGGTTATAGTGCAGGAAGTTGTATGCAAGGATTGTTACAATTGAGCAGCCAGTTAAAAAAGGATGATGTGGTTGTATTGATATTTCATGACCATGGCAGCCGGTATGTAGGCAAGATATATAATGATGAATGGATGTTGGAGCGAGGCTTTTTGGATGTTAAGAGCTTTAAGGATATTGTAGGTGGCAGGGGTAGAAAGAAATTAATTACTCTTAATAAGGACGATGTAGCAATGAAGGCTATTGAATTAATGAAGCAATACGACATTGAAAACGTGCCTGTTATGGATGGCTTTGAAAATATAGGCGCAATATCAGCCGGCGGATTGTTTTCAAAAGTTTTGGAAAATGCAGAGGTGAAAGACTATAAGGTGAGCCAAATAATGGAAAAACCGTATCCGGAAGTGCCTTTTGATACCCCTGTAGAGCGATTAGGTACCTATATTAATAAAGAAAATGGCGCTGTATTAAGCCGCGATGAAAGCGGGGAATACCATATTCTTACTAAATACGATATTATTCAAAGCCTGACTAAATAGCCTACCAAAGAAACGCTAAAACACTTTCTGAGGCTGCATTTCATTCGATGCAGCCTCTTTTTTATATGTACCCGATAGTGTAAATATCGTAAAACTACGAACGTACTTTTCCTATATATTTTTTAGGTAAAACACTATTATTTAGGCGATTTGATGTCAAATCTGACAACTTGAAAAATGGGCAATACTGCTCTTGCACAGGCTGGTAAACCGTTGCATCTTTGTATCAGAAGTTGATTGATGAGGAAATTAATCAATCATTATCCAAAAATCCTGAAAAAAGGTATTTCCAATATCCCTAAAAAGCCGAAATCCAGTATCAGTCAACTTCTACTTTTAGTTCCTTGACACCGTTTTTATAAAATAATTAAAACCCTGTGAAAACCGATTTAAAATCCAAAATTCGTCTATGCTGTAAAAAGCGATAATGACAAAACCAATTATCCAATATCTTATCATCATAATAACCCATGAGAGAAAGACCAGTAGAAATCAATATCCAAAACCCGCCTATGCTGTAAAAAGCGATAATGGCAAAACTAAAACCCAATATCCTAATCCATGACTAACTATCATGGTGTAGAAAGACCAAACCGGACCAATATCCCAAAACCTGCCTATGCTGTAAAAAGCGATAATGGCATCTAATCCAGTCCGAATGAAAGCCATGTCCGGCAATTTTGGAAAAATCCAAAAATGCTAAGTGCACACTAAACCAGGATAACTCATTTACTTGATAATAGAGTAACCCCCTCTGAAAAGTAAAACCATCCTGAAACCCGGAATAAAATCCGGATGAAAGTTTTACGCTCCCGTATGGTTAAAGCCGGCGGGGGCTTTTTTTTGCCCTAAATAGTGCAGAAAAGGTAAAAACGCCCTGACGCGATTACGTAACCTTAAAATAGGTTTGTTGGTTGAAAAACCACCCATTAGTTTTTTAAACACAAAAAAACATCTCCATCATAACCAAGCTCCCTCTTTAAATTGTAAAAAATAAGGCAGTAACTAATTAAAGTAAAATTTTAAAATTTCATTTTTATAAGTTGACTATCTGAGTATTTGTTTTAGTTTCCATTATTGCTTTAATATTATTCCCCTAGACTAAAATGGCCAATTTTTTAATTCTATTGTAAATGTTTCAAGTAGGAACTTATCCTATAGAACTCTTACTACTTTGCGTCAGGTATCTATTTTTTTAAGATATTATGCCTAGTTATTATGTATTTTATACTTAAAATAGTAAAAATACTATCGTTTTCAGGGTAAGTTTTCTATTGGCATTATAGGTTGTTTACGGCAAAGGGGTTGAATTCAACATTGCGAAAAAGGAGCAGTATTGCTCTTGTATAGGAGCATTATCTGTCGCATCTTTGTATCAGAAGTTGATTGATCGGAAATAAGAAATCAATCATCAATATCCAAAAATCCTGACAAAGCCAGCCAACGAGCTTCAATATCCTAACCAAAAAGCCATAAGATCCAGTATCAGTCAACTTCTACTTTTAGTTCTTAACATATAGTGCCTTAATCCTGTAGAAACCCAACAAAAAATCCAATACTAACCATTCCAATATCCAATTGAAAAGAGCCAAACAATATCCGAAAGCTTTTACAGTATCCAATGAAAGAAACCAAAGACCAATAACCAAAGAAAACGACCAATATCCTCTGTAACATGGAAACATGTTAGTAAAAACCAAGTGAATCCGAGTCCTGTGTGTTGAAAGACACTGAGAAACTAAGTATCCTAATATCCTAAAAATCTGTAGCTAATGCTACAGCGAAAGCCAAAAACTGAAACCAGGATAAAAACATTTTACCCCCAAGTGAAATTAAAATCATCCTGCGCAACCAACCAAAGAGTTCGTTGCACACAACAATCTGAATGGCTTCCATTAATTTTTGTTAACACGAAATTTAATGGAAGTTTTTTTATTGGTATAGCTTTGCCTGATGTTGTTCACTCAACCACCAAATGAAATAAGGCCTGCACAGCGAATTGTATCCGTAATTCCTTCTATTACTGAATTGCTTTTTCATCTGGGTTTAAACGAGCAGGTTATAGGTATAACTCCTTTTTGTGTACATCCACAGCAATGGCACACCTCCAAGAAACGCATAGGCGGTCCCAAAAAATTACATGTAGAAGAAATTATATCTCTTAAACCTGATTTAGTAATTGCAGGAAAGGAAGAGAATATAAAAGAGCAAATTGAAGCTATTGCAGAACATGCTCCGGTTTTTCTTACTGATGTAGTAACCATTGAGGATGCATTAGGAATGATTAATGATATATCCTTACTAACGGGTATGCATAACCGTGGATGCGAATTGATTAAACAGATTAAAACTGCGATGGGTTCTTTTAAACCGGATACAACACGAAAAGCTGTTTATGTAATATGGAAAGCGCCGTATATGTGTGTAGGAGGAGATACTTTTATTCATTATATGATGGAAATGGCAGGCTTTATAAATGTATTTGCCCAACAATTTCGATATCCTGTCATTTCTATTGAGGACATGATAAATTCGAGAACTGAAATAATTATTCTTTCATCTGAACCCTACCCTTTTAAAGAAATACACGCGGCCGAACTTCGGTCTCTTTTACCTCAACACATCAAAATTATACTTGCAGATGGTGAAATGTTTAGTTGGTACGGTAGCAGGATGCTTGAAGCGGTAGATTATTTTAAGGCTCTGAATAACAAATCTTAAATACTAACCAGTGTGGCAATACATACTAAAAATTTGACCCTAATCATTTTATAACCTGTTATAAATCATTGAGTGATGCTTTTAACAAAGTAAGTACGTATTTTTGCAGAAAATTTCAATTATGGCATCCAGTAAAATTGCAGACTTATTAGGAGAAGACGCCGATAAGTTGTTGAACCATGAGTGCAAAACCATTTCAAAGGATTTGATTCATGCGCCCGGTCCACACCATGTAGAGCAATGGATGGACAGTAACAGAAGTAACCAAACCCTACGTAGTTTGCATGCAATGCTTAACCATGGAAGGTTATCCGGCACGGGATATGTGTCTATCTTACCTGTTGATCAGGGTGTAGAACATAGTGGTGGAGCGTCATTTGCTCCTAACCCACTCTATTTCGACCCCGAGAATATTGTAAAATTAGCCATTGAGGGAGGCTGTAATGCAGTTGCTTCCACTTTTGGTGTTTTGGGTAGTATAAGCAGAAAATATGCTCACAAAATTCCTATGATGGTTAAAATAAATCATAATGAATTTTTTAGCTATCCAAATAAATATGATCAGGTGTTGTTTGGGCAGGTAAAAGATGCCTGGAATATGGGTGCTATCTCGGTAGGAGCTACTATTTACTGGGGAAGTCATGAAAGTACACGCCAATTACAGGAAATTGCCAATGCATTTGAATTGGCTCACCAATTGGGAATGTCAACTGTATTGTGGTGTTATGTTCGCAATAGTGGTTTCAAGATTGATGGAATTGATTATAGTGCCGCAGCAGATTTTACCGGCCAGGCCAACCACCTTGGCGTAACCATTCAGGCAGACATCATTAAGCAAAAATTACCGGTAAATAATGGTGGATATTTGGCTACCAAACACGGTAAAACGAGTAAATTAGTATATGAAAAATTAACCACCGATAACCCAATTGACCTTACCAGATACCAAGTAGCCAATTGCTATATGGGACGTGTAGGCCTCATTAATAGTGGTGGAGAAAGCAGGGGGCATACTGACTTGGCAGAAGCAGTATATACTGCAGTTGTAAACAAAAGAGCCGGCGGAATGGGGTTAATTAGCGGCCGTAAAGCTTTTCAAAAGCCAATGAAAGATGGCGTTGAACTCCTTAATGCCATCCAGGATGTTTACCTTGATAAAAGTATAACATTAGCATAATGTGATAAAAAAAATAGGAGCCGGCGATTAATTTTGCCGGCTTCTTTTTATTTTGAGCAATTTTTAGTATTAACTTTAAAAAATGGCTAACGAGGAAGACGATTTTTCAACACACCTTTTAGGGGAAGATAATTCAATGGAAGAAGGCAGACCCAGTTGGTTTAGACGAATGAAGAAAGGCATTCTTACATCTACCAAAGATAAAAAAGATGCTCCGGAAGGGCTGTGGAGTAAATGTCCCAACTGTAAATTCACTTGTACCATTACCGAATTGCAAGAAAATAAATTCACCTGCCCAAAGTGTAATTATCATCATCGCATTGGTAGTGATGAATACTTTGAAATTCTGTTTGACAATAACCAGTTTACAGAATTATTTGAAAACATCCGTTCTAAGGACCAGCTCGGTTTTGTAGATTTAAAGCCTTACAGCAAACGATTAGAAGAAACATATTCAAAAACGCATATCCACGATTCTATTACCGTTGCACACGGAAAAATAAATGAAAAAGATATTGTGGTTGCCTGTATGGATTTTGAATTCATTGGCGGAAGTTTGGGTGGAGTAATGGGTGAAAAAATCAGCCGGGCATGTGATTATTGTGTGGAACATCATATCCCACTTTTAATAATAAACAAGAGTGGTGGAGCTCGAATGATGGAATCTGCGTTTTCATTAATGCAATTAGCCAAAACATCAGCCAAACTATCTCGCTTAAGCGATGCCAAGATTCCTTATTTTTCACTCTGCACCGATCCAACCTTTGGAGGCACTACTGCTTCCTTTGCCATGTTAGGGGATATTATTATGGGTGAGCCCGGTGCGCTGATTGGCTTTGCCGGACCCAGAGTAATTAAAGAAACCATTAAAAAGGACTTACCGGAAGGATTTCAACGGAGTGAATTTTTGCTGGAGCACGGATTTTTGGATTTTATAGTTGATAGAAAGGTATTGAAAGAAAAACTTGCCAATTTAATAGAACTTTTCTCTGGCTAATTTATTTTGATTCTTTCATTATTACATTAGGCTAAGCCCCCTTTTTGTATTTACCTGTTTAACTCAATGTAGCTTTACTAATACAATTCATTATTTTGGAACTGAATAACCGGAAAGCCTTTCATGAGTATTTTTTTGAAATTCGATTTTTAGCCGGATTGGTTTTACAAGGCACGGAAATAAAATCACTTCGTGAAGGAAAGGCATCATTTGCTGATAGTTTTTGCTTTTTTCAACACGGCGAATTGTATGTGAAAAGCCTGCATATTCCTGAATATAAATTTGGGAGTTATACTAATCACGATCCGGTTCGTGAGCGAAAGCTTTTGCTAAATAAAAGAGAGTTACGCAAATTAGAAGCAAAAAGCAAGGAAAAAGGATATGCCATTATTCCTTTAAGGATTTTTTTAGCAGATAGCGGATATTTTAAATTAGAAATAGGTTTAGGCAGGGGAAAAAAAGCACATGATAAGCGAGAAACTTTACGAAGCAGGGATGTGGAGCGAGATATCAGAAGAAAATACCGGGTATAAAAAAGCCGCTTATCTACTAAGCGGCTGGAAATAGTATTCAATCAAGTTTAGTTCAAACTGCCAAAAGCGCCATTTTGAAAATCAACAAAAGCTTGCTGCAATTCTTCCCTAGTATTCATAACAAAAGGGCCATGGGATGCAATGGGTTCATTTAAAGGTTCTCCACTCATTATTAAAACAATGGCATCTTCTTTGGCTTCAATAGAAAACGCATCGGCATCATTATCAAAAAGCACAAAATGATCGGTAGCCGCATTGCGTGTATCGTTTACCGTTACTTCACCTTCAATTACCAACAGAGCCGTATTGTAATGGGCAGGAAAACTAAAATCCACTTTATCTCCCTTTTTTAACTTTGCATTCATCAGGTTAACCGGTGTAAAAGTAAAAGCCGGTCCTTTATGTTCATGATATGCACCTGCAATCACTTCAATAAAACCTTTTCCATTTTTGATAGGCACATGAGTCATTTTAGATGCGGTAATAGCCTGATATTTTGGTGGTGACATCTTATCCTTTGCTAATAAATTAACCCACAATTGAACCATTTGAAAATCACCTCCCTTCTTTGAAAACTCTTTTTCATGGTATTCTTTATGCAAAACGCCTGATGCAGCAGTCATCCATTGCACATCTCCTTCATTAATTACACCGGAGCCGCCTTTACTGTCATTGTGTGCAACACTTCCTTTATAAGCAATGGTTACCGTTTCAAATCCCCTATGAGGATGCACATCCACTCCTCTTGGAACCGGAGATGGTGGGAAATAAAATGTTGAATTATAGTCAAGCATTATAAAAGGGTCCATTCTCTTCATGGATAGCGGAGCAAAGCCGGGAATAAAATTATGCACTCTAAATCCATCACCTACGAAATGTGGAGGTGCAGGTGCAAACACGTTGTTTACTGATCTATTTGCCATATTCATTAATTTAATTAGGCAAAATTACTTTAACCTATAAGAGATAAAAATGCGCTATGATAATAATTAAGTGTGACCCAAGTCAATGGAATCATATTCGTACTAACATTCGCTTAGGCTAATGGGGATATTCACTGCCAGTCCACCATCTGCTGTTTCCTTATACTTAGTATTCATATCTAATGCAGTATCCCACATGGTTTTAATTACCCCATCGAGGCTTACTCTTGCATAATCCGGTGCGCTTTGTAAAGCAAGCTGACTAGCTGTTATAGCCTTTATTGCACCCATTGTATTTCGTTCAATGCAAGGTACCTGAACCAAGCCCTTTATCGGATCACAGGTCATACCCAAATGGTGTTCCATTGCTATTTCGGCCGCCATCATAGCTTGCCGTTGTGTTCCGCCCATCACTTCTGTTAACCCTGCTGCAGCCATTGCGCTACTCACGCCTATTTCGGCCTGACAACCACCCATTGCAGCCGATAAGGTAGCTCCCTTTTTAAACAAACAACCAATTTCTGATGCGGTAGCAAGGAAGGTTAAAATTTTTTCATTTGATGATTCGCGCTCTACAAATATTTGATGATAAAGAATCACTGCCGGTATCACGCCGGCTGCTCCATTGGTTGGTGAGGTAACCACCCTGCCGAATGCTGCATTTTGTTCATTTACCGCAAGCGCAAAACAGCTTACCCAATCAAGAATATATTTAAAATCGTTACCGCCTTGGCGAATAGCATTTATCCATTGGTCAAATCCTGTGTACACCGCATTATTTAACAATTTCCTATTTAATGCTGCAGCCCGGCGTTTTACATTCAATCCTCCCGGTAGATAGGATTCATTAGAGTGGCAACCCAAGTACACCGATTGCTTCATAACTTCCCATATCTTCAATAAACCATTAATAGTATCCTCATGATTACGCCATGATAATTCATTTTGAAAAACTACCTCTGAAATATTTAGTCCTGTTTTTCTACACCAATGCTGTAAATCTTCTCCGGTATTTATAGGAAATGGTAATTCCACCTGATTACTTTGTGCAGCCTGCTCTCCTTCCTTATGAATAAACCCACCTCCTACAGAATAATATGTTTCAGCAAGGGTATCTCCTCCTTCTAATTCTACAACGAAGGTGAGCGCATTAGGATGATAGGGTAATGATTCTGCATAAAGGAAAACAATATCTTCCGGTCTGTTAAACTCAATTGGATGTGTTGCATTTAGCAGCATTTCTTTCTTCTCAAACATTTCCTGAATTACCTGATTAATATTTTCCACCGGAAATGTTACCGGGTCAGCCCCTATCAAACCCAATTGAATAGCCACATCGGTACCATGACCTGCACCGGTTTTTGCTAAAGAACCATATAAAAGTGTTTTAACCCGCTTTACCTTTTTTAGTTGTTTATTGCTTTCCAAACTATGCACTAATGCCAAAGCCGCTTTCCAAGGGCCAAGAGTATGGCTACTGCTGGGGCCCACCCCTATTTTAAACATATCAAAAACTGAAATGGCTTCGTGACTCAAGGCGTAATTTTTAAATTAAAGAGCTAATTTAAATATAATAGTTGCACATCATAGAATTTGGAATAGAAACTAACCCGCCTCACTATGCCTTTGCTTATGCTTCAACTCTAAATAATGTTGCTCATTCATCTCCCAACGAAAATGCATTTTAAAAAAAGCGATAAAAACAATAGACACAACAACAGCTACAATAACCGAAACAACAGCTCCGGCAGATGCCTCGCCCGAAACCTTTGCATACCAATCGGGAAAAAATATATATACAGCAATAAAGAATATTAAAATTGGCATACAAAACAAACTGGCAAATGGAATACCTCTAACCATTTTTCGCAAAAAAGAACTCTCAAACTCACGCACATCTTCCCAATATTGAATAAATTTCATTTCTTCTGCAGATAACATGACACAAAAGTAAACCATTCTTCGGTTCTCTTTGAAAATTTATCAATTCCTTGTAGGTTTGTTGTAATCATTATAGAATGAAAATAGAGCAATTAATAGTTCAGTATTTGTTTACCAATAAATCGGTAACCCTACAACACATTGGCACCTTTTCCTTTGCTACTGATGTGGTACCCCAGGCTGATGATAATAAAGAAGTTCAATTGCCAGAAAATGCGATTCAATTTACTTACAACCCACATGCAGAACATGATGAAGGTTTAATTGATTTTATTGTTCAAACCACGAGAAAGATAAAGCCATTAGCCACCTCTGATTTAGATTCATTTATTATTTTAAGCAGAGAATATTTAAATATAGGCAAACCCTATATCATTGAAGGCTTAGGCGCCTTGCAGAAAACACAAAATGGAGATTACCAGTTTATACAAGGGCATTTAGAAAACCCAAAACTCATTATTGACAAACCGATTTTAGAAAATATTACCAACGATATAAGTTTTGCTACGCCACAAAAAAAGCGTTCAAACAAAAGAGCCTGGATGATAGGAATAAGTTCGTTATTATTAATCATCGTTGTAGCAACTTCCATCATTTACTTGGCTGGTGAGAGGCAATTTATAAAGCAACCTGTTACTAACTCCGTAAAAGACACTTCTACTACCCTTTTTCCGGTGCAACCCGATTCTATTAAAAAAGACACTATCCAACAACATGTTCTTATTAATGATTCTGTATATACAGTAGCTATTAAGCGATATTATACTTTGGCTGCTGCCAATTCAAAAAAAGTACAATTAAGCGGACCTGACCGGTTATTATCCGTAGTGACCGTAGATTCAATAACCTATCTATTAACTATGCAAATTAAAGGAGCAAAATCTGATAGCAGCCGGGTGCTTGATTCATTAAGTCATTTTTATGGCAACAAGGTATTTATTGTAAATAAGTAGAATGATTATCATTTAAAACACTTGATGTAATTTTGTAAGGATTTTATTTCTATGGAATTCATTGACTATTATCAAGTGTTGGGCATTTCGAAAAATGCCTCTGCGGATGAAATCAAAAAAGCTTATCGTAAGCTGGCACGTAAATATCATCCCGACACCAATAACGATGCTGCATCAAATAAAAAGTTTCAAGAAATTAACGAAGCGAACGAAGTGTTGAGTGATCCTGAAAAAAGAAAGAAATATGATAAGTATGGCAAGGATTGGCAGCATAGTGAGGCCTATGAAAAAGCGCAGCAACAGCGTAATTACGGAGGAGGTGGCCAGCAAGGTGGTTATGACTTTGGAGATTTTGAATTTGGAGGTGGTGGCTTTTCAGATTTCTTTAATTCCATGTTTGGCGGTGGAAGTAGGCAAACCCGGAGTACTAAAGGTGCTGACACACGCGCAACAATAGAAACCCGACTTACTGAAGCATTCACCACTCATCAGGAAACATTTCAGATAAATGGAAAAGCGGTACGCTTAACTATCCCTGCAGGTATTGAAGAGGGACAACAAATCAGATTAAAAGGCTATGGACAACCGGGTCGAAACAATGGTACTGCCGGAGATTTATACATCACCTTCCATGTAATCAACGACACGCATTTCACCAGAAATGGAAATGATCTGGAATTTACTCAAGAAATAGATCTTTATACCGCCATGCTGGGAGGCTCAATTACTATTAATACGCTTCACGGCCCAATTAGGTTAAAAGTAAAACCTGAAACGCAACCCTATTCCAAAACACGTGTACCGGGAAAAGGTTTTGCAAAATATAAATCAAACGGACAATTTGGTGATTTATACATTACATTTCAAATTTCTCTTCCAACCAATCTTTCTGAAGAAGAAAAGGAATTGTTTAGAAAACTGTCAGCACTTAGAAACAAGAAATAGCTTTTTGAAAAGCTCTTTAATGCTCATGCTCACCACTATTAACCAATTTAGCATTTATAAAAAATGCACTTTGGGTTACAATAATAGCATTGGGTGGTAATTCATTTATAGGCGTAATAGATGTGTAACCCATATCACTAATTCCCGGAATTACCTCTATTCTTAAAAATGATGTTCCTTTATTATTGTGGTGCAAAGAATCTTCTGTAGTATTATGTGCATGACTATCATCATCTATAACCATAAAAATATAGTACTTTCCACCATCTCTTACTACAGCATCATTTAAAACTGCAGGCATTAAAGCATTATTCAAACTTACAATCCCGGTAATATTCATTCCATCAATTAATCCTATTTTATTTCCATTTACTTTAGCATGAACCGGAATAGTTTTACTTTCATTTTCAAATGAGGCTCCTATACTAAAAATTTCAGCATCATACTCTCTAATAGGATTATTGGTTAACGTAAAATGTATAATCTGTCCTACTTTCAATAAAGGCAAATCCTTTTCAAATACATTTAAATCAAGATGCAAAAAACTATTGTCCACCACATCTGCAATGGGAGCTGAAACATCTGCATAGCTTCCAATCTTTGCATATAGTTCACTAATCACACCATCAATTGGACTTACAACAGTTAAGGAAGAAATCAAGTTATCCTTATTAAGGCGATTCACCTTTATTCCCATTAACTGTAGCTCTTGTTGAACCGCAGCCTGCCTGATAGTAAGGCCGGAAAGTTCCGCCTCTGCAGTTTGTAAATTTCTACCGGCACCGGCATTCCCATTATTCAAATCCCTTTGCCGTTGGAACTCTTGTTCAGCAAGTGTAATCTTGCTTTTTAATGAGAGATACTCCTCTTGCAATTTTAAAAATTGAGGATTGGCAATGGTGGCCAGCACTTGTCCTTTCTTTACATCATCACCTACCTGCACATTAAGGCTTTGAATAACTCCAGGATATAATGAGGTAATGCTGGCTCTGTGGTTATTAGGCACATTCAGCGCACCATTAGCCCTAATAGTTGCTGTAAGTTCTTTCATTTCAATCTTTCCAAAAGTTATATTTACTCCTTTAATTTGTAATGGAGACAACCAAACCCGGTTTTCATCTTCATGCGATACCGAAGCTACCTCTTTTGAAGTTTCCTCCTTCTTTTCATTATTCTTGCATGAAAAAAGAAAAATTACACAGCTCGCAATTATCAATTTTTTCATTATAGTATTCATATAAATAAACATTATTTGTTTACAATAGCATTCAAGTTTATTACAGACTGATTTAACTTCAGCACTGCATTTAAAAAATTCAACTCAATATCTGTTGCTGTTTGAAGCGTGAATAAAAACTCCACATAACTCACATCTCCGGTTGAGTAGCCTGCTTGTCCGGCCTTAATCATATCTTGAGCCGTTGGTAGTGCCTGTTGAACATAGTAATTATATTGCTGCAAATCATATTGATATTGATTTACCAATTGCTGAAAAGTACTCTTTTGCAACTGGGTTTGATACAATGCTCTGTATTCAGCAGCTTGTTTTTGAAAATCAAGGGCGCGTATTCGTGCTCGGGTTACACTATATGAAAGTGGCACAGAAATACCAACATTATATGAGCTAAAGCGATGACCGGAACCAAAATACTTTTCAACACCTGTAGTATTTTGGAAACCAATAATAGACTGGTTATTATATCCAAAAGTAAGATCAGGCAAGCCGGATACTTTTTCAACCCGTTTATTATTTTCCACTAATGTTAATTCATTCCACAAGCGTTTGATAAGTGGATGCTGTTTAACCATAGCTGAGTCAATGGCTTCAGGTGGAATTAAAGGTTGAATATGATTGGGTAAATAAAGTACCAGTGAATCTGAAGTATTCAATAAAGTTTGCAAGGCATTATAGGCATTAGCATACAATACATCATGTTGCTTAACCATTAAAGCCAATTCTCCTTTCTTTGCTTCAGCAGTTTGCGATTCAATTTTTTTTGCATCACCTGTTTTAAATCGGAGTAGTGCAATTCTGGCAAACTCATTATAAAGACTATCCAGATAATTTAATTTAGCCCGGTAATAAAGAAGGTATTGTATTTCACAATAACTCATTCGTACCATTTTGGTTAGCTCATTAATCTCCACTTCCTTATTCCATTCTTGTTGTTTGATAGAGGAATTTAAAAAAGCTTTCCTGGCACTAAAAATTGTGGGGAAGGGGATAGATTGTGAAATTTGAAAGTTTTGGTCAAATTGTTCACTATTGTTTTGTCCTAACTGTGCACCAAGATTCAGTTTGGGCAATTCACCAGCTGTTCTTTTAAGTGCCTTTTCAGCTTTTAGGCTATAGTCATTTGCAATTAAAGCATTATTATTTTTTAATGCAAGGCTTACTGCATCATCCATAGTAATCATTTTTGGAAGTTGGGCTGATACAGTGGAACTCATTCCTGCCAATGAAACTATAAGGAAAAATATTACAGTCTTCATAACAGATTTTGATTTAAGATTCATTTTTGTAGAAAATATGATGTAAAGCAGGGGTAGAACAAACAATGTGAGAAATGTTGCAGACATTAATCCGCCAATAACCACTGTAGCCAATGGCCTTTGTACTTCAGCACCGGCGCTTGTGCTGAGTGCCATAGGTAAAAATCCCAAGCTGGCTACTGTGGCTGTAATTAGTACCGGTCGTAACCTTGTTTTAGTTCCTTCAAGTACTCTATCCATTAAATTATGCATACCCTGTTTTTCCAATTGGTTAAAGGAATTAATCAATACAATTCCATTAAGCACAGCAACACCAAAGAGGGCAATAAATCCGATACCGGCACTAATGCTAAATGGCATATCACGTAACCATAGAGAGGCCACCCCTCCTATGGCGCTAAGCGGAATAGCTGTAAATATTAAGGCGGACTGTTTTAAAGAATGGAAAGTAAAATATAACAAAACAAAAATTAGTAATAAACTAATCGGTACAGCAATAAGCAATCTTGAGGTAGCTTGCTGCAAATGCTCAAATTGGCCACCATAAGTAAAATAATATCCTGTAGGCAATTTTATTTTTTGAGATAATTCTTGCTTAATTTCATTCACCAAGCTTTGAATATCCCTATTAGATACATTAAAGCCGATTACGATGCGGCGTCTTCCTGCTTCCCTGCTTATTTGGGCCGCTCCTACATCAAGTGATACTTTTGCCAGTTGTGATAAGGGCACTTGATTACCGGTTTGTGTTGGAATCATTAAATTACTTACGTCTTCAATTCCTGTTCTATGAGCACTATCTAAGCGCACAACCAGATCAAATCTTCTTTCGTTTTCAAAAATAAGGCCTGCCTTTTTCCCTGCAAACGCAGTACTAAGCACATCATTTACCGTTTGAATAGTAAGTCCATAATTAGCTATCCTTGTTCTATCATACTCCACATTAATTTGAGGAAGCCCTCCCACCTTTTCAACTTGCACCGCCGTAGATCCTTTTACTTCTTCAATAATCTTGCTTGCCCTTTTAGCATATTCTGCTAATGTATCCATGTTTTCGCCAAATATCTTTACGGCTACGTCCTGCCTCACCCCGGTCATTAGTTCATTAAACCGCATTTGTATAGGCTGGTTTTTTTCAAAAAAGGCACCGGGTATAGCCTCAAGAGAATCTAATAATTCATCAGCTAGTTCATTATAACTTTTCTTTACAGGCCAATCTTTTTTTGGTTTTAGAATAATCATTAAATCTGTTCCTTCCGGAGGCATAGGATCAGTAGGTACTTCTGCAGACCCTGTTTTTCCTACAACCATCTCCACCTCTTCAAATCGTTTTATAATTCGGGAAGCATACATTGCTGTTTCCACACTTTGGCCAAGTGAAGTTCCTTGTGGCAGAATACAATGAAAGGCAAAATCTCCCTCTTGCAATTGAGGAATAAACTCGCCTCCCATAGAACGAAAAAGTATTACGCTACCAAAAAATAAGATCGCTGCACCGGTTATTACTGCATATTTAAATTTGATAGCCTTTGTTAGTAAAGGGTGGTAAAATCTTTGAAGAGCCTCCATCATTCTATCACTAATTGTTTTTCGGGTATTCAAACGTTTTGGCAGGAACAAAGCGCTCATCATAGGGATATAGGTAACTGATAAAATAAGGGCTCCTACTATGGCAAAACTTACCGTTTGTGCCATAGGTTTAAACATTTTCCCTTCAATACCAACTAAGGAGAGAACAGGGAGATAAACAATAAGGATGATGATGATACCGAACATAGCACTCCGCATAATCCCTGATGCAGACAAAAACACTTCTTCATCCATTTCTTTTTTACTAAATGGGATATTTGACCTTCGCATTTGCAAATGATGTAAGGTAGCTTCTACAATAATTACTGCACCATCTACAATCAGTCCAAAATCAATAGCACCCAGGCTCATTAAATTTGCGCTAACACCAAACACGTGCATCATACCCAAGGCGAACAGCATAGATAGCGGAATTGCGGATGCCACAATTAAGCCTGCGCGTAAGTTTCCTAAAAATAAAATCAATACAAAGATTACGATTAGTGCGCCTTCAATTAGATTTCGTTCAACTGTGCTAATGGCTCTATTTACTAAATTTGTTCTATCTAAATAAGGTTCAATCACCACATCATCTGGCAAAGATTTTTGAATAACAGGAAGCTTTTCTTTAATCCGCTTCACTACTTCATTACTATTCTCTCCCTTAAGCATCATAACAACACCGCCTACTGCGTCCACTTCTCCGTTATACGTTAGCGCACCATAACGTATAGCATTCCCAAACCGTACATCAGCCACATCACTAATAAAAATAGGAACACCTCCTGCGCTTTTGATAGGAATATGCTTAACGTCTTCTAATGAAGTTGCCATACCAATACCACGTATAAAATAGGCATTGGGACGTTTATCAATATATGCTCCTCCGGTATTTTGATTATTCTGTTCAAGTGCTGTAAAAATTTCCGGGATACTAATATCCATTGCTTTTAGTCGGTATGGATTTACTGCTACCTCATATTCCTTTAGCTCACCCCCAAAGCTGTTAACCTCCACAATACCCGGGGTTCCGTATAGTTGACGCGCCACAATCCAGTCCTGCATAGTCCGCAAATCTTTAGCATCATATTTCTTTTCACTTCCCTTTTGAGGATGAATAATATATTGATATACCTCACCTAAACCGGTGCTAACAGGACCCATTTCCGGTGTACCGATGCCTTTAGGAATTTCTTCTACTGCAAACTGCAACCTTTCATTAATGAGTTGCCGTGCAAAATAAATATCTACATCATCATTAAATACAACCGTAACTACAGAAAGGCCAAAACGGGATATACTCCTTATTTCTTCAATATCCGGAATATTAGCAATGCTCTGTTCTACCGGGAAAGTTACCAATTGCTCTACTTCCTGACCTGCCAGCGTGGGACATACTGTAATAATCTGCACTTGATTATTCGTAATATCAGGCACTGCATCAATAGGTAATTTTCCGGCGCTCCACACGCCCCATACTGCTAAACCAATGGTAAGAATTCCGATAATTAGTTTATTGCTTATACTAAATCGGATAATTTTATTTAACATGCCATTTCAGATTAATGAATAAATCATTATGGAAACCGGCATCTGCTTTCACAAAAAGCCGGGATAGTTAATTATAAATACTATAGTGAATTACATCACAAAGAAGCAGGTATTAATTAACCAAGAAATTATACATGCAATCTGGGTGGTTGCCAAATATTTCCGTAAAAATCAGAAGTGAGATGAAGATTTTCAAAAGAGAAAAATTGCTTTTTAAAAAAGCCAGAGAACTGTTCTTTCACAGGATTTGAAAAGAACTGAAGATTTATTACTGTGCTACAACAACTACAAGTACAAAATGGATTACATCTATCTTCAGTACCTGAAGAATGATCATGATGATGAACTAGGCTGAGACTCTCCTTATTATTTGGATGTGAAATAAAAGAATCGCCACACGGCAAAACCGAGATAGTTAAAAGATACAAGCCAAAAGTTATTATCAAACCCCGCATAGCATACAAAATTAATTAAATGTTTGAATCCTCATAAGAATAATGCACCCTTTGGACATTAAAACAATTATTTATTACATTTTGATGAAAAACTTCATACAAATAATTACTTTCGTTTTACTTCATTGAATATTTATCAGGCTACTTATCTTCAATGGCAATACCATTCACAAATCAACCACATCATGGAACAGTATAAAAAAGTGTTTGAAAACAATAGGATTTGGATAAAAGAAAGGGAAAAGAGCAACAAAGCATTTTTCCATCATTTAGCACAAGGTCAAAATCCTGATTTCTTGTATATCGGTTGCAGTGATAGTAGGGTTAGTGCAGAGGAAATGACCGGCACACAGCCAGGGCAAATGTTTGTACATCGTAATGTGGGAAACTTAGTTCCTAACACAGATTTAAACTCTGCCGCAGTAATTAATTATGCTATTTCTTATTTACACGTTAAACACGTGGTGGTTTGCGGGCACTATGGATGTGGCGGAGTTAAAGCAGCAATGGAAGCGAAAGACCTTGGCATTCTTAACCCCTGGCTTAGAAATATACGCGATGTGTACCGGCTTCACCAAGACACATTAGACAAGATTAAAGAAGAGGAAGAACGATATAAAAAATTAGTTGAATTAAATGTGCAAGAACAATGTATCAACATTATAAAAACTGCTGCTTTACAAAAAAGCTATTTACAACATGCTGTACCTACAGTTCATGGCTGGGTGTTTGATATGCATACGGGGAATTTAATTGATTTAAATATAGATTTTGAAACCATATTACACCGCATTCAAAAGATATATGACTTAGGCACGCACTAATCTATTTCGATACTTAAAAAAATGAATAAAAAAAGCCGGTTTTTACTTTAAACCGGCTTTTTAAAAAGAGGAGCTTTCGTTATTGTTTAATTACTTTTCTTGTTACCTTTTTACTACGGTCTTTTACAGTAACAAAATACAACCCCGTAGGCAAGTTCGCGCCATTAACATATAATTGGTTTATCCCCTCTTCAACCAGAAACATCTTCTGCTTTATTAAGCTTCCTTTACTATCAGTAATGGATACACGAACTTTATCAGGTTGGGTGCTTTCGTACAAGAGTACAATTTTATCACTAAACGGATTAGGCGTGATGGTTATTAGTCCATCTTCTGCAGACCTATCCCTTTTTAATTTAATTATTTGACTATAACTATAAGTACCGTCAATATCAATCATTTTAAGTCGATAAAAAATATATGTTTCAGCCGGTAATTTGTAGTCCTCAAAGTGGTACCGTTGGGTTACACTTGAAGACCCTATAGCATGTACATTACCCAATGTAACAAACGCTCTTCCATCAACACTTCTTTCAACTTCATAACGATCAAAATTGATTTCATTTTCTACGTCCCAATTCAGGTGGGTAATACTATTTTGGATACGGCCATTAAAATTCAATAAGGTAACCGGTGTAGGCCCTAAAACAGTTACGGCAACCTGATTAGAAGTCGTATTTCCGCATAAATCAGTTACCGTTAACGTGTAATTATATACCCCTCCCCAACTAGCCGAAAATTGCGGATTAGCGTCATTTGGATTACTTAGAAAAGCAGTTGGGCTCCACTGGTATTTGTATTCTTTATTTGCAAATCCCAAACCATCCATTATATATCCACCTCTTCCAACCATGCCAATAAGCGACCCTGTTCCTGAATTTTTATCCACCTGCCATATCCCTCCCCCTTCAAAAGTGTCCCCCCCGGGCAAAATATCTGTGGTAGCCGTTAAAAAATAATTATTAGTTATTGGGTCAATTGCACCATCTTGTATATAATAGGCTAAAAAACCAAGGTTTCCCACTAAGGTTGAGGCTCCGGTTGCCTTATTTATTTTGTGTATTTTAGCACTTTGGCCATAATCATAAGAAGATTCCATAGCATACAAATCACCGTTGTTATCTGCGCTCAAACTATATATAGGGTTAGTAGCAGGAGAAATGGTAGCAATTTGGGTAGCAGCTCCTGTAATTCGATTCACTTCATATAAATAATTTCTATTAATACTATTATTAAAATAAACCGCAAAAATTTTATCGGTTACCGGATCATAAGTCATTCCATAGCACGAAGCACCACTTACATTAAAATTGCCAACTAAGTAGGTATTCCCATTTGCTGTATCCACTTTTACAAAGTCACCACTATCACCCATCATATACAAACCGTATGGAGTAACTGCAGTTCCAGAGTAGGTTGTATTCAGAGGTGCAAAGCTAGAATCAATCACTTTAAAATGAAGTAAAGGGTCTGATGAATTAAAACGAACCAGCATGTCTTCATAATAACTATACCCTATGCCACGCATAGGATGAATAATCCCTGTTCCTCCGGCACCTGCGGGGCCTCCGCCTAAAAATACCTTTTGATCAGCATTTATCGTAGTATCTCTTCCTGCATCAGCCACTAATGGGCCATCAGGTGAAGACACCATGATGGGTATAATATAAGAAGTATCCTTGCAGCCTGAGGAAGTGTTAAGGGTTACATTATAATTACCTGTTTGATTGGCATTAAACGAAGCTCCTGAACCCACATTAATACCATCTTTAAACCAATTATAAGTATTTCCTAAAACACTATTAGTAACCTGAAGGTTGATGTTATTTCCAGCACAAGTTTGCAAAGAGGCTGGTTTTGCTATTTCTATATGACAAAGGTTTGAACTTTGTGCAAGCAATAATGCGTTTTTAGCATTCAACATCCCATGCCCCAATTCGTTAGACCAGGAGCCATTAGGCTGACCTTCAACTCTCCGATAGTAGTATCCTCCAACCTTACGTGCAGAACGCTCCAAAATTTCTTTAACTTGATTTTGAGTAAAATTCCCATTTATGCTTAAAATCAAGGCAGCTACTCCTGAAACATGAGGGGTAGCCGCAGAGGTTCCATTAAATAATTGGTCATAATCAACCTCATCACCAGTACCTGTACCGGTACCGGTAATAGTTGTTGTAACAATTTTCACACCAGGAGCAGCAATACTCAATCCAACCCCATAGCTACTTCCCCACCAATCCTCTCCATCGCAACTTATTCCTGATTTCTTTTCATAACACATACTCATTGCTGCTACCGTAATAACTTCATTATGATTTCCGGGATAAATTACCCCAGCACCGGAATTACCTGCAGCAAAGACAACAACAGCTCCCTTTCCTGCTCTTCCTAATGTAACAGCCCTGTGAATTGCATCATCCTTCAAAGATGAAGGTAGGCTACCTCCCCAAGAATTTGATAATACATCTGCTCCTCCAATATCCCATGCCCAATCAATGCCACTTGCAATTTGAGAAGAAGTTCCAAAAATACCATCAGAATTTATGGTAATATTCACCGGAATAATTTTACATTGAGGAGCTACACCGGAAATCCCAATAAGATTATCCGCCTCCGCAGCTATAATGCCTGCACATTCAGTACCGTGTGCATTGGCATCACTAATTGGCGAACCGGTTACAGCATTTGCCGACACCAATCCAAATCCTAAAGGAGAAATATTATTAATTAAATCAGGGTGCATCCTATCCACCCCTTCATCAATTACTGCAATACGGATGGTAGAACTACCTTTTGAAATATTCCAGGCTTCATCCAAATCAATATCTGCACCCACGGTACCACTAAATTGAATTACTGAACCATTATTAACAGCAGCCCATTGAAGTGGAAAATACGGATCATTGGGTGTTGAGGTTTTCCCAAATATTGAATTATTGGGTCGTGATTGTGTGGTTGAAATAGTCTCTTTGAACTCACTTTTATTTAACATATCCAATACCTGAAAATCAGGTTCTGCATATTCAAAAAGTCCGCTTTTATAAAATATATTGGCTAAAGCAAGACCATCATAATGATTTTGTTCACCTGCTTTTAATATATACGTACGATCATCATATTTATACTGCGCAATAATTGTACAGGCTTTGTTTAATGCAAATGAAGAAAGTTGCTGATAACTCACACCGGTATTGAGTTTTACATAAAACCCCTCATCAATAATTTGATTTTTACCATCTTTAGAAACCAGTGCCGGACGCACAATTTCTGCCTTTCCCCACAAACGAATTTCATTAATAATTGCTTTTATAAAATCAGCATCATCTTTTTTTATGTCCACTACAAAAAGGCGCGGCTCAGCAAGTGGAGTGATATTTTTTTCATCTAACTGAAATGAGGTGGACAGCATTTTCTTTACCTCCACAAGCCTATTTTCAGGAACCCTCAGAAAGAGCTTCGATTTACTTTCTTTAAAGGTGATTTTTTGATTTCCATAATAATAAAAATTTGCAGAATTAGATTTATTTTGAGCAAACGATATAGAAATAATAAGCAGAAGACTTAGTGTAAAAAAAATCTTTTTCATCGTAATTATTTTATCCTTAAGGAAAGGTAATGCTTTAATGATAATGAGAACCAATCCACTTGGATTATTTTTTACGAACTAATTAAACTTGAATGATTATACCAAAGAAAAAACCATTTTTATACACACCTGCACAGCTACGACCATAACGATTTTTTAGCTCTATGGGAAATACGTACATTGGACCTATAATGAATTAATTTCCAAGAGGCCACATATAGATTAGCTTTATTAATAACCCTATAATGTTTTGTTTTATAAATAGAAAGTGTAGTGGAAAATAACAGCACTCAACACGCTTACTTTATCCTTAATAATATCACAATGATAAACCACCCTTCCATGGAGGAATAAATGATCATAAACGCAAATAATAAATCATAAATTCACTTAAATGAAATGTATTGTTTTTAGTTTAATGATAATTCCCACTATTTCATTTTCACAAATAAATATTCATGGAATTGTTTGCAATTTAAACCACACGCCATTAGCATATACAAATATCGTATCTGTAAAAAAGCAAAACGGAGCTACAACAAATGAGAAGGGGGAATTTCTACTAAAGCATTTTGATTACGATGATACCATAAGAGTTACAAATATCAGCTACTACCCCCAATTAATATCAGTTAAAACACTATTAAATAGCGACACCATATTTTTAAGTGAGTACACAAAAACATTAGATGAAGTAATAGCAACAAATTTTAACAACCTTACAGATGAAGAAGATTTAGGTTTCTTACATTTAAAAACCAATGCCTTTTTTGATTTAAAACCTGGTGGTCAAATCGCGGTATTTATTGAGCATAAAAGGAAAAGTACTGGCTGGATTAAGACGGTTTCATTCAAAGCCAAAACACATGGAAGATACAAATGTGATATTCGGGTTAGGCTTATGGAACCTAACGCCACTGATATGAGTCCCGGATTTGAC
Source organism: Ferruginibacter sp. (assembly GCA_019638485.1). Taxonomy (GTDB): domain Bacteria; phylum Bacteroidota; class Bacteroidia; order Chitinophagales; family Chitinophagaceae; genus Ferruginibacter. Next base: position 756,170 of record JAHBTP010000001.1, on the reverse strand, counting down.
TTACTTAGTGAAAATATAATTGTGGCTGCTAATCATCTGAAGAGAACAAACAACATTAACTTAAGCAAGTATAAAATCCTTATGCCAAAAAACGGAGTTTTTGTAGCATTAGAATGGCTTTGTTCAACCCATGCTTGCGATGAAAATTCATGTACAAATATTTTAGGCAATATGTCTGTTTCAACAGATTTAGTTTGGTTTAATTATCGAGACAGAAAATGGCAGCATAACTTTAGACCAAGTATGCGAAACGGCAATTTTACGACCCCAAATATTGGAATAAAAGTAGCTTATTAATTTAGTGGTTAAACTTCTAAACAACAAAGACCATCTTTTTACAGATGGTCTTTGTAATTATTGAACTATAATTTATACTATTAATATCCCATTCCCCCCATATCAGGTGCTCCGCCTGGCATAGCAGGTTCATCCTTTTTGGGTTTATCTGCTACCACACATTCGGTTGTAAGCAGCATACCTGCAATAGAAGCAGCATTTTCCAAAGCCACGCGACTCACTTTAGTAGGATCAATAACACCGGCTTTAAACAGATTCTCGTATTGTTCTGTACGTGCATTGAATCCGAAATCAGCTTTTCCATCACGCACCTTTTGCACCACGATAGAGCCGTCAATTCCGGCATTTGCGGTAAGAATACGAAGTGGCTCTTCTAACGCCCTACGAATAATGGAAATACCGGTTTGCTCATCAGCATTATGTCCTTTTAATTTATCTAATGCAGCAATTGCACGGATATAGGCAACCCCTCCACCCGGAACAATACCTTCTTCAACTGCAGCTCGGGTAGCATGTAAAGCATCATCAACACGATCCTTCTTCTCTTTCATTTCAACCTCGGTAGCTGCACCCACATAAAGCACAGCAACGCCACCGGCTAATTTAGCCAAACGCTCCTGAAGTTTTTCTCTATCATAATCTGATGTGGTAGTTTCAACCTGCGCTTTAATTTGATTAATGCGTGCTTTTATTGAATTTTTATCCCCTTTACCATTTACTATGGTAGTATTGTCTTTGTCAATTGTAATAGAGGCCGCCTGACCTAAAGATTTAAGGTCAACACCTTCCAATTTATTTCCTAATTCTTCACTAATAACCTGCCCTCCGGTAAGAATAGCAATATCAGTAAGCATTTCTTTTCTGCGATCACCAAAACCCGGAGCTTTAACTGCAGCAACTTTAATTGTTCCGCGTAGTTTATTCACTACTAAGGTAGCCAATGCCTCTCCTTCTAAGTCTTCTGCAATAATAAGCAGGGGCCGACCGCTTTGTGCAGCTTTCTCCAAAATGTGAAGAATATCTTTCATTGCAGAAATCTTCTTATCAAATATTAAGATATAGGGATTTTGCAATTCAACATGCATCTTTTCGCTATTGGTTACAAAATAAGGGCTGATGTAACCACGATCGAATTGCATTCCTTCTACAATATCCACTGTAGTGTCTGTACCTTTTGCTTCTTCTACGGTAATAACACCTTCTTTACCTACCTTACCGAATGCTTCGGCGATAAGTTTACCAATCGTATCATCATTATTAGCAGAAATAGTTGCCACCTGTTGAATTTTTTTGCTATCACTTCCTACTGTTTGGGTTTGTGTGCGTAAATTCTCCACAACCTGGGCTACTGCCTTATCAATACCACGTTTTAAATCCATTGGATTAGCACCTGCTGCTACCATCTTCAACCCTTCTACAATAATACTCTGTGCCAAAACCGTTGCTGTAGTTGTACCATCACCTGCTGTATCAGCTGTTTTTGATGCCACTTCTTTAACCATTTGTGCACCCATATTTTCAATAGGATCTTCCAATTCAATTTCTTTTGCAACCGTAACACCGTCTTTTGTTACTTGTGGCGCTCCAAATTTCTTTTCTATAACTACGTTACGTCCTTTTGGTCCCAGGGTAACTTTTACAGCATTGGATAGTGTTTCCACTCCTTTTTTCATTCTGTTTCTTGCTTCAATATCGAAGTATATCAGTTTTGACATTTTTTTATTTTGATTTTAAATTTGTAAAAAGAATATTTAGTTAAAAACTAACAGTTAGGGGTATGCGATTTATAAAATAACCAAAATATCGCTTTCGCGCATTATGATATAATCTTTCCCTTCGATAGAAATTTCAGTTCCTGCATATTTTCCATAAAGAACCTGATCTCCCTTTTTAACGGTAACAGGCTCATCCTTTTTCCCCGGTCCTGCAGCAACAACTGTTCCTCTTTGGGGTTTTTCTTTTGCAGTATCAGGAATAATGATTCCTCCTGCAGTTTTTTCCTCTGCCGGTGCAGGCAGCACTATCACCCTATCATGAAGTGGAGTTAAACTCATCTTTGGGGCGATGCTTGAAGCTTTAGCCATACTAGTATAGTTTGTTTTGATTTGAAAAATTTATTCCCTGATTTTTCAGGCACGCAAAGGTAGGCGAATTTTATGCCAACAAATTCATAAGTGTTTTGTTGTCAGGTTGTCTATCGTTGATGTCAGATTTACAGCAACAGGTAGGACATTTTTTCACAAACCTAATATTTTGGGCTTTAAAGAGGGTTTAATGTGCTAATTTTGCAAATCCATTAAGGCATTATTATGCTCAGTAGAAGAAATATTAGGGTAAAGGTTATGCAAACGCTATATGCGCTTGAACCTATTCAGGATTCACTAAAACCGGAAGAACCTGCAAAAATACTGGATAATAAAATTGAGCAATCTCGAAAACTCTTTACCTATCTCATGTATTTTCTGTCGGAAGTAGCGCTTTATGCCCAAACAGATGCCTATCAAAAAGCAAATAAGCACCTTCCTTCGGCCAGTGATTTGCATATTAGCACCCGAATTGCTGAAAATGAAGTGATAAAAAAAATAATTGAAAATCCATCCTTCATCGAAGCCATTAAAGAATTAAAACCTGACACTTTAATTGATCATAATTTAGTAAAGAAGATATACACCGAACTGATAAGTACACCTACCTACAAGGAATACACTGAACTATCTTCACGTGAAAAAAAGCAAGAAAGAAACATCCTTGAATTAATTGTTAGTGAGTTAATGTTTCCCAATGAATCTTTTACCAATCATATTGAAGAAAATTTTCTCAATTGGGATGATGACTCTGAAATGATGCTAACGCTAATATTAAATTATTTGACAAAACCAACTAACTCGGCTTTTACCCAAATTCTTTCGGAGGAAAAAAGAACTTTTGCGCATCAGTTATTAAAAACAGTTCAGCAAAAATCAGAAACCACATTAAGCCTGATAAAACCCCGGCTTAAAAATTGGGATGCTGATCGAATTGCTGCTTTAGACATGATTCTTCTTCAAATGGGAGTTTGTGAATTTTTATTTTTTGAAACCATTCCTACTAAGGTTACCATTAACGAATATATTGACCTGGCTAAATCATACAGCACTGAACAAAGTGGACAATTCATTAATGGCTTGCTGGATAATATAAACAAAGACTTAACAGCACAGGGCAAAATAGAAAAACGCCAATATAAGAACAGCACCTTATAATAAGTCATCATGCAAAAAATATTCCTTACTTATTTCCTAGGCATGCTGATTATTAGCTGCAACAATAACAATCGCAGTGAAAAAACTATTGAAACAATAATGGTACAGGATTCTCTTTCCTCCACCACAGTAGATGTACCGATTATAGAACACGACTTTGGTTCAGTCGAGGAAGGGCAAATAGTTGAATTTAATTATAGCTTTAAAAACACCGGTACCAATCTCTTAATTGTTTCCAATGTAACCGCAAGTTGTGGTTGCACTGTACCTGAAAAGCCTGAAGCACCCGTTAAACCCGGCGAAACGAGTTATATAAAAGTAAAATTCAATACTACAAATCGCTCCGGTGCTACGCGTAAAACTATTTTCGTAACTGCAAACACCAAGCCCGAATTTCCACAATTAATACTTATGGGAACTGTTAATAAAAAAACAACTAAACAATAAAACAAACACACATGCAATTAATGAACATTTTTTTGATGATGGATCCTAGCGGAAAAGGCAGTAGCACAAGCACGCTCTTTTTAATGGGAATGATGATTTTGGTATTTTGGTTATTTATGATCAGACCTCAGGCAAAAAAAGCCAAACAACAAAAGGAATTTATAAACAAAATGCAAAAAGGAGATAAAGTAGTTACTATTGCGGGCATTCATGGTACTATCTATAAAGTAAATGACGATAATACCTTAATGCTTGAAGTAAGCCCGGGAAGCTATATTAAGATTGAAAAGAGTACTATTAGTTTGGAATGGAGTAAAAACCAAAGCAAAGGCACAACAACAGAAACTAAATAACCAAGGTATTTTCCAACTTAATTAATAACTGCAGCATGCTTCGCATAGGCCTTACTGGAGGAATAGGAAGTGGAAAATCAACGGTTGCGCGCATTTTTAACATACTGGGCGCACCGGTATATGATGCCGATTCTGCTGCCAAGCAACTTATGGAAACTTACGCACCACTAAAAGAAAAATTAGTTTCAATTTTTGGTAGCGAACTGTATTCAGTAACGGGTATGCTTAACCGAAAATGGCTATCTGATAAAGTTTTTGAAAACAACTCCTTGCTTGCAAAGCTAAACGCAGCGGTACATCCCGAAACATTACGTGATTCAAACGAATGGATGAATCATTGTACCTACCCTTATGCCATAAAAGAAGCTGCATTAATTTTTGAAAGTGGTGCTGACAAATCATTAGATATCATAATCGGTGTTAGCAGCCCGGAAGCATTGCGCATTGAGCGAGTGCAAAACAGAGATAATGCTAATCGCGAAGATGTATTAGCCCGAATGAAAAAACAAATGAATGAGGAAGAGAAATTATCCCGGTGCCAAATAATCATAATAAATGATGAAAAAGAAATGCTAATTCCCCAAGTGGTAAATTTGCATTATCAATTTTTAACCGGAAAGTTTTAATATTAGCCTAATCTTTAAAAATAGAAATTATGTTATCCAGCTTACTTCACCGATTTAATGAACCAGAAACACTTAAAATGGCTAAGTTAGGACGAGCCTTACGTGAAGCTGGGCATGATATTACTGACCTAAGCCTTGGAGAGCCTGACTTTAATACACCCGATCATATTAAAGAAGCTGCTAAACAAGCCATTGATGAAAATTATAGCCATTACACTCCGGTAGCCGGTTATCTGGATGTACGGAAAGCCATTTGTACAAAACTTGAAAGAGACAATAATCTTGTTTATACACCCGAGCAAATTATTATCAGCACAGGTGCTAAACAATGCATCGCTAATTTAGTACTGAGTATTGTTGATGTAGATGATGAAGTGATTATACCTACTCCTTATTGGGTTACATACAGTGAAATTGTTCGCCTTGCAGGAGGTACAGTTAAATTGGTACGCACCTCATTAACCTCAGGCTATAAAATCAATCCGCAACAACTTGAAGATGCCATTACACCCAAAACAAAATTATTTATGTTTTCATCACCTTGTAACCCTACAGGTGCATTATATACAAAGGATGAATTAGCAGGATTGGTTCGTGTTTTTGAAAAGCATCCCCAGGTATATATTATGAGTGATGAAATTTACGAGCACATTAATTATACCGGCAACCATGAAAGTATTGCATCATTCCCATCTATAAAAGACCGCGTGATAGTGATAAATGGATTAAGCAAAGGCTTTGCCATGACCGGATGGCGCTTAGGATATTTGGCAGCATCGAATGAAATTGCACGGGCTTGCGAAAAAGTTCAGGGCCAATTTACCAGTGGCACTTCAGCCATTTCACAGCGAGCCACCATTGCTGCACTAACCGGCGACCTTACGCCAACAAAAGAAATGACAGCACAGTTTTTACAACGAAGAAATAAAGTAATTGAATGGTTGCAGGCAATTCCCGGTGTACAAGTTGAAACTCCTCCCGCAGCATTTTACGTATTCCCAGATGTTCATGCCTTTTTTGGAAAAACTACACCATCAGGAAATAAAATTGAAAACGCTGATGATTTATGTATGTATTTACTTAATGATGCCCATGTAAGCACTGTTTCAGGAAAAGCATTTGGCGAGCCTAACTGTATTCGTATGTCATTTGCCAATAGCCTAAACAATTTAGAAAAAGGATTTTCAAAAATTAAAAAGGCTTTGGAAGCTCTGCATTAAAGACCTTGTAACAAACAAAATGGTGAATTACAAGGGATAAAAAGCCATGAAATTTAGCAGGATAAAATGCTGGAAAACAGATAACCAAATTGACAGCAATCTTTCCACATTTGCACATTACAATGCTAATTAAATGATTTTCAGGGCTATTCTAAGCCAAAAATCAATCAATTGGATTCAAAAAACCCGATAATTGATAGTCAATTCCTCTTATCTTTGCACACTGTTTAAAAAAAATTGACAACTGTAGAAAAGTTCATCTATGAAGCTTAAAGGTTTAATATGGTTTTTCACCATCGCTTTGTTTTTTATTTCTTTATGGGAATTATCTTATACATGGGCGGTACGTAATTATGAAGGGAAAATTAAGGCAAAAGCAGAACGTCTTGTTAAAAATGAGCATCCTGCTACCCTATCTCCTGAAGATCGTGAAGCGCTTGTAAAAGCAAAAACCCAACACATCCTTGACTCAACTGTTGATGAGACTATTTATTTAGGAAATACTTATCGCAAACTAAAAGAGAACGAACTTAACCTCGGTCTTGATCTTCAAGGTGGTATTAGTGTAACCTTAGACGTTAGCCTCGAAGGGTTGTTAAAATCTTTAAGTAACAACCCAAAGGACTCTGCACTTATTCGTTCTATCAACAATGCTTCTCAACAGAAGATACAAAGCGAGGCCAATTTTATTGACCTGTTTTCTGCTGATTACATAAAATTAAATGGCGGAGGTAAGTTAGCAGGATTATTTGCCGGCCCGGGGAAAGATGTAAAAATTAGTGACAACGACAATCAGGCTACTGCAAAATTGAAGAAAATTGCCAATGGAGCAATTAAACAAACCCACCAGATATTAACTAAGCGTATTGATAAATTTGGTGTTGCTCAGCCTAATATAAACCTTGATGAAACGAAGGGCGTAATTACTGTTGAATTGGCTGGATTTAACGACCCTGAAAGAGTAAGAAAATATCTTCAATCGTCTGCCAACCTTCAATTTTGGGAAGTATATCGTATTGATGAAATTGCCTCTCCTCTCCAGGTTGCCGACAAAAATTTGCAGAATTATCTAAATGGAGTTAAAGCCGGAGACACTACTGAAATTAGCGATTCTGCAAAGTTGGCGCAAAATGCAAATCCCCTTTTGCGCATTATGAACCCCATTGACGTGCAAACAGATGCAAATGGACGTCAATATTTTTCTTCTGCAATAGGCCGCGTGGCATTAAAAGATACCAGTGTATTTAACAGTTACCTTCAATTGAGTTTAGTAAAAGGCGCTTTTCCGGGAAACCTGAAATTTTTATATGGGGTGGAAGAAAAAGCAGATAACAACATGCGGTTTTTACCCCTCTATGCCATTAAAACAATCCCCGGCTCAGATAAAGCACCTATGGAAGGTGATGGGGTTGAATCTGCAAAACAAGACTTTGATGAGCGCGGACAACCGGCTATCAAAATGACCATGACCAACATTGGTGCAAAAACCTGGGCAAGACTAACTACAAAAAATGTAAATCGTCCTATTGCTATTGTTTTGGATGATCTTGTGTATAGTGCACCCAATGTAAACGGTCCAATTGAAGGTGGTAGCTCTGAAATTACCGGAAACTTTACCATAGAAGAAGCACAGGACTTAGCCAGCATTCTAACCTCAGGTAAACTTGACGCTCCTGCTAAAATTGTAGCAGAACAAATAGTTGGTCCTACATTAGGTAAAGAAGCGGTTAGAGGCGGCGCCATGTCATTTGGAATAGCCTTCTTAGCCATATTTATATTAATGCTATCTTATTATAATAATGGTGGTTGGATTGCAAATATTGCCCTTTCTCTAAACCTGCTTTTTACGATAGGGGTTTTAGCTGCGATGGGCCTTACGCTAACCGCAGCAGGTATCGCGGGTTTGATATTAACCATAGGTATGGCTGTTGACTCCAACGTAATTATTTTTGAACGGATAAAGGACGAACTGGCACATGGCAAGTCGTATCCACAGGCGGTGGCTGAAGGATATCATCGAGGTATTCCACCTGTGTTGGATTCTCATATCACCTCATTAATTACGGCTATTATTCTATTTTATTTTGGATTAGGGCCTGTATTAGGTTTTGCTACTACACAAATTATCGGTCTTTTACTTTCTATGTTTACCGGTATCTTAGTGAGCAGGCTCTTTACAGATATTTTCACCAATCGGAATCATCACTTAAAATATTCAACCAAGCTATCAAGAAGGGTTTTTCGTAATGCCAAATACAAATTCGTAGAAGCAAGAAAATATGCATATATGGCTTCCATCGGAATTATTATTCTTGGAATTGCCACCTTCTTTAATGGTTTCCATTATGGTGTTGAATTTAAAGGAGGACGCAGCTATACCATTAGCTTTGATAAGCCCATAAAAAACACCGATATTATGGATGACCTTCGTGAGGCTTTTGATGATGACAACCCTATTATTAAAACAATTGGCGATAACAAGCACCTTAATATTACTACTGCCTACATGAAAGGAGTAGCTAACGCAGATGAAGCTGTACAACAAAGATTATTTTCAGGATTGAAAAAGGTACTGCCGGCTGATATGTCTTATGAAAAATTTGTTCGTGATAGAATTGAAAGCTCTACCACAGTGCAGCCAAGTATTTCAGATGATTTAAAGCGAGGTGCAGTGAAAGCAACTATTTTTGCTGTGTTTGCCATTTTCATTTATATCGTCTTGCGTTTCCGCGACTGGCGCTATTCGATGGGTACAATTTTTTCCTTGATACATGATATTTTGGTAACCTTGATTGTATTCTCATTCTTTAAAAATATTGTACCATTTCCACTTGAAATAGATCAGCACTTTATCGCTGCAATCCTAACAGTAATTGGATTCTCAATGAATGATACGGTGATTGTATTTGACCGGGTAAGAGAAAACTCTAGGGATATGCGTGGTGCAGATAAAGCAACCATAATTGACACTGCTATTAACAGCACCCTGAGCCGTACAGTAATGACTTCATTTACTGTATTCCTCACCTTGTTAATTCTATTCATCTTTGGCGGAGAGGTTACACGAGGATTTGCCTTTGCTATGCTGATAGGTGTTATCACCGGTACATATTCTTCAATTTTTATTGGGGCTCCTGTTCTTATGGATTTTGCTAAGAATAAACCTTTGGGTGCCGCAGCTCCCAAAAAAGTAGAACATAAGAAAAATGAACCTATGCAACATGCATAATTTAAAATAAAATGAATGTAAAGGAGAGGTCATATTGGCCTCTCTTTTTTATTATTATTCAATTAGGCACAAGGCAATAGAATAAGATAAATTACTTTTGTGTTAAGGATACCAAGGATGATTTTCATTCTATCCTTTTAAATAAATTTATATTCGAAATATATGCAGTGGTTAGAAATTAACTTACAAGATATTCAGGCAGCCATTTCTTTTGTTAGTATGATTGCCTTTTTATGGTTATTGATTGAATTTAAAGGCATGAAAGATGCCATTAAAGAAAAAACAGGTATAAGCAATGAAGGATTGCGATTAAAAATGCAAGCCTATGAGAGAATGTCGTTATATGCTGAAAGAGCCGGATTGAAAAATTTAGTAGGCCGTTTACCACTCACCGGAGAGCCTGCACTAGTAGCTCATGAAAGAATGGTTACAGAACTACGCAGCGAATATGAATATAATATAAGCCAACAGGTTTATGTATCACCCGAAGTTTGGAACGCAGTAACAAAACTCCGTGACCAAAATATTTATATTATCAATCAGCTATATGCCGGGCTTCCGCAAAACGCGAGTGATGCTGACCTGGGGAAAAGGATTTTGGAATATAGCCTCAACCATAATGCTGAATTGAATAACATCGTATTAGATGCCCTTCAATTTGAAGCAAAGCAAACATTAAAGACCGCATAATTCATTATGGAAAAGAAAGCAGTATTCAACGACTCTGGTATTGAAATAAAAGAGGTGTATTCCCAAAATGATTTACCGGAAATGATTTATGAAATACCCGGGCATTTTCCATTCACGCGCGGAGTTCAAGCAAGTATGTATCGGGGTAGGTTATGGACTATGCGGCAATATGCGGGGTTCTCTACTGCCGAGGAAAGCAACAAGCGTTACCACTATTTGTTAAAGCAAGGAGTAATGGGATTAAGTGTTGCATTTGACCTGCCAACTCAAATCGGTTATGATAGTGACCATCCCTTAGCTAATGGTGAAGTAGGTAAAGTTGGGGTGGCAATTGATAGCCTTGAGGATATGGAGAAATTGTTTGCAGGTATCAAATTAGAAGAGGTTAGCACCAGCATGACTATTAATGCCAGTGGTTTTATCTTACTGGCTTTTTATGTAGCCCTTGCAAAAAGGCAAGGTGCTGATTTGAAAAAATTAGCCGGAACCATTCAGAATGATATTTTAAAAGAATATGCGGCAAGAGGCACATATATCTATCCTCCAAAACCAAGCATGCGTATCATTACGGACATCTTTGAATGGTGCAGCAAAGAAGTACCCAAATGGAATACCATCAGCATTTCCGGATACCATATTAGAGAAGCCGGCAGTACTGCGGCACAAGAAATAGCATTTACATTAAGTAACGGTAAAGCATACGTGAAAGCAGCTATAGACCGTGGATTGGATATTAATATTTTTGGTAAGCGACTATCCTTCTTTTTTAATGCACACAATAATCTGTTTGAGGAAGTAGCCAAATTTAGGGCAGCACGGCGAATGTGGGCTAAAATTATGAAGTCTATGGGTGCCACCGATGACAAAGCACTTATGCTTCGATTTCACACTCAAACCGGTGGCAGCACGCTTACTGCACAACAACCGCTAAACAACATAAGCCGAGTAACCATTCAAACCCTGGCTGCTGTAATGGGAGGCACGCAATCACTACATACCAATGGTTACGATGAAGCGTTGAGTTTGCCCACAGAAGAAGCAGCACGCATTGCATTGCGAACACAGCAAATAACGGCATTTGAAAGCGGAGTAGCTGATACTGCCGACCCATTAGCAGGAAGTTACTATGTAGAGAAACTAACCACTCAAATGGAAGAAGAGGCCGGAAAGATTATGCAGCAAATTGACAATATGGGCGGAAGCGTTTCTGCCATTGAAAGCGGTTTCATGTCTGATGCGATTGCTGCAAGTGCCTATGAATATCAGCGAAAAATTGAAAATGGAGAGAAAATTATTGTAGGTGTAAATAAGTTTACGATAAATGAAACCCATAAAACAACTTTATTTAAAGTAGATGAAAAGATTCAGCAAAGCCAGATACTGTCATTAAATAATTTAAAAGAAAAACGTAATCAGGCAAAGGCAATGGAGAGCTTAGAAAAACTTTCTGCCGTTATTAAAACTACTGAAAATATTATGCCTTATGTACTTGAGGCTGTAGAAAGTTATTGTACGCTTGGTGAAATTGCAGATTGCCTGCGAAAAGAATTTGGAGAATACGGAAAATAACAATTCCAAGAGCGGTTTATAGTAATCCAGCCCCCCCTCCTTTCTATTATACATAACATTAGCCTTCCTACACAACAATTTAGCGTTTTCATCAAATATCTTAACTTTATATAAAATTTGGGGTAATGAAAAAGTTATTTGTATTTATCGTAGGATGTACACTAAGCCTTCCCTTATTGGCACAGCGTATTAGCCGGGTGGAAATGAGTGAAACAGGAATCCTATCTAAGTTATCCATTGAATTGGATGAGCAGGTTATTCTCAACCTCACTCCTACCGGTGATATTATAGACTATGGAATTGATATCTACAAAGGCCGTACTGATAGAATGCAGGAAAGAATGGAGCCTTATACAGGACGTGTGGTAAATTATACAAATTTAGATAATGAAGCCTTCGCCGGAAAGATTCGTTATATCGGCCAAAAAATGATTACCTATTACGCCTCTTATGATGATGCTGACTTAGTAGGGAAAATTAAAAGTATTGGTAGCACTACGTTTGAATATTATAATCGCTATGATGAAGAATCCTTACGCGGAAAAATAAAGAGTATTGGCAGTGACCGAATCATCTACTATTCTTCATTTGACCCTTCATTTGGTGGGAAGCTTAAATCCATTGGCGCTGTACAACTAACCTATTACAGCAACTTTGATGATAAAGCCATTAAAGGGAAAATAAAAAGTATTGGACAATCTCAATTCTCTTATTATACTTCTTTCGATAGGAAAGAACTTGTTGGAAATATGCGTAATGGCTGGCGTATTAATTATGTGAATACCATTAAGTTCTTAATCAGTAGATGATATAACTAAAAGGTGTTTTTCTACTTTTCCCTTTATCTATTTTACTCATTTATTTATGCAATACAAGAGTATTCCAAATACTAATTTGCAAGTATCCCCAATTAATTTGGGATGCAATGTCTTTGGTTGGACAGCAGACAAGAATACTTCTTACAAAATATTGGATACTTTTCTTGATGCCGGTTTTAATTTCATTGACACTTCTGACACCTATCCTTGGTGGGTAAATGGAGTGGGTGAATTATCGGAAGAAATTATTGGTAGCTGGATAAAACTTCGAAACAATAGAGACAAATTAGTTATTGCTACAAAAACCGGGAGCAAGAATAAGTATCATCCCGAAGACATAAGTAGCAAGCACATTTTTAAAGCTATTGATGATTCTCTTTCCAGGTTGCAGACCGATTATGTTGACCTTTATTACACACACTTTGACGATAAAGTCACCCCGGTTAGTGATACCATGTGTGCTTTTGAAAAAATAATAAAAGCAGGAAAGGTAAATTATATAGCCGCATCAAATATCTCTTCAGAAAGATTTATTGCATCAATGGACTTTGCTCTTTCAAATAATATGCCCGCTTATATTGCACTTCAAACTGAGTATAATTTAATGGAGCGCACAACATTCGAAACTATTTATCATGCGCTAATTAAAAAATATCAACTGGCCTATTTCCCATTCAGAGGATTGGCTTCCGGTTTTTTAACCGGTAAATATCTTAATGAGAGCGATTTAAATAAAAGCGTTCGCGGCAGTGGGTTAAAGAAATATCTTAATGAAAGAGGAATGCAAACAATAGCTGCCATTCAAAAGATTGCAAAAAAGCATCGCGTTATTCCTGCAGCCATTTCCATAGCATGGATACTTGCACAGCCGGATATTACCGCTCCCATTGTTAGTGAAAAAACTAAGGAGCAATTACTTCCCCTGTTAGAGTCCACAAAGGTTATTTTGGATGATGAAGACTTGGAATTATTGAACAATATTCATTAATCAACACTGCTTACCTTTGCCCTTCAATTATTTAATATAATGGTTAAGAAGGAAGCATTTATTATTGATGGCATTCGAACTCCGGTTGGTAAATTTCATGGTGCCTTATCAACTATACGTACTGATGATTTGGGTGCAATGGTGATAAAAGAATTAGTAAAAAGAAATCCAAAAATACCGGTTGATGCAATTGATGACGTAATTATGGGCTGTCATAATCAGGCTGGTGAAGACAACCGAAATGTAGCCCGGATGGCTCTTCTTCTTGCCGGCTTGCCCCCTACAGTTCCGGGAGAAACGGTAAACCGGTTGTGCGCCTCAGGAATGTCCTCCATTGCACATGCGGTGCGAGCTATTGCCAATGGAGATGGAGATATTTTTATTGCCGGAGGAATGGAGCACATGACACGCAGCCCCTATGTTATATCTAAACCCAGTTCTGCTTATGGTAATGATTCAAAATTAGAAGATTCAAGTTTTGGCTGGCGATTTATTAATCCCAAAATGGTTGAAATGTATGGCACCGAAGCCATGGGTAATACAGCAGAGAATGTTGCAGAATTAATGAAAATAAGCCGAGAAGATCAGGATAAGTTTGCATTATGGTCTCAACAAAAAACCTCAGCAGCACAGCAAAGTGGACGATTAGCAAAAGAAATCATGCCGGTAGAAATTCCTCAACGAAAAGGGGATCCGATAATTTTTAACCGGGATGAATTTAATCGGCCAGACACCACATTGGAAGGATTGGCAAAATTGAAGCCTGCTTTTAAAAAGGAGGGCACGGTTACTGCAGGAAATGCTTCCGGTTTAAATGATGGTGCAGCTTGTGTATTTGTTGCTTCCGGTGATGCAGTTGCGAAGTATAGCCTTAAACCAATAGCTAAAATAATTGCATCAGCTGTGGTGGGCATTGAACCCCATATAATGGGATTAGGCCCTGTGCCAGCTACAAAAAAAGCTTTGGAAAAAGCAGGCCTCCAATTAGAAGATATTGATATTATTGAATTGAATGAGGCATTTGCCGCACAATGTCTCGGCTTCATTCGATCATTTAATATAGCAGATAATGACAAAAGGATTAATCCCCATGGTGGCTCAATTTCAATTGGTCATCCCTTAGGAATGAGTGGCACCCGAATTACTTTTAGCGCTGCATTGTCACTAATGGAAATGAAAAAAAAATACGCATTAGCCACCATGTGCATTGGTGTTGGACAAGGATATGCGATGATTCTTGAAAATACCAATGTATAATTGAAATTTATTGCTAAAACAAAGGATAAACTATTGTATCGTTTGTGCTTCCTCGTTAGTTGTACTGTTTAATTCAATTTGTTGCTTGCAATAAGCATTAAAAGCTGCTTCATCAATAAAAGCGCCTATAGGATCCGTGTTGTGTTGAAAAAGAATATTATTTTTAAAATCAAGGGTAAGCATACCATCTTTTAAAATTACCTCACTAAACAAATTCCAGGTATATTTTTTAACGAAAAGTTTTCTTACACTTACGCCTTCATTGGAAATAATAACTTTTTGTTTTTGCTTAGTTAATACACCTAATAAAGCAATAAGAAGTGAAATGAGCCCAATTACAATCTTTTCAAACAAGAACAATAATATTAATCCGCAAATACCCAATCCAATATCAACCCATAAAGATTTGGCATCCCTATTGTTTAGATAGATGGTATAATTCATTGTTTCTTATTAGCAGCCATTAGGAGATTACATAATTTGTATAATATGCGCGCTCCCACATTTTCATCCCATTCATTTTGACTTACCCCCACTTCATTCAAATCAAATCCAATAAAATGCCTACCACTATTAATTATCGCTTTTAACAAATAAAATACTTGATCCGGCTGTAACCCACCATGCACCGGTGTTCCGGTATTTGGGCAAAGACCGGGCTCCAAACCATCAATATCAAAGCTCAAATATACTTTTTGAGGAAGCGAATCAACCAATTCCTGAACCATCCGTTGCCAGGTTTGACCTTCATAGATCCGCTCCTTTATTTGGCTGTCAAATAGTGTCTTTACTCTACCATTAGCTGATTGGATAAAATCAATTTCTTCTTTACAATAATCACGTGCACCAACTTGTACCAATTTAGTAATGAATGGAATTTCTTTTAAGGCATTATACATAATGGATGCATGCGAATAAGTAAACCCTTCATAAGCTTCTCGCAAATCACAATGTGCATCAATTTGTAAAAGCCCAAATTCACCATGCTTTTCGGCAATAGCTTTAAAAAAACCAAAAGGCGTGCTGTGATCCCCACCAAGCAAAACAACTAATTTTCCCTTTTCTAATAACGACTTTGTTTGCTGGTAAACCCATTCATTAAGCCAAACACTACCTGCATTAATTTCTTTGAGGGTTTTAACCATAAACTTATTGTCCTCCACTTTATCTCCATGCGAAATATAATTAATGTATAATTCAGCCTCCTTACGGAGATAATCGCTTTTTGAAAGAATTTTTAATTCGGGCGCCTGCATATAGAACCCTTCTTTCCAAATATCCTTTGTGTCTATGTCAAATAAATCAACCTGATAACTTGCCTTAAATATACTGTCTGGCGCTCTTGCCGTTCCACCATTGTAACTTACCGTTACCTCCCATGGAACTGGTACAATAATCAATCGGGCATCATCTTCTGAGAAGGGAAGACCAAATACATTGTTGTTAGGATTTCCAACCGAATTAGGGTCAAACTGCGAAAGGTCAGCCATAATGTAAGTTTCTAAGCGCACAAAGATAAGGGTATGCAGCATGTTAAAATCGTTTTAACAATAACAAATCTGTTGCATTTAGTTTACCTTTGCATCGCCTCAATAAGGAGATAAAATCATGAAAACGAGAAGTATAATTATCTTAGTTGGAATTGCAGTAATTATTGGTGCCTTGCTTGCCTATTCTGTTGATTTTTCAACATACGACACCATCGAATCTGCAAAGAAAAAGGAAGGTAAGTTTGTTCATTTAATAGCTAAAGTTGATTTATCTAAACCCATAGAATACAATCCTGAAAAAGACCCTAATTATTTAGCCTTCCACGCCATTGACAGCTTGGGCGGGAAGACCTTAGTTGTTTACCGCAATAGTAAGCCTACCGATCTTGAACGTAGTGAAAGAGTAGTAATGAAGGGAACAATGCGTGACAATTACTTTGAGTGTAAGGATATACTATTAAAATGTCCGAGCAAATACAAAGACGACAAGCAGAATCTAGAGCGCAGCATTAACCAGCAATAACTATGATGCGTGCTGCAAAACTATCTGAATTATGAAATTTGTAGGTGAACACCTGTTGCCGGGCCAAATTGGGCATCTATTTGTTATTGTTGCATTTATTGCATCACTCATTTCTTCCATCAGCTACTTTTCAGCTGTTTATTCAATAGATGAAACATCACGATTACAATGGAAAAAAATTGCCCGGTTTTCATTTTTTACCCAAATTGCAGCGGTAATAATTGTATTTAGCATAATCTATTATATCTGTGCTAATCACTTTTATGAATATATGTATGCCTATAAGCATGCAAGTAAGGAGTTAGAGCCAAAATTTTTGCTCGCATGTATTTGGGAAGGGCAGGAAGGGAGTTTTTTATTATGGACAATATGTAATAGTATTTTAGGTGCTATTTTTATTTTTAGAGGAAAAGAATGGGAATCTCCTGTAATGGGAGTTGTAACCCTCAGCCAGTTTTTTCTCTTTATGATGGTGCTTGGTATTTATTTTTTTGGGGTGCGTATTGGCAGTAGCCCTTTTGCCCTCACAAGAAACGAAATCAGTGCACCAATATTCAGCCAACCTAATTATCTGAGTTTTATTAGTGATGGAATGGGACTTAATGTGCTGCTTAGAAATTATTGGATGGTTGTTCATCCACCTGTTCTCTTTTTAGGCTTTGCTTCCACTACCATTCCTTTTGCTTTTGCTATTTCGGGTATGCTTACTCGTAAGTATGGAGATTGGATACCCAAGGCTTTACCCTGGATTCTCTTTAGCGCGTGTGCACTCGGAACCGGTATTATGATGGGCGGCAAATGGGCTTATGAATCCTTGTCATTTGGAGGATATTGGGCATGGGACCCGGTTGAGAATTCATCCTTAGTGCCTTGGCTAATTATGGTGGCAGGATTACACACGCTACTTATTTATAAGGCCACAGGCCGCTCACTTCGTGCTACCTACTTCTTCCTCCTTCTTGCTTTTTGTTTTGTTCTTTACTCTACATTCCTCACCCGCACCGGCATTTTGGGAGATACCTCTGTGCATGCCTTTACAGAAGCAGGAACTGCAATTAGTGTAATGATTAAATCATTCCTTTTCACCTTTCTTTTAGGAGGAATGTTTTTATTCGCAAAACATTATAAAAAAATCCCGGCTATACATACAGAAGAACCAACCCAAACCCGTGAATTCTGGATGTTTATAGGCTCGTTAGTTATTTTCCTTGCCGCTATATTTATTATTTCAATTACTTCAATTCCTGTTTATAACCGAATACCCGGTATCAAGGATTTAATTATTAAAATACATGGAGGTGCTTTGGCAATGCCCGAAGATCCTGAATTTGTTTATAACAAGGTAATGGTACTGGTGGCTATTGTAATAGGATTACTTACTGCCATTACTCAATATTTTAAATTTAAAAGCACTCCAAAAGGATTCTTCATCAAAAAAATTGCAACCCCTACCCTTATTTCAGCATTAATTACAATTTGTCTTGCTTTTATTTATCCATTAGAATACAACAAATTTGGACTTGGTTTTTTGGGCGCAATCTATCTGGCATTCTTTTCTACCATCTATGCTTTTGTAGCAAACCTATGGTACATTTTTTCTGTTCAAAAAGCTAATTGGAAAAAAGCCGGAGGTTCAATTGCACATGCAGGGTTTGCGCTAATGCTGATTGGTATGATTATTTCCAGTAGTAATAAAAAAGTAATTAGTAGTAGCCTGGTTAACGGAATTACTTTTAATATGGGTGCAAAAGACCCTAACGGAAGAAATGCAGATGACCCTCAAGAAAATCTTACACTAATAAGACAGGTTCCCACCAAGATGGCCGATTATGAAGTAACCTATACCAATGATTCTGCCGGTAATGAAAACGGTAGGAAATATTATCATTTATGGTTTGAGAAAAAAGATAAACAACGCAATAAGATAAAGGAAAAGTTTATGCTACAGCCTGATGTTTATCTAATGAAAGATAATAACATGAGTAGCAATCCTGATACTCGTAATTACTTAACCAGGGATATCTTTACTTACGTTTCGTTTGCCCTAAAAGAACAACAAGACAAAGACACTGCAGCATTTAGAGAATCTATTATTAATATTGGCGATACCATATTTTACAGTAACGGTTATTTAATTTTAAATAGTATTTTAAAAAATCCGAACAACGGCAAATACCACTTTACCTCTAATGATGTTGCTTTGTCGGCCGATTTAACTGTGGTAGGAAAAGATTCAATTAAATATGCAGCCATGCCTGCTCTTGAAGTGGACAATGATCACCTCCACCATTTAGATGATACCATCTATGCAAAGAATCTTTATGTGCGTTTTAATGGTATATCCGAGGACCAAAAAATTAAAATTGGTGTAAAAGAATCAGACAGACTGATTGATTTCGTAACTGTTAAAACATACGTTTTCCCATATATAAACCTGGTTTGGCTGGGAATCGTAATTATGTGCATCGGGTTTATAGTTAGTATGATTCATCGAGCTAAGATGTCGCGAATGTTAAGTGCCTTAATTTTTGCTGTTATATGTTTAGGTATTGGCTATATGTTTTTATTGGCAAATAATTAACGCGCCCTATCCTCCATTTCACTTTATTATCAGTATTTAACATTAGGGATTTTGATTAATTTTATATCCATGAGAATGCTTGAGAAGAAATATACATTTATTTTCATTGTGCTGATTCTTTCTGCAATGCCAAGCTTTTCTCTTTTTGCTCAAAATAAGCCTAAAGATTTTTTTGTAGAAGCTATTATTTACAATGGAGACACTATTGAATTAAAAACCCTCGAAAACCTCACTGTAAAGGCTCGTATGACTGATGCACAACGAAAGGCATACGCAAAATACAACCGCCTTCGTAATGCAGTTTATGTTACCTATCCTTATGCCCGACGAGCCGGGGCAATCATGAATGATATTAATGACAAACTCATACATATTACTTCAAATTCAGAACGACGGAAATATATTCGTTCACGTGAAAAGGAATTGAAAAAGGAATTCACTACTCCTCTAGTTAATTTATCTGTTTATCAAGGCAAGGTGCTAATGAAACTCATCAACAGAGAAACAGGCAATAATTGCTATGAAATAATCAAGGAATATAAGGGAGGGTTAACAGCCAGAGTGTATCAAACAGTGGCATTTTTCTTTAATAGCAACCTTAAACAACCCTACAACAGTGAAAGGGAGGATAAAGAAATAGAATACTTCGTGCATGAAGTTCAGCGCATGTACGGCTTTCAGGAAACTCGCCGGCTGGCTATGTTATAGTTCTCTCTGATGAAATACCTTTTCTCCTACTTATCAACCAACGGTGGATTTATTTACTATAAATTTTGGCTATTAAGCCGTACCTTGCAAACGAAATTTTTGTTGTGATATGAAATTGGATATCTTGGCTATAGGTGTGCATCCGGATGATGTGGAGTTAGGATGCGGCGGGCTTTTACTGGTTGAAAAAAGTAATCAGAAAAAAGTGGGTATTGTTGATCTTACACATGGTGAATTAGGCACAAGAGGAACAGCAAAGACCAGAAATGAAGAAGCTGCAGAAGCTGCAAAAATTTTAGCCCTCGATACACGCGAAAACCTTGGTTTTGCTGATGGCTTTTTTAAAAATGATGAAGAACATCAAAGAAACGTAATCTCCATTATTAGAAAATATCAACCGGAAATTGTTATTTGTAATGCCCCCGAAGATAGACATCCTGACCATGGGAGAGCAGGTGAATTGGTTGAAACAGCAGCCTTTTTATCCGGACTGATAAAAATCGAAACCAAAGCAGGTAGTGTGAAACAAAAACCTTGGAGACCCAAATATGTTTTCCACTATATCCAGGATAGATTTCTAGAACCTGATATTATTATTGATATCACTCCATATATGGAAAAGAAATTAGAAGCAGTACGTGCTTATAAAACCCAGTTTTTAGCATCTGACGAAAAAGACGGTCCTCAGACTTATATTAGCACACCCGATTTTTTAGACAGTATAGTATATAGAGCTAAAATGTTGGGAAAAATGATAGGAGTACCTTATGCAGAAGGTTTTCTCTCAAAGAAAAAAGTAGGTATAAAAAATATGGACGCCATTATCCTTAAAAACACATAATATTTATTTCATGATCACTCCAAAATTTACTAACGGCAGTGGCTCTACATTTCATTCGGAATTAAAGAAAAGAGTAAACCAATACTTTTCTGAAAGAAAATTAAGCCCAACAGGTAATGCCTCTCTTTACTTTAAAGCAATCTTGCTTTGCACTATATATCTGGCATTATATGTTCATTTGGTATTCTTTACACCTATTGGCTGGCTTGCCATCATTGAATGTTTTATTATTGGAGGAATAACTGCAGGTATTGGGTTTAATGTAATGCATGATGGTGCTCATGGAAGTTTTAGCAAAAACAAACTAACCAATCAAGTTGCAGCCTTTTCGGCAAATATGCTGGGGGCTAGTGGTATTATGTGGCATCAGAAACATAATATCCTCCATCATACCTATACTAATATAGACGGGGTAGATGACGATATAGAAATTAAACCTTTCATTAGAATGTGTAAAACTCAAAAGAGATACTGGATTCATCGGTTCCAGCATATTTATGTTTGGTTTTTATACACCCTTCTTTTGATTATTTGGTTGTTTGTTTCAGACTATTCCAAATATTTTAAAATGAAAGTTGGTAACGTGAAAATTAGTAACCTTTCTATAGGTGAACATGTTGGCTTTTGGGCGGCTAAAGTGGGTTACTTTTTAATGATGGTGGTACTGCCAATTTATATGGTAGGCTTTCTTCCCTGGCTTGCAGGCTTTTTATGTATGGTACTTTTTGCAGGACTGGTGCTGAGTACTGTATTCCAATTGGCACATACCGTAGAAGAAACGGCCTTCCCACTTCCCAACAGCGACACCAATAAAGTGGAAAATGAATGGGCTATTCACCAATTGGAGACTACTGCCAATTTCGCAACCACCAATCGCACTATTTCATGGCTTTTAGGTGGTTTAAACTTTCAAATAGAACACCATCTCTTTCCAAGGATTTGTCATATCCACTACCCGGCAATCAGTAAGATTATTAAAGAAACATGCCGTGAGTTTAATGTTAAATACATTGAGAACAAAAAAATGTGGCATGCCATTGTTTCTCACACCATTCACCTCAAAAGAATGGGAGTAGCAAAATAAACCATTAACTATTTGCATAAACCAGAAGAGCAATCCCCGGTCATAGCTACACACTATGCAAAACCTTGCTTATTTTTGCATTTTTAAAGATTATGACTGAAGAGAAAAGCCTGAATTTTATTGAAGAGATTGTAGAGAGCGATCTTGCTTCCGGAAAATATAAAAATATTGTTACCCGGTTTCCTCCGGAGCCAAATGGCTATTTGCATATTGGACACGCAAAAAGTATAACCCTTAATTTTTCTTTGGCTAAAAAATATGGTGGTTATACTAATTTACGATTTGATGACACCAATCCGGTTACTGAAGACATAGAGTATGTGGATAGTATTAAAGACGATATTAGATGGCTGGGATTTGAATGGAAACAAGAATTGTATGCCAGCGATTATTTTGATCAACTCTTTCAATTTGCATTAAAACTTATTAAAGAGGGTTACGCCTATGTTGATGATAGCACATCAGAAGAAATTGCCACAATGAAGGGA
Organism: Ferruginibacter sp.; assembly: GCA_019638485.1. Classification (GTDB taxonomy): domain Bacteria; phylum Bacteroidota; class Bacteroidia; order Chitinophagales; family Chitinophagaceae; genus Ferruginibacter. Next base: position 733,719 of record JAHBTP010000001.1, on the reverse strand, counting down.
ACACCTACTCAACCCGGTGTAAACAGCCCTTTCCGTAGTCGTTCAGTGGAAGAGAATATTTCACTATTTACCCAAATGAAAGATGGTAAATTTAAAGATGGTGAAAAAGTATTACGTGCAAAAATAGATATGAGTCATACTAATATGTTAATGCGTGATCCGGTAATTTATCGAATCAAACATGCTCATCATCACCGCACAGGAAATCAATGGTGTATTTATCCCATGTATGACTTTGCACATGGCCAAAGTGATAGTATTGAAAATATCACCCATAGTATTTGCACACTAGAATTTGTTCCTCACCGCGAACTATATGATTGGCTAATTCAAAAATTGGAAATTTTCCCCTCCCATCAATATGAATTTGCGCGACTCAATATGACCTATACGGTAATGAGTAAACGTAAACTGCTACAGCTGGTTAATGAAAAAATTGTTGCAGGATGGGACGATCCGCGTATGTCAACCATATCAGGCTTTAGGCGAAGAGGCTATACTCCTGAAAGTATCCACCTGTTTTGTGAAAAGATTGGTGTAGCACGAAGAGAAAACCTTATTGATATTGGTTTGCTGGAATTTTGTCTTCGTGAACACCTAAATAAGATTGCATTAAGAAAGATGGTTGTGCTTGACCCGGTTAAATTAATTATAACCAACTACCCTGAAGGTCAGTCTGAAACCCTTACCAGTGAAGACCTGCACGGTGAGAATAGCCCAATAAGAAATATCCCTTTTTCTCGAGAACTATGGATTGAACAAGAAGATTTTTTGGAAGAACCGGATAAAAAATGGTTCAGGCTTGCTCCCGGAAAAATGGTAAGGCTTAAGAGCGCATATATTATTCAATGTGATAAAGTAGAAAAGGATAACACCGGTAAGGTAACTGAAATTCATTGTAGTTATATTCCCAATAGTAAAAGTGGAAATGATCAAAGCGGTTTACACGTAAAAGGAACTATACACTGGGTAAGTGTACAACATGCCATTGATATTGAAGTAAGGCTTTATGATAGACTCTTTACTATTGAAGACCCAGCAAATGCAGAAGGTGATTTTAAAGATTACATCAATCCGAATTCTTTAAAAGTTAAAACAGCTAAAGCGGAACCTTCTTTAGCCAATTCGCATATAGATGACCGTTATCAATTTATCAGAAAAGGTTATTTCTGTCTTGATTCGGATGCTAAACCGCAAAGCCCTGTTTTTAATCTTTCAGTTTCACTAAAAGATACTTTTGCTAAAAAGAAATAAGAAAGACTGTTTATTATTTTCGTTTATCTCCTAAAGGGAAAAGTGTTCCTGTTAGCAATAAAACACTTAGCGGAATAATGAGGAGTATTCCAATCCTTTTCTCCACCTCTCCGGGAATTATAGAACCCGTAAAAATAAGATAGGTACGAGCAGTGTATGCAACAAGCAATGCGGCAAAAAAGACATTCATCTGCCGTGCCCAATTCTTCCTAACAAATGTAAGTCCTAAAATCACAGCAGTAATAAAAGAAATAACTATACCCGCACGGCCATAATAGTTCCCGCTGGGAAAAGGCTTTACCTTAAATCCGGTAAATGTTTCATTTATAGAGTGATAATACGTCCAGGGAAGGAGGCAACTAATAATTAATAATATCCCTGCAACAAAACCGACTCTAAAAATAATTTTATTTGCCATACCAACATCATTTTACACAAAACGCCCGGTCAATGCACGGGCGTTAATCGGAGGTCCCTAGCGGATTCGAACCGCTGTAGAAGCTTTTGCAGAGCTTTGCCTAGCCACTCGGCCAAAGGACCATTTTTAAGGTGTTGCAAAATAAGGTTATTTTAGCGATAAAATAAAATCTGAAAATTACGAATTGAATAACTTAATTTACCAACATGAATAGTATAGCTCCATCTGAATTAATTATTACCAATCGAGGCGCCATTTACCATTTAGACTGTCGTCCTGATGAAATAGCCCATGATATTATTACCGTAGGTGACCCGGATCGGGTTAGAGAAGTGAGTAAACACTTTGATACCATTGAAGTAAAAAACCAGCATCGTGAATTCATTACACACACCGGATACGTTGGCAAAAAGCGAATTTCGGTTGTGAGCACAGGTATTGGTCCCGATAACATTGATATTGTATTCAATGAATTAGACGCACTTGTAAATATTGACTTCGAAACGCGAAAGATTAAACCCACCCTCACCAAGTTGAATATTATTCGAATGGGCACCTCAGGTTCTTTACAAGAAAACATCCCTGTTGATGCCATGGTGGCAGGAACACATGGATTAGGTTTAGATAACCTGCTTAATTTCTATCTTTTGCAAAATAATGAAGAAGAAAAAAATATATTACAGTCATTCATAACTCATACCGGAATTTCGCCAAATATTACTCAACCCTATATTTGTAGTGCAGGGATGAACTTGCTCAAGCATTTCACAACAGGATTTCATTCAGGCATAACGGTAACCTGTCCGGGATTTTACGGACCACAGGGTAGAGTATTACGACTGGGTTTAAAACACCCTACACTCATAGACCAATTAAGCACATTCAGCTTTGGTAACCACCATATTAGTAACTTTGAAATGGAAACCTCCTCCATGTATGGCTTAGGAAAGCTTTTGGGGCACCAGGTTTTATCATTAAACGCCATCGTGGCAAACAGAATCAGTAAAACATTCAGTAAAGATGGCCAGGCTGCCGTAGAAAACCTGATTCAAACATCACTTGGCATAATAGAAAAAATTTGAGTTTGGAAAGTGAATATTCCATTTTTTAAATATCAGGGTGCAGGAAATGATTTCGTTATTATTGACGACAGGATGGATACTCATCTGAAACTAACGGAAGATGATATACGAAGTATGTGTAACCGCCATTTTGGAATTGGTGCTGACGGGCTTATGGTATTCCGAACAAGAGAAGAGTTCGACTTTAAAATGGATTATTATAACGCAGATGGCAAACTGGGAACCATGTGTGGGAATGGTGGAAGATGCATGGTGCAATTCGCTGCACATACAGGTATGGTAAAGCCGAAATACAAATTCTTAGCCAGTGATGGGGAGCATGAAGCTGAAATTGATGAATCGGGGATCGTACGTTTAAAAATGAACGATGTAAATAAAGTGGAACAAAATGAAACCGGTCTGATAATAGATACCGGCTCTCCTCATCTGATAAAATTTGCTGAAAATATTGACACTATAAATGTTCAAGAAGAAGGCAGTAGAATAAGAAACAGTGAACGTTACCAAGCTGAAGGCATTAATGTAAATTTTGTTGAAAAAACAAGTAGCGATTCCATCTATGTACGCACTTATGAAAGAGGCGTGGAAAGCGAAACATTAAGCTGTGGTACAGGCATTACCGCTGCTGCCTTAGCTACAGCACATAATGAAAGCGGATTTAATCATGTGAACATAAAAACAAGAGGTGGCACACTTTATGTGGAATTTGACAAAATTGGTGAGAATAAATTCACCAAGATTTGGCTATGTGGCCCTGCCAATTTTGTCTTTACCGGAATTTGGCCATTAAAAGAGGATAAGCTATGATTCACTATTTCAAAATGCTGGGAAAAGAAACCGTAGCTGTGGAAAAGCCCGATCCCGGCACATGGGTGAATATTCTGCCACCATTAAAACTGGAAGAGTTTACAGAGCTCAGTGAAACATTAAATATTCCTATTGACTTTTTAAAAGACTCATTGGATATAGATGAAAGAAGCCGGTACGAACTGGAAGATGGAGTTAAGTTAATTGTTATAAAAACACCCACTGAAAACAATTCCTTTAATGAAAGCGATGCCTTCTTTATTACTATCCCTATATGTATAATCTTAACGCAACATCAGGTTGTTACCGTTAATTCATTTGAAAATGAAGCCATCAAGAAATTCTTAAATACTTTTCAAAGTAATCAACCGGAGAACACCAATATGATGGTGTTGAAAATATTTGAAAAGATAACAAACAATTTTCAGGAGCATCTGAAGGAAATTAATCAACGCAGAAATGCTTTAGAACAACAATTATACGCAGCTAACCGTAACCAGGAACTGTTTCAATTGATGCGTATCCAAAAAAGCTTGGTGTACTTTGTTACTGCACTCCGAAGTAATGAATTACTCATGATGAAGCTTGCACGAACCAATTTCCTACACATGAATGAAGAAGAAAAGGACTTTTTACAGGACCTTATTATCGAAACTTCACAAGCTCTTGAAACGGCTAACACCTATACTACCATCCTTATCAGTATTATGGACGCCTATGCCAGCATCATTAGTAATAATCAAAATGAGGTATTGCGTCGCTTAAGTATGCTCACTATTTATCTGAGTATTCCTATTTTAATTGCCAGTATTTATGGTATGAACGTTCCCCTGCCCTATTCGGAATCTCACGTTGCATTTTGGGTGCCTGTTGCTATTTCTACAACCATCTTAACCTTGGCCATCTATCAGTTTTTTAGAAGAACAAAAAGACACTAATGAATATTTTTAACGTACGCGTATATGGCATTTTAATTAACGACAACCATGAGGTATTGGTAAGTGATGAGTGGATTCATGATACCCGTATCACCAAATTTTGCGGAGGTGGTTTGGAATGGGGTGAAGGAACAATTGATTGTTTGAAAAGAGAATTTAAAGAGGAGATGAAATTACCGATAGAAATCATCAAACATATTTATACAACTGATTTTTATGTACAAAGTATGTTCACCCCTTCTCATCAAATTATTTCTATTTACTATCAGGTAAAACCTCTTGCTCCTATTCAGGTGCCCATAAAAAAGATTCCGTTTGATTATGATGAAGAACAATTAAGCACCTATGCCACTACCGGCGAAACTGCTGCATTTCGTTTTATTCCCTGGGCCAATTTTTCTGATTTAACGGTTGACTTACCAATTGACAAAGTGGTAGCGAGAATGTTAAAACAATAAAAAGAACAGCACACTTAAAAGAAAAAATAAAAAAAGTGCCTATCAGCCATAAGCCGGATTCTGTTATCCGCATAAAGCGAACGGCTGTCATTTATCTTGACTCAACATTACTGTTGAGTTCGAGCTGCCCACCCTCCCCAATAGTTTACAACTTTTGCCGGGCAAGCAAAAAATTGGGGTTTACATGGCATTTCAGCACACAAGGTTTGCCCCATTTGATTGTTACCAACCTAATGTGTGAGCTCTTACCTCACATTTTCACCCTTATCTGCCTACGACAGACGGTAATTTTCTGTGGCACTTTCTCTTCTCAAAAAACGAGAGCCGGCTGTTAGCCGGTGTGCTGCCCTGTGCTGTCCGGACTTTCCTTCCTTCAATAATGAAGAACGACAACCGGCTGATAGACTATACAAAGATACTAAATATGTTAAAGCCAAAGACTACTAAAGCTATAACGTTCAAAAGGAAAATGTGCACAATATTGGCGCGCTGTTGACCAAAAAATAAATTGACTTTTACTAACTTAGCAAACGATTTCTAATATTAAAAACAAGTTTTACTATGTTCTTCCAGCATGTTTATGAAAAAGGTCTTGCAATGGGTAGTTATGTAATTGGCTGTCAGGCTACCGGTGAGGCCATGGTTATTGACCCAAAGCGTGATATTGATACCTACCTTGATATTGCTTCTAAAAATAAGCTTCAAATTACTCATATATCTGAAACCCATATCCATGCTGATTTTTTGAGTGGCTCAAGAGAATTGGCAGAAGTAACAGGAGCGAAAATGTATTTATCTAATGAAGGAGGTCCGGATTGGCAATACGAATTTGAACATGTTAGCGTAAAAGATGGAGATGAAATAAAAGTTGGGAATTTATCATTTACCATAATGCACACTCCTGGCCACACACCGGAAAGTATTTCATTAATTCTTCGCGATAAACCTGCATCTTCAGAACCTGTAATGATTTTCACAGGTGATTTTGTTTTTGTAGGTGATATTGGCCGACCGGATTTATTGGAAAAAGCCGCTGGTATCTTAGGCACAAAAGAAGAAGGAGCTAAACAAATGTTTCAGTCATTAAAAAAATTTAACACCCTCCCTCAATTCCTACAGGTATGGCCCGCCCATGGCGCAGGTTCTGCTTGCGGTAAAGCGCTGGGTGCCGTTCCGAGCTCCACCGTAGGATATGAGCTAAAAAGAAATTGGGCATTTCAATTCGGTAGCAATGAAAATGATTTTATATCAACCCTGCTTAACAACCAACCGGAACCGCCCAAATATTTTGCCATGATGAAAAGGCTCAATAAGATTCCACGCAAACTCCTTTGTGAAGTTCCGGAAGTTAAGCAATTGGGCAAAGATGAGTTTTTAACTATATACAAGCAAGGCATAACGGTATTGGACACACGAAGTAAATTTGAATTTGCTAAAGGATTCATTCCGGGAAGCCTGAATATCCCTAATAATGGCGCATTCTCTAACTGGTGTGGATGGATGTTAAAATATGACAAACCATTTATAGCCATTGCAGATCCTGCTTGTATTAATGACATTATGCGTAAACTGATGAGGATAGGTCTGGATAATTTAATAGGATTTGTTGCAGACATTAATACACCCGGCTTGTTATTAGACCAATACACCCCCTTAACTATAGAAGCCTTTGAGAAAGCCGTGAACACTAAGGCAGCCCAAATCGTTGACGTGCGCTCATTTTCTGAATTTACAAATGGCCATATTGAAAACGCTACTCACGTTTTTTTAGGAACACTTGAGGATAATTTAGATAAAATCAGTAAGGATAAAGATATCATTGTCCATTGTCAGGCCGGAGACCGCTCGTCATTGGCATACTCCATTTTACGAAAAAATGGATTTAAGCATGTAATGAACTTTATCGGTGGAATGGAAGAATGGAAAACCGCAGGCAATGCTGTTAATATGTAGTAGTAGCAAGCTAATTTCTAATATTTCTTATTCGTGTTTCCTATTATTTAAAAAAAATATCGGTAATGCCGGGATTATGATGCTGCCGCTCAAATGATTTTATCTCATTTCGGGCACTTAATGCTTCATGAATTATTTGAACCAACTTTCCATTTCCAATACCATGAATAACAGAAAGTTTTTTAAGATTATGCGCAACCGCTAAATTATAATATTTTTCAAAAGTATTTTTTTGCAATTCAAGCATTTCGGCCGAAGAAAACTTATCAGACCTACTTGTTAGTTTATCAATGTGTAAATCAATTACTGCCTTAGCTGCCGGAAGTTTGCTTATCCAATTCTTATCCTCATAAACTGCAATACCTCTATCTACCAACTTCTTTAAATCATACCTTTCTTCTGATACCTTATCTGGAAATGCCAAAAATAATTCATACAAAAAGGTTGCTTGTCGGTTTTCAATTACATCTTCTATCTTTTTAAATAACTTTCCGGCCTTTATCTTAACTGTTTTTTCAAGATGATCAATTTTTCCCTTTACTGGTCTATTTTGGTTAAACGAAAACTCAAATCGAGGATTATCGTTTAAATCTTCAAACAGTACATCGTGTAAATAAAACTGCGTATGCCCTGCAACCAAACCATTTAATTGAAACTGTGACATACCGGAAAATATCAAATTATATAAGAATGAATAATCCTCATTATTCTGATTTATGATATAAACCTTCAATTTTTCGATGACATCATCATCAAACACATCTTTTTCAAATACCGGTAAAAAACCAAGGTAAACACCACTATCCTCTTTTGTTTCGGATAAACCCCTTTCACGAGGCACCTCATCCACATAAATTACCTTTTTTACCGGTTGAGGCTTGGGTTTAGAAAACATTTTAAAATAAGGAAAATCAATTTGATCCATATAGGCAGGAAACCTAACTCCTCGCACTTCAATCATTACCATCTCATCATTAATAATATCAATTACAATCCCCTCCTCGTCAGAATGTAATACTATTATCTTATCTCCCACTTCATATTTCATAATACAAAGGTACGAAGGAAGCTGAATGCTTATCTTAATTCGAACCTTTTGCCAAGCGGCTGTTTTTCATTCCATAAAGAAAATAAACGGTCAATCCTACTGCCATCCAAACAAAGAACCATTTCCAACTAATAGCCGGAATTTCAATTAATAGATAAGCACAACTCATCACACCCATTACCGGGATGAAGGAATAATTTTTTATAAAAGAAAGAATGGCCATAAAAATAGCTAAGGCTATATAAATAAGGAATAAAATCTCCTGATAGCCTTCATCCGAAATGTTCACAAATGCCAGGCGAACTCGATCACGCATAAAGTAGATAAAGAACACTACTAATAACGGAATGATATATTTCCCGTTAATATAAGGCAGCCTAAACCTTCCCTTTTCCTTGGGTAAGCGAGGTAATAAAAGTACACCTGCTGATACGAGTACAAAGGCAAATAATGTTCCAATGGAGGTGAGATCTGTAACTAAATCACTTTCAATAAACAGCGCACCAATACCTACAATTATTCCGGTTATAATAGTTGCAAAAGATGGAGTTTGGAACCTGGGGTGAACCTTTTGAAATCTCTTAGGTAACAACCCGTCACGACTCATACTCATCCAAATCCGCGGCTGTCCAATTTGAAAAACCAACAAAACAGAAGTCGTAGCTACCACTGCGCTTATAGATACAATCTTCTCAATCCAAGGAGCTCGTTCTTTAAAAACAAAAGCCAATGGATCGTTTACATTTTTAAAACTTGAATAATTTTCTATCCCGGTTAACACCAAGGCAATTAAAATATACAACACAGTGCATATTAGTAATGAATAAATCATTCCTCGAGGCATATCTCTCTGCGGGTTTTTGCATTCTTCTGCAGTTGTAGAAATTGCATCAAACCCGATATATGCATAAAACACGGCTGATACACCTTTTAAAACGCCTTCGAAACCGTTAGGTAAAAACGGCCGCCAATTATTTGTATCTACAAAAAATGCACCTGCAATAATTACAAAAATGATAACTGAAATTTTAAAGATAACCATGAAATTGGCTGATTTCTTACTCTCTTTAATTCCTACATAAGCCAGCCAAGTAACCAAAATAACTATTATAAGTGCCGGAAGGTTAAAGAATATTTTTGTACCACCAATTACAGGAGCGCTATTATATGCATCAATTGCAAAAGAATAATTTTTAATTTGAGTAGCTGTAAGAGCTGCTTGATCCTTCATAGCCAATACCGATTCATTGAAAGCATTGGTAGCCGTTTTAGGATCTATCAACAACCAATCAGGAAGATGGATATTGAAAATATGTACAAGTAAATTATTAAAATACCCACTCCACGAAATAGCCACCACAATATTCCCGATAGCATATTCCAAAATCAGCGCCCACCCAATAACCCATGCAATAAGCTCACCAAAGGTTACATAAGAATAGGTATATGCGCTGCCGGATACTGGCACCCTGCTGGCAAACTCAGCATAGCATAATGCTGAAAACCCACAAGTAATGGCAGTGATAACAAATAAAAACGATATACCCGGCCCTCCGTTAAAAGCAGCACTACCTATAGTAGAAAAAATACCCGCACCCACTACTGCTGCTATTCCTAAGAATGTAAGATCTTTTACACCTAAAACCTTCCTTAATTTATGAGACTCATCGCCACCGGCTTCATATTCCTTTACAATTGATTCAATACTTTTCTTTCGAAAAACAGACTTACTCATGCCGCATTTAGTTTATACTGTAATATATAAATAAAATAAATGGCTTTACATTTTGGAGAAGGAATTAATTTTCCCGATGCATTAAAAAAGCAGCCAATTTTAGAAGTTCTTCTTTAGAGGAAGATAAAACGGCTACTTCCTCAAGATGAAAAAGAGCTTTTTGATAAAACTTTTCCTTTGCTTCCATTGCCCATTCTTCAACTTTACAATCTTTAAAAATATTCAGCATTTCATCCACCTTATTTTCACTTCTTTCCTTTAATAACTCATCTAACCTTTGCTTTTGATGGGGAGCGGCCGTTTGCAGTGCCCGAATAAGTAAAAAAGTTTTCTTATTAGCTAAAATATCTCCACCAATTTGCTTCCCCACTTTTTGCGGGTTGCCGAAAGCATCAAGGTAATCATCCTGAACCTGAAATGCAATACCTAAATTTTTACCAAATGCGTATAAATGCTCTTGATTACCCTTCCCTGCCCCACCAATTATTGCACCCATTTGCAAACTGCAACCCAGCAAAACAGAAGTCTTTTGAGTAATCATCATTTCATATTCTTCCATGTCCACATCATCACGATTTTCAAAATCCATATCCAATTGTTGTCCTTCGCAAACTTGTTGTGCAGTATTATTAAACAATTTCATTAATTCTGGTAAGAAGGATTGATGGGTTTGTGCAAGGGCCTCATACGCTTTAACCAGCATTACATCACCAGCCAATAAAGCCACATCGTTTCCATACAATTCATGCACCGTAGGCTTGCCACGTCTTAAAGGTGCCTTATCCATCATATCATCATGAATAAGTGAAAAATTGTGAAATAGCTCAATAGCTAATGCAGCTTGAAAAGCATCTTCTAAAATTTCACCAAATAACTCATTAGCCATAAGCACACAAACTGGCCGAATACGCTTGCCACCAATAGATAAAATATGTTCTGCGGCGGTATAAAGTGTTTTGGGATTTTTAGGAAATTTATTCTCCTTCAATCTTTCTTCAAACAAATTAATAAAAGTAGAAAAGCTTGTCATTGTGCTACATTATTTCCTTTTAGGCTTTTTCAATAATCGTTTAGGCAATGGTTTAATTTTTATACCTGATACCCAGGCATAATCTAACTGACGTTTTTCCAAATCAGCAGCCACTACCTTTATATTAACTTCATCACCCATTCTAAACACACGGCGGGTGTTTAATCCAACGAGTGAATAATTTTCAGGCTCATACCTAAAATCATCAAAATCAGATAAATCAACAAGGCTAACTAACCCTTCGCACTTTTGTTCTACGGTTTCAACCCAAAAGCCAAAATGAGCAACCCCCGTAATAATACCTCGAAATTCATCTCCTATATACTGCTGCATATATTCTACTTGTTTGTACTTATTACCCGCACGCTCAGCTTCCATTGCCGCCCTCTCCCGCTCACTACAATGCATACACTTTTTCTCCATTTCGCTATCCGGCTTCACTTTTTTAATCAAACATTGTTGAAGCATTCGATGAACCAATACATCCGGATAGCGCCTAATAGGTGAAGTAAAGTGAGCATAATAATTAAATCCTAAACCATAATGTCCAATATTTTCGGTTGAATAAAATGCCTTAGCCATAGTGCGAATACCAATTTGTTCTAACACACGTTGTTCCGGCTTCCCCTCAATATCATCTAGTAATTTATTAAAGGAGTTTACAATAGCTCGGTCGTTATGCATATCAAACTTATACCCGAATTTCTTTGCAAACGTTACAAACATTTGCAATTTTTCTTCATCAGGTGAATCATGTACTCGATATGGGAATGGGATGGGCTCTTTGTTTATTTTAATCTTTGATACATATTCAGCTACCGTTCTATTTGCCAACAACATAAACTCTTCAATAAGCTTATTTGCTTCTTTGCTTTCTTTAATAATTATTCCTATAGGCTTACCTGAATCATCCAATCTAAATCTTATTTCTTCAGACGAGAAATTAATAGCACCCTGCTTAAACCTCTCAGACCTTAATCTTTGGGCAATATTATTCAATAATAAAATCACTTCAGCATGCAGCCCAACTTTAGATTCAATAGTTTGTTGCACCTCTTCATAAGAGAACCTATGGTTACTATGGATAAGGGTTCTACCTAACCAACTATTTTTAATTTTACCCATGGAAGACACTTCAAATACTACAGAAAAAGTGTATTTATCCTCATTAGGCCGCAAAGAGCATAGAAAATTTGAAAGTCGTTCCGGCAGCATGGGGTTTACTCTATCCGGCAAATACACGCTGGTTGCTCGTTGATACGCTTCTTGATCTATTTCTGACCCCTCTTTAACATAATAACTTACATCGGCAATATGCACACCAATTTCATAATTTCCACTTTCCAATTTTCTAAATGAAATAGCATCATCAAAATCCTTTGCGTCAACAGGGTCAATAGTAAAAGTAAGTACATCCCTAAAATCTCTACGCTTCTTTAATTCTTCATCTGTTATATTACCATCCAAGCGCTCTGCAGCTTCTAAAACATTTTGAGGAAAAGAAATAGAGAAATTATTTTCCATAATAATTTCCTGCATGGAAAGATCACCATCATTTTTCCCCTTAATAACTGTTACAATTTCAGCCTGTGGCTTTTTATCTGTTTCATCCCATTTTACAAATTTAATCTGGACTCTATCTCCGTTTACTGCTCCTTGCAAACTTCCTTGAGGAATATAAAAATCAGGCATCATTTCATTATTCACTGCAACAAATGCTGTTTTATGGTTAATGATTACCCTTCCAAGAAAATGAGTATTTTCTCTTTCTAATACTTGAACCACCTCACCCTGTTTTCGGCCATTTGTTCGATGAGGAATAATTCTTACCTTAACCTTATCTCCGTTAAATGCTTTTCCAAAATCCTGTGGCTTTACCATTATACCCTGCTCCAATCCTTCTACATCAACAAACCCCATTCCACTTCTGCTAATTTCCAAAATACCGATATACTCACCGTATTTACCTTTTTTCTTTTCTTTTTTGCCCATAAATAAAAACGCATTAAGCATGCCCCTGCAATAGCAAGTGGCTTCTGCAATGTACAGTATTTGGTTACAATGCTATTAATCGTTTATACACAATCCTTCAGTAAGTGTGGGAAAGAAGACTGTTCAACCTTAATAAAGCATCCTTACCCGGATTGTTCCTTTAACGTCTTTGAGCAAATCAACAACACTCTTTCCAAGGTTTTTATTAATATCCAAAACAACATACCCAATAGCATCATTGGTCTTTAAATACTGACCCAGTATATTGATTTTATTCTTGCTCAACAAGGTATTCACCTCACTTAAAACACCGGGTATATTTTTATGAATATGCAAAATCCTATGGGCATTCTCCTGTGGAGGAAGGGCCAAAGCGGGCACAGAATGTGAACCTGTGCTTACTCCCTTTTCCAAATAATTAAAAAGTTTTGCACTAACATTTTGACCAATATTACTCTGTGCTTCAATTGTACTTCCCCCAATATGAGGTGTTAGCAGCACATTTTTTAAATGCTGAAGTTGGCATACAAAGCGATCGCCGTTATGTTCAGGTTCGTTTGGAAAAACATCAATAGCCGCACCACCCAATTGCCCTGCATCCAATGCTGCCTTCAATGCATCTAAATCAACCACTGTACCTCTGGCATAATTAATTAAAATAGCCCCCTTTTTAAACCAAGTAAGATTTTGTTTATTAATCAGATTCTTCGTAGTAGGTAATTGAGGAACATGTAAAGTAACAATATCACTGTTTCTAATCAACTCTTTTAAAGATTTACTGTCAGAGGCGTTTCCTAATGGCAATTTTGTTTCTACATCATAAAACAGCACCTTCATACCAAGCGCTTCAGCCAATACACTCACCTGGCTCCCTATATTTCCATATCCAATAATTCCTATTGATTTACCACGTAATTCATGTGCACCGCCGGCATCTTTCATCCAAACGCCTTCATGCGCTGCAATGTTTTTGTCAATTATTCTTCTCACCAAAAAAATAGAAGCTCCAATAACCAATTCAGCCACGCTACGCGTATTACTATAGGGAGCATTAAATACCGCCACTCCATGTTGGATGGCTGCCTCCATATCTACTTGATTTACGCCTATACAAAAGCATCCGATAGCCTGAAGTTTGGGTGCAGCATCAAATACCTTTCGAGTTACCATGGTTTTACTCCTCACTCCCAACAGATGAACATTTTTTATTTCCTTTATTAACTCGGCCTCTGATAATGCCCCGGATAAAATTTTAACATTCATATAACCACCTGCATTAAAAATCTCTGTTGATGTGGTGCTGATATTTTCCAAAAAGAGAATATTAATTTTATTCTTAGGATAACTTGTTAGTTTTTTGTCTGCCATAAATTTTAACCGTAATTTTAGGCAAATATATTCTAAGCCGTTTATTTTAGTATGCAGCCTGTGAGGCTATTTAATTTTTTACAACTGAGATCCAATATTCCTGCAATTCTATTGCTGGTTACTAGCCTTATCGGAATATATTCTTGTCAATCTAATAATAAAGCCGCAGCTGCTTCAACAGACAATATTCATTATTTCCAAATACCATCAGATAGCATTTCTTATGCTGAAAAATCCATGTTAGGAGCCAAGTGTGAGCAATGGTACAACCACACACTTAAAAAGACACCATTTCATGGCGGTATTTTAATAGCCAAAAAGGGAGTGCCGGTCTTTGAACAATATCAGGGAAATGAAGCGCCTAAGACAAGCAACAAAGTGGATGAAAATACATCTATGCATATTGCCTCAGTTAGTAAAACTTTTACTGCTGCCGCCATTTTAAAACTTTTGGATGATGGGAAGCTCTCTCTTAGCGATCCGCTTAGCAAATATTTTCCCAATTTTGATTACCCGGGTGTTACTATTCAGACCTTACTAAGTCATCGCAGCGGATTACCAAATTATGCATATTTTACTGAAGATTTGAAATGGGATAAAACAATTCCATTAACCAATCGAGACATTCTCCGATTAATGACTGAACATAAGAATGAAATTAAAGACATCTCAACACCCAATACCCATTTTAGCTATTGCAATACCAACTTTGCCTTACTTGCACTCGTTATTGAGGAGATAAGTAAGGTGCCTTATGATGTTTACCTACAGAAAAACTTCTTCATACCATTACAAATGAATCATACCTACGTATTTCATTTGTCTGATACTTCAAAATCCACAGGTTCTTATAAATCAGATGGAGTTCTTATTCCATTTGATTATTTAGATAATATTTATGGTGACAAAAATATCTACAGCACAGTTAGAGATCTTCTTATCTGGGATAGAGCACTCAGTTTAGGCTTAATTCTAAAACCTGAAACCCTAAAATTAGCTTATACGCCGTATAGCAATGAGAAACCCGGATTTAGAAATTACGGGCTTGGCTGGCGAATGAACCTGTACCCAAACGGAAAGCGTATTGTCTATCATAACGGTTGGTGGCATGGAAGCAATGCTTCATTTATCAGGCTCCTTGATGAACAAGCAACAATAATTGTGATTGGAAATCGCTTTACCCGACAAGTATATAAGGCCGTAAAATTAGCATCATTATTTGGTGCCTATCCTGTAGGTGGAGAAACTCCTGAGGACACTGCAAATTTTAATATGGAAAATGCGGGAGCCGGTTCGAAATAAATTATCCAAAGAATAAATAGCAAAGCAAAATTGCACTTATTATACCTACTAGATCTGCCAGTAGCATGGCTCCTACCGTATAACGTGTGTTCTTTACAGAAACAGCACCAAAATAAACTGCAATTACATAAAATGTAGTGTCAGAGGAACCTTGCAGTACACATGATAATTTACCTGCAAAAGAGTCCGGGCCAAAAGTAGTCATGGTATCTACCATCATACCTCTAGCCCCCCCTCCACTAAAAGGCTTTATTAATGCAGTGGGAATTCCATCCACCCAGCGTGTATCCCCACCTGTTATAGCCGCTAAGTACTTAAATGCATCAATCACGATATCAAAAGCACCACTGGTACGAAGTAAACTAATAGCCACTAACATACCTACCAAATAAGGAATAATACGAACAGCCACATCAAATCCACCCTTAGCTCCATCAATAAATGCATCAAAAACATCAATCTTTTTGTAAATAGCACCTACAATAATGACTAAGAAAATCAATAATATCAACCCACTACTTAAAGCGCCCGAAAAACTCCTAACCTCATCTGTATCCAAGAACTTAATATAAACAACCAATGATGCTATAATGGCTGAAATACCCAATAGCCATCCAAGAATAACCGGTTGGAACATATTTATTCTTTGCCGTGTACCCACAATAATTAATGCAGCTAAAGTAGCCATAAATGTAGCCATCATACAAGGGATAAAAATATCCATTGGATTGGAAGCTCCTGCTGCCGAACGTAATGCAATTATACTAACCGGAATTAATGTTAACCCTGAAGCATGCAAACACAAAAACATAATTTGCGGATTACTGGCACGGGATTTATCAGGGTTTATTTCTTGCAAACTTTCCATTGCCTTTAAACCAAAAGGAGTTGCTGCATTATCTAAGCCCAACAAATTTGCTGAAAAATTCATCATCATGTGTCCCATAGATTCATGGCCTTTGGGAATTTCCGGAAAAATCCTTGAAAAGAAAGGCCCAATTATTCGTGATAAGAATCGCACTCCACCTGCTTTTTCCGCTATTCCCATCAAACCCATAAACAAGGCCATAAAACCAATAAGCCGTAAACAAAGCGTAACCGCCGTTTGAGTTGTTTCAATAAGCCCATCTGAATGTTGGATACGAAATTCTCTCACCCTACCATCTGCCAAAGAAATCATTTGGGTTTCACCCATTTTATAGATTCCTGTTGATTTGATCTCCCTAACAGCCTCCTCAGGCAGCAAGGATAAGGGAGATTTTCTTATTTCAATGGTATCTCCTGATTTTCCTGAAACCATTGAAGTAAGAATTTCATTATGGTTGGAAGTGAAAAAGAAACGGATGCCTGCAAGCAGAATTGCAATTATAAAAAAGGCCGACCAAATACGACTTAAAGCCATTAATAAGGGAGTTAGTATATTAAACGACAAGAATTAATTATGCCGATGCTGAAAATTAAGGTAATAAAATGAAAATTCACATAGCAAATCAAATCTTACCTTTGCGGCTTTAAAGTTTTAAACAATGGCATTACAAGCAGGAATTGTGGGATTGCCCAACGTAGGAAAATCCACCTTATTTAACGCAGTGAGTAAAAGTGCAAAGGCTCAGGCAAGTAATTATCGTTTTTGCACCATCGAGCCCAATGTAGGTTTAGTAAACGTTCCAGACCCACGTTTAACTAAATTGGAAGAATTAGTAAAGCCTAACCGAGTTGTTCCAACTCAAATTGAAATTGTAGATATCGCAGGGTTGGTTAGAGGAGCAAGTAAAGGTGAAGGCTTGGGAAATAAGTTTTTGGCAAATATTCGTGAAGTTGATGCGATTATTCAAGTTATCCGGTGTTTTGATGATGCCAATATTTTGCGGGAAGAAGGCCCGGTAAACCCTGCTGCAGATAAAGAAATTATTGAAACAGAACTACAATTGAAAGACCTGGACAGTGTGGATAAAAAAATTCAACGGGTAGAAAAAATGGTAAAAAGTGGTGATAATAAACTTAAAGCAGACTACGATGTTTTACTAAGATGCAAAACACACCTTGAGCAAGGAAAAAATGTAATCAGCCTTGGTTTATCTAAGGATGAGAAATCAGCCATTGCCGATATTTTTCTGTTAACAGACAAACCGATGCTGTACGTAGCTAATGTAGATGAGGCGTCAATGCACACTGGCAATAAGTATTCTGAAGCACTAAAAGAAGCGGTTAAGGGTGAAAATGCAGAGGTTATTGTAATGACCAATGCCATAGAAGCCCAAATTGCCGAATTTGAAGATGTAGATGACAAGAAGATGTTCATGGAAGAATATAAAATGACAGAACCTGCTCTTGATAGATTGATTCACGCGACTTATAATTTACTCAACCTATCCACATATTTTACTGCCGGTGTACAAGAAGTTAGAGCATGGACTATTCAAAAAGGCTGGAAGGCCCCTCAAGCTGCAGGAGTTATTCATACAGATTTTGAAAAAGGATTTATAAAAGCAGAAGTAATTTCTTATGAGGATTTTGTAAATTTCGGCTCAGAAGCTGCTGCTCGTGAAAATGGCAGATTACGAATTGAAGGGAAAGAATACCTCGTACAAGATGGTGATATTATGCATTTTAGATTTAATGTATAAAAAATAACTTTTGATACAGAACTAATTTGCAGATACTGCATTCAAACACATCTAAGTCAATGAAAAAAAATAAATAGTGTGTAAGAAGTGTTTGAATTGAACTTCGATAAAATAAATATTCTCGCAAACACCACTTCACAACTTTTAAATACATTATGATACTCTATATCTTAACCGTAGAAAATTAATTATAGCGTTGAGAAGACTCCATTTGTATAATGGAATAAGATAAAATAAAGAAGGGAAACTTGTTTTACCAAATCCTATACTCTCTGCCGGAGTAGTGACTCTCTTTTAACATTTTAGAATCTTCCAAAATAGTTTTCACTTTCTCAATCTTCAAATTAGGCATAGGTTTGGCGATTTTATTACTCGCTTTTTTTACAAAGTCTTGTTTGTTTTCCCCTTTCCAATAATCTACATGATAATATGTCTTATTGTTCTTGCTCATGATTTGTGGCTTAATTAAAAAGTAACATAAATCATGCCTAAAAGAAGCCTTTGTTTTTATGAAAAAATAAATTATATAAAAATGACAAAGTATAATACAGCAATGAAATGTAGAAATCAACCATCTTAGGTTAACCATAAAAAAACAGCCTCTTTTCAGGGGCTGTTTTTTTTAGAAAACTTAAAATTTAAGGAATGAGCGGCAAGGGCATCAATACCTGGTTAATCTTATGAATCACTCCATTTAAATAATTTTGATCACTTGTACCAACAGGATCAGGAAGTAGTGGAGAGGCGTTAATAGTAATGTTTGCTGCAGTTGCATTTTCTAATCCTTTTACAGTTGCTGCTGTAGCAAATGGTGCACCCATAGTTACCTGAAGTGTTAATCCGGGATGAGTTGTAAGTACTCCATTTAACAATGTAGGAAAATTGGTGGCTGTTGTAGGAAAATTATTTGTAAACACCCGCTTACCTAAAATATGATAAGTGAGCAATCCCTGAACAGTTTGTGCAGTTAGCACCGGCCTCAATTCAGGTACATCAAACACATCAGGGGTTGCAGCCCATGTTGCAGCCTGCGCAGCTGCAGCTCCTGCCGGTATACCCATATTAATCAATACTTGAGTAATAGCTGCAGTAAGTGTGGCTCTAAAAACATCATCAGTAGGAGCGAAAATGGTAAGATTAGCACCAATATTCATTAATCCGGATTGTAATTGGCCGGGGGCACCACCAATTCTTGTGGCACTATCTCCTCTAATAATAGCTGCTTTAAAATAAGTAAGATTCGGATCGGTATTTATTCTATCCCATAAATAGCGTTGAGGTGGAACACTCAATGCTGCTGAATGGTGTATAACTCCATTTTTTCCTACTTCATTAACCCCAACCAATGGAATATTGCTTACCCAATTACCATTCCGAGTACTTAAAAAAGTAGTGAGTCGTAAAAATGGACTAATTGAGGGAGCAGGATTTAGCAAGGTAGGATACATATAGTTTGGAAATGTATTGCCGAAACCAGATGTAGTAACACCTTGTGGGATAGTATTATAACTTACAATTGCAGCAGCATTTGCCACAGGAATTTGAGTAGTAATAAACCCTGAAAAAACCGCATCCGGAGCGCCAGCCGGTACTGCACCGCCTGAAGCTGCGGTAATAAACGCTTTCATAGCTGCATTACCGGGTATAAACATGGTATATGAGCTACCATTTGTTCCGGTAAAAAGATTGCTCATGCCAGCATGTACAATTAGGCGATAATACAAGCTATCATCAGGATTTTGTTGAATTAATTCAGAAAGAGAACTTCCGGTTGGAGAAGGAGGAAGAGGGCTGCCCAAATCTTCCGGATCTTTATTACAAGCGGAAAATAACATCAATGTTGATGCAACAACTAATAAACCGCGCGTTATGTTTTTAAAACGTATCATGGTTAATTTCATTTAATAAATTGATTAAAACAGGTTATAGCCAAATCCTACATAATATAATCCACCAATTTGAGCATTACCAATAGCGTTATAATAATATTGGTTCAGCAAATTAGTAGCTCCAATTTTAAACATTGATTTAGCTTTAGGAAATTTCAGACTCACCAATGCATCCAAGGTATGAAAAGCAGGCACAGTACCTGATGCAAAGTCGCCCTGATAGAAATAATGTTCCTGCCATTTATAAGTAACGTTAAAGCCTAAACGCTTACCGGGACCGAAACCTGAATTACTTACTGAACCACTAAAACGATATTTTGGTGCGTTAAAAAAGGAAAGGAATCCTTCGGGGATATCACTCAATTCATCTGACGAAGCATTTACTGATAATGAGAAGTTATAAGGCAATTTATAATCAACACCAATACCATATCCAAAAGTTTTTACCTTATCCGGGAGATTCACCGGTACAGAATAAATATTTCCATTAGCAGTATCTGCCTGTGATATTGGATCCCCAGCCTTGTTTTGAACTACAGTTACCCGAGTAAGAAAATCTTTGTACATCCCATAGTAACCATATACATCTATCAATAATTTTTCCTTTAAATACAACCCCTTATACCCTACTTCAAAAGAAGATACGGTTTCAGGTTTATACATTTTATTATCAAATTGTTTTACAACCCCTTCTCTAAGCTCATCAGCATAATAAATAGGATTAGTATCAAAATGATAAAAAGTATGGAATGAAGGATCACCACCAATTAACCGAGCTCCTGCAGCAAACAAATCAATCCATTGTTGTTGTGTTGTTGGGAAACGATAGGCCGTTTGATAGCTTAAACGGATATTATTATTCTCTTTCACTCTAAAAAGTGCAGTGGCTCTTGGTGTAAATTTTCCTTCAAAACCTGAATTCTTATCATACCTACCGGCAAGGGTTACACGAAGCAAGCGGTCGAAAAAGTTTTTACCTATCTGAGCAAATGCGCCAAATTCTCTTATCTTAATAGTTCCTGCAGTATCTGCAAACAATGTACCTTCAGAATTTAATACATACATTTTATAATTCCCTCCTACCAATACATCCGCAAATTCTTTTGTATATTCAGTTAAGTTATACTGACCTTCTATCTGGTACAAATCTGTTCTATCGAGAAACTTTCCTCCCTTTGGAATAGGCCTTGCTTTAACTTGGTCCATTAGTGTTTTAAATTGCTCACTACCCGGCAAGGGTCTTCCCTGGTCGGCAACTGAGCGAGCGTAATTGTGTGCAGCAAAACTTGACTGTCCGGCCAACATACTGGCCAAATAAGCCTGTCCATACATAGGATACCAGTCAGTAGTTAGTGGTGCAGGGTTTCCGTTAGCATCCATAGAAATAGAAGGACGCCATAATTCGTTAAACAAACGGGTAGTGGTTGTAACAGCAAATGAGCTTCCTGAATTTTCTTGGGTAGTATAAGCGCGTAGCAACCATTTTTTATTTTGCAATTCAATTTTATATTGTCCCATTTTTAAATCCTTCAAATCATACCGGTCATTACCCGTGTAAACTGAAGTACCAGTTCCCCAGTAGCCGGCAAAAATCAATTCAGTGCGTGGAGATAATTTATAATTAAGTGAACCTCCTACTTTAAAATTATACGTATTAGGATCAACTACATCACGCTCGTTATATCCTGTTCTTGAAACTCGAATTGGATTTGCAGTAAGAGAATCAATAAACGGTTTTAAAAATGGTGCTTGTTGCCCAATAGAGTTTAAAATAAGTCCTAAATCAAGAGAGGTTTCATCACCAAACACGTTGATACCATCATAATTGGGGTCCGTTTGTCTATTTCCTTGTTTTACGGCACCTAAATTTCCAATTCTATTGTAATTACGATAATCTTCACCAATCCAATCTTTTGCCTGGACCAATTCTGATGTTATTTTAAATGCAAATTTTTCAGATACTTTTTTTGCCCAGCGAAGGCTCCAGTTATGATATGCAGATGCAGGCCGCTGTTTGCCATCAGTGTGCATAATACCTGTTTTCACTTCAAAGGACAGGCCTTGATATTTAAATGGATTTTTACTGTTAATAAGTAAGGTTCCATTCATTCCACCGGGACCATACAATACAGAAGAAGCGCCGGGAAGAAGCTCCATACTTTCCACATCAAGTGCGGTTAATCCTACAACACTACCAACGGAAAAATTTAAACCGGGTGCTTGGTTATCCATACCATCCATCACCTGATTAAACCTGGTGTTACCGCTTCCTGAAAAACCACGGGTGGTTGGCGTTTGAAAGGTTAATGATGATGTTACTACATCAACCCCTTTTAGATTACCAATTACATCATAATAAGTGGCAGCGGGTGCATTTCGCATAGCAGTTGAGTTTACCCTTTCAATAGATACAGGAGACTCGAGCATTCTTTCTGCAACACGTGAAGCAGAAACAACAACTTCTTGTCCAAGTACATTTTCAGGGTTAAGCAATACATCAACAGCTTGTTGAGCATTAGTTACTGAAATTTCTTGTGTGGAATAACCTACAGAAGAGAATACAAGAGTTACCGGAAGGCTTTTTACAGTCATCCGAAAATTACCTTTATCATCTGTAAACGTTCCTTCAACACCATCTTTCACCGTAACAGATACAGCAGCTGTATTATCTCGTGTATTGCTGTTCTTTACATTTCCGTTAATGGTTACTCCCTGTGCCATTGAGTCGTAACTCCCAAAGCCTATAAAAAGGAGAATTACCAAAAAACTTGTGAGTTTTCGCATAATTGGTTGTTTTGGTTAGATTTATCTTTAGCAATATATTGAATGTTGCGTATCTCTAAAAATTTTATTTTATCCCCAGATGTGGAATTAAAAGAAACTAACAAGCGTTTGTTTATAGCAATCTGTTTTACTTTCGTATATGCAACCTCTTATCCTACCGTTTCAAACTAATTTTTATCAGGGAAAAGTACGAGATGTTTACACCATCAATAATCGCTGGGTTATTTTACATTCTTCAAATCGGATCTCTGCTTTTGATGTGATTTTGCCCCATCCCATCCCTTATAAAGGTCAAGTATTGAATCAAATTGCTGCGTACATGTTAAATGCCTGCAAAGATATTTGTCCTGTATGGTTAACTGAAACTCCCGGGCCTGATATAAGTGTTGGTCATTTATGTAAACCTATAAAAATTGAAATGGTTGTAAGGGCGCATCTTACCGGGCATGCATGGCGTACCTATCATTCAGGGAAAAGAAATTTATGTGGGGTTAACTTACCGGAGAAGATGATAGAAAATGAGCCTTTTCAGCAACCCATTATTACACCATCCACAAAGGCTGATGAAGGCCATGATGAAGATATAAGTGCAGATGAAATACGCTCTCGTGGGTTAGCTTCTGAGCAAATATGGGAAGAACTTTCGAATTATTCTCTTCAACTTTTTAAACGAGGTGCAACCATAGCCAGAGAAAAGGGATTAATCCTGGTAGATACGAAATACGAATTTGGCTTATACAACAATCAGGTTATGCTAATGGATGAAATTCACACTCCTGATTCTTCCCGATATTTTTATGTTGATGGTTTTGAAGAAAGATTACGAAAAGGGGAAAAGCCGGTTCAATTAAGTAAAGAATTTGTTCGGGAATGGTTGATTGAAAATAACTTCATGGGCAAAGCCGGGCAACAAGTGCCTGAAATGAACCATGATTGGATTGAACTTATCAGCAAAAGGTATATCGAATTATTTGAAAAAGTAACCGGCAACACATTTATTCCCATAAAAAGAACAGCAGAAGAAACCAGGCAAGAACTGATAGAAGTAGCCGAACGTTTGGGCAAAATATAAACTTTTCACCGGAGTTTTAACTCGTTATAAAAAGAGAATTACCTGTTTGAATAATGAATAAGGCTGTTCATTCTGTCTTTGGATTTATTAAACACCATCCTTCCATTTTGTAAACCCTTTCTTTGGTTTTTACGTTCTTCTGCAGGTAGATGCATTGCCTGTTGGCAGGCTGGAGAGCAGGCGCCTTCATATTTTTGTTTACACTCTGCACATTGAATAAACAACAGGTGACATGCCTCATTGATACAATTAACATGGGTATCCGCAGGCTTACCGCATTGATGGCAATGTGCAATTATATCTTCAGAAATTCGTTCTCCAAGCCGTTCATCAAATACAAAGTTTTTCCCGATAAATTTATTAGGTAATCCTTTTTCCTTTGCGGTGTTGGTATAATGGATAATTCCCCCTTCCAACGCAAAAACGTTTTTAAATCCACGGTAAAGCATATACGCACTTGCCTTTTCACACCGGATGCCACCGGTACAATACATAATAATATTTTTATCCTTATTCTCCTTCATCATATCCGCGGCCATGGGCAATTGTTCCCTGAAGGTATCGCTTGGGATTTCAATTGCTGTGTTAAAATGACCAACTTCATACTCATAATGATTTCGCATATCAATTACCAGCGTATTAGCATCTTCAGTCATCTTATTAAAGGAATAGGCATCCAAATACTTTCCCTTATTCATCATATTAAAGCCAATATCATTTATACCATCTGCTACTATTTTTTCACGCACTTTAATTTTCAATACCCAAAATGATTTACCATCACTAACGGCTATGTTTAAACGAATCTCTTTAAAGTGTGGTGTTGATTCTAAATATCTCTTCCACGCCTCAAATAGGCTTTCGGGCACACTCACCTGTGCATTTACGCCTTCCTGTGCCACATAAATACGCCCAAATACTTTAAATGAATTAAAGATTTTATATAAATCATCACGAAAGGCATCCGGATCTGGAATCGAGAAATACCGATAGAAGGAGATGGTAATCCGCGGTTCTGTTTCATTAAACAACCGCTCTTTAAGTTCCTTTTGAGAAACTCTGTTGTGTAAAATAGCCATAGAATTAATTTGTACCAATACGGGACCCGGATTCCACGGGTTGGATGCTTGCAGGCAAACCAAATTTTTACAAAAGTACTAAAAAGCTCTGGAATTAGATATTTTCCTTGTTCTACCGCTAACATAAGGATCCATAAATCTTGAAGCTAATAATCCACCAAATCCAACCTTTATCCGGGATAGGGTGCCTGTTCCGTTTTCGTATCCTGTAATAAAATCCACGCGTAATACTTTTAAAATATTTTCCAATCCAACATACAGCTCTGCGTAGTTATTATTGTTATTTACATAAAGTGCATTTGCGCCGGTTACTAAATAAAATTTCAATTTCCTAAATAAAGGAATTTTATTGGTGATTAATCCATTCAAATGATAATCTAGATGGCCTTCTACATATACGGGAGCAGTAGTGGAATGGGCATAATAAGAGGCTAATTGGAAGCTACCCTGAGCCTGATTTAAAAGACCGGTTAGGTTACCAATAAAATGTTGATAATCCTGAACCTGAACTGCCTTTCGGTTAAGAAATCCGCCAGTGATAAATTGATAATCTAACGTGCCTACAAGATGCAGATTCTTAGAGCCGAAAGCTCGAATGCGCCACTTATCAAAATTTACATCACTGCCCAATAAGCCTTTAATTCCTTTTTGATAAGTAAAACTAAACACCGGATATTTAGAACCTAAACTCACTTTATTATTCGGCAACTGAATATATCGCTGCCCGGGTTGAAAACGTATTGACGCACCCAGCGAAAGTGCCTGGTGGCGCATAAAATTTTCTGACATTAATTCTATTGGATAATTTGGAGTAAGATTGGCAACATCTCCATCATGTTTAGTATATATCGTTGAGTTTTCCAGCGGGATACGATCTTCATACAAAAGGCCTACATCTAATCCCATTCCATTTTCCCAACTTTTATTATAATTCAGTTCTCCAAAGTAATTTTCATAAATTTTCATATAATTATTCCCATAATAAATAGTACTCATTGTATTAATTAATGGGTCAATGGGGTTTTTCTTATTGAATTGAGATACCCTCTTCCCAACTGACAGTAGCCAACTCCTGCTTAAAAATTTCTCATCCCTCTTTCTTCTCTTTACATTCCATTCTACATTTAATGAGGGATTAAAATGTTTGTTATAAAAGCCATAACGGAGTTCAGGTTCTATTACAAAATCTGACTCTCCTTTATTCTTTTTAAAATAGGGAATAAATGTGGAAGTAATTCCTTCAACCGTATTATAACTGGTTGTAAGCATAAATGGTTCAATACCCCACTGAAAATCGTGGATAGATGTATCTGCATAATGTGTGCGATGTATCCCTGGTGGGATAATCAGGGAAAGAGGTTTAAGTCCTCCTTGCCACTTACGCAATGAGTCGCGCATACTTCGGGTATTTGCCGAATCTCGTCTTGTAAAAAATATGCTATCCTTTACTTTATAATTTCGCAATTCTTCAGCATTAAGTGGCTGCGGTCGGATGCTATCCCACCATGACCTTTGTTTATTAGTTACTGAAGTATCATACTCAATAATAACGTTATCAAAAAACTTTTTAGACAGCTTGGGGTCAATATTGTAATTAGAGTAAACATTTAAAAAACTGCCAAACATACCTATACCTAAAACATTAAATGTAATATCTACCACCTGACTTCCCGGCTGCCAAACATCTCCGGAAACAGGTATTTGAATTTGTTTAATAGACACTGTATCCACTAATTCCAATTGGGCAGTCCGTGTTAAGAAGAGATCATAACTGTGAATACTCCAATCTTCATCAATAATATTTATTGTTCCGGTAAACAGAGGTTCAAATTTTCTTCTAGGAGTTACGCTGATACTATGAATCATCTTTCCATTTTCAAAGAAATTTCCTAAAAATTTAAAGCGGTAGAAACTAATTGCTCCATCAGCAATAGGTGACACAAACCCACGAGGATTAAGTTTTTCTAAAAAAACCTTTACATTATTTGTATAAAGTGATATTACAACCGGGAATGTAAATCCAAAATTATCACTACCGCTCACCCTGCTATTCAACACTTCCATCTTCATTTTATCCGGTTGTTTTCTGTACACCTTAGAAATTGATTCTGAGAGATAGAGAATTCCTTTACCGGTAGTATCAAGTGCCATATCTACAAATGCATCGGTAGGGATTTTTTTTCCAAAAAAACGTTGGGGCATTTTTCGAACACTCAATACATCCTTATTGTATCGGTCAACGATAGAAGCATTAATTTGATTATTATAAAACGTACGCTTTTTAATTGCTTCCCTAATAATGGCATAAGCCGGGTCTTCACCATTACTTTTAACTATCACTTCGCTCAAGGTGAGCTGAACCGGTTTTAATTGAAAATTAACAGTAATCATTTCATCAACTGAAACTGACATTTGGGCTGCTGTATAACCTACACTTTTACACTCAATAGTGTAATTTCCCGGTTTAAGACGCATAATGAAATCTCCGTCACTATTTGCGCTCACACCAATTGTAGTGCCTTTTACAAAAATTGAAGCGTATGGCACCGGCCTCCCGTCCAAATTAGTTACATTACCTTTTATACCTTGTGCGGTTACACTAAAAAAAGGGCATAGCCCTATAAATAAAACTAAGAGAAATTTCATTCTTTATTATCATTTAAAACAAACAAGCTTCTTGTTAGGCTTCCTGTTAAAGCGCTAAATGCTCCAATAAATCCACCAATTAGGGCTGTAATAATTATAAGTTTAAAAGGTTGTTTAGATTGAAGAATTACAAGCCCCATTTTACCTGCAAGCAAATGATCATTTGAATAACTAATCCACCAACTCAATCCTCCCCATAAAAAAAACAAAGCAAAAAGGCCGCATAAAAAAGCCTTAAATGGTTTAACATCAATTAGCGTAGCTACGATAAAGGAAGTTGGTGCGATACTCCACCAAGGGAAAAACAGGTTTGAACAAAAGGCTGCTCCAGCAATTAATACTGTCAATAGCAAAATTTTCATGCACTAAAATTGTTTTATAAAATTATTAGCTAAACAGGTTTAAGTATAATTTTCCCAACGGTCTTTTTCTTCTTAAAAGAAGTTTTTTCCACTAACTCAAGTGGGAAATACTCCCCTTCTACCCATGTGTTAATGAAATTATCATAAAAACGGCTTCCTGGATTTCCGTCCTGGCCTCCGGGATACACACCAAAAGCCTTAATATTACTTGACATTTGCACAATCATCCTCCAACTTGGCCCATGATTTTCCTTTGTAGCATTAATTTCATATTTCCCCCCACCAATAGGTAAATGAAGCCTGGAAAAAGGCTCTAGCTTTGTAAGATGCATAATATGCGTATCCTTATATTTTCCCCAAGGCAGTCTGCCATTTTGCTCTACTCTTTTCATCTCTTCTGCAGCTTTTTTAAAACTTCGTGTAGCCAGTACAGATAGTGATTCAATTTCAGGAGTGTTTATATCATCAATGAATACATAAGCAGAATCTTTCACTAAAAATTGAAGTAAGGTAGTATATGCAGGTTTTGCAGCCAATTTAGGTGCCTTTGCATAATCATCGTCATAAACTGCATTATATAATTCATTCCATGCCAACTCAAATACAGTGGCTCCAACAGATTCATTATTATTGTACAAATCCCATTCTCCAAGTATTTTAAAATAATGTTGTGCATTTTCACCCAATGCCTCTTTTGAAATATTGCTCATCAATATCGGCATAGCGCCTTCAGCAAATACATTATAATTATTGGTTTGCATTTTCTTTACCTTTTCTATGGTAAATGTAGAATCGGCTGCCAACATTCTATTAATTATAAGCCCGCGCGAAGTTGGATAATCAGTTCCCAAATAATAAGGATATGAAATATCAGCGGGTGGTTGATTTGCGCTGCTTACAAAACCCCTTTGCGGATTATATTGCATGGGTGTTTCACTATCCGGAATATATCCTTGCCATAGAAAAGTACTATCCTCACCGGGCATAATAAAGTCACCTTGATGATTCCATTTTGCCGGCCATTGCCCTTGTGTGCGCATCGCAATATCACCTGTTTTGGAGGCGAAAGCAAAGTTTTGTCCGGGTGCCTTCATATATGATAATGCTTGCAGATAATCTTTATAATTGTTTGCTTTATTCAAATTAATAAAACACAGCAATTCATTACTTGGGTCGTGTGCAGTCCACCTAACAGCAAAAGACTTTCCTATAGAAGCCTTTCCACCAAAACGATTTTCATACATAACAGGACCCAGGTTTGTGTATGCCACTGTATCATAGACTGAACTCCCTCCCTTTATTTTTATTTCTTCAATTCTAAAATGTGTTTGTTCCCATTTTCCATCAAACAGATATTGAGTTCGTGAATCATCGTTAAAGGTAACCTCAAAATAATCTCGTACATCTCTACCTCCATTAGTTACTCCCCATGCAATATTATTGTTAAAGCCGATAGGAATTGAAGGTGCTCCGGGAAATGACACTCCATACACATTAAATGACGGCGACTGCAAATGCATCTCAAACCATAAAGAAGGCAAGTTTAACCCTAAGTGTGGGTCATTAGCTAAAATGGGTGCACCATCCTGAGTACGATGTCCACTAATAACCCAATTATTACTTCCATTATCACGGTCTGGCTTATCCGAAGTTATTGTTTGTACCCTATCAAAAGCAATAGTATCATAATTAACCCGCGGGATAATATTTAGCTCGGCAGGTGCTGTCCATTTATCCGGTATAATAGGATCTACAGGAGAAATAGTGTCGGGAAAAAGGAGATGGAATTTTTCAGCACCAAAGAAAGCCCGGGTATTAGTTTTTTCAAAATCCTGTTCATGTGCCGCCAGATCATAGGACATATATTTAAGAAACAAGGCGGTTTTAAAATTGCTCCAGTTCTCAGGATAATATCCCATTAATTTATACTCTAATGGCAATGTACTTTGGGAAAGAGAAGAAATATAAGCATTGACCCCTGCTGTATAAGCATCACAAATTGATTTGGAGTATGGATCATTATTAATTTCGTTCAAAGCGTTCTCAGCTGCATAAACCATACCCAATCTTCTAAACTCACGGTCATGGTCAAGCGCTTTCTTGCCCACTAATTCAGATGCACGTCCTGCAGCAGCCATTGTTTGTAAATCCATTTGCCATAATCGGAAGCGTGCGTGTAAAAAGCCCTGAGCAAAAAAAAGATCTTCATCATTATCAGCGTAAACATGTGGAACCAATCGTTCATCTAAGAAAATCTCCACCTCGCCTTTAAGCCCCTTAGCCGGTAATTCCATTGAAAAATCAAAATTACGAGGAACGGCATTTTGCCAAATGCCACCTTGAGGCGAAAGCAACTTACCCAAAGGAACCGGCAAAACAGCAATTGTATTTAGTAAATAGCAAAGTGCTGCTGTAATAAGCGCACATAAAACAGTTGAAAATATTCGCATATTGATAGACGATTGCTGTAAATTTAAGCATAATTGTAATTCAGTAAATTTGAATAGCTTCATTTCTATGAAAAGTATTTACAGTGAGCATACACGCAACATCTTAGGCCTAAAATTACCAACCGATCCACGTTGGGTAAATCTTGCAGAAATTTCTCTTGAAGCGGTATTAACAGATCATGCCTACTGCGAACAAAAAGCGGCGACTACCTGTATTTCACTTATTCAACGCTATCCCGATAGAGAATTAATGGTACAAAAACTCAGTCCTATTGTAACTGAAGAATGGGGGCACTTTAGAGCTGTATTAGCAGAAATTCAAAAGCGAGGATTGAAATTGGGTAAACAGCGTAAGGATATTTATGTAAATAAATTATTAGTATTTCAAAAAAAGGGTGGTAGCGTGGAAGACCGTTTTCTTGATCAATTGCTTACTATGGCATTAATTGAAGCCCGTAGCTGTGAGCGATTCAAAAGATTAAGTGAAGGAATGGAAGATGCATATATGCGAAAATTTTATAGAAATTTTATGGAAAGTGAAGCCGGGCATTATACACTTTTCATCACCCTTGCTGAACATTATATAGATAAAGTTACGGTTCGAAAGCGGTGGCAGGAGTGGCTTGATTATGAAAAGGAACTAATGAACAGTATGGAAATTAGAGGGGACAGAGTGCATTAGTGTAACGAAACGTTATATAAAATAAAAATCGTAAAAGAATAAGTTGAATATTCAATATATTTAGCGTTCTGACAAATGAATTACAGACAATCAAATTAAAATTTTGCGATTATGAGCCCTTTTAGGATTTGGATTCCTCTAGTATTGGTTATTGCCTTTGTATTTTGGGTTTTATATAGACTCCTCATTAAAAAAGATCTTAAGAAACATACCTCAGGAGTGATTACCGGAGTTATTTTTATTGCCGTATGGGCAGTTCTGTATTTCATATTAAAATAACCATTGGGGAACGTGAAAGCCTCGATTAATTTAACACCATCCTATAGCACTGAAAGTTTCTGAATTTCTTCATCCAGATGGATGTGCGGATAGCGTTCAATCAAAGCCTTGGCTTTTTGTTGATAGGTAGCCATAAAACTTTTATGCTGTTCTGACTGCGGGTTAAATGGCTTATGATTTGCCGCCTGCAATATCACGGATAATTCTTTCATAATTTCTTTTGCATCATCATCTATGCATGTGCTTACAAATTTTTCCCATACATACTGTGTTGCAGCATAGTTAGGATGTGCTAAATCTTCTGCAAAGAAGCGATAGTCACGCAAATCATCAATAATAAGTTCATAGGAAGGGAAGTAAAAAATTTCAGTATCATTTACTAATTCATGAACCGCATTAATCAATACTGCTTTACTTTGATTGTTTTCTACAAATCCATCCCGCAGGTGGCGAACCGGGCTGATGGTAAATATGAAATAAATATCAGGATACTTCTGTTTTATTTTAGACAATGTTTTTGCAAAAGCATTCACTACTTCTTCCACAGTTAGCATACGCTTATAAAATTTATCAGTAGGAATCTTATGACAATTGGCAACTACATTTTCATAATTTGTAGCAGGTGCATCCTTACGTTCATAAACAAAAGCAGAGCCCAAGGTAAGTAAGAGCCAATCGGTTTTTTTTATAAATTCAGCAGCATCTTTAGTTTCAGTGTTTATTCGTAACAATGCTTCATTGGGTGTAGTTGCTGAAAATCGAGTGTGATATTGCCAACTTCCCCACATCCCATTATATTCGAACAAATCAGCTTCCACAGCAGGTTTATAGCTTAGATAGGAATCCAATGCTTTGCAAATACTAACCGGATTAAAAATAATTCCGTTAGGATTTTGCATTACCCGCCATTTTTGTTGAATAAGCTTCTGTCCAATTTGTTCCGTAAAGCAACTCCCCAATAACATGATATGATTGGTATGCCTGATTTTTTCAGAAAAAGGTTTTGGAAAGAGCTCCGTTCTAAATTGCATAATACTAAATTAAACAAACACGGAAGAGGCCATCAAAGATGCGTCTTCCAACGCTTTATCATCAATAGGAAGAACTTGATTTTTTGATTTAAAATGCTTAATCATAAATTCGGTATCCATGTTACCAATCAATTCATCACCTGCCATAGGACAACCTCCTATACCTTTCATTGCAGAATCAAATCGTTTACATCCAGCATTCAGTGCAGCATCTAATTTAGCAGCTCGGTTTGAGGGTGCAGAGTGCAGATGTACACCAATAGAAATATCAGGATGTGCAGGTATCACATCATTCATCACTTCAAATACTTGGTTTGAAGTAGCTAAACCAACAGTGTCTGCCACTGAGATAATAGAAATGCCTTCTTCAGCCATTTTCCCAGCCCAATCTGTAACCAATGCTGCGGAATAAGTATCACCATAGGGATTACCAAAACCCATGGACAGATACACCACCAATATCTTATCCTGCCTAAGGCATATATCACGTATAGTCCTTACCGTTACAAAGGAATCAGCAATAGTAGAATTTGTATTACGCATTTGAAAAGTTTCTGAAACTGAAAAAGGGAATCCTAAATAAGAAATACTTTTCAAAGAAGCTGCTTCTTCAGCCCCACGGACATTAGCTACAATAGCTAATAACTTAGTAGCGTTGCCTGACAAATCCAACTTTTGCAAAACCTCTCGTGTATCAGCCATTTGTGGAATTGCCTTAGGGGAAACAAAACTACCAAAGTCAAGTGTATGAAATCCTACATTGAGCAATTTTTGAAGATACTCTACCTTTTTTAAAGTGGGAATATGGTGCGGCCACCCTTGCATTGCATCTCGTGGACATTCAACCAAAATCAAATCATTATTCATATTACAAAGGTATGGAGGATGGCCAATGATACCACTTTTAGTGGCAATGAGATATTTAATAAATTAAAAAAATCATTTTAACAACACTTATTGACATTATTAATTATGACGTTGAAATTAAAAATTAAAGTTTTGAAGATATCTCATCAATTAAATAGGGAATTGATGCTTTTGCCTAAAAGCGAGTTTAGGCTTTTGAAGATATAAGATAATACCAGATGAGGGCTTTAAAAAGTAGTAATTCAAAAAAAGGGGAAACTGCGTTTCCTAACCCGGATCAAAATTCAGATTTTTGAAAATACGAAAAATATACCACAATAGCTCCTTACAAATACCATTATTCCGAAAACAACTAGGGAAATGATGTTCCAGTCTTAAAGCAAAATTTGAAAATACTTAAACGTGAGATAAAATCTCACAAAGGTGCATTGGTAGAGAAAGCCATAAAAAAATGATTGTTTTCAACTAACTGCGGTTGACTATATTCCCGGGCTGGTATCCCCCTGACCCAATTCAAAGTTCGAATTTTTTGAAACATGGAACAATACCTCATCACGGTACTTTATGGGTTATCTTTTCAAAAAAGGGGAAACTGCGTTTCTCACCCCGGTTCAAAGTTCGAATTTATTGAAAGCGTGGAACAATATCACGGCCCGTCAATTATTGACTCATATTTTAAAAAGGACGAAACAGCTTTCCCTATAAAGTAAAATTCGGAACTTTTAAAATTCGAGACGCTGCCTCAGAATGGTGCACTATGGGTGAGAAAGCAAAAAGGAATGATTATTCTCGAACCCCTGAATTTGATTATATCCCCGGGCCGGTATCCCCCTGACCCGATATAAAGATATGAAATTTAGAGATGCGGAACAATACCTCACCACGGTACTTTGTGGGTAAACACCCTATTGGGCGGGGGCTACGCCCCCACCCCAATTCAAAGTTCGGTGTATTTTAAACACGAAACAATACCCCAAATTCGGGATTTATGGAGCATAACGAGTATGTATATACGAAATTGATTTTTTAAAAATCCTTTACGGAGTTCATACTAACCCTTTTCAGCTACAACTCTCTTTGCCTTACCACCTCATACAAAACAATACCTGTAGCCACCGACACATTAAGTGAATCAAAATTACCGGTCATTGGTATCTTACATTTTTCATCACAAATCTTTAATAATGCCGGATAGATTCCTGTTTCTTCTGCCCCCATTACAATTGCACACGGAATAGTAAAATCACAATTTGATATTTTTGTATCTGCATTCATTTCGGTAGCATATACCTTAATTCCATTTAAATGCAGGGTGTCAACTGCTTTCATTAATGACCGCTCCCTACATACTGCAATATGTTCTAATGCACCTGCAGAGGTAAGCATGGCATCCTCATTAAGTGTTCCAACTCCTCTTTCAGGAATAATAATCGCTTGTACTCCCATAGCATAAGCGCTGCGAGCAATTCCTCCAATATTTCGAATGTCAGTTATTCCATCTAACATTAAAAACAATGGCACCACTCCTGCTTCCACAGTAACATCAATGATTTGCTGCAAATCATGGTAAAGCACTCGGGCAATTTGAGCTATACATCCATCATGGCCAATAACATGAAGGCTATTTAATTTTTCAACAGGTACCTTATGTACAGGTATCATCCATTCACGAGCCAGCGCCTTAATTTCAGAAACCCAAGACGCATTTATATTTGCTTGTAAATATATCTTTTCTAAAGGCTTACCTTCCTTTATGGCTTTAAATACTGCTTCCGAGCCGGATATCAGCATATTCTTCTTAGGCCGTTGTTGATGATGTCGAAAATTTTTCATAAATAATACCAACAAAGGTAATTAATAAAAAACCCAACCTAAATGGCTGGGCTTTTAAAAAAGACTAAACAAACTATTTCAAATTGAATACTTTCTTTACATCTTTCACTGCATCAAGTTTTTCCCAAGTAAACAATTCTACCTTTTTCTTTATTACTTTTCCGTCGGGAGAGGTAAATGTTTTTTCAACAATTTCTGCGCTTCTTCCAACATGTCCGTATGCTGCTGTTTCACTATAAATCGGATTACGCAATTTCAATCTTTGTTCAATAAAATATGGGCGCATATCAAAACACTTCATTCCCATAACTTTTCTCGCAATTTCGCCATCTGTCATTTTCACTTTTGATGTGCCATAGGTATTTACAAAAATACTGGTAGGTTCAGCAACACCAATAGCATAAGATACTTGCACCAAAACTTCATCACACACTCCAGCGGCAACCAAATTTTTAGCTATGTGGCGTGTAGCGTAGGCTGCAGAGCGATCAACCTTACTGGGGTCTTTCCCACTAAAAGCACCACCACCATGTGCTCCCTTACCTCCATAAGTATCTACAATAATTTTACGACCCGTTAATCCGGTGTCACCATGCGGGCCTCCAATAACAAACTTACCGGTTGGGTTAATATGATATTTGATTTTATTATTAAACAAATGACTGTATTTCGGATACTTTGCTTTCACACGCGGAATGACAATATTGATGATATCCCTTTTAATCTTTGTCAACATTTCATTATCACTTCCGAAATCATCATGCTGAGTTGAAATAACAATTGCATCAATGCGAACAGGATGATTATTATCATCATATTCTAAGGTGATTTGACTTTTTGCATCAGGGCGCAAATATTTAATTTGCTTATTCTCCCTACGAATAGCTGCCATTTCCTTCAATATATAATGCGCCAAATCCAATGCTAAAGGCATATAATTAGCCGTTTCATTTGTAGCATATCCAAACATCATTCCCTGATCGCCGGCTCCTTGCTCTTCCTTTTTCTTTCGATCAACACCTTGATTAATATCCGATGATTGTTCATGAATAGCGGAAAGAATACCACAACTATTTGCCTCAAACATATATTCACTTTTGGTATATCCAATTTTGCGAATTGTTTGTCGAGCTATCTCCTGCACATCAAGGTAGGCCTTGCTCTTTACCTCACCGGCTAAAATAACCTGGCCGGTAGTTACCAATGTTTCACAAGCAACTTTACTGTTAGGGTCAAACGCTAAGAAGTTATCAATTAGGGCATCGCTTATCTGATCGGCTACTTTATCAGGGTGCCCTTCACTAACCGATTCAGATGTAAATAAATATGGCATAAGAATTTTTTAGGTTCGCAAATATAATACGGGTTTATTAAAGTAGGGAGTAAATAATCACCATTCTCATTTTATAGTTGGGGTTTCCTCCACCACCTACTTTTATTCTACCGTATGCCAGTGGGTTATTATAGGCAACAACATAATTGCCATATTGCTTATAAAAAATCTGGTAGGGTGCAAAAATACGCAAGCCATAATTAGAGATTTCTTGCTTAGAAATTTTTTGAACAAAACGAGAAACATTAAATACATAGTATGAAATATTCCTTCCACTAATTGGATCGTATTTTTTTCTAATAGCTCCTCCATAATAATTATAATCTACCGAATAGGGAAATACAGGTACTGATAGGCCGCCCATAAAATCAGGATTATAAAATGATAAAGGATTTAAATCTTCATATATCGGTTTGTATCTATTATTTACACCGGTGTCTTTCAAATCTAAATATAAATATGGCGGCGCACTAAATATGCTGTCATATAAAAAATTAGAAGATGGCACTTGCTCGATAGTAATTTGTGCTCGGTGTATAATTCGTTTTGGATAACCGGTAAGGCCTGAAATAGAAAGGTCTGCGAATGTGCCGGGTGTTGTTTGAAGATAAATTTCATCAGTCGGTAGTCCCGGTAAAGGATATGTACCGGTGCTTCTATCCCTTTGAATATAGTTAGCAAATGATGAAGCTTTAATCCTGGGACCTCCAACCCGATCTAACTTCAGCAAACTAAAAGAAGTATCTACAACATTATTTTTCCGTTTTTTAAAATGCACCTCCAATCTGGTTGCATCATCAGTTAGTGTGGTGTATAAAATAGAATTACCGGATAAAGATTTTA
Organism: Ferruginibacter sp.; assembly: GCA_019638485.1. GTDB lineage: Bacteria > Bacteroidota > Bacteroidia > Chitinophagales > Chitinophagaceae > Ferruginibacter. Next base: position 696,557 of record JAHBTP010000001.1, on the reverse strand, counting down.
TACCAAATCCTGAAAACTTACTTCTAAAAAGTGAATCGCTACGGAATCCATTATTGGGCCCGGTTAGTGAGCTATCTTGTTGGGCAAATAAAGTTGCAAATGCTGATCCGGGAAGTATTTTAAGCCTGATTTGATTTACCACAGAATCTTTTCCTTTCGAAATCTTCTGATAATTTCTTAAGGTCCGCACATCAACAGGAACTATATCTGAAATAGGGGTTGGCTTTAACGGAGGAGCATAGGTAATAGGCCTGTTAAGAATAGTAGAATCTTTCCAAAAACTATCTGCCTGTCCATCCACTTCAAACAGTTGCAACTGTTGAACAACGCTGCTATCACCATAAAAACCTTTATAGCTCAGGCATAGAACAAGCGAATCAATTTGTAAAATAGTATCATGAATATCGCCAATATAATACGGATATCCATAAGGCTTGGGTTCAAAAAATAACTCAGCTTTGGTTGTACCAAAGTCAGGATCATCACTAATTTGTCCCACTATAAACCCATCAGCAGAATTCATTTTTACTGTATCCTCAGTGGAAAATATTCCTTGAGAGGAAATAATATCTAAAGTATCTGCAAAGGTGGTGATGTTGTCAACCTCAGGAATAATATCAGTACCCAATTTTGTAGTATCGAATTTGGTACAGCTAATGGCGAACAGCCAGGCGATTATGCCTATAAAGGCTATCGCATTAAAAGTTTTCTTCACAAAGTTAATTTATGATAACCAGCGTTTTAATTACTATTTAGCAAGGTCGGAATACAATTGTAAATAGTCTGTTAAATCACTTTCAGCATTATACTTAAGGATTTTCTTCCCTTTTACCTTTGAAAACTCCTCAGCCAATTTTTTGTCGGGATTATCGGCTCCAAAGGTAATGGCATCGGCAAAAACAGCACCACCGCGGAACATTGCAACATTATTTGCCCCTTTAAAAGGCTCCAGCTCCTTCCGGGTTACATTATCATTTATTGCTGCCAATTTTAAAAAGTCCTCTCCCAATGTATCCTTAAAAGTTGATTGACCTATGGTATAGATAATTTTAGCATTAGTAAAAACCGGCTCCTTCTTGTATGCAGATTTTATCAACATAGGGATAAGCCCGGTCATCCAACCACTACAGTGAATTACATCAGGAGGCCATCCGAATTTTTTAACCGTTTCGAGCGCACCACGACAAAACAGAACAGTTCTTAACCCATTGTCATCGAACCAGTTATTCCTTTCGTCGGTGAAAATACTTTTCCGCTTAAAGTAATCCTCGTTGTCTAAGAAATAAATTTGTAACCGCGCATTGGGTAATGATGCTACTTTAATGGTAAGCGGATAATCGTCATTGTCAATTGAAACATTAATACCAGACAACCTCACTACCTCATGTAGCCTGTGGCGACGTTCATTAATCACACCAAATTTGGGCATGATACACCGCACTTCCATATTATTGTCATTAGACATCACCGCTAATTTATTCACAATCTCTGCATATTCAGTCATTTCTAAATAAGGCGACATCTCGTTGGCAATAAATAAAATTCTTTTCTTTGTTGACATGCTGTTCCTTGGTTAAGTAGGATTTTATTAATAGAATGGAGTACAAAGTTACGATTTTTCAATCAAACACCAATGGACAGCGCTTTGTACAGCATTTTATTTAACCTTTTGTAAATGAAAATATTTAAGTTAAAAGAAGATCTTAGCAATCATCTAAATATACTTCGCAGTCAAAATAGCTCTATTGGTTTTGTACCAACAATGGGCGCATTACACGATGGTCATTTATCACTTATCAAAGCCTCCAATCAACAATGCGATAAAACCGTTTGCAGCATTTTTGTTAACCCAACGCAATTTAATAATACCGCAGATTTAGAAAAGTATCCCAGAACGATTGAGCATGACATCGTTATATTGGAGAATTCCGGCTGTGATATTTTATTCATTCCGGAGGTTGATGAAATATATCCTAATAATGAGCAACCTGTACATTATGAATTGGGATTTTTAGAAACTATTTTGGAAGGGGAATTCAGGCCCGGTCATTTTCAGGGCGTTTGTAGGGTGGTGGATATTCTACTAAACATTATTAACCCTTCTTTTCTTTTTCTAGGCCAAAAGGATTATCAACAATGTATGGTTTTAAAAAAAATGATAACGCTTAGAAATCATCATACTTCTATTGTAACTATACCTACGATGCGTGAGGCTGATGGACTTGCTATGAGCAGCAGAAATATGAGACTTAACACTGACCAAAGAATAAAAGCTTCCAAGATTTATGTAGCCTTACAAAAAATGAATCAATCAGGCTCCTTACCATTACTCATTGCTAAAAAACAGGCACTAACCTTATTGTCAGATGCTGGTTTTTTGGTAGATTACCTTGAAGTTGCCAATGCCAATACATTAGAAATATTAACTGAATGGGAAAAGACACCAATGGTTATCCTAGTAGCAGCTTATCTTGGCGACATCCGCCTAATTGACAATTTAATATTACCGGGAATATAACAGCTATGCATAGACGAATATTAACCCTGCTACAGTATATCTTATTTCTTGCTGCAGGCCTTATATTGATTTGGTGGCAGCTTCATAGCATGAGTAATGAAGAATGGAAGCAGTTTACTGCTGCTTTTGGCAAGGTACGTTATTGGATATTTCTTCCTGTGTTTATTTTAGTTATTCTCAGCCATTATTGTAGAGCAATTAGATGGAAAATTTTAATGGAACCTCTCGGTTATCACCCCAAAACAAAAAATGTTTTTGCCAGCGTAATGGTAGGATATCTTGGTAACGCTGCCGTGCCCAGACTGGGAGAAATTTTACGATGTACTATTTTGGCAAAATATGAAAAACTAAAAGTTGAAAAATTAGTTGGCACTATTGTTATGGAGCGAACATTTGATATGATTTGTTTTTTTGTATTTATTGTATTAACCCTAATCATTCAATTTAATGTAGTTAGCCATCATTTATTTGAATTGTGGAAAAAATTCTCGCATGAAAAAGGGACGTCATTAGGGTTAAAGCTGGCTGTTATTATTGGTATTATCTTTTTAATTATTATCACTATGCGTTTTCTTATACGCCGATACCCTAACAGTAAACTCATTAAGACTATTTTCAATTTCATTAATGGAATGGGGCTCGGTTTTTTGGCTATTATAAAGTTGAAGCGCAAGCGTGCATTTTTAATGCAGACCCTATTTATTTGGGTATTATATATTGCACAAATCTACCTGGGCTTTTCAGCAATGGAAGACACTTCTTCATTAGGCCCGGGCGCTGCCTGTGCCGTGCTTATGTTAGCCACGGTAGCCATGATTATAACTCCGGGAGGAATTGGTTCTTTTCCCATCTTCGTAATGGAAGCGCTAATTCTGTACGGTGTTCCATCAACGAGCGGAGCCGCTTTTGGCTGGTTGATGTGGGGATTAAATACAATAGTAATTATCCTAATTGGTTTGGTTGCCTTGTTATTGTTACCTTACATAAATAAACCAAAGCATGAAAGCAACTCAAAATATCCCTTCCAAAATTTACAGTCTTAATACCCTTTTACATCAGTTGCGACGATGGCGTTTGCATAACAAACAGATTGTTTTCACAAATGGGGTGTTTGACATCCTGCATCGTGGTCATCTTGCCTCACTTTCAGAAGCAGCAGCACTTGGTGATATGCTTATAATCGGAATCAATACAGACGCTTCAGTAAAAAGATTAAAAGGAGAAGACCGACCGGTTAATGATGAGCAAACCAGAGCACTAATGCTTGCCTCATTGCTTATGACCGATGCCATTATTTTATTTGATGATGACACTCCACTCCAACTCATTAAAGCTATAATGCCTGATGTATTAGTAAAGGGAGGCGATTACACTATCGAACAAATTGTTGGAGCCAAAGAAGTGTTGGCTAATGGAGGTCGCGTGGAAAGAGCCCAAATTGTAGAAGGTTTATCCACTACCGCAATAATTGAGAAAATGAGGAGAACCGGACATTCGTCCTAACATACTTTTTCAAAAACTATATATTATTATCTTACTATACTAATTTAAGAAAAAGAAAAATCTTCATACCAATGATTTAAGGATACAGTAATTTTTACAGTACCTTAGATATCCTTTTTAATTTCAACTTCCAAATTATTAAACCATGTCGGTAAACAAAGACATTAAACGAATCACTACCAACACACTATTAAAAATGAAATCATCGGGTGAAAAAATATCCATGATTACGGCATACGACTTTTCGTTTGCACGCATTTTTGACCAAGCAGGTATTGATGTAATTTTAGTTGGCGACAGTGCAAGCAATGTGATGGCCGGGCATGAAACCACACTTCCGATAACCCTCGACCAAATGATTTATCATGCATCATCAGTGGTAAGAGGTGCACAACGCAGCCTTTTAGTGGTTGACCTCCCATTTGGCTCTTATCAGGGAAATTCAAAGGAAGCCCTGGTTTCGGCAATCCGCATTATGAAGGAAACCGGAGGGCATGCAATAAAATTGGAAGGAGGTGAAGAAGTTATTGAATCTGTTAAGCGAATTATAAGTTCAGGAGTTCCGGTAATGGGTCATTTAGGATTAACCCCTCAGAGCATATACAAATTTGGCACCTATACCGTACGTGCAAAGGAAGAGGCTGAAGCTGCGAAACTGAAGCATGACGCCTTATTATTACAAGAAGCGGGGTGCTTTGCCATAGTACTTGAAAAAATTCCTGCTCAACTGGCCAAAGAGGTGAGCCAAAGTTTAAGCATCCCAACAATTGGCATTGGTGCCGGTGGTGCTTGTGATGGTCAGGTATTAGTTATGCACGATATGTTGGGTATTAACACTGAGTTTAAACCCCGTTTTTTAAGAAAATACCTCAACCTCTTTGAACAAATTACCGGTGCGGTTCAACAATACATCAAAGATGTAAAAAGCAATAGTTTCCCCAACGAACTGGAACAATATTAGGTTGTAAAAAAAGAACGAGAATAATGCAGTAACTTGCGGAAAAATATTTTTTGTTTATGACTGCATTCTTAAAATCTTTGGGTATCACATCCCAAAATGCCGGTGTCTCTACCGGACTAAATTGGATTAAATCAAAAGGTGAAATTATACAATCATACTCTCCGGTGGACGGGAGATTAATAGGCAGTTTTACCACAGCAGATAGAAAAAGTTATGACCAGGCTGTTCAATCTGCAGTTAATGCATTTAAACATTGGCAGCTTATACCTGCACCTAAACGCGGAGAAATTGTTCGTCAAATTGGGATAGCCTTGCGTGATAATAAAGAAAACCTTGGCAAATTAGTTAGTTATGAAATGGGAAAAAGTCTTCAAGAAGGCATGGGTGAAGTTCAGGAGATGATTGATATTTGTGATTTTGCCGTTGGATTATCCAGACAATTACATGGTCTCACTATGCATAGTGAGCGACCCGGTCACCGAATGTATGAGCAATATCACCCATTGGGTGTAGTAGGAATAATTTCTGCATTTAATTTTCCTGTAGCGGTATGGAGTTGGAACAGTATGCTTGCCTGGGTGTGTGGTAATGTGGTGGTTTGGAAGCCCAGTGAAAAAACTACCTTGTGTGCTGTAGCTTGTCAGAAGATTATACAACATGTTTTTAAAAAGAATCAAATCCCCGAAGGCGTTTGTACATTAATATGTGGCGCAAGAGAAGTGGGTGAATGGCTAAGCCATGATGAACGAATTGCCCTAGTTTCCGCAACCGGTAGTACACGGATGGGAAAGGCAGTTGGACAGGCCGTTGCTTCCAGGCTTGGAAAAAGCTTGTTAGAATTAGGTGGTAATAATGCAATCATCATTTCAAAAGACGCTGACCTAAACATCGCACTTACCGCAGCCACATTTGGTGCCGTGGGTACCGCAGGGCAAAGATGCACAACTACACGAAGGTTAATAATTCATGAGAAAATATTCAACACCTTTAAAAATAAATTGATTCATGCCTATGGTCAATTAAAAATTGGAAATCCTTTAATGGAGAAAAATCATGTGGGTCCACTAATTGATAAAGATGCCGTAAAGATGTATTTAGATGCTATAGAAAGATGTAAGGCTGAAGGAGGAAAATTTGTGGTTGAAGGTGGTGTGCTAAAGGGCAAAGGATATGAAAGTGGTTGTTATGTAAAGCCATGCATTGCAGAGGTAAAAAACAGTTTTAGTATAGTTCAACATGAAACTTTCGCACCTATTCTGTATATAATGAAATACAAAACCATGCAAGAGGCTATCGCTTTGCAAAATGGAGTTCCGCAGGGATTATCCTCCTCTATTATTACCAATAACCTTCGTGAATCTGAACATTTCTTATCGCACATCGGAAGTGATTGTGGTATTGCTAACGTTAATATCGGAACTTCCGGAGCCGAGATTGGTGGAGCTTTTGGTGGTGAAAAGGAAACAGGAGGCGGACGGGAAAGTGGAAGTGATGCATGGAAAGCTTATATGAGGAGACAAACTAACACCATTAATTTTACAGATAAATTGCCGCTTGCTCAAGGAATCAGGTTTGATTTGTAAAATTCCCTTAAAATTTAAATCCCTTCTTGTTCTATTTATTTAAGAGTCTATTTTCGTACTCTAACACAAACAATAAATGAAAAAACTATTACAGCTATTGGTTATTGGGTTACTATTTACCAATCTAAGCTTTGGACAGGAGAAAGAAGAAATGCCAAAAGACTGGCACTTATTAGACCCTGCTACAACCGGATACAATGGTATAAGCCTGGATAAAGCATACGAATTTCTTAAAAGTCAAAATATTAAAAGCAAACGTGTTGTTGTAGCCGTTATTGATAGCGGAATTGACACTTTACATGAAGACCTTAAACCGGTGCTTTGGATAAATAAAAAAGAAATTGCAGGAAACAAAATTGATGATGATAAGAATGGCTATCCGGATGACTTACATGGTTGGAATCTGTTAGGAGGAAAGGATGGAAAGAATGTGGGTGTAGATAGCTATGAGGCTGCTCGTGTATATTATGCGTTAAAACCAGTTTGGGATGATAAGGACGTGGACACCTTAACCCTTAATTCTGCACAAAAGAAAGAATATTCCACTTTTTTACGCGCAAAAGCTAAGGTTACCGGTAACGCTAATGATTCGGAAGTAAAAATGGTGGAAGCCTTATTACCAAAGCTTCTAACAGGTGATAGCGTTATTAGAAAAGAATTAGGAAAAGAAGAATATAATGCTACCGATTTAGAAAATTATAAAACGGAGAATGGTGATGCCAAGATGGCTAGAGGTTTCTTAATAAATATCTCAAAAGCTAATGGTACAAATGAAATTTCAAATACTGATCTAATTAATGAGTTTAATGCCATCGCACGTAAGGGTAAAGAAGTGAATACGCCACCACCAGCCTATCGCAAGGATATCGTTGGCGATGATGAAACCAACATCAATGATCGCGATTATGGGAATAATGATATCATGGCATCCACACCATTTCATGGAACACACTGTTCAGGTATTATTGGCGCAAAAAGAGATAATGGCATTGGGATAAATGGTATTGCTGATAACGTAGAAATAATGATGATCCGTGCAGTTCCAGACGGAGATGAACATGACAAAGACATAGCGTTAGCTATTCGCTACGCTGTTGATAATGGAGCGAAGGTTATAAGCATGAGTTTCGGAAAAGATTTTTCTCCCGAAAAAGAATGGGTTGATGATGCATTTCGTTATGCAGAAAAGAAGGGCGTATTACTTGTTCATGCAGCAGGTAATGACAGAAAAAATATTGATACCACCTACAATTTCCCCACAGGAAATTATCTTAATGGAGGTGTTGCGTCTAACCTGATTACAGTAGGCGCAAGCGGTGATAAAAAGAACGGTGGATTAACCGCTTCTTTTAGCAATTATGGTAAAAGAGATGTTGATTTATTTGCTCCAGGAGTTGGAATTTATTCAACCATCCCAGGAGGCAATACTTATGGAAATGCCAGTGGAACCAGCATGGCATGCCCGGTTGTAGCCGGCGTTGCCGCATTAATTTTAGAATACTACCCTACCCTAACTCCACAACAAGTTAAATTAGCTATTGAGAAATCAGTTAATATCCCTACTGAGAAGGTTAAAAATCCCGGCACAGGTGACGATATTGAATTAAGTGAACTCTGTAAAACCGGAGGTTTTTTAAATGCGTATGGTGCAGTTAAGGCTGCCTCTGAAATTGCAGCAAAACAAAAGATTCAAACCCCAAAACCAAGGGTAATTAACAATAAGCTTTAAAGAAATCTTCATTTTATAAAGAAAACCGCAGTATAATCCTGCGGTTTTTTTATTAGAAGACAATAATATTCAACTCTTAAAAATTCTCACCAACGGATATTACTAAACTCAAGAGTTATACAGTGAGAGACTCGTAAAACGAAAAAATGAAAATAAAATTCATAGTGTAAAATTCGGCCACCTTCCCCAGAATCAAATAGCCTTATTCATTCCACTGGAGTATCTTTGATAATACCATTTTAGCTATAAGCAGAAAAAAAATGTTATCCATTAAACAAAAACTGAAACAGAATACAGCTGATTTATATCCTGCTTACTTTGCATTAGTAATGTCAACCGGCATTGTTTCTTTAGCCACTTCAATATTTAATTATTCTGGAATAGCAAGAATTCTTCTTTATCTAAATATAGTATTCTATAGTTCGCTCTGGTTGCTTTTATTAATGCGTGTGTATTTCCATGCGAAACTTGTATTGAATGATTTAGGAAATCATAAGACTGGAGCTGGTTTTCTTACATTAATTGCAGGCACATGTATTTTAGGCACCCAGTTTATTATCATGTTCCCCAACAATCCTATTGCATTATGGCTTTATTTTTTAGGCGTGGCATTATGGTTGCCTTTAATCTACACTTTCTTTTCATCCATCATTATCAAACAACAAAAACCATCTATTGAACATGGAATAGATGGAAGTTGGTTACTTATTGTTGTAGCTATAGAATCTATTTCTATTTTAGGCACCCGGCTTTGGCATAACAATATCGTTACCGGAAGGACCCTCGAACTTTTTAATCTATCCATGTTTGCATTAGGATGCATTTTTTATATTCTCCTTATAACATTAATACTTTATCGCTTAATTTTCTTTAGACTAAAAGCAGAAGATTACGTTCCTAATTATTGGATAAATATGGGCGCGGTGGCCATCATTACCTTAGCCGGCGCAGAGTTGATATTGACTCATTCCGGCTTAGGCATCACTGTTGATTTTATCCCATTCATAAAAGGCATGATCCTTATGTTTTGGATATTAGGAACGTGGTGGATTCCACTAATACTTATCTTAGGCATTAGGCAACATATTTGTTTAAAGGTACCACTCACCTACCATCCACAGTATTGGAGCTTGGTGTTTCCATTAGGCATGTACACTGTGTGTACCTTTGAACTGGGTAGTATCTTACATTCATCTGCACAAATACAACTATCTACAGTATTTTTATTTATTGCTTTAACTGCATGGTTTATCACGGTTACAGGACTGTTAAGAAGGATATATTCTACTTTGATTAGCCGGCAGCTTAAATAAGCTCTTTATTTTCGAAACATATTACTCTCGTTTCGCCATATTCTCTCGAACAATCATTTTATTAACTACCTTAACTGATTCATCAATAAAAATATCTTCTCTGATCCGCTTCATCCAGGCAGCATTCTTTTCAGTCTTATCCACCGCACTATTAATATCTGCGGTATCCGCCGGATTGTTAGTTATATTTAAAGGAGTAGCTAATTTATATAAGTCTTCAATTTCCTTCACTACATCTTTTAATTGCTTCTGTTGTTTTCTATAATCATCCAATTTGAGGGAATATGCTCTATCTGTGTTTTTTTCCAGCCATTCTACATTGGTTTTAATTTTATTAAAGCTACTGCTTTTAGCAACTTCCTCTTTTGTTTCAGAGATAACGGGTTCAATGCTAAATGTACTCACCCAGGGCTTATAATCAGCCTTTTTAATTTCATCCCATGGCAACGACATTTGATTATCTTTTTCCCTAAACTTTAAATATTCCAGCCTATCCGGCAAAATAATATCCGGAGTCACTCCTTTCAATTGAGTGGCACCACCATTAATACGATAGAACTTTTGCAAGGTGAGTTTCACTGTTCCTAAATTATCGTTCTTTTCATTATTATATCCTACTAAAGAGTTTTCGGAAATTGGATCAAGTGGGATGTTCCTTTGTACTGTACCCTTACCAAATGTAGATGTGCTACCAATAATAATCCCACGTTTATAATCCTGAATAGCTGCTGCAAAAATTTCAGATGCAGATGCGCTGGTTTCATCAACCATTACAGCCAAGGGGCCATCATACTGAATGTTTTTATCCCGATCTCTCAATATCGTAGCTCCGGCTCCGCGTCCTTGAACTTGCACTACAGGCCCATCCGCAATAAACAACCCTACCATTTGAATTACATCCTGTAATGAACCTCCGCCATTCCCACGCAAATCAATAATAATTCCTTCTACATTTTCTTCCTTTAGTTTTTCAACCTCTTTAGCTACATCCGTTGCACTTCTTGGCCCGCCGGGGCGTTCGAAATCTGCATAAAATTCAGGCAAATAAATATACCCGATTTTATGCTCACCATTAATAATGGCAGATCTAGCAAAAGTATCCTCTAACTTTATATCATCTCTTATTAATGCAATCACTTTAATGGTTCCATCCATTCTACGAACTGTTAGTCGAACCTCTGATCCTTTTGTTGCACCACGAATAAGTTTTACTGCATCAGTAACAGAATATCCCGTAACATCAACCGGTTCTTCATTGCCTTGCCCAACTTTAATAATTTCATCATCTACTTTAAGCTCTCCATTTTTCCAGGCAGGCCCTGCCGTTACCAAACTAGCAATTTTAATTTTACCATCATCTTCTTTTAATTGTGCTCCTATTCCATAAAAATGTCCGCTCATTGATTCGTTAAATGAGCGCAAATCTATAGGTGGGAAATAGGTAGTGTGCGGATCCATGGTTCCGGTAATAGCATTTATAAATGTGCTAAAATTCTCATCATTTGTTTCGCGTGTCTTTCGTGTTGAAAAATACCGAGCCATTTGTCTGCGTACATAATCCCTACTTTCTCTTTCTAAAGTACTATCTGCTTTTTGAACAAAATCCTTTTTGTCCTTATTCTTCTCCCGCTCATCCAAAAAATCTGAATATTTACTTAAAACCATATATTTCATTCTTAAGCGCCACGCCTGTTCTCTTGCAGCATTATCCTTAGGAAAGTCACGTTTTTTTGGATCCAATTCAATCATTTCATTAACTCGAAAATTAAAAGGAGTAGAAAGATATTTCTGATAGAGTTGAGACACCTCTTCAAATCGTTTTTGATATACACTATTAATATCATAAAATGATTTAAGTGGCACTCCTTTTAATTCATCATCTATCTTGTTATTATAATTCTGTTTAAATGATTTGATATCTGTCAACAGAAAAATATTCTTATCTCCATCCAAATCTTCCAAAAACTTTTTTAGAGCTACTGAAGAAAACTGATCATCTAACTTTTTAGGACTGTAATGCCCTTCCTGCAACAGAATTCCCACGTTGCGAATAATTTTGGCATTACGCACTTTGGGATTGTCATCATTTTCTGATTTCCCCATTGTTTGAAAGGCAATAAAAAAACTAGCGGCTACAAAAAATAGGATAACGGGCAAAAATCTCTTATTCATCATAATGGTTGCAATTTTATGCATAATGTAAATTTAGGCAATAGCATCGTGCTTGATAAGAATATTAACGAATGTTTGGAAGACTGAAAATATATAATACTTCTTTAAACTTCCTCATTTAAACTTTATTCATTAAAAGAGAAATCCTCCTTTTGAAAGGAGGACTTGGGTAGCCAATGGGACTCGAACCCACGACCCTCAGAATCACAATCTGATGCTCTAACCAACTGAGCTATGGCTACCATTTTGTGGGAAGCAAAAATATATAAATTGCCTTTGCATACAAAATCATTTTTTTAAAAATTCTTTCATTAAATGTTAATACTTAGCTATTTATTAGCCAATTACCTTTAAAAAGCCCTTAAAACATGCACCTTTGCATACTCAATTTTTAAGATGAAACAACTGCTCTACATTACCTTTTCTTTTTTATTTATGCCAATTTTTTCTTCAGCTCAAATGCCAGTATCCGCAGCTAAAGGAATGGGTGGACAAATGATGAATTCTGGCCAGTTTTATGGAAAGTTGGTAGATGCTAAAACAAATAAACCTATTGAAGCAGCCAGTATTCAGTTGATGCAAAACCAAATGGATACTGTAAGTAAACAGCGTATAGATAAAACTTTAGGAATTACTTTATCGGATAAAAAGGGTGATTTCCTTTTTGACCAACTGCCTGTAATGGGAAGTTTTAAATTACTTGTATCTGCTGTTGGCTATAAGCCCATTGAAAAGAAAATTCGATTCGATATAAATATGGGGAGTGCACGTAACGGCGATTATTCATCTATGTTAAATGCCGCTATTAAAGACCTTGGAAATATTAAAATGGATGCGGATTCACGAGAACTTCAAAATGTAACGGTTACAGCAAGTAAACCTTTAATGCAAATGAATATTGACCGAAAGGTATATAATGTTGAAAAAGACCTTACGGCAACCGGTGGAACAGCAGTAGATATTATGCGAAACATTCCATCTTTAAATGTGGACATTGACGGTAATGTTTCTTTACGTAATACATCCCCTCAAATTTTTGTAGATGGAAGACCAACAACACTACAACTCGACCAAATTCCATCTGACCAAATTGCAAGTGTTGAACTAATTACCAACCCTTCTGCTAAATATGATGCCAGCGGAGGAGGCGGCGGTATCCTAAATATCGTTTTAAAGAAAAATCGTAGGAGTGGGTACAATGGGAACTTGCGTGCAAGTATTAATTCTTTTGGTATGCCCGGCGGTGGTGGTGATATAAATATTAGGCAAGGAAAGGTAAATCTCTTTATGTCGGCAATGGTTAACACCATGAAATCAAAAGGAGTTTCTACTGTAAATCGTATTGATTACATCGGTATTGATTCAATTAGTAATAACATTCAAAATAGCAACCCTGAATTTACCGGAGGATTTGGCTTTGCCAGATTAGGTCTTGACTACCTTATAGATAATCGAAATACATTAACACTAAGCGGAAGTTTTTCAAAGCGAAAATTCAATAATGATGATGACCTGAATATTTATCGTGATTGGGAGTATTTTGGGGCAATAGATGATTATGAAAATGGCTTACGCACTTCAGATAATACTTCAAAAGGAGGAAATTTTGGAACCTCTGCAAACTTCAAACACAATTTTGCAAAAGCAGGTAAAGAATGGACTATTGATGGCTATTATAATTCATGGGAAAATAAAAGTACAGGAATCTTCGGCACTCAATACTTTGATGCAAGCGACCTTCCTAAAGGGCCTCTAGTTAATGAAAAGTCAAAAACAAATGGCAATACAAAAATATCAACTTTACAAACTGACTTTGTAAACCCTATTAGCAAAACATTAAAAATAGAAAGCGGTCTCCGATTTTCAAGACGTACAGTATATAGCCATAATGAGAGTTTTATTAAAACACCCGGAACAGATTACATCCCGGTGCCTGCATTAGAAAATGAATACAAATATGTGGATGAGGTTTATGCAGGATATGCCACTTTTTCACAACAAATAAAAAAGTTTTCTTATCAGGCAGGTTTACGTATTGAAAGTTCAAAATATACAGGAAATTTTATTTCAAAAACACAATTATTCGGGAATGAATATCCGTTTAGTTTATTTCCAAGTGTTTTTCTCACATACAGTATTACCAAAAAACAAGATGTTCAGGTTAATTACTCAAGAAGAATTAATCGTCCTAACTTTTGGCAATTAGTTCCATTTATTGATTATACAGATTCACTCAATCTTAGCCAGGGGAACCCGGATTTAATTCCTGAGTTTTCAAATTTGGGTGAAATAAGTTATTCAAATCAATACAAGCCCGGTCATTCCCTACTTTTAAGTATATATGGAAGATATACTGATGATTTAATTACTAAATATCAGTTCAAAATGGCTAATCCAAACTCATTACAAAATGACACATTGTTAATGAGTACCTATGCAAATGCAAACAGCAGTTTTACCAGTGGATTGGAAATCACCTCTCGTAATAAGGCTACAAAATGGTGGGATATCAACACTAATTTAAACTTCTTTTTTATTAAAATAAATGCTGGCAACCTTCCAGGCACGGAAGCCAGTAAACGATTTAGTTGGTTTGGAAAAGTTTCTCAAAGCTTCACGCTTCCAAAAAAATTCTCTGTTCAATTGAATGCGGATTATCAGGCAAAAACATTGTTGAATGCTGTGGGCGGTGGTGTTCGTAGCGGTGGCGGAGGAGGTGGATTTGGGTGGGGAATGGGGCAGGCTACTGCACAAGGATATATTAAACCCAATTACGGCTTTGACTTATCTGTACGTAAAAACTTTTTAAAGGGCAATGCCGCTTCTATAACTGTTCAATGGAGTGATATCTTCCGTACAAGAAAATACGAAATTCATTCAGAGTCTATTTTCTTTGTGCAGGACAATTATCGCCGCCGAAATCCGCAAATGGTACGGATAAATTTCAATTATCGTTTTGGGAAAATGGATGTTTCACTTTTCAAACGTAAAAACATTCGTGGTGAGATGGATAGTATGCAGGATATGAATCAAGGTGGTGGACAGGGAATGTAGATTATATGAACAACAGGAATTAATAATATCCTTGTATAAAGTGGGAAACTAAAATTATTATTTTTAAAAAAATCCGGCTTAGGAGTTTACATGCTTTTTCCTTAGTTATTTTTATCACTTTTAACTAGCACTTCTTTTTCAATTTAATTTTTTCGTAGGATAATAAAGGAATGATAACATTGGAAGATTAATAGATTTCGCAACCCAACATTTCACCCATTCAATGTTTTTATACAAAATGGGAATTCAAGTAGCAAAAATTTGGGATTAAAAATACATTCGTTTATACGTTCCCGTTATGCGCCATAAATCCGGCGTTTGGGGTATTTTTTTGTGTTTGAAATAAACCGAACTTTGAATTGGGGTGGGGGCGCAGCCCCCGTCCATAAGGGGTATAGTGCCTCACAAAGTACCTTGATTGGGTATTGTTTTGTGTTCTCAAAAAATCGAATTTTGCACTGAGGTGGGAAACGCAGTTTCCCCTTTTTTAAAAAATAACCCATAAAGTACCTAACTGAGGTATTGTTCCACATTTTAAAAAAAACGAACTTTGAATTGGGTCAGGGGGATACCGGCCCGGGGATTTAATCAGATTCAGTCGCTCATAAATAATCACCCTCTTATACTCCATCACACAAAAGACCCCGAGCTGAGGTATTGTTCCACATTTTCATAATTCCGAAATTTTCTTTAGGCTCATCCATCCGGGGTAGTACCTACAAAGTACCGTGATGAGGTATTGTTCCATGTTTCAAAAAATTCGAACTTTACTTAGGGCGGGAACGCCAGTTCCCCATCCATCCGGAGTAGTACCTACAAAGTACCGTGATGAGGTATTGTTCCACATTTTTAAAAAAAACGAACTTTGAATTGGGTCAGGGGGATACCGGCCCGGGGATTTAATCAAATTCAAAAACTCGAGAATAATCCTTTCTTTTTGCTTCCTCATCAATATGGCACTATTCTGAGGTGCCGTTTCGAATTTCAATAAAAACGAAATTTGCTTAGGGCGGGAACCTCTGTATCAGACTCGTCCTAAAAATCACACTTGCTCATTTCAAAAAACCCTTTTCATTAATTCAATACCACTAATATCTCCATAATCCGGTCTTCGAAGAACCTTATTATTAAGGAGAATAAGATTTTTATAATACCCATACCCTCGCACCCCACCCTGGCTCACGACTATCATTATCAAAATTCCCTCTTTCTATAACTACTCCCATCATTTTCTGTATTTTGTGGCACATTTTAAAATTATGGGAAAGCTAAAACCAATCTTACCTCATCTTATTGCAATAATTGTCTTTTTATTGGTAGCCGTCATTTTTTGCAAACCCGCACTGGAATCAGGCATTGTGTTAAAACAAGGCGACGTTACCGGATGGCAGGGAATGAGTCATCAATCTTATGTTTATAAAGAAGCCCATGGGCATGTACCACTTTGGATTACAAGCATGTTTAGCGGAATGCCTGCATTTCAAGTAGCCATTGAAGGCGCATATCACCCGCTGCACCTTATTGACCGTACTTTTCAACTTTGGCTTCCTAAGCCCATCAATTTCTTTTTCCTTGCCTGTATTTCATTTTACTTTCTATGTATCTGCATGAAGATTAGGCCATGGGCAGCTATTGCAGGTGCAATCGGTTTCGCATATTGTAGCTTCTCTCCCATCATAATTACAGCAGGCCATGAAACTCAGATGTATGCACTTGCCTATTGCCCAGCAGTAATTGGAGCAGTTATTCTTTTGCTTGACAAAAAGTATCTTTCGGGCTTTATACTTACTACTCTCTTTACTGCATTGCAAATTAATATGGGGCACCAACAAATTAGTTATTACCTGTTCCTTATTCTTATTGCGATGGTAATTGCTTATGCAATTAGAGCCATTAAAAATGGGGAAGTCGCATCTCTTGCAAAAAGCTCAGTGCTGATGATAACTGCAGCAATTATTGGTGTGGCAGTAAGTGCAATTACACTTATGACTGTTTATGATTTCTCAAAGGAATCCAAAAGAGGTGGACAATTGGTAATGGATAACACACAATCTCATGAAAAGATAAAAGATGGGAAAACAACCGGCCTTACAAAGGATTATGCATTTATGTGGAGTTATGGAAAAGGAGAAACCTTTTCACTCATGTTTCCCGGAGTAATGGGATACGGTACACACGTAGCAGAAAGAGATGGAGAAACCTATGTCTTCCCAAAATTAGATGAACATTCACACCTTGCACAGTTTTTAGAAAAGAAGCTGAATTTATCAGAAGAGCAAGCCACAAATTTTGCTCTCCAGCAGAGCACCGCCTTATATTGGGGCGACCAACCTTTTACTAATGGGCCTATATACCTCGGTGCAATAATTTGTTTCCTTTTCTTATTCGGAATGTTCTATCTCGATAATAAACATAAATGGTGGATACTTGCGATTTCAATCTTTGCTATTCTTTTAGCATGGGGGCATAATTTTAAAGCCTTCAATTACTTTATGTTTGACCACTTCCCATTATATAACAAGTTTAGGGTGCCAACCATGACCTTAGTTATTCCGCAAATACTCTTCCCTGTTATTGCAGCTTTGGTACTTAATAAATTAGCAAATGATGATAAAACAAATATATGGCCGGCATTAAAAAAGGGACTAATGGCTACCGGCGTTGTTTTCATTGCAGGGTTATTGTTTTATGCAACACAAGATTTTTCTAAAGAAAACAGAAATCGAACAAATCAGTTTAATGCTATCATTAAAGAAGGAGGAAATGATATGCAACAAAAACTGGCTTCACTTAATAATACTGAAAGACCGCTTATTGATAACCAACTTTATGAAGGGGTTTATTCATCATTACAACAAGACCCCGATGCACAACGTAAATCAAGGGAATTAGTGAGCGCATTACGTAAAGACAGAGCGTCTAAGATGCTTGGCGATTGGACTCGTTCTTTAGTCTATGTATTAATAGCAGCTGGAATAATTATCTTTTATGACAAAAAGAGATTTAATCCGGTATGGATGCAAACTGGTATTGCTCTGTTGATAACAGTTGATTTATTATCCTTTGGATCAAAATATCTTAATGAGCAAAGTTTTGATTCGGCAGATGATCATGAAGCTACTGAGTTCCCTATGACTACTGCTGATGAACAAATTTTAAAAGATACAGATCCAAATTACAGGGTATTTAATACTACACGAGGAGTGGATGAATCCCGCACCTCCTATTATCATAAATCCATTGGAGGATACCACCCTGCTAAATTGGGAATATATGATGACCTCATTCAATACCAATTGAGTGGTAGCCCCAATCCTCAAGTATTAAATATGCTTAATACACGTTACATTATTCAGCAACAGGGTAATGATGTAGTAGCTGTTCGCAACCCCTATGCATTAGGTAATGCATGGTTTGTGAAAGGTATTCGTTTTGTAAATGGGCCAGTTGAAGAAATGAAAGCTTTAAACACTTTAAATACTGCAGATTCAGCAGTGGCAGATATTAGTTATCAAAGTTTGGTTAAAGATGTGGTTGCTCCGGATAGCACATCAACCATTATAATGAGCAAATTTGATAACGATACTATTGTGTATAACACACATTCTACCGGTAATCTTGTGGCAGTATTTAGTGAGATATATTACAAAGACTGGAAGGCATATTTGGATGGTAAACCAGTGCCGTATTTTAGAGCTAACTATGTTTTACGCGCCATGGTAGTTCCTGCAGGCGACCATAGCATTGAATTCAGATTTGAGCCTTCAGTTTATTTTAGAGGAGATAGAATTAGCCAGGCGAGTGGATGGTTGGTGTTTATATTAACCATCGGATGGCTATTATGGGAAGTCTTTTTATGTGTGAAGCCTAAAAACGAAATATCGGGAGGTGCTTAATGGATGCTACGACTAAGCCTGTTATTGCAATAACACCCTATCGGATTTTCCCTGCAAAAATGGGTGGCCAAAAAGGCATTGCACTTTTTTATCAATACCTCGGTAATTATTTGCCTGTTAATTTGGTGTGCCCTTCAGACACAATCGTGCCCGATGATTTTCCTGCCAAAGGATTTCCAATATTAGGTACAGGAATTTCGCGATACACCCATCCTCGCTTGATAAAAAGAATAAGCAACATTATAAAACAAACAGGAGCAAAAACTATTATTATAGAGCATCCCTACCTTGGATGGCTGGCTAATATTTTAAAAAAGCGTTTAGGCGTAACAGTAATAGTCCATTCTCATAATATTGAACATCTTCGTTTTAAGAGTACCGGCAAATGGTGGTGGCGAATTATGCGATACTATGAAAAATGGGTACATGAAAGAGCTGATTTTAATTTCTTTGTAACAGATGAGGATAAAAGCTTTGCTATATCTAATTTTAAACTCCAACCATCACGATGCGCTACCATAACTTACGGCGTAGAACGAACTATACCACCCAAAGAAGAGGAAAGAAAGATAGCTGCTGAATTTATTCGTGATAGGCATCATATTCCTACTCATCATCTCGTTCTATTCTTTAACGGAACACTTGGTTACAAACCCAATTTAGATGCTGTAGGTTATATTTTAAAAGAGATAAACCCCCGGTTATTAAACCAGAAAAAAGCTTATACCATTATTATTTGTGGCAAAGGACTTCCATCTGAAATGAATAACTTAAATGAGTATTCTAATAAGAACATCGTATATGCAGGATACGTAGATGACATTGAGCCCTACTTTTTAGGGGCTGATATATTCTTAAATCCGCTCACGGATGGAGGAGGAATAAAAACAAAATTAGTGGAGGCATTGGGATATAATTTGGGCGCAATAAGCACTAAAAGTGGGGCAATTGGCGTTTCTACAGATATAACAGCACACAAAATGGTTGTGATAGATGACAAAGATTGGAGTACCTTTGTAAGTGGGTTGGATTATGTTAATTTAACTGAGAAAACACCGCTCGCATTTTTTAACCATTTTTATTGGGGCAATATTGCTAAAAAGGCAGCAAGGTGTATAACCGAACAAGTATGAAAATATTTATTACCGGCATATCAGGCTTTGTAGCTAGACACCTTATTGAGTTCTTATCATCACTCAATACTCCGGTTGAAGTACTTGGAATTTATAACCAACATCTACCAGCCTTTAATGAAAATGAATTCCTAAACGTTAAATGCAAATTTGTTCAATTGAATTTGCTTGATAAAGAAAAAGTAACAAAAGCTATTTTAAATTTCAATCCGAACTATTTAATCCACCTTGCAGCAAAATCAAGTGTAGCACTAAGTTGGCAGAGACCGGGAGAAATCGTTAGTGAGAATTCACAAATTTTTATTAACCTGATTGAAACACTTCGTGAAACATCAATTTCCTGCAGGATGTTATCAATTGGTTCTGCAGAAGAATATGGACATATAAAAAACAGTTCTCTACCCTTGCTTGAAACTTTTCCATGCTTGCCGGTAAGTCCGTATGGAGCAGCAAGGGTGCTTCAAAATAATTTAGTAGGCATCTATACCCATAACTATGGGCTTGACTTAATTCATACCCGATCCTTTAACCATATTGGACCTTATCAAAACGAAAATTTTGCCATTGGCTCTTTTCTTAAACAAATTACCACCCAAAAGAAACAAGGGAAAAAGGAAGTTACACTGGTTGTTGGAGATATTGATGTAATTAGAGATTTTACTGATGTAAGAGACGTAGTAAGAGCATATTATTTGCTTTTGCAAAAAGGTATTAAGGGAGAAACATATAATGTTTGCTCAAATCATGGATATAAATTACGGGAGATTATAGATACTTGCTCAAAATTAACCGGGCTGCAAATCAAAACAGTAGCTAATGCTAATAATTTACGGCCTTCTGAAAACAAAGAACTCATTGGCAGTTATGAAAAATTAAATAAAGAAACAGGCTGGTATCCCAAAATAGATATGAAGACCAGCCTTACAGATTTACTTTCTTATTGGGACCATAAAATGTTGCCGGTTAACGCCTAATTAGCACCCCTTCATTATACACGCATATAATCGTTCTGCTGTGTTTTGCCAGGTAAAAAGTTTTCTTTGTTCTCGTCCACAAATAATTAAGTTATTGCGTAGCCCTCTATCCATCACCAATTTTTTCATAGCGGCAGCAATTTCATTTATGTTAAACGGATTTACCAGGATAGCAGCATTTCCGGCTACTTCAGGCATTGAAGTAGTATTACTACAAAGTACAGGCACTTCAGCTTGAAAGGCTTCAACAATGGGCAACCCAAACCCTTCAATCGTTGGTACAAAACAAAGGGCAAGCGCAGCACCTAACAATAACACCAAATCCTCATCATTTACCCTGCCGGTGAAAATAATATCATGTGCACAATGAATTTCAGACATCACACTTTGAATGCGGCTATCACCCCACAAAATATGACCACTCAACACTAATTTTATCTTCGAGCCGGTTTCTCTTTTAAAACTGTCAAAGGCTTTAATTAACCGAACAATGTTTTTTCTTGGATGCATTGAACCTATAAAGAAAAAATAATCTTCATTTATATTATATCGTTGCTTACAAGCATCCTTTTCTTGCAAATTTATTGGACGAAAGCGCTGCTTAACTCCACAGGATACATTATCTATCTTTCCCTCCTGTATGGCATAACGGTCAATAATATCCTTTTTACTAAATTCAGATATAGTAGCTATTCTACTTGCTTTATGGGCAAAGCGCTTAAAGAAAGTGCGATAGTAAATCCGGTTTTTGAACTTTAAATCATCAGGATAATGTTCAAAATTCAAATCATAAATTACCGGTAATTGTTTTGTTTTCGTGCTCAAACTCAAAAATCCATCCATTGAAAGAAATAAATCAGGACTGTATTTCTTAAGAAACCTCGGTACCACCGTTTCCATAAACCAAACATATAACAACGGGTGGCGTAATGCAGGAAATACTTTATGCAGCGATACATTGGGGAAGTTGAAATAATCTTCTTGATAACCCCTATCCACCAAAAGCATAAATTTCACTTCAGGATGCATAGGTATCATTCTACTTAATGTTTCTACAGTAAAATTTCCAATACCATCCAATTCTTTATTACGCAACACCCAACAATTAACAACTACAACCATTTGATATATTTTGTATCCTCTAAAACTTGCAAGAATCAACCTATTATATGTATTTTAGCGAAAATAAATAAATAACACCAAGGAATGAAAGTTGCTTTAATTTCAGGAATCACCGGTCAGGATGGAGCATATCTAGCCGAGCTATTATTAGATAAAGGATATATTGTACATGGTATACGAAGACGAAGCAGTATGATGAATACTAATCGTATTGACCATTTAATCTTCAACCATAAATATCACGACAGGCTTTTTATTCATTACGGCGATCTCACAGACAGCAGCAATATCCTTAGAATAGTGCAACAAACCCAACCTGACGAAATATATAATTTAGCTGCCCAAAGTCATGTACAGGTAAGTTTTGAAACACCACAATACACTGCCACCGCCGATGGTACAGGAGTGTTGTTATTCCTGGAAGCCATCCGAATTTTAAAATTAGAAGGAAAGACCAGATTCTACCAGGCTTCTACCTCAGAATTATTTGGGAAAGTTCAGGAAATTCCTCAAAAAGAAACCACTCCCTTTTACCCTCGTTCACCCTATGGAGTGGCCAAGCTATATGGATATTGGATTACTGTAAATTATCGAGAATCTTACAGCATGTTTGCTGTAAATGGAATCCTATTTAACCATGAAAGCCCAATTAGAGGTGAAAGCTTTGTTACTCGAAAAGTAACTATAAGCACCGCAAGGGTGGCACTGGGCAAACAGGATAAAGTTTTATTAGGAAATCTTGATGCAAAACGCGACTGGGGACATGCTCGCGATTATGTTGAAGGTATGTGGCGAATTTTACAGCACCATACTCCTGATGATTTTGTTTTGGCCACAGGAGTTACCACTACGGTAAGAGACATGGTAACTATGTGTTTTGAAGAAGTGGGTATAACCATCGAGTTTAAAGGTAAAGATGTGAATGAAAAAGGATATGTAGTAAAATGTACTAACCCCGATTACCAACTACCGATAGGGAAAGAGATTCTTGCCATTGACCCTCGTTATTTCAGACCCGCTGAAGTTGAACTCCTGATTGGAGATGCCTCAAAAGCTAAAAAGGAGTTAGGATGGGTGCCAAAGACTACTGTTCGTGAATTAATAAGTGAAATGATGACTTGTGATTTAGCTGCGGAAAAGAAGAGTCATCTGCTTGATAATCTTAAAGGATAGTCTGGTAATATTATTTCTGTCTAACCATACGGCTAATTGAATTCCTGATTTCCGAAGCGGGAAAAAGCCCTGCCCGGGAATAAGTTTATTTGCATAGCAGACACAGTTATCAACAAAATCGGCTACCGAAGTCTTTCTATCTTTGGCTGAAGTGTTTAGCAAGCGATGAGAAAGGCTTTGGCAAAAATAAAGCAGGTATGGTTTAAAATTTCTTTCTATCGCTGTTTGAATATCAGGATACAAAGATTTTAGTTGATATAAGAATTCAAGATACATAAAAAAAGCCTTAGTATAGTCTTCACCGTTAGTAACTCTGGAGACACTGTTATGAAGCCGATATTGAAAAGTTTTGGCCTTACTTACCGCCATACAACTTAAGCCTGTTAACTGTACCCACAACGCATAATCTGCAAAAATGAGATTAGGATAATCAATAGGAATACCACCTAAGCGATTATAATCGGCACTTCGCATCATATATCCCGTACCCATACTATCGAGCGTTCTGGTAAGCTGCGCTTCTACATATTCACCAACTGAATAGGTTAACCTCATTTTCTGACAAGAGTGCATAACCTTCCCTTCTGCATCAATAAATTCAAAATGTGTTTGAAATAGTGAAGCCTGAGGATTTTCCGCAATCAACCGATTCATCTCAGATAAATAATTTGGTAAAAGAATATCATCCGAGCCAATCATAGTCATATACTCATTCTTTTCCAACCCTACTATCCTACCCCAATTCCCACAAATATTAAGCGGAATGGAATGTGGAAAAACCTTGATTCGATTATCTTCAATATGAGAAAGCCATTCTAAAGTGCCATCTGTACTATCGTTATCCAATATTAACACATTAAAATTCGTATAGTCTTGTGCAAGCAAACTATTCACACATTGCTTAACATAATTTCCGCCATTACGTACAGGTAATATAATAGAATAAGAATACATTTATTTATTTTTATTCCAGGCATCAAATTGCAGGTAGCCTTTCAGTTCCTGATTGGCTTGGGCATACTTAATAGTCTGGTTATCGGAAATTAAAAGCCCTTCTTGATTACCGCACCAAAATGTTTTACTGGAATACCATTCATCCTTATCCCAGGATACGCCGTCTTTATCAACTACCAAACACTTTAATCCTCTCTGTAAAATTTGATTTGTCATGCTTTGTTTTCCATTTTCGAAAATATAAGCATCCATTTTCGATTTTATTTTTGGCAAAATTAACGAACTCAGCAAACTACGTTTTATAAAAAATGCATTGGTGCGTATATGCGGATTGGGGAAAGATGGAAATTGAGCACCATATAGAATATTCAACTTGAACAAATATTTCAAAATGCCCCACTTATCTTTTAATGATATCTTACTTTTGAGCAACACCTTTGATTGGCGATTAATTGATGCCTTATAACTTGCAAAAGAACCGGTTGCTCCCAATAGCCCAACTCCCTCATTCATGTTATCAAAATAAATTTTTAGCCATTGATCAGCCAGAATTACTGAATAAGTATTTATAAAAAGCAAATAATCAAAATCAGTTGTATCAGCAATTCTCTTATAAATTTCAACATCCTGACCCGATGGAAATTCTATTTGGACAAAATGGGATAGCCTTACCTCCTTAAGTACCTGTAAAAATGCCTCTTTAACAGAATCATTCACTTTAGAAACTCCATTAAAAACCACAACCAGTTGATGCGGGTATGCCGGCACATATTTTTGGTAACTATCCAGAAATCTTTTAAAATAATCAGTTCCAAAAGGCATCCATGACAGATAAACCACTCCAACTTTTGAATCACTCATGCAATAGGAAATAAAAATTAGCCATAATTTTACAGCCATTCAACACTTATGCAAAGTACAAGAGAAATTTTTAATAACCATCAAGGCAACAGGTTGCACAAATGGAATCATTATTTTGAGATTTATGATAGGCATTTTGGAGCCTTTGTGAATCAAAGCCCGGTTATTCTTGAAATAGGTGTATCTCAAGGTGGATCTATAGATATGTGGCAAAAGTTTTTTGGTCCGGGGTTAAAATACTACGGAATTGACATCAATCCCGGATGTAAGCAATTTGAAAAAGAAAATGTTACCATATTTATCGGCTCTCAATCAGACAGAAATTTCTTAAATAAGGTAAAACAACAAATACCGGATTTAGACATACTTATTGATGACGGCGGACACACCATGGAGCAGCAAATTGTAACCTTTGAAGAAATGTTTTCAAAAATAAAATACGGAGGAGTTTATTTGTGTGAAGACAACCATACATCCTATTGGCCGGATTTTGGTGGCGGATTAAAAAGAAATTCTACCTACATAGAATTTATTAAAAACTTAATAGATGTAATGCACCTGTGGTATGCAGGTAAAAACAATAATATTAAACATAAAGAACTGAAAGATAAATTATATTCCATTTCGTTTTATGACTCTATTGTGGTTATTGAGAAAGAAAAGATTGAGCCACCATTTGATATAAAAAAGGGAGATATCAATGTAGGGTATCCTGAGGATAATAAACCATCATTCTGCTTTAATCTAAAAAAATGGTATCAGAAAATCAGGATTCACTTAAAATATGGGTAGCAGAGTTTATGCTTTAATGCATACCAAATTCTCTCCTTTAACAAATGTCTTCCAATCAAATTTGCTCATTGCTTCAAAAAACAACTTTGAAGTACCCGGCTGCAAATGATCATGCAGTTCAATCACTATGCATTTCGTATGTTGGAGCCAACTTTCAGGGTTTTCACTAAACACAAAATATTCTGCACCTTCAATATCCATTTTTAAAATATCTATAGAATTAAATCCTCCTATTTCCATTATATCTAAAATAGAAAATGTTTTAAAGGTATTCGTGCCCTCCTTATCATCAACCTCAATTTCGAAACTTGCATCAGCCTCTTGGATATTCTTTATATGAGCCCATCCGGATTGATTCCAAACTCCGCCTTGAATTGGTTTAATATTCGGATAGGCAACAGCATTCATTTTAAGTTGCTCAAAATTCCTTGATTCCGGCTCTATTGAAATAATCTTTGCTTGTGGGTATTGATTTGAAAAATATAAGCTTGCATAACCTACGTTGGCCCCTGCATCAATGATTGACATAGGAGTGAAATCGAGAAAGAAACTGATATCATATTGCAAATCACAAAAGACCTGGTAAAAAATAGGCAAATCAGAAGCAGCCTTACGAATAGAAACAGGATTATTGAACTTTTTAGGTGAAATTAAAACATGGTGCTTCCTTCTTCCCATAATCAAACCAAAAAAAATCTTTATTGCATCTACAAAACCAAAATAGCGAGCTAACTGGACCAGGTAAATAATCTTATATCCAAAATTTCGCATAAAATGGTCTTAGTTTTCTTTTAAAAACGAATTTAGCTTTTTTACACTTCCCCAAAAGGCCATCGGTTCATAATCAAGATAAGGATATACACCAAAATGTAAACTTATTGAAGCATTCTTTCTGGACAAATATTGTTTTACAAATCCTTTAAGGGTTATAGGCTTCCCACTACAACAATTAATAATCCCTGTAGCAGCAGGATTGAGTGCTAATATCACTATCCTTCTGGCCATCTCTTCAACAGGTAAAAAATCACGGACCTGCTCTCCTCCGCTCATCGGGAAAGAAGAATCTCCCCTTTCAATGGCCGCATTAAGCATTGGTATCAATGATTTAGGAGATTGTCCTTCACCCCACATATAAAACAACCGTAAAGACTTCACATTTGCAGCCCGCTCATTTTGCCGATTTATCAACCATTTTGTCAATGCATACTTCCCTTTCCCATAGGCAGTAACCGGAAAAGAAACCATATCTTCTTTTAATTCACCTTCTATTAAACCATATTCAAAGCATGTGCCCGTAACCGTTAGCTCCTGAAGCCCATTCGATAATAAATTTTCTAAAAAACGTTCATGCTGAGGCAACTGTTTCAAATGTATTTCATCCAGATAGTTAGGAAGCCCAATCCAGGCGAGATGAATACATACATCGGGATAATTAAAATACTTAAAGTAGTCAGTTTTATGATCAAGAAAATTTAAATCAAAAGGTTTAACAACAACATTAGGTGTTGTAGCTTGTACAATATTCCTGGAAGCAATAATTACCTGATATCCTCTATTAACCAAATCATCCACTATAGGTTTCCCTACAAACCCTGTTGCACCTGTTACTAATACCTTTTTCATGCATTAATAATCTTAATTTTGGGAATTGGAATAACAAATTTCCCTCCCCATTCCTGAATATATTTTAACTGTTCCATTAATTCTTCCTTTAAATTCCAGGGAAATAAAACAACAAAATCTGGCCGCGCAGCACGTATTTCTGATTCATCCACTACAGGAATATGACTTGCAGGAAGGAATTTTCCTTGTTTATGTGGGTTCGCATCTACTACAAAATCTATTAAATCACACTTAACCCCACTATAATTTAATAATGTGTTTCCCTTTGCTGCCGCGCCATATCCTACAATTCTTTTTCCTTCACTTTTTTTATCAAGTAAAAATTTTAAAAAACTAAATTTTATTTCCTGTGCTCTTTGTTGAAACCCATTATAATAATCCAAGGAACGCATTCCGGCTTCCATTTCCTTTTGAATCATTTTTTCAACACTACCCTCCACTTCAACACAACTCTCTTCATGTGCAGCAAAGATTCGAATAGAACCTCCATGGGTTGGTAATTCTTCTACATCAAATAATTTCAACCCGCAGGCGGCAAAAATTTGTTGTACAGTAATAAAAGATAAGTATGAAAAATGTTCGTGATAAATAGTGTCAAACTGATTATGTTTAACTAACTGGTATAAATGAGGGAACTCCATCGTAATTACTCCTTCGGGCTTTAATACAATTTTCATTCCCTGTACAAAATCAATGATATTGGGCACATGAGCCAAAACATTATTTCCCAGCAACACATCAGCATATTTTTCTTGTGCAACAAGCTCCTTTGCCAACTCAACACCAAAAAACTTAATTATCGTTTCTATTCCTTTCTCCTGTGCCACCTTGGCTGTATTAGCTGTAGGTTCAATTCCTAATACCTGCACATTCCTTTCTTTAAAGTATTGAAGTAAATAGCCATCATTACTTGCTATTTCCATCGCCAAGGAATGTTCATTTAAACCAAACCTCCCACACATCATTTCAGTATATGCAGCCGAATGTTTAAGCCAGCTTTTACTAAAAGATGAAAAGTAAACGTAATCTGAATTAAAAATAGCATCAGATTTTTTATACTCATCAACTTGCACTAAAAAGCATGATGGACAAACAAACACTTTTAGCGGATAAAACACCTCCGGCTCATTTAATTGATCAAATGTTAAGAAAGAATTAGATGCCGGTGCGTTAATTAAATCAATAAAAACACTATCCGTCTCTGTTTTACAAAACCTGCAAGTCATTAAAAAGTAGATTTAAACTTATCATTGATTAAAGGAAAACTATTATCTCTTATTGAAATCATTTCAATCGGCAATGGCCACTCAATATTCAAAGAAGGATCATTGTATTTTACACCTCGTTCATTTTCGGGTGAATAAGGGCTTGAATGGTGATAGATGAGTTCAACATTATCTGTTAATGCTTGAAAACCGTGAGCAAAGCCTTCAGGCACATAAATCATAAGCCTGTTTTCAGTATTTAGCTCAACGCCAAACCATTGTAAATAAGTTGAAGATTGCTCCCGCAAATCCACAATCACGTCCCATATTCTCCCCTGGATGCACCTAACCAATTTAGTTTCCACATCAGGCTGTTGTTGAAAATGCATTCCTCGTACTGTTCCCTTTCGGGTTGTAAAAGAATGGTTTAATTGTACCCAAACACCATTTAATCCGGATTTTTCAAATTCATCCTGGCAAAAGGTTCGCATAAACCATCCACGTTCATCATGACGCTGTTCGGGTTCAATTACGTAACTGCCGGCCAAAATGGTGGGAGTAAAAATCATGCGCACATGTATTTTTCAATTTGCAAACGGGTATAATCTCCTTTGTTTTGTATCGGTTGCATGTACCATTGCAAGGTTTCATGAATAGCTGTTTGAGCATCCCATCGAGGAGTCCAACTCAATAACTCTTTTGCTTTATTAATATCCAGTTTCAAAATTCCAGCCTCATGCACTTGCCCTCCTGATTCATCTTTTTGCCAGGAGCCTTTCCCGAATATCTGAATGGCTTTATTAACTACTTGTTCTACAGTAAGATGATCATCCTGTAAAGGTCCGAAATTAATAGCACCGGAATATTCTCTACCACCTCCATAAAGTTTTGCCCCCCAGAGTAAATATCCACTTAACGGTTCTAACACATGCTGCCACGGCCTTATTGATTTTGGATGACGTAATAGCAAGGGGTCATTATTAAACAATGCCCGTACAATATCCGGCATCAATCTATCCTCACTAAAATCACCGCCACCAATTACATTTCCTGCACGTGCAGCTGCTAATAATTTATGATGAGAAGGGTAATCATTAAGATTAAAAAAACTACGCCGAAAGCTCTGAATTACTAATTCCATACATGCCTTACTGGAAGAATAAGGGTCAAATCCTCCTAATTTATCACTTTCCTTATATAATATATCCTGCTCCCTATTTTCATAAACTTTGTCAGTTGTAATTAGCATTACTACACAAGGCTTTCCCAACTCTTTTACAGCTTCCAATAAATTAGCTGTCCCGGTAACATTTACATCAAAAGTTTCGGCAGGAATACGAAAACTCCTTCTAACTAACGGCTGGGCTGCTAAATGAAAAATAAAATCCGGCTGAAATGTATTTATCTCCTTCTTTACCACCTCACTATTACGTATATCCGAAAATACACTTTCCATTCTGTTTTCCAATTTCAGTATATCAAAATGATTAGGCACAGTATCGGGTTCAAGTGCAAAACCTTTAACCTGTGCATTTAGCATCAACAGCCATTCACACAGCCATGAGCCTTTAAATCCGGTATGCCCGGTTACCAAGACTCTTTTACCGGCATACACCTCTGAGAAATGATTATTTACCAGGTTTTCCATTTTGCTTTACCTGTTTGCCAGAGTTTTTCTAATTCAATTTTATCTCTTAATGCATCCATGCATTTCCAAAAGCCTGTATGCCGATAAGCAACCAACTGTTTATTTGCAGTTAGTTTTTCAAGCGGCTCATCTTCCCACATTGTATCCAACATATTGCCATCAAAGTAATTAAATACCTCCGGTTGTAAAACAAAAAAGCCACCATTGATCCACTTCCCTTCATCTTTTACCTTTTCTCTAAAATCAGTTACCAAACCATCCCCATTCACATCCATTCCACCAAAGCGGGCTTCTAATTGCACTGCTGTAACGGTTGCCACTTTACCGTGTTCCCGGTGAAATTTTACTAAGGCTGAGATATCCACATCACTAACTCCATCACCATAGGTAAGCAGGAAAGGCTCATTATTTAAATAACTTTTAACCGCTTGAAGTCTTCCTGCCGTTTTTGTATTCAACCCGGTATCTACCAATGTTACCTTAAAAGATTCACTATGGTTATTATGAAAAGTAACATTGTTATTTTTCAAATCAACCGTTAAATCTGCATTGTGTAAAAAATAATTCATAAAATATTCCTTAATCACAAAGCCTTTATAACCTAAACAAACAATAAAATCATTAAATCCATGCCGGCTATACATCTTCATGATGTGCCAAATAATTGGCCTACCACCGATTTCAACCATTGGTTTTGGACGTACTTCGGTTTCCTCAGAAATTCTGGTACCCAGCCCTCCCGCAAAGATTACTACCTTCATGTAATGAGAATTAGTTTAATTTTCCTGAATATCAATATTTTCGCAAAATTATAGGATAAATATCGCCCATCCTTAATTAATTACATGGCGCACATTAGAAAAAGAAGTTTAAAAGCTACCGCTTGGATTTATTTGGGCTTCATTATTGGTGCGTTTAATACTTACTTCCTTACACATAACGATTGGTTTACCACAGAGCAGAATGGCCTTACGCGCATTATGATTGAAGTGAGTATGATGGTTTTCGCATTCTCAACATTTGGGGTATCTACTTTTCTATTTAAATTCTTTCCTTATTATAAAGACAATTTACCCGATAAGGAAAATGATATTTTAGGGCTTAGTTTGGTCGTTTCTGCTGTAGGCCTTGTACTTACCACAATTGGGCTTTTCATTATGGAACCGCTGATTGTGAGAAAGTTTAGCGAAAATTCCCCACTTTTTGTAGAATACTTTTATTGGTGCCTGCCAATGGCTTGTTTTATTTTACTGTTTAATTTATTGGAAGCATATAGCTACGGGTATCATCAGGGAGTAACAACCTCTATGTTACGCGAAACAATTCTTCGACTTTACACCCTGGTGATTATTGTATTGAAAATTTTCAATCTCATTAGCTTTCACACCTTTATTGTGCTATTTGCTATCCAATATGCGATTATCGTAATTGTTTTAGGAGGCTATTTGCATTACAAAAAGCAATTATGGATTTCTTTTAAGATAAGCCGGGTAACACGAAAATTTAGAAAGAAGATTACTGCAGCAATGACATTAACCTTTATTGTGATTGTGGTAAATGTGCTGCGAAGCAGCATAGATGGAATTGTATTAGCTGCCAAACAAAGCCTTGGAGCGGTAGGTATTTTTGGATTAGCCGCCTATATGGTATCTGTAATGCAAGCTCCTTTTAGAAGTTTAATAGCTATTACTATCCCCATTTTATCCCGCGCATGGAAGGATAAAGATTATAAAGAAATAAGTCGAATCTATAAACGGTCATCTATTAACCTACTCACATTTGCCTTATTTATTTTCTTTTGTATATGGCTCAACTTTGACACAGCTATCAATTATTTTAATATCAATCCTGATTATCTGCAAGGCAAATGGGTGTTTTTTATTTTAGGTATTGTGGCAATAATTGAAACCGGCACAGGTGTGAACTCACAAATAATCGGCACCTCTGTTTACTGGCGCTTTGAGCTATGGACAAGTATCCTACTTACCATTATGATTATTCCGCTGAGCTATACCCTTACAGTGAAGTATGGAATCATAGGGCCTGCTATTGCCAATATGGTTTCACTAACCATTTACAACTACATAAGATTACATTTCCTTTGGAAAAAATTTAATATGCAGCCGTTTAGTACAAAAACTTTTGAAGTATTATTAATAGCCACAGGTGCATATTTTATAACCTATTACAGTTTACAACCTATATCCAGTGGTTTATGGTTACTGATTATTAACCCACTTGTATTTGCCACATTTTATTTTACAGGAATTTATTACCGCAACATATCTCCGGATGTAAAGCCTATTGTTTCAACGCTGAGAAACCGGTGGCAAAAGTGGATTGAGAAGAGATAGTTTTTCGAGGAAAAGATTAATAGCTTCTTTCATTTTGTTATCTAACGTATAATCCAAATCGTATGTATAGTAATGCATTAAATCATAAGCGGGAAAGTTAACATTAGCTACTATTTCTGCAAAATGATGCATTCCTTCACCTGTTGCCAGATTAAACTCCGCTATAAAGTCCTTAGTAAGAGGCTTATTGGCTACCCATACAGCAAAAGCAAAAGGTAAGCCAGTATGCATATTCCAAGCCTCAGCTAAATCATAATGGTATTTACAAGATCTTAGTAATTCCAATGCCCTGTCACCAATAACAACAGCACCCCTTGTTCCGTTTATCTGCTGAATAAAATTTTCTTCCGCCGGAATAAATTCAACAGGCTGTTTCCAATATTCCTTTAGCAAGAGCATGGCAAGGGCAACCGAACTTTTACTTTGATAATCGAGATAGATATGGGTAAGTTGTTCCATAGGTACCTCACTAAAAATAGCTACACTATTAACCTTGCCCCGAGCACCAATACAATAATCAGAAATAATATATGCCTCTTTCAATTGTGGGATCCCGGCAACAGGGATAAGACCGATATCTAAAACTCCATCTCGCAACTGTTTTAACAATTTGGAGGGATATTCAAAACTAAGCACTATCCGATTAGAAAAATCATGATTTTCAAACCCCCATACTAAGGGCCGAGTATTTAAATAACTTACTGCACCAACTCTAAGCTTTCTTTCCAACAGATGATTAAATTTGCATAAATTTACTCAATCCACATTTATTCATGCAATTTTCTTCACTTTCGGCTATTTCACCCATTGACGGGCGCTATCAGCAGCAAACAAATAATCTCATTCCATATTTTTCAGAATACGGATTAATAAAGTATCGGGTGATGGTAGAGGTAGAATATTTTATTTTCCTTTCCGAACAAAAGTTTTTTAAGCTGGATGCTAAAACAAAAAAATTGCTCAGGGATGTTGTGGAAAATTTTTCAATAGATGATGCTAAAAGAATTAAAGAAACAGAAAAAATTACTAACCATGATGTAAAAGCTGTTGAGTATTTTTTAAAAGATTTGTGTACTCAAATCGGATTGGAGCATTTAAAAGAATGGATTCACTTTGGCCTTACCTCTCAGGATATAAACAACACAGCCATCCCCATGTTGTGGAAGGAAGTGATTGAAACTATTTACCTGCCGGCATTACTCAATTTGCAATCTTTAATTTTTCAATTATCAGAAGAATGGGAAGCGGTTCCTATGCTGGCAAGAACCCATGGTCAACCAGCCTCACCCACTCGTCTTGGAAAGGAATTGATGGTATTTGTAGAACGGATAGAAAATCAGGTTCAACTTTTCAGCTATATACCCTTTACCGGAAAATTTGGCGGAGCAACCGGGAATTTCAATGCACACATTGCTGCATTTCCCAAAAAAGATTGGAAAAAAATGGCTGATAAATTTCTTTCGGAAAAATTAGGACTTGAACGGCAACAATTCACCACACAAATTGAACACTATGATACCTTGGCTGCTCACTTTGATGCGATTAAACGAATCAATACCATATTCATAGACCTTTGCAGGGATATTTGGACTTACATCAGCATGGACTACTTTAAACAAAGAACAAGGAAAGGAGAAGTAGGAAGTAGTGCCATGCCACACAAAGTAAATCCTATTGATTTTGAAAATGCAGAAGGCAATTTGGGTATTGCAAATGCAATATTAGAACATCTTGCAGGAAAATTACCTGTTTCCAGGCTGCAAAGAGATCTTACAGACAGCACCGTATTACGTAACCTTGGCGTTCCGATGGCTCATACCTATATAGCATTTCAATCTATTTCAAAAGGATTAAACAAACTCATATTAAATCAGCCGAAATTAGCAGAAGACTTAAACAATAATTGGGCTGTGGTTGCTGAAGCTATTCAGACCATTTTACGCAGAGAGTGCTATCCTCAACCTTATGAAGCCTTAAAAGCCTTAACAAGGGGAAAAAACAAAATTACCAAGGCAGATATTCACCAATTTATTAATAGCCTAAAAATATCTGCAGCAGTAAAAAAGGAATTGAAGACAATTACGCCATCCAATTATATCGGGATTTAAGCAATTGTTCTATTTATGGATTTCACTGGTAAAGTGAAATTGAATATCGGGGTTATTGGTTATTTCGGTATTCAAAAACCATTCACTTTGTGCCAGATAAATCATATTACCATCTTTATCTTCCCCAATATTAGCCTGTTTAAATCGAGAGAAGTCAAGCAGCTTTTTATCATTATTTGAAGTCAGCCAACATGCCTTGTAGAATGGCAAACTATTTAATTGAACAGAGGCCCCATACTCTTGAAGCAACCGGTATTGAATTACTTCAAATTGTAGTTCACCAACACAGCCAATAATTTTTTTAGTACCTCCAAATTGAGTAAATAATTGAGCCACACCTTCATCAGTAAGTTGAATAAGCCCCTTTTCTAATTGCTTGGTTTTCATAGGGTCCTTATTGATTACCTCTTTAAATATTTCAGGTGAAAAGCTGGGTATTCCGGTGAAATAAAAATTATCTCCTTCAGTAAGTGTATCCCCTATTTTGAAATTTCCGGTATCAAATAAACCCACTACATCTCCCGGAAAAGCCTCTTCAATTACATCTTTTTGCCGCGCTAAGAAGCTATAGGGGTTACTAAATCTTACATCCTTATTTAACCGCACATGATGATAATAAGTATTACGTTCAAATTTTCCGCTACACACCCTTAAAAAAGCAATTCTATCCCTATGTTTAGGATCGAGGTTGGCATGAATTTTAAATATAAAACCGCTGAACTTTTCATCATCAGGAGCTACTATTTTGGAAGTCGTTTCTCTTGGGCGTGGAGTGGGTGCAATGCGGATGAAAGTATCCAACATTTCTTTTACACCAAAGTTATTAACAGCACTCCCAAAAAATACCGGGGCCACATCACCCTTTAAATAATCCTCAACCGGCAAATTACCATACACTCCTCTTAATAATTCAACATCTTCAGCTAAAACTGCCGCATCTTTTTCACCAATCTTTTTATTTAACCGAGCGTCTGCTAAGTCGCTTATCTCCAAAACATCTTCTGCTTTTGAGCCGGGAGTAAATAACACAAGGCTCTCTTTTTCTAAATCATACACCCCTTTAAAATCCTTCCCACTATTGATTGGCCAGGTCATGGGATGCAACTGAATAGACAATTCCTTTTCAATCTCTTCAAGTAAATCGAAGCGATTTTTCCCATCCCGGTCTAATTTATTAATGAACACCATTACCGGTGTTTTTCGCATAGAAATAACTCCCATCAAACGCCTTGTTTGCTCTTCCACTCCATTTACACTATCAATAACCAACACCACACTATCAACAGCAGTGAGCGTTCGATAGGTATCCTCTGCAAAATCTCTATGCCCCGGTGTATCAAGCAGGTTTACCAAATGATTTTTATATTCAAAAGTCATCACACTGGTTGCGACACTGATTCCACGCTGCCGTTCGATTTCCATAAAATCACTTGTAGCATGCTTTTTAATCTTATTGCTTTTAACGGCACCTGCGGTTTGGATAGCCCCGCCAAACAACAGAAACTTTTCGGTAAGTGTTGTTTTACCCGCATCGGGATGCGAAATAATCGCAAATGTTTTCCGCTTATTAATTTCCTGAGTATATTTCATACAATGGGCGCAAAGGTAAATATTTCTGTATTTTCTAAATACACAATTACTATTTGTAACAACATAACATGCTTAACCAATATTTAATATAGAGTAATGAGGTAAACAATTAGTTTTGTGCTATGCGAAAGATGCTTACCATTTTAGGCTCCTCTATTCTTGTTACTTTTCAGGACTTAAAGCAAAACAAACTACGCACCGGCCTTAGCCTTACAGGAGTTGCCTTTGGCATTTTTTGCATAATTGGGGTACTGGCAACGGTAAACAGTCTTGAACGGAATATTCAAAATGAGGTTAAATCATTAGGTTCAACAAGTATTTATATTGATAAATGGGATTACACCGGGGATAGCAAAATTCCTTTTTGGAAGTTTAGAGCCAGACCTGATATAAAGAATGAAGAAGCAAATACCATTCGTACCCGATCCGAACTGATTGAGTCGGTAACTTTCTTAATGCGAGGTAGCGAATCTATTTCACACGATAATGATGTTTTACAAAATGCAACCGTTTATGGGATAAACGAAGATCAAATTAATATACAACCTATTGAATTTGCTTTTGGCAGATACATTTCACCAAGTGAGTTTCAACAAAGTTCGCCGGTGTGCCTCGTTGGATATGATGTTGCAGAAAATTTATTTGGAACTGCAAGCCGTGCCCTGGGAAAACAAATAAATTTTAAAGGGAGAAAGCTATGGGTAGTGGGTGTAATTACCAAACAGGGATCAGGTTTTATTGGATGGGATTTTGATAATTGTATAATGGCTCCATACCGCTTTGTAAAGCAAGTGATGAATGAAGAGGCTGCCAGTCCCATTATAATTGTAAAAGGGAAAGCGGAGGTTAATGTAGATTTATTAATGATGGAGTTAAGAGGAATAATGCGTCAAATAAGGCGCCTTTCACCGAAGGAAGAAGACAATTTTTCACTCAATAGTGTAGCTGCGATGAGTGAAGCCATTTCACAATCATTTGTAACCATTAATATTGTTGGCAGCATCATTGGCGGTATTAGCCTTGTTGTGGGTATGTTTGGCATAGCCAATATTATGTTTGTAACTGTAAAAGAGCGCACTTCAATAATCGGATTAAAAAAGGCTATTGGAGCAAAGAGCCGAACTATATTATTTGAATTTTTATTAGAAGCAGCTATGTTGTGTATATTAGGTGGTGCTATTGGTTTAATCATGGTTTATATTCTTACCCTAATTTTATCAGGGCCGATGAAGTTTCCTATTTATATATCTTTAGGAATGTTGGGAACTACCTTGTTAATTTGTATTGTGGTTGGAATTTTAGCCGGCATCATTCCTGCTTCTCGTGCTGCTAAGCTTGATCCTGTAGTAGCCATACGTTCATAATGAAAAAATGCCTTTAATACTTGCTATAGAATCTTCTTGTGATGAAACCTCCGCATCAGTGTGCAGGGATGGAGAAATTTTATCGAATAGTATAGCCACACAAGCCATTCATCATAAATACGGTGGTGTAGTGCCTGAATTAGCCAGCAGGGCACACATGCAACAAATTATTCCTGTTGTAACGGATGCGCTCAAACGTGCAGAGGTTAGCATAGCCGAAATAGATGCTTTCGCTTTTACGCAATCTCCGGGTTTAATTGGTGCTTTACTTGTTGGAGCTCAGTTCACCAAATCGTTGGCATTAGCAACCGGCAAACCACTTATTGCGGTACACCACATGCAAGCACATGTTTTGGCTAATTTAATTGATAACCCAAAACCATCATTCCCGTTTTTATGTTTAACCGTTAGTGGTGGTCATACTCAAATTGTTTGCTGTCACTCTCCTTATCAATTAGAAATACTTGGAAAAACTATTGATGATGCAGTTGGGGAGGCTTTTGACAAAACCGCAAAAATGCTCGGGCTTCCTTACCCCGGTGGGCCTCTAATAGATAAATATGCATCAAAAGGAAATCCAAATGCTTACCATTTTCCGGAACCTAAAATTGCAGGATTAGACTTTAGCTTTTCAGGAATAAAAACTGCCATTTTATACTTTTTAAATAATGCCGGAAAATCAACATTATATAAAGAAAATTTTCTTGCAGATACTACCGAGAGAAAAATATTTATAGCGCAAAACCTAAATGACATTTGCGCTTCTGTACAAAACAGGCTCGTAAGTATTTTGCTTAAAAAATTAGAAAAAGCAACAGAACAAACAGGCATCAATGAAGTGTGTATCGCCGGTGGTGTAAGTGCAAATAGTGAATTGCGAAGCAGGTTTAAACTTTTGGGAGAATCAAAGGGGTGGAACACCTATATACCGGCCTTTCAATATTGTACTGATAATGCTGCAATGATTGCTATTGCTGCATATTACAAATACCTTAATAAAGATTTTTCGTCCTTATCAGTAGTGCCCAGCGCAAGAAGTGAATGGTAAAATGGCAAATAACTATTTTAATTTTAAATCGTTTTCCATTTGGCAGGATGGTGCTGCCATGAAGGTGTGTACAGATTCTTGTTTATTTGGAGCATGGCTAACTCAAAAATTACTCAATACTAAGCACCTGCTGGATATTGGTACCGGCACCGGCCTCCTGGCATTAATGGCTGCGCAGAAATCTAATGCACATCTTACTTGTATTGAACCCCATGAAGAGTCATTTGCCACCGCACTTAAAAATTTCGATTCCTCTCCATGGAAAGGAAGGTTCACACTTCAACAAAAGACATTAAGAAGTTTTTTAGCAGATAATACCCATAAGTTTGATACGATAATTTGTAACCCTCCCTTTTTTTCAAACAGCCTATTGTCTCCTAAAAATCATAAAAATTTGAGCAAACACGACTATGTACTACCCTTAGATGAATTATTAAACGGAATAGCCAAACTCCTAACAGAAACGGGAAGCGCTTTTATAATGCTTTCTGCAGGCCGGGAAGAGGAGATGAAATTACTTGCAGGCAATATGGAACTTCACATTACATCAGCAGTAAGTGTTTGCAACACGCCACAATCACCACCTTTCAGACAATTTTTTCAAATTGAAAAGAGAACCGGAATAGACACTTTGTCTTCAGAAATAATAATACGTAACAACAATAATAAATATACAGAAGCATTTACCGCATTGTTGCAAGATTTTTATCTTAATCTATAAGATGACCGTTACGCTTTAAGCCTGCATATTCACTCATATAATCAAAAAGAGTATTCAACTTCCCATCTTTTGCAATAGTAGCCCGGTTAATTAACTCACTTCCTCCGGCAAGCAAATCGCCTAATACAAATTTTATCATTTGTTCACCAAAATATCTGCTGGCATCTCTTGGCAATTCATTGGGTAAATTACCTACCGCCATGATATCTATTGAGCCGGGTAAATAAGGCGCTGTTTTTTCGCCTGATATCCTATCCACCCCATACACAGGATCATCAATAGAAGAATCTCCTAAATTGCATGGTACAGATCCCTTAAAATCATCAGTAATATCCGCTATTGTTTGAATTCTAAAGTCAGGTCGTTTTAAATCTGCCATTGAAAACAGGCGTGGAATATTTTTATCCCAATACACTCCATTCATCAAAATATCGGTATGAGGTATATAAGTTGGGAATTTACAACGATATAATTCCGGATGCTTATGAAACTCATCCCGATTATACTCTCCATTTTCCTTCTCATATAAATTTCCACCTTTTAAATGCACAAAAACAGGATATGGAAAATCCCTATCAACATAATGCTGGGGATCCACTTCCCTAATCTCGAGCAAATTCATTACCTCAAGTAAACCATGTGAAACCCTACCGCTACCCGTAACAGCAATTTTTATATTGGGAACTTTTAAACCAAAATAAGTATGAAAGAGGTGCTGAAGATTTTTCTTTGGATTAACCTTGTCTAATTTAAATGCTTTAGTCCGTAAGCCATAAGCACGTATCCCATTATGCGCTCCAACCACCCCGGCAAAAAAACCAAAACCAATTATGCGAGCGCCATCGTCATGCTCTAAACATTCATAATCAATAAGCGTAATTTTCTTCTCAATAATGGTTCGCATCAACTTTCGGTTATGTTCTTGAAGCTTTTTGGTATGTGAGAAAAATAAATAAGTTTTTTGTGGGATAAGCATATCAACCGGCACCTCCTTTATTCCTAATAAAATATCACATTGTGCCATGTCTTCTTGCACCACCACTCCTGCCTGAGTATAATCAATATCAGGAAAGCATCGTGTGGGAGAAGACTGAGCAAATATTTCAAGCCCCTTCTGGGTTTTTAATAACCACCTACACTGGGCCGGAGTAAGTGCTACACGATTGTCGGCAGGAACTTTCCCCTCTCTGATTAAACCAATTTTCAACGTCAAAATTTTTGCGCAATTTACGCTAACTTTTACTCAATTAGTATTTGTGCTTAAAATTGAAAAGATTAAAACAAATAATAATTCATAAAATCAATCTAATGGATTTGGACAGATTTATGCTTTAGTGTAATATTGCAGCCCATCAGCCCAGATGGCGGAACTGGTAGACGCAACAGACTCAAAATCTGTCGTTCGCAAGGGCGTGCAGGTTCGATTCCTGTTCTGGGCACATTATTTCGGCTTAAGATACTTTCTTAAGCCGTTTTTTTATCCCCGATGTATTGTAATCCATAAAAATATAACTTCCTTTTTCAATCAACAGGATAATAATCACTTTTTGAAAGTGTGTAAATTATCTATGGCACATCAGAGCCTTTTGTGCGGAATGCTATTTTTATTATCTATTATAAACAAATAGCCGGGGCGCTTTCTTATAACCTGACTGAGATTTTTGCTTTCACATATAACAAGAGTAATATCTTTGAGTACATTGAAAACTCAGCCTGCTTATATGAAAATCCTATTTATCAATGCGCTTTTATTTTTGACAATATCATCTGCCTTTTCGCAAAACGATTCCACCCTTGTAATTGATAATAGTATTAACCTGCCAGCCTTGCCATCGGGGATACAACTTCATATATATAAAAATGACACCCTTGCTTTTGGGAAGACGAATATTCTTAAAAACTTAAAAAATGTACCAGCAGATATGTGGCAAATTGCCAAATCTCCTTTTAAGAAAAAGAACCTCCTTCCTTTAACAGCAGTAGCAGTATCAACAGGACTATTAATATGGCAAGATCAAAACATTCTTAATGGCGTAAGACAACTTAGTGATAATATTGG
This sequence comes from Ferruginibacter sp., assembly GCA_019638485.1. Taxonomy (GTDB): domain Bacteria; phylum Bacteroidota; class Bacteroidia; order Chitinophagales; family Chitinophagaceae; genus Ferruginibacter. The sequence goes on along the minus strand of JAHBTP010000001.1, from coordinate 655,099 downwards.
ATTAAGGCCTGAAACGGCATATATTGATGTGATAACAATAGGAAATGTTAAAGCATTCAGGCTTCCCAAAAACTTAAATACAGCGTTATATCAATTAGGGCAAGGCGGCACCAGTATAATACTTGCAGGTGGCTTATGGACGTATGGAAAAATTACACACGATAAAAGAGCAATAAGCACAGCATACGATTTAACTGAAACATTTATTTCTATGGGGTTAACCACACAGATACTTAAACGAATTTCAGGAAGAGAAAGCCCCTTTGCAAGAACAGTAGATGGTGGACGTTGGCGTCCGCTACCGGCTTTCTCTGCCTATCAAAACAATACTCCTCGTTACGATGCTTTTCCTTCCGGACACTTAGCAACGCTTGTAGCCACTATAACCGTACTTGCCAATAATTATCCTGAAAAGAAATGGATTGTGCCCGTAGGAAGTGTTGTTGCCGCAGGCTGTGCTTATGCCATGATAAATACTGAAGTACACTGGATTGGAGATTACCCTCTGGCCATTGCGGTGGGTTATTTATCAGGGAAGATAACCACGTGGCGACACAAAAAGAATGCACCCAGAAAAAGGTTTATTCCATAACCTATGATGTTTTATTTTTTAAACTATATAAAAAATAAATTTAAATACATCCAAACAAACGTAAGCGTCACTTCAAACAAAAAGGAGTAGTTGAATTTAATTCAAATTTTTAACTTATTAATTCTTCTAAGAAATGAACAGAAAGAAATTTATAAAGGATACTGCGTTAACTGCAGCCCTTGTGGCATTACCCGGCAGAGAACTTTTTGCGGGTATTAGCAATACCCAAGAAAAGGTGAGATTAACCATGATTGGAGTAGGATTACGTGGCCAAAATCACTTAGATCTTATTATGCGAAGAAATGATGTGGAATTAGTAGCTATCTGTGATATTGATGAACGGATGTTAAGCATTTCAAAAAGTATTATTGATAGGAGTGGAAATAAAATGCCGCAAATATTTTCAGGCGACCCCTACGCATGGAAAAAGATGTTGGCATTAAAAAATATTGATGGTATCATTATTTCTACACCCTGGGAGTGGCACAAAGAAATGATTATTGGCTCAATAGAAGCAGGTATCAAATACATTGGAACAGAAGTTATGCTGGGCATAACGCTTCAAGATCATTGGGATGTAGTAAAATCTGCAGAGCAATACAATGCACATGTAATGATGCTGGAGAATGTATGTTACCGAAGAGATGTTATGGCGGCTTTAAATATGGTGCGACAAGGTTTGTTTGGAGAGTTAGTACATTTACAAGGTGGCTATCAGCATGATTTGCGTGAAGTAAAATTCAATAATGGTATTGAGGCTTATGGCCATGGATGTGAATTTGGAGACAAGGGATGGAGTGAGGCAAGATGGCGTACACACCACTCTGTTTATCGAAATGGTGATTTGTATCCCACACACGGAATAGGACCTATTGCGCATTATATCAACATCAACCGAGGAAATAGATTTGTGAATATCTCATCCTTTTCCTCTAAAGCTCGCGGCCTTCATGATTACATTGTTAAAAAATGCGGGCCAACCCACCCCAATGCAAAAATCAATTTTAAATTAGGGGATATAGTGACTACATCTATTGGCTGTGCAAATGGAGAAACTATATTACTGCAGCACGACACCAATCTACCACGTCCCTATTCATTAGGATTTAGAGTACAAGGTACAGATGGTTTATGGATGGACGTAGCACGTGGTGTTTATATTGAAGGAAAATCCAAACCTCATCAATGGGATAATTCAAAATTATGGTTTGATAAATATGATCATCCACTTTGGAAACGCTGGAGTAATGAAACAGCAGGAGCCGGGCACGGAGGCATGGACTTTTTTGTAATACACGCATTGGTAGAATCAATTAAAAGGAAAACGGACACTCCCATGGATGTATATGATGCAGCAGCTTGGAGCGCAATCACTCCACTTAGTGAAATTTCTATTGAAAAGGGAAATGAAACTATCGAATTCCCGGATTTTACCGGAGGTAAATGGATGTATCGCAAACCCGTATTTTCACTTTCTGATGAATTTTAAACAACCTGAAAATAGCGACCTCATTTCAACTGTATTGCCTCATTTTAATTTGAATGGAGATATTTTAAAAATTGAAAAATGGGGAGTGGGACTAATAAATTCCACCTGGAAAATTTCAACCGGTCAAAAGTCATTTATACTCCAAAAAGTAAATAGTGCTGTCTTTAAAGATCCTACAGTAATCGCACACAACATAGCACTGATATCTGATTTTCTAAAAACACATCACCCCGATTATCTTTTCGCAGCTCCTCAAAAGACGTTATCAAATAAAGAAATTATTACAATACCTCCTTTTGGGGTATTTCGCCTTTTCACATTTATCCCCAATTCCATTACCTATACTGTTGTTGATAGTCCACAAATTGCATTTGAAGCAGCTGCACAATTTGGAAAATTCACAAAGTCACTTTTAGGAATAGAACTTATACATTTAAAGGAAACTATCCCCGATTTTCATAATCTACACTTACGCTATAACCAATATGTACATGCGATTAAATATGCAAATGAAAAAAGAAAGGTTGCAGCGGGAGAATGGATTAGCAGACTTGAAACCCATAAAACAATTGCTACTGATTTTTTACAAATACAAAGGAACCCTGCTTTTAAAAAGAGGGTTACACACCATGATACTAAGATAAGCAATGTATTATTTGACAAAAATGGTATGGGGCTTTGTGTGATTGACTTAGATACCGTGATGCCGGGATACTTCATTAGCGATGTTGGTGATATGATGCGTACCTATCTATGCCCGGTAAGTGAAGAGGAAAAAGATTTTTCAAAAATACTAGTACGGGAAGCATATTATAAGGCCATCGTACAAGGTTATTGCAGTGAGATGGGTAATGAATTAACGGAAGAAGAAAAACAACATTTTTATTATGCAGGCAAGTTTAGTATTTATATGCAAGCGCTGCGATTCCTAACAGACTTTCTGAATAACGATATCTATTATGGAGCCTCCTACCCTAATCATAACTTAATTAGAGCTGCTAATCAAATTACGCTATTAGAACGATTTTCTGAATTAGCTCATTCCTTTTAATGAGCTAATTAAAAAAATGAGCAGTTTAAATATTTAGCACAAAAAATGCTCATCACATATAAAGAAAAAAAACTATTTTTTTTGTTCATTTTCACTTTGTGAACTATTGTCACTTCTTGAATTTTGAGTACTATAATCCGTAATAACTGCAAAAAGTTGTTAGTACTAAAAATCAAAACAACATTAAGTTATCTTAAAACTATTGTGCCATGAAAACAATCATTTTAATACTTTGTGTATTGACATTATCATTTAATACAACAGCACAAATTTTAGAAACAATTACCCAAAAAGAAATGCGACATCCTAAAAAAGATGAAAAGCCGTATAATAAAAGAATCAATTTCACTATAAAGGTAAATGGATATACAATCCATATTGGGGGTGACTTTAGCTATAAGTTTAATAAAGGCGTTGCTAAGATTAATGGCTTTATAAGCGTTAATGGAAATGGGGCTACCACTAATAATTTAGTCATTAATTATGAAGGCGTATTAAAACGGGGTCCCTATATGTATAATGCCGACTATTCACAAGTAGCTATGCAGGATCTTGAACTTGCTGAAATGATTCTATCTCATCTAAACTTAAAAGAATCAAGACATATTTATTTTACAACAGAATAATAATCTCCACCCGGATATAAAAAATACCCCCCGGTTTTGATATTTAGATCTCTAACACTTGGGGTTACAGTTTACATTCTTTATTAAAAGCCCCTACAGTCCTGAATTTTAAACAGTATATGGAAAGCGTAAAAAGGCCATGTTCAAATACCAGGGTGCACCAATTTTACGTCAATGACTTATTGTGTTTTCAGCAACGTAAAATAATAGTTACTTTTACGTTTATGAATATTGAGAAAAACAAAAACGAAGATGCTAATAAAATGGCCTGGAGTCAAATCAAAAAGAAATTAGATAAGATTTATGAGGGAGGTGGGAAAAAGGCCATGCAAAAGCAAAAAGATAAAAATAAACTTACTGCAAGGGAGCGAATTGCTTATTTGTGTGATAATGATACTCCTTTTTTAGAAATAGGAGCTTTTGCAGGATATGAAATGTATGAAGAATACGGTGGATGTCCTGCTGCGGGCACTGTAAGTGGTATTGGTTATGTATCCGGCAGGCAATGTGTGATTGTAGCCAATGATCAAACTGTAAAAGCAGGTGCTTGGTTTCCAATAACCGGTAAAAAGAATTTGCGGATGCAGGAAATTGCTATGGAGAATTGTTTACCCATAATTTATATTGTGGATAGTGCGGGTGTATTTCTCCCCATGCAGGATGAAATTTTTCCGGATAAAGAGAACTTCGGTAGAGTTTTTAGAAATAACGCAAAGATGAGTGCTATGGGGATAACCCAAATTGCAGTGGTTACAGGAGCCTGCGTAGCGGGTGGTGCATACCTTCCTATTATGAGTGATGAAACGTTAATGGTAGAAGGCAATGGCTCAATTTTTTTAGCGGGCCCCTACCTGGTAAAAGCAGCAATTGGTGAAAGTATTGATGCTGAAACCCTTGGTGGAGCTGCCACACATAATGAAATTTCCGGTATAGCAGATTATCAATTCCCAACTGAAGAAGCTTGCTTTGACAGAGTAAAAAGCATCATTGGTAAATTAGCAAAACCAAAGAATGCAGGATTTGACAGAATTACTCCTGCTCTTCCGGAAGGGGAACGGGATGATATTTATGAAATACAAAGTGAAGGCAATGTAAAACCATACGATATACTCAATATTATTAAGTGTATTGTAGATGCAGGCACTTTTGATGAGTTTAAGCAGGAATATGGTAAAACAATTATTTGCGGATATGCCCGCGTAGATGGTTGGGCTGTTGGCATTGTTGCCAATCAACGATTAATTGTAAAGAACAAAAAAGGAGAAATGCAATTAGGTGGTGTCATTTATAATGATAGTGCAGATAAAGCCGCCCGATTCATTTTAAACTGTAACCAAAAGAAAATACCATTGGTTTTCTTACAAGATGTAACCGGTTTTATGGTAGGTAGTAGAAGTGAGCATGCCGGTATTATTAAAGATGGCGCAAAGTTGGTTAACGCTGTTTCCAATTCGGTTGTACCAAAAATCACTATCATTATTGGAAATTCTTATGGTGCAGGAAACTATGCAATGTGTGGTAAAGCTTATGATCCCCGCTTTATCTATGCATGGCCCACTGCACGTATTGCTGTAATGGGTGGTGAGCAAGCTGCTAAAACGATGTTACAAATTCAAGTAGCCAGTATGAAAGCAAAAGGAGAAACTGTTACTCCGGAGGAAGAACATGCTATCTTACAAAAAATTACTACACGTTACAACAACCAAACCAAGGTTGAGTATGCTGCGGCACGTTTATGGGTTGACGCAATTATAGATCCTGCAGAAACTCGTAAAGCTATATCTGAAGGTATTTCTGCTGCAAATCACAATCCATATATTGGCGAATTTAAAACCGGCGTATTCCAGGTATAATGCACATAAAACTTTACACCGATGGCTCGTCACGCGGTAATCCAGGACCGGGTGGATATGGCGCTATTTTAATGACTGACCAAAACCATTACAAAGAAATTTATGGAGGATACAGGCTTACTACCAATAACCGGATGGAATTATTAGCAGTAATTGAAGGACTAAAAGCCGTTAAAAATAAATCTCTTCCAATTACCGTATATTCAGATAGCAAATATGTTGTTGATGCCATTTCAAAAGGCTGGTTAGCCAAATGGATTAATACACAATTTGCCGGAGGTAAAAAAAATAAAGATCTGTGGTTAGCCTACCATGAACTATCCCTCAAATTAAAAATCAATTTTGTGTGGGTGAAAGGACATGCAGAAAACCACTACAACAACAGATGTGATGAATTAGCTACAACAGCAGCAGCAGGCAAAAATTTACTCATTGATAATGGTTATGAAGAAGGCCTCAAATAGAGGCCTTCTTTAAAAAATATAGAATTTCTACTCTTATTGTAATGCTTTCTTACTAACAGTCTTGACTAATAATACATAACCACCAAATAATACAGTGCTATAAACTAAATCAGCCATTAAACTATTTTTCAAAAACGGAATACCTGCTACCAGACTATCACGCAAACCACTCAAACCCGGAGCATACATACCTGAAATAGTAGCCCAAACCATAGCATTGCTTACAAAAAAGAACAACAAAGAGGATAATATGGTGAACCCGGCTACATTTAAAATATTAATTCTTTTAATGGCAAAACCCAATGCCGTAATACCAGCCAATAAACCATAGTTTACTAATTGTCCGTAACCCCAAAAGCCAGAATCAATATTAAAGACCTCAAACAAAATATCTGATAATAACATAGCGCCAAGGGGTAGTAGGAATGCCCATTTTTTATTATACATTACTGCACCACTAAATAATGCGATGGCAATAATTGGGCTAAAATTATTTGGATATAATGCAATCCTTGAAAGAGCGGCTAACAATACTAAACCTATAGCAATAACCGTAGAATTTAAATAATTTTTGTTCATGTGCACATTATTTACAATTGCAAAAGTACACAATTAGGCGGAAAAACCCCATTTGTTTTGTGGATTAAATCATGGTGAATGGAATTATTATTATTTATTTTCCATAATGATGAGCAACAAAGAGAAGGGAAAAAAAGGTGAAGACCTGGCTTTAGCATACTTTCAAAATAAAGGATATGAGATTTTAGCTACCAACTGGCGCTACGGAAGTCATGAGCTTGATATAATAGCCCAAAGAGGAAATTACGTTCATTTCATTGAAGTTAAAACAAGAACAAACAAAATGTTTGGATATCCGGATGATAATGTTTCAAAAAAGAAGATTCAGTCTATGATGATTGCTGCAGAAAACTGGCTCAGCCGTAATAATAATAAAAAACGCGTGCAATACGATGTTCTGGCTATTGAAATAATTTATAAGGAACCAAGCTATACCCTCATTGAAGATGTGTATGTTTGGTAATAGTTATTGATAGTGCTCATACATTTTTTCTATCATCTTAAATGTTGCCGGACATAAATCTATATTTTGTTTGTGTACATGCGCATATTCAACAAACTTTTTCTTTGATAAATGCGGGAAGCCGCGGCAATCATCAGGGCGTACAGTATAAATTGAGCATTTGTTATCTTTTAGATTCAAAAAAGGGCATGGTTGGGTTTTATTTACAAAATCACCATCTCTATCTTTTCGCAAATACTTTTTAGAAAATACTTCCGGTGTCATTTTAATGTGTCTGGCAATACGTTTTATATCTTTGGTATTGTACGTTGGTGTCATTGTTTTGCAACAATTTGCGCAAGTGAGACAATCTACTTCCTTCCAAACCTCTACCTCAATTTTAGGGGTTAAGCGATCTATCCCACGTGGTGTATCTTTTACTAGTAAGTTTATAAATTTCCTAAATGTGGAACGATAAATTGACACTTTCCTTTTAAAGGACCTAAAGTTGACCGCTTTAATTTTTGACATGAAAAAATATTGAGGTGCTAATTTAATGTTTAATTATCTTGTAGAAACAATTTTAGTACATCCGGTAAAAAATGTGGGAATCTTATCTCAGTGGATTTAAAGCCTGGCTCCAGCTTGAAAAATCATTGTCTGAAAATTCAGTAGAGGCATACTTGAATGATATAGGGAAATTATGCAGCTATCTTCAAATAAACGACTTTAAAAAATCGCCCGGTGAAATTACTTTAAAGGATTTGGAAGGATTTACCCGTCAGATAAATGAATTAGGAATGAGTGCCACCTCACAAAGCCGAATTATATCCGGAATAAAATCTTTCTTTAAATATTGTGTAATAGAAAATATAATTCATCACAATCCTGCCCTATTGTTAGAATCTCCTCGTAACAGAAGAAAACTCCCCGATGTACTATCCTTTGAAGAAATTGAAGCAATAATTGAAAAGTTAGACCTAAGTTTAGCAGAAGGAGTAAGAAACAAAGCCATTTTGGAAACGATGTATAGTTGTGGCTTAAGAGTAAGCGAGGTGGTCAACTTAAAAATAAGTTGTTTGTTTTTGGATGTGGGCTTTATTAGGGTTACCGGAAAGGGAGATAAAGAACGACTTGTACCCATAGGCAGTGAAGCCATAAAACACATCCAGATTTATTTAAAAAATATACGGAGCCATATTAAGCCTCAAAACGGACAAACCGATACGTTGTTTCTAAATCGTCGTGGAGGTAAATTATCTCGTGTAATGATATTTCTTATCATTAAAGATTTGGCAAAAAAAGCAAGCATTACAAAAACGGTTTCCCCGCATACTTTTCGTCATTCATTTGCTACCCATCTGGTAGAAGGTGGCGCAGATTTAAGGGCGGTACAGGAAATGCTTGGACACGAAAGCATAACTACAACAGAAATATATACTCATCTTGATAGGGAATATTTACGGCAAACTTTAATAGCACATCACCCGGCATACCATAGAAAATAATGCTACTTGTGCATGAATTCACGTTCTTTTATGATAGGATTTGATTGGGTTAGCTCAATATTATGCACCCGCTTCCTGTAATTTTTAAATAAGCTTTCCCATCTAAGTTTTAAAACCCCTAAAATTCCTTCCTTAATAATTCCTTTATTCATTTTGCTTGTTCCATACTTTCTATCAATAAAGGTAATAGGCACTTCAACTATTTTAAAACCCAATTTCCAAGAAGCGAATTTCATTTCAATTTGAAATGCATAGCCAACAAAACTGATATTATCAAAATTAATAGCTTCAAGCACGGCACGTTTATAACAAACAAAACCTGCGGTTGGGTCTTTTACCTTCATCCAGGTTATTAAACGGGTATATAAAGAAGCTCCTTTAGAAATAAAAATGCGATTAGACGGCCAGTTCCTAACTGCACCACCCGGTACATAGCGAGAGCCCACTGCTACATCAGCACCATTTTTAACAGCCAGAAACAGCCGCACAAGATCCTTTGGATTATGTGAAAAATCGGCATCCATTTCAAATACAAAATCATACCCTTTTTCAATCGCCCAACGAAAGCCATGTATATATGCCGTTCCCAATCCCAGCTTCCCTCTCCTTTCTACTAAAAACAGTTTACCAGGATACGAAGGAAACAGCGACTTAACAATTGATGCCGTTCCATCAGGAGAGCCATCGTCTATTACTAAAATATGGAACAACTCCTCCAAAGAAAAAACAGCATCAATAATTGCTGCTATATTTTCCTTTTCATTATAGGTTGGTATAATAACAATTCTATCCAAACTTTCATTTTAGAACAAACACTAAAGTTACACTTTATTAAGTGTATGATTTCAATGGGTGCTTTTAGTTATTTTTTAACAACGTACGCTTGAGGATTTCTGTAAGCTTTTTCTTTGTGTGTAGAGGAAAATCACCCTTCATCATCCAATCATAATATTGAGGCTCCTGCTTTAGGATTTCAGCCACCTTTCTACCCTTATATTTTCCAAAATTAAAGATTTCATTATCATTGTCATCAAAACTGAACCTTCGGGCATAGTCCACAATTTTCTCCTCACCAACCTTGGCAAGAATACTATCCAGTGTAACACCTAATTCCTCATAACGTTCAATTTGAGCCAGTAAAACTTCAATGGTGGCCTGCACATCAACCTCTGCGCTATGAGCACCGGTTAATTCCTTTTGGCAATAAAACTTATAAGCCGCAGTAAGCGTACGTGGCTCCATAGAATAAAAAATATGCTGAGCATCCACCATACGCCTATCGGTTAAATCAACATCCAATCCAGCTCTTAAAAATTCTTCCATTAAAATAGGAATATCGAATCGGTTGCTATTATAGCCTCCCAAATCAGCACCATCTAAAAACTGCTTAATCTCATTGGCTATCAGTTTAAAAGAAGGCGCATCCTTAATCATCTCGTCAGTAATGCCGTGTATGTCCGAATTGGTAATGGGCATTTCCGGGTTTACCAGTTTGCGTTTTACTGTTTTTGTGCCATCAGGCATCAGTTTTACAATGGCAATTTCAACAATTCGGTCGGTAGAAAGATTGGTTCCGGTAGTTTCAAGGTCAAAAAAGGCAATTGGCCTATCTATAGTCAGTTTCATTGATAGGAAATAGGTTTTAGCAAAGGTAGCATTAACCTTGGAATGAGAAAGTAATATTTCCATAATTGTAACATCTCATAAAAAAAATTATCTTTACAGTGGTAAATTTTAACCATGAAGAAGATTTTAATTGCATGCATATTGGGCTTATTAATCGCTGCCACCATAACAAGTTGTGGAGCCAGCCGTAGAACCGGTTGCCCTTCCGTTCGTGTATAATTATTTTTAAAAATGAATTGGAAACAAATTGAATCAGAGGCTGATTTGGAAGATATTGTATCCTTATCAAAAGCCAAACCACAAGTGATATTTAAACATAGCACCCGGTGTAGTATTAGCAAGATGGCATTAAACAGACTCGAACGCAGTGATGTGTTTCAAGGAGCAGACTTTCATCTATTAGATTTACTGCATTATAGAACTTTATCTAATAAAATAGCAGATGACTTTAAAATTGAACACGAATCACCGCAGATTCTTATAATTAATCAAGGCAAATGTATTTTTGATGCCAGCCATAGCGCTATTTCAATGGAGGATATAATTGAGCATATACATGCCGGAGCAAATTAATAAGGCGGCTTACTGTATATCAAAGCAATTAACGAACAGGGCAGGAACATCCATTAATACCCATCCATAAAAAGCCAAACCATTAAACAGTTCGGCTATGCATTTTTTAACAAATAGCATTAAAGTTTTCTCTCACTGTCTGTTTATAAGGCAAAAGATCCTCATTACTCTTTTTTCAATCGTATCCGTTTTCAGTATAAATCCCGTTGCTGCATCGCCAATAGCGAATAATAGCTTTGTTTATCATACAACTAAATGCATTTTTCAAAATAATGTTTTCCCTCGCCTTGATATTCGCGTACAGGCAGACACCACTTTCCAAACGGTATGCATAAATCAACTGCCTTATTCTTGGAATGGACTATCTATTTTATCCGCAGGATTATATTCTGTTACCCTTATTGGAAGTAATGGCATGGATTCAACAGCTTTTCTAAGACTAACAGTAAATGAAATCAGCACAAGCATAACCTATGAGATTAAATGTTCTTCTGAGCTTCCGTTTTTATGGAATGGGCAAAGTTATACTACAAGTGGCACCTATTCGGCTACACTCACAAACAATAAAGGGTGCGACTCAGTAGCTATATTAAGTTTGTCTGTTAACAACGTGGTAAGCAGCACAACCCGGGTTACTGTGTGTGAAAATGATCTTCCTTTTTTGTGGAATGGGCAATCTTTTACAGCTCCGGGAGATTATACCGTAACCCTCACCAGTATAGCCAATTGCGATTCATTGGCCACTTTAAAACTAAGAACAAAGCCTAACGGCAGCTCTCTAACGGTAATGAATACCTGTAACAATAGATTACCATTTTCATGGAATGGTAATGAATATACTTTACCCGGCACTTATCAAGTTACGCTACCGGGCTCCAATAGCTGTGATTCAACAGCAACGCTGGAACTACATATCTTTCCGATAGCCACCAGTATTACACGAATAACAATTTGTGCAAATGAATTGCCTTTTTTATGGAACGGAAGAACAATTACTAATCCGGGGGCTTATCGTACGGTTTTAGTAGCTGCCAACGGATGCGATTCTATTCCTACATTATATCTAACTATTCTGCCATCACCTACCAGTAATACAGCCATAACCATTTGCGACCGTGCATTTCCATATATCTGGAATGGACAATCTTTAAGCGTACCCGGCAATTACTCGATTACACTCACTGCCGCAAACGGCTGTGATTCTTTGGCAAGACTACAGTTATCAGAGGCTGGAACCATTCATACCTATCTCACTCAACGTATTTGTAATTCAGAATTACCTTATACCTGGAATGGACAATCAATAACGATTGATGGAGATTATTCCGCTTCCTTTGTTACCGCTTCGGGTTGTGACAGCATCGCTCATCTCACTGCAATGATTACCACACCCATCGTAATGGCAGATAGCCTACGAGTATGCCCTGAATCATTACCCTTTAATTATTATGGAATGACCATTACCGGCAGCGGTAGTTATACTTTAATTCCTCCAATACAACCGGATCCGTGCACCACAATTACTTCACTAAACTTCGTGGTGGAAGATGTGATACCGGGAGATGTGTTCGCTGCTGTTTGTGAAAATAATATGCCGTACCGATGGAACAACAGGAATTATTATTCAGCAGGCACCTATACCATTGGCCTCGTATCTACACTGGGTTGTGATTCTATGGCCACCTTGCACCTCACTGTAAACAATAACACCACTGCAGAAGAAAGCTTTTCTACTTGCTCAAATACCTTGCCTTATGTTTGGTACAATCAAAGCTTAAATACAGCCGGAACTTATACAACTACATTGCAAAACAGTTTAGGATGTGATTCCATTGTTACAGGGTATTTCAGTATCACACAGGTAAAACGAGATACACTAACCGTAGGAATCTGTCCCTCTCAAGTACCTTTTCAATGGAATGGACAATCCTTTAACACCAGTGGATATTACCCATTTATATTTACTGGAGAAAATGGCTGTGATTCTATTTCTGTTTTACGATTAATTATAGCACCTATTATTCAGATGGAGCAACATATAGGCATTTGTGATTACAACCTACCTTATATTTGGAACGGCACAGCTTTTAATACTTCAGGAACATATACTCAAACATTTACTAATTCGGTTGGTTGCGATTCTATCGTAACCTTATACCTCACCGTATATGATCAGCTTAACAGCACAACAGTAATTTACACTTGGGGAAATCAATTACCATTTAGATGGAATGGCGTAGATTATTATTTGGAGGGAACGTACACAGCAATACTTACCAGTGTTACAGGGTGTGATTCAATCGCCACCCTTGAACTACATCTACCCGGCACCGTTAGCAGCATTACTAATGATACCATTTGTCCTAATGCACTCCCCTATACCTGGAACGGAAATAGTTACTCACAAGGCGGAAGTTATGCAGTAATATTTCCCGATACCAACGGGGTTGATTCAGTAGCCGTTTTAAATTTAACAGTTACTGATATTCTCACCTCCACAACCAACGTAACGATATGTCCTTCAATGCTACCATATCACTGGAACGGAAATGCCTATACTCGAGAAGGCACTTATGCAATTACGCTTAGTACTCCTGCCGGCTGCGACTCAGTGCCCATTCTTAGTTTAACCATTGCACCGGCTTCAACCAGTTTAACTACCCAAACCATTTGTCAACAAGACCTGCCTTACCTATGGAATGGTTTAACTTTTAACTCGGCTGGTTCCCAATCAATAACCCTTATTAATCAAAATGGATGCGATAGTACTGCCACCTTAAACCTGTTAGTGTCAGTTTCAGATACCACATTCCAAAATCACACCGTTTGTAGCAATCAATTACCTTTTTTATGGGAAGGACAAACTCTTTCAGTAGCCGGCACCTATTATACTCAATTCAGCCGCCCTTCACAATGTGATTCGGTAGTTGTATTAACCTTATCTATTTTCAATCCACAAACCTCTACAACAATAATCACTCGTTGCGCAAATGAATTACCGCTTATATGGAATGGGAATGCTTATAATGCAACCGGTACATATAATGCACATCTGTTTACCACATCCGGGTGCGATTCTATTGCGCGCCTGACATTAACCGTTATACCTATTAACACTTCCTCTTCAACTATTACAATTTGCCAAAATCAACTCCCTTACAGATGGAACGGTAACGCCTATACGCAGCCCGGCTCCTATACTGTTATATTATCCGGTCAACAAGGTTGTGACTCACTTGCTCAGTTATCGCTTTTTATAAAAAATGTAACTCAATCAATAGAAACCCGAGAAATATGCTTTTCTCAATTGCCATTCAATTGGAATGGAATGTCACTTGTTCAATCTGGCAATTATGCAGTTACACTAACAGGAGCCTCAGGCTGTGATTCCATTGCAAAACTTTTTCTTACAGTGCGTGATATTGACTATCATTCAACCCAGATAAATATATGCAATGGAGATCTACCCTATCATTGGAATGGACTAACCTTATCATCGCAGGGCGTTTACACTGCCAACCTTACCAATCAATGGAGATGCGATTCTATTGTATCTCTAACACTTAATGTATCGCCAGAATTTAGGATGCAAACAGATAGTTCCGTTTGCAACAGTGCCCTACCATTTTTATGGCAAAACCAAACCATCCAATATGCCGGCAGATATACGGATACTTTACTCAGCACAAACGGATGCGATTCTATCTTAATTCTTCAACTTAGCGTTAAACAGGAAACAAATTCGCTCTCAACAATAAGCATTTGTGAAAGTGAACTTCCTTTTATTTGGGGAGGAAGACCTCTTAATACCTCAGGTACATTTTCGCAACTTTTAACGAATAGCGCTGGCTGTGATTCAACTGCAATTTTGGAATTAACTGTTTTGCCTAATCCACCGAAGATAACCGTTTCTAGTCCAATTTTTTATTGCACAGGCCAAATTTCCACTCCATTAAATGCAACTGCAGATGCAGGGAACACCTTGCTTTGGTTTGCTCCGGGTGCAACGGGTGGAACTACATCCTCGCCCATACCTTCCACTCTGATAGAGGGTACTTATATTTATCAAGTATTACAAACAGATGGCAGATGCAGTAGTCTCCAATCGCCAATCACAGTTATAATAAACAGCAAGCCTGATTTAGGCGATGACAAAAGCGTGGCAGTTTGTGCTGGAGAAACGGCCAACATTGCCGGCTTATTAAGTACTTCAGGAGCACCCATTCAATGGAGTTTAGGCAGCATGAACATTCCTCCTCCTAATGCTGCAGTTGAAGCAGGTACTTATATTGCAATAGCCACAAATGGTAATGGATGTAGTGATACAGCAATGGTAGTATTTGAAATTAGGGATGAAGTTTTTGCAGACGCAGGAAGAGACACCACCATTGAAACTAATGTATCTTATGTGCTCAATGGTGAGGGCAATGGAAACTACACCTGGTGGCCTGCTACCTTGGTTAGTTCTTCACACATTGCCAATCCTTACGTTCGCCTCCAACACGATGCTACACTTATATTAACTGTAACCAATGATATAGGATGCAGCGCATCAGACACCGTTCATTTGCGTGTAATAAACGGCCCAACATTTTATGTTCCCAATGCTTTCACGCCCAATAATGATGGGCAAAACGATATTTTTAGAGCCACCCCGGTTGGTATTCGAAAATTAGATTTCTTTAGAGTGTATAATCGTTATGGTGAATTAGTGTTTGAAACAAACGTAATTGGAAGAGGATGGAATGGCGAGTATAAAGGCAAGGCGCAACCCATTGGAAATTATGTATGGTATTTAAAAGGTACAGATCGCTTGGGAAGTATGCGGCAAATGAAAGGAAACGTACTCTTACTTAGATAAAAAATGCGGCCATCTTAAAGATGCCGCAAAATTTAAGTGGAGCTGTCGAGAATCGAACTCGAGTCCAAACATACCCTTAATAAGCTTTCTACATGTTTATTTCTGCATTAATTGTAGGGAGTAACCCGGAACAGAACGAACCAAGCTAAACCTTAGGTGGATGAACTTAAACTGTAGTCACACCATTCTACAGCCGCACCCCGGGTTTGTTTTGAGTCGGCGGAGGGAAAGGTACCGGGTAAACCCTTCCAGTCGGCCCTAATGACTACTTAATCACTGATTAGGCAGCCATGGCATACGAATTGTTGCCATTTAAAGTTTTCGTATTCAGATTAAAGTGCTGACTACGCAACGCACTACATGCTTACTTACAAAGATCTATGCTGTCAAAACCGGTCAGCCCCTTGGATTACAAAGATACCAATTATTGAACATTCATTTTTTCACCCTCTGTTAAAAATTAAAACAGTAGCAAAAATCTTCCTACCGGCTTTAGCCTATAATAAATAATAAAGACATCCATAAATCCCTCACTTATTCGAAGGCAGAACATAAAGCATGAAGAAATTATTCGATAAAATTTGTTCATTTTCCTCACCCTGTAAATATCAAAACCTTCTCTTTCGATGTATATAGTTTCATATCTTTGACCCTCCTCATAAACGCTTCTACATGTATATTGACCTTTTAAAAAAAGTCCTTGTTGATTATCACCGTATCAATGAAATTGAGTATAGCCCTGTTTATGAATCAAAGGGCAATTTTAAATCCAAACTTGTAGTTTGGGCAAACAAACGTTTAGCAAAGTTTGGATTAGCTATTTGCAAAAAATTCAATTTTAATAAAGAAAATAGAATAAACGGTAAGGATTGGCCGGCCAATGCCGATACAATGATAGGCTTAAAGCGCCTTGATAATATTGAGTATTGCATAAAAAATATCCTGCAAGATAATATTGAAGGTGATTTAATAGAAACGGGAGTTTGGAGAGGTGGAGCTACTATATTCATGAAAGCGCTTCTACGCTATAATAATGTAACAGACAGAAATGTTTGGGTAGCTGACTCATTTGAAGGACTACCTAAGCCAAATGAGCAAAAATATGCTGCAGATAAAAATGATATACATTTTACTCGTTCAGAATTAGCTATTTCTATGGAAACCGTGAAAAGTAATTTTGAAAAATATGGCTTATTGGATGAACAAGTTAAATTTTTGAAAGGATGGTTTAAAGACACTTTACCTAATGCGCCAATTTCTAAATTGTCGTTGCTGAGATTAGATGGTGATATGTACGAGTCCACTATGGATGCCATTACCGCGCTTTATCCCAAATTATCTATTGGAGGCTACCTGATTGTTGACGATTGGGGTGCAGTAGCAGGGTGTAAAAAAGCTATTGAAGATTACCGAAAAGAACATAATATCACTGAACCCATTATTGAAATAGATTGGACAGGCGTTTATTGGAGAAAAGAAAGATAATGATATAGTTTCTATTTTCTAATTAAATGTATAGATAATAAATGCCGGTAAAAGACACCTGAAAAATTATTTTCCCCATCCAAACCAGTCATTTCCGTTTGCATACAGCATTAATGCCAAAAGCAATACCATACCTATAATCTGAGCATACTCCAAAAACTTTTCACTTGGTTTTCGTTTGGTTACCATTTCTACTAAGGTAAACAGAACATGTCCTCCATCCAAAGCAGGAATAGGCAACAAGTTCATGAAGGCAAGAATAATAGAAAAGAATGCGGTAATTGTCCAAAAGTGCTCCCAATCCCAACTCACTCCGGAGAAGACCGAACCCATAGCTTTAAAACCACCCACTCCTTTATAAGCTCCTGTTGAGGGAGATAAAATCTTTTTAAACTGATCTATATAAAATCCCAGCTCTTCACCAGAGCGTCGAACACCTCCCGGAATAGCTTCAAAGAAACTATATTTCTTTATTGAATAGGAATAAAATCCGAGGCTATCAAGCTGTTCGGGAGTAGCAGGGGCATTAAAACCTACCTTCCCATCAAATTCCAACACCATGGGAATAGCCACCGAGGCACCATTTCGTTTAACCGTTAGCGTTATACTATCACCAATTCCTTTATTGTGCATCTCCTCTGAAAACTCATCATAAAAAATAGTAGGTATATTATCAATAGCAACCACCTGATCTCCTTTTCGCAAACCAGCTTTGAAAGCAGCGGTAGTATCTTCTACGTTCATTACAATAACCGTAGTTCGTGGTGAAATCATTGGGCCATCAGCCTTTCTACGTTTCTCAACAAGAGTGCCAATCAAATCAACCGGCATAGGTAAAGAAACTGATTTACCGTCACGCATTACAGTAACATCATGGTCAACAACCACCAATCTTTTTAGGATATCTGTATAGGCTTCTACCGGTTTCCCATCAATTGCCACCACTCTATCACCGTTTTTAAACCCTAAATCTTTAAAAATAGAATCATTGAATGTGATACCATATTTTAGAGAATCAGCCGGAATTTTTTTCTCACCCCACACCATTAAAATCATGGCATAAATAAAAAAAGCCAAAATAATATTTACAGTAACGCCCGCAACCATAATAATCAGGCGTTGCCATGCCGGTTTACTTCTAAATTCCCAGGGTTGAGGGGGTTGTTTCATTTGTTCCTTATCCATGCTCTCATCTACCATTCCGGCAATTTTCACATAGCCTCCCAGTGGAAGCCAGCCAATGCCATAAACTGTTTCACCAACTTTTTTCTTAAATACGGAAAACCATGGGTCAAAGAATAAATAAAATTTCTCTACCCTGCACTTGAATATTTTAGCCGTAATAAAATGCCCAAACTCATGAAGAATAATAAGGATAGATAAACTCAATAGTAATTGAGCAGCCTGCAAGCCAACACTCCCCCAGTTTATCGCTAACAAATTAACCATGTATTATAAAATGTAATTAGGAAGAAATTATTCAATTTGTAATAAAGTGGCGGCAAAGTTACGTGCTTCACCATCACTGTAAAAGTAGTCCTCTAAAGAAGGATTTTCAATGAAAGGAATTACCTCCATTGTTCTTTCCACTACAGCGGTAATATCTAAAAAGCCTATTCGATTTTTTAAAAAAGCCCACACTGCAATTTCGTTAGCTGCATTTAAAATGCAAGGTAAATTCCCGCCTTTGTGTAAAGCATCCATTGCTAATCCCAAATTGCGAAACGTACGTAAATCAGGCTCTTCAAAAGTGAGTGCATTTGCTTTTTTAAAATTCAGTTTTGGGAAATCGTTATTAATCCGTTGAGGAAAGCTTAATGCATATTGAATAGGCAGTTTCATATCCGGTAGGCCTAACTGAGCCTTTACACTACCATCAGCAAATTCTACCATACTATGAATAATGCTTTGCGGATGAATAACAACCTCAATTTGTTTGGGTTTTAGATTAAAGAGCCATTTAGCTTCAATCATCTCTAAGCCCTTATTCATTAGTGTTGCGGAGTCAACAGAAATTTTAGCACCCATTGACCAGTTAGGGTGTTGAAGGGCATGGTCACGCTTTACATTAACCAAGAAATTAGGCTTTTTACCCAAAAACGGGCCTCCGCTTGCAGTTAAAATTACCTTATTAATGGGGTTCCTGGCTTCCCCAAGCAAACACTGAAAAACAGCAGAATGTTCACTATCCACAGGAATAATAGGAGCTCTATTTTCAACAGCCTTTTGCATTACTATATCACCTGCCACCACCAGCGTTTCCTTATTAGCAAGAGCTACAGTTTTACCTTTTTCAACCGCCTTTAAAGTGGGCCGTAAACCAGCAAATCCTACAATAGCCGCAAGCATCAAATCATAGGTATCAAAATCAGCCACTTCTTCTAACGCTTTTTCACCACAAAAAACCTTAATCCCCTTATCAGACAAAGCTTCCTTAACTTCCTTAAACTTCTCTTCATTTCCTATCACCACAGCATTGGGCATAAATTCAAGTGCCTGAGAAATCAACAATTCAGCATTAGCTTGTGCGGTTAAAATCTCTACCTCAAAAATCTCACTATGTGCCCTAACCACATCTAATGCCTGTGTGCCTATTGACCCTGTTGACCCAAAAATGGCAATTCGCTTTTTCTGATTCGCTTCATTCATCCCTGTGAAATTACTAATATGGGCGGCAATTTACGTTATTCCGTCAACAACGAAACCTATAAACATTTAAAAATCAGCCAATCTTATTGAGATAATCAATTCATCACATATTGTTGAAGGCCATCGGCTATTTTGCGGTCATTGCTTAAACGCGGAATTTTATTTTGTCCGCCTAATTTTCCCATATCTTTCATATAAGCAATAAAGCCATTCTTTATTACCGGCGTTATTTTTAGGGGAAGTAAAATATTCCCTGAAATTAAATCATTATAATACATATTCCTTTTCCGAAGATTATCGTCAATCTGCTTTGCTAAAGCATTTAAATTGTTGGGAACTTCCTCAAACTCAATAAACCATTCATGATAGCTTTTCCCTTTCCCTTCGCTCACTTGCGGTGCTACAGTAAATTCAATAACCCGGGTATCTTCATTTGTAGCTTCAATTAATGCAGATTCTACTTCTTCGCCTATTACATGCTCGCCAAATGCAGAAATAAAATGTTTAATCCTGCCTGTAACAATCAACCGATAGGGTTCGGCACTTAGAAACTTTACGGTATCTCCGGTATTATAGGCCCAAAGCCCGGCATTACTTGAAACAATTAATGCATAATTTTCTCCGGGTTTCACATCTTTAAGCATCAGCCTGGCAGGGTTTTCCTTATTTATTTCAGATACAGGTACGAATTCAAAAAATATCCCGCTGTTGGTATTTAACAGCATACCTTGATTTTTTTGGGAATCCTGAAATGCAAAAAATCCTTCACTGGCTGGATATAATTCAATGGTATCAATACTTCGGCCAATGCTCTCTATAAGTTTACGTTCATAAGGTTCAAAGTTTACGCCACCTTGTACCATAAGGCTAAAATGAGGAAACAATTCACCCACTTTTTTCCCTGATCGCTCTTGCAACTTATCAAAATACATCTGCATCCAAGGTGGAATACCACTTATCAGGGTCATCTTTTCCTGAATAGTTTCATCTACAATCTTTTCTAATTTCTTTTCCCATTCTTCAATGCAATTTGTTTCAAAAGATGGCAATTGATTAGACCGCAGATAGCGTGGCACATGGTGGTTTACAATTCCACTTAATCGTCCGGTAGGAATATTTCCAATTCGCTCTAACTCAGGTGAACCGCTTAAAAAGATCATCTTTCCATCGGCAAAAGATGAGTTGCCGGTTTCTGCCATATAACACAATAAAGCATTGCGGGCGGTATTGATATGATTGTTAATAGATTCTTTTGAAATAGGGATATACTTCACTCCACTGGTGGTTCCGCTTGTTTTGGCAAAATACAGAGGCACCCCCTTCCACAATATATTATGCTTACCTTCTTTTACTAAATCAATATAAGATTTCAACGCTTCATAATCACGCATAGGAACATACTGTACAAAATCTTCGTACGATTTTATCTTATCAAAATGATGGTCTGTTCCGAATTTTGTTTTTGCAGCATGTTTAATTAGGGTATCAAAAATAGCCTGTTGGTCATTAACCGCATTAACCATTCCTTTCTTTATAATCCTGTATATAAAATTGGCATAAGGTTTTGCCAAAAATGATTTAAACTTCATTTCGTTAGAAATTAAAGGAACTTAATTACAACTGCAAGGCCAGTCAGTATCCAAATCTATTACCGTAACTACCGTAATCTTATCACTGTGTGGGGCAAATACAATCCTAACCATTTGATTATCCTTTGTAATGCCTTCCATAGCATAAGTAACCCCCTTTTCATCTTCTTCTGTACGTTGATAATTAAACTTTCCGTTTTGCAAAATATCTTCCACTTCTTCTTTATCTATATGTCTGCATCCCATTCTACACTGTGCATGTTTGCTATAATTAAGAAGGGCTATATTTCGCTCAAAAGGTTCAGGTGCTTTTGCCTCAACCTGAATTTTATCATGCGCATACTTCTTCCCTCTCTGGTTTAGTTTAATCCACAAAAGCAACAGAGCTGCCACTGCAAACATCAAATAAACAGTGTACTTTTTCAGCATGCTGCAAATTAAACAATAATTATCAGCCCACTTATTAATCTATCATCAATAATCAGCAAAAAATACTATTCAATATCACCGGTATAAAACAGGATAAAAAATAATATAAAATCGCCCCATCTACATCAAGAAGGAGTAATTACCGGTGTATTCTGTAATTTTGCAGCCATGAGCAAAAGTGTAGCCCTTTACACATTGGGTTGTAAACTTAATTTTAGCGAAACAACAGCTATTGGCAGGATGTTGGAAAAAGATGGATTTGTACAAAAATCTTTTGAAGATAATGCCGATATATATATTATCAATACTTGTGCGGTAACTGAAAGTGCTGAAAAAGAAGCACGGCAGATTGTTCGAAGGATTCAACGCCGTTCACCCGGTTCAATGGTAGTCATTATTGGATGCTATGCACAGTTAAAGCCTAAAGAAATTGCTGAATTACCCGGAGTGACCCTTGTGCTTGGAGCTACTGAGAAATTCAATATTTCTTATCATCTTCAAACACTACATCAAAACGACTCAGGGCGTATTTGCAGTTGTGATATTGAAGATGTCAATGTCTTTATTCCTTCTTATTCTGTTCACGAGCGCACGCGCGTATTTTTAAAAGTACAGGATGGGTGTGATTATAATTGTAGTTTTTGCACCATCCCCTTAGCCCGTGGCAAAAGCCGTAGCAATACCATTGAAAAGGTGGTTGAAGATGTTCGTAAGCTGGGTGCAGATGGCACCAGGGAAGTTGTACTAACGGGAATCAATTTAGGTGATTTTGGGAAAGGGTATGAAGGTGGCCGTAAAAGAGAAGAAGCCTTTTACGATCTTATTCAGGCACTGGATGATGATGGGGCTGTAGATCGCTTTAGAATATCTTCTATAGAGCCTAATTTACTTACCAGTGACATCATATCATTTGTGGCAAAAAGCAAACATTTTATGCCACACTTCCATATTCCTTTACAAAGTGGAAGTAATAAAACATTAGCGGCTATGCGGCGGCGTTATAAGAGAGAACTTTACTTGGAAAAAGTACAGGAAATAAAATCTATTATGCCTCATGCTTGTATTGGCGTAGATGTTATTGTGGGCTTTCCCGGAGAAACTGAAGACGATTTTGATGAAACTACCGCCTTTATTCAATCCTTAAACATCTCCTATTTGCATGTATTTACTTATTCGGAAAGAGCAAATACCGATGCATTAAAAATAAGTGATGTAGTTCCGGTAGGCATAAGACATGATCGAAACCGTATTTTACGAAACCTGAGTTACCACAAGATGCGTGACTTTACCCGAATGTATTCCGGACAAAAGCGAAGTGTGTTATTTGAAAGTCAAAGTAAGAATGGGATGATGGAAGGATATTCTGATAATTACATAAAAGTAATTGCACCTTACCAGGAAAAATGGGTGAACGAAATTGTAGATTGGGAAATATAAACCATTAAGCGAAGTAACGATTTTTTAATGCAAGTACCGGAGCTTCAAGATACCGATAAGACAGATGAGCAAGTATAATAACCGATATGGTATATAAGGGGAGTCTTAATATCCAGGATTGATAGTACAAAAACCCTAATCCATCAATGCTATTAAATGGAATAAGGTTCCACAATGGATTAAACACATAAATACTCAAGTAATAAGCAAGCGGATAATGAAAGATGTACATTCCGTATGATATTCTTCCGATATAACCGAATCGGGAGTTATTCATTAATACATTCACATCATTCCAATAAAACAATCCATCACGTGCTTTTATAATAAACATTAAAGCCAATGGAGGAAACAAAATCATTTTCATGTTTGACCTAATCACCATACAAACAATTAAACCAGCCCACATTAGTATTTCGGGAAATTTCCCTTTCAGTTTTTGAGGTAATGTGCGGTTTGAAAAAATCAATGCCCCTAACCCGCCTACTATTAAACTATAAATACGCGGAAACAAGCTTACATAATCATAAGGCTCAATTGCTTTAAAGATATGAAACTGAAGATGTACAATACATAAAACGGCTAGCCCGAGCATAAGCGCCAACAACCATTTCAACTGATTACGCAACAACAAAACAACAAACGGCCAGAAAATATAAAACTGCTCTTCAATACCTAAAGACCAGAAATGAATAATGGGGTACATGGGTATATCAAAATACACAGTAGCATAATTAAAAGTATAGCTTAGTAAATAGGTAATCCATGGGCGGATACCCGGAGTATTCAACAAATAAAGGATAAGTAAACTACCATAATACAATGGGAAAATACGAAGTGCTCTTCTACCTAAAAACTTTTTATAAGCTGAGCCAAAATGCTCCTTTGAGAAAAATAAAATTCCGGTTATCAGAAACCCGCTAAGCACAAAAAACAAATCAACTCCCAAAAAGCCTGCATTAATTTGTTTACCAACAATGTAAGCATAGTGTTGAAGCAGCACAAGAGATATAGCAACGGCTCTTACCCCATCTAAAGCTTTGTAATATTTCAGCATGGTTTAATTTGGAGAGAAAGGTCAGAGTAAGGTATTCCAGTCTTTATCCTTCAGATATTCAAAATATACATCCTGGCTGTTTTTGTGCACAAGGGCTTCTAAATGTTTTTGATGGTGCATATCAGTTCCCAAATAAACGCACAAATCATTTTTCACAATATACCTGGCCGCCTTCATTACCTCTTTACCATAGTAACCTACCAATGAAAGCAAATTTACTTGAAGCAAAAAGCCTAGTTCTGTCCAACGATGAAAGAATTTATAATTTGTATGAGCATATCCATATCTTTCAGGATGAGCGAGAATAGGTTGATACCCTCCTGTTATAATTTCAAAAGATATCTTTTCAATATAATTGGGAAACGTAGCAAAAGGGAATTCTGTAAGGATGACATTGTCTTTAACCGTTAATAATTTTTCGTTTGTATCCAGTAAATCAAAGAAACTTCCATCCAGCATATATTCGGCAGCAGCATGTACTTCAAAGAGAATATTTTTTTCTTGTAAAGCAGACCGTAAGGTGGTTAATGCTTTACCAATAGTGACTGAATTATTAGGATACATATCACTAATGATATGCGGTGTGGCTATAGACTTTTTTACACCTACTGCCATTAATCCGGTTATTAGTTCAAGTGATGTTTCTATGTCAGGTGCACCATCATCTATACCCGGCAGGATATGGGAATGCATATCCGTTGAAAAAGGGAAATAACCACCTTCCGGCAATTTATCTTTTTTTGAAAACAACGACAACATAACCGATAGACAACATCATTTATGATACAAAGGTAAGCGATGAGGTTCGTTTGGCATATAAGGTTCGAATTATAAAAGAATTATAACTTTAGCACAGGCAACTATTACCTTGGCCATAAATTATTTTTTAAATTTCCTTATGGATTATATAACGCAAGAAAGGCTTTAGTTTTGGTTGAAATATCAGACCAATTAGGTTCATTAGCAAAGGCATTATGCTCACCATTCCAAATATAACTTTCATAAGGCACACTGTAATATGACATCTTATTATCTAAACTCGTTTTCTGATCTATAATGGGAACTGTTGAATCTGTACTTCCAAAAAAGGCAATTGTAGGTGTACTTTCTGTCCGTATCCAGGTTACAGGACTTGCATATTTGTTTACCGTCATTCCGGGTGGGATGCTGCTTGAATTTACCAACCCGTTAAAGAGAACATTCAGATAAATATTACTTGTATAAAAAGTATCTTCGAAATCCGTTGGCCCCGCAAGGCTAACTACCGCTTTCACTTTTGGATTATTCTTGGTATAGGCATAATACATAGAAAGATGTGCTCCTGCCGAGTGTCCACAAAGCACAAATTCCGGTTTTATCTGCCATTCGGATGATTTTGCAGTAATCAAATCTATAACTGCCTGAATATCGTCTATCTGATTAGGCAATGCGTACTGTCCGGTTAAAACATTGCCCAACACATAATTCATATTCACGATGGCATATTTGGGAAAATAAATATTTTTCAGAGAAGGAATACTCCAGGTGAAATCAGACTTATCGCCGCTCATCCAAGCCCCTCCGTGAATGAAAATAAAAACTTTTGTTGTTGTGGCGCTTCGATTAGGTGGAAGATAAAGGTCAAACATTTGTTGAGCATTGCTCCCGTATGATACATCGGCAATATCACTTCCTATAGCAGGGTCTAATGACGTATCTACCGATTCTTTAGAACAGGCAGCTAATGATAGAAAGCAAATGGATATAAATAAATACTTAGTCAATTTCATCTTCTAATAGTTAATTCTATTAATTACTCGAACATAGAAGTTATGAAGGTAATACTTCATTTTTAAAATTATTTACGTTTTAATGGGAAAAATACGCTTATAACTCAACCGGTGTAAGTATTAACCAGTGAGACAAAAAAAGTAAATTAATGAAATGAATAAATTAATTTACGTTAGTTCAAAAAAAAATGAAATATAGCGATGTTAGAAATATGGGAGGAATTATTTAAGGATAAACAAGAGGTATGGGGCTTTACGCCAGCAAAATCAGCAATTTTAACCAAGGATTTTTTTATCGAGCATCATGTAAAAAATATCTTAATCCCCGGTATTGGTTATGGACGAAATGCAAAGCCATTCATTGACAATGGGATTTTGGTAACCGGTATTGAAATTTCACAAACAGCTATTGAATTAGCTAAAAAGCATTTTGGTGATGAATTAAAAATTTATCATGGCTCAGTAACTGAAATGCCCTTTGACGACACATTATATGATGCTATATTTTGTTATGCATTAATCCATTTATTAGACAAAAATGAAAGAAGAAAATTAATTCAGGACTGTTTCAATCAACTAAGAGAAGGTGGAATTATGGTATTTGCAACAATTAGTAAAAAAGCTCAAACTTATGGGCAAGGAACACAAGTTGGCAAAGATCTATTTGAAATATTTCCCGGAATTAAACTCTTCTTTTATGACAATGAATCAATAGCGGAAGAATTTATCCAAGTAGGGCTTTTTGAAATAACTGAAATAGAGGATATTCTTCCATTTTATTTGGTAAAATGCAAAAAGAATTAAGTACAAGAACAAGCAATTGTAGTCATTTGTGACGATTATTTTATCTATATTCTTTCATGTTTCAGGAAAAGTCAAATTTGGATAAATCCATGTATTCGCAACCATTATACTTCACAGGCCTCATAATGAAATTGTTGGGCATTTAAAAATTAACACTGTTTGAAACGGGCATGAAGGTTGTAGGCCGTAAAAGAGATTGATAATATACGACATAAATTATCCGGAACACATTCGCCCCCCGCGGGGTGGAACACACGCTGTTTCAAATTGTTTATATCAATATTGGAATCTTACGGATTGCTTTTTTAATTTCATTCATACGCGCAACCAGTGAGTATTAAACCTCTCGCGGATATCGCAGATTCCAACTGTAATTGATTTTACAAACATGCGAATCATACAGGCTCCTTTTATAATTGAGGCCATCCCGGCAAAGCCGGTAAATTACATCTCACGCAAATGGCACAGATTTTCGTTGATCTTTTTCCTTCGTTCTTCGGTATGTTCCGAAGTAAAAATAACGAAGATGTTATTAATTATGAGTTACGAGTTGTTGGTTTTTCGTTGGGAATGAAGGCGTCTATTTTGCCTTTACAAAAATATCTTCTTCTATTTGTAACCGTTATAGCCCCTAAATACGTCTGGTGGGCTATTAATGCCGTGTTTTGAAAATTACAATCTTTGAATCGGAGACACCCCCGGCAGCAACGCTTCTTCCCTATAAACAAAGTCACCAAAACAACATATCATCACAGGCACATTGTGAATAATAAATTCTCTCTGTGTATAATAAAAATGTGCACAAAGCCACCCGATTTTTAAATAATTTCTTAGTTTTATAAGAGGTATAAAAAGTTGGGCACAATGCTATTTAAAAAATGACCTTAAATAAAATAAATGACAAAATTATCATTTAAACAGCCACTGACAGATTACACCAAAGTCCAAACACTTATCGGCCGACTAAAGAAGCGTTGAATCTTTGTACAATGAAGCAATTAAAGGAAATATGGAGTAACTCCACAATTCAATTAGAGGTTCATATAATTGGCATAGCGCCTAACAAAATGCTTTTGCAATGGGGGTAAAAGTTTATGTTTCACAATATAGTTCGGTTACGAGGAACACGGAGCAGGTCGCGCTAAACATTCTGCTACGCCCCATTTTTTAGCACTCCTAATCCTCGCATTACATAAACACAAATTTTAGCAGAAATAATTGATAATCACAAAAACTAAATATAAAAAAAATGAATGCGAATGATTTATTAAAGAATATTTTTGAAACAAAAAAAGTAGTTGATGATTTAGGAAACGAATATGAATTGAACTCTAATTTAGATGAAAAAGAAGGAGAATTTCTAAAAAAGATTATTAGAGAGAATAAACCTAAAAATACAATTGAAGTTGGCTGTGCTTATGGAATTTCATCTCTTTTTATATGCTCAGAACTTGAAAAAAATAAAAATGTTTCACACACAATAATAGACCCTTTTCAAAGTTCTGATTGGAAAAATATCGGTATAACCAATTTAAAAAAGGCAAATGTCAATTTTTTTAACATAATTGAGAAACCGTCAGAAATTGCATTACCTCAATTATTAGAGAAACAAATTAAATATGACTTTGCTTTTATTGATGGTTGGCATACATTTGACCATACACTAATTGATTTTTTCTATTTAAACAGATTAATCAATATCGGTGGCATAATTGTAATTGACGATGTTGGTCTTCCAGGTATAAATAAATTAATGAGATACCTTTTAAATTATCCATCTTATAAAATGATTGGAAATGTTGAAATCAATGTAACAAAACAACGAGAAATTTTTGATTT
Source organism: Ferruginibacter sp. (assembly GCA_019638485.1). Classification (GTDB taxonomy): domain Bacteria; phylum Bacteroidota; class Bacteroidia; order Chitinophagales; family Chitinophagaceae; genus Ferruginibacter. The sequence continues at coordinate 626,377 of JAHBTP010000001.1, read as the reverse complement.
ATTTTTTAAACTGCCTTTTTATATTATGTCAAAAATTCTTCCGATGAAAATAAAATACGAAATATTTGCTAGTAAAGTAATAAAAAGCGATAAAAAATTAAAATTAAAATCATCAATGATTGCATTACAAAAAATTAGTAATGATGATAGACCATGGCATTGGTTTAAAGAGTTTTAAAAATATGTTGCTAACATGCAATAATTGCGGGCTATTGTGATAGATTGAAACATTGTGCAAGAAAAGAAACATTTATGCAACTTTGAAATGATAGAGCCTTAAAAATCCCTCAGAAAAATTCAAATTTAAAAGATAGTGATTATTATTACCAGAAGACTAACCGATTTATTCATTACACTTCCAATGGCCTGTGCTAATTTGTACGGATAAATATTATCCTGCCCCGTGCCCTACCGTTTGCCATACTGATGTAGCTTGCTCAATGGTTTTAGAATAGAAACAATAAATGGAAGTGGAATTTTATTTTTACGCATGGCTAAATAATCACGTCGGTTAGCACGTAATCTTTTAAAGATACCTTGGTTACTTTGACCACCTCTACGCATTTTTACCAAAAGCTTGGGTAAATAATATGCTGAAAGTTTAAAAAAGTACAAGTAGCGCGACATAAATTCATAATCAGCAGCACTATAAAAGTGATTCTCATACCCTCCGTACTTGGCTACTAATTCACGTTTAATATAAAAAGTAGGATGTGCAGGCATCCAGCCCCATCTAAACCGGCTGCGTTTGAAGGGCTTCCCTTTCCAAATTCGATAAATCTTATTCATATCTTCCGAATCAACATATTCCAGGTCGGCATAAATGGTATCAGTATTATTCTCTTCAAATGCCTTTGCCACACTCCTTATCACATCGGTAGAGGCCATAACATCATCACTATTCAAGATACCGATTACATCACCTGTTGCCATTGCCATCCCTTTATTAATGGCATCGTACATTCCTCTGTCGGTTTCTGAAATCCAACGATAAATTTTGGACTCATACTTTTTAATAATAGAAAGGGTGCTATCGGAAGACTTACCGTCAACAATGATATACTCAAAATCTTTATAATCCTGATTAATAACAGACTGAATACAATCTTCAAGATACTTTTCAGAATTATAGGTAACTGTAATAATGGTAACTTTCATAACAAGCCACAATTTTCGTCTATTAATTTTTCATTGTGCTTGCGGTAAAATTAAGGCTAATCTTCCATTACTCTTTTTTTAATTATAACAGCAGGATTACCGGTATAAATCGAAAATGGTTCAAGGTCTTTTGTGGCTACACTTCCCACAGATAACATAGCATGCGATTGGGCGGTAACACCCGGGCAAACAATTGCTTTAGCACCTATCCATACTCCTTCTTCTAAAACTATTGGCTTAATCATTAAATTGAAGGCTTGCTTTTTATAATTATGATTTCCCGTTAATAAGAAAGCATTTTGAGACAGACACACATTTTCATTAATAGTTACCTGAGCAAGATTATCAATCCATACTCCTTCACCAATCCAGGAATATGCACCAATGGACAAATTCCAGGGGTATTTAATATTTACATGCGGTTTAATGACAACTCCCTTTCCCACCTTAGCTCCAAAACAACGAAGCAATCCTCGCTTCAAACCATAAACAGGAAAAACACCTGAACGAAAAAAGCACAGATTAGTATAGTACCACAAAATTCGCTTTAGGAGACTCCCCGTATGAAATTCGGGATTTTTAAATTTCGACAAGTCAACCTTTGTCATTTTCTTTAAGGTTTGTTTTTACTTTTTCTTTCAAAAAAATACATCATGGTAAAGATAGCACCATAGGCACAAATATTAAACCAAGTATGGTGATCAATACCCAATGGCATTTCCCAGTTTTTATTATAAGCCAGTAAAAGCAATCCCAACCTAATTACATTAATAATCCACAACAATACCCAGCCGAAAATAACCCATCCAAACTTTTTTAGCCATGGTTTTGCTGTTGCCAGCACATAGGCAAGCCAAAAACTCATCACACCGTATCCCAAACAGTTGAATGCGATACGGATACCGGTGCCGTTAACAATGCGAACAATAAAATTGGGTAGGATATATGTATCATAGCCGAATACTTTTACAAAGGAGCGTGTGCCCCATTCCAGCGATTTGGCAAGAGCGGTAACATAGTCGAGGTATTTCTGTACAAATGGACTATACAAACCACCCGGCGCTGCCAGGGCAATAATCAATGTTGTGGTAAAATAAAAGATTGCAAAAAGTATAAGAAACTTAAGTGCAAACATCACAAACTGCCGGTCTTTTAATAACTGCACTGTTATTTTTTAAAAATAAAATTAGAAAAATAATTTTTCATACTGCCGGTGGATAGCCGTAATATCAACAGCTTTCCGGCTATAATAAAATGCGCCTTGCTGCCATTCGGCAAATTCTTGTCCTGTCATTAATGCAAATTTTTCAATAGCAAATAAAATTGCCGCGGTGTTTAATTCAACATTCATTCCTGCACGTGTCTCTGCTAAATCATTCCAGGATGTAAACCGGCTGGTAATTACCGGCCTGCCGGCGCTGAGGGCCTCAATAATAGCATGTGCATAATTCTCACTCTTACTCGGCTGAATAAATACATCGCATGCCGCTAATGATGATTCAACGGCATCAGGTAAGATTTCACCATGTATGGTTACCTGCACATTGGCAGGCATATGTGCAATAAGCCTTTTACAAATTTCAAAATAACCAGCATCCTTAATTGGCCCGTAAATATCATATACAATATTCATTTTGCATTGCAACAATGCCTCAAGCACCAATGCATGGTTTTTCATGGGGCTGATAAGCGCTATTGATGCGAGGTTTAAAACTCCTGCTCTTTTTTGCCCTCCCGGTAATAGAGAGAAAAGTCGCGGGTAGTTGGCTGCAATCTGAATTTTTGCATCTTTTCCAAACATATCTGTAATCGCTGCAGCCTCCGCCTCACTTGTTGCATGAAAGAATCCTTTTTTTTGTAATCCGAAAAGTTTCCAGCCCAAGAAATACATTTTCTTTTTTAATGGTTTTTGCCGCAATGCACCGGGCATCAACATACCACGTGTTGAAATAATTTTTCTTTTGTTTTTTATAAAGTATAATGGTACAACATTAAAACACCAATCATATATTCCAATTATAAAGATGGAATCAGGTTGTATTTTCTCTGCTTCTGCAATAATTTTTTCACTCCTTTTATCTTTCTTCAAATACATTACCTGTGTGATGTCATTGTACCGTATCCATTCATCCTCTTTTACATTCAACTCTTCTCCATTCAAATCTGTATTGCCGGTTAAAATATAATAGGCAACATCATTTTTAAAATTGTTTACCATATTAATTACTGATTGTACCGGCCCGCCGGCACGGAATGCAGGACTAAACCATGGGGTGGTAATTAATATTTTTCGTATTGCAGGCATCCGTATAAAAGAACGTTATTTTGATGCAGGTTCCTTAATAGAAATTTGTTCCAAAAACCAGGGGAAGAAAAATACTTTTAATAAATAAAAAGTGAGTGCATAAATATATAGCCTGCCTAAAAGGCGTGTGCTGTCAACTTCAAAGGCGGTAAACTCCATAAACAATGCACCCACAACCGCATAATTCACCAAAATATTATTGGATGTATTTTTTACAAAATAAAAATAGAGCATACCGTATATAAAGCCAATAAGTAGGATTGGAAAAAACATACCTACCAATCCGAAATCAATATATCCATCTGCAAAATAGCCGAGGCTGAAAGATGCACCTTGTCGTTGTCCGGCATACGCAAGTCCGGTATATTTTCTCGTTTTAACGGTGGCTTCAAATTTTGGTTTTTCGGGGTTCAGCACCCGTGGTGTAAATACGAATAAAATTGTTTCTCCCCAGTTTGAGCCTTGTTGAAAAGGAATAATAGCGGGTACATTATCCATGGTCTTTGCCAAGTGATAAGTATATTGAAGCCGGTCCAAAAAGTTAGCTGCTGGGTTATCCTGTGACTCCTCCCTACCCTGTTGTACCAGGTCTATCAGTTTGTTCATTGCCTCTTCCTGGGTTACCTGAACAGTTTGTGTGCGGGAGCCCTGATTTAGAAATTTACGGTACTCACCCTTTATGGAAGTCCAAAAAACGCCCAAATAAGCAGCAAAGAGGATTCCGGTGATGGCAATGAAAAGGGTTTTAAATTTCACTTCCTTAATAAAGGTTAGAAACAAAAATGCCGTAAAAAAAATCACCATTTTAAAATCGGAGAAATAACTGAAAAAGCCCGATATAAATTCTAATCCAATGGCAAGGAAGAAGATTTTTTTCATCTCTCCTTTCAAAATAACGAGGAAGCCGAATAACAAAAAGATAACCCATTTTAAATTCACCAACGCCAAGGCAATCTGCGTAAGCCAGTCAATTCTGAATGCGGCAGCAGATATAGAATTGGCTACGAAATAAGAAATTAGATAGGCCACAAATACACGCCGGGTGGAGATTTTTAATGCATATCGCTTTAAGTCATCTCGATTGAAAGGCGGAATTTTATTTTGATAATAAATAACAGGTAAAAACAGCAGCACCACGCCCACATAACTCGCTATTGTTGCCACACCGGTGCTTGGTGATCGAAAATTAATATCTACACCCAAATAATTACTTAACCAAACACCTGCCGATATTTGAATGAAATGATAAACAAAAATCAGAGAAAATACAGATGGTTTATAAGGTTGTTGCAAATAGTACAATACAAACCCAAGCACAAAGGCGCCTACAAAAAGATAAATACCATTATAAAAAAACAATTGGGCAAACAATAGCAATATCAGGAAACCCTGAGCAACATCATCATACTTAATATATTGTAATCGAGTTTGCATATTTACACTTTAACCATCAATTGCTCTATTGCCAAACAAACCATTTCAAAATTGTAATCCGAAATTATCTCTTTGGATGCCTTTCCCATTTCTTTAAGTGCACCTGAATTGTCGGCGCACAATTGAAGTTTTTCTACAAGGCTTTCTAAATTTCCCGAACGAAATACATATCCGTTTATACCAACCTTTATCAGGTCTTCTGCACAACCGCAAGTATCACTCACCACAATTGCCAGTTCTCCTGCCATCGCCTCATTCACTGCCAACCCCCAGGTTTCCGGGCCTAAAGACGGCAATACAAATACATCACCCAACTGATAGGTTACCGGCATTTGAGATTGATTTTGAAAAGGAAGGAAATGGATTGTATGGTCATCACCACGCTCCTTTTCCATTTCTTCCTTTAAAGGTCCGTCACCAACCATAATTAAATGTTTTCCGGGATGTTTTACTTGCTTAAATGCTTTAATTAGTTGAACAGGATCTTTTTTAGGTTCAAACTTAGCCGCAAATAAAAACACGATCATATCATCGGTAATTCCCAGCGATTTTTTGATCTCTCCTGCCCTGGCAACATTCTCTTCATTCTTATTAAAACGGTTGTTATCAACAGTATGAGGTGCACGAATCAATTTATGTGGCGGTAATCCATGCGCCAGGAAATATGCCCAATTCGATTTGCCCACATACAAGGCATAATCTATATAGCGATATACCCAGGTTAAAAATATTTTTCTTGCCCAATGTTTTGCAAAACCAAATTGGTCCAACAATGTTGAATCCCCTCTAAATATAACCGGAATTTTTCCTTTAAAATGGCGCATTACCCTCAAATGCGATTTAAACGACCATCCGTAAATCAAAACTGCATCAGGCTCCCATGCTTCAAGTTCTTTTATGAGGATTGGATTATCAATGCCTTTAAAACGCTTCGACCCCGGCTTTCTTGATACATTCTTTACAAAGGTATAAGGATATCCGTGTAATAGCGGGATATCCCATTTGATGGTCTTGCCAAAACCGGGGTCATACTTATCTTCCAACACATCTTCACCCCAGGTATAAAAAACCATTATCTCAATATTACCCCGCTCATTCAACAATGAAAAAAGCGGTGCATTATACTGAATCGGGTGGGTGGTAATGATAGCTAATCTCTTCTTCATGCTGTGCTGCTAAATCTGTTCACGTAATTATGAAATATATTGTGTTGCCGTATGAAATTTTTTAAATGGCCGTTTTACTTTAAACACTTTTTGTTTGATATACTCAACAGTCAGTAAAAAAATATTATCGAAGCTGCTGAGTTGTTTCAAATACTTTCCAAACAAACCAAATTGTGCACCTCCCAATGCCTTCAGCATAAGGGTATAATAAAACATCAGCTTATATCTGCGAAGGTCTTTTTTGCCTGCTTGTTGCTGTTGCAAAGGGATGCTGTTTAAAATAAATTTAAATACCGCCAAATCTTCTTTTACATGCAGAAAATAATAGGTGCTGTTGCGACTGAGCTGACCACTGTGGTTTCGTAATTTTATCAGGGGTTGATTAATAAATCCGGTATCAAATTTTTGCGCAAGCCTTGCCTGTATATCAAAGTCGCCCGATATTTTCATTTTTTCATTAAATAATCCTACGGCATTTATGGCATCACGTACCAAACAAACATTAGCAATATTTCCGGCAATAGACCCTGTAAACCAGGCAACATGATTGTGATAAGCAGTTGAAATAATTTTTGGTGTTACATCAGTCTTTATTCCTGAAGTTATTTCCCCATACTCATCAATTACTTCGCGGTTACAGTAAATAAAACCCACATCCTGATGATTTTGATAAAAACTTACAAAAGCCTCCAAACATCCCGGGTTCATAATATCATCTTGTGCCCACAATTTAATCAACGGCGCAGAGGAATGATTAATTAAAAAATTAAGATTATAAAATAAACCGCGATTAACATCATTTTTAAATAATTTTAAGCGATTATCATATATACTTTCCAACCACTCTCTACTACCATCTGTTGAACAATCATCAATAACCAACAATTCAAAATCTGCACCTAACTGTGTAAGAACACTTTTTACAGAAGCCTGAAGGTAATTTCCACCATTAAAGACAGGTAATATTATGGCAATTGAATACATCGTTGATTTATCTATATTTAAAATATTTATCTTTTAATTTAAGTATAGGAGCCTCAACATATTTATAGAACAAAGTGGCTACACAAATGCAATGGCAATAAACCTAAGGCCGTCAACTCTTTCATAATATTTCATCGGTTAAATACTTCTCGGCTAAAATCCACAAATTAAACTATTATAAAATTCAAAGAGTAAATTTAAAAATGAACTCCATTTTTATTCCTGAATATTTTTGTTCACCGCCTTATTCAATAATGCTACTAACTTACCGGTTACATTTTTTGCCGAATAGGCTTTAAAGGCAGCTTGATTTACAGCTTCCGGACTAAAAGCTTCTTGAAAGGCTTTAAAAGCCTTAAACTCTTCTGCAAATTTCTTACTAATAATACTCACCTCCTTTTCACCTTCAAAAGAAATTACCCTACCGGCGTTAGATGCTGTTATTATAGCAGCAGCGGTGCTTTTTTTATGCAATACAGCAAACAAAGGCTTTTTACTTAACACCCCCTGATATGTTTTACTGGGTGTGTAATGAGGCTCGGTACTACCTAAAATAAAAATAGCATCTGCTGCTTCAAGATGAACCAATACATCGAGATAAGGAATACGCGCAGGGTATTCAAAAATATTTTTATGCCACAATCCATACTTCTCGGCCAATGGTTTTATATTAAATCCTTCCGGATCATTGGGCGACTTTCCGGTACCTATAAAATGAAATACTACATCTTTAAAAAGATCAGGATGATGCTGAATAGAGATAAATATTTCCTCCAAAGGTTTATATGCTTTAGGCAACATTGCGCCTGCATAAACAAAAGTAATTTTACCGGGCTGATGTTGAAAAAGGTACGGTTTTAAACCAAGCTCCTTTACCTTAATATGATCTGCTTCTTCACCGCCATAAGGCATAGCGCCATATACAACATGTGTGCGCAATTTTGGATTTCTTTCCAACACAGGCAGATAATACCCTTCTGCCACACCGGTTATTAGAGATGCATTTCGCACAGCGATGGGTTCTAACCATTTAGCAATTTGAGTGGCCACCCAATGACGAGAGAAAATCTTATTACTTCCGGGAAAGGAATGTACCCAAGGGTCTATATAATCAATACCATAAGGAATTTTGGTTTTTTTATATAACCTGTTCCCTAAAAGTGCAACATAAAAAGATGGTACCGGAATATAAATAAAATCAATTTTCCGACTTTGGATAATTTCTAATGCCCTTGTGTATAAAAATGAAAAAGCTCTCAATCCAATATCTCCTATCATACGCACAGATGATACCGGCCGTGCATTTACTTTTTCGATATGTAAACCTGCAGGCAATAATTTAACCAAATTCTCATCTAATTTTTCCTCATAAAATTTTTCCTTCACCGTAAGAATAATTGGCTCCCATCCAAATTCGGGCAAATGTTGAGCAAACAGTCTGGGACGGTGTACTCCGGCTAAATTGGAAGGAGGAAAATGCGGATAAATAATTAAAATGGTTCTCATCCACTTTGTTTTTTACCCACTACTAAAATCTGATAACCAAAAAAGCCCCGACTAATCCATTTTAAAAAACAGAATATTTTCCTTCTTACTGTAGCCGGTGCAATTTTTTTCATTACACTATTAAAAGGTAGCTCACCTGTAACATCAGCCTCAATAACCGCGAATCCAAAATGAGAAAGTAATTTTTGTGCACTTTTAAAGGTGTACCATTTCACATGGGTATAATCCCATATTCCGGCTTCCTGATATGGGAAATTTCCCTTTATTAATTCAATACGTGATTTATAATGCATTAAATTAGGTAATGCTATAATCAACACCCCTCCATTATGCAGTGAAGCATAAACTTGTTGTAACAACTGTGTGGGATAAACAATATGTTCCAATACATGCGAGCATATTATGCAATCATATTTGCGTGCTTGAATTTCCACCGGCAATCCATTTTCAAGGTTGTACAAAAACACGTCTCTACAGTTCTGTAATGCCGCACTTCGCTCGGTTTCGCTTATGGTAATTCCGTCCACCACCTTTCCGCGCTCCTTCAGCAAACCTGCAAGCACCCCGGCGCCACATCCCACATCCAATATATGCACCGCACCTTCCGGCACACGATTTAGCACTTCACTATTTCCGGTATTTGAATAAATTTTTTCGCTACTTTGTTTCATTTTTTTATTACTCAAAAAATAATGAACTATCAGTTTTCAAATGAAGAAAATTCAATTAAATAAGTTCTACCCAAAATTTTTAATTTTTCTTCCTGCGCACGCATTGAAAATATTTCATTAAACCGGAGGTTCTGTTCAACACGATTCACCGATGGCATTTTTGATAATGCAATCAATGTTTCACCCCATCTGCCCGTATCCTCATTACTTACCAAGCTCACTGTATCCATAAAAAATCCGGCTACTTCCCTTTGCCCGGCGGTATCGGTTGCCAGCACCTTTAATCCTGCCTGAAGATATTGCAGTATCTTATTGGAAATGGTGAGTTTTTTATTCTCATTAATATTTTCTTCTATCGCAAAACCAATATCAAAACTGCTTAAAAATGAATGTAATTTTTCATGTGCAATAAAATCGTGCAATATCAGCCTTTTGTGTTCATTGGAAATAAATCTGTTGAAAATCTCGCGTTGATAGGCCTCTGTTATTTCGCCCAAAAGGTGCAGTTCAAATGAGATATCCAAATCATTCAATACATCAACCAACCGCTCAACCCCTCTATTGGGGCCGATATTTCTGGAAAACCAAATTAGTTTTAATGTTTGAGGTGAGTCATTTCTTCCCAACTTCAGTTCAATCACATCCTCCGGTTTAAAACCATTATAAATCACTTGGGGGTGATTGGAAGTTTTATAAACACGCGCCATTTCTTCAGCCATCACCTTTGAAGTAGTTAGGGTAAACAACCCGTGATGGAGTGCATATTTTTCTAACCTACGAAACAATCTTACCGGTCTTTCAGGAACCAGGTAATCACGCGAATACCAATCTTCAAAATCAAAAAAAACCCGCTTCCCCTTTTTTAATAATTCTACGCCACAATACAATGCACATTCTGCATGTGCACTATAAACATCAGCTTGCTCTTTTAATGCGTATTTAATCATACTATCGGGTGCATAGCTGATTGAATAAGGAAGATCAATCTTTAGCCACTTCACCATCTCAGAGGCAAGCCTTTTTCTTAACCTAAGAAAGAAAAATCGAAAAGGGCTTATCTCCTCCCTTATCATATTGCAATAGCACTTCAACTCAATATTATGTCCTTGTAATATTTGCACATCCCGCTTACGTGACTTGTTAAAAATCCATTGATTTAAAATAACCACTTCCCAGCCTTGTCCTTCCCAAAAGAAAGCTTCTTTCCACAATCTTGGATTGTATGAAACATGTAAATCAGAAATCAAACAGATTTTAGGCAAATTATTTTCTTAGTTTAAACTAATAAAGATGGATGATAAGAATTATTTTTTATAAAGTGAAGCGCATGAACAACAGTGAATCCTAATTATAAATGAATGCTTCAATTTGTTTAATATGGTTCTCATAGGTATTCGACAGTGCAAAATTTAGTTTTTCTTTATCCGCACCGCTTCCACAGCTGCGCAATTGCCATGCTTTATGCTTAACTTTTTTAAAAAGCAAAAGATAATCATCCGGAGTGGCTCCCTGTTCTGCCATATCCAACCATTTACAGTCTTTATAAATAGACATATAATGGCACATCACCGGCAGGCCTGTGCTGATGTATTCCATCATCTTATGTGGGTTGGTATTTTCATTCCATTGCGGATGTGAAGTATTCTTCCAAATTACCCACAACATATCCATTTCATTCAATCCTGTTGCAAGGTCTTCGGTAGAAGCTATTCCGTGCACAACACAGTTTTTTGATGCTTTTAAATACGTAATAAACTCAGGAGCATAACTTCCTAACCTAATATAATTCTTCGGGTTTTCAGTTTTACCCCAAAAATGAAATTCGCAATCAGGGTTAGCCTCAATAATTGCCCGCATCGTTTCTCGGTCATAAGCCTCACCCAAAAGGTTTCCGGAAAAACCCACTTTTATCGGTAATTCAGTTTGCGTTTTATTTACCGATTCTACATCTAATGCTGCTAATTTCTGTTGTGCAAAATTTGCAAAAGTAGGATTGAGACCGTGTGTAATAAAGAATGCCTTAAATCCATTTTGTTTAAGCTTTTCCACTTCCACCGGCATGGTACTGAATGCAATTTTTGTTTTAAGCGGATATCGGGTTAGCATTTTTTCATCAAATTGATCTACCGGATGGTAGATACACAGGCTATTTTTTAAAACATTTAATTCTACCACTCGTAAGGGGTCAAAACACCAGGCAATATCGGGAAAGCCGCCTAAAGCTTTTTTTAAAAAATTCATTTCTCGTTTTATCAAAAAAAAATAAAAGAGATATGGTAACTTTCCCCATCCTCTAGCCAGCAGCGGATGATTTATCACCTTCAATCCCGGCTCCACTTCTGTGATTTTTATTTGTTTTGATGTTTTGTTGCCGGGTTCAATAAAAAATACCCTATTACCTGCACGTGCAAGCGCAGATGCATAATGGTGTTTAGACAAACGCATATCTGTCCACTGTTCCATAGAAAAAAGCCACACCACTTTATTAGAAAACTTAAATGACATTCGATTTTATTTTTCTTGCCGGATTCCCTGCATAAATGCCGGTAGTTAAAATATCTTTTGTAACTACTGCACCAGCACCAATTACCACGTCATCACAAATTTTTACCGGCAAAATAGTAGCATTTGAGCCAATGGACACCCGATTGCCGATTTGAGTAGGTTTCCATTTCGTTTTATCACCTTGGGCCGGGCCACCGTTAGAAAAAGTATCATTGATAAACATCACCCCATGCCCAATAAAACAATCATCACCTATAGATACTAATTCACAAATAAATGTGTGAGATTGAATTTTAGTTCCATTTCCTATATTAACACCTCGTGTAATTTCTGTAAAAGGGCCAATCAAACAATTATCTCCAATTGTACATCCGTATAAATTAACAGGCATTATTACCCTAACATCTTTCCCGAATTCTACATCAGGAGCAATACCGCTTTGTTGTATGTGGGGATTATTTTTCATTTTATCTTATGGCTGCATAAATTTGTTCAATCATTTCCACAGTTTTTACCGAATCAGCCAGCGAAGGAAAAATTGGTGCATTCTTTAACAGCACATCTTCAACATGATTATACACTCGTGGATGATTACTCATACTTCCTTTATAATTACCATAATCATTTTCGGGTGTAAAAATTTGAGCATCTACAAAGTCTATTCCATCAATATTCACATAACTTAATTCATTTAAATAGGCACCTCCAATTTTCACCGTTCCTTTTTCTCCAAAAAGTGTTATTGAGCCTTCCATATTTTTCCCAAAACTGTTTACGGTAAAATTCACAGAACCTATACAGCCATTTTTCATTTTTATTGCCACAGCACCCGTATCTTCAAAAGCCATGGAATTAGGATGCATGATATTCGACGCAAATCCCCTCACCTCTTCTATATCGCCTACAAGCCAACATAGAATGTCAATAAAATGACTGAATTGGGTAAATAAAATTCCACCGTCTAAATCTGCAGAGCCGTGCCAGCTATTATAATAATAAGCATCAGGACGATTCCAAAAACCATTTAACTGGAAGCCTATTAATTTTCCCAATTTCCCCTCTTCCAACCATCCTCTCACTTGTGCTACAGGCGGATTATAACGGTTTTGTTTTACAATCCATAATTTCTTGCCGGTTTCATTTGCCACCTTTACCATTTGTTGTGCATCCGTTGATTTAATAGCCATAGGCTTTTCGCACAGGACATTTTTACCGGATTGTAATGCTGCTATCGTTTGTTGCGCATGACATCCATTTGGTGTGGCAATTACCACCACATCAACCCATGTTTCGGATTCAAGCAGCATTTGCAGTTTATCATAAGCAGCAGCATGATACTTCAATCCGAATGCGGCTGCTTTTTCAGGAACGATATCACATACTGCCACTAAATGATGACGAGCAGCAATAATATCTGCATGTCGTTTTCCAATTGCGCCGCAACCAATTAAAGCAAACCTTAACAAAGTAAATTTAAATTAACGAAAGGGAAAAAATGAAGAGGTTATTTTCTTTATTCTTCCTCTAAATTTATTTCTTTTAAAATCAGTCTGTAGTTTTTCAATTGCCCTTTTTTTATCATGAATGGATAATGGATTATCTTCAGCATGTAAGGCAGCAATGCACAAATCAAACGCCATCTTTGCTTTTACCTCCAAACTATCCTTATATTTTTCCGAATCTTTATGATCGCGCGCCCAATTAGTTCCGGCTTCCATTAAAACAACCGGATAACGTCTTGCCATCTTCATCCAAAATTCTAAATCACCCACTTGATTAAGTCCTGAAAAACCATGGCAATCTTCAAAAGCAGACCGGAGAATAATAGTTGAAGAAGGTGCATTTGTAAATATAAAGCGATTTTCCAAGAACGACCATCTGTAAAGTTCTTCCGGAGTTAATAGTATTGGAAAGGGCTTATCAGGAAGCCCCCATTTTGAAAGACCTAAAGCGGCTTCCGGGAACTGTTCCATACGCGCTACCATTATTTCTAAGCCATAAGGATATATAGTATCATCAGAGTCGAGATATTTAATGTATTTCCCCTTAGCATAAGATGCGGCACGATTACGGTTTGGATAATCAGTAAGATTTTTTTCGTTGGCATACACGGTAATACGATTATCCGTTGCAGCTATTTCGTAGGCTATTCTTAATGAATCGTCTGTAGAACAATCATCCACTATAATCAATTCAAAATGAGAATAAGTGGAAGCCAGTACACTTGTGATAGCATCTCTAATATATGCAGCACGATTATACACCGTCATTAACACACTAACTAAGGGCTTTTCCATATTACTTAGCTGATGACTTTTTAATCTCTTCAGAAATAACTTGTTTAATAACAGGAAATAATTGCTCAGTTAGTTTACGCTGTCCACTCTCTTTTAAATGGATGATATCCCGGTAATCATTTCGAGTAAAACCATCAAAACCACTTACACACTTAATATCTCTTTCATTACAAAAGTCTAATATTTGCTTTCCCATTATGTTATATTCCTGATTTCGCAACTCAATAGTATCTGCATGCAAATACAAAACTAAAGGGATGTTTTTATTTTGAGCATATTGATAAATATGCTCAAAGCCGGAATTAAAATGGTTGCTCTTCTTTTTCACTCCGGGAATGGCTTCTTCCTTTTTTTTCTTATTTGGAAAAAGTCGGGGTAATGCATAGCGATCTATAAGTTCCCAAATAGCCACTTTATACTGTTTGGATTCATATCCGGGGTCATGGTCAATTACTCTTCTAAAATCCATATTATCAAAAGCATCGTGTGAACTTACCACTAATAAAAGGAGTTTTGCATTAAAGTCTCCATATTTTTTTAAATAGGCATAACAATTATCAGGCCCCCAACTTCCCATAGCCACATTTAACAATTGTATTTTTCGGTTAAATGTTGCAGTTAGTTTTTCCGACATTAAGGATGTCATCAGGCTATCTTGATCAATTATGGCACCGCCATACATTACAGAATCACCCAACCCTAAAATTTTAAAGGCAGTAGAATCAGGTTCTGCTGAGCGCATAGAAAAACTATTGATAAAAATATGGTTCCTAAATCGAAACCTGTTTTGATTAGGTTGGGCTAAATATTCAATGTCTTTATCCGCCTGCATTAAAACAGCATCTCCAAAGCCCCAAAAAAATCTAAGATGCAACTCTAATAATCCTAAAAAGACAATTGAGGCAATTAAAAATACTTTTAAATACTTAACCGTTCTTGGTTTAATCAAATTTTGCTATTATCAATACCCTAAGGTATCAGTTTAAAGGAGTGTAATATATGTATTAATCCTTATAGTTTATTAATCTTTTCATTCTCTACTAAAATCTGTTTCCATTTTGATTTCTCTTCAATAGAAAACGGAGTTCGGTATTTTGAATTCCCAAACAGGGTTTGTTTTTTACCGATATACTTTTCATAAAATAATTTTCGATATATTTTATGAAACACTAAATTAAAATGAAGCCATCTATTAGCATTCCATACATATCGTTGCATCAATTTAATATCTTGGGGCAGGTTCTTATTTCGCAGCATAAGTGCCGCACATATTCTGTCGGGCAATTCATTACGAGTATTTAAAAATCGTACACTCTCATTTAAAAATGTAAAAAGCAGCCTACTCTCCCATGCTAAATTTCCGGCAATTGGGTTTGACTGAATCATTTCGCTATAATGAACCAAGCGGTTCAGTAATTTAGCATGTGAACCATGAGATGAACTAATAGAATTCAGGTTACGGTTGCGCCGTATAACATTATCCGGCATTAAGCCCACATGTCGGTAACCGGGTTGAGCTAAAAGTGCTTGAATATGAAAATCCCAATCCTGTGATGATTGAAGAAACTCATCAAAACGGATATTATTTTTTACTAAGAAAGCCTTTCGCCAAGTGGGCCCGGTTGTTTGCCAAACCACATCCATTACTAAAAATCTTTCTAAGTCGTTTCTTTCATCAGGTAGATTCCACCACACATCAGCATCAGCAATGTCATGTTTAAAAAATGCAGAACGATTTACAATAAAATCCAAATCAGGGTTTTCAACTAAAAAATTAACTCGTTCTTGAATAGCATTTGGCAATAAAATATCATCCGCATCTAAAAAAATTACATACTCACCAATACTCTCGTCAAAACCAATATTTCTGCAGCTATTTGCTCCCTTTGGTTTAAGGGAACGATGCAACAATTTAATTCGCTCATCCGTTTCCACCATATTATTAACAACCCTTATTGTGTCATCATCTGAGCCATCATCTACAATTATTAGTTCCCAATACGGATAGGTTTGATGTAACACCGAGGATATCGTGTCAACAATAATTTTTGCACGATTAAACACCGGTACAATTATGGAAATAATCTTTTTACTCATTATGCAAGCATAGCCTTCATATAGGCAAATCTATTTTCTTCAGAAAATAAGCTATTTACTATCCTTCTATTCTCTTCCATTTCTTCAAACGCAAGCGGCTTAATAAATGATTCAAAAGACATACCGGGAATATCATCTGCATAAAAGAACTTTATGCCATGTTCATTACAAAGAGCAGAAATAGTAGATCGTTTACGCAGAAACAGTTTTTTCCCCATTCTTAAAAAGGCAAAAATATTTACACCTGCCTGAGTACGGTTATGATTCATTATCACGATATCCATTTTACCCAATATGGAAAGATATTGTTCAATAGGAATAAAATCAGTTAAGGGAGTAAAGTCTTTTCCAAATATCTTTTTCCCATACCTGATGATTGCTTTTCCATATCGCTTATGTCCATAGCTCAATGGAGCTGTAATATGAATCTGTTCCTTTTTAAAACGCTTAATGTCTTCGAAACAATCTAAATGATTATTGGTAAAAGTGGAAGAATTCCCTATCCAAATATTCGTTATGCTCTTATCGTCATTTAAAAATATTTGATTAGAAAAAGAATTAAAGCCAAAGTCGTAAAAGAAGGGAACAAACTCAGCATTTCCTCCATAATATTCTTGTATCCTTTTATAATCTTTATCATTCCAATGACAGAAACGATTTAATCGTGCATTAAATTCCTTCCTAACAGTCACATCTTCCAATCTTTTTTGCTTCCACCGTTTATCCAATGTTAAGAAGAGTTTAATTTGATGAAAATAATTAAGCGGATTTAAAGAAAAATGGAATAAGGAGTATTTATACATCCGTTGCACTAACCGTAGTGTATGCGGTTCATAATTATAAGTTAATGAAGCTTCGGGTTGTTCAAGAAAATCTCCGCCCCAGAAGAGTAAATTAAGTTGTACTTCTTTTGGCATTTTTCTTAAATGTGGCATAATGGGATTATCAAACCAATGTATAAACACCTTATCCGAAGCTGAAAGTGTAGCCAGAAAATTACCCATAGCCTCTCCTTGCAAGGGAATATACCTACCTATATTACACTTTACAAAACGGGCGGGAGGTTGAAAGGTGAAGAGATATACATTTTGTGCAGGTGAAACCTTCTCTGCGGCCCGAATAAAGCCGTCAATGAATTTTTCATCAGGCATGATATGATAGTTCATTAATTTAGTACAAATAAGTTAGGAAATCCTGCTAATTAAAAATGGAAATTGCGGCCTTACGATACCCACCCATTTTCTATGCCAGTTGGTAAATGAGCGTCTATCTTCCAATGAAAAGATAACAGCTTTATCAAAATGATAAATCACCTTAGAGGCATTATAAACAATCATTACATTGATATAATAACCTCCATCATTTAAAAAATCACCCGGTATTTCGAGTACTGCCTTATATAATCCATTGTCTAATTCCTGTACTTCGCTAATGGCATTAAATACCACATCATCTGCCAGGGTACACAACATCAAACTTGTATTGATAGGTGTTTTACCCATCATGTTGTAAAATTCAAATTCAATATTTATAGGTGTTTTAACCGTCATGGCTTCATTGGGTGTGGCTACCTGGGGCACCACACGCATTGACTTAAACCTAACTTTATCATTACCAGGCGCTGTTGCGGTATCATCAAATTGTTGTTCTAAAGAATGATTTGCATTTTCTAACAGGTAATCATTGATAACATCATCGGGAAGGCCCTCTGTTTTCATTTTTCCGTTTACCAACAACATGGCTCTGGTACACAAATTACGTACAGCAGACATATTATGGCTAACGAAAAGCACTGTACGACCTTCCTTACTACTTACCTCTTTCATTTTACCCAGTGCCTTATTTTGAAAATCTGCATCTCCTACTGCCAGCACTTCATCTACAATTAAAATTTCGGGTTCAAGGTGTGCGGCAACACCAAACGCAAGCCGTACATGCATACCACTGCTGTAACGTTTTACGGGAGTGTCAATATATCGCTCTACACCGGCAAAGTGTACAATTTCATCAAACTTTCTACCAATCTCCTTTTTAGTCATACCCAGGATAGCACCGTTTAAGAAAACATTTTCTCTACCGGTTAATTCCGGGTGAAAGCCGGTACCTACTTCAAGCAGTGAAGCCACTCTTCCGTTAATGCCAATGTATCCTTGAGTTGGCATGGTAGTACGTGAAAGAATTTTTAGTAAGGTACTCTTGCCTGCACCATTACGGCCAATAATACCCAGCACCTCACCATGTTCCACTTCAAAATTAATATCCTGCAAAGCCCAAACATAATTACTTGTACCGGCAGCACTGCGGTCATTCTCTTCACCCACTTTTAAATATGGGTCTTCTTTTCCTCTCAACTTGTACCAGGCACGGTTAATATCATGCGCCAAGGAGCCCGTTCCCACGCTTCCTAAACGATATTGTTTACTTACATTTTCTGCTTTAATTACAATTTCACTCATTATACAGTATCCATAAATGTTTTTTCCACCTTATTAAACATGAGCACACCAACAAATAAAATTATTGTGATGCAAGTGGCACTATACAATAATCCGGTAATATACAATTCACCCGAGCCCAAAAAGGCATACCTAAAAGATTCTACAATAGGAGCCAGCGGATTCCATGCAATCCATGCTGCATAGGGCTTGTCTTTTAAGAATGATAAGGGATAGGCTACCGGTGTTGTATATAGCAATAATTGCACACCAAAAGTAAGCAGCAAATGGAAATCGCGATACTTTGTGGTTAGTGATGATATTATGATACCCAGTCCCAGCCCAAGGCATGCCATCATAAATACCAATACCGGAATAAGAAGCCAACTTAAACCAATATGAAAATGTGAAGTTTTTACACCTACCCAACCTGTCACCAATATTAGCAGTAAAAACTGAATAGAAAACTTTATCAGGTTACTTGATACTGTGCTCAGCGGTAAAATTAATCGTGGAAAATACACCTTTCCAAAAATAGATGCATTTTGTACGAAGGTGGCAGATGTAGCTGTTAAACAACTTTCGAAATAATTCCAGATACAAATACCACTCATATAAAACAAAACGGGAGGAATACCATCGGTAGGAATATTAGCAATACGGCCAAACAGCAGCAAGAATACTGCAGTAGTGAAAATAGGTTGTATCACATGCCATAATGGCCCCAAAATGGTTTGCTTATACTGTGCTTTAAAATCACGTTTTACAAAAAGCAAAAGTAAATCTCTATACCGCCATACTTCATTTAAGTTAAGTTGAAATAATTTCACCTTTGGTGAGATTATCATATCCCAATTGTTCTTTAAATTATCTTGTTTCTTCTTCATTTTGAAAGCACCGTATGCAGCAGTTGATTCACATTTTTTTTGTAGGTTTCAAAACCAAAATAATGTTCTACTTTATTTAAGTCCGGTTTGTATTTTTCAGGATAGTTAAACACTTCTTCAATAGCATCAGAAATTTCCTTTACACTTTCCGGATTAACCAATACACCCAATTCACCATCCTTCAGTGCATCCATGCTTCCATCTGTATTACCTGCAATAACAGGAGTACCAAAACGCATAGCTTCAATAAATACAATTCCAAAACCCTCCTTTCGGCTGGGCAAAATAAACACATTAGCAGCAGAAAAATACGCTTTGAGTTGTGCTTCGTCAATAAAACCCGGCAAATGCACATGATTAGCTAATCCTAATTGTGTTGCCAATTGGGTGATGTGATTAAATTCATCATTGGTGTATTTCCCTCCAATGATATAATGTATATCCCGGTTATTATTTAATCTTGCCAAAGCCTCCATCACTTTATTATATCCTTTATTTTTTTCAGTATGTGCTAATCTCGTAAGTGTAAATAATACTTTAGCAGAAGCCGGGATGTTGAAAAGTTCACGTACATTAATTTTTGTTTCACACTCCTTCCATTCAGGGTCGAGCGCATTATTAAGCACATATACCTTTTCCTTATCAATGCCATATTGTGATATAATACGTTCACGGGTAAATCTACTTACTGCCCAAATTGCATCACATTGTTTTAGCTTATCCACTTTGGCTTTAGATAAAGAATCCCAAACTTCAATACCATGTGCAAACATGATCAACCGTGTATGGGGAGAAATCTTTTTAATTAAATACCCAATAGTTAAGAGATTGATATGACTCAACAAAACCACCGTAGCGCCTCTTCCACATCTTAGCATACCCAGGGTGGCTAACCATTTATTACCTTTCCACCCAAAGAAAATACGATTTGGAATGTATGGGTTTCCGATGGCATCTTTGGTAGCATCGTGCATACTTTTTACTAATACCGAATACCCATTCTCCTCACCAAATTGATACAATGCTTTGGAAGCAATACGACACACTTTTTCTATGCCCCCGGTAATTGAAAAAACGCGAAGCGTAAAAAAGAAAATGGACTTATTTCTCACGGAAATAAAAAACTGATTTGCAACACAAAATAAACATTACTAATGACTAAAACCCGGCACATTATCATACCTCTATCCCAAACTAACGTTGATGCGTATTCTAAGTTTGGGAACTTTTTCTTTAATATGGAGGAAAGAGAAAATTAATTTATAGAAACAGGTTGAGTTTCTTCGGTTTGGTTAGCAACAGAAACTTCATCTTCATTTACATAATGATAATAATTTGTTGCAAAATCTGCATAAGTAGAAACTAATCCTTCTTCTAACTCAATAGTAGGCTCCCAACCGAGTGATAGGATCTTATCCACATCCAAGAGTTTACGCATAGTACCATCAGGTTTAGACTCATCGAACAACAATGAGCCGTTAAACCCTGAGATTTCCTTAATCATTCGTGCCATTTCTCGAATGGTATAATCAATACCTGAGCCTATATTTATTATTTCGGGAGAATCATAATATTGCATCAGGAAATAACAAGCCAATGCTGCATCATCAACATGTAAAAACTCTCTGCGGGGTTTTCCGGTTCCCCATACGGTAACCGTGGGTTGATTATTAATTTTTGCTTCATGAAATTTCCTTATCAATGCAGGCAAAACGTGTGAATTCTGCAAATGATAATGATCGCCGGGCCCATACAAATTGGTAGGCATTACACTAATGAACTTGCAACCATATTGACGATGGTATGCCTGACATTGGGTAATACCCGAAATTTTAGCAATAGCATAAGGCGCATTAGTTGGTTCCAAAAATCCGGTCATCAAATAATCTTCCTTAATAGGTTGTGGAGCATTTTTAGGATAGATACAACTACTCCCTAAAAACAAAAGCTTCTCTACACCGGTTAAATAAGCGCCGTGAATAATACTATTTTGAATGGAAAGGTTATCATAAATAAATTCTGCAGGATAGGTTTGGTTAGCCATAATACCGCCCACCTTTGCGGCGGCTAAAAAAACATATTGGGGTCTTTCTAATCTGAAAAAATCAAGTACAGCATTAGCATTACGTAAGTCTAATTCAGCAGATGTACGCGTAACAATATTATGATATCCCTTGCTCTTCAACACCCGTACAATAGCACTTCCCACAAGACCTGTATGCCCGGCAACGTAAATTTTATCAGTATTATTCATTATCGAAATCTATTGGCTTGCTAATTGAGAAAACCTACAACTATATATCTTAAAAAGCCGATGTAAGTTACCAATGTAAACCCACATTTAAAACGGTTTTAGCTTCTTTTTTTCAACAGCCATGTGCATTAAATAAGCCATTTAAATCCGATGAAGGTTATTTTGCTCAAATATGGCAAATAGTTCTAATCCGAGACTGTTTATAGCCACCTTTGCTCTATTTCCCAAAACCTCAACCACTACTCCCTTATAATCCATCATTACTCCTTGTTTTACAAATACCTTATCCTTCATTTTAAGGGGCTCACTTATTTTAACATCTTCAAATTCCAATAAAAACTTTTTAATAACTGTTATTTCCTCTTCCTTCACCTTTGCAGGTTTACCTAACCAGAACACGAAGTTTATTATGCCGTTCACTTTTCTTATATCCCATTTTGCAGCTTCAGCCACCTTTACAAAAACATACCCTTTAAATAGGGGCTCCATCACCATTTTTTTCCTATCGCTCCATTTACGCACAACCTTATTAAGTGGGCAATAGTTTTCGTATCCCAATTCAGTGAGATTAGCAGCCACTTTTTTTTCCCATCGAGGTAGGGTATAAACCACATACCATTCCTTTTCTTTCATAATAGTCAAAGCTTCGCTAGTCCTCAGTCACATTCTTTTTTTGTAACTGAAGACGATTCTACTTTTGGATTTTACATCCATAAAATATGCAACCGCCTTAGGAGCGATTTTTGCGTTTAAACGATCGTCCTAATCCTATTAAACTTATCCAAAAGCTTTTAAATCCGGGTTGTTTTGAATCATGGGTATAGTATCCTGTAGAAGTTTCACTGCCATATCCGTAACCATATCCATATCCGTAACCATAACCATATCCATATCCATTTCCATACCCGCCAAATCCATAATTGAATAGTGACACCCCTCTTGGTTTAATACCATTAAAAATAACACCCATATTATTAAACTTCTTATCTCGATTTAGTGATTCGAGTAATTTTAAAAACACAGAAGGCGTAACTGCATGGCGCACTACATACAAGGTTGTTTCTGCATACTTACTCAGTAATTGAGAATCGGTAACCGGCCCAATAGGTGCAGAGTCCATAATAACATAATCAAATTCCTCTTTCAATGCTTTCATCAATTCTTCAAAGGCCGGTTGATTTATCAATTCCGTTGGGTTTGCAGGGATAGGGCCTGATGGCACTACATACAGATTTTTAAATGAAGTAGGTTTAATTACTTGGTCTTTGGTAGCCTTACCTACCAGATAACTGCTAACCCCGGGGCTACGTTCTACACCTAATTGCTTACTAATTTTAGGTTTTCTTAAATCCAGTTCCATGAGCACCACCTTATGTCCTTGCAATGTAAAACTCAGCGCGAGGTTGGTAGCAATAAAGCTTTTCCCTTCGCCCGAAACGCTTGATGTTACTAAAATAGTATTATCCACCCTGCTTACGCCCATAAAGCCCAGGTTTGTACGCAATGCCCTGAACTGTTCTGCCACTACCGTTCTCTTTCCTTCGCTTATGGCTATGTTGTCTTTATTAGGTGTTTGAATTATTTCTGCAATTACCTGCACATTAGTTTTGTTTTCTACCTCACTTCTAAACATCACCTTGTTGTTAAACTGTTCTCTGATTTGTACGTATAACAAAAACGCGAGTAGTCCAATCAGCAAGCCCATTAAATAATAATTCTTAGGTATAGGCCGTATAGGGCCATAGCTATACCCGCTTTCAAGCACGCGTAAATCAGCAGAAGTAGAAGCGCTGCTTAATGCCGTTTCTTCTCTTTTTTGTAAAAGGAAATTATAGATATTGTTTTTGATATCCTTATCCCGGCTCACGGAAATTAAACCCAGCTCCTTTACTGGCACCTGCCTTAATAACACATTAGATTCTTCAATTTTATTTTCTACATACTTTTTTTCTGCCAAATAATTATTGCGGATATTGCCCATATTCTCCCGTATATCGGCTTTAATTCTATCCACCTTTTCCTGAGCCAATAAAACCGATTCGCTTTTTACTCCTGATAATGTTATCTTATCATTCAAGTCAAATTCAGCACTATACAACTGATTAATTAAATTGAGCAATACGTTATCCTGAACAAGTTGAAGAGAAGGAACGGTGCCGGGCTTATTTCCCTTTCCATTTACATAACGCTGGATATCATCTAACACACCTAATTGAATTTCAATTTCACCTTTTCGCTTATCCAAATCTCTTACACTACTAAAATAAGCACTAGCCTGAGCGCTTAAATCGGTAATACCTTCTTTTGCCCTGTAGGAAACAATATTACGCTCCACACTATCCACCTGACCTTCTACATCGCGTAAACGCTCTTCAATAAAATGAAGGGTATTTTCGGCAATCTCGTTTTTATCTTTTATTCCTTCCTTATTATAAATAATACATAGCTCATTCAATATATCCTTTCCTTTTGCCGGTACCGGAGTTTCCATTTTTAAGTCCAATACAGTAGAAGCATAGGACATGGGGGCTACTTTTAAACTACCTATAATACCCGTTGATGCACCGGCTACGGTATTAAAAATAACATAGAAGTTTTTATTAAGAACATTCCTATTATAGGTAGGATTTATTATAATTTGATAATCCGTTCCATTAATATTTACCGTGCCGCCAAAGGGAACTGTTTCATTGTCAATTTCAACATTTTCCTTTTTCCAATTGATAGAGAAATATTTTTTACCTCCATAGCTGATGCTGTCTTTATTAAGTGCTATGAAAGTTACCGGTGAATTGCTTTTATATAATTCTTCAATTTGCACATTACCTTCATTATATACAGAAGCATATAAATTGAGGGATTTCACTACCTGATGCATAAGTGAGGTAGAGCGAAGCACAATGATTTCGTTTTCTACAATTTTTTTCTCACTAAAAATATTTAGCGCATCCAAAACCTTGCTATCTCCTCCTCCTCTATTGGGGTCTTTAAGTAATACCTTAGCCGCTGCAACATATATCTTTGTTTGTGAACGTAGATACACAAAAGATGCAGAAAGAGATATAGCACTTAATAAAATAAATACCGGCCAAAAAGGTAGATACCTTTGTACCACCTGAACCAGTATATTGGCCTGCGGTTTATCTGAAAAACTTTGCTCTTCGTTCATGAATTAATTTTTATTACAACCCCGGATAATTATTAAAAAATACTGTATGCCATTTCCCATTTCTTCCATTTAAATAAAAATCTAAAACAAAAAACAGCCTATCCAAAACATCATTAAATTGTTTTTTGGGTATTGCCAATTTTTATTTTTCGAGATGTGTTAATCCTATTTTCTACAAATTCCTTATTTCGGATATAAATCGTATTTAAATTATTAAAACTTTTTCTTTCCGTAAGTTTTCGTTCTTTCGGATTATATCCATAAGGCCGAAAATCTAATAATAATAACTTTTGGTGGATTTCTTCTTCATTATATCCATATCTATTTCCTGAACCATTTAATTCAATTATAATAGCCTTAAGTTCAGGATTTGCCAAGGTATTTTCTGCGCCATGTAGCACTTCTGTTTCAAACCCTTCCACATCAATCTTTATCAAAACCGGCACCTCCACTTGTTGCAAAATATTATCCAAGGTATTTACTTCCACTTCAATAGTATTTGCATTCCCATTTGATACAACATGATTAATAGTATCCAATGATTTTGTAAAGTTCAACTTCCCTTTGTTGCTTCCCAAGCCAATATTATATGCTTTTACTTTATCCTGAATATCATTAATAAGGATATTGCTTTTAAGGTTTTGATAGGTAGATGGGATAGGTTCGATAGCAATAGTATCTGCAAAAATTTCTGCAGAAGCAAGTATGGTATAAGAACCTACATTAGCTCCGATATCCACAAACAAATCTTTTGGGCGTAAAAAATGCAACAAAAAGCCCATATCTTCAAATTCCATTAGTCCACAATATATATTCCCTGTAGCTCCGGTTAATCCTTTACGAATAATAAACTTACTATGTTCCGTAAAAGGATAAACAACAGGATAGGGATTAAGCCTACAGTTAATTTGCCATTTAGCAAAGCGCCATAAACTACCTAATTTATTATCGGCATTAAAAGGGTGGTTATAAATAAACTTCAATACTTTAAACAGCTTCATGCTTTATTTCGTTTTAATTGCACTTACTGTTTATTTAATTATACGGGTAAGCACAACAACTACTAAGGATACTGCTGAAACAACCAAGGATAATGTGCCTTGTAATTTGCGTCTTCTCTCCTCTCTTTCTTCACGTAAATAATCAGGCATTACATAAACAATATCATCCGGTTGAAGGAAATACCAGTTTGAAGCAAATATTGAATGGTCTTCAAGGTTTACCTTTTTCACTATTTTCTTATCTGAAGAATCTCTAATAATCAAAACATGATCAAGTCTTCCTTCTTTACCCACATCACCTGCTTTTACAATGGCTTCAAAAATGGGCATATTATCGCCTGAAAGGCTAATTACTTGTGGGTTTGCCACACCACCCATTACAGTTACTTTATGATTAAGGAAGGTTACACTTACCAAGGGCTCTCTCAAATAGGGTAATAAATCTTTTTCCAGTTTCGAAGCTAATTCCCTTCTTGTTAAGCCGGCAACATGAACCACACCTAATCGGTGAATTTTTATATTTCCACCCTCATCAACTGGATATCCGGGAGTAGAAACCTGACCCTGTGTTTCGGTGATATTGGTATTATTAAACTTCATATTTTCATCCACACTTAAACTGTTTATGCTAATAGCCAATTGGTCGCCGGTAATGATTTTAGAATCTAATCCCGGATTTACGAATCCTTGAATGGTGGTATCCCGCTGAAGCGTTTGAAAATAACCATTAGGTTTAACTGTTTTGCACGAAAGAGAAGAAAAAGCTAAAGCTAAATAGGCCAATACTATAATAATCAATCTCATTATGTTGTATGGCCCGTGGCCAATTTTTTAGGGTTAATATAACGTACAAATTTCGATAAAAATATTGATAAATACCCGAAAAATGCCGTTTATGGGATAGTGTATTCTTCCTTTGATAATGAGCCGCCTCAATTATTCCATTAATTCTTAAACTAAGGGACAAAAAAAAGCTGCTCAATTGAGCAGCTTATCTAAAATTTATGAAAATTTATTCTTCTATATTCTTTTTTTGCTTTCGGGCATCATAAGCCTTCTTAGCTCCTACACCAATACCTGCAGCAATCAACAAACTTAATCCACCATCAATTGGGCAGGCAGGGTCTAATGGGTCACACCCAGGATCACCGGGACCGGCAAAAACTGAAACGGGTACGATAAAAATCACAATTATTAAAACAACCAATATTGCTACACGCTTATTTACATACATAGGTCCTGCAAGTTTAATACAAAAGTAATACTTCCCAAACTATTAATAAACAAATTTCACAATTGTTTTTCGTTTCATTTCATCAATAACCTGTAGTAAATAAGTACCTCTCACCAACAACTTTCCTATCGGTAATACATACACTGCATCGCCACCCGGATGATTTATTTTTTCACGATATATCTCCTGTCCTGCACTATTATATATTATACCATTATAAATACCTCGCTCCATATTCTCCATCTTAACTTTTACTATTCTATCTTCTTTAACCGGGTTTGGATAAATAGTTATGGTAGAAGGTGTGCCTATGGTGGCAGTTGCTATATTGCTATACTTCACATCTCCCGGTACGAAGCCATTGCTGCGTATGCGATAAAAGAATGTGCCTGAGCCCGGATGAACATCCGTAAATTCATAGCTACGGTTACCATTAGCCGCAACTTCACCAACTTCAATAAAATCACGGGCATTAACAGAACGCTCCACGGTATAACGTTGGATATTAATTTCATTTGCTACACGGAACCTCACTCTTATATCCTTATTAACAGGAGCTGCATCTACCGATACAAAAGTAACCGGCACAGGTGCCATTACTTTAAACACTAATCTAAATCTGTTTATTGCAGCAGACCCCGGATTACCATCTACAATAAAATCAACCCTTGCAGTATCTTCAAAACTAATGGGTGTACGTGTTCCTAAATAATTATCTTCTAACCACGCCTGTAATCCATCTTCACTCATATTAAGTGCGAAGAATTCTAAGCGATATGCCTGTTGACGTAGTCCGGTAGTAGAATAATAAATAGTATCATATTCTACAAGTGCGGCTCTTCTTTCTACCGCCAGGGTGGTATTGTTCACATTCAGCCCTAGTCCCTCATCAAAATTTGGCACTTTTTGGGCATCGTCATTATCAATGGCCGTACTATACACGTTATCAAATTCATTACGTGTACCATCTATTAATTTGTAACCTCCTTGATTATTATTACTGTAAAGCCGTGTGGTAAGGGCTTTACCATTAAACTCTGCGCGGGTTACATTATATGAACCTGAAATTTTATCTCCTTCCTTCATCATTACAGAGGAAGTAGTATTAGTAGAATACACAATAAATGCCTGACCACTTTCAATTCTGTCATTTCCTCCGGAATAGCTGCCACTGCCTGGTGTGGCAACATAACCTCCACCTGCCCAGGTTAGGGTTTGATAACCTCCATAGGTACCTAATTTCGGATCCCACACATAGAAATAATTATTCACGTTGGTTCGGGTAACATTTGCAAAATCAAGTGCAGATGGATATGGATTAGCCACTGAGAAGAAGGTATTGGCAACGCCATTTCCATTTACGGTAACATTACCTGTTTTAATTTTACCTGCTACTCTTAAAGTGGTATTGGATGTATTACCCAAGGTATTACTACCCCTATCTCCTCTAACAAATACCATATACCCTGCCAAGTTAGACACTTCCACATTTGTACCTGCTGTACTTAACCAGTTATTGGTAAGGTAATCGTAGGTTTTAATAGATGGGAATCGGGTATTTTGGTCAAATCCTGTTCCTGCAGATGTTGGGCCAACAATTTGCATACCGTAGCCGGTAGCTGTATAGGAGCCTGCAGTTTGATTTTCCATCCATGCCTGACGAATGGTTTGTGCACCGGTTTGAATAGGTGCTGAAATAAACCGCCATGCTTCATTACCACTTGCAGCAATATAATTTTCTACAGAGAATCGGCCCGAAACACCGTAAAATATAGAAACCCCGGAACCTAATGCAGAAACCTGTGCAGTTTGTGTAGCAGACGATTTAAGGGTTACTGTTTCATTTACAGTTATATTTCCTTTTGTTGGCCTTAATTCTCCATAAATAGTAATAGGCCGTTTAATGGTAAATCCGGCTGTATTGTTTACTATCACAGTATTCATGGGGTCAAAGGTTCCGCTACCATCTAAAGATTGTGCTACGCCTGCTCCCGCATCAAACACTAAATCACCATTATTTGTTAATACACCATCTACCAGCAATACAGTATCTCTTACAGTAAGTGTGGCTCCGGTGTTAATGGTAATACGTCCACCAGGTTGGATATCAATATTACCTGCAATGTTAGTTGTGGTAGTTAGTATGGGGTAATATGTAGCACCGGATGGAATAGTAACATCAGTAAATTCATCGGGCACTCCCGGGCACCAGTTTACTGCATCTTCCCAATCTGTATTAACACCCTTCCATGTATAGGCAATACCACCTAAACCAACAAATTCATCAGCACCAATATCCGGTTTTACGGCATCACGGGTATCAAAATCATAATCAACGGTGATGCCGGCAATTGGCTGTGCACCTCCATTAATAGTACAATTTGCGCTTGGATCTATATGTAAATCATTATTTGCTACATCCACAAATATCGGCTCATCTGCAATAGATGCTGCTTCACGCCCGGCTACATAGGGTGATGATTTAAAAATAGGCAATGTTACATAGGCTGTTGATTGAAAATGGGCTATAGGCGTGGTAGCTGTTTGGGTAGTGAAATACAGATTATTATTAGATGTGAGTGCATATCCAGCAGGCCCGGCATTACGCCTTATTGCAGCAGCAAATCCTGTACCTGATGGTACCGCATAATTGGCAAAGATATTATTACGCAAATCCATTATGGTTGTAGCTTGAGTTCCCAAAAAGGCTGCCGCACCAAAGTTTGTGTTGCCCGCTCCGGCAATACGCACCGTATTATAATAAATGCTCCAATCATTAGCAATATTTGCAACAGAAGAATTCTCAATACCAACCAGGCTCCAATTTGTATTTAATTGGGTAGATCTGGTTACATCAGGATCTTGAGTGAGGTCAATCGAAACAAAATTGTTTACCAGACTACCTACTCCGGAATTCTGTAATAAATAAACCCCTCTTATAATAGAGGCAGTACCCGCACTACCTCTACCGGCAAATAATTTAGAAACATGGTTTCGGCGTACATCACTTTGTTTTCCATTAAAAAATCCAATGCCCATTACTTGACCATTAGTACCTGCTGTTGTAAATATGTTGCTGATGGTGTTTTGGGCAATCACCCGATCGCTACCTGTTTGGTTATTATTAAAAAACATACCAAAAACGAAAGGCACTTGTGCCCCAAGATTGACATCATCAATATATACTGAATCTATTATATTACCCTGCAACGATTCTACAGCATTAACGTTTGTGGCGCTTGTAGATGTAATTCCATAAACCTGCATCTGTGCACTGGCAGCATTTTTAATATGTATATTTCTTATTGTATTTCCGGTTAAAGTAGCTGTGGCATTAGGTGCCGGATTAACATAAATCCCTGCAGCGTATGAATTTCCCGAAGATGTATTTACAGATACATCATATATTTCATTATTAGCTATAGTGAAATTATTGCCGGTAAATGCAGCTGTAGAAGGCTGATAAATACCTGCAGCAGCCATTGCATTAACACTACCACCCGGACCAAACTTTGTTATGTTTTTAATAATGTTTCCACTAATGTTGGTATTCGAATTAATTGAATTATTATAAATTCCAAAAGCAGAAGCCAGGGTAACAACGCTTGTTGTTCTCAGTTCAATTCCATCAATTTGGTTATTATTAATATTCAGGGTTGCCGGGCCGGCAGCACCAGCAAGATTAAAATAGATGCCAATAGCTCCTGCACCTTGGATACCAAGCTTCCCACTTTTTACATTGATGACATTATTCGAAATCTGAACTGTATTATTCGTTCCATCATTCCCATACTTTGTATCAATACCATAGGCATGAGCAACAGTAGTAATAGTGTCTCTTTCTAAGGTAATTGTATTATTACCAATAGTACCACTGGCATTATTGCTTTGCTCATTCCAAATACCTCTAAGGGATGCAATTGTATAAGGTGCTGTGCCATCCTGGTTTTTAATAGTGTTTTGAGTAATTTTTAGATCCCATTCGTTTTGGGAAAACACACCGGTAGCATTTGATGCACCACTAACTGTACGTCCAAAGTTCATAATAATATTACCTTCAGTGGCTAAGCTTCCACCCACTTCATTGTTCTTATCTGCCAAAGTAAATGGCGATGGTGCATCATAACCAAACAAGTAAATACCTGTACCTACTTCGGTGATATTGTTATTATAAAACTTATTGTTTGAATTACTTCCATTTGTATTTGTAGGAGTAAGTGGTGTTGTGGCAGCGTTATAGGTAGTATTCAACATTAAAATACCTGTAGAGCCGCTTGGCATAGGCGAAGTACCCGTTGATGTGTGATTACGATACAGGGTGATATTACAATTTTGAATAGAATTATTTTTTGCTCCATCATTATTAATCCGTTTAAACAATCCGACAGCATATTCCATTCGGGTTGCATCGGTAGTATTCACTATAGTATCATCTGTAAAATCAATTTTATTAATAATCACATTATCCACTCCGTTTAGGCTCCATATACCATCCGGTTGGGCTGAAATACCTGTTGCGGTACCTCCATTATAAGCTATCAGCAAGGGGTTAGCACCAGATGATATTGGGGTAAACAAGATACTATAATTATTAGTGGTTGGGTTAAGAGCTGTACTACCTAATTTTAATCCACCGGTAGGCACCACCTCTGTATATCCATTAGCCACCTCAAAAATACAGTTACCATTAATTGTACGTGTATTTAATGCATCAATAGCTGCTTCAAAGCTAATGAAGTTGGTACAGCTACCCGGCCCCATACCAATTGTATAGTTACCGGACATAGGCGTTGTTTCATAGGTAACACTTGTATTGGGTGAATAAGCCACTGATTGGCAACCGTTCATATCGGTTACTTTAAAGCGGTAGCTTCCTATTGAAGAAACACCCAATGCCTGATTTACAGCTCCACTAACAGGGAAGAAGGTTGGTGGCGGTGGTATATCATTAAATTCCCATAAATAGCCATTTGGATCAAGAGGTGCATCACCGGGCGTTGATTCTCCTAAAATAGTAGTGCTACCATTAACACAGAAGTACAATACACCGGTTATGGAATCGGCTGTGGGAGGGTTAAATTTAACAATATCAAGAGTATCAATACCATTACATCCATTGCTTCCAAGGGCAACCACTCTGTACTGTCCAGCAGTGGATATAGTTTCAATCGGCGTGGTACCTAAGGTAGCAGCAGATGGTAATATCCTATACCATTGATACCCGTTTATAGTACCGGCAGAGAAGGAAGTATTAGCTGTTAATGTGGTAGATGTAATTCCTGCATCGCAATACCCTAAAACCCCGGTTGTATTAATTATCGGTGATGGGGTAAGGGTTAATGTGAATGTAGATGTAGATGCAATACAAGGGGCTCCCGGATTATTAGTAGTAAGGGTAATATTTACAGAACCTGCGGCAGTATCTGCTGATGAGAAGATATAATGCGTAGCATTGCCCGGTCCAAAAATGTTATTAGGATAAAATGTACCTGTACCCGAGGTGCTCCAGGTGGCTGATGTAGCTGTACCGCCAATATTAGGGCCCTGGCTTGCCAATAAATAAAACCCGGTACTTGCACACACAGAAATATTACTACCTGCAAATGATGTGGGTGGTGTAGGACAGCCGGAAATATCAAAGAAAGCTTCTACCACTGCATCATTGAGGGGAATAAATGAGTGAGGACCTGGAGTAGCGGGGTAAGGAACTCCATCTACAAACACACTAAGAATATTATAACCCGGATTAGGAGTAACAGTAAAGGTAACCATATCACCGCAAGGCACAGATAATACAGGGCCTGCTGGAGAGATACTTCCGTTGGGGCCGGGTTGTATATCCACATTCCATATATCCTGGGTAATTGTTTTTACCGGAGAGATACTCACACAACCTTTATCAGTGGTGGTTTGTAGCTGATAATCTCCAAATTGAATAATTACCATGGTAAGACCTGTTTCTCCTGGCACAGGAACGCCATTCCGATACCATTGTCTGGAAACAATATTTGGCCCAACCGGTGGTGCCGGTGTTTGGGTGTAGCTAAGCGTAACCGGTGCATTTGAACAAACTGTGGATGCCGAAGCATTAACTACCACCTTAGCGGTATCGTTAATCGTAATTGCAATCAGGGGAGCGCTATTTGTATTAGCAGGAGGGCATGGTGGCACAGCAGGTGAAATCATTTTCACATAAATCAAATCTCCATTATTAATAGATCCGGGAGAAAAGCGGGTTGTTACACTATCCGGATGTGCCATAAGGAAATAAGGGAACCCATTTACATACCATTGATACGCAGGTGTAGGCCCCCCGTTTGTAGGAATGGCGGTAAGTGAGATTTGCTCACCCTGGCAATAAGTAGTTATAGATCCGGGATCTATAGCTACGCTAGGCGTAGATGAAGAAGTAGAGATTGTGGAGGTAGCTGTTTTAATACATGAGCCACCGTTAGATGCAGTAGCTGTATATACCTGAGGGGCAGTACCAACATTAGACCAAAAATAAACAGTACCTGTATTTTGGCCTGTATATGGAATAGTGTGTCCATTATCCATGTACAGATTAGTAAACGGCGCCCATGTGATTGCGCCTTGCGATGTGGCAGTAATCTTTACATCATCAATTAACCAGCCATAATAAAGTACGGAGGCATCACTCTTAATTCTAAATCTTATTTTACAATTCGGAAATCCAACTAAGGTGGCTAAGCTCACACTATCTGCTTTCCATAAAGTATTATTAGGTACAGCAGTACTTACATTAAGCGTTGTATTCCAATCGGGATAGCTTGATCTGTTAAAGCTCACCGTGCTTTGATACACAGCGCCACCACCTAAATAATCCGTTGAGGGGAAGGTAGTCCAGGTAGTACCACCATTTAAGGAGTATTCCACACGCCCAAAATCCCAGTTAGTAGTATTGGTACCTTCTAAGGCGGCAATATGTTTAAACTTCAATACCGGGTTGGTTACACCGGCTGGAAGTGAAAATGAGGGGGAGGTCCATCCACCGGCTCCCGGGTCTCCGAGGCTATTTGGATATGTAATATGTGCAGAGCCTGAACCTTCTGCAAAATAAGTTGTATTAAGTGTTACAGTTTGACTTGGGTCTGTGGCTGTAAAAGTATTGGGGAAGCTATTAAATTGCTCACCCAAAAACATTTGGTCGGGCACATGTCCGCCGGTGACTACAAGAGGTTGTGCATAATTGATACAAATTTCTCTTGATACCGGGGTAACCGAAATAGCGGTTGGCGCCGGAATAGCTGTAACTACCACAACAGAATCATTGCGGCAAATACCATTATTAGCACTCACTGTATAGCTTGAGGTAAAAGGTGGAGTAACAGTAATAGAATTACCGGAAATATTACCAGGCATCCAGGTATAGGTATATGCAGGACTTGCTGCACTTGATGCTGTTAAAGTTATCGGATCGCCGGTACAAACAATTCTATTCGATGCCGGGTTGCCGGATGGTGTTATAGTAATTGCCGGTGGGTTTGTTACGGTAGCTAATACCGGAGCTCGTACCCCTTCGCAGGCGGTAGTAATCTTCCAATTATAGAAATAATAATAAACAGTATAATTAGTATTGCCAGTTGTACCCAATACGCCACTAATTAGGGTGGCAGCCGGGGCCAGGCTATATGGGAAAGAGTTAGGGCTAAAATCACGTCGAATTGAAATACCAAAATTGCGTTTAATTAGTCTAAAATCTGTACCAATTGGAATAGGGAAGTTTAGGGTAATAGTAACCGGTACTGTTGGTGAGGTTGCGGGCACAGCGCCTGTCCAGGTACAACCCGGCAAAGTAGCTCCGGTATTAGTAATCGCTTCAATAGTAATTGTTCCTGCTGCTTCCGGGAAGATATCAACAGATTGAATGGTAAATGCCTGTGCCGCATCGAAGATGATACCTGCATCACCGGTATAACCGGCGCCGGTATAAGTAGGTAAAGTTTTACCTCCTGTTAAGAACACTCCACCTGAAGATGCTCCTACATAATAAGTTGTAGTAGCATTAATAACCGGAGTGGTAAAAGAACCACCTGTACCCAGCGCAGACCCCCCTGTAGGCACATCATACCAACGGAGGTTTGAGCCGGTGGCTGAAAGATTTACTGTACCAATACCACAGCGTGTGCCGGGTGTGGTACCGGTAACCTGCGGGTTATTTACAATAACCTGGAAAACGTTAGAATATTGTGGAACTCCGGCGCTACAAACTACTTTTAAGCGATACCAATGTGTGGCAGAGATATTACCACCACTGGCTCCAATAGGTGCAATAGCCCCGACTACGTTAGTCCATGGTCCGGTTGCTCCTACTATAGATTGCTCCCATTGATAGGTAGTGCCCAATCCCCATGAATAACCTGTAGAAGAAAGATAAGGTGTGCCTGAGCCACAAATTTC
Organism: Ferruginibacter sp.; assembly: GCA_019638485.1. GTDB lineage: Bacteria > Bacteroidota > Bacteroidia > Chitinophagales > Chitinophagaceae > Ferruginibacter. The sequence goes on along the minus strand of JAHBTP010000001.1, from coordinate 590,853 downwards.
AGAAACTGAAGAAGTGGCGGTACCACCTGCTGTCGGGTTAGTACAATTTGGTGGGGTAAATTCATCAGCACCAATATCGGGGGTGGTGGTATTCCGTGTATCACCATCAATATCCTTTGTAATACCGGCAATAGGTTGTGCTAATCCGTCAAGGGGCGACATACCCTGAAGGTGGAGGTTTGTAGCGGATTGAAATACCGGGTCAATATCCAAAGAACCTGCATCCTGTCCTGACATGGCTCTCCATGCCACAATATTTGCAGCACCTGCTCCGCCAAGCCTACCTACATTTCCAGAGGACGAATAATATACGTTTTTATTTATTTGACTAAAAATACTATTTGTATAAAAATCTACATTAATACCATAACGGGTACCTACTGTTCTGGTATTAGAAAAGATATTATTTCTTATGTCCAAATTTTGAATCGGGAATGCAGGAGAATAGAGACTTTGTCCAATCCATATTGCCGATGACATATCTGACGAGGCTCCATTATCCGGGTTCTTCGATGTGCTTATGGAATTATAATAAATTTTATACCCACCACCACTATTTATACCAATCCCGTAGGCATTGTCGGCAATATCATTATTAGCACTATATCCACCTGTATAAATATCCCATATAAAGTTATTTTGAATAACCAGTCCGGAATTGGTTGATGTTGATTCCAGTAAGATACCATTTGAGCCCCATGGTCCGGGAACATACACATCACTAATTTTATTATTTTCAATCGTACCTAAATCAATAATACCACCTATAAAAATACCGGAAGCCACAGAGGTGTAAGAGCCTGATGAACGGTAAATGCCGCTAATTGTATTTTCAGAAACCAATACATTAAACTGTTGAGCGATAAACATACCTCTCCAGCCTATTCGATCAGCAGCGGCACCTCCAATTTCGCAATAGGTAATGGTATTTTCAATATCATTAGCAGAACTTCCACCTACCAAGGCAATACCATAAAGTGCTTTTTTTATAGCAAGATTTGCATAAACATTGCTGTTGTTTTGTGCTTCTGCAGTACCACCAATTGTAGCACCACTGGATTGTACCACTGCAATAAATGAAGTGGTAGGCCCACTCCCTTCAAAAGTACTGTTCAGAATTGAATTTTGGCTCGCCCCATTTGATGCGGAAGCGCTGGCTACCCATAATACCACAGAAAGCGAAGGCGAGGTATTGGTATTTCTAAAAGTAAGGTCTCGGGTACCACCTCCACCTAAGGAACCATCAATAGTAACATTATCAGCTCCATCAAGTTTAACTAAGGCGCCGGCAATATTACCTTGAATAACGCGGGCTACGCCACCGGTAGGTTTAATATTAACAGCGCTATAGTTTGAAGGTGCTGCAGAGCCATTCAAAACGGCGGTGGCTGTTTCTGTTGTATTGCCTGCAATATTTACTTGAATAACACCTTGGTGTGTACCTGCATTAATAGCATCGAAGGCGCCTTTGAGATTAGTATAGTTTGTAGGCCCTAAAACACCTGCCGTTGCAGTTACCACCACATTTTGTGCTTGCACTCCGATTGCTGAAAATGCGAGCAGCAACGCAATCATTGCCAGTTTCTTTAGCTTAAGATGATTACGAAAAAATTGAGTGTAAAACTGATTCATGCTATTACAATTAAAAAAATAATTCACAATTAATATATAGGTTAGTCATCAACGTTAGTGTTAAAACAAACTAAAACACAGCACAGCCACTAGCAAAATGCTTGATTTTTTGCGGATAAAGGGATGGGCTAATTTTCGTGGGAATTGGATATTTTTAAAAAGGCTTTCAAAAGGCGCCATAAATTTACCTCTTTTTAATTAAAACTGTCCTTTTTACCGTTATTTTTTAATTGAAAATCAGCAGCTCAAAAATAAATGTGGATAATTTGTTATAAGCCCAAAAAGAGAGTTAATTGAATAAACGTCCTAAAGGGGGCAAAAAGGTGGAAATGAGAGAAAGTCGGGGTAATTTCACTAAAAGTCGAGGCTGTTTATGGGGTAAAAAAGAGGCAATTGCTCCCCCCGGTTCTTTTCAAGTATCGCTTTATAGAAACCTGGATAATAAATTAAATTTTGGGTGTATATTAAGATATTTGAAGAATCAGGAAGGAAAAGGTGAAAATCCAAACACCAGCATTTTGAAAACGGCAGGATTTTACCTGATATAACAAGGAATACCTACCTGCTTCTTGAAAAATGAAGTTTGATTATTTAATGGTTTAGATTCTGTTCATCAGGAAAAATTTTGAACATAAAAAGAAAAACGTAAAAACAATTTGAGATGAATATTAAACCTATAAATGAAAAGAGAGATTACGAAAAAGCGATGCTTTGACTTATAACATTGTTTGTTGTAAAAAGAGGTATCCTTAATAGTGACTACCATAAAATATTGAGTTTGTTAATTAAAAAATATGTGAATGAATATTTTCTTAATAAACTTGACTAACCTCATTTGCGCTATTTTATTCAGAATGGAGCCACTGGGGAAGATACTAACAGACCTCCGGTTAATAATTAGACAAAAAGGCAATGCAAGTGAAATATTGAATCGGAAACGAAAACATCTGTTAAAAAATGATTAGACGTTTCATTTGCAAAAACCCATTCCAATGGAAGTTTTGGTTCAACCCTACTAATGATGCTCCTCTGCCAACAGGTGCTTTGGCAATATAGCGGGGCGATGAAGGTATGAACAGCTTTTGTTCATTGTTCAGTATAAGTTTTCGCAGGCTAATTAATGTGGGCAACAGAATAAACAACGCTCTTTTGCTTATTAAATCAGCAGCATCGGATTACCGGGAAACAGAATACAGAAACATCGTCAATGCCTTACCGATAATAGTCGGGGTGAGCATGTGATAAAGGGGATAGAAGGTAAGTGATTTTTTTTGGGGGGAGGGGAAATATTGACATGGGCTTGAGAGTAAATATTTCCCGGGCTGGTATCCCGCTGACCCGATATAAAGATATGAAAATTAGGGATGCGGAACAATACCTCATAATGGTACTTAGTGGGTACCATTTCAAAAAAGGGGAAACTGCGTTTCCCACCCCGGTGCAAAGTTCGAATTTTTGAAAATACAAAACAATACCTCAACTCGGTACTTTATGGGGCACTATACCCCTTATGGACGGGGGGCTGCGCCCCCACCCCAATTCAAAGTTCGGATTGTTTTGAATACGAAACAATACCCCAAATTCGGGATTTATAGAGCATAACGGTTATGCACAAACGAAGTGAATTAATCTATTAAGAAACTTGCTTCTTCATTTAAGTGTTAATAATAACAGTACCTGCTTTTATTAATCATTTGGTTTGTAGTTAGCAGACGTGTCTCTTAGAACAACATTTAAATCTTGGTAGTGCAGACCTAATTTGCGTTGCTTATTCCTTTGCCTTTACCCAAAGAAAGAAACCAAAAAATCTAAGTTCCGAGGGGTAATTAAATTTTTTCTTCGCTCCGCTCAAAAATTTTTTTATACGTCATCAATCTAAAACCGAGTTGAGGGAAATATATATAACCCTTTTCAAGGAGTATTTGGGAGTACTTTGGAAGGAAGGATGAATTGGATTTTTTAAAAAATGTTCCACGGAACCAATTCAAAGTTTGTTTTATTTGAAATATGGGAAAATACCTCAGGGGTGGATATTGTGGGCACCATCACCACAAACAGATGGAGGACTGGTGTTTCCCTCCCTAAGCAAAATTCGCATTTATTGAAACATGGAGCAATGCCTCAGCTCGGTACTTTATGGGGCACTATACCCCTTATAAACGGGGGGCTGCGCCCCCACCCCAATTCAAAGTTCGGATTATTTCAAACACGAAACAATACCTCAAATTCGGTATTTATGGAGCATAACGGTTATGCACAAACGAAGCAAATTTTCTATTACTAAAATAAATAAAATGATTATTTAACTTCCCGGTTATTCCACAACCAGTTTCATCCTATACTTCCCATTTTCATTTTGAAGAGACACTACATACATACCCGCAGGTAAGGCTTTAGGTAATGAAAGCGGATGGTTCATTTCATTATTATGCACAATGGTTTTAGCATATACCACTTTCCCATCTGAAGCAATAATATCCAAATGATATTTACCGGGTGAAAGATGTTCTGTTTTTAATACCACCGAATTACCGGTTACCGGATTAGGATAAACACTCACCTTAGTTGGCAAGGTGAAATCTACCATTACAGTTTTAGTTTTCTCTTCACCATTTGAAGATGTCCATATTATACGGTAGAAATTATTGCCTTCTTTGGCCTTGTCATCAACAAATTCATAATTAGATGTTCCATGAGTACCATCTGCAGGAACTGTTCCAATAGTATTCCAGTTTACTTTGTCTAACGAGCGCTGTACACTAAAAATACCTTGCTGCTGCGCATGATACAACAGCCATTGCAATTTAACCGTCACCCAATCTGCAGGCATAGCCACCACATCAATCCATTTATTGATTTTACGGAATACCAAATAAAAGCGATTAGCTGCTTTTGAGCCGGTTGCATTACTAACGGTAAAGGATATGCGAGTAGAATCGAGTAAGCTAACCGTAGTCATATTATTAGTAAACCGATCCACCAGCCACGCTTCCATTGTTCCATCCATATTTTGAGGAGAAAATACAAATGCATACACTCCTGCAGAAACACCGGTTAAATTATAAAATACCGTATCTGTAGAAATTACATTCTTGCGCGCATTAACTGCCAATAACTTCCCATTGGCCATAATACCGAAGTTCTTACCCGGGTTGGGCAATTTTGTGGCATCATCAGCATCAAAAGAATTTGTGAATTCATCATCTAAAGCCACCACATTCCCATCACTAAGCATATCACCTGTAAATAATGAAGCATATAAAAACTGTCTATTAGCCGGCACAGATTCTCTAAACACCTGATTACTACCGGCTATTTTTTGATTCTCATTAAAACTAACCGAACCTCCAACGGTTGAGTAAACCATAAATGCCTGTCCGCTTTGGATTTGGGTCATAGGTACTGTACTCGGATACAAAGCGCTTCCCGGCAATGGCCTATACCCATTTACTGAGCTTACCGTTTGATATCTTCCATAATTATTATTTCCGGGTAAGGAAGGATCCCAAACATAAAATTTATTATCTACCCCGGGCGATGCACTTCTCACATTAATAAAATCAACTGCAGATGCATACGGATTTCCAATGCTTTGAAACTTACCTACCGGTACCGCAGTAGGAGCCGGTGGATTTACCGGATAATATATTTCGCCAATGGTACGTAAAGTAACTGCAGTAGCAGGAGCATTGTATGTTTGCACACTTCTATCTCCACGCACAAAAATCATATAACCCTGTGTATTGGAAACCTGCCAGGTGTGTGTATTGGGTACTCCCTGCCAGGTATTAGTAACCGGATCATACGTATTTAAAGTACTTCCCAATGGCGTATAAATATCAAAACCATCCACTAAGGCACTGGCATTAATGCTGGTCATAATGGTACCATAACCGGGATGAGGATTATCGAGTGGCATTACCGCCCCTTCCTGCCAGGCCTCTTTCATCGTTTGTCCAAATGTAGCAGCAGATAATAATTGCCAGGCTTTATCATGGTTAGGGATATAACGTTCTACCACAAATTTTCCCAACCCTGCTGCGTAAATGAATTGTACATCATTTCCAACTATTCCAATACTTGCAGTACCTGCTGCATCAGACGCAATAGTTACGGTATCTTGAAGTGCAATAATTCCTCTGGTAGGCTTAAACATCCCGGTTATTCGAAGTTCTTTATCAATTAAGACACCAGTGCCGGAATTATTAATCTCCAAAACATTCATCGCATTCACTGTACCATTAAATCCGGGAAAAGTTTGAATCCCTGATCCTGTAATTAAAATCTCACCATTATTTGTTAATACTCCTTCATTATTGGTACTACCGGAAATTTCCAACTTCCCTGTAGAAGAAATTGATAACATTCCTCCCGGCGATATATTCAAATTTTTACAATGAGCTACCCCACTTGATATGGTTGGATAATTAGATAACCCTGCAGGCACAATGGCATTAATAGTTGCATCAGGAACCAATCCACACCAATTAGCTTGATCAAACCAATCAGACGAATTTCCCAGCCATGAGGACACACCAATACTTGTGAGGTTAACTGTAGCGGTTCCTGTTACATATATCGGGTTTGCGGTGCAATAAGAGTCAGAAACCGAGGTAAGCGTATATACCGTATTTGCTGTTGGCATTACCGGAAAGACATAGGGATTGGTTAAAATTCCGGTTATGGTAGCCGGAGTTACTCCGTCTGTATAAGTAAATGAATAAGGAGGAGTACCTGTAAAGTTTACACTAAGATTTGCCACCCCTCCCGCACAAATGGTATTATCACCACTCATTACACCGCCTACCATCCGTACATTAATTTTTGTGGTATCAAATGAACGGCAACCATTAGGGCCTGTTGACGTAACTACATATTCAACTGTGGTATCCGGGCTTGCATAAACCGTATTAATATCTTCTCCTAAATACGGAATGGAACCGGCGGCATCTGAAAACAATCCGGTGGAAGGTGTCCAGGTGTACATAGGAGGCGCATCATTACCGGTTAATAATACATTATCCAATGCATACCAAAAGCCTCCTGCATTTCCTTTAAATTTAATTCGGATATATAAATTGGCATTTCCAGCCCATGCGTCAAGATTAATGGTTGCTTTTTTCCAAGCTATGGATGTTCCCTGAGTTTGATTAAACACAGCCACATTGGTCCAACCTACATCTGAGGTACCCACAGGTGGGGTTGGTGAATCCATCACCTGAACAAAAACGGAATCTCTGCTAAAATAATAGAAGTGATGCCAAAAGGTAAGGGTCAGTTTCGAATAACCTAAAGCATTTATTTTTGGTGTTCTAATAATAGAATTTGATGCTGTTGTCCAAATTGTAGAAAACAGAAACTGGGTAAGATCGTTTGAATGAAATGTATAACCTTGATAACGGAAATCATCAGGCTTTAAATTAAATGCAGATTGTGAGAAATCCTGCGCCTTTAGCCAACCTACAGGCAAAGAGGCTCCATTAAAGCCTTCACTTAGCAAAATATCTCCATTTACTGAACCTCCCGTAACACTCAAAACTGAAGGAATATCATTTCCACATTGTGTTAAAGTAACCGGTGTGCTGATAACCGGTTCGGGCTGTGCCTTCATTTTAATTTCAATAGAATCTGCAATAGCACAGTTTCCATCATTGGCAAGCACTTTATAATACATATAACCGGTAGGGGTTACACTTACTGTTGGCCCTACTAATCCGCCAGGTTGCCACGAATAAATATAATTAGGATTAGCACTCGTTACCTGCAATGTAGTAGGTGAATTAGCACAAACTGTAGAGTCTGTAGCAGTAATGGTAACAGCAGGCGGCGGATTAAGGTTCACTTTAACCAGTTTTCGAGGAGTAGATTGACAACCACTTGAAAACCGCCAGCGATAATAATACATATAGTATTGAGGCAGGAAACCGTTACCAGTAATTACCGCTTCCGGTGATGTATATGGATAATTAGTTCCCGTATTATTCCTACTTAAACCATCAGTAGGAAAATCTTCATATCCGGTACTCCAAATAAAGTATCCTTCACCGGGATCTAATGAAAGGTTGATGGGAATAGTTTGGGCAGTTGCTCCTCCTCCAACAACGGTAGTATAATTATAGGAAAACAAAACCGATGAATCCGGTGCATAAATTACCAAATTAGAATTTTGGCCCGCTGCTTTTGGGTATATATCAACTGAAAGTAATTTGGTAGGTACAAGAATATTAAAATACGTTTCCCATGATGTTAGTCCGTAACCTATGGTTCCGCCATGCGTTGAGGGAGAAACAGGTCCTACCTGGGTGTTTACACCACCAATATTTGCTTCAACATAAAAAGAATCATTTTCATAAACATTCGGAGTAAGGAAGGTACCTCCTGTACCCATAATTTCACCATTTACAGGTACATCATACCAACGTAAGGTAGTGCCGGGAGAGCCTGTAGCCGCTAAACTTACCTTACCCACTCCACACCTTGTGGCAACAGTGGTACTGCTTAATACTTGAGGGCTGTTAACCGGAACTATTTTAACATTGGAATAGCCATAGGGCCCGGTTTTACAACTTACCTGCAAGCGATAATAGGTAGTGGCAGAAATTACTGGTGGGGTGGCAGTAGTTGGATTCTTCTCACCTGCCAAATTTGTAAAAGTTATACCATCTGATGACCGTTGCCATTGATAATTAATTCCCGTACCATAAGAAAATCCTGAAGCAAATAAAATGGGAGAACCCGTACGACATATTTGAGTAACGTTTGCAGTAACAGTGCCACCTAAATTATCAGTACAATCCGGAGGATTAATTTCATCAGCACCAATATCGGGAGATAATAAATTTCGAGTTTGAAAATCTATATCTGTACTAACCCCTACATTTTGTGCAATATTATTCAATGGCGTAATATCCTGCAGGTGAAGATTAGAAGTGGCAGAAATAAACTTTGGATCTACTGCTACAGAATTAACATCTTGCCCCGTAGCTAATTGCCAAATCGCAATATTATTACGTGTTCCACCCATATAGCCCAATCCGGTGATGGCCCAATAATCATTGTAATTTATATTATTAAATATTAGCGCATTGGTACTACAATACAAGCCATACCTAAAACTATTTACACTAAGGCGGTTATGAAAAATATTGTTTCGCACATCCAACGAAGCCGGAGTAATAATATTTGGACCGGTAAACAATGCTGAGGTAATGAATGGATATACCCCTGCCGGAAATGCCGGATTAACACCTTGTAAGCTTACTGAGTTGTAGTATATTTTTATATTTCCTCCATCTAATATCGCAATACCATGCATACTTCGCATGGGGTCATCAGCACTACAGGTACTGGTAAGGTTTAAAATAAAATTATTCTGGATACGCAAATTTGAATTTGTTGAAGACGTATTAATTCCAATTCCAAAAACGGGAAATCCACCCGGAGTATAATCACGAATATCCTGTATGGTATTATTTTGAATGGTTGTTTGAGTACTTATTCCGGTAATATAAATACCGGCTGTGGGTTCCATTTCAGGCTGAGTTCTTGATCCGTTTTTTACATTTCTTATCCAATTGCTGTCAATCTGTAATATGCGTTGGTTATCGGCAAAGATCCCTCTAAATCCAATCGAATCCAGGCCTGTGTTAAACCCAATTTGATTGTTTCTAATTTTATTCCCTTCATCGCCGGCAAAAGATTCTCCGAACATTGAAATACCAACCTGGACTTTTGAAATTTGGTTACTGTAAAAGTCATTATTGTTGTTGTAGGTTTCAGCTGATGATGTAGTACTTGCCGGGCCACTCATGGCAATACCCGCATACGTACTATCTGTTCCATTACCTATAATTTTGCAGTGTGATATGGTATTATAAGTAGCCGGATTAGAAGTGCCATTACTACTTATCCAAATTACGGAAGATGCGGAATTATTACTTTTGTTTTGGATGGTTATATTTCGCGCTCTGTTTGCAGGATCTGCTGAAGCCCGCCCTTCGATAGTTACAAAATCAGCACCAAAAAGTCTAAAAATTGCATCATTACTGGAACCCACAATATTTACATTAGCCTTTCCGGGATTAGGCCTGATGGTTAGTTTGCGTGCTGCATTAGCACCGGGATTGAAAATAGTTATGGGAAAAATTTCACCCCTACTGGCGTTATAATCATTATCCTGAAGTAAGAAGGTAATATTACCGGCAAGACATGAATTATTGTAGGCATTAACAGCATCGGTAATAGTAAGAAAGCTATATAAACCTCCAATCCCAATGGTATATACCCCCGACATGGTATTTTGAATAATAAACTGACTCGGAAAATCAGGTGGGGTAGCTGCAGCAGGCGGGTTAGCGGTAAGTCCTGACGCACCTACCGATGGCATAACACTTACTTCATTTAAATTATTTTGAGCTGCTATATAATAAGATATCACCGTTCCGGAAATGTCACCGCCAAATGTAAATGTGTATTGGTCTCCACCTATACTCGTACCCGATACAGCATTATATGGGCCAAAATTTCGACGCCAATACAAGGTGGGTACTCCGGCTCCGGAAAGAGGTACGCCAGCAGCATCAGTAATTGTAGCTGTTAATGTTTGAGGTGTATTTTGAAGACAACTGTTTGGTAATGGTGTATAAGAGATTGTAGGCCCCTGTGCAAATAACAGCGATGAAGTGAAAAGACCAACCAAAAGCATTAACGGCTTATTACCTAAGCTTATTAGCCATTGTAATACAGCCCTTACTTGCGTCATACCCTTTTTAATTAAAATAAAAATTTTAGTTTTTGGTTAGGAGTTTTGGTAAGCCGTTACTGTTTTTAAAAAAAAGAAAAATTGGTGCTAAAGGTAATGATTTTACGTAAAAATACATAGTATAAAGGCGAAAATTTGAATTATTGAACTACCACTCTTTCTCGCCAGCTTTGAAGACGATTATAAACTTGAATAAAATATAATCCGGGTACCGGTTTGTATGGCAAAATCGTAGATATATTTGACTCTCTGTTACTTATATATATGTCCTTTTCCCATAGTTTATTCCCGCTTAATTGAAACAAGGCTACTTTATACAGGCCTGCAGGAACTTGGTGCAGTTTAACCCCAAGTCTGGTGGTAAAAATAGGGTTTGGAAAAACCGAAATACCGGGAATAATATCTTGGGTGGGTTGCTTAAATTGGCCAAAAACAATATATAATCTACCGGGCTGTTTGGAAGCCGGAATTGTACTAACCTGCATGGTATAAATTGTGGTTTCCGTTCTGCTTATTTTAACAATAGCACCGGTAAATCTATCCATTAGCCAGGCATCTTCCCGTCCTTCAAAATTTATAGGATTAAACTGTACAGAATAGGTTTGAGGTGCAAGGTTTGCCAAATAATAAAAGAGGGTATCTCCTCTGTGTACCGGTCGGCGAGTCATAACAGACAATCGCTTACTATGGGCTGCAATATCAAAATTTTCAGTGCTATGTGGAATTTTAATAGCATCCTGGCCGTCATATTGATTTGAAAAACTATTGTCGAATCCTGTGTAATTCCCATCAGCCAGTGTACCGTCTTGCCTAAATAATTGCGCTTGTAACAAACTAACGTGTAAGGGTGTACGAAATACATTATTTGATGAAGTTACTTTAGCTCCCTCAGTAAATACTACACCTCCATTACTTCCTGTAGCGTGCATTAAAACGGCCTGACCACTTTGAATGGTGCTCACCGGTACTCCGGTTGGATAATTAGATGTGCCTCCCGGTGTGGGCAAATATCCTAAGGCTCCACTAATGGTTTGGAAACCGCCCAAGCCATAATATCCGGTTAGCAAGGGGTCCCACACATAAAAAGTTTTATCAGCTCCACCGTTACGTAAAAGCAAATCAAAATCTATCGTACATGCGTAAGGGTTAGCTACTGACTCAAATTGACCGGCAGTTATAGTAGAAGTCGGTGCCTGCTGGCCAGCACTGCCATAATACAAAGATCCTGTAGCCCTGATTACTGTTGCATTGGCAGGAGCATAATAAGTAGTAACTGAGCGATCTCCACGAACCATAGCCATATAACCTTTTTTATTGGTTATAGCCGTTGATTTTGTATTATTTATATCATCCCATTTATCTGTAATAGGATTATATGTTTTTACGGTAGCACCAATGTTAGCCAGGGCATCAAAACCCAGCGTATAACTTCCATCCGGCACATCCGACGCAATCTGGATACCAAAACCCGGATAACGGTCTTGGTTAGCCGAAGTAGCCGTATCCTGCCATGCCTGATTAATGGTTTGTGTGGTATTAAGTGGCACGGCTAACAATTGCCAGCTCTTAGCATGATCCACACCTGCAGGTATATAACGTTCTACAGTAAACCTGGTAGCATTAGTTATTGTTCCATACATCGTACTAAAATACGCAGTATGGCTGTAGCCGGATTTTAATGTGATAGGTTGATTATTGAAATTTATTCCACCTCCATGTGAAGGATTAAAATAGATGCCTTCATAAATGAATAATCCACCTTGGGTATTATTAATGGTTGCTGTACCTGATGGCTTATTCAATGTAAGCAAACCCAGGGAAGAGGAGGGCGAAAATATAAGTGTCTGACTTGCCGTACCTCCCATAGTAAGATGGGATGTGCTGTTACCGGTTAAAGATCCGGTATTCCCCGCATTGGAAATAGAACTATTTATAATTAAATCTGTTCCATTTATATTTAAAATACCATGAGTGACAACAGGGGTAGAGTATGCAAGAACAAGATTATTAGATATAGTTAGGGGCTGAGATAATGAAATGATAATACCTGAAGTAACCGGCTGCAACTGCAATTGACCTACTGTGGCAGGTAGTAAATTCCCGGTTACCTGATTAGCGTAACCGGTATATCGGTAGCTGCCCCCTATATCCATTGTACGTGTAGTGGTTTGAATATTACCTGCAGCACCTGTGGTAATACCAACAGGTGAGCCAATACCCAAAATACCATTTGGCAAAACTTGAAAATCGGTAGTACCAAAAACTGTATAAATATCAGTATTCAGATATCCATTCGACAATATTTTAAATATACCATTGTTAACGGTTTTATTGCTTCCAAGATTTCCGAAAGCGTTACCATTGATTTGCATACCAGTTGAAGTATTCAAATTAATTGGCCCACTACCACTGAGTATATAACCACCAAAGGCAGACGTGCCGGTTATGGCAAAAGCACCACAGCCTACAGCCTGATTTAGTGTACCCGTTCCTGTTATTCCATTTCTAAAAGTTTTTACTCCTGCACTATTCCAGGTAAGATTAGCCATTACATCCAATACACCATTTATTATAGTAGGCGTACCTGCACCAACACTTATATTAGTTGAAACACGAAAAACAGGTATTTCAGTTGAAGCCGGGTTAAAATACGTTTGCCCTGCAGTTTCAAAACCAAAAAAGGTATTCCATTCAAAAACAGCATTGGTAAAAAACTTGACCGTGGTTAGCCGTGCAAAATCATCACTGGCTGCCGCACCTAAATTATTTTTTGCCAGCACCTTTCCACCGGAATTAATTATCGCATTTGCTCCCGATGCTAATGAGGGTGGATTACCAAATAATTCAAGGGTTCCATTCACTATTATATCATCACCGGTTTTATCTGCAATATTTAGCGTATATCCCCCACCGGTAGACACACCGGATAATATACCTCCCACATCTATGGTAAGCATAGCACCCGATTCGTTGGTAGTAAGGGTTACGGTATGTGCCGGCCTGATTAAAATTCCGGATGCAGCAGATGTAGGCCGCATTTCACAAGAAAGCCAGGGTGCAACTCCTGTGGCAGACCATTCCCATGTATTGGCATTATTCCAGTTACCATTTATTATTTTCGACTGGAAGTATCCGGCAGCACTTTGTGTTAAAGAGGGAGTTATCCTGGTACCCAGTACAGGTGTTAATTGATAGCAGGGATTAGAGACTACATTAAATTCAAAAAAATAAAGGTTGTAAGTGGTAGATGGGTTTAATGAATACAAACTAAAACTACCCACAGCTCCCGGTGAGCCGGGAGTTATTGCATTACTATTATACACTACATAACCATTTCCTATCGCATCACCATATCCAAAATTATTACTGGCACTATATACTACTCCGTTTACCGGTGGAACACTTAACGTAGCATTTGCTACAGCTACAACCAGTAAACCACCGGCGCCATTACCGCGTCGGAAATTTACATCCATTTGTCCAGGTAAAACGTTACTAAAACTAATGGATGATGCACTATAAGACGGTGGTGTACATGGTGCACCATAAGTAGCCTTAACATTAATATTATCCAATCCAAATTCATCCCTGGCCCCTGTTCCGGAAACTTCGTTGCTTGTCCATCTAATATAAAAAAAGGCTCCCGGGGCAATATTCTGGCTCCCAATAATGGTTAAACGCGATGGTGAAGTACCTACCTGAACCCACCCTAACCCATCAGAAGCTTCAATTGAAGTATAATCCAATGCCGAAACAGTATTGTAAGTAGAATTATTTGTTGACCAGGAGAAATTAAATGAACTCGCTCTTTCTTGATCATTTCGTACAAACAAATCGTAAGAAATTTCAAACTGGGTTATTGGAGACGACCCGTTATTTTGAATACGCAGGGTGATACTACCCGGTGTAAAATCATTTGTGGCCGGCTGAACCATCAAAGCGGGATTTGCCACAGAATGGGGTGCGCCGGTAAAGGCATAAATCCCACCGGTAGATTGTGCTGCAGCTACTGCTCCTCTTGCATGATCATTAGCAGGAGGAGATATAGCCGTCCCACCAAAAGCCAGCGCACCATCGCTAAATCCCTGTACCGCCCACGCATTTGAATTTAACCTACCTGCTGTAGTTGTGTTAGGCTCAAATCCTTTACCCTGGAATGCCGAGGATGGATTTGAACCTGCATCACTTAATGTGGCATTAGAAAAATCAATGAAAGCATTGGGCGATGCATTGGTTAAGCTAACCTGTGCAGATACGTTATTATAGGAAAGGGATAGAAGCACACCCAAAAGAAGGACAATAACGGATGCCCTCCTGAAACCTCGTTTATGATAAAAATACGCCATGTAGCCAGATGTTTGAACTCGGTTTTTCAGGGGGTAAAAGCGATTAGAGGAAGCGGCAAAGATACAATTAAAAATAAACCCAACCTCTTGTAGTTTATCCACAAAAATCAAACCAACCCAAGCTTCCCAAATTGTTATTTTTCACACATTCTACTGTACTATCCACCAGCCTTGCCATACCATAGTACTGTGGTTGTCATACAGGCTAATTCGATAACTTCCTTTGGGTAAATTATACGCTATCATTAACTCTCCACTTTTTTCCAATTGAACTTTTTGGATGTTATATAGAGCACCAATGGAGTTGTGTATTTTCAAAAGATACCATCCTTTAGAAAGGTTTTCATATTTCAAAACAGACTTTCCGGGAGATGGGTTAGGATACAATACAATACTTCCCCTTATACTCCTTTGAGTAAGCAAAACCACATTACTAAATTGTATCCTGCCACCAAATTCACTAATACCTTTGATACGATAATAATTATTTCCCTTTATCGGTTGGTCATCTATATACTGATAGGCAGCACTACCACCGGGAGCATTTTGTGGCATACCGGTATAAATGGTTTCAAATGTTTGTCCGTCTGCACTTCTTTGTACCTGATAAGACTCCATATCCCGCTCTCCTTCTACCCACCAGTTTAATTTATTTGTATCATCACGGTAAGGCGTACCCGATAGTTGAATAGACCGAACAGGTAAAGGCCCTGCGGAAGGCCTGAATATAATATAGAATCGCCCGGGTTTTAATGCATTCGGATTGTTTACTACACTGAAATCAACCACTACACCACCATTAGCTAAAAGAGGAGTTTGTGTACCTGAATAAGTATCTACCAGCCAGGCTTCTGCCTCTTGAAACCAGTCGGTTCCCAAAAGCTCAAAACGATAATTTTGATTACGCATATTTCCCAAATTCAAAAACAGGGTATCCGTAACCGTTACTATTCCTCTTCGTTCAACTGAAAGCATTGTTGTATCAACTCGTATTGCTAAATTTTCGCCGGAGTTTTGCAATTTTCTGGCATCATACCCGTCTGCCGAATTGTTATATCCCTGGCCAAATTGGAACAACACACCATCAATCAAAACAGGTTCACCATCATGCATAACGTTTAAGTTTATGCGTAATTCATTATTCACCTGCCATGTTTCACGATGAACCAAGGTACTACCGGGTATTTTAGCTGTTTCAGAGAAGTTCACTGTACCATTACTGCCGCTCAAAGGTTGATTAGATTGAACAAAAAATGCCGAGCCGCTTTGGATGATGTTATTAACACTTCCGCCTGCACCAAAGCTTCCGCCACCGGGCGTTACCCGATAATCTCCAAAGCCATCCTTGGTAAATGTTTGATATCCCCCCAAACCATAAGCTGATGTCCCATTTGAGGTGAGGCGTGGATCCCACAGGTAATAAATATCAGACACGTTGGTGAGTGATAACTGCCTGAAATCTATTGCCGATGCATACGGATTTCCTACCGATTCCATCCTACCTGCAGACACCGCGGTAACCGGTGGTGCATCTGCACCGGTAGTAAATAATTTTCCATAAGCACGCATTACTGTAGGAACAGCCGGCGCATTATAGGTAATAACACTTCTATCTCCTCTAACAAAAACCATATATCCTTTTTGATTATATACCGGAGTAGCGTTGGTATTGGGCACTCCTACCCAATTATTATTTATGGGGTCATAAGTTTTAATAGAAGGCCCTGCAGGAGTATATACATCAAACCCTAATGATAATGCTGAAGGTAACGCACTAGTTAATTGTGTGCCTTTTCCAGGTCGAAGATTGGCATTTGGAGATGCAGCACCCTCCTGCCAGGCCGCTTTTAATGTTTGCGCGGTAATAACCGGTACCGCCAGCAATTGCCATGATTTATTATGCAATGGAGCCGGTGCCCCTGTACCTATATATCGTTCTACAATAGTATTTCCCAAAAATGTCTTTCCTGTTAAGTCACCTACCCAAGCTGTTTCTGTAGCCGTTGATTTTAATGTTAACCGATTATTAGTATTAAATCTTTTTCCATTTGCGGTGAAAGTAACCGAGCGATAAACATCCAATGTTCCACCCAGTGTTACCCCGGTGGCTGTATGGGTATTAGAGATAATAAGATTAAGTAAATTATCATTCCAAAACATGCCGGAAGGAATGTTTTGGGTTGCTGTACCCATCATTTCAAGGGTGCCGTTAACACCCATTACAATTCCACCGGTTTTTGTAATATTACGATATACCTGGATGGTACCTCCACTTAAAGTTAAGGTAGGTGTATTGGAAGGAACAGGTGCACTTATATTCAAATCGCGCATAGCCTGTACCGTTGTAACGGTAGGCATAAACGTATATCCTCCTTTTATATATACATCAGTGGAACTGGTAGGCACAAAGTTAGCTTCCCAGTTTTGTGGATCAGTCCATACAGTAGATACCCTTCCCACCCATGAACCATAATTAGGCTCTACATATTCATCCGCTCCGGGATCGGGTGTTAACCCATTTCTGGTTTGTGCATCTATATCTGTTTGTACCACTGTAATAGCTTCTCCTGTGTTAGAGATGGCTGTATTTGAAATAGTGTTTAAATGCAAATTGTTTGCAGAAAGAAATACCGGTTGCACATTGATACTATTGGCATTAGCCGCTGTATTTGCTTGCACATTAGCTAATGTAGTGTATGTTGTAGCATTGGAACCTCTGCATAAAAGATTTGTGCTTGCAGCATAAAATACATTATAATTAAAATTAGAAAAAACTGAATTAGCGGCTCTAACCATCATGGCATACCTACTGTTACTATTTCCTACTGTTTGGAAATTTGCCAAAATATTATTTCTAAAATCAATAGCGCCCGAAGCGGTAACTGTATTATCTACATAAAGGCATGCTGCACGATGACCACCGTTTAAAGATGGATTAGAAGTGAGGCTCACCGAATTAAAATAAATTTTATATCCTCCACCCTGCACAACCGAAATTCCAAAACCATTATCTGAACGGTTAAATCCGTTATAACCGGAAGTCACAACTTTTGAAATCATATTGTTGGCAACAAGCAAATTAGCATCCGTATTAGAATTACCAATAAAAATTCCATGCGCTCCATAAACACTTGTATGTACTATGCTATCAATTTTATTTTCATTTATTACACAATCTTTTCCTGTTCCAACAATATATATTCCGTAAACATCTGAGGAGTAATCTGCCCAGGAAAGATTTAAAATTTTATTTCGCTTCACCTGTGCATTCTCCTGTTGATACAATTCCACCCCTGAAAATCCTAACTTTTCTGCTGCAGTTATTGAACCAATATCATTACTATCTATTACATTTCTCCATTCATTACCGGATGGACCTACTATTGCAAAACCTGTAGCTGCTTTAATAATCTTATTATTGAAAAACGTGTTGTCATTGTTTCCGGTTGGCGGAATATTCAATGGGTCACTACCTCCACTAAATACGGCACACCATGTTGTAGTGCTTCCTGAGCCGGAAATAATTGAATTTTTAACCGTGTTATTTGTTGCTCCATCGGAAGAATTAGGCGCTTCCATATATACCACGGTTGCGGTAGCAGCTGAATTATTCGTATTTGAAATGGTTAAATTTCTTGTTAGGCCACCTGCAATATTAGCTCCATCAATGGTAACATAATCTGCACCACGAAAAATAAAAATACCTGTATTATTATTCCCTGAAATCGAAACTGTTTTACCGGCAGCGGGGCGTATGGTTAGTGTATTAATTGCACTGGCATAAGCATTGCTTTTTATCGTTAGCGGGAAGGTTTCTCCTGATGCTGTAGTATAGCTGTTATTAATTAGTTCAAAAATTATTGGTCCGCCAATACACACTGTATTATAGGTATCAATTGCCGAAGTGAGGGTGGTAAAATTACCGCCGGTTCCTACTGTATAAGTTCCACTAAGCGGTGCCGTTAGGGTTATAGGAACGGTATTATCGGTATAGCACCCTGTGTTTTGATCAGTTACCCTAACTGTATAGGTTATTGAAGCGTTTACACTTGATGCCAGCGGGTTAGCAATAGTAGTACTGTTTAAATAAGTAGCCGGAGACCAAGCATAAGTAAACGGTCCTCCTTTAAAAAATCTCCAGGCTTCATTATTTACATTCCATAACACATTGTTTCTTCCGGTTGGCGTTAATCCTAATGTTCCTGTACTATTCTCAATACCTAACGTTTTTGATTTGTTTGCTCCGCCATCATCTGCTTTTGTAACAGCTACTTCAATAGAACTTCCATTCTCATACAGCCTGATTTGGCCGGTTAACTCACCTGCATCATTACTCCAATTAAGTAATTTATAATACTCCAATACAAAAACCCTATTAGGGGATGTTCCATTTACAAACCAACGAATATAACCGGCAGGTTGCACCGTACTATAAATTTCCCAATCAGACCAAGCCAAAGAAATGATATTATTCGGAGTTGTAGTATTAGGAAGGGTTTGCGGAATGTAGGCATCCGGATTACTGGCACCTAATTGCATATATCCATCTGATGCAGCATACACCTGTGTAATATTTTGACCGAAAAAATTAAAAGTAAATGGAAGCGGGATTGCAGCAGAGATTGCATCTCCAACATAATTATCAACCGCTGCACTCCAAACCACGGTTGCAGAGCTCGTTGGTGTGAGGAAGGTATAGGGAATGCTTACAACTTGATAATCGGCATAGCCTTCTGCCTGTAACTGGCTATTGCCGCCACCTAAGCATAAAGTTGAAGGGGTGGCAGATGATGAAACCGTTGGTCCGGATTTAATGGCCAGTGAAAATGAATCTACAAGAGCACATCCGGAACTATTATAAGAATAAGTAATTAAATACACCCCTTCTACACTTGAAGCAGGTGTAATGGTACCGGTTGAAGGGTTAAGAGATAACCCTGATGGTAATGCTGAATAAGTTCCCCCCGCCGGTCCGGTTCGGACGACACTAACGGGAGCACTGTTTACACAATATACAGATTGGGGATAGCTGATATCGGCTAAACTAACAGCAGTAACCGTGATAACTTTAGATGAAGAGGTTCCACTTCCACAAAAGTTAACCGCTGTAACAGTAATAGTGCCACCGGTTGCATTGGCAGCAAAAATAAAAGTATTAGTAGGCGTATTTGTCGTAGCACTATATGTAGTATTGGAGCCGGAATATGTCCAATTATATGTAGATGCCCCTGCAACAGCTGCTATTGAATAGGTTTGAGTTGAACCCGGGCAAACAGGAGATGCTCCGGTAATAACACCTGCAGCACCCGGAGGTGCTGTACATGGCGACCAGGTGAAGGTTAACCCATTTGCAGGCCTAATGGAATTATTAAATCTTACATGATCGGTATTAAGAGTGGCAGCTGTTGTTGCAGACCAGTTTGTAGTAGATTTCCTTGCATTAAAATCAGCAGCTGATGCACCTCGTAATCCTACTTGAAATTCTAAGTCAGTAGTTTCTGAAGTGGTAACATTACCATATACCACTTGCAATGTTTGTAAATTAGCTATACCTCCCCCTTCATTAAGAATCATTTGAAAATTAAAATTATCCGTAACAATTTCAGGATAATTATAGCGACGCACCTGGTTCCACTGAATTACAAACTGTCTGTTTGGTGCAGTACCACGTGTAAAAGCATACATACAGGCATAAGGGGTAATCGCAACACTTGAATTAGCGGTAGCATTAGATGACATTGTAATTGTTTTTGCCCCAGCATTAAATGCAATAACAATGGTACCATTAGTAATTCCAGTACCGCTAAGTCTTGTTCCTATTTGAATATTTATAAATGAACTTACATTAGTTATTGTATTACTTCCATTTGTTCTTGTACCGGTAAATGTTGCAAAGGTTTGATAATGCAAATCAGCATTAAAGCCAGCAAAGCCATTGTTATTAGCTGTACCATACAAATACACACCGGTATGGTCACTTGCATTTATCCATGAGCCTCCACCAGTTTGCCCGGTCATAACGGGCATACCATTGCTAAAACAAATCCATCCGTCAGTATCTAATCCAATGTATCCATTCGCTGCTGAATATAAAGTACCATTAAAAGTAAAGTTGAAAGGTAATTTATAACCGTTATAGGCCATGTCATCCCAAACCTCAGGAAAAATATTTGCAGGCTCAGTAACTCCTACAGGATATCCGGGTGTATATGTTGTGGTGGATTGTGACCAATTATAATAAGTGGCAACCTGACCTGATACCTTATTAGTTGCCATTAAGCAATAAAAAAATAGAACAATTGAACTTATTATAAAATGAGTAGCAGGTAAATGTTTTTTCATAAAGTTTAGTTACAGTAAATTCTGACAAAATTTTTATTTAATCAGAATTAAAAAAATTTCAAATTGCTACAGATTCTAACCAAATTTAATAGATTTTAACAGGAAATTTTCAATATTTCCAACTTTTTTAAGAAATACAAATACTTCCTTTGTCCGAAATATAGGTGTTTAAATGACTTAAAAGTCTTTGTTAACCCTATACAATTAGTTTGGTTAGCTAAACATTGCCGAAAAAGGGTTTTGGTAACAGGCTAAACCGGCACATATTATCACACGTGAACCTAATTTTTTTTTATGTTTTATTCAGTGTAGTTCCACAATCTTTGAAAACTATCCACAAAGCCTACATACGATAGATTCCCTTGTGTTTCAAAAACTTGGGTTAGTTTTGAAATTCCGGTTTTTCTCTTTTTTGTAGGTATTGGAACCACGAATGCACTTGGAAAAGGAATTGTCTTATGTTTAAATAAATCCGAAATTTACTTTAACCCCTTCTGTTATCGGTCAGGCTTCAACAACACCTCACAATCAGAATTTGAACAGACAAAATGAATAATAAAATAACAACCATAGCATTTGACGCAGACAATACCTTATGGGTAAACGAACCTTACTTTCAAGAAGCAGAAAAACAATTTTGCGCATTGCTTGAGAATTATCATCCGCAACACACCATTTCAAAAGAGCTATTTAAAACTGAAATGAAGAACTTACCTCTTTACGGTTACGGAATTAAAGGATTTTTGCTGTGTATGATTGAAACTGCAAATAGAGTTTCAGACAGAACCGTTTCTTTAAATATTATTGATAAAATCATAGAAATTGGGCACGACCTCCTACAAAAACCGATTGAACTTCTGCAAGGTGTTCAAGAAACTTTGGAAGCCTTGAATGGCGATTATAAATTGGTGGTTGCAACCAAAGGCGACTTGTTGGACCAAGAAAGAAAGTTGAAAAAATCAGGATTGGAACAGTACTTCCACCACATAGAAATTATGAGCGAGAAGAAAGAGAGTGATTATCAAAAACTGTTTAAACATTTAGACTGTAACCCTGAAAACATTTTAATGTTGGGCAATTCCATTAAATCCGACATTATCCCTGTTTTAGAATTAGGTGGAAATGCTGCTCATATTCCATACTATGTAACATGGACACACGAGCAACAAGAAACTAATTTGAAACACGATAATTTCATTCAACTGAAATCAATTAACGAAATACTGAATTACCTAAAATAGGAATGAAAAAATTAATAGACCTTAACAACTGGAACAGAAAAGAGCATTTCCTTTTCTTCTCAAAATTTGAAGAACCATTTTTTGGCGTAACCGTAATAGTGGATTGCACAACTGCCTACCAGAAAGCAAAAGAAAAAGGTGTTTCCTTTTTCTTGTATTATCTATACAGAGCGTTGAAAGCAGCTAATGAAGTAGAAAATTTCCGATACCGAATAATTGAAAATCAGGTTTATGATTTTGCAACCGTAAATGCTTCGCCAACCATTAACCGACCTGATGGAACATTTGGCTTTGCTTATATGGACTATTTTGAAGATGAAAAACAGTTTTATGAAAAAGCATTGCAAGAAATTGAAAATGTAAAACGCACAAACAGTTTATTACCTGCTGTTTCAGGAGAAAATGTTATTCATTTTTCTGCTATTCCGTGGCTTAACTTTACAAGCATTTCACACGCAAGAAGTTTTTCGCATCCCGATAGTTGTCCTAAAATTTCATTTGGTAAAATGACCGAAAATAATGGCGTGAAAGAAATACCTGTATCTATTCACGGACACCATGCACTAATGGACGGTTACCATGTAGGACTGTTTATTGACAAATTTCAATACCTATTAAATAACGCATGATAGAAGCCCGAACCGGTAACACAGTACTGTCAAAAGTAGGGCTAAACGGCTTCGATTTGATTCTTGTGCATGGTGTAACATTTGTTCTTCGATTGAACTTTTGATGTAAAACACCCCGCCATCGCAAAGCCGTCGGGCGTTAGCTGACATATTATGAAGATGAGAAATTATCTTATGTTTAAATAAATCCGAAATTTACTTTAGCCCCTTCTGTTTGGGGTATTGGTATCTAAAATGTACCCTTCCGGGGAATTGTTCTATATTTTAAAAAACGAACTTTGAATGGGCTCAGAGGATACTTCCCTGTGGAGCATTTTTTCACTTCAATATATTCACTTTGCTTTTTAACCATCGATTTCCATTTCTAATTCCCCATTATTCAAAAAGCTGTTCAAGCACTCCTCTTCCTTTTCAATCTCCTACATTCATAGCCGGGAATCAGAAGGATGACGTATGAAAATTTATTGAGCGGAGGGTATAGCTGCGAATGTGTACAGATTTTTCCTGCTGAAAATCATATTAGTACATTTCAGCACAAAAGCACAGCTATGCATTATTCGATGTTGCGTAGCAAGAAAATTTTTTATTCCTTCTTCGGAAACTTTGATATTTTTTGTTTCCTTCTTTGGGTAAAAGCAAAGGAATAAACAAGGCAAATTAGGTCTGCACTACCAAGATTTAAATATTGTTCTAAGAGGCACGCCTGCTAACTACAAACCAAATGATTAATAAAAGCAGGCACCGTTATTATTAACACTAAAATGGAAAAGCGAGTTTTTTAAATAGATTATAAAATTCGTTTACGCATCCCCGTTATGCTCCATAAATACCGAATTTGAGGTATTGTTTCGTGTTTGAAATAATCCGAACTTTGAAATGGGGAGGGGGCGCAGCCCCCGTTCATAAGGGGTAGAGTACCCTACAAAGTACCGAGTTGAGGTATTGTCCCATGTTTCAATAAATGCGAATTTTGCTTAGGGTGGGAACGCCAGTTCCCCGTCTGTTTGGGGTGGTACACATAAAGTACTATGATGGGGTATTATCTTGTGTTTTCAAAAAATCGAACTTTGCAACGGGGTGGGAAACGCCAGTTCCCCGTATATTTGGGGTGGTACACATAAAGTACTATGATGAGGTATTATCTTGTGTTTTCAAAAAATCGAACTTTGCAACAGGGTGGGAAACGCAGTTTCCCCTTTTTAAAATTGTACCCTCTAAGTACCATCATGAGGTATTGTTTCGCATCACTAAACTTCATATCTTGATATCGGGTCAGCGGGATACCGGCCCGGGAATATAAACAACTGCAGTTAGTCGAAAATAATCATCATTTTATTACTTTCACCCACCATATACCGTTGCGAGGTATTCTTTCATGTTTCCATAATTTAGAAATTTGCTTTAGCGTGTAAACATCAGTTCCTCATCTGTCTGATGGTTTTGGCATCCACAATATCCCCATCTAAAGTATTGTTATATTCTTCAAAAAAATCGAACCTTGCTTTGGGCCTAAGGAGATACTCCCCTTTGGAATATCTATCCTCTATCCATTACCCCATTAATCCCCTATACGAGGTATTTTTAAAAAGAAAAAGAATTCCGATTTTTAATCTCAACCTGCAAAACCATTTTTGGGTTTTGCCTCAATATAAAAAAACCCCACCTATTTAGGCGGGGTTTGATATGTAAGCCAGGAGACAACTTCTTTAAAGAATAACAACCTGCTGTGTCCATTTTTTACCGGACATATTATAAACAACTAACCGATATGAACCTGGGGTGAGATGGTTTAACATATAGCGTAAGGTTAACCCCGGTTGTTTTATCGTTTCTTCTTTTTCAATAACACGTACTCCACTATTATTGTATAAAGCAACCTTATATTTTCCGGATTCCATATTCTCAAACCTAACATTCATCTGGCGGCCCATAACAGGATTAGGATATACGGTAACCATTTCAGTCAATTCAACTCCTCCATTTTGTTTTGAAACAACCTGAACTGTTTTACTATAAAAAATCTTTCCGCTTCTTGTTACTGCTTTTATACGATAGTAATTATCCCCTGTCATCGGATTGTGATCAATATCTGAATACCTCACCTCGCCACCATTATTTAACAATGCCTCCCGGGTTAAAATTCCGGTAAATATCCCTCTATTAGAACTTCGTTCTACTTCATAATGAGACACACCTGATTCATTAAGTACATTCCAGCTCACATGAATAGTAGCATCTGCTCTTCGTACAGCCGTTGCTGTTATAATTAGCACTTCAGGCTCCGGAGAAGTAACCTGACGGAACACAATCCTGAAACGATTTGCTGCATACGATTCGGGCGCTGATGTAGTTACTGTAAATGGATAAGATGTTGAACTCTCCAGGCTTATTGATGTGCTGGTATGTAAATATAAATCTTCCAACCATGCACTCAATCCTGTAGCATCCATATTAGCAGGATTTATCTCTAATACATAAGATTGTGAACGCATTAAACCCAGATTATAATATATGGTATCACTGGCTGTAACCGGTGCCCTCTTTTCAACAGCAAATAATTTATTATCCCGTTTAAGTGAAAATGTTTCAGATAAATTTCCCAATTTCAGCGCATCATCAACATTTACCTCATTATTGTATTGAGCATTAAACTGAGTTGCTACACCATCAAGCAATACCTGATATCCATTATTCATCACATAGATATTGGCGCGTATTTCAGACTCGGTAAGCAAGGATGAGCGAGACCGTAGATTACTTCCCGGCACCTTAGCCCTTTCATCAAAGTCAATGTGACCTGCTTGCCCTGACGATATCACAAAAAACGCCTGTCCACTTTCAATGGTATTATGCACACTCCCCGGGGCACCATAACTTCCCCCACCGGGAGTTACATGATAATTACCATCCATTCCCTTTGTTAGGGTTTGATATGCACCCAAACCATAGGCAGAGTTAGCACCTTGGTTTGTTAATTGTGGATCCCATAAATAATATACATCTGCTAAATGATGAGTATACACTCCTGAACTTGTTAAATCAATGGCAGATGCATATGGGTTTCCAACTGATTCAAACTTGCCTGCAGCCACATTAATGCTGGGAGGAGCATCGGCACCCGGTGTAAATAATTTACCGCGTGTACGCATGGTGGTAGAGTTTGGTACTCCCGATGAAGTAATCACACTTCTATCACCTCTTACCAATACCATATATCCATTCTTGTTTTCAATAGGCGTTGATGCGGTAGTTGCTACACCAACCCACTGATTGGTTATTGCATCATATTTGTTCATGGTTCCGCCTGCAGGAGTGTATGCATCAAAGCCTAAACCTAATGCTCCCTGGATTTTACTGGTTATCATGGTGCCATATCCTGAGCGCAAATTCTGATTGGCAAATGTTGCTCCTTCCTGCCATGCTTGTTTTATGGTTTGGCTTCCTTTAGTGGGTACTGCTAGTAATTGCCATGACTTAGGATGCATACCCGCCCCTGTTCCTGTATGAATATATCTTTCAACGGTTACTTCGCCGGTAATTGTTTTACCTGTA
Source organism: Ferruginibacter sp. (assembly GCA_019638485.1). Lineage (GTDB taxonomy): Bacteria > Bacteroidota > Bacteroidia > Chitinophagales > Chitinophagaceae > Ferruginibacter. Next base: position 564,350 of record JAHBTP010000001.1, on the reverse strand, counting down.
AGATTACCAACCCATGCAGTATTGTCAGCAGTAGAGCGCAATGTTAAAAAACCTCCTGTTGCAAACTTTGTTCCTAAAGAAGAAAAATTAAGTGACCCTAATATATTCAATGAGCCTGCTAAGGTAACGCCTGCTAAACTGCTGTTACCTATCAACAAATGATTAACATCATCATCAACAAAGGTATTTGCAGGAATAGTTTGAGCTGTATTTCCATTTAAATGAATAGTTCCATCCTTTGCATTAAAAATACCGTTGTTGGTTATTGTGCCGGATATTTCCATTGTTCCACTACTCATGGTTAATGATGCTCCTGAATGAATAATAATATTTTTTACAGATGCAGTACCCGAAGCTAAAACCGGATAAACGGCAGGTGCGACAACGGAAGGAATAATTACATCTGAACAACTCATAGATGGCAAGGTGTTATTACTCCAGTTAGCTGCAGTAAACCAATCATTGTTTACCGCACCTGTCCACATATTTAATACGCCTGAAGTAGCAATATTAGAATAAACAGCAGGGCACGAGCCTTGTTTAACCATCACTCTATACAATACAGGAGCTGTGATATTACTAAAGGTGAGCACATTGGTTATATTAGCGATGTTTGTCCAGCTTGTTCCACCATCAATACTTTTTTCCCAGCGAACCACATTCCCATTTTGGCCACTCAGCATTAACATACCGCCACCATTATTACAAGCATACACATCAGGCAAGGTGCCGCCAACAGAGCCAATACCCACTGTTAATACTCCACCGGCAGTTTCTCCATCGCAACTTCCTGTAGCAACAATGGTATATGCAAAGGTGCCATATTGTGTGGGTGTGCCACTAATGGTAAATTGTCCACCACTATATACTCCAGTTACTCCACTTGGCAATCCACTCACTGTAGCCCCCGTTCCGGTTCCGCCTATATTGAAAACTATATTATTTATAGAAGTATTATTACATACGGTTTGATTTGCTTGTCCGGATGATAAGGCAACTGTTGAGCCTTGAACAGTAATGGTTCCGGTTGCAGTGGTTTGAGCACAGGTTCCTGTAGTATGCACGGTGTAATTAAACACACCTCTTACTGTAGGCGTTCCACTAATTGTAAATATTCCACTACTATACGTTCCCGTTAGTCCTGCAGGCAAACCGCTTATTGTTGCTCCTGTTCCTCCACCCGAAATCGCATAGGTAATATCAGTAAGTGCTGTATTGATACATAATGTAGGATAATCTGAGCCGGATGCTGAAGAAAGCACAATAGCTGCCGCCGGATTAATGGTTAAAGTACCGCTTTTAGTTGTTGGGTTACAACTTCCGGATGTAGTTACAGTATAATTATAAATACCCGAAACAGTAGGTGTACCATTTATCACAAATAATCCACCACTATAGTTCCCGTTAACACCTGCCGGTAAGCCACTCACTGATGCTCCTGTTGCTGTACCACCAATTTGGAAAACAATATTTGTTATGGCAGTATTTACACAACGTGTTTGATTTACACTTCCGGAAAACAAACCAATGGTTTGTGATTTAACTTCAATTGAACCATTAGCTGTAACCGGTGTACATGTACCCACTGTAGTTACCAAGTAACTAAATAACCCTGTAGCAGTAGGGGTTCCGCTAATTGTAAGTATATTACCACTAACCGTTCCCGTTACTCCTGCAGGAAGCCCGGTAACAGTAGCGCCAGTAGCGGTTCCACCCAGGGTAAACTGAACAGGTATTATAGGTTGGTTTACACAAGTGGATAATGCGCCGCTTCCTGCAGCAAGCGAAATGGTTTGATGTTGAACAGTTATTGTTCCGGTAACAGTTGTAGGATTACATGTACCTGTTGTAGAAACAGTATATCCATACGAGCCGGGCACTGTTGGCGTTCCGGAAATAGTAAGTGTAGAACCATTAAAAATTGAGGTTACGCCAACCGGTAAACCAGTTACCGTTGGACCGGCGGCACCACTTGCTGCTGCATAAATTATATCATCAATGGGTGAATTAGCACATACTGTTTGAGCATCTGTACCCGGTGCTGAAATTAAACTGATAAACGGACGTAATGTTCCGAACGATATATCATCCAATCCAAAATCATTACCTCCTGCAACAGTATTTAAATTGACTATTTTTATTATTGCAGTTGTATTTGTTCCGGAATTCCAGGTAGGATTACTATAAAAGCGAATCCAGTTATTAATATTAACCTGGCTATTATTTGTCGGCTTTGGCGCAGTACTTAAATCTGCAATCGTACCAACAGCAATGCCGTTTATCTCAAATTGTAATTTAGCCGGAGAGGCAGGGTTGAGATTCATAGCCCATGCACTGAAATAATAATCAGTAAAAGGTAAAACATTCACTGTTTGTTGCCAAATAATACGAGGCCGTGCAGGATTACCAATCAAACTGGTACTACCATTAATCATCATAAAATTACCGGTTTGTGCAGGTGTAGTATGATCCCTTCCATAGAAGTTAGTATGATATAAATGCGCATCATCATCTACTGCATATTCACCTTCAGGCCAGAGATTAAATCCGGTTGCATAATCATATTCGGTAAAAAATCCTGTATCTCCCAATTCAAAATCACCATTCACCACCAGTTCTTGTGCAACACCTATGCTGGCATTTCCCATACATCCTGTGGCAGCGGTTACAGTCACATCATATACACCTACTTCATCTACTTCAATGGTTTGAGTCGTTTCTCCTGTACTCCATATATAATTTATTGGGGCAGGAGTTGCACTGGCTGTTAATTGAATTTTTCCCGGTATAGCGCAATAATCAGCACTTATTGTAACCTGAGGCGATGGATTTACATTTACGTTTACATTGCTAGTATTGCTACAACCATTGCTGTTAGTAAATGTTGCGGTATATACATGTGCGCCTGCAGAAGGGCTGGTATAAACAGTGGTTAAATTTTGTCCTAAATAGGCAACTGTTCCTCCGGCATCTGAAAACAATCCTGTAAGCGGTGACCATGTTGAATTAAGTGTTGATGGCACGGTATAGTTCACGGTAATATTCCAATGATTCAATTTTCCGGTATTTGTCTGGAACCGACTCCTATACAATACATCATCTTCAACAATAAGGGTGTATGTACCATTTGGCACTCCATATAAACCTGCAAAATTGGTTACGTTTGATTGATTAGCAGGCGAACCTATGGCATTCTTTGCATCTGCTGCATAGGTATTATTATAAGGATTACTTCCGGTAGTAATGGGTGTTGATGATAAACTACTGATGGTGGTTGTATTAAAGTCATCACCTGTACCACCTCGTTGGTTTACCAAATTAAGAATATTTCCGTTCGGTGCTTTTAAATTAATATTTAAATCTCCTGTTGCTGTGTGTGATATTCGGTAAGTAACTACGATGCTGGTAATTACAGCATTTACAGGAATACCAGATATGTTCAATGTGCGAGTTAATACTCCGGTAGCTCCGAAAAGAGATTTATCCGGAATATTGACATTTATATTTCCGGATGCCGCCGTTTTCGAGCCATTTACCGGCGCGCCACCTACTGCAGTAAGTGCTTGTATTGCACCTTCACATATTGTAACCGAAGAAGGAGTTATAGTGAATGCCGTCGGCAATGGATTTACAGTTATAGTTGCTGAACCACTAAGGTTTACCGGCAACGCTGTACAGTTATCATCACTTAATGAAGAAATGGTGTAGGTGGTATTGGTTACCGGATTAACAGGTATAATAATAGTGGGAGCAATGCCACTAAATGAAATTCCGCCACTCAATGTACCTGATATTGAACCATTACCCGTTACCGTTAGTGTTAGATTTGTACCTGTACCAATACACATTTGTGCAGTTCCTGAAAGCACACCTGTTGGACGTGCGTTAACTGTAATGGTAGCTATTGACGAATACACCACACTACATGGGGAATTTGATACCAGCGCCCTATAAATGGTGGTTGAATTTAGATTTGTATAGTTAAGAAAAGCAGTAGTATTGGCAATGTTTGTCCAGGTAACCCCTCCGTTTGTACTACTCTCCCATCTTAACACACTACCTACATAGCCGCTTAATGAAAGCGATCCGCTATTTGCTGAAGCACAAACGGTAGCATCTGAAGTCACTGCTCCTCCCAATGTAGCAGGGGTTACAGTAATTGTGGCTACTGTTGAAAATGCTTCTGCACAATTTCCGCTTTTCACAACAACACGATATTGTGTAGTTTGGACAAGATTGGTAACCGTATAAGTATTACCAATAAAACCAATAGACGACCATACACCACCACCATCAGTAGAGTACTCCCAATCATAGATAGCTCCGGTATAACCGCCAACGGTTAATAGGGTACTGTTTACTCCTGTACAAACATTGGTGCTTCCACTTAACACACCACCCACCGAGGCTGGAGTAACGGTTATGGTTACACTACCTGATTGGGGTTGATTACAAGACGTAGAAGAGGCATCTGTTACACTTTCTAAAGTATAAATAAATGTTCCGGAAGTATTTGTAGGAGCAGACACCGTAAGTATGGAGCCGGTTGAAGTGCCGGAAAGCAAAGAACCTCCATTTATACGATAATAAAATGTATAAGGAGCTGTACCATTACTTCCCATAAAGGTAACCTCAGGCTGACCCGCAAAAATACAAACGGAAGTGCTGCCCGAAATAGTAGCTGTTGGTAATGGATTCACTACAATAGAAATAGTATCAGCTACTCCTATACTACACCCATTAGCATCGGTAACTTGCTGTAATGTATATTCAAATGTTCCTGCAGAAGATGTATTGGCTGCAAGCACTATACTATTTCCAACAACTGTAGATATCGTTTGAACAGCTCCTCCATTTATTCGATAGTAAAAGGTAAAAGGTGCTGTTCCATGGGTTCCGGTAAAGGTGATATTTGCAGGCGTATTCAAGCACACTGTATTATTTCCCAATATGGACGCCATGGGCAACTCATTTACTATTACAGCAGCATTACCCAACTGCGTTTGTGAGCAACTGTTAGCATCTGAAACAGAAATAAGATTATAGGTAAAAGTACCATCAATAGATGTAGGTACGCTTATAGCAATTGAATTACCGGAAACAGTGGTTATCGTTTGCGGTGCACCACCATTGATATTGTAAAAGAAAGTATAGGGAGCTGAACCATTTGACCCGGTAAAAGTAATTAGCGGTGAAGCTGAATTTAAACATACCGATGTTGCTCCACCAATAGTGGCTGTTGGCAAGGTATGTACTGTTACAGGAAATACTGTTTCAGAAGCTGCCGAACATCCGTTTATATCAGTGAAATTTACCAACACTTTTCCTATTCCGGGAGTGGTCCAGGTAATAGTAACCTGATCATCATTTAAAGTTCCGCCAGATGAAATATTTCCGCCAATTACACTCCATACATAATCACTTTGATTGGATTGAGTTGTATATAAATGATTGGCCGACTGAGCACATGCAGCAGTGGGCCCGGCTATAACCGGTATAGTACCCGTGGAGCCGGTAACCGTTGTACTCGTTGCACCGGAACAACCATTTGCATTTGTATAGTTAACATAAATAGACTTTACACCCGGAAGGTTCCAATCAACCAATACATTATCATCAGCCGATGTTCCTCCTGATACAATTGTTCCGCCTGTAATTGTCCAAACATAGTTAAACTGACCGGATTCTGTAAGATATTCTGCCGTTGTACCCGGGCAGAAAGGATTTGGACCAGTTAGGGTTGGCACGGGTAGCGCATATACTTCAAATGGAGTTGTGCTTAATGTAGTACATCCGTTAACGTTAGTAACAGAATAAGTAATAGTTACAATTCCCGGAACATGACCACTCACTACGCCTGTTGCAGCATGAATAGAAGCAACGGTAGAGTTAGTGCTAGACCACACCCCTCCCGGATTTGAATTATATAAATTGGATGATGTGTTTACACATGTCTCCGGATTTCCGGTAATAGGTTGCTGCACCGGATTACTATGCACTGTAATAACAACTGTATTGTAGCTCAAAGAGCAACCATTATTGGATAATACTTCAACAGACACCACATCGCCATCAGCCAGAGCAGATGAAGAGAAAATATTTGAAGAGCTGCTTTGAACCGAAATATTATTTAGAAAGAATTCATAATGTTGGTAACCTGAAGTTGCAGTAAAGGTTACTGAGGCCCCTGAACAAATGATGTTATCATTTGAAGCAATACCCGAATTTTCTGCTGCACTCAATATCCCTACAGGCGCCGGCAATACAGTTATCATTATAGTATTCAGTTCCAAAGTACAACCGTTGCTGTTAGAAATCACAACAGTAACTTGGGTGGTTGAGTTAATATCACTAGCTATATAAGTATTTGAAGAAGATGCTTGAACACTTGTACCATTTACCTTAAAATCATACCAATCCCACCCTGCTGTAGCTGTAAAGGTTACTTGTTCATTAGGACAAATAATATTATCATTTGGAGTTCCGGAGTTTTCAGTTGCAGAAAGCGTACCGGATGGCAATGCTTTTACGGTTACGAGGATATTATTAAAGACCTGTTCACATCCTCCTACATTTGTTGCGGATACGGTAACAATATCTCCATCTGCAAGAGTAGATGAAACAAAAACATTTGAAGAGCCTGATTGCTTAGACAATCCATTTACAAAGAAATTATAATTTACATACCCTGAAGTAGCCGTGAAGATTGCAGCATACCCATCACAAATAATATCATCATTAGCCGCAATACCTGAATTTTCAGTTAGAACAATGCTTCCCATAGGGAGTGAAACTACTGAAACGGTTATTGAATTAGTCAAAACTTCACACCCGTTAATATCCAAAATTTCTCCATGCACCACATCATTATTAGCAAGTGAAGTAGTTGAATAAGTGTTTGAAGTACCAACTTGTGCAAGAACATTATTTAAATAAAAGCGATAGTTTACATGTCCGGCTTCAGCAATAAACGTAATATTATCACCTGCACAAATAACTCCGTCATTTCCAGTTGTTCCCGAATTTTCCATTACATTAAGTACCGTAGATGGCAAAGCAGTTACTGAAATATTTAATGAGTTGAAAGTGACAAAACACCCGGCAGAGGAGGTTACATCTACTGAAATTACATCACCATTATTTATTGAAGTAGAGGTAAATGTTGAAGAAGGACCAGTTTGAGCCGGAACGCCGTTAATTTTAAATTGATATTGACTATATCCTGATGACGCAAAAAAAGTAATTGAAGCTCCGGCACAAATGATATTATCATTTGGTGTGCCAGAATTTTCAGTAGCCGTTAGTGTGCCAGATGGCAAATCATTTACGGTGATTACCACAGGTGCAAAAGTTCCCACACAACCGGTAGCCGAAGTTGCCTGAACAGCAACGATAGATGGATTAGTTAAGGAAGTTGAAACAAAAGAATTAGACACTCCTGTTTGTTGAGGTAATCCATTTACTAAAAATGAATACATATTAAAGCCTGTAGGAGCAGAAAAAGTCACTGCATCACCCACACAAATTGAATTATCATTTGCGGCCATTCCTGAATTTTCAGAAGCAGTAAGTGTTCCGGTAGGATTTGCACCAACAGTGATTACTTGTGGCCCCCAAACTGAAGCACATCCGGCACTATTAGAAGCTACCACAGTAACTGATGCCGTTCCGGATAATGAAGATGTGGTAAAAGTGTTTGAAGCACCTGATTGTACATCACCACCATTTACCTTAAAAATATAATTTGCAAATCCGGGTGTTGCGGTAAAAATCACATTATCACCGGCACAAATAATATTATCATTCGCTGTTGTTCCTGAATTTTCTGTTGCACTTAAAGAGCCTACAGGTGCAGGAGTAACAGAAATAGTAATCGAATTATAAGTAGTAATACAACCGTTAATATTCGTTACTTCTACGGTAACTACATCACCATTTTGCAGTGAAGTAGTATTAAAGATACGTGCATTACTATTCTGAGCAGTTACCCCGTTTACTTTAAAATGATAATTGGGATATCCGGTTGTAGCGACAAAAGTCACATTACTTCCCGGACAAATAATATTATCGTTAGGAATTCCTGAAGTCTCCGATGCCGTTAAATTTCCTACAGCTGCTGCTTTTACGGTAACAGAAAAGTTTGCAGAAGATCGCGTACATCCCGAACCGTTAGTAACTGTATAAAAGAAATTTACTGTTCCAGCTGCAACACCAGTTACAACTCCGGCATTATCTACAGTAGCAAAGGAAGGATTTGAAGATGTCCACGAATAAGTTAATTGCCCTATTCCGGACGCATTAGGCAAGAGGGTAATTTGGTTGATGGCACACACTTCATTAGGCCCGGTAATAGCATTTGCAACAGGAAGGGCAACAACTGTAATTGTACCTGTTTCATTCTGTTTAACACAAGATCCACCTGTAGCAGTAACTGTATAATTAAATACTCCGGTTACATTTGGCGTACCCGAAATAGTAAAGATTCCACTATTGTAACTTCCACTAATCCCTGTTGGAAGGCCGGTTACAGTTGCACCCGTACCACTACCTCCCACCGAATAGGTGATATTAGTTATAGCAGATTGAGTTACACAAGCGGTTTGAAAATTGGAGCCCACTCCTGATGTTAATGATAATGTTGCTATATTATTTACGGTAATTGTACCTGAAGTTGTGCTTGTTCCACAACCGCCATTAGCAGTTATGGTATATGGAAAGGAACCAAATTGTGTAGGCGTTCCGGAAATAGTAAAGGTTCCACTATTATAAGCCCCTGATAATCCTGATGGAAGCCCGGTTACCGATACGCCTGTTTCATTTTGCAATGAAAAGATAATATCATTTAATACGGTATTAATACAAAGTGTAGGATTATTACTTCCAACTCCTGAAGCTAATGTAAATGAGGGTGCAGGATTTACTGTGATAGACGCCGATAATGATGCGCTCACACAATCTCCTGTAGTTGTAATTTGGAAATTAAAAATTCCTGATTCAGTTGGTGTTCCGGAAATAGTAAATACACCACTTGAAAATGATCCGGTTACTCCTGCAGGCAGTACGCCAGAGGAGATTACAGCACCGGTAGCGCCTCCACCAACAGTATATTCAATATCTGTTAAAGGTGAGTTCACACATAATGTTTGAACATCTGTACTTGCTGCAGAAGTAAGCAAAATAGTACCCGGCGTACTAACTGTTAGGGTTACCTGCTGTGATTGATTTATACAAACTGAGCCTGTAGCGGAAACTGTGAAAGTGTAAATTCCTGTAACAGAAGGCGTTCCCGTAAGAGTGTAAACACCTCCACTAAACGAACCTGAAACACCGGGAGGCACACTACCTGAAGAAATCGTTACTCCGATGGCAGCACCTCCTGCAGCAAATTCAATGTTTGCCATTGCATTTCCAAAGCATATTGTTTGTGTAATAGTAGAAGGGGCCGTGGTAAGCGTAAGCGTTGCATCTCCATTAACCGTATAAGCACCTGAAACACTACTTATTTTTTCATCACAACCGGTTACTACACAATAATAATAATTCACGCCTGCAGAACTGGTAGAAGGAACATAGGTTTGTGAAGTAGCGCCTGGAATAATTGTACCGCCGGTATTAGATGGTACACTATTTACATACCATTGGTATGCAGGAGAAGTACCTGTTGCACTTATGGATAAAGAGGCTGCATTATCACCCACACAATAAGTTTGAGGAACTGTGGAAGGATGTGTGGTAATATTTATTGGATTAGCAATAACAATATTGGGAGAAACAAAAACCGCATTTCCCGGTCCACATGCAACATTATTATTCCCAAACCAACACACCCCCTCTACCACCATATCAAAAGAGATATTATTAATTCCTGCATTTAGCGGAGTAGTATATCCTGTACCTGCAATATAATTACTTGCTGTAAGCGGTAGCGTAAAAGTTGCGGTTGCACCCGGTGCTACATTATTAGCATCTGTTCGAACATAATAATCAGCCCAACTTGTGCCATTTTGATTCCACTTCACACCCACATTAATATCCGGGTTGCTATTCGTCCAGGTAGCCTGACCAATATTTTTTACTGTAACACTAACATTTCTTGTTTCTCCTGCGCACCATGGTGAATTACCATAATCCATAGAAATAAACTGTGTGGAATAAGCAGGAATCCAAGAGACAATTACTCTCCCCCTTGCGCCATCTCCACCGGAACGTGTGTAACTACTTGTACGAACAGCACCTCCTCCACCTCCACCGGGATTATCTCCATCGGAACCATTACCCTGACTATTATATCTGCCATTTCCACCATTACCACCGCCGGCAGGTGCATTACCTCCATTTTGATTTGGTGCATCAGTACCATTTGCAGCAATACCTGCAGATGAACCGCCACCACCACCATAGCGTGTGCCTGAAGTGTTGCCATTATGCCCATCTCCACCAGAATAGGTAACATCACCAATACCCACTGCGCCACCACTTGCACCATTAGCATTATTATTAGAAACACTATTACCACCTCTGGCTAATATAGTTGATGAACTTCCAAACCAGCTATCACCCCCTGCACTTGTACCGGTGGCTCCCGCTCCTACACTTACAGTATAGCTGTTGCTTGGAACAACAGTAAGCACACTGCGTGAATATCCGCCACCACCTCCTCCACCAGATACACCATTTGAAGTGCGGGTTCCACCTTTTCCACCTCCACCCCAACACTCCACGGTGATTTCAGTTACACCAGCAGGAACATTAAATGTTCCATTAGCATTAAAAGTCTGGCTATTTTGAGCTAAACAAGAAGAAAGAAGATTACCAAAAATGGTAAACATCGAAATCGTAAAAATTCGAAAGACTTTTGTTTTAAAAATTTCATAGCAGCATAAAGATGTTTTCATATCATACATTTTAGCAGTAAAATCAATAGGTGTGTAAAAACACACAATGATTCATGGTAAAGTCGGTATATGGAATATGAATTTTAAAGGGCTGCTACAACATTAAATTAGGGTACGCTGTACAGCAAATTCTGGAGACTGAAAATTTTAAAGCAGTTTTAAAAGGAAATGGAAACTCTCTCACAAAAGAGTAATATAAAGGTCTTATCCGCTAAAATATTGGAGAATATAGGCTGTATGAGCCTTGAGAGTACAAAGTTAATAGTAAAAATGAGAAATCCTAATATTTATTAAAGAAAATTATAATCCAAAAGGAGTATTAAGTAAAATATCTTGGGAAAAGTGATTTAAAAGAATCATCCACCAATTTGGCTACCCTCCTGGCTTTCAGCACGTTTCATCTCTTCATCTGATTCATCTTTGTTCTGTTTAATCTGTTTTATTAATCCCTTACCAAAACGATAGGTAAAACTCATTTTAAACAGTCTGCTTTCAACTTTCCCATAACCTGTAGAAGTCTGCCCGGCAAAATGACTGGTACCGGCCCATCTCATTGTATAAAAAACATCATTAACCGCAAGTTTTAATTTTCCCCTACTATTAAACATTGATTTTTGCACACCAATATTAACAGCCCCATAGCCTTTTGACTTAAATGTACCTAGGCTGATTGCAGGTGCTACATACCATGCTGTTATTTCACCAGTGATTGTTGGCGAAAACTTATATGTTTGTTGGCTCTGAAAGGTAACCGAAAATGTTTCTAAATTGATATCTCTTTCCTCTCCAAAATTTGCTTTATATCTTGAATAAAAGGTATTCAAACTTAGATAAGCTTCGTAATCTTTAAGTGAAATGGGATAGCTTAATGAAAGATTTATAATATTTTGAGAGGTTAGATTGCGTTTTGAAAGAAATGCCTTTGATTGTTCTGTAGTATCAATTAACATGGAGAAAAAGTTTCTTACTCGGGAATAGCTTAAGGTGGTGACCAATTTATATTTATAGCTATGCTTTAATGAAATAGTATTTGTGTACTGTGGTTGTAGCCTTGGATTTCCTTTTACATAAGTGTACTCGTCTAACTTATATTCAATGGGATTTAAGTCTTGATAATTCGGGCGATCAATACGCCGGCTGTATGAAATATCAAACAGGCTTAATGGCCCCTTTTTGAAAGTTAATGAAATGCTTGGGAAGATGTCTAAATAATTTCCCTTATACAAGGAATCATAAGGAGCCATCACATTTCCATTCCGCACAAAACCCACCGACCTACCGGTGTATTGTGTTTCCTCTAATCTAATTCCTGTTTGGAAAACGAAATTGGATATACTCCGATTATAATTAACGTAGGCTGAATTAATCTTTTCTTTGTATTGATAAAAAATGCTTCGTACTGAATCCAATTTAAAATCGGAATCAAAAACATCAAATCGCCTGAAATCATTTTTGGTTTTTACATTAGCCAATTTCACCCCAAAAGCTATTCGTCCTCCTTTCAAATTTCTTTCTAACCCTACTTTTAATGAATAAATATCAATTTCAGTAGGCGCCTCTATCTGATATTCAGTGTGTGATAATTCTATTAAACCTGTAGGATCAAAAAAGAAATTTGGTTGTACTTGATTCCCTTTATTTTTATACTTTCCATAATCAACATCAACATTTAATTCATTCCCGGTTGAATCGATAAACTGGTAATTAATATTGGAGTTAATATTTGATCTGGAGGACTTATTGGTATTAATTGCTTTCAATAATCTGACTATATGAGAAGAAGGTAAAAGGTATGAAATATCAGTATTGTTTTTAGAAATTAGTTCAAGGTCAGCATTAGAGCCATCAACCTTTACACCCAGGGTGTGAAATCTGTTTATAAAAAAATCGGCACCAACTTTATAACGATAATTTGAATGATTTGTAATTAAGTTGGTCTTTTGAAAAAAACCGGAATCTGAAATTATCCTATTCATATAAGCGATGCCTAATGTTTTATTATCTACTAAATGCAAACTGGCAAACAAATTAGAATAGGCTGAGCGATTATTTAGGTTTACTCCGGCATTATATTTAGGATAGGTAGCAATCCCATAATCTGCACTAATGGAGCCATTCGTGCCCCATTGTTTAAATTTCTTTAATTTAATATTAATAATTCCCGCGTTCCCTTCTGCTTCAAATTGAACAGGCGGATTTTTCATAATCTCAATTATTTCAATTTGGGTTGATTGTAATGAATGTAAATAATCTCTTAAATCAGCACCGGCAAGTGGAACCGGTTTCCCATCTACATATACCTGCACCCCACTTTTACCGGCTATTGAAATACTTCCTTCATTATCTATAGTTACTTCAGGAGCATTTTGTAAAATGGCTAATACATCTGAGCCAATTGTGTTAATTGATCTATCAATATGAAGAACTGTTTTATTACCAGTCAAATCAATAGGAGGTAGATAGGCCTGAACAGCTAAACTATCAAGTTGAAGAATTTTATTGACAATAATTAAATCTACAACTTGAACCGGCTGATTATTTACTGTTACTGAAGGAGAAAGAACATCCTCGAAACCACTAAATGAAGCTTTGACAATATATTCTCCGGAGTCTATATTCAAAAATTGATAGAACCCACTTTCATTTGTGATAGTTCTTTTAACCTTAAAAGTATTTGTCTTATGTTGTAAACTAATATTTGCACCGGATACAGGCTGTGCATGCATATCCTTCACATATCCCATTATTTGTTGGGCATTCCCCTTATATAAGAAGAAAAGAGCACTTAAAAGCAGACAATATTTAATCATGATAGCTGGCAAGCAATTAGAATCTCTAAACCCTATCATTAGGTTTACAGCGAAAAGATAGAAAAAAAAATCAAAAAAAACTTGAAAAATGGAAATACTTCAGGATATCAGGCTACCCTGGATAAAGAAATTAATATCCAAAAGAAAAAAAACAAAAAACAACAAGAAAAAGACCATTATTATTCGGATTCAATAGTCGCTTGAATTAGTCGGTCAGTAATAGCCTCACAATATGGCTTCAATTGGTAGTAACTACCGCGTTTTACGGCATATTTCCCACGTGTATGAATTAAAATAGCACACTGTTCTGCCTGCTCTACATTATGCCCACACACTTCAATAAGAGTTTCTATAACCCAATCAAAAGTATTAACATCATCATTCCATACAATTAAATGGTATGGTTTATCCACCTCAGTCTTTTGCAGATGACTAATTTCTTCGGCGGTTTGTATGGAGGAGGAAATCATGTTTACAAAGGTAAACCATTTATTAAAATTGAAAAAGATACATTCAAAAAGTATTTTAAGCGATATTAATCCTCACCCTAAAAAACATTACAATATCCTAACCAAATAATCTAAGTCATCGGTTTGGTCGCTATTTCAAAACAAACTTGATAAAAATTATTTACAGCGCCTACAGGATTAAAGGTTAAATAACTGAATTGTGAAAACTCAGAAAAGGCCTTAAATTCATGAAGAGGTACATTAAATTCATCAAACATTACAATATCCCCTGACTTTAAATAAGGATACAATTGAGATAGCACAAATATTGTTGAGGAATATAAATCTGCATCCAAATGGATAATTTTTCTACGACTGCTAAGTTGGCTGTTTTGTTCATTGATAAATTTAGGCAACGTATCCTGAAACAACCCTTTCTTAAATAATACCCGGGAATCATTAAAAATCGGCACTTTAGCCCGCATATCACCCTTTTCATAAAATGCGCCCCAATTTTCAGGCAACCCTTCAAAAGTATCGAAGCCAACAAAAAAAGTGTTATTGCTTTTCAAATTCTTTGTCCACCAGTTAAACGACTCCCCATTAGCTACCCCAAATTCAAGGTACAATAGATCCGCATCCTCAAAATCAAACTTCTCTTTAATAAATTCATACAGATGATACCGCTTATTATAATCTCGTTTCCAACTAAAAAAGTCAGAATATTCAAAACGTTTTTTATTCTTATAAACCCAAATAATAAGTCGGTTATGATAACTAAGAAATAACATTAATTTATTCAACGGAGAAGTAATTAATGTAACCGGGAAAACAAAAAGGATATTCTTTAGAAACTTTATTAGCGATAACATTTGAAAAGCGTTCTGACTAGCTAAAATACAATTTATTTTTTCATGTTATAGTTGAAAGTTGAAAGTTGAAAGAGGATTAGAATTTAATGGCCATGTACCTTTTACCCTTTTCAAATATTAATAACATACCCCTAAAATCAAATCTTCTTTTTTTAAAACTACGATACAATACCTTAAGACGGTACTTTATGGATACTACCTCCAAACAGATGGGGCTAAAGCAAATTTCGGAATTATGAAAACAGGGAACAATACCTCATCATGGTACTTTGTAGGTACTACCCCAAACAGATGGGGAACTGGCGTTCCCGCCCTAAGCAAATTTCGGAATTATGAAAACAGGGAACAATACCTCGGCTTGGTACTTTATGGGGTATATTTCAAAAAAGGGGAAACTACGTTTCCCACCCCGGTGCAAAGTTCGAATTTTTAAGAACACAAAACAATACCTCACTATGGTACTTTGTTGGGTAAATAACCCTTTCAGGCGGGGGCTACGCCCCCACCCCAGTTCAAAGTTCGGAATATTTCAAACACAAAAAAATACCCCAAATTCGGGATTTATGGAGCATAACGGCTAGGTGTAAACGAACTTAATTTATCTATTGGAAACACTCGCTTCTTCATTTTAGTGTTAATAAAAACAGTGCCTGATTTTAATAACCATTCGCTTTGTAAAGAGGAGGGGTGTCACTTAGTACAACTTTTATATTTAGAAGGTAGTTCATAACTCTTCCACATTGTTTTACTTTTTTTCTTGACACAAATAAAGCAGCCGGAAGAAAAGCCTTATGAAGCCTGACTAAAATTTCCCTCGCTACGCTACATGGAATAATGTATGGTGGTGCTTTTGTGCTGTAATGAACTAAAATAGTTTTCAGCAAGAGAAAAATCTGCACACATTCGCTACTATACCATTTGCTCAATTTTTTTTGCATAATCCTTCTAATGCTCAGTTGAAAAGCAATAGATGGGAAGAGAAGAATAGAGCCTGAACAACTTAGGGATAGTTGAATCCTGGAAGTGTAGGATGATGGTATTAAGGTTTTAGAATATTTTATCCTTGTCCTTTTATTTGCCTCAGCACAATGAAAAATCTAAAAAATAGTCAAGACTCAAGAAGGCTGAATTTGATGAAACTAACCCATTTATTTTATACATCGCTAAGAGGCTGAATGTTAAACGTACTCATTTTTGGCGAGCTGGTAGGAAAGGTTTGGATAAAATAGAATAAAAAAAGCTTCCTCCAATTTAAATTCTAAACAAAGGTACCCGGCGTAAATGGAGGAGAAAGAGGATATCTTTATAAATTACAGAGGTAAGTTGAGTTCAAAACTCACCTCCTAATTCAAAAAAAACTTGTTAATTAAAAAAAATCCTATATTTGGACTAACAATAGAACAATGATAAACATTTGTATAAATAATAACCGCACTAATAATAACCGTAATAATTCTATTACGAAAGTGGGGATATTGTAAATACAATTTTTAATTGATATTCAAAAGCCCCGAAAATTCGGGGCTTTTTTAATTTATTTAAATGACTAATAACAACCCTTCTCTGCATTGTGGCAATACAAACCCTGTATTTGTCTGCTCCAAAAGCGGATTTTTAAAATTTTAAAAAAATGACAAGCATGCAATACAACACAACTATTAAAACAGAAGAAGCAATTGATCTAGTAAAATCTACTTTTTCTAAGGCATTAATAAGCAACCTACATCTTCATCGCATTTCTTCTCCAATATCAATTCTTGATGGAACAGGTATTAATGATGACTTAAATGGTATTGAACGTCCGGTAAAGTTTCCGATTAAAGCACTTCAAGATAAAAAGGCAGTTATTGTACAATCCCTGGCGAAATGGAAACGTATAAGGCTAAAAGAATTAAATATTCCCGTTGGCAAAGGAATTTTAACTGATATGCGTGCCCTTAGACCTGATGAAGATTTCTCTCCTATTCACTCTATTTATGTAGATCAATGGGATTGGGAATTACATATCTCTCCTCAAAATCGTTCCCTTTCCTTTCTTAAACAGATTGTAAAAAACATCTATCGTGCGCTTCAACTCACCGAATTAGCCGTTTTTGAAAAAGACCCTCAACTCAAACCAAGCTTGCCGGATGAAATCACTTTCATACATGCAGAAACACTGCTGAAAAAATTTCCTGATCTATCTCCAAAACAAAGAGAAACTGAAGTTGCCCGATTATTTGGTGCTGTTTTTATCATCGGTATAGGAGAAACCTTGTCAAATGGTGAACCACACGATGGACGAGCCCCGGATTATGATGACTGGACAACTGAAAATGAAGAAGGTTTTAAAGGATTAAATGGCGATATTATCCTTTGGAATCCTGTTTTAAAATCAGCTTTTGAAATTTCATCAATGGGAATTCGTGTAAATGCCGAAACTTTAAATCTTCAACTAATTAAAAGAAATTGCGAAGAAAAAAGAAATTTAATCTATCATCAGCAATTACTAAATAATGAATTGCCAACAAGTATAGGTGGAGGCTTAGGGCAAAGCCGGGTTTGCATGTTTATGTTAAAGAAAAGACATATTGGTGAAGTCCAGGTGGGTATATGGCCATCCGATGAAAGACAAAGATTAGAAAAACAAGGTATTTATCTTTTATAGTAAAGTTTTTATAAAAAATAATAAAGCCACATTTTTCAATGTGGCCTCTCTGTGGGAGCACACGGGCTCGAACCGCGGACCCTCTGCTTGTAAGGCAGATGCTCTAAACCAACTGAGCTATGCTCCCTTAATTAGGACGGCAAAGATAAGCGGATTTTTATTTCAACAAAAAAAAATTTAACCCTACAAAAAGTAAACGCTATTCTTAAAATTATTTACCACGCCAATACGTTACCTGTTCCGGAAAACGAGAGGCATAATCATACAATCTGGTACGAATAAAATCATTATCAGGATAACGTACAATTCGATCCTTTAATTCATCTGGACTTCTAACTTTATCATCTACATATCCCATACCGTAAAAACATCCTTTATCCATCAATAAGTATAAGGTACGACCATCCTCTCCCTTTTCCATAATCCAAAAAGTGGGTAATTGCATTGACAAATTCTTAAGTGCCGCTTTTACTTGCTTATTATATGCAATCACATCAATTTTTTCCGGTTTATCTCCCTTAGTTAAATAACAAAAGTGCGGTATTAAAGAAAATTGTTGTACCATTTTTTTCAATAATACTCTACCTTCCTTAAGCATATTAAAATAGTACAATGCCGGTAAAGAAGATTTTCTTTTATCAATAGCAAGCCGAATAACACCACATTGATCAGAAAAACTATATAATCCATAACGAGGTGCCAACATCTTCTGACTGCGATTATACTTTGGCCATAATCGTTTTATTTCAATACTCTCAAAAATCAATGCATGTAATTCACTCGCACACACAGTAAATGTTATACTCCGAATTTTACGAAGAAAATGCTGCCGCCGATCACTGTTATCAAAACCAATAAAATGGCTTTTTACCCTTTTTTTAATATTCATCGCCTTCCCTAAATAAATCACCTTGTGCTTGGCATCATGAAAATAATATACCCCAGTGGATTGAGGCAGATTATCTACTTGATCCTTATTTACGTACAGGGGTAACCATTTATCACCGGAGGTAAGTTTCAACATCTTTTCAATATAAGCCTCCGCACCATGCTCAACCAACAATTTAAATAACTGTGCAGTAGCCAATGCATCCCCTTCAGCCCTATGCCTATTGTTGATTTCAATATTTAGCGATTTGCACACATTACCTAAACTATAAGAAGGTAAATGAGGAAACACTTTTCTACAAAGACGAATTGTACATAACCGTTTTACTTGTAAGGTGAAATTGCAATTTTTCAATTTCTCATACAAAAATGAATAATCAAAATTTACGTTGTGCGCCACAAAAACTTTATCATACAACATTAGGTAAATATCTTCTGCCACCTCATCAAACTTCGGTGCTGATGCTACCATTGAATTAGAAATTCCTGTAAGAGATGCAATGAAGGAAGGAATAATCTGTTGGGGATTAATCAATGTACTATAAATATGCTGCACTCGCTTCCCATCATGAATAACTATAGAAATTTCGGTAATTCCACCATGAGCCGGCTTACCTCCAGTAGTCTCAATATCAACAATAGCATATAACATAAAAAGAAATGGCAATTTACTAATATTTTTAGTTAACACCCACACCTTCACCACACAACCTGATTTCTGTAAATTTGCCGTTCATATTTAATGTAAGGAATGGCAATTATGGAATTGAGCAAGAATTTTGAACCCGCAGCTATTGAAATCAAATGGAATAAGCATTGGGCAATTAAAAAGTATTTTAGCAGTACTCCTGATAACCGCAAACCATTTACCGTAGTTATTCCACCACCTAATGTAACGGGTGTGTTACACATGGGACATACCCTAAATGAAACGGTTCAGGACATCCTGGTTCGTAAATCACGCATGTCGGGTTTTAATGTATGCTGGGTGCCCGGTAGCGATCATGCATCTATTGCTACAGAGGCTAAGGTTGTTGCTATG
The DNA here is from genome assembly GCA_019638485.1 of Ferruginibacter sp. Taxonomy (GTDB): domain Bacteria; phylum Bacteroidota; class Bacteroidia; order Chitinophagales; family Chitinophagaceae; genus Ferruginibacter. Next base: position 544,747 of record JAHBTP010000001.1, on the reverse strand, counting down.
CTTAAAGAAAGAGGCATTGAAAAAAAATCTCTCACACGTAATGAATTTCTACACTATGCCTTTGAATGGAAAGAAAAATATGGCAATATCATTTATAACCAAATTGAACGCTTGGGTTGTAGTGTTGATTGGGATCGCACTACTTTTACCATGGACAAACACTATTACGATGCGGTAATTAAAGTGTTTGTTAATTTATATAATAAGGGACTTATTTACCGGGGCGCACGGATGATTAATTGGGATGTGGCTGCAAAAACTGCCCTTAGTGACGAAGAGGTTGATTACAAAGATGTAGAAGGTAAGCTCTATTATGTAAAATACCAGGTGGATAGAGAAGGGGATAATACTATTCCGGAATATATTACCATTGCCACACAACGCCCTGAAACCATTATGGGTGATACCGGTATTTGTGTTAATCCTAACGATGAACGTTATACGAAGCTGAAAGGAAAGTATGCAATCGTGCCATTAGTTAACCGAAGAGTTCCTATTATCTTCGATGAATATGTTGACCCTTCATTTGGTACAGGTGCTTTAAAAGTTACACCGGCACACGATATTAACGATTACAACCTGGGCCTTAAATACCAATTAGAAATAATTAATACCCTTAATGAAGACGGGACCTTAAGTGAAGCTGCACAAGTTTTTGTGGGTGAAGAAAGATTCATTGCCAGGAAGAAAACAGTTAAAGCACTTGCCGAAAGCGGACTGCTAATTAAAGACGAAACATACACTACGCGTTTAGGTTATAGCCAAAGAACAGGAGTTGTTGTAGAACCAAGAATAAGTACTCAATGGTTTTTAAAAATGTCAGACCTCGCTCAACCGGCTTTACATGCAGTGGTTAATGGTGACATTCGAATCCACCCCGGTGACAAGTTTCTGGCTACCTATAAATATTGGCTTGAAAATGTAAAGGACTGGTGCATTAGCCGCCAACTATGGTGGGGCCAACAAATCCCGGCCTGGTATGATAATGAAGGGAACATGATAGTGGCAGAAAATGAACAAGAAGCTTTTTTAAAATATGAACAACAAACCGGGAAACCCGCAATAAAAGCCAATTTTACGCAAGACCCGGATGTACTGGACACCTGGTTTTCTTCATGGCTTTGGCCAATGGAAGTATTCCATGGAATTTCTAACCCGGGAAACCCGGACATAAAATATTATTATCCTACTTCTGTTCTCGTTACTGGCCAAGATATTATTTTCTTTTGGGTAGCCAGAATGATAATGGCAGGAATGGAGTTTGAAAAACAGATTCCTTTCAGCGATGTGTACTTCACAGGTATGGTACGGGATAAACAAGGAAGGAAAATGAGTAAAAGCCTTGGGAATAGTCCCGACCTGCTGGAGCTCATAGATAAATATGGCGCAGATGCTGTTCGGTTTGGAATAATGATTTCTTCTCCGGCAGGAAATGATCTACTGTTTGATGAAGCATCACTTGAACAAGGACGCAACTTCAACAATAAAATGTGGAATGCGCTCAAATTGGTGAAGATGTGGAAAGAAAAAGTAAATATTGAATCTTCCCCTTCAACAGACTCTTTTGCCGTTTTATGGTTTACACAAAGATTGGCACAGGCAAAAACTGAAGTTGATGAACTAATGAGCCAATTTAGACTTAGTGAAGCATTAAAAGTTATTTACTCCCTTATTTGGGATGATTTTTGTAGCTGGTATCTGGAATGGATTAAACCGGCTAATGACGAAGAACTAAGTACTAACACTTACGAGCAAACGAAGATATTCTTTACTGAATTACTTCACCTCCTCCATCCGTTTATGCCTTTCATTACCGAAGAGATTTATCATCTTTTAGACGAACGGGAAATAGACCTGTGTATAAGACAATATTGTGCTATCCATATTGCCAATACAGAAATGTTACAACATGGAATTACATTGCAGAAAACCATTACCGCAATTAGAGATTGTCGTAATAAAAACCATATCAAACCCAAAGAGCCAATCCACATTTATATCATGGATACCGGAAAAAAAGATTTTGATATGGTCTTACCCATCCTGCTAAAACAAGTTAATGCTACATCAGTAAATTGGATTAGTATGCCTCCACAGGGATTAATTCCGATGATGATTGATAAAAACCAAATTTTCATTGAACCTACGGTCCCTCACGATAATAGCCTCCAAAAAGGAGAATTAACTAAAGAACTGGAGTATCTAAAAGGATTCTTGGCAAGTGTAGAGAAAAAACTAAATAATCAAAAGTTTATCCAAAATGCACGCCCTGAGGTGGTCGCTATAGAGAAAAAGAAGAAATCAGACGCTGAAACAAAAATTAAAGTAATAGAAGACAGTCTCTTAACTATGTGAGTAAGTTGGGAGTGGAAAAAATTAACATCTTACATAATAAAAAGGATGTAGATTAGAGAAAGATTACATCCTGCCATGAAGAAATTTCTCTTTCTCTCCTTGCTTTTTGTATTTACCACCTCGTTGGTATTTGCTCAACCAACAAAAAAAGCGATACGACCAAAGATTTCAACCCTACTGGGTCAATACAAAGATTCAATTGCTCTTCCCATAGATGAAGTAAAGAATATTATCGTACTACCTTTGCGTTGTGTAGATGACCAAAGAGTTGTATATACAATAGCCAGCTACCAATTATCTTATCTGCGCAATGCCATTGTAGAAGATGAATCAGGGAAAATATCTCCAACCACCAGCCTGGCATCACAACGATTTACCGAAACCCCCATTCCTCATTACTGGCTAAAACCTATGATTGAACAATTTGACAAAGGAGAAACAATTACCTTTTTTGATATTATTGTTAAAGACCCCAGCGGGAAAGTATTTTATGCCCAGGATTTAAAAATAAAACTTTTATAAAAAATAGCTGTCGCTGAACGCCATCACGCAGTTGAATTTCCCTACTCATTGCACAACTTTAGTCCAAAGCAAATTCAGCCTTTACTGTTATACTCGCTGTCTTATTTTTACTGGAAGTATTAAACGAGCCACCATAACTATAATCTTCATCCATATTTTGACCGGTTATTTGAAAAACACCCATTGAGCTTTTTCTTAAACTTCCTAACTTACCTCCCACATTTTTCACAATCGTTTGAGCTCTCAATCTAGCATCAGCACTGGCTTTTGCCAATAAATCTATTTTTAATTCAGACAACTTGCTATAATAATAAGAAGGGGATGAAGAGTTTATCTCAATCCCACTTTCAATGAGCTCAGTTACTTCACGAGATACTTTTTCCACCTCTTCAATTTTTTTTGAATCCACAGTTACACTTTGCCGTAAATTATATCCTGTAAACTCTGCACTTGTTTGGCGGCCATTCTCATCATAATGATAAGAAAACTCCTTATCAATACTGATAGCAGAAAATACCATTTCACTCTGTGCAATACCCTTACCGGAAAGATACGCCCTTACACTGTTCTCATCATTTTTCAATAAAGCATACGCACTTTTTAAATCCATCATTTTTCTTTCATAATTCCCCGACCAAACAATCTGATCACTCACAAAATCTACTTCTGCACCTCCGGTAACTAAAATATTCTCAGTCGTTTTATATTTATACTTATAAGCATTCCCGGCTACAAAAAAAGCAATAATAAGCCCAAGTGAGGCTATCGTTATACCTGCTACAGATTTCATACGTAATTATTTTCTTAAAACTATTTATAAAAATTCATAATAAAAAGATAATAAATATCACCACACCAATTTCTGCGTATCCTTAATTACCCCCATTACAAAAACACTTTGCAGATTACCGACATTCTCAGTAAGACTCAATTTATTTACATGAAAATCATAGTAAGCATTCATATCCTTACACACCACCTTAAGCATAAAATCAAATTCACCTGATATATTATAACAGGCAATTACCTCGTTCATATCTAAAATAGCCTGGATAAATTTTGCTCCTGCTTCTCGATTGTGTTGCCTAAGAGACACATAACAAATCACCATTAATCCCTTATCTACTTTTTCGGCATTTACTAAAGTTGCATACTGTTTAATTACTCCTGTATGCTCCAATCGCTTAATTCGCTCATGCACCGGAGTTGGACTTAAATTTACCTTATCTCCAATTTCCTTAACCGTCATGCGCGCGTTAGCCTGAAGTAATTTTAATATCTCCCTATCTTTTGCATCTGGCTGATATTCCATTTTGGAATTTATTTCTTTGTTTGCCATGTTTTCTTTATATTTTTAGTATTTATCACTATTAACCTTATTAAAAATAAGCATTTATTCTATTTATTTTAAGTAGTGTAGGATATTTTTCTAACTTTTATTAAATTTGCAGCATTAAATTTTTACAAAAAATGACAACTATTTCCAGTCAAATTGACTTTACCCTGAAAAACAAAGTAAAAGATATGAGCCTCGCTGATTGGGGCCGTAAAGAAATTAAACTTGCAGAAGCTGAAATGCCCGGCTTAATGAGCCTTCGCGAAGAATACGGAAAATCTCAGCCCCTTAAAGGTGCGCGCATTGCCGGTTGTCTTCACATGACTATTCAAACAGCTGTTTTAATTGAAACCCTGGTTGCTCTTGGAGCTGAGGTTAAATGGAGCTCTTGCAATATTTTCTCCACGCAAGATCATGCTGCTGCCGCAATTGCTGCCGCAGGTATTGGGGTCTTCGCATGGAAAGGACAAACACAAGAAGAAGCTGATTGGTGCATTGAACAAACTTTATTCTTTGGTAGTGAAGACCGCCCGTTAAATATGATTTTGGATGACGGTGGAGATTTGACAAATATTGCTTTTGATAAATATCCTGAACTGGTTAAAAATATTAAAGGATTAAGTGAAGAAACAACAACCGGAGTTCATCGCTTATACGAAAGAATGCAAAAAGGTACACTACCCATTCCTGCAATTAACGTAAACGACTCGGTAACTAAATCTAAGTTTGATAATAAATACGGATGTAAAGAATCTTTGGTAGATAGTATTCGACGTGCAACAGATGTGATGATGGCCGGGAAGGTGGCTGTTGTAGGTGGTTATGGGGATGTGGGCAAGGGCTCAGCAGCCAGTTTAAAAGGCGCAGGAGCTCGTGTTATTGTTACTGAAATTGATCCCATCTGTGCTTTACAAGCTGCTATGGATGGTTTTGAAGTTAAAAAAATGATTGATGCCGTGAAAGAAGCAGATATTATTGTAACTGCTTCCGGTTGTCGCGACCTGATTACTGGTGAACATTTTAAACTGATGAAAGACAAAGCTATTGTCTGCAATATTGGTCACTTCGATATTGAAATTGACATGGCATGGCTAAACAAAAACTATGGCCATACAAAAAACAGCATCAAACCACAGGTTGATTTGTACACCGTAGAGGGAAATGATATCATTGTGCTTGCTGAAGGTAGGTTGGTGAATTTGGGATGTGCAACAGGCCACCCAAGCTTTGTAATGAGTAATTCATTCACCAACCAAACATTGGCTCAAATAGAACTTTGGAATCATGCAGATAAATACAAAAATGAAGTTTATGTATTACCAAAACATCTAGATGAGAAAGTAGCTCGCCTACACTTAAAGAAAATCGGTGTTGAACTTGAGGTGTTAACTAATGCACAAGCAGAGTATCTGGGAATACCTGCTGCAGGGCCATACAAAACCGACATGTATCGATATTAATTCGAGTATCAACCTATAAATTTACCCGCCTCCCGGCGGGTTTTTTTATACCTATTAGGATATCTAACAGTAAAGAACAAACGAAAGTTTATTTTCATCTCGAATACCACTTCTTCAAAACTTAAAAGGGAAATTAATTTTAATCTCAACCATGCCAATCAGAAAATAGAATATTATTTTTTGATATTACCTTTGTACAATGACAAGGCTTTCCGTTAATATCAATAAAATTGCCACACTCCGAAACGCACGCGGTCAAAATCTACCTGACTTGGTTAAAGTTGCTGTAGATATTGAAAAATTTGGAGCAGAAGGAATTACCGTACATCCTCGTCCTGATGAGCGCCATATAAAATATGCTGATGTATTTGAATTAAAAAAAATAGTAACCACCGAGTTTAATATTGAAGGAAATCCAATAGAAGAAAAGTTTATTGAACTGGTTTTAAAAAATAAACCGCATCAGGTAACATTAGTCCCGGATACAACCGGACAAATTACCAGTAATCATGGATGGGATACCAGGAAGCATGCATCCTTTTTAAAAAATGTAATCCCAATATTTAAAAATGCAGGTATCCGGGTTTCCATTTTTGTTGACCCTATCATTGATATGATTGAAGGAGCAAAAGAAACCGGTACTGACAGGATTGAATTATATACCGAAGCGTATGCAGGCGGGTACAAAGAAGGGAAGGAAGCATCCGCTATCGCTCCTTATATTGAAGCAGCTAAAAAAGCAAAGGAATTAAATATAGGTATTAATGCCGGACATGACCTTAACCTACAAAATCTTGCTTACTTTGTTCATAACATTCCAACTATCCTTGAAGTATCTATTGGCCACGCACTAATATGTGATGCCTTATACTTTGGCTTGGAAAATACAATTCAAATGTATAAGCGCTGTTTAAACCAAACACAATCAATCTAAAAGACTAGCTAGCTTAGCTCCTAACGCCTCTCCACGCAGATTTTTTCCAATTACATTCCCCTTAGGATCAAGTAAAAGATTTTGAGGAATACTGAAAATATGGAACTTCTGTGCTACTGCATTGTTCCAGCCCTTTAAATCACTTACATGTGCCCAATTCAATTTATCCTTATGAATTGCAGCAATCCATGGGTCACGAGACTTATCAAGAGAAACTCCAAAAACAGTAAAGTTCTTATCCTTATACTTTTCAAACACTTGTACCACATTCGGATTCTCAGCCCGACAAGGACCACACCAGCTTGCCCAAAAATCTACTAAAACGTACTTGCCTTTAAAATCAGATAGCTTAACAAGATTCCCTGAAGTATCCTCCTGACTAAATTCTTCTAATGGCTTCCCAATCGGAAAACGATTAGCATCCTCAACTTGACTTGCCACGTATTTCCCAAAAGAAGACTCTTGAACTTCCGGTGGTAAAAGATCATATAATTCCTTCATTAAATCGGCATCCTCTACTAATTGATAATTACGAATAATGGCCAAAGGAGCCATATAAGACTTATTATTCCTTCTTACAAATTGTTCGAGCACATCGGCTGCCGCCTTCATTTCTGCAGGACTACCACTCGCCTCCTGCTTAAACAAATGTTCGTAGGGCTTCAATAGATTCGTAAAAGCCACAAAATCATCATGGGAAGATGACCCTGCAACTACAACATTCTCTAATGCATCTCGACTACCCGTAACCGTTACATTACTATTATCTAAGAAAATAGGAATCATTTGCCTCTGCTGCTTGGCAAAAGACAATATCCTAAATTCTGGACGCTCCATCCTGCCGGTAATTGAAAACTTATCCTTAATAAGATAGGTTGTAGAAATAGGGCTACCGTTGCTCCCATCTAAAAAATCAACTATAGTACTATCCGGAAAGCCGGTAACTGTTCCGCTAATTTGAAATGTTTTACCCTTTTTGTTGGCTTTCGATTTATTTTGTGCCACCACAAATAGAGGCATACAAAAAACAAGTAACAATATTTTCTTCATAGAATGAAAATTAAACTCAAATGTACCTTTTTTTTAGGAGGAGCAGCAAATTGCGTTTGCTTCCCCTGCCTTAATTTTTCCTTAATAATTATCGCCTTAATGGTTGAATAACGTTTATAGCAGAAAGAAGCGTAGCCATATCAATTTCTCCGCTATCATCCCTCACTTCCCGGTCATAGCATACTCCAAAGAAATCAGGATGCTTAAATTGATGCAACAAAGCAGAACTGGTAGGTATAAACGAACCGGAAATAAAAAATGGCTTTTCTATATTAACACCCATTAATAAATCCCAAAATTCCTGCTTCCAAGGCTGGCGTTGAACAGATTCGAAAAAATAATAATCACAAACCTCATCAAATTCTTCTAACACATTTTCTGGAAAGATCCCTTCATTCAAATCTATCCGTATCGTTTTTATTAACTCCCACTCTCCTGATATTTTATCACAAAGAAATGGAGACTCATCACCATCAAGATGAATAACACTGAAATTACATTTTTCCATTAACTCATCTACCTGAGCAAAATCAGGATTTCGAAATTTTCCTACCAATTGAATATCCAAGTCTTCATCCTGCCAGTTTTCAATAGAAAGCACATTTGACGGCTCTGCTATCAAACTTGCATATTGAACACCTAATCCATCCAATTGACGTAAGTGTTTCATTTGTGTCACACCATTTACCATTATATTCATATCCAATCTTTTTTATTCAGTTAACCAATTTAATAAAATCTGACGCCCTTCAGGTGTCATTATACTTTCAGGGTGAAATTGAACTCCCTTTACGTCAAAGATACGATGTGAAACCCCCATAATAAGTCCTTTTTCATCATAAGCTGTAATTTTCAAGCTATCCGGAAAATTTTCACTATTAATTACCCAACTATGATACCTGCCTGCAATAAATGGGTTTGTCATCCCTCTATATAAAGGCTCTGTTTCCTTATACCAAACAGGCATTGAAACGCCATGAAAAATATCCGGATTATATAAAGTTCCTCCATACACTTCAGCTATCGCCTGGCACCCCAAACAAACCCCCAATATGGATTTCTTACTTCCAAAAACCGATATCAATTTCATCATTATTCCTGCTTCCGAGGGTAAGCCGGGACCGGGTGATAATAATATCTTATCAAATTGAGCAATGGCATCTATATCTATTTCATCATTTTTATAAACATTAACTTTATCTTGTAAAATAGCTTCGGCCTGGTGTACCAAATTGAAAGTAAAAGAATCGTAATTATCCAACACCAATACTTTGGCCATAATTTTGCTATTAATAATTAAAAGCTAAAATATGAAGATTGTAATATTTGGTGCTACCGGAATGGTAGGAAAATATTTGGTTTCTGATGCGCTTATTTTTAAACATTTTGTACGCGCTTTTGGCAGAAATGTTTTTACGGCACCTTTTCCCAAAAACGATAACCTCCAATTAATGCAGGGTGCACTGTTTGATGAGGAGCAGGTTTTGAATGCTGTTGAAGGCTGTGAGGCTGTGTTAAGTGTAATTGGAGGCAGTATGGATGGTTTAGACAAAACCCGTTCATTAGGTATGAAGAATATCGTTAGTCAAATGGAAAAAGCTGGCGTTAAGCGTATTGTTGCCTTGGGTGGGGCGGGGATTTTAGATGGGCCAAATAAATATATTATGCACGAACCCGATTATCCTGAAGAATTTCTGGCGGTAGGTATGGAACATCTTGCGGCCTACGAAACCCTCGTTAATTCAACCCTTGATTGGTCATTTATTTGTGCACCCAATATTTTAAATGAAGGGCCTACCGGCGAATTTATAACTACCGCAAATGTTACACCATCTCCAAATTTGAATAAAATAAATGCAGGTGATATTGCTTTATTTATGCTTCAAGAGCTTGATCAAAACCGTTATCTAAAAAAGAGAATAGGTATTTCAGCCACAAAATAATGGCTAAGAAATTTGATCATGGGTTATCCATTTACCTAAAAAGAAAAAAGCACGTTGCTAAGTATTTACTCAACAGCGTGCTTCATTCCAAAGAAGAAATAAAATATTCCTAATTAGGAGAACTTTTTAGCGTCTTCACAAAACTTTGCCAAGCCAATATCCGTTAATGGATGCTTCAACAAACCCAATAGAGGATCTAACGGAGTTGTGCAAACATCAGCACCTGCCTCAGCGCAACTAATAATATGATTGGTGCTACGAATAGATGCAGCAAGTATTTCAGTAAAATAACCCTGCATATCATAAATAGCCCTGATCTGATATATTAGCTCCATCCCATCCCATCCACTATCATCAATACGGCCGATAAATGGGCTAACATAAGCAGCTCCGGCCTTTGCAGCTAATATAGCCTGACCTGCCGAAAATACCAGTGTGCAATTCGTTCTAATATCATGATCAGTAAACCACTTAATGGCTTTTACACCGTCCTTTATCATAGGCACTTTAACTACAATATTTGGATGTATGGCAGCTAAACGCTCCCCCTCTTCTATCATGGATTTAAAATCAGTTGACAATACTTCAGCGCTTACATCACCATCTACAATTTCACAAATCGTTTTGTAATGATTCACCACTGCATCATACCCCTTCACGCCTTCTTTTGCCATTAAAGACGGATTGGTTGTAATACCATCTAAAACGCCTAAATCATGTGCCTCCTTAATTTGATCGAGATTAGCCGTGTCAAGAAAAAATTTCATATCTTATAAAATTTAATTGAATATAAAAAAGGCAAGTTACTTATATCGCACCGCTCAACCACCTACCCTTGCTACCTTCCGGTCCTGGGGGAGTTCAGCAGGAGCTGGTCGTATAAGACTTGCCGGGTGCAAATATACGTCCCGATACCGAGATTTGTAGCGTTCAAAAGTGAAATTCAGTAAAAATGTAGCTAAAAGCTAAGTCCCGGACGATCAGAACGGGAACGCACCTCGCCAATGCCTAAAAGCTGATCATTACGATCTGTAAGTGATTTGTAATAAACTAAAATGGTGTATTTATTCTCAGTTTCCCAATAATTCCCTTCTATATCCAGCCTGGCTCCGGTATTAGGATCCTGCACCGTGTAACTATAATTATAATAACCCTGTTTCATAAACCATGCTCCTTCATATCTTCGGGTTTGTGGATTAAATGTCATTTTCCATAAATCAGTGGTTTGATAAGAGGTGTATTGGCCGGCAAGAAAGACGTCCTTATTCGAATATGCTACACCGTTAGGTGGTGCAAAATAAAAATGAACGGTAGCGTAATCACCTTGCCATAGTGGATTAACAGATTCATAGGTGGTAATAAAATATCCACCGTTAATGTCTGAAAAATAAACATACCGTTGGCCATTTCTATCTCCATCTTGAACCATAAATAATTCGGTAGAGGCTTTATGATAGCTGCCGGAATCTACCCGATCACTTTGTAAACGAAAACTCCTCAAGTCAGCCCATCGCCATTCCTTACCACCCGGGAAAATGCCAATGTTTTCAGAATTAAATTCCAACGAATTACCTCGGGTAAATGTTGGCGGTATATCCCGCTGAGACACATCCCAACGATTATTCTGCAAAATAACTACCTTAACCTGCTGAGCAGCACTAAATGCATCAATACCTTTCAACACAACCGAAAATTTTAATTTCTGATGTGTCTTGAATAAATCTGGTGTGAAAGGTTGAACTACCTCACCTAAAATAGATGCCTTTGAATCAGTTACCAACATCCTCATCTCAAACTGTGTTTTAGAAGTATCTCCATCCAAATACACTTTTAGCAAATAATTACCAGACCTTACCGGCATTACATCGCGCTCCGGCAAAATAACTTCATAATGCGTATAGCGAGTTAGTGCAACAGAAGAATAGCGGTAGGTGGTAATTCTGTTTTGAGTAAACCCTTTAATATAATCGAAAGAAGAAAGATTAGCCGGCTTCCAATTATAATCACACAATACATAGGTATAATAATAACTTTTTACATCATTATCCAAATCATCAAATTCAAGCGCAATCTTATCCTCTGAACCCAACCGGTAAATAGGCATAGCCAATTGGTCGCCATAACGTGCCAACTGAGGTGTTTTAATATTGGAAGGAAGGTTTACTGTTACCATTTGGGAAATACCCAGTAACGAAATCATTAAAAATGTCAATAACAATATAAAACCTCTACAATTCATTTCAGATGTTTTGAATTATTTTTGAAAGATACCAAATAATTAAATTGAACCTTTCATTTTTTATATCACAACGAATAGCTACAGCAAGGAAATACTCCTTCTCTCAATTTATTATTCGCCTTGCCATAAGTGCTACTGCGCTAAGTGTTGCTGTAATGATTGTAGCCCTCAGTTTTGTAAACGGCTTCCAAAACGCAATAAGCGAAAAGGTATTCAATTTTTGGGGGCATATCAGGGTTCAACAAAATCTCGATTTACGAGTAAGTATTGCCGAAGAAGATCCTATTCTTAGAAATGATTCCATTGAATTATACCTGAATTCAAGAAATGATGTTTTATCTATTGACCATTATGCTACCAAATCTGCTATATTAAAGTTTGGTCAAGACATTGAAAGCGTTTTACTAAAAGGCTATGGCCATAATTTTCATTACAACCGATTCAACAGTTTTTTACAAGATGGAAAATGGTTTGTATCTAAAGATAGTAGTTATAGTAATGAAATTAATATCAGCTCCTATACGGCAAACCGACTGAACCTGAAAACGAATGACACTTTATTGGTCTTTTTCTTTCGTCAAAACGGAACAAAAACAGCTAGAAAACTTATCGTCTCCGGGATTTATAAAACCGGAATTGAAGAGTATGATAAGAACTTCGCACTCTGTGATATTAATCTGATAAGAAGATTAAACAGTTGGAAAAATAATGAAATCGGCGGTTATGAGGTAATGTTAAATCAACACAAGAACTTAAATAAAACAGCCGAAGACATTTATCAACATTTACCGCAAACATGGTATGCGAAAAGCATAATCGAAATTTTTCCCAGTATTTTTGATTGGCTTTCACTTCAAGGTCAATTAAAAAATATCCTTTTAATTATAATGGTTATCGTAGCTGTAGTAAACCTGATAACCTGTTTAATTATTTTGGTTTTGGAAAGAACCAGAATGATTGGTGTACTCAAAGCAATTGGCGCTTCAAACTGGACCATACAAAAAATATTTTTATATAATACGAGCTTCATCGCAGTAACCGGTATAATCATTGGCACCCTCGTAGGACTGGGTGTTTGTTGGTTGCAACAAGCTACGGGCTTTATTAAACTAAATGAAGAGGCTTATTTTATGCGTACTGCTGTGGCACACATCATTTGGTGGCAGGTATTATTAGTGGATATCATTACCTTATTCATTTGTATGTTAACACTTATTATTCCAACATTAATTATACGCCGTATCCTGCCCATTAAAGCAATCCATTTCAGATAAGTCGCTGTTGAAACGAATAGATTAAAATCCCTGCTGCTATCGCGGCATTTAATGACTCGGCATTGCCAAACCCCTTAATCATTACAGGGTGATGAACAAGTGGAATCAAACTCGATGATATCCCCTTTGATTCATTACCTATCAATAACAAAGCCTCTTTAACCGCAGTTTTTTCATTTAATGATTCTCCATACAATGTAGCGGCATAAAGCGGAATATTAGGATGCTGCTTTATCCACTCTTCTAAATTTGTATATAGGATATTAACATTACCTAAACTTGCCATTGTGCTTTGTACAACTTTTGGATTATACATTTCTACACAACTTTTAGAACAAACAATATTTTTAATTCCAAACCAGTCTGCAGTACGAATGATGGTGCCCAAATTTCCCGGGTCCCTAATATCATCCAGCAATAAAGTAATGCTGCCACTGATTTCCTTAACCTGCTGTACCGAACATTGATAAAAAATAGCCACCACTTCATTGGGTGTATGAAGATGGGCTATTTTTTCTAACTCTTGTTCATTTATCAAATGCACCTGATCTTCGGGCAACATCTCTTTATATTTGAAGTAAAAAGAAGACAGGCAATAAACTGCTTGTAATTGAAACGCATTATGTTTAATTAAGTCTCCTACTACTTTCGTTCCTTCTGCAACAAACACTTTATGTTCATCACGGAATTTTTTCTGCTGTAAACTTTGAATATATTTGATAACGGATTTGCTTAACATGAAAATAAAATTAGTGCCAAATGGCAGCATATTGCTGGGTTGTATAGTAATGTTATGCACAATGTACCTCTTCTCCTGTACCGTAGCAAAAAAAGCGCCGGCTCATAAACCCTATCTTATAAAAAATACGATAGCTGTAAAAGGTGGTAAATTTTCAAAACTTGAAAAAACCGACCTAAGTGCTCGGATGGAAGATCAATTAGATGACAGCAGTAAGCTTACCATTAGGGAATCAATGTTTTTTATTAGAAATGTAATACGCCCCCCACGATACGACAGTATTTTTTCTGCTCAATCTGCAAAGAATATCCAAGCCTCCATGTTTCATCTGGGATACTATCACGCTCGGGTAAGATTTAAAGCCGATACTACCGGCAGACGGGTAAAAGTAAATTACAAAATAGATGCAGGCAATCCCACACTTATCAGTAGCTTAAAATATGAGTTACAAGATTCAGCATTACAGAAAATAATTTTACGTAACCGCGATAAAAGCCTGATTAAAACCGGAATGCCGGTAACAAAACTTGGCGTAACCGGTGAGATTAGCCGACTGGTAGATACCCTAAGAAATAATGGCTATTTTAAATTCACCGCAAGTGAACTAAGGATGAGGGGAGATACTACATTCATACCCCTGATAACTATATCTGCAGACCCGCTGGAACAATGGGAACAATTAGCGCTCTCTTCACAAAAAAGAGACTCTCCCGAAATCAGGCTTACCTTAGTATTAAATCCACTCTCAGATTCAAGCCGCTTACAGCAATATACGGTTGACTCAGTAATTGTATTGCCCGATTTCTTTCCCGGAGATAAGGTTTATGCTGCTTCGCATAAAATTGTTCAATCTTCGGGTATCCAAATACGTTACCATCAATTCCTGTATAAACCTTCCTTATTATTTAGTTTGATAACCCTGCGGCCTGGAATGATTTTTAGCCAAAGCCAGTACTTTCAAACCATTAATAATTTCAATAAAACAGGGCTATGGGAAAGCGTCAATATTCGAATAGCGGAAGATTCAACTATTCCCAATAAAGTAAACCTCATTGTAGAACTCCTCCCCTCCAATAAATATGGGTTTGAAGCTGCCCTTGAGGCAAGCTATTCAGCTAATAGCAACACCAATAATGCTTTGGCAGGAAACCTGTTTGGATTATCGGGAAATTTAAGTCTCACCGACAGAAATTTAGCTCACGAAGGAATAAGAATGACACATAATATTCGTGCAGGGGTAGAATTTAATAATCGTTACCGTGAACTAAACTCCAGTTTGATTAATGCTACTGAAATCAGCTATGCCAATATGCTGGTATTTCCACGCTTGGTAACGCCATTTAAATCATTAAACCAAAAGACCTTCTCATCTGCCGAGTCTTTTATTAATGCTAATATTTCCTATAGCAACAGGTTGTACCTATTTAATACACGAGCATTTAACCTGAGTTATGGTATTAATATCCAAAATAAGAAAAATTGGAAATGGACATTTAAACCTATAAATGTTGAATTCAACGACCTATATAATCAAACAGACAGCTTTAGAAGAATACTGGATTCAATTCCATTTTTACGATACTCATACAATACCGCATTTATTCCGGGAATGAGCGCAGGCGTAACCCATAGCTATTTTAATCCCAAGCACCCACATAGCTTATCAAAAGAGCGAAGCATTACCTTAAACATTGAAGAATCCGGCTTAACATGGGGTGCACTATTACCGGTGTTTAAAAAATATCGAAGACAATATGTTCGTACAGACATAGAGTATAAACATACAACAACATATAAAAACACAGCACTGGCTTTTAGATTATTTACTGGTATAGGTATTGCTGTAGGAAGAGATACTACCCTACCCTTCTTTAAACAATATTTCAGCGGTGGAAATAACGGTATGCGTGCATGGCCGGTGAGAGGCATTGGCAGGGGCGCACAAAAATTAGCTCCATTTGGACAAAATATTTTTAATGACCGTACCGGTGATCTACAATTGGAAGCTAATGCAGAATACCGTTATATAATTGCACGTATTATTCCTAATACGCTTACATTACGTGGTGCCCTATTTGTTGATGTAGGCAACATTTGGAACCTACGCAATGCACGAGGAGGTAGTATTACCGATAGTGCACAATTTAAATTTAAAAACCTGTATAAAGAATTGGGTATGGCTGTGGGAACGGGATTCAGACTGGACTTTAACTACTTCGTTGTTCGACTCGACTTAGGATTTAGAGTAAAACGGCCGGAGCTAAGCTATATAAATAACGGTTGGAAATTACCAAACATTGGTTTCGATGACTTACTTCCTAAACTATTTGGAAGAAAGACAAACTATCGTCAATGGCGATATGAAAATTTCAACTTTACCATTGGAATCAGCTATCCTTTTTAAACATATTGCCGGTTGCTAATAGCTGAAGAAAAGCGTCAAGCGTAAATGCATTTTCTATTCTATATTCACCAACTTTAGTTCTGCGAAGTGAGGAAAGATATCCTCCGCAACCTACCTGTTTTCCCAAATCATGGGCTAAACTACGGATATACGTTCCTGACGAACACAAAACCCGAAAATGCACCTCGGGTGGTTCATAATCCAAGATATCAAAACCAAAAATTGTAATTGGCCGTGCCTGTATTTCTACCTCTTTCCCTCGTCTTGCTAATTCATATAATGGCGTGCCCGCTACTTTAATAGCCGAATAAACCGGAGGTATTTGCATTTGCTCTCCAATAAATTCGACTGTAGCGTTTCGGATATCCATTATAGTTATATGATCTATTGGCTTAAAATTCTGAGGGTCACTTTCCAAATCATAAGTTGGTGTAACCGCACCAAGAATAATGGTTCCGGTATATTCCTTTACCGTCTTCATTAAATCATTTATCTTCTTTGTTGCCTTACCGGTACACACTATCAATAGACCGGTGGCAAGTGGATCTAACGTTCCCGCATGCCCTACCTTTTTAATACCCAGCGAATTTCTGATTTTTCGTACTACATCAAAAGATGTCCAGTGAACGGGTTTATCTATCAACAACACCTCTCCTGCTTCACAAGCCTGTTTATCTACCTCCGAAGCTTTTACTATTGGTAATGACTGAAAATCATCAGTATTCGTAGCCTTAAATTTCTGAAAATATGAGCCTTTTGCCACCTAATAAAAAATAAAAAATTACACTTAATATGCACGGGCAAACAGCACCCGTTCTTTACTCAAATTTCCGGTTAAAATACATTTTCCGCTTTCCTGAGGATTGTTCAATGGAATACATCGTATCGTAGCTTTTGCCGTTTCCTTAATCTTTTCTTCTGTTTCACTTGTCCCATCCCAATGAGCCATTACAAAATTTCCCTTATCCAATGCTTGTACAAATTCTTCCCAGGTATCTGCCTGGCAAATATGTTCCTTCCTAAACAACAAAGCACGATTAAACATATTCTGTTGAATATCCTCAAGCAATTTTTCAACCTCATTAACTAAGTTATCTAATGACACCGTTTGCTTTTCCTTAGTATCCCGGCGTGCCACTTCCGCCACATTCTGTTCTAAATCACGTTGCCCTAATGCAATACGAACAGGAACACCTTTTAATTCGTATTCTGCAAATTTCCATCCCGGGCGAGCTGTATCATCATCATCATATTTTACCGAAATACCCTTCCCTTTCAATTCATTGACAATCCATCTTGCCTTTTCATCCACTATCTTTTTCCCCTCTTCTCCTTTATAAATAGGCACTATAACTACTTGCAGTGGAGCTATTCGAGGTGGTAATACCAACCCCTGATCATCACTATGTGCCATAATCAATGCTCCAATTAACCGCGTGGAAACACCCCAACTGGTAGCCCAAACATATTCTAACTTATTTTCCTTATTTGAAAATTGAACATCAAATGCCTTCGCAAAATTTTGTCCTAAAAAATGTGAAGTACCGGCTTGTAAGGCTTTACCGTCTTGCATCATAGCTTCAATGCAATAGGTTTCATCAGCACCGGCAAATCTTTCATTAGGTGTTTTAATTCCCTTAATAACCGGCACAGCCATATACTGTTCAACAAAATCGGCATATACACCAAGCATTTTTTCTGTTTCCTCCAGTGCTTCCTCACGAGTAGCATGTGCAGTATGACCTTCCTGCCATAAGAATTCTGCAGTTCGTAAGAAAAGACGAGTACGCATTTCCCAACGAACCACATTAGCCCATTGATTAATCAACAGTGGCAAATCACGATAAGACTGAATCCAATTTTTATAAGTACTCCAAATTATAGCCTCGCTAGTAGGCCTAACTATTAGCTCTTCTTCTAATTTAGCCTCCGGATCCACCATTAATTTCCCACTTTTTGATGGATCGCTCTTTAAACGATAATGAGTTACAATTGCACATTCCTTTGCAAACCCTTCAGCATTTTTTTCCTCTGCTTCAAATAAACTCTTCGGAATAAATAATGGAAAATAAGCATTTACATGTCCTGTTTCTTTAAACATCTTGTCTAATTGATTACGCATATTCTCCCATAAGGTAAAGCCGTAAGGCTTTATCACCATACATCCGCGTACTGCAGAATAGTCTGCTAAAGACCCTTTAATTACAAGATCATTATACCATTGCGAATAATCTTCTTCTCTTCCTGTAATCGCTTTTCCCATAACATTATTTTAACTAAAAGAAAATTTGTAACTTAACTAATATCAGATTAGCACATATTTAACATCAAAAAAATAAAAACAGCAACTTTCATCTGTCATAATATGGAACTTTACATTAGTTACTTGCGCAAAAATAGCATCTTACACCTTTAAACGCTCCAACATGAAGAACAAAATTATACTCCTATTATTTGTAGCAGGAATTGGTTTCTCCTCCTGTAGCACCTCCTACAGAAATTCTCAAACACCTGATGATGTTTATTTTTCACCGCTCAAAGATATGACCTACGCCAATGAGCAAAAAGATGAACATAACTACATTGACCCTGAGGAACGTGAAATACGAATGGCAGCACATGATCAAAGATGGCGCAATTTAGACTATTACTATAACTACGATAACTATTATAACCCCTATTATTATGGTTATGGAAGTGGTTATGGATATTATTATAATCCTTTTTACTATCCTTATCCTGTTTATGCACCGGTGATATGGAGCAATCCTAAAAATCACACACCACGTATGGCAAATCTTGGCGCTTATCAACAACCACAAACGATAACTGTAAAAGACCCAAAACTTGGTACTACACAAACTATAAAAAATACTTCGCGTTATAACAATTCAAATATGCGCAACGGAAATACCCGTACCATTTTTTCATCCGGTAATACAAATAGCTCAACAGAGAACAACACAAGGTCTTACAATCCTTCATCTTCAGGCAGAGTTAGTAGTGGTAGTAGTAACAGCAGCAGCACCCCTGTATCAAGGCCACCACGCCATTAAAATTCTCTTGCTTTGAAATAAATGATAACTGTAAATATCTTACATGAAAAGATTTTTATTTTTTTTACCTATTCTTATTTGTCTTGGAACAGAGGCACAAATTCCTGAAGATGCAGTTCGTTATAGTTGGAACCCTCAAAATTTATCTGCACGTATTAATAGCATTGGTGGAGCAATGGGTTCCTTGGCTGGCGACATCAGTACGCTATATGTAAACCCTGCAGGAATTGCTTTTTTCAACACCCGTGAAATATCCTTTGGTTTAAACTGGAGCCGCCTGAATGCACGTGCATTTTATAGAGATTCTACCAATCGCTTAACAAAGAACAATTTGAGTATGAGCCCTATTGGCATTATCATTGGCGAAGGCCGTAATCCCAATAAACCGGCAGGAGAAAAAAGCAGTTTTGCGTTTGCATTTAACCAGTTAGTCAATTTTAATAACCAAATCCGTTTAAGAGGATACAATAATTATAGTTCCTTTAGTGAAACATTTGCTGAAGAATTTGCAAAAAGCGGGTGGAGCATTAATGAAGTATTGCAATCGAACTCGCCCCTACCTTTTACCTCGGCACCTGCCTTATATACTTATTTAATAGATACGGTAAGATTATCAGATGGCTCTTATCAAATTAAAGCTGCTCCGGAGTATTTGTTGGATGCCGGGCAGGCATTAATGCAAGATTATCTGCAAACGACGAGTGGTGGAATTTATGAATTAACAGGAGGATTTGCTTCTAATATTAAAGATAAATATTACATAGGTCTCTCAATGGGTATTCCTATAATCAATTATAAAAGCAATACCACCATTTCTGAAACTGATACCTCGGCAAATACTGACAATCATTTTGCTTCTTTCAATTATGAAGATGAATTCCAAACTACCGGTGCCGGAATAAACCTTCGCCTGGGTTTTATTTACCGCCCAAAAGACTACATCCGTCTTGGCGTTGCATTACATTCTCCCAACTGGATGTTTATGACAGACAAACGGAATACGTATTTAACCACTGAATTGGAAAATCCGGAACAAATAATCACCACATCTTCACGCACCTTTACAAATGGCAGTTCAGGTAAATCAAGGTATATCCAATTATCGCCTTGGAAGGCTGTTATAAGTGGCTCTTACGTTTTTAGAGAAGTTGAAAACGTAAATAAACAGCGTGGATTCATTACTGCAGATATTGAATATGTTAATCATAGAGGCTCGCGTTTTTATAGCAAAAACGAAGACCCTACAAGAGAAGAAAAAAACTATTATAAGTCCCTCAATAAAGTGGTTAAGGGGATGTATAAAGGAGCTTTTAATTTTAGAGTTGGTGGTGAATTAAAGTTTAGTGTAATAATGGCCAGGTTAGGATTTGCTTACTATGGTAATCCGTATCGCGACAATCCTGAAAGCGCTAATCAAATGCAAATTACCGGTGGGCTTGGATATCGTGATAAAGGATTTTTCCTTGATCTGGGATATGTATATAACGTGAAGAAAGATTTTCAATTCCCATACCGACTCGAAGACCGGGCTAATACATACGGAACATTGAAACAAACACGAGGCACTATAATGGCTACTGCAGGTATTAAATTTTAACTATAAGAGATTATTTTTAAGGTATTAGCTTTTCGCAACAGGCAATTACCGCTTCCTTATCAGGTGCACACCAATGCCAATCCTTATCTCCCTTAAACCAAGTCATTTGTCTTTTAGCATACCTTCGTGTGTGCTGCTTAATTTGCAATACAGCCTCTTCTAATGAGATTTTACCACCTAAAAAGTTAAGCAATTCTTTATACCCTACTGTTTGTAGAGCATTTAACGTACTGTATGGTATAAGTGATTTTACTTCATTAAGTAAATTATTTTCCATCATCAAATCAACCCGTGCATTAATTCGCTTATACAAAACCTCTCTCTGCAATTCCAGTGCTACTTTTATCACTTTAAAAGACCGTTTAGCAACCGGATTAAGATGAAAAGATAAAATTGATTTTCCTGTTTGTTCAAATACTTCCAAGGCGCGTTGTACTCTACGTGGATTATGAATTTCACCTTGTTGAAAAAAAAGAGGGTCATATTTTTTAATATTGCGTTGTAGCCCCCCTATTCCTTCATCATTAAAAACCGTATCCCATTTTTTTCTAATAACTGCATCCGCAGGTGGAATTTGATTTAATCCATCTGTAAATGCTCTTATATACAAACCTGTTCCCCCAACCATGACAACAATCCGGTTCTTTTTAAATAGTGAGCTTACTAATTGCAATGCATCTCTTTCAAAAACAGCTGCATTTACATCATCACTTATTGAGTAGTTCGCAATCCAATGATGTGGAATAAGTTTAAGTTGATGGGGTGAAGGCCGTGCCACACCGATATTTAGCTCTTGATAACACTGCCTGCTATCAGCAGAAATAATTTCCGTACCAAAATATTTTGCAACTTCAATAGCCACATCTGTTTTACCTACAGCAGTAGGCCCACCAATAATAATACAGGTATTTTGTTCATTCATGAATTGAACATAAAATCAGTAGTATTAAAATTCGTCTCCGGGGGATTGGGACTCTTCTTCATAATTATCCTTCCCATCATCATCTCCATCACCTTCTTCACCAAAACCATCATTCAACGCATCGCTTTTAAGATCGTATTTCTCTTCCATTTCAGTTAGCCGGGCATCAACCAAACCCTTTAAACCATATTGTGATGGAGCAATTCCGGATGATCGGATACAGCTCGGATAATTAATCTTTTTATTTTCTTCCTTTTCAACTTGGATTAATTCAATCAAGAAGCGCCAATTTTTATTAAAATCATAATCAAAAATGAATTTCTGATTAGGATCCTTTATTTCACTTCCTATGGCCACCTCTGACATTATTAAAGGAGCAACACGGTATGGCTTATCATAAAGCTCAAGACTTATCTCGCGTCCTTCCTGCCAATTATCATTACTACGATAAAAGGTAGCCTTATGCTTGTTATCAAAATCAAAACTCTTCAATATAACCAAGAAGAAATCAAAAAAGTTTTGAGTATGCCGAATAACAATATCGCGGTACACACTATCTTCATCTTCCCAATAAACCCTGAATTTCAAAATTGCCATAATCAAATGTAAGAAAATTTAATAAGGGCTCCATGTTAACATACTGTCATTTCACTTCATTTGTTTTAGCCCCAACTCATTAGCCTTTTTTGCCATTAATTCAAAAGCAGCCTCTTTTGTATTAGGAATAATCCCATCCAGGATAGCTTCTCTAATCGCTTTTTTGATAACCCCTACCATTATACCGGGCTCAAGCCCAAAGGTTTCCATAATTACTTCACCGCTAACCGGTGGCTGCCAGTTACGAATATGGTCTTTTGCCTCCACCTCAGCACATCGCCGGCGCACCATATCAAAATTCTCTAAAAAGCGTGTCCTTTTCTGTTTATTACGTGAGGTAATATCTGCCTCACAGAGCATCATCAGGCTTTCAAAATCATCTCCAGCATCAAACAATAATCTACGTATAGCCGAGTCCGTTATATTTTCGTTTGTCAAGCTAATAGGCCGCAGGTGCAGTTCTACCATTTTCTTTACAAACTTCATTTTATCATGCTGGGGAAGTTTAAGCCGAGAAAAAATACCAGGAACCATTCTAGCACCAACTACCTCATGCCCATGAAACGTCCAACCGTGTCCTTCCTCATATCTTTTTGTAGCAGGTTTACCAATATCGTGCAACACCGCTGCCCATCTCACCCATAAATCATCCGTATGTTCAGAGATATTATCTATAACTTGTAAGGTATGATAGAAGTTATCTTTATGCCCTTTCCCATCAATATACTCAGCTCCGGAAAGTTGTGCCATTTGAGGAAAAATAATATCCAGTAAGCCTGAAATAAAAAGCAAATGGAATCCGATGGAGGGTTTCTTACTTAACAGGATTTTATTCAATTCATCAGTAATTCGCTCTTTACTTACAATTCTTATTCTTTCTGCTTTATTCTTTATTGCTTCGAAAGTTTCAGGAACAATAGTAAAGTTCAATTGAGTTGCAAAGCGAATAGCACGCATCATTCGCAACGGATCGTCACTAAAAGTGATTTCCGGATTAAGTGGAGTGATAATTTTCTCTTCCTGAATATGCTTAAGCCCATTAAAAGGATCCAGCACATGGCCAAAATCATCTTCATTCAAACTTATGGCCATTGCATTAATGGTAAAATCTCGCCGATTTTGATCATCTTCTAATGTACCCGGTTCAACCACCGGCTTTCTGCTATTACGTGAATAACTCTCTTTTCTTGCCCCTACCAATTCAATATCAAATCCATCAATTAAAAGCTGGGCAACACCAAAATTTTTAAAAATATTTATTCCAGTAGCAGGAGGTACCAGTTTCTTTGCTACCCTTTCCGCATCTCCAATACATACAATATCAATATCATTGGTAGGTCTTCCCATTATCTTATCACGCACGAAACCGCCTACTACATAACAGGCAATTTCAACTTCCTTCCCAACCTGGGAAATAAGCCGAAATAATT
This sequence comes from Ferruginibacter sp., assembly GCA_019638485.1. Classification (GTDB taxonomy): domain Bacteria; phylum Bacteroidota; class Bacteroidia; order Chitinophagales; family Chitinophagaceae; genus Ferruginibacter. Next base: position 520,889 of record JAHBTP010000001.1, on the reverse strand, counting down.
TTTCCTCTTTTTCAGAATAGCAAATTTTCATCTGTTTGCAAGATAAGCACCTTGTTGGTTTACTATGGCATTATAGTTGAATAATATACAATCACGCATTAAAAGGCTGATAACTATAATTAATTTTGACAAACTGACAACTATTTTACATATATGAATAAAAGGTATTTATTGGAGGGCCAGGAGGAGGAATTAGAATTCATGCCAATTATCCCATTAAACGAAGGAGATGATGGAAGTGAGGACAGTAAAGGTTTTCCATCTACATTGTCCATTCTTCCACTACGCAATACCGTCCTCTTTCCAGGCGTGGTAATTCCAATAACCGTAGGTAGGGATAAGAGCATAAAAGCAGTAATGGATGCATACAAGGCTGACAAATTGATTGGTGTAGTGGCACAAAAAGACAGTTCGATTGAGGAACCTACTGTTTCGGATTTAGAAAATATTGGCACCGTAGCAAAAATGGTGAAACTTATTAAAATGCCTGATGGCGGTACAACTATTATTATCCAAGGGAAAAAGCGCTTTAAACTTGATGAGATTACTTCAGATGACCCTTATTTTAAAGCGAAGGTTACTTTTTTAAATGATGAAAAGCCCGAGGATGATCAGGACTTTAAAGCTTTAATTGGAAGTATAAAGGATTTAGCAGGGCAAATTGTTGGCTTATCACCAAACTTACCCAGTGAAGCCGCCATTATTCTTAAAAACATCGAAAACCCAACCTTCCTAATCCACTTTGTAAGCAGCAACCTGAGCAGCGATCTAAAACACAAGCAGCAATTATTAGAAAACAGCAATTTAAAAGCAAGAGCCGAATTACTACTCGGGCTAATGCAAACTGAATTACAATATGCTGAACTAAAAGATAAAGTAACCAGTAAAACAAGAGCTGAACTGGACAAACAACAGCGTGAATATTTTCTTCAACAACAAATGAAAGCCATTAAAGATGAACTTGGTGGTGATAATGTGGCCGAGGTAAAAGAAATGCAAAAGCGTGCTGAAGGAAAGAAATGGCCTATCGCTGCTGCAGAAATGTTTAACAAGGGCATTGAGCGTTTAGAACGGATGCATCCTTCCACACCGGATTATTCAGTTGTATTTAATCACCTCGATTTGATGTTGGATCTTCCTTGGGAAGAATATACTCAAGACCACTACGACTTAAAAAAGGCACAGAAGATTCTGGACCACGATCATTTTGGAATGGAAAAAGTTAAAGAAAGGATTTTAGAATATTTAGCCGTACTGAAATTAAAGGGTGATATGAAAAGTCCCATTTTATGCTTTGTTGGACCTCCTGGAATTGGGAAGACCAGTTTAGGAAAAAGTATTGCCTCCGCAATAAAAAGAAAATATGTTAGAGTAAGTCTTGGTGGCCTTCATGATGAAAGTGAAATACGTGGTCATCGAAAGACATATATCGGAGCAATGCCCGGCAGAATCATTCAATCTATCAGAAAAACAAAATCCGGGAATCCGGTGATGATTCTTGATGAGATTGATAAGGTAGGTAGCGACCATAGAGGCGATCCCTCTTCTGCGCTTTTAGAAGTACTGGATCCAGAACAGAACAATACATTTTACGATAATTACCTTGAACTTGAATACGATTTAAGTAAAGTATTATTTATTGCTACTGCTAATTCTATTAGTTCTATTCAGCCCGCCTTAAGAGATAGGTTAGAGATAATTGATTTAAGCGGTTATGCGGTTGAAGAAAAAATTGAAATTGCGCGCCTTCATTTAATTCCCAAGCAAATGGAAATGCATGGGTTAAAAAAGAATTCATTCAAAATAAATAATGCCGTAATTGAGAAAATAATTTCGGATTATACCCGTGAAAGCGGAGTGCGTGAACTTGACCGGCAGTTAGCATCTATCATGCGTTATCAAGCAAAGGAATTAGTAATAAAAGGGAAAGTAAAAGCACAACTTACAGCTGCTGACATTGAAAAAATATTAAGCAAACCTCGATATACAAATGAGTCTTATAAAATGGCCAATATGCCCGGGGTTGCAGTAGGTTTGGCTTGGACTTCAGTTGGAGGCGATATTCTTTTTATTGAAGCGCAAAAAACAGAAGGCAAGGGCGAATTAAAATTGACCGGCAATTTAGGTAATGTAATGAAGGAAAGTGCAACAACAGCCTTAACGTGGTTAACTGCCAATGCCAGAAAATTAAACATTAACCCAAATGACTTCTCCAAATATGCTGCACACATCCATGTTCCAGAGGGAGCTGTACCCAAGGATGGTCCAAGCGCCGGAGTAACCATGATAACTGCATTAGCAAGTATTTTTACCGGTAGAAAAGTAAAGCCATATCTAGCGATGTCAGGTGAAATTACTTTACGTGGGCAAGTATTGCCGGTGGGTGGGATTAAAGAAAAAGTTTTAGCCGCTAAACGTTCGGGAATTAAAGAGATAATATTATCTACTCAAAATGAAAAAGATGTATTAGAGATAAACCCATCCTTTATTAAAGGGATTAAATTCCATTATATCAAAACCATGATGCAAGTTTTAGATCAGGCTTTAGAGCAAGTACGGGTAAAGAATTAGTTTGAATCACGCCGCTCCATCCAATCCTTTTCGGGCGGAGTTGTTAGTGCCTGCATTATTCCGGTAAAAAAAATTACCAATATATTGATAAAAAGGAATAAAATATTGAATGAATAATACTCGCCAATATTAGTAAACTGAAACCTGAAGAATGATATTAGATCCAATATAAAAATTACAACCCAAATCAATATCATAATCGCAAATAAAGACAGCGACACATACCGAATAGCACGAGAAGGATGGTGCAGTGTTCTTTTAAAGAATAGCGAAAAAGCCGTAATAAAAATAGCCGTTGGAACACAAATTAAAAATGCCACATACAAATAATCCAGCCACGGTAAGAACCTTAATGCCTCAAAAAAGAGCCGCATAATAAAAAAGAACAGTGTTAAGATTAAGGCAAAGGTTAGTGCAGCAAGCAATATAGTTCCGAATAAACGAATAAATTTTCCCGGAGCATTGGCCTTACCGTAGTGTGACATACTGAAAAGTATTATTTAAAATAACTCAGATTTGTTTTAGGCGTAAGAAACAATAAACTTTCATACATTAATTTAATGGTCTGTTCTATATCATCTTTATGAATCATTTCCACTGTTGTATGCATATAGCGCAAGGGAATAGAAATTAATACGGAAGGACATCCATCATTTGCATACGCAAAGGAATCAGTATCTGTACCTGTACTGCGGCTTACGGTGCGCATTTGTACAGGGATTTTATTTTTCGCTGCCACTTGCTGCACATAATCCAGCAGCTTATTATGTACTGCAGGGCCATAGCATAGTGAAGGTCCCTTTCCGCAATGACATTCTCCTTCAATAATTTTATTAATCATTGGCGTAGTACTATCATGAGTTACATCTGTAATAATAGCTACATCCGGTTTAATTCTGCGCGCCATCATTTCAGCACCACGTAACCCAATCTCCTCTTGTACTGCATTCACTACATACAATGTAAATGGAAGCTTTTTTTTGTTTTCCTTTATTAAGCGAGCAATCTGTGCAATCATAAAACCACCAATCCGATTATCAAATGCTCGTCCAATTAAAAATCCATTTGCCAATTCATCATAACCTTCTTCATAAGTTACAACTGCTCCTACATGCACACCTAATGCTTCAACTTCCTTTCTGTTTCTTGCACCACAATCCAAAAAAAGATTATCTACCTTAGGCTGTGGTTCCTTGTTATCATTATTACTAAGCCGGGTATGAATTGCCGGCCAGCCAAACACTGCCTTTACCGCACCCTTCCTTCCATGTATTATTACTCTTTTACTTGGTGCAATTTGATGATCAACACCACCATTTCGCTTCAGATATAATAATCCTTCCGGTGAAATATAATTCACAAACCAACTAATTTCATCTGCATGTGCTTCAATTACAACCTTAAAGCCAGTTCCGGGGTTAATTATGCCTGCTACCGAACCATAGGGATCTGTAAGAAATTCATCTACATAAGGCTTCATATAACTCATCCAGATCTTTTGTCCATCACTTTCAAAACCTGTAGGTGATGGGTTGTTGATATACTCACTTAAAAAGGCGTATTCTTTTTCGCCAAGTATTTTTTTTGAACGTATTGCTTTCGCCATGGTAATAATTTGTAAGGCAAAATTATAGATATCCGGCTACAAAAGTAAAAATAGCCGACAAAAGCATCAATCCATCCACCACAAAATAATAAAAAACGTAGCCCCTGGGCTTTAGAGATAATCGATAAACCCATAATGCAATTATACCAGTAAAGATAAAAGCAGTTACCTGCTCCGGCTTGTGAATTAACAACCTCAATTGGATTCCGGCAAAGATGAATAATATAAAAAACACAATCATTATAATACGAAGCGCTGATTTGGAAACATCTGTTGCAAGGCTATGTAAGTTATTTAATAAATCAATTTTGGAATCACGAGAATCAAAAATGGAACACAACATCATCATAAAAAAGAATCGGGCAAAGAACAGCCATAACACATCAACAAAAATAAAAGCCTGGTGGTACACCGGTAAGGAAATAGTAATAAAACTCCATGTGAAGGCTAATAGAGATGTTTTTAATAACCCAAACCTTCGATGCTTTTTAGCCCATTCAAATGGCCATAAAGGCATACTATATAAGCCTGTTAGAAACATTCCGGCTATTAGTACAGGCCATAAATAAAAAAGTGTAATCAATCCATACAATGCAATTATACCGGAAACAAAAATCAATAAAACATTGGAAATATTGTGGCTAAAAAACTTAACAGTACCTGCTGATGACAATGAATAGCGAGTAAGCAACCAATACATATTATATCCGGCCAGGGTAAAAGAGAATACCATTAAATACAACATTACAGGCGGATTAATACCCAATAAGGAAGATGTTTGATAGCATAATGCCGCAGCACAAACGCTGATGAATATAGAATGAGACAGGATGAAACGTAGCCACTTCATTAAGGAAGGGTATGATAAATAAACGGTTGGTCTGTAACTATAACATTACTTTTATTTTTTGCAAAATCCTTTATATATATTTCAAAAAACAAGGTATCTGTATATGGTCGTTGTGATACAGGTAAATCACGGCCGCCCATGATATCAAACAAGCTTATACTAACCTCCCCTTTGAAATTTTTCTTTGCTGATGTGCCTAAATCAGGAAATGTTAAACTGGAATCAACCCGATTGGTAAGCAAATTCTTCATATATATTTTTGCAGTATCACTACCGGGGATAAAACCTAAATCTCCTTCTTTATCGGTTACTTCCAAAATAATATGAGGCGGATTTGAAGCAACATCTAAGTTACTGCCGGTGTTGCGGTCAAATTTTACAAATGAAATTTGCGGTTCAGTTGTAAAATTATCTTTTTTGCATCCTATCACACCAACCAACAAAAAGAGTAAAAGAACCTTACGCATAAAAATCATTTAGCCAAAGTTAAGCAATGAATTCCTTTCGGCTTTTATTTTAACTGCCTGTTTTAAGGCAATCCGTTAATTTCGCTCTTTTAACAAATGGACAATTCGGGATATGATATAATTTCTAGCATTTGGAAAATTTCCAATACCTATGAATTTGAGAAAATTTGTTTAGATGTGTTTCATTTTCAATATACCCACAATGCAGTTTACAGACGCTTTTTCCATTCGCTTCATAAAAATGAAGACTCCGTAAAGACCATTAATGATATTCCTTTTTTGCCTATCCACTTATATAAAAGCCACGATATTATTTCTTCGACCTTTGAACCAGATATAATTTTTGAGAGTAGCGGAACAACTGAAAGTTTAGTTTCCCGACACTTAGTTAGGGATACAAAAATTTATGAACTAAGTTTTACAAAGACCTTTGAACGGTTTTATGGCCCGGCCAAACAATATTGTATCCTGGGATTACTCCCTTCCTATCTTGAACGAGGCAAATCTTCACTCGTATATATGGTTAACGACCTGATGCAACAATCTCAACATCAACAGAATGGTTTTTATTTATATGAACATGCCAAGCTGGCTGAAGTAATTAAAAGAAATATCATTGAAAAAATTCCCACCTTGCTCATTGGGGTTACCTATGCCCTCATTGATTTTGCTATGGAATACCCGATGCCATTTAAAAATACAATCGTTATAGAAACAGGCGGGATGAAAGGAAGAAAGAAAGAGTTATTACGTGAAGAAGTACATCAAATATTAAAAGCTCAATGGCAATTAAATACTATTCATAGTGAATACGGAATGACCGAGTTATTATCGCAGGCCTATTCAAAAGAAAAGGGAATATTTACTTGCCCTCCATGGATGATGGTGCTTACAAGACAGGAAGACGACCCATTTAACATCAGCCAACCGCACAAAATGGCTACAGGGATAGGCAATATCATTGATTTAGCCAATGTTTTTAGCTGTTCATTTATTGCCACTGATGATATTATAAAGATACATAACGGAGGATCTTTTGAAGTGATAGGAAGAGCAGATCACACTGATTTAAGAGGATGTAACTTGATGGTTCCTCAACAAGTAGGGTAGTACAATTACTAAAAGGAAAAATGCTAAACCCTTTTTAATAAAAAAGCGACACAGATTCTGTATCGCTTTCTTTTTGTGATCCCTGTGGTACAAAACTCGAACCGCTTTTTAGCGGATTTAAAACTGCTAGGTGATTTTTAAGGTTTTAGTAATACTTTCTGAGGTTTGTGTTGGTTTTATTGTATACTGTCGTGCTAATTCTATTAAACCGTGTATTTTATCTGCTGTTTAAATATAATTACAAGTTATTCTTCTTTCATTCCTCAACCCGATGATACAGACAGAAAAAAGAAATCCTGCAGTAAAACAATATATTCAATTCCAGTAACTTTCATGTTAAGTGTAATACTTTAGCTCAGGATTTTTTCTCTATCATATTTACAATTCCCGATTTTTGTAGTTCTTCAAGAAGTACTTTAATATTTGTTATTGTTTGCGTTTCTATACCGAACCTACCTTCCCGTTTTTTGCTAAAAGTAAAAATTACTCGTTCTTTGGCTCTTGAAAGAGCAACAAAAAAGGTGCATTTATCTTCATCTGGTTGTCGCTGGAAAGTCCAAAACGCCCCATCTTCTAAACCGATAAATATAACTGTATGATATTCGAGCCCTTTACTTTTATGAATGGTCATTACTGGTATAGTATCCTTCCCTATCAGCATATCCAGGGCAGCATTTATATCGTTCAAAGAGGTATAGTTGCTAATCAATTCATCCTGCACTTCTTTAATATGCGCATCCAGCACCGCTGAATTTCTATAACCTGGGAAATTGGCTCTTATGCGATCTTTATCAGCTAAAGCAGTTATTTCAACAATAATCTCCTTGATTCCGTCTTCTGTTAAAGGAGAGGCTGAATAATCGCTTTTTATTCTTTTAATAAATTTTGATAGTACACTTTGCAGTTTCAGTAGTTGGTGATCTTCTAGTTCTGTATGCAGATTACTTAAAAAATCAAAAGCCTCCTGCTTTGCAACATTGTTTTTGTAGTCAAATATTGCATAGAGGATATTAATGATGAAAACAGAAATCTCGTCAGTAAGTATGACTTGAAACTTATTCTCATCTCGGGTTTTTATGCCGCTTCGGTTGAAATATTCTATTAGGCTTCCAGCATATCTTGATAATTGTTGTTTTACGAGGATACAAATTTCTCTTGGATTTATACCGTCAATCGTCACCCATTTATGAACTTCCTGAAATAGCAATTGCATTTCGTCATTGGGATTTTCAAACACCCATACCGAGCATTCACCCTGATCAGGTTGCCATTTGGGCGATGGCGTAGCAAAGTCTGTTTTGCCAAGCAAATGTTCGGTTAGATGATTTAATAGTACTACTAATCGTGGAGCACAGCGGAAATTCATAGTAAGGGGAATGCGTGTTGCTCCTGTGTCGTTAATAAAATCTTCAAACACACTGTTCTGTGCTCCTGCCCATAACATGATGCGTTGTTTATCATCTCCAACAGCAGTGTAAAAACTATCACCCCCTAAAAAACAACTTTTAAAAAGATCGTATTGAATACCTGTTGTATCCTGGAACTCGTCCAGGAAAACATATTTGTATGTTTGCCGTAAATACTGCTTTATTTTAGGATTGGCATTGATAATATATTCTGCCAACCTCATTATCATTTTAAAAGAGATTTTTGACGGAGTTGCTTTCAGCATTTTTGCCCAAACTTCTTTTCTAATGTTTTCTCCGAGAATAGTATCGCTATGTGGCAATTGTGCGGTATGCATTGCCAGAATTACATCTCTATTGGTAGTATTGAAATAGGTGATGTTTTCGGCAAGGTAATGATCCAAAATGGCTTGATCACTAAGTACTACTTCATATTCATTACTGATCTTAAATTCATGTGGCAAAGCTTTTTTGAACCTATCTAATATTTGCTTGGCAAATGAATCAAAGGTTAAGGAATCAAATCTTCTAGAAAGTTCATCACCACAACGCTGCCGCACTCTTTCTTTTAGATTGTATGCGGCATCCCTTTTAAAGCTTATAGCTAAAATTTTAAAAGGGAAAGGGCAAGTATTGGTCTGTAAAAGATATGTGGCTTTTTGTGCTAAGAGTTCCGTTTTGCCTGCACCGGGGCCGGCAACTACTAAGTTGTTGTCAGAATCTTTTGCAATATCAAGAGCGTTGGGTTCAAGGGTCATGCCATCCGCGGGTTGCCATATTTCAGGTTTAATTTTCTTCATCTTTTGCAAGTGGGTTTAAGATTGAATCAATCAAACCAAAAATTTCAGTAAATACCGGCGGGATATTTATCTTAATTTGTCTGCTACTCATTGACGATAAAACCTGGATATGTGTAGCCGGTTTGCCACGACCTAAAAAGTGGTAGTTGTACCAAATCATCAATTCCTTTTCTTCATCAGAATACGTTTCACCTGTGGCTTTCTCTGATTTCAATGTAGCCTGCACGGCATTTTTTACCTTTTCTTCAAATTCTTCTGGCTTTTTACTTTTATCCGGAATTCTTGGCCCACCGTTTTCGGGAATGGCCTTTTTATAAAAGTCCGGATAATGAGTCAACATTAAAAAATCCAGATCGAGTGGATTAGAATAGAAGATTTTATATTTCTTTAAGCTGCTTACCCAGCTATTTAAAATCTTTAGATCATCCTGTTCAGATAATTTCCATGTATGCATTTCCTCAAGTTCTTTATCTGACAAGAATTTCCCCCCTTGTACTTCCAAAAGCTCCTTTTTGCAAACATCGATTTTTATGAGCTGTTTTAAAGCATATTTAACTCTCCCCCAGCCACCGCCTTCTCGTTCCATATCCAGATCAAGCAGGGTAATGTATGGTATGTGTAACTCTTCAAGCAATTTCCAGATGTGATTTACAAACCGATGGCCCAATGGGGCAAATGTGATAATGTTATCATCAAAATCTGTCTTAAGAACACTCATTAATCTATTAAAAATGACTTCCTCACTATCTCCTTCGCCAATAACCACTAATCGAGCAAAGTATATTTCAGGATAGTTGTGAACGGCCTCTTTCACATACTTGTATGCTTCATCCGTTTTTTCAGGAAGGAGTATTTGATTTACTTCAGTTTCATATTCCTCCGTAATCCTAAAATGAAGAATCCATTCAGGATTCAATCGTTTTACTATCGCTGGCGTATGTGATGACAGCAATACCTGTGAATTTTCCTTTTCCGCTATTGTTTTAAGAATTTTTATGACCCTGCCTAACAATTGCGGTGCAATATGGTTCTCAGGTTCTTCGATTGCTAATATTGTAAGAAGTGGTCGGGTTATTCCAATAGTTTCTTCCTCCTCAGTTGCAGCCAATTTTTCTTCTATGTCTAAAAGGGCACAGACCAACGTTAGGTAAAATAATGAACGGTATCCTTCTCCCAACTCATCAATACCAAATGATTTATGCGTACCGGTTGGGCTAAAAGATATCTCCAGCTTTTTCAGTATAGCATCGAAATCACTTCCTCCAAATCCAAGTAAGGTGTCTTTATAACGTTCGTCTTTATGAAACTTTTGCCAGAATTCGGTAATAGATGTCTGGACAGTTCCAAACTCAGGCAATTTCTTAAACTCGCCATTTATTTCATCAATTTTCTTATCGAACTCTTCTTTAAAAGTATCGTTCCATTTTATCTTCCTAAGGACACGATATAAAATACTGCCGGAAGCGTACTTTAATTGCTCTGCCGGTCTTCGTATGGCGGGCACATACAATACCTGGATAAGGTTTCTAAAATGATTCGGAAAAATTTTCTTACTGTCGGGTTCTTCTGCCTCTCCATCAGCCACTTTAATAAAATAGGTTTTAACATCAATTTCTCCCTGTGGCATAATCTCCGATTTATGCCACGTTGCCTCCACCCTTATACGCAGATAGGGTTCAGCTCCCTCTTCATCAACTACCATTTCCGAAAAAAAATGAGGAACTGCTTCCTGCTCTTCTTCTGAAAAGTCAATTCTGGCTTCTATTGAAAGTTCACGATCAGTAATCTCATCAGGATTCTCGTCTTTCCCGATATGGAAATCTTGTCGGTAGATTTCCCGTTCTGCCAGCGATGAACCGAACAGTTTTTTAAGCGTTTCGAGTGCGGTTGTTTTACCTGCACTATTTAGTCCAATGAATGCCGCAAGTTTATCCTCCAAGGGTATTGTTACTTCGTTTGGTCCAAAGGATTTATAGCCTTTTACTCTTAATACACTTATTCTCATGATGTCTGGTTTACTCAAATATTTTTTTGAATATTACTTCTAACTCACATTGTTTCTTATCTTCAACTTTGATGTTGGGCAAATGTGGTCTACAATCTTCGTAGCCTTTCAGAACTTTAACAGCATTAAGTGCTTTTGTAGGCTTATCATCGCCTGTAACCCCATCGGGATAATAACTTTCTATGGCTCCATGAGAAAGGATAAAAATATCCTGACTCCTTAGTGCCGTTAATAACGAATGTTTCTCTGGTATTTCCATAGTCTTATCTGTGAATACTCGTCGTCTCAGATTATTTTCCTCCTCTCTAAATAAAAAATCAATTTCCAATATTTCGTCTTCTGTTAATGCATTTCCAGCTTTTACTTTGAGCCCCAGCTCTTTCAATTTATTATAGCGCTCTTTCCAGGTATACCTTCTTACTAACTCTTTTATTTTAGTTGCTGGTAGCTCAGCTTGCATGCCCTTTTCATTGGCAATCCTATCAAGTATTTCTAATAGCTGCTCCCTTTGTTTTTTAGTTTCCTCCGTGACTGTAAATTTTTCAAAGCCATCAATCAAAGCATCAGAATCGACGATACAGAAACATTTTATCTTGAAAAAACTGTAGAAGTCTGTAAATCTTTTTACATTAGATTTACCATTTATTGAAATAATGGGAATGTTCTTTGCCTCAAAATCCCATTCTGAATTTAAGAGTTTGGCTACCTCTTTTGTATAGATAACATCTGAGTCTCCCTCTACCAGCAACACTCTATTAGAGAAAAAAGCAGCAGTGTTATTTTCGTAACAAATAATTTGAAAAGCATCCTTTGCATCAACCTCGTTTAAAAGATTTATGGTTAAGAATTTGCCGTGAGGTTTGCCTTCAGATGGATATTCTTTTATCACTTTAATAAATGTTCCGGTAGAATGGGGCGAAAAAAACATCGGAGAATGTGTGGTAACGAAAACTTGGTTGTTCGCTTCCGTTAATTTTTCCAAAGCTGCAAACAGTATTTTCTGCGCCCCCGGATGTAAGTACAATTCAGGCTCCTCAAATAAGAAGATATACGGTTGTTCACTTATCTCAACAGGCACCCCTTCAGCTTCCTCTTGATCATCTTTTTTAGATTTCGCAGCTTCCTTTCGTTGCTCCTTATATTGTTCAACATACGTTCTAAGTAAAGCAAAAGTTACCGATCGCTTAATCCCATCACCCTTAGTTTCAATTATATCTCGCACGCCGTCATCAATCAAAATCCGGGCATTTGTAAACACCTGTTTTAATTCAGGCTTGGGAATTTCGATTTCAATCTTTGATTTTGGAAAATTCTCAGATAGAAAAGAACCGATTTGTTTCTCTATATCTTGTAGTTTTTTAATTCTATCGTCTGTAATCTGATCTGCATCTCTGACAACATTCAGCAACTTATGTAGATCAGCAAACGAATCTGTAATTCTATCAAAATGTTCAGAGCTTTCAAGAAATCGCATTAAGATGCCCAGTAATTTTCCAAACGTTGCGGATTCTTTTGACTTAACATCATCTTTTAAATCTTTTACAGCTGCTATATAAATTGGCTCCGGCAAAAAGTTTTTAATACTGTTTTCGATACCAGTAGGGAGGGGAGAAAGTTTAAGCTCTTTTTCTTCAACTGGCAGGGCAGTAATTATTTCTTCCAATTGTGCATTGACATCTTTCTGGGTAGTTAATCCTTCCAACTTAGCTTTATGCTCGGGAAAAACTGCGATAACTGCGGATGAAATTTCTTTACCCTTTTTGCCTTTCATAAGGGCGGTAATAACATCTTTGCTATATCTTTCATCTTTGGGTGCAAGTCTGCTACATAACAAATCTGATTTTCCGTCAGTGTCGTAATATCGGGTTAGCGTCAGCTTTTCTCCATCAAGTATCTCCTTAATTCTCACTCTGTGATCAACTAATAAACGGTTGATGTCATTTTCTTTTATATCCGAAAATGTGATTTCAATTTCGATTGGATTAGCTTCATCAAAAAAATCAGATTTCCCAAGACTTGTTCCTGAAAAAAATAAACTGGTTGCTAATAAAATAGTTGACTTGCCTGCGTTATTCTCACCTATAACACAAGTAAATGGAGATGCATCAAATCCATCAAATTGAATTCCTCTGTAATTTTTTATTTTTACACTTGATATATGCATGTTGGTTAATTTTTATTTTATTAAATCCCTAGTACCTCCACCTTACTCCTCCCGTTCTGCTGCTTGCTCACCTTTATCTGCACCGGAATGCGTTCCGTCATTTCCTGCACATGCGAGATCACACCCACTTTACGCCCCTGGTTGTGCAGGCGTTCCAAGGCATCCATGGCTATATTGAGCGTGTTAGGGTCAAGGGAACCAAAACCTTCGTCAATAAATAAGGATTCCACCTGCATGCGGCTGCTCGATAGCGAGGCCAACCCCAATGCCAGTGCCAGCGATGCCAGAAACGATTCGCCTCCGGAAAGGGAATACACGGTACGTACTTCATCGCCCATGTCCTGGTCTATCACCTGCAGGCCCAACGTGTTTGGTATACGTTGTAGCAGGTAGCGATTGCTAAGCATGCCCAGGTGCACATTGGCATAACTGAGCAATACGTCTAGGGTATATTCCTGTGCTATGAGCCGGAACTTTTTGCCATCTGCGGAGCCAATGATCTCGTTAAGTTTAGCCCAGTTTTCGGCAACAAGCTCTTTAGCCTTAATGATGCCCAGCAGGTCGCCTATTTTTTGCTTATTGGCAATATCCTGTTGTAGCTGGAAACTGATCTCATTCTTTCGCTGTACCTGCTGTTGCAGGTCTGTTCTTACTATATTCAGTAATTCGGTCAGCGCTTCTGCACTTCGTTCAGAAAGCCGTTGCTGTTCATGTTGCTGCAGCTGTGCCGTGCGTTCCTGTAATATGGATTGTGCTTGTGTAATGGCATCATCTATCGCCCTCAATGCGGTTCGTTCTGTTTCTATCCAGGCGGCATCATACGTCAACAATTGCGATAATCGCTCTTCATCCAATGCCAACGTATTGCGGCTATTAAATGCGGCAAGCCATTCGTGTATCTTTTGAGCAAAGGTTATTGCATGTTGCCGTAAAGACGCTATATCTTTTTCGGTCTGTTCACTTTGTGTGCGGGTACGGGTAAGACTTGTTTGTAACAGGTCACGTTCCGTCTTAATTTTTTCCAGTGCCTGCTGTGCTGCTGTTACAGCCTGCTTTAAACCTTGCTCTACGGTTGCGGCAGCCTCACCGTTAAAGATGGCTTGACGCTTTTGTTTAAGGGTATCCTGTTGTTGCTTTACAGTGGTAAGTGTGTCTTGTTTTTTTTGTACATTCAATGAAGCATGGTGTTGCTGTCCTTCTGTTGCTTCGAGGGTTGCCGTCAATATGCCATGCTGCCGGGAATCTCCTTCCAGCTTTTGGGTAGCGATTTTCCATTGCTCAGCAAACTCGCCGATGCGTTGCAGGAATGCCGAAGGATCAGCTTTCCAATTGGTAAACCAACCCGGTGCAGTAAAGTAAACAGATAAGTTTTGTTCTATTGTGGCAAGCGCCTGGTTGTTGTTTTGCTGTTCTTTATGGTATTGCGCCTCTTGTTCCTGCAAGGACTGCAGGTGACGGTCTGTATCTTTTACGGAATTGCTGTTTTCGTTCTGCTGGCGTTCCAGCTCGTTTATAGTGCTTTGCAAAGCATCCAGTTCCTGCTTTTTTGTGGCATACAACAGTATCTGTTGTTGCAGGTGTTTTTGTTGCGCCCGTGCATCCTGTAATTGTTGTACCAGCCACGTTGCTTTTTGTTGGTTGGGTATTTCAGCAGCATGAGTGTATATGGCAAAGCCTTCCCATGTTTTTTGATGGGCAGCAAATGCTGTTGTTTTAGTGCTTGTTTCCTGTTCCTGCAAGGCGATTGTTTCTTTTAAATGGTTAACCGTTTCTTGCAGACTGCTTTCTGTTTGCAGGCAGCTTGTATAAGCTTTATCATTTTGCTGGTGTGCCGCTTCCAGTTCTGCTAACACATGATTCAATTGGGGCTGTTCTGCAACGTAGGGATGCTCCAGGCTGCCACAAACGGGGCAGGGCTCCTCAGGGACCAATTGTAATCGAAGGGATTCCACGTTTTCAGCGGCCGCAAGACGTGCTTTATCCAACATACGGAGCGATGCATCCCGCTCAGCGGTTGCAATTACTAACTGTGCTGCTGCCTGTGCGAGTGCCTGCGATTTATCGTTTAGTTCGCTTTTATTGTCGGTGAGTTTTTGCTTTAGGGTATCCAGGTCTGCCTCGCCGTGGGATAATATTTTCCAGTGCGCTTCCGCTACAATCATATCTTCTATGCGTGAGTCAGTAGACGCCTTTTCTTTTTCTAAAGATGCAATGGGTATAGCCACTAAAGCCTCCGAAGCTTCGATATGCTTTTTCTTTTCTTCCTGCAATTGTTGGACAATAGCTGCCAATATTGTTTCCAACCCGGTTTTTACCTGTTTCGCTTCGGCTATTGAGGTTTGTGTATGTTCCAGATGAGGTAACAATGCTTGTGCAGCATCCCGCAGTGTCCCTGCATCCCCAAGCTTTGCACTGATGAGGCTGTGATTTTCAGCAATGGGCTGTCGTGCACTATTGTCTTGTTTCCATTGCTGTAATTGTGAAATAGACGCAAGTAATTCTTCGGATTGCTGCTGCTGTGCCTGTAGCTGTTGCTGCAGTTGCTCATGATTAACTTCTGCGGTCTTTACTTCTGTTACCGCCTGATTTACCTGTTCTGCTTTTTCTTTGATCTGTACATCCAACGCCCTTGCTTCTTCCAGGTGCGGTAGCGCTGCTTCCTGTTTCTGTATAGCGGCGGCCACTGTTTCATTTGCGGTTTGCAATTGCTTATCCAATTCTTTCTGCTGCTGTTGCAGGCTATCAAGCGTTGTCTGTAAATCTTGCAGCGATGCTGTTTTTTCGGCCAGTTGCTTTTCCGCCGCCTGTTGTCCATCCACCCAAGTCCGGGTAGGCTGCACTTGTTCCACCTGCTTTAGTTGTTGCTCACGGCCTGCTGCATTTTGTTTTGCTTTGATGGCCTGTTCCTGTGTTGCATGCGCGGCACTAAGGCTGGTTTGTAACACCTCAAGCTGGTTATGCCAGGCAATTTCTTTGGTTAACACTTCCGCTTCTTTTTCCTGTATGGTTATATTTTGGTCAAGTGTTACTTTTTGCTGCTTTAGATCTTCTACTTCTTCTGATGTCAGTGTAGGAATGCCTTCCCGTTGTAGGTTAAGATCTTCCAACTCTCTTTTTTCTTTACTGTAATTGACAAATATCTGCTTAGATATTTCAGAATAAATACGGGTTCCCGTAAGCTTTTCCAAAAGGGCAGATTTTTCGTCTTTGGCTGCTTTGAGAAAAGCTGTAAAATCCCCTTGGGCAAGTAATACGGATCGGGTAAACTGTTCAAAACTCAATCCCACCAGCCGTTCTATTTCTTCCAGTATTTCATTCTTTCTGCCAGGGATATCTGTGTTGGTGTCAATGTTTTTTAAAGTAATGGAATATTGTTGCAGGCTTCCATCAGCCTTATCCCTTGCTCTTCGCACTCGCCAGGTAGCTCTATAGCGTTGCCCGTCAACACCTGCAAAATCTACTTCTGCAAATCCTTCGCCAGTGCCATCTCTTAATATACCCCGCACATCTCCCTGGCTGATGGCGCTTCCCTGCACGTCGATTATTTCGATGCCGGATTCCCTAGCCTGCAAGTACCTGGGTGTTTTGCTATATAATGCTAAACAAAGTGCATCCAGGATAGTAGACTTGCCTGCACCAGTAGGGCCAGTAATGGCAAATATCCCTGCGGAACAAAGCGGTTCGCTACAGAAATCTATTGCTGTATTTCCTTCTAGAGAAGCAAGATTTTTAATTCGAATGGCTAATATTTTCATCGTTATGCTTCCATTTCGCTTACTTCCTGAGCCACCTGCTGAAAGAGCTTTACCAGATCCTCGGGAATTAGGGTGTTATATTTATTTTGATACACTTTATGTAATACATCTAGTGGTTTTAGATCATTGAGCTGCGTTCGATCTGCCGCGGTATTTTTTTCCGGATCTGTTGACACAGTTTTGTAGCGTACATCGATTTTCGCCAATCGTATATTTTTACCGGCAAGTGCTGTTTCCACTTTATGCCGGATACCAGGTTCGGGGCCATCTAATAGCACCCGTACTTCCAGGTACGGAGCTGTATTGTAGTTCCCTTCCAATGGTGGCAATTGTTGCAGTGAAGCAAGAACGTCTACCAGTGAGCTATGAACCGTTGGCACCTGTATTAGAGGGACCGTAACAGGAATCTCAATTGATTTAAAGCTTTCTATTTTCTCATCTATTAAATCAAATACAATCACCTGATGCTTGTAATTGGTTTCTGAAAAAGACATAGGTAATGGGCTTCCGCAATAACGGATGTGTTCCTTGCCGCCAATTCTTTGTGCTTTATGGATATGTCCCAACGCGACGTAAGAAATGCTTTCGTGAAATGCTGATGCCGAAATGCACTCTACACCACCCATGATCAATCGCTCCATTTTGTCTATATCACTTATTTCAGCCTGTTGGGTATGTAAATGTCCCATTACGATTATGGCCTGGCCAGCTTGCCTTTTTGAATCTACATATTCAAAAGCTTCTTTATAAAACGCTGCTACACCTTCGGAATATGGATTATCACAATTGGCGATTAAGGGATAATCCCCCATTCTTAGAAAAGGGGCAGCGATGCACCATGCTTTTATATTACCATCGTTACCCTTTAACGGTATCATGATTTTACTGTAATCAATCGTCCCATTTTCGTCTTTTTCTATCAAGCCTATAATATGAATATTGGAAGATTCCAATAGTGGTTTGGGAGACTCCAACCTTGCCGGAGAATCATGGTTCCCTGCTGTAATAATTATTTGTAGATCAGCATTTGCCTTTACGGCCTGATTTAAGAAGGAATAAAACATTTTGATGGACGCCGCAGACGGATTAGATAGATCGAATACGTCGCCGCTGATTAGCAGAATATCTATATGCTCATTGATAAGAGTTTCCAACAGCCAATTCAAGAATTGCTGATGTTCGTAAGTGCGGTCGTACTCATGGAAAAGTTGACCAATGTGCCAATCGGCGGTATGTAGAATTTTCATAATGGACTAAGGTTGTATCTAAAATTGCTCGATGAAATTGCAAGCAATTTGCTTATAAAATAATAATATAATATCAAAAGAATACATATTTCAGGTTTTTTTCAAAAAAAAGATTAGTAAAAAGCAAAAATAAGCAAAATGGTTAAAACCGTTGCTATACAAGGCTTTATAAAAGTTGTAGTCTAAGTTCGGAAGTCGGTGTCTGATAAGTTTTGGGCTTAAAATGACAAGGTTAGGTTACTAATTCGTTACCGATTAACAAAGGTAACAGCATAGCTTAACCGATTATATTTCAGTCTTTTGCACCCCTTTCTACGTTTCCTTGTAACTCAATGTAATTTAATTTTAAACGTTAAACATTTGAGTTATGGAGCAGACAAAAAAATCGACGTTCAAACTGCTTTTCTATTTGAAAAAGAACGAACTGAAAAAGAACGGTAATGCACCAATTATGGCACGTATTACCATTGACGGAACGCCTAAAACTTTCGGAACAAAGTTAGAAATAAACCCCAATAATTGGGATTTAAAGTACGGAAGAGTTGAGGGCAAGAGTGCCCAGGCATTGAGCATTAATAAAAAACTGGATAACATTCGTGGACGTATCGACAAGATTTACGAAGATATGCTGAAACACGAGGGTTTTGCCACCGCCCAAAAAGTAAAGCTATCGTTTTTGGGTGTAGGAGTAATGGATGATGCAATCCTAAAAGTCTTTAACGACCAAAATGAGGATTTTAAAAAATTGGTTGAAAAGGAAGAACGCTCACAAAGCACCTACAACAAGTATATCACAGTTTATAATCATCTTACCACATTTATAAAGGAACGCTATCATCGTGATGATATGGCTTTTCGGGAATTGACTTCCGACTTTATTCGTGAGTTTGATTTTTATCTCCGGTACGATTTACAGTCTTCGCATAATACGGTTTGGGTTTATACGATGCCTGTATTAGCCCTTGCAGAATTGGCTATTAAAAAAGGTTTGATACGTGATAATCCTTTTCAGGATTACGAAATCAATATGGAAGAAACCGACCGGGGTTATATTCTGAAAGAGGATGTAGAAAAGTTGATGATGTGTGTACCACCACACCCACGTTACGAACTTGTAAAAGACCTTTTTATTTTCAGTTGCTTTACCGGACTTGCTTACGCTGATATTAAAAAACTGACAAGGAACAATATTCAATCTTTCTTTGACGGTCATCAATGGATTATCAGCAGAAGAAAGAAATCAGATATTGCTTCCAATGTTCGGTTATTGGAAATCCCCAAACGTATCATTGAGAAATATCAGGGTACTACAAGGAATGAATTTATATTTCCTATTCCGACCAATGCGACTTGCAATACACACATAGGCAAACTAATTGAAAAAGCCGAAATTATTACGGAACAAAAAGTAACTTTTCATACGGCAAGGCACACTTTCGGGACTATGTTTTTGACCGAGGGCGTACCGCTTGAAAGCCTTAGCAAAATGATGGGGCATAAAAATATATCGACCACACAGATTTATGCTAAAATCACAAGCCAAAAAATCAGTAAGGATATGGATTTGGTTACGCCAAAATTCAGGGCAATGGAAGAAGCATTTTTGGCGGCTATATAATTAGCTTTCATTTTTAATCACAATGAGCAGAACTTAACGGTTCTGCTTTTTTTATGCACTTACTTTTCCTTTACTCCACTTTCTGTTACAGGCTATCATAGCCTGCCCAATAATGCCATAAAAATTAGAACAGAATATTTCCACAATCAACCGGTAAAAAGGCAGCTAAGTTATAGCGGGCAGCCACCCCACACGCCCACCAATAAAAAAAGTGAATGAACGGTTTCCCCCTAAAGGAACCCCCATTAAATCATTTTTTTCTTGGTTTTCGCTGTTGCCCGCTTGGATTATCTGCTTTCTTTTTTCCGGTTTTTCTTTTGGAAAAAATTATGCGAAGCGAAGCGGAGCAGACCACAACGGAAGCGGGAAACGAGAAAAGCGAGTGAGTATTTAAACATTTTTTTCAAACATCAAAATTTTAGCATTATGGCACACAACATCAATTTCAACGAGCAAACAGGACGTCATTCATTCTTTAGCGTTCAGCAAAAAGCGTGGCACGGTTTGGGGCAAATCGTAGAGCAGTACCCAACAAGCGAGGAAGCAATAGTACACGCAGGTTTAGATTATGAGGTTATCAAGTCCCCACTGTTTACACAGGGCAGAACAATGAGCATCGGCGATAGCGGAGAGCTGATTGAAGCTAACGACATTTTAGTACCTAACAGTTTCGCCACGCTTCGCACCGATACCAATATCCCACTGGGCGTAGTAGGTAAAGACTACCATATCGTACAAAACCGTGAGGCGTTTAACTTCTTTGATGCTATTGTCGGCGGAGGCGAGGGAATACTGTACGAAACCGCAGGAGCATTGGGCAACGGGGAACGCATTTTTATCACTGCCAAGCTGCCCGACTATATCCGAGTAGGTAACGGCGACGACGTTACAGAAAAGTACATTTTCTTGACAACAAGCCACGACGGTAGCGGAAGTATTACCGCAGCGTTTACCCCTATCCGTATCGTATGCCAAAACACCCTTAACGCTTCATTGCGGAGTATGACCAATGTAGTGCGTATCAAACACACATCAGGGGCAAAACAACGCCTTGAAAACGCCCACAAGGTTATGGGGCTTGCCAACACCCTAAGCAACCAGTTAGAGAACATTTTTAACGACTGGGCTAAAGTAAGGGTAACAGACCGTGAAGTAAGAAAGCTAATCCAGTTGGCACTTTGCCCGAACAAGGAAACGCTTAACCTACTCAAAAAAGGTGCTGAAGATGAAGTTTCCACCGTGTTCAAAAACACCGTAGATGATGCCTTTGAATACGCTATGATAAGCGACACCCAACAAATGGAAACCACCAAAGGCACATTGTTCGGGGCTTACAATGCTGTTACGGGTTATTTTCAGAATGTACGCAATTACAGGGATGGCGAAGCAAAACTACAATCTATTGTAATGGGCGGTACAGCACAGCTAAAGACACAAAAAGCCTTTGAACTGTGTACCGACTTTGCCTATTCAGGAGCAGAGATTTTCAACTTCAATTAAATCATCAAAGGCGACTGCCTGCAAAGGTGGTCGCCTACTAAAAACAAAAGATATGAAAGCATTACATAAAATGGATAATCTGGACAAGGCGGGCTTACTGTGCAAACTGTTTCCCGAAGAACTGGAGAACCTGCAAAACGCAATAGAAAAACAATGCGGGTACTTCCTTGAAAATGAAACTGCCTTCCGTGAGGGATGGTATCAAAAAGGATTTTTTACCGCTGAATTTTGGTACAGGCTTGTGCAGAATGCAAAAAACGGTATAAACAAAAATGAACCGCTTTGGAAACGTCCGCACTGGTTTACTGACCATTTTTTCGACGGACATCACTCAATATTCGCTATCCACTGCCTTGTTGAATACGCAGACGAAGAGCAATGCAACCCACAATTAAAACAGGCTATACACCTGCTATTCGGGAGCGACAAATTTTTACAAATAACCTTAAACGATAAATAATTATGGCTAACTGGTGCAACAATACGGTTGTTTTCGAGGGAACAGACGAAGCAATCGAACAGATAACACAGCTATTCAAATCTATGGCTGACAAAGAGCAGAAAGAAGATTGCGGGCAATTGCCCGATTTCGTACAGGACACGCACGGAGATTATTTCTACAATATCAGCCAGGACAATGAAAGTACGGGCGTATTCCAGTATGAAACAAAATGGTCGCCTAATACGGAGGTCGTTAAGCAGATAGCAGAACATTTTAAAGTTGCCTTTACACACGAGTATGAGGAATTGGGATGCTTAGTATATGGCAAGGCAACATTTGAGGACGGTACACTAACGGAAACCTGCTTAGATAGTCAGGATTTTGAAAGCTATGAATTAGACGAGGAAACCGACATCTACCATTTTGAGGGTAAGGAGTATGACAGCGAATGGGAAATACTCGAAACCTTGTTAGAGCGTAAAATCGAAAATCAGTTAAACAGCATTAAAATTTAAGACAATGAAACTATCAGATAAAACAACAGCACATATTTTGGTTAAAGCCAACACCAACAGCGAGTGGGATAATTGTGAGTTTGCAATTATCCACCTATCCGAAGAATGGAAAAAAGAACAGGTAAAACGGCTTGCACTCGTTAAGCCGTTAGAGGGCAATCATTATTTCTGTTCGATGAACTACTATGATACGGCAGTAGATTTTTACAGGACAGGCGAAGATGATAACCCGAACATTGAAGAACTGCTTAACGGCAAAGAATGGGTATTTGTAGAGCTTGACGAGCAAGAGCAGGAAACGTTTACCGTACCTGAAAACCGACTGGATTGTTACAGGCTTGTATTGCGGGCAAACGGTACAGGCTACTATACAGCATACGGCAAGCACACGAGCGAGGAATTTTGGACAGAAGAATTTTTACTAACCAAGTTAATAGCATAGTTATGAAAAGTATATCATTAAATCTATTCAGCATAGACGAATTAAGCCAAGAAGCACAGGGGCAGGCATTTGAAAGATACAGACATTTTAACGTAGAAGACACTCACTGGTTTGAGGGCGAGTACGAAGACTTTACAGCCATTTGTAAAACCATTGGGATTATGATAGACAAAGACAGTATTTTCTTTAGTGGCTTTTGGTCGCAGGGCAACGGCAGCACCTTTAAATCTACCATAGACGAAGTAAAGTTTATCAAAGGCATCAAATCGGAAGCGTGGAAAGAATACGCCCCGACACTGGAATTGTACTTTAATGATTGCCCTTGCGATGAACGGGTAATACGATTAATCAAAAAAGGGTTTATAGAATGCAGTTGGAGCACAGAAACCCCAAACAGGGGTTACTGGCTTGAAACGTGGACGGATTATCATTACATACCGAGCAGGGACACCTTGCAGCCGAATATCGACTATGAATTAGAAAAGTTAGACAAATGGTTAAGGGGTTGCCTCAATCGGCTGAATAGCTATTTATACAAATCACTGGAAAGACAGTACGAATTTGAAACAAGCGACAAAAGTTTAAAGGAAGTCTTTGAAGCAAACGAGTACCTTTTTACGGAAGATGGAAAAATGGCAAATAACCTTTTAGACTTAGCTATTTAGTAACCACTATTTAAAATTTTAAACAATGACACGTTCAAATCTTCATATCAAATTGAGCAACGGCATATCCCTGATATGCGTTGCAGACAGCAGCAGCGCACCCGAACAGGGCTATATCGTTGAAAGGCTTTTTTTGCCCTTGTTATCCCTTGATAACAGTGAGCAGGAACTCGAAATGCTGAAAGAGCATTGCACAATGGATGAAAGGCGGGCAAATGCAGACTACCGCTATACCATAGACCTTACCACCAAAGAAGTAAAGTTTTTTGAAGAGCATTACAGCTATACAAAAGACACTTTCAGGAAAGGCAAGGATATAACGGAACGTTACGACGAGTATTTAAAAACCATAAGCTAAAATAACAGTCGCCCGACCTGAAAAATCGGGCGGCAAAAAGACAGATCCTCCCGATGGTCGGCGCAGTCTTTTTGCATTCAATCGGTGCAATCCCATTGACAAAATGTGCCGCCACACAAGCCCCTTTCCTTACATTTTCATCAAAGAGATTGCGACATTATTGCGTGGGATATTCGTTATCCCATTTGTTATATTTGGAATATTATTAATTTTACGTTCAACCAACAGCAAAGCGATGGAAGACGATATTTTAAAGCTCCAGGAACTACTGAAGCGGGCATACGAAAAACTGGCAGATTGCGATGATACTTTTGCAGGTAGTGATAGTTGGAAATCAGAAGAGCAGCAAAAGCTGTTAAACGACATTGCCGATGCCTTATCCATTGAGGAAAAAGACCGCCTTTAATAAAATTAATTTTTGTAATAGTCCTGTGCAATTTCGGAAACACCTGCACTAAAGTATTGCCCACCGTTATAAATAACTTCCACCGCCTTTTTTAATTCGTCAGGGTCGGCTCCTTTAAGGACGTAACCGTTAGCACCGTTTTCAAGCATTTTTATAACGTCCTTTTCATCATCATTGACACTGAATGCCAGTATCTTTAATTGAGGGTACATTTCCAGTAATCTTTTTGTGGTTTCAAAACCATTCATAACAGGCATACTCACATCAACGATGCAGAGGTCAGGAAGATATGCACAGAGCGCAATTTTGTCGATAGCAGACTTTCCGTTTTCCGCTTCAAATAATACTTCAAATCCGTAGCCTGTCAGAAAATCACAAATGCCCTTTCTTAGCAGGTCGTGGTCATCTATAAATGCTATCTTAATTGTTGGTTCTTTGCTCATTTTCTTCTTTTAATAAGTTTAAAAAATCCGGGTTTAGATAAATTAACCCTTTTATACACGTGAGGTATGCCATCATTAACGGCAATATCCCTAACATTAAAACGGCAAAGCCATTCTTTAAAGTGTGCTATTTCTTTAGGTTTGAAACGTACAATTTCCCCATTTATGAGAGATATAATAAAGACATCTATGCAGAGAGAGAAAGCTGATAGTTGCGACGCAGGGAGGTCAAAATCTGGGTAAAAGTTGTCTTTGCTTTCCATAATCTTAATGTTTATTAAGTTAGTGGAACCTGCAAAAAAATAAGGCGCAGGCAACCACACTTACTGGCATTAAGGCACTGGTACGCCTGACCCCCAAATAAGCGAGCGCCCACGCCTATAACGTGAGCGTTCTTACTTATCTGTTCCGGGGTTTTAAAAATTACCAGTTTCTAATGCGGAACTTAAAGCAAAAACACTTTAAGTATTTTCTATATTTTCTACAAACAAAGATACTAAACTCATTCCTTTTTGATAGCATATATGACAAAAAAGGTTACAGTCAATGTGTTTTCTGTGAGTTGTAGTTCTGCTCCAGTATAGTCAGAATATCGCTTTCCTTGTAAATAATCTTACCGCCTATCTGTATATACGGCAGTATATTGTCATCCCGGTATTGCTGTAAAGTCCGCTTGCTGATATGGAGCAGCTTGCACACATCTTCCCCTGATAGGTATATTTCCCCGTTCATTACAGGGCGATAGTTTTTCAATATGCTTTCAATACGGTTTTTTAGCTGCGCAATCATTTCCTTATGGGCGATGATTTCCTCATTGTCATTCGTGAATAAATCCATTTTCAACAGTATTGTACGGCTGTCCGGCTTCGAGCAAAGCCTGTACATCCGAGCGTTTATAATAATTCTTGCGGTTCAGTTTGGAATAAGGCAGCAAGCCTTTGTCCTTATAGGTCTGCAAAGTCCGTTTAGTAATGTTCATCATCAGGCACACTTCCTGGTTATCGAGCCATTGCTCTTCTTTAAAAATAGGCGTGTATTTCTGTGTGGCATTTTCGGTCAGTTCCAAAAGTGCCTTTAGTTCATTTTTCATTCCGTCGAAAGCGGATTTTTGTATTGCGATAACTTCCATCGTTTGCTCAATTTTGCTGTGGAAGTCGAATTTATAAAGGCTTAATGCAGGGGTGGAGAATGTTGCAGGGTTTGGCTTTGAGAGGCAGTGTTTGGCGGGTTACTATCTCTATAAAACAAAAAAATCGGATAACCTTTTGGGCTATTCGATTTGCTTTAAATCTGTATTGTAATTATCTGCGTTGGGCAGGTTGTTCGGTATTTACCGTTGGCTTATCCTTTTTCTCACGGGAGTAAACCCATAGCGATAACAGCCCGAAAATAATCAGTGCGTAAGCTACCCATTTACCAACCCTTTCGATAAATTTAATCAAGACTGAACTTTCGTAAGAGGAAAAGCCCTCTGCTCCCATAGGGCTGCGCCTGTAAAATTTTCTTCTGTTAATCCAGTAACGAAGTCCCAAGCCTGCAACCAAAAATATTATCCCTATAACTAATGATGAAACCATATCCTCACATTTTTAATTCGCAAGTATAAATTTAAGAAATATTGATGAACCCCTAAAATGCAAGTAAGCCAATACGCCATAAATAGAAAACGACTTACCATTGAGATAAGCCGCTTTCATCGTTTATGGAAATAATAAGTTTTTCAGTGTACGTCGCAATGTATAAAATATTGCTTAATCACTACTGTTAAACTGAAAACTTATTTGCTTTTCATTCCCAAAGCTGTCTGAAATCCAAACATCAAAAGATTGCGATACGGCAGAAGTTGATGTATAGTACAGCCTGAATTGCTCCGTTGGCAATTGGTACAGGTCATTGGGCTGATACGGCGGTTCATCGTAATACCGCAAAGTGCCTTGCCCGTCAAACTGGAAATAGCGGAGGAAATACTGCGTGTTGCTGTAATTCCCTGTACGCTGTATGGTAATGCGTATTTCTACGGTCTGCCCGTTGGCAACGTCTTTAGGCACTGGCATTACAATGACCTCGAAAGGAAAATCATTCTGTATTTCGAGTTCATCATCTTTGCTGCAAGATACCAACGTAACCGAAGCTGTGAGGATTGTCAGGAATACATATAATGGCAGTAATCCCGTTCTGAATTTATTGAATATTGCTATCATCGTTTTTACGTTTTAAAAGTTAAACCTTAATCCCAAACCTGCCGACGGTCGGAACTGCTGTAAGTCTGTACCCCAAAGGACTTTTGTACGCCCTTGCAGCACGAGTACAAAACGGTCGGACAGATACGTTTCAAAAGTGAGGCGACCACCTGCACCGTAAATAAAATTATCTTCGCTCAGTATCTTCGCTCCGTCGTACAACATTGCTTCGCCCCGGTTGATGGTTTCGTAACCGACCACACCAGTTATCCCAAAATTCAGCGTGATATTTTTTCGGGCATCGCCCAACAAAAAGAAGCTGTAACCGCCCTCTGCGGAATAGGTTTCCTGCGGTATGCGGAGGTCTTTGTAGTCGTGGTACTGGTGCGTGTATTCTAACGCCCAAAGCTGATAATTGCCGTTTTTACCGTTTACAGTCATTGCTGCGCTGATGTAATAATCGTTACCGATTTTATCATCTGATAATACACCCGCACTTATTTCCAGTCCTTTCTGCTTTGGCAGCATTCTTTGTGCCTGTGCAGCCGTAATGCCTATCAGGACGAGCATCACGGTATAGATATACTTTTTCATATTATTGCTTTAAAAGGTTACTAAAATTTCAGGTGCATATCGTCAATCAAACGGGCTTTGATTAAATCAGAATTTTCCACCTGAAGAGTTTGATGTCTGCCGCCATTCTTCTCGAAAATCTCAATCAGCAGTACCTTATCATCGGCAATGGTAAACTGGTCTAAAAGGAACACATTTTGTTCGGTCGATTTTCCGGCAATACCGTCCAATGGCTTGTAAGTGCGCAACGGTGTTAGCGGTCGTTCCTGGACTACGGTACGTTTGGCAACTTTCTTATCCACTACTTTAAAATTGATGAAATCAATCTCGAAAGGCACATTGGTTTTGTTCCTTAATTCCGTATGGAAATAGTATTTTCCGTTGTGTATGTAAATCCCTTTCAGGATAAACTGAATACCAAAACTCTTAGCCCCGATATGCTTTACAATACGCTTATCTTTTTTGTAAATGGTTTCCAATAGCAAGCCTGCCAGTGAGGGCGAGTTATTACCCAGTTCCTCAAAAAGCACATCGTTACCATTGGTTCTGTCCACTGCCTTTTGCATCGTGAGCAGGTCGTAGCTCATTGCTTCCGGGTAGGAACTGTAATACACGTTAAAGCTGTAAAAACGCCCGTCGTTGGTAATCACAGAAAAATTGGTTTCCGGTTCAAAATCCCTTACGGATGCTTTCACACGCAGCACGTTTTCCGCATCTTCCGCTTTCCCTGCAATCAGGTATTCGCTGCCCAAATCCACATAACGAATGGCGGTCGGGAAAATCAGGTGCGACGTTTTATCGTAGGTAACTTCCATACGGTACGGTTCTATCTTGCCCAATGCAAGCGGAGTTTTGATAGTTACACTGTCCTGTGCAAAAGATTGTACGGCAAAGCCGAGTATCAGGGCAATAGCCCAAAAGGTTTTTAAATGATTTTTCATTGTTCTATTTATTTGAGTTCAACATTATTTTTTAGATACCAAAAAGACCTGATACCCCGCTTTCAGCGTAACCTTCGGGGTTCTTACCTTTTTGGCGAAGTAGCCCGAAATGCCCTGTACCACGCCACGACTTAAATCAGCAGCAACCTGTTGTCCGGCATTTTGCGTGAGCATTACACTGGTTCCACCTGTTTGGCTCATATTACCCGCCATTTCGGTAAGGGCGTTCATTTCGGGCGAATAAGGGACGTTCAAACCTTGCTGCCCGTCCAAATCATAAGTTGTAATATCCACCGGGATGATATTGCCGTCCAGTTCTATCGAGGTAACTTTTAGCTGCAATCTGCCGTTTTGAAATTTGGCATTAGCTGTTACAATAGTTCCTTTCGGGATGGTACGTTGTGGCGTTTGGGCAGCTTCCAACAGTCGCAGCCTTACACCCATTTCGCCCACTACCGTTTGTGCTTCGTGTACACAGGCTTTGATACTGTTTTTAGGTTGCATTACCTGTTCAGTAGCACCTGCGGTATAGAAGCCACGATTTTTAGCTTGGCTCCAATCGGCTGCAAAGGCACTGTCAGACGGTTCACGGTATAAAGCTGATACGGTATTTTTTCTTGTTGGCGTGAACGATACAAAATGCTCTTTTTGGTTAGCACCCGCAGCCCCCGTAGCTGTGCCGTTAGCAGGTGCAGCATTTCCGTTGTTGGCATTTTGCGGAAGATATTTTGCTGCCATTTCGTAGGATTTCTCCATTAGCTTCAGTTGGTCGTCAACCGTGGCCACAGGTGGCACGTCTTTTTCCGCCAACTTCGCTTTCATTTCGTCCACTTGCCTGCGGAGTTCCATTGTTTCCGAATTGTTATCCTGATAGAATGAACCCAGTGTGCTTTGCATATTGCGGTAGCTGCTTAATGCAGGATTGCCGTTTCTTCCTGAATTTCTGCCACCACCGCCTAAGCCAGTGCTTTCTTCATCTTCAGGAAGCTGCTCATCGGTTGGCTCTTGCTTATCTTCCGTATTCCAATAGTCAGAAAGCGTAGCCAGGGCATTGCGTTTTTCCTGCTCTTTTTGTTCAAGCATTTCCTGCTCATACGCCTTGCCTTTATCGGCAGGCATTCCTGCTCCGGTAGCCTGCGGTACAGCATCGTTCAGCCCGATGTTTTCGATTGCCTTTTTATCTTCGGACGGTTTAAATATGAGGTACATACAACCCACGAATACAATCGCCATTAAGCCAAAGATTAAAGGCTTTTTGAGCTTTTCCTTGTTATTCTGTGTGCCGTTTTGCAGCACATCAGCGGTTTCTTTCGGGCTTCCCTCGGTTACCCGAACAACCGATTTTTTGTTCTCATTTTCTTTCATAAATCCTATTTTTTAAATGTTGATACTGTGTCCTGCGGGATTGCAGGACTTCCATTCTTTTTAAGGATAGGGTTCTCGATATGCCTGATATTGATAGTATCATTGGGCTTTCCCGTATCGTACACTACTTTGCCGATAACCCCTGCCGTCAGCAAGAGATAACCCACAAAAAAGTACAGCGTATATTGGTGCTGCTTACGCACTGGCAATGCCTGCCAACGCTCGTCGAGCTTATCAAAATACCTATCCATATTTGCTCTTAATTTTTTCATAGCCTTACTATTTCTAATGTTATAGCTTGAAACGTTTAGGGCTATTTCCTGCCTTTTGCTTTGGCTCATCATTGACCAACGCTACCGCTTCCACTGCTTTGGGTGCGGATATTACAGACAGGTTTGCCAGTTCCGATTTTTTGAGCAACTGCCCGAAACGGTCTTTCTTTGCCACTTCCATTTTGTTGAGCGAAAATTTCCCGTTCAGGTATTGTACCCACATACTGCATTCTACACGTGGCTTGTCTTCTCCCGACCATTGCAGGTAGCCCGTCAGCAATAAGTCTTGCTTAGGTAAACTGTCTGCACCTTTTTGGCAGCTTTCGAGGTAATCGGTAATGCTGTCTTTCAATTTTCCCGCATACGCTCCCTGCGTATGGAAATAGCCGTTATATCCTTTGTCAGTAAGGATTTTTGCGAACGTGTTTAAATCTGATAATGCTTCCATAAGATTGTTTTTAGCGTTCGATGACTTCGATATCCCTGTTTTCCACGACTGCAAATTTTTCAATATTGAAGCCCTGCGGGTTGTTATCGGAACGAACGGAGTTGACGAGATAGCAGGAGGTAATCAGGTTACGCCTGGTTACATTGCTTGACCGGATAATGAACTGTTTGGCATAGGTGCGCACGGCATAAGGATAGTTGTCGAAGTTGCAAACGACACTATCAACCTCAACACGCTGCTGTACGTTACCCGAAATAATCCTGCTGTAATAGCCCTTTTCCGATAAATCCTTGTAATAATCGAAAGCACTTTTGTCCGCAAGGTTAAATGCCCTGCTCATATTGCTTTCAATAGCGTTCTTATCAGGCGCAAGCGTGAAGAAAAGCTCGTGAAAACGTCTGACGTGTTCCCTTGCTTCTACGGGACGGTTGATGCTCGCATCCTGCGATAAGGCAAGCATCAGGGATTTGCCATTATCCAGTACATAGATTTTTTGGCGTTGTTCTTCTGCAAAGCGGTAGGAACGCCATACGGCATATCCTACCACGCCAATGCAGAGAACCGCAAACACAATGGCATACAAACGTATCTGCCTAAAGCTGTTTTCGATATTTCTTAGCGTTTTAAATTCCATTTTTTAGAATGATTAATTGTTTATTTATTCATCAGTTTACCGCCGATGTTGCCAACTGTTGAACCTGCACCTGCCCCGGCAATGTTTCCGGCTTTCATTGCAGTTTGGTTTACATTGCGGGTAAAGTTTCCTGCGCCCCCGGCTTGGATTACCCAACCTGTTACTGTCGGAATTGTGAAGTATCCGATAATGCCGATAATCATAAAAATGATGTACACCGTATTGCTTGTATCAGGTATATAGGTAGGGTCGGCAAGCATCTGTATATCCCTTTCGAGTATGAGGGATTGTATGCGTGCGAGCATTGAACTAAACAAGTCCGAAACGGGCAGCCAGAGGTAAACGCTGACGTACCTCGTGAGCCATTGCGTAAGGGTGGACTGAAAGCCGTCCCACACGGAAATAGCAAAGGCTATTGGTCCGAGTATGGACAGCACTATCAGAAAAAACGTTCGTATGGTATCAATAACCAAAGCCGCAGCCTGAAATAGTATTTCCAAAAGATTGCGAAACCAGTCCTTTATTGCCTTTTCAATCTTGTAGGCTTGCCTGTCCATATACATTCCCGCCATTGTGCCAATGTCTGACGGCGACCAACCCAGTTCGTCCAGTTTTTTATCAAACTCTTCGTCTGATACCATATAGGCAGTTTCAGGATTTCTGACCATTGCCTCGTATTCCAGTTGGTCTTTCTGCTGTTGCAGCTTGTTCAGGTCAAGCACCTGGTCTTCGAGTATTTGGTGGGTTCCTACAACTACCGGGCTCAGTACCGCATTGATGGTTCCCAAAACGATGGTCGGAAAAAACATAATACATAGCCCCAAAGCGAACGGGCGCAGCAAAGGGAACATATCAATAGGTTCGGCACGGCTTAAAGCCTGCCAAACCTTTAATGCCACATAGAACAATGCTCCCAATCCTGCCAAACCCTTAGCTACTGCTGCCATATCGCCTGCAAGCGGCATCATATCATCATAAAGCGACCGCAGGAGTTCGTGAAGATTATCCCATTCCATTGTTACCAGTATTTTTGGTTAGCAGTTCCGTAGAGTTCAAGCACTCTTTGGGCATCGTTTTTCTTTTTCGCTCTTAGGTAGCTTACAGAAATGTTCTTGTTGGTGTAGTAGCGTACAAGGCTGTGGTAGTCCTTAACCTCTTTGTACACACGGTCAATTACATCCATACGCTCCTTGTCATTCAGCGAGAGGTTTGTAGCAGTTACAATCTGCTTCAACTCTTTCAGGAGTTCGGTACTTTCATTGAGCAGTGCCGAATACCCATTGCCGATTGCCACCAATTCCTGCGGTGTGAAATTTGGGTCGTTCATCATTTTGCCGAAATTCTGAACGTACATTTCGGACACATCGCCCACCAGTAGTACGGTTTGCTGCACCTTACGGGCATCTTTTACGAGATTACTCACAGCTTTCAGCTTGTCGTAATATTCTTTGCCCTGCTCGTACACTTTCTTCACTTCGTTGAAGTTTTTAACGACATTGCTCACAGTCGAAGAAGTCTGCACGATTTCGTTTGCAGAGTTGATAATCCCTGAAGCCAAATTAGCGGGGTCGGTTACAACCCACTGGGCTTTTGCTGACGGTGCTACGGCGAGCATCAGTGCCGTACACACCAGATACAATACTTTTTTCATTGTTCTGAATTTTAAAATGTTAATGACTATTGATTTGAATTGTCCCGCCGTTGCATTGCGATATGCTTAATGGCGAGTTCTACGTTGCCGTCCAGTTCCGCAGCAAGCTGCATCACTTCCATTTTTTCGGTTTCTTCGGTCGTATAGGCGAGGTATTCTTCCAAACTAACTTCGGTGGCATACACTGCCGAGTGTGTTCCACCTAAGCCAATCCAAACCTCTTTGTAAAGGCGGCTTGCATCGTTGTTCATATTGATAGAAAGTACCTGACCTTTTTCCTTGTCGGTAAGCCCCAGCATCGCCTGTATGTCATCGAATTTGTTCATATACTTGCGTTGGTCAAGCAGGATTTTACAGTCGGAGTTATTGATGATACTTTCTTTCACAATGGGCGACTGGATGATGTCGTCAACCTCTTGTGTAACTACAATCGCTTCCCCGAAAAACTTACGCACGGTCTTAAATAGATACTTAATGTATTCTGCCATTCCCTCTTTAGCAATGGCTTTCCAAGCCTCTTCAATCAGGATGAGCTTGCGAATACCTTTTAGCCTGCGCATCTTGTTAATGAAGACTTCCATAATGATGATGGTCACTATTGGAAAGAGAATTTTGTGGTCTTTTATGGCGTCGATTTCAAACACGATAAAGCGTTTGGAAAGCAGGTCTAACTGCTTGTCGGAGTTAAGCAGGTAATCGTATTCGCCACCCTTATAGTAGGGTTCGAGTACGTTTAGGAAATTGGCAATATCAAAGTCTTTTTCCCTTACCTGTTTTTCTTCCAGTACCTTGCGGTAATCGCCTTTTACATACTCATAGAAACCGTTAAATGAGGGGTAAACATCGTCCGTTTTGATACGCTCGATATAACCGCTTACTGCATTGGATAAAGCCACTTCTTCCGAACGGGTGGGCGGCTCATCATCACGTTTCCAAAGGGTAAGTATCAAAGTCTTGATACTTTCACGCTTCTCAATATCGAACACGCCATCATCGGTGTAAAAAGGGTTAAAGGCAATAGGATTGTCTTCGGTGTAAGTGAAATAAACACCGTCTTCGCCTTTCGTTTTTCCTTTGATGAGTTCGCATAAGCCCTGATAGGAATTACCCGTATCTACCAACAATACGTGTGCGTTTTGCTCGTAATACTGGCGTACCATATGGTTAGTGAAAAACGACTTACCCGAACCGGAGGGACCAAGTATAAACTTGTTCCGGTTCGTGATGATGCCCCGCTTCATAGGCAGGTCGGAAATATCCAAATGGATAGGTTTTCCTGTAAGCCTGTCAGCCATCTTGATACCGAACGGCGAGGGCGAATTGTGGTAGTTGGTTTCTTCCGTAAAAAAACACAGGGCAGGCTCGATGAAAGTGTAAAAACTTTCTTCACTGGGAAAGTCGCCTGCATTGCCGGGCATACCTGCCCAATACAAAGTGGCTACATCCGTAGTGTTGTGGCGTGGCTTACACTCCATTAAAGCCAATGCACTACCGCAATCATTCTTTAGCTGTTTCAGTTCCGCAGGGTCTTCCGACCACGCCATAATGTTGAAGTGCGCACGAATGGAAGATAGCCCGAAGCTGTGGGCTTCGTTCAGGTATTTCTCTATCCATTCCTTATTAATTTGGTTCGCACGACTGTACCGAGCCAATGAGTGCATATTGCGGGCAGACTTCTCAAACTTTTGCAGGTTGTCTTCGCTGTTATCTAAAAACAGGTATTGATTATAGATATGGTTACAGCTAAGGAGCAATCCCACAGGTGCAGCGAATGATAGACGGCAATCGCTCCGGTCGGTAGATAGCTTTTCAAAACGGGTATCTGCCGATACCGTTCCGGGCAGGTCGTCTGTGTCCGATAAGGTATGCAGGCTTAACCTTTTGTTACCAATACGCACTTCTTCCGTTCCGAGTGCGATGTCCTGCATAGGCGTTCCGGCTTCCCTCGATAGCGTGAAGTATTGCTCCAGTAATCCCTGCGTGTCCTCGGTTCCGATAATTTCATCTTCGGTCAGACGTTTCAGGCTTACAAAACCGCTATCGTTCACGATACGCTCAAACTGTGCCACCGCTTCCATAAAACGATGTATCGTTTCCTTGTTCCTGATTTCTTTCGGTATCAGCGAACCTTTGCAAAGCGAACTGAAGTTGCTTTGCATCCGCATACGCTCTTTGGAGGTCTTCGTTAAGAACAGGTAACAGTAATGATTTAAAAACGGTCGCTCGTTAAAATGGCGTTGATAGGACTTTGCCAAAAAACTTTGGTTGTCCTCTGATAAATCGGGCGCATAGTTCTCCTTAATGTACCAGTCCTGTTTGTGAATGACCGTAAAATCAGGCAAGGTTTTGATAGCCTTATGCCAGGCGGAGTGTATCGCTTCGTATTCGGCTGAAGCTACCGTGAACAGTTCCGGCAAACGCACTTCAAAACAGGCGGTAATGTCCGCATCTTTGGAAAGGATGCAGTTGTTTTCTACTGCCAACAAAGGAAATTTGCTTTCCAGTGTGGTGGTCTTTGCAACATTTCTCATAGGGTATTCGGTTTAGAAGTGAATTTTAAATAGCGGTGTACAGGCTTGCGGCAGATGATGTAGCGGGGATGCCGTTTATTGGCTGCAATTTTCATCAGCCCGTGTTCGCCGTACTTCCTGTTGAGGGAAAAGGTCTGCCATACAATGAGCGAAGCACCGCCCGCACCGAGGAAAAGGCAGATGTAAGAGTTTACGCCTGCCATATACAGTATCATCACGAAGATGAGCGTACCGAGCAGCCCACCTGCGAAGATGAACAGGTATTGCGCCTTTAAGCCTTTGAACTCAACCGTTCTTCCGATGCCTTTGTTGATATTGTAATTCATAAGGCAAAGGATTAAAGGAAGAATGAACGCAAGATGGTAGCCGCTACAATCAGGAAGATACACGCACCGAACCACGAAGCCGCAGTCTTCGATGTATCAGGGTCGCCGGAACTGAATTTGTTGTACACCTTAACGCCCCCTATCAAACCTACGACCGCACCGATGGCGTAAATTAACTGGGTTGCGGGGTCGAAATAAGAGGTTACCATTTGGGTAGCCTCGTTGATACCTGCCGAGCCGTTTCCCTGTGCAAACACGCCGATTGCTGACAGCATAGCCGCTGCTGTCAGCAAAACTTTTTTTCTTTGTTTTTCCATAATTGAAACACATTAATTTGTTACTGTTTATCCCGCACCTTGCGAGCTTTCGGGACAAATGTCTTATGGAAAAAGAGGCGTTATAAGAATGTGGCAGTCAAAGGAAGT
Source organism: Ferruginibacter sp. (assembly GCA_019638485.1). Lineage (GTDB taxonomy): Bacteria > Bacteroidota > Bacteroidia > Chitinophagales > Chitinophagaceae > Ferruginibacter. The sequence continues at coordinate 485,173 of JAHBTP010000001.1, read as the reverse complement.
GTTTGGCTGTGAGTGGCTTTGCGATACGTGTATCAGCATAAAAAAACGCCAAACTTTTTACGGTTTGACGTTTACTAACCCGGCTTTTCATTTACATCTTTCACCCCTTTTTTCTCTGTGGTTTTTCAGTAGGTTTTTGCAGGTTCTTTTCTGCTTTGAGGTTGCTCTTAATCAAACCAACAAGAAAGGTTTTTTCCCACGGTACTTGCTTTGCGGTAAACTGTAATTTCAAGCCCTGCTTTGCCAGTCCGTGTGTCAATTCAAATCCGTACTGCCTGTTCCAACCAATCCTGTCAAGTAATCTTTCAGACGGGAAACTCACAGCTATTAAATCTTTGGGCAGCTCTTTGATGTTACGGTAGTCAGGTTCCTGAAATTCGTGTGTCTTCGGATTGTAAGGAATGGTATAGGTTCTTTTATCTTCATCGTAGTAGTTCCCTATATCGGAGAACACAATACCTTTAGAAAGAAAATCGTCTTTAGGTCGAAGCATATCCATCCGAATATCTACATAGAATGTATGCCCTGCAATATCAATTGTTGGCAACATTCCTTTATTTACCCGCATATCGTAGGCTTCCTGATTAAATTCCCTTTCCATATTACCCTGTTTAAAAAGACAAAGGGAAGTTTATACAAACTCCCCAATGTCAAAATCACTCAAATCACTTTTCCGCAAGGTGGAAGAACCGTCGTCGCTTTCAGTTGAAAGTGTGCTATCCAAAAGCTCGGCAATTTTTCGGGATGCACCTTCTATGGAATTTTCCAGTAGGCTGAATAATTCAGTTCCCTGTAATTTCTGAACTATGGCTACCGCTGTTTCCTTTTGAGCCTGTTCCAAATTTTCTTTTTGGAGCAATGCCCCTACGGAGCTTAGTTCGTCGTAGGTAACCCCTTGGGCAAGACTGTTATCGCCACCGGATATTCCGTACCTGTTCCATTCTTCTTCCTCTTCTTCCAAATCAGGCATATTGCTGAAAACTTCGTCCAGTTCTTCCTGCGGAATTTGCATACCGACGTTTTCGTTCTCGTCGTATTCGATGTCTAAATTATCAGGGTTTATCTCCGGTTCCGTTATTTGGCTTTCATTGGCAGTGTTTGGCACTGAATGGCTTTTTACGGGCTTGGGCTGACCCATAATATCGGGCAGGTTTGGGTTCACTTTCTCCTGCTGCATCGGCTTTTGCTGCGACCTTTTATGAATGACAATCTTATCCTGCACAAGCAGGACAATGACTATCAGCAGGCAAATCACAATTACTATTTCCATAATCAAATACTTTAAAAAATGGGTTTAAACTTTTCGTTGAAATCGTCTGTGATTGCTTTCTCAAACATTTCAAAATGATGTTCCAGTATATTGTCGAGGTAGGCATACAGTGGTATCTCATCTTTGCCAATAACCTGAACAATCCGGGATAAGCGTTCGTGGTATTCCTGCCGGATGTAAATGCTTTTATCCCCCCGTTTGGTCATCGAGTGAGATTTTAAAAAATGTTCGCCATAGCTTCCGTCAAGATTTTTCTTGGTACGGTTCCTTTCCCTTTGTACAGGTTTGCTTTGTAGCAATTCTTCCTGTTTCACTTCTTCTTTTACAGTTTCCTTTTCCGGCTCTTCAGGCAGTTCAGGAGGAAGCTGTAAGCCCTCTTTTTTAACGCCGTCCACCATAAGGTTCATCATCAACTCTTCGTCGATGTCGGGCGTGACTTTTCTTTTATTATCTTTCTCCATAAGGCTATAATTGAATGATTTTCAAAAACTCATTGATGAACAAATCCAACTGGCAGGCTTTCATCAAACGTTCATCAGGAGGCAGTACGGTAGAACGGAAAACCGTTTTACTGTCCGCTTCGCTTTCTTTGCGAAAACGGGTGCTGTTCTTGACTTGGTTTTGCATCAGGCTAAATCCCAGTTGCTCAATAAGCTGATTGTACACGTCATACAAGGGTGTGCTTTCCCTGCCGTCCACCTGGTTCCAAAACAGGTTAATGGTTTCTATGGACGTTTCGCCTTTTTTCATAATCACATCCCGCAAAAGCTGTGTGAAAATGAGGGTGCTTTCCATCACTACACGGTCTGCGATAATAGGCGTAAAAATGTGGTGCATTCCTGCCAGTGCTTTCAGAATGCCGGGCGTGTTCACAGTTCCGGGCAGGTCAAAAAATACCACATCGACCGGAACAGCAGAAGCCGCTATATATTCGTGTGCCGCATCCAGTACGCTATCTGCTCTATACTGTGTTATGGGATAGGCTTTTTTGTTGATGGTGGTAAATTGCTTGTACGCCAGTTTTTTCAAAGCCTCATTTTCCATTACCATTGCCAAATCACGGGCTTTCATTTTCATTAAGCTATGCTGCGGAAAATCCGCATCAAATACAGCTACGTTGTAGCCTAACCGATAGTGCATCGTACTTGCAACAAGCGTGGTAAATGTGCTTTTGCCAACACCGCCTTTTTGAGAAGAAAAGGCGATAAACAGAGGTTTCTTTTTTGTGTCCATATTTTAAAAATTTAAAGTGTACATAATCTTTGTTTGCAGGCTTGCAAGCGTTCCGGCAAGCCGTTCTGATTTCACGCTTTCATTCAGGAAAGCTATCAGGATTGCCTGCGGGAAATACTGATTACCTGCTTCCTTTCAGTACAGCAGCCCTGCATTCATTCAGGTATCTTGTCAGGCAGGCTTGCCGTCATTCTTTCATTCCGTTTATCAATCCATCCATCAGGCGAGCCGGATAGTTGGATAGCAGGCGTTCACGCTTTCTTGCTTTCTTGCATTCCTGCCGTCTTGCATTCTTGCAATCAGGCAGGCAGGAAAACCTGCGTTCTTGAATGTGTGCGGTCTGCTCATCCTGAAGTACGGGCTGCCTGTCTTCCTGCCATCATTCAAAGGCAAAGAACCAATCAATTTCATTCGATTGTACAGCTATGGCAGTGTTTGGCGTTCAGAGGCAGCATTTGGCACTGTGGTACTGAACAATGCTTTCGGAAAGAGGGGCTTACTTTGTATTGTGATTTTTATTAACGGATTTATGCAAAAGACTTTTGACATATCAAGGGGTAACGGGAACGGCAACAAGCCGTTTTTCCCTGTTACATTCAATCCGTCCCGCAGGGCGGATTTTTGTGTTCACCGGAACACGGCAAGTTGTGTTTTGAGCATCTCGGAATGATTTCCGATGCTCAAAACAACTTGCCCTTTGCAGGGGGCAGAAAACACCTTCCGAAGTCAGGGTTTTGTATGGATTTAAAATGGATTAGTGATGAACGATAATAACAGTAAGCAACAAAAAAAGACCGGACGCCGCCCGAAAAAAGACCCGGCGAACATCCGATACACGATTTCCTTTAACGAGCAGGAACACGCCCGTTTTCTTGCCCTTTTTGACAAATCAGGTATGCAGGTAAAGGCGCATTTTATTACGTCCTGCATCTTTGACAAGACTATTAAGACCATTCAGATTGACAAAGGAACGGTTGATTTTTATATGCGGCTGACCTCTTTTCACAGCCAGTTCCGTTCCATAGGCGTGAACTATAACCAGATTGTAAAGCTATTGTACAAGAATTTTTCGGAGAAAAAAGCCGCAGCGTTCCTTTATAAACTGGAAAAACAAACGGCTGAAATGGCGATGCTTTGTCAAAAAATCATTCAGATAAGCGAGGAATTTGAAGCCAAACACCTGAATAAACAGCCGTAGAAATGATAGCGAAAATTGGCAGAAGCGGAAATTTATACGGCGCATTGGCATACAATCAGCTTAAAGTGGAGAATGAAAACGGGCAAATTTTGTTCGCCAATAAGATGATTGAAACCGCAAGCGGTCATTATTCCGTTGCACAATTAGCCCAGTCTTTCGCTCCTTATCTGATTGCTAACCGCAATACCGAGAAACATACCTTGCATATTTCGCTCAATCCCGACCCGAAAGACAAGGTAAGCGATGATAAATTTCGGGAAATGGCAGAGGAATATATGCGGGAAATGGGTTACGGCGAACAGCCTTTTGTAGTATTCAAACACACCGATATTGACCGCAGCCATATTCATATTGTATCGGTTTGTGTTGATGAGCAGGGCAAGAAAATTTCGGATAAGTTCGAGAAAATGCGGTCTATGAACCTGTGCCGGGAGTTGGAAAGAAAACACGGGTTGATACCCGCAACAGACAAAGAACGCAATCAGAATGATAAGGTTTTCCGTCCGGTAGATTATCGGGCGGGCGATGTAAAAAGCCAAATCGCTTCGGTAGTCCGACACTTGCCGAATTATTACCAGTACCAAAGTTTGGGCGAATACAATGCTTTGCTATCTCTTTTCAATATTACCGCCGAGAAAATAGAGGGAGAATTACAGGGAAAGATGCAGCAGGGTTTATTATACATTCCCTTAAATGAAAAAGGCGAAAGAGCCGGGCATCCGTTCAAGGCTTCCCTCTTCGGGAAGAGCGCAGGGCTACCTGCTTTGGAATTGCATTTTGCGAAATGCAAAACAGCTTTAAAAGACCACCCAAGCAAGCAAACCCTAAAAGCTGCCGCTGCCATTGCCCTGAAAACAACGGGCGATGAGCAGGCTTTTAAAAAGCAATTGGCTGAACAGGGCATTAACATAGTGGTGCGCCGGAATGATACAGGTCGCATTTACGGAATGACTTTCATAGACCATAATTCCAAAACGGTTTGGAACGGTTCACGTTTGGGCAAGGAACTTTCTGCCAATGTCTTTAATGATTACTGGAATAATAACATCAAACCGGAGATGAAAGAACCTGCTTTACAGCAACCCAAAATATCCACATCAAATGATGCGGATCTTCCTGCGGAAGAACCACACCATTTGTTCGACTTCTTATCTACGAATAAGCACGAAGACGGTTTGATAGAAGCATTGGGCGGCTTACTGCCCGAAGCCCAGGGCGAAGATTATGAAGAATTGGATTTTGCTAACAAGATGAAAAAGAAACGCAAACGCCAAAGAGGTCAGAAATAGTAATCAGCCAAATACTGCCACACAACGCCACTGGCTGCCACATTCTTAGAGCCACTCCGCAGAGCCTTTAAATTCACGCCCGAACATTAAAACTTAAAATAATGCAGGGAGAAGACGATTTAAGAGGGCTTGCCAAGATAATGGCTTTTATGCGGGCAGTCAGTATTCTATTGGTGCTGATGCACCTTTATTGGTTCTGCTACGGTTTCTTTTTAGAACGTGGGTGGACGTTGGAAGTAATCAACAAAATACTGGGCAATTTCGACAGAACGGCAGGTTTGTTCTCACATACCTTATACACCAAAGCATTTGCTTTGGTTTTGTTGGCTTTGAGTTGCTTAGGGACGAAAGGTGTAAAGAATGAGAAGATAACTTGGTCTAAAATTTATGTGGCTTTGGGCATAGGTTCTGTACTGTTCTTTCTGAACACCCCATTATTAAAGCTATCTCCGGTAATTGGTACATTTCTATATATCCTCACTATCTCGTTAGGTTATATTGCCTTATTGATGGCAGGGGTATGGATGAGCCGATTGCTCCGTACCAACCTAATGGACGACGTTTTCAATAATGAAAACGAGAGCTTCCAACAGGAAACCAAACTGATGGAAAATGAATATTCCGTCAATCTGCCCACTAAATTTTACTATAAAGACAAATGGAACAACGGTTGGATAAACATTGTAAATCCTTTCAGGGCAACTATTGTGTTGGGTACTCCGGGTTCAGGAAAATCCTATGCCATTGTAAACAACTACATCAAGCAGCAGATTGAGAAAGGCTTTAGTATGTACATCTACGATTTCAAATTCGACGACCTTTCCACCATTGCCTACAATCACTTACTGAAGCACCGGGACAAGTATAAAATTCAGCCGAAATTCTACGTGATAAATTTCGACGACCCACGCAAGAGCCACCGTTGCAATCCACTCAATCCCGACTTTATGACGGACATTTCAGATGCTTATGAAGCGGCTTACACGATAATGCTGAACCTCAACAGGTCGTGGATACAGAAGCAAGGGGATTTCTTTGTGGAAAGCCCAATCATCTTGCTTGCAGCAATAATTTGGTATCTCAAAATCTACGAAAACGGGAAGTATTGCACTTTCCCGCACGCCATCGAATTGCTTAATAAAAAATACTCTGATGTATTCACGATTTTAACCTCATACCCCGAACTGGAAAATTATTTATCGCCCTTTATGGATGCGTGGCAAGGTGGCGCACAAGACCAGTTACAAGGTCAGATAGCATCGGCAAAAATCCCTTTATCAAGAATGATTAGCCCGCAACTGTACTGGGTTATGACGGGCGACGATTTTACGCTCGACATCAATAACCCGAAAGAACCAAAGATTTTGTGTGTAGGTAATAACCCCGACCGCCAAAATATTTATTCGGCAGCTTTGGGTTTGTACAACTCCCGGATTGTAAAATTAATCAACAAAAAAGGACAGTTAAAAAGCTCCGTCATCATCGACGAGCTGCCGACGATATATTTTAGAGGACTGGACAATCTCATCGCAACGGCGAGAAGTAATAAGGTGGCGGTATGCCTGGGTTTTCAGGACTTTTCGCAATTAACAAGAGATTACGGCGATAAGGAAAGCAAGGTTATTCAGAATACCGTCGGTAATGTTTTCAGCGGGCAGGTTGTAGGCGAAACGGCAAAGAGCCTTTCCGAACGCTTCGGTAAAGTGTTGCAGAAACGCCAGAGTATGACCATCAACCGAAATGATAAATCTACCTCTATATCTACCCAGTTGGATAGCCTGATACCTGCCTCTAAAATTTCGACCTTAACGCAGGGGATGTTTGTAGGTTCCGTATCGGATAACTTCGACGAGCGCATTGAACAAAAAATATTTCACGCCGAAATCGTCGTGGACAATGACAAGGTAGCTGCTGAAACAAAAGCCTATCAGAAGATACCGCAGATTTTATCTTTTGTGGATGAGCAGGGCGAGGATAAGATGAAGCAGGAAATTGAAGCCAATTACAAGCACATAAAATCCGACATCCTGAATATTGTTGTAAGTGAAATGGAGCGCATAAAGAACGACCCGAACTTGCAGCATTTGGTACAAGAGGGATAAAATAAAAGGGAGGTCTAATACCTCCCTTTTATTTTGCCCATATGCTATGTTACTACAATATGCCACGAGGCAGATGAATACCTTTTGTCCTTACAATGCTGTCCTGAACTGTTGACGTTTCTTTAGGCTTTTCTACCTGCTCCAGAGCATCTGCTTTTGTTTCCGGTGTAATGGATAGCTGTATCTTCCGTTCTACGGCAGCCAGTTCCGTTTTGAGTTCGCTCAATCGGCTTTCCTTTGCCCACGTACCGTTGAGTACGTCCTGAAGCACGGGCAGGTCTTTTTGGATTTCCGCAATCTTATCCTCTTCCTGTTTGATAAAGCCCGGCAGCTTATCCAAAGCCCGAATAAAGTTCATTGCGGCGGTTTCAGGGTCTTTCGCCATTACACCGTTATTGAACGTGTATTTGATATTGCCCTCGCCCTGGACAAAGAAACGGTTGGTCTTTTCGACAAGGCTTGCACTGTCTTTCTGTGTCAGTTCTGTTTTTACCAACAGCATAAAACCATACAGCGTACCGATTTCATCATACTGCCCCCCGGTGTGGGCTTTGTCTGCAATCTGGTTGAGCTTCGCACCGATTTGTTTCGGGTTGGCATTCGGCGGCAATCCATCCAACAGCACAGGGTTTTCGATTGTATCGTCCGAACGCTTTTGCAGGCGTTGCTGTAAGTTTTCCCAGTCCGTGCTCATCCGCTTCAAGCGGGATTGGGTGCTTTGCAGCATTTCCGTATAGTTCTCCACCTTAGATTTGGCACTGGATTTAGAACGGTTGAACGCCTGCTTTTCGCTTTCCAGTCCGGCAATCTGTTTCTCCAGTTTGGCTTTATCCAACAGGTCTGTATTTCCTGACAGGATTGCCACGTATTCCGAGAAGTTCATTCCCGATTTTTCGTCCATACTTCCCTCGTCAATCGTTCTTTTGGTCAGGTTGTTGGTCTTTAACTGGTCGATGAAAAGCTGCTTATTGTACAGCAGGTTAAACTTGTAGCTATCCAGTGATTTTTCTACGGCGTAGATAATCACAGCTACTTTGTTATCGGCAAAGAATTTGGCAACCTCATTGCCTTTGCGGATTGCCCGCCCGTCCCTTTGGGCGAGGTCTGACGGTCGCCACGGCGTATCTAAATGATGCACGGCTACGGCTCTTTTCTGTGCATTCACACCCGTGCCTAACATACTGGTAGAACCGAACAGCACCCGGATTTTACCCTCGTTCATTCCATTGATAAGGTCTTTACGCTGCTTATCATTTTTAGCTTCCTGAATAAACCGCACTTCGTTTGCAGGTATGCCGTGGTCTTCTACGAGCTTGCGTTTGATTTCGGAGTACACATTCCATTCGCCGGGCTTGTAGGTTCCCAAATCGGAAAACACGAACTGCGTTCCTTTCTGTGCGTTGAACTCTTTGTAATACTTGGCAATGTTTGCCGCACAATGCGAAGCCTTGTTATCGGGATGGTCTTCATATATCCCGCTTACCAAACGCATATCAAGCGACATCTTACGGGCATAGTCCGTAGCAATGAGCATCTTTGCTTTTTCTTCCCTTTGCGATAGTGGTAATCTTCCGAGCAAAGTAGCATCGCCCGTTTTAGCAAACTGCATCAGGCTTTGGATAAAATCTTCTTGGTCGGGCGTTGGCGGTATATTGTACAATACCTCATTCTTTTCGGGGCGGTCAATACCAATATCCTTTGCCGTCCTGTAATCTGTTATTTCAGAATAGAACTGCGCCAGTTCCGGCACTTTGATGAAGTAGCGGAAACGCTCTTTAGCGACTATATTATTGGCTACCGAAAATTCATAATCGGTCGTTTTCCTTGCATAGATAGCTGCCCACGCATCAAAAGAATGAATGCCTTGTTTTTCCAATGCACGAGGGCGCAGGTACTTGAATAGTAGGTACAATTCCGTTAATGAGTTGCTGATAGTTGTACCCGAAAGAAAAGTTGCTCCCATATCCGCATTGGTTCGCTCCTGAATGGTGCGGATAGCAAAGAGCAGGTTAAGTGCCTTTTGGCTCCCGTCCACATTACCCAGTCCGGCTACCCGTGTGTGACGGGTGTTAAACATCAGGTTTTTGAACTGGTGGCTTTCATCCACAAACAAATGGTCTATACCCATCATTTTGAAGTCCACAATATCATCTTTGCGGTTTTCAATATCGTGTTGGAGTGTTTTCAGTTTTACTTCAAGATTTTCTTTCCTTTTGATTACACCCGAAAGCATCCCCCTTGTTACTTCCTTACCTTGCGATTGCAGGGCATCGAGGTTGCGCTCTACGCTGTCTAATTCTATTTCGAGGATTTCCTTTTGTATTTCGGGCGATTGCGGTATCATTCCGAACTGGTCGTGCGTGAGTATCACACAATCCCAATCGTTGTTTTTAATATCCCCGAAAATCCGCAGGCGTTTTTGAGGTGTAAAATCATCAATACCTGGATAAAGGATTTTAGCGTGTGGATAGGCTTTGCGGTAGTCTTCAGCAATGGCAGGTATATTCGCTTTCAGCCCAATTATCATTGGTTTATGGGCTAAGCCCAACCGCTTCATTTCCTGTGCTGCTGTACACATTATCAGCGTTTTTCCTGCACCTACTTCGTGGTCGCAGATAGCACCGTTGTTCAGTTTTATCATCCAAACGGTGTCCTTTTGGCTTGAATAAAGGTCTTCAATACCTGCTGCCTTTCGGTCTAATCCCGGAAAGTCCTGATGACTGCCGTCATAGTTCGGGCGAACAAAACAGTTAAAGGTATCATTGTATTGGTCTGTCAGCCTGTTTTTAAACTCATCATTCTGTGCGTGAAGCCAATCGGTAAAGGCAGTACGGATTTCATCAATCTTGGTGTTCGCCATTTGTATGGCTTCCATATCCCGTACTTTGACCTCTTGGTCGCCAACCATTACTTTTTTGGTAATATCCGGCGTGGTATTGACAAGGGCGTGTTTGAGCAGGGCAATACCGTCAAATGTTCGGCTTTCTGCCTTGACTGCATATTTTTCCCAAATGTGCATATTGCCGTGATGACACTTTACGGAAAAGTCGTCGGAGCTTTCGGAATAATGAACCAGTACATCGGCATCAAACAAATGCGAAGCAAACCGGGCATAAATTCCCGTAGGTATCCACCGTTCGCCGAGGTTAAAATCCAACTCTTCAAATTCAATCCGTCTTGGTCGGGCTTCTTCTAAAGCAGTAAGGCTTTCTTTGGCTTCCTTGTCATCGGGATTGTTTTCGAGATAGGTTTTTACTTCGTTGGCTTTCTCAACAACGTTGCCTGCAATCCACCGTTCAGCAATTTCATATTCCTGTTGTAGCGGATTGTAGAACAACCGCCCGTGCAAGGCTTCTTTTAGCGTATCGACAGGCAGGCTGCTGATTTCGGACATAAAATCCAAATCCACGCTTCCGTATTTGTTCAGCGATGCCGCTAAAGCCTCTTCGGGATTGTCGGTTGCTAATGTGGTAATAGAAAAGCTGACAGGGCGGCTGAATATATCCGCTTTATGAATTACGCCCCCGATAATACGTTCCAGATACGGTATTTCCTTGCCTGCGCTGTCTGTCTTTATGAGCTTGGCATTGTCGGCAGCATTCAGATTGCCGTATTTTTTAGTAAAGGCATCATAAAGGAGGTTCAGCGTTTCCCGTTCTTCCTTGTGTTCAGTTTGCTTTTCAGCTTCATTTTGATAGAGGTTAATATAACTATCCCTTACGGCAATATAGGCTTCGGCTCTTGCTTTTTGTAAAGTCGGTAATTGCAATGGATGAAAGGTTGCTGATGATTTTTCTTCGTTTCTTTCGACATCTTGCAGATAACCAACCCAACCATTATCTACAACAAGGCAATCATTACGGTGGAAAGATTGCAGTTCGCCATTATACGGAGCAGGTTTGGGAATGGCATTATTAACGGCACTGGGAACGGCTGACTTATCAGTCTGGCCATTCCCGTTTATTTGAGAAAACAGGTCGCCAATTGCTTCCTGATTTTTGCCGTTTATCTTTGGAGTACCGTTAGCAGTACCGTTGGTTTTTGGTGGTATATAGGTTTGCTGCAATACACCACTGAACAGGTCGGTTTGGCGACCTATTGTATCTCTGCTTTTTCGGGTGCTTTGCCTTGTGCTTCGGGTTGTTCTTTTGGGTAACGCAATTACGGCAACAGGTTCGCCCGCACTTTCAAACAGGTCGAAAATGCTTAGTTGCTTCAATTCCTGCGGGATTTCCTGACGGATAACCGGAGTTGGTTCGGGTTGTAGCTTTTGCCGAATGGTTACAGGGTCTATTACCGGAGGTATAACCTTTGGTTCAACCGGGATTTGTATAATAGGCTCATCGTTCCGTTCGCCTTTGTATAAACCCAAATTCAGATGCTTACCGAAATCTTCGGAAAGCATTTGTTTTAAATCTTTGGCAATCCCATCAACACCGTTTTTATGCGTATAGATTAAGGCAGGCTGTCCGTATGGGTCTGTACCTAATTTGTAGTCTGTATGCACAATCCTTGCACTGTTTTGAAACAAGGCATTGCCTGGTGTATTGTATTCGGTTGGATTGCTTCGGCAAAACAGATCTTCCCTTTCGGTCAGATTTTCTTTTGCCGTATTTTTTTGCAGGATAATCAGGTCGCTGCCGACTTCCGTACCTGCATATTCTGTAAACAGGTTGTTAGGCAATCTTACAACCGATACCAAATTATTATCCTGCATTAACGCCCTGCGTATGGGTTCGTTTTTAGGACTGTTCAATATGCCTTGTGAAGTAATATAAACTAACAAACCACCCTCACGGAGCATATCAGCACCTTTCAGAAAGAAGTAATTATGTATGCTTCGGGCAGCCTGTATTTTTGCATCGTCCCTGCTTCGGGTATAAGAAAGGTCGAATACGGAAGTATCGCCAAAAGGAATGTTACTGGCTACTACATCATAGCTGTTTTGTTCCCTTTCGGGAATTTCCTCAAAACCGCTTACACGTACATTGCTTTCGGGATAGAGCTGCTTTAAAATCTTGCCTGTCAGCAAGTCTTTTTCATAGGCAGTAACATTTGCTTTTTGACTTTCCGAAAAGGACTGTACAAATGAGCCGATACCTGCGGAGGGTTCGAGGAATTTATTAATATGCAGACCGCTATCACGCAAGGCTGATGAAATGGCATCTATGACCTTTGGCGGGGTATAAAAAGCCGTTAAAACAGAACTTTTCATACTATCCACGTACCTGCGGTACTGCTTTTCGTCTTCGGAATTTTCTTTGAGTAGTTGGTGGAGTTCCTGCGTAATCGGAAAGAGGTCGTGTTCCGTTTTTCTCCAATTATTGATGTCTATTTCGTTTTCAATAGGGTTCAGAACGAATTTAAGACCGCCAAATCCGCTGTATTGCATCATTAGCAGTCTTTCGCCTACGGTGGCTTGCCGTTTCTCCTTTTCCAGTTTAAAAACAATTCGCAGGGCATCAATATTCTTTTGGAGATGGAACCGCTTACTGAAGCCCATTTTCCTCAATCCATATTGCGATGGTTCCGGTCAGTTCGGTATAGAGTAAATCGAACTCAAACCCGTAGGCGAAATCATCAGTTAATTCATAGCCTGCAAATACAGGTTCGCAAATAGGAAACATTTTCAGGGCGAACGGTCGCAGTTCCTCATCTGCCATTATGGTATCAAACTCATTGCATACCACTTTAAAAACCGTGTCGAACTTGGAGAAGTGTAAGCCCTCAAACAATATGTAATTGGCTATTTCATTGCATTGCTCTACGGCGTTTCCCGACCGGAACGCCCCCTCATAAGCGTTGGCAGCCCACGAAGACCGTTGGTCTATAAATTTTTGGTCGTGTGCCTTTTCGGGGAAGCTGCTGTTTAATAATTCTTGCAGTCGTAATCTGAAATACGATAGGTCTTTTTGCTGTACGTCCATACTATATTTTGTTTAGAATTTTACTTAAATCCTAAAATTATAAGCGGAAGCAAATGCCTTTGTGAATGTTGCAGGGTTTGGCGTTGAGAGGCGGTATTTGGCGTAATGGACAATAAAAAACCTCTGAAAAATTCAGAGGTTCATTTTTATGGCTTGTTAAGGATTTGGAGCATCCTGCCGACTTCAATATCCATTCGAGAAAAGGCAAACCATTTTTTGCCCAGGTCTTTGAGTGATGCCCCGATATGGTAAAGCTCTGTATTGTCAATAATCAAAAAACGGTCGTGGGCATCGGAGAAAATCTCAATATCTATTGCAGGATATTGGCTGTTGTAGCGTTGTAAATCTAACCGTAACTGGTTACTGATGCTTTTGGTAAGGATAGTGGCAGTTACATTATCATTGCGCTTACCCAATAAAGTAAGCACCGTATCATCCACATAATTGTCAAGCAGGATAATGGAACTTCCGGCTTTACGGATAATATCGGAAACAAAAGTATAGGCATCAAAAACCTGTCCGTTGTAAAAGATACCTTTTTCGCTGTGCAGCTTGTCGCTTTCCAAAGCCTTAAAAATCTCTTCAAATTTTTGGTCGGCTTCCAGTTGCCTCAATTCAATATTATCTAACCGATGAAACAAAGAAGCATTGCTAATGAGCATACGCCGCATTTCTACAAAGGCTTCCATTATTTGAACGCTCATTTTTACCGCTATATCGGAACGGAGTATGGCAGATGCCATTGCAACCCCCTGTTCGGTAAAAACATAGGGTAAATAACGTCTGCCGCCGTAATTTAAACTTGAGGTTCCAATTTGGAACCTCAAGTTTTCAACTTCCTTTTCAGTCAGTTGAAAGCAGAACGAAGCAGGAAAACGCTCGATATTCCGTTTTACGGCTTTGTTGAGGTTCTTTGTTTCCACCTGATACAAGGAAGCAAGGTCGCTATCCAACATCACTTGTTTGCCCCGAATAGTATAAATCAGGTTCCTTATTTCTTTGGGTACAATAGACGATTTATTTTCCATTACGCTTATTGCTTTTGTTTTTTTCAAACTCAAAGGAGGTTTCTGCATTTTCTTTCAGCACGATGTAAGCATCGAATTTCTTTCCGGCTTTGCTTGTCATTCCTTTGATTAAAGCCGTTTTACCTTTATTGACAAGGCTTACTATATTTTCGATACTGATTTGTACCCCGCAGACGGTACGGAACTGCACCCAGTTACAAGCCTCATCAGCACATTTCACAATCTTATCACGAATGATGAGTTGCTGACTTTTGCATTTAGGGCAGGTCAATTTCGGCTGATTAGTATTTGCAATAGAAGTTTGCAGCAGTTCATTGGTAATAGATTTTGCATAGGTTTCCATTTCTTTTTGAAATGTTCCGGCATCCGCTTCGTTGTTTTCAATTTTCTGCAATGCCAGTTCCCATTCTGCGGTCATAGCTACATCTGCAATCTTGCGTTCTTTAACAAGCCCGTACACCTGCAATCCTTTTTCAGTAGGTATTAAGGAACGCTTATCCCTTTGGATATAATTACGGGTAAACAAGGTTTCGATAATGGCGGCTCTTGTTGCAGGAGTACCAATACCAATATTTTTTAAGGCTTTCCGTTCTTCCTCGTTTTCAATTTCTTTTCCGGCGGTTTCCATAGCCGATAAAAGCCCGGCTTCTGTATAAAGCACTGGCGGTTTGGTTTGCTTTTCCAAAACGGCAGCTTCCTTTATTTTGAGTTCGTCGCCTTTAGTCAGTTCGGGTAGTTCCTGTACTGGCTCTTCGCCATCATCGGTAAAACTTCCTTTGATGGAACGCCAACCCGCTTCCTGAATTTTACAGCCTTTTGCTGTAAAATCATAGTGCAACACCTGCAATGATACATCGGTTATTTCTTTGACACAGGCTTGTGATATGGCTTCGAGCAGGCGAAGTGCAATCATATTGTAAATCTTATCTTCATCTGCGTTCAACACAGACGGCACTTTGTCGGTAATCAATAAACCGTGATGGTCCGTTACACGGAGGTCATTCACGATACGTTTATTGAACCGTCCCCATTTGATTTTGCTAAGGGCTTGTTTGCAATCTTCACGGTTCTGCAATGCCCGCACAAGGTTGGGAATTTCTGCCCACATATCTTCAGGTATGTATTTGCTTCCGGTACGGGGATAAGTGATAAATTTCTTTTCGTACAGGCTTTGCGCAATATTGAGCGTTGCTTCAGCGGATAATTTCAGTCTTTTGTTGGCTTCCTTTTGCAAACCCGTCAAATCAAAAAGTAAAGGCGGTTGTTCTGTAACGCTTTTAGTTTCTACCGATGTAACGGTTGCAATTTCACTTCGCTGAATGGCTTTCAGTGTATCATCAGCAAGATGCTTTTCATCCCACTTGGTAACGGAAATGCTTTTGAAATCAACCTGTGCTTTGTGATGTAGCAATTGTATCTGCCAGTATTTCTTTACAGAGAAATTTTTGTTTTCGAGATAACGTTTGCATATCAAAGCTAATGTCGGAGTTTGCACTCTTCCGAGCGAATAAATACCATTGCCTGCGGCAATGCTCAACGCCTGTGTAGCGTTGATGCCTACAAGCCAATCGGCACGGCTCCTGCCTTGTGCAGCCTGATATAATCCGTCAAATGCTGCCCCGTTTTTCAGGTTGTCAAAGCCCTGCTTAATTGCCTTTTCTGTAAGCGAACTAATCCAAAGGCGTTCAAACGGCTTGTTGCATTTCAGGTATTCATAAATGTACCTGAAAATGAGTTCGCCCTCACGACCTGCATCGGTCGCAACGATAATGCTATCGCTTTTATTGAACAATTCTTTGATTACTTTCAGTTGCTTTAATGCGCCAGTATCAGCAGTATAGCCTTTATCTTTTTTGACCTTGCGAACGGTCAATAAAAAGGGGTTAGGTAATATAGGCAAAGCGGCTTTGTCAAATCCCGAAATCCCGTAATCTTCGGGCATTCCCAGTCCTATTAAATGACCGAATGCCCACGTAACAAAATAGCCGTTACCTGTCAGGTAGCCGTCCTTTTTTTCAGATGCTCCCAACAAGCCGGCTATCTCCCTTGCTACGCTTGGTTTTTCTGCAATAATTGTTTTCATACTGTATTACATTTTTCTGCCTTTGGATTTTGCAGGAGTTTCAGGCTTTTCCTGTTGTTCCTGCTGCTTTTCATTTTTCGGTCTTTGTTGCCCGGACTTCAAAGGCTCTTTGATGTTCTTAGTTGCTTCGTTGGTTTTGCCCTCTGAATTAACGGCAGTCTGTGTTTTATGGGCTTCGGCAGTTTCTACCCGTGCTTTATACTGACCGGGAAATTCAAAGTTGGTCTTTCCGGTATCTTTGTCGAAAGTGATATAACCCTTATAGGGTTGGTCTTTTCTATCTTTCAGTTCCACATATATGGTTTGCCCGGCTTTGAACTTGTTGTACTGCTCATCATCCAGTTCTTTGCCCCTGAAAGTTTTTGGAGCTTCCTGCGGTTGGCTTTGCTGATTATTCTGCTGATTGCCCTGTTGATTGTTTTGTTGGTTGGTTTGCGCCTGCTGATGGTTATTGCTTCTGTCAAACAGGAACTCCACATATCGTTTGTCCGCATTAAACTGTACCGTTGCAGAAAACTCTGTGCCTTTGGTAGAAATCATACCTTCCAGATAAAGCGGTTTGCCTTCCATTAAGGTTTGCTTTTGCTCGTCATTCAGTTTCACACCTTTTAACTCATCAGGTATTTTTATGAAGTCAGTTCGCAATGCCACCACATCATTTGTAAGCCTGTCAATGCTGATAATAGACGGCATCAGTTCGCCTGTTTTAGAATTTACCAAATTGACTACACGCCCCATATTGCCCGTTTCAAGCAGGTTTTTCTTGTCTTCGTCCGTAAACTTGTGACCGAAAAACTCAAAATGGAGGTTAGGCTCTTTTTTGATACCGTGTATTGCCACGATAACATTGCCATCTTCCGCTTGCTGTAAAGACAAACGGGCATCCGTGCGCAGAATAGAACCGCCGAGGTTAATACCTATCGGTAAGAGTTCATTGGTTTTGTAACCTCTTAATAGAGGGTCAAGCAGGTTTCTTTTTTCAAGATACTCTTTGCTTAATCCGAGGTTTTTCATTGTGTCCCAATCAATCTGCTCCGGCTTGTAGCGATATTCGCTCGCTTCCGTTGTTGTTTGTGCTGTTGCCATATTATTTTGATTTTCTTGTTTTTTATCCTGTTGCGGTTCTGCCTTTACTTCGAGTTCTTTCAGCACTTTGTCGCCGTCGGGACTGGGCTTATCCACGTGCTTTTGTAATTCCTGTGCTTTTTCAGCAGCAATAGGGGCGGGTACTTTGAAGAAAGTAAAGTTTGTAGGGTTCTTTAACTGGCTGAAAAAATTAGAAAAGAAGTTGGAAAAGAAATCGCCGCTTTTGTCCACACGCATAAACTGGCTTTGGTTTTCCTTAGTAGGGTCAACGGTTTCCATTTTCCCTTTTTCGTCGATACTCTTCACTGCCTGGATTTTCATTTTTTCTTTATCCAGTACGAGTAATATGTCCGATAGCTGTTCGGGCATATCCTGTTTATTAGTTGTTTCTTCGCTCATAATCTGAAAATTTTAAAAATTCACTGTCGAATGTAAAGGAAGCCTGCACCGCATTGCACTATGTGGCAGTCAAAGGCAGTGTTTGTCACTTATTGGCATCCAGTTTGGGCAAAGGCGGGTTAAAACTTTCCCTGATGAACTGGTGCACATCGGATAGTTTGTAATACAATTTGCCACTAATGGTATAGTAAGGGAGCTTGCCGATGGAGCGATACCGTTGCAGGGAACGGTTACTGATTTTCAGCATTTGCAATAAATCCTGATTATCCAGTAATTCTTCGCCGTCTATACTGTTGCGTTTCTTTTGTAAGTCGTCTATGTGGTTGCCGAGAATGTCGAGCCTGTCCATTATGCGTTCCATCCACGCCACAAATTCCATTTTGTCGATGTTCATACCTTATACTTTTACTTATTACCTGATTTCAGCTTTCTGCCTTTTTCGATGTAGCTTTTGCCTTGCGCCATAAGCTGCTCCACGTATTCATCGGTGGTCTGCACGGCATTGGCGTTCAGCATTTCCTTGATTGCGCCAATCGTATAGTAATACTGCCCGTACATTTTTGAAAAGGCTATCTGCCCGTTGGTGCGCATACGCCACAATGTTTTTTCGCTGATGTGGAGGTACTGGCAGACTTCGTGATTGTTGAGCCACAAACTATCGTAGCTTGTATCTTCCAGTTTGAGGATATATTCGCTGATGGCTTTCAACCGTTCGTTGAGGTGCTTCCACACTTCTTCGTCAACTGTTATAATATTCATTGCGCTGTCGTTTAATGTTCACAGGGCAAAATTCAGAAGTGTGGCAGTGTTTGTCTGCCAATGCTTGCCAATTGAAAAAGCAGTTTTTTGAAAATTTTACAATTTGACGGAAAGCCTCATTAAATAAGGGTTTTGGCGAATTTTCCGATTTGAGGTATAGTAAAACAAGCCCTTATGCCAATTGGCATATATGGGCAAGCGCAAACACAAAAAAAGCAATACGGGATGCATATCGCTTTCAAACTCTTTATTGATGGAGTGTTTATAAGTCCTTATCCATATATTCTTCCAGTGCCTGTTTCAAATGGTCTAAAAACAAGGTGCGGGAGCCTGCACGGGTTTTCATCCGGTGGAATGCGTGATGCACATCGGTCAATGATATTCGGAACAAGACTTGTGAAATAGCAGTGAGCTTCCGGATGCCCAACTTACCGTCCGAAATAGCACCTGATGCGTACAGGGCATACATCAGCTCAATCAGAGCGTTTTTGCTGTCCGTCCAGGAAAGTTCTTTGATGTCGTCTGTGTTCTGAAAAAAGGTGTCGGGATTTTCTTCGGGGCTGATTTTGGTTAAGAGGTAGGCGTATAACAGGTCGTTGGCGAGGATGCGGGCTACTTTGTAATCGTAATAGGTAGAGAATTGCGGGTCGATTTCAAAAACGTAGCTGTTAAGCCCATCAAGGTAATTTATCTGCCCACGCTTAAAATATTCGTGGTCTTTATCCACCCTGCCCGAACGGTAGTAGCGATAAAAATGGGAGTTGCAGATGTGTTCCCTGAACTCAATCTTTAGCTCCGTTAAATGGTTCGAGAAATAGTTATGATACATTTTCCCATTATTGACCGGACACGAGGTTTCTATCCGGTAGAGCTTGTTATAATAGATGAGTTTGCCCAGGATTTGGGGCTTAATCATTTTAAAGAACTCAATCTCTTTTGCATCGTTCTCAAATCCCGAACTTAGCACACATTCTTTTGCCGAAACCAATAGCTCCTGAAGAAAGACCGTCATTTGAAAAGCCTCTTCAATTAGCCCCGAGCACGTAATTGAAAATTTTCGTTCCTGCTCCTGAATTTCGGTAACAATAGTTCCTAATGACTTTCTCATAGTAGGGAGGATTACGTTATCAATATCAGAGTACCTTAGCAAATGTTATTAATAAACAGCACTTTAACCGCCAATATTCCCCTACAATGGGGAAGATTTTAGCTGTTTTCCCCTATGAAAACCGTTGTTTGCATCACTTAGTCGCTCATAATCAATAAATACTTAATTTTTAATCTTAAATTTGTACTTGCGTATTGATGCAACAAAATGAATTGTGATTTAGCGAAATATGAGTACATTATTTATCAAAAATATGGTCTGCAACCGTTGCATCCTCGTAGTTCAGAACGAACTCGACAAGCTCGGCATAGAGGCTACCAATATAAAACTGGGCGAAATAACCCTTAAAAAAGATTTAACCACCAAAGAACGTGAAGAATTGGAAAACGTTTTAGACCCTTTGGGTTTTCAGGTCATCGACGACAAGAAGAGCCGGATGATTGAGAAAATAAAGAACGTTATCATTGACCTGGTGCACCATCAGGACAACGATGCGAAAACCAATCTTTCGGACGTGTTGAGCGATGCGCTACACCACGATTACAACTACCTTAGCAACCTGTTTTCCGATATTGAGGGTACGACTATTGAGAAGTATTTTATCGCACAGAAAGTAGAAAAGATAAAAGAACTGTTGGTGTACGATGAACTGTCGTTAAGCGAGATTGCCGACCGTATGAATTATTCGAGCGTGGCATATTTGAGCAACCAGTTCAAGAAAGTAACAGGGCTTACACCGAGCCATTTCAAGCAGATACGGGAAGACAAGCGCAAGCCACTGGATAAGGTTTAAGTAAATCTTACAAATCAAACCCAGAATTTCACAATAGAACTCCTCTTTATTGTTGCCACCTTTGCATTATGAAAATAAAGCAATCGAGATATGGCAACAAATAGAGAAACAATTTACATTCCTTTAGAGGATGTAGAAAGCGAACACTGTGCATTAATCGTCGAAAAAGGACTGGCACAGGTAAAAGGCGTAGAAACCCACAAAGTAGAGCTAAATAACCGCAGGGCGGCTATTACCGTTAATGATAACGAGGTAGTAGGCGAAGCTGTAAAGGCAATCAAAGATTTGGGCTACGGCGTTCCCACCGTTAAAAAGACCTATCCTGTATTGGGTATGACTTGTGCCTCTTGTGCAGGCAGTGCCGAGAGTATGGCAAAATACACTCCGGGCGTAGTAAATGCGGAAGTGAATTACGGTACAGGAAACCTCAACGTTGAGTTCCTGCCTAATATAACCAGTTCCGAGCAAATCAGGAAAGCGGTACAGGACGGCGGTTATGACCTCTTGCTCGAAGATGAGAACAAGCAGCAGGAAACCTTAGAAGCTATCCACGCCGAAAAATTCAGAAAACTTAAAAACAAAACCATTTGGGCGGTAATCCTATCGCTCCCGGTAGTCATTATCGGTATGTTCTTTATGAATATGCCTTATGGTAACGAAATAATGTGGGCGTTTTCCACTCCGGTAGTGCTTTGGTTAGGTAAGGACTTTTTCATCAATGCGTGGAAGCAGGCAAAACACCGTTCTGCCAATATGGACACGTTGGTTGCATTAAGTACAGGTATCGCCTATATATTCAGCGTATTCAATATGCTGTTTATGGACTTTTGGCATCAGAGAGGCTTACACGCTCACGTGTATTTTGAAGCCGCAGCCGTAATCGTTGCTTTTATCCTATTGGGTAAACTATTGGAAGAAAAAGCCAAAGGCAATACCTCGTCAGCCATTAAAAAGTTGATGGGCTTACAGCCGAAAACAGTTATCGTAATAGAAGCGGACGGAACGGAAAGACAAAAAGCCATCGAAGATGTAAACGCAGGCGATATTATTTTGGTTAAGCCGGGCGAAAAAATCGCAGTGGATGGTATGGTCGTATCGGGCAATTCGTATGTTGATGAAAGTATGCTAAGCGGCGAGCCTGTTCCGGTACTGAAAAAGGAAAACGAAAAGGTATTTGCCGGAACCATCAACCAAAAAGGTAGTTTCCAGTTCAAGGCGGTAAAAGTGGGTAAAGAAACAATGCTTGCCCAAATCATCAAAATGGTGCAGGATGCACAGGGAAGTAAAGCACCCGTACAAAAACTGGTGGATAAAATCGCAGGGATTTTCGTTCCCGTGGTTATCAGCATTGCCATTCTTACATTTATCCTTTGGTACTTCTTAGGCGGCGACAATGGCGTTGTACAAGGTCTTTTAGCAGCCGTAACGGTACTGGTTATCGCTTGTCCTTGTGCTTTAGGTTTGGCTACACCTACCGCTATTATGGTGGGCGTTGGTAAAGGTGCTGAAAACGGTATCCTGATTAAAGATGCGGAAAGTCTGGAACTGGCGAAGAAAGTAAACGCTATCGTACTGGATAAAACCGGAACCATTACCGAGGGAAGACCACAGGTTACAGGCATCCAATGGCTAAACAATGAGGATGCGACCAAAGATGTTTTATTGAGCATCGAAAAGCAATCGGAGCACCCATTAGCGGAAGCCGTTGTGAAAAATTTGGAGGGCGTTTCCACCACTGTATTATCAAACTTCGACAGTATCACAGGTAAAGGCGCAAAAGCCGATTACAACAACGATACTTACTATGTAGGTAATAAAAAACTGTTAGCCGAAAACAACATTACCATTGCCGACCAACTGCAACAGCAGGCGGACGAATGGGGCACACAGTCTAAAACCGTTATATGGTTTGCAAACAGCAAACAGGCTCTTTCTGTAATCGCTATTTCCGACAAAATAAAAGAAACATCGGTAGCGGCTATCAAGGAAATGCAGGATATGGGCATCGACCTGTATATGCTGACCGGAGATAACGAAGCTACGGCAAAAGCGATTGCATCGCAAACAGGCATCAAGCACTACAAAGCGGAAGTATTGCCACAGCACAAAGCAGACTTTGTAAAAGAACTGCAAGCACAGGGCAAAGTGGTAGCAATGGTGGGCGACGGTATCAACGATAGTACCGCACTGGCGACCGCCGATGTAAGTATCGCAATGGGTAAAGGTTCGGATATCGCAATGGACGTGGCTAAAATGACCATCATTTCATCAGACCTTACCAAAATTCCGCAGGCGATTAGATTGTCAAAACAGACCGTTGCGACCATTAAGCAAAATCTGTTTTGGGCGTTCATCTACAACCTTATCGGTATTCCGATTGCCGCAGGTATTCTTTACCCGATTAACGGTTTCTTACTGAACCCGATGATTGCAGGTGCAGCGATGGCTCTAAGTAGCGTGAGCGTGGTAAGTAACAGTTTACGCTTGAAGTGGAAGAAGTAAATCTTACAAATAAAACACGGAATAACGAACTAAAATAAAATGTTTTGCTGCTGAAATTTGCAGCAGAAAAACAATAATTATAAAAGAAATATGGGACACGACCACGACCACGGGCACAGCCATTCGCACAGTGCGAATAAAAAGACCCTAACTATTAGCTTAATTATCATTACGGTGTATATGGCAGTAGAAGTAATCGGCGGATTACTGACTAACAGCCTTGCACTATTAGCCGATGCGGGGCATATGTTGAGCGATGCGGTATCATTGTTCATTGCATTGATGGCATTTAAGTTCAGCAGCAAGGTAGCCGACTACGGCAAGACCTACGGCTACAAAAGATTTGAAATATTAGCGGCTGTTATCAACGGCGCAACGTTGATACTGATTTCAGGTTATATTATTTACGAAGCGATAGAACGCTTCCAGAACCCGCCGGAAATTCAATCAAGCGGTATGCTCATCGTGGCATTCATCGGCTTACTCGTTAATGTGCTTGTAGCCTGGATAATGATGCGTGGGGCTGACGTAAAAGAAAACCTGAATATGCGGGGAGCCTACCTGCACGTTATCAGCGATATGCTCGGTTCGGTAGGTGCTATCATCGCAGCTTTACTGATTATGTTCTTCGGTTGGGGATGGGCAGACCCGTTGGCAAGCGTTATTGTTTCGATACTGGTATTGCGAAGCGGTTACTTAGTTACCAAATCATCGGTACACGTACTGATGGAGGGCACACCGGAGAATGTGGAAGTAGAAAAGGTAACAGAAAAAATCCTGAAGACCGAGGGTATCAACGGTATGCACGACCTGCATATTTGGACAATTACAAGTGGATTGAATGCACTTACGTGCCACGCCGTTGTAAATGAAAAAATGACTATCGAAGAAAGTGAAATATTACTTCGTAAAGTAGAACACGAATTAGAGCATATGAATATCCATCACGTTACCATCCAGTTGGAAACACCAGCACATCTACACGATAATTCGGTGCTATGTATTGTAAAGGCTGAACCGTCAGCACACGACCATCATAATCATTAATCTTACTGGAATAAAATCAAGTTTTTAATCTCTAAAAAATAAATAGAAATGAAAGTGAACAAATTATTGATAGGCGTATTTGCCTCCTTAGCGATTTTCTTAGCATCTTGCGGGGGCGATACCAAAACAGCAAAAGACGGACACGCACACACCGAGGGCGACGGGCACGACCACGCTACGGAACAGGTGGTTGAAAAACCCGCCGAAAAAATTACAGCAAAAGACAGGAACGAAAAAGGCGAGCTGATTGATGCCCACGGACATTTGATTACAGGCTGTCCCGGTCATAAAGAAATGATAGGTTCAGAGGGTGATATGTGTCCGAAATGTGAGTATATGACTATGATACCTATCACTTGGGATATTACCGGGGTTGATACCGTAAGGGTAACAACATTGTCTGATTACAATCCTCCTGCCGACAAACTGAAAAAATAATGTAGAACTTAGCTTTATTGCGTTTGCTAAAACGGCGGTTCCTTAATTGGGACTGTCGTTTTTTTTATTCTAATTCTTTACAGAAATAATATTAGGTAGGTTTTATTTATATAGCCTTATATTACGAAATATCAAATCAGTAAATCTTACAATTCAAACAAGGAATTTTACAAAGCATTTCTTTTGCAAGGGACTGATATTTGTTAGAAACAGTATAAAATCTATTTCTTAATTTTTTAAATTTTATATTATGATACAAACAAAATTTCAATCGTGTATCGAGGCTTGCCTGAAGTGCGTAGCTATCTGTAACCAATGTGCCATTGCTTGTTTAAATGAAGATGATGTTGCACACGTAAAGAAATGTATCCAGTTAGACCTGGAATGTGCAGCTATTTGCCAAGCGGCAGCAAACGTATTAAGTCTTGATGGTAAATTTAGCAAAGAGATTTGCAAACTATGTGCTGACATTTGCAACGCTTGTGCTGAAGAGTGTGAGAAACACGCTGCAATGGGTATGGAGCATTGTAAAGAATGTGCAGAAGCGTGCAGAGCTTGTGCAAAGGCTTGTGAGGAAATGGCAGCGTAATACTGGCATTTTTTTTTGTTTAAAATTTAGAGGGTTATTGCAGCCCTCTTTTTTGTGCCCTGTCCAATCAGTAAATATCACAAATCAAACAGGGAAAAGCGTAATGAGGAAGTGACCTTATGTACTGAAATTTGCACTATCAGATAACAAAATAAAATCTCAAATAGAAATGAAAAAGTTAGTGTTAGCATTGTCGGTAATCGCATTTACTGCCTGTAACAACAATCAGCAAAAAGACAAGACCACACAGGAGAGCAATCAGCCTGTAATAGAAGAAACAGTTGCCCCCGCAGAAACAGGGAACGAAAATGTAATTACCATTAGCGGCGGCGATGATATGAAATTCGACAAAACCGAACTGAAAGCCAAAGCAGGCGAAACCGTAAAGCTCATTTTAAAGCACATCGGAAAAGCACCGATTGAGGCAATGGGGCACAATGTTGTTATACTTGCCCAGGGCACAGACTTCAACACTTTTGCCAATGCTGCGATAGATGCTAAGGACAACGGCTACATACCTAAAGGAATGGAAAACGCCGTAATCGCAAAAACGGATATGATTGGCGGTGGGCAAACCACAGAAATTACCTTTACGGCTCCGGCAAAAGGCTCGTATGATTTCCTGTGCTCGTTTCCCGGTCATTACATCTATATGAAAGGTAAATTAATCGTGGAATAACACGGCGATTTCAAAATCAGTAAAAATCACAAATCTTACAGGGAATACCATAATAGTAACACCTCGTTTAATACGGAAATTTGTATCACAATAAAAAATAAGTTCAAATGAAAAATGTAGAATTAAGCATACCAGATATGCAAAGTGCACACTGCCAGTCGAGAGTAAACGGAGCAATCAAAGACATTGACGGCATTAAAGTAGAAAAACTGGAAGCAGGAAAATTATCTGTTTCAGTTGAAAACGACGAAGTGAAAGAAGAGTTGGTTGAGGCGATTGAAAAAGCAGGCTACAAAGTTGGCGGCGACGACAGCGGAAAGGCTTCAAGTTGTTCAACAGGATGCTGCGGATAAGTTTTGGACAGTCCCGGAGCAAGCACACCAGTACTTCTCCGGTATTTTTTACCAAAGCTACCCAGCGTATGAAACAGTTAAATCTCGTTCCATAAATAAAAAGCAATGTTACAGAAACAAAATTCAGGCGACTGTTCGGAGATAATGACGAAAGTTTGCAATGTAGCAGACCGGATTATACAGAACCGATTGGACACAGGTACATCTGCACCGTTTGCCGTACAGCTTACAAACGAATTGAAAGCAGATTATCACCAGTTGAACAATCTGTTCCTTGTTAAATATGATATGAGCCTTGAAATTATCTATATCAGGCGCATTATCGAAAAGGTAAAAGAGTTACTGGTGTACACCGAGCAATCGCTGTCACAAATCGCAAAGGCGTTAGGCTATCAAAAGCCGACGGAACTGTCCGAGCAATTAATGACCTATACGGGATTAACGTCTGCCCATTTTAAGCAGATACGAAAAAACAAGCTCGAAATCATCAGAAGACAACAGGAAAAGCAAAACGAACTATAATTATCAGAACAGCAAACTTTTAAATAGAAGTCTTTATGAAACCTCGCTTTGTGTACAGGAGCAGAGGTTTTCTTTTTATCAGCAATGCAAGACATTAAAAACCGAGGGATGAAGAAATACACGTGGCGAACACATAAAATTATAAAGGAAACCGAAGATACCATTACCCTATACTTTGACACGGAGCAGCAGGCGTTTACCTACCTGCCCGGTCAGTACCTCAACATCAGGCTTACCGTAAACGGCGAACTGCTCATACGTTCGTATTCGTTCAGTTCTGTGCCGTCTGACGAATTTCCCGCCATTACCATTAAAAGGGTTACGGACGGAAAGATGAGCAATTACATACTGGATAATGCGGACAACATCGAAGCCTGGGAAATAGAAGCCCCCTTTGGCAGTTTTGTTTTAGAAAAGCCCATAGCTGAACAATCCCAAATTGTTTTACTGGCGGGCGGTAGCGGTATTTCCCCGTTATACGCAATGCTGAAAAGCGTTGAAAACAGCAGCCAAATTCCCTTACTGGTGTACAGCAACAAAACGCCGGAAGAAACCATATTTTGGAATGAACTGGAAACGATGCAGGTAGCACAAAAGCTGAACATCTGCTATTCCTTTACTGCACCCGATTTTATTTCCACCAAACTCAACCACGTTGCAGGCAGGTTCAATCTGCTTGTATTGCGTTCGGTCATTAAAAGACTGGTTGGCGAGGTTGCCGAAGCCCATTATTACATCTGCGGACCCAATGGGCTGATGGATTTGTACCGGGATGCATTAACGGGTTTGAACATTCCCGAAGACCATATCCATTTGGAATACTTCGACCCGGTTACGGTGGATGCGGGCGATTTGGAAACGGACGGTACTGTTAAAGATGTGATTGTAAACTATTACGAGGACTACTACGAGAACGAGGAAAAGCAAACGTATGAATGCACATCGCTCATTGAGGTGCAGCCGAAGCAGTCGCTTTTGGATGCGATGAAAGAGCACCATATCAAAGTGGCGAGTTCCTGTAAGAACGGAACCTGCGGGGCTTGTTGGGCAGTAAAAACTGGTGGCGAAGTTCGGATGCTCCATAACGGGGCACTGACAGAACAGGATATGGCAGAGGGAATAATTTTGCTGTGCCAAAGCTACCCGATGAATGCGGATGTTTGTGTTACGGTACAGTAATATCCATATAGAAAGAGGGCAAAATTACAGCTTTTTATAGCTGCTGTTTTGCCCTTGTTGTTTTATCATTCTTTTTTTAGTGCCAGTTTGCGGAGCATTGCCATACTCATACTATCGGTATAAGCACCATAAGCCGTAACCAAAATTCCTTTTAAACCGTCTTTCGAGGCAATGCCATATACCGTAGCCTCATCGCTTGGGTTGCTTTCGCCCTCATAGCGATAGACCTGCTCAATCTCAAAATCATCAATGGTATATTTGTTACCGCCGCAGATTAAACAGTTCTCTTCGAGGTTGAAATCCACGTTATACCCCTCGTTGCGTAGGTTCTGTATCGCTACCAAAACCGTAGCGTATTTGTACGTTACATTTGTCATAGTAATAGTATTTTAAATTGCTGCTTACCGTTCCCCACTGTCCTGTCAGAAATCTTCTTTCAGTAGGTCTTTGAGCTTCCGGTGCTGTATGCACAGTTCGGCATACATTGTTTTCAGCCTGCTGTTTTCTTCGTTTAAATTTACCAATTCTACAAGAATATCCATCCCTAAATCCTTGTATTTGTGTTTCAGTTCAAAAATGTTCGTGCCGTAAACGCCGTATTTCTCGAAAAGCTCCAGTCCGCTTTTGCCAGCGTTGTAATCTTTCAGCACCTTTAAAACCTGATGTTCGTTGCTCTTTTTGTTCTTCATTTATACGGATGTTGTCTATTACAAAATTCCGTAAGATGGTCGGAAGTAGCTATGTACTTTTCCTTGTTTAGTTTATGATATTTAATGTTACTGCACCGATTTTCATAAAATTTCACAAAACAAAGCCGGAATATCATAATAGTTTGTCGGGGGCAAATGCAGAATTTTGACCATTGAATAAAGGAACTTATACATTTTAGAAGCTATGACACTATTAATAAAAGGAATGGTGTGCAATAGATGTACCTATGTTCTTGAACAGGAATTGACAGCTTTGGGTTATGAGGTTTTAGATATAAAACTGGGGCAAGTCATCATAAAAGATACGGCAGACTTTTCGCAGAAGTTGGGAACAATCAAAACGATGCTGAAAGGCATCGGCTTGGAACTGATGTACGACAAAAACCAAAAGACGATAAACAGGATAAAAGAGTTGGTGGAGAAAGGTATCACGTTGCAACTGCAAAGCGGCACGCCTACCAAATTCACAACCTTAATCAGTGGCAAGCTGCACAAGAACTACGATACATTGAGTGCCTTATTCTCTTCGGTGGAGGGAATAACACTCGAAAAGTACATCATTCATCGGAAGATTGAAAAGGTAAAAGACCTTTTGGTACATACCGAAATGTCGCTGACCGAGATTGCCCACGTACTGGGGTACAGCAGTCAGGCATACCTTTCCAACCAGTTGAAAAAACACACAGGCTTTACATCAAGCTATTTCAAGCAGGTAAAGCAGCAACACGGGCAAGCCGTTACTATGCAGATGGACGAAGCGCAAACCCCGCATTAAGGGTTTTTCAATCCATCCCCCAAACATTTTGCTGTTTTTTAATGCGAGCACCGGAGCTACTGAAACATCAGTAGCTCTGTTTGTTTCAGGCAGATACCACCAAATCAAAAAAGTAAATTTCACAACTTTTACCCGTCATTTCGTATGGCTGCACCTTAGCTGTAACCCGACCTTTGCCCCTGTATTTAAAATTTTCAAAGTTTAACTAAACAAAAAAGCGTAACAAAATAAATGTAAGATGAGAACAAGTAAAATTGGTTTGTTATCCCTCTTCCTTATCGGAGCCGGATTGATACAGAGTTGCAAACAAAAAGAAGAAAAACAGTTAAAAGATGAGCCTCCGGTAGTAACCGTAGCCACTATCAACAGTTCGGAAACCCAGCAATCCGTTTCCTATTCGGGTTCCATTGTTCCCGACAATATGACCACCGTAAGTTTTGCCGTTCCCGGCACGATTAACAGCGTGGGTGTGAATGAGGGGCAGCGAGTGAGCAAAGGACAGTTCCTTGCAAGCATTGATGCCACCGAGTACGAAGCGGCATTGCAGATTGCCAATGCCAGTTTAGAGCAGAGCCAGGATGCGTTCAGAAGATTTGATGAACTGTACAAAAAAGGAAGTTTCCCTGAAAAGGATTACATCGACATCAAAACCAAAGTAGCGCAGGCAGAAGCCAACAAAAAAATCAACCGCAAGCGCATTGCCGACAGCCGTTTGCATTCGCCTACCAATGGTATCATTACCGTGAAAACTGCCGAGGTTGGCGGTATGGCAGCACCGGGCGTTCCTGCCTTTACCATTGTAAAAACAGATATGGTATATGCGCAGTTTGCCGTACCCGAAAGCGAAATCGGCAGCTTTAAACAAGGGATGCAGGTAGATGTGAACATTCCTACACTGCATCGCAATTTCACGGGTAAAATCACAATCATTAATCCCGTAGCCGATGAAATTTCAAAAGCATTTACCCTTAAAGTACGCTTGGACAATCCTGGCGGCGTGCTGATGCCGGGAATGATTACCGAAGTGCTTGCAGGCGTTCCGGTAAAGGTTAAGCAGGTACGTGTACCGCTTACCGCCATCATCAACAATGTAGATAAAATCCCGCACGTGTACGTGGTGGATAAGAACAACACAGCTAAGCTGACAAGGGTTACAGTGGGCAAAATCGTAGGCGATGCGGTTATTATAACCGATGGTCTTAACGAAAGCCAGACCATTATCCTTGCCGGGCAAAACAACGTGAAAGACGGGCAGAAAGTAAAAGCGCAAACTACATCGGTAACAGCATCAGCCCCAAAATCTGAATAATTTATGAAAAGAAAGATAAACCTCATTGAAGCGGCAATGAAATTTCCGCAAGTACCGATAGCGATTACCGTTATTATGGTGCTTGCCGGGCTGATTTCATTAATGACGATGCCGAGAAGTGAAGACCCCCGTGTAACAGTTAGACAGGGGCTTGTTGTGGCTTTCTACCCCGGAGCCGACGAAGAGCAGATAGAGAAAGAAGTAACCGACAAACTGGAACAATACCTGTTCGGTTTCGAGGAAATCAAAAAAGAAAAAACGCATTCCGAAAGTAAGCCCGGACAGGTCGTTGTAACGGTAGAATTGCAGGACTATGTAAAGGACACCAAAAAATTCTGGAATACTTTACAGCACGGTTTGGATGCCAATATGCCTTTAGCATTGCCACGGGGCGTACAGGGACCGTATGTGAACAGCGATTTCGGCGATGTGGTCGTTCAGATGATTGCCGTATCAGCCCCCGGTCGTTCTTACGCCCAGTTGGAAAACTATTTGGATGAACTGGAAGACGGTATTAAGACGATACCGTCCGTTTCCAAAATCAAGCGTTATGGCGGACAGAAGCAGCAGGTATTTATTACCCTGCGTGAAGACGTATTGAAGCAGTACGGTTTCGGTATCAACGAAATCACAAACACATTAAGCCAACAGAATGTAACTATTCCGAGTGGCGATATTGAAATTGACAAAAACCGTTTCCTGATTTTCACGGATGCACAGTATCAGAATGAAAATGAAATCGGGAACCTGATTGTATATAGTTCCCCGCAGGGCGGCAATATCCGTTTGCGGGATATAGCCAACATCGAGAGAAGATACGAAGACCTGAAAAGCAAAATTACCGTTTCAGGAAACGATGTAATGATGCTGACCGTAGAAATGCAGCCCGGACAGAACATTGTCGATTTGGGTAATGCGCTGACACAGAAAGTTGCTGAAGTAAAAGAAATCCTGCCATCAGATGTGCAGGTCAACACCATTGTTGACCAACCCGAAGTGGTTGATATGAATTTGGGACATTTCTTTATCGAGTTCGGTATCGCCATTGCCGCCGTTATCTTGGTCGTAATGCTCCTGCTGCCGTTCAGGGTTGCCACCATTTCAGCCATTGCAGCACCCGTTACCATTGCCGTAACATTTGCTATCCTCAATTTGTTGGGTATCGAAATGCACCAGGTTAGTTTGGCGGCAATGATTATCGTACTGGGGATGGTGGTCGATGATGCCATTATCGTAGTGGATAATTACATCGAGAAAGTGGACGAAAAAATACCGTCGTGGACTGCCGCCTGGCAGAGTGCCACGCAGTTAATGGTTCCCATTTTTACGGCTACGCTTACCATTGTCCTATCGTTCCTGCCGTTGGCATTTACGCTTACCGGGCTTACGAGGGAGTTTGTGCAATGGATACCGATTACCGTAAGCATCGCTTTGGCGGTTTCGTTCCTGGTAGCCTTGTTCCTTACGCCGTATATGTGTTACCACTTCCTGAAAAAAGGATTGAAAAAGCACGATGATAAACCCAAAAAACGCAATTTCTTAGACCGGATGCAGGACGGTTTCGACCGGGCAATCGAGTTCTGTATGAAATGGCAGAAAACCACGTTGGTAGCAGGTTTGGTTATCTTCTTACTGTCTTTCGTGGTAGGTAGTCAGGTTAAAACCGAATTTTTCCCTATCGTGGA
Organism: Ferruginibacter sp.; assembly: GCA_019638485.1. Classification (GTDB taxonomy): domain Bacteria; phylum Bacteroidota; class Bacteroidia; order Chitinophagales; family Chitinophagaceae; genus Ferruginibacter. The sequence goes on along the minus strand of JAHBTP010000001.1, from coordinate 453,110 downwards.
AAGAAACCAGTTCAACCTTGAATTGTGGATGGATAACGGTACGAATATCCACGAAACCGAAGCAGCCGTTAAGAAAATAGAAAAGGAAATTGCAGGCGATAAGCGCATTGTAAACACCGCAAGTTTTATCGGTACAAGCTCGCCACGTTTCTACTCCACCTATGCACCGGAGCACCCACGGGAAAACTTTGCGCAGGTATTCATCAATACCACAAGCAAAGATGCGACAGCAGAAATGATAGACGAGTATGTACAGAAATTCAACAACTACCTGCCGAACGGTTATGTACGGGTTAGGCAGCTAAGCAAGAAGCAGCAGCCCGCACCGATTGAAATCCGTGTGATTGGCAAGGATATGACCGAGCAGAAAAAGGTAGCCAAACAGGTTACGGCATTACTGGAAAACACTAAAGGTTCTAACTGGGTGCGCACCGATTATCAGAATGATTATGTAGGGCTGAAAGCCGTGGTTAAAGAAGATGTAGCCTTGCGTTTGGGCGTTACCAAAGCGCAGATAGCACAGGCATTGGGAGCTAAGATAAAAGGCTACCCGGTATCGCAGATGTGGGAGGGCAATAAAGCCATTGATATTGTATTGCGTACAGACGAAAGCGACAGGGAAAATCTGGATGCTTTAGGCAATATGTACATCAATTCAACACTCGGTGCTAAGGTTCCTCTAAAGCAGGTGGTAGATTTACAACCGTCGTGGCACACCGGGGCTATTGTACACCGTAACGGGTTAAGAACCTTAACCGTTTCTTCCGAAGCGCAGTTGGGCAGAAAACCCGCAGAAGTATTTGCAGAAGTACAGCCTAAAATTGACAGCCTGAAACTGCCGAAAGGCATTAAGATTGCCTACGGCGGCGAGTATGAGGATGGACTGGAAAGCGGTCCCAAAATGGGAAAGGCTTTTATGATAAGTTTCGTTCTCATCTTCCTTGTGCTGTTATTCCAGTTCAAGCGTGTGGGTAAAGTATTCATTGTACTGGCTTCGTTCCCGTTAAGTTTACTGGGCGCAATGTTAGGCTTGTTCCTTACAGGGTACGAGTTCGGGTTTATGGCAATCATCGGTATTACCGCCTTACTGGGTATCGTAGTCCGTAACGGGATTATCCTGGTGGACTATGCAGATGAACTGGTAAGGGAGCACGGGCATACGATTAGAGAAGCAGCCCTGTTTGCAGCTAAACGAAGAATGCGACCAATCTTCCTTACATCAATGGCGGCGGCTATCGGTTTGATACCGTTAATGGCAAGTGGCTCGCCGGAATGGGGACCGATTTCAAGTACCATTTCAATCGGTATTCTGGTATCAATGATTACCACCTTATTTATCGTTCCGGTACTGTATTACAGGTTCGTAAAACCACCTAAAAACAAACAATCGGATGAACAGCACGAGCGCAATACCGATACCGATGTTCACCACCAAAAATATTTATCATAAAAAGGGATTATGTTACAGAAAAGATATAAAACAGTCATAAAGGTTTTTATATGCGGTTTCGCTCTTTTGCAGGGAACAAACAACCTCTTTGCACAACAGCAGCTAACCCTTGCGGAAAGCAAAGAACTGGCATTAAAAAATAATAACAGGATAGGCAAAGCCAAAGAAGACGTAATTGCCACCCAATCAGACAAGCTGATTGCGGATGTGGCAGGCAGACCAAAATTGGATGCTTCGGCAACCGCCTTTTACTTTGGCGAGCCATTAAACACGATGCTGCCCGAATACGGGTTTGCACCGATGGTCAGCGTAACACAGCCGATTTACACAGGCGGTAAGATTAAGTACGGCAAGCAGATGGCAGAAACCAATATACAGATGAGCAATGCGCAACAACGATTGGTGGAAGACGAAGTATTACTGGCTACCGAAACCGCTTACTGGCTTGTAGTGCAGGCTAAGGAAGAAATCAAACTGGAACAGCAGGTTAAAAAGCAACTGGCTTCGCATTACACATTCCTGAACAACCAGTTTGGGGCAGGATTGATTTACAAAAACGATGTATTGCGGGCAAAGGTGCTCCAGAATGAAAACGAAGCCCGTTTGCAGGCTGCGGAGAATAAGCTCATCTTGGCAAAAAGAAGATTGAGCCAGTTAATCGGGATGGAAGACCCCACAGGTATAGACGTAGCCGATACATTGAGTACGGGCGACTTTTCTAAACAGGGTGTTTTGGAGGCTGCCGATGCGAACCGTCCGGAAATTGAATTGGCAACCAATGGTATTAAAATGAGCGAGCTTACCAAAAATATGCTCAAAGCCGACCTGAAACCATCGGTAGGCTTATCGCTCAACGGGATGGCTGCCTTTGGAAAAGAGGGCATTAACTTTGGCGACCCAACTAAAAACCATATGCTGACCTACTTCGGTATGCTAAGCGTGAAAATCCCGGTTTTCGACTGGGGCAGCAGAAAAGAAAAAGTAAAACAGCAGGAAGCTAATATACGTTCGGCTGAATACGGTCTGAAAGAACTGAAAAGCCAAATCACGGTGGAGATTGAGCACGCAATGCTTAACCTGCAATTGCAGGCGAACAACATTGATTTGATGCAGGCATCATTAATTGAAGCCGACGAAAATTTAAAGTTGAGCAATGACCGCTTTAAAGCCGGAACCATTACCGGGGAAGATGTGCTGATAGCTGAAACGCTTTGGCAAAGAGCATACAGCAATATGTTGGATGCAAAAATACGGTACAAGATAGCCGAAGCTGTGTACCACAAAGCTACGGGGCAGATAAAATAGTTTTTGTTGGAGTGAGATACACACAATTTGCGGGGGCGGTAAAAAGCCCCTGCATTTTTAATGGATAATACGATGATATAAATGCAACACGATACCGCCAATAAAAACGGAATGATAATGATACCCGACATTTCAGGCTTTACGGATTTCGTTATCAAATCAAATATGTTTGTTGGCAAATACATAACAGAAAGCCTGCTCAAATCAGTAATGGATAGCAATATCGTTTGTCTTGAAATTTCAGAGATTGAGGGCGATGCGATACTTTTTTACAAGTACCAAAACCTGCCCACCTTTGAAGAAACATTGATGCAGATAGAAAAGATGTACAACGATTTTCAAAAGGAATGCAAACGCCTGGCATTACAACTGGCAATCGAAATTCCTTTATCATTAAAGATAATTGTACACTACGGGGAATTTACCAAATACAAAATTGGGAAATTTGAGAAGCTCTACGGCGCACCAGTGGTAGAAGCCCACAAGATGCTCAAAAACCATATTGCGGAATACCCGCCCTATGCGTTATTTTCCAATGCCTTTTTGGAGGTCAATTTCGACCAACCCGAAAAAGCAACCGTTGCGTATGACAACTGCGAAGACTGTAAATACCTGCCCGAAATAGGCTATATCCATTACCTTTAATAAAGAGGCTGTTTCAAATCTGAAACAGCCTCTTCGTTAAAAAGGAAAATGAATGATTATAATGTGCCTCTGCGTTCCTGCTCCCTTTCGATAGACTGGAACAAGGCTTTAAAGTTTCCTGCCCCGAAACCTCTTGCGCCCATTCTTTGGATAACCTCAAAGAAGAATGTAGGGCGGTCTTCAACTGGTTTGGTAAAGATTTGTAACAAATAGCCCTCTTCGTCCGCATCAATCAGAATACCCAACTCCTGCAATTCCTTAATATCTTCTTTAAAGCGGTGCATATGCGCTTTTAAGCGTTCAGGAATGGCATCATAATACGCCTGTGGCGGTCTTGACAGAAATTCAACTCCTCTTGATTTCAGGTCGTTTACGGTCTTTACTATATCATCCGTAGTTACGGCAATATGCTGAACGCCCTCGCCCTCGTAAAATTCAAGGTACTCTTCAATCTGTGATTTCTTTTTGCCCTCTGCGGGTTCGTTTATCGGGAATTTAATTCTGCCGTTACCGTTTGCCATTACTTTAGACATCAGGGCAGAATATTCGGTAGAAACCTGCTTATCATCGAATGACAGGAAGTTTTCAAATCCCATTACATCCTCAAACCATTTTACCCAGGTGTCCATTTGGTTCCAGTCCACATTGCCCACCATATGGTCAATATATTTCAGTCCCGCAGGCGCAGGGTTATATTCGGTTTTCCATTGCTCATAGCCCGGCATAAATATACCGTTGTAGTTTTTGCGTTCGGTAAACATAAAAATCGTTTCGCCATACGCATAAATGCCCGATTGTACCACTTCGCCGTTTTCATCGGTAGTTACAGTTGGTTCCATATAGGCTTTAGCACCTCTTTTCGTAGTTTCTTCAAAGGCTTTGCGGGCATCTTCTACCCAAAGACCCACTACTTTGATGCCGTCGCCGTGCTTCTTTACGTGTTCGTTGATTTCGGAATTAGAGCGCATCCCGGTCGTTAATACCAGTCTTACTTTGTCCTGCTTTACCACGTAAGAAGCCCTGTCCTGTAAGCCTGTTTCCAGTCCGGCATACGCCAACGACTGGAACCCGAAAGCTGATTTGTAATAGTGAGCAGCCTGCTTCGCATTGCCTACATAAAATTCCACGTAGTCCGTTCCTAAAATCGGTAAAAAGTCTTGTGCGCCCTCGAATATCTTATCCAAGCCATATTCGACGTTCTTTAAATCGTTTGTCATTATAAATGATTTTTAAAAATTATGTTATGTGTGATTTTGCAATAAAGATTGTTGCACAAAGAAGATTTGTGCAATCGTGTTGGGGTTGGGAACCCGGAGCTACAACATAGCCCGATGCAAAACCGAGAGAAAGGTTTTGATAGCCATTTTATAATCAGTTAGCGTTATACTTCGGTAAAAGTATTCCGCTTATTCTGAACCGTCACTATAATCAGTAAAAGTCATAAAACAAAGCCGGAATATTACAAGCGGAACCGTTTGTGAAATGCAATCAGTAAATATCATAAATCAAACAAGGAATTTCACAAACAGCGTAGCGCATTATCTACCGAATTTTGTATCAACAAAAACAAATAAAAGTTCAAGACAATGGAAAGCAAAAATCTTCAATTCAAGACAAACCTTAATTGCAGCAACTGTGTATCAAAAGTGCAGGCAGATTTAGATAACGCAGGCGGTATCTGCGAATGGAACGTTGATACGACCAACGCCGATAAAATCCTGACTGTAAAAGCAGAGGGCATTACCGAAGACGAGGTTGTTGCCATCATCAAGAAAAAAGGGTTTAAAGCTGAACCCATTTCAGAATAATCAGCCATTCACTCATTATTAAAAAGGATAAAAAATGAAAAAGTTAATAGTAGCAATGACCGTAATGTTGTTTGGATTTTCTGCCTTTGCGCAAAATACAGGCAACCTGCTGAACAACTACATCAGCGTAAAAAATGCTTTGGTAAGCAGCGATAGTAAAGCGGCAAGCACCGCCATTAGCGCACTGAACGAAGCCGTTAAGAGCGAGGGCGATTTTACACAGAAAGCAGAATTGCAGAAAGCCACCGACAAATTAAGCAAGGCAGGTAACAACCTTGAAAAGCAAAGAGCCGCTTTCAACGATGTATCAACCGTACTATGGAAAGTGGTAAAATCATCAGACAAAGTAAACCAACCCGTTTACTACCAATATTGCCCGATGAAAAAAGCATATTGGTTAAGCAAAGAAAAGGAGATTAAAAATCCATACTACGGTTCTTCTATGCTTACCTGTGGTAAAGTTGCCGAAACTAAATAATAACCCACAAAGGCATTGCTGAATGGGCAATGCCTTTTAATCTTTATAACCAATGCGATTTTTAAAATGGATAATCAAAAATTTCTTTACAAAAAGCTGTTGCCGCTAACCCTGTTGGCACTCTTTATATCACAAGTCAGCATTGCACAAAAGGTAGTTCATTACGACCTGTATGTAAAAGATACGCTTGTAAACTATGCGGGCAAGGAAAAGAGGGCAATTGCTGTAAACGGGCAAATCCCGATGCCCACGCTTGAATTTACAGAGGGCGACACGGCAGAAATCGTAGTGCATAACCAGTTAAAAGAAAGTACATCCCTGCACTGGCACGGCTTGTTCCTGCCGAATAAGGAAGACGGCGTACCTTTCTTAACGCAAATGCCGATTGAGCCGGGCACAACTTATACTTACCGATTTCCGATTATTCAGAACGGAACGCATTGGTATCACTCACATTCGGGATTGCAGGAACAGATTGGAATGTACGGCAGCTTTATAATGCACAAAAAGGCTGACGATAAAACATTTAGGACAGGAATTGACGATTTACCGGAAATTCCCATTATGCTAAGCGAATGGACGAACCTGAAGCCCGAAAATGTACACCGTATGTTGCACGCAGCAAGCGACTGGTTTGCGATAAGGAAAGGCGCAACACAAAGCTACGCCGAAGCCATTAGAAGCGGTAAATTCAAAACCAAGCTGAACAACGAATGGAAGCGTATGTTGGCAATGGACGTGAGCGATGTGTATTACGACCGTGTAATGATGAACGGTAATCATCATACCGATTTAAAAAGCATTGACGGCAAGCCCTTAAAAGCAGGCGACAAAGTACGTTTACGCATTTCTAATGGCGGTGCATCGTCTTACTTTTGGCTGCGCTACGCAGGCGGTAAAATTACCGTAGTGGCGAGTGATGGTAACGATGTGGAGCCTGTGGAAGTGGACAGGCTGATTATTGCCGTATCTGAAACTTACGATGTTGTTGTTACCATTCCCGAAGACGGCAAAGCCTTTGAATTTATGGCAACCACCGAAGACCGTACCCAATCCACAAGCTATTTTATTGGCAACGGTACAAAACAATTGGTCGGGGAAATGCCACGCCTGAAATATTTTGAGGGTATGCAGATGATGAACGATATGATGAAGATGAACGGCGACCTGGACGATATGGGAATGAATATGAGCCTGAACCAAATGGATATGAACGTAGTGATGTACCCGGAGATTACAGGCGAGGAAAAGAGCAAAAAAAATAAGGATACAGCGCCGTCTATGGAGCATCACGGCGACCATAAGATGAATAGCGACGAAGACCACAACCGTTATAATGCCAATGCGTTAAGCGACATTAAAACGCTTAATTACGCAATGCTGAAATCGCCGCATAATACCACGCTTCCGGCTGATGCCCCGGTTAAGGAACTGAAATTTACATTAACGGGAAATATGAACCGTTACGTTTGGAGTATGGATAACAAGGTTTTGGCAGAAACAGATAAGATACCTGTTAAAAAAGGCGAAGTATTGAGGATTACGATTTATAATAACTCGATGATGCGCCACCCGATACACCTGCACGGCTTTGATTTCAGGGTGCTGAATGAGCACGGCGAAAATGCACCGATGAAAAACATCATCGACATTATGCCGATGGAAACCGATACGATTGAGTTCCTTGCCAATACCGAGGGCGATTGGTTTTTCCATTGTCATATCCTGTATCATATGATGGCGGGAATGAACCGGGTGTTTACAGTGGACGATTATAAAAATCCCGAATTGCCCAACAAGGCTAAAGCCTATAAAATGTTACAGCGTGAAAGCAATATGCCGCATTTAATGGCGCAGAGCGATTTCGCTACCAATGGTATAGACGGGGAAGCAATGCTGATGAATGCCCGTTACAGCTTAGGCACGGAATGGCGTTTAGGTTACAACGATATGCACGGTTATGAGGTGGAAACCCATTTAGGGCGTTACATCGGTAAAATGCAATGGCTGATGCCTTTTGTCGGGTTCGACTGGCGATACCGCAGAATGGGTATGGACGAGCACGAGAAAAACCTCTTCGGGCAGGTCAATAAAAAAGACAACCGGGCTGCTGTGAGCTTAGGAGTAATGTACACCTTGCCGATGTTGGTTAACGTACAGGCAGAAGTTTACCACGACGGTATTTTCAGGGTATCATTGATGCGGGAGGATATACCTATCTCCAGACGGTTAAGAGCCGGGTTTATGGTCAATACCGATTTGGAATATATGGCAGACCTGCGGTACATCCTGACAAGGCATATCGGTATCAGAGCGCACTATGATAGTGATATGGGCTTTGGTGCAGGGCTTTCGCTCAATTACTAAAGGATTTTATTCATAAAACAGACAAAGGTTGTAGCGGTTATGCTATGACCTTTTTGCATTTACTATACCGGGCTAAATCAGTAAACCTCACAAATCAAACAAGAAATATCACAATAGGCAGCCCGAAGCAAATTGCCAATTTTGCATCATAAATTTTAAGATTATGACAGCAAAAATAAAATGGAACAACGTGTATCTCCTGTTTACCTCGCAGGCATTGTTCCAGACTGCATCCATATTGGTCATTACGCTTTCGGGTGTGGTAGGCTTACAAATGGCTCCCGATAAAAATCTGGCGACCTTGCCATTGGCAATGATTACCGTAGGTACGGCAGGTATGATGATACCCGCATCCCTCATTATTAGAAAATTAGGTCAGCGCAATGCCTTTATGATAGGTACACTGATAGGTGTTTTATCGGGTTTGGTTTCGTGGTACGGTATTATCCAAAATTCCTTTTGGCTGTTTTCAGTAGGTAATATGCTCATTGGTGCTTATCAAGGCTTTTCGCAATACTACCGTTTTGCTGCGGCTGATGCCGTTCCCGACTATGCGAAAAGCAAGGCAATTTCTTTTGTTATTGCAGGTGGCGTTGTTGCGGCTTTCGCCGGACCCAACTTAGCGAGGTTTACACAGCATTTAGGGGCGGTTCCTTACGCTTATTCCTACTTTTCCATTATCTTGTTAAGCGTGGTCGCTTTGGGCGTTGTTTCCTTTTTAAAATTGCAAAGAACATCTGCGGTACAAACCAATGAAGCAGTTAAGAAAGGTCGCCCGTTAAAAGAAATCATTAAGAATAAAGATACCATACTTGCAATACTGGCATCATCTACCGCATTTGCCGTAATGGGAATGTCTATGACCGTTACCCCGATAGCGATGCACAGCGTAGGGCATTCGTCCGATAGTTCCGCAACGGTTATCCAGTGGCACGTATTGGGTATGTTCCTGCCGTCATTCTTTACAGGTATGCTCATTCAGAAATTCGGCGTTTACCGTATCATTATTTCCGGCTTGGCGATTTTGTTCCTGTACATCATCATTGCCCTGATGGGAACAGGCTTTGCGCATTTCGTTTCCGCATTGTTCATCGTGGGCTTAGGTTGGAACTTCCTGTTTATCGGTGGCTCATCATTGCTGACCAAAGTGTACAGACCCGAAGAGAAAGAAAAAACACAGGCTTTCCACGATTTCACGGTTTTTGCAGTCATCAGTATTGCGAGCTTCTTTGCAGGTAGCCTGTTCAATTACTGGGGTTGGAATGGCGTAAACATTGTACTGATACCTATGCTTATAATCACATTGATAGCGGTTATCAGGATTGTAATGAGCCAAAAGAAAAGCGTTAGCAATCAGTAAAAATCGTAAATCAAACAAAGAATATCACAATAGATACAACCCATTTAATGCGGAAATTTGTATTGTAATAAGAGAGATAAATAAATGAATAATTTAAAAACCATATTACTAAGCACGGTTGTTTCACTGGCAGCGTTATCTGCCTGCAACAATTCAGAAAGTAATAATAAAAAATCAGAGGATATGAATGCACATCAGCACGCAAATCACGACAGCGCATACGCTTGTCCGATGCACCCGGAAGTAAAAGGAAACAAAGGCGATAAATGCCCTAAATGTGGTATGGCTTTGACCCCTGTTAATAAAGAGAAAAGTCAGTATGAAGTAAAAGTGGCTGCCAACCCGCAAAATGTGGAAGCAGGTAAACCAACTAATCTATCCATCGCCATTAGTGAACACGGTAAAAATGTGCCGTTGGAAGTAGTGCACGAAATGAAAATGCACCTTTTGGTAGTGAATGAAGAACTGACCTGGTTTGACCATATCCACCCCGAAGAACAGGCAGACGGTTCTTATAAGGTTTCAGAAACATTCCCAGCAGCAGGTAAATACCTGTTATTTACCGACTACAAACCGAACGGAGCCGAGGGAGAGGTTAATAAGCAAACCATTGAGGTAAAAGGTACGGCAGCAATACAAACAGCCGATTTAAAGACAAAATTGGTTTCAACCGTAGATGGTTTTACGGTAACACTACTTAACGGCGAAGACTTCAAAACAAACAGAAATCAGGGCTTGCAATTTTCGGTAGAAAAAGACGGCAAGAAATTAGAGGAAAAGGATATGCAGAACTATCTCGGAGCGACTGCCCATATCGTAATGATAGGCAAAGCCGATAAAGATTTTCTACATATACACCCGGTATCAAAAGAGAATTTCCCAATCTATGCCGAAACGCTTATCAAAAAAGCAGGGCTTTACAGAATGTGGGTACAGTTCAAAATAAACAACGTGGTACATACGGCAGATTTCACGATTACCGTATCAGAGGGCGAAAAATCGGCAGAAGACCACAGCCACCACGCCCACAAACATTAATAGTCTGCAACAGGAAAACAGTAAATGTCACAAATTAAACCCGGAATATCACAATAGCAGACTTTGGGATTATGTTGAATTTTGCGACAGTTCAAAACAATAGTAAATAAAGTTTAAAAAAATATGGAAAATACAGAATTTCAGTTCAAGACCAATCTTAATTGTGGCGGTTGTGTATCAAAGGTAAAAGCGGATTTAGACAGCGCAGACGGTATCTGCGAATGGAATGTAGATACAGCCAATAATGACAAAATCCTTACCGTAAAATCAGAGGGCATAACACAAGATGAAATAGTTGCCATTGTTAAGAGAAAAGGCTTTAAAGCAGAACCATTAGCGGTTTAATCTCTTAGCCCTATCCGGTTTCTAATAAAGGATAGGGCTTTCTCATACCCTTTCAATACATACTAAAATGAGGCAATTATTGTAGGCTAACTGCAATTGCTGCCTCATTTTATCCTTTTTATTGGTTTCACTTAAATACCAATTTCTATGATAGATTATTGCCATACTATAATAAACGAATTAGACGACAGAATAAATGAATTGACCTATGAGCCGAATAATTCTTTGGTAGCGTATGAAAATGCTATTGTACTGGTATTGCAGAAGCTCGAAGAGATAAAGAAGTATATCAAGAGAAATGGCTTTAAAGATGATGATGAAGAAATACTATTTTTCAAACAGCTAAAGCCGCAGTTAGTATCTAAGCTCATTTACTTCAATGCGATTTACAAGATTGAAACGAAAAGACCACGTGGAGGGGATAAAACCATCAAGAAATATCTTAATGTAGAGCTTTCCAAAATCAAGCGGTATTTTGATGCCAATCTGGAATTTTACAAGTATTACAGAACCAACAGCACTCACCTCGACAATAAATTCTTTTTGCGAGGCAAGCACGATATAAAGTTGAGTTTAGACACGTATTATTTTGAAGCCGACCATAATTTCACAACCTCACACGATTACAAGGTAGCTAAGATTATTGCCAACGACTTGATACAGGTTTACCTCGAAGACCAGTTGAACAATAACAACCACAGAAAGCTACTTGAAATCCCGCCTTTGAACTGGACGGGCAGCAAAACTTCACTCATTGAGTTGATTTATTCACTGCATTCGCAGGGTTCCATTGACAACGGGAACACCGACATTAAAATCATTGCCAAGACCTTTGAGAATATGTTTAATATTGACTTAGGGGATTTCTACCATTCCTATTTGGAACTGAAAGGCAGGAAGATAAACCGAACAAAGTTCCTCGATAGTCTTCGGGATGCACTTATCAAAAGGATGGACGAGCAAGACGAAAAATAAAGGTAAAGTTTCACTGCTTTACCTTTATTTTTTATAAATTTGCAGTAATGATTTACAAGGTAATTGAATGAAAGCAAGTGTAGTAAGCACCATTACTAAATCGTTACCGATAACTCTTTCGGTTCTTGTAAACTACTCTTTATTAGTCAGTTTTGACTAAATTAATCTTTTTTATTAAAAAAATGAAGGCAGAGCCATTTTCGATAAAATTCAAAATGAAAAAAGCAGATTTATACATTCGCGTCAGCACAGATGAGCAAGCTGAAAAAGGATTTTCGGTAAAATATCAGGAAGACATGTTGCGTCGACATTGCCTGATAAATAGTATCCAAGTTCAAAATGTCTACTTTGAGGATTTTCCCGCAAGGAATTTCAAACGTCCAACATGGTCCTCTTTATTGGTGGGTTACAAAACCCACAAAGCCCATAGACCGGATTATGTTCTTTTTACTAAATGGGACAGGTTTAGCAGAAATATAGCCGAAGCCTACCTGATGATTAAAAAGCTTCAGGATATAAATATCATTCCGCAAGCCATAGAACAGCCATTGGATATAAGTATTCCTGAAAACAAGATGGTCCTGGCAATTTACCTGGTAACGCCTGAAGTAGAAAATGATATACGTTCCTTGAATGTAAAGGAAAAGATGCAAAAAGCACGTGCGATGGGTAGATGGATGGGAAGTGCTCCTATTGGGTATCGAAACACGCAATCGGCGACTGGAGAAAAATATATAACGATACAAGAACCTGAAGCGACATTGATGCGAGAAGCATTTGAACAGGTTAGCCTGGGATTATTTAGTATCCGTGAAATCCACAGAATGTCTGTAAAAAAGGGTCTGGTTTGCTCGTTAAATAACTTCTGTCAGGCACTACGAAATCCGGTTTACTGCGGAAAAATCATCATAGATAGAAAACAGGTTATACCACAGATGGCAAGTGGCAAACATGCAAAAATCATTTCGCAACTGCTTTTCGACAAAGTACAAAATGTCCTTAAAAACAAAAGCAGGATGATAACGAATGCAAGCAAGAAAATCGCCAATGAAATGTTACCCTTCAGGGGATTTCTTTATTGCCCTCTCTGTTTTCAAAAGCTAACAGGCAGTAGATCAAAAGGGAGAACGAATTGGTATTTTTATTATCACTGTAATTGTGGCTTCAGAATAAGAACAGAAAAAGTGCATAACTCCTTTATCAGCATGATAAAATCATTAAAGCCAAATGTAGAATACAACATATTATTCCATTCAATTCTTAGAAAAAATTACAAGGCCTTTTCTTTTTTAACCATGATCAATCAGCATCGCACTGTCAAAAAGATTGAAGAGTTAGAGGATCATATGATAACAGCACGTTCGTTACTTCTTTCAAAAGATATTGATGCGCCGGAATATTATAAACTAAAAAAGGAGTGCCAGACAAAAAGGGAAATGTTGAAACGTAAAATCGACAATTCATCTATTTCCCTTAAACTTTGGGAAGGAAGACTCGACGCCATGTCAGGAACACTGTCTTCGCTTGATTACATATACGAAAGCGCAAGCATTGATCAAAAAAGACGGTTGATCACCTTACTGTTTAGAAATCCGATATTATGGAATGAGAACTGCTTTAGAAATTTACTTGAAGATAGTGTGAAGACCATTTATAATCATCTCATAAAAACACCAATTACTAATGAACCCAATTTAATAGAACTGGATGCACTGTCAGCAGACTATAAACTGATTATCGAAATAGAGCAACGAAGAGGAGTGCATCATTCAGCTTCCCAGATTCAGCATACCCTGTCATTTTTATATGATCTAGCGAACTTTACAGTTGAGTTTTACAACAGTCAATTCATCCTTAAGAATACGAATTTACCCACCTATAATTATGATTAAGCGGTTCGATGTATATTCAAGCCGCTCTGAACTTCCGTTAAAACTTATTGTCTATTAATGATTTAAGTGGTTCGAGTCCCAAGAGGTCATCCCTATGGGACTAGGACATAAATGTGTTATTTTATCTCGGAAAGTCTTTGTAATCAACTTATTTTAAGTCAGTTAAATTATCAAGTAATTACAGATTTTGGTTCGATGTATAAAATGAGTGCCTTTGAAAACTTTTCAGGATAAAGAAAAATGGAAAATATGAAAATACCTGGCAATTAGATACTTACTGAAAAACAAAAGGGACAAGATGAAAAATTTCATTTTGTCCCTTTTCGTGATCCCGCTGGGACTCGAACCCAGGGCCCATACATTAAAAGTGTATTGCTCTACCGACTGAGCTACGGAATCAGCCAATTAAAAGTATCCGAAAGAAATCCGGTTTCTTTTAAGGAGTGCAAAAATAAGGCAAATTGATTGAGCAGCAAATTTTTTTAAAAAAGATTAATTTCCTTGTAAAATGTATAAACAAAAAAATGTTGAAAACAGCAGTTTTACAGCCTATTTTTGCCATAACTCGTAAACATGACAGACACTTTTAAAGACAAGGTTGTGGCCATCACGGGAGGAAGTGATGGAATAGGCAAAGCCATGGTAGAAAAACTTTTACATTTAGGAGCACAAGTAGCTACTTGTGGACGCAACCAGGATAAGTTATATGACCTCCAACTTCGCTATCCCGGGTCCCCTCTACATTGTGTAGTAGCCGATGTGAGTAAGTATGGCGATTGTGACTTATTTATCCGCTCTACAATAAAACAATTTGGAGGCATTGATATCCTCATCAATAATGCAGGTATTTCTATGAAGGCATTATTTAGAGAAGTGGAAACAACAGTAATAAAGAAAACTATGGAGGTTAATTTCTTTGGTGCCGTTTACTGCACCAAGTTTGCCCTTGAGTCCATTATAGAACGAAAAGGAACCATTGTTGGCGTGTCCAGTATAGCCGGGTTTAGAGGGCTGCCGGGACGAAGCGGTTATTCTGCATCAAAATTTGCACTCAATGGATGGCTTGAAGCTTTAAGAGTAGAATTGTTTCATACAGGTGTTAACGTAATGTGGGTATGCCCGGGTTATACCAGAAGCAATATCCGTTATGCAGCACTTAATAAAACAGGTGAATCCGGAGGAGAAAGTGCCATGCACGAAGAACAATTAATGAGCAGCGAAGAATGTGCAGACAATATTTTACATGCCATTAAGAAAAAGAAACGTTCTCTAATATTAACATCCAAAGGCAAACAAGCTGTTTGGATTAATAAGCTCTTCCCCTCTTTAGCGGATAAGTTAACACATAAATTCTTTTTTAAAAACGGGCAACTCATTAAATAAAATTACTACTAATAAATAATGGCAATTATTACCCTTACTTCTGACATAGGCCACACCGACTATTTACCGGGAGCCATAAAAGGGAAATTGCTTGCCATATTAAAAAATCCGGTAATCGCAGATATTACCCACGAACTTGAGCCTTTCAATATGTTGCAAGCTGCTTATATGTGTAGAAACGCATTTTGGCATTATCCGCAACATACTTATCACATAGTTATTGCCAATCTTTTCGATTTACAATCAACAACCATGATGATTGCAAAAGATAATGGACAATATATTTTTTGTGCTGATAATGGATTAGTAGAAATGATTCTTAAACGACCACCGGAGATTGCTGTAAAATTAAATCCGTTAAAACCGGAAAATAATAAGGTATTATCAGTTACCACTGCCTTTGCAAAAGCTATTCAGCAATTAGAAAATGATTTAAACATTGAAGAAATAGGCCAAATTAAAACTGATTTTATAGCCTATAATTTATTTAAACCTGTAATTGGCAACAATTGGATTGAACGCCCTATTATTTTTATTGATAAATTTGAAAATGTTATAGTGGATATAACTGAAGCAGAATTTGAAGAACAAAGAGGAGGAAGAGATTTTCAGATTATCTTTAGAAGAAATGAATTCATAGATAAGATAAGCAACACCTACGCAGATGTTAACCTTGGTGATAAAGCAGCAATCTTTAACTCTGCAGGCTACCTTGAAATTGCAATAAATAAAGGCAATGCGGCCGGGCTTTTTGGTTTAAAAAGTTTTTCTGAATTTCAACAGCATAGTATTATTCCAACAATGATGTATCAAACCATAAAAATTAATTTTATTAACGAAAAATAAAACCATTACAACATGAAGAAGCTAATTTTTTATTCTTTCCTATCTCTATTTTTAACCCCTACATTTGCTCAGGTAAAATTGCCTGCACCTTCACCACAGCAAACCATTAAGCAGGCATTTGGTATGGGTGAATTAGAGGTGGTTTATTCCAGGCCATCAATGAAGAACAGAGTCGTCTTTGGTGATTTAGTGCCTTATGATAAACTTTGGAGAACAGGAGCTAATGCTGCAACACGTATTACTTTTTCGGATGCTGTAAAAATGGGTGATTCAAAGATTGAACCGGGCACATATGCGCTATACACAATTCCGGGTGCTTCAAAATGGCAAATCATTATTAATAAAGATTTTAAAAATTCCGGTGTAACCGGTTATAAGCAAGAAAATGATGTAGCTCGTTTTAGTGTTCCTGTTGCTACAGGAAAAGACAAAGTGGAAAGCTTTACCATTCAATTTGATAACGTGCTTCCTGAAAGTTGCAACTTGATATTAAGCTGGGATTTAACACGTATAATAGTTCCTATTACCACACAGGTAAAAGAAGCTTTAGGCAAGCAAATTGAAGAGGCGCTTAACGGCGATAAAAAACCATATTGGGCAGCTGCTCAATATTATTACGAATATGCTAAAGACAATAAAATGGCTTTAGAAATGACAACTAAAGCACTTGAAGAAAATCCTGAATCATTTTGGATTTATTTATATAAGGCAAAAATAGAAAAAGCATTAGGTGAAAAAGAAAATGCAATAGCTACTGCAACAATAGGACTTGATGTAGCATTAAAAGCAAAGAGTGATGATTATGTAAAAATGTTCAAGGAATTTATTGAGCAAATTAAAAAGTAAACGGTTAAATATGTTTTAACCAAATAGCTATCAGCAAAAACTGATAGCTATTTTTTATTTACCTCCTATATCCTTCGAAAAGGTTTTGAATAAAATAATTGGAAAATAGCGGCAATGGATAAAACTAAAACAGTTCCAATAACATTTAACCAAAGAAAGGAAATAACATCTGCCCAATAAATAAGTATAACTAAGAGCTGTGCGATACATCCTGCCCAAAAGACAGCTCTACCTGAAATCCATTTCACCCCAAAGGCTACCAAAAAGATACCCAGGATAACTCCATAAAAAATTGAACCAAGTATATTCACTGCTTCAATAAGGCTGTTCCCGATATTATTGGCAAACATAGCTACCAGGATACAAAAGATGCCCCAGCCCAAGGTGTACCATTTTGATGCTTTATATTCTTTAGATTCATCTTCGTTTTTTACGAAATACCTTTTATGAAAATCAACCATGGTACATGCAGCCAGTGCATTTAATGCTGCAGAAATACTACCCCAGGCTGCAAGGAAGATAACGGCAAACAAAAGCCCAACCAAACCTACAGGAAGATGATCTTTTACAAACCGCAAAAAGATATAGTTATTATCATTCCCATCATCACCAGGCAAAGCCTTCTTCAATAAAGAACGATATTCATTACGCAACAAATCCATTTGCGCGGTATTACCTTCTGATGAAGCCGACTGGTATGCACTTCGTACTTGTTTCATTTGTGGGCCTACCGATGTTGATTCTGCTAATGCAGCACGTGATTCATCAAAGAAGACAGGTGCCTTGTAATGCTGATAAAAAACGAAAATGAGGGCACCAAGCAATAAAATAAAAAACTGCATGGGAATCTTAACTAATCCATTCATCAATAAACCCTTCCTGCTTTCTTTCACGCTCTTTGCGGTGAGATACCTCCCTACCTGACTATGATCTGTACCAAAATAACTTAGCGCTAAAAAGAACCCGCCTATTATCCCACTCCACAAATTATATTTATCCTTCCAGTTAAACGAACCCGACTCAAAACCTGTGGTGAATACATTCATTTTTCCGGCCTCCCTTGCTTCCTCTACTGCACGGCTAAAAGAAATGCCTTGCGGAAGTAAATGCACAATGATATAACCAACTAAAAACAAGGATACAAAAACAATTACCATTTGTAAGCTTTGGGTATAGGCCACGGCCCTGGCTCCACCGCTCATAGTATAAATAATAAGCAAACCGCCCATTATTAAATTAGTTAGGTAAATATTCCACCCCATGATCGAACTAAGGATAATAGATGGAGCATAAATACTTACTCCTGTACTTAAACCACGTGATATAAGAAAGAGTAAGGAGGTAAGTGTACGGGTTTTAAAATCAAAGCGCTTTTCAAGAAATTCGTAAGCAGTGATTACTTTGAGTTTGTTATAAACAGGAACAAAAACATAACTAATGACAATCATAGCCAGAGGAAGCCCGAAATAATACTGAACAAAACGCATACCATCTGAATAGGATTGCCCGGGGCCTGACAAATAGGTAACCGCACTTGCCTGTGTACCCATGATACTCATCAGCACTAAAAACCAAGGTAAATTGCGATTGCTAAGAAAATAGCCTTCTAAATTTTTACTGGCACGGCTTTTATACACACCAAATACAATGATACCAAGTAATACAGCCAATAAAATAATCCAATCAATTACGTGCATACGTAGGCGTTAGTTTATTAATGAGCTAACAAATTAGCTAATATCCTGTAAGCTCCGGGTACGCCGGCGGGCAGTTCTCTAAAAAGCACCAAGCCGGTATAAATGAACCTTCCCTTTCCGTAATTAGCCACAATGAGGCTACCATCCTGCACTTTATCGCCAGGCCATGGATCTTTCATAGCAATCAATCGGGTATAAGCTTTATCAATATCTTCAGCACTGTATATACTTCTCTCCTGAATCCAACCATCAAAATCATGTAAATTAATTTTATTGGGATAATTCCATATCCTATGCTCAGGCTGAAGCATGGATACCGGAGCATTCTCATTAGTTATTCGTGAACGGGAAATAGTAAATGGATAGGGAGCAAAATCAAACTTTATCCCGCCAATATTGTTTTGGGTATTATATTGTACAATCAATACACCTCCTTGTTCTACATACAACATAAGCGGCTTATAAGCAGAGGCAAGCCAGGAGTGCACATTATAAGCTCTTACACCGGCTACAATAGCATCATATTCATTTAACGTGCCGCTCAGCAACTGTTCTCGTGAGAGCATATCAACCCGGTATCCCATTTGCTCCAAAGCTTCGGGCACCTTATCGCCTGCCCCTGCAATATATCCAATCTTTCTACCTACCACCGTTAGTTCAGGAGAAATTACTTTAAGACTGTCTTTATAGTGATAGAGTTGATTAGGAATATGATCATAGCTGATAAGGTGGGTTGCCAACTGAAATCTCTCTTTATGATTTACCAATTCCACTTCAGCATAATATAAGCGTGTCTTATCTTTCAAGTACTTAACCTGTAAAGGAAAGAGCATTTCATCTCCCTTGTTTACATCCACTACAGTATCAGCAATTAATTGTAATTTATTTTTTTCACCAGCATATACACGCACCCGCTCATTTACCGGTGCATTAAACTTCACCTTAATCTTTGCCTCTTTAATCTCATCTTGCGGTTTAATGAGTAAAACATCTTTATCAAATGACACCTCTGCTCTTTGCACAATAAAAACGGGTTGGTGCACCTCTCCCTTTACCGGATCAGTAAATTTATAGCTAACGGGTAGTGAAAATTTTACCGATCTCCCATAAATATCAAAACTTACCTTGGCTTCAAACTCTCTGATTTCAGGTAAATTCCGAATCGGAATAGGTTCAATATTATACCTTCCGCTCCCCTTTTCCTTTTGTAAGAAAAAGGGTGTAGAAAAGTGAGTTTTATTGGAAACAGGTGTCCATTTTTTTACCACCTTCTGTTCATTTAGCGGAGCATCAGCCCAACCTGCCTCAACATTCAATACCTGCATTTTAACATTACTAACAGGCAAGCCTAAACGATTATTAAATGAAAAAATCAACTGCATGCTATCCCCTGCAACATTAAACTGATTTGAAGCATTCACTTCCATATAAATACCTGATGCCTTTTTTGTTAATCGATCCACAGCTTGCATTTTTTCATCTTTCCAAAAACTATCTACAGCGGGCAAAAAGTTGGCATAAACGGTCTTTAATTGCAGCAAACTGCTTATGGATTCTGACGGATGTTGAATATTAAAACTTAGCTGTGGAGAGCGCTGCATATCAAAAAGCCGGGTTCGATCACCTGCTTCTACACCTTTTAAACGGGAAAGATCAGTGCTTATTCCATCCATCAAATTATTAACAGGAGGCTCCCCTTTTAATGTTTTAAAATATTCCATCAACTGTCCACGCTGAGGTGCAACACCAAACCCCTGACTTCTATGCATACTCCTACTCTTTGCCGCCATTTCACCATATCCAATTCCTAACACACTATTATACATGCCTACATCAATTTTAAATTGATCTTCACTTTGGGTATTGGTAGTACCAAAATTGAAAGTATTCCATAACAACCGTTTAGCTTGCCAAGGTTTAACACCAAAGGCAAATTGCTCAGGAAACATTTTTTCATCTGCAGCGGCATCAAAAGCTTCAGAAGCTAAAATAGCAGAGGCAGTATGATGTCCATGCCCACCTTCACCGGTAGTGGGGAAACGGGTAATGATAACATCGGGTTTAAACTTTCTTATCACCCAAACTACATCGGCCAGTATTTCATTATGCCCCCAAAAGTTAAAAGCTTCATCCGGGCTTTTGCTATATCCAAAGTCATAGGCACGAGTAAAGAATTGTTGGGCTCCATCAATCTTCCGGGCATCTAACAATTCCTGAGTGCGAATAAGCCCAAGGTCTATTCCCTGTTCATCTCCAATCAAATTTTGTCCGCCATCTCCACGAGTAAGACTTAAATAAGCTGTACGATATTGTTTTTCATTTGCGAGGTACGATAATAAGCGGGTATTTTCATCATCAGGATGTGCTGCAATATATAATACACTACCATACACTTCAAGTTTTTTAAGCCCGTGAAATATTTCTGAAGCATCCTGGGCTTGAACACTACCATTACCAATAGCGCATACAAATAAGCAAAGGAAAGAGTATCTTTTAAACATCTATTTCAATTTAATTCCTATTTAAAAAAACAGCATTGATTAAAAATAATTTTCCATTTTCCCAAAAGCTTCTAAAAAGCGGATCTTCTAAGAAATAAGTTATGGATCCCCGCCCGAAACTTTGTGAAGCAATTACGGTTCCATCATGCATGTTAGTCATTACATTTTTACCAACGAACCCAGCCACCAATGCATCCTTTTTTATAACACCTACATTCCATCCGGATGACAGGAATTCAAAAATTACCGATTCGGTTTTAAGTGTATAATAAACATCCGGATAGCCATATCCCAACGGATGCGTATTATCAATATTTACTTTATAAATAGCTCCGGGTACAAAATTGGAAATACTTTGTCTTATCCTATCTCCATATCGTTTTACCAGGTTATAATTTGTTTTATCTAATTCTTCTGTGTTGCCATTCTTTTTGGTAACACCCCATTCACCCGATGTCATTTGAATAGCTGCATTTCCAATAGCTATCAATCTTCCTCCATTTTTCAACCAATCCTTTAGTTCGTCATTTCCTTCTTTGGAATTAATCCCCTCATACCAGCCATCAGCCAAGATAATCACATCTAAATCTTTAAGTGGAAGTTTGTTTGGATTGCTGCTTGAAAAAAGTGAAATAGGATAATTTAGTTGCTGATCAAAGAAATGCCAAATTGCACCTACTGAATGTTCGTTAAGACGATCATTTGCAAGCATTCCAACCCGAAGGTTATTTACCTGGCTAATTTTATCAGAGCCGAAATCTACACCAGCATCCATCATACCGGTATTTACCGGTACTAACGCTACTTCAAATTGTTTGGCCAAATTAAGCAGTGAAGCTATCTTTTCCTTATTTCCACTTTTTAAAACAATCAGTGTTCCCGCTTCATATTTATTTCCCTGATATGAAAAGGGGCTGGCAGATACACGTACTTTTATTCCTGATTTTAACATGGCTGCTAAAAATTTTCCGGATTCAATAGAATTATAAGAAGCGAGGTACCCATAGGCATCATCGGGAACATTTTTCACCGGTGTGGAAACAGCTTCTGAAAAAGTAATCACTTCAGGAGTGGCATACGCATCTATACCAAACACATACGGTAAGGCCCAGGCGGTAATATCATAAGTTAAACTATCACTCAATTTTGATTCCGGTTCAAATAACGTACGCACTAACACCCCTTTAGGTTGAAGTGTTGAAACAATCAAGTCATTGGATTGAGTTTGATAACTTTCCGTTTTCCCGCTGAAATAGCGATATCCTTTAACGACGCTTTTTTTACCTGCAAAACCGTATTGAATTTTATTTCGGTCTAATAGTGTTTTCAATGCTTTTAGTTTACCTTGATTGCTACCATCAAGGATATATGTTTTATATATACCATTGCCATTTTTTATTGTTTGTTGAAAAAAGGTTTGAAATGCCTGATTCAAATCCGTTTGGTGTGCTGAGGCCGTCTCTATTGTACTCAATCCGGCAGTAAGGTGATGTTGAATTCGCTGTGCCAGTGTAAGGGTATCGCCATCAAAAGCGATGGATATACCACCCATTGAATGTCCGGCCTGTTCATACGTCATACCAATAGCTCCATTGTATAAAGGATAGGTATCGCCATAAGCAGGATAAAACAAATCAAAAAATTCACCGGTAAAGTACAGCCATCCCATTTTATCAAAATACCTCGCATTATTTTTACCTACCACACTTTGAAAGCTGCGTTGAAATGGGGTAATTACTTCATGCATGGGCTCTGCGGCCGGAGGAAAATAATATGGGCTATCATAATATTGTTCATGGAAATCTACATGTACGGTGGGCATCCATTGATGATAAGCTTCCATTCTATTTTGAGTTTCCAGCTGACTTTGCCATGCCCAATCACGATTCAAATCAAAATAATAATGATTAGGTCGCCCTCCGGGCCAGGGCTCTATATGTTCACGTGAAAACATCATTGGATTCGGATTTTTACCCACCATGCCATTAAACCAATTCACATAACGGTCTCTCCCATCAGGATTAAGTGAAGGATCAATAATAATGACCGTATTTTTTAACCATTCTGCTGCCTTAAGATTTTCACCTGATGCCAGCTCATACAACATTTGCATAGCCACCTCTGTAGAGCTTGCTTCATTGCCATGAACATTAAAGCTAAGCCAAACAACAGCCGGCATATCCGTATTCCCCGGTTGATCACTAACCAGACCGGTTAATCGCAGATTATTTATCCTTATTTTTTCTAATTGTTTCATATTTGACTCATCCGAAATAACGGAATAAATCAAATCACGGCCTTCATAGGTTTTGCCATAGTGGTATAGTTTTACATGATTGGGTCTCTCTTTGGCTATGTAATCGAAATAATTTATTACAGCAAAATGAGGGGTAAAATGCTCGCCTAAGGGATAGCCCAAAAATGCTGAGGGCGACTTTACCGGCTGGCCAAATGCAATAACTGGCACCAATAATATCAAAAAGATTGCTTTTTTCAAGATGATAATTTTTATTTTATGAAGTTAATAAAGCCCTCTGCCTTTTATCCGAATTTTGAATAAACAATAGAAAAGATATGGTAAAATTAAGATTGAAAAATGCACGTTTAAACCTATTGTCTATTTTTACAAACAAAATTTCACCTGAAACGTTTTTTTAAAATATTAAAACGGACGTTACTCGTTCTATTATTATTGATTATTACTGTTGTAGTTTTAATCAATTTATCACCTGTGCAAACCTGGTTAGCAAAAAATGCAGCCCGGCAACTTTCGGCAAAGATTGGCGCACAAGTTACAATCAATCGAATAAATATCCGCTTGTTTAATCGAATGGAATTTAACGGTCTTATGGTAGCCGATCGTCATAAAGACACCCTCCTATATGCCGGAAAAGCAAAAATGGCTATCTCCAATTGGTTTTTTTTGAAAGACAAAGCCACCATAAGCTATTTACAATTAGACAAAGCCGAATTTAATTTTCACAGAACGGATTCCATTTGGAACTATCAGTTCATTTTAGATTATTTTGATACTCCAACAAATAAAAACAAAGAAAAAAACAAAATCGAGCTTAACATTAATTCCCTTCGGCTCACTCATGTAGTTTTTAATAAAAAAGATGCCTGGATTGGTCAAGACCAAAAAATTTCCGCGAAGGATATTTTAGTTAACATGGATAAAATTGATTATGTAAAAAAACAAATCCTTGTAAAAGATATCAACCTAATCAGCCCCATTTTTGCTCAATCTGATTACACCGGTAACAGGTTGCCACAACCTAATCTTTCCGCTATATTAAAAAGAATTCCTATTACCTCTGCTTTAAGATGGAATAATTCAGGTTGGCAAGTTCGGGTAAGCACTTTAAAAATTAAGGATGGTATTTTTCAAAATGATAAAGAAACGGTGCGTGAACCTTACGATGATAGATTTGATGGGCAACATATTTTATTTTATGATATTAATGGCTCAATAAAAAATCTTTCGGCAATCAGAGATACATTTTCCGGCCACATACAAGTATCTGCGCAAGAAAAATGTGGCCTTATTGTAAAAGAAGTAAATGCAGATATGCGTTTCACACCGGTATTAATGGAATTCAATAACCTCACTTTAAAAACAAACCGCAGTGAATTAGGGAATTATTATTCTATGAAATATGATTCTTTTAATAAGGATATGGCCAACTTCATTTCGGATGTTGTGCTAACCGGACATTTTAAAAACTCCATAATACATAGTAACGATATTGCATTTTTTGCACCCGAGCTAAAAAAGTGGAATAGGCTATTCAATTTTGAAGGGAACGCAACAGGAACAGTTGAAGATTTTATTGCCAGGGATATGAAAATAAAATCAGGCATGTCGTACCTCGAAGGTGATTTTGCAATGAAAGGCCTGCCGGATAAAGATTCTACAATAATGAAGTTAGATGCCAAAACATTAGCCACTCATTATTTCGACCTGATAAATTTTTTCCCCGCAATAAAAGATTTAAAAACACCGAGGATTTCGGCATTGGGAAAATTATATTTTATAGGACAGGCTTCAGGCTCATTGTATAACTTCACTACCACAGGAAATTTCCGTTCAGACATAGGAGCAATTGGAGCCAATCAGTTCAACATCAACCTTTCAAAAAAAGATGACGTATTATATAATGGGAAATTGCAAACCCAACAATTTAACATTGGACAATTTCTCAACAATAACATGTTTGGAAAAATCTCCTTAGATGGTAATATAAACGGGAAAGCACTTACCCTAAACAAGTTAAAAGTAAATTATGATGGTCATATTTCATCGGTAGCATGGAATAATAAAACCTTTTCAAATCTGGATATAACAGGAGACTTTGAGAAGCGCTTTTTTAGAGGGCATTTTACTATTGATGACCCTAAGATAAAAATTCGCACTTTGGATGGCACAGTCAGTTTAATTGATAAGGAAATGAATTTAAATGCGGATGCAGATATTGATTTTATTGACTTACAGCAATTAGGAATAGTTAAAAAGGATTTGCGCATGGGTGGAAAATTCAATATGAATTTTACCGGTAATACTATTGACCACTTTATGGGAGTTGCACGGGTTTATGATGCCAATTTGATTTCCGATTCTATACGACTCTCCTTCGATTCATTATCTCTTTCTTCCTACCTGGAAGGAGATAAAAAGACATTAACACTACATTCTAATGAAATAGATGCTCAGCTTAAAGGGAATTATACCATTATGGATCTTCCTAATGCTTTCAGGTTTTTCTTTAGTCGTTATTTCCCTGCATATATAGAAAAACCAGATTTTTTTGTAAATAATCAGGATTTTACTTTTAATATCCACACACGGGATGTAGAAAGTTATTTGCCACTTATTCATCCACAAATAAAAGGGTTAAATCATGCCAATGTGGATGGGAAAATTAATCTTATTCATTCCATACTCGACCTAAATGCATTTATTCCGGAGTTTTCATTGGGCAAGAGAACATTTCAAAACATAAATATAGATGGAGATGGAGATATGGATACGCTAAGAGCCAATATAGATGTGGAGCGTATTGTATTATCAGACAGTCTTCAATTTCCAAAGACTAATTTAAAACTAAAAACGAATAACAACTATTCATGGGTTCAATTAACTACCAGTGCAAGTAAGAATATTAATAATGCCCAGCTCAATGCGGGAATAGAAACAATGCCTGATGGTGTACAGATTAATTTATTCCCTTCATCAATTATCCTAAATGAAAAGGAATGGTTATTGGAAAACAACGGAGAGTTAACCATTCGTAAAAACTTTATTAATGCCAATGAAATTAAATTCAAACATGAGAATGAAGAAATAGCCATACTCAGCGAGTTATCAGACGAAACAGACCAAGCACACTTAATAGCTAATTTAAAAAACGTAACTATTGAGGACATAGCTCCATTAGTCATACAAAAACCAAAATTAGCAGGTAAACTAACTGGAACGGCTACACTATTTAATCCATTCGGAAAAACCTCTTTAGCCTTCATTGGAGAAGCAGAAAATTTTTACTTAAATAAGAAAAGAATTGGTGATGTAAATCTGGAAGCCAATGCCGATATTTTATCAGGTGATATCAACTATAGGGCTAATGCGCGTGATACCACTTTTGACTTTGATTTGGAAGGCAATTATAATTACAAAGACTCATTAAGAAAATTAGTGGTTAACCTTGACGGGCAAAAGATTAACTTAGAAGTACTTGAACCGTATTTGAACACCATATTCACTTCAATTAAAGGCACTGCAACGGCTAATTTACAGATAAACGGCACACCGGGTCACTTATACCTAGTAGGAGAAGCCACTATTGATAGTGCAGAGATGATGGTAGATTACACGCAATGTAAATACACCCTTAAAGATGAAACTGTGTATTTCAGGCCTGATGAAATTGATTTAGGCAGAATGGATATCTATGATACGCTGGGTAATCAAGGTGTGGTAAGTGGAAGGATGACGCATCAATTCTTTGATAATTTTAACTTCCATCAGGTAAACTTGGAAACTCAAAAACTCCTTTTACTAAACACCTCTAGAAAAAATAACGAACAATTTTACGGCAACTTAATTGGTTATGCAAAAGTAAGCCTAAATGGGCCGCTTGCCGGTATGGTAATGACAATAGACGGGCAACCAAGCAGTACAGATTCCAGCAGATTATTTCTTCCAACCGAAGACAGCAAGGAAAGTAGCAGCATAGATTATATAGATTTTGTACAATATGGCACTTTACCCGATGAGCGCAAGAAAACCAATGTAGCCAATATGCTTGTCATTATGAATGTAAATGCCAATCCAAGTTGTCAGGTAGATGTGATATTAGATGAGGCTACCGGTGATATTATTTCCGGCCAGGGCAATGGTTTATTAAACATCAGGGTAGGCACAAAAGAGCCCTTAAGTATAAGGGGGAGATATGAATTAGTAAAAGGAGAATATACCTTTAACTTCCAAACATTTTTACACAAACCATTTACGTTAAACCGCGGCTCCATTACATGGAACGGAGACCCCTATCAAGCGATTATAGACATTGAAGCAGAGTACATTGCCAAAAATGTAGATGTAAGTATATTAGCCAGAGCAGGTGGATACCGTCAAAAGGAAGATGTAACCATCATCTCCCACCTCACCGGAATTTTACAACAACCGGTAATTGAATTTGAATTCAAGCTTCCCGAAAAAAGTGAAATCAAAAATGATTATATCGCTGTAAAAAAACTTGCAGATTTCCAAAACGATAAAGCGGAGATGAATAAGCAGGTAGCCAGTTTACTTTTATTCAATTCATTTATTAGTAGTGGCCAATCCTTCCTTTCAGCAGAAAATACCCTATCCATTGCCACCAATACCATTGGCGGAATAATGAGTGGCTGGCTTACCAATATTTTCAACAAAGAATTAGAAAAAGCCACCCATGGTATTATTACCAGTTATATAGATATAAATCCCACACTAAACCTTCAAACAGCCGCCAGCCAGCTTCAGGCAAATGTGCGGGCAGGATTGAAGGTATTGCTAAGTAAAAGGCTTTTTATTTTGATAGGTGGAAATTTAGAATACAACAATCCCGCAACCCTTCAATTATCACGCCGCGGATTATTAACTCCTGATATCACTATTGAATGGTTGCTGAATAAAGATGGCACCCTTCGGGTGGTAGGGTTTAACAGAACAAGCATTGACCTTACCGCAGGACAACGAAACCGTTCGGGAATTCAACTTTCTTACAGAAAGAATTATAACCGCTTATGGGAAATATTTATGAGCAGAAAAAGGATTGAGGCAAGAGAGCAAAAATATCGCAACACATTGCGCACTGAAAAGTAATCAAATTTCGTTTATGCGTAGGTGTTATTTTAATCCATTTAAAATTTGATGCCCCATCTTATCTCTTTTGGTAACCAGGTATTTCTTATTGTATGGATTAGGTACCATTTCAATTGGAACGCGCTCTGTAATTTCCAGGCCATATCCTGATAATCCGGCGCGCTTACGTGGATTATTGCTTATCAATTTAATTTTTCCAATACCCAGTTTCCGCAAAATTTGTGCGCCTACACCATAATCTCGTTCATCTACACCAAAGCCTAAATGAAGATTTGCTTCTACTGTATCCATCCCTTCTTCTTGTAATTTATAGGCCTTAAGCTTATTTAAGAGGCCAATACCACGCCCTTCCTGATTCATATATAAAACCAGTCCGCGGCCTGCTTCTTCAATCATTTGCATAGCCGCATGAAGTTGTTCACCGCAATCACATCTCAGCGAGCCCAAAATATCACCGGTAAGGCAACTGCTATGCACTCTAACCAATACCGCATCATCTTCAGTCCATTCGCCCTTCTTCAACGCCATGTGAATATCACCGGTGTTTAATTGTTTAAAAGCAATAAGTTCAAAAACACCATAACGCGTAGGCATCTGCACCCTCACTTCTTCTTCCACCAATGATTCGGTTTTTAAGCGATAGGCAATCAAATCTTTGATAGAAATTATTTTCAAACCGAACTTCTTAGCAATCTTTTGCAATTCAGGAACTCTGGCCATCGAGCCATCTTCATTCATAATTTCTACCAACACACCAACGGGATCAAATCCGGCAAGCCGGGCAATATCAACCGCAGCCTCTGTATGTCCGGATCTTCTTAATACGCCCCCTTTTTTCGCTTTTAATGGGAAGATATGACCCGGGCGGCCAAAATCACCGGGCTGGTTTTTGGGGTTAACCAATGCCTTTACTGTCTTTGAACGATCATGCGCAGAGATTCCTGTAGTGCAGCCCTCACCCAATAAATCAATACTCACAGTAAATGCAGTTTCGTGCAGCGATGTATTATCAGATACCATAGGATGAAGCCTCAATTCATCGCACCTCTCCTCTGTTAAAGGCGCACAAATAAGGCCACGACCATAGGTGCTCATGAAATTAATCACCTCCGGAGTAGCATTTGCAGCAGCAGTAATAAAATCCCCTTCATTTTCCCTGTCCTCATCATCCACCACAATAATCAATTTGCCATTTTTTACTTCCTCAATGGCTGATTCAATGCTATCCAACATAAAAAATATTTATCTGCAAAGTTACTAATGAATCCCTATCCATGCTAATTGAACGCATCCCCTCAAAAAAAATAGTGTGTTTCCTAACATTCTGTTAATAAAAGATGCAATTTTATCATTGATTATTGTTTTTCTTTGTACAAGCAAAACTGACTCAAATATGAGAAAACTTTTACCTATCTTAATTTTACTTGCCTTACCGTTTTTCGGCTTAAGCCAAGTTACTACCAGTAGTTTAACTGGTTATGTTAAAAACTCCAAAGGAGAAGTATTAAGCGGAAGCTCAGTTGAAGTTACCCATACTTCTACCGGAACAACGTACCGGACTGTTACCCACAAAGATGGTCGTTATGATTTAGTGAACCTAATACCCGGCGGGCCGTACACTATTTCCATCTCTTTTGTAGGATATAATAATTTTTCTCAAAGCGGAATTAATCTGCCTTTGGGAGAGAATACAAGGGTTGATGCCAGTTTGGAATCTACCGCCGTTCAGTTATCGGATGTTGTGGTTACAGGAACAACGCATAACACGCGTAGAAAGACAGGCGCTTCTACCAATATAAGTCGTGAACAAATAAATGCCATGCCTACATTAAGCAGAAGCCTAATGGATTTTGCTCGCTTAACACCTCAAGCAACTGGAAGCAATTCATTTGCAGGAATGAATAACCGCTTCAATAATATCACTATTGATGGTGCAGTAAATAATGATGTATTTGGATTAGCCTCTTCCGGCACTCCGGGTGGTCAGGCAGGCACAACACCTATTTCACTTGATGCTATACAAGAAGTTCAGGTTGTACTTGCACCTTATGATATCACTTATGGCAATTTCACAGGTGGTGGAATAAATGCAGTTACCCGTTCAGGAACAAATGAAATTCAAGGCTCTGTTTATTACTTTTTCCGTAATGAAAACACGGTAGGAAAAGACCCTTTAACCAGACAGAAAACAACTCAGTTTTCAGATAAACAATTTGGTGCACGTATAGGCGGACCAATTATTAAAAATAAAATATTCTATTTCCTGAATGGAGAAATGGCGCGCAGAACTTCTCCCACGTTATTTAATGCAGGAGAAGAAAGATCTTTACTCTCCCTTGAAGATGCACAGGCACTTTATGATACAGTAAAAAACCGTTGGGGATATGATGCGGGAAGTTTTGGTGTTGTAGATGTGCAAACACAAAGCGATAAGATATTTGGAAGAATTGACTGGAATGTAACAGACAAGCACAGGCTTACTTGGCGCCATAACTATATTAATGCTTTTGATGACAATATTAGCCGAAGCAGTTCTTCATTCCGTTTTGGGAATAACGCCTACCGTTTTAACAACAAACAAAACATTACCGTTGTAGAATTACGCAGCCGGTTTAGTAATAAAGTAACTAATAATCTGATTATTGGTAATCATCGAATTCGCGACTTCCGTTCTGTGTACGGACAGGTTTTCCCATCAATAGAAATTTCAATGAACGGTGGTACGGTTACCATGGGTTCTGAAAGAAGTTCAGTTGCCAATGTTCTAAATCAGGATATTCTGGAGATAACCGATAATCTGAAAATTTCAAAAGGCAAACATCTCTTTACTATTGGTACGCATAATGAATTATTTAAGTTCATGAACGTATTCATTAATAATTACAATGGCAGATGGCGTTTTGCATCATTGAATGATTTCAATGTGAACGCACCACGCCAGTTTGATGTTACTTATACAGGAGATAAAGCCTCCTTAGGTGACAAGCCGGCAGCAGAATTTAAGGCGGCGCAGTTTGGATTTTATGTTCAGGATGAAATTCAATTTAATCCAAAATTTCGTTTAACCATTGGCTTACGCGGAGACATGCCGGTATTTAATGATAAGCCTGAATATAACCCTTATGTAGATTCAGTATTTGCAGGTAAATACAGCACAACTACTGTTCCTGACAAAAAACTATTATTCTCTCCAAGGATAGGATTTAATTATGATGTAGATGGTGATCGTAGTACTGTAATCAGAGGTGGTATTGGTGTATTTACCGGACGTATTCCATTTGTTTGGATTTCCAATCAGTATTCAAACAATGGGATGCTAACTAAATCAACCTCACAAACAGACAACACGCCTACACAGGCTCCATTTACAGTAAATAACGGAAACGGTTTAGACCCCACCGTAGAGCCTTCACAAATTGGCTCCTCTACATCACCCAACTTTGATTTAAATTTAATAAGTAAAGATTTCAAACTTCCACAAGTAGTAAGATTCAATTTGGCTGCTGATAAAAAATTACCCGGAGATATTAATTTAACCATTGAAACAATCTTAAGCAGAACACTCAATAATATCTTATATCAAGATATTAATCTTACCGATCCTGTAGGAGTTGTTGATCCTACATATAACAATGGATTCGACACCAGGATAGCTTATGCTTCTTCCAGTGCTGCACGCCGCCGGTTTGCTAATTTAAATAATGCTATTTTAATCAGTAACACAAATCGTGGCTATTCGTTTAATGCCGGATTTACGCTTAATAAAACCTGGGATAATTTCTTTGGACAAATATCCTATAACTTTAATAGTGCTGCTGACATAAACAGCGGATTGAGTTCTACCGCACTATCTAATTGGGAATATGTACAAGTTGTTGGCAACCCAAACAATCCGCCATTAGCTACATCAGCACACGAATTGAAACATCGTTTTATGGGTGTTGCATCATACAACATCAGCTATGCTAAATATTTTAAATCTACCATTTCGTTTATTTATGTAGGGAGTTCCGGACAACCATTTACTTATTTGGTTGATGGAGACTTGAATAGTGATGGCAGATTTGGAAATGATTTAATGTATGTTCCTGCTGATGCATCACAAATTAAATTCATAGACAGGCTGAGTGGCTCAGGCGCTGTTATTGCTACTGCGGCAGAGCAACAAGCAGCTTTTTTCAACTTCATTAACAATGATAAATATTTGAGCAGCAGGAAAGGAAATTATACTGAAAGAAATGGTTCGGTTACACCTTGGCAGCATGTTATTGATATGCGCTTTGCTCAAGACTTTTACACTACTATTAATGGGAAAAAGCACGACCTACAATTAACCATTGATATTTTTAACTTTACTAATCTGCTAAACAAAAAATGGGGACGTCAGTATTATGTTTCAAACCAGGCCTATACGCTGTTAACCGCGGTTAACCGTACATCGGGCCCTAATGCCGGGAAAGGATACAACTACACTCCGCGTACTCCATGGTCTGAATCATTCGGTTCCCGATTCCAGGGACAAATTGGAATCAGATATACTTTTAACTAACCCTTCACCTGATAAATAAAAGCTCCGGTTTTTTACCGGAGCTTTTTTATTGTTCTGTATTTTTTGAAAAGGCCCATACCAAAAAAGTTGGAAATGCTTTTGCCCAGGTGGGTACATCATGTCTGCCATCAGCTAATTCAAGATAGGAAACATTCTTATCAGGGCATCCACTTAGTTTAAGTTCATTAATTACTGCCTGAGTATCATCAATAGAATCTATAATACCATTATGGTTTCTATCTGCCGTTTCGTCTAAAACCCCTACTTCAAAAAAATACCTTTGCCACGGGAAATACTTCCCTTCACGCACCTGCTTTTGCATTATACGATGCTCATTTTCATTAAAATTAGGTTCATCCTGAGATACACTTCGCCACCACATAGAGCCACTAAAAATTCCACAAACTGTAAATTCTGCAGGATAATTCCACACAATATCCATTGCATACAGCCCACCTAATGAAAATCCGGCATAAGCCTTTTGCTTAAAAGAGGGCATGGCAAAATGACTTCTTATAAATGGTAAAAGTTCTTCTAAAACAAAACGGTTATGCAAGAAGGCTTTTGCTCCTCTTCCCTTATAATCCATATACCTGGCTGTTCCATATTCATTCTTACGGTCGGCACCGCAGTATATCCCAATACACATCAGCGGAGAAAGTGGAAAACGGGAATAGGCTTCGTTCAATATCTTTTCAAAGTCCATGGTAACCAGGTCTTGCCCGTCATTAATCAATAACAAAGAAACATTTTCAGAAAGCTTAGCGGGCACATAGCAATCAAACCTTACCATACGACCCAAAAAATGTGACTCCAGTTCAAGTGAATAAACAGAAATTGTAGGATTTTGTAATTCCGGCATCTTCGTAAAATTAATACTTAAAGAAATATATTCTTCAATTTGCCGGTAAAATCATAATTTGTTTAATTAACCTGTTAAAAATATATTTGATTACAACAACAGAATCCTTATATAAATTATTGAACATGAAAAAGATTGGAATTTTATTTGGCCAGGAAAGGACTTTCCCTCAGGCTCTTGTAGAAAGAATTAATAATAAGAAGCCAGTCGGAATATTGGCAGAGCCGGTTTCTATAGATAAAGTTATGCAGGGTGAAGGAAATGGTTACGCCGTTATCTTTGATCGTATCTCTCAAGATGTTCCGTTTTACCGTGCATTTTTAAAAAATGCAGCACTTTGTGATACCGCTGTATTAAACAATCCATTTTGGTTTAGTGCAGATGAGAAGTTTTTTAATAACTGCCTTGCTACAAAAATAAATGTACCGGTTCCTAAAACAGTAATTCTCCCTTCCCGTGAAATGCCACCGGATACAAGTGAGAACTCATTTTCTAATCTCACCTATCCTTTAGATTGGGATGGCATATTTAATTACGTTGGATTCCCGGCCTATATGAAGCCATTTGCAGGTGGAGGCTGGAAGAGTGTTTATAAGATTAAAGACATGGACGACTTTTTCATCAAGCATGGTGAAACGGGTGAATTGGTGATGATGCTACAGGAGGAAATTATCTTTGAAGAATACTATCGCTGCTATTGTATTGGTGGTAAATATGTGCGCATCATGCCTTATGAACCAAGGAATCCTCATCATCTACGTTATGTAGCAGATTTTAAACCATCAGAGGAAAGATTAAAAATGATGGAAGAAATAGTGCTACGTATCAATCATTATCTTGGATATGATTTTAATACAGTAGAATTAGCGGTACGAAACGGAATCCCCTATGCAATTGACTTTTGTAACCCTGCGCCTGATGCTGACAAAAACAGTGTAGGAGAAGAAAATTTTGAATGGGTGGTAGAAACAGCTGCTAACTATGCTATTGAGCGGGCTATGGAACATAAACCCGGGGTTGATAATCTCACCTGGGGAGAATATATTAAACGGAGTGCCTCAAAAAAAGCACTTTATTAAAATCAAAATAAGCAATCGGGATAAATAATATTTTCTTATGCCTATAAAATATAAACACTTCACCATTGGTGTGGAAGAAGAGTATATGGTTATTGACCCTATAACTAAAGAATTGAGGAGCCATCAGCAAAAGATAGTACAAGAGGGGCAGAAGGTTATTAAAGACAAGGTAAAAGCCGAAATGCATCAAGCCGTAGTAGAGGTAGGAACCGATATTTGTGCAGATGTGAACGAAGCATTCATGGATGTAGGAACACTTAGAAAAACCATTGCAGGTATTGCTGATGAACTTGGCTTATGGGTTGGTGCAAGCGGAACACATCCTTTTAGCCACTGGGAAAGCCAACTTATTACCGACCATGCCCGATACAGCGAAATTGTAAATGAATTACAAGAGGCAGCCAGGAGCAATCTTATTTTCGGATTGCACGTTCACGTAGGTATGGAAACGCGGGAAATGGCCATACATATTGCCAATTCTGTTCGTTATTTTTTACCCCACATCTTTGCGCTCAGTACTAATTCTCCATTTTGGGAAGGAAGAAAAACAGGATACAAATCTTTTAGAACAAAGGTATTTGAAAAGTTTCCACGCACAGGTATTCCCGATGCATACAATAGTATAGAGGATTATGACAACTACATCAAGCTGCTTGTAAAAACAAATTGCATTGATAATGCAAAGAAAATATGGTGGGACTTGCGTGTACATCCTTTTTTTAATACAGTTGAATTTAGAATTTGCGACATCCCATTAACTGTACATGAAACCATTATGCTGGCCGGTTTGTTTCAGGCTATATGTGCCAAGATTTATAAGTTGCGTACGCAAAATCTGAATTTTATGATGTACTCACGAGCACTATTAAACGAAAATAAATTCAGAGCAAGCAGATACGGTATTGAAGGAAGTCTAATTGATTTTGGAAAAGAGCAGGAAGTAAATACAAGGGTACTTATTTATGAATTACTTGATTTTATAGATGATGTTATTCCACATTTAGGCAGCAGGAATGCCATTTCTCATGTGCACAAAATTTTGGAAGAAGGTACCGGAGCAGACAGACAGCTTAAAGTATATGAAAATGAACAAAATCTGCAAGCAGTTACAGATTTTATTCATGGTCAATTTTTAATTGGCCTTTAATTAGTGTATTAAATTAACAGCTCCTTTTTTTGTTTCTACCCTTCCGGATTGAAGCGTAATCTTTAAAACATATACATATACGCCAGATGGTTGAAGTTTACCTTTATGTAGGCCATCCCATCCACCCGGAAGCCCCTTACCCGAGAAAATTTTCTCGCCCCATTGATTAAAAATAGTTGTTTCAACCATAATAATGGAATTTCCATAAGGCCTAAATACATCGTTTATCCCGTCATGATTTGGACTAAATGCATTAGGGATATAAAGTTCTTCATCCTGAGGGATAACCACTAATTCAAATTGGGCAGTATCAATACATCCATAAGTACTCACACCAATCACCTTTATCAATTCGGAAGAACTGGCGATTATGGTTTGAGAAGTAAGGGATTGGTCGGTAAATAGATTTATCGGTAACCATGAGGTAACAATAAATGGTTCTATAGCACTTGCATTAAGGATAACACTTGTGCCTGCATTTACAGGGGCTAACGGCCCATCTAATGATAGGGAAAAATCATTTACCGTAACATCCATACTTACTGATGCAGGGCAACCTCCTGAGGTTGCTGCATAAGTTATGGTTGTAGTACCTGCTGCAACAGCAGTTACCATCCCTCCGGTACTAATCGTAGCCACAGCCGGATTACTGCTACTCCAAGTTCCACCAACAAAAGAATTAGAAAGTATTGCGAAAGTATTTCCGCTTAAACAAATTGTATCTATCCCTTCAATTTCATCTAAATCAAAATCAGTAACCTGAACGATAATTTCGGCACGATTACTCTCGCATCCATTTATAGTTTGAGACACATAATAAGAAGTAGTTCCGGCAGAACTTGTTAAGGGCGTGGGTGGTGTTGACTGCCCTGTACCACCCGACAAACTATTATACCACAACAAATTATTTCCTGAAGCTGCAAGAGGAGTTGCAGTTTGATTCAGACAATAATTAACCGGAGAAGTAACTGCGGGTAGCGCGGGTTGATCGGTGGGTGTATTAATTGTTGTACTGGTAGATCTTGTACATCCAAGTGTATTTGCAATTGTTATTGTATATGTACCCGGTGCGAGATTATTAAATACAGGGTCTGCCTGGAAATCTACACCATTTATACTAAAAGTATATCCAAGACTTACGGGAGGTGAAGTTATTGTAATTCCTCCGAATGGCTGTGCGCAAGATGGTTGTAATACAGTAAAAATAATATCAGGCACGCCTTGCGCATTTGCTACATAAACCTGCAAGGTAGATTCACAACCTCCATCTTCCTTTACCGAAATGAGATAGGTTCCCGGCGTTAAATTTGAAAAAACATTTGCCGTTTGAAAAGTTCCTCCATTTAAAGCATAAGTATAGTTTGTACCGGTAGGAGAAGTAACGGTTATTGCGCCCATAGTTCCGGGACAAGAAGGATTAACAACAGAAGCAGTAACATTGAAAGACGAAGTTTGGGTTCGCATAGCGTTTATCCATGCTAAATTATCGGGAGAGTTGCCCGCACCCGGCGTTTCATCGGCAGTGCCTGCA
The DNA here is from genome assembly GCA_019638485.1 of Ferruginibacter sp. GTDB lineage: Bacteria > Bacteroidota > Bacteroidia > Chitinophagales > Chitinophagaceae > Ferruginibacter. The sequence goes on along the minus strand of JAHBTP010000001.1, from coordinate 415,640 downwards.
ACACCAATTAACCATGATGCCTCAGTATTATAATTACCATCCGACAAATAAAGGCAGGCGCCTGCACCAACAGCGCCTTTAGCAACATTTGGCACCTGGGCTCCTGTGGCAGGAGTAAATCCAAATAAAACTGAATGATTTGCCACAGATAAATTAGTAGGATTAACAATAATAACTGCATCACCACCATTAGCTAAGCCAATAGACGTCCAATCAACCGGATTATTATAACCGGCAACAGGATAGGTATAATTAAAAGTTGATGGAGAGATAGGCTCGTTAATATTCTGTTCAAGTAAATCACTGGTAATGGGAAGTACATACACATAATCATGATTTACGTCTGTTGGATCATCACTTCCTACAGGAATTTTAAGGTTACGATCTGCATTATTATAAATCAAGATAATTGACCCGTAAGGAATTTTCGACCATTCAGAAATATTTTTAAACCGATAATGTCCGGCAGCTATGCCCGTTCCACTTCCTCCATACCATCCATTATGATCATCAAAAATCCAATTTCGTAAATCAGCAGTACTATCAGTACAAGTTCGGGTTCCTATTACAACAAATTCAACATATTCCTTGGTGTTATTTGTTCCTTGTGAAATTTCATTAACTATCAAGGTTGATTGTGCGATTGCTGAAAAAGAAAATAAAAGGCCAAGCACAAAAACCAACAGGCATTTTCTCATAATAAAGAAGTTAAGTGGGCAAAAATAACCCTTTACATAAAAAACCTGCAGGAATTATGAATTAAGTAACTAACACGCGTTTGAGCATTAAAAATATTTGGCTATTAGGCTGTAACGAACTATTTTTGCAATCCTAAATTTTGGCTGCGTAGCTCAACTGAATAGAGCATCTGACTACGGATCAGAAGGTTTTAGGTTTGAATCCTAACGCGGTCACAAGGCCTTTCAACAAAGTTGAAGGGCTTTTTAGTTTGGATGCGATGAGTGTGTGCACTCAAAAGCAAACAAACAAAAAGACTGACAGCGCAAAGCGCTAAAGGCCTTGTAAGCCCCCCATCAACGGATCATGAAATAATCCTAACGCGGTCACAAGGCCTTTCAACAAAGTTGAAGGGCTTTTTAGTTTGGATGCGATGAGTGTGTGCACTCAAAAGCAAACAAACAAAAAGACTGACAGCGCAAAGCGCTAAAGGCCTTGTAAGCCCCCCATCAACGGATCATGAAATAATCCTAACGCGGTCACAAGGCCTTTCAACAAAGTTGAAGGGCTTTTTAGTTTGGATGCGATGAGTGTGTGCACTCAAAAGCAAACAAACAAAAAGACTGACAGCGCAAAGCGCTAAAGGCCTTGTAAGCCCCCCATCAACGGATCATGAAATAATCCTAACGCGGTCACAAGGCCTTTCAACAAAGTTGAAGGGCTTTTTAGTTTGGATGCGATGAGTGTGTGCACTCAAAAGCAAACAAACAAAAAGACTGACAGCGCAAAGCGCTAAAGGCCTTGTAAGCCCTCCCATCAACGGATCATGAAATAATCCTAACGCGGTCACAAGGCCTTTCAACAAAGTTGAAGGGCTTGGCTCTAATATCATATTTTCCCCAAGTCATTATTAAAATTCCTATGAATTATACCTTCATCTTAATTTATTTAAGCTTTTTGAAGCCTCCATGCTAAATCCATCTATTAATCTATCTCCTTAACTTTGTTGGTTATGCCACAGCCCAATGACCAAAAATTTGAAGCTCTTTTTCAATATGCATCCATGGGTATATTAGTAGCCAACAAAGAGGGTATAATAACGATGGTTAACAGATTCTTAATAAAAGAATTCGGATACACCAACCCTTCAGAACTCATAGGAAAGAAAGTTGAAGTGCTCATACCTCACCGGTTTTCTAAACACCATGATTCGTATAGAGAAAAATATAATAATGAATTGTCGCCAAGAGCTATGGGAATGGGACGTGAGCTTCATGGATTAAAAAAGGACAAAACTGAAATTCCTGTTGAAGTAAGCTTAAGTCATTACACATTTGAAGGTGAAAAATTTATTATTGCTTACGTAATTGATATTACCCAAAGAAAGGAAATAGAAAATAATGCGCTGCAACAAAAGGAGCAACTTGCAAGGATAAACAAAAAGATGGAAGAGCTTAATGAGGAACTAGAGAAGAAGGTAGAGTTGCGAACTGAACAATTAAAAGAAATAATGCAGCAATTAAAAACGTCACGCGATGAGTTATCCAGTGAGTTGGATAAAGAAAAGGAATTGAGTGACTTAAAAACGCGATTTGTTTCAATGGCTTCACATGAGTTCAGAACACCACTCAGCACTATATTATCATCTGCATCCCTTTTAGCAAAATACACTACTGAAGGTGAGCAACCACAAAGAGATAAACATATTGCCCGAATTAAATCTTCGGTAAACAACCTTACCAGTATTTTAAACGAATTCTTATCTATTGGGCGTATTGACGATGGCAGGATTGAACCTCAGGCTACAACATTTGATGTACAGGAAATGGTTTCGGGTATATGCACCGAAATGCAAATGCTGAGTACTCAAAATCAGCAAATCACATATAAACATTTAGGGCAAACAATGGTTTATTTAGACCCAAATTTATTCCGCAACATTATTATTAACCTCTTATCCAACGCAATTAAGTTTTCTCATCCGGGAGGAAAAATTGAACTTAATACAACCGTACAAGAAAGAGAATTAAGCGTGGTTATTCGCGACTATGGGATTGGAATCGCTGCCCAGGATCAAAAGCGTCTTTTCAAACGGTTTTTCAGGGCAAGAAATGCAGTAAACATCCAAGGTACGGGTTTAGGATTACATATTGTTGGAAAGTACCTTGAATTAATGAATGGAAAAATCACATTCAACAGTAATCTTGGCGAAGGCACTATATTTAACATTGTAATTCCGGTTAATTATATTTGAGTATGAAGCAACATATTTTACTTATTGAAGACAACGATGAAATCAGGGAAAACACGGCAGAGATTCTTATTTTGGCCGATTATAAAGTAACAACTGCTGCAAATGGAAAGCTGGGTGTTGAAGCTGCACTGGCAAACAGGCCTGATTTAATTATTTGCGATGTTATGATGCCGGTATTGGATGGATATGGTGTGCTTCATCTTGTTAATAAAAATCATGAATTAGCAGGTATCCCGTTCATATTTCTTACTGCAAAGAGTGAACGTGCTGATTTACGCAAGGGGATGGAGATGGGTGCAGATGATTATATCACCAAGCCTTTTACAGACATTGAACTACTAAGTGCCATTGAAAGTAGATTAAAGAAAGTTGCATCATTACGCAATGCATACACCTCTGATGAAAATGGTATTAAACATTTTTTGAGAGATTTTAAAGGGGAGCATGCTCTACAAAATTTCTTAGCCAACCGGGTAGAAAATTTGTACAAGAAAAAACAAAATATTTATCATACCGGCAACCATCCTCAAAAACTATTCTTTGTAAAAGAGGGGAAAGTAAAAACTTTTATCACCAGTGATGATGGCAAAGGATTAACTATCGGATTGTTTACAAGTGGTGATTTTTTCGGCTATACTGCTCTTTTGGAAAACAGTACCTATCGGGAAACAGCCGAAACTCTTGACGACTCAGTGATTGTAGAAATTCCTGTAGATGATTTTAGAGATTTAATCAACTCCAATACAGAAGCAACTCATCATTTTATTAAATTGATGACAAAAAATATTGCAGAAAAAGAAACTCAGTTGCTTAATGTAGCTTATAATTCTCTTCGTAAACGAGTAGCTAATGCACTAATTATTTTACGTGACAAATATACGAAAGCCGAAGAAAAGCCACCTTTCTCCATTCATTTATCAAGAGAGGATTTAGCTAATATAGCCGGCACAGCAACTGAGTCTCTTATTAGAACCCTAAGTGATTTTAAAAGTGAAAACCTGATTAAAGTAGAAGGTAGCAAAATCACCCTACTGAATGAACAGAAATTAAAAAATATGTTGAATTAAATTTCACGCATTTCATCTTCCATCCACTGGTTAAATCGAATTCTCAACTCAAGGAAGATAGATGACATATCAGCCATTGCCGTACGTAAATGGGCATGATCTTCCATTATTTTGTACTTATTGGCATCTGATTGCTTTATCACCGGTCCATTCCCACCCTTAGACTCGTGCGATTTTATTTCATTATAAATTTGTCGGATACGCTCTTCATAATCCATTAATCTTATAACAAATTCTTCTGCCTTATTTATCATGGAACGCTCGGTAGCCGCATCTACCAAATGAGATAGCCTGGTTTTCATTAATGAAACCTCCATTAAAAAGAAATCTAATTCACGCAACCATGACATACATTCTAAGGCAAAGTGATCCCAGAATGTCTGCTCTCTTTTTTTATCATTTGATAGTTGTCTCATGAATTTAGAAATATTTTTCCATTAATTTTTTAATGACCCATTATTCATGACAAATAATATTATGTCCATGATGTGATTGTCCAGTGAAACTTGGGCTGATATATGGAATTCCCAGTTCAAGCCCACGCAAAATCAAAAGACACCCCATCAATAAGGTTAATACCGGAAGTACCTTCTTTAACATCAACCGTTGTTTTACTAGGATAAAGCTTCCGAAAAAAGACACCATCCACATTAACGGTAAGGTACCCAATCCAAAAGCCCCCATTAATAAGGCACTATGTAATGGCGTACTACCGGCAAGGGACAGCGCAATAGCCAAATAGACCAAGCCACAGGGTAATAATCCATTTAACAATCCAATAGCAAACAGGGCCCACCATTGTTGATGACTAAAAAGAGACCCAATCCTTTGTCTTACCCATTTAAAGAAACTATCGGTTATGCCTAAACGAAATTTGCCCGACAAGAATTTCATAGCAGCAAATGAAGCCAGCAATAAAAACCCTAATCCTATAGACAACCATTTTTGATAACCAATCAATACAAATGAATACCCAATAACACCTAACACAGTTCCCAGCAGCATATACGTAATTACTCTTCCTCCATTATATAAAAAGCTACCCCAAAGCCGCGAAGTCTTCGATTTTGCAGAAAGCGGCAATGACAAGGCCAGTGGGCCGCACATGCCCACACAATGCAGGCTACCCATGAGCCCCAACATAAACCCGCTTATTAACCATGCCATCAAGGCCATATTAATTCAATTTTATCAAAGTAGTGATCATCATTCTGATACCAATTTACGTTTACGTAATATTTTGCAGGTTGTAGGTCAGTGACAACCAATTCAAGCCCGGCAAACTGGGTTTTTTGACTAAAATGACGATCTTGTCTTTTATCTGAAGGACAATACAATTCTACGTCTGCCACTATCTCTACTCCTCTAAACATATCCGGAAACTTCACTATCAAATACTTGCCATTATAAGATACCGTTACTGCCTCATTTAATGCAGCCGAGCGATTCATGGCATCAATTTGATTTTGATACACCAGTTCCTTCTCATAATATCCTGTTGTAACCAATTCACTGCTAAATTGTGATGCCTTATAAACCATCACTAGGATACCTAAAACGAATAAAACAAAAACTGTCATTAATTTATATCCCCAATTCATAAAAAGATTTTTATTCATACACTTCAGGGCCAATAAATTTTGCCGTTAGTGTTTTAAATTTTTCTCCGTTTTGATACAATCCCAATTCAATCTCTGTTTTCCAACTCTTAACTTGATTACGGTTTAGAATAATAAAAAATTGAAGTGTAGTATGATCTTCCTTCTTTATCGTCTTATTCAGGCTAATCATTTGTAACTCTGCATTTGATTCTTCAACCCTAACATCCACCGGAATATCCTTGCGTGATTTATTTATCAGTTTTAAATTATACAAATTACTAATTCGCCCATCCGGTAATGAATTATAGGTCATACCGGCAGTACGCATTAGTCTTGCATCTACATCGCTTCTAGAGGCTAATAAGAAGCCTAAAAAACCAATCAACAATAGTAGCAACAATGTATAGACCTTTATCCGTCTAGTCATCACAAGTTTCTTTCCATCTCTAATTGAGTTTTCAGATGCCAATCTGATTAATCCTCTGGGCTTACCAATACTATCCATTATGGCATCACAAGCATCCATACAAGCCGTGCAATTCACACATTCCAATTGAGTACCATTGCGAATATCAATACCGGTAGGACACACGCGTACACAAGCAAAGCAATCAATGCAATCACCCAAATCAACAACTGCTATTTGTTCATTTTCCTGTGCCATCATATTTCTTTATACATGTGGAACAACCATCCCCAATTGTTTCAGCTCCTCTCTTTTTACCGGGCTTTCCTCTAGGTTCTCCACGCTTGTAATCATAAGCCACAACAATTGAATTCTTATCTAGCAAAACACCTTGTAGTCGTCCATAAGGACAGACCACAATACACACTTGTTCTCTAAACCACCAATACACAAAGAAGAAAATGGTAGTAAAGAGTAACAAAGCTGCTAATGTGCCTATATTATTAGCCGGATGTACTACATAATCCAACAGGGTATCTATACCTACTATATAGGAAAGAAAAAAATTGGCTATAATAAATGAGATGGTATAAAACACAATAAACTTAATCAATCGTTTTCTAATTTTCTCTGCATTCCACCGCATTTTGGCTAAAATCATTTGTTTGGTTTGATCCCCATCTATCCAATATTCAATTTTCCTAAAAATCATTTCAAGGAAAATAGTTTGAGGACAAGCCCATCCACAAAACACCCTGCCAAATACAGCAGTAAACAGTACAATAAAAACAATAAACGTAACCATACCCAGGCCAAAAATGAAAAAGTCCTGTGGCCAAAATATCATACCAAATAGAATAAATTTTCTTTCTATTACATTAAATAAAAACAAAGGCTCACCATCCATTTTAATAAATGGTAAAACAAAGAAGACAATCAAATAGCCAATACTAAACCATGTACGCAGATTGTAATACTTGCCCTTTGGTTTTTTGGGATAGATAAATTTTCTATTTCCCTCCTTGGTAATAGTAGCTACAGAATCACGAAAACTATCTTGGTCAATATGTTTATTCACTTCTGTCATTTACCCTACTTATTTTTAATCTCAGCTATAGAATCATTCACGGCCTCAGGTGGATTCAATTCATTTGTTCCTGTATCTTCTACATACAAATCGCCCTGCGGGTCCTTGGCTCCCGGAGGGTTAGTTCCTTGCTTCGATTTAATATAACTTGCCATCTGCAAGATTTCTTTAGGTGAATAATTCTTCTCCCATGCCTGCATACCTTTATCAGGATAACCATGTTTAATTGACAAATAGATATCTGTTAACCCTCCTTTATGTAGCCAATAATCATCGGTTAAATTAGGCCCTGCTCCACCCTCTAATTCTTTTCCATGACAAGGCCAGCATGCCGTATTATATATTTTAGCACCATTTGTAATTCCTGCACCATCTACCATACTCAAATTCTTTTCATCAATCTTTCCCGGATCATTTTCTTGAAATTTTAGTAATTGTGCAGCGGCTTTATCCATCTCATACTGATATTCTTGAATAGGATCTTTTCCAATTCCCAGTACATGAAAATAGAGCAGGTAAACAACAGAAGCGCCAATGGTTATATAAAACCCATACTTCCACCAGGGTGGTAATGAATTATCTAACTCTCTGATACCATCATACTCATGCTCCATCAAAACATCTGCTTCCCGCTCTACCGGCACAGCTTTAGTAAAAAGTTTCTTATCCAGCTTCTTCCAATACATAGACCAACCACTATCCTCTTCACCGGGAATCAACTCTTTACGAAACTGATTAATCATATATAGTAGAAATAAAATAGCTACTATTTCAATACCGATAACTATTATAATCATCCAAAATGCAAAAGGAGAAATACCTGCAATGGATGATGGAGTTGCTATTATATTTCGGGAATCTTCCTGAGCATAGGTCATAGAGCCTATACTTACCAATACAATTAACAATACTGTTTTTAAGTGTTTTGATTTCTTCAATACTTGACTACCTAATTCATCCAACACATATCCCAATCCCCAGATGACAAAGGCAAGCAATACAGCAATAGTGATTAAAATAAACACTGCCAAATTGATTGGTTCGCTTTCAGTAGCGGGTTGCGTTTCTGTTTGTGCAGCAAGTAAAATTGGAGAAAGGATAGAACATCCCAATAAAAAGCTCTTTTTAATTTTATTCACCTGTTTCATTTATACTTTATTTGGAAGATTCAGATTTTCAGTTTCATCATTTAATGGAATGTTGGCCATGGTGTTTATATCTTGTTTACGCATAGAAAAGACATAAATCAATAATGCCACAAAAAACAAGAAGAATACAAGCAGTGAAAAGACCGGATAAAACTCAGCGCCTGTAAGGGTTTCTGTATATTGTTTAATAAACTTGAACATACTAATTTCTATTAATCATTTTTTTGAATATCAGTTCCCAAGCGTTGCATATAGGCAATCAAGGCAATAACTTCCTTTCGTGGAGACACTCTGATACTGTCGCCCTGCAAATTGCCTGCAATATGTGTAGCTTGCTCCATTAATAATTTGTTCGCTTCCCTTTCAAATCCATCCGGATAAGGCACACCTAATTTTTGCATTGCTTTAATTTTAGATGCTGTTGTATTTGTATCCAAGTCCTTATGCAGCATAAAATCATAAGAAGGCATGATAGATCCTTCACTCATTGAACCCGGATCTCGGAAGTGGCGGAAATGCCAACCGTTAGACTTTTTAAGGTTACCCGCGCCTTCCCGTGCCAGATCGGGGCCGGTACGTTTACTGCCCCATTGAAACGGATGATCATACACAAATTCACCTGCTTTTGAATATTCACCATATCGCTCTGTTTCACTCCTAAAAGGTCTGATCATTTGTGAGTGGCAGGTGTAGCAACCTTCACGCACATACAAATCTCTACCCTGTAATTCAAGGGGTGTATAAGGCTTTACGCTACTTATGGTAGGCACATTTGATTTTACTAAAAATGTAGGAACAAATTCTACGATTCCTCCTATTAAGATTACAATAAGGCTGAAAATTAGCAGCTTTACCGGTTTGCGTTCAATCTTACGATGCCATGTCTCCCGGAAATTAGCTTCAGTTAAGGATTGCAGAGGCATCCCTTCAGCCGCTTCATTAGCCACCAATTTACCTGCACGGACAGTTTTATACAGGTTATACATCATTAAGATAGCTCCAATTAAATATAATGTTCCGCCTAAAGAACGCATAATATAAAACGGTTTGAGATAAGTAACCGTTTCAAGAAAACTATATTTAAGTTGCCCGCCTGCAGTAAACTGTTTCCACATACTACTCTGTGTAAATCCCGCCCAATACAACGGAACGGCATAAAACACAATACCCAGGGTTGCCATCCAAAAGTGAGAAGCCGCCATTTTTTTAGAATACAGTGTTGTATTAAATAACCGAGGGATTAACCAGTACAGGATACCAAATGTTAACATTCCATTCCAGCCCAATCCGCCTACATGCACGTGCGCAACAATCCAATCAGTATAGTGTGCAATGGCACTAACTGATTTCAATGAAAGCATTGGTCCTTCGAAGGTAGCCATACCATAGGCTGTAACAGCCACCACCATAAATTTTAATATAACGTCATCGCGTACACGATCCCACGCACCACGAAGAGTAAGTAATCCATTTATCATACCACCCCAACTTGGAAACAATAACATGATGGAAAAAACAACTCCCAATGATTGCGCCCAGTTAGGCAATGCAGTATATAACAGATGATGAGGGCCTGCCCAGATATATAAAAAGATGAGTGACCAGAAATGGATGATACTTAACCGATATGAATAAACAGGCCTGTTTGCTGCCTTAGGAAGAAAATAATACATAAGACCGAGATAGGGAGTAGTTAAGAAGAATGCCACAGCATTATGTCCATACCACCACTGAACTAATGCATCCTGCACCCCCGCATACCATGAATAGCTCTTTAAAAAATTGACAGGAATGGCAAAAGAATTTACAATATGTAAAACAGCAACAGTAACAAAAGTGCCGATATAAAACCAAATGGCTACATACAGATGACGCTCACGTCGCTTAATAATTGTAGCAAACATATTCCAACCAAAAACAACCCATATAAAGGTAATCGCCACATCAATTGGCCACTCTAATTCTGCATATTCTTTTGATGCGGTAATGCCTAACGGTAAGGTAACCACTGCTGCCACAATAATTAATTGCCATCCCCAAAAATGAATTTTACTCAATGCATCACTATACATTCGCGCTTTACATAGGCGCTGCAAAGAATAATACACGCCCATAAAAATTCCATTACCTACAAATGCAAAAATAACTGCGTTGGTATGCAATGGCCTGATTCTTCCAAACGATCCAAACTGCTGGATATTTAAAGTGGGAAATATCAATTGTAAGGATGCCCATAATCCAACCAACATGCCAATAACTCCCCAAAAGATTGTGGCAAAAGCAAAATTCTTTACAATCCTGTTATCATAATAAAACTTATCCGGTTGCATATTCTCTATGATTAATTATTTTTTGTTTTGTTATTGTTGTTATTGTTGTTTTTATCATTTATTTCATTATCAAAAAGCATCCTAATAGATGGCGTATAGTCATCATCATACTGACCACTCTTTACGTTCCAAAAAAAAGCCAACAGGAAACCTCCTGCCAGCAAAAGACTGACGGCAATTAGGACAAATATTACACTCATATCCAATTATATCGCCAAAAGTATCTGTGTTTCAGTGACTTAAAAATGACTATCATCAAAATTCTTTATGACAAGAATCACCTAAGTTTTGACTTCGTCTTTGCATACCAATACGTTAAGCCGGCAGCAAGGCCAATTAGACTCAAACTGCTGGCAGGCATAAGGATTGCAGCCACTAATGGCGATAAATTAGCTGTAACGGCAAAGGTTAATCCTACTACATTATAGAGGATGGATAAAACAAAACCTATAGCAATTAATTTTTTTGCTCCGCGTGCATAATGCAAAAATGAGGATAGCTTTCTAACTGCCGAGCCATCTAAAATGCCATCACTAGCTGGTGTGAAACGTGCTGATTGATCACTAACTGCGATGCTTACATCTGCTTGTTTTAATGCTCCGGCATCGTTTAAACCGTCTCCCACCATCAGCACCTTGCGTCCTCTTTTTTGTAATTTTTTTATATACTCAAGTTTTCCCAATGGAGTTACATCAAAAACCATCTCTAACTTACCATCAAAATATTTATTGAGCCTCCTTTTTTCTGCATCATTATCACCCGACAGCAAATGCACTTCATAACCCTTCCTAATTAAACTCCATACCATACGTTTAAATCCTTTACGGTACATATTCTTAAATTCATAAAACCCTTTTGTAGAATCTCCCATTTTCACATACACCCTTGATCCAATCTTATCATTCTCATCAGATAGCGCAGCATCATCAAAAACAAATTTATATGCACCCATTCTAATTTTTTGATTATCTATTACCGCTTCAATTCCATGACCGGGTAATTCCTTGAATTCAAAAAGATTGTCATTTTTATCTATAGTTTCATCAAGACTATCAAAAATACTTCTGCTAAGCACATGTGCTGATTGTCCTACTAATTGCTTTACATATCGTTTTTCAAAGGGGTATAGTTCAACTCCATTATATTGAACCCTATTATGTTCAACTTCGGTAACAGTGCCTGTCTTATCTAAAACAATAGTGTTTACAGCAGCCATTTGTTCAATAACACCTGCATTTTTTAAAAAGAGTTTGGCACGGCCAAAGTATCTGAGCATATTTCCAAATGTGAAAGTAGCGGATAGTAATAACGAACATGGGCAAGCCACAATAAGCACAGCAGTAACTGCAGGAAATAACTTTGATGCATCTATATTATACCAGTATATAGCTGTTGCAGTAGCAATAGACAACAGAACTACAGTAAAATAGCGACTCCATGGATGAACAAATGAGGTTCGTTGTTTTTTCCCTTCTGAAAACACATCATTGTTCCATAATTCAGTAATGTAACTTTGAGATGGTTCTTTAACTACCTCCAATTCAATACGACCTCCTAATTGCCTGCATCCGGCATATACTAATGCCCCGCTTTTCAATATAACAGGCTTGTTTTCACCAGTTACAAAACTGTAGTCAAATTCTGCCACAGGAGATTTAAGTATTGCATCTGCGGGCAACATCTCCCCCATTCTTAACACCACCTTATCGCCATGTTTTAACCGGGTAACAGGAATATTATCTTCCTTCCCCTGGCTGCTAACGGTAACGCCTAATGGAAAGTAGGAGCGATAATCCCGATCAAAAGACAACGCTTCATTTGTTTTACTTTGGAACCAGCGCCCAACAAGCATATAGAAAATAATGCCGGATCCGGAATCTAAATAACCGGCTCCTGTTCCACTTATAATTTCATAATAACTACGGCCAAAAGTAATAACAATAGCCAGCGCAATGGGCACATCAATATTTATATCTTTATGCCGTAGGCCCTTAAAAGCTGATTTGAAAATACCGCCAGCACCAAAAATTAACACCGGAAGTGACAAAGCAAAAATCAACCATGAAAAAGCCTCCTTGAATCCTCCTTCCAAAATATTACCTGAAGAAAGATATTCAGGAAAACTTAGCATCATAATATTTGAGAAGCAAAATCCGGCCACTGCTATTCTAAAAATTTCCTTTCTACGCACTGGCTTCACCCTCTTTTTTGTTTTCGATTTTAAACTAATAGCTGGCTCATACCCAATAAAAGTTAGTAATTCAACCACACCCCGCAATGAAATATCCTTGGGCGAAAAAGCAATAAAGATTTCTTTTCGTTGGAAATTCAAATTAGATTGAAGAATTCCGGAATTTATACGATGCAAATTTTCTAACAAATACACGCATGATGAACAATGAACCTGGGGCAAATCAAACATCACATGTATTCTTTCTTCGCTTTTAAAACTAACCAGGTCGTTTATAATATGCTCATCATCAAGGAAGGCAAAGTTTTCAGAAATGAACCGTCCTTTGGCTTTTATGCCGGGTGTTTTACTAAAATCGTAATAGGAACAAAGATTATTTTCATTCAATAATAAATAGACTTGTCGGCATCCCTGGCAACAGAATGGGTGTCCATCTTCTATTATAGATTCTGACGGACATACATCGCCACAATGAAAACAAAAATTACTTTCCAATACTTTTTACCTTGATTGCAGCAAACATATTTCAGATAGAAATTCTTCTTAATGACAGCAATCAAACACTTTTATGACACAAGTCATAGTTCAATAAAAATGGGCGCTCTACCTTTCCACTACAAAAAAATACACTGTATGAGAAAATATTTTTTAGCGTTCAGCGCACTATGCTCAATAACTATTTTGTCGTGCCAAAGCAATGAGGGTGCAAAACCTGCAGAAACGGCTGCAACCACCACTGAGGCAACTGTTGGCCAATCAGGTGTACAGGATGACGCATCTGCGCGGAATGTAGTTCAAATTGCCATGGCCAGTAAAGACCACAGCACCTTAGTAACAGCGGTAAAAGCTGCTGAATTGGTTGATGCTTTAAGCAATGCAGGACCATTTACTGTTTTTGCTCCTACCAATGAAGCCTTTGATAAATTACCAAAAGGTACTGTTGAAGGATTATTAAAACCAGAGAAAAAAGCTGATTTATCAGACATTTTAGAATATCATGTTTCTCTTGGTGTATTTAAGCCTGAGCAGTTGGTAGAAGGATTAGACTTGGGTCAGGTAAACGGAAAAAGAGCAGTTGTCCATATTAAAGATGGCAAACAATATATTAACGATGCGCAAATTATAGCATCAGTACCTGCAGCAAATGGTATTGTTCATGTAATTGATGGCGTATTATTACCGAAGTAAGACAGAGAGCACCTTACTACTTTTTCAATCCAAAACCAAGAGGCTGCCGTAAAAAGCAGCCTCTATTGTATTCAGCTAATTCGCTAAAAAGATTTTCATAATAAATTATAAATCCTTTTTATTAAAACGTCTTACAGACAGCCAAACAGGAATTACTATCCAAATAAAAAGAGAAATAGCGGAAAAGATAATTCCAAATGGGGTTCCAAAGAAATCTTTAAATATTGCACCCGTATAACCCATTAATGCTGACACATCCATTTTTAGCAAAATCAAAATTCTGCTAAGGTCAATTGGATTAAGCGCAATAACACCAATCAAAGCTTTTTCGAGTGGATATTCGGAAAACTGGAAAACTAAAAATAAAATTATTCCATCAAACAAAAGTGAAAAATATAACCACAGTAACATCACCACACCAATTCCTTTGGCCTTATCTCGCACAAGGCTGGTAATAAGCAAGGCAATAGCAACAAAAATATTAATCAGCAGCGCCCCGGAGATTACCATTAAAAGGCCGGTGGCTGAAGATTCAAAAAATAAAATAGGCAACCCTGCCCCTACTAAAAATGACAAGGTGAGAGATACAGACAGTCCTAAAAAGATACTTAACCAAATTGACCTACGCCGTAGAGGTTGACTAACCAGTAATTCTAAAAATTCCGCACTATTGTAAACATAAATAGAAGAAAACAAAATACCTACCAATGGAACAACAATTAATACCACATTGAGTAAACTCAAAATTCCTTTTGCCGAATTATCTTCAAGAAGAAAAACACTGGTTGATAGCAATAATAAGAACAAGGTAAACCCAATTACAATTCTGCTACGCAAAATGTCTATAATAACATATTTAATAATCTTTTTCATAACTAACTGTTTCGCATAATTGCTGCGATGGCTTTTCCTAAACGATCACAACCTGTTTCGGTATATAATGTTTCTATCCCTTTATGAAACACTACTTTACCTTCCTGCATATAAATAATAGATGTTATCAGTTCATCCAGGTCACTTAAAATGTGTGAAGTAATTAAAACCAATTTTCCTGCGGCTTTTTCTTTTTGAATTTTTTCCTTTAAAATTTCTGCTGAAAGAGGATCTAAGCCTGCAGTGGGTTCATCTAATATTAAAACCGGGGGATTAAACATAAAAGCCAAACATGCGCTAACTTTTTGGCGTGTTCCACCGGATAAGGTTCGCATTCGTTTTTGTCGTAAGTCATTCAATCCAAAAGCCTCCACCAGTTCTTCATCTAATTTCCTTGATGATGATTTTCGAATATCAATCATCATATCCAACACTTGCCCAATAGTCATATTATCTGGATAACGTCCAATTTGCGGCATGTACCCTATTTTTTCTCTATATTTCCAATGCCTTTTTATAGGTTCATTTTCAAAGGAAATCAATCCACTGTCCGGCACTACCATTCCAAGGAGAGATTTTATCAATGTGGTTTTCCCGCATCCGTTTGGTCCAATCAGGGCAATACAATCGCCCACTCTACAACTAAGTGAAACATTATTCAATACAGTTTGGCGTCCAAACCGTTTTACTAAATCTTCAACAACAATCATAATTTATTCGGTTTCATTAGAGGCATTTCATCCTTCAATCCTTCAGGTGTAATAGAAGGTAATATTTTTTCTGTTTTATCTAAAAGTGATGCCATAAAACTTCTGAAAAGAATCATTGCTGGCGGGCTTTGTTCAATTATCATTGAAAAAAGGCTCACCGGCCTAAAAGGGATGTCTCCAATATTATCCTTATTCAGGTCATAACCTTCATATTTATCCCAGTAATTCTTTTTAAGGGTGTTTAACACCAGGCTCCCATTTGTACCAATATCAAATGAATTAGCAATAAAATTATTATTCTCCAAATGCATATCCATACAATTGGCTTGCATTTTTACGGCCCATCCATTCTGCCTGAAAATATTTTTCCTTACCTCAACTCGTGTAGCGCCATCAGCAAAAATCCCTACAGTATTGTTTTCAAATTCATTCCCTTCAATATAAGAATCATTCAATTCTTTTAATAAGAGGCCGTAAGAAGCATCTCCCCAATTTTTAGAAAAATGATTATTGTACATTTTAACAGCTCTGGAATACATTACAGCAACACCAGCTCCGTTGTTAATAAATGAATTATTAATATAAAAATTGCCATGGCTAAACATAAAGTGTAATCCATAACGGAGATTATTCTCTGAAATATTATTTAAGATAGTAGTATTGGTTACAAATTCTAAATAATAGCCATCCCGATGTCCGCTAACTGTATTTTTTAAAATCAGCAGGCTATCACTTTTCCATCCATGAATACCATTCCCATTATCCTGCTCAATCTTAGTATGGGCAGTAACAGTATTTCCCTTTATAACACAATTTTTTCCGTGTTGAATATAAATTCCAAAAAAGCAATCTATCAGCACATTGTTTTTAATAGTCACATTCTTTACCTCATAAACTTTTATTCCTCCCATATCAACAATACTGGAAACACCGGAATTAATCAGGGTAAATCCTTCTATCCAAACATTACTTGCTTTTATTGAGAGTACCTCATATTTGTGCTGACCATCTAAAGTTACTTTTCCCTTAGCAAGAAAAGTGATACTTTTGTTAATAGTCAGGTTCCCTTCTTTGTAAACTCCTTCCTTAACAATAACGGTATCGCCATTGTTTGCTATTTCAAAAGCTCTTGTTATTGTGGAAACAGCACCTTTTGCATCAACAACAATGGTGATAGCAAAAGTATTTTTTACAAAAGCGGAAAAAAGAAAAAACAAAATAATTACTCTGCCAAATGTTCTTGCCATAGCAACACCTCACCTTTTTTATTTTCATCTACATGCGCTGCGCGCTCATTATTTTTAAATGCTGCAATATTACCTCCCATTGGGCCTCTAATAAAATCTGCCTTTAATAATACAAGTTCTTTAACATTCAACAAGGCATGTGGTTCATCAAAGTCGGTTAAATAGATTTCTGCCACATCGCCTTGTGGTACAGTACCATCAGCCTGAAAGCCAAACAAACAATGGGTATCATCAAATTTATAGACCTTGTGTTTTTTTGTTACTAATTCAGCCCCAAATCGTTTATCACTTATTGTCATCTTACAATAGTCGCAAGCATCTTTTCCGAACCTAATGGGTTCAGGTCCGGCCTTACATCCTGAAAGTGAGAAGAGTGCCAGCGCCATCAATCCAATTGCAGCAGAAGTAACCTTAGGTTTCTTTTTATTTTTTCGCCAGTCAGCAATTACCAGTAAAAGAAGCAATACTCCAACTCCAATAAAAATCCATCCACCCACATCCGGGAATGACCAAGCTCCGAAATTAAGAAGTTGCTTAAAGCCGATCAGTGGAGGCTGATAAGCCATACCGGGTACTATAATAGGTGCTGAAGGATCGAGGTTATGCCCATAATCGTATTCCCATTTCCAAAAATCTACCATAGCAACAACGCCAAACAAAATAAACAACACAAGCAATACGCGCATGAATTTTCGGCTTCCAATTAATCCTGCAATAATAAACAGTACAGCATAAATGGAGATAATATATGGAAGCACAGTAAACTCGATAAAATCTTCGGTATGCAATGTCTTCATCCCAATATAATGGTTTAAACCATTAATAATTTCAACATTTCCTCCTAACTTATTAGCGTAAATGAACATCGCTAATCCTTCAGGATATTGTGGTGCCACCAAATCAATTCGCCATATAGGAGTAAACAATACCAACACTAAAGCAGCTCCGCTAATAATAAGTAGCCATTTGTATAATCCGCTTAGTTTTTCCCTTTTCATAAAAATATTTTAAAAACACAAAGCCACTGCACATTCTACTGACACTTTTTTAATGGTGCCATCAGAAGCGCAGTGGCTCGCTATTTGAAATTAAAAAGTTTACGCTTCTATTCCACACACGCCATTCACACTCTTTTTCAGCCTAATATTGCACCCTTATTTAGATGCACTGGCAGCGCCCGGTTCTTGTCCTGTATAATATTTTATCGGAACATTACTTGAGGCTGGAGAAACCCTGATATATCCTTGCATTTCTTGGTGAAGTGCACTACAGAAGTCTGTGCAATACATAGGGAATATTCCTACACGATCCGGATTCCATTTTAACGTAGTGGTTTCACCGGGCATTATAAGCAACTCTGCATTATTTGCTCCCTTGATTGCAAAACCATGTGGGATATCCCAATCCTGTTCAATATTTGTAATATGGAAGAGTACCTCATCACCCACTTTAATCCCTTCAATATTATCAGGAGTTAAATGAGAGCGTATCATGGTCATATTCACATGTACTTTATTTCCTTCACGCCAAACCTTTGTTGTTGCTTCTCCTTTTGAAACATAAGGATGGTTATTCTCATCAATTTTAAAGAATTTTACTGAATTCCCTTTTATTAGGTCGGCTGGTGCAGCTTGTGCATAATGGGGTTCTCCAATAGTTGGGAAATCCAAAATCAACTGCATTTTATCTCCACTAATATCATACAACTGCGCACTTTGTGAAAGCTCAGGTCCGGTAGGCAAGTAGCGGTCTTTGGTAATCTTATTGTATGCTACCAAATACTTACCATAAGGTTTACGGCTATCGCCACCCGGAATCATCAGGTGTCCTACAGAATAATAAGTAGGTACTCTATCTAGCACTTTCAAATCCTGGATATTCCATTTCACTACTTCACTGGATACGAACATAGAAGTATAAGCATTCCCTTTACCATCAAACTCAGTATGCAAAGGCCCTAAGCCCGGTTTCTGTACCTCACCATGCAACACAGAAGCATATTTCAACACAGGGATACCGGCATAGTCTCCTTCAAAATCTTTTGCTTCAATTGCTTTCATCATTTTATCAAAACTAAACACCGGAATCAGTGCGGCCAATTTACCACTTCCTACAATAAATTCACCGGTAGGGTCAACGTCACAACCATGTGGTGATTTGGGACAAGGCATCATATAAACCAATCCCGGATGATCTTTGGTGTCTATTACCGTAACTGAAGTTTTAATTGTAGATGTAGCTGCATGGTTTTTATCATCGTAACGATTACTTGCATAACGAACAGCCTGTTGTTTTCCTTTACCATCTTTTACTAATTGTTCAGCAAGTTTCCAGTTAACTGCCATTATAAAATCCTTATCATTTTTAGAAGCATTTACTTCAAGCAAGGTATTTGCTTGTTCGGTATTATAGCAACTAAAGAAAAACCAGCCATGTGATTTTCCTTTACCGGCGTGGCTCAAATCAAAATTCACACCCGGGCAAAGTAATTGGAAAGCGATATCCATATTACCATTATCCTTGTTAACACTAATAAAGCTAACCGTTCCTTTAAAATTCTGTTTATAAGAATCAATGGGCACATCTCCATCTGCATCATCCATAGGAACGCTAAAGCGTGTACCTGCAACTACATACTCTGTATTTTCTGTAATAAAAGGAGATGAGTGGTTACCGGCGCTATTAGGTAATTCTAATATCTCGGCAGTACGAAATGTATTCAAATCAATACGAGCCACCCTGGGTGTATTGTTTGCATTACCAAAGGCCCAGCGACCATCAAGTTCACCGTTAGTTTGAGAAACCTGAACGTGGTGCAAGTCATCCCAAGGAACAAATCCATGAGAGGTATTCAACATAGGTTTTGTTTCTTCACTATAGCCCCATCCTTTTTCCGGGTCAACGGAGAAAACGGGGATTACACGAAGTAAGCGACCGCTTGGCAAGCCATAAACAGACATTTGTCCGCTAAAGCCACCTGAAACAAAATTGTAGAATTCGTCGTATTTACCGGGTGCCACATAAGCCTTCGATGCACCATCAGCACCGGATGCAATAGCAGCACTCTTTGGTTTACAACTATACATACCAACCAACAGCGAAGCTGCAGCAAGTGATGTTAATGCAAAATTTACCCTTTTCATAATTAGTGTTGGTTTTATTTTAAGATTGATAAGTCAATATTCTTTTCACTTATTTGACACCGTCATTTTCACGCATAAACTCATATACATTTCGGGCATCATCATCAGTAAGATTTTGATTGGGCATACGCACTAAGCAAATTTCCAATTGAGCCTGGGCTTTAGGATCCTTATCCAGCATCTCATCTGTATTGGTTGAGAAATTCATAATCCATTCCGGTGTATGACGCAGCGTAACACCCTTCCATCCCGGACCGACCAAATTTTCATCAGTCAGTTTATGACATCCGGCACACTTTACGGTGTAAACTTTCTCGCCCGATTTGGCCATTGCAGCATCTAATTTGTCACTAATTGCCACATCAGTAAATTTCCCTTCCCCTCTTTTGGGGTCGTAAGTTGGATTACCTTCCGGAGTTAATTCCTTAGTAGCAGCAGTTGAAGATTCACTTTGTTTATCTGCTTCACTAGGGCCTCCGCAAGCATAAAGAGTAGCAGCAATTACCAAAAAAGAGAGCAACTTTTTCATAATTATTTTTGATTTAATTAAAGATTGATTATAGCACAAAGGTTAGGTTAAATTTCATTCTATCTTTATGCGTACAGTCATATTTTCAAATTTTACGTATTTTTACAACCATAATTACCTATTTTTCTTTGAAGATGCTTACTGAACAAGGGTTTTAGCGCTTTAAAATCGTAATCATTTTTATTGCTGATTTTAATCATATTGTCGGCAGTAAAAAGTCAAATAAAAAAAGGAGCATTAAGAATATTTTCGAATTATGATACCGATTGAATTGCTGCAGCAATACGGAGGATTACAAAAAAGGCATACCATTAATGAAGTTATTGTGCGTGAAGGGCAGCCCACACTCTTCTACCATCAATTAGTAGAAGGCAAACTTAAAGCCATTAATTCCATTCATTCAGAACAAGAGCTTTTGCAATATTTTGTTTTGCCCGGCCAATCCTGTGCTGAGGCGGGTATATTTGATAACAAACCTGTGCCGGTTACCTTAATTGCAGAAACAGAGAGCACCGTAATTAGAGTAAATACCAAAGATTTCCTAAGGCTATTATCTGCGCATCCCAAGTATTATGAAATGCTTTTGAGCACCATAAGTTCAAGGTTACGATTTAAAATATTTTTACTTAAAGAAGTTGCTCAAAACAATCCTAGAAAAGCCATTTTGAAACTGCTTCATTTTTTAAAAATTAATGAAGAATTTTGTTGCAAGGATTGCCATAAAATTTTACTAACCAGACAGCAAATTGCCAATTTGTTAGGCTTTAGAGTAGAAACGGTTATTAGATCAGTGAAGCAATTAGCTGATTCCGGTATTTTAAAAATACATAAGGGCAAAATTTATTTACCTAAAAAAGAAAAAGGAAAAAACTATTTAACTAACGACCCACTTTTTCAATATGACATTCCCACTATATAAATGGCTTCGAATTGCCCTTATCAACCTTGTTATTGTAGCTATTTTCGGCATTACCATGAGATATAAAATTTTATATTCGCTTCCTCTGGTAAATCAAAAGCATCTTCTACATGCTCATTCTCATTTTGCCTTTTATGGATGGATATCGCAGGTTATGCTCACCCTGTTTGTTAGTTATATTCACCGCCGTACCAATTATGAAACAGTAAAAAAATACACACCTGTATTAATTGCTAATCTCATTTGTGCTTATGGTATGCTGATTAGTTTTTCCATCCAAGGCTATGGTTTATTTTCTATTTCATTTTCTATTCTTTCTATTTTTGTTATTTATTATTTTACGATAATCTATTGGCGCGATTTAAAGAAAATAAAACCTGTTCTTACACATAAGTATCTTAAGTTGGCGCTTATTTTTAACATCATTTCATCAGTTGGTGCATTTGCGTTAGCATGGTTAATGGCTACAAATACCGCCAATCAACGAGCTTATTTAGCCTCTATTTACTACTTCCTACATTTTCAATATAACGGTTGGTTTTTCTTTGCTGCCATGGGTTTGTTTAGTAACAAATTATATGAAGAAGGCGTGGATGAATACAAGTTAAAAAGAGTTTTTTGGGCTTTCGCATTGTCTTGTATCCCTGCTTATTTTTTATCCGTACTGTGGTTGCCAATGCCAACATGGGTTTACATTATTGTAGTAATTAGTGCTGTATTGCAAGTATATGGATGGGGAGTAATGTTAGTTATTATTAAATCGCAATTATCATTATTAAGATCCAAGCTTTCTCCCCTGGCGAGGTGGATGTTAACTTTTGCAGGATTTGCATTAACTATAAAACTTTTGCTACAATTAGGTTCTGTTATACCCAGCCTTAGTACGCTTTCTTATTCTTTCAGGCCAATTATTATAGGATACCTGCACTTGGTATTATTAGGCGTATTCACCCTGTTTATTTTGGGATATATGTTTGCCTATCGCATTGTAATCCCTAAAAAGAAAGCATGGTGGGGTGTAATTATCTTTACGATTGGTGTTATTTTAAACGAGCTTATTTTGCTGTTGCAAGGCGTAACCTACATGGGATATTTTCCGTTGCCATATATGAACGAATCCTTGTTGGGTGCATCGTTGATAATGCTAACCGGACTATTATTTATTGTTATTATGATGAGGGAGCCTTTAGAATCTGAAAAAATTCCATGGCAACCTAAAATAAAGCGTTGAAATTAAGTTTTAGATTTCCTTCTACCTTCGCGCTCCTTTCAAAAAGGAATTTTTATGTGTGTCTGCTGCAAGGCTGGCGATAGATGTTTTTGTAAAGAGGGTGTAGATATCTGCTTTAATTACTTTAAAATCCTTATGCATCGGGCAAGGTTTTTCATCTGAACAGCGGGATAATCCTAAAACACATTTATTAAGCAAAGCATCTTCATCCATCGTTTCTAAAATTATTTTAGCCGGTTGTTTCCCTGCCTTTTCCGTCATATAAAAGCCGCCTCCAGGGCCTTTTGAAGAAGAAATTAAACGTTCATTGGCAGAAAGTCTTTGTAGAATTTTAGCAGTAAAGGATCGGGGAGAATCAATAGCCGCTGCAATTTCATTTATGCTCAGCTTCCGTTCCGGTGAGCTATTCGCAGCAATGTATAAAGTTGCCCTAAGCGCATATTCAGTAGTTTTTGAAAACATGGTATTATTCTAAACTCAGCTCGCGCTTTTGTTTTTTAGCGTTAAGAGAACGTAATGAAAAAAGATGGGAAGTAAAATAACACGATAAATAACTTTTCAACAGCGGAAGAACAATCATTAACAAACCTGTTGTTAATACAAATCCTGCAACTACAAACGAAATCAACCAAGGTTTAACAGAATCCAACATAGCTGCATAGGGCAATCGTTCGGGATTCATCTGCCATGCGGCTTTTAGCACCCCTGCCACAATTAGTGAAATCCAAAAAACAAACAATGCGATATTGGCTAAATTCAAGCCGGCTATAATTATTTTTCTATTTGGCTCTCTACATTCATCAGTAAGCAGGTTATATGCCATACCCAATATCAAAAAAGTATTAATACCAATTGTAGCTCCCATAGTGTGTCCTACGGTAATATACGTACCATGTGTATAAACATTAATAGCCGGGATAGACATAGCCAATGCAAGAACCAAGGTTAGTAAAATCCAAACATCTCCAAACAATAGAAAGCGATAAGCTATATTATGCCTAAACTTTTGTGCGGCAGTTAATGACTGCCTCCAGGTGAGAATCATCCTTCCCAAAATAAGCAGTTCAGTCATACTCACTGCATAAGCAATATAATGAACATAAGGGTGAGTGGGCACGGTATATAAATGATGCCCCCAATTAAACATCAAATTAAACAAGCCCAAAAAGTATAACAGAAATGCTATTCGCGAATGACTATATGTTTTTGAGCCGCTTATTTTATCCATTAAGAAGATAGAGCTGCCATACATAATCATATTCCAGCTTCCTACCATTGAGCCATAGGACTTCCACTGTACCGTCATATCATTTACCAAATGACGATTAAAATAAGGTATCAACCATAGATAAGACTCTAAGAAAGTGAAAAGAAAAAAACAAATTCCGGTGAGCCACATCCAAATATAAACCGGTTGCTTCTTAATCGTTATTAGTGATGCGATAACATTAACTAAAAATAAAATCCATGAAGCTATTATAAAAATGGAAATATAGGGTGGAAACTCCCAGTACTCTCTACCTCCAAACAACCCCCGGAAATAGGAAATAAAAATGAGCAGTACTGCCAGGCAAAGCAAGATTAATTGTGCTCTTAACAAAAAGGGGGAATAGTTGCGACGGGTGCCATGTTGTTGAAGAAAGCTAAGTACAACACCCACTAATGCAATAATAATCCAAAATACCATTGAGCTTACGTGCAACGGGCGTACCTTTTCAAATGATAATGTATTACGCCAAAAACCGGGAATGATATATTGTAGTCCGCCTATCAGCCCAAAGACAAGGCCACAGCACAACAGCAACAAAGCTGACACAATAAACAATTTTGGAAAGGCAGTATTCTTATTGTTCGATGCGGCCATCGTAATAAATTTTAAAACTTCTGGGATCAGCAGACCCTGTTGTATTCAGGTATTTAAAATAACTAATTAAGTGCTCAATTTCTTCATTATTCAAATGAAAATCAGGCATAACATTAGTACCGGTAACTAAAAATCCTTTAATATAATCAGGCCCCTTTTCATATACATTAGTAAGATCAGGACCTAAATATCCGCCTAATCCATACAATTGATGGCATGCATTGCAATTATACTTCTGCCAAAGCGCCTTCCCATCCAGCACAGCGGTAGCATGTTCCAAAGGTCTATCTACCGGAGGTGATACATATAACACAACGGTATAACTAAAAAAGGACACCGCCAATACAATAAACAATATAGCTTTATGTTTGTCGGAAAATGGTTTCATAATAAGGGACAAAAATATCCTTTTTTACCTGAATAAATTACCTTCATAAAAAACTTTACATGAAAATTAAAATGCCTGCTGAATCGCTAACAATTAAAACAGAGGTTGTTTGTCCAAACGACACCAATCCTGTGGGATATTTGAAAGGAGGTAATTTAGTGCAATGGATGGATATTGCAGCTGCAGTAACTGCTCAAACACATACCGGAATGATATGTGTTACCGCAGGGATTTCTGAAGTTAATTTTTTTGCTCCTGCCAAGGTGGGTGATATTTTAGTTATTGAAGCTCAACCTACACGTGCCTTTCACTCATCATTAGAGATTTATGTAAAAGTAGCTTTGATAGATATAACCAGTGCAAAACGCACATTGATAGCTGATGCATATTTTACTTTCGTTGCATCTAACAATAATGACCGCTCTATTCCTATAGCAGAAATTTCTCCACAATCAAATGACGAGAAAAAACAGTATGAACAGGCATTAGAGCGAAAGGAAAGAAGAAAAAATAAATAAGTTTATTCTTCAAACGGTTTTAAATGAGCAGTAAAATGACGTAAAGCCAAACTCTCATAAGTAATTTCCAATCCCTTTATTTTATCGCGCTTATTATACACTTCAATAATAACTTCAGCAACATAATCAATATGACTTTGCGTATATACCCGACGTGGGATAGCTAATCTAACTAATTCCATCATGGCCGGAATTAAATTCATATTGGCATCATATTTCCCAAACATCAAAGAACCAATTTCCACACCACGCACGCCTCCTTGCAGATATAATTCAGCAACTAATGCTTGGCCCGGATACTGGTTAACCGGTATATGAGGGAGCATTGCCTTCGCATCCAAATAAACGGCATGTCCACCTGCAGGTTGCATTACCGGAACACCGGCAGCAGTTAATTTTTCAGCCAGATACTCAATACTTCTTATCCGATATTGTAAATAATTTTCATCAACCACTTCTTTAAGTCCAATGGCGATTGCTTCCAAATCACGCCCTGCAAGCCCACCATAAGTTGGGAAACCTTCAGTAATTACTAATAAGTTTCTGCATTGTTGAGCTAGTTCAGGATTATGCATAGCTAGAAAGCCACCAATATTTGCAAAAGCATCTTTTTTTGCACTCATCGTACAGCCATCAGCATAAGAGAACATTTCTTGTGCAATTTTCAAAACTGATTTATTTGCATACCCGGGCTCACGCTTTTGAATAAAATAGCAATTCTCTGCAAAGCGACAAGCATCTAAATAAAATAAGATTCCATGGCGATGGCACACATCCTTAACCTTTTTAATATTGTCCATACTAACCGGTTGTCCTCCTCCGGAATTATTAGTAACAGTAACAATACATAACGGGATGTTTTGAGCTCCTGTTTTCGCAATAAAATCCTCCAATTTCTTAATATCCATATTCCCTTTAAATGGAGCTATTAATGCAGGATCCATCCCTTCGTTACATAATAAATCAACCCCTTCCGCTCCGGTATATTCAATATTAGCACGGGTTGTATCAAATAGTGTATTACTCAAAATATATTTTCCTTTGCCACCGATTATGGAAAAAAGAATTTTTTCGGCAGCTCTTCCCTGATGCGTAGGAATGATAAAAGGCATACCCACTATTTCCTTTACAGCGGCTTCAAAATGAAAGAAACTCTCACTACCTGCATAAGATTCATCTCCCGACATAACACCCGCCCATTGTGCAGCACTCATAGCGCTGGTTCCGCTGTCTGTAAGTAAATCAATCAATACATCACGTGCAGGAATTAAAAAGGGATTATAATGAGCTTCTTTTAAAATTTGTTTGCGCTCTTCGGGTGTTTTTACAAATAGCGGCTCAACTGATTTTATACGAAATGGTTCGATAATGACTGCCATAAAAAAATAATTTTATGCAAAAGTATTAAAATAGAAGGGCTTTGATAATTTTATTAGTCATGTGAATATCCTTTTTTTAAAAAACAAGCGAATAATCGTAACCAGAATAGAAAACTATTTTTAGAAAATAAAGGTCACCAAATACCTATTGCGCATATTACTTGTTGTGCGTCAGCATAAAAAAAACTATCTCCTATAAAGACTGTAAGCAAATTGACACAAAACCGTAAAGACGTTTTCATATGAGAAAATTATTTCCCTTACTATTCTTGACAATAACTGCATTGACCTCCTTTTCTCAAACAAAGACAGACATTTCTGCACATTTGACATTTAAAGGTATTCCACTTGACGGGACACTTGACCAATATGTTTTCAAAATGAAACAGAATGGATTTTATCATATAAGTACAGAAGACGGAGTGGCTATGTTGCAGGGAGATTTCGCTGGTTACAAAGATTGCTATGTTGGAGTTTCTACATTAAAGCAAAAGAACTTGGTGCATAAAATTGTCGTACTCTTTTCTGAGAAAGACACTTGGTCAACGCTTTCAGGAAATTACTTCAACTTGAAAGAGATGTTGACAGAAAAATACGGGAAACCGTCAGAGGTAGTAGAAAAATTTGACACAACAACAGAGCCAAGCTACGATGACTCTAAAATGTATGAAGTTCAACTCGACCGTTGTAAATATTATTCAATTTGGATGACAGACAAAGGGGAAATCCAACTTTCAATTGACCACGATAGTGTAACAAGTTGTTTTGTCAAGTTAGCTTACTTTGATAAAATCAATAGTGCGACAATAAAGAAACAAGCTATAGATGATTTGTGACAATGCCGAACGCACAACAGGCAGTTTGGCGCAAGTGCGGTTTTTGTTTTCGCCAAAAGTTTTTTGTTATTATAATCGCCTTCGCTGCTTTTTGTTTGCTTTAAAAGGAATAAATTAGCAAAAAAAAGCAGCTTCGGCTTGTATTGGTGCAAACTTGAACATTTTGGTTATTAAGTCCGCACCAGCGCCAAGCTGCCGGGCGTTACTCCGGCTGATTATTTCCTTCCTTATTTGGAAATAACTGTTTTATCATTTCATTCATAACGGGAATGCGTAGTATCTTTTCACGACTGAGCCAAACTACTATACATAATAGGATATAGAATGCGCCAACAATAGCTAATCCTAAAGGCAACGAGCCTAAAACAGCTCCCAACCACCATGCCACAGCCAGGCTGAGCAACAGAACAGCAACAAAACCCAATAGTGCAACCAAGATAATTGCCATTAAGGAAGAAACAACAGCAGAAACCTTCTTTGCTGTTTCAAGCTTGAATAATGCGAATTGGGTGTCTGCATAATCGCGTAATTGTTTAAATAATTTTTGAGCTTCGTCGAGCATAGCAAACGATTTAAGAATTAAGAAAATAAAAAATTAAAAAAAGTACTTCTTATTTATTGTTTCTTTTCTCGCTTTTCTAATTTTTTAAAATAACCCCTGAATAGGAAATTATGTTTTAAGGCTTCCATATTGGCTTCAAAAGCACGTGTACCTTTTTCAATATTATCCAAACTTTGTTTAATGGAATTTGTCATCTCTTTATCATTAAGAACAGCAGAAATCGGGCCATTGCCATTATTTATTTTATGATCTACATCATCTACCAAGCCGTTTAATTTCTCCACCACACTTTTAGCCTCACCACCTACACCATTTAGCTGTTGGGCGGTTTGTTCCAATTGAAAAATTAACTGAGTATCTCGCAAAATACGTCCGGCAGAGCCTTTACCATTTTTTAAATCAGCTACTATTTCATTTAAGGAGCCTGACATATTATTTATTTTTACGGAAGCTTGTTGGAGGTTTTCCATACTCTCTTTCAAATCAGAAGCGATGGTTTCAGAATTTATTAATTCCCAAAACCCCTTACTGTTGTTAAACCGTTGAATGGTGGTGCGCAAATCTTTCATAATAAAAGATAAATCATCATTTGCACCGCCCAACATATTCATCAAATCTTCGGTGTTAAAAGATTCCTGTCCTATAAGAAAAGTACCGGGTGAAGCTGCGGAGCCGGAAATCTTGGCTGGAATAATATTCAACACTTTATTTCCTACAATCCCATCTGTACCAATCGAAACCACAGCGTTTGACTTAATTACATTTTTCAATGAAGAAACGATATTCATTTCAACTTCAATGATGGTATCACCCTGAACAAAAATATCACCTACTGTACCCGCCTGGATTCCTGCATAACGAACATTATTACCAGGCATCAGCCCTTGTACATTATGAAATTGCACCTTAAGTAAAAAAGTAGAGCCAAACATATTTCGTTTCTTACCTATGAAATAAAGAAAGGCTACCAATACCAATAAGCCGGCAATAACGAAAATGCCGAGTTTAAGGTTATTTGTGCTTTTATTTCCCATACTCAAATTTACTCTGTTATAGTTATTTAATCCTATTCTCCTTCAAAGAAAGCAGCCACCTTAGCATCATCATGTTTTTTCAACGATTCGTAATTACCTTCTGCATAACAGCGTCCGTCAATAAGCATAACCACTCTATCGGCAGCCATCTTAATACAATTCATATCATGAGAAATAATGACTGAAGCTGCATTATATTTTTTAGAAATTGTATTCATCAGTGCAATTATTTCTCTTGAAGTAATCGGGTCTAATCCGGTTGTTGGTTCATCATATAAAATAAGCTGTGGTTTTAGAATTAAAGTTCTGGCCAGCGCAATACGTTTTCGCATGCCTCCTGATAATTCAGCGGGCATCATATCCAATGTATGCTCTAGGCCTACATTAGCCAGTGCTTCACGCACCAGAGATTCTTCATCTGTACTTTCTCTTTTCAACCAATGCCGCCGTAAAGGAAACAACAGGTTTTCACGAACCGTCATAGAATCATACAATGCGTTGCTTTGAAATAAAAAGCCTACCCTAGCTCTAATTTTATCCAATTCATTTACAGAAATAAGCGATACATCTTTCCCGAGAAGAATTACAGTTCCGCTATCTGCCATCATTAAACCAATAATACACTTAATTAATACTGATTTCCCCGAGCCTGATTTACCTACTACTACTACATTTTCACCTTTAAGAACCCTTAATGAAAAATTGCGCAATACATGATTATTTCCAAAAGATTTACACAAATTGGATACGTCAAGCACCACTTCCTTATGTTGTAAAACAGGTTCCATTCTACTCAATTAAAGCCAAGCAAATCGGTTATCTGAACAGCAATTAAATCAATAATAAATACCAGCAGTGATGCAACCACTACTGCTGAATTGGCTGACACACCAACACCTTCTGTCCCTTTTTTTGAAAAATATCCTTTATAGCACCCAACAATGCCCACTGCAAATCCAAAGAAAAAAGTTTTAACCACTGCCGGTATCAAGTCGCTGAATGAAACATTATCCAACACTTGCATAATAAATAACTGAACACTGGTATGTCCGGTAATATTGACACCAACATAGGCACCATACAAAGAAATAACATCATTGAGTAATACCAGGATAGGCAACATTAACGTAGCAGCCAAAACCCTGGTCACCACTAAAAATTTAAAGGGATTTGTACCACTTACCTCCATTGCATCAATCTGTTCAGTAACACGCATGCTTCCCAATTCTGCACCCATACTGCTTCCAATCTTTCCTGCAAAAATGAGTGCAGTAATAACCGGTGAAACTTCGCGCACAAGAGCAATACTCAAAATGGCCGGAATTTGTGATTCAACACCATATTCAATCATTGAAGGCCGTAATTGCATGGTAAGTACCAAGCCC
This sequence comes from Ferruginibacter sp., assembly GCA_019638485.1. Classification (GTDB taxonomy): domain Bacteria; phylum Bacteroidota; class Bacteroidia; order Chitinophagales; family Chitinophagaceae; genus Ferruginibacter. The sequence goes on along the minus strand of JAHBTP010000001.1, from coordinate 385,072 downwards.
ATAATAAAGCCGGTAATACCGATGAGTGGAAGGGAGTGATAGCCTACTCGAAAACACTGTCGCAACAATTCAGCAGTTTCATACCTTGGTTTAAACACCTGTGTAAAAAAATTGCCGGTGAAACGAGCCATTCCGCCCGCTTCCACTAAAAACAACTTCAATTGATTACGGGCATTCATACATAAAAATTAGATTATCTCTCTGCTACTTATCAATAATACGTTTAATTAGCGACTTAAAACTATTTTCATCCCATCGCGCAAATCTTCCCCGTTGGACTACCATTTCATTATCCTCCTTTTTGTTTAAAAAATAATGAAACACAAAATGGCCGGAGGGATCCATCCAGCCCACTTCCTGTCCAAATCGAAGATCATTTAGTACCAATGTATCTCCATAATATTCCACAGTATATAATCCTTTTGAAAACCGAATCAAGTCTTTAACTTCAGAATTGTCTTGCCATTTTTCCAAAAAACTTTTTTGCTGAGGAAAATAAGTCCATTGAACAGGTTTACTCCCTTCAAAGACCGAATGATATCCAACATAAAATCCGGAATCACCGGGAGTAGCCAAAAACCAAAGCCAAGTTTGTAAAGGAGCCGGAGTAGTAAACAAATTATTGGAATGGATATGCCGATTATTCAAATCCTTCTTCACTTGATTTTCAATCAAAATTTTATTTACCATACTATATCCAAGATAAAGAGAGGCTATTACCGGACCTATCATTAACCATTTTTTTCTGCTATGCGCTTGACGTGGTAAAATAAACAGCGCTAAAGCAGATATTAAAAGAAAAACAGAAAAAAACGGGTCCACTACATACAACGTATCAAAAGCAATTCGTGCATGCGAGAAAGGTTCAAACCAACCTGTACCATAATTATTAAATGCATCAATAAAAATATGCACTGCTAATGCAGAAAGGAAAAAAAAGATCCATCTTTTTAAGGATATAGGAGCTTTACGATGCCATGATTTAGCAATAAAAGAAAGAACAATTGAAAAAAGGAAAGCAAAAAGAATAGAATGAGTGAACCCTCTATGCGCCAACAATACCTTTGATGTAGGAAGCCAAAATGATGTTAATCCATCCAAATCAGGAACAGTTTGTGCAAATGCACCCCACAACAAGGCCTTTCTACCAAGTGTTTTACCTGCAAAAGCCTCACCCATACATGCGCCTATGGCAATATGCGTTACAGAATCCATACTAATAAAAAGAAAAGTAAAACATTATTTGGCATGCGCAATAAACAGTGGATTTGACAAACTCTTCATCAATACATCTGCCATACTTTCTTTAAACCACCTAGACACCGCACCTCTTTTATAAGCTCCCAACACCACTAACACATTACCCGGTTTAGATTTTAAATATTGTGGAATTTCCACGTCTGCCACCAATCCTTTTACCACCCTAAATTCAGCAGTAGGAAAATGCCTGGTCATAAACTCCTTCATTAAATGTCCATCCGGAAGATGCAAACTATTTTCAGGCTTTTTAACCGTAATCACTTCTTTTTCAAGACCCGGGTGCTGCCCCATAACATAACTAAATTGCTTTATTGCAAAAACCGAATTTGGAGAACCATCAAAAAGCATGGCCACACTAGAAAAAGGATCCGCATTATTTACTAATAAGACCGGGCATTCGGTAGCTCCTAAAAAATCGGTAACAAACTGGGTGGGGATTCTTTCATCTAAACGCATAAAAGTTTCCTTTTGATCAATAATAACCAAATCTGCATAAATACTTTCTTGTACCAAGGATGGGAAAGCAACATTATCTTCTTTATGCTTACTAAAATCTATTCCGGCATCATTACATGCCTGGGCAAACCGTTGGCGAGACGCAGCCCTTATTTCATCATCCTTCTTTTCAAGTTTTTCAATTTCTTCATTTGTCAATTGGTCCTTAACAATTGCCTGATACTTACTAAAACTTTGATAGGTAAAATCTTCCAAAAACAACCCCACCAAATGTGCCTTCTTTTCTTTAGCCAGCCGGATGCTATGTGCCAGTGTAGCCTCAGAAAATTTCAATCCATCAAATACCGCAACAATTTTTATCATAAAAATATTTTAAGGGTGTGTAACAAAAACCGGAATATTTATCATTTTTAAAAAGCCTTCGGCAGTGCTATGTCTAAAAAACCGTGAAATTTTATTTCTCCCAAACGCACCAAAAGTAACAATAGCCTCATTATTGTGCATTAATTCATTCACGATAACCGCATCTGCCGGGCCATTCAGCACTTTAAAATGAACAGAAGAATAATGGCTATGCAGAAATACCTTTAAAGACTGTTCATGAGGTAATCCATTCTTTCCTTCTTCAACATACACAACCGTTACGGGTAAGTGTTTTAGGTAACTAAATAAATAAGTAAACTGGCGAATAGCATATAAAGAGGAGTATCCGCCATTATAGGTGAAAATAATCTCCTTCGTTGCTGTTATTGTTTGCGGAGCAATTAATACTGGGCATTGTACGCGTGGGAGTAGTTCAAGAACATAGGAAGATGGAGTCGTTTCATCAAATGAACTAAAAGTTAATCCCGGCTGAACCAATATCATATCTGCAAATCGGCTTTCGGTAACAACCCCATCGTCTGCATCAACAACTCCACTGCTTACCAGCACATCAATATTTGTTGATTGAAATACCTGATGAATAATTCCAACCACTTCATTAATTTTTTTTGAGAAATCGGAAGATTCTATTTGAGGTGCCGGCATATAAGGAATAGAAGGGAAAAGAGGATCTGTAGAAAACAGTGGTATTTCCGGCTGTTGCCATTCCTTAAGCATAACAGCATTAATAGCATAATTACCTTCTTTTGCAAAGGATGCCGCAAAATAAGCATCCTGCATACTAAACGTAAATGGATTAATCAGCCACAGTACACGGTTCATCGTTTATAAATTTAATAATCATTTATGCGTCACCGTTATTATCGTTCTTTCACACCTTCCACTATGTCAAATTTACAAAATAATGTAACGCACATCACCCTGACATTAACAAATAAATTACCATAAGATAACAATCCATTCATAAAACCATCTGCCTTACCTTTGTTTATCTTTCCAAAAGGAAATTACTAGCATCTTCACCACAGTTTAAACATGAAATTAACCAGCGTTTTCAAGCGTTTTTTTGAAAGTGAACAATCAGCAGGTTTAATCCTCGTATTTTGTACTATTTTTTCATTAATGCTGGCTAATTCCCTTCGCGCCCACTCTTATCTTAATATGTGGATGCTGCCGGTAGCCGGGAATTCTATTACTCATTGGATAAATGATGGCCTTATGGCTATCTTCTTCCTACTCATTGGGCTTGAATTAAAACGAGAAATTTACATAGGCGAATTATCTCAACCTAAACACGCACTCCTACCGGTTTTTGCAGCCCTTGGAGGTATCTTAGTTCCGGCAGGCATTTACACATTATTTAATTGGGGAACACCATATAGTGCCGGAGCCGGTATCCCGATGGCTACGGATATTGCCTTTTCATTAGGAATTCTATCCTTGTTAGGAAATAAAGTTCCTCCCACACTAAAAGTATTTCTTGCGGCACTCGCTATTACTGACGATTTAGGCGCTATTCTGGTTATTGCCTTTTTTTACACCGGAACATTATCCTGGTTTTATCTGGCGGCCTCTTTAGGTATATTTTTTCTACTCCTTCTATTGAATAAATTACGTGTAAATTTATTCCTCCCTTATTTAATTGGAGGAATAGCCATGTGGTATTTTATGTTACATTCAGGTGTACATGCAACCATAACCGGTGTTTTATTGGCGTTTGCCCTACCATTTGGCAATGGCAACAAACAAACTTTATCTTTTAAAACAGAGAAAGCCCTACACTTTCCTGTTTCTTATTTTATTTTACCCTTGTTTGCTTTGGCCAATACAGCTATTCCAATAACTCAAGACTGGCATACAACCCTTACAGAATCTTATAGCTTGGGTATTGCGCTTGGTTTGATAATCGGTAAACCACTTGGGATTATTCTTTTTTCTTACCTGGTAACCTATATGGGATTAGCTTCTTTTTCCCGTGGATTGAATTTTAAAAACTTATTAGGTATCGGCATGCTTGGCGGAATTGGCTTTACCATGTCCATTTTCATCTGCCTTTTGGCATTTAAAGACCCTGAAGTGATAAATGGCGCCAAAATTTCAATCCTGCTAGCTTCTTTTATTATAGGATTAACAGGTTTCTTATATTTAAAATTTACCTTGCATACACAAAAGAAATAATTACAAAATGAAAATTTCAATTTTTGCAATAAGCGTCTTTTTCCTTGTATCATGTGGCAATAATTCATCAAATAATGCTAAAAGTATTTCTGCAGATTCAATAAAGAACCAATTAATTGCGCAGGAAAATAAAACCATATCATTACCCGATGATTTTAAATGGCGTCTGATATGGTTATCAGATAAACCAGTTGCCGATTCTATAAATGGGAAAATCCCTGCCATTCAATTTAACAAGGCAGATAGTTCATTTAGCGGAACTATGGGATGCAACCGTATTGGAGCAAAGTATTTAATTAAAGAAAACACCATCCAATTTTCAAAAGGATTTGCAACCAAGATGTTTTGTCAAGATTTATGGGCAGAAGATACTTTTTTGAAAAATATGGATAGCATAAATCATTTTTCGATGGTGGGAGACTCCTTACAACTATTACAAAACGAAAAGGCCATTGCCATTTTTACAAAGTATAATAATACCATAGAATAATAATTATTTTTAAAACCAGAATAACTCACTTATCTACCTCTATTTTTATACTAAAATTTTGAACAATGAAATCTTTATCAACACCCAAAGGAAGTAATAAGAAAAAGTTGGCCACAATGCTCAATGAACTCCTTGCCGACTATATGATGTTCTATCAAAACACGCGTGGCCTTCACTGGAATATTAAAGGTGAGAAATTCTTCGAATTACATGCAAAATTTGAAGAATTATATACTAACTTATTGGTTAAGATAGATGAAATTGGGGAGCGTATTTTAACCCTTGGTGAGCAACCTTATCATACCTTCTCTGACTTTATTGCTTATTCAAAAATTAAAGCAGTAAAGAATGTATCCGATGCAAGAAAATCTGCAGAGTCAGTAATTAACGGATTAGAAGAAGTACTAAAACTTCAAAATACTATATTAAATGCTTCTGCAGAAGCAGGAGATGAAGGCACCAATGCCCTGATGAGTGACTACATTGCCGAACAGGAAAAATTGTTGTGGATGTATAAAGCATATTGCTCATAAACTTAAAAGCAAAAAGAATGAATTTTTTTACAAAAGCAATGATGCTTTTCTTAGTAAGCTACAGTATTCAAGCATGTATTGCACAGAATAAGGACTATCTTTTATCTGCTCCTGATTTTCAACAAGCCGTACTGGCAGATAAGGATGCTGTAGTATTAGACGTGAGAACGCCAACAGAATATTCAGAAGGATATTTATTCAACGCACACAATATTGATTATGAAGATGAGCAATTTGAAAATCGTTTAAGCGGCTTAGACAGAACCAAAACATATTATGTGTATTGCCTTGGAGGAAGCAGAAGTGCTTCAGCTATTAAAATAATGCGTAAAGAAGGATTTGCAAACATCAAAGAATTAAAAGGTGGAATGATGGCATGGCGTAAAGCAGATTTACCTGTTGTTGAACAAAATGCCAAAACAGATGCTATTGCACATGATGAGTATTTAAAAATGGTAGAATCCGGTTATGTATTGGTGGATTTTTACGCTCCTTGGTGTATGCCCTGTAAAAAACTTGAGCCTATTTTAAAATCTTTAGGTGAAACATATACCAATAAATTAAAGATCGTACGAATTAACATTGATGAAAATGTAAAGCTGGCTGTAAAACTATCTGCAGACGAAATCCCCGTGCTTAAATTATATAATAACGGGAAATTGGTGTGGGAAGAACGAGGCCTTGTTTCGAGAGAGACAATAACAACCGCAATTGAAAAATTTCAGTAATTTAAAATATCACGCATGCTAAATACTATAAAAAAAATTTGCTTACTCCTCTTTTTAACAAGTGTATTTGCATGTAACAACAATGAGGATGAAAGAGAATTGCCACTAACAGAAACAAACCCTGTACATCCGGACTCGACTCTTTCAATTACTGATGCAGCATATTTTTGGGAAGCAAAAGATATTCATGGTAAAATTGAAATGCAAAAAATCAGGCCCATACCAACAGATTCTTTAAATTATAATGCAGTAATAGGATTATTCAATAGTAATTATCCTGACATTAAATTAATCCCATCCGGGTTATCTCATGATACGCTGTCAATAAAAATAGAAAACAGTGCCTATCTAACTCAACGAATGGGCTCTACAGGCGCTGAAACATATATTAAAGAACTCACTTACAACCTAACTGAATTAAAAGATATTCATTTTATAGACCTCCATTTTAAACGTGGTGACCATGCCGAGCCGGGTATCTACACCCGAGCAGATTTTGTAAATTAAAATTTAAATTTATTTTACAAAACAACTTACTCGCCAAGTTTTTAAACACTACCGGAACAGCAAAGTTTAGGATACCACATGACACAATACACTGTAAGCTCAACAAATTCCCATCATTTTTGTTTGGCACTGGATAAAAGGATTTTAGGTGAGCTGAATTACAAAAAATGGTACTCGTTTAATGCGGATATTGTATTAGCAAACAACAGAAAGTATAACCTTGAATCCAAAGGATTTTGGGATACTACTATTGAATTACATGATGGCTTAAAAACACTGCTATCGTTTAGAATGGGATGGGAGGGAATAATTATTGAAACATTCTTTGGCGAGGAAGAACAGGTTTTTTTGTTAAAATTAAAAGGACTATTTAGTAATAAATTTGTTTTACTGAACCAGGATAATGAAGAACTAATGGTGGCAGAAACAATTTTTAATTGGAGAAAACTTAACTTCAACTACAACATTGAAACGCCCCAAAACTTTGACGATTCTGATAAGAATTCATTATTACTCCTAACCGTTGTACACTGCATAAATTACTATATAACTATTATTACCGCAGCAACAGCATAGTCTCCATCAATTTTAATACCTCTTCTTTTAAATCTGTAATTCCTATACCTTTTAAATTTGCCGCCATATTTAAATTTCAATATTTATAAAAATGCGCAAAGTGACATAAGCGTACTTTTCTACATTGAAATGAAAGGAGCGGATTTTTTAAAATTCAGAACAATACTTCAACATGATGGATTATGAACAAGGAAGGAAAATGGGGATGGAGTTCTTTAAACATCAGCATGGTTCAGTTTATCAAACAAAATAAATGGAAAAATTCTTAGAACTGAATGTGGGAAAGTTGATTTATCGGACTGGATGAAGAGGTTACTTCTTGGGTGATGATCTACCAACCAGATAGAAGAGTATTGGTTATTATGATACGACACAATACCTCCTCAAGGGACATTGTGGGCACCAATGCTCCAAAACAGATGGGCTAAAGCAAAATTCTACATTATTGAAACGTGTGACAATACCTCAGCTTGGTACTTTATAGGTTCTACTCCAAGCGGATGGGGAACTGGCGTTTCCGCCCTAAGCAAAATTCGTTTTTTATTGAAACATGTGACAATACCTCAGCTTGGTACTTTATGGGGTATATTTCAAAAAAGGGGGAAACTACGTTTCCCACCCCGGTGCGAAGTTCAAATTTTTAAGAACACAAAACAATACCTCATCAAGGTGCTTTAAGAGGCAGATAACCCTTTCGAGCGGGGGCTGCGCCCCCCACCCCAATTCAAAGTTCGGATTGTTTTATATACGAAACAATACCCACAATTCGGGATTTATGGAGCATAACGGGCAGGAATAAACGAAGTTATCTTACCTATTCATTAGCCACTCTCTCCTATATTTTGTGGCTATTGATTTACTGATATACATGGATGAAATACATCTCCAAAAATAATCCACACACAATAATAAAAGTCTGCCGCAAAGTATAAGAATTTAATGTTGAGATAATTTTTTTGCGCTAAATACCTTTAATAAAACAAAAAACCTTTTGTACATCACCTCCAAAAATCGAATGGTGGAATCCGGCAAATTTTTAAAACATATTCTTTTACCATTGATGAATTTTAAAACTTTGAAGCCTATTTATTACTAAAGTGCCTAACCAGGACAATTTTAGATAACTTATTTATGGAAAGAAAAACGTGCCACGTATTGGCAATGAGCAGGGATTTTAGCACTGATCTCGCTACAACGAAAAAAAGTTGAATTTTGTACTTATGTTGATACGAAGCCGTTCAACCCACCTATTGTCAAAAGGATCTTAGCGATTTGCATTTTTATTCATACAACAGTTCACCGGTCTTTAAAAGCTCCGATTTATACATGTCAATAAACTCTTTTAAGTCTGCATTAATTTTTGTTTTAGTTGCGGTATCTTCCACATTTAGCTCGTCAACTATACTAAATTCGAATTCGTTACTTCCCAAATTATTCCAATCACTTTGCAAGTCATTATTTCGATGCAGCCCATTATTTAGTTGAAACTTGTCACCATTATAAGCTCTTTCCAAATCTGTACTTGTGCTTAAATATTTCCTATTGGTCTTTCGGTTCACAATTTGGAATATACCTATCCTAAATTTCATTTGTTTGTAGGCATTTTTATTTTCTTTTTTTGCATCCATAATTAAATATATTAGAGAGTGTAATATGTCATGACTTGTTACATTCCAAATACCTCTTTTATCTTGGTCTCGAATGTGTACCTGATTTTAAAATTGTTGTTTTAGTTCATATAATTCACCTAATTTCCAATGTTGTCCGGTGCTAATAAGAGAATCGTCAATATTAAAATTACATTTATTATTTTCATTTTTGTTTTCCGGTAGTTGTCGCATGCTTGATCTACCGCAATGGCCTCTAATGGACATTATATTTCCAATCTCTAATGTAAGAGCATACAATAACAGTGTTTTACAGACAAGTTAAAAAGTAACTCATATTGCTTAAAAAAATTGCCAAAAACGGAACTGAATGGTATTGATTGAACTTTTATGCAAAAATTTTACTTCTAGTCTCAGAATGACATATTGTGCTAATAAGCGCCTTCTACAGCAATACCCAAATCCGTATAAAAAAGCTTACCGTATCAGGAATTATAACTCATTTCAACGCCTAAGGGACAGTAAATTGAATTTTTAAAAAAAGGCTGCCACAATAAATGAGACAGCCAGTTTTCGGTGTTCTTCGTTGGCCAGAATGGCTAAAAAATAAAACGAACAGCAGCCCATATTATTGTAATGGAAAATAATTATTTATAATTTCTTTACGCTATAAACAATCTATATTTGACCAGAAGCCTTATATATGCGGAAGCCTCTTCTCTTTTTTTATTCTATTATTATAGTTTTTAGTATTAGTTACACTTCTTGTAAGCCGGATAAAACAAGCCCTGTTATAACCAGAGATACCACCATTACCCCAATTACTGCCATCACTTCATTGGTACTCGACAGTAATCAGGTTGAACAATTCATTTCACAGCAACACATGGATAAGGATAAAGCCGTCCAGTTCAGGAATTTTTATTTAAGCAGGAATTATCAGTACACATGGTTTGATGAAGAAGGGTTAACTCAACAAACATCCGGATTCTGGAATCTCTACCTGCATTTTGTTAGCTTCCAACCCGACAGTTCTCTTTTGGATAAAACGCTTCAGGAAGAAATGCAACATTATGTGGATGACAGCTTGCACTTTAATAATGATACCATTAGGCTGAAAACTGAACTGGGGTTAACCAATCTGTTTTTTAAATATGCACAATATGCTTATGCAGGCAAAATTGATCCTGCGGAATTACAATGGCATATTCCACGTAAAAAACTTGATTTGGTTTCATTACTTGACTCATTAGCTGATAATAAAAACGTAGATTTTAAAAAATGGGAACCCGTTAGCTCACAATATGTGCTTCTTCGTGATAAGCTCAGCGAATATGGCAATTTTGCCAAGCGAGGTGGATGGGATTCCCTTCCATATTTGCCAGACTTAAAGCGAGGAAAGGAAAGTTTATCGATTATTAAATTAAAAGATCGGTTAAGTCGTGAAGGCCTCTTCCCTGCCTCCGATTCTACAGCATTATACGATTCAATGCTTTTTGAGACAATAAAGCTTGTGCGCAGCAGATATGGATTAAATGAAAGTGGAGGTATTGATAAAGCGTTAATAAATGAATTAAATGTTCCGGTGGAAACAAGGATTTCTCAAATACTGGTAAATATGGAACGAATGAGATGGCTCCCTAAAAGTAATGATAAGAGATACATTGTGGTGAATATTCCTGATTTCATTTTAACTGTATTTGATGATGACACCATTACACTAAAAATGCGGGTGGTGGTGGGAAAAGCTGGAACGAGTACAGTGGTATTTACAAATACACTAAAAACAATTGTATTCGCTCCTTATTGGAATGTTCCTTATTCTATTTCTAAAAATGAAATCCTTCCTGCTATACGAAGAAATAAAAATTATTTGGCAAACAATAATATGGAAATTACCGGTTATTCAGGCAATGTTCCCATTGTGAGACAAAGGCCGGGTGGAAATAATTCTTTAGGAAAGGTGAAATTTCTATTTCCAAATAGCTATAACATATATTTCCATGACACACCGGCAAAAAGTTTATTTTCCCGAGATTTTCGTGCATTTAGCCATGGTTGTATCAGGCTTCAAGAGCCTTTTGAATTAGCTGAATATTTGCTGCGCGACCAACCACAATGGACTCCTGATAGTATTCAGGTGGCTATGAACAAAACAAAAGAAACCTGGGTATCAATAAAACAACCCATCCCCGTATGGATTACTTATTTTACCGCATATACCGACAACAATAATATGCTTCAATTTAGAAATGACGTATATGGCCATGATGCGATTATGATAAAGAAATTATTCAAATAGCTTTGTACTCATTATTCACACCAATTCAAAACCTAAAAATGGATTTATTCGAAAAACACCTTGTAGTGAAAAAATCTAGCCTACCCAGGGCAGGAAAAGGATTATTTACCAAAGTAGATATACCTAAGGACAGCCTGATCGTAGAATACAAGGGAAAAATAACCACCTGGAAAGAAGTTGAGCACCATAATGGTACAAATGGATATATTTTTTACGTAACCCGCAACCACGTTGTAGATGCAGAAAAAACCAAAAAGGCACTGGCTCGCTATGCTAATGACGCCAGGGGATTTGTACGAGTAAAAGGAATACAAAATAACGCTATCTATGCCATAAAAAAGGGGAAACCATATATTCAATCTACAAAGAAAATTAGTGCCGGTAGCGAAATTTTTGTAGAATATGGGAAAGAATATTGGGACACGATGAAAGAGAATAGAGATATCTAAGAAAAGTACTTTTTTAATTGTTTAACAAAGATTGATAAATGGTTATACTATCTTTGCGATAAAGAGGAAAATGAAAAAGAAAGGTACCCTATTAGCACTCATTTCTGCAGCTTTAGCCGCCACAGCAATTTATCAAATTGTTAAAGGATTTAAAAGCGCTAAAAGAGCAAATCACGTGGCCAACGAAGGCTACGAAACTGCACATGATATTTTATTTCCCAAAAAAGAAACTCCAAAACACAAGGTACATTTAGGCCCGGTACTGCCTACAGAAGTTTAAAAAATATGATTTCTTGAATCTCAAATCAAAATTTAATATCCGAGCCGATAACAAAGTTTTTATTCCTTAACATTTTGTTTTGAATACATAACTGTTACTTGCATTTGAATAATTAACAACTAAACTTACCAACGAAATTAAATATTATGAAAAGAGCAATCATTTTATCTTCTGCTATCTTATTTGCCTTGTCTTCCTGCCAGACCAAAGAACAAAAAGATGACCGCAACTTAATTTATACAAATGACAACCAAAGCGTAAATACAAGTGCAGATACTACCAAAGCCGTTGTGGAGGATAAAGCTTCACAACCTGTGAATGGAAGTACAAATGCAGTATCTCCTACAAAAGCACCGGAGAAAGTAGCTACCGGCACAAATAAATCTTCATCCGGAAATAATACATCATCTACTATTAATACTTCCAAAGAACCTGAGACAAATATTTCCAAAGGTGAAGCAGAAAATACTGCCACTACTACATCAAATGAAGAAGAGAGTAAATCAAATGAAAAGAAAGGAATGAGTAAAGGTGCACAAGGTGCAATTATTGGTGGAGTAACAGGAGCTGCAGCAGGAACTGTAATTGGCAAAAACGCCAAAGGAGCCGCTATTGGTGCAGCTGTTGGTGCCGCCGGAGGATACCTTATTGGAAGAGAAAAAGATAAGAAAGATGGTCGCGTAAAATCAAAAGACGATAAAAAAGAATAACCTCTTTAAAAAAATTAGAACACACTTTCTAAGTAACCTACCCATAAATAAGTTACTTAGAAATATTAACTAATAGCCCGCGAGGGTGCAGCTGAACCACCCTACCCACAACTTCATCATCCGCTGATTTCACCTTTAACGTGTTGATTATTTCGCATGAATGAATACCTGCTAAATGACATGCTTGATGTAAATCAATATGCATCCCATATCCTTTTAACACAGGAGCCAATTCTGGCAAATCTTTAAAAGAAATAAAATGCTTCACAAAATAATGTGATACCCCATGAACATTCTTCTTATGAACTTCGTAAAAATTTTCCATGACTAAGAATTTAGGTTGAACATCATGTACAAAATAGTACATGGGTTAGCCATGGGATATGGGTACAAAACAAAAATATTCACAGGAAAATTAGAGAAATTCAGTCCTAAAGTGTAGACTGTCGGGTGCGATTAACTTAGTTACAAACATAAATATATAACATCCGTTTACTTAAAGCAACACTTTTAAAACCTTTTCCAGGAATAAAAAATAAGCATTTGTGAACCACCCATTTATTATGTATAATTTTATACGGTATATAGTAAAAACACGATACTCATTTAGAAAATGCAGCTACTTTTAATCATTCGAAATAATAATTTTACTTCTCTTTTCAAAAGATATAAAATTATTTAAATGAGCCCCTCCGTCATTAAAAGCTAAAATATCAAACTATGAAGATCCAATGTTGGAGTATTGGTAAAGCACATGAACCTTATGTTTTAAAAGGAATTGAAGAATTTACTCATCGTATTGGCAAATACTTCCCTATTTCATGGCATTTAATTGCTTCTCCAAAAAATGCGCCCACCATTAATGTTTCAGCATTAAAAAAAAGAGAAGGCGAACTAATTCTCCAATTACTTCAACCCGATGACTATTTAATTCTTTTAGATGAAAAAGGTCAGATGTTCACTAATGAGAAATTGGCTACATACATTCAACAGTGGGCCAACGAAAGTAAAAAGAAAATAATTTTCTTAATTGGTGGCGCATACGGAGTAGATCAGCAGGTACAGAAAAGAGCTAATTTAATCTGGAGTTTATCTACATTAGTATTTCCCCATCAACTGGTACGTTTAATCTTAAGTGAGCAGCTATACCGGGCCTGTACCATTTTAAAAAACGAACCTTATCATCATTCCTGATATTATCAAACCTGAAAAACAAAGGCATTACATCCACTATCTTTACAGATCTTAAAACATTGAAGAATGGATTTTTCACAATACCCCATAACCATCCTACTTATTGCTGCTACAACCGTTTATTCTTTAATGGGTTTCTCAAATGCCGCATTAGTAAACAAAACTATATTATGGCCTTATTATATGGTGCGAGAGAAGCAATATTACCGGAGCATAACATCAGGTTTTCTTCATGCAGATTTTATGCACCTCTTCTTCAACATGTTTACCCTTTATTTTTTTGGAAGAAATGTTGAAATTATTTTTTCAATATATGGGCTCGGAGGGCAAATATCATACGCAATATTATATTTTTCAGCATTAGTGGTAGCAGATATACCGAGTATTGTAAAGCATAAGGACGATGTTCATTATCGTGCTTTGGGTGCATCCGGCGCAGTATGTGCAGTGGTGTTTGCAGCTATCGTTTTTGACCCTTGGAGTGCTATCTATTTATATGGAGCAATAAAAATTTCAGCAATGATATATGCAATATTGTTTGTAGCCTATTGCGTGTACATGGGGAGGAAAGGAGTGGACAATATTAACCATGATGCACATTTATGGGGATCTTTTTATGGATTATTGTTTGCTATAATGCTAATTGCAATAAAAGAACCCCGTTTGTTTGAACCTATTATTGAACAATTAAAACAACCATCACTTTTTGGAAGATAACCGGATACGAATAAACTTTTTGGTATTTGCAGTTATTTTAAAACGATTATCAATTCGATGACCAATTAGCCATATAATTTTCTTATTTGATTCAATAACCCACACATTTTCCTTTTCATTCATTGAACATCTCTTATCTATAAGCATCCGGGCAATTTTCTTTTTCTTATTCATTCCTAACGGATACATATAGTCACCTGCACGCCAACGCCGGAGCAATAAAGGGAATTGAATATTTGCACCATCTAACAAAGCAGTCATCTCATCAGAAGGTAAATCTCCCTTATCCAAATTTTGGATATTTATTATACCACCGGTAAACTCTACCCTCACCTCTCCATCGTTAATTACTACCCACTCTTGATTAACAGGCGTAAGATTTGACAGCACCAAGTGCTTTCTGTTGTGTAGCAAACGATATGCTCCGGCTGTTATCATTTTACCTGATTCTGAATATATCAACCTTTCAGCTTCTACACATTGTGCAGCGGAAAAGCCGGCATTCTTTAACCATTCAAATAACAAGGTACTTGCTGCCCCGGAGCGCTTCAATGCTTCTACAGATATCTTCCACTCCCCTCTTTCTTCAGAAAGGTGCTTTTTAAAAAACCTGTTTACTTCAGCAAAATATAAATAAGAGATTTCCTCAAACCGATTTACATTATGAGATAGATTTGATTTAACAGAAGGGAAAACTTTTTCCAACACAGGAAAAACCGCTAATCGAATAAAATTTCGTGTGTACTTATCCGTTAGATTAGAGGCATCTTCTCGAAAATATAAATTATTTTTTGCAACATAATCTGCAATCTGATCGCGTGTAAAAGAAAGTAATGGGCGCCTAATGAGGCCATTTAAAGCCGGGATGCCTTTTAGCCCTTCAATTCCCGTACCTTTAAGAAAATTCATCATCAGGGTTTCTGCATTATCATCCGCATGATGAGCTGTTAATATATACTTTGTAACATTCTTTTCAATAATCAATTTATTAAAAAACTGATACCTGATTTCACGAGCTGCCACCTGAACAGATACATGATGAACTGCAGCATACTTTTCTGCATCTTCACGATGAAGAAAAAAATCAACCTCATATTTTAATGCTAAATCCGAAACCAACTTTTCATCTTTATTACTTTCTTCTCCACGGAGCAAAAAGTTAACATGCGCCACCGCAAAATCAAAACCTGCCATTTTACATAAATGCAACAAACAAACAGAATCCATTCCGCCGCTAACAGCAAGCAACAAACGATCCTTTCGGCTAAATAAATGCCGATTAGCTATAAACTGAAGAAAAGGTTTTAATAATGACATATCCTTATGCTGCTTTAACACTTCAACACATACTCCTAACAATTGATCACATTAAACTCCTCTTCAAAGATAAATGACACAATCAAATGACAGCTCACTTATCGTAAATAGAACCACCTAACTGTTGATTAAGAGGCAAAACCCAAAAGTATTATATCGATATTTCTACTTTCAACAAATTGATGAGCCGGAAGATTTCTTCCTCCCATGGGATAAAACAACTTTACTAACAAGACTTAATATAATAATGACATAAAGTTGATTTCAGGTATCTTTGCATCCTGTATATTTGCATTAGTTGCATAAACAACTTAGTTAAATTAAAGATTATGAAGATACTTGTATGTATAAGTAAAACCCCTGACACAACGGCAAAGATTGCTTTTGATGATAATAATACAAAATTTGCCACAGCAGGTGTTCAATGGATTATAAATCCTTATGATGAATGGTACGCTTTAGTTAGGGCTATTGAATTAAAAGAAGCCGACCCCTCAACGGTTATTCATTTAGTAAATGTGGGAGGTAGTGAAAACGATGCAATAATTAGAAAAGCGCTTGCATTAGGTGGTGATGAAGCTATAAGAATTAACAAAGATGCCACAGACCCCTTTGATATTGCTACACAAATTGCAACAGTGGCAAAAGCAGGTGGATATGATTTAATTTTTACAGGTAAAGAAACCATTGATTATAATAACGGCTCAATTGGTGGTATGGTAGCTGAATTATTAGATATGCCATACATTGCTCATGCTATAAAATTTACTTTGCAAGGCACAACGGTAACTGTTGAACGCGAAATTGAAGGGGGTGAAGAAACTGATGAATGTCAACTTCCCTTAGTGGTTAGTTGTCAACAGGGAATGGCAGAAGCGCGCATTCCTAATATGAAAGGCATCATGGGTGCAAGAACAAAACCGCTAAAAGTGCAAGAACCTGCGCCTGTTGACACCTACACTTCAATTAGTGCCTTTGAACTTCCTCCTGCTAAGGCCGGGGTGAAACTAGTTTCTGCCGACACACCGGAAGAATTGGTTCGATTACTTCATGAAGAAGCACGGGTTTTTTAATTGGTACTAAATTATTAACGCTATACAATAAACATATTATGATATTAGTATTTTTAGATCAGGCCGATGGAGAAATAAAAAAATCCTCACTTGAGGCTGCCGCTTATGCTGCCGGTGTGGCAAAGATGATGAACACTACTGCAGAGGCCCTAATTTTAGGACCTACAAAATTCAATCTTTCTACATTGGGTAATTATGGAATTACAAAGGTTCACGCTGCATCATCAGAGGTATTAACTGCTTTTGACTCACAAGTTTACACTACTGCAATTCAACAAGCCGTTGAAAAATCAGGAGCTGAAATAATTATTCTTTCAAATAACAGTAGTGCTAAAGCTATTGCACCCAGATTGAGCATTCGGTTAAAGGCCGGATTAGTTATGGGAGCTGTTGCACTTCCTGATACAAGCAATGGCTTTATTATAAAGAAAAATGTTTTTAGTGGCAAAGCCTTCGCTCATGTGAAGGTGGAGACTACAAAAAAAATAATTGTGCTTGAACAAAATGCATTTCATGTTACAAAAACAGAAGGCACAGCTAGTATAGAGCCTTTTGAGCCTACAGTACCTGCTTCAAAAATAAAAGTGCTTTCATCTAATAAAACAACCGGTGAAGTGTTATTAAGTGAAGCATCCATCGTAATAAGCGGAGGCAGAGGATTAAAAGGGCCTGAGAATTGGCATCTGGTTACTGATCTTGCCTCACTCTTAGGCGCTGCAACAGCCTGTAGCCGTCCTGTAGCAGATGTAGGATGGAGACCACACAAAGAACACGTTGGGCAAACCGGATTAGCCATTGCACCTAATTTATATTTTGCTATAGGTATCTCGGGCGCCATTCAACATCTTGCAGGTGTTAATCGCAGCAAAGTTATCGTAGTTATTAATAAAGACCCTGAAGCGCCATTCTTTAAAGCTGCTGATTACGGTATTGTTGGTGATTTATTTGAGGTGATGCCAAAGATTATTGCTGCTGTTAAAAAATTAAAAGACGTAGCTTGATTGGTGCAATGCTATTCTTAAAATAGCCTTCCAAATTCGTTCGGAAGGCTTTATTTTTATACTTTTGGATAATATTTTGAATCGAAATGGCTAATCTGAAAAAGATTGAACTTGAAATAATTGCATTATCACACAGCGTATCACAAACACATTCATACGCTGTAGTATTGGGTGAAGTGAATGGATTACGGAAATTCCCAATTGTAATTGGTGCTTTCGAAGCCCAGGCAATTTCAGTAGCATTAGAAAGAATGCAACCTAATCGCCCGTTAACGCATGATTTGATGAAGAACTTTATGCTGGCTTTTGAAATAAACCTTCATGAAGTCATTATCAATAACCTGCAAGAAGGAATCTTTTATTCTAAATTAGTATGTAGTTCAAATAGCGATACGGTGGAAATTGATTCACGTACCTCTGACGCATTAGCCCTTTCAGTTCGATTTGGCTGCCCCATTTACACTTATGAGCATATTATTGCCGAAGTTGGAACAGTTACTGGTAACGAACAATATTCTACAGAGCAATCAAAAGCAGAAGCAGAAACAGATTCCGAAAGAGATAAACTTTCAGAAATGGAAATAGATCAACTTAGAGAATTACTTGATGAAGTTTTAAAAGAAGAAGATTATCTCCGTGCTATTCCTATTAGAGATGAACTAAAAAAGAGGGAGAAAAAGTAAGTTATCTCATCATGGTTATTTTCCCAAACGCAAAGATTAATATCGGCCTGCAAGTTTTGGACAAAAGAGCGGATGGATATCACAACCTTAATACGATTTTTTATCCCGTTCCGGTTTATGATGCATTGGAAATAATTGAAAAAAAGAATCAGCCTACTCCATTTACACTAAAAACCTATGGCACAGGCCCGGATATTGAACCAGCACAAAATTTTTGTTACAAAGCCTACTTTTTATTAAAAAAGGATTTCCCATCCCTGCCACCTATTCAAACCGCATTAGTAAAATTAATTCCAACCGGTGGAGGCTTGGGTGGAGGCTCTTCTGATGGAGCCTATATGCTTACTTTGTTAAACAAAAAGTTTGCTTTAAATATTTCAAAGGAAAAACTAAAACAATATGCACTTTCCTTGGGTAGCGACTGCCCATTTTTCATTGATTCACTACACCCTGTTATTGCCAATGGCCGAGGTGAACAATTAACCCCATTAGAACTCTCCTTAAACAATTTTTCAATTCTATTGGTTAACCCTTCAATTCCTATTTCTACAAAATGGGCCTTTGAAAACCTACATGAATTTTCTCAAAAATCTGATCTCGCTTCTCTCGTTAAAAAACATCCCAAGGAATGGAAGGGATTAATTATTAATGATTTTGAAAAGCCAATCTTTTCTGCTTTTTCCGAAATAGCAGCAATAGCAAAAATATTGAATAATGCAGGAGCTTGCTATGTATCACTTTCAGGCACGGGTAGTACATTATTTGCCATTTTTGAAAAACCTCTTCAACCACTATTTAACTTTCCGGAACATTACTTCGTAAAATGGGTTTAATTATATATTTTTGTATATCAGATGTTTAACAACCTATCCTTTCTTTCTGCAAACCTCGACCTGTTGAATCATCGAAGTTGAGGTCTTATATCCCCTTAAAAAAAGGGGCATGTTTCTTGTATTTAATATTATCCCTTAACTTATCAATCATGACTACTCTAAAAACTGCATCAACCGATGCCAATCATTACATACAACTTGAAGACAAGTACGGCGCACATAATTACCATCCTTTACCTGTTGTTTTAAAAAGAGGAGAAGGTGTACACGTTTATGACGTAGCAGGAAAGGAGTACTACGACTTTTTGAGCGGATATTCTGCAGTAAATCAAGGACATTGTCACCCGCGCATATTGCAGGCGCTCATTGAACAATCAAAAGAGCTAACACTTACTTCCCGGGCATTTTATAATAACTTATTAGGCGAATACGCGCAATATATAACTCAATACTTTGGCTATGATAAAGTATTACCAATAAACACGGGAGTAGAAGCGGTAGAAACTGCGATTAAGCTTTGCCGTAAGTGGGCTTATAAAGTAAAAGGTATTTCGAAAGGTCAAGCAAAAATTGTGGTTTGTGAGAATAATTTTCATGGTCGTACAACCGGTGTAATTTCATTTAGCACCGACCCTACCGCCAGCAATGAATACGGGCCTTATCTGCCGGGTTTTGAAGTTATTGCTTACAATTCTGTTAGTGCACTACAAAGAGCCCTGGAAGATAAGAACGTTTGCGCATTCTTATTTGAACCTATACAAGGTGAAGCCGGAGTGGTTGTTCCCGATGATGGCTATTATACTGAAGTGCGTAAACTATGTACTGAGAAGAATGTATTAATGGTAGCTGATGAAATTCAAACCGGCCTTTGCAGAACAGGAACACCATTAGCTTGTGATCGTGAACATGTGCGTCCGGATATTATTATTTTAGGAAAAGCTTTAAGTGGAGGTATGCTTCCAATTAGTGCTGTTTTGGCTGATGATGAAATAATGCTTACCATTAAGCCCGGAGAGCATGGTAGCACCTATGGTGGAAACCCTTTAGCCTGTAAAGTAGCTATTGCATCCTTACAAGTTTTAAAAGATGAACACCTTGCTGAAAAAGCTGAAGAATTAGGTATTTATTTTCGAGAAAAAATAAACAAACTTAACTCTCCCCATATCAAAACGGTAAGGGGACGCGGCTTGCTAAACGCAATCGTAATAGATCATGCAGAAAAAGATGCGGCATGGGATTTATGTTTGGAAATGATGAAAAATGGCCTATTGGCAAAGCCAACACATGGTGATAAAATCAGGCTTGCACCACCATTAATCATTACCAAAGAACAAATAGATGAAGCCGTAGTTATAATTGGAAAAAGTTTAAGTATCCTTACCTAACTATGCCGACGGCCACAAAGAATAGAATCAATGCTGTTCCGGCAAGCTTGTTTTTCTCCGGAATTATGGATGGAGTATTGTTAACGCTTTCATTATGGATTGGGATGGCCTTTGCAAAAAAACCAGAGTCCCTTATTTTAGATTTTATTCCTTGGGTGATAATCCCCTTTTCTTGCATTATGGCTATTGGTTCTTATGCTGCCAGAAAAGGGAACGAGAAAAATACAATAGACGCAGAAGAGAGAGAATGGAATCGGACTAAGAAACTACTGAATGATTGGGGTTTAAGCACCGAGGAGCAGCTCAAAGCAAAAGCTGCCTGGTCAAAAGAAATGAAAGAATGGGACACGATAATGATTCAGGCTGATGATAAGCGTCAATTCATACTCACCGAGCCTCTGCTTCTCTTTACTGGCGTTATGACAGGTAGTGCACTGCTGTTATTACCATTCTCACTATACATCCCTACCCTTTTAAAAATTAGTTTACTCGTTATCGTTAGCTTTATTTTATTGTTTTTTGCCGGATTCCTAGCCAGCAAATACAATCATCAGCCACCACTTCCTGGAGGTTGGAGAGCTTTAGGCTATGGAATTATAGCGCCTTTGCTGGCCATGCTAATCGCTCTGCTTTTCAAATAATGGCTTTTCTATAATGAAAAACAACTCGGAATCCTTTCTGGGCTTTATAGAATTATAACAAGGTTCCATACATCGTATGACAAACGGCGGTACAAATAAGTGCACATATTCATTATAGCTACCTCCAAACGGTGGGCCGCCTTCAAATTCTCGATTAAACAGCACACCAATTAATTTTCCACCCGCCTTTAATAAGGCATACATTTTATTGATATATTCCTTCCTTAATCCTGGAGCTAATGCACAGAAAAAGGTTTGCTCAACAATTAAATCATAAGATCCTTTATGTTCAAAAAAATCTCCTTGAACCAATACAAGTCCCGGTAGATTTTTTTCTCGTAACCTTTCCAGTGCCTCATGAGAAATATCAATTACCGTAATTTCGGTAAATCCTTTTGATGAAAGCCATTCTGCCTCATAGCCATTGCCACATCCCGGAATTAGTATTTTAAGATGTTTATTATTCAGTTGAGAAAAATATTCAACCAGTGGAGTTGTAGCATAACCAACATCCCAACCCGTTTCGCCTTTTTGATATCGTTCATCCCAAAATTCTTTGGAAATTTTCTTATGTATTGATGTCATGTTTGTTGTTTTTTGCAATAGAGGTAATAGTCCATTTAATTTTCTTCTCAAATGGATGAACTCTTACCGGACAATCCATCTTTGTACAAATAGGACAAGAAAATTCCATACATGCATCAGAATGTACAAAGACCTCCATTGACGTGCCGTAATTTTTCTTTACTAAATCAGTTAGCTCTTCTACAATGGCGTGTGCTTCAACTACGTTGTAATACCAAGGAACGGTCATGTGACAGTCCATGTGCAGGATAGCTCCATATTTTATTATGCGCATATTATGCAAATCAATCCAATCAGGTTTTCGATTTTCTTCAAGATGCTGAACCATATCTTTAAGCAATTCAATATCCTGTTCATCCATAATACCTGCCACTGAACTTCTAATGATTCTATAACCGGTTACCATTATTATTCCGGCAAATAATAATGCAACTAAGCTATCTATCCAAAGTGCTCCTGTTGTTATTACTAAAAATAAACCTACGAAAATCCCCAAGGTAGTAAAGGCATCTACCCGAATATGCTTACCTGAAGCTACCAGGGCAACCGATTTATTCTTCTTTCCCACCCTAACACAAATATTTCCGGCCACCCAATTAATTATAGCCGAAATTGCCAACAACCACATACCTAGGTCCAACTTTTGTAAAGGCGCCGGATGAAAAAAATTGTCAATTGCCTTATAAATAATAAAAATTCCGGCAAGGAAAATTAATGTCCCTTCTACAGCAGAAGAAATAAATTCAATTTTTCCATGGCCGTAGGGATGTTCAAAATCACGCGGTTTTGAAGAAAGGTATAAGCTAAACACACCAAAAATACCAGCAACAATGTTCACAACACTTTCCAGCGCATCTGTAAGAACCGCCACTGATCCGGTGATAATCCAGGCGCCTATTTTTATTCCGAAGAGAATAATGGCTATACCTGCAACAGCTTTTTGGTATCTGAGATTTTGTCTTGCTGTATTCACAGCATTTTATTTTTGAAGGTAGGTCAAATAATACAAAAAAATATTAAAGCAAACCAAATAATTGATTATGACGCTCAATTCGTACTTTTGGCAAAGAAAAATATAACCATGCAATTTCAACTATCAGAAGAGCATTTAATGATTCGCCAAGCAGCACGAGATTTTGCTCAAAACGAATGTTTGCCCGGTGTAATTGAAAGGGATGAAACACAAACTTTTCCTCGTGAACAAATAAAAAAGTTAGCCGATTTGGGCTTTATGGGTATGATGGTTAAGCCTGAATACGGTGGCAGTGGCTTAGATACCATTAGCTATGTATTGGCCATGGAGGAAATAAGTAAAATTGATGCAAGTGTTAGTGTTTGTATGAGTGTAAATAATAGCCTCGTTTGCTATGGTATTCAAGAATATGGTTCTGAAGAACAAAAACATAAATACCTCACTCCATTAGCACAAGGTAAAAAAGACAACGAACTATATATCGGAGCATTCTTACTTAGTGAACCTGAAGCCGGTAGTGACGCCACATCACAACGTACAACCGCAGAAGACAAAGGAGATTATTATTTACTTAATGGTACAAAAAACTGGATTACTAACGGGAATAGTGCCAGTGTGTACTTGGTAATTGCACAAACAGATGCAACAAAAGGTAGCCACGGCATTAATGCATTTATCGTAGAAAAAAACTGGCCAGGAGTGGCTGTAGGTGTAAAGGAAAATAAACTGGGTATTCGTGGAAGTGATACCCATACCATATTATTTAACGACGTAAAGGTGCCAAAAGAAAACAGAATCGGGGAAGATGGTTTCGGATTTAAGTTTGCTATGAAAACCCTTGCCGGAGGCCGTATTGGCATTGCTTCACAGGCTTTAGGAATAGCTAGCGGCGCATACGAATTAGCACTGGCATATAGCAAACAACGTAAAGCTTTTGGAACCGAAATCATGAACCATCAAATTATTCAATTCAAACTGGCAGATATGGCTACAAGAATTGAAGCCTCAAGATTGCTTTGCCTTAAATCTGCATGGGAAAAAGACCAGCATCTTGACTATGGAACAAGTAGTTCAATGGCCAAGGTATTTAGTAGTGAAACAGCTATGTGGACTGCCACCGAAGCGGTACAAATTCATGGCGGATATGGTTTTGTAAAAGAATATCACGTAGAAAGATTGATGAGAGATGCAAAGATTACCCAAATTTACGAGGGTACAAGTGAAGTGCAACGAATTGTAATTAGTCGCTCTATTCTTAAATAAACTTGTTTTAAAATAAAATAACCGGAATATTACTTACATCGGTTGTACTCCTCTATAATATTCAACATTATATCTACGCGGTCACGTCCGGTAATCATAGCGTAAAAATATCCACGCTCCTTATTCCTAATCTTCTCAGCTAACGCCGGGCAATCCTTAACTACCTCACTCATCTTTACATCAAAATTAGGTACCAATTGATTTCCTGATAATTCCCATAAGGGCTCCTGTCCTCTCATTACCGGTGTTTCCAAATAATAAATAATTTTTTCTTGATCTCTGGTGTAAGGCCTGCCTCTATAATCATGCACCGTTCTGGTTTCTTCTTCATAAAATTCGTATAGCCCAAGCCGTGAGTCATCACGAGTAAGTGGTTTTAAAAAGCGCATGGTTAAACTCCCTCTGTCCCGAATAAGTTTAGGCGCATATTTATTTCCACGAATTTCAATAAACTTTATATCAGATAACAAAATTTTCCTAGCTTCCTTTGAGTCACTGCCATAAAATTTAATGTTGTTTGTTCTTGCCCGAAACGAAATAGCGCCCGACAATTCTGTACCATCTTGCAAAGTGACCTGCCCAAATGCCTTCCCCATGTCATTTGCGTTGTTGAAATATGTTGAACTGCACGAAGTGAGGGCTATAAACATCACTCCTACCCACCAATAATTTCGTAACATAGTTTTATCTTTATTGGCAAGTTATTAAATAAATAAGCTTTTTTCATTATCCTTTTTCATCATTATCATAACATTTGTATAAATGTTTAACACCAGCAACTACCATCAAATTTTACGAGAATTAGCACCCCAGCAAGCTACCTTGGTTGCTGTTAGCAAGTTAAAAAGTATAGAAGATATCCTTTCGGCATACCAAGAAGGATTACGGGATTTTGGAGAGAATTATGTACAGGAACTTTGTAGTAAACAGCTTGAACTCCCCCATGATATCCGATGGCATTTTATTGGCCATTTGCAATCAAATAAAGTGAAGTATATCGCTCCCTTTGTGCATCTCATCCAAGGAGTGGACTCTATTAAGTTGTTAAAGGAAATTAATAAACAAGCTACAAGAAATAACAGAATTATTAAGTGCTTATTACAGGTTCATATTGCTACAGAAGAAACAAAGTTTGGTTTTAATGAAGAGGAAATATTACAAATTAATCCATCGTTATATCCTCATATAAATATTTGCGGTGTAATGGGAATGGCATCCTATTCAAATGATACAACCCTTGTGAAAAATGAATTTCTTTATTTAAAATCACTCTATGATAGACTAAAAACCACACATCAAGAAATTAGCATTTTGAGCATGGGAATGAGTGGCGATTATAAAATTGCAATTTCTGTTGGAAGTAATATGGTAAGAATCGGAAGTTTGATTTTCGGGAACAGATAATAAATATCAGTAAAAAATATTGTTAAAAAGCCCTTTATAACAACCTTCACTTATGCAATTTTCTTCTCTTTGAATTACAACATTGTTGAAACCAAACAATCGCTTTACCTTTAACCCATGATTCACCATCTCCATTCATTTGAAGCTGAAAAAAATAGGAAGGCATTAGCTTATACCGCCATTATTTGTATCGTACTGATGCTGCTCTTTTATTTCATTTCATGGAAGAATGAACCGGCATCAACACCTGTTGTAGAAGAGTTTGAAATAAATCTTGGAAATGATATGGAGGGTTGGGGGCAGGAGCAACCGCTCATAAAAGGGAAACGAAATAATTCTCCTGATGCTGAAAAAATTGCAGCAACCAGTATTTCAAAAAGTATTGAAGCAGAAAATGTAAGGCATGATGACAATGCCGATGACGCTGCGGCCCCAATTACAAAACCTGAAAAAATATCAAAAGCAAAAGTTGAAACAAATGTTACTTCAAACAAAGTAGTTCCACCAGCCAAACCTAAACAAACTTATGCCGGTCCCGGTTCAGGACATGGGAATAATGAAAATGAAGACAATCAATACCAAAATCAGGGAAATAATCGCAATGGTGTTGGTGATGCAGGTTCTCCTACCGGAGATAAGGATTCTTATGGTAATACCCCAGGTGGAAAAATTGGTGGGCCTAAGGTAATCAGAGGTACAAGAAAAATTGTTCGTTACTATTCCTTTACCGGTGATTTACCCAAAGCCACTATTTATGCAGTTATTAAGGTATCTCCTGATGGAAGAGGAACCTTTGTAAGTTTTGAAAAGGGCTCTACCAGTCGTAATCAGGGTTATGCTGATTCGATTAAAGAATATTTAAGAAATATCCAGTTTGACAAAGCTTCAACAGAGTCGAACGTTACTGTTGAGTTTAAATTCAACATAAAATAATCGCCAACTTTTCCTGCCATTGACCTACGATGAAGCCATAGTGTACCTGTATAGTCAATTACCTATGTTTAGCAGGGTTGGGGCAAGTGCTTATAAGGAAAACCTTAATAACACACATTCTTTGTTGGAAGCCTTGGGTAATCCGCACAAAAATTTCAAGAGTATTCATATTGCAGGAACAAATGGAAAGGGAAGTACCAGCCACATGCTTGCATCGGTATTACAAACTGCAGGATATAACACCGGCCTTTATACATCGCCACACATCAAAGATTTTGGTGAGCGAATTAGGATTAACGGGAAAATGATTGACAAAGATTTTGTTATTCAGTTTATTCAAGATACCCAACAGATAGTTACCCAAATCTCTCCTTCCTTTTTTGAGCTCACTGTTGCCATGGCATTTCTTTACTTTTCTACCAATAAAGTAGATATTGCCGTTATTGAAACTGGCCTTGGTGGCAGGTTAGACAGTACCAATGTGATTATCCCCGAGTTAAGCATTATTACAAATATCGGCTTAGACCATACTGATATATTAGGAGACACCCTTGAGAAAATTGCAAATGAAAAAGCAGGAATAATAAAATCACATATTCCAATAATTGTAGGTGAAATTCTACCCGAAACGCTTCCTGTGTTTCAAGCCGCTGCAAAAAAGATGCAATCACCGCTTACTTTGGCTTCTAACCGATATAGCATAAACAGCACTTCTTATAGTGAGGAAGGTATTTCTTTCATTTTGGAAGAAACAGATACCAAACGAAAAATTAACTTAACACTCGACCTATTGGGAATATATCAATCAAAAAATACCATTACGGCATACTGTGCTTTACAACAACTCATTAAACAAGGATGGAAAATTTCTGATTTAAACATCAGGGATGGTTTTAAAAATATTAAAAAAAATACTAACCTTTTTGGAAGATGGGATGTATTACAACATTGCCCAACCATTATTATAGATGTAGGCCATAATTTATCCGGATTTAAAGAAATTCTTCATCACTTAAATACACAATATCCTAATCGAAAATATCATTTTATTATTGGTTTCGTAAAGGATAAAAATATCAGCAGTATATTAGCTACCCTACCTAAAAAAGCTAAATATTATTTTACTCAAGCACATATTCCCCGTGCTTTAGATGCAAATAACCTTAAACAACAGGCTAAAATCTATTCTTTACAGGGAGAAGTTTATGAAGATGTAAATAGAGCGGTACAATTAGCTAAAGAATGTGCCGCAAATGAAGATATAATTATAATATGCGGAAGCTTTTTTGTCCTTAGTGAATTAGCATTATAACCCTTCTTCCAACTGATTCAATTTTTTAAACCCATAAAACAAACAAAGCGCATGAAGGCTTTGCTTAACCTCTAAATTACTAAGCATAATTTTCACTTCCTCTTTAGAATAAAGCACATATTCAATTTCTTCATTAGGGTCAAACTTTGTGAGCCTTGTTCTTTCTCCACCGGTGGCTAAAAAAAAATGAGTATAATTATTAAGAACGCCGGGATTAGCCGCCGACATGCCGAGGTAATGAAATTGTTCGAAGGAATAGCCTGTTTCTTCACCTAATTCTCTTTCTGCGGCTTGTTGCGCAGTTTCTCCAATATCAATAAATCCACCCGGTAATTCAGTCAATACATCATTCACTGGATGCCGGTATTGTTTTATCATTAATATTTTATCTTCCTTAGTAATTCCCATCACCACAACACAGGGTGGTAATTCAACCACAAAATAAGGGTTTACTATTTTACCTGAAGGTGTTTGATAACTGTCTTTACGTGCAGTAAAATATTGATGGTTGGTAATATACTCCGAGGATAAAGTTTTAGTTGCAAAGACTTCCATTTTAGATTGATTTAACTTCGGTTATTCTTATAAAAAATGCAAAAAAATTAATAGTGTAAAGTTACAAGTAAGCCATTGCATATATGATAATACCTTGGTTTACTTTTTAGCCCTAAAATATAAAAAAGCCATAATCGAAATAAACGATTAATGGCTTTAATTAAAAAATCAATTCAGTAATTAAGAATAGTTATTTTCCCGGCTTAATATCGTGAAGAGTAATCTCAAAAATCAAGGTAGCGCCTCCCGGTATGCTTTGCCCGGCTCCCCGATCACCATAAGCCAAATCACTCGGAATATATACCTTCCATTTATCTCCCTTAGTCATTAATTGCAAGATTTCTGTCCATCCCTTGATAACCCCATTTAACGGAAATTCTGCCGCCTCGCCGCGCTTTATAGAAGAGTCAAATTCGGTTCCATCAATTAATGTTCCTACATAATCTACATTTACAATATTTTCAGGTTTGGGTTTAACTCCGTTTGGATCACCTGAGGCTATCACTTCATACTGTAAGCCATTAGGCAATGTTTTAACACCGGCTCTTTTTGCATTCTTAGCAAGAAAATCTGTGCCTTTCTTTTTTTCAACAACTAATTTTTCTGATGCCAACTTTTGCATGTGCCCTTGAATTATATTCATAGCTTGCTCCTGGCTTAATTCCGGATTGCCTGAAATAAATACATCTTCAAAACCCTTTTTCACTAAATCAATATTAATGGCATCTGCTCCCTGATCACGAATGCTATGAGCTACATTAAGGCCAACGGCATAGCTAAAACTATCTATCATATCTTTCAAATCAAGGTTTTCCATGGTTTTTGTTGCTGCTGGCTTCTGAGCCATAACAAAAGAAAAAGTCAATATTGCACCTCCTAATAGAAACAGTCTTTTCATATAAATTGTTTAAATAATTTACAAATAAAAGGAGAATTATTCATCCCGCATATCCTTACCTGTTAATTGTATGAAAACATCTTCCAAGCTTGCGGGCTTAAGTTCTCGGGCACGTTGAAACCCAGATGCCACCAAATTATCAATCATTTTCCCCGGGCTGTCCAACTCAACTATTTTCCCTTCATCCATAATGGCTATTCGGTCACAAAGTTGCTCCGCCTCATCCATATAATGAGTAGTAATAATAACCGTACTGCCCTGAGCCCGTATTTTTTTTACTAAATCCCATAAATTATGGCGCGCCTGAGGGTCAAGTCCCGTTGTAGGTTCATCCAGAAAAACAATTTTGGGGCGATGAATCAGTGTAGTAGCAATAGAAAAGCGTTGTCTTTGTCCACCACTAAGCGTTTTACTTATAGATTTAGCTTTATCTTCAAGATGCACACTGCGTAATAATTCCAGAGGATTTACAGATACGTTATACAAACCCGCAAACAAATCAATCAATTCCAGCAAATTTAGGTGTGGGTAAAAACCGGATTGTTGCAACTGTACACCAATCAGTTGCTTTATTTCTCCGGGGTGACTGTCCAGATCCAGATTGGCAATTTTTACTTTCCCGGAAGTTTTCTCTCGCAAAGTCTCCATTATTTCCAGGGTGGTTGATTTACCTGCACCATTAGGACCGAGTAAGCCAAAAATCTCACCCTCATACACATCAAATGAAATCCCTTTTACTGCTTCAAGTTTGCCATAGTTTTTTACCAGGTCTTTTACCTCTATAATTCTGGAAGCCATAATCATCGTATCAACCTTGAATAAAAGAATTTAATTCCTCCATCATATTCTTACTACCTATAAAGAAGGGTGTTCGTTGATGTACCTGGGTGGGCTCAATATCCAGGATGCTAATTTTTCCATTTGTAGCTATACCTCCTGCTCGCTCAACAATAAAAGCAAATGGATTACACTCATATAGCAGCCTCAATTTACCGTTAGGCTTATCGGTAGTACCGGGATACATAAATATCCCCCCCTTAATAAGGTTCCTATGCACATCAGATACCATAGAACCAATATACCGTTGCGTGTATGGACCCCCGTTAGATTTATTTTTCTTTTGACAGGCATCAATATAGTTCTGCACCGGTTTATCATATTGGAAGAAATTTCCATGATTTACAGAATAAATTTTACCGGATTCCGGACATTTGATATCAGGATGACTGAGCGTAAATTCTCCAATTGAGGGGTCTAAAGTAAAGCCATTTACTCCTCTTCGAGTTGCATAAACCAACATAGTAGAAGAGCCATAAATAACATACCCTGCTGCAACCTGCTTATTTCCGACTTGTAAAAAATCTTCACGAGTGGCCGGTTTACCCAATTCACTCACCCGCCTAAACACGCTGAATATCGTACCAATAGAAACGTTTACATCTATATTACTACTGCCATCCAGGGGATCAAACAGACACACATATTTAGATTGATTACTTATTTCATCATCAAAAATAACTAGGTCATCCAGTTCTTCACTCCCAATACCTGCACAGCTAATTCCATGACGAAGCACACCCATAAACTGGTTATTGGCAAATACATCCAGCTTCTTTACTTCCTCCCCTTGCACGTTAATGGAACCATAATCGCCTAAAATATCCACTAAACCTGCCTTATTTACTTCCACATTCACTCGCTTGGCTGCAAGACCAATATCGCGCAGCAAGCCCGATAATTCACCGGTTGCTTTGGGAAAATTGCGCATTTGCTGGATAGTGAATTCGTCCAAAGTTTGTATCCCCCTATCAATAGCCATAAAACTGTTAAAGGTTTAAATTTTCAATTTAGATTTGCTACAAATGTATGTAGATAATACATTCAGAACACATAAAATCAACAAATGAAAGTTTATAAATTCGGAGGGGCAAGTATTAACAGCAAAGAACGCATTGTAAACACCGCTCAAATAATTAAAAATAATGCCGGCGGCCTTATGGTTATCATCTCCGCTATGGGCAAAACCACTAATGCACTTGAAAAAGTAGCCGAAGCCTTCTTTGCAAATGACAGAGATTTAGCGTTGAATTTATTTTTTCAAATTAAACAAGAACACCTAAGCCTAGCTGAGGAATTACTTACCAACAAACTGCCTGAAGCCAAAGACCAGCTTATCAATTTCTTCACAGAAGCAGAATGGCTAATGCACGATGAGCCCCTTAAATCCTTCGATTTTTATTACGACCAAATTGTGTGTACCGGCGAATTAATGAGCACATTCATCATGTCACTATATTTACAAGAACTAAACATAAATTGCTGCTGGATTGATGTAAGAGATTTTATTCGTACTGACAATAACTTCCGCAACGCCAATATTGACCTTGAATTTACAAAGGAGCGGATATTCAACAAGGTTACCGATTTATTAAAACAGTTTGACGTAGTTGTCACCCAGGGATTCATTGGGGCTACCGCCGATAATGAAAGCACAACATTAGGAAGGGAAGGCAGCGATTATACCGCAGCAGTTTTTGCCAATCTGCTAAATAGTGAATCGGTTACGATTTGGAAAGACGTAGATGCAGTGATGAATGCTGACCCCAGATTACATCGGGATGCGATAACGATTCCTGCCTTAAGCTATCATGAAGTAATTGAGATGGCTTATTATGGCGCTCAGGTAATTCACCCCAAAACTATTAAACCACTCCAGAACAAGAACATTCCACTGTTCGTAAAAAGCTTTCTTAATCCCTCATTACCCGGCACTGTAATTTCAGAAAAAGAAACAAAGAGTTTACCGCCAATAATTGTTCAAAAGAGCAATCAGGTACTCATTAATTTTCAATCAAAAGATTTTTCTTTTGTTGACGACAATCCAATGATTCAACTAAGAGAAATATTTGCACAAAATAAAACCCATCCTCACTTGTCACAGCATACCGCTATCTCTTTGCTATGTTGCTTTGATAACTACCCGAAAAAAATAGACAAGGTGATTGCCGAATCGGAAGTTCATTTTATCGTATCCATTAAACGGAACCTATCATTACTAACCATCAGACATTACACCGAAAGCATAATAGAAAAATTGAGAGGGGGTAGAGTAATTGTAATGGAACAACGAACCCCAATTACCATACAAATGGTGTTAGAAGAAAAATAGCCGGAAGTTATTTCCCACTAACTAAATAACTTCCATCCCGATTAATCAGCACTATGGGGATACTTTTATGCACTTCAAAAAAATGAAAAGCATCACGCAGGGGTTCATTGAATGTTTTTAAATCCGGATTTACATTCATTGCACTCTCTAAATATTCTTGAGATTTTTTTACATTATACCTAATTGGAAAAACATGAACAGGAATAAATTCTTGTTCCCCTTCATTCTTTATATACGATGCTAAAACATACAACTCTTCCATTGGTCCATCCATGATAGGAATACAACCGGTAGAAACACAATTTCCATGTATGAAAATATTCCCACCCGGGCGACGGCTATCACTTAAAATACGATCGGAAGCATTAGGGTAATTCAATCCCAACGCCAAATGATACATACTGTTGGGATTAAACTCATCAATATAATAAAATCCCTCGGGAACTTGATAATCTCCTTCCATACGCTTTGGACCCATCGCACCACTTTGCATACATACCCGGTATGTTTTAAATAACTGAAATTTTTCCTCGCCTGTATTTCTTATCCAAACTTCTAACTCACGGTCATACTTAAACGAACGTAAATACATAGCTTCAGGTGGCCATTTACAGCTTGATTTTTCAAACTGTTTCTTAAGCGTATCCTCTACTTTTTTAAATATAAAGGTAGTTTTGGGCGATGCCTTCGAAGCACCTGAAACCGAGTTTGGTTGAGCATTTAAGGGCAATACAAATCCCCAATAGCATACCACTATTGCTAATAATATCCTACATAAAGAGATTACAGATATTTTCATTAATTATCAGAGGTTACCGCGAAGCTCCTGTTCTCTTTCCAAAGCTTCAAATAAGGCCTTAAAATTTCCCTTACCGAAACTTTTTGCTCCTTTACGTTGGATGATTTCATAAAACAATGTAGGCCTATCTTGAACAGGTTTAGAAAATAATTGCAAGAGATATCCTTCATCATCACGATCAATCAAGATACCTAACTCCCGAAGCGGAGCAAGGTCCTCATCAATCTTACCAACCCGGTCAAGAATGGTATCATAATAAGTACCGGGCACTTTCAAAAACTCTATACCACGGCTTTTTAGTTCAGTAACTGTTTTCACTATATCTTTTGTAGCTACCGCAATATGTTGAACACCTTCACCATGATAAAAATCTAAATACTCTTCTACCTGACTTTTCTTTTTTCCTTCTGCAGGCTCATTAATGGGAAACTTAACATAACCATTACCGTTACTCATTACCTTACTCATCAATGCAGAGTACTCAGTAGAAATATCGTTATCATCAAAGGATAAAATATTTTTAAAACCCATCACATCCTCATAGAACTTTACCCATGGATTCATCTGATTCCAACCTACATTTCCTACACAATGATCTACGTGCAAAAGGCCGGTGGGCGCAGGATTATAATCACTCTTCCACACTCTGTAACCTGGCATGAATGCTCCTTTATAATTATTACGTTCAACAAAAATATGTATTGTTTCCCCGTAGGTATGAATACCACTCAAAATAACTTCACCTTGGTCATCCTTCAAAACTTTTGGCTCCAAATAGCTCCGGCCACCACGCTGGGTTGTTTGTTTCCATGCATCGGTAGCGTCATTCACTTTCAATGCCAATATTTTTACTCCATCTCCATGTTTGTTAACATGCTGTGCAATTTCTCCTTCAGGATGCAATGATGAAGTAAGCACCAGGGTAATTTTTTCTTGACGTACTACATAACTTGCCCTATCCATTACTCCCGTTTCCGGTCCGGCATAGGCAACTGATTGAAAACCAAAAGCAGTTTTATAATAATGTGCTGCTTGCTTGGCATTGCCTACATAAAATTCAATATAATCTGTACCGAGTAAAGGGAGAAAATCCTCTGCTGTTTTCTGCTCGGCTGCAATCGGAGAAGGTGTAGTTGACATATTTTAAATTTTCTACGTTGAAAAATGATTGACTTCAAAGATACAAAAAGTTCAATTGGAGGGAACAGTTGCTGTTATCTTTGTATTGATTAACCGATAAATAAGATGAAAAAGATTGGTATTTTAGGAGGAGGCCAATTAGGCAGGATGCTGCTTCAGGCAGCTATTAATTATCCGGTAGAGATGCATGTTTTAGAAAATGACCCCAACTGTCCTGCTGCCGGATTTTGCCAATATTTTTCAAAAGGAGATATTACCAACTATGATGATGTAGTAGAATTTGGCAAAAATTTAGATGCCATCACTATAGAGATAGAACAGGTAAATACAGATGCTTTAAACAAGTTGGAAGAAATGGGCGTTGTTGTTTTTCCCAAAGCATCAATTATTACCACCATTAAAAATAAAATCCAACAAAAGCAATTTTTCGTTCAACATCAAATACCCACCTCTCCTTTTATTACAACTCAAACTAATGCAGATATCGCTGCTCATCCAAACCTTTTACCCGGTGTGCACAAGTTAGCTATGGGTGGTTATGATGGGCGAGGTGTACAGGTTATTCAATCACTAACAGATATTGGCAAAGGCTTCCCAGGCCCGGCAGTACTTGAAAAGATGGTAACCATTAAACAAGAAATTTCACAACTTATAGCTATAGACCAAAACGGGAAATATACATACTACCCTACGGTAGATATGGTATTTGATACATCACTCAATATGCTCAGCTATCAAATTTGTCCGGCCAATTTACCAAAGCATGTACAGGAGCAAATAAGCACTATAGCAGTGAAAGTTGCAAAAAGTTTAAATAGCCCGGGTGTATTTGCAATTGAGTTCTTTGTAAATGACCAAGATGAGGTTTTGGTTAATGAAATAGCTCCAAGGGTTCACAATAGTGGCCACCACACAATTGAAGCTTCTTACAGTAGCCAGTTTGATATGCTGTTACGGATTATTTTAGGATATCCGTTAGGAAGCACAGAAAACAGAACAAATGCAGCATTAATAAACCTGATTGGAGCATCCGGCTATAATGGTACACCCATTTACCGGGGGATAGAAAAAGCACTAAACATTGAAAATGTATTTGTACATATTTATGGAAAATCAAATACAAAACCCGGTAGGAAGATGGGGCACATTACCATAACCGACAATGATATTAAATCTTTAAAAGAAAAAGTTAAGGAGATAAAGAACATAATCTCGGTTGAGGCGTAATTTATAAGTTATCAAAATGTTAGCATATCATTTATGCGGCAAATCGTACTTTTGCGCAAAATTTTTTAGTGAAATATTTAACACTATACAAGCCGAATTTACTTCCTGCCTTTGCCATTTTTATTTTCACTATAGGATGCTCTCAAAAAAAAGATAAAATTTCAGCTTCTTCAACATCCGGTCCTCCACCACCTCCTGTTGTTACCTATTATGTTACACAACCTCAATCAATTACCGAACAAATTGATTTAGCAGGTTCTTTAATTGCCAATGAGGCTACTGCTATTTTTCCTGAAGTTTCAGGGCGCTTAACCTATTTGAATATCAATGAAGGCAAGCCCGTTAGCAAAGGAACACTATTAGCTAAAATATATGATGGTGATTTAAAGGCACAATTTAACAAGCTTGCAGTTCAATTGGAAGTACAAGAGCAAACAATAAAACGATACGAAGCCCTTTTGCAAATAAACGGAGTAAGCCGCCAGGAATATGACTTGATAAAGTTACAATCCAATAATATCCGGGCAGACATGGAAGTTGTGAAAAGTAATATTTTACGCACTGAAATACGTGCACCATTTTCCGGTGTATTAGGGCTGAAATTGATTAGTCCGGGTGCCTATGTTTCACCACAAATTCAGCTTACCACCATACGCCAATTATCTAATTTAAAAGTTGACTTTTCAGTTCCTGAGCAATTTGCTCCTCGAATTACTCCGGGTTTTGTAATAGCCTTTACTATTGAGGGTTCTGCAGAAGAATATAAGGCACGAGTTATAGCTACTGAATCAGGAATAAATGAAGCAGATCGAAGTTTGCCTGTGCGAGCCGAGGTAATAAAAGGTGGTCCGGCACTTAAAGCAGGAGGATTTGTAAAAATCCGTTTAGCATTTGATCCTGACAATAAGGCTATCATGATTCCATCTAATGCAATTATCCCACAGGCAAGAGGTAAACAAGTAGCCTTACTTAAAGATGGGATAATAACTATGCGTGACATAACTACAGGGATAAGAGATTCTGCCAAAGTACAAGTATTAACCGGGTTGGGAATGAACGATACCATTATAACTTCCGGTCTAATGCGGATGAAGGAAGGTAGTAAGGTGGTTTTAAATAATTAAAGTAAAAATTAAATAACACCTTAAAATTTGTATAATGATAACTATGTTAGGTAATGAATATATCTGCATTTAGTTTACGTAGGCCGGTATTTGCGGTAGTACTCAACGTGATTATTCTATTATTTGGAATAATAGGTTATACTTTTTTAGGAGTACGAGACTATCCGGTGTTAGATCCACCTAACATAAATGTATCTACATCATACCCCGGTGCCAATGCTGAAATTATAGAAACTCAAATTACCGAGCCACTTGAAAAAGCTATTAACAGTATTGCCGGAATCGAGAACATCACCTCTCGCAGTTCACAAGGAAGCAGCAATATTACTGTAGAGTTTAAATTGGGTACGAATTTGGAGGAGGCGGCTAATGATGTGCGGGATAAAGTATCTCAGGCACAACGCAGATTGCCTGATGATTTGGATGCACCTCCTGTGGTTAGCAAGGCAGATGCAAGCAATGATCCGGTAGTAATTATGCTTTTAAAAAGCGAGACCCGTAATTCTCTTGACTTATCTGAGTTTGCAGCAAATGATTTAGTTGAAAGAATCCAAACTGTTCCGGGAGTAAGTGGTGTAAATATTTGGGGTGAAAAGAAATATGCCATGCGTATTTGGTTTAACCCAACCAAGATGAGTGCCTTTTCAATAACCCCACAGGATGTACGCAATGCATTACTTAGAGAAAATGTAGAACTCCCTGCAGGAAAAATTTCAGGAGAAGCTACAGAATTAGGTATTCGCACTTTTGGAAAATTAAATACTGAAGAAGAATTCAATAACCTCATCATTAAAAATATCAATGGTACTGATATAAAAGTTAAGGATATTGGAGAAGCTGTTTTAGGACCGGAAAATGAGGAAAGTATTTTGAAGGAGAGTGGTGTACCGATGTTGGCGATTGCGATTATCCCGCAGCCGGGCACCAATTACATTGAAATTTCTAATGAAGTTAGAAAGCGACTTAAGGTAATACAGGCCGATTTACCTAAGGATATATCATTAGTTATCTCCTCTGACCTTACTGATAATATTCGTAAATCTATAAGCGAAGTAAAAGAGACCTTGCTCATTGCATTTATACTGGTTATACTTATTGTTTATCTATTCTTCAGAGATTGGATTATTGCCTTAAGACCACTTGTAGATATCCCTATTTCATTATTAGGTGCATTTTTTATTATGTACGTATCGGGCTTTACCATCAATGTATTAACTATGCTGGCTATTGTACTGGCAACCGGCTTGGTAGTAGATGATGGCATTGTAGTAACTGAAAATATTTACAAAAAAATGGAAGCCGGTATGGATAAATACCGGGCTGCACTATTTGGTTCCAAGGAAATTTATTTTGCTGTTATATCTACTTCTGTTACGCTGGCAGTTGTTTTTCTGCCCATCATCTTTTTAGAAGGATTTGTAGGGAGATTATTTAGAGAATTTGGTGTTGTTGTATCCGGCGCAGTATTGATATCAGCATTTGTGTCACTAACGCTAACGCCTGTACTAAATGAGAAAATGGCGGGCAAAACATTTCGACATTCCAGGTTTTATATAGTTACTGAGCCCTTCTTTCGGGGAATGGAAAATGGCTACAAACGGGTGTTAACTGCTTTTATGAAAATCCGTTGGGTAGCCTTTGTAATTATTTTAGCCTGTGTAGCCATCATTATATTTATTGGTAGAAATTTACAAGAAGAATTAGCCCCAATGGAGGATAAAAGTGCTTTCAGACTAAGCATTACAGCTCCTGAAGGCACATCCTACGATGCGATGGATAAATACATGGATCGCATAAACAATTTTTTAATTGATTCACTTCCTGAAAAGAAATTTATTACCAGCATGACAGCTCCCGGATTTATTTCGGGCACTGCAAACTCTGGTTTCATTAGGGTTGCCCTGGTTGAACCACACGAACGAGAACGCAGTCAGCAGGAAATTGTATCCTGGGTAAACAAAAATGTTTCCCGATTTAATGAAGGCAGGGTATTTGCCATTCAAGACCAAACCATTCAGGTAAACAGGCGCTCAGGTCAACCTATCCAATTCGTAGTACAAAATGTTAATCCGGAAAAATTAAAAGCAGTTTTACCCCGAATGCTTGAAGCGGCAAGTAAGAGTCAAATCTTACAAGGAGTGGATGCTGATTTAAAATTTAACAAGCCTGAACTTCGAATAGAAATTGACCGTTTAAAAGCAAGTGAATTAGGTGTTAGCGTAAATGATATATCAGAAACACTACAACTTGCATTAAGTAATCAGCGGATGGGTTATTTTACCCGGTCAGGAAAACAATATTCTGTTATTGGACAGGTTACCCGCTCAGATCGTGATGATCCGAATGATTTAAAAGGTCTGTATGTTAGTAATAAAAACGGGCAGCCTATTCCATTGTTAAGTTTATTACATATTTCTGAAGATGTAACACCTCCTACCCTATATCACTTTAATCGCTATCGCAGTTTTACTATTTCTTCAGGACTTGCCGATGGTAAGACCATTGGTGATGGACTAAAGGAAATAAGAGCCATATCAGACACATTGTTGGATGAATCTTTTAGTACTTCCTTATCAGGCGCATCAAAAGATTATGCAGAAAGTTCGGGAAATACCTTGTTTGCATTTTTATTGGCGTTAGCATTAATTTACTTAGTACTTGCAGCGCAGTTTGAAAGTTTCCTAGACCCTTTTACCATTATGTTTACCGTGCCCTTAGCCATTGCAGGTGCAGTATTATCTCTTTGGTTATTTGGGCAAACCCTGAACATATTTTCAGAGATAGGAATGATTATGTTGATTGGATTGGTAACTAAAAACGGAATTCTTATTGTTGAATTTGCCAACCATCAGCAGTTAGAACAAAAGAAATCAAAAACCGCTGCTGTTATTGATGCTGCTGTAGGTAGGTTTAGACCCATTTTAATGACCAGCATGGCTATGTCATTGGGTGCGTTGCCGCTTGCCTTGTCATTAGGAGAAGCATCAACAAGTCGTATCCCGCTGGGAATAGTAATTACCGGAGGTGTGTTGTTTTCACTTATTCTTACCCTATTTGTAATACCAGCGATTTACAGCTATTTAGCAACCAGAAAAAAACAATCGGTTTACAACACAATATCACCAGCAAATGAAGCATAGAATAAAATATATAACACTATGTTTTGCACTCAATATTCTATATGGGTTTTGCCATTTAGCGAATGCGCAAAATATATTAACCGTTGAGGATGCTATTGCCACTTCTTTGCAAAACAATTATGATATACGTTTACTGCGCAATGATTCCACTTTGTTTGAGTTACAAAACAGTTATGCCTATACTGCCTTCCTTCCTCGGCTCAATGCCAACAGCTCTATATTATTCAATAATAATAATACCAAACAAGAGCTGGCTGATGGTTCAAAAAGGTCGCAAAATAATTTACGATCAGAAAATTTTCAGGCATCCGTAAATCTAAATTGGACAGTTTTTGATGGCCTTAAAATGTTTGCTACACGAGATAAACTGGAAGTTTTTACTCAATTGGGAGAATGGAATGTGAAAACCCAAATGGTAAACTCAATAGCCAATGTAACTAGCCTGTATTACAATATTGTAAGTCAAAAACAACAATTAAAGGCTATCGAAGAACAAATGGGAATTAATGAAGAAAGAATAAATCAGGCAGAAAAAAAGATTTCAACAGGGCTTGGTGCCAAACCTGAATTATTACAAGCACGGCTTGATTTAAATGCACAAAAAGCCGCACGAATAACTCAAATATCATTAATTGAAAAACTAAAAGAAGACTTAAATCTTCTTATGGCAGTAATACCCGGAACAGTTTACGAAGTAACAGATTCCATTCCTATTAATAGAGCATTAATGATTGATGAGTTATTAACAACAGCAGAAAAGATAAATCCTCAAATACATTCGGCAAAAACTCAATTAAGTATTGCACAATTATCATTAAAAGAGCAGAAAGCAAGTAGATTTCCAACTGTGGGATTAACTTCTGCCTATAATTTTTCCAATCTCCGCAATCACACAGCCATTAATCCATTTACCACATTGTTTAATCAAAATCATGGATTTAATTACGGAATAACCGCCACTATTCCCATTTTCAATGGTTTTTCGGTGAAGCGCCAAATAAAAGAAGCAGAATTAGAAATAGATTACCGAAAAATGGTGTATGCATACGAACATTTGAAAGTAAAATCTACTATTACCGCTGCCTATAAGGACTATTTATGGAATTTGCAAAACTTAGCTTTGGAAGAAGAAAACATTGGTTTTGCAAAAGAAAATATGTTAATTGCTTCGGAACGATATCGGTTAGGATTATCAGTTATATTAGAACTGAGAGAATCACAAAAAAGTTTGGAAGATGCATTTACCCGACTCATTCATGCACGCTACAATGCAAAACTTTCTGAGATTACTTTATTACGTATGCGTGGTGATTTGGTGAGATAACTTACCTTTAATCAATAAATAAAATTTCATGGTTGGGATAATAATGGGAAGTGAAAGCGACTTACCGGTTATGAAGAATGCAGCAGATATGCTAAAGCAATTCAACATACCATTTGAGTTAACCATTGTGTCTGCACACAGAACTCCCGAACGTATGCGTGAATATGCACTTGAGGCTGCATCCCGTGGAATAAAAGTGATTATTGCGGGAGCAGGGGGAGCTGCTCATCTTCCCGGTATGGTTGCCTCCTACACTACTTTGCCGGTAATTGGAGTGCCCATCAAATCTTCTAACTCTATAGATGGCTGGGATAGTGTATTATCTATTTTACAAATGCCACCCGGCGTTCCGGTTGCAACCGTTGCACTAAACGGCGCAAAAAATGCCGGGATCCTTGCTGCACAGATTTTAGCCACTTTTTTACCTCATTTA
Source organism: Ferruginibacter sp. (assembly GCA_019638485.1). Taxonomy (GTDB): domain Bacteria; phylum Bacteroidota; class Bacteroidia; order Chitinophagales; family Chitinophagaceae; genus Ferruginibacter. The sequence continues at coordinate 343,489 of JAHBTP010000001.1, read as the reverse complement.
CAACAAGTACTTGCGGAATACAAAGAACAATTGATTCAAGATGTTAGCAACATGATTAACCGCACAAAAGAATAACCGGATTCCCACATTAAAACAACCTTACGCTTCCATTTTATAGCACGAAAGCAAAAATTGTTAAATAAACTATCTTTTATTAATTAATGGCCTCATTATAGGCTTTTTATAGCTACTTTTGCCCAAATTTTAAACACATGTTAAAAGGAAAACTACTAATCATTTTGATGGGGCTTGCCACCATGGTATCAGCACAAAAAGTAACCTTCCAGGAATACACGCTGAGCAATGGTTTGCATGTTATTCTTCATCAGGATAACTCCGCGCCCGTTGTGGCTGTGTCGGTTATGTATCACGTGGGAAGTAAGGATGAAAATCCTGAAAGAACAGGATTTGCTCACTTTTTTGAACACTTATTATTTGAAGGCTCAGAAAACATTAAACGAGGTGAGTTTATGAAACTTGTATCAAGTAATGGTGGACAAAACAACGCTAACACTACACAAGACCGCACATTTTACTATGAAATTTTCCCAAGCAACCAATTAGAAACAGGTTTGTGGTTGGAAAGTGAGCGCATGATGCATCCTGTAATTAATGAAATTGGTGTAAGCACACAAAATGAAGTTGTTAAAGAAGAAAAACGTATGCGCGTAGATAATCAACCATACGGAAACTTATTTAGCGAGATATTTTCCAGATTATTTACGAATCATCCATACCGCTGGGCTCCAATTGGCAGTATGGCTCACTTAGACAGTGCTAAATTGGATGAGTTCATTGACTTTAATAAGAAATTTTACACTACCGGAAATGCTGTTTTGGTAATTGCGGGAGATATTGAAATTCCTAAAACAAAAAAATTAGTTGAAGATTATTTTGGGCCAATAACTGCCGGACAAGCAGCTGCAAAAAAAACCTACAAGGAATTACCTATAACTAAAGAAATAGTAGATACCGCATACGATGCCAATATTCAAATTCCTGCAATTGTTACCGCATATCGTACACCCGGCATGACTGATAAGGAATCCATGGCATTGCAAATGGCTTCTGATGTCCTTAGCCAAGGCTCAAGCAGTAGGATGTATAAGAAAATGGTAGATGATAAAAAGGATGCATTAATGGTTGCATCATTCAATTATGCATTGGAAGATTATGGTGCTTATCTCACATTTGCTATCCCTTCCGGTGATGCCAAATTAAGTTCTCTGCTCGCTGATATGGATGAAGAAATTGCAAAACTTCAAACAGAATTAATCTCTGAAAAAGAATTTACCAAGATTCAAAATCAGTTTGAAAATAATTATGTTGGAGCTAATGAAAAAGTTTTAGGTATAGCGGAAAATTTGGCTAATGGATATACTTTTTATAAAAACACCAACCAAATCAATCAAGAATTAGATGAAATGCGTGCAGTTACAAGGGAGGATATTATGGCTGTTGCAAAAAAATATCTCAACCCTAACCAACGCTTAGTTCTTTATTATTTGCCAAAGAAATCCTAATCACATCTAAACTTATTATATGAAAAAAATATTTTTCTTCTTATTAACTGCTTTTATTGCTTTTTCAGTACAAGCTCAGATAGATCGTACTAAACCGCCAAAAGCCGGGCCAGCGCCTGTTATTCATTTTGCTGATCCGGTTACTTTTACCCTTCCTAACGGTATGACTGTTATGGTGGTAGAAAATCACAAACTCCCTCAAATCAATGCATCATTAAGTATTGATCGAGGACCTGTTTTGGAAGGTAAAAAAGCAGGTGTTAATTCTATTATGGGGCAAATGCTTACAGAAGGAACTAAAAACTTGTCTAAAGCAAAATTTGACGAAGAGATAGATCAAATTGGTGCCAATGTAAGCGCTTTTGCCGGAGGCGGATCGGTATCAGCTCTTACTCGCTATTTTGACAAAGCATTTTCTTTAATGGCAGATGCTATAAAGAATCCCGCATTTAATAAAGAATCACTGGATAAAATTAAAAAGCAAACTATTACAGGATTAAAAGCTTCTGATAAAAGTGCACAGGCTATTTCCGGCCGTGTTAGTAGTGCCTTAAGTTTTGGAAAGAATACTGCATTAGGTGAATTTGAAACGGAAGAATCTATTAATAGCATTACTTTAAAGGATATAAAAAACGCATATAAAGAAGGAATCACACCTTCCAGAAGCTATCTCGTATTTGTTGGAGATATCACCCCTGATGCGGCAAGAGAATTAGCTACTAAAACATTTGGATCATGGAAAGGAAAGCAACTATCCTTACCGGTAATTGCCGACCAACCTAATGTAAGTAAAACTGAAATTGACTTTGTAGATGTGCCCACAGCAGTACAAGGCTCGATTAGTGTGAGCAACCTGATTACGAACCCGATGAGCAACCCTGATTATCATGCATTGCTTATTGCTAACCAAATTTTAGGTGGTGGAGCAGAGAGTAAATTATTTATGAACCTTCGTGAGAAACATGGCTTTACTTATGGCAGTTACTCCAGCGTAGGTAATGGCAGGTTTCAAACTCAATTTTCTGCAGAAGCACAAGTTCGTAGCGAAAAAATAGATAGTGCTATCGTAGAGGTAATGAATGAAATAGAGAATATGCGTAATGGCAAAATAACCGATGAAGAGCTTGCTATTGCTAAGGCAAAGTATAATGGCTCCTTCGCCTTAGGAATGGAGAATCCCGGACGTGCGGCTACTTACGCTTCTAATATTCTTATCAATAATTTACCGAAAGATTTCTATCGCACCTTCTTACAAAAAATAAATGCAGTTACCATTGCTGACGTTCAGCGTGTAGCACAAAAGTATTTTAGTAAGGATAACAGTCGTATTTTAATTGTGGGAAATGGAAGCAAGATTCTTCCAAATCTTGCCCGTCTGGGATATCCGGTAAAGGAATACGATAAATTCGCAGAACCTGTTGTTGCAAAAAAAGAAAGTGTTACAGCAGAAGAAACACCAAAAACAAGCGAGCCTATTTCAGGTGCCTCTATTGTTGAAAGCTACCTTAAAGCAATGGGTGGAAAAGATGAACTAAACAAGCTAAATACCTTAAAAGCTGAATTTACAATGGAAATGATGGGACAATCATTTGATGGTACTGAAACCCGTATGGCGCCCAACAAACAGGCTTTGGAGCTTAATATGAAAGGAATGAAGATTATGAGACAAGCTTTTGATGGTAAAAAAGGATATCAAGAACAAATGGGACAAAGACAAGAAATGGATGCTGAAGACATTACAGAATATGCAGCTCAAACCACCATCATTCCACAAATGGCCTATGTTTCTAACAAATACACCATCAATTATTTGGGTACCAGTAAAGTAGGAAGTGAGAATGTTTACAAATTGATGGTTACCAAACCCGGTGATAAAACAGCCATTGAATATTATTCTATTAAAACAGGTCTTTTAATTAAAGAAGAAGAAACTGTTTCAGCAGGAGAAATGGGAGATGTGCCAAAAACTACTGAGTATGGTAATTATAAAAAAGTAGGAGCCTATACCCTTCCATTTAAAATAACTCAAACCGTTGGAGAGCAAGAATTACCTATGGTAATTTCTAAATACCTAATCAATGAAGGAGTTAGCGAAACTGATTTTCAATAAAAAGTCATCATACAAAAAAAGGCCACCTAATAGGTGGCTTTTTTATTTATTTTCAAGTATAACAGTGAAGCTTGGATTTGATAATAAGGGCGACATTTCTAATAATTCATTAATGATATCAGCACCCCACCTGGCATAATAAGGAAAGATATTATCTACCCGCTCTTGTAATTGATTATTAGGAAATAAAATATTGTGCATGGTTTCTACTTGATTAACCAACACATTCTCACGCTTCCGGGCTGCACGGTATATCTTTTTCTCAAGTGCCTGCACTTTTTTTATTATCTGCTGTTTTAATGCCGGCACATGGTGTAGTAACGAATTGTCTTGTTGTACCGCAAGAGGAACTATTCCATCAAACGTCTTTTCAATAATGGAAATTTCCTTACTCAATGAAAGATCCTGATTCAGCTTCTCCTTAACTAAACGATTAAGCAAATACTCTTTTGTAATAAAAAGCGCTTCAGGCTCAAGATTCCACTCAGTCAATTTCTCTGTCCAACGTTTGGGAACTAGTAAAAAGGAATTTCGCAATACTAAAACGGGATAAGGAACTTGAGCCCTTTCAAATACTCCCTTTAATTCAAGCCAATAAGCCAACTCTCCACCACCTCCTATAAAAGCTACATTAGGTAAGATAAACTCCTGTAATACCGGCCTCAAAATTACATTAGGACTAAAACATTTCGGACGGTCTTCCAGTAATTGAACTATCTCATTTTCCGTAAAAGAAATAGGTGTATCCACAACCCGATAATCATTACCATCCCGCTCTATCCTGTTACGCAATTGTTCATCTAAATAGAATAAATTAATATCTCTCCCTACTGTTTGAGTATTGAACCTTTTAGGAAAGACTTTTAAAGTATCATTAATTGCGGTTGCAGAAAACTGTTCTTTCAATTCCTTTTTTAATAACGAGCTAAATGATTTTTTGAAGCCTGCAGAATCCGGCAACAAGACGATAACACCCAAATGCCCAACCAAAGCATTCACCATATACAAAGTTGCCTTTTCAATGGTTCTCCCCTTTTGATAGGCCTCCTTTAATAACTGAATAACCTGAATCCCGTACGGTAATACACCAAGTTGACCTTCCATTTGCCTTATCAAATCGAGCAGTGCATCATCAACCAACATTCTGCCCACTGCACCGGTTTGTTTGGTTTGCCACCGATAACTTTTCCCATCTATTTCCACTTCACCCAATTCGTCTAAATCCGCATCCTCAGAACCCATAAAAAATAAGGGAACAAAGCGCCTGTTAGGTATTGCAGCGTTAAGCTCCGCTGCTAATTTAACAGCGTGTAAAATTTTATAAATAAAATATAAATGTCCGGTAAAGAGATTAGGTTGATGTGCTGTACAAACAGTGTAAGTATTTTCATTAAACAACAAATCAATATTCTCTTTTAATTTATTAGAGAGTGATACACCTTCATAACCTTTTTGCAGCTCATTAACCAAGAGTTTACGGTCAACTTTAAAATATTCACGAGACTTTATTGCAGACTTAATACCTTCTATATTTGGCTTATGAGTATAAAAAGGGAGTAAATCATCTTCTTGATTTAAATACGCTGTAACCAGATTTGAAAAGTAACCTGTTTGTTGATAAGGAATATGAAACTTAGAAAAAGACATGAATAAAAATCCATTTAAAATCAAACAAAAAAAACTTAAATTACTTCACCTGCCAAGTCATAGTCGTAGGCCTCCGTAATTTTTACTTTAACAAATTTCCCAATAGTCAAGGGCTGATTAGAAGAAATAATCACTTCATTATCTACCTCCACACTATCATATTCTGTACGTCCTAAATACTTGCCGGCCTCTTTTCTGTCAATGAGCACCTTAAATACCTTACCAATCTTTTCTCTGTTCTTTTCCAAACTAATTTCTTGCTGCACCTCCATAATTTCTTCTGCACGCGCCTCTTTCACTTCTTCACGAACATCATCTACATAATTGTATGCTCCGGTCTGTTCTTCATGGCTATAGGTAAAAATCCCCACCCTATCAAAGCGTACCTTTTGCAAAAACGTCTTTAGTTCTTCTACATCATCTTGGGTTTCACCGGGAAAGCCGGCTATAAGTGTGGTACGTAAACAGATTTCGGGTATCCGTTGCCGTATGCTGGCAATAAGTTCTTCAGTTTCTTCCCTGGTAATCTGCCTTCGCATGGCTTGCAAAATTTTATTAGATGCATGCTGTACAGGCATATCAAGATAATTGCAAATATTATCATGGGCCTTCATCACATCAATTATTTCAATGGGAAACTTCGATGGATATGCATAATGTAATCTAATCCATTCCAAACCTTTCACCTGTGCTAATTTATCCATTAGTACAGGCAATTCACGCCGTTTATAAATATCTAAACCATAATACGTCAACTCTTGCGCAATAAGCATAATTTCTTGTACTCCGTTATCCACCAACCGCTTTGCCTCATCTACCAATTGTTCAATAGGCCTGCTTACATGATTACCACGCATAAGTGGAATAGCACAAAAAGCACAAGTACGATTACAACCTTCACTGATTTTCAAAAATGCATAATGCGAAGGAGTTGCCAGGCCTCTTTCTCCTAATAATTCGGATTTGTAATCTGCATTTAATCTATTCAATAATGCAGGCAGTTCAAATGTTCCAAAAAAAGCATCTACTTCCGGAATCTCTTCCTCTAAATTTTGTTTATAGCGTTCACTTAAACAACCCGTAACATATACTTTCTCTAATTTTCCCTTCCGCTTCAATTCTACATTTTCCAAAATAGTATTAATACTTTCTTCCTTAGCCCTTCCAATAAAACCACAAGTATTAATTACCACAATATTGTGGTCTAGCTTTTTATTTTCATGAACAGCATCAATATGATTTGCTTTCAATTGTCCACTTAATACTTCACTATCCACTAAATTCTTACTGCATCCAAGTGTAATAATATTTACCTTATCCTTGTGTATTGCCTTTGTTCGCATATAACTCCAAAGGTACAATTGCCTTATGAAGAATAGCATAACAGATTAGCATCCTTCAATATATTAACTTTTTTATCTGTACGAAAATTCAAACTATCGTAGCTGTTAATGAAAATTTTAAAAAAAGCAATTATATTTACATGATGAATAAGCACGAGACAGTGCGAATTGCCATATTAGACCTTTATCAAGGGGTTGCTAATGAAGGGATGCGTTGTATTCGCGAAATTCTTAACCAATTTGGTGAAATGAATCACCTTAATTGCGAGGTTGATGAATTTGATGTCCGGCTAAGAAACGAAGTTCCCTCTACGCATTATGATATTTATATCTCCAGTGGCGGTCCGGGTTCTCCATTAGAAACTAAAGGCAGTGCTTGGGAAAAAGCATATTTTGGTTGGCTCAACTCCATTAAGGCTTTTAATGAAGATGCAAGAAATGAAGAAAAGAAACAGGTCTTTCTTATATGCCACTCTTATCAATTAGTAATGCGTGAATGGAATTTAGGTTTAGTTTCCAAGAGAAAGAGCACATCATTTGGCGTGTTTCCTATTCATCAATTAGAAAGGGGCAGAGAAGATATTATTTTCAGAGGCCTACCTGACCCTTTTTATGCGGTGGACAGCCGGGATTATCAAGTAACTCAACCCAATCTGCGTGTTATAAATGAAAATGGTGGTCATATTTTGGCAATAGAAAAAGATAGACCACACGTACCTCTTGAAAGAGCTATTATGGCTATGCGTATTAATGACTGGATGGTAGGTACTCAATTTCATCCTGAAGCGGATGCTGTAGGTATGGCAATGCATCTGCAAACACCTGAAAAGAAAGCCAGTGTAATTGCAAATTATGGTCAAGCAAAATGGGATTCAATGATTGAACAACTCAACGATCCTGATAAAATAATGTTTACCTATGCTCATGTATTGCCAAACTTCTTATTCCATGCTATTGGTAAAACAGAACCGGTATTTTTTTAAGAACTCACTTTTCATTATCACATTAGTATCTATTTCTTAATTTAGGGAAAAGATAGAACATGGTTCCCCAGTTAAGAGATAAGTTTAATGCTGAGTTTTCAGAAAGTAGATACAACCTCATGGTTGAGGAAATAAAGGCATTACATCCGGGTGCATTAGACTTTCGTAATTCAGAAACTCCCGTTTTTATACCAAAGGCTTTCACTAATATGATGTTGGATGCTTGTGAAGGCATTTTGGATATTATTACGGATAAGGACTTTTTAAAAGTAACCGACCGAAGCATACCTCGTAATTTGCGTGTACCCGGTACCGAGAGTAGGCCTGAATTCATTTGTTTTGATTTTGGGATTTGTAAAGATAAAAATGGAGCTCCGGAACCACAGTTAATTGAAATGCAGGCCTTCCCATCCCTTTTTGCCTACCAAGAAGTGTATAGTGACATTATGCGTAGATATTCAAATTTACCAGAGAATTATTCATCTTATTTAAATGGATTCAATACAGATACACACCATGCGTTACTAAAAGAAATTATACTGGGTAATCACAAGCCTGAAAATGTAATTCTTCTTGAAATATTTCCTGAGCAGCAAAAAACGCGTATTGATTTTTACTGTACTGAAGCAGCTGTGGGTATAAAAACTGTGTGCCTTACTGATTTAATTACTGAAGGAAAAGAATTGTATTATAAGCTAAACGGCAAAAAAACAAGAATAAACCGAATTTTTAACCGGCTGATATTTGATGATTTACAACACCAGCCCGGTTGGGAGAAAATGCCTGATCTTACCAGAGAATATGATGTAGAATGGGCACCTCATCCTAATTGGTTTTATCGTTTAAGCAAATTCACCTTACCCTATCTAATCAATCCTTATGTTCCGGAAACCTATTTTTTAAATGAAATAAAACAACCGCCAGCACTTGAAGATTTTGTGCTCAAACCGCTTTTTTCATTTGCAGGAATGGGAGTTGTAATAGATGTAACCCATGAAATATTAGATCGTATTCCGGATCCGGAAAATTGGATACTACAACGTAAGGTAGAATACATCCCCATTATCAAAACACTTGATGAGCCTGCAAAAGCTGAGATAAGATTATTCTACTACTGGAAAAAAGATTGGGAGCGTCCACGTGCAGTACATAACTTATCCAGGTTAAGCAAGGGCAAAATGATTGGAACAAGATACAATAAGGATAAAACATGGGTAGGTGGTACCATAGCATTTTTTGAGCAATAAAAACAAAGCGTTACTATCCACAATCCCTACAAAAAACTTTGGTGTATTTAATTAACAAACCACCATCTTATTCCAAAACGAATAATCATGCCCGGTGTGGGATACAATGGAGCTGCAAAATTATTATGGGTGAAGGAAAACCCATTTGACAAATCAAGCGTATTTAAATTTTCAGCCCTGATATATCCGGTAAAAGACCTTATCCTAAAATGTAAGAATAAGGCAACATCCGGCCGGTTACGAATGGTAACTGAATCTTGAAACACAAACTGCCCGTTTAGAGGTGAGAAATCGTTTGCTTTATATGGTGAGTAATACCGCACATCCAAACCGGTGCTTACATTTAAATTTTTGAAATATACTCCTTCATAAGCCAATTGTTGACGGGTAAAGAATGTTGGTAAATGAATAGGGGCGTTTTTACCTGTTAGCTGGACAGAAACATCAGCATACAAATTCCATTTTTTGGTAAGTGATAATTTTCCTGAAGCAGAAATACAACTCACATTAACTACAATACTGCTTTGTGAAGGCGTTAATTTATTAGTGTAAAAAATATAGTTGTTAAGTAAATGATTAGTAACACTCAATTTCCACTTTTTCCAATTGCCGGAGGCACCAAAGGAAAGATTATTTTGTTTTTTAAAAACACCACCGGCTCCTAAACTAAAGAAAGAGCGATTGCCATAAACAAAGGAGGGAGAGATATTTGAATTTTGAAAATGTAATGAAACATCACCTCGATTATGCGGAAGCATCCTGCTTAATTGGCCATAGGCTTGATAATCACCATCATTGGTTCCATTAGCATACAATATCCCCTTTAATAAAGCCTCCCACTTTTTATTTCGGGTAACATTCCTATATTCTGCATGCAGCATAATATTATGGAGTGTAACTTTATCTATTTCACTTTTGCGAACAATATTTTCCAAGGTTGCACCCAACTTGAAAAAATGACCGGGGTTTTTAATTTCCGGAAACTGATAAATAGAAAAGTCATTTGAGATAACGCTCCAATTTTCCCTTATATCAACAGTATCCAAAATATTATCCAGACTAAGGTTATACCAGTTTTTATAAATTAGAGAATCTGCACGATCATCTATATAATGAAATCTATTTCTAGACGCTGTAAAGGTGTGTTGAAATCGAAGACGTGGATAGAAAAAATATGCAGTTGTGGTATCATTGATGGGTAATGAGTCTTTTTTACCCAAATCATACGACTGCATTAAATAAAAAGTAAACTCATTATTTTGCACCCCTGTATGCACAGCGGTTGAAAACGGATTTGTTTGAAATCTGGCACTACTACCTAAATTAACAGGAATACTAAACCGGTCTTTTCTATTCGGATCTGCCAAAAGGCTATCAGCTGTAATACCACCATTTTGTGAAGCGCGAATTTTATTTCCTAATAAAACCAAGGTAGCATGATAATGTTTGTTCCTACTTTCAAAATTTCCAAATATCCTATAACTGCTATGATTAGTATTTTGAGTTACAAAAAAGCCCGGTGCATTAATAAGCCGATAATCAAACCCGAAATTAAAATTTGGTTTGGGGTTTTGAGTGTGTATAATCTGAATCATTTGCTCTTTTCCGCTGGCTAATTGATATCCTAAACTGGTAAAAGGCCGGGTAGTACGATATAATTTTGTTTTGGGGAGCGAAAGTTTATATACATCATAGGCATGAAACCCGATATCAAAACCGGGTGTATGCTTAGCTTCAAAAAGTAAAGGGAATGCTGCTGCACCGTTATTACCCAAATTTGTCCAATTAGAGGGAAGTGGATAATATAAATCAAAATTAGTTACAGAGGAGTCAATGGCTCTTCTTCTTGTAGAATCTAAAAATCGGTAGGTTAATGTTATTTTATCTGCTTCATCATCCCGATGCGCAAGTTTTGATAGGGAAGAATCGGGCTTTTCGGATTGATTATTAAAAGAATTAGGTGGAGCACCCGGTTGCTGAGGGCCTGATGTGGGTTGACGAGGAGGACGACCGGGGAGTTCTATCACCTGAGCATTTAATTGAAAAAAACACGCAAGCAATAAAAGTAACAAGCCTAACCGCATAGAAGGATTTTTTACTTCAGATTACAATTGCCCAACCAACTCTTTAAAGATATGTGTAAGTTTTGGCTCAGCATGCTTTGCTGCCTCTAAAACTTCAGCATGGGTAATGGTATTTTTATCATCCCGAATACCAATATCGGTTATCACACTCATACCAAACACAGTAAGCCCCATGTGTACAGCAGCAATTGTTTCTTGAACCGTGCTCATTCCAACAGCATCTGCACCAAGTATGTTAAGCATTCTGTACTCTGCATGGGTTTCAAAAGTAGGACCGGTAACACTAAAATATACTCCTTCATGAATATGAATTCCGGCAGCCTCTGCAATTTTTTTTGCCTTTTCCCTTAACAAGCTATTATAAGGCTCGCTCATATCGGGGAATCGGGTTCCCAATTCATTAATATTTTTTCCTACTAAAGGATTAGGCGTAAAAAAACTTACATGATCACTAATCATCATTAAGTCACCTACTTTATATGAAGTATTAGTAGCTCCTGCAGCGTTACTTATAAAAATTGATTGTACACCTAAAAACTTCATTACACGAATAGGAAAAACTACATCAGTAGGTCGGTAACCTTCATAATAATGGAATCTTCCAGCCATTGCCACCACCTCTCTCCCGGAAAGGGTTCCAAAAATTAATTTACCACTATGCCCTTCCACTGTACTTACCGGAAAGTGAGGAATATCTGTATATAAAATCTCTGCTTCCACCTTCATTTCTGACACGAAGCTGCCTAAACCACTGCCTAATACAATACCGGCGATAGGCGCTTTAGAATGACGTGACTGAATATACTTTACAGCTTCTTGAATTTTTGATAACATAAAAACAAATTACAAATTAATAAACAGCAAATTTACAGGTTTGTATCGTAATCGGATTTGGTTATTTACTCATGTTGAACATACGCTTCCTGAGTTATTGAATAAAAGAAGAAATTATACCATCTGTTTTAATCAGCATCATTTTTTTGCCTCCTCATGGCGAATAATTAACTTTGCGCAAATTTTCCATTATGAACCTTCACGAATATCAAGCCAAACAATTACTCAAAAAATTCAATGTTCCTGTTCAGGATGGTATAGCCTGCAGCACACCAACCGAAGCAGAAGAGGCCTATCGTCAGATACACACTCAATATGGAGGAAAATTTGCGGTAGTGAAAGCACAAATCCATGCAGGAGGTAGAGGTAAAGGTTCTATTATCGGAAAGGATCAGCGTGGTGTTGCCGTAGGGAAAAGTGCAGAAGATGTAGTGCGGATTGCCACCAACATTTTGGGTGGTACCTTGGTAACTATTCAAACGGGCCCTACAGGAAAGGTAGTTAATAAAGTATTGGTTGCCCAGGATGTATATTATGATGGGCCTAATCCGGTTAAAGAATTTTATCTATCTATTTTAATGGATCGAGGGAAAGGCCAAAACGTAATTATGTATAGTACTGAAGGAGGAATGAATATTGAAGATGTAGCACATAACACACCTGAAAAGATTTTTAAAGAGTGGGTTTATCCCGGAGGCTTATTACAAGGTTATCAAGCACGTAAGATTGCTTTCAATTTAGGATTATCTGGTGAGTCTTTTAAAAATTGTGTAAAGTTTGTTACCAATCTTTATAATGCCTATGTGTCTCTTGACTGTGGGATGTTAGAAATAAATCCATTATTTAAGACCAGTGATGATAAAATAATTGCTGTTGACTGTAAGATGAATATAGACGACAATGCATTGATGCGCCATCCTGATGTAGCCACCCTGCGTGATTTAAGTGAAGAAGATCCTACAGAGGTTGAAGCGGGAAAATACAATTTGAATTTTGTAAAGTTAGAAGGTAATGTTGGATGTATGGTAAACGGTGCCGGACTGGCAATGGCCACTATGGATATGATTAAACTTAGTGGTGGTGAACCTGCAAATTTTTTAGATGTAGGCGGTACGGCTAATGCACAAACAGTAGAAGCCGGTTTTAGAATTATTCTAAAAGACCCTATGGTAAAAGCTATTTTAATTAATATTTTCGGTGGTATTGTGCGTTGTGACCGCGTTGCTCAAGGGGTTATTGATGCCTATAAAAGCATAGGTACTATAAATATTCCTATCATTGTTCGATTACAGGGTACCAATGCAGATGTGGCTAAAAAGCTTATTGATGAAAGCGGACTAAAAGTAGAGAGTGCCATTCTGCTAAGTGAAGCGGCCGCATTAGTTAATAAAGCTGTTGCTTGATAAAATAAAATAGGTTTAAAAAATATTAACCTGCTGTAAATCCGGCAGGTTTTTTATTAATAATCGTTAGCAGGTTTTGAGGTTCTGTTTTTAGAATCTGTACGAATTGAATCTTTTTTATTGCCGGTGAGTTTATTTTTTGTTGCTGAATCTGGAGCATGAGATTTTTGAGCACTTTCTTCCTGTTTAAAAAAATCATTTAAATTGTTACTCTCATCGTCCACCATCAAACTATCTGCCGAATTAAAATAGTCATCAAAATTAGCATCGGCATATATAGGATCATTTTGCAATTCAGTTGGCTCTTCAAAATGTAACACCTTCCCATATCCTGTTTTACTGTCATCATATACTTTTTGCATAAACTGTCCCCAAAGAGGTGCAGCCATTTCAGAACCACCGGAATTACTGGTATAGATAGGAATGAAGGGGTCTTCGCAACCCACCCATGCGCCGGCCAATAGTTCCGGACTATATCCAATAAACCAGCCGTCAGTATTCCCATTGGTAGTTCCCGTTTTGCCGGCTATTTCTGCAGGAATATTATAACTATTGAGTCGCCGTGCTGTTCCCATCTTAATAACGCCCTCCATCATACGCACCATAGTATAAGCATCTGCTTCACCTATCACTTGTTTGCTTTGTGAGATGGGGAATTCATGAATCAGGTTACCGTTTTTATCTTCAATACGTGTTACTAAAATCGGGCCTGTATTATATCCTTTGTTGGGAAACATAGTAAATGATTGCAACATTTCCAACATAGGTATTTCTGCAGCACCAAGCGCAATAGATGGATAAGGCGGAATTTCTACTTTTATCCCACACTGCTTAGCAAATTCTATTGTACGCTTAACGCCTATTACAGCCATTAAATGCCATGCTGCACCGTTTACTGACCATGCTAAACAATTAGCCATAGTGCCTCCACGCGTATTGATAGTTTTTCCGCCCAAGGTTAATGGCCCACCCGGAATATATGTGCTGGGTGTATATCCGGCATCTGTAACAGCAAGGGTGTATAATAATGGTTTAAAAGTAGAGCCTACCTGTCGCTTAGCGGTAACATGGTCATACTTAAACCATTTAAAATTAATACCTCCCACCCATGCTTTCACTTCTCCTGTACGTGGGTCCATAGCAGCAAATGATGTTTGCAACAGTTGCTTATGGTACTTAATAGAATCATAGGGTGACAATACAGTATCCTTCTCATGTTTTTTATCCCCTCGCCATGAGAATATTTTCATCGGTACTGGTTTGTGAAACGATTGCATTATCTCTTCATTGGAAGCTCCATCTTCTTTCAAGCTTTTATATCGCTCTGTAAATTTCATTGCGGATTCAATCACTTTATCCTGTCCCTTCCATAAGCGGTCTTCTCTATTTCCTACCTTAAAATATCCGTCCAACTTACTTTGAATAACCGGCATGTGCTTTTCCACTGCAGTTTCAGCATATTTCTGCATCCTGGAATCTATTGTGGTATAAATTTTCAAGCCATCTCTAAGTAAATCATAAGGTTCGCCTGTTTTGGGATTTTTATTTTCACTACACCAAGCTTTTAACGATTTCGCTAATGCTACCCGAAAATAGGGAGCAATACCTACGTTTTCATCAATCTTTTTATAATTGGTAATAAGTGGTTTTGCTTTTAACTTCTCAGCCTCTTCAGGAGTAAGAAATTTTTGTTTAGCAACAGCCATTTGATTGATTACTGTATTACGTCGGTCAATTGCATTTTTTGGATGACGAATTGGCTCATAAATAAATCCCTTCAGCATACCAATCAGTACCGCAGCTTCTTCTACTTTTAAATCAATAGGCTCCTTTTGAAAATAGGTGCGCGAAGCATTGCGAATACCATAAACATTGCCCCATGGAGCATGGTTTAAATAAAGTGCAAGAATTTCATCTTTAGTAAAATTCTTTTCCAACTTTACAGCCACAATCCATTCTTTAAGCTTATGTAAACTGCGAATAAAAACATTTCCTCTCCCCTGCCCCAGAATCATCTTTGCCAATTGCTGGGTAATGGTGCTGCCCCCACCTTTAGTTCCGGCAGTAAAAATAACACGGGCAAGCGCCTGCACATCTATCCCTGAATGATCATAAAATCGTTCATCCTCAGTTGCAATAAGTGCATGAATAACATTTGGAGAAATTTCATTGAATTTTACTTCGCTTCTATTCTCTGCATAAAACTTTCCCATAAGCACACCATCCGAGCTGATAATTTCACTGGCAAGGTCTGCCTCAGGATTTTCTAAATCACGCATTGATGGCATTTTCCCAAACAGACCAAAGTTTGCCATCAACAACAGCAAAGTAACCAACCCAACACCAGACAGAAAGACTGTCCACAATATCCTAACCGATTTTTTCATTTTTCTTAAAACCTGTTTTCGTAAAAACTGTTTAGTAATTTTCTGTATCCGGTTAAATTTTTATTATCGCGCAAGAGAGTCAGATTATCTTCAGAGATAATCAAAAAGTAATATTTATTTGCAGGCAGCCAGGATATTTCCCGAGGGGCAGCTTTTTTCAACTTTTCAAAATAGTTTAAGGCATCCCCTGCATCTGTGAATACCCCTGTAATTAATATTCCATTATCCCCATCCAAACCTTCTCGTGTTATGGTATATCCTTTGGCAAAAAACACTTCTCTGTTATATCGCAGGAATGCATTTCTGGCTTCATTTTGATAAGTCCCATCCACCTTATTCAGCACCATAATTACATAATGTGGTCCTCTTTCATTTAGTGTAAAAACCCCATCAGTAGAATTAGGCAAAGCAACAATTGTGCTATCCATTCCTTTAACTAAAGGCATGAGTGGAGCAATAGGCTGTGGCATTACTGCTGTAGGCGTAATACTTTTCTCCTTCTCTTCGGTTTGCGGCACCAGTACTTTATTATCTTCCACCCTGGTTATTTCTAACTTAGTCAAGTAATCTTCAATCTCTTTACGCCGACCTAAAACATCTATTAACAGCGTTACTTTATCTGATAGTGCAGAACCTGGATAAAGGGTGAGAATACTGTTAAGCTTTACAATGGCCATACTATCTTCTCGTTGCTGAATATAATGTACTGCTTCTATATAGAGCAATTGCGGCGTCCAATAATTGGTTCCATATAAGCTATCAGCATTTCTTTTTAAATTCATGGCATCTTCAAACCTTCCTTCAATAAACAAGTTATAGATATCTTCATATCGCTGGGTAGCCAAAGGATCAATCCTGTTGGGATCAAATAATTCCGGATTATTGATTTTAAGTGCGGATTCAGAGTCGCCAAATTCGCTATCCAATAATTTTTTATAATGATCTGCGCGCACAGCATCACCTAATTTATTATAACAATAATACATGCCCATATAAACTTCTCCATCACGAAGTTTTTTAGGAAATCTCTGAAGATATAGTTCATACATATTTACCGCCTGCTCATAATCAAAAAGTTCAAATTGAAAAATACGGGCAATATTAAATATGCTTTGTGCTACAATATTATTACTGCTATCCAATTGCTGAGGTGTTAACGGTACGTTTTGCAACATCCCTTCAAAAGTGAAATTATTTTCATTAGCATTTGCTTTTTCAAGAGAATCACGTACGCTTTGTGGAATCATTCCCTTGTTATCCATCCCCATGGCAGATTTTACTCGTCTCCAATTATCTATATTATCTCGTTTTCCCCATGTAGAAATGAACTCATCATATCCGCGTGCTCTCATGGATGCATTATTGAAATACCAATCTCCTTTTGATGGTGCTCCAAATAAATCCCCTTTCCCTGTTTTTGCGTTATCCAATGCTTTTTGTCCTTTACTTCCCTTAGAATCTAATTCCTTTTCGGCATCTTTCTGATTTTGTTTTTTCTGTTCAGCCTTCAAAACCTTTCTTATAAATTCTTCTTGGGCTTCCGGCTCCATCATCGCTATCATTTGCAAGCTATCCTGCCTTTCTATAATAACCAATTCTGCCACCAATTTGCGCAATGAAATCATACGTTGATTAAAATCAAAATCATGTTCATCAAGTAAGAGCGTATCACTTATTTTCACGCTATCGTAATAGTTTACTGCACTTTTATAGTCTCGTTGTTTATACGCAATATTTCCTAATTGAAAAAACGATTTACTGTGAAATCCTTCAGTATTGGCACTGCTTCGGCTGCTTTTAGTAAAACCATCAATAGCGCTAACGGTGTCGGGTATCTGCAAACTAATATTACCAATAGAATAATAAATTAAATCTCTATAAGACTCATATTTATCACGCTTGGCCATACGCTGCAAGCGAACAACACTTTGCTTTAATTCTTCTACATTATCCGCTTCCCTTAACATCTTAGCATCATTTAACCGTGCATAAATATCCAACACCGGATCACCGGTGTGCTTTGATAC
Organism: Ferruginibacter sp.; assembly: GCA_019638485.1. Lineage (GTDB taxonomy): Bacteria > Bacteroidota > Bacteroidia > Chitinophagales > Chitinophagaceae > Ferruginibacter. The sequence goes on along the minus strand of JAHBTP010000001.1, from coordinate 325,901 downwards.
CTTTGCATAATAAAAAGAGGCTTTATCATATTGCCCGGACAATTCATACATCTGCCCCAGCAAATATTCCCAGCGGGCAAGATCTTGCTTATTAGTTGCTGCCGATAACCCTTTTTCGAGATATACAGCAGAACTGTCATAGCGTTTTTGCATATAAAACCAATAAGCTTCTACCACATTCAAATCATTTTGAAGCCTTTTGGGGAGATTAGGGTCAAGCTGTAAAATATTTATCAACCCTGCCGATTCTCCATATTTTTCCTGTTCAATAAAAGTACGTGCCAACCAAATTAAAGATTCATTTCTACTTGGACGTTTTGAAAATACTTTTTGCAAAACATTGGGGTTCTCTTTATCAGCTATAGAGAACGCATTGGATTTAGTTGCATTCTGCTGCTCTCTTCCACCTACTACCCTATTTTCAAACTCCCCTTTTTTACGAGGGAAAAGATTGTAATTAATAAATTGAAATGTAAGTGCAGCGGAATCCAATTCCTTTCTTAAAAAATAAGATTTGCCAATTAATAAATAAAGATTATCAATCCAATCATTTCGCAAATCATGCAAGAGAATTCCTGCTGTGGATTTATAAATCACCGAATCCAATTCAATTTGCTGGGAAGCGGTGTTATCCAATGAATAAGGATAAAATGCCAACAATTCAGTATAGTTGTCTGTGTTTGAAAGTTTTGCTCTTTCAATAACCTCGTTTAGTTTAGTATTTGCATTAAAATAATAATTATAACGAGTGATATTATTCTGTATAAAATGCCGAAAAGGAGTGAACTTTTTTGTTGCTGTCTTTTCAGACCCAAGCATCTTTTCTTCGTACTTCTCCGGTTTTTTTTCCTTTCCAAATGGATCCAATGTCCAATTAGGTTGTGAAAAGCCATTTAGTCCTAAGAAAGAACATAAAAGTATGGTCAATAATAAGTTGACTGAAATATGCCGCATGAAGGTTAGTTAAACAGGGCTAAATATCGTGGTTTTTTTTATATCTATTTTCAAATTTACATGGAAGATGGGGATTATACCACTACTGTTTGTTAAAAGGTAATTGAAATTTTGAAGCATATAAATCATTAATTTTAAGTTTTTTAATGCCAATGGCAAAAACCCGGCCTCATAATACATTAAAACGATTACGTAACCACTACCGTTTAGTAATCATGAATGAAGACACCTATGAAGAGGTAGTAAAGTTCAGGCTGAACAGAATAAGTGCCTATTTTTTATTAAGCACCGTTTTTCTTCTGATGATTGGGCTAACCACCGCTTTTATCATCTTCACCCCATTAAAATACTATCTACCAGGCACAGGATATGGGAATGCAAAACAAGTAAAAGAATTCAGACAATTGAAAATTCGTACCGATTCCATTGAACATACACTTATTTTGCAAAAACAATATTTAGAGGACCTTCAAAAGGTTTTAAAAGGGAAAACCATCCCAATTGACACCAATATGCTGAAAATCAGGAATTTAGAAAAATCTACGTTTTAGTACTAAATGGATGATTTTTTCGTTATTCATAGGTAATCCCCAACCTTATGAAAAACATTCGTACCCTTTTGCGCTTTTATTTTCGTAAACAAAAAAGTTCCTATCAAATTAATACAACCAGCCTCATCAGTTCGGGAAATGAAATTAGTGGAGATATAAAGACTAATGATAATATCCGAATTGATGGTGTGCTTAAAGGAAATTTAATCTGTACTGCAAAATTTGTTTTAGGTCCAAACGGCGCAATTGAGGGAAATGTTAAGGCATTTACGGCAGATATTCAAGGTAAAATAGATGGAATGGTGGTAGTGGAAGATTTGTTGTATTTACGGGATAAAGCATATATCTGTGGTGATATCTCTGCCAGCAAGCTAATGATTGAGCCTTCTGCACATTTCAATGGCCATTGTAAAATGGGCACGCTGGTTATGGAGCTTTCTGCCGATCTTGCATTGGCTGCACATGGATAACAAAAAATCATCCTTTTATTTAAGGTATATAGGTTTAACCACTCAATTTTTAGTGGCCATAGGCATTGCTGTATATGGAGGGATGTCTTTAGATAAATGGATGAAGTTAACGATTCCATTAGCGGTTTGGCTATTACCTTTGCTGGTAATCACCGGTGTAATTATTAAAATCATAAAAGATACCGGCAAAAAGTAATAAAATGAAAGGATTTAGAGTCACCCTACCGGTTATCATTGTATTTTTTATCCTACTTGTTTGTATCTTAATTCTTCAAAAGCGCTTGGAAGGCATTCATGTAGATCCGCTTGCTTTAAGAATAGGAAATATATTATTGTTTGCACTAACTATATTTAGTATCACATACCAACATCGCGCTTTGGGGCATAAAAACCCAAATGTTTTTGTTCGAAGTGTAATGGCATCTACTATTATCAAAATGGTAATTATAGCTGCCGGTGTTTTAATTTATGCAAAGGTTTCCGGGCCTCATTTTAGCAAAAATGCGGTAATGGGTATCCTGCTTATGTATCTTGCCTATTTAGGTGTTGAAGTATTTGTTGTGATGAAGTTGAATCGTAAAAAAGATGGCTAAAGAAGAAACTCCTCTTGAATATTTAGCTAATTATTTACCAACCGGGTGTATTAACGAGGTACTTTATTTTCTACAACTATATAACGTACATCTAACTATAACGCGCAAACGAATTTCCATTTTGGGTGATTACCGTCACAAAACCAAAACTCAAAACCACCGAATCAGCGTTAATGGCAATCTTAATCCTTATGCTTTTTTAATTACCCTGCTACACGAATTGGCTCATTTAATTACATTTGAAAGACATGGCAATCGTATTGCCCCGCATGGTCCCGAATGGAAATCCGCTTTTTCTTCTCTTATACAGCATTTTATTCGTTTGCATATTTTCCCTGATGACATCCTCCACTCTTTAACGCGTTCACAACACAATCCTGCGGCCAGCAGTTGTGCTGACGAACATTTAATGCGGGTATTACAAAAATATAATCCACCATCAGCTTGGACAACCGTTGAGCAGATTAGGATAAATCAATTTTTTAAAATTAAAGGAGGTCGTGTTTTTTTACGTGGTGAGAAACAACGTACTCGGTATAAATGCAAGGAATTAGCTACCGGAAAAGAATATTTGTTTAATGCTTTATACGAAGTGATAGCGCTTAAACAATAAATTTATTATTATTCAGGTACTTGATTTACACAAAAAAAATGCAGTATTAAAAAAGGGATATTTCCATTACTGCTACCTCCACCCTCCTCCCAGCGCCTGGTATAAATCTACTACTGCTATAAGATGACCTAATCGTGCATTAACCAAATTTAATTCGGCCATTAATGCACTTTGCCTTGCAGTTAACACTTCTAAATAATTAGCAAGCCCGTTCAAAAGCAACTGATTGGAGTAATCAACAGCAGTACGTAAGGCAGTATATTCCCTTTCAATTATATCAATAGACTGAACTTCGGTTTGATAATTAAACAGTGCATTGGATACATCATTACCGGCAACCAGCAATATTTTTTGATAATTAAATAATGCCTGCGCTTGTTTGGCCTTTGCCACTTCATAAGCCGTTTTAATTTGGCGCCGATTAAGTATGGGCTGTACTAACCCTCCTGCAACATTGGCAAAAATAGCATTCAACCCAACCCATTTTTCGATATCAGCTGATTGGAATCCGGTGCCTGCCGTAATTGTTAATGAAGGATAAAAATTACTTTTAGCCATATTGGTCAATTCAAAAGCATTTATCAAGACAAATTCAGCCTGCCGCACATCCGGTCTGTTAGCCAATAATGCAGATGTTACTCCTAAGCGGAGTGGTGTAGTAACTTCCTGATCGGCTAAACTATTCCTAACTACCGCATGTGCAGGTTGATTTAACAACAAACAAAAAGCATTTTCAAAAATTCTTTTTTGTTGCTGTAGGCTTAATAACAAAAGCTGGGCTTCATATAACTGAGCTTCGGTTTGTTTTACTGCAACGGCAGTAAGCTGTCCGGATTGCATGAGTGCTTTTGTAGTTTGAAGACTGCTATCTCGTGATAATATACTTTGTTTAGCTATTGCCACCTGATTATCTACCGCCATAAGTTGATAATACAAAGTAGCGATAGAGGCTATCAGCCGGCTTTTTACAGCGTTATGTGCTTCAACCGTTTGCAAGTAGGCTGCAACAAAGGCCTTATCCTGACTGTGGATTTTTCCCCAGATATCGGGCTCATAAGATGCATTAACACCCAGCCCAAAATTATCAACATCACGCTGAGGAATTTTACTGCTTTTTGAATTTCGTATATGGCTATACGTTAGTGATCCAGTCAATGTAGGTTCATAAGTTGCTTTACCTTGCTTAACAAATGCAGCGGCTGCATCAATATTTTTCAATGCAATACGAATATCCAAATTACTATCCAGCCCTTGTTGAATATATCCCTTCAATAAATCATCTGAAAAGAAATTTTGCCATGACACTTCTGCCATAGAAATACTGTCCATTACCAAAGAAGCACTATCCATTAACTGATCAGTACGAAATAAATCCGATGTGGCCATAGATGGCCGTTGATATTTCTTGGATACATAACATGATGATACACTAATCATCATTAACCCAAAAAGCATATAGGGTATATAATACTTCTTCTTCATTTTAGCTGATTATTCATTATTGTCCAAATTGTAAACAACACCACGAGGCTTATGGGATATTCTTTCTTGAAGCCATTCCATCATCATATACAGTACCGGCACCACAAACACACCCAGTACAGTACCAACAAAAAGACCTCCCACAGCGGCCGTTCCTATAGATCGGTCACCGGCTGCACCTACACCTGCCGAAAACACCAATGGCATTAACCCAAATACAAATGCAAAAGATGTCATCAAAATAGGTCGAAAGCGCACTTTAGCCCCATCAATAGCTGATTGAAAAATAGACTCACCTGCCCTTCGTCGTTGGATTGATAATTCAACTATCAAAATTGCATTTTTTGCCAGCAATCCAATTAACATGATTAGGGCAATTTGAAAATAAATATTCAATTCAAGTCCTGCCATTTTAGTAACCATATAAGCTCCCATAACCCCTACAGGCAATGAGAACATTACTGCCAAGGGAAGCAGATAACTCTCATACTGTCCGGCTAAAACAAAATAGACAAACAATACACAAAGCATCAGAATAAAAAAGGTTTGACTACCTGCCGTAATCTCTTCGAGCGTCAATCCTGAATAAGCAATATCAAAATTGGCAGGTAATTCTTTTGCCGTTTCCTGAATAGCATTAATAGCGTCACCGGTAGAAAATCCCGGATTGGAGGCTCCGGTAACATGAACAGAATTAAACAAATTAAATCTGGTTACTGATTGAGGCCCATAAATTCTTTTAAGTTTTACAAATTCCGAGATGGGTGCCATTTCACCACTGCCGCTCTTCACAAAAATTGAATTAAGGCTGGAAGCATCTGCCCTGTCTTGAGGAAGCGCTTGCACATAAACCCTAAATTGTTTTCCAAAACGAGAAAAATCTGCTGCATATATTCCGCCAATGTAGCCTTGAAGCGTACTAAAAATATTATTCACATTAACACCCGCCTCCTTTGCCTTTGGAATGTTTATTTCCATTTCATACTGAGGATAAGAAGAGCTAAATGATGTTTGTGCATATTGCACTTCGGGGCGTTGTGATAAGCTTCTCAGAAAATTTTTACTTTCATTATCCAGGTTATTAAAATCGCCTCCTGATTTATCCAATAATTCAAATTGGAATCCATCAGAAGTTCCAAAACCCTGGATACTTGGTGGTGCAAAAAATAAAATCTTTGCATCCTGGATATCTGCAGTTGCAGCAAATAATTTGGCTGTAATGGCATCAATGGAAAGAGAATCCGGCTTACGATTTTTCCAATCATCCAAAGAAAGAAATGATAATGCAAAATTACTTCCGGCGCCGCCTAAAAGACTGAACCCATTAGCAATGGAGAGCGACTTAACACCGGGCACTTGTAATGCTCTTCTATTAATTTCTGCAGTAATTGCCGCCGTCCTATCCATAGTTGCGCCGGCAGGTAATTGAACATCAACAAAAATGGTACCTCTATCTTCTTTGGGTACAAAACCTTTGGATGTTGTTTGAGACCCCCAATAAGCTAATCCTACACAACCCATGATAAAAAGTACTACGATCCATTTTGATTTGGAAAGAAAAGCTACACCTTGCAAATAGCGATTGGTTGTATGTTTAAATCCAACGTTAAACGCAGCATAAAAGCGAGCTAAGAAATTTTTCCTTTTTAATTTATTTTCAGGATCGTGGGGACGAAGAAATAACGCACATAATGCCGGGCTAAGCGTTAGTGCATTCAGTGCAGAAATAAGAATCGCTACAATTAAGGTTAATCCAAACTGTTTATAAAACACCCCGGTGGTTCCAGGAATAAAGGCAATGGGAACAAATACAGATGCCATTACCAAGGTAATAGAAATAATAGCTCCTGTAATTTCAGACATTGCTTCTTGTGTAGCAGTCAAACTCGTTTTACCCCCCTGCTCCAACTTAGCATGTGCTGCCTCAACCACCACAATGGCATCATCCACAACAATACCAATAGCTAATACCAAAGCAAATAAAGTAAGCAGGTTTATTGAAAATCCAAAAAGACTTATAAAAAAGAAAGTACCAATAATAGACACCGGTACTGCAATTGCCGGGATTAGCGTTGATCTTAAATCCTGAAGAAAAACAAAAACAACAAAGAAGACTAATAGAAAAGCTTCTAACAAAGTGGTCACAACTTTTGCAATAGAAGCGTTCAAGAATTTATTAGTATCATAAGTAACAGAAAGATTTAATCCTTTAGGAAAATCTTCCTTCATCAGCTCCAGGTTTTTATGTATCTCTTGAATAATTGCATGTGCATTCGATCCGGGAGTTTGATAAATGCCCATCGTTACAGCCTCTTTCCCATTAGTACGTGAGCTAATGGTATAACCCTGTGCATCCAATGCAATCTTTGCCACATCCTTTAATCTTAAAAACTGTCCACCACCCAATGCTTTTAAAACAATATCCTGGTATTGTTCAGGTGTTTTGTATCGTCCGCCATATCTAATCACATATTCGAAGGCCTGGCCGGCATTTTGTCCCAGCGTTCCGGCAGCAGCTTCTTGACTTTGTTCATTTACTGCAGCTACAATATCAGCAGGCACAAGACCATAAGCTGCCAGTTTTTGTGGATCCATCCAAATTCTTATAGCATACAACCTTTGACCAAGTACTCTCACATCACCAACTCCTTCAATTCTTTGCAAGGCCGGCACTACATTGATATTTGCGTAGTTCTGAATATAGGTTGCATCATATTCATCGCTGCTTGAATTGATATTAAACCATAACAAAGCATCAGTTTGTTGTTTTTGAGTAATAACTCCCTGACGAGTCACTTCGGCCGGTAAAAGAGGCAAAGCCCTGGCTACACGATTTTGAACATGCACTGCAGCTATATCCGGATCTACGCCCTGATCAAAAAACACTTGTATAGACGCCATACCGTTATTACTTGCGGTTGAAGTCATATACTTCATATTTTCCACTCCGTTGATTTGTTCTTCTAAAGGAATCACTACACTTTCCAAAACAGTTTGCGCATTTGCTCCGGTATAGGTAGCAGATACCTGAACCGTAGGAGGTGCAATATTGGGATACTGAGAAATGGGGAGAATATAAATTCCAATTATACCTAAAATCACGATGATAATTGAAATAACTGTTGATAAAACAGGCCTTTCAATAAATTTCTTAAACATATCCGATTATTAAAATCAATTTTAAAATACAGGTACAATTACTTTTGCTATACTATCAAACGATGTAGGCACCGCTTTAACCTTCATCTTATCACGCAACTTTCCGGCATCTTTAGCAACAATTTCAATACCGGATTTTATTCCTTCACCTGCTACAATAATATTATCAATTTGTTCTTGTACATCTATAATTACAGGAGAAACTGTACTATCTTTCAGCAGTTCATATACATAAGTCTTTCCTTGTTGCTCATAAGTGGACACCGCCGGAACCACCGTAACATTTTTATATAGCTTAGGAATTATTATTGTACCGCTGCTTCCATTAGAAATAAGATGTTCAGGATTTGGAAATGTAGCTCTAAAACTTACCGACCCCGTTGTAGGGTCTATTTGAGCAGTTACCGTATGAATAGTTCCTTCATATTTATACATTTGTCCGTTGGCCATTTTCAATTTTACTTTTGGAAAATGAACTATTTTTTCGGCCAAATTATTTCCTGGTGTTTGTTGAAGAAAATCTACATACTCACCTTCATTCATTGAAAAGTAAGCATATACTTCATTGGTATTGGAGATGGTGGTGATGGGTAGAGGGTTTGTTGGACTAACCAAAGAGCCTTGTCGGTAGGCAATCGTTCCTACATATCCATCAATGGGGCTAACAATACGAGCATATCCTATATTGGCCGAAACGGCAAGATAAGCTGCCTTTGCCTGAGCAAGTTTTGCTTTTGCTGTTTCAAGTTGAACAGTACTAATAATATTTTGCTCAACAAGGGGCTTTAATTGGTCAACGCCAACTTGAGCTGCATCTACATTAGCTTTCGCCGCACGTGCATCTTCAGAAAGTGAATTCGTTTCCAACTGAAATAAAAGCTGCCCTTTACGAACATAAGCACCCTCATCAACAAAAACACCGGTGATAAACCCTTGGATTTTTGGACGCACTTCACTATTTACAATTCCTTCAATACTTACCGGATGTGAAACTTGGCCTAATATATCCTTTACAGGTAATTGAATAACTGACACCGTAGGCGTCTGTTGGAAGTTCATTTTTTTTGTATTGGATTTTGACCCACAACCGGCTATAATAAGCGCAGATGCTATGGTAAGCAAATAATTAGTCTTCATATACTATATCTGTTAGATCGTTAATTTGAGATTTATGTTTTTTTATTTGACGTCTGAAATAGACTACTGATTCTTCTAAAAAATGAAGCATGGCGCGTTCTATTTCTGTTGTATGTGATTTTGTTTGATACAACTTATTGTAATCCTCCTTATACTTCAATACCTCCTTTCGTAAATCAATTTCATGCTCCCATTTTAAAACTAAAGCTGCTATTTTTCGAATGATATGCCCGGAAGAAATGATATAATAACGCTTTCGGTCGCCGGTTTTAGTAAAGTAATCTACTCTCTTTTGAGCAATCAAATTATTTAAGTGGGTTGAAATTGTACTCTTACTGGCACCTAAATCGTTCACCAATTGGTCAAAAGTTATTCCACAATCATGTTGGATTATTAAATAAGTAATTATTCTTGCGGCAAGGGGAGGTACCTGGTTTTCATCCTCAAGATAAGCTCCCAATTTTTCAATTAATTTCTTCTTTCGTTCTTCTAATTTCTTGCGCTGCATCTTGGCATAAATTTTAAGAATACGAATGCAAAGTTATGGTTAGTTCGGTAAAATACGAACTAAAAAATTTATAAAATGCAAAAAGCGGTTACATCCTCTCCTTTAATCTCTAAGGTTGATGAAATAAAAAAACCCACTTAGCAGTGGGTTTAAGATGTAATTTGGCCTCCAAATATAGTTGGTGGGCATAATATGTGCGGCAAAGGAGATTCGAACTCCCACACCCTTTCGGGCGCTACCACCTCAAAGTAGTGCGTCTACCAATTTCGCCATCGCCGCATAACAAATGAACTATCACAAAATTAAAGATATTTTCTCAACGATATAATTATCTATTTCCTCAGCACCATCCGGAACGTGGTTCCTTTTCCCAGTTCACTGTGCTTAACAAACAATTCGCCTCCATGATAATGTTCAATAATTCTTTTGGACAAGGAAAGGCCAAGCCCCCAGCCTCTTTGTTTTGTAGTAAATCCCGGTTTAAACACATTAGGAATATTTTTCTTTGAAATTCCTTTTCCTGAATCTGAAATATCTATTTTAATGCGGGTGGGTTCATCAGAAATATTTATCCGTATTTCACCACTTCCACCCATAGCATCCAGTGCATTCTTAAGAAGATTTTCCACTACCCAGTTAAACAATAATGGATTTATCATTGCCCGCACTTCCTTGTCTGCCGTTGAAATTTCAAATTTCACTTTTTCAGGAGCTCTTCTTTTTAAATAATCAACCATACCATTCACCTGGTCCAAAAGCAAAACTTCTTCAAGTTGCGGCAGGCTTCCAATTTTCCCAAAGCGATCACTAACTAATTTTAATCGCTCTACATCTTTTTCCATTTCAGCAGCCACTTTTTCTTGTTCGGGTGATGATTTAAGCATTTCCACCCAACCTTCTAATGAAGAAATTGGAGTGCCTAATTGATGGGCCGTTTCTTTTGCCATACCCGCCCAAACCTGATTTTGTGTACTCTTATTACGCAAACTAATAGTAACCATCATCACCACAATAAACAAGGCTACTACCAAAAGTTGAATCATTGGGAAGTATCGTATTTGTTTCAACAATTTGCTTTCTCCGTAATAAACTAAATTTTTTTGAGTAGGGTTATGCGGGTTACTCCAAACCACCGGTTGATTTAATTGTTTAAAGGATGAAAGCATGGCAGATAAATAATTTTTATCTGTTTCTACTTTCACAGAGTCAAGGTTTCGATAATCAAGAATACTATCCATTTCTGTAACAGTAATCATAGGTATATCCTTGCTATTTTCAGTCAAAATCATGCTAGACAGATGGGTTTCAATGATATCAGGGTTATTAATATCCTTTAGTGCCTCCACCCATTGTTCAATTTTCACCTTTTCTTCAGAAGCAATTTTTTTTGCTAAAAAATCAGAATAAAATAATGTGCCCATTACAATAGCAATGGCAATAACGCCCAATGCAGCCCGCCAATTTAACCATTGTTGAATCATACGTAAATGTAAGGAGTAATTTTCAGCGTTAATTCACCCATACAATGTGAATAATTTAATAGGGAAATTTTAACTTGCAATCAATAATGAATATTCCTCCTGCTATTGAACATCTCATTACCGGTAAATCATTGCCTGATGTGGCGGTGGTTATTCTCAATTATAACGGAAGGCACTTTTTAGAACAGTTTATTCCCTTTTTACTAAAAACTACTTACCCGGCTTATAGAATTATTGTGGCAGATAATGCATCAACAGACCAATCAGTAGCCTGGTTAAAAAAGACATATCCATCCATTGAGTGTATTGTTTTAAATGAGAACTTAGGATTTGCGGGGGGATATAATACCGCACTTAAACAAGTGAATGCAGATTATTATGTGTTGTTAAATAGCGATGTGGAAGTAACCGCCGGTTGGATAGAGCCCATTATTTATTTAATGGAAGAAAATAAGAGAATTGCAGCCTGCCAGCCAAAGCTGTTATCTTTTCATCACCGAAATAAATTTGAATATGCAGGCGCTGCCGGAGGATGGATTGATAATTGGGGATATCCATTTGCCAGAGGGAGGGTATTTGATTATTGCGAAACTGATAACGGTCAATACGATGATGCAGCTCCCTGCTTTTGGGCTACCGGAGCTGCTTTATTTATTAGAGCAGAGGAGTTTCACTTAAACGATGGTTTTGATCCATTCTTTTTTGCCCATCAAGAAGAAATTGATTTATGCTGGAGAATTCAGAAGACCGGAAAATATATTTATTGTCAGCCAAACTCTGTGGTTTATCACGTGGGAGGTGGCACATTATCTAAGGAAAGTAACCAAAAAATATATCTCAATTTTAGAAATAACCTGGTTATGCTGCATAAAAATCTTTCAAAAACTGAAAAATGTTTTAAGATACCACTTCGTTTGTGTCTTGATGGTATAGCAGCTATTCGTTATTTGTTACAAGGAAATGCAGGTGCTATACCGGTTATTTTAAAAGCACATTGGAGCTATTATAATTGGGTAGCTAAAAAGAACTATTCCAAACCCAAAATTTCGGAATCCTTTTCATTAAACGGAAAGTACCGTGGGAGCTTGATTTGGCAGCATTTTGTAAAACGAAAAAAAACGTTTGATAAAATTGTGTATTATAAGTAATAACCGCTTATTTTTGCTTTGAAAATTAATTTCTTATGGAGCAGGAAATCATTGAAACCAAACACAAAGATTTTACTCATAATTGGGTTTCTTCTTCTAGATTCTTATTCTATTGTCAGGTATTTCTTATTGTAGCATTTACATTAGGAGGCTGCTATAATTTATACTCCCATCGGTATAAAGGTCATCCAAAAGTAACTGTACCTGAGAGTACACTGTATAATCCGGAATACAAATAAAAAGTTTTTTTGAATTTGATTGCAACCTCCTATTTTTGCAATCCCAAACTAAATATAGTTCTTATACACCTTGCGGAAGTAGCTCATTTGGTAGAGCACGACCTTGCCAAGGTCGGGGTGGCCGGTTCGAGCCCGGTCTTCCGCTCATCTTCCCGACCAAGGTCGGGATTTTTTTTCGGTATCTTACCACCTCTTTTATAAGAGTCTTCTCTTATAGCCCCGGTGGTGGAATTGGTAGACACGCAGGACTTAAAATCCTGTGATCAGCAATGGTCGTAACGGTTCAACTCCGTTCCGGGGCACAGAAGGTCACTCTAAATGAGTGGCCTTTTTTAATGTGCTTTAAAAAAATCTCAAACAATGCGTTTTGCGGTAAATTTTTTTCAATCAGTTTGATGCTTTGAAATAAGAGGTCAAATCATTTCACATTTCGCAAATAGAAAAGTTATACGTAATTTAAGTAACCCTACAAAAAAATTAAGTTATGAATAGAGTTTCAATTTTATCCATTTTAGTTGTTTTGATGACACTTCTTAATTCCTGCAAACAGGAAGAAAAGGAAACCCCTGCTCCATTCATTGAAATGGAGGCATTTTTTAAGAATGGAGATAAAACTACATTTAAAATTTCTCCCGATGGCAAGTATTACAGTTATCGGGCTGATTATAAAGATAAAATGAACATCTTCATACAAAATATAGAAACACAATCAACGGTTCGTGTAACGAATGACACCCTACGAAGTATTCTGTTTTATGGCTGGAAAGGTAATCGGATTATATATATTCAGGATAATAATGGCGATGAAAATTTCCATTTGTTTTCGGTAAATCCTGATGGTTCCGACCTGAAAGATCTCACGCCTTTTCCGGGAGTGCGTGCCGAAGAGATAGATCAGTTACGAGACCTTCCGGGAAGAGAAAATGAAATGGTCATTGGTTTAAATAAAAGGACTCCTGAATATTTTGATCCATATCTCATTAATGTAAAAACTGGTGATTTAAAGCTATTATACGAAAACAAGGAAAATTTCAACCAATGGTTGGTAGATCATAATGCTGTGGTAAGAATGGCATTACTCACCGATGGTGTAAATAATACTTGGCACTACAGAGATTCGGAACATGACAGCTTCCAACCATTGATGACTACTAATTTTAAAGAAACATTTACCCCTTCATCTTTTGACCAAGACAATAAAACTATTTTTGCTTTATCCAATTTAGGAAGAGATAAAATTGCTCTAATTGCTTATGACCCAAAAGCGAAAAAGGAAATCAAAGAACTGTTTTCAGACCCTGATTATGATTTGGCTTATGTAGAATATGACCGACTAAAACACCAACTGAAATCCGTAGAATGGGATGCTGAAAAACCAGCTAAATATATTTTTGAACCTGAGTGGAAAAATGTTCATGATAAATTATATAAACAATTAAATACTGACCAATTGCGAATTGTAAGTTATGACGATGCCAGAACAAAAGCTATTGTAAGAACGGAGTCAGACCGCAATCCGGGTGTTTTTTATCTTTTTGATTTTAAAACAAATCAACTTGATGAAATTTCAAAACCCTATCACTGGATAAAAGAAGAACAAATGAGTAAAATGCAGCCTATCACTTACACCTCAAGAGATGGCCTGAAAATTAGTGGCTATCTGACTACACCAATAGGTCTAGAACCCAAAAAACTTCCGGTCATTATCAATCCTCATGGTGGCCCATGGTCTCGGGATACCTGGTTTTTTAACCACGAAGTTCAGTTTTTAGCCAATAGAGGTTATGCCGTTTTACAGATAAATTTTAGGGGAAGTACCGGCTATGGTAGAAAATTTTGGGAAGCAGGATTTAAAGAATGGGGTAATAAAATGCAAGATGATATTACAGATGGTGTAAAATGGTTGATAGAAGAAGGAATTGCCGATGAAGAAAGAATAGCCATCTATGGCGCCAGCTATGGCGGTTATGCCACCCTAGCCGGAGTCACCTTTACGCCGGATTTGTATGCCGCTGCCGTGGATTATGTAGGTGTAAGCAATCTTTTTACTTTTTACAAAACTGTACCTGCTTATTGGAAATCTTTTATGGAAAGTATGAATGAAATGGTTGGCGACCCTGTGAAAGACAGTTTAATGTTAGCTGCTGCTTCACCGGCACTGCATGCTGATAAAATAAAAACACCTCTTTTTATAGCACAGGGAGCAAATGATCCAAGAGTAAATAAAGCTGAAAGCGACCAAATGGTAGCTGCCTTAAAAAAACGAGGAATAGAAGTGGAATATATGGTAAAACACGACGAAGGGCATGGATTTACTAACCAAGAAAATCAATATGATTTTTATGGCGCTATGGAAAAATTTTTAGACAAACACTTAAAATCAAAAAATTAAACTACGCACAACAAAAAATTTCTGAAGGAGCGGGTAAAGTATTTCTATGAAACATTTGTACAAAGTTCAGCAACAGTAATTCTATTTAGCTATAATATCAAATTCCTGCTCCTTCATAAATTTTCGCTCGTTAAATAAAAAATCAAGCGTTGAAAAATCTAATAATAAAGCAAAAGATATTGGGCCTTAAATATTTTGTTCTTAGAGAAAAAATAATGTTAGATAAGTACCCGGCTGACCGATAAGGAATAGAAACGAAAATTTTTAAACAGGCTGTTAATGTGATGCTGCCTTCTTGCCTCTCATTTATTGTACCCATTCAGGTATAAATAAATCTGCAATAAAGAAATTCAACAAAAAGTAAAAGGGAAAGTAACAGATTTTTGCCATCAAATTCTTGTCGCTATTTGATGTTTATCTCTTGTTAAAAGCTTTTTCTTAATTCAGCTTTGTCAAAACAATGGCTTGAATAACTTCCGACAGCTTTGCCAAAAAACAGCGAGGTAGGACATAGAGTTGAACTATGTATTGAAAGAAATCTTTCTTCAACATTTACCTTAATTCTGTAATTATGAAAACTATTTTCTCTTTTCTATTGCTGGCCTGTACAACGCTGGCAATAGCACAACCTAACAATCCGTATAATCAACAATGCCATGATGTGTATGTATCGGGTAACATCGTGCTGGAAAAACTAAAGAAAATTACCGATAAAACATTAACAAATGAAATGATTAAGGAAATGCAGCGCGATATTCCATCAAAAACTCAAATGGATGCACAAACTGTCGGCCAAATATTTCAGGCTGTTAAAAAATCTCCCTTATCAATAACTGATGCACTAAGAAAAAGCAACCTGAGCTTGGAAGCACAAAAGGAAGTTTCACTCATAATTAAAAACGCTACAACACTTAAAAAGGAAAACAAAAAGCAGTGGTTAACAGAAAGAACAAGTAAAATTTTAGAGAGTGGTTTTTCAAAAAATGAAAAAGAAGTGTTGTTGGTAACTATTGGATTAATCAATAACCAGGATGTATCTCAGGCAAAAGGGATAGGGTGCTATACTGAGGTTGACGGCAAAGTGGTGTATTATGGTGAAGGAGATGATTGTATAGGCGTTATGGCTGCCGCAGGTTTCGTAATCGGAGCATCTATATGTGGAACTCCATGTGGTATAGCCGGAGCCATAATAGGCGCAGTAGTGGCATCAGTAACCAGATCTTAATAACTAATCATTTTAAGGGCAGCGTACACTGCCCTTAAAATTTTGCCTATGAGAAAATTGATTTTTATACTATCCCTAATTTTAACTGCTATACATTCCTTAGCACAACAACAGAAGTTATCCCTCCCTCCTTTTAAATCACAACACATTTATTTTGTTTGTCGGGCACAAAGTGAAAAAATATCCCAAACCATCATTGATTTTAATTTATACAACTCACCATTCTCTCATGTAGCTATCGGATTAGCAAAAAATGATGAGCTAACGCTTTATCATATTGAAGACAGACAAGGGAACGCGTTTACCAAAAGCACACCTGAACAGTTTATTCTCCCCCATTCGCCCATCCTAACGATTTATAAATTACCCATTTCAGCAAATGAAGAAGAAAGAATAAGTGCCTTTTTAACCGGTTTTAGCCATGCCTCGTTTGATTATGAATTTTCATTAAGCAACAATCTGTTGTATTGCTCTGAATTTTGTTGGTTAGTAAGTGAGAAATTAAACGATTATCATTTCCAACCTACCCTCAAAATAATCTCCGATCCTTTTTTGCAAAGTTTCTTGGGTAGAAGCGAGCTTAGTTATATTCCAATAGATTATTTTCTAAAATTTAAAGGAATTACAAAATTTTATTCACAATCTTTTTAATTAATGAGAAATAAGTTCATTGCGATATTCCCAAAAAAGAAAGGGATTGGGATATATAATCCTCTTTCAATAATAAATAAAAACGGGCCAATACTACTTTTTCCCAAAAAAGGAAACAAAATAAAACAGCCATATTTTTAAACTAACTTTACATAAAAAGAAGGCTGATGCAGAATGAAATAATATGTCCAAAATGTGCTCATCATTTCAACTTAAACGAAGTGATGAATGAACAATTAGAGTTACAGTTGAAAGAAATGGAGAAGCAAGTTAATGAGCGGGCAAAAACGTGGAAGAAACAACAAGAAAGTGAATTTGAGCAACGGTTACAAAAGGAAACGGAACTGGTAAGAAAACAAACCACCGAGCAACTTAATGTGCAGCTTCAGTTAGTTAAAAAAGAAACAGAAGAGAAAACGAATATGCTCTTGGAAATGGAGAAGAGGGAATTAACTTTATTGCAAGAAAAGGATAAAATGGAGCAACGTGAGAAAAACTTTGAAATAGAGAAGGAGAAATTTTGGCTTCAAAAAAAGGCAGAAGCTGAAGCGGTTATAATAAAGCGGGAGCAGGAAATGCATGACTTGAAAATGAAGGAAAAAGACACTCAATTGGAAAGCATGAAGAAAACCATTGATGATTTGAAACGAAAAAGTGAACAAGGCTCCATGCAATTACAAGGAGAAGCACAAGAATTGTTATTGGAACAGGTATTACGCGAAAACTTCCCGTTTGATATAATTAATGAGGTAAAAAAAGGGGCCGAAGGAGCCGATTGTATTCAATTGGTGCGCAATAATGCAGGTAAGGAGTGCGGGCAAATAATTTATGAAAGTAAACGCACCAAAAACTGGAATTCCGATTGGATAGATAAATTAAAAAATGATATGCGAAGCAATGGCGCTCATGTGGCTGTTTTAGTAACTTCTGCATTTCCAAAAGAAATGACCGGGTTTGGAGTTAAAGATGGGATTTGGATATGTAGTTTTGGAGACGTAATTAGCATGGCAACACTTATTCGTAATCATATTGTACAATTATATGAAATACAAAAGCGCGAAGAGAATAAAGGAGATAAAATGCAAATGCTGTACGATTACTTAACCGGTATTGAATTTCGTGGACAACTGGAGGCGATTGTGGAAGGTTTCAAAGCAATGCGCGATGGTATTACTAAGGAACGCCTTCAAATGGAAAAAATATGGAAAGAAAGAGAAAAACAATTGGATAAGGTTCTTTTAAACACCAGCGGATTATATGGGTCTGTTAAGGGAATTGCAGGTGCATCGGTTGTGAATATTCCATTATTGGATGGCGAAGATACCTCCCCGTTACTTAATATTTAAATAAAATGCCGCAACCTCCGGAACCATATCTCTTGCATGTAAATGAAAAAACGAGCATAGAAGTAAATCCTAAAGTGCTTCCAAAAAATTTTAATCAATTAAATGAATTTCAGAAAGATTCAGTGGCTCGAAAAATTGTAATAGAACACATTGACCTTTTAGAAAAAGAGCGACAGCCGCCAACTGCAAAAGATTTTTTAATCCCCATTGGAATTTTACTTCCTCTTGCAGCCATCATGATTTTTCTTGCCAGAAGAATAAAAAACAATCCGAAACTATATGACAGATTGGTTAAACCTAATGAAGATTAATTTGGAGAAGATAAAACCCACGACAAACAAGCTCCATTAAAAAGAATACCATGTAAGGTTAAAGCCCTTTGCTCCAAATTTGAAAAAAGAATATTGGCATTAAAGGAATTCCCAACAGCAGAGAATCTTTTAATTCTTATTTGAGTTTTAAAATCAACACCTCCTGCACCGTACCATTTAAAAACTGCTTCTTTCATACTCCATGCTGCCGTTAACGAAGCTATTTCAGGCCAACTATTTTCTTTTAAAATCAACTGCTCATCCGGCGTTACAAATTTATGTTTCAAAGCAATGATTTTTTGTTGTGGAATTTCAATATCCACCCCCACCTGCATCTTACGGCTCACAATTGCAGCGGCATATAACCCACAGTGCGAAATTGAAAAATGAAACGGTGCATTAGGTAAAAATGGTTTTCGGGTGGGTGCTATTTTCACTTCATTTAATGGAAAATCAGGAAATAATTGAATCAGCAAATTTCTACCCGCTAATGTCTGCAGCCGTTTTCCGGGATGTTGAATAACCGGCTTATTAAGTCCGATATGATAAAAGAAAGTTTCATCTTCCACAATCTGCCAAACACCCAGCTTAGTTACATCGTTGATATTTTGTTGATAAACCAGCGGCATAATTAAAATTTACCTAAAAAGAAAAGTAAACTATTTAATTTTACAAATAAACGAATAAATTTTCAACGATGATTTTAAGTGATAAACGCATTTTAGAAGAAATGGAAAAGGGGACCATTGTAATCACTCCATTTGATCGTTCACGTTTGGGTAGTAATAGTTATGATGTTCACTTAGGTAAATATCTGGCAACTTATGAAGCTGCTGAATTAGATGCCAAAAAGCACAATACCATCAAACATTTTGAGATTGGAGAAGAAGGGTTTATTCTCCAGCCTAATATTTTATATTTGGGAGTAACAGAAGAATATACAGAAACACACAGTCATGTCCCATTTTTAGAAGGAAAATCAAGTACAGGCAGATTGGGTATTGACATTCATGCTACTGCGGGTAAAGGGGATGTGGGCTTTTGTGGAAATTGGACATTAGAAATTTCAGTCAAAATCCCGGTAAAAGTTTATGCAGGAATGCCGGTTGGACAGCTTATCTACTTTCCGGTAGAAGGAGAAATTGAAGTGCCTTATAACAAGAAATCAAATGCCAAATACAGTGGCCAGCCCAATAGGCCGGTAGAAAGTATGATGTGGAAGAATAAATTTTAAAAGAATCGTCTAATCATTTCCGTTATACTTGATTAATGTCCCTTTTGATTTATAATACACAATTAACCCTGCTATCACATCACTATAAGTAAGCATGCCTTGAGGCTGTTGATTTTGCTCTAAATATTTACCATAAATATACCTAAACACAGGTTCTATCACACTTTCATACTCCAGCCTGAATCTTTTATATGCTGCCAAATCATTTAATACCTCTGCACTTAATTGCTTTGAAAAGCGCTTTGCATGAATAGAATCCAAATCATACAAATTACGATTGGCATATAGAAACATTTCCAAATAAGTAGAATACTTCAGCCAGAGATTATTGGATGATTCCGCAGCAAGGAAGCCGGCAAAATTAGCTTCGTCTTCACGGGCAAAACCTACCTGATGACCTATTTCATGGGCTGTTGTATAGGGTTGCATCATCGCAGGAACCTTAGTATTCACCTGTGCTTCAGCAGTGAACGGATTATAATACCCGGTGATGCCCAAATAACTCACCCCCTCACTCCACCATGAAGGCTTAATTGCGGATATGCGATACCGTAAGAAATGGTATTTTTTCCCTGCATCGATATAAGCTTTGTTTACCTGCTTAAACATTGTATTCCGGTCGGGAAAAGGAATACTATCCTTTACAATAGAGTCTCTAAATTCATTTACCTTTTCCATCAACATATTATTGAGTGCAACCAAGTCACCTTTTGAATACTGTTCTTGCTGTAATCCAATTTTTTCCAAAACAGTTTTACGATTATAATTTAAACCCCAAAACAGATTGAAAATAATATACACCACACCTACAAAAAACACGCCCTTACCTAGGGTCCGTTTCCACCAAAAACCGGAGAGGCGATCATCCATCTTAAAGGATTTTATAACTTTCCATATCATCCATATCCCTATTAAGGGATAAAGAATGTCTCCAATACTAAAAGGAATCCACCCGGTTATAAAACGTAATATCCATGAGATAACTGGATAAACAGGTATGCTATATCCTTGTTCAACAGCCTGTGGGAAATAAGAAAGAATGTGGATTAACACACTAATAATCAATACAATACTTATTTTACGCTTTAACTTAGCCATATCTGAGTATCTAAATTATGGCAATAGCCCCAATAGTTAGAATATGCCAATAAAAATGCATGTTAATTCCACAAAAAAGCTGTACATTTGCCGTCCTTTAATCTAAGCCAATGGCAAATAGAAGGGAATATGAGATCGCATTTGTAGGATTAAAGCCGGGAAGTCACGAATACAGATACGAGGTAAACGAACAGTTCTTTAAAGATCGGGGTTATACAGAAATCTTACCTATTTCTGCTCAGGTAAAGCTTACATTAGATAAGCATAACGGGTTTATGATACTAAAATTTGAAATAGGCGGGAAAACCACCGCAAATTGTGACCGATGCGGAAATCTTCTTCAACTTGATTTGTGGGATGATTTTAATATGGTGGTAAAACTGGTAGAGAATCCAGATGAAATGAATAATCAAGAAGATGACCCTGATATTTGGTATATTTCACGCAACGATAGCCATATTGATGTTTCAGGGTGGATTTACGAATTTGTTTTACTCAGTATGCCCATGCAACGAATGTGCAAAGACGATGAAAATGGAAACTCAGGTTGTAATCCGGATGTAATTAAGAAGTTGGAGGAAATGGAAAAACAAAATCGGGATAGTAACACCAATCTTATTTGGAAAGACCTGGAGAAATTTAAAAAGAACTGATAGTAGAAAAAAAGGTAATTAAATAAATAAAAATAGAATAAAAACAAATAGTTATGCCAAATCCGAAAAGGCGCCATTCACAACAACGCAGCGCAAAAAGAAGGACGCATTATAAAGCCACTGCTCCCACCTTAAGCACAGATACCGCTACAGGTGAAACTCATGTTCGCCATCGTGCTCACGTGAGTGAAGGAAAGCTTTATTACAAAGGAAAAGTGGTAGCCGAAAAAGCTCCTTTGAAAGCATAATCCTTGAAATCTTTTTATTATTCCAGAATCAAATTAGGCTACCTTCCATTTTGATTTTGGAATTTTTTATTTATAGCTTTTATGCTCAATGGTTAGGATAGGAATAGATATGATGGGCGGCGATTTAGCCCCACAAGAAGTAATCAAAGGTTGCAAGGCCTATATCTCTGACAATACCGGCAGCACTCACCTTGTTCTTATTGGTGATGAAACCAAAGTACAGCCTCTTTTAGCAGATGCCGGAATTCCAGATAATAGTTACACATTTATTCATGCTCCAGAGGTAATTGAAATGAATGAGCATCCTACCAAGGCGCTCAAAGAAAAGCAACATTCTTCTATAGCTATAGGCTTTCATTTACTTGCCACAGGGGAAACAGATGCTTTTATTTCTGCCGGAAATACAGGCGCTATGATGGTAGGTGCCCTATTTAGTATTAAAACGATAGAGGGAGTTAGCCGCCCCACTATTGGCGCTTATTTACCACGTGAAGACGGCTCCTTAGGCTTATTGGTTGATGTAGGGTTGAATGCAGATTGCAAACCCGAAAACTTAAATCAATTTGCCACTTTAGGAAGTTTGTTTGCCCGCAATATTTTAAACATAGATAATCCACGTACGGGGTTACTAAATATTGGCGAGGAAGAGGGTAAAGGAAATTTGCTTGCACAAGCGGCATTTCCATTACTTAAAGAAAACCAACACATTCATTTCATAGGTAATGTAGAGGGGAGAGATTTACTTATTGATAAAGCTGAAGTATATGTTTGTGACGGTTTTACAGGGAATGTTATTTTAAAAATGGCAGAGAGTATTTACGATTTGGTGAAAAGAAGGAATATTAATGATGAGCATTTTAACCGATTCAATTTTGAGATGTATGGTGGAGTGCCTGTTTTAGGTGTTGCCAAGCCGGTTATTATTGGGCACGGAGTATCTCAAGCCACGGCATTCAAAAATATGATTCGCACTGCAGTTGCTATGCTTCAAACCGGGCTAAATGAAAAAATTAAAGAAGCCTTTTCCGGAACGGAATCCTTAAAAAAATAGGACACACATATCCTTTCTGTAAATCATACCAGCAAAGGTTTTCCACAATTACCACAAGTTCTTCACACCTGACTGATTTACCTGTTTCCTATAATGGCTTTATAGTAACTTTATTACTAAACTAACCGTGATGTTTTCACAAAATACCAAATTTGTTGTAGCGATTTTGTGCGCTTACATTTTTTCATTTACTGCATCTGCACAGGGTAACAAGCAAGTGAATTTTAAAACCGGAAATCTTTTTTCCGGAATTGAAGTAGGTTCAAAAGGTGTAAAAATGAGTATCCTTGACTTTGGGAAGGATATGAAAAAAATGGATCAATATATAGTTGTAAAAGACACCTCTATCAACACTGATTTTATTTCTTTCACCCCTGCTACTTTTTCTGCAACACTGAAGGCATTTACAACTTTGTTTAACATTGCGGTTGATAGATATTCCATATCCTCCGGTCAAATCTATACCACCATTAGCAGTGGAGTAAGTATAATTGCCGAAAAAGACAATAAACAAGATTGGCTAACCCTGCTTGCGGATTCATTTAGATTAAAAATACATGAGCCAAAACGTGTAGTTACCGTTATAGATGTAACTGAAGAAGCCCGACTTTCGCATTTGGGTATAATACCGGATTCAAGACGGTTTACTACGTTTTTAATTGATATTGGAAGTGGAAATACAAAAGGAGGCTTTTTCCCGCATGGAAATACAAAAGACATCAGGCTGTTTCAATTAACCTGGGGTACAAAAAGTATTGCCAATGAAACCTCTTCCCGTGCGGGTGGAGACACATCACTGCGTAATTTTTCCCGTCAATTACCACGCGTGTTGGCCGGAACTCCCGAACAGGAAATAGTTTATGCCGTTAATGTAAGTGGCGCTTACAATATGAGTGATAACATTGCCTTTAGCGGAGGAATAGCCTGGGCTATAGCTACCTTGTTATACCCTGAATTAATTGACAACGCTGTAGTACCTGTTACATACGATGAAATTGCTGAATTTATGAATCGTATTGCAGATAATTATGGTAGCCTTTCGCCTGAAGTTATTGCCCAATCTGTGAATGATGCCACAATAGATAAAGACTTTGTAAAAAAACAGGCAAAGATTGTAAATAAAGTTTTTGATCAACGTGCATTATTATCAGGCACGGGATTGCTTTTGAAAATTATGCGTCAGTTTGAAGGCGTTTATGAAAGGAAACAATTTTTCTTAGTTAAGAACGGACAAACCGGATGGATTTCCGCATTTGTAAAACAAGCAATCTCTCAATAATAAAATGAACTCTTAATTAGTAGTATGAGGGATAAGCGTATTACTTTTTTATTACTGTTATCATTTCTCCTGCTTTTCTCTGCATTTTTAGTGCTGGTAGTTTGGGGATATAAATTTTATTCAACCAAAGAAGCGCAATTAAGAAAAAATACAATAGGCCTAACAGATACGCAGGAACGTACACGAGATTCATTATTTACATTATATACACAAACTATCGGCTCACTGGAACAAAAATTATCAACTACCTATTCAGGGGCTGATTCATTGGGAAAAACGCTGGATAATAAATTAGTAGAGTATTATAAGTTAAAAGATGAGTTAACCTCCATGTTGAAAAATTCAAAAAGCACCGAGGATTTTGAAGCAGCATTATTAAAGATTAAAGAATTACAACACAGTTTACAATCTCTCCAAAAAACAAATCGCTCCATTTCTTCTGAAAACCAAAGATTAAATCAATTATTATTGGACCTTCAAGCCAATATAAATAGACAAGGCAGCCCTGTTGAAAAGCAACCTAATGCAAACCCTATTGAGACAAACACCTCTTCAGCTACAAATCATTCAGCAATAGAAACACCAATTACCAGTTCCTCAACTGTTTCAACTGCTGTACCCAAAGCAAATCCCTCAATAGCCACACCCAAGGTTTACACAGCATCTAATCTGAGTATTGAGAGAGTAAGCAACGGAATAAATGAGGAAAACATGGAACTTGTAGGGAGTTTCTTGCTTCAAAATAATTCGAATCGAACTGCTAATGATGATTTAATGATTGTAGTGATTCAACCCAATGGAAAAGTTTTACAAAAATCAGCATGGGAATCCGGAACTTTTCAGGCTTTATCAGGAAAGAAAATTTACTCATGCAAACTATCCATTGAAAACTTAACACCCGGGAGAAACAAAATAGTTACTTTTTCACTTCAAGGAGATAAGACCCTTCCGGGGATATATACAGTAGAAATTTACCAGAGAGGAATGTTGATAGGTAATTTATATAAGCGCGTTTAGGCAATTCTTTTAAAACAATCAAACAGGATTGATAAATAAACCCATAAGCTTTTATGAAAAACCAGTAGCATCTTTTAAGAGGCTGTCTAAAAATGGAGGCAGCCTCTTTTAATATTACAAAGTGTTATATATAAATTATTCTTTCATCAATACGCATCAAGTTCATTTTCTTCACTATACAACTATATCCATTTTAAATTTTATTAACAACACTTAATTAAACAGCAGTAATTTATAATCTTGAATAAAAAAGCAGATGCCCCAAATAATTGAGGCATCTGCTTAGTATATAAAACCAATAATTATTTTTTAATAACCAAGAATTCAACCCTTCTGTTCTTTTGTCTTCCATCAGGGGTCATGTTAGATGCAATTGGTTTCAACTCGCCATAACCTTTACTGGTTATACGGCCCATTTCTACACCTTTAGCCTCCAAGTACTCTTTAGTTGCTATAGCTCTATCTTCAGAAAGCTTCAGATTATCCGATTGCTTTCCTATCCAATCTGTATGTGCAGAAAGTTCAATGCTAATAGTTGGGTTCGCTTTCATTAAACGAACTAATTTATCAAGTTCTGTATAAGATTCAGATATCAAATAGGACTTTGCAAAAACAAAATAAATATTATCTAACGTAATTATTTCACCTTCTTCCAACTGCTCACCTTCTTCTAATTCGTCCATTTTGCGTCTTCCATCATCACCTCCACCATCAGGGCTAACTACTTTAACACCACCTTCAGGCATCAAGTATAAATCGCGATGGATTTGTTTATAGGCATCTACTACTGTTAAATCAATAGTATCAGATAGTGGATTAAACTTATCGGCTTCAGCACGAATGGTATATTTTTTACCATAAGGCAATACCATTTTATAATCACCTGTAGTGGGGTCAGCAACAAAATTCCCTTCATCTTCCCCTCCCACTTCACCATAAAATAAAGTGGCACTCATAGGCTCTTTAGATTCACCGTTAATCATTTTGCCATACATTAAAACTACAGCATTAGGTCTTGCAGATGAATCCAGTTTAACTTTTACTAAATCAACCCCGCCTACTGCTGTTTCTGCACTAGATAAATAAGCATATTCACCACTTGCATCTAATGAAAAATAAGCATCCCATTTAGGTGTATTAATTGGCGCCCCTAAATTAACCGGAGTACTCCATTTTTTCCATGACTCATCTAATCTGCGTGTCATCCAAATATCATGGCTTCCCAAACCACCGGGGCGATTACTTGCAAAATACATAGTAACACCATCCGCTGCCATAAATGGGGAGATCTCATCATAATCAAAAGTATTTACGTCGCTACCAATACTTTCGGGCCTTGACCATTTCCCATCACTACCGAGGTGGCTAACATAAATATCATTAATCATGCTGTTCTTTTCTGTAGAGAGATAGATAAGCAAATGCTTCCCATCACTGGTTAAAAATCCACCGGAATAAATATCCTTAGATAAAGCTTCGTATCCCGGCACATCTAATTTTTCGGGTTTTGACCATTCATCGCCATCTCTATGAACCATTGAAAAGCCTCTGCCAACATATTTACCATCTACGAAAGCACCACGAATCAAGGCGCGCTTCCCATCAGCCGAAATCCAAAAGATAGCATTATTTGGAAGTGCATTAAGCACTTTGGGGGCTTGGGTGGCTGCACTCCAGCTACCATCAGCTGCTAATTTGGAATACCAAATATCCTGCGACTTTTTATCAGACGCATATCCGGTATTCTTAGGATTTCCCTCCACTACGAAATATAGTGTTTGGCCATCGGCAGAAATAGTTGGCCTAACTTCATGGTAAACCGAGTTGACCTGGTTTCCCAGATTTATGACCTCTTTCCCTTGCGTTTGACCTATAGCATTTCCAGCCAAAACCAATGCAATTACATTGATAAATAATTTTTTCATTGCTTGTTAATATAGGTTTTTTACCAAAAATTTACTTTACTGTAGAATTCAGTTCCTGGATTTGTGTTTCGTTTATAAGAAAGCAACAATGCTATTTCTGCTCTTTTAGCAGTATAAGCATTAAACTTACCAAAATTTAAGGGTTGTTCATAAGAAGCTCTCACATTAACTACTTTTCCCAGATACAAATTCAAATAAGGCATTACCGTTCTAAATGAACGAGTGTACAAACCAAAACTCAGATTTATTTTTGATGCAGGCTGCGTTTTATAGAATTCAAGCCCTGCCCAGAAATCCTGTATATGCATGCTATCATTGTTAACACCTACCCTACTTCTCAGGTAAAGCCCTTCTTGCCAATAAAAGTTCTTTTGAACGATTCCCCATTTATCACTTAGCCTTAGGCGCAACATAGAATGAGCAGTAACACGGTGGCGCAATTTCTTTTCACTATCCTTATCAAAAACATCAGACTTAGGATAGAACAAATGATAAAGCGAACCACCAATTTCCAATGCTACCGGCTCTGTAACCATCCCATAATAACCACCAATATTAAAATCTACGTAATCTTTGTCTCCAATACGATTGGTTGGTATTCCCTGAGGATATACAAAACCATCACCGGTTATTTCCCGATCGTATTTATGTCCCTTGGTTTCATCTACCTTACCCATTGCATAGGTAACCTGGCCTCCAACTCCCCAATATTTATTTCTACGAGGGTAGAAGTGGCGTGCAACAGAGGCTGAAATAAACTGCCCTGACAATGGCGCATCACCCTGCTCATATTGATAATAGTTAACACCAACAGCCCAATACCCTGCAGGTTTTAATACATCATTAATTTTATCCTTTGCTTCAGCTACCACCTTTTTACCTTCCGAGTTTTTGGCCACATAACTATAATCTTCATCTCCTGAAGAGCGATAGCGGCCAAATTTATATTCAACAAAACCATTAAAATGATTCATGGTTCCAAAGCGAGAGTCCTGGTAACTATATAATGCGCCAAATCTTCCCTGCCCATCAAACCGCCCGGTTAACGAGGGGTTGAACATTTGTGTAGAAGTTCCCAATTGTGAAAAACGGGCATTTTGGGAAAAGACAGGACCGGTTGACAATAGAAAAATTACCAGCAGTAATTTTGACATTCTCATATTCTAAATTTTGTAAGTTGTGCGTCACCCTTTAAATCGGGCTTCAAGATAGGGGTTTTTGAGTCAGAAGTTAAATTAAATTTATATTCAGGCAATAATTTTTTTATGGTTACCTTATATAATTCGGCATCATAAGTGTTTTCAATTGCTGAAAATGCATCAATTATATGGTCAACCATATCAAATGGATGATTTGCTTCGGAACAAATCATTATTTTGTCATGATAGGTCTCTTTTAATTTTTCGGTTTCCAAAAATAAGTCTTCATAAAGTTTTTCACCGGGGCGTTCACCAATAAATTTTATCTTCATATCCACATCAGGTACATATCCTGCCAAACGTATCATATTTTTGGCTAAATCTACAATTTTTACCGGTTCACCCATATCAAAAACGAAGACTTCACCTCCTTTAGACATAATGGAAGCTTCCAAAACCAATTGGCAGGCTTCAGGGATGGTCATAAAATAGCGCGTCATATCCGGATGAGTAACCGTAACCGGCCCACCGGATTGAATTTGCTTTTTAAATAAGGGCACCACAGACCCATTCGAGCCTAATACATTTCCAAAACGAGTGATAACAAACCGGGTTTTAATGTCTAATTCCGAAAAGCATTGAATAATTATTTCCGCCAGTCTTTTTGTAGCACCCATAACACTTGTTGGGTGTACAGCCTTATCTGTAGAAACAAAAACAAATTTCTCTGCATCAAACTGGATTGCCAATTTTACAATATGCCATGTTGCACAAATATTAGTATGAACCGCTTGCCACGGAAATTCTTCCATTAACGGTACATGCTTATAAGCGGCGGCATGATAAATAAAATTAGGAGAGAGTTCTTCAAATATGCGCGACATTCTGGATTCATTGCGCACATCAGCTAATATAAACTTGTATTTTATACCCGGGAAAGTTCGCTTCAACTCCTGTTGCAAATCATATAATGCACTTTCTGAAAAATCAACACAAATAATTAAGCCTGCATTGTGTTTGGAAAGTTTTCGTACTATTTCACTTCCAATTGATCCGGCAGCACCTGTAACCATCACTTTCTTCCCTGCCAAGTTTTTCACTACTTGTTCATTGTATAATTCAATAGCCTCCCGGTTCATCAAATCATTAATATCCATTGAAGCTAATTTGTCCATATTAAAGTTGGACAGTAATGATTTAATTGAAGAAATTTCTCTCACGCGAATAGTAAGGTTGATGGTATTTTCCAAAAACTTAGCTTTACGCGCAGGAGTAATGGATTTGTTAGCTATCACAATATCTGTTACCTCTTTATCTACTATCAATGGTGCCAAACCTTCATCAGCGGGATATACTCTAACGCCTTCTACGTAACGACCAATTTTATTTACGTCATCATCTAAAAAGCCAATCAGCTTAAAACTTTGTTCGGGAGCTGTATTAATTGATTTTTTTAA
Source organism: Ferruginibacter sp. (assembly GCA_019638485.1). Classification (GTDB taxonomy): domain Bacteria; phylum Bacteroidota; class Bacteroidia; order Chitinophagales; family Chitinophagaceae; genus Ferruginibacter. Next base: position 296,540 of record JAHBTP010000001.1, on the reverse strand, counting down.
AAACACTCCCAGATGTCCGGCACCATAAATCAACAATCTTTTTTCGGGGCCAATTTTCTTGCTTTTACGATAATAAGTATAGAGGTAGCTAATAATAAGCCTTGTTCCAATTATGTAAATAGATGTAATAAAAAAACTTATTAAAAAGACTTCCGGCCTCATTTGAAACTTCACCGGCAGCAATCGATCAATTCCTAAGGCAAAAACATGAATGAGCAATACTATGCTTATCAGATTCAAATAATCAGAACTATTAAAAAATCGGATTACTTTTTTATAGATTTTAAAAGTTGCCCAAGCTATAATACCCAAGGTAACTTGAATGGCTGCATGATAGATTATAGTTCGGAATGGGAAGACATAGATATTCATCAGCCGGTAATGAGCTAACAGCGCTGAGATTAGGCCAAGAAAAATAAGCACCTGATCTCCAACAAGGACCAAATCGGCCGGTCGAAATGCCAAATGTTTAAATGGGCCTGCCGAATATCTTTTTGAACTCATAAACAACAGTTTTTAAATCTTCCTCGGTAAGATTTGACCCACTGGGGAGACAAAGTCCACGTTGGAATAAATCAGCACTTACACCATTTTCATAAGCATCACAATCTTTAAATACCGGCTGGTCATGAAGTGGCTTCCACAACTGGCGGGATTCAATATCTTTCGACTCAAGATGCAGTCTGATTTCTTCATTTTTATTTTTGCCCAATCTTTCATCAATTAAGATGGTAGTGAGCCAACGATTACAAAAGGTATTTGCAGGTTCTTCAGAAAATGTAACTCCGTCAATATCCTGAAACTCCTTTTTATAAAATTCAAATATTTCTCTACGCCTGGCGATTCGTTCATTAAGCACTTCCATTTGCCCTCTGCCTATACCTGCACAAATATTACTCAGCCTATAATTAAAGCCTACTTCATTGTGTAAATAATAGGCTACCGGTTCCCTTGCCTGTGCCGAAATCTTTCTGGCTCTTTCAATTAGTGCTTCATTATTAGAAACAAGTGCGCCACCACCACTTGTTGTAATAATTTTATTTCCATTAAAACTTAATATCCCTACATCGCCCATACTACCACAAGGCTTTTGGTGATATGTACTACCCAAAGCTTCAGCAGCATCTTCAATAATCGGAATATTGAATTCCTTGGCAATACTTAAAACCTCATTCATTTTTGCAGGTATCCCATACAAATGCACCACAATTATTGCTGATACCTTTTTGTTCTTCCTTTGCTGCTCAATGATTGCTTCACGCAATAATTGAGGGTCAATATTCCAGGTGGTTCGCTCACTATCCACAAAAACAGGCCGTGCTCCGCAATACAAAACCGGAAATGCTGATGCAGCAAAAGTAAAACTTTGACAAAGAACAACATCATCACTTTTAACTCCCAATAGTTGTAATGCTAAATGAATTGCAGCACTACCACTACTGAGCGATAAGCATGACTTAACATTAAGGTAAGCGGTTAACTGTTTTTCGAAGGCTGTTACGTTTGGTCCTAAAGGTGCAACCCAATTTGTTTTAAATGCATCTTCTACATACACCCTTTCTTTTTCTCCTATATGTGGAGAAGATAGCCAAATACGTGACACTTAATTACTATTTTCAAGTGATATACCAAATCTTAGCAAATCACCCATTTTTGGCAAAGATAATAACACTTCCTTTATTTAGCAAATCATTGAATTACAATGTCACTATTTAAAAATACAGCTAATTTTTAAACAATATATAGCAAATTAAGCATATTTTAATATAATAAATAAATGTTATATTGGGATAGATTTGTTTAATACTTTGGCTGTGCCTTTTACCAATACCTTCCCTTGACTGGAATATATTGTAGTTGATAAAACAAAAACATGCTTTATCCGCTCTTCAAGCTTAAGTTCTACATCAATTTCATCACCAATAAAACAAGGTGCTAAAAATTCGAGGTTTTGTTGAAGATAAATACTCCCCGGTCCGGGATATTTCATTGCTATTAATCTAGAGAAGAAACCCGCCAACAAAATACCATGTGCAATACGTTTACCAAATATGCTATTTGCGGCCGCTTCTTTATTTAGATGAATAGGGTTAGTATCACCTGAAATGCGTGCAAAATCTTCTACCATTTCGGCAGTTACGGTAATTCGTTCTTTAACTTCCATTCTAAATCAATTAAATCTTTTTTTCTTTCCTTAATTACTTTAAGGGGATTCCCAATAGCAATCAAAAAGGGACCTACATTTTTAGCCACCAGGCTCAATGCGCCAATCGCTGTGCCTTCTTCTACAGTTACACCGGGTAGTATTATTGTACCTGCGCCTATTATTACATGTTTTTTTAAAATTACATCACCATGTACTACTTTTTTGTAGATATCCGGCACAGTGGGGTTGGTTAAACTGGCGCCCGAGTAGTCATCACTTGAAGAGTAAACAGCCACCCGGGAAGATAATCCTGAAAATGCCTCCATAACAATTGCCCCTTTACCTGCAAGGCTACAAAATGGAGATATATGTACATAATCTCCAATAGAAATACCTCCCTCTCCTGCCGAGAAAAAACAAAAGTCATCAATTCGAACATTGTTTCCTAATTCAATACGTGACATACCATACATAGAAACTTTGCGCGACAACAACACATTTTTCCCTACTGATTTAAGAGGCAATGCCTTCAATTCTTCTTCGGTATAAAACGAACTCATGAATCATTAGTTTTTAATTATTTCCCATAAAAGGTTCGGTGGTAGCATGTCCTTCCTTACTAATATCATTTCCTCCTACCACCTTCATAAAGGTAAGGATAAGAATTTTCAGGTCGGTTAGAAATGAAATATGATCTACATACCACACATCCAGTTCAAATTTTTTTGCCCAACTAATAGCATTACGCCCATTAATCTGTGCCCAACCTGTTATTCCCGGTTTTACCAAATGTCTTCTTTTTTGCTCTACAGAATAACGTTGCAGGTATTCTATTAAAAGCGGGCGTGGCCCTATAAGACTCATATCTCCTTTTAGCACATTAATGAGTTGTGGAAGTTCGTCAATACTGGTTTTACGTAAAAAGGCCCCCAGTTTTGTAAGTCGTTCAGCATCCGGTAATAACTCTCCTGTTGCACTTTTTTTATCAGTCATGGTCCGCAGTTTAATTACTTTAAAAAATCTTTCGTGTATGCCTACCCGTGATTGAAGAAAGAAAACGCGTTTATGCCCGGTAAGTTTAAGTAATACAATCACTACCAGTAATATGGGCAGTGTGAGAATACATATCACCAGTGCAATAAGAAAGTCAAGCAAAGGTTTTATTATCTTTTTATACAATCCCTTTTTCTTTTAAATAGAAGCAATATTTTTCCAGCAAGATATGCCACATTTTTTTTCGATCATACTTTTCAACTATTGAAACCCGTACCGTTTTGGCCAATCTCATTGTTTCTTCTTCATTTTCCCTTGCCCATTTCATGGTATGAGAAAGTGCTTCAGTGTTTTTAACAGGCACCAACCAGCCGTTTTTCTTATCTTCTACAATTTCATTACAGCCATTGATATCAGATAAAATCAAGGCACATTCCATAGCACCTGCTTGAAGCGGAACATTAGGGAAGCCTTCTCTATAACTGGGAAATACCAGCACTTTTGCAGCAGCAAGATGAGCACGTACATCATGCACAAATCCCCATTGCTTAATTGCATCATGATGGTTAAGCATGTGTAATGCCTCTTCGCTTAATGGATCTAAATCAGGCTCTTGATTTCCCAATATCCATAATTGATCTTGGGGGTAATGACGATGTATTTCATTAAATGATTTTAATAACTCGGCAATCCCTTTATCATTCACCACCCTACCAACAAAAATCCATACCCAACCAGTTTCCTTCACTCCTGCATTTATGCACAATCGCTTTGCTTCGTTTAGTATATCTTCTGTTTTTGAAAAATAATGTGTATCAATTCCATTACTTGACCCATTGCCCAATACTTCCATTTTTTGTTTACTTAATCCATTTGCTTTCAAAAAATCCATTTGTTTGAACGAATTAGGAAAGACTTTTGTAGCCGGGAAAAAAGTTAGCTTTTCAATTGTCTTCAGCAGCCATCGCATAGCCCCACTTGTTTCCATCCAGGGCAAACCGGCAATGGTGTGCAACCGTATCGGAACACCCGCAAAATAAGCCGCCCACATACCTATTAGTCCTGCCTTTGGTGTATGCGTGTGCACGATGGCCGGCTTTAGTTTTCGGATAAGAAAAAACAGTTTTATCAAACATTGCAAGTCTGTAAAAGGACTAATTTTTCTGGTTAGGGGCATTATAAAATGCGGACAACTCTCCTGCTTCATCAAAGCTCTTCGTTCCGGTCCATCATTACTTACCATGACTACTCTAAAACCATGTTGATGCATAAATGAGGGTTGCCCTTTCAACAGCACCTGCATGGATAAAGGCACGGTGGTTATGCGCATTAAGACAGGGCTCTTTTTTTTAAGACGACTCATGATTTCAACAATAAGCTGGAAATTTCCTCCATAGACATAGATTGAAAGCCATACTTTTTATTTAGTTTTTTAAAATGATCTAAAATTTGTTCCAATTCGTGCATACATTCTTTGGGATGAAAGCCAAAATTATGCGGGTGCCACCAAATATGGTAATAGGCCTTGTTTTTAGCAGCTACAGTCATTTCATTTAAAATCCGATGCAGCTTAAAAGTATTTTGAATTTTCATTTTCGGTTGCCAGGCGCGATATAAACGAGAGGATGGCAATTGTAATGGCAATCCGCTTTTGGTATCTATATCTTTTAAATAAACAGGTTTTATAGGTTGCATTTTAATATAGGCATCACCGGCACGAAAAAATTTTTCTTTAAATGAAGAACCGGTACCATAGCGCCAATACCAAATATTGGGGCTGGAGCGTACAGAAGTAATTCCTAAATTGGCACAAACGGATAAATAATTTGCATTAAACTGATTTCTTGGAAAAACAAGAGAGCGTATTGTGCTCCCATTTTTTGCGGCGAGCTTTACCGCCATTTCAAGGTCAGCATAAAATTGATTGCGGGTTTGTGCGGGTTCTAAACAAAAATAATGCGCATAAGTATGGGTAGCAATTTCTTGATAAGGGGTATCTCTAATTAAATCTACCAAATCTGGTGCAAAGTGGAAAGGATCATTATCTCCTGAAAATCCATGAGCATCAATCCAATCATACGCAGATACATTTTTATTGATAAATTCTGGCAATGGAGTCGGTTTGTTTTGATGCCACGCACTAGCATTTTTCATATACAACATACCCACAACAGCCCATGTTGCATGAATTTCATTTGAAGCAAACAGATTAAGTTTTTCAGGAATAAGCGCTCGTGTATTTAGAAAATATTGTTTTTCCTTTTCATTAAGACTCATGCGCTCAAAACAGCCCCAGTGCAATTCAAAATCGAGTGAAATACAAAATACTCCCGGATAAGACATAGTCAAATATTATTAAGCACTTCGTTTAATTGCATATTGTGTAAACAATGTTGCTCTAATTTCTACCGCTTTAAGATAAAGAATAAAAAAGAACGGCATCAATTGCGCTTTTTGACGAATTGCAATACCTAGGTTGCCCGTAACCTGAGCAAGTGCAATAGAGCCAAACAAAAAAACAAAAAGGCAAATTCTAAAATAACCATTATAATTTTTCCAATTAACAATTCCGCTTTTAATAACCACATAAAACAGAAAGAGATAAAGTAGGTTTTCAAAAGAAACAAACAGACCCATTAAGCCTTGTCCGTCAAAAAATAATGGCCTAAACCAAAACGTAAACATTCTAAAGAAGAAGCCATATTCATTTATATCGAACCCTGAAGATGCTTTACCTAATTCGGCTGCTCGATGTTGAAGAGATTCGGAACCAAAAACATTAAAACCTTCAACATCTGTTACTTCAACCACTTCATCACTGATATAATAAAACACTAAAGCACAAACAATAAAAATTAACCAACGCATATAATTTTTAATCCCTTTCCCTGTAAGCAATAGAGCAAGCATAACACTAATTACAACAGTTAATAAAATATGAGGGCGAACCATAAATACAACCAGCCCTCCCAATATCATGGTAATATATCTTCTGTTTACCCTACTTAAACCCAGTGCCAGTGCGCCTAAGCCAAAAACAATTACACTACCTTTTCCATAAGATGAAGACCAGAAGTGTAGATTAGGCAATAAGAAAATCAACTCTATCAAGGTTAAGTTTAACCAAAATGGAGGAAGCTTTATATTTTCTCTGGCAGTTATATAAAAAAAGGTTATTCCCAAAAAGCCTAAATAGGAGAATATCACCATACAGGATAAATAGGACAAACCGAACAGATAGGCAAATGGCCATCCCAAAAAATAAATAAACTGTGTAGATGTATCCCATAACGAAAACCATTGTGCAGTGGTTGATGCTATTCGGAAATATTGATAGGAATCGCTGGTTGTAGCACTGGCATAAAATATATATACAGCAGAAAGTAACACATGAACACTAAACAACAGCCATAAATAACTTTCAGAAAGTATATTAAAGCGCTGTCTGAATACTTTTATTAAAAAGGCATTCAAAAATAATACAGCAATTATGGTGAATATTACGTCCATTTTTAAAACACTTCCATTGCTCCTATAGAAGGCTGCCAGTCATTAAATTGTATATAATCAGACAAATCAGTTAATGTTAGTTCCCTCACGGTAGTAAGCGGTCCTTTTTTAAATGGTCCAAAAAAGCCAAAGCCCTCTTTTATCAAAGCATTTGGTGCACAGCTTACAACCGCCGGCCGGGTATAGTGCACAATATTTTTTAGCTCCTGCTTTAGGCTTTTGCGAGCCATAGGATTATTAGCCCAAATTTCGCAAATTCGTAATTCTCTAAAAGATTTAATTTGTTTTATTCTAAATACAATGCCTAAATCACCATCTCCGGCAAAGGCACCATATTTAATAAGCGGACAATCATTGTAGCGCCATTTTAAAAATTCAACAGACAGCGGAGTGCTCCATGCATCAAATGTTACCGGAAGATTTTTGTTAGCCCATATCTCACATGCCTTTTCCAATGGAAAAGCATTTGCAATATCTTCTCCCAAATTTTTATTATAGCTTTTAGGAAACAAAACTCCGGGTTTAAAAAAAATGGGCATCTTGCCGGCATCAATCCATCCCATTTTTAAATATCCTTGCCGGCTTGCCACGTTAGGTGAATTAAAAACAAAATGCACTCCTTCTGCCTTACATTCCTCAACCGCCTGCATAGTGAGCTTTTTAAAAATCCCTTTCCCTTGATGTGTAGGATTTGTAGCTGTATCAACTGCCCTCACTGCTCTTCTACGTTGATTATCCTTGGCCCATTCCCAATGCATAAAAGCTCTGAGGCCAATTATTTCATCCCCTTCCTTTGCCAATAAAACCTTTGATGCACCGAAAGGGTTTTCAAAATGTTTCCATGTAAAAAAAGCTTCTGACTTGGGCATAAGTGTTTCACCCAAACTCAATTTAAGTAAGTCAATCATTGCAGGAAGATCTGCCGGTTGAGAAAGAACAACTTCCATTAGTGTAGAGATATAATACTTTGATATAAAAATTCTGTTTGTTCTACCATAGCCTTCATACTAAAAGTAGTTACCACACGGTTTCGGGCTGCACAACCATATTTATCCAATAAGGTCTTATTCTGAAACAATTTTATTACATGTGCTGATAACATTTTCCAGTCATCTACCGGTTTTAAGAGTCCATCCACATCATCTCGTATAACCTCTTTAATACCTCCTGCGTTGGTACTCACCACAGCACATTCCATACTCATAGCTTCCAATAAAGCAATGGGTAGTCCTTCAAATACAGAGGTCATCATAAAAACATCCATTGCTTCGTACCAGGGTTTTACATCAGTTTGCAATCCAGGCAAGATAATTTTCTCCTCCATTCCTTCCTCTCTAATATGGGCCTCAATTTCTTCACGTAACAAACCTTCACCTACAATTATTCCGCGCAAACCGGGCACCTGTTTTTCAGCTTGTTTAAAAACCGTAACCCATTCCTTTAATCGTTTTTGAAACCTAAACACAGCCACAGTCCCTACAACCGGTGCATTTTCAGCAATTCCCAACTTTTCTCTGAGTGCCAACCCTCTGTCTTTGTTTCTAAGAAATGTTTCTACATTTACTCCATTCAAGATAGTGGTAACAGGTACGTGTGGACGAATATATTTCAGAATAGATTCTTCTACATCCTTTGACACTGCAACCACATGATTTTGCTGATTAAATGTAAGTTTATTAAGTGTACGGGTTATCCAATGGTAACGCTCCTGTTTATTATGTTCAGTATAAATAAGTGGCACTCCGGTAAGCCGATGAACCCATCTGCCCAAAAATCCAGCCCATGGTAGATGACAATGAATTATCTCAATTTCATTTTGCTTTATATAAGCAGCCACCTTTCGGGCCTGCATCATAATACCAAGATTACCCTTTGCCTCAAAATTTTTCACAATACCACCATTCTTTTCTATACCGGAAACCATCTGGTTCTTCCACGGAAGAAAATAAATATAATGGAACTCATATTTATTCTTATGGTGATAAGGAAGGGTTTCTTGAAGCAACATTTCTGCACCACCTCTGCCCAACGATTTTATTATATGCAACACTTTAATCATTTCTTCTGCATAAGTTTTTGATAAACCTCAACAAATTTGCGTGTATTTTTCTCTTCATCAAATTTATCTTTTACCAATGCAAATGCCTTGTTGCCCATATCCATACACAATTCAGCATTGGCAAGTAAATCTATCACTTCTTTTGCAAAAATCTTTGCGTCATACTCATTTACAATAATTCCGGTTTGTCTTTGTATGATTACCTCATCAACACCACCTACATTTACAGAAACGGAAGGTGTATGTTGCACGGCTGCTTCTAAAATCACCCCCGGCACACCTTCTATATGACTTGTTAATAAAAAGAGATCTGCTCCCGCATAAAATGTTTCTAAATTTTTTTGATAACCTACTAAAATAATTTTACCGTTAAACTCCTCTTCAACAATATTCTTTATTTCTTCAAATAGGACACCTCTACCTGCCATAATCAAAACAACAGGAGCTTTAGCCAAATTTGGTTGTTTCATTATTTCCAGCAACATACCGATATTCTTTTCTTTGGAAAAAGCCCCTGCCCATAACAGCACTTTGGTATCGGCCGACAACCCATAACGAGCCTTTAAATTGCTCGACGCCTCAGTTTTATTTAAAGGTTTAACCGGAACTCCCCTATTAATTACAATAGTTTTATTTTCAAATGCGGGGAATGTAGATATCATATCCTTCTTAGAGGCATCACCCACAGAAATTATCTGTTTTGCCTTTGATAATAAAAAGCGACTAAACATTTTTCTCACGGTTGCACCTTTTAGCCAAAAACCTACTTGACTTATATTTCGATAAACAATGGGTTTAGGTGCGCCTAACAGAGATGCTGCTACAGCATATTTAATTGTCTCAGCTCCGTTGGCTTGAATAACATCTACGCCTTGACTGATAATAATTTTCTTAAGTGCTAAAGCTTTTCGCAAATTAAAAAATGACTTTTTATTTCCCGGTAAATCTTCTTGAAATGCACCGGGCAAATCCAGCGTATCATTTACTAAAGGATAAACGCCCACCCACACTATTTCATGGCCACACTCAATTAGTTTAGCACTTAGATGAAAGGCAGATAATTCAGCGCCTCGAAATTGTCGTTTGGTTACCAGTTGTAAAATTTTCATGATTGTATCAATTGCTCATACGCCTGTTCATACTGATTGACTATATTATCAATTTCAAATTTTTCTTCTGCCTGTTTAACTGCCTCCTTTGCTAAAGGAGCATATTCATCGGGGTGCAGTAACACCTTTTTTAATTGATTTGACAGTTCATTTATATTTCCGGAAGGGAATAGTAAAGCAGAACGTTCATCAATACATTCTAGGTTCTCAGGAATTGCACTGGCAATTATTATTTTTTCAGCCATCATGGCCTCTACAATAGCGCCGGGCAAACCTTCGTAATAAGAGGGAAAAACAAAAGCATCAGCAATGCTTAATAACACTTCCACATCATTTCTATTACCCAATAACTTTACCTTAGCCTGGAGATTCAAGCTATTAATTAACTTTTCTAACTCCCCTCTGTAAATCCCTTCACCCGCAATTAATAATACAGCATCCGGAAACTGAAGATGAATTTTGGCAAATGCATGGATTAAATCTGCCTGGCCCTTCCTTGGCCGTAACCGGCTTACATTTAATAAAATCTTATTACTGCCTTTCAGATGCAAACTCTCCTTTAGTGCTTTCCCTTTTTCAGCTTCAACATATTTAAATCGTGCCTTATCCCTTCCGCGATAAATAACTTTAATCTTAGGCATAGGAACACGAAGTGCCTGAGCATTACTTTTGGCAATAGAAACAGAATTTGATATATATATATCGGGCACCTTTGCCGTTGACTTATCAAGATATTGATAAAAGCGCAGCTTCATCTTGGTTGCAAAACGCAACCCATCTGTTCGGGCTGAAGAATAACTATTAGAAACAAAACTATTCACTAAAGGTATCCCGGTAATTCTTTTCAGCTTCCTTGAAACCATCATTGCTCTGTACAAGGTAGCATGAATTATATCCGGTTGATATGTATCAATTATCTTTAGTAGCCGAGGGATAATCACTTTATGCTTACTGCCTATGGGGAGTTGAAGCCCTACAACTTCAATTCCTGCTGCTTCATAAGCCGGTCGTAATTCATCCCGATTATAGATATAGCATACAACAGGCTTAACTTTTTTAAAGCGAGAAGCTATTTCCAAGATGCTACGCTCTGCTCCACCAATGGCCAATGTATCAATTAAAAATAAAACAGTCATGTTATCTTTCTACTATTAAAGCTACCAACAAAGCATTAGATACCTTGCAACTCTACCATTTTTTTAAAAGACGGTGAGCTTTGTAGCAATTGTTCAAAGTTGCCAATTTGTTCAATCTTACCCTTATGCATCAGAATAATTCTATCTGCATTACGAACAGTTGACAAACGATGTGCAATAATTATAATTGAATATTTACCTTTTAGTTCATCAATATTATCTCGGATAGCTAATTCTGTTTCAGAATCAAGGGCAGAAGTTGCTTCATCCATAAACAAAAAGTCAACATCCTTATATAATTCTCTGGCAATAGACAACCTTTGTTTTTGTCCTCCGCTCAGATTGATACCGTTATTTCCCAAAATTGTGAATTCCTTATCGGGCTGGAGCTTTACAAAATCTTCTATTGAAGCCTTCTTCAAGGCAGACCAAAATTTCTCTATATTCTTCTCGTTGGGTTCGCTCCAAAAAGTAACATTATTAAAAATGTTATCATTAAAAATAACAGGTTCTTGTGTAATGTATCCTATACACCGTTGAAAGGTTTCTGCTTTATACTTACTTAATGACACCCCATCTACCAAAATTTCACCAAACACCGGCTTTAACAGGGCTGCCAGCATATTAACCAGGGTTGTTTTACCAGATCCACTCTCGCCAACAATGGCCACCGTTTCATTTTTATATAATGTAAGATTCACATTCTCTAATATCTTTTTATCTTCATAACTAAAGCACAAATCCTTCACTTCTATTTTATCTCTAAATCTATCGAATTTCTCTGCACCGGTATTTTCTTTACCTGCTTTCAACTCCTTCAAAAACAAATCCATATTTAATAATGACCCCGAAACATTTAGGAATAAATTCCAAAAATTTTGAAGCCCCATTAAAAAAGTTAATGCCCTGTAAAAAAGCAGCAGACTAAGAATAATCAGTGCAATTTTTTGATTAAAATAAAATACCTGAACCAATATTACTGACACCACTACAAGAATGACCAAGGGCTCTCTAATAGCAGCCATTGCGGCATTAATCATCCCTGCTTTACGTTGTGAGCGTTCAATGTTATCATTCGTTTCTTCTAATCTTGAAGCAAACCTGTTCATCAATCCGGTAGCCTTTAGATATTTAAAAAATGCCACTTTTTGAATAAGCAAACCTTGAAATAAATGGCTATCTACAGTTACTTTTTTAGATAGGACCTTTGTTTTACGATGCATCCGGGTAAAAATAACTCCCGATAAAGCCCCTCCTACTGCTACCATTAATGCAAATTGTGGATTAGCTAAAAATGCTAGAAATACATAAACAATAACACTCACCCCATACTGCATACACATAAAATAATATCGGTATCCCTGATTTACTTTAACTACTTCAGCAGTAAAAGAATTTTGAATACGCCCTACATCAGCATTCATGAAATGGTTATAATTATATTTGGCCAGTGCACGAATATTTTGATAGCGAATATTTTTCATGAAAGACTGTTCGTTACGCACCCGAACATATCCTTCAAAAAACTTTACAATACCTTTCATTGAAAAGAAAAAGAGAATAATAAAAAGGACCACACCCAAGGTAAGTGGGATACCCATGGCGGCAAGGCCTCTTCCTAAAAAGGCCATGTTACCCATATCCTCGGGGTTAACCTGTTTATTAGCGCTATCCACCATTTGTAATAAAGGGATAAACATAGCCAGCCCCAGTCCATCTAATAAACCCACCAGCACACTTAGTGTTAAGCTAATGAAAATGCGATACCGCAGGTGGGAATAGAAATAAAAGAAGAAATGAAAATATTTTTGTAAAAGCTTCTTCACAATTTTGGATAAATTATAAAAGGGGAGATAGCGAAAAATGATAAAAACTACCCTTTGGTATTTCCTCCGGAATAGTAGGTATAACCATACTTCCGTTTATAGTAATAGTTGCCATACTTATTACCAAAGTATCCCTTATTTCGCACCCCATTAAACAACAATGCCATACTACGGAAAGCTTTTCTGGAGTTCCATTCGTTAATTTCAATTATCTGATCCTTTACAGTTTGTTTAAATCGGGTAACTATTAATGTTACATCAGCCCATTCTCCCAATATCTGTGCATCAGCAACAATACCATAAGGAGGCGTATCTACAACCACCACTTCGTAATTAGCATCAAGATATGTCTTAATTTGGGCTATGTATTTTCCTGTAAGTAATTCTTGCGGATTAGGGGGGATAGCTCCTGCAGGATAAAAATCTAATGAGGTACCGACGTTACCTTCTACCCTTACTACAATATCTTCGATATTTGATTTACCAATAAGCACTGAAGACAAACCCGGCTTATCTTTACCTACTTTTAAGGCAGAACTCACCTTAGGCCTACGAAGATCAAATTCCAGCAGGGCTACTTTTTTACCTTGAAGTGAATAGCTTTTGGCAAGATTCATACTCAGGAATGACTTTCCCTCACCACTCACGCTGGAAGTAAGCACTATATATTTACAACCTTCGGAGCTACCGGTATAAAAATTAATACTGGTACGAAGCGTCCTAATTTGTTCACCAAACATGGATCGTTTATTTTCTTCAACAACAAAAGGTGAGTTGGAAGAATCTTCTACTTGTTCCATTTCAGCAATAACGGGTATAGGGGTGAGGCTCTGCAATTGTTTCTTACTTACAATCTTATTATTTAATAATTCACGCAACAAAAAGAAAACAAGCGGCAAAAACAAACCGGCCAGTACAGCAATCATTAAAATATTTGCCTTAGATGGTTTGATAACTGCACTTATTTTTGCCGGAGGAGACAGCACCTTAGTATTTACAGTTACTGAAGCCTTTTGAATACTTGCCTCTTCTCTTTTTTGTAATAAAGTGAGATAAAGTGTTTCCTTAATACTTTGCATTCTGAACTTCCCAATCAGGATTTTTTCATCATGCGGTGTGTTTCGTATAAGTCCTTCAGCCGTGGAAATATTAGATTCATATTTATTTTCAGCTATACGCAGGTTATTTCTATAGTTATCTACCTGCTTATCCATATTTCCTCTAATTTCATTCAATTGCTCATCCATCAACTTTAATTGAGGGCTGTTTTCTGTCATTACTAACCTCATTTTTTCTCTCATCAGCCTCATTTCCTGAAAAGTTTTGAGGGTATTCTGTAGTCCCTGATCTACCAAACCTACAAACGATAAATCTTCTTCTTTTAATGAAGGGTTTTTTATAAAATTTTCAACGTTGGTAATCGTACCACGCATGATATCAATATTATTCTTTTCGGTTTCAAACTCCTTCATTTTTTGCAAGTATAGTTCACCGTTAGATGATATACCAACAAATCCGCGTGACGACTTAAATTGAGCCAAAGAGGTTTCAATAGAATCCAATTCACGCGCAAGCGGTTCAATACGATTACCAATAAAGTCAATAGCCTGAGAGAAAGATTGGGTTTTATCTAATGCCAATACATCATTGTAAAGTTTTACAAGCCCATTTAGAATATCAATTGCTCTATCACTTGAAATATCCGCATAGCTTATATTCAGGATATTACTTTCCTTATTGGAGCTGACAGCTAATCCGCGGCTTATTTCAAATGCGGTGGCAAGCCTGTCTGTGCTATAACAAAAAATGGGTGTTTGGCTGGTAAAATCATCCAGCTTATAAATAACGATTTTGTTCCCTTTTAAAAGAAATGGTTGGCCCCATTTAGATGAACCTGATTCTCCATAACCCGAAAATTTAAAATCATCCTTACCAGCCTCAAGGGTAAAATTAATTTCAGGAATATCTTCATCTTCCTTATTTATAATAAACCATTTTATAAGCCTGTAAAAATTGCGGTCTTTTAATCTCCCCTTGGCTTCAGCCCGATATTGTAGTCCTAAACTATCTACCAGTTTTAAGGACAGTGCCGGTGATTTAAAGAATGCCATTTTATCATTAAAGGGGTCGCGAGGCGTTCCAAACAAAGCCTGTCCAATAGACACTTCCTGTTTTTCTTCGATAGTAATACTGGTAGAAACGTGATATATATTTTCTACATACCGCAAATAAACACTTCCTGAAAGAAAACCTAAAAAAGCAAATAGTAAGACATACGGCCATGCCGATATAATCCGTCTAAAGTCAATATCAATACCTGATGGATTGGTAATTTGTCTGGGTTGATTACCGTCATCAATCAAATTTTTTCTTCCTTCCCAAATATTATAATCTTCTTTCTTCATACAATCACTATCTCCTTAATGCAATAAATAGGGTTACTAAAATGCCGGTAACGGCAAGGGCTACACGACCTATACCATTAGGCGCCAAAAATGTGCTGATTCTATTAGGTTGTAAATATATCAGGTCATTATTACGCAGATAATAATAAGGTGATTGAAAGATATCTTTCTTATTCAAATTAATTTGGGCAAACTCTCGCTCACCATTGGTTTCACGCACTATCCAAACTTTATCCTTTTTATCATAATAATCCTGAACACCGGATTGGGAGAGCGCTTCAAAAATAGTAAGCCTTTCATTTCTTATTTGAATGGGTGTACCATTTCGTCCGCTCATAAAAAACACCCTTCCGCTTAGATTCACATTCACAAACAAATCCCGATACCAGTAAGAAAGTTTATCCTGTAGCATCTCACCGGCCTCTCTTGTAGTAAGACTATCTACCAAAACCTTACCTACCATTGGGAAATCAATTTCACCATTCTGGTTAACCAAATAACCATTATTTGCTTGCACTTCCAAAGATCCTGATGTTACCGTTCCAAAGGGATTAAGATAGGCTGTAATTGCAGGATCAGGGGAGCTAACCGTTATTTGAATACGATCTCCCTTTTTAATTCTAATTAAATTATTTTGTTCTGCAGAATCCAACGCAGCTTTCCCAACTTGTAAATCGTGAAAGTAGTATAGTTTGGAGGGCGACATACAGGCACTAAACACTACCATAAGCGCCATTACCAAAAGACCCAAATAACATTTCTTCATAAACCGTTAAAGTGCAAAGAAACGGAATAATTTCAATAATTTGTGGGATATAAATACGAAAACAGCGGGCTTAATAACCCGCTGTTTTCGTTTATTTTTTTGCCTTAGTTAAAAAAGCACATTTTCCTAGTACTTTACAACCTTTTGGATACTTCGCTTCCCATTTTGAAATACTTCTACAAAGTATGTTCCCGGGCGGAGTTTGGCTCCGGCTTTTATGGTTGTAAATTCGGCTGCTGACACTTTGCTTACTTCTCTTCCGGTAATATCCAGTATCCGAACCTGAATTTTTCCCGGCTCAGCTGAATTTAACCTAATATTAAAATCGTGAGAAGAAGGGTTAGGAAAAATCACCATATCCATTTCTTCCGCTCCTATTGTTTGTGTATTTACAAATGTTTTAGGGCCTGAACAATCAGGCAATTTCACAGTTAAATTACGTGTGCTGCTCTGTGAACAGTTATTCATTGCCGTTACACTTACCACTCCATTTACTGTTTGATCATGATATAATACGGTGATAGAAGTAGAGCCTTGTCCATTTTGAATTGAGCCTCCAACCGGAACCTCCCAATACAAAGAGGTTGCATTATTTGGCATGGTTGAAATAGAATATGTGAATTCACGACCCGGGCAAGGTACTGTTGGAGTAGCAGTAATACCACCCGGTGCACCGGGCTTAAGGGTTGTAATCTTAAGCGTACGTGCTGCACTGCTATTACATCCATTAGAAGCGGTTACTTCCATCATTCCCGACACAAAATCATCATCAAATATTACTTCCACAATAGTATCATTTACTCCGGGACCTTCAGGATGGTTTACAATTGTGGCATTAGCAGGAGCTGTCCAATTGTAAGAAACAGCATCTGAACGTTTTGGAACTTTATACTCCACAATTGTACCTGTTATGTTTGTTGGAGAAATCATGTATTCGCAAACGTTAGTATAACCATTCATTAAACCAGGAGCCCCCGGTATTGATGAACTGTAGATGTTGAGTGAGCTAAATGACGAAGTAATACAACCTGTGGTTTGTACTTTAATAGCCGTTCCGGATACAAAACTGCTATTGAATTCTACTTCAATAATGGTATCATTTACACCTGCTCCACCGGGATGTGAAACAATGTTAACGCCCGTCGGAACCACCCAATTATAAGATGGCGCATTAGCTACCTGATAAATAGTATAGAAAGTGGTAACCGGTTGTCCAATTAACGAACAAGCATTGGTTGTACCACTGATAGCCCCGGGCGCACCGTAGGTTGCATTGGATACAATTAAATTACGATAACCGCTGGTATTACATGCTGTAACCGATCTTACCCTGAGTTGCCCAGTTGTATAATTTGTACTGAATGTTACAGTAATGCTTGAAGTGCCCTGTCCATTTACTAAGTTCATATTGTTTGGTAATACCCAATCATAAGAGGTAGCATTTGCCACCGGGGTAATACTATATGTAACCTGGGTTACATTATCTAAATAAGGACACGCATTGGTTGGGCCGCTTATAGCAACCGGTGCTGCAGCAGGTACTTTTCTTACCGACAAAGAACGTGGTGCACGTGAGCCACAATTAGCATCTGCACTTACTTTAATACTGCCACTGGTAAAGTTTGAGTAAAATTCTATATCCACTGAAGTTGTTCCCTGTCCGCTTACAATATTTGCATTAGGTGGTGCAGTCCAGGTATAACCGGTAGCATTAGGAACAGCAGCAATTGAATAAGTAGCTGTAGTAGGTTGGCCTACGTAAGGACAAACATCAGTAGGTCCGCTAATGGAAGCCGGGATAGCAGGAATTATTTTCAATACCTCCAATTCAGCCATATCACTTGTACAAGGGAATGAATTGGTTGCTGTAACATAAAATCTATTGTGCGTTAGTGGTAAAGTATTATCGTATGTAACCGACAAATTGTTTGTTCCTTGTCCAGACACAATACTCACCCCAACAGGAGGGATTGTCCACGTATAAGTAACAGCTCCGGGAATTGAAGCTATTGAATAACTAACCGGATTGTTGGTATCTGTATAAGGACATGCGTCTGTAATACCCGATATAGGCCCCGGTGTAGCAGGAATAGCACCAATGGAAACCGGAATTATGTTAGATGTTGCCGGATTATTGGTGGCACAAGGTGTAACACTAGACGTTAATACCACCTTAACCTGATCATTATTATTCAAATTAGTTGGCGAAAATGTAGGATAGATAGAATCTGTAACCGCTACATTATTTACATACCATTGATAAGCCGGAGTAGCTCCTTCATTAGTAGGAGTTGAAGAAAAATTAATTACGGTACCGGAGCATGCTGAACTAATATCTGAGCTTATGGAAGCACTTACCGGGATATTAGGATTAATAGTTACTGTAACGGCATCCTCAGCCCCCCAGCAACCATAAGAATTAGTTCGGGCACGGAAATAATAAGTGCCGGAGTTAGTAACTACTTTAGAACTTCCCGGATCAGAAATAGACGTTCCATCTGAAGTAGTGCCTTGGAAATAAATGGTGCTTCCACCACCACCGCCGGAAGCTGAAATGGTTGTATTGTTACAAAATGTTCCGGCACCGGATGCAGTAACCGCAGTTGCCGCAGCCCTTCTTGTTATAGTTGGTGTTAAAAACGAACTGTTTCCAGGCCCAACAAAAGAATTATTGCCGGAAAACCAAGACACCGCTTCATAAACAACATCACTTCTTAAATTTTCAGAGCCTGTACCTGTTGGAGGCACCACATTTAGAAACACATAATCTTTTGTATCACCGGGTGCAAGTCCATCTGCATCAAGTCTGGAAATAAAACTTGGGCCGGAGCCATAATCACTATCCACATTCCATTTCAGCCCAATATTAATATCTCTTCCGGCGCCTCCATCATCTGTCCATGCATGTGTTCCTGTGTTTTGAATTCTAACAGTAACATCACGTGCTTCTCCTGCACACCAGTTATTACTTCCATAAGAAATAGAAATAATATTACTTCTAAATGCATAAGGATAGAACCTAAACCACCGCTGACTTCCGTTTGTTGTACCATTTAAACCGGATATAGTACCGGTTGAGCTATTTGTATTACGAATCCTGGAAGTAGTAGAATACGCATAAGTGCTTTGGTTAACACTAAAGTGGCGATTACTTCTTGTATTATTACTAAATCCAATTACTGCAATTTTGGAATCGCTATTGCCACTATTTGAGCCTACCTCCATTTTACCATACACATATTCAATAACACCTGTTTCCTCATATAAACGGCATTGAAATGTTCCATTCGCACCTGAGCTATTCGTATTAATGCCCATATTTAAAAACTCAATAATCAAGATCCGCTTCCCGCTTGAACCCTGTGTTTTGTAATGTATTTTACCTGATGATGAAGTTTTCAAATTTCCCCAATAAGGCGAAATATATGACCCACTGGATATAGGGAAATCGCTTCCTTCATCACCTGTGTTAATCCGGGTACTTCCCAATCTAATCCCGGCATTTGCATTTACAGAGAACTGGGTAAAATTAGCATTAAGGAAACTAAATGTAAAGCCAATGTTTGTTGCATTTGATCTAGAACTCGATTGATTTGATCCAATCAATTGAGTTGTGCCGGAGCTCATGTTCACTGCATTACCATACATATCTAAAGCAAGTGAGCCATCATCTCCTGTTGTAAAATAATATTTATCTGTTGTGCTTGGCGATTGAGCAAGAATACTTAAATGTAATCCCAACAAAAATGAAATAAAAAATAAAGAAAGGGTTAAAGGAAAAAATTTTCCTGAAAACCTAAAGGGTAGATGAATTCGCATAACGGAAATTTAGGGTGTATTAAATAGTATTATTATAATTAGCTTTTGCTATATTATGAATTAATAAAATATTGGGGAGTTTCTCACAGAAAGTATTGGATTGGGAATGCACTATAAAATTTATTAAATTGAATATAAAAAAGATTCTCATTAACGTCAGTGCATAAGAAAATATTGCTACATGTTAAAAATCAACGCATAAAAATACTTTCTACAATTGAATTTTCAAAATATATTATAAAATAGCACCATGACTAAATTTGCTTCCTCACTTAACCAAAAGGCATTAGCATCAACCTACTCTCTTACTCATTTTAGAAATAACTCACTACTAATTGATATTCATTATCATACAATTATTTAGCAAAAAAAAGCAGTAAAAAAATGATTCAGGAATAAATAATCAGGAGAATTCAATTATGGTAATTTCGGGTAAAATACCCACCCTACCCGGATAGCCTATAAAGCCAAACCCTCGATTAACATAGAGCTTTTGATTGGCTTCCTCATAAAGCCCAGCCCATTGTTTGTACATATATTGAACGGGACTCCATTTTACACCAGGCAGTTCTACACCAAACTGCATTCCATGTGTATGGCCGCTAAGCATAAGATCTATATCCGGATATTTTGGTCTTACTTCTGCATCCCAATGACTGGGATCATGACTCATAAGTATTTTAAAGGGAAATTGTTCGGTGCCTTTATAGGCTTCATCTAATTTTCCAAAACTTGGGAAATTAGACTTTGCACTCCAGTTTTCAATTCCCAACAAAGCAATTTCCTCTCCGCCTCTTTCAAGAATTACATGCTCATTTAATAACAGATGCCATCCTAACTTAGCATGTATCTTTTTAAGATTTTCAAGATTTTGCTCCTTGGTTATTCCGTGGTATGGCCAATGCACATAATCTCCATAGTCATGATTGCCCAAAATAGAAAAGACACCCATTGGAGCTGAAAGTTTTGAAAACAAGTCTAAAAATACTTTCATTTCATCTGCTCTATCATTAACCAAATCACCGGTAAACAAAATCACGTCTGCCTCGTGTTTCATAATCATTTGCACTCCATGGGCCACTGCATTTATATCAGTCAGGCTCCCGCTGTGGATATCTGATATTTGTAATATTTTAAACCCTTTAAAAGAGGCTGGAAGATTATTAAACGATAACTGCAATCGCTTTATGGTGTAATTATATTTATTTGAAAGGCCATAAACCATAGTACCAAATAAGGTGCTGCCTGCAGCAAGGCCTAACCAGCTTAGAAAGGCGGAGCGACTAATATGATTATTTACCTCACTTTTTTCGGGAGTTGCTGAAAAGCCCTTAGTAATAGTCCACAGTGCAATCCTTCTCAAATCATCGGTAATTAAAAACACTACAGCAATTAATTTGGATAAAAAAAGCATTACCACAAAAGCGAAAATGTACATCCTTATTTTTCGCCCCAGAAAATCAGGGTCAGTAAATACAAAAAGCAATAGTCCCAAAATGCACAATAGAGATACTAACCAAAAAGCGTAATAGATATATTGTCTATATCTTGATGTAGTTGTTAGCACCTTTACGGCCTGGAATATGTATAGGTCAAGTAAAAGCAGAATACCAAGAGTAATTACAAAAAATAACGGGCTCCTCATAATTTGGTTTAGCTAACTTAAAAATTCATTGATTTGTTGTTTAATAACATCAATAGTTTTTGAATCGGTTATATTACCTTCCTTATCCATAAGTGTATTCACCACACTAATTGGTAGCCGATTGGGATGAACATGCATTTTCATGTGCATTAGGCTTCCGGTAAGGTGGTCCATCCCTCTTAAATTTCCAGCTCTTCCTGTACTCACCCCAGTTAATAAGGCAGGTTTATTATACCACACCTTTTTAACATCCGTATTATCAATCATAAGCTTTACAATTCCGGGATATGAACCGTTGTATTCCGGAATAATAAAAATAAACTTCGAAGCAGGTATAAGAAATTGTTCTTCTATTGCTAAAAAGGCTTTGTCACGATGGGTCATATCGGTTTCATCCAGGTATAAAATATAAGGATCAAGGCCGCGTTGTTGCAATAGCTTTTTATACGTTGCGGTTACCTGTTTTGTAGCGCTGTCTTTTCTGTTTGTTCCTGAAATAATAGTAATCATCAAAATCCTCTTATGCCTTTAATTGTTATGTTTTATTAAATCCCGAATCGTTATTTTTGCTATAAGCCGTTTTACTGTTAAAAACAATCTTATGCTATTTACTTATTATGGTCAATCATGCTTCGGTATTGTAGTAAATGGTGCAAAATTACTATTTGACCCGTTTATAACCCCAAATGAAAAGGCAAAGCACATAAACATTAACGAAATTGAAGCAGACTACATATTAATTAGTCACGGCCATGGTGACCATGTAGCTGATGTAGAGGCCATTGCTAAAAGAACAGGTGCTACATTGGTCTCATCATTTGAAATAACTAATTGGTTTGAATCAAAGGGCTGCATTCGTTATCAGCCTATGAATACAGGTGGGAAATGGAAATTTGAATTTGGTACTGTAAAATGTGTAAACGCCATTCATTCATCTACCATGCCTGATGGTGCCAGTGGGGGCAATCCGATGGGTTTTGTGATTACGTCTGATGATGGCAATTTTTATTATTCGGGAGATACCGCTTTAACGCTGGATATGCAACTCATTCCATCCTACGCCAGTCTTGATTTTTGTATTTTACCTGTAGGCGATAATTTCACCATGGGATATGAGGATGCTGCTGAAGCTGCTATAATGGTGGGATGCAAAACAGTAATTGGTGTTCATTTTGATACCTTTGGTTTTATCACAATAGACCATCAAAAAGCAAAAGATTATTTCAAAATGAAAGGTCTTGAATTAATATTATTATCTATTGGTGAATCAATTGACATTTGAAAAACATAAATAAAGCTGTGGCAAAAATTATTGGAATTGCAAATCAAAAAGGTGGAGTTGGTAAAACAACAACAGCTATTAATTTAGCGGCTAGCCTGGCTATTTTGGAATACAAAACACTTTTGGTGGATGCCGACCCTCAGGCAAACAGTACAACAGGAACCGGGTTTGACCTTCAAAACATTACCAGAAGTCTTTATGATTGTATGGTAAACGAAGCAGCAGCTAAAGATGTTATTTTAAAAACAGCATTACCTTATTTAGATATAATCCCTTCGCATATTGATTTGGTTGGTGCGGAAATTGAAATGATTAACCATCCCAATCGGGAGAATATTTTAAAGCAAATCTTAAAACCTGTTTTAAAAGAATACGAATTTATTATTATAGACTGTTCTCCCTCGCTCGGGCTAATTACAGTAAATGCGCTTACCGCTGCTAACAGCGTAGTCATTCCTGTACAAACTGAAT
Source organism: Ferruginibacter sp. (assembly GCA_019638485.1). Taxonomy (GTDB): domain Bacteria; phylum Bacteroidota; class Bacteroidia; order Chitinophagales; family Chitinophagaceae; genus Ferruginibacter. Next base: position 273,373 of record JAHBTP010000001.1, on the reverse strand, counting down.
TTTTTGCATTGGAAGGACTGGGCAAACTGCTCAATACTGTTAAAATTGTTCAAAACAGGCTTAATCCCGATTTAAAAATTGAAGGTATTTTAATGACCATGTATGACGGTCGTTTGCGTTTATGCAATCAGGTGGTAAGTGAAGTGCGAAGACATTTTGAAGACATGGTTTTCAATAGTATCATTCATCGTAACACCCGATTAAGTGAAGCACCCAGCTTTGGAAAACCGGTTATACTTTACGATTCTGACAGCAAAGGAGCTATTAACTACCTTAATTTGGCAAAGGAGATTTTACAGAAAAACAACATGACTAAAATATCGCAGGAAGAGCGGATTTTGGAATAGCAAATAAGACAATCACTACAGAATAATATCTGTAATTTCATCATCTTTGCGTTATTATAATTAATTATGAATGCACCCAATAAAAAAGACGCATTAGGAAAAGGTATCCGAAGTCTTTTACAAAATATTGAAAAAGATTTCACTTCATCAGACGGACATCTGAAGCAGGAAGTGGTGGAAAAATCTACCGGTATTACTCGTGTTCCTGTTGAACAAATTATTGCCAATCCTGAGCAACCAAGGAAGGATTTTGACCATACCACACTACAAGAGTTAGCCACAAGCATTAAGCAACATAATATTGTTCAACCACTCACAGTTATTATTTCAGGTGATGGGAAATATAAATTAATTGCAGGTGAGCGCCGTTTACGTGCTGCAAAAATTGCCGGATTAAAAGATGTTCCGGTTTACATCAGACAAACAGGCGATAGTAACATATTAGAACTATCCTTACTGGAAAACTTACAGCGGCAGGATTTGAATGCAATTGAGGTTGCATTAAGTTACAAGCGTTTGATGGATGAACTGAGCTATACACAAGAACAGGTAGCCGAAAGAATGGGTAAGGAACGAAGCACCGTTACCAATTATATCCGCTTATTAAAACTCCCACCGGATATTCAAGTTGCTGTTCGAAGTGGAACAATTAGTATGGGACATGCACGAGCCTTGATTAACGTAGATGTAGTAGATAAACAACTGTTTATTTTTAGTGAAATAAAAAAGAAGAATTTATCCGTTAGGCAAACAGAAGATTTGGTACGCAAAATGTATTTACAAAAAGGAACACAGATAAAAAAACCAAATGCCCAAAACCCAACATTTAAAAAGATTGAAGATAACATTGCCTCAACCTATGGTACTAAAGTAAAATTAACTCATCATAAGACCGGTAGAGGTAATATTCAATTTGAATATTTTTCATTAGATGAATTAAACGGCTTACTCGATAAATTAAACATCAAAGTAAATTAATGAAATGGCTTTTTTGTTTGTTGGTATTTTGCATAAGCGAATTGCACACATCAGGGCAACAAGCCGATGCTCATGCAGACACTACTCATCTATCCATTTCATCTAACCAAACTATTAAAACCATTTCAAAGGAATATAATCCTAACATTGCTATCAGGCGCTCTGCTATCATTCCGGGTTGGGGGCAGGCAACCAACAAAAAATATTGGAAAATTCCCTTGGTATGGGGTGCACTGGGTACCACATCTTATCTGTTTGTTCAAAATCTTCATCAATACCGTGATGCACGAGATGCCTATCGTTTAGCCACGGATGGCGACCCTTCAAATGACCATTTAATTAAACAACCTTATTTTAATGTTAAAGACCAACCAGACAGGATTAGAAATTTTAGGAATGCTGTAAGGCAAAACATGGACTATTGTGTACTATTTTTTATGCTGGGATGGGGATTAAACATAGTGGATGCGGCTGTAGATGCCAACTTAAGGCACTTTGACGTAAGTGACAATCTTTCACTGCAATTAAAAGCGGGGAGCAGTAAATTAGCCGGCACTACCGGAGTATCTATTGTTCTTTCATTGGGCAAATAACTTTCAATATGAAAATAGCCATAATTGGATATGGAAAGATGGGAAAAGCAATAGAAGAAATTGCAGTGAGCCGTGGTCATGAGATTATTTTAAAAATAAACACTGCAAACCTTAATGAATTTACACCTGAAAATCTTTCAAAGTGTGATGCCGCAATTGAATTTTCCGGGCCGAGTAGTGCTTTTGAAAATATTTCCAACTGCTTACATGCACACATCCCTGTGGTATCAGGCAGTACCGGCTGGTTACACCATTGGAATGAAACCACTTTGCTTTGTGAGAAATTAAATGGCACCTTTCTTTATGCAAGTAATTTTAGTGTGGGCGTTAATTTATTCTTTGAATTAAATAACCGGTTAGCCGGCTTAATGAGTAAATATAAAGAATATATACCGGCGATTACAGAAACACACCATACTCAAAAAATAGATGCACCCAGTGGAACCGCAATAACACTGGCCGAACAAATTATTCAGGCCAATCATTCCTTAAAGGGATGGACACTGTTTCCATTAGAGAAAAAAGACAATCTCACTATTACGGCTATTCGAAAAGATCCTGCACCGGGCACACATAAGATTATATACTCTTCTGATGTAGATGATATCATAATTGAACACACTGCACACAATCGAAAAGGTTTTGCCACGGGGGCTGTATTAGCTGCTGAATATGCACTTAATCACAAGGGGATACTTACTATGAAGGAAGTGTTGGGGATCTAAGACACCAAGCACTAAAAAATATAATAAGGAAGAAAAAGAGAATGGCTGCCTATAAAGACAGCCATTCTACAAATACTTTCAGAAGAATTATTTACCTCCGAAAAAATAACCTACGCGTACACCAACTGATCCCATTGATCCATTTTTGCTGTACCCATCGTATGAAGCACTAACATCAATTTTGCTGTTAATCATATAACCTGCTCCGAAAGAATAAGCAGTCATAGTTGTACTTCCTTCGCCAGTTCCGATACCTACACCACCTTTACCATTAATGTAAATTTTTGAAGTAGGGAAATAACGGATACCTGCACGGATAGGAATTATTCCTGAACTCTTAACTCCAAGGTCTTTGTATTTACTTTTAACCATGTAATTGGTATAACCAGCATCGAAAACTACTGCCAGGTTATCCGTAAAACCATATTGACCTAAAACGTCGAATCCAACACCCATGCTGTAAGCATCCATATTACTGGCTGGGATATCAACATGAATACCTCCGTTAAATTTCAATCCGCGAATGCCAGCATCTTGAGACATTCCGGTAAATGATGCAGCAACTAATGCAGCAAATAAGAACACTTTTTTCATAAAGTTTAATTTTTGATTTTTGGGTTTTAAAAAATCGTTGCAAAATTAAGAAACTACTTTTGATTTCCTAATTTTAATGTGAGTTTTATTTTACAAATTAATTTTCTATCTAATTAACTCATTTTCATATATACTATGGGATAAGAGGATAAAGCATTAAAAAACGCTGCATTATTTAAAAAAAATAATGTTAAAGCCTTATAAACTCTATATTCTGTATCATTTTTAAACAATTAGCGTGAATCCATATATTGGAATTCGGGATATAACGCTGAAGCATATACTAAAATTATATCCGGGATACATTTTTTGCTACAAACTCATGACAATTAGCGTAAAATAGTCCTTTTATTTTTTAAAATGTAGTTTTAAAGATAGACTACCTTAATTAGCTATCCACTAAAATGGCTACTAAAAATTACAGGAAAATTCAATAAACAAATCAAATATTAAAAAAGCAAAAAGTGCTTTTATGCTAAATTTTATTATGCAGAAACATTAAAATCCCTCAAAGCATGATTAAGGCTGGTTTTTAAATCGGTGCTTTCTTTTCGTTTGCCAATAATCAGTGCACAGCTTACCTGATACTCACCGGCAGGAAACTTTTTTGAAAAGGAACCGGGTATAACCACACTGCGTTCGGGCACTTCACCTTTATATTCCTTTACTTCTTCACCACTTACATCAATAATACGTGTAGATTGAGTAAGCACCACATTAGCACCAAGCACTGCTTCCTTTTTTACTCTAACCCCTTCCACAACAATAGCTCTTGAACCAATAAAGCATCCATCTTCGATAATAACCGGACTTGCTTGTAAAGGTTCAAGTACACCTCCAATCCCTACTCCACCACTTAAATGAACATCTGCTCCAATTTGTGCGCAACTGCCTACAGTAGCCCAAGTATCAATCATGGTTCCCTCCCCTACATAAGCTCCAATATTAACATAGGATGGCATAAGCACTACATTTCTTCCTAAAAAAGCTCCATATCTGGCTATAGCATGAGGCACTGCTCTCACTCCTAATTCTGCATAATTAGTTTTCAGCATCATCTTATCATAAAACTCAAAAGGTGGTAAATGATACGTTGTCATTTTTCGAATACCAAAATATAAAAGCACAGCCTGCTTAACCCATTCATTAACCTGCCATTCAGTTACCACACTATCAATAATAACAGGTTGGGCTGTACGAAGATTACCTTTATCTAATGAGGCTATAACAGACTCTATCGCATCAGTATATCGCCTATCTTTTAACAAAGCCCGGTCTTTCCACGCTTCTTCAATAAGTAATTTTAGCTCCTGCATGTATTGCTTATATTTTATGTACAAATATAACTGAACAATAAGGCCAAAAAGCCAAAAAATTACATCTTCTTACCTTTGTAGCTATGAAACATGTACTCATTATCCAAACAGCATTTATTGGCGATGTAGTACTGGCGACCGGCTTACCGGAAAAATTAGTTTCCTTTTACCCTAATATAAAAATAGATTTCCTGGTAAGAAAGGGTAATGAATCTCTACTTTCTAACAATCCACATATCAACGAGGTTATAATTTGGAATAAAAAAGAAGGCAAATATGGTTCATTGTTAAAAACGATCAAGAAAATAAGAAGTAAAAAATATGATGCTGTTTTTAATCTACAACGTTTCTTCAATTCAGGCTTAATGGCTGTATTTTCAGGTGCGAAGCAAACTTATGGTTTTGATAAAAATCCATTAAGCCGATTTTTCAGCCATCGCTTTAAACATATCATTGACCCTAAAAATCCGATACATGAAATAGAACGAAACCATTTATTAATTTCTACACTCACCAATAAAGAAGCAGCAAAGCCAAAACTATATCCCTCTCCAACTGATTTGGAAAAAGTGATTTCTTATACTCAATCACCTTTTGTTACCTTAACCCCTTCCAGTGTTTGGTTTACTAAGCGGATGCCATCAGAAAAATGGATAGCATTAATTAACCTCCTTCCGGAAAAATATACTATTTATATCTTAGGAGGAAAGGATAATGTGGAGGAAGCTGAATCATTAGTTGCAAAAAGTAATCGGAAACAGCCTGTTACCATCCTGGCAGGCAAACTTTCCTTTCTTCAATCTGCCGCATTAATGAAGCAAGCTGATATGAATTATGTAAATGACAGTGCTCCGCTTCATTTTGCTTCTGCGATGGATGCTCCGGTAACTGCAGTTTTTTGTTCTACCATTCCGGGCTTTGGTTTTTATCCTTTATCTACCAAGTCATTTATTGTTGAAACTACCATCCAATTGGATTGCAGACCATGTGGGCTTCATGGTTGGAAAGCCTGTCCGTTAGGGCACTTTAAATGCGGACATACTATTAACACACAACAATTACTAAGCACTTTAGATGCAAATTGATGATGATATACAAGAAGCACTAAGGGTGCTAAAAGATGGCGGCACTATCTTATATCCTACTGACACAGTATGGGGAATTGGTTGTGATGCCACAAATGAAGAAGCAGTAAAAAAAATATACAGGATAAAGAAGCGCAATGAAGAAAAGAGTATGATTATCTTATTGGCTAATGAAAATGATATTTTAAAATATGTTGATCAAGATCATCCGGCTATTTATGATTTCATTAGAGGTGTGCACAAACCGGTAACTATTATATATCAAAAAGCAAAGGGTTTAGCCCATAATATAATCAACAAAGATGGCAGCATTGGAATCCGGGTGGTATCAGACCCGTTTTGTAAAAAACTAATCAATGCATTTGGAAAACCTATTGTATCCACCTCTTCTAACATCAGCGGTTACCCGCCACCTCAAATTTTTAATGATATTGATTTGGCTATTATTAATAGTGTGGATTTTGTGGTGAATCATAGACAAAATGAAACCGAACCCGGCACACCCAGTACCGTCATCAAACTTAATGATGATTTATCCTTTACAATTTTAAGGCCTTAACTAAAATCGCATTCCTAAGCCTAATTGTATAGTTTGATTCTTCCATTTATCCCGGTTATCAATATCATTCAATTCACTTAATCCTATACCATACCTACCATAAACAATAAACCGAGAGATATTCAACTGCATTCCTCCAAGTAAACTAAAATCGCCTTGTTTAAATGCCTTCTTTCCATTACTCAACAAACTGATGTTTTGATCTATCAAAATTCCATACTGCGGCCCTATTTGCAGAGATACAAATTCATTGGCCTTATAATTAAACATTAATGGGATTTTAATATAGGATAACTTAATCTTAGTTAGGCTTTCAAATGCATAGATATCACTAAAGGAATTGCTTGTATCCAGGCTAACCTGACTGAATAATACTTCCGGTTGAATAGAAAACTTTCTATTTACATTAAATTCTACGAAGCCCCCTACCTGGTAGCCAAATGCAAACTGTTCTTTAAACGATTTACCATCTATTTTTACTAAATCAGCACCAATCTTTACCCCTCCTTTTACGGATTGCGCCAAAGAAGTGGAGGCAAATGAAAAAACAACTAATGCAATCAGCCATATCTTTTTCATAAGATTTTTTTTCATTGAGTTTCCAAAATATAGTGCATTCCAGAATTAATAGCATTATCCGTGTTAAGAATTGCCAAAAACTCATACTTGAACTTGGAAATTTTTACTTCACATTCACATTTTCTTCTTTTACAGAAAAAAAAGCATTAGTTTTGCGGCGCTTTTTGTACAGCATATTGCATGACGTGTCCAGATGCCGTTGAAACGGAGTAATTCCCACCTGAAGAATTCAACAGCCAGTAACATAACATGTGATTTACATCAGCACATGGATGCCCTGGCAACATGAATTATTTATTTAACTATTCTTTTTATGCACACATTTCAGGATTTGGGATTATCCCCATTGATTATTAAATCTGTATCTGAATTAGGATTTGAAACTCCAACTCCAATACAAGAAAAAGCAATTCCGGTACTGCTTTCCGGCACTACTGATTTTGTTGGTTTAGCACAAACAGGCACCGGAAAAACTGCTGCTTTTGGTTTACCCTTGCTACAATTAATTGAGGTGGAACAACGGTTTCCTCAGGCGCTAATCGTTTGCCCAACACGAGAGCTTTGCCTACAAATAACTAATGATATTAAACACTACAAAAAACACATAGCAGGTGTGGCTATTGAGCCGGTATATGGTGGAGCTTCTATAACCATGCAAATGCGTAATCTAAAAAAAGGAGTTCAAATTGTAGTAGCCACTCCCGGTAGGCTTATTGACCTAATTGAAAGAAAAGCCATTGACCTGGAAAAGGTAAAATACGTAGTATTGGATGAAGCCGATGAGATGTTGAATATGGGTTTCCGTGATGATATTGATTTTGTTTTGCAGAATACTATTAACCGCGAAAGTATATGGCTATTTAGCGCTACTATGCCACCTGAGGTTAGGGCTATTGCAAAAAACTATATGACCACACCGAAGGAAGTAACAGTAGGAAAGAAAAATAGCGGAAATGTAAATATTAATCACCGATATTATATTACGTCTGCACTTCACCGTTATGAAACCCTAAAAAGATTGATTGATTTTAATCCCGGCATGTATGGAATAATCTTTACTCGCACCAAAGCAGACGCACAGGAGATTAGTGAATTACTTTCCAAATCAGGATATGATATCGAGGCTTTACATGGCGACCTTACCCAGCAACAACGGGATAAAGTAATGGGAAGATTCAGGAATAAGACCCTCCAACTTCTTATCGCTACTGATGTGGCCGCAAGAGGTATTGATGTGGATGGTATTACCCACGTGATTAATTATGAATTACCTGACGATATGGAAGTGTACACCCACCGTAGCGGCCGTACAGCACGCGCAGGAAAAACAGGAATTTGCGTTTCTATTTGTCACTCACGGGAGTTGTATAAAATAAAGCAGCTCGAAAAAATGATTAATGCTCCATTTCAAAGAATGGAAATTCCGAATGGGCAAGAAGTGGTAAGAAAGCAATTTTTCCATTTTATGGACAAACTCGCTTCTGCCGATATTTCACAAGGCAATTATGAAGCCTTCTTACCTGATTTAATGCGAAAGTTTGAAAATATTTCAAAAGAAGAAGTATTACAAAGAATAGCAGCATTGGAATTTGATCAGTTTGTTCGCTATTATGAAAATGCAGAAGACTTAAATATCAAAAATGAACCTCGTTCGAAAGGAGATAGCAATAATAAATCCTATTCAAACAATGCGCGCAACAGCCATCGGCAAAGTTATCATAACGATAACGGATATACGCGCCTTTTTATTAATTTAGGCACAAAGGACGGCTTTTATAAGGCCAGCTTTTTACAGTTCATATTGGATGAAAGTAATCTTCGTAAAGACGTGCTGGGGAAAATTGATATGCGCGAAATGAATACCTGGGTAGAGGTGGACTCAAAGGATGCCGGGAAAATGATAAAATCGTTGGATGGGAAAAAATACAACAAACGCGTTATCCGTATGAACGAGGCTGACGGAGGGTACAAAAAGAGCAGTACATCAAATAAACGCGGAGCCCGAAATTAACCGGCTATTATTTTGTTGAAATAACCATAAATTCTCCCGGAGAAAACTCTACGGGATCTATTGAAGGGACCCATTGCGTACCGGTAAATATTTCTTTGCCTGCAATTCCGGTATATAAAGCCGGTTGAAATTTAATTTTTGAAATTCCAAAATGTAACGCTACTAATAGCATTTTATCATTGCTATGCAAACTGTAAATTAAAAGTTCATTATGACGATAAAGTTTTACTTCAGATACTGAATTAAAAACATTACTTTCTTTACGAATGATATACAACTTTTTATAAAAATCTTCTAATTCAGGAGGGAAATGCCATTTTAATGTATCCTTATCAAAAAATGCCAATCGTTTGAAATTAGGAATTTCTTGTCCTGAATACAACAAAGGAATAGCATCCTTATACAAAAAAGAAAATACAGCTAACGCCCTGGCATAAATACCATACTTTTCCCACTCTGTACCATTCCATGAGTTTTCATCATGATTGGAAGTAAAATACAAACGAAGCCCCGGCAAATCCTGCTGCTGCAAAAACTTGAATAAAGTAGTTGGCGCATTTTCTTCCTTTATTGCACGTTCGGCAGCATGCATCCAGCGCCAGGTAAAAGTAATATCAAACGCTTCTGTATAATTTTCATTCTCTGATTCGGCCAGCCAAATTAAACCCGGTTTTATTTTATCACATTTACGCCGAGCTTCTATCCAAAAATCTAAGGGAGTAAGATGTGCCAAGTCTGCACGAAACCCATCAATTCCTCTTTCTTCCACCCAATACATCATAGCCTCTATCATCGCATCACGCTCTTTCATATTACTATGATCAATCTGAATAACATCAGTCCAATCAAAAGGAGATTCAAATCCAAACGCACCACGTTTAAAAAAATCGGGATTTAACTTCGTCCAAATATGATCCCAAGCGGCATGATTAGCAACCCAGTCAAGAATAACTTTCATACCTGCTTTATGAATTACATCTACTAAAAAATCAAAATCTGCCTCATCACCAAATTCACTATTCAGGGCCGTGTGATGAGCAATTGAATAATAGCTTCCTAACGTACCTTTTCGATTAATTTTCCCAATAGGATGAATAGGCATTAACCATAATATTTCCACCCCCATTCCCTTTAACCTGGGAATATGAGCTGCAAAAGCCCTGAACGTGCCTTCTGGAGTATATTGACGAATATTAACTTCATAGATATTTGAAGATGACAGGAAGACTGGTGTAGAAAATTCTTTCATAACAAGGTTGTAACTTTGCCTTAATTATGAAGCAATTTACAATTCCTGTTTCGTATCGCAGCAAACTAATTGCTGCTATTAAGCTGCAACGTAGAACAGGTGATAAAATGAAGAAGGATTTCACACCTACTTTTTTTGATTTGGGGAATCTACATATTTACTTAGCTCGTCATTTTGGATTTTGTTATGGAGTGGAAAATGCGATTGAAATTGCTTTTGAAACTATTTCAAAAAATCCGGGAAAACGCATTTTCCTACTGAGTGAAATGATACATAATCCTTTAGTAAATGCTGACTTGATGTCGCATGGCGTGAAGTTTTTGCAAGATACAACAGGTAAGCAACTCATATCTTTTGAAAGCCTGCAAAGTGATGATATTGTGCTTATTCCCGCATTTGGCACTACGCTGGCAATTGAAGAGAAACTACGAAGCAGGGGGATTTCTATGGAAAAATACAATACTACTTGCCCGTTTGTTGAAAGGGTTTGGAATAAAAGTGAGCAAATTGCCAGACAGGGATATACTGTTGTAGTGCATGGCAAACCTACTCATGAGGAAACACGAGCCACTTTTTCACATGCAGCAAAGCATACTGCCACTGTGGTAGTGAATGATATGAGCGAAGCCATAGTATTGGGAGAATTCATTACCGGGGTGCGTCCGGTTGAAACATTTCATGAAGTTTTTGCCGGAAGATTCACCGATGGCTTTGACCCCATTAAAGATTTACAACGCATTGGCGTAGTTAATCAAACCACCATGCTTGCCACAGACACACAACAAATTGCCGACTATTTACGTCAAGTAATGACTGAACATTATGCGCTACCACCTGCACGTATAAACGAAAGATTTGCAGACACCCGCGACACGCTGTGCTACGCTACCACAGACAATCAGTCATCTGTAAAAGGAATGCTTGAAACACCTGCTAACCTTGCCATTGTTGTTGGTGGTTACAATAGTAGCAACACATCTCATCTTGTAGAATTGTGTGAAGAAAAACTACCTACTTATTTTATTCGGGATGAAAGCAATTTGCTTTCGACCCAAAAGGTAAAGCATTGGGATATGCATGAAAAAGTTGAGAAAGAAACTTTAAACTTTTTAGGCAATAATACACCGATAAAGATTCTCGTTACCAGTGGAGCATCTTGTCCTGATGCTGTTGTAGAAAAAGTGATTCTTCGGCTTGCAGAAATTTGCGGCACTACTTTAGAAGATATTCCCGAATAAAGGCTATGGTAGCATAGAACTGATAATCCTGATTATTCTTTTTGGCAAAACCATGACCCTCATCATTAGCCATCATATACCAAACCACACCGCCGTTGGCTTTTATTTTCTGCACCATTTGTTCTGCTTCTGTATAAGGAACACGCGGGTCATTCTTTCCCTGCACAATAAACATGGGTTTAGTAATTTTATGCGCATTATTTAATGGCGCAATTTCATCAAAAAATTTTGCCATCTCTTCATCTCGTTCATCTCCATATTCAACCCGTCTCAAATCTTGCCGATAACTCTCTGTGTTTTTTAGAAAAGTAGTAAAGTGACTAATTCCTACCACATCCAATGCGCATTTTATTCTATCATTATAATGAAAAGCAGATGCAAGTGTCATATAACCTCCATAGCTTCCACCGGTGATCATTATTCGATTTGCGTCAAGGTCCGGCTGTTTTTCTATCCAATCAAGTAAAGCACCAATATCCTTTACACTATTTTCTCTTTTTATTCCATTATCTAAGTCAAGAAATGTCTTTCCAAAACCTGAGCTACCTCTAACATTAGGATAAATAATACAAATACCCATTTCATTAAGATAATAATTAGATCTGGCTATAAAACCCGGTACAGATTGTCCCTCCGGCCCACCATGAATATTAATAATTACAGGTCGCTTCCCGATAAAACGTGCCGGAGCTTTATACAAAAATCCTGAAATGGATAATCCATCAAAACTCTTCCAACTTATTAATTTAGGAATAGGCAGGGCAGATAAATTCATCCCACCCAGTTCACTTTCAGTCCATCTCACCACCTTTTTCTTTACACGATCAAACACCATAACATCACCTGCTGCCTGTGATGAACTATATGAAAAGCCGAGTGTTTGATTATCTTTCCTCCAATGTAACCCTCCAACAATGCCGGATGGTAATCCCGCTATCGGTTCAGATTGCTTTGTTGCTAAATATTGGATATATAAATTAAATACACCTGATTCATTCACCACATAGGCAGCATATTGTTGGTTTTCGGTGAGTTTATACTGAGTAATTTGTCCCTTATTATCTGTTACCAGAAAATCCATTTTACCACTATTTCTATTAAACCTTACAGGTTGGGCAAATTCACTTTTAGCATCTGTCATAAGAAAAATGGCATTACTGTCTTTTGTATATGCCAGTGGTGTATAAATTACTCTTTCATCTTTTAGCGGAATAATTCGGCTTAGTTTTTTTGTAGATATACTAAACTCCCAAACAGATGATTCGTTAGCTGATACATATTTAGATAACAGCACGTGATTATTGTCTGCTTTCCAATCTACCACATTCCATCCTCCACCTTCCAATTCAATCAATAATTTATTGGAGGAAGGTTGCATAGGGTTCATAATATACACATCACGGTCTGTACCATTTCTTCGGGTAGATGTATAAAGTATTTGTGAGCCTGCTTTATTAAAAACAACACCTCCATTTTGGCTTTTCCCACCATCTGTAAGCAAGGTACTTTTACCTGTATTCATATCATATCTAAACAATTGTGCAAATTCGTTGCCCCCCATATCACGGGAATATATAAAATAATCACCCTGAACAGGTTGATAGTAGGCGCTCCTAACCGGTTCTTCAAAAAAGGTAAGCTGCTTTCGCATTCCTTTTGCTATCCCCACCTCATGCAATTGATTTGTATTTCCAAATCTTGTAGTGATCAGCATATTTCGCTTAATTGGATGCCATGCAACCAATGATGCTGAACGGAATTCAGTATAGGATCTAACAGTGTCCGGCAAATGTGCATCAATGCTACTCACTCCTTGTAATATCATATTTTCAGGTAGTGGTATATATTTTTCGGTTTGACCGTAACTCATCATAAAACCAACAACTCCAGCAATAAAAAGAGCGCTCTTTTTCATAATCACTAAATTAAACTACCTGCCTTACCAATGAGGTAAGAGCCAAAAATTATTTCTAACCAAATCATCGGTGTAAATTACACAAGATTATAATAATATAAAGGGATGTGCGGATGTTATAAGCCTGTTGTTTCTGCAGGAATTCTTTCCTTAACCAGCTTTAATGCAAAATCCAGTTGTTCAGAAATTGTCATGCTGGTATTATCTAACAGCACTGCATCATCTGCCATTCGCAAGGGGCTAACTTCCCGATGAGAATCAATATAATCACGCATTTCTAAATTAGCAGCAACCTCTTCAATAGTAATGTTGGGATTTTTTGCATACAACTCCTTAAAGCGCCTTTCTATTCTTACCAAAATATCAGCAGTCATAAAAATTTTTAATGCAGCATCCGGAAAAACAGTTGTGCCAATATCACGTCCATCCATAACCGTATTATGCCGAACTCCCATCTTTTGTTGCTGTCTAACAGCATATTTTCTTACTGAAGCGATTGTAGCTACTTCACTTACTTTTTCAGCAACCACTAAGTCACGTATTACATACTCAACATTTTCATCATTAAGATAAATTTCAGACTGACCGGATACCGCATTATGCTCAAACCGCATATTAATATTTGGCAATGCATTTTCTACCGCTTCTTCATTTGTCCAGTCTATATGATTTCTAATAAAATAAAGTGTAATAGCCCTATACATCGCACCACTATCAATATATACAAATCCCAAACGTGCGGCCAACTGGCGTGCCAGCGTACTCTTTCCGCAAGAAGACCAACCATCTATGGTAACAATTGTTGTTTTCATGTATTCATTGAAAGAAAGCACAGCCATTATTCAAGATACTGTACTAATACAAAAGTACATTTCATTTCCTAACCATAACCGCAAAAATAAATATGATTGAAAAAAAAATTGTGGTAAATATATTATTAGGCATCAGCATACGCAGAGTTTATTACATTAACAAAACAATTGAGCATCAATAGATGCTTTATGCCATCTTTGCATTTAAACCTTAGCTTCATGATGATATGGCAACAATATATTGAGATATTCCTGATTGGTATAGGTGTTGGTTTTCTTGGTGGTTTATTCGGTAAGGGAGGAAGTGCAATTGCTACACCACTACTTAGCCTTGTTGGTGTACCGGGGTTTGTTGCTGTGGCCGCTCCTCTACCTGCCACTATTCCGGGTACTTTTATTGCATCTTTAAAATACAGAAAATCAAATTATCTCGACAATACAGTGGTTCTGTGGAGTGTGCTTATCGGAATTCCTGCTACCATTATCGGCTCATACCTAACCAAATATACAGGGGCTCTCCCTCTGCTAATTTTAACGGGTATATTAGTTTTAGTTTTTGGCATAAGTTTTATTGTATCACCTAAAAAATCAGGAGACGATAATCAACCTACATCCATATTAATTAGACCGTCTTATTGGAAATTACGACTAACCCTGATTGCGTCATTTGTGGGATTGGTATCCGGCTTACTCGCTAATTCGGGAGGATTTCTGTTAGCTCCTTCATTTGCAAAAATTTTAAAACTTCCCATTAAAAACGCTTTTGCATGCTCTCTAGCAGTATCCATGTTTTTGGCAATACCGGGCACTATCGTTCATGTTTATTTAGGACATATAGACTGGATCATTACGCTTGTACTTGCTACCGGTTCCATTCCCTTTTCATACATCGGTGCCGGTGTGGCCATTAAAACAAAGTCTGCAAAACTTGCGTTAATGTATGGTATCATACTTACTATATTAGGTATCTTCTTTTTGATAAAATTATTTATACCTTCTGCTTCACTAATATAAAAGATAACACATGGCTACTCACACATTTTAAGAACTATATTCAAAGTAGCCCTCCTTTTCTTGCTTTCTCTACAAGGTCTATGCGGTTATGTGCGTGAAGTTTTTGATAAATATTCTCGATATGTCTTTTAACTGTAAAGGGTGATATAAAGAGTGATGCAGCAATTACCTTATTACTATACCCTTTACTCAACTGTTCTAAAATTTCGCTTTCTCTTTCCGTAAGCGCAATTTTAACAACTTCGGAGGGTGTTACCGGAAGGTGAATATTTTTTAGCAAACTCAATGTTTTAACGGCAATGGAGGGCGACATCACAGCCCCACCTTGAAGGGTGTCTTTGATTGTTTCATAAATTTTTTCTGGTTTGATATCTTTAAGAATATAACTATCCGCACCTGCTTTAATAGCATTGAAGATATAATCATCGTTATCAAAAATGGTAATTATTACAACTTTAACTGTGGGATACATTTGTTTTATCCTTTCGGTGGCTGCAATGCCATTCATGACCGGCATTTCGATATCCATTAATATCAAATCAATATCACTATTACTTTCCAGTAAATGCAATATCTCGCTTCCATTCCCTGCCTGATGCACCAAACAGATGTCATCAAACTCGGATAGTTTTTCTATCAATGTTATTAATGCATGGGCATTATCTTCTGCAATGGCTATTTTCACCATCTTAAAAAACAATTTGAATGTTGTACACTGTACCTCCCCCTATGGAAGTTTTTAAATCAATTTCTCCATTAATAGCTGCAATTCGACTAAATATGTTTTGCAACCCAAAAGATTTATTCTTCTCTGTTTCATAATCGAATCCTGTACCATTATCAGCAATCTGAATAATAATTTTTTTACCCTCCTGTGTCATTGCAATATTTATCAATGATGCCTTTGAATATTTTACTGCATTATTCACTATTTCCTGAAAAACTCTGTAAAGATGCACAGCTTGTTTAAAATTCAGATGAATATCATCTAAAATTGGAAATTCAAAATTAAATTTTATTTCTTCTTTTGCTTCTGATGCTGCCTTAATGAAATTAAGCAACCTCATTTTCAAATCACCTAACCTTATTTCCTCGGAATTAAGAACCCATAAAATATTTCTCAGTTCAGCGATGGAGCTTTCAGAGAAATCATACAAAGAAGCAACTTTTTCCCGGATACTATACTCTGTAGTGGATGTTTGTTTTCGCAATTTATCTAAAACTGAATTGATAAAAGTAAGTTGTGCCCCAAGGCTATCATGCAAGTCTTTAGAAATTTCCAGTCGTGCTTGCTGTGCCCTTGAATGGGCTTGTTCCATGAGTAATTCATTTTCAATAAATAAGCGCTTTTGTCGGTTACCTACCTTTAATTTGTAAGCCCAAAACACAACCAGGCCTAAAAGGAGGAAACCTGACAAAGCTATCAACCAGATATCCTTCTGCTTAGAAGCCATTTTTGTCTCAGCTATTTTCTTTTCCTTCTTTTCTGTTTCATAGATCACATTATATGCTACAAACGCCTGCTCACTTTTTTCATTAAAAAACCTTTTATATGCATCTATAAACTTTAATTGTGCGTTAAATGCATTTTTATAATCATCCTGCTGTTTAAAAAACCCAACTAGAGATGAATAAACTTTTAGTGTATTGTTAATCTGTTTACTATTATTGGCTAAATCTATTGCACTATCAAGGTATGTCTTGGCTTCTGTAAAGTTTTTACGTGCAATAGCAACTTCTGCAAGATTAATATAGGAGTCGGCAGTCCAGTTGAGGTTATTTAACTTTTTATCAACTGCTAGGTTTTTATTAAAATAGAGCTTTGCCTTATCGTAATCTTTTAAGAAATAGAGATAGCATCTTGCCAAGTTATCCTGAAATGTAATTTTCGTGTATTCATTACCAATTTTTTCCGATAGAGCAATTCCTTCTCTATCTATTTCCATGGCTTCAGAAAAATTACCACTTTGGCCTTCAATATTTGCCAGGGTATGCAATGCAACAAGATAAGGTCGCTCCACCGAGCGATTTTTATATATGGAAACTACCTTTTGAATAGCATCCTTAGCCCCGGTACTATCTTGCTTTTCAAAATAAAGTTGGGCTATAGAAGCGTAGGCTGTTGCCAGCCTGAATGTATCATTTCGTTTCTCAGCATTTGAAACGGAGTGCTGAAAATGTTTCAGTGAAGCCGAAAAATTTCCCAAATGCTTTTCGGAAATACCTAGCCCTTCATAGGCATAACTCAATAGCGAATCACCAAAAATCACGTACTCAAGCGCCTTATTATAGTAAGATTTAGCCAGCTCAAAAGATGCGTTTCTACGATAATAGGTAGCGCGTATAAGGTTAATTTTTGAAAGATAGTTTGTTTTTGAAGTTGGAAGTTCATCGAGCCGGGAAACCATAGATTGAAAACTATCAATCAAAAGACCATCGCGCAAAAGTGCAGATTGAAAGATGTCATCAATTTGCCTTTCTGCATCTGTTGGCATATTTACACCCAACTTATGCTTACTGCCCAAATCGGTACAGGAGGAAGCTAAAAAGACAATTACTGAAAAAAATACAAAAACGAATCTCATTAAAATATTTGAATTCATGTATTCACCCAAACCAAGAAAGTTACAAGCTAAAGAAATGCCCTACTGCACACATCAAATATACAGTAGGGCTAATCCATTTGCACAAATCTTTCCTATTTACAATTTTGCCTTTTCCATTAAGCTTCCGATTTTTTCTCTCGCTTCTTAGGTTCCTCCTTAATTCGGAATTTCAATTTATTACCTTCCTTATCTAATTCAGCAATCATTACATCACCGGGCTTTATAGTCATATTTAAAATATCTTCTGCTAAAGGATCTTCTAAATACTTTTGAATAGCTCTGTGTAGCGGTCGCGCACCAAACTGGCTATCATAGCCCTTATCAGCCAAAAATTCTTTTGCATCTGTGGCTAATTCGAGTGAGAAGCCAAGATTTTTCAGTCTGTTCATTACTCCCTTCATCAGGATATCAATGATTTCAAAAATGTTTTCATGGCTTAAAGAATTAAATATAACCACATCATCAATTCTATTTAAAAATTCGGGGCTAAAGGTTCTTTTCAATGCCTTTTCAATAATGGCTTTATTGTTTTCATCCTCTTGGGCCTGTCTGTTAGAAGTAGCAAATCCCACTCCATCTCCAAAATCTTTTAGTTGACGTGCGCCAATATTTGAGGTCATAATAATAAGTGTGTTTTTAAAATCCACCTTACGTCCCAAACCGTCTGTTAATTGTCCGTCATCTAAAACCTGAAGAAGAATATTATAAATATCCGGATGCGCTTTTTCAATTTCATCTAATAGGATAACACTATATGGTTTACGTCTAACCCTTTCCGTTAGTTGTCCGCCTTCTTCATAGCCTACATATCCCGGAGGCGCACCAATCAGCCTGGATACAGTAAACTTTTCCATATATTCACTCATATCAATACGGATAAGTGCATCTTCACTATCAAACATGTGTTTGGCCAAAGAACGAGCCAATTCAGTTTTACCTACACCGGTTGGCCCAAGGAAAATAAATGTACCAATAGGTTTTTTAGGATCTTTTAACCCTACCCGGTTACGCTGAATGGCTTTAACCACCTTACTAATGGCTTCCTGTTGGCCAATCACGGCTCCTTTGAGATCATCCCCCATACGGCGAAGCTTTTCTGTTTCGGCTTGAACCATACGTTGAACCGGAATACCTGTCATCATACAAACAACTTCTGCGATATCTGATTCTTCAATCGGAAAGCGTTTATGCTTACTTTCTTCTTCCCAGGCCTGTTTAGCACTTTCCAATTCTTCCTGTAATCGCTTTTCCTTATCGCGTAAATCTGCAGCCAGTTCAAATTTCTGGCTCTTCACTACTTTATTCTTTTCCTGTTTTATGTCCTCAATCTTCTTTTCCAAGTCGAGAATATTTTCAGGCACATTAATATTCTTTATATGCTTACGCGCTCCTACCTCATCCAGTACATCAATTGCCTTATCAGGAAGAAGTCTGTCGGTCATATACCTATCACTCAGTTTTACACAAGCTTCAATTGCATCTGCGCTATAGGTAACATTGTGATAATCCTCATATTTATTTTTAATATTATTCAGGATTTCAATTGCCTCTTCTACTGATGGTTGTTCTACCATTACTTTTTGGAACCGTCTGTCAAGCGCACCGTCCTTTTCAATATGCATACGATACTCATCGAGTGTTGAAGCACCAATGCATTGCAATTCTCCCCGGGCAAGGGCAGGTTTAAAAATATTAGACGCATCCAATGACCCGCTTGCGCCTCCTGCTCCAACAATGGTATGAATTTCATCAATAAATAAAATCACATCACGATTCTTCTCCAGTTCGCTCATGATGGCCTTCATTCGCTCTTCAAATTGGCCTCTGTACTTTGTCCCTGCCACTAAAGCAGCTAAATCAAGGCTTACCACTCGCTTGTCAAATAACACCCTGCTTACTTTTCTTTGTACAATTCGTAAAGCAAGCCCCTCCACGATTGCTGTTTTACCCACACCGGGTTCTCCAATTAAAATAGGATTATTCTTTTTCCGTCTTGATAGAATTTGAGAAACTCGCTCAATTTCATTTTCCCGACCAACGATAGGGTCCAACTCTCCTTTTTCAGCAAGTTCAGTTATATCTCTCCCAAAATTATCCAGTACAGGGGTTTTGCTTTTTCCGTGGCTTGCTGCGCCTGCCTTTTGACTTCGAGGGGGTTGCCCATATTGTCTGCGCTCTTCATCAAAATCTTCTTCATCATTAAATTCCGCTTTGGGTGGAGTACTTGTTACAATTCCTAAATCATTTTTAAAGCCTTCATAATTAACATCAAACTGATTTAAAATTTGAGTAGCCACATTTTCCTTATTCTTTAAAATGGACAGCATAAGATGCTCACTTTCCACTGTTTCCTGTTTAAGTGCCTTAGCTTCAAGAACTGTTATCCTTATCACCTTTTCGGCCTGCTTTGTTAGCGGCATAGAGTTGATATTATTTATAGACTTTCCGGACTTATCTTTTACTGCCATTTCAATACCCTTGCGCAATTCATATATATCTACATTTAGTGATTTTAAAATTTTCACAGCAGTATTATTTCCATCTCTAATCATACCTAACACAAAATGCTCGGTACCAATAAAATCATTTCCCAACCGCAGTGCTTCTTCCCTGCTGTAATTAATAATATCCTTTACTTGTTGTGAAAAATTATTATCCATGCTTCTTGTTTTTAAAAGGTTACCTATACAATAATAACGATTATTTACTCGGTTTCGTTTAAGTAAAATGCTAAATGTTGAAATGTTGAAAAATTGCTGTTTTAGGATATTGTCTTATATTTTATCCACATAAATAAAGCGATATTGGCTTAAATTAAAGCACCTCTATTTGTCAAAACTTCATAAATATTAATTAAACCGGAATTTTTCTTATTTTACATCATCTCACAGGTTACCCTTTCTTATGAATGTCAAAATAGATACCAAAGAAAAATTTTCCGTAGTCTCCCCTCAAGATTCCAATATAACTGTTAATATGGCAGCGGAATTGGAGGATGTTCTGCTGAAATTTCAAACCCAATCCATACCTCATCTTATAATTAATATGCAGGCAGTGAAAGCAATGGATAATGAGGTTAGCCAGATGCTGGCCAACCTGCAACAGTCGTTTTACGAAAAGAATTTATCCTGTATTGTTTGTTGTTTAAATGCTGATGTAGAAAATAAACTCGAGGAATTGGAGCTTTTGGAATTCATGAATGTAACACCCACAGAAAGTGAGGCTTGGGACATTATGCACATGGAAGAGGTAGAGAGAGAATTATTAGATGATGAAAACTTTTAACTGTGTTTGCTTTAACTATTTTAGGTTGTAATTCAGCCATTGCTGCCTACGGACGAAACCCTACTGCGCAAGCTCTTCAAGTGCTTGATGAAACATTCCTTATTGATTGTGGCGAAGGAACTCAGATGCAATTAGCCAGATACAAGGTGAAGTGGTCTAAAATAAGCAGGATATTTATTTCTCATTTACATGGAGACCATTACTTTGGTTTACCGGGCTTATTAAGTACAATGGGATTATTGGGCCGCTCACAGGATTTGCACCTGTATGCACCACCTGAATTAGAAGATATTCTTCAAATGCAATTAGATGTTACTTCTGCTACATTACCTTATCCATTTTATTTCCATCCCATTACCAAACCCGGAGTTATTTGCAATACGCAACACATCCAGGTTAATACCTTCCCTGTTGTACATGGGATCCCTTGCTGGGGTTTTACTTTCAAGGAAATTCGAAATCCTCGAAGAATAATTTCAGAAAGAGTAAAAGCATACGAAGTTCCCTCCGATTTTTATAGTGAGTTACAACACGGGAAGGACTTTGTTAATGCTAAAGGAACCATTATTCCGAATAATGAATTAACCGATGCTGCGCCACGCCCCCGCACCTATGCCTATTGTGCCGATACTATTTATAATGAAGCCATGATTCCCTATATTCAGCACGCGGATTTATTATATCATGAAACAACCTATCCTGCCGAACAAGCAGAGCTTGCTGCAAAACGCTTTCATTCTACAACAAATCAGGCTGCAAACATTGCTCAATTATCAAAAGCAAAAAAACTAATTATCGGTCACTTTTCATCTCGTTACGAAAAACTGGATATCTTTTTGAAAGAGGCTTCTGCAATATTTCCGGATACAGAATTAGCTATGGAAGGCACCTGCTATGCACTTTAACGTCGTGGAGGGCGAATAATATAATTAAACCCATTTCCGGTTATCCATTTATAAAACTCTGCATACCACCCACCTAATGCCGACTTACGTCTTCTTGGATTCTGATGATTAGTAGTATATAACAATGCAGATGATTCTGCCGCTAACCTATCTGCAATACGATCAACGGAGTCAGAATCAGGATAGAAGAAGAACAGCATACCTGAAAATCCCTTTCCGTTTAAGTTGTTTTTGTTTAAGAGCTCCAACAACCCATTCTCCGGGGAAAAAATACCGGCTCGGGAGAAAACAGAAGGAAACTTTAAAACCGTGATCAAGGCCAGCCCTCCATATTTACCGGTTCCTAAAAGAATAGATTGCCCGGTAGCAGTACGATAACGGCTATCTATAAACGCTTTTACATCCTCTTTTAAAAATCTGGCAATAGAATCTTCTTCATTATCAACATACGGCAGATTATTAATAGCAACCACAAGTGAGGACTTAATCTTGGGTTGTTTCAATAAGCTATCCATGGTCTCATCAATGTACCAATCACTTTCAAGATTATAATTAAATGCACTATCGCCATTTAGTAAATACAGAACAGGATATCTTTTTAAATTGTTATTATAATCATCGGGCACATAAATATGCAGGCCAACCGGCTGATTAAAAAGCCGTAATTGCCCACTATCAATATTAAAAAAGACGTTAGGGGAATAGGACGAATCGTTGAGTGGTGACTGAGCGGAAGGTAGCTGATAGCACATACCCGATAAATTCATAGCAGAACACATTGCTATAAACAACAAAAATATCAGCTCATATCGTTTATTAACTATCCCATTTTTTCATGTTGAACAAATTGTTCAATGGCTACTCTTAACTTAGCGTCAACCGGAATATTTGGAAGTCGCAATACATTTTTAATAATTTTCATTTCATTTAAAAAAGCTTTAGCTCCGGCCGGGTTATTCTCCAAAAACATTAGCCGGTAAGCTTCAATAAGTGAATCATTTTTTTGTTTTGCACCGCTATTATCTGAGTGTAATGCCAAATTAACCATAGTTGAAAAAGTTTTGGGATACACATTTGCGGCAACACTTATTACTCCATCCATTCCACAAGCCAACTGGGGAAAAGCAAGTGCATCATCACCACTTACCACCAAAAATTCATTAGGGCGATCACGCAAGATGTGCATGCACTGCCCCATATCACCACTCGCTTCTTTTATTCCTGCAATATTTTTCACGTGATTAGCTAAGTAAAGAGTGGTTTCTGCAGCCATATTACGACCCGTACGCGCTGGAACATTATACAATATAACAGGAGCCGGTGAGGCTTTTGCCACTTCTTCATAATGTTTAATAATCCCCTGTTGAGAGGGTTTATTATAATAGGGACTTGCACTTAATACCGCTACTGCCTTGTCAAGCGGATACTGATTCAATTTATTAACCAATGAAGCGGTATTATTACCACCTACTCCCACCACAACCGGTACGCGATTATTAACCACTTCTAAAGTGAAAGAAATAATTTCCTCCTTTTCCTTTTCTGACAATACCGGCGTTTCACCTGTTGTTCCTAAGGATACAATATAATTTATACCTCCATCAATAATATAATTAATTAGCTTTTCTAAGCCTGTATAATCTACACTATAGTCTTCCTGAAATGGTGTAACAATTGCCACCCCGGTTCCTTTAAGAACATTGCGCAACATATTAAATTATTTATGTAAAGATATTGGTATTTTTTTCAAATTATCCGCGGCCTAAATGCTCATTTAGAAGACGAGAGCACTTTAAATAATTGTCATTTGAACTATATACGAATAAACATGAACCATTTTTAATGCAATCAATTATAGGTTTGTTTAATTTTTGAGGCAAGGCAGGACAGCCCCAGCTTCTTCCTAAAAACCCTTTAGTATGAATGAATTGTTCACTCACATAATCAGCAGCGTGAATTACAATAGCCCGCTCTTCGGCATAATTATTAAAACCGGCTTCCAATCCCTTTAATCTTAAACTATATCCATGTTTGCCGATATACGTATCTGAAGTAGAATAAAAACCCAAACTGCTTTGTAAACTTTCCGGTTTATTTGAAAATTTTTTAGCAAACTTTTCTCCCGAATTTTTACCATGTGCAACCCAGGTATTAAACAATAATTTCTTTGCATCTAAATCCAACACAAACATCCTTTTCTCATTTGAAGGTTTGCTGAAATCAACAATAGTAAGTAGCCTTTCATTTTTCAAAGCCCCTTGTTCCTTTAACTTTTCATAACCTATCAACGCCTTCTTAAAAGCATCGGAAGACAATCCCTTTGAGGCTAAATTCATTTGATAGTAAAGTGAAACTGTTCTATCAGAATTGGTGTTAGATACCGATATATTCTTTCTTCCAATCTTACCTGTTGATTTATTTACTAATGATGCAGAAGGAAAATGAAGGAGGGCTATTGAAAAAAAGACAAACAAGAATGAACCCTTAAAAATGGCTCTCAACTTCATAAGATTTGAATTGTAAAGCAAAGACGTAAGACCCAATTACTTTTTGCATGTTTACTTATCATCACACTAGCCCTCCCACAAAAGTAATAGGCAAATTTACAGTTTTTTAAAAGGTGACTTTTTCATTATGTGTTAACAATTTTACAATTCTATCACTCCCATTATCTATTAATGCTTTGTTGGCAGAAATATTTGAATAGCCAACAGTTTGAAAATATCATTTAAAAATCAAATCAAATTGTTATGACGTTCCTTTCAAGACTGTTTGTTGGCTTTATTCTGTTTATAGGAATAGTAGTTTTTAATTCGTGTAGGAAAGATGTGTTCACTAAAGTCCATGATTTTGTTGACGAATCCAATTTCTTCTTGTTGCCTTCAACTGCTGATCCAATGATGAAGAGGGTAGCTTCGGAATTAAAATTACAAAAGGAGAAAAATCCCAAGTTGATTAAGACAATTATAAAAAGAAACGGTTATCCTGTTTGGGATAGAGCACAGATTTCAAAACAAAGGTTCATGCAGAGGAGTATGGCACCCGGCGAAGATACAATAGTATATATTCCTCTTGCTGTTCAGGGAGAGGACAAAGTAACCGCATTTTTTCTTGCCACAATAAATAACTATGTTGAATTGCAGCTCTACAACAAATTCGAATATGAACAGTTTGAGTTTGATACTTTGGGAATAAATAATGCTAACAGGCTTGCGCTTCAATTTATGATCTTAGACTTTGTTGCTTTTGGCCACAAAGACTTCATGATTCATGACATGCGATTACTTAAAGATTTTGAAATACCACAGGATGCGCCAGTAAATGATCGTATTATTCATATTGATTATCCTGAGGAAAACCTTCAAGGCCGTGGTTGGGAGGTTTGGGAGTTTGAATTTTGCACCACAACCCGATTTTTAAATTGTTCTTCTGGTACTAATTGCTGTCGTGTAGCCGGTGTTGCTCCGGGTTCTTGCTCTGCATGTGAAAGATGTTGGGATACCAAAAGAACATGTAAAAAAATCAGTAAGCTTGTTTACAATGACGATGGCTACGATCCTCCCATAGGAGGCGGCAGCGGCGGTGGAAGTTCACCGGGCTCTCCATCCACAGTACAATTATGCAATCCTACTCCATTAATTCAAAGTGGTCTACCTCCATGTCCAAAAGGGTATTCATTAGGATGGGAACCAATTGCTATTGAGCCTCCAAATCCATGTGATAAGGTGAATAGTTTTGTTGCGAATACTGACAATTCAGCTTTCATGCAGAAGGTGAAAGACTTAGGTAGCGATCTGAATTTGAATTCCTCTTTTGAAAAAGCGGTTTCTTTAATTAAAGGAGTAAATCCATCAATTGCTGAAGAAACTGGAGCCGCAGGTACGGCTTATGTACAAATGCCTAATTTGTCTTCTGGCCAAAGATACAACGCAAGTGGACATAATCATTCTAACCTACCAGGTGGAAGTTATTCAATTTTTTCTATTGGAGATTTACAAAGGTTTTCTTTCCTATTATCTAATGGCCAGATTATATCTTCAGAGTTTGTAGCCTTTTTAAGTACTTTTAAAGGCACCCATTATACAATGACAATAAGTAACCAGCAGAAATTTTTAGATTTCTTCTTTTCTCGAAATGTAACTAACCTTTCTACAGATTTTGCAAAATTTCAAAGGGCGGAAGTGGAATTTAGAAGAGTATTGATAAAGTATTTTAACGGTTTGACCCCCCTGATTAAAGCCGATGACACCGACAACAATTATGTTTTGGATAAATTTTTAGACTTTATGAATGAAGCAGATTTAGGAATAACTCTTTTTGAGTCCAATTCAGATTTTACACAATTTGTTAAAGTTGAAAAGGGCACTGATGGTGTAATTCAAAGAACCCCATGTAACTAATTTTATAATTTTAAATTTGTCAGGTATGAAAATGCTAAGCTCATTATTGTTTTTTCTTTTTAGTTCCACCAACATTGGATTTACGCAAAGTCTTGAAATGTATTCAGGTACATGGACTTATCTAAATGGGAATGAGAAGTTTATAGTTTATCTTTGGAAAGTACCAGATGGGTATAACGGCCACTATAAATTATTGTCTGTAGATAACAATGGCAACACGGTTAGTACAATATATGATTCTAATAAAGAGGTTTTAAATACAGGATACAATTGGCCTTCTGTAATTACTACCGGGAATAGCTCTCAAAACCAAATAGGTGGTATAATTATAGACAATATAGCTTCACCTTCACCGCAATTTGGAGGTTATATTAATGGTCAATTACGTTTTTTTATTTTGAATCCCAATTGTTTTAACAACATAACAAATCCATGTCCACTTCAAGCTCAATGGACTGTTATCAAGATGCCTGGTCTCTCCAACCCTGACGAGCCTGAGTTTACTATCCCTACTAATATCACATTAATCAAAGAGTAATAGACCATTATATCAGAAGCATTAAATTTTAAAAATGAGAAAAAAGAGCGATTAAACACTTTTAATGTAAATATTGATGATGCTAAAATTAATTACCGAACGTATCTTAATATAGAACAAAAAGACTTCATAATCAATCTTAATGTCGCAAAAAATACAATGTGAAACTACTTTTAAAAAAAGTTTGAATTACTTCTGCCAACATTGGCTTTGCAAAATGCGAGGCATTTGTTTCAAGTGAAGTTTTGGGTGCTAAAATAATTTCGATTAAGTTGGCTGTAGCTACGCTAATTTACAGCCAACTTATGTGTGGTCACGTTTTCAAGACACACGCACATCGCAAAGCCGTCAGCGTTATAAAATAGTATTAAAGCTGTTTGATAAAATAAAAAAGAGCCACCCAACAGGTGGCTCTCAAAAAGAACTAAATAAATAAATTACAATTTCACAATACGAGAAACCTTACGTTGTGTACCGTTAATAACCTCTACCATGTATGTTCCTGGTTTTAGGTGATTTCCGAATGTAATGGTTTCACCGGGATTTGCCTTAATTACCTCTACAGTTCTACCTGAAAGATCATACACACGAATTACCATTTTCTCACTAGTAGTCCCTTTCACCCTCAACCTAAAATCGGAAGAAGATGGATTAGGGAAGATACCTGCTTCAAGTATTTCTGTTTCAACTCCTGAAATAACGGTAAGGGGTGTACGAATATCATATACACATTCCGGCAGTTTAATTTTCACCTTTCTAATAGCACTTTGGCCACATCCATTTACAGCCACAACCGAAACATCCCCTACAATAGAATTATCATCATAGGTAACATCTATAGAAACAGTTCCCTGGCCTAATGTTATATCAGCGCCGGTAGGAACAGACCATAATAATTCTGCGGTATTTGAAGGAATCGCAGGGATTGAATAAGTGAATGATCTGTTAGGGCAATCCTCTTGATTAGCAACAATATCTATAGCACCCGTAGCGCCCGGGCGATTCATTGCTATTGTGAACGAACGTAGTGCGCTCTCTCCACAATTGTTCACTGCCTTTACAGCAATATTACCTCCAACATAGGCACTTGTAAATGAAACTAAAATTTCATCTTCAGCCCCATTGTTACTCTGATTAATCAGGTTCACACCTGTAGGCAATGTCCATACAAATGAAGTAGCAGAAGGATAATTTGCCACGCTATATGTAGCATTAACTCCAGCCGGATTATTAGGAGTGGGCATATACATACAAGCATTGTTAGGACCGGTAATAAGGCCCGGAACAGAAGGACTTATACGCATTACATTAATAGAGCGCGCGGCACTGGTTCCACAGGCATTAATAGCCCGAACCGAAATAGAAGAACTTACAAATGAATTAGTAAATGAAACTTTTGCAGTAGCTCCATTATCTTCATACGAATTAAGGGTAACTCCTACAGGGAAGGTCCAGTTATATCCCATTGCAGCAGGAACCGGTACAATAGAATAAGTTGCCTCGTTTTGACTATCTATAAAATCACATGCATTTGCAGGACCACTTATTGTACTTGGAGTACCCGGTGCCTGAGCCAGTAAATAGAATATACTCATTAGGCTTTCACCACAACCATGTGCAGTAACACGAAGTTGCTTATTGGCAGCAGCGGTGAAGCCGGGTTCTAGTGTAATAACCAATGTTCCGGTTCCTTGTCCATTAATAATGTTTACAGTAGGTGGAACTACCCATGTATAAGATTGTACATTAGCATCCGGTGTAACAGTATATGTCAATTGCTCATTTGTGCCCACATACGGACAAACATTAACTATACCATCTACAATAGGAGCAGAAATAGCCCCCGATTCAGTTACTACAAAACCATCAGATGCTTCAGATACACATCCTTCTTGTGATGTAATTACAACTGAATAATTTCCTGCCCCGGCATCATAAGTTGATGTGTTTGTGCCTACCGGATTAGCTCCATCATACCATTGATAACTGCCACCTACAGGAGCTAAGGTAGATGTTAGGCTTGTTGTACTATTATTACATACACTATGAGATCCTGAAATTTCAGGTTTAGCAGGAGCCTGATTAACAACTATTGAGATCGTATTAGAAACTGCACTTTGGGCGCTATGCGAACAAGTAACTTCAAAATAATAATAAGTGGTTTGACTTAAGGATCCGGTGTTTAGAGTAGCCGCATTGGCGGATGGAACCGGACTAAAACTATTATTATCTAAAGAACTGTACCATTGATAAGAAATGCCATCTTCAGACAAGCTTGATTGATTTGAAGCCTCAAGATTAACATTTCCACCGGCGCAAATTGAATAACCATCATTTGAGGCAATGGTTCCTGCGTCAGGCGTTCCTGAACATCCCGGTAAAGCTTCTACTTGCACTTCAATAGTTAAATCATCTAACCTCCAGTTATTGGCACTCGAATTTGTAACCACTGTTCCGGTTCCATCATATCCATAAATACGAACACTAAGCGGAGATGAAGAGGTAACTGTAGATATATTAAAATCCTCTTTTACCCAATTAGTACCATTACCGGAAACATCTACTGTTCCTATAGTTGATGCAAAGCCGTCTGCACTTGTTACAACACCAAGTGTTTTTGGACCAGTGGCTGTAGAACGTGTTCCTGTTACCAATGAGCTTAAAGAAACCTGATAACCGTTAGCAGGTGTTAAAGTAAATTCAAAGTAAGCATTCACATTAAGGTCTAGCCCGGTATTTCCATTGTATGCGGTAGAAGAAACATTATAATTGCCGCTAAATGGAGGTGCAGGTGTGGATTTTGATGTAGTATTGACTTGAGTAATAGTTTGAGAAGTGTTATAGTTATTTCCCTGCTCAACAGAAGAGAATGAAAGATTAGTTACCGGAACCCCTGAGGTTGGATTTTTATCTGCTGTAGCGGTTCCAAAATCCCACATCACCACATCAGGTGCTAAGAGAACCAATAATCCTTGATCAACCGGAGTAGCTGCATCATAATTATTATCTCCTGCCTGGCTTGCTGTAATCATTGTTGTTCCGGCTCCCACAACCGTTACTACATCTCCTGAAACAGTAGCTACAGCAGGGTTTGAACTAGAATAAGAAATTGTTAAACCTGATGATGAAGTAGCAGTAAGCGCAAATGGTACATCATTGGTATTTTTATTTGATAATGCACCAAAGGTGATAGTTTGTGGTGCCTTGTTAATATTAGCCGATAAAGTTGCAGGGCCTGAATAAAAATAATTACCTGCATCTACACCACTTAAGTTAGCCACAAGATTTACAGTAATTCCTGTTCCGGCGTCTGCAGATGCAAAAGTACCCGAAACACTATATGATACATCTTCTAAACCCACAACACCCACCAATGATGCGCCTGATTCATCTAGGGTAGCATTAGTATTTCCATCATAAATTTTATCGTTTGCTACAAGCCCTGATAAAGAAAGTCCCTTTGCATCAATCGTAATACTTTGATCAACATTAGGTGCGGGATTATAGGTATTATCACCATCCTGCGAAGCTGTAATCGTGGCTGTACCTACCCCAACGATGGTTAAGGTATTTCCACTTACGGTTGCCACACTATTATCACTACTTAAATAGGATACCTGCAAGCCTGATGAGGCGGTTGCAGAAAGTGAGATAGCTGCATCACCATAGGTAGCATTACTTAATGCACCAAAGGTTATTGTTTGATCCGTTTTATTTGCATCAGCTACCAGTTGGTCTTGATAAACATCTGCAGCAGCTTCGTAATTATCATTACCTACCTGAGATGCAGTAATGGTTGCAATACCAACTCCTTCAACAGTTGCGGTATTTCCACTTATGGAAATAACACTATTATCAGAGCTTGAGTAAGATACTGGCAAGCCAGATGATGCCGTAGCTGTAAGCGTAAAAGGAGCATCTGAAGTAAGCTTATCAGACAATGCACCAAAAGTAATAGTTTGTGAAGCTTTCGCTACCACTAAATCATGAGCTACATCGGCTGCTGCATTATAATTTACATCACCATCTTGTGTTGCTGTTATAGTAGCTGTACCTGCTCCTACAATCGTAACCTGATCTCCACTCACCGTGGCAACAAAAGGATTGTTACTAAAGTAAGTTATAGGGAGTCCCGATGAAGCTGTTGCTGTAAGGGTAATATTCGGGTCACCATAAACAGCACCTGCAAGAGAACCAAAAGAGATGGTTTGATTACCCATATCAATTTGAAAATCGTGTGTTACTGCCGGAGAAGTACCTCCACCGTTTGTAGCAGAAATATCCACACTAAAAAAGCCTGTTTCGGTTGGTGTTCCGAATAATTCTCCAGTGGTTGGATTTAAACTGATTCCTGCTGGCAACGAGCCTGATTCAACTGCATAGGATGTAGGTGAGTTAGTAGCATCAACAAAATAAGAAAATGCAGTTCCATAATTACCAGCTAAAGTGGAACCCGGTGCATTAACAACCGGTGCAGGAATTGCACCAATATTTACAGGCACTGAATTGTATATAATTACATCATCAACAAAAATATGTGCCACACTTCCAGTACTACTGATTCCATAAAACATACTCGATTTAATAGAAGCATTGTTTGCTAATTGCCCTTTTGATAATCCGCTACCAATTTGGACACCATTTAAATACAAATCAAACTTATTGGTATTAAGGGAAGCCGGACTGCCGGAATAATTGTAATTAATGGTACTACTTCCATTATTGCCCACAATTTCAAACTTATATACCGTTCCCTGGCTTAGAGGGGTACCGGTAGATGTCCAACTACTACCATTTCGATAATCCATATTCACTACACCGCCTGAGCTAAAAGTATATTTAAAACCAAGGAAAACTTGGTTTCCAGTAAAACCATTATTATCACCAAAAGAGGCCCCATCTCCCTGAAAGAAATACCATTCGCCTGAACTAGCAGTGCTACCGGCTGAGGCATCACCAAACAATATGGTAAAAGATGTATAAAACTCAGTGCCGGCAGTATAATTTAAAATAGGAGAAGCTTTTGTTACCCCCCCGGAGCTATAGGCTTGTGCTTTTAAAAAGGAGCCGGTTGTTCCGAGTGGATTACCGGTATTTTCTAAATTTATAGAAACCGAAGCATCCGCACACCTAACATAAGTAGTGCCGGAGGTGGGATTGGGAATAAAGCTAGATGATCCCGTTTTACTTGAAAATGTTCCTGTACCACTTCCAAAATCTTGCACGCTGGTTTGTGCCATAAGTGCACCGGTGCTAAATAAAAAGCACATCGTTATTAATAACTGATGGGTGCGTAGAGAGATAAAATTTTTCATAATAAGAAATTTTAAAAAACAAATATTTTAGGGTATCA
This sequence comes from Ferruginibacter sp., assembly GCA_019638485.1. Lineage (GTDB taxonomy): Bacteria > Bacteroidota > Bacteroidia > Chitinophagales > Chitinophagaceae > Ferruginibacter. Next base: position 241,271 of record JAHBTP010000001.1, on the reverse strand, counting down.
ATGGGATATTGAATTTATAAAAAAAACAAAAAAACTGGTTAGAGTGAAAAAAAATAATCACTACAAGGATTGACTTTTTTGGGGCAGAGGTAAAACGCAAAAGTAGGGGAAATTCAAAAATATTAAGTTAAACGGCAATAAAATATCCGTTATGTGTATAAAAAAATGTCTGAAGAATAAGATTTACTCTCTTTTCTTCAGACAAATATGTGATATCCAAAAAGAAGGCTACTAAGACGGGTTGTTTACCTCCATAATAGTAAACAGTTTTTCACCTCCAGGCACCTGCCATTTTACCTGTTTTCCTTTAGGATAGCCAATTATGGCGGTACCCACAGGCGAGAATACAGAAATACGCTTTGCTGCCAAATCAGCCTGGGCAGGAAGCACTACAGTAACCTCAATTATTTTCTTAGATTGTTCATCAAGCAGCTTAACAATTGAATTTAGTCGCACGATATCGGCAGGAAGTTTTTCAGGCTTTACAACCTTTGCTCTGTTTAGTTCCACTTTTAATTCTTCTGCATCCTTGCCACTAAAAGCTCCCGGACCTGTAGCGCTACGCAGGTTTGCCATAATGATATTAAAATCATTTTCTGTTAATATAACCTGATCATTGAGTACCATATTCTTGATTTTTGAATTTTTGTAAAAAATAAGATTTTAAAGATTAACGTATTAATTAGTTTCGTTTTCTATTGTTGATAGTAGCTAAAAATGGTTTAAATAAACAAGGCCTGCCAGGCGTTTGTCTGATAAAAAGTTTTTAAAAATTATTGAAAAAAGATTAAGAATTAAAACTTTTCAGACTCGAGTAATAGAATAACTACGAGTTGAAAGGCATACATTAGCTAAATGACCGCGCATAGGATTTAGCCGGATGAGTACAAGCATCCGTTTATCCTTCGTTTTAATATAATTCAGAGCAGTCATAATGTAGAGTAAAGATAATACATATTTTATAAATAAACACTGTATGGTTAGGTAAGGCGTTGTTAAGAATCAGCCACGCCGGCGGATATTTCCTTATATCATCTCGTTGGGATGAAATATAGAGGTAGGTATTTAGTTGTGTTTCTGCGGCAAAATTTGCGGCAGGTCTATTTTCCCGCTTATTATGCGGATCGGGGCGCACCGCTGCGAAAATCTGTCCAATCTGAGGGGAATTTAATTTTAGCTGATGGCCTAAAAATACGCAACTTCACAATGAATCCGTAGGATTCCAATATTGGTAGAAATAATGTACATCAACGTGTATGCGCCCCCGGCGAGGAGGCACCTATATAAAGAGTTGTATTTGGCAAATAAATGAAAACCAGGGAGCCGGTATTGTTACGTTCCGCTACCGGAGAGAACATCCCTCTGCTTCAGGCCTTTGCGAGGAGGCGTGCATAGGTGGGAGTTGTTCCTTGGTGTTTATTCGTTTTTCCCTAGTTTTTGTATTACTTCCCGGAGATAGACCCTGTTACTGCCCGGGAACAAACCCTGTTACAACCTGGAGATAAACCCTGTTATTGCCCGGGGTCAGCGTCCCGCTGACCCCAATTCAAAGTTCGATAATTTTAAACCGCAAAACAATACCCCAAATGACGCATTTATGGGTCATAACTGTTACGAATACCCGTTTTTTTTAAGCAAGCTAAGATCCAAATTCCCCACTCCTCATTAATAACTAATAACTAACTACTTCACTGCCTTCTATTCGTTGATTATGCAAATGGAGGCAGAGACAATATCGGCAAAAATTAGTGAAATCGGTAGGAGATAATTTAGTGGTATAAATGGCCCCTCATGTAGCAGAGAAATAAACCTGCATCACAATTGCTCCGGGTTTGGTGATACGCCCGCTGAACCCATACCCCTCCCTGTTACTGCCCGGGAACAAACCCTGTTACAACCTGGAGATAAACCCTGTTATTGCCCGGGGTCAGCGTCCCGCTGACCCCAATTCAAAGTTCGATAATTTTAAACCGCAAAACAATACCCCAAATGACGCATTTATGGGTTATAACTGTTACGAATACCCGTTTTTTTAAGCAAGCTAAGATCCAAATTCTCCACTCCTCATTAATAACTAATAACTAACTACTTCACTGCCTTCTATTCGTTGATTATGCAAATGGAGGCAGAGACAATATCGGCAAAAATTAGTGAAATCGGTAGGAGATAATTTAGTGATATAAATGGCCCCTCATGTAGCAGAGAAATAAACCTGCATCACAATTGCTCCGGGTTTGGTGATACGCCCGCTGAACCCATACCCCTCCCTGTTACTGCCCGGGAACAAACCCTGTTACAACCTGGAGATAAACCCCGTTATTGCCCGGGGTCAGCGTCCCGCTGACCCCAATTCAAAGTTCGATAATTTTAAACCGCAAAACAATACCCCAAATGACGCATTTATGGGTTATAACTGTTACGAATACCCGTTTTTTTTAAGCAAGCTAAGATCCAAATTCCCCACTCCTCATTAATAACTAATAACTAACTACTTCACTGCCTTCTATTCGTTGATTATGCAAATGGAGGCAGAGACAATATCGGCAAAAATTAGTGAAATCGGTAGGAGATAATTTAGTGGTATAAATGGCCCCTCATGTAGCAGAGAAATAAACCTGCATCACAATTGCTCCGGGTTTGGTGATACGCCCGCTGAACCCATACCCCTCCCTGTTACTGCCCGGGAACAAACCCTGTTACAACCTGGAGATAAACCCTGTTATTGCCCGGGGTCAGCGTCCCGCTGACCCCAATTCAAAGTTCGATAATTTTAAACCGCAAAACAATACCCCAAATGACGCATTTATGGGTTATAACTGTTACGGATACATGAAATTATTATTATTTAATCGGTGCCTGTTTCCTGGTGGTTCTGAAGAATAGCATGCCTCTCGATTGGTCAATTTTAGCGCGGAGAGAACTAATCGAAAAGACGCTCGTAGGGTAATATATTTATCGATACAGAAATTATGAAAAAGTGAAATTATATTTAGACAAGTGAATAATGCCGGAGTTGGAAATTTAGAGGTATCTTCTATTAAGCCTATTCTTTCACAAATTCTGTAAAATAATTTCCTCCAAAGCCTTCTCATCCTCTTCCGTCCAACCAACATTAGAGTATAGGATTTTTCCCGAACGATCTATCAGATATTGAGTTGGGAATCCTATAACCTTATATTGATCTGTGGTTGTTCTTAACTTATCCAAAAGGACAGTATAGCCAACACCCATTTTTTGGAGAAACATAGTCAACTTCTCAGGGTTTTCTATATCAACCGGATCAATCCCTACAATCTCCAGCCCACGCGAAGAATATCTTTCATACAGTTGCTGAAGGCCCGGCATAGCATGCTTGCATGGAGGGCAGGCTTTAAAGAAAAAATCAATAAGAACCAGTTTACCTTTCAAGTCTGTTAAACGCAAATCTCCTCCATTAAGGGATGCTAAGGTCCAATCGGGTGCCGGAGTATCATTAGGAAGCAATTGAACTTTTTTAGATATATCTACAACTTTCCTCTTATAATTTTGAGGTATTTGAGCTATACCCAATTGAATTTTATTTTCTATGCCGCTACTCAGTTTGTATTTATTTAAAATCATCTTTTGAAACTGAACTCCCGTATCCCCCAAGTCTGTTATGTCATACTTCGTTGTTACTTGAAGAGGAATCTTATCTACGCGTGAAATCCAAAAATTTATCTCTCGCTTCATTGTTCCAAATCGAGTTTCCACAACACCCATGTCAACCATTATATGGTCGCACCATTTACTATTGACCTTTTCTTTTCCAACATAAGTATAGATAAGATCGGAGTGATTAACATCAAAACTGTTAGGATAAGGGTAAGATTTTTGTGATGTAACAGGCGTAAAAAAATGGTAATAACCCATATCACTCAAAATATCTTTCTTCCAATCAGAAACAGTAAAAACTGTGTAACTTAATTCGTTGTTGTCAATCTTAATCAGTTCGGTTCCATTATATATCTTTTCGCCAATCTTTTTTCCACTCTTAAACTCACAATAATGAAAAAATTGGTGAAAGAGAGAGTCATCAGGCACCTTTTGAAAATTGGATTCAGAATTATAAACTATAGTGTCCACCATTACCGAAGGCTTGAAATACATTGTCATATTATAATATCCTGATTTTACAGACTGACACTTCTTAAAAGACTTTGCTAATATAGCTTTAGGATTCTGTGCATTCAAACCATTGGGCCCCGAAGGGAAAATGATAACGATTAGAAACAGATACTTTATAATTATCTTTTTAAAAAAAAAGGGAATGAGATTTTTCATTATTATTTTTCAGGATGATTAATCATTCTCTTCCAAAATAAAAATATCTTCTACAGAGCGGCCAAACAACCGTGCAAGTTTCAATGCCAACAGAGTGGAAGGTACATACTTATTTGCTTCCATGGTATTAATGGTTTGCCTGGAAACACCAATTTTTTTTGCCAATTCCTCCTGAGTGAAATTATGAATTGCACGCTGAACTTTTATGGTATTTTTCATTGTTCGGAATATTTAGAATTACGAAACAGCACGTAATGAAAACGTGCTATAAAAATAATCAGTACAGTAAACATATTATATAACATGATACTCAAAAATGGTGTGCCGTATATAAAAAGGAAAGCAAATAACAGTAGTAGATAATTCACCAACACTGCCCACAATAAGGATGATTGACGAATGCCTGAAATAAATTCATCTTCATGCTTCTCTTTTGAAAAGGCCACCATCAATGCTCCGGTAATAAACAAAGTGCCAATAATGGTGTTGGCTATATTGGTGTGTATAATATTAAACATTACCGCTTTACCAAAAATCTCATCACTATAAATAGCAAATACCGGGGCATTAATGGAAATTGTTTCTAAGGATGAGAAAATTTGAACCAATCCAACAATAGCAGCCGGAATCATGATTAACCAGCCGGGTATTTTAAATTTGTGGGGAAGAAGTATTGATTTCATTGTAATGTTATTTTTACCAAATGTAAGAGTTATTTTACAATAAGAATAATTTATTTCACTTTTTGTAATATATTATTAAAAGATTGGAGGAATTTGGTTTTCCCTTCCGGTGATAGATTTTCGGCAATTGGATGATTGGTATGCTGTTTTTTGCCCGGCGCCAATGAGGTTATGAGGCTATGGTGAAGGCGTTTATTATTCGCTCAACCTAAACTGGATTATTTCATGATCCATTTGTTCTACGGGGGGGCATCAAACTCCTTTTCACCTCTTGCTGCGCAGAGGTGAAGGCGTTTATTATTCGCTCAACCTAAACTGGATTATTTCATGATCCAGTTGTTCTACGGGGGGGCATCAAACTCCTTTTCACCTCTTGCTGCGCAGAGGTGAAGGCGTTTATTATTCGCTCGCTTATGCAAACACGTTTGCAATGCTCACAAATAATAAGCGCCTCTTCAAGCTTTGAAAAGGCGCTTGTGCCCAGAACTGGATTCGAACCAGCACATCCTTGCGGACGCTGCGACCTGAACACAGTGCGTCTACCAATTTCGCCATCTGGGCTTTTAATTAATGGCAAAAACCATTGAAGAATGCAAATGTAGAAAAAAGAACGAAATACAAACCACCAGGTATGCTAACGTAAGTTTTCTATCTTCAGATTTTTTAGCATATCTGCTGTCATCGCATCTAAATCATAATCAGCTTTCCAATGCCAATCTCGTCGTGCAACAGTATCATCAATACTCTGTGGCCACGTAGCAGCAATATCCTGCCGATAATCCGGTTTATAAGTAGCCTTAAATTGTGGCACCTGCTTTTGAATTGATGCGGTAATTTCTTTTGGAGAAAAACTCATTCCTGAAATATTATAGGAAGTACGTATTGAAATTTTAGATGCTTCTGCCTCCATTAATTCAATGGTTCCTCTAATTGCATCAGGCATATACATCATTGGTAATGCCGTATCCTCTTTTAAAAAACATTCATAATCCTCACCCTCCTTTGCCGCATGGTACATTTCCACTGCATAATCTGTAGTTCCTCCACCAGGCGCACTTTTATAACTTATCAAACCCGGATAACGTAAACTACGTACATCAACACCAAATCGGGAATGATAGTAATGGCACCAAAACTCACCTGCATATTTACTTATGCCATATACCGTTGTTGGCTCAATAATAGTTTGCTGCGGACAAAATTCCTTAGGTGAGGTTGGACCAAATACAGCTATACTGCTTGGCCAATATACTTTGTGCAAATATTCCTCTTTTGCAATATCCAAAACATTTAACAGCCCTTCCATATTGAGATGCCATGCCAAACCGGGATTCTTTTCACCGGTAGCAGACAAAATCGCAGCCAACAAATAAATTTGAGTTATCCCTTGCCGTAATACCTGCACATGCAACATCTCCTTATTCATTACATCTAAACTCACATAAGGACCTGTATTTTTCAACAACTCGTTTTGTTCTCGTAAATCGCTGGCTATTACATTCCCTTCGCCATACATTTTACGCAATGCCAAGGTTAATTCCACTCCAATTTGTCCACTGGCACCTATAACTAAAATCTTATCTTTTACCATAAATAGCAAAATTGAAGAACGAAGTTAAAGTATAGCAATCGAATACATTAATTTTGATACATGGATAATTATTTTAACGAACTATTTAAAGGACAGGATTTAACGGAAAACAACTTCTTCCTTATTGCCGGGCCGTGTGTGGTGGAAAATGAAGAAATTATTACAGAAACTGCAGAGCGCATTAGCATTATGTGCAAGAAGCTGAAAATACCTTATGTTTTTAAAGCCTCGTATCGAAAAGCAAATCGCACCAGTGCATCATCTTTTACCGGAATTGGTGATGAGCAAGCTTTAACACTAATAAAAAAAATTGGTGAGAAGTACAGCCTTCCGGTTTTAACAGATATTCATGCACATGATGAAGCGTCTATTGCTGCTCGTTATGTTGATGTACTACAAATTCCTGCCTTTCTTTGCCGACAAAGTGACCTGTTGGAAGCTGCAGCAAAAACAGGGAAAATTGTGAACGTAAAAAAAGGACAATTTCTCAGTGGACCATCTATGCATTTTGCAGTAGAAAAAATAAAAAAAGCAGGTAATACAAAAGTTTGGCTCACCGACAGAGGTAACAGTTTTGGATACACTGATTTGGTTGTAGATTTTAGAAATATACCATGGATGCAAAACCATAATGTACCGGTTATAATGGATTGCACACATTCATTGCAACAACCGAATCAAGTTTCAGGAATTACCGGCGGTAACCCGCAAATGATTGAAACAATAGCCAAAGCAGCGATAGCTACCGGTGCTAATGGATTATTTATTGAAACCCATCCTAACCCTGCCTTAGCAAAAAGTGATGGTGCTAATATGCTCCATCTCGATAAATTAGAACAACTCTTAATAAAATTAATTAAAATAAGAAAAGCCCTATTTTGATTTTAAGAATTGAGTGGGTTACGGCGCGCTGAAAGAATGTAGTGCTTAATATTCAGCCAAAAAGCAACAAATAAATAGATAACCACCGGCGACCCCATCGTAAGAAATGAAATATAAATAAAATACTTCCTAATGGTGGAGGTGGCAACTCCCATTTTCTCACCTATAGCCGAACAAACTCCAAACACCTGCCACTCAATAAATCCTCTTAATTTGTTCATGTTTTTTAAGTGTACTAAGCTAAAAATACACATTATTTTCAATGTTAAAGAAGATGGATTTGATTAATTTTGCGCCAAATTGAAAATGAGTAGATTATAATTACTCCATTTTTTTTATTATCCAAGCTAAAAAAATATCCATGGCTTTTGATATTGAAATGATTAGAAAGGTTTATGAAAACTTTTCATCTCGCTTAACAGTTATTCGCAAGGTGGTAAACCATCCGCTTACTTTAACAGAAAAAATTCTTTACACCCATCTTTGGCAAGACGAGGCAACTGAATCATACACACGCGGTAGCTCGTATGTTGAATTTTCACCGGACCGTGTAGCCATGCAAGATGCAACAGCCCAAATGGCACTTTTACAGTTTATGCAGTCTGGCAGAACAAAAGTTGCTGTACCCAGCACAGTTCACTGCGACCATCTTATTGAAGCGAGGGATAATAGCAAAGATGACCTCTCTCGGGCGATTAATGAAAGTAGTGAGGTATATGATTTCTTGGCTTCCGTTTCAAATAAATATGGTATTGGATTCTGGAAGCCAGGTGCCGGAATTATTCATCAGGTGGTTTTAGAGAATTATGCCTTTCCCGGCGGAATGATGATAGGAACAGATAGCCATACAGTAAATGCAGGTGGTCTTGGCATGATTGCCATTGGGGTTGGCGGCGCTGATGCTTGTGATGTTATGGCTGGTTTGCCGTGGGAATTAAAAATGCCTAAATTAATTGGTGTTAAACTAACGGGAAAGCTTAACGGCTGGACTTCACCAAAAGATGTTATCTTAAAAGTTGCCGGATTGCTCACCGTTAAAGGTGGAACAGGCGCAATTGTAGAATATTTTGGAGATGGTGCAAAAAGTTTTAGCTGCACCGGAAAAGGAACGATATGTAATATGGGTGCTGAAATAGGGGCTACTACTTCCATCTTCGGATATGATGACACCTTGAGGCGCTACCTTAAGGCTACAGGCAGAGAAGACATAGCTTCACTTGCAGATAATATAAAAGAACACCTCACCGGAGATGATGAGGTTTATGCTAACCCACAAAAATATTTCAATCAGGTAATAGAAATAAACCTAAATGAATTAGAACCACATCTCAACGGTCCATTCACTCCTGACCTAGCTACCCCTATTTCAAAAATGAAAGAAGTAGCCGCAGCTAATGGATGGCCAATGAAAATTGAAGTAGGCCTAATTGGAAGTTGCACTAATTCCTCTTATGAAGACATAAGCCGTAGTGTTAGTATCGCAAAACAAGTAGCGGAAAAGGGCCTGAAATTAAAATCCGATTTTACCATAACGCCCGGCTCAGAACAAGTACGATTTACTATTGAAAGAGATGGATTTTTGAAAGTATTCGACGAAATTGGCGCCACTGTTTTTGCCAACGCCTGTGGCCCCTGCATTGGAATGTGGGCTCGCATGGGCGCAGAAAAAAAAGAAAAAAATACCATTGTGCATAGCTTTAACAGAAACTTTGCCAAACGCGCAGATGGTAATCCTAATACGTTTGCCTTTGTTGGCTCACCGGAAATGGTAACCGCTATGGCTATTGCAGGCAGATTAGATTTCAATCCAATTACAGATACGCTAATGAATGAAAAAGGTGAGCAAGTGAAGTTAGACCCACCGGTTGGAACTGAGTTACCGGTTAATGGGTTCTCAGTGGAAGATCGTGGATTTCAAGCTCCCGCTGAGGATGGAAGCAATGTGCAGGTAATCGTTTCTCCGACAAGTAAGCGTCTTCAATTACTCGAGCCTTTCGCACCATGGGAAGGCAAAGATCTTAGTGAAATGAAATTACTCATTAAAGCAAAAGGTAAATGTACTACCGATCATATTTCAATGGCAGGCCCGTGGCTACGCTTCCGTGGTCATTTAGATAATATCAGCAATAATTTACTGATTGGTGCAGTTAATTTCTTTAATGACCGAACTGATTATGTAAAGAATCAACTTACCGGTGAATATGGAACGGTACCTGCAACTCAACGTGCATATAAAGCAGCAGGCGTGGGATCTGTTGTTGTTGGAGACGAAAATTATGGCGAAGGGTCATCACGTGAACATGCGGCAATGGAACCCAGACACCTGGGTGTACGTGCTGTTATTGTAAAATCATTTGCACGTATCCACGAAACTAATTTGAAGAAGCAAGGTATGCTGGCGCTTACTTTCGCTGAAAAATCTGACTATGATAAAATACAAGAAAATGACACTATTGAGGTAATTGGATTAACCACATTTACACCCGGACAACCATTAAAAGTGGTGTTGCATCACGAAAACAATACAAAGGATGAGATATTGGTTAACCATACCTATAATCAGCAGCAAATTGAATGGTTTAAAGCCGGTGGTGCATTAAATATTATTCGCAGAGACTTTGCATCTGCAAATTAATGGCGGATATCGTTTCGGGTATTGCCGCAGTGGTTGATTTTTTGTACAAATGTTCAATAGATGCACTACCGTTCGTTTAAGCACAATAGTTTCATAGAAGCACTCCCCCCATTGCGGCAATACCATATTACCGGTTGCCCTTCTTCGCCCGTGTCCAGTTGCTGTATCCATTTGTATAAAGTCGTAACCAGCCAAAGCACTTACCTGTCCCGGGTTGTGTGTCAGGTGTTTTAATTTTTAGAGTTTCCGCTAACATTCTTTTAAAGCCAATACCATTATACGTATTGGCTTTTTCAATGGCCATAATTAACACCCCTTATAGCCACAGAAATTTTAAAGAAAAATACCTGCCAAAATACTTATTGCTACGAGTAAGCCTTTTAAACATCAAAGATGAAAACAATACAAGAATAATACCTGTTAGCCATCTATTGTACATCAAACCAAACCGGCTTTTCATTATTCCAATCACCGTTATAGTTAATAGTCAATTCCTCACCAGCTACTATATTACGCACTGTTTTTATCATCATGGTATTTTTATCAAAATCCATAAAATACTCACAATTACTTGCATAACTATGATTATATAGCGGAATATAACCTAACGCCATACAGCATTGATTTTGCTCTTCTCCCCATACAAATATATAATCATGTAATGCCGTTGTATCCAGCGCTTCCCGCTCACGGGCAGACATCACAATAACAGGAGACACTTCAATTATTTCACCTGCACCAATAGGCACATTTGTAAACACACCCCTCCCCTTACCTTGTAAGTACTCAACAAATAAACCGGATAATAACATTTGAACGAAAGAGTTTAAATTGCTTCCTGAACAAAATTAATATACAAAGAGCGATGTTGCCCGAAAACGACATAACGCTTCAACAACAATTTGAAGAAATAATTGCTACTGAAGACCAGCTGGCTATTCGTGATTTTCTCAACAATCAGAACATCAGCGATGTTGCTACCATGGTGTACGATAATCCCGAATATGAAACACAAATTATTTCTCACCTCAGTATCCATCGAGCTGCAAGTGTATTTAAAATTTTAGATACCGTAGAGCAAAAAAGAATTATTCGAAATCTACCTGCATTTAAAACAACGGAATTACTTAATGAATTGCCGGCAGATGACAGGGTTGCATTTCTTGAAGAATTACCCAAGCGGATGGTGAGAGAATTAATCAAAGCACTTGACCCTGAAGAAAGAAAAATAACGCTTGAATTAATGGGATACCCGGAAAACAGCGTAGGAAGGAAGATGAATCCGGACTATGTGTATGTTTATCCAAATTATACTGCCGGAGAAGTTTTGGATACTATACGCCGTTACGCCCACAATACAGAGACTATTGATGTAATTTATATTATAGATGAAGAAGGAAAGCTGATAGATGATATTCGGATAAAATCTATCATTATGTCACCACCCGAAACAAAGGTTGAAGACCTGATTGATGGAAGGTTTATTTCATTAAATGTAAACGATGATAAAGAAGTGGCTAACGAAATATTTAAAATGAATAATCGTGTAGCCCTACCCGTTACTGATAATCAAGGAATATTATTAGGTATTGTAACCATTGATGATGTGCTATGGATAGCCAGTGAGGAATTTACCGAAGATTTACAAAAAATGGGAGGTACAGAAGCATTGAACGAGCCTTACTTAGATATCGGGATTTTAAAATTGGTGAAAAAAAGAGGCGGATGGCTAGCCATTTTATTTTTAGGAGAAATGCTTACTGCCTCGGCTATGCAATACTTTGAAGGAGAAATTGAAGCAGCTACTGTGCTGGCATTATTTATCCCTTTAATTATGAGCAGCGGTGGTAACAGCGGCTCGCAAGCATCTACCCTAATTGTACAAGCAATGGCTATGGGAGAAATTGCTGTTTCTGATTGGTGGAGGGTAATGCGCCGGGAACTAATATCCGGATTGCTTTTAGGCGTGTTGCTTGGATCAATTGGTTTTTTAAGACTATTCTTATGGCAAACATTACACATTTTTGATTATGGTCAATATTATATGCTGGTAGGCTCAACAATCTTTTGTACACTCATCGGGATTGTTTTATGGGGAAGCCTTGTTGGCTCTATGTTGCCTTTTTTATTAAAGAAACTTCGGTACGACCCTGCTGTATCATCTGCACCATTTGTAGCCACCTTGGTAGATGTTACCGGAATCATCATGTATTTCTCCATTGCCTACCTTTTTTTACAAGGACGATTGCTGTAAATCCGATATAGAATTATAGGCATAAATGCGCACTAATTAGCGTAATATTGCAAGTTCATTTTTCGTACTAATAGTATAATATTTTATATATGTGTGGAATTGTTGGATATACCGGTCCACGTCAGGCTTATCCGGTCATTATTAAAGGTTTGAAGCGATTAGAATATCGTGGCTATGATAGCAGCGGTGTGGCACTTTGGCGAAATCATAAAATTGATTTGTATAAAAAGAAAGGAAAGGTGGCCGATCTGGAAGAAATTATGATTGGAAAAGACGTTTCCTCAAATCTTGGTATTGGCCATACACGCTGGGCAACGCACGGTGAACCCAGTGATCGTAATGCACATCCACACCTGTCTGCCTCAGGAAGATTTGCTATGATTCATAATGGAATTATTGAGAACTATGCACAAATAAAAAATGAGCTTGTAAAAAAGGGATATAATTTTCTTAGTGATACCGATACTGAAGTACTGCTGAATTTTGTTGAAGATATTCAAAAGAACAATAATTGTTCGCTGGAAGAAGCATTACGTATTGCACTAAAAAGAGTAAGTGGTGCCTATTGTATTTTACTGATAGATAGTGAAGACCCTGAAACTATTATCGCAGCCAGAAAGGGCAGCCCCTTAGTTATTGGCATTGGTAAAGGTGAGCATTTTTTAGCCAGTGATGCATCCCCTTTTATTGAATATACAAAAGAGGTGGTGTACGTAAATGACTACGAACTCGCTATTGTAAAGCCGGACGAACTCATATTAAAAAATCTTGGAAACGAGAAAATCACACCCTATGTACAGAAGCTTGATATGGAACTGGCTGCAATTGAAAAAGGAGGCTATGACCACTTTATGCTGAAGGAAATTTTTGAACAACCCAGCACTATTTATGATTGCTTACGGGGAAGGTTAGACGCTGCAGCCGGTATGATTAGAATGAGCGGTATTTCAGAAAATATTGATAAACTAATTAATGCTCCACGGATAATAATTATTGCCTGTGGTACCAGTTGGCATGCAGGCTTGGTAGCTGAATATATTATTGAAGAACTATGCCGTATCCCTGTGGAAGTGGAATATGCAAGTGAATTCAGATACAGAAACCCTATCGTTCATCCGGGTGATGTAATTATTGCCATCTCGCAAAGTGGAGAAACTGCAGATACTTTAGTAGCCCTTGAAAAAGCAAAAGAGAATGGTGCTTTTATTTTTGGTGTAGTAAACGCCGTAGGGTCATCCATTGCACGAATTTCGCACGCAGGTGCCTATACCCATGCCGGCCCGGAAATCGGAGTTGCCTCTACTAAAGCATTTACCGGTCAATTAGCCGTATTAATGATGATGGCATTAAAGATTGCTCAAGAAAAAAATACCATCTCCAAAGAAAGGTATCAAATGCTTTTGAATGAATTGGCCGATGTACCGGAGAAAGTAGATGCCATTTTAAAAAATGCAACACTTATAAAAGATATTGCAGAAACATATAAGGATGCAAAAGACTTTCTTTTTCTTGGCAGAGGATATAGCTTCCCGGTGGCATTGGAAGGCGCATTAAAACTTAAAGAAATCTCTTACATCCATGCTGAAGGTTACCCTGCCGCTGAAATGAAACACGGGCCTATTGCATTGGTTGATGCAAAACTTCCAGTAGTATTTATTGCTACAAGCGATTCCTATCATGAAAAGATTGTAAGTAATATGCAGGAAATTAAAGCACGTAAAGGAAGAATTATTTCAATTATCACAGATGGTGACTCGGTCACTCCAACACTAAGTAATCATCACTTCACTATTCCTCCGGCAAATGAACTTATAGCTCCAATTCTTAATGTTATCCCACTACAACTTCTGGCCTATTATATTGGTGTCTTAAGAGGTGTGGATGTTGATAAACCAAGAAATTTGGCAAAGAGTGTAACCGTGGAATAATAATCTTACTTTTATACAGGCACGATATTTTCAATGGCAATTGCAGCATGAATAGTATTTCATTTAAACCCATTATAGAACTGGGAAAACATTTTATTCCGGAAGAATTTCTCCCTCCCAATAAGGATGAAAATTACTTACGTAACCAACAGTTTTCTTCCCCATTAACCTTTAAACCGCTTACCGCGCAACAAATTGAACTCTTAATTCAACATGGAAACCAATGCGATAATTGGGAAAATATTTTAGTTGCAGAAGGCTTTGACCCCAACCAGGTAAAAGGATGTAAATTTTATGGCTTGGTGCGGATTGGTGCTTTGCCGGCGGCATATAGAGAATTTCACGACCTACGATTACCTGTTGGTTTATATAATAGCACCATCATCAGTTGCGATATTGGCAGCAATGTTTGCATTGATACAGTACATTATCTTAGTCATTATATCATTAGTGATGATGTAATGATTTCAAATATTAATGAACTGGCAACCACAAGCAATGCAAAATTTGGTAATGGCGTTTTGAAAGATGGTGAGGATGAAAAGACTCAAGTAAAATTAGAAGTATGTAATGAAAATGCAGGCCGCGCTATTATTCCATTTGACGGTATGCTGCCCGGGGATGCCTATTTATGGAGCAGGAACAGACAGGATTATTTATTGCAGCAAAAATTTAAAGAATTCGCAGAAAAAAAATTCGACACCAGGCGTGGCTATTTTGGCACCATTGGCCAAAGAACGATTATAAAAAATAGCAGAACAATTAAAGATTGTAAAATAGGATCTGATGCTTATATAAAAGGGGCTAACAAAATTAAAAATGTTACCATCAATAGTGATGCTGAAAGAAAATCACAAATTGGAGAAGGCTGTGAATTAGTAAATGGAATTGTTGGGTATGGATGTAGGATTTTCTATGGTGTAAAAGCAGTAAGGTTTATCCTCTCCTCACATTCACAACTAAAATATGGCGCAAGATTAATCAATTCTTATCTCGGAAATAATTCTACCATTTCTTGTTGTGAAGTACTGAACTCACTTATTTTCCCTTCACACGAACAACATCACAACAATTCCTTTTTATGTGCAGCTTTAATTATGGGCCAAAGTAATATTGCCGCTGGTGCAACACTCGGTAGTAATCACAATAGCCGGGCTGCTGATGGTGAACTTATAGCTGAACGTGGCTTTTGGCCTGCACTAAGTGTAAGCCTTAAGCATAATTCAAAATTTGCTTCATTTACATTGTTAGCAAAAGGAGACTATAGTGCTGAATTGAATATCCCAGTCCCCTTCTCATTGGTATCCCTCGACCCCGTCAATGACCAGGTTGTAGTAAACCCGGGATATTGGTTTGCCAATAATATGTATGCATTGGAAAGAAACGCATGGAAATACCCACACCGCGATATGCGTACCGGAAAGCTTCAACGAATTGAATACAACTATCTTGCTCCGGATACTATAAATGAGGTATTTGAGGCGCTTAATATTTTAAACAACCTAACCCTCGAAAACGATGGTTCTGCCTATGTTAAAGGCTGGGAAAATAGTAAAAAGGAGGTGAAAATAGTTAAGGTAAAACAAGCAATAGAAATTTATACTGATCTAATTTATCTCTATGCCGGCTGCCAATTACTTACTTTTCTAAAAGATAATTCTTTTCACAGCTTCAATGATTTCCATAATGCACTAACTACCCAAATTTCACGCACACTATGGATTAATGTGGGTGGGCAGCTCATTAGAAAAGAAGCAATAGACGAGTTGAAAAGAAATATTAAAAGCGACAAAATTGAAAATTGGGATATGGTACATCAGTTTTATCGTGAACAAGGAGCAAGGTATGATACAGATAAACTAAATCACGCCTTTGCATCATTTTTAGAAATTGAACACATTACAAAAAAACAATTCACTCCTGAAGTGTTTCAAAAACTTTTGAATCGTACCCTAGGTATAAAAGAATGGATGGCAAAAGGCATTTATACCTCCCGGGCAAAAGATTATACTAATCCATTTAGGAAAATGGTGTATGAAAATGATGAAGAAATGAATGAAGTAATTGGTAGCCTTGAAACCAACGATTTTATCCAGCAGCAGTATAAAACATTAAATGAACTAAAAGCGGCAATTGCACAAGCCAAACAATTAAGCTAATCTCTAACTCTTTGTTTCTGAAAACCACAGTACCGCTAACGCATATCCTTCAACACCAAGCCCAATAATTGAACCAAGTGCATGAGCTGAAATAAAGGAATGATGCCTGAAATTTTCCCGCTTTGCAATATTGGTTATATGTACTTCAATTACCGGAATTTTTATTGCAGCCACTGTATCTCCAATAGCTACTGAAGTGTGCGTATATGCACCCGCATTTAAAATTATTCCATCGCTATACCGCATGGCCTGCTGTAAGGCATTCACTATCTCTCCTTCAATATTTGATTGAAAAAAGGTAAATTCAACATGCTTAAAACGATTAATAAGATCATTATTTACCTCATCAAGACTTGTGGAGCCATAAATTTCCGGCTCACGTTTACCTAATAAATTTAAATTAGGACCATTAATAACGGCAATGCGCATACGAAGTTATTGGTGATTGTGCATCAATTGAATAAAGTGATCAAATAAATAACGGCTATCATGAGGCCCGGGTGATGCTTCGGGGTGATATTGTACCGAAAATACAGGCTTTTCTTTCATCCGAATACCTTCTACACTACCATCATTTAAATTAATATGTGTAATCTCAACTACAACATTATTCCTTACCGAATCCAAATCAATCCCAAAACCATGATTTTGCGTGGTAATTTCACATTTTCCGGTAATAACATTCTTAACCGGGTGGTTTACTCCTCTATGCCCATGATGCATTTTAAAAGTTTGAATTCCATTTGCTAATGCCAACAATTGATGACCAAGACAAATCCCAAACATAGGCTTACCTGAAGCCAAAATATCCTTTACCGTATTAATAGCATAATCCATCGGCTCAGGATCTCCAGGGCCATTACTTATAAAATATCCGTCAGGATTAAATCCTTCCATTTCTGCAAATGAAGTACGTGCATTGAATACTTTTAAATAAACATCCCTTTCAGTAAAACATTTAAGAATACTCCGCTTAACTCCCAAATCAAGAACAGCCACCCGAAAAGAGGCTGATTCACTTCCTAATGCATAAGCCTCTTTTGTACTAACCGCCGATGCCAACTCAAGTCCCTTCATAGAAGGAGTATCAGCCAACATAGCCTTCAATTTATCTACCTCTTTTATTTCTGAAGAAACAACACAATTTAAAGCTCCGCTATTCCTAACATGAATAACCAATGTGCGTGTATCTACACCTTCAATACCCACAATATGCTGTTCTTCTAAATATTGTTGTAAAGAAGCATCAGCACCAGCACGGCTATAATTATCTTCTAAATTTCTGCCAATAATAGCCTTTACCTTAACTCCGTTACTTTCCTCATCCTTTTTACAAACTCCATAATTACCCACGTGCACATTATTCATAATAAGTACTTGCCCATAAAAACTAGGATCAGTTAATTCCTCCTGATAACCGGTCATTCCTGTTGTAAAACAAAGTTCACCGGTAGCAGTACCTATCTTACCAAAAGATTTTCCTTCAAATACAGTACCATCGGCTAAAACCAACAATGCATCTTTCATAAATAAAAAACTTGATTTTGTTATGCAAAGAAAATAAAATTAAGTATGCTGTTTTACAAAGTTTAGCACATAAAAAAAGCAAACCTTAAGAGTTTGCTTTTTCATATTATGTGTGGTTATTTTCATTATGCTTCTCTTCCACCTTTTAACTTATCCTGTAATGCTTTCAAATCATCCATCTTTCCTTCAGCGGCAAGTTGCGCCTGCTGAGGCCAGGAAGTTGTATCCTGAGCATTAAAGTTTCCTTCTGCTGCATCAATAATTTCCTTAAGGCGCTCACCGGAAGCAGCCGCCATATCTGCAAATGTATGTATTCCCGCAGTATTCAGCACCTCGGCTACCTTAGGACCAATTCCTTCAATAAGTTTCAAATCATCGCCCGTGGTTGTTACCGCCTTTTTGCCGGTAGCTTCGCTTGCGGTTTTCTTCTTACCACCAGAACGACGTGTTTTCTTAGCCGGTTCGGTAGCTGATGCTATTCCTTTACCATAAACTTCATTGAAATCAACCAGCTCAATCATTGCCATTTCAGCACTATCCCCAGGGCGGATACCTAATTTAATAATACGTGTATAACCACCGGGACGTGAAGCTACTTTAGGAGCAATGTTGGTAAACAATTCCTTAACCGCTAATTTATCATTCAAAGAACTGAACACCAACCGATGGTTGTGCATAATCGTTTCTTTAGAATCAGTATGCTTTGTTTTAGTGATAATGGGTTCGATGTAAGTACGTAAAGCCTTTGCTTTTGCGAGTGTAGTTACAATACGCTTATAAGTAATTAATTGACTTCCGAGATTAGCCATTAGAGCACGACGATGAGACGCTGTGCGGCTAAGACTATTGTTTTTGTTTCCGTGACGCATGACTTGTTGTTTTTATTCGCCCACACCGTGTCAGGAATTGCAGGCTACTTTATTTTTAAAAAATTAATTATTCGTCGTCTAATTTTAACTTGCTCAAATCCATTCCAAAGCCCAAACCACGCTCCTGCAATACATTGTCAATTTCGCTCAATGATTTTTGGCCGAAATTGCGGAACTTCATCAGGTCTTCTTGTTCATATTGTACTAATTCACTTAAGGAATTAATCTTTGCTGCTTTCAAGCAGTTAAATGCACGTACAGAAAGATCCAAATCCTCTAATGGAGTTTTTAAAATTTTCCGCAACTGTAGTGTTTGTTCATCAACCAAATCCTCTTTTCTATCTTCTTTTGTATCAAAAGTGATATTCTCATCAGTAATAATCATGAGATGTTGAATAAGAATACGGCTCGCTTGTTTAACCGCTTCTTCAGGATGAATAGTTCCATCAGTTACAACCTCCATAATGAGCTTTTCAAAATCGGTGCGTTGCTCCACACGAGTATTCTCAATAGTGTACTTTACATTTTTAATAGGTGTGAAAATTGCATCAACCGGAATATAACCAAAGTGCTGGCTCTTTTCTCTATGTTCCTCAGCAGGCACATATCCACGGCCTTTACCAATAGTGATTTCGATATCCAGTTTGGCACTAGTATCCATAGTGCAAATCAGCAACTCCGGATTCATAACCTGAAACGCCGGAGAAGCCTCACCAATCATCCCTGCGGTAAACTCAGTCTTGTTCTTTATTGAAAGTGTAATCTTTTCACTATTTACTTCATGATCTACTTTTAACTTAAAGCGTACTTGTTTAAGATTTAAAATCATTTCAGTAACGTCTTCGGTAATACCTTTTAATGTGGCAAATTCATGATCCGCACCTGCAATGTTTACACCAATGATGGCATACCCTTCAAGAGAGTTTAGCAAAACACGGCGTAAGGCATTTCCAATAGTAACCCCATAACCCGGTTCGAGTGGACGAAATTCGAATTGGGCTTCAAAATCAGTTGCTTTTTGAAGAACGATCTTGTCAGGCTTAACAAAGTTTAAAATTCCCATTTTTTAATTTGATATTTAACGGTAATTGGATAAAATAGTCTTTATAACCCTTATTATTTAGAATACAATTCCACAATAAGTGATTCCTTAATTGTTTCTGGCACACTTGCTCTTTCCGGATAAGTAATAAAAGTACCTTTCATTTCTGCTTCACTCCAGTCGAGCCAATTAAATTTGGTGTTCTTACCACGAAAATTGCTGGTAATAGCTGTATTGGCTGCACTCTTATTCTTCAAACCAATTACATCCCCAGGCTGACAGCTATAAGAAGGCACATTAATTACATCACCATTTACGGTGATGTGCTTATGGCTAACCAATTGACGTGCTGCCTGACGACTGGGAGCTATACCCATACGAAATACAGTGTTGTCCAAGCGTGCTTCCAATAATTTGATTAGATTTTCACCGGTAACACCTCTTTTACGAGCAGCTTCATCAAATGTTTTACGAAACTGTTTTTCCAATACACCATAGGTGTATTTAGCCTTTTGCTTCTCTTTTAACTGAAGACCATATTCACTAAGTGATTTACGCCTTTTATTAGCGCCATGCTGACCGGGAGGGTTGCTATTTTTTGTTAGCCATTTCCCATTTCCGGTAATCGGTTCTCCAAAACGACGGGAGATTTTTGTTTTTGGACCAGTGTAACGTGCCATATTAAATTTTCATTTCGATTTTTTTTGAAACGGTGAGCTGATCGGTAAAAAATCGTAAAAAATTAATCAGTCACCCTTTAATTAAATGAACCGTATGGCGATTCAAAATATTTGTAATTATACTCTTCTCTTTTTAGGAGGTCTGCAACCATTATGCGGTAAAGGAGTTATGTCTTTAATCATCACCACCTCAATACCATTCTGTGAAAGAGAACGAATTGCACTTTCACGACCGCTTCCGGGCCCTTTTACAAAAACATCTACCTTTTTTAATCCTGCATCTGAAGCAATTTTTGCTGCATCTGCACCAGCCATCTGGGCCGCATAAGGCGTATTTTTCTTACTTCCCTTAAAGCCCATCTTACCGGCAGATGACCAGGATATAACCTGCCCCTGCTTATTGGTAAGGCTAATAATAATGTTGTTAAAACTTGCAACAATGTGTGCATCTCCGTAGTTATCTACTTTAACTACTCTTTTCTTTGAAGCGGCTTTCCCTCCTTGTTTACCGCCTTGTGCTTTTGCCATAATTTACTAAATAGGTAATCGTTAAAAAATCTACCGCTATTGCGGCTTGTGTTGTCCTCCCGTGGCCTCATCGATCCGGCACAACACAAAAAACCAGGCCTTATTAAACAGCAAAACCGGACGGTAAAGCCCGGAATCCTGAATAAATAAATTATTTAGTTACTTTCTTCTTACCCGCAACCGTTTTACGCTTTCCTTTACGGGTACGGCTATTGGTACGCGTGCGTTGACCACGAACCGGCAACCCTTTACGGTGGCGTAATCCACGGTAACATGCAATATCCAGCAAACGCTTAATATTCATCTGAGTTTCGCTACGTAAAGCGCCTTCAGTTTTAATTTCGTTTGATATTACATTACGAATAGCTGTTTGTTCATCATCGTTCCAAGCACTTACCTTCTTGTTGATGTCAATACCCGCCTTCTCTAAAATATAACGAGCTGTAGAACGACCAATACCATATATATAAGTCAGTCCAACTTCTCCTCTCTTGTTCTTTGGTAAATCAATACCGGCAATACGAGCCATATAAATACTTAAATTTTAAAATCGTTTACATTTAACTGATAAAAAAAATCAGCCATTATCCCTGCTTTTGTTTAAAGCGAGGATTCTTTTTGTTAATTACATACAAACGACCCTTCCTCCTCACAATCTTACAATCTGCACTACGCTTTTTAATAGATGCTCTAACCCTCATTGTTATAGTTTTTAATCAATTTAAAAATCAAACCTTCATTTTACTTATATCGGAAAATAATCCGACCACGTGAAAGGTCGTATGGACTCATCTCCACGCCAACCTTATCCCCAGGTAAAATACGGATATAGTGCATCCTCATTTTTCCTGAAATTGTAGCTAAAATCTCATGCCCATTCTCTAACTTCACTTTAAACATAGCATTGCTCAATGCCTCAACTATTGTTCCATCCTGTTTAATAAGTGCCTGCTTAGCCATAATTTTGGGAGCGCAAAGATAAGAATAATTATTCAATAAAAAATACGCTTATTTATAAAAAAATTGGATATTTACATTCAAATTTTAATATTAATATTATGAAAAATTACTATCTGTGCGCTGCTTTAGGCTTTTCCCTATTATTTTCAGCCTGTTCAAAGAGTGATGATGGCGGCGGTGGAACCCCTCCATCAAATTATATCTCTTTTACAAATAATGATACCCGAATGTATTCGCGTACAGTAAATGGGACTCCTTCAAATTATACACTCACTACTACAAACACCGATACCCTGGTTGAAGGCCTTAATTACAAAGTGTTTTTAAATGATAACGGACCTAATGAATATTTTAACATTAATGGAGTTGATTATAGCACCTTTTTAGACCTAGGTGGTTTCGTTGGTGGCAACCCAATCAATTATGTTTATTTAAAACATGATGTACCTGTAGGAACCTCTTGGACAAAATCTATTTCCGGCATTGAAATAACCGGAGTTGGAACTTTAAGTGGAACTGCAACTATGAAAATCGAGGAAAAAGGACTTGACAGAACGGTAAGCAGTTTGCCCTTTGATGAGGTAATAAGAGTGAGTACAAAAATTTCTAACGTTTCCGTCACTGTTACCGGAATACCTCTTCCTATTCCTGTTCCGGATGCAAATTTTCAAAACAATATTCAAAACTACTATGCACCAAAGGTTGGTTTGATAGAAAACAACACAACAATCCATATTGATTTTCAAGGAACAGTTGAAGACTTGAATATGAATACCCTGATAACAGGATACAACATTCAATAAGCACATTTTTTAAAAACTAAATAATTTTTCTTTAGGCATGGTGTTAATCATCATGCCTTTTTCTTTTACCTGTTGTTAAACACATTCTCCAAAAATAAAAATCTAAAAAATATATTAATATAACGGTAGTGAATACATGAAGAAAATTAATATAACATATAGGGCGTATCCCGCCTTGGCGGGTCGGGCTATTCACTACAAGTTCTCACTCGTTCCTCGTTGTGGGCTTTTCGCTGCTATCCCTTACGCAAGTCCTAATTTTCTTTAAAAGAATATAACCCTCTTTTAAAAAAAGAAAAAAAGAGATAGCATTAGATTAAGAGCAAACAGCAATCTTATAAAAAGGAGTAATATCTCAGATATTATCATTAAATTAGCAATATGAGAAAGAGAAATATCATTCCATACAGTATTTATTTGCTCGTGGCTATTTTATTTTTGGCATTTCCTGATACCATGTCTAAATATTTACCCAGGTATATATTATATCTTTTAGGATTAATTAGCCTATTGATAGTAGCTACATTTTATATTTTAGCAAAGATTAAGAAGCCGAAGACTAAGCGTTAATTAAAGTTGTAATAATTTTCAAAAAAAATAGCCAAACCATTAATGCTTAGCTAGAGTCGCTGTTGCATTCGTTGGCACATTTCTCTTTTCCAACTATCAAAACTACCGGCAATAATTTGATTACGTGCCTCCTTCATCAGCCATAAATAAAAAGATAGATTATGCACACTGGCAATTGTTAAGCCAAGGTATTCTCCACTCTTTAATAAATGTCTTAAATAGGCTTTGGAGTAATAACTACTCATAGTTCCTTCAAGCGATTCATCTATTACACTAAAATCTTTTTCCCACTTTTTATTATCAATATTCAATACACCATTAGCAGTAAATAACATGGCATTACGTCCATTTCGAGTTGGCATAACACAATCAAACATATCTACCCCCATACTTATACATTCAAGCATATTCCATGGCGTACCCACGCCCATCAAATAACGCGGTTTGTTAACGGGTAAATTATCGCAGCACAATGCACAAATTTCATACATCGTTTCCATGGGTTCACCAACACTTAAACCACCTATGGCATTACCCATTGCCTCCTTACTACTTACATATTCACAGGATGCCTTTCGTAAATCATGATGCACACCTCCTTGTACTATGGGGAATAAATTTTGAGAATAATTATACCGATCTGATGTAGCACTAAAGCGTTCAAAACATCTGTCTAACCACCGATGCGTTAATTCCATTGATTTCTTGGCATAAGTGTAATCACTACCTCCCGGAGGACATTCGTCAAACGCCATAATGATATCTCCTCCAATTGAACGCTGAATATCCATTACCTTTTCCGGCGTAAATAAATGCCTGCTACCATCTATATGTGACTGAAAAATCACTCCTTCCTCAGTTAGCTTTCGAGTACCGGATAAGGAAAACACCTGATAGCCTCCGCTATCAGTAAGTATTGGCCCATGCCACCCGTTAAACAAATGCAATCCTCCTGCTGCTTCAAGCACCTCAATACCCGGCCTAAGATAAAGATGATATGTATTACCTAAAATAATCTGCGCCTTAACCTCCTTTTCTAATTCTTTAACTGTTACTGCTTTTACAGATCCCACTGTACCCACCGGCATAAATATTGGCGTTTCAATATCTCCATGATCAGTAGTAATAATTCCTACTCTTGCCTTACCCACCTTGTCATTGTGTTGAATTGTAAAAGAAAGTGCCGCCATAATAAAAATTCAGCAGCAAAAATAAGATATTGCATCTCGTAAATGAAGTTGTTTTAAACACAACTACCCTTTTAGAAAACATTTACTTTTGCACCTATGAATATTGGAGCGTTTTTAGTACACTGGCAACTAACAATCTTTATTCTGTTTTGTACAATAATATTTATTCAATTATTTTACTACTTGTTCTTTTTTGCCAGATTATCTTTTTATAACCCCAAAAAAAATGATATCGAACAGTGTCATCCTGTGAGTGTTATTATCTGTGCCCGGGATGAAGCGGAAAATATTGCGCGTAATCTTCCCGGTAGCCTTGTACAGAACTATCCTTCTTCTCACGAAGTGATTGTGGTTAATGATAACTCATTCGATGAAACTAAGTACCTGCTGGAGGAACTCCATAAACAATTCAGGCAATTAAAAGTTGTTGAATTATCACAAGAGGCTAAAATGATTCCGGGAAAAAAATTTCCATTAAGTATTGGTATTAAGACAGCTCGTTACGAAATTGTTTTGCTCACAGATGCAGATTGTGTACCCGCTTCCGAAAATTGGATTCAAACCATGCAATCTGCATATACACCTCAAACAGAAATTATTCTCGGTTATGGAGCCTATGCAAAAAAGAAAGGATTTTTAAATAAAGCAATCCGGTGGGAAACCTTCCATGCTGCATTACAATATTTAAGCTATGCTTTAGCAGGAATACCATACATGGGTGTAGGCAGGAATCTTAGCTATAAAAAAGAATTATTTTTTAAACAAAAAGGATTCACTTCACACAATCATATTCCGGGTGGTGATGATGATTTGTTTATTAACAAAGTAGCAACCGGTAAAAATACCCGTATCGAAATCCTTCCGGATAGCTTCACCATTAGTAAACCGGCAAATACATGGGCAAAATGGATTAAACAAAAAAAACGGCATTACACAACCGGAAAGTTTTATAAACCGGTACATAAATTCGCCCTTGGCACATATTCGTTATCCCAGTTTTTACTATATCCGTCCTTTATAGCTGCATTGCTCTTTTTTAATTGGAAACCGGTATTAATCATATTCATAGTTAGACTCCTCATCCAATCTATTGTGTTATTTAAATCAATGAAGAAACTTAATGAACTGGATTTATTTCCATTATTTTGGTTTTGGGATTTATGGATGTTCTTCTATTATCTCATCTTTGCCGGAAGCTTAATAAAAAAACCACAACCTACCTGGAAGTAAATGGAAAGTGTATTAAAATATTTTTCGGATTTTACACCAACACAGCTAAAACAACTTAAAGCGTTAAAGCCTCTATATGAGGAGTGGAATACAAAGATTAATATCATTAGCAGAAAAGATACGGCGCAATTTTATTTACATCACGTACTTCATTCATTGGCAATCGCTGCTCAATTTGAATTTTCTTCAGGCATGGAAGTTATGGATTTGGGCTGTGGTGGCGGCTTCCCCGGCATTCCATTAGCCATACTATTTCCACATGCAAATTTCATGCTTGTTGATAGCATTAATAAAAAACTAATGGTGGTTAATGAGGTAACTAAATCTTTAAACATTTCAAATATAACTACAAGACATACACGAGCAGAAGAAATAAAAGATAAAAAGTTTGATGTTGTTGTTTCTCGTGCAGTAGCATCTCTCGGAGATTTATGGCGCTGGAGCAAACCGCTTATTCGCAAATCAACGGCACACCCCAATGGATTAATTTGTTTAAAGGGTGGCGATTTATCAACAGAAATATCCGCGAGTCATTGTAAGCCTTATATCTGGGAAATTAACCGCTTTTTTGAAGAACCTTTTTTTAAAGACAAATTCCTTCTTTACCAAAAAAGATAACGGCTTCCAAACTATTTCCTTTTCAAAATCATTTTAAAGTCTCCAATTAAACAAAAAGAAGTGAGTAATTATTCCTTATTCATCCAAATATTGTTTTTTCTATTCACATCTGCCATTCTTCTGGAGCTATCAATTTCAACAGATTCAATTTCATCCACACCGTTTCCTAATACTACATCATAGGTAGGGTGAGTCCACCGCCATGCATCATGCACGATACGCCCCCCCGGTTGCTCAGCTGCCTTTGCACCTAACATCAAGTTAAGTGGAACATAATGAACACTGGTTTTCCCACTTTTATATTTTACCAATAAATCAATAGGCATAGGCATTAATCCCATCCGGTGTAACCTTGCCACCTGCTTATTATTTAAAATAAAAACGGAATCAATTCCATAATCTATCGTCTTTGTAGTATTAATCCAATATTGCTTATACCAAAACAATTGTATTCCACTCAATTTTTGAGCAAGAGCAAAGAAATCATCATCAGTGGGATGGGTAAATTTATACCGGTTATAAAACTCAAGTAAGATTTTGTCTCTCATTTCAGCACCAACAATATATCCAAGCTGTTCTAAAAACACCTCACCTTTTGAATAAGCAGCCTGCCCATAGGCATAATTCGTTTCAAAATGATCAGCATGTGTCGTTAAGGGTTCTTCAAAACCTGAAGCCACTACATCGTAATAGCTTTCATAGGCTCCGGCATGGTTAGTAGGAAGAATTTCTACCATAGTCTGAAGATACCTGTTCTCAGGTCGCTTAGCCAATTTATCGCGATATGCTTGTATGGAGGTAGTGTTATGGATATAGTTTGCCACTCGGGTTTCGGAAAAATTAGTAAAGCCTTCATCCATCCAATAATAAATACTTTCATTAAAGCCCAACACCATTTGATACCATGAATGCATCAATTCATGAAAAGCCGTGCCTAAAGACGCATTGGTAATAAGTGTTGCCATAGCATATTCCATTCCTCCATCACCGCCTTGAACAAAAGAATATTGAGGGTAAGGATATTTCCCAAAATTCCTTTCAATATATGGAAATGCCAATTCAGCTTTATCAGCAAGAAGTACCCAACTGCTATCATAATTTAAATCTCCGGGCTTTTCTTTATATACGATATGCATGACTACGCCATTTTTTAGTTTCCTAACCAAATGAATATAGCCTGTGTCTGCAGCCCACATGAAATCATGAATATTTTTTCCTGAAAATTTCCATGTGCGTGTAGCTGTACCCACAGGTTTTAATGCCGAACCGGGAGTGTCATATCCCCAACCAATTTCTGATGCATTGGATAACACACCTGATCCGGCCAGTTTATAGTGCTTGTCTATGGTAATATTTACATTATATTCACCCCAAACACCATAAAATTCTCTGGCTACATATTGTTCTGTGTGCCACCCCTTATCATCATATTCGCATAATTTTGGATACCATTGACTCATGCTATAACGCACTCCATTTGATGGATTATCTCTTCCGGTTCGCCTGATTTGTAACGGCACTTGAGCATCATAAATCATTTGTAGGTTAATACTCCCATTAGGCAAAAGCGGCTGCTTTAACTTTACTTCCAAAATAGTTTCGTGATAAATAAATTCCAATGACTGCCCATTAATTTTTATTGATTTTATTTTTTGATATCCAATTTCATCCTCTTTTAAATTGGCAATTCGGTCTTTTACCCGTGAATCCCAATCAGCATTGCCACGTATCCTGAGCTTTCCTAATTCTTGCGACCTAGTATCCATACTGCTTCCTGGCTGAAAGGCATTAAGATATAAATGGAAGAATAATTTATATAAGGTATCCGGAGAATTGTTGCTATATACTAACTTTTGCGTTGCAGTAAAACGATTCTTGGTAACATCCATCTTCACGTCCATATCATACCGCACATGCTGTTGCCAGCGCTTAGGCTGCGCGATAAGGATGGAAGAGAGCAATAAACCGGCTAATAGTAATACATACTTCATACATCAGATATTAGAAGGGGAAATTAAATGAAAAAGGTTTAATGAAATCAAAAAGAGGGTATTGATTCAATTCTTTCCGGCCACAACAATTACAATTTCACCTTTAACCGGCTTTTTATTGAAATAATCATGCAATTCCTGTAGCGTTCCCCGCTTATTTTCTTCAAACTTTTTTGTTAGCTCTCTGCTTACTGCTGCACGACGTAAGGGGCTAAAATATTCTCTCAGTTGAGCTAATGTTTTTACTAATCGCATAGGGCTTTCATAAAAAATAATGGTGCGTTCTTCCTCTGCCAATTGAAGCAAACGGGTATGCCTACCTTTTTTTATTGGAAGAAATCCTTCAAAACAAAATCTATCCATAGGCAACCCGCTATTTACCAAGGCAGGAACAAATGCAGTAGCTCCGGGCAAGCACTCAACAGTAATATTTTTTTCAATACAAGCCTTCACAACCAAATATGCGGGATCGCTTATACCGGGTGTTCCGGCATCAGTAAGAAGAGCAACTTTTTTACCACCCAGCATTTGTTCTGCCAAATGCTCCGCAACACGATGTTCATTGTGCTGATGATAAGGAGAAAGCGGTTTTCTAATTTGGTAATGATTCAATAACACCGCAGAAGTGCGTGTATCTTCTGCTAAAATTAAATCCACCTGCTTTAATACCTCAATGGCTCTAATGGTAATATCACCTAAATTACCTATGGGAGAAGGCACCAAATAAAGCATAAAAAGAATTGAATTAACCTACTAAAGACACTTCAAAATTTTCCATTACCTGATTAGCCAATAATTTTTTTGCAGCTTCAGAAGCAATTGAAGTGGCTTGTTCAGGAGACTCCGCCTCAATATGTAAATCAATATGTTTGCCTATTCGCACATCTTGAATTCCATCTAACCCCAAACTCTGCAAGCCGCCTAACACGGCCTTACCTTGTGGATCAAGCAAATCTTTTAATGGCATTACTCTTACCTGAACTATGAACTTCATACTTGTTTATTAAAAACCAAAGATAAAATAATATAAGCTATAAATATTACAGGAACGGCCAACCAGCCTAATGTTAATGCAGCCACAATACCAATTATCAATAGCAAATAGCGAGATAAATTTCCTGAAAAAGCATAATGCTTAAACTTCATTGCCAGCATAGGCAAATTGCTTATCATTAACCAACTCACCACAACAATAATGGTATATAACACCCATTTATTTAAAAGAAGCGCAACTATAAAATCACTCGATTCTCCAAAATAAATTAACGGAAAAGATGCAATAAATAAGCCCACCGCAGGTGTGGGTACACCTTTAAAGCCATACTGCTGTGAAGTGTCAATATTAAATTTACCTAATCGGTATGCAGAAGCTACAGCAATAAGTAATGCAGGCAATAACCAAATCATTGAAATATTTACCCCATCAACATCTGACACATAAGCCATTCTTAAAAACTGGTACATAATCAATGCAGGAGCAACACCAAAACTAACCACATCAGCCAATGAATCTAATTGCTTACCTAAATCGCTGGTAGCGTTAAATAGCCGGGCAACAAAGCCATCCAAAAAATCAACAACAGCTGCACAGCCAATAAAGACAGATGCTAAACGCAAATTTTCAGAAATAGCTACTAATTGAACGCCCTCATCATCATATCGCAAAACCAGCCCATTTTGTAAAATAAAAATTACTGCTAAACAACCAAATACCAAATTGATTAGCGTAAATAAATTAGGTATATGCTTCAAGATAGTTTAGTTTTTGGAGTTTATCTTCCTTGTTTCATTAAGGCTTCAATATCCTCCACAGTTATTGGAATATCCTTCATCAGGTCTTTATTTCCCGATCTGGTAATCCAATAATTATTCTCTATACGAATTCCCATTCCTTCTTCTTCGATATATATACCGGGTTCAATAGTAAATACCATTCCTGCCTTTATAGGCTCGGTTACTGTACCTAAGTCATGAACATCTATACCTAAATGGTGTGAAATTCCGTGATAGAGATATTTTCTATAGGCTCTGTTATCCGGATCCTCATTTTTTATATCTGATTTCTTTAGCAGCCCTATTTTATTAAAAATTTCTGTTGCCCTGTTCCCTACTTTATTTGTATAATCCAAAATACTAATTCCCGGTTTCAAAATTGTAGCACAATACCGATGCAAATCAAGACATGCATTATATACGGTTTTTTGACGGCGGGTAAATTTACCATTCACGGGGATAGTCCGCGTCAAATCAGCACAATAACCACCATACTCAGCGCCAAAATCCATCAATATTAAATCACCGTCCTTACACTCTTTATTATTATCTACATAATGCAGGATACGCGCATTATCGCCACTGGCAATAATAGAACTATATGCCGGGCCAGCTGAGCGATTGCCAATAAACGAACGCCATATCTCTGCCTCTATCTCATATTCCATTACACCCGGTTTTATAAAGCCTAACAAATGTCGAAAAGTATTTTCTGTAATCTTCATTGCCCTTTGCATCACTTCAACCTCAAGCGCAGTTTTCACCGCTCTTAATTCCCGCATTATGGCTGCGCTTCGCCGATATTGATGGAGTGGGTATTTTTTTCGCATTTGTTTTGCAAATCTGTAATCGCGCGTAAGCACTGTGCTGCTTTTACGATTATTTTCATTTGAATTGAGGTAAATAACATCATGCAAATGAACCCATGGCTGGAGTTGAGCTTCAAGCCCATCTAACCAAATTATGGTTTTTATTCCTGAAATAGCAGAAGCCTCCTGGGCGCGTAAC
Organism: Ferruginibacter sp.; assembly: GCA_019638485.1. GTDB lineage: Bacteria > Bacteroidota > Bacteroidia > Chitinophagales > Chitinophagaceae > Ferruginibacter. Next base: position 210,048 of record JAHBTP010000001.1, on the reverse strand, counting down.
AAAAAACCATCCCATTTCTCCTTCATTTCATTGGGCCGAAGTAAAACTAAAACCTCCCTATACTTCATTTCCGGATGTGAAGGCATTAAAATGAGCATCGTTTCCTCTTGCTGAATACCGGTAAGCCAATATAAATCTGAATTTTGTTTAAAAGGGAAAACAGCATCACCGTTTGCAGGCATCAAATCATTACTGTTAAAAATAGCCATTGAGCCTTTTTCCATACGTGCAGCAAAGCGCTCCCGATTTTGCACAAAAATGTCAGGATTGAGTGGTAAATGTTTCATAACGAAGAAGTCTAGCTTATAATATATTGCAATATACATTGTTCGCAGCGGAAATTGGAGGTTGTTTTTGCACCTTTAATGTGCTTAAATAAAAAAACCAATACGCTGGAAACAACTGATTTATTACCTTTGCACCCATAAAAACTTTAACTAAAAAAGATTTTCTATGTCTACTTCAACTATGTTTGTTCCACCCACAGCGGCATTAGAAAAAATGGGCATCCATTCTAAAAATGTTCATTATCAGGAAACTCCTGCTGAGCTTACACAGCATACGCTCAACCGTAAAGAGGGGGAACTGAATGATACCGGGGCGTTAGTTATTTTAACCGGAGAATTTACCGGCCGTAGTCCTAAAGATAAATTCATCGTAAAAGATGATACCACTAAAGACAGTATTGACTGGAATAATATCAACCAACCGATTGAAGGAAAATATTTTGATCAGTTGTATAATAAAATGACCAAGTATTTAAGTGAAAGAGAAATTTGGGTGCGTGATTGTTATGCTTGTGCTGACCCTGAATTCAGATTAAATATTAGGGTAGTTAACGAAAAGCCGGCCAACAACCTTTTTGCTTATAATATGTTTTTAAGACCGGAAAACAGTGAACTTGAAAATTTCAAACCTGATTGGCATATTCTTCAGGCCCCAACATTTTTTGCTGATGCATCAGTAGATGGAACGCGGCAGCACAATTTTGCCTTAATTGATTTTACAAAGAAAATAATCCTTTTAGGAGGGTCAGGATATACCGGAGAAATGAAAAAGGGCATATTCAGTGTACTCAATTATATTCTTCCTCATGATAAACACGTGTTGAGTATGCACTGTTCTGCAAACATGGGTAAGGACGGCGACACAGCTATCTTTTTTGGACTGAGCGGTACAGGTAAAACCACACTAAGTGCTGACCCCAGTAGAAAACTAATTGGAGATGATGAACATGGCTGGACAGATAAGACTGTTTTCAATTTTGAAGGTGGATGTTATGCAAAAACAATTGATTTAAGTGCTGAGAAAGAACCGGAGATTTACAATGCTATCCGTCCGGGCGCATTGGTAGAGAACACTACTTTTATTGCGGGTACAAATAAAATTGATTTTGCCAGTAAAGCAATTACTGAAAATACCCGCGTTTCCTATCCGTTAAATTTTATCAGCAATGCATTGGAGCCTTCCATTGGCCATATTCCTAAAAATATTTTCTTCCTAACAGCCGATGCTTATGGTATTTTACCTCCCATTAGTAAATTATCACCCGGGCAGGCAATGTATCAATTTATTAGTGGCTATACAGCAAAAGTTGCAGGAACTGAAGCTGGCGTAAAAGAACCATCACCTGCTTTTTCTGCATGTTTTGGTGCACCTTTTTTACCATTGCATCCCGGACGTTATGCCGAAATGTTGGGTGAAAAAATGCGCCAACACAAAACAAATGTGTGGATGGTTAATACTGGATGGAGTGGTGGCCCCTACGGAGTGGGCTCTCGTATGAAATTAGCCTATACTCGGGCAATGATTACCGCTGCATTGGAAGGTAAATTAGAACAGGTAGAATTTAGAGAGCATCCGGTTTTTGGAATGATGATGCCTGTATCTTGTCCGGGAGTTCCTTCTGAGGTATTAAGCCCTAAAGATACTTGGGCTAATAAAGATGAATATGATGCAAAAGCACAGGAACTTGCAGCCAAGTTTATTAAAAACTTTGAAAAATATGCTTCAGGTGTAAGTGATGAAATTCTTGCAGCTGCTCCCAAAGTAAAATAGCTCTTAGAAATTTTAATCAATATAAAAAATCCGGCTAATTAGCCGGATTTTTTATACCTGTATAAAGTTATCAATACAACGTCGGTAACTGTTCCTTAAAAAAACCATTCCATTTCCCTTGTTGCTCCTTATCCATAGAATGTTTCGTTTCTGCATCATACAAAACACTCATGTCACTATATTTTTTCGAAATGTCCTGAAGTAATTCACCCGGCCTTGTACGGATATTTTCCTTAGTAAATTTTGCCCCTTTTATTAAATTAATCGCTTCCCTGCCATTAAGGATTCCCAAATTAAAATGTCCTTGTTCATGAGCCAATAATTCATCTGTTTCCTTCCTCTTCACAACCCATGACTTGAACTCATCAAATTCTAAAACAAATTCAAAATCACTAATAATTAATGAGTCTCCAACCGGCAATATCTTCCCAAATGAATAAGAAAAATTATATGCTGTAGATGCATAGAAATTGCTTTGGGGATCAGGTGTTCCTCTAAAATCAGCCCATTTCAATTTTCCGGACGACTCTTGACCACTTACAATAATTTTTTGAGCAACGGATGAATACCCTAACAGTAATATAATTATTAAGAAGCCGGTATTCAATTTCATTTAATAGCTAATTAAGACTAACTGTATAAACTAATTAAAAGTCACCTCCGGAACATCTCCGTCCACAATTAATTTTCCTTCAGTCTTTTCTTTAATTTCTTCAACAGAAACACCGGGAGCTCTTTCAAGCAGTTTAAACCCCTTATCAGTAACCTCTAAAACCGCAAGATTAGTTACAATTTTTTTAACGCAGCGTTTACCCGTTATTGGTAGTGTGCACTTTGACAGCAGTTTGCTTTCACCCTTGGGATTTGTATGCATCATTGCTACAATAATATTTTTCGCACTGGCAACTAAATCCATTGCACCTCCCATTCCTTTAACCATTTTACCGGGAATTTTCCAATTGGCAATATCTCCATTTTCTGCAACTTCCATAGCACCTAAAACAGTTAAGTCAACCTTACCGGCGCGTATCATTCCAAAACTCATTGCACTATCAAAAAATACCGAACCGGGAATCGTTGTTACCGTTTGTTTACCGGCATTAATTAAATCTGCATCTGCTTCACCTTCAAATGGGAATGGCCCCATACCCAACAAGCCATTTTCACTTTGTAATACCACATTAATCCCTTGAGGAATATAATTAGCTACCAAGGTAGGAATACCTATTCCAAGATTAACATAAAATCCATCTCGTAATTCTTTGGCAATACGTTGTGCAATTTGATTTTTATCCATTGACATATCAAAAAATTAAAACTGTTTAATAAATTTATTATCCGCGCTTACGAACGGTTAATTGTTCAATTCGTTTCTCATAATTTGTTCCTTGAAAAATGCGATGCACATAAATACCCGGAGTATGAATTTGATTAGGATCAAGCTGTCCTGCAGGAACTAACTCTTCAACTTCTGCGATAGTTATTTTTCCGGCCAATGCCATTACTGCATTAAAATTGCGTGCTGTTTCCTTATAAATCAAATTACCCATTGTGTCTCCCTTCCATGCTTTAACTATAGCATAATCAGAATTAAAGGCCATTTCCAGCAAATAATCTTTCCCGTTAAAATTGCGTACTTCCTTACCTTCAGCCACCTCGGTTCCTACTCCGGCAGGTGTATAAATGGCCGGCAAGCCATAACCGCTTGCCATACACCGGGTAGCTAATGTTCCCTGAGGAATTAACTCCACTTCCATTTCTCCCGATAATAACTGCCTTTCAAATTCTGCATTTTCACCCACATAGGATGCAATCATTTTTTTTACCTGCTTCTTTTTTAAAAGCAGTCCAATTCCAAAATCATCTACTCCTGCATTGTTTGAAATACAGGTAATGTTTCTGATGTTCATGTCCACAAGGGCTGAAATACAATTTTCCGGAATTCCACAAAGGCCAAATCCACCCAGCATTAACACGTCTCCGTCCTTAACTCCAGCTAAGGCATCTACGGCATTTTTACGTACTTTATTCATATCACTATTTATTGAAAGTTTCTATATGCTGAAACCGAGCTCGACTCCTTTCTCGTCTTTCTTCCCGTAGCTTGTGTTTAAGCATGGAATCAAGTAAAGGTAAGAACAAATTAGGGCGAGCACTATAATAATCCAGTGTGGCAAAATAATCTGCACGACTAACCTGATACTTCTTTAAAATCGCTGCTTGAGTTTCTGCATTTAGGGCTAAAGTTTCTTTGCTGCTATCCTTACCAAGCACATCATGAAAATAAACATCAGCAGCCATCATTTCCCACATAACTGAATCCATCTTATTAAATGATAGCAAAGCCTTTTCTGTTCTTTCCCTCCCCGTACAACTCATGAGGATAAAAATAAGACATCCTACATACAGCCCAAACCTCATTTCAATTCATCTTTATATTTAGAAGAGTTGGTTAAATCAAGTTTTGCCAAAATTTCTCTCGCTCTCACCTTATCCTGTGGCATTGCCTTTTTAAAAATATTTATCCATTCAGATGATTTACCCTGGAAAAAAAATTGATTTATCATGGTGTTTGGATTATCATTATTAAAAGCATCTAACATAGTAAGAACGTTTAGCAAATCAATACGAGCTGCTTTTTCATCATCATATAATTTATCCATGCCCAATCTATAATATTTATAATACACATCATGGAATACATTGTATTTACTATTAATCATATTTTCTACAAGCCAATATCTGTTTCTTACATTATCAAAGGGTTTCCATCCTGAAATTCCTCTACCATCCGGAGCATTATTCACAACATTTTGAGCTTTTTGAAAATAAGGTATCCCTCCTTTTAAAGAATAAGAATCATAATCGAAACCTAAAATCATATACGCATAATATGCAAAAACCGCAGTTAGATTTGACACCAGTGGCTCTGTTCCTGAAACCCGGTTTTCATTAAATTCCAACTGTTGAAATTCAACATATTTAAATGTTACACTTTCATCACGGTAATTAATAATGGGTGATTGATAACTACTGTTAAATACAGGTCTTGCCGCTTGTATATTCAACTGTGCAGAATATACATTTTGCTGATCAGTAGGTTCAAGATTGAGCATGAAGTTACATTCAATCCTTTCTGATACTTCAAAATTATCATTTGTCCATTTCCGATTGTTCATAAAATTGTTCAATGCGGTTTGAAGCGTATTAAACACATTTTTATTCACATTGGGTCCCACCCGATTAGAAGACACGGTTACTCTTGCATTTAATTCTTGAGCCTGAACAGAAAAGCTTAAGCAAAAAACAAAGAAAATTAAAGTTATTTTATGCATCTGGAAAAATAGTATTAATAATATCAACGGAAACTTCTTGTTTTGATTTTAAATCAAATACAAAACGACCGCCTTGTTTATCAAAAATAGTGATTTTGTTTGTGTCGGTTCCAAAACCGGCACCGCTGTCACCTAATGAATTCAAAATAATATAATCCGCATGTTTAGCCTTTAATTTCTTTAATGCATTGGCTTCCTCATCATTTGTTTCCAAAGCAAAACCAACTACTATTTGATGTGGTTTTTTTACAGAGCACAGGTATTGAAGGATATCTGTTGTTTTTTCTAAATGAAGAACCAATGATTCATCTTTCTTTTTGATTTTTTCTGTGGCCGGAGTTTTCACCCTATAATCTGCAACTGCCGCCGCCATAATTGCCGCATCACAAGAGGCGAAAACATTTATACAGGCTTCATACATCTCTGCTGCAGACTGAACAAAAACCATATCAATACCGGAAGGAGAGGAAATATTAACCGGCCCCGAAACTAAAATAACCTTTGCACCTCGTTTTTTCAGTTCTTCTGCAATGGCAAAACCCATTTTTCCTGAGCTTCTGTTTCCTACAAAACGAACAGGATCTATTGCTTCATAAGTTGGACCTGCTGTTACCAAAACAGTTTTTCCCAATAGCGTTTGCTTGCGGGAAAAAAAACTATTTATCCAGTTCACTATCCCTTCAGGCGCTGCCATTCTCCCCTTTCCATAAAGCCCACTTGCCAATTCACCTTCTTCTACAGGAATAATATGATTACCGAAGGAAGAAATCTTTTTTAGATTATTTTGGGTAGAAGGATGAAGCCACATATCCTCATCCATTGCAGGAGCTACTGCAACCTCACAAGTTGCAGATAAATAAACAGCAAGTAATAGATTGTTACACTTCCCATTTGCCATATCTGAAAGTGTATTGCAGCTAAGTGGTGCTATAAGCATGATATCAGCCCAACGCCCAAGCATTACATGATTTGCCCATGAATCATTCTCAAATAATCCTGTTAACACCTCATGTTTTGATAAGGTGGCTAAGGTAAGGGGGGAAATAAAATCCCTTGATGCGGGCGTCATCACCACTCTTACTTCGGCTCCGGCTTTTACCAATAACCGAATCAGGAAGGCTGATTTATATGCGGCAATACTACCGGTAACCCCTAATAGAACTTTTTTTCCTTTAAGCATAAAAAACGATGGCTATTCGCCATCGTAAAAATATACTATCTTAATTAAAAGAAACCTAAATATTAGCTAAAGAGGTCTTCTTCGTTTTTACGGAAATACACCTTATCTTCCAAAAATTCGGTAGTAGCCAATAAAGCCGGATTAGGCATACGCTCATAAGCGCGTGATATTTCTATCTGTTCCTTGTTTTCATGAATTTCCTCCAGACTATCTGTATGGCTGGCAAATTCTTCCAATTTATTATGCAGTTCCTCCTTTATTGAGATATTGATTTGATTAGCCCGTTTAGCAATAATGGTAATACTTTCATACACATTACCGGTTTTTGATTTAATATCAGACAACTTACGAGGCTCAACCACATTACTGGTATTAGAGCTTAGCTGACGACGAAGTTTGTTCATTTTTTAAAGATTTGATATGGTTTAAACTCAAATTTCTATAAGACTCTGCTTCTTTTAAAAGTTTCCCATCCGGGAAACGATCTGTAAAATCATCTATTTCGGTTATTACTTTTTCAAATCGCTCCAATCGTTTACTTTCTATACTCAATTGGGCAAATTTGTAAAAAGACTTTATAACCTGCAATTTATATTCCTCCCCTTTCATTGACTCCGGATAAGCATTCATCAACTCTGTATAAGCCAACCCTGCAGCCCTAAAATGCCCTAAGTCATAAAACAATTTTGCACGGCGTGCTTCCTTTGTTTCCAGTTTAAGGCGCGCTTTGTCAATAATTTCCGAAGCCTCTTTATTCCGGGGCGAACCCGGATGTGTGTTAATGAAGGTTTGCATCATCATCATAGCCTTCATTGTATTTGCCTGATCTAATTCTATTTTTGGTGATTGCTTATAAAAACTATAAGCTCTCATATAATCTACCTCTTCAGCTCTTGAACTTGTAGGGAAAACCTCAAGGTAACCTTTAAACATGTTTTCGGCATCACGATAAGATTTCAAATAGTAGAAGCTATAGGCATATTTATAATAAATATCTTCAAACTGAGCTGACCCCTTGTATTGGGTAAACAATTCTTCATACAACAACTGTGCGTTTCGAAAACTCTTCTTAGCATAATATTCATCTGCCATTTTTAATTTATAGGCAGCATCCTTGCTTTTAGCAATTTTAGAAAATTTATTGCACGATGATAGGGCAATAAATAAACACAGCAACAACGCAGGGTATAACCTCATAAAGCGTGCAAAATTAACTGTTTTTTGCCAAATTTGAATAAAAAACATGAAATGGCAGGAATCCTGATGTTAATATAACCCTAAAGCAAAAAAAGAGTCCCCAAAATATGGGGACCTTTTTTTAAAACTATTGATAAAATAATGCTGATTAATCACATTTTACATCCACTGTATTCTTATCTCCACCGCCAATTTCACAATTGGTAGAGATACGATCAGCACTGATTCCTTCTTTTTCTACAAGGTACTTTTTCACAGATTCTACTCTTTTTTGGCAGGTAGCCTGTGATGCCTTTGAAGCTTCAGGATATCCAACTATGGTAACATTACAACTTGGATTTGCCTTCATTTTAGCAGCCACGTTGGCTAGCATAGTGCGTGTTGCAGCACTAATTACTGAACTATTATTAGCAAATGATAAACTTGGGTAATCACAAGGGCAAACCGCAGCTGCCGGTGGAGCTACCAGATTCTTACAGCATTCAGGATCCGGGCATTTACCCACACCATCTGCATCTACAGGCTGGCACTCTGTTGGAGTGATTAATTGTTTATCATAACAATCAGGAACACCATCACCATCTGTATCAAGCATTACACCGTGTGTATCAACAGGGCAGCCTGCAGGAGTATTAGGCTCACGATCTAATTCATCTACTACGCCATCACCATCTGAATCAATAAATTCAGGTTTTGGAATCTTCATGTGGCGAGGATTGTTTAACTCGCTGTATGCGTAATCCAACGGATTTAACCACCACAATGGCTCCACAGCTTTTGCTCCCAGATTGAAGTTAAGCCCAAGTGAAACATAGTTATATGAATCCCAATTTCCAGTTAATACAGCATCCCCAACGGCATGTTCCTGCCATTGCTGTCCATCAAGCAAATCATCCTTTATAAAAGTATGACGATTCTCTAATGCCAGATTTATCCGCTTACCTAAGCGATAAGCAACACCCGCTAACAATGTGGTTGATAAACGCAATGTATTATCGCCCATAACCGGACGGCGATTACCATTGGTTTGTGCATCTGTTTCGTAGGTTTTATCCATACCATCTTTCAGGAATTTCAAAATATCTTTTCTGTGCTTGTATTCATTATTCATTTGAAATGCCTGAGCATATAAATCAGAATAAGTGCCTCCACCGTTACCGTCATTCAATGCATTAATCTTAACATTATATGCAGTAGCACCTATACCTGCACCTCCATATAATACAAAGTTTGTACGGTTTTTATGAAAGCGAATATTATTGAGAGTTACAATTCCCTGAACACTTAAATCCTGAGTATGGTTTTTATAATTATAAAATACTACCTCAGCCGGCTTACCGGGAATAGTGGTGGTAGTAACACCTGAACGCCTGTCAATTGCACTATAAATAGCAGCAAGCGGCTTATTTTTTTGATAATTTTCAGCAGCCAGCCAACTTTGTCCAATACCTGTACCATTTAAATATTGTACCCGTACTGAAAAAATGTATCCAAAGGCTTTACGTACATGCGCAGCAAAACCAAAGGTTGGGAAACGGGTAGGAACATCGCTAATTACATTAAATGCACCTCCTGAAACACCTATTTCCCACATATTCCTAGGCTTAGCAGGGAAATTATAATTGTGGTTCCAGAATTCATTTTGCTGTGGCATCCGCTTATTAGTGATAACAGAAGAGTCGTACACATCATATCCGCTGGTACTTCGGGCATTTTGGGCAAATACCCCGCTCGTGCAGAGCAGTACTGCCATTAATAAACTGATTTTTTTGCTTGTCATAGTGATTGTTTGATTATAGAGAAATTCCCTAAGTTATAGTTAATTCAATTGCAAATTTATTCATCCCTATTAAAAAACCAAAACTTTTGGCATTTATTTAAATGGTAATGTTTTAATAATCAAGGTATTTTTTGTTTATATGGATAACTTTTCCCATTAATTAGCTGCATATTGGCTCTAATATAGTATAAATTGATTTATTTACTGAGTAAAAACCTAATAACCCGAATTAAAATTGATTTGCGGTTGTTAACAATGTAAATTGCTGTCTTTTAAAGATGAATCAGGTAAATCAGGTTATTGGGGATGAATTGAAAGCTTTCGAGCAAAAATTTACCGAATCGGTAAAAAGTCAGGCTCCGCTTCTTGATCGAATAATGAAATACATTATTAAGCGTAAAGGAAAGCAAATGCGCCCTATGTTTGTTTTTCTAAGTGCAAAACTATTTGGTCAGGTTAATGAAAGCACTTACCGAGCTGCAGCCCTGGTTGAGCTACTACACACTGCTACCTTGGTTCATGACGATGTAGTGGATGAATCTATGGAACGAAGAGGGTTCTTTTCCATTAATGCCATTTGGAAAAACAAAATAGCCGTTTTGGTTGGTGATTATCTTTTATCAAAGGGGCTGCTATTAGCAACAGAAAATAATGATTTTGAACATTTACATATCTTATCTGAAGCAGTAAAACAAATGAGTGAAGGCGAATTGCTTCAAATAGAAAAAGCACGCAAATTAGATATAGACGAACAAGTATATTACAATATAATAAAAAGCAAAACGGCATCACTTTTGGCTTCTGCCTGTGCAGTTGGCGCATTTAGCACAAGCAATAATAAAGATATAGCTGATAAGATGCGAAGCTTTGGAGAAAAAGTAGGGATTGCATTTCAGATAAAGGACGATTTATTTGATTATGGTAATGATAAAGTTGGAAAGCCCACCGGCAATGATATAAGGGAAAAGAAAATGACATTGCCGCTTATCTATACTTTACAACAAGCTGACTCTTCTTTAAAAAGGAAATTAATTTATACAGTAAAAAACAAGGCTGAGAATAAAGACAGTATTCAGTTTGTAATTGATTCAGTAAAAAGAGCCGGTGGTATTGAATATGCCACACAAGCAATGATAAAACACAGGGATGAAGCACTGTCTATATTAAATTCCTTTCCTGACTCTAATGAAAAACAAGCACTAAAAGAACTGGTTGAATTTACAACCAATAGAAATTACTAATGAAAAAACGATGGAATTTAATAACAGCAAATCAACAACGTGCTATCTGGTTACAAACACAGATAGATTTACCTAAACCAATATGCGAAATTCTTGTTCAACGAGGCATAGATACGCCCGAAGCCTTTTATAAATTTAATAATCCGAGTAAACAACAACTGCACGACCCCTATTTAATGAAGGATATGCAACTTGCTGTAACCCGTATTAATAGGGCACTTTCAAAAGGTGAAAAAATATTGGTATTTGGTGATTATGATGTAGATGGCACTACTGCAGTTGCTTGCATGTACAGCTTTTTAAAAAGCAATTCATCCACGGATAATCAAATTGCATTCTATATTCCAGACCGATACAAAGAAGGTTATGGCGTAAGCAAACAAGGAATAGATTATGCTAACGATAATGGATATACGCTAATAATAAGCCTGGATTGTGGCATTAAATCAACTGATTTGATTGCCTATGCCCGAACATTACACATTGACTTTATTATTTGTGACCACCATTTACCGGGTCCTGAACTGCCTGATGCTGTAGCCATATTAAACCCTAAGCAACCTGAATGTAACTATCCTTTTAAAGAATTATGCGGCTGTGGGGTTGGATATAAATTAATTTGTGCTATTTTAATAGAAAAAGGGCTGTCTATTGACCAGGCTGATATCTATTTGGATTTAGTAGCCACAGCCATTGCTGCAGATATAGTGCCGTTAACGGATGAAAACAGAGTGTTGGCCTCTTTAGGCTTGGCAAATATCAATAATAGCCCCAGTGCCGCTATCTTAGCCTTACTTGAAACTGCCGATGCTAAACTACCCCTTCATATCACCAACCTCGTCTTTCTATTAGCTCCTCGTATTAATGCTGCCGGAAGGATGGATACAGGACGTAAGGCGGTAGAACTGTTTATTGAAAAAGACACTGCAAAAGTAAAGCAGCTGGCTGCAAATATTCAAAACGATAATAAAAGAAGGAAAGAAGAAGACAGCTCGATTACAAAGGCTGCCCTTCAAATGATTGAAGACTCTTCGGATATGCAGAACCGTAAGTCAACTGTTGTATTTAACCCTTCATGGCATAAGGGTGTGGTGGGGATTGTAGCTTCCCGCCTTATAGAAAGTTATTACAAACCGACCATTGTGCTTACCCAAAATAATGGTTATATAACAGGTAGTGCAAGAGGAATAGCCGGATTTAATTTATACGATGCTATTTATCAATGTCGTGAACACCTCACCGCATTTGGTGGCCACTTTGCAGCGGCAGGCTTAACCCTGCTACCGGATAACCTACCCGCTTTTACCAAAAAATTTGAATCCGTCGCTTCTGCTACACTTAGTGAGGAAATGCTCCAACCACAGATTAATATTGATGCTGAAATTGATTTTGATGAAATAAATATGGCGTTTTATAAACACATCCAATCACTTGAGCCTTTTGGGCCGGAAAACCTACGACCGGTTTTCATCACACGAAATGTGCTCAATCAAGGTTCTCGAATTGTAAAGGAAGAACATGCTCAAATGATTGTAACCCAAAATGAACACACCGTTAAAGGAATCGGTTTTAATATGCGAAGGACTTTTGAACAATTAAACCTTCAACAGCCCTTTGATATGGTTTATACCCTTAACCTAAATGAATGGAATAATACCCAAACTATTCAACTAAGGATTTTGGATATGCGCAATAACTAATTCATACCTGTACCTTGAAATATCTCCTTTATCTCATCTACCTCACTCGACATTGGAATCTTTCTATTGCCCGACACATCCTGATACAGGATATTAAAGGATGGAGAAAATATGGCATTTCAACAGCAGGATTTGACCGTTTAAGCAGCCTGAGTAAAAAGGGAATTGACTTATCCCATTCCTCTTTTTATATGCCTGCCTCATACGATTTATTAGCACTAATTTTCGAATACTTAGCACCAAAAAATATTCAACACTTGATAGACCTCGGTTGTGGAAAAGGAAGAAGCCTGTGTGTAGCTGCACATTATAAAATTCCTAAACTTACCGGTGTGGATATTTCAGAAAACCTTCTCCGCAATGCAAAAAGGAATCTTACTCACACTTGTAAACTTATTCAACCTCCTCCGGTATTTCATCTCATCCTTAACGACGCATTCTATTACCCTATAGCTAATAGCTGCGATGCAATAATCCTTTACAATCCCTTTGATGAAGTGATATTAAGTGGAGTGCTCAATAATATAATTGAAAGCCTGAATAAACATCCACGTACACTTTATATCATTTATGTAAGTCCGGTACATTATCAATTAATAGAATCTTCAGGATTTAAAAAAATATTTCACTACCGGCAAAAAGAGTTCTTAGAAGTAATTATTTTTTGTAACAGCAAATAAAAACAGGCTGCTTGGGTTAGAAACAGCCTGTTCATTAATAATTATCTAAAATCAAGCCATCGTCTTTTCTTCCATTAACTCTACACTACGACTTATAAAATGAGTGAGATGATTACCAGTCAATAAGCCCTGAGATAACAGGGCAAGATCTGCGAGGTTATGAATCATTTTCTTCTGTACCTCACCATTTCCCCTAGCTAAGATATCTTTAAAGATGGGATGATTCCCATTCACGGTCAACTCCACTTCATCAGGCATTCCTGCATACCATGCCGACATACCACCACCCACAGCTGCCATATCTTTCATACGCCGCATAAACTCCGGACGGGTAGCTACAACCGGAGGTGTGTCTAAACTCAACCCCTTTATTTCTACTTTCACATTCAACCCTTCCTGTTGAACAGCAAACATCTCTTTTAACTTTTCTGACTCCTCAGTAGAAAGCACACAATCCGTTGTTTCATTCTTATCAATAAGATTTTCGGCAATATCTGCATCAACGCGGGTAAATTGTATATTCTCCCATCGCATCTCCATATTTTGAATAAAGGCCGCATCAACTAAGGTTTCCATTTTCACTACCTCATACCCTTTAGCAATAGCTTGCTGGATATATCCATCCTGCTGTACTGGATGGGTAGTATATAAGATAACCTGCTTCCCTTCTTTATTGGTTTGAAGAGCAACTGTTTCATTTTTATATTCTTCAAGAGTTTTAAATTTTCCGGCTGTATTTTCCAATACAAAAAACTTATTTGCCTTTTCTAAAAACTTGTCGTCTGTCATCATCCCATATTTTACAAACAAGCCAAGGCTATCCCATTTTTCTTCAAACGCCTTTCGATCTTTATTAAAAATCTCTTCTAATTTATCTGCTACCTTTTTTGTTATATGCGCATTAATCTTACGTACATTCGGATCACCTTGTAAATAACTTCTGCTAACATTTAATGGAATGTCGGGTGAGTCAATGACACCATGCAGCAACATCAAAAACTCCGGTACAATATCTTTTACCTCATCTGTTACAAAGACCTGATTTGAGTATAGTTGAATTTTATCTTTCTGAATTTCATAACTCTGTTTTATTTTAGGAAAGTACAAAATACCTGTTAGGTTAAATGGATAATCAACATTTAAGTGTATCCAAAACAAGGGTGTTTCGCTAAACGGATATAGCTCTTTATAAAATTGCTGGTAGTCTTCATCCTTTAAATCTGCAGGCTTTTTAACCCACAACGGTTGGGTATTGTTTATTTGATTTTCTTCAAAGAAAATAGGCACCGGTAAAAACTTACAGAACCGTTTTAGTACTGTTTCTATTCTTCCGGAGTCAAGAAATTCAAGACTGTCTTGGTTAAGATGCAAAACTACTGAAGTACCTCTTTCCTCCTTTACCGTTTCTTCAAGTGTAAATGAGGGGCTCCCATCACATTCCCATCTTATTGCCACCTCATCACGGTAGCTTTTTGTAAAAACTTCCACCCTATCACTCACCATGAAGGCAGAATAAAAGCCTAAACCGAAATGCCCAATAATATTAGCTTCACTATTTCCCTTATACCTTTCTAAAAATTCTTCAGCACTACTAAATGCAACCTGATTCAAATATTTATCCACTTCCTCTTTAGTCATACCCAACCCCTTGTCTGAAATAGTTAGTGTTTTTGCATCTTTATCAATCTTTATATCAATACGTAGGTCACTCAATTCTCCCTTTGCCTCACCAATAGAAGAAAGTGTTTTAATCTTTTGTGTAGCATCCACTGCATTACTTACCAATTCACGTACAAAAATGTCATGCTCACTATATAAAAACTTTTTAATTATTGGGAAAATATTCTCTGTACTTACCCTGATATTGCCTTTTTCCATAAAACTTAATTTTTGTTCATTATGCAAACTTAATACCACCTATATATCTGCGGAAAATCTGTCAGTTAAAAAAAGCCCCGATTTTCGGGGCTTTTAAGATTTAGTTTTGGTAAACAGTTTTTTATCTAACTAATAACGGAGTATTAGTACGGAATTTTTGATTTACTATCTCAAAATTATATACTCCTGCGGGTAAGGTAGAAGGTAAAGTAAATTTCTCATCAAGAAAACCAACCTGACTAATAACATCCCGTTGGAAAACTATTTGGCCGAGCATATTATACAAACGTGCTGAATAATGACCATTAGGCATATTAGCAATTGAATAATGTACAATACTACCTGCGGCAACAGGGTTTCCGTAAACCACTAACCCGGAAGCCAAATCCGGCGTTCTAAATGACTTTTCTTCACCATAAATATTTACTCCTGCATTAACGGCATAAGCACGGAAATAATACCTGGTACCTGCAACAAGATTATTTAACTGAACACTAAAAGTATTATCTGTTCCTAAGGTAGCAGATACCTTATTAGTAAACCCTGCAGGCAATCCGGCTATTGTACCATATTCAATCCCCACTTCTGAAACGCTGCTTGTACAACCTGCTGTATTAATAGCACCGGATAAAATCGCAGTATGGTGATTAACTACCAATGAATCAGTTGTGTTAACTGTTGCGCCTGAAGTTATTCCACTACCGGTAACGGCTACCTGAAGAGGAGTAGCTAAGCCACCGCCGGAAACCGGAATGTTTCCGCTAAATGATCCGGCAGCATCCGGAGAGAACATGACGAATATTTCTTGTGAAAATGAGCCACCACCCTGAGTGATAGAAATAGCAGGTTCGAAAGTACCCGTTGAAGTGGTAGAGAAAGTATAGCCATTAAATGGCCCAATTACAACATCAGCAGCAGTTAAATCTGTTCCGGTTAGGGTAAATGAATTAGGTCCTGCATTTTGATTGACACAAACATCTCCAAAACCTGTTAGTGATGTTGCTGTCATTGTAGCCGGTGGAGGGGCTAAGGTTGTAAATGAGCGTTCCGCACCATAAACAGTTCCTCCATCATTTGTAGCAAATGCTTTATAGTAATAAGTAGTAGCAGGTGTTAACCCTGAAATATCAGCAGAAAAGTTTGTTGCACTAAGGTTTGTTGAAGCAGCTACTGTACCTGAAGTAAAGCCTGATGTGGTGCTATATTCAAATCCATAAGCAGTTACCGAAGAACATCCATTAGCCGTAATTTGCCCCTCAAGCGTAGCACTATTCATAGTAATATTTGAAGCATTACCGGTAACAACGGTAGCAGTAGTATTAATGCCTGCGCCCGAAGCTGCAACACTAATAGCTGAAGAAATTCCACCACCATTAACCGGAATATTTCCATTATAACTTTGAACCAAGGTAGGTGAGAACTTCACCCAAACATCCTGATTAAAGGTGCCGCCCGGTTGAGTTATTACTAACGTTGCCGTATAAGTACCGGTTGAAGTGGTTGAAAAAGTAAAACCATCAAGAGGCCCAACACTTACATCACTGGTATTTAAATCTGAACCACTTAGTGAAAATGAAGCAGCTGGGGAAGTAGTATTCACACAAAGCTGACCAAAGTCAGAAAGGGTAGTTGCACTTAGTGAAGGCGTACCGGGCGCGATACCGGTTCCACTAACACTCACTAAAACAGGAGTGCTAATTCCTCCACCTGTAATAACAATATTATCATTTATAAAGCCTGCTGTTTGTGGTGTAAAACGAACATAAACAGTTACAGGACCAAACGTGGAGCTGGTATAAGGTATAGCTATTGTTGCACTCCAGGTTGTTCCATCTAATGATACTTCAAAAGCAGCTCCAGGATATCCTACGGTGATATTAGCGGGGAAACCAGTAAGATCTGTACCTGAAACAGTAAAGGTTTGTGAGGCAGAAGAAGATCCAACAAGCACATTTCCAAAATCAGTTAAAGCACTTGTTACTATTGCCGGAGGTGCAGACACATTACCAGTACCTGAAACAGCAATTATTAATGGACCACCTACTCCACCACCGCCATCAATGGTTATTGTACCACTTATTGGACCCGATGTTTGAGGAACGAAACGAACAAAAACATCTGTAGGCGCCAATGTGGCTGAAGTGTAAGGGATAGTTACAGAAGCACTCCAGGTAGTACCATCTAATGATACTTCAAAATCAGCAGGCGCTGCAGTAACCGTAATCACTCCGGGAAATCCGGTAAGATTTGACCCCTCAATAGTAAGCGTTTGAGAGGCAGATGCCGACCCAACATTTACTGTTCCAAAATCACTAAGTGAAGTTGCAGTAACAATGGGCACAGGGGTAGATGAGCAAATAAATGTTGATGCAGTACTGTTTCGCGGTGCCGGTGGTGCTATTGTAAAATCATTGGCATTATTATCAGTATCATCACAGCCATTGTTATTTCTTATTGCACCATTGGCAGAGCTTAGCGTTCCGGTTGGTGATGTTTCACTACAATTTGCAGAGCCATATCCAACCATATCCACCACACCAACGCCGCTTAAGCTACAACCAGATAAAACTGTGGTGTTACTCACCAAGGCAACTTTTCCACTGGCAGATGCCATGGCAATAGTTGGTAATGCCGTTGCATCAGGTGTAGGCAAAGGCGAACCATTTGCACCAGCAGAAGACATCTGAATAAGAAAATAACCACCGGCAGGAATAATCGCAGTTGGTAAATCAAATTTACCAGACCAGTTGGTGGTGCTGGTTGCAGATGCATATTGAATAGAATATCCTGTTATATCTACCGGCAATGGAGACACATTATGTAGTTCTACAAAGTCGGCATCAAACACAGCTCCATTGTTTCCCCCTGCACCATATAATTGGCTAATAACCAACGTAGATGACTGACCGAAAGAAAACACAGAAGCTAATACAAAAAGAAGTGTAAAAATTTTTTTCATAATTATGGTATTAGCGTTTGTAAATTTATTTACCTAAGAGCCTCCTCATTGCTGAGTGGCTCTTAGGTTACAATAATTTTGGATGCAAGATAATACAAGAAATTCTTAATCTCCAATTACCTGTATGTTATCAATTTGCCAAGTTGAGGTACGATCATTATCTGTTCCGGTAGGATCAGCACCTTCATATTTAAAAGCGATGTAAACAGTACCACTATATCCTGCAATACTTATATTTCCTGAATTAGTAAAACTTGTAGGATATGTTGTAGCAGCACCTGGTGAAAATGCCGCCTGAGAAGATAAATCTGTCCAGGTGGCAGCCCATGGATTACCAGTACCGGTAAAATCAGTTGATATCAATACTTTTAAGCCAGCAGCCCAAATTCCACCTGTACCAATATATCCTTGTTTGGTATCAAATGATAAGCGCTCATTAGTAGTATTATCTAAATTTATAGCCGGAGTAACCAGCCATGCAGTTGAATTAGCTGCATTACTTGCAAAGCAAGAAATTTCGGCATACTTATTACTTTGATACACTTTTGCATTGAATACTTTTGGTCCTGCTTCTGCCATATTTAACCAACCTGTAATGGTAACCGGGCTTGTGCCGGTAGGAGGAACAGTTTGTGTTTCAAAATTTTCACTAATCAATGTACCTGCCGGAGGAGGCGTTTCATTACAACGGAAAGAATAAAACTGAACATCCGTAGTATCCCTAATCAGTAACTGACGGGTTGTATTATACAAAGTATAGATACAGGTAATATCACCGTTTCCACGAGGAACCTTAATACCTGCAAAATTTGCATACGCACTAGTACGCAAAATAATACTTGATGAACTACAGTTTTGAAGATTTAAATTCGTAGTAATTCTGTACTGTGATGTATCGGAATATGTTTTGGTTGTATCTGCATTTGAGAATTCGTAATCTTTCAACTTAATTAGGGCATTTACATAGCGGTTACTCATTGATGTACCTAGGTCATTAAATGTAACTTCAAAAGGAACCACTGCATTTCCAATAGAACCCCCAATAATATAATTACTTACCAGGGCGCTGGGGATTCCTTCTACAGAAGGAGCACCATTTACATAATCCTTATAACCCAAAATCATAGTACGCGCTTCATCTGTTAGAGTAAGGCCTTTTGCACGAATAAACACTCGACGACCAACGGGGTAAGAGGTGTATAGATTTGTTGCATTAACCTGAAGTTGGATAGCACCGGTGGTATCCTGAATAAAAAGTTGTTTGTACATATTTCCACTTTTATCATTTGCCACAACAATACCGGATATAATAATATCCTGATCAATTTCTGTGAAACCTCCTGCGGTAGTATGTAAAGATTTAAATGCGTCAATAGTCATATTGGCGGTGATGTTAGGATCATACGGGCCCGGAGGAGCATCAAAAGTTTTTTCACACGCTGCAAAGGTGGCCATCAAAAAGAACAACCCAATTGCAGTAAAGAATCTTCCAAAATTATTCATTGTTTATTTTTTTATTGTTAGTCTTTTAATTTTTAAAATCGAATACCTATGCTGGCAAAGAAGTTAATTCCATAAGCATAGTATTTACGCGGTGCAAATTTATTTACATCTTTAGTACCGTAATCAAAACGCAATTGTTCATAACCTCCTGAAATCACATCCTTGTTATCTAATATGTTATTCACGCCCACATTAAATACCAAAAATGTTCTTTTCTTTAAGCTTTTAAACTTGCGATTCATCAACCAACTATATCCGGCAAAAGCATCCAAGGTATATTGATTAGGTAATTCCTCCTGGTCAATAATTGAGTTCCATAGGTCACTTCCCTTTTCCACACCATTAACTGCAGATGACGTTCTGCGAATTGGGTTATAATTTAACCACATATTGCTGAAGTAATTGAAGTTAACATTCAAAAACCAAAACTTTGGAGAGCGATAGTCAAATCCGATAGTATAAGCTTCCTGAGGGGTGGGCACTCTGAAATTTTTTGCATAAATAACTCCGCCTTCAGAAAGCACTTGGGCTGTATTATCTACCGTAACAATGGCCAACTGGCGTGTGTTGTAATAATAACTTCCAATACTTGCCGCAGCATTCACAGTTAATCCTTTATACACTTTTGCTTCTGCACCCAATTCAATTCCTGAATGCACTTTACCAATATTGCTGATAGCATAGTTTACAAAGTTTCTATACTCATCATGATAGAAGGTTAGTACATCTAATTGATTTTGGAATTGTGTATAATAAGCAGTAGCACGTAATTTAATGTTAGGTGCGTTCATTACATATCCACCTTCAACAGTTTCAATTCTTTCATTAACTAACTTCTGTGTAAGATCACGTGTACGCGGAGCTATAAAAGCGTTGTCGAAGAAAGGTGCACGTGTCATATATGCTGAGTTAACGAACAAATAATTTCGACCGTCAATTTTATAAGTAACTCCCCCTTTCACTGCATAATTATAAAAATTATGTTTTTCTGAACTTCCATAAGAATTAGATGGGAACAATCCGCTACGAACGTGACCAACACGCCAGAAACTGGTGTAGGTATGCTCTGCAGCCATAAACAAATCAAACTTTCTAAACTTAACATTGGTTTGTACCCAGGCTGTGGCTTCCCGGATATTCATGTTATAGTTATATCCAAATTCATCCCCTTCATATAATATACGATTAGGGCGATTAACATCATTTTGTATTACCGCATTATTATTACGAAAATCTCTTTCTGCAAACTGATTAATATCAACATAAAAATCTCCACCTAATAAATCATCCAATTTTTTGTAGTAATGATTATCCTGAGCAGAATAAGAAAGGCCTGCAGTTAAATCAATATTTGATTTTAAAGAAGTGTTCAATACGGTATTAAAGTTGTACCTGGTTTGATCAATTCTACGTTCTTCAACTACATAATGAGATCTTCTTCCGGTAATAGAATTACCTTGGATACCATTTGCATTATAGAAAGTCTCCCATGAATTATAATTGGTATTATATAATGCATCCCAATTAATCTGTCTAAGGTTTACATCATTCACCATGGCTAATCTTACCTGTTCACCTACCGCAGGATCTAATTGATAGCTGGGTAAGTAACGGTAATAATCCGGGCGAGGATCCGGAGCATTATACCAATCAAGTGCTGTTGTGCTGCGATATCCTTTGCTAAAAGAACCGGAAGTCATCAGGTTCATTTTATCACTAATTTTCCATTCGTGTGTAAGAATACCTACCGGTTGAAAGGATTTTCCAACACTGGCATTACGTACCTTACCATTTTGATACCCCCAATAAGGATTGTAATAATTAGTTCCGGCAATATCCAGCATTTCTTTATAAGAAGCACCTTGACGACCGTTTTCAACCGGTGCCACAAAGGCAATCAGGGAAAGCAAATGGCGATCGTTAAATCTTTTATCAATTGCACCATAAAGCGAATATCCGTCATAGTAAGTGCCTGGTGAGTATCCTTCGTCTGCCCATCTCCGTGAGCCTGATATACTATATGCCCAGCCCTTTTTTGTAAGACCGGTGCTGTATGTAGCCATCAAACGATGATCATAACTACGATTAGATAATGCGTAGTTAAATGAAGTTTGTGGGCGCTGTGATGAAGCACGCATATCAATGAAGGTTTGCCCACCCAAACTACCAAAAGCATAAGGCGTAGAGCGAAGGCCATGAGCTGCATCACGATTACGCATTACATCATTTAGGCCACCCCAAACTCCATACGGAGTGAACCCATTATCCAGGTTCTTCATGGGAATACCATTCAAATAAGTATCAAACATATCCGAATCATATCCTCTAATACGAAAACGTACTGCACCAAATTTAAAAGAAGCCGCATTTAAAAATGGATCTCGACCAGCACTCAACATAGAAGAAATGTTCTGCGCACTTCCATCTATATCATCGTTTTCATCAAGTGATATAACCGGTATATTATCGGTTAACATATCCGCCCGTGTTTGATCAATAATGGAGTCATTTGCCGACTTCACAGGATTTACCTGTGCCCGGGTTGTAAACACTCCGCCGATCAAAAATACCATCACGGACAATGGTTTAAAAAATTTCATCATACACAATCTAAATTAATAAGAAGGCGCAAAAATAACCTCTTAAAATCAAATTTTAACTAAAATGTGCGCATATTTATATAAAGTTAATAACAACAAAAATTGCACAATAATTGGTATTGCATACCTTAGCGCACATTTATTAAGATATGAACAAATCTCTTTACGCTGCATTTATTATCATTTTCTTGATTTTCAGTAATAGTTTACTGGCACAGAAAAAGGATTACCGTGTTTCAGTAGTCGGTTTTTACAACCTTGAAAATCTTTTTGATACGGTAAATAACCCTTTAAAAAACGATGAAGAATTTTTACCTAATAGCGCCAGACAATATAACACACGCATTTATTATGACAAATTAGATCGGCTCTCGGATGTAATTTCACAAATGGGCACAGATGTAAACCCTGATGGATTGGCAATTTTAGGTGTGGCTGAGGTTGAAAATGATACCGTGTTGAAGGATTTAGTAAAACGTCCAAAGCTAAAAGACCGTAAATTAAAAATTTGTCATTATGATTCTCCCGATGCTAGAGGTATAGATGTTGGTATGTTGTATAATCCAAAATATTTTTCTGTTTTATTTAGTGCGCCATTTTTTGTTCAATTACCGGGCGGATCAAAGGATGCATATTTCACACGTGATGTATTGTATGTAAAAGGATTGTTAGATGGAGATACTATGCACGTTTTTGTAAATCACTGGCCTTCTCGCTCAGGCGGTGAAGAGCGTTCACGTCCGGGAAGAGAAGCCGCAGCTCAGGTAGTAAAAGATAAGGTAGATTCTATATTGGCCAAAAGTCCAAATGCAAAATATATTATTATGGGGGATTTAAATGATGACCCTATCAGCCCTTCCATTACAAAAGTATTAAATGCAAAAGGCAAAAAAGAAGATGTAAAAGCAAACGGCATCTACAATCCTTGGGTAGATATGTATAAAAGAGGGATAGGCACATCACCTTATCAGGATGCTTGGGGCTTGTTTGACCAAATAATGGTTTCAAACAGTATGCTGGATAAAAATACCGGAGGCTATCACTTCTATAAGCAAATGATTTTTAATAAAGAGTTTCTGGTTCAAAAAACCGGAAAGTATCGCAATTACAGTAAGCGTACATGGAGTGGAATCACCTATAATTACGGTTATAGTGATCACTTCCCGGTTTATATAATTCTTTTAAAAGAAGTTCAGTAATCAGGTGGCATATTTGCGAAGGCACGGCATTTGAAAACCGTCAGATGAATATATGTACAAAGGTCGATAGTAGTACAAGTGCATAATTACTTCCGGTAGCAGTGCTTTAGCAAACATGTTTGTTGGTGGCAGTTTTTTTTCTATTCAGTCAGCCTGGTTTTCAAGTCCATTCGTTCGTGCAAAATTCTTATTATCTCGATTGGTTTGTCATTAAACCTTCGATAAAAGATTATGTGTCGGTTTGCTTTTATTCCAAAAAGTTCATCTCTAATTCCATCATAATTTCTACCGATGTCTGGGTCGTCTGCAATGTGTTGAAAATTTTCGAATAACATTTTATAATACTTGTCAGCTTGTTTTTCAGACCACTTTTCAAACGTGTAATCCCAAATTTTCGTCAAATCTTAAATGGCTTCATTGGTCAGTTCATAATTTGCCATTATTCCGTTTTTTCGCTTTTAATTCTTGAAGATGTTTTTTAGGGTCAAAATCGTAAGCGATCCCACTGTCAATTCCTTTTTGAATTGCATTTTTTAAAGCAATTACTTTGCTTTCTTCGTCCTCTAGAAGACGAAGCCCTGCACGAACTACTTCGCTAACATTTTTATACCATCCTGCAGATACTTGACTGCTTACAAATTGGTCGAAATAGTTCCCGAGTGATATGGATGTATTTTTCATTTTTTCAAACTTTCTTCAAGGTTACCAAATATTGGTAAGTATTCATTTTGTTTAGTCAACCTATTTTAGGATTTGTCAGGTGTTAATATTACACATATCAGGTAATCACAATCTTGTCCTCGGTTATAAGCTGTTCATATCTGAACCGCCTAATAATTTGTGCAGTTGTAATTACATCTTTTTGACAGTATTTAATAATTCGCTCTATATTGTCTTTACGTTTTATTTCATCAGGTTCCCAAAATAATTCACCTACCATACTACCGTTAATATCATCTTTAGGTGATGGCAATCCTAATGCAGAAGCAAGTAATTGAAGTGATGTGAAATTTTTATAATCGCCAAATCGCCAATATTGAAACGTATCCAATACCTGAATTTCCCATGGTTTTTTATTTTGAAAATCCAATGACATTGGTATAGGTATGCCGTGAATAATCATTCTTCTGCATAAAAAAGGAAGGTCAAATTCCCGAATATTATGCCCGCCAAAAATCCATTGCTTTTGTTCAACTAAGTTAGCCCACTCCTGCAATAATACCTTTTCTTCTTCATGATAAATACTCTTAAGCCTCATTCCTTCACCATCTTTAGAACGAGTAAAGACAGCAACTGAAATACACACCACGCGTGAAAATTCAGCCATTACCCCCGCTCTGTGCTTATAAAAATCATCAGGGGTGGAATCGGCCGGTAATTGATAAGCTGTTTTCCCCTGCCATAATAGTTTCCAATGCTCATTTAACTCATCATAACTGGGAGCCATAGACGCAGTTTCTATATCTAATACCATCACTTTTGATAAATCAATATGACGCATAAAATAAAGTTTAAGGAAAGGTAAAATAATCATCAATAACCGGCATGCTCATTTTCTTCTATAAAAAAGGCTTTCCCTCATTAAAACGTGATGCCAACACCAATTTGTATCGCTTGATTCTTCCAGGCATAACCGTTGCTTGTATTGTTTAAATTCGAAAGGCCATACTTATATCTACCCGACAAATTAACAAACGGAAGTTGGAGCCACAACCCACCGGTTACACTCCAATTATTCCGCTTAAAAATATTCCCATTATGAAGCAAACTATCTACCGACTCATTAAGCATAACTCCATATACGGGCCCAAACTGCAACTTCACTCGCTTAGAAGGACCTACATTTATATTGAGCAAAACAGGAATTTCAAGATAATTCATTTTTGCTTTTATCTGACTGCCATCTCTAAATATATCATCATAAACCTCAGTGGCATCATCAGAGAAGGTTGAAGATGATTGCAAAAAATTAACTTCCGGCTGGATACCCAATTTGCGTGAAAAATTTATTTGTACAAACACGCCGGTCTGAAAATTAAAATGATATCCTTTGGAATAAGCTGTACCCTCTATCTTATTTATATTCACTCCCACCCTGCCTCCAAACCGAAAGAAATTCTCTCTGTCTTCACCTACTTTAAATTGAGCACAAGCAGGATTTAAAAAAAATAAAAATAAAACTGCAAATAACCATTTCATAGTATAAAAATAGGGAGTAAGGCGAGATTATTCGTTCAGAAATATTTTCATTCTTGCCAACAAATCATTTAATTCTCAAAATAGAATTTTATAAAAGGGATATAAAAGAAAGCCCTGCAAGTGTTGCAGGGCTTTATAATGATAAAAAGATTGTATTATTCCTCCACCTTTACCTTTCCTTTTGATTTTGCTACTACCTCTTCAGCAATGTTAGTTGGTGCAGGAGCATAATGACTAAACTCCATACTCGATGTAGCACGACCTGAAGATAACGAGCGCAACTGGGTAACATAACCAAACATTTCGCTCAATGGAACCTTAGCCCTGATAACCTGAAGGCCATGCTTAGTGTCCATGCCTTCCAAAATACCACGACGACGGTTTAAATCACCGGTTACATCACCCATATATTGGTCAGGAGTAAGCACTTCAACTTTCATAATAGGTTCAAGCAATTGAGGCTTGGCTTTCCGACCGGCTTCACGGTATCCTTGCTTAGCACAAAGCTCAAATGACATGGAGTCGGAATCCACTTGGTGGAAAGAACCATCCTTCACATTCACCTTCATGCTTTCCATTGGATACCCGGCCAATACACCGGTAGTCATAGCCGTTTCAAATCCCTTTTGAATGGCAGGAACAAATTCCTTCGGAATAGAACCACCAAATAAAGAGTTTACAAATTGGAAGTTTGATTTTCCATCCTGCTCTTTCAACCATTCTGCATCTGCAGGCCCAATTTCAAAAATAATGTCGGCAAACTTACCACGACCACCCGTTTGTTTCTTTAATATTTCACGATGTTCAATAGTAGCATTGAAAGATTCTTTATAAGCTACCATTGGTGCACCCTGATTAACTTCAACTTTAAATTCACGCTTCAAACGATCAAGAATAATATCCAGGTGTAACTCACCCATACCACGCAAGATAGTTTGGCCTGTCTCTTCATCAGTATTCACACGAAGGGTAGGATCCTCTTCCACCAGCTTAGCAATAGCCAATCCCATTTTATCCACATCAGCCTGTGTTTTGGGTTCAATAGCAATAGCAATAACAGGGTCAGGGAAGTTAATAGCTTCCAAAACAATAGGATGATCTTCATTACAAAGTGTATCTCCCGTTTTAATATCCTTAAATCCAACAGCTGCACCAATATCACCGGCATCAATAAATTCAACCGGATTTTGCTTGTTAGCATGCATTTGCATTATACGGCTGATACGCTCATTTTTACCGGTACGCGTATTTAGTACATAAGAACCTGCATCTAAATGACCTGAATAAGCACGGAAGAATGCCAAACGCCCTACGAAAGGATCAGTCATAATTTTAAAAGCCAAAGCACTAAATGGCTCCTTAGGATCTGCATGACGCAATTCCTCTTCATTAGTATCGGGATTGACACCTTTAATGGATTCAATATCCTTAGGAGAAGGTAAATAACGCACCACGGCATCAAGTGCCTTTTGTACTCCTTTGTTTTTAAATGAAGAACCACACATCATAGGAATAATAGAAATATCTATTGTAGCCTTACGTATGGCTTCATGCATCTCTTCTTCAGTAATGGTATTAGGATCATCAAAGAATTTTTCTAATAACTTTTCATCATACTCAGCAACCGCCTCAACTAATTCCTGACGATATTGATCCACTTCAGCTTTCATATCCTCCGGAATAGGAACCTCTTCATAAGTCATCCCCTTATCTGTGTCATTCCATATAATTCCTTTCATGGTAATCAAATCAACAACTCCTTTAAAGCTATCTTCAGCACCAATTGGTAATTGAAGTGGAACAGCTTTAGCACCTAACATCTCACGTACTTGTTTTACCACATTTAAAAAATCAGCACCTGCTCTATCCATCTTATTCACAAAGCCAATGCGGGGAACCTTATACCGGTTAGCCTGACGCCAAACAGTTTCGGATTGTGGCTCTACACCTGATACGGCACAAAACAAAGCCAATAAGCCATCAAGTACACGTAATGAACGCTCCACTTCAACAGTAAAGTCAACGTGCCCGGGTGTATCAATAATATTGAACTTATACTGCTTTGATTCAGGTAACTTTTTACCTTGTGATGTAGGGAAGTTCCAAAAACAAGTAACAGCAGCCGAAGTAATTGTAATACCTCTCTCCTGCTCCTGTGCCATCCAGTCTGTAGTTGCTCCTCCATCATGGGTCTCGCCCATTTTGTGATTCACTCCAGTGTAGTAAAGAATACGTTCCGTAGTAGTGGTCTTACCGGCATCAATGTGAGCGGCAATACCGAAATTTCGTGTATAATGTAAATCTGCCATATTTATCTGTTTTAAAATTGTAAAGTTGAAAATTGAAATAGTGTGGATTAAAACACACAACTCCCCAAGTGACCAGCCCGAAAGAGGCAGCAGGGATTATATAGTGAATGATTCTCTCATAAAACGCTAAACAGTTTCGGCTCCAACCCATATACCGACCCTTTTAGCCGCGCAAAGGTAATCATTTTTCATAATTTAGACAAACCAATTTTGATTATATTTCAACTTTAAATTGTAAGGGAAAAATACATAAAAGTGATTTTTACATAACTTTCACGCATTAAATTCATTACATGAAAGGAGTTCTTGCTTGCCTATTCTTATTTATTTCTATAACTGGCCACGCCCAACCACTTACCAACGACAAGGCTTCAATAAATTCAGACTTTAATTACAGCCGCGATTTTAAAAAAATATTAGAAAGAACTCAGGATAAAAACGATTCTCTTTTCTATTCAAAATTATTAATCCGATTTCTAGATAACGACTCCAGCCTTACAAGATTTGAAACGCTGGCATTAATGATTGGATACACCGAAAATAAATATTATACACCCTTAGAAGATATGGAGGCAGAAAAGGAGATTATTGAACTTAATGACCATGGTTATTATGAAGATGCGCTGGAAGAGTCAAAGAAGTATCTGGTTCAAAAGCCACTTAGCCTGAGCATTTTAAAAGAACGCTCATTTGCTTATCATCAATTAGGAATTCGAGATAGTGCAAGATATTTTATGTCACTTTGCGATAAGATAATGGAGGCAATGATTTATAGTGGGCATGGCAGAGGTACCTCTCCGGAAATTTCCTTCTTTTCTCTGGGTTTAAATGATGGCGATTATTTTATTCCAAATGTAGGCATGTCAGTAGCTGGGAAAAAGACTCAGAATGACAAATCCCGACGATTAATGTATGTTGTTAATGCCATGAATGATGAAGGCGTGTATAAGTATTATTATTTTATGATTCAGCATGCCAAAATGAAGATGGAAGGTGATGATTTATTGGCAAAGAAAAATAAAAAACTAAAAGCTGCTCAGGCAAAAGCGAAAGCAAAAGAGGCTGCTAAAAAGAAAAAAGGCAAAAAGCTTAAGGGTGAGGCCGAATTATCAGACAGTACCCTGGCAACGCTATCAGATAGTACCGAACTTTTATCAGATGGAGATAAGACATCTGCCAAAGCAGTAAAAGCCAACAAATGGGGAAGTAATAAAGACAAGAAGAAAGATAATAAGAGTACCCATAAAACTATCAATCCTGTGGATGATAACGAAGAGGATAGTACACATAATGCATCTGAAGCAACCATTGAATCAAAAAAAACAGACAACAAAAGAAATAAAGAAAAGACATCATCAAAAAAGAAACAGAAAAAAGAATTTAATGAACATGATATTAAAGCCGAGGAACCCGAAATAATCAATCAACAGGATACTACATCCACCACGCCATTTGTCACCCCCGATGAAAATAAACAACAGGAAAAGACTTCTAATGAACCTGAAATAATCAATCAACAGGATACTACATCCACTACGCCAATTGTCACTCCCGATGAAAATAAACAACAGGAAAAGACTTCTAATGAACCTGAAATAATCAATCAACAGGATACTACATCCACCACGCCAATTGTCACTCCCGATGAAAATAAACAACAGGAAAAGACTTCTAATGAACCTGAAATAATCAATCAACAGGATACTACATCCACTACGCCATTTGTCACTCCCGATGAAAATAAACAACCGGAAAAAACTTCTAATGAACCTGAAATAATCAATCAACAGGATACTACATCCACCACGCCAATTGTCACTCCCGATGAAAATAAACAACCGGAAAAGACTTCTAATGAACCTGAAATAATCAATCAACAGGATACTACATCCACTACGCCAATTGTCACTCCCGATGAAAATAAACAACAGGAAAAGACTTCTAATGAACCTGAAATAATCAATCAACAGGATACTACATCCACCACGCCAATTGTCACTCCCGATGAAAATAAACAACAGGAAAAGACTTCTAATGAACCTGAAATAATCAATCAACAGGATACTACATCCACCACGCCATTTGTTACTCCCGATGAAAATAAACAACAGGAAAAGGCTCTTGAAGAACCTGAAAATTGGGGAAGCAAGGAGGCGAAAAAAAACAGAAAGGCAGCAGCCGAAAAAGACAAAAAAAAGAAAGGAAATAAAAAATCGGGTAAAAACGAACGACCTGAAGAACCGCCATCCATTTTACCTGATAACCCGGAAGGAGACCCTGACCAAAGGCCTTAGTAATTATTTTAAAAATTAATTTTATAATAACTTAAGTCGTATTTTACCCTAATGCACTTGTTTTCAATACATTACATCACATATCGAACTATTTACTCCTGTTTTATGTCATTATAAAAACATTATCAAAGACTTGTGATAAAATAAAGTTTTGATTAACTTTAATCTCCCACTATCTTGGTGAAACGACCTTACCTCATAAAATCACCTCATTTTTTCCCGAATTAATCCAATTCAGGCATTATTGCCCTAATGTTTATGTAGCACAGATATGAAGTGCACACTTAAATATTAGATGAAGCACCAAATGTTATTTCAGAATACTACAAGAGGGCTTTATGAGATTCATCGGAACTATCATATTCCTGTTTGCGCTTTTTGTACAAGCTCATGGGCAAACTGCCAATTTTACCATCTCTACCACAGAGGGAAGTTTTTGTGCACCCCAAGTAGTTACAGTTCAGCAAACTTCCACCGGTAATCCGGAGTCATTTGTATGGGATTTCGGCAACGGAAAAGCAGGCAATCAAGCCATAGAACATATAACCTACCTAACACCGGGAACCTACACAATTCGGTTAATTGCCATTTACCGCAACATTGCTGTTACCAAGGAAAGAACAATCACCATCAATCCTTCCCCTACAATCAATCTACATACACAGAGAACAAACTTTTGCAAGACCGGAGAAATAAGTTTCAATGCATCAGGTTCAAATATTCAATTTTATGTTTGGAATTTTGACGATGGCTCACCCGAAATAACTACAACAAGCAATTCAATCCAACATAATTTTTCTGATTTTGGTAATTATAACGTTACGGTAAAGGGTTACAACCCCTTTAACTGCTATCAAAGCGCAACTAAAGCCATCAGTATTACTCCGGTTTCATTATCCGGAACGGTTAGCATCACACAGGGAT
The DNA here is from genome assembly GCA_019638485.1 of Ferruginibacter sp. GTDB lineage: Bacteria > Bacteroidota > Bacteroidia > Chitinophagales > Chitinophagaceae > Ferruginibacter. The sequence goes on along the minus strand of JAHBTP010000001.1, from coordinate 179,012 downwards.
GTATTCCTGCAAGGCCTCAATTAAGAATTCAAACCGGACTATTGCGTGATGATTCTATTGCAGAAGTAATATGGGAATTTGGTGACAATACGCCGCCGGAAATAAATAATTCAAATAACGTACGCCATACCTATAACATTACTGAACCCATTACGGAAGCAAGCGTTTCACTATCCACTCATTTAGGCTGTCAGGCATCATTCACCTTTCCGGAATTTGGTTATGGCACCCCCCCTATAGCAACAAACCTGACCATGCCGGCAGCAGGCGATACTTTTTGCGGTTCGGAACAGATAGAAATGCAGGCCACAGCAAATGGAGCTAACTATTTTGTTTGGCAATTTGGTGATGGAGAAATGGATAGTATTTCCTTAAACAATACCCGGCATAAATACAAAAAACTGGGTGATATGTCAGTAATAGTAACTCCATATTTGCACGGTTGCGCAGGAAATAAAGACAGTATTCCAATTTTCATAAAGGGAGTAATCGCAAAATTCAAAGAAGGGAATTTTTGCAATGCACTTAATACTTATCAATTTCAAAACCTATCTCTTGGGAGCATTGATGAATTCAAATGGACGTTTAGCGATGTGCCCATACAGCAAGACACTTTTAATTTTAACGCATCCCACAGCTTTCCTCAACAAGGAAATTTCAATACTAAATTATGGCTTGCAGATTTTGAAACCGGTTGTTTAGACAGTATTCAAAAACCCATTTATACAGCATTGCCTCTTTTGCTGGCAGATAAATACGCGGTATGCAAAGACAGTGCTATAAGATATTTTATTGAACAAGATTATTCTCCCGAAGCCAAGTTTATTTATGAGTTTAACATAAACGGAGAAGTGTTAAACAATGGTCAAACCAACTCCCTGAGTTATTACCCTGAAAACTTTGGCTTATATAACGATTATGTGGTTATAAAAGATAACAACCCACTTACTTGTAATGATACTGTTCACCTGAGTACTCCGGTAAGAGTAAAAGGACCTGTTGCTAATTTTGATATTACGCGTAGTGTATGTTTTGATAGCACAGTAAGCATTAACAACCTTTCTTATCCTTTTTATAGTTATGAGCCCATAACCTCGTTTGAATGGGATTATGGCAATAACGAAAAAGCCACCGGGCCACAACCTGAGCCATATTATTACCCAAGGGCAGGAAAGTATAATGTAAAATTAATTGTTACGGATATTGGTGGATGTAAACAACAAGTTTTTCAATCGCTTACTATTCATCCATTACCTATTGTTGATATCCTACCCAGACATGACACCATTTGTCTTGGAGATTCAGTTCAGCTTATTGCCTATTCATCAGATGACATTACCTGGAACAATCAACCCTTTATGAGTTGCAGACAATGTGATACGACGAATGTAAATCCTACACAAAGCATAAATTATATTGTTAATGCCCTAAGTGAATTTGGATGTAAAATACAAGATAGCGTTATGATTAAGGTATTTGTTCCACCTACTGCTTCACTATCAGCAGAACCTGAGCGTGTTTGTTATGGACAACCGGCTATCCTCACCTTACACACAGAAGACGAATCGGTAATTAATTGGATTCCGGCATTGGATATTAGCAGAATCAATAACCAAACAGCAAGTGTGATTCCATTACCTGACAACAAATATCGTGTTATTGTGTCGGATAAAATGGGCTGCTTTTTTGACACAGCAAGCATTTCAATTATCGTACATCCATTACCGTTAGTTAATGCAGGCCCGGATATAGCAGGTGAATTCAATAGCATGGTAACGCTTCAACCAGTTTATGACAATCACATTGTTTCTTATTCATGGTCGCCGGTAGGTGGTTCACTCAGTTGCAGCCATTGCGCTTATCCAACCATTATATTAACTATGCCTCAAGAATATACCATTACAGTAAAGGACCAAAATGGATGTGAATCTGAAGATAAAATAAAGGTATCTTTTAATTGCAATACCGGTAGGCTGCTTCTTCCCAATGCCTTTACACCAAATGGAGATGGGTTAAATGATTATTTCTATCCTATTGCTCAGGGGATTGATAAAATAATCTCCTTTATGGTATTCGATCGCCGGGGTTTCAAAATCTTCGAGAGAAATAATTTCTCCCCCAATGCAGCAAGTTTGGGATGGAACGGAACTATTGGTACAAAACAGGTACAAACCACACAAACATTTGTTTGGGCTGCACAGGTTGAATGTGAAGGAACCCTTATTACACACAAAGGAACGGTAACACTTATCAGATAAGCCTAAAAAAAACCGGCTCTAAAGAGAGCCGGCTATTAAAAAATATTTCTATAATAATTACACCCTGAAATGAGCAAATGCCTTATTTGCTTCTGCCATACGGTGTGTATCTTCTTTCTTTTTAAATGCAGCACCTTCACCTTTGCTGGCTGCTACAATCTCATTAGCTAATTTTTCAGCCATGCTGTGGCCGTTTCGTTCACGGCTATAACGTATCATCCATTTAATACTCAAAGAAACTTTTCTATCCGCCCGTACTTCGGTTGGAATTTGAAAAGTAGCACCTCCAATACGACGGCTACGCACTTCAACACCAGGCGTAATATTTGCCAATGCCTTTCTCCAAACCTCATAACCATCTTCGCCGGTTTGTTTGCTCACTTTTTCAATAGCATGATAAAAAATAGTGTACGCTCCGCTTTTTCTACCTCCCCACATCATATTGTTTACAAACCGAGTTACCAGTTTATCATTAAACTTAGGGTCTGGAGCAAGAGGGAGTTTTTTGGCTTGTGCTTTACGCATATCGAAAACATTTATCGGTAAAAGTTACCGTCTTTTTTATTTAATTATTTTTTTGCTTTTTCCTTTTTGGTTCCGTATTTACTACGGCTTTTTTTGCGATCTTTTACGCCGGCCGTATCAAGGCTTCCACGAACAATATGGTAACGAACACCGGGCAAATCCTTAACCCTTCCGCCACGAATGAGAACAATGGAGTGCTCCTGCAAATTATGTCCTTCACCAGGAATATAAGCAATAACTTCAATCTTGTTGGTTAAACGAACTTTAGCCACCTTACGTAACGCCGAATTTGGTTTTTTAGGTGTTGTAGTGTAAACCCTGGTACAAACACCACGGCGCTGTGGACAACTGTCCAAAGCCCTGGATTTACTTTTTGCTTTAATAATTTCTCTACCTTTTCTTACTAATTGTTGAATAGTGGGCATTATAGAACCTTTTATTTCGTCCCGATTTTTGGGAGGGCAAAGGTAAGAAAAAAGATTGTAGTGAAAAATGTATTTTTCAAACTTTTTTTAATCTAATAAAAAGGCTACCTGTAAGAGTAGCCTAAATTATTCTTATATATTGAAAATGAATTAAATATAATACATCCAGTGATGGGTATCGGGGCCTTCCATATATCGAATCGTATCCAACCTGTTTTTTATGGCAGGTGATACTTTCCATTTTTCAACATCAAATAACATGGAATAGTCCTTATAACACAACTCTTTAATTTCAGAAATAGTTGCTGCTGTTCCTGTTCCAAACACTTCTTGCAAAGTACCTGCTTTATGTGCAGCAATAATTTCATCAATAGATAAATCCCGTTCCTCAACTGTAATACCCATTTCATTAAGTAAGGTAATTACACTATTACGTGTTACGCCCGCCAAAATAGTACCCTGTTCTAAACCGGGTGTAATGGCTTTATTATCAATTATAAAAAATACATTCATTACGCCACATTCCTGAACATAGCGATGTTCAATTGGGTCGGTCCAAAGCACCTGATCAAAGCCATTTTTCCTGGCTTCTTCTGTGGCATACATTGCAGCGGCATAATTACCGGCAGCCTTAGCAAAACCAACACCACCCTTTACCGCACGTACATAATGCTCCTCTACCCATATCTTCATTGGCTTCCCATAATATGGCCCGGTTGGGCTTAGGATAATCATGAATTTGAAATTATGTCCGGGTCTTACACCCAACATTTCATCTGAACTAAACATAAATGGGCGAATATATAAGGAGTGATTAGCCCGTGCAGGAATCCAATCTGAATCTAATTGCAACAGCAGGCGCATCCCTTCCATAAAAATTTCTTCCGGCACTTCCGGCATTTGCATCCGCTTTGCTGAAATATTAAATCGCTTAAAATTATCTAATGGTCTAAATATAGCCGCCTTACCATCGGCACTCTTGTAAGCCTTGATACCTTCAAAAATAGCCTGGCCATAATGAAGTGCTGCTGCCGAAGGACCAAGTGTTAATGCCTGATATGGCTTAATCTCCACTGTCTTCCACTCGCCATCTGCAAAATCTACTTCAAGCATGTGATCAGTAAAATATTTACCAAAAGGAACATTTTCCAGATTCACATCCTTTAATCTGCTCCTCTCAGCCTTTGTAACTTTAAAATCGGCTGCTGTAATCATATTCATTAATTTTACGCAAATTTAAGTAATTTACCTATAGCGCCATTCTTTAAAACCATGAGCCTCCCAGTTTCGCTTTCTCCATTTTTATTACAACAACTCTATCCCCACGCACTGTATAGCTTTGCCAAAGAGGAAAGTCAACCGGGAAGCATGTTCATTGGTAAAAATGAAAAACATATTTCTATTTATGTATATGAAACCGGATTCCCGGTAGTGGCAGACGCCGATATGGCTTTTTTGCAAAAAGTATTGGGCGCTTGTAAATTGAGTATAGATGATGTGATTATGATTAATACCGCACAACCGGAAATAAATGCTGTTGAATTATTAAAAAAGCTAAAACCGAAATTTACTATCTTATTTGGTGTAGAACTGGAAAAACTTGAATTGCCAATGATTTTTCCTCAATATCAAGTGCAGCATTTTGACGGATGTAAATATTTATGTGTTCCTCAACTTGCCCAAATAGCAAAAGATAATGAGCAGAAAAAGCAGCTATGGCAAAGCCTAAAAAGAATGTTTGATATAGATTAACTAAAATGCACAAATTAATTTTTGCAACAAATAATAAAAATAAGGTACTTGAAGTGCGTTCCATTTTGGGTAACCGATTTTCTATTTTATCACTTAAAGAAGCCGGAATTAATATTACCATTCCTGAGCCACACGATACCCTTCAGGATAATGCTGCCGAAAAAGCCCAAACCATTTTTAATTTAACCGGCACGAATTGCTTTAGTGAGGATACCGGCTTGGAGGTAGCATCATTAAACAACCTTCCGGGTGTACTTAGTGCAAGATACGCCGGCAACAACAGCACTGATGAGCAGAACATTGCCAAATTATTGCATAACCTAACAGGGAAGGATAGACGAGCCAGATTTAGAACTGTAATATGCTTAATCTGGGATAGCAAAAAATACTTTTTTGAAGGGGTTTGTGAAGGAAGTATCGCTAGCACACCCTTCGGAAACAGTGGCTTCGGCTATGACCCAATTTTTATTCCAAATGGTGGAAACGACCGCACCTTTGCTCAAATGACCATTGAAGAGAAGAGTCAATTCAGCCATCGAAAAAAGGCAACGAACAAACTCATTCAATTTTTACTGCAATATGGCCAGAATAAAGCTTAAAATTCCTGCCTATACATTATTTTCCACCCGGCTACCGGTTCGGATAAATGATATCAACTACGGCAATCACTTGGGTAATAACCAATTGGTTGGTTTGCTGCATGAAGCACGTGTTCAATGGCTTACTCATCATGGTTTTAGTGAACTAAATGCCGGAGGCGTAGCATTAATAATGGCCGAGCTGACAGTAACATTCAAACAGCAAGCCTATTATCCTGATGTTTTGCAGGTTCAAATTTCTTCCAACCCGATAGATATAGGCCGTTCATCATTTGATTTATACTATGAGGTAACGAAAAATTCAGCAGGTAATAATATACTGGTAGCAGTGGCAAAAACCATTATGGTTTGTTATGACTACCAAAAGAAAAAGACCGTTCAAATACCACCAAAGCTAAAAGAAATAATATCCTAAGCAACCTCACATTAACGACTAAACGCTATTCCAGATGCGATAATTTTCTTCAGCCTGAGCATATAGCATGTCCAAACCGTTTTTTACTGCTGCTCCCTGCTGCATTCCTCTTTGTAAAAACACCGTCTCTTCCGGATTATATACCAAATCAAACAGCAAGTGCTGTGGGGTTACCGCATCAAAAGGAATTGGAACACACGTAGAAACCTGAGGATACATGCCTAAAGGAGTACAGTTTATTAACAAGGTATGCTCCGAAATAAATTCAGCAGTAACCGCAGAGTATGGTAAGGCATTCACCCCGCTTCGATTAACAATTGTATATTGAATCCCCATCTCTCTCAACACATATTGCACAGCAAGGGACGCACCTCCTGATCCAAAAATAGCCGCCTTTTTATGCCAGGATTTTAATAACGGGGATATTGACATTTCAAAACCTTTCACATCTGTATTATATCCCTTTAATTGATTCCCGCTTATCACAATACAATTTACAGCACCTGTTTTAGCAGCAGTATCATCCAAATTAGATAAATAAGGAATAACTGCCTGCTTATACGGAATAGTTACCGCCAAACCAACCAATTGAGGGTTCTGCTTTAATACATCAGGCAAAGCTTCAATATCATTTATCTGAAAAAGAGAGAATGATTCAGAAAAGCCACTTTTGTTAGAAAGACTGCTACCTACAGATGAAAATTTTTTATCAAAATATTTTTTAGAAAAAGAATGTGCAAGCTCCTTCCCAATCAACCCATATACTTTATCAGTAATCATTTATTCAAATATAAATGGAAGGTATCTCCGCGCAATCCAATCCTCATCGCCTCCAAAGGAATAACTTCTGTTGGGGCAATATTCCCAAGGTTTACATTACACCCTATCAATTCTAAAAAATATAATTGTTGTGATTTTTGAGGTGCTTCCCAAATAATTTTCCTCTCCGGAATCTGAGTGAGAATCTCCTGAACTAATCCTTCACGCACTTCACCGGTACCGCGGTAAATACCTACATTACCTGCTTCGCGCGCCTCTGCAATAACATAAGAGGAACCAGCATCCAACTCGGCTTTCATTAACTCAATCCATTTATATGGAGGCATTATTTTGGTAGCATCCTTACTGCCTACCTCACTTAAAACCACGCCATGCTTTGCCAATTTTTCTATATATCCACATTTTTCAGCATGAGGAATAATTATTGAACCATCGCTCACCTCCATAAAATTTATTTCAAATTCCTCACATACCCTAATGTAATCTTCAAACTGATTCCTAATTAAAAAAGCTTCAAACAAGGTGCCTCCAAAATAAACAGAGATTCCACGCTTTTTATAAATCGCCAACTTTTCTTTAAGATTTGGGGTAACATAGCTGGTTCCAAAACCTAATTTTACAATATCTACATGGTTGCCGGCAACACTTAAAAAGTTTTCTACCTCTTGTGTACTCAATCCCTTATCCATAACCATGGTAAGCCCATAAGTACGTGGCTGTGCTGTACGTTCTGGGATTTGCGACAAATTAAAATTCATGCTATTTTTATATTTTGCCGCAAAGATACCATTTGAGAAAAAAAGTGTAGAAAAATAATTATCGCTTATTTCGTTTATATCTGGCAATGAGTTCAACAACCTGTTGATTTTGTAAAATAGCCGGATTAATATCTATAAATTTCTTGAGTTGTTTGATATTAATCTGTAAGGCATTTTCCAGTTGACTTAATCCTTCTTTTGGCTTTCCCGATTCAAGCATAAACATGCTGATATAATATAAAAATAAAGGCTTTTTATCGGTGTGGATGTAGGCCAGATGTGCATAATCTAATGCATCCTCCACTAGTCCTGATTGATATAATGTGGTAAGTAATTCTGTCCAGCCGGTAATATTTTTAGGACGCATAGATACTGCTATCCCAAAATACCTAACCGCTTCTTCATGATTTTTCATTCCGTAAAAACACCTACCCATTGCTAAAAAGTATTCGGGATGATGTGCGTTAATTTTAATGGCCTGCTCCAAGTTCTTAACGCCCATTGAGAAATTACCTTCATTCATATAGGAACAAGCAACCTTATAGTGCAAATGAGCTTCTTCAGGGCTAAGATGGCTTGCCTTTTTATAATGAAACCGCGCTTGGGCAAAGTTTTCCATTTTATCATGGCAATGCCCGATGGCTTCATAAATAACCGATTCGGGATGGGTAAGTTCAATTACTTTTTCTAAAACTTCAATGGCATCTTTAAAATTGCGTAGCCTGATATATGCATCGCCCATATTCCGATAGGCAAAGTCAAACTTTTCATCTATTGCTACTGCATACAAATAAGCGTCAATGGCTTTTTCATATAAATTCAGCCCCTGGTATGCCGCACCTAAATTAAACCAAGCTAATTCATTATAAGGGTTTTCATCAATGATTTGCCTGTGTAGCTTTATACTTTCCTCATTTCTTCCGGTATAATCAGTCCAAAAGCAAATTTTATACAAGGCTTCTTCGTTATTTCCATCCTGTTCTAAAATAAGTTTTAAACAATCGAATACCTTTTCAAAGTTTTCATAATCATCATATACATCAGATAGTTCAAACAATAGTTCAATGCGCTCTTCACCACCAAACCTTTCAACAGCTTCTTCAAGCAAAAAGGCAGCTTCTTCCTGACGATCTAAAGCTAAAAAGGCATCAGTACGTAAAATATACAATTCCACGTCATTAGGATCCATAATAGCAGATTGTTCTAGAACAGACAACGCCTCTTCATATCTACGAAGAGAAATAAGAATTCCGGATTTTAAATTAAGCAGGTGGGAAGAAAAGCGATACTGAGCGGTTGCCAATTCAGCCGCCTCAAGTGCCAGAAGATTCTCCATACGCTCGTCATAATATTCAATAATGCGCTCAAAACCCTCCTCCTCCAAAAAACCTCCTCCACGACCATTTTTTAGGTTAGCATAGGTTTTTAGTAATTCTTTCAATTCTTCCCGCTCTTCTTTAAAAGGATCTATCTCCATAGGTGGTCTTTAGGTTATTACAATGTAAGCAATTAAATGCACATTTCAAGTTGACTTTTCCACAATTAACACGTAAACAGGGAATTGTTAAAAAAAAATACAAAAATCTAACTTTAACGAAAAATAAATATTATATTTGTGATGCTCATTTTAACATAAAATGTACAAATACGGTAAAATAATATTGTTTGTGTTAGTCCTTGCGGGAGTGACTACTTTCTCTTCTTATGCCGATAGAGGCGTAGGGAAGAAGAAAGGGAAGGTTTTGCTTAATATTAAAACTACCGGTAATTCTTTTCAGCAGGATATTGCTTATAATTTAAAATCAGGTCTAAAATATTCCGGAAGTATTTTAACAAATACTAAGGCAGGTGGCTTTTCATCCGGAAATGTATTGGTTACTTATCAAAAAGGTAATTCTATCTACATTATGCCTTATAAACAAAAGGTGGTAATGTCTGATATTCAGCCCGGCTATACCGGTATGAAGTTGGTTATAAAAGCTCCCTAATTTTAAGGCAACGGTACTTGTAGCACTTCAAACGGTAACAACCGGTATCCCTTTGTGTTTATATCAAATAATGCAGGAGGTAAATTCCCAAATTGTATATCATTTAGCTCCCAAACAAAAGTTGCATCGGGTGTATGTCGTTCAATTTTAAGTGGTAATCCTTTTAACTGAGGGAAGGCATAAGAGTAAAGTTGATTTGCCGGTACAAACCCGGGAGCAAAATAAACCACTAACTCTCTATTTCCCGGTAATTGTGCTTTTGCCTTTTTAGCCAAATATCCACAAATCACAGCATCTTCAACATTCTCTACCGTAAAACTGATTGAATTATAAAAGGTATTTAATTCCGTCCAATTATCCCGGCTTAGAGGCACTTGTAATTTTTGCCCACTATAATTTTTTAGAATAGCACCTTTACCGGTTTTTGAATTAAAAAAACGAATTTCACCGCCATCCGGAGAGCGAATTTCTTCTCTGCATTCATCATGGTTTAAATAAATCAATAAAGTGGAACCGTTAAGAAATCCTGCTGAGGAATCGATTGAAGTTACGGTAACCTTGTATTCCATCATCACCATATTGGGAGGTCGCTGAGCCAATAGTTCTAACCTATTGCTACAAAATGCAAAAAGTACCAGGCCTAACTTACCCCAAAATGTTATCATTTGCTGTAAAATTAAATAAGCCGGTTAACACCAAGAAAAAACTAAAATAATTGAAAGAAATCCGTACTTAGAACACCTTACTTATTACCGGTTTTCTTTTTCATCTCCTGAATCTTCTGCTGTTGGGCCTGCATAGCTTCAATACGTTCAGCCAGTTTACTTTTCTTAGCCGGCTTTTTCATGTTTTCATTTATTTGAGCAAGAATCTTTTCATGGTTTATAATATACTTTTGAATAATTACCTGCATAATCAAAGTAATTACATTCGATACGGTATAATACCATGTGAGTGCCGCAGGAAGATTATTAAATACACCCAATAAAAGTATTGGAAAGAAATAAGGCAAATACTTCATCATTGGGTTACTGTTGTCTTGCATTTGCGACATACTGTACACCGAAATAATCAAGCTGGTGATAACCGCCGTTAGTGTAAATAAACTTACATGGTTACCATAAAATGGAATAGAAAAAGGTATTTGATAAATAGAGTCAAAAACCGCCAAATCTTTTGCCCATAAAAACGACTTCCCTCTTAAATCAATATTTGCCTGAAAGAAATAATATAGTGACATGAATATAGGCACTTGTAATAATCCCGGAATACAACCACCTAATGGGCTTACGCCTGCGCTTCTCCATAATTTCATCTGCTCCATACCAAAAGCTTGCTGATCGAGTGTTTTGGTCTTAGGATCTGTAAATTTCTTCTTTAACGCATCTACTTCAGGTTTGAGTGCCCTCATCTTTGCACCGCTCAAATAACTCTTATATAACATTGGTGCAGTAAACAGCCTAATAAAAAACGTGAGTAGTAAAATAACCAATCCCATACTACTCATAAACCCATTGAAGAAATCAAACACCGGAAGCAAAATATACCGATTGATATATTTTACAAAAGCAAACACACCACTTCCATAAGGTACAATATCTTCCAGGCCTATGTTATATGACTTCAAAATTTTATAATCACTGGGACCAAAATAATATTGTAATGCCGTTTTTCCTGATGCTCCGATATCCACTTTAGCACGGGTAATTGTTCTGGCAATAAACGCCTGGTTGCTATCTGCCGGAGCCTTTATATCAGTTTGAACATTCTTTAGTTTACTCTTTGCTATCAGTCCTGTTCCAAAAAACTGTTGGCGTAATACAACCCAATCAACCGGTCTCTTAAATTTGATATCATCATCTGATGCACCTATCCGTTCAAAATCATAACTACCATCTTCGAGATAACAAACATTCGTTTGCATCTTTTCAAAATTAAAATCGCCTTCTAATTGCGGCGCTTCTGCCTGCCATAAAATATTTATTTCATTTTGGCCAAAAAGCCCTGAATTATACACCTCGATATCAAAATCAAGCATATAACTACCCGGTCGAAGCGTATATCGGTGTGCAATCTGTTTGCCAGATGAATCACCTAAGAAAAAAAGCAGAGATTGACTTCCATCCTCATTTTTCTTTACCGGTTCAGAAGAAAATATTATATTCTCCGATTGAGCTGTCTGATTTTCTCCTGAATTAAATGCATAGGTAAACTTATTAAAATTTCCTTTTTGCAATAATAAAGGCTGCCCATTTGGTCGCTTAAACTTTTTTAATTCCACCGCTACAGGTTGTGCTCCCTTATTTGAAAAAGTAATTTTTACTACATCATTCTCAACAATATATTCCTGTTGAGGAATTTGAGCTTGTAACGAAGTTTGAGAAGATGCAGCCACCCTCATTGAATCCGCCTTCAGTGAATCAACAAGGGCCATCTTGGGATCCGGTTTGGGTTTGGTGAGTTCAATTGAATCTGCAATCCGTTTTTGCTCAGCTTCATAAGACAACCTGCTGCGGCTGTTAATCACAAACATTCCAATCAGTAATAAACCTAATAAACCAAACCCAATCAGGGTGTTCCGATCCATTCCCATGAATATTCTTTTTTAGCGGTGCCAAAGGTAGGCATTTGAGGGGATGTAAGCCCGTAATTAGTAAATGAATTCATTAATATATTAATAAAAAGACCTCCATTTCTTGGAGGCCTTTTTTAATACTCAAAATGATTATTTTATTTTTTGTCGGTACCTGCAGCCTTAGCCGGAGCAGCCTTAGCAGCATCCCCGCCTTCAGCAGCTTTAGGTGCAGTAGCTTCTTCTTGTTTTAACTGACGAGTCATAGTAACAGAAGCAATGGGAATACGCGGAGAATTCATAATCTCCATATTTTCTACCTTAACATCCTCAACACGTACGTTACCGTTCAATTCCAAATTAGTTAAATCAACTTCAATAGCCTCTGTAAGATATTTTGGATATGTTTTTATCTTCAGACCCTTCATTTTTGTTACCAGCTTACCTCCAGCTTTAACACCTGCAGGAGTTCCGGTAAATTTTAATGGTAAGGTGGCAATAACTTTCTTATTATCAGAAAGCTCCAAAAAATCTACATGAGCAAGGCTATCTGTAACCTTATCAAATTGCAGGTCTTTTAAAATGCAGCGATGGCTTTTACCATCTACATTAATTTCACAAATCAAAAACTGAGATGTGTACACTACCGGCCTGAATGCTGCTAACGGAGCTGAAAAGTTTACTTCTTTTTCACCACCATAAATTACACCTGGCACGAGTTGTTGAGAGCGAAGTTGGCGGGTGGCTTTTTTTCCGCTTTCGGTCCTCAATTGTCCTTCGATTGTAATTGTGTTCATAAAAAAAATTTTGAGGCGCAAAGATAGATGTTTCCTCACAAAAAGGAGAGATAAAAGAAAAGGAATTGTATGAGGTTCAAAAACTTAGGCAACAACCTGATATTCAATATGCTATATCAAATATATTTTATCCCCTTTCCCTGCTCCTAATAAATAAGCTGCTTATACTTTTATTTTCGTAAGCATTTCGAATAGCTACAGCAAATAATTCATCAGTAGATAAAACTTTAATTTTCTTCGATTCCTTATTTAATGGAATGGTATCACATACAACCAATTCTTCCAACACACTATTATCAATATTTTCATAAGCCTTCCCGCTTAAAACCGGATGTGTAATTAATGCGCGTACACTTCTTGCTCCTTTTTCTTTAAGCAGGGCTGCTGATTTGGTAAGCGTACCTCCTGTATCACATATATCGTCAATGATTACCACATCTCTATCTGTTACATCTCCTATTACAACCATGCTCGCTATTTCATTTGCCCGTTTTCGATGTTTATCACAAATAACCATTTCACATTCAAAAAATGAGGCTACCTCACGGATACGATTAGCCGAACCTACATCCGGTGCGGCAAAAGTGAGATTTTCGAGCCGCAGATTTTCGATATAAGGAATAAAAATTGCAGACGAGTCAAGGTGATCAACAGGAATATCAAAATAACCCTGAATTTGCGGAGCATGTAAATCCATGGTTACTACTCTGTTTGCACCGGCTGCCACCAGCATATTTGCCACAAGTTTTGAAGCAATAGCTACACGAGGTTTATCCTTTCTATCTTGCCGTGCATAGCCATAATAAGGAATCACTGCTATTACTTTATATGCAGAAGCTCGTTTTGCAGCATCAATCATTAGTAATAGCTCCATCAAATTATCAGCAGGTGCAAAAGTACTTTGTACCAAAAACACAAATCGGCCTCTTATGCTTTCTTTAAACTCTACTCCGATTTCTCCATCACTAAATCGCTGAATATTAACCCTTCCCAGGGGTTCACCAAATCTTCGGGCTATTTTTTCAGCAAGATATTGAGATCCGGTACCCGAAAAAATTTTGGCATTAGTATCCATGTAAACGTTTGTTGGCGGTTATTGTCAAGAAGTTTCGCGAAAATACAACGTAATTTTTCTATTTAAAAAGTAGTTATGAACAACGTGTATAAATCAATTAAAAACTGGTCGCCTGATGACCGCCCCCGTGAAAAAATGTTACAAAAGGGAGTTAATGCCATAAGTGACTCAGAACTGCTTGCCATCTTGATTAATCAGGGAAGCCGAGAAAGAAATGTAACCGAATTAGCCAAGGAATTATTGGCTTTATGCCAAAATAACCTGGTGGAATTAGGCAAATTATCATTACATGATTTACAAAAAATTAAAGGAATTGGTGCTGCCAAAGCCACCACCATTTATGCTGCCCTTGAATTAGGAAGAAGGCGTTTTGCAGGAAATCCAACCTTTGCTCCGGCTATTAGAAGCAGTTCAGATATGGCAGTATATTTAAGAGAAGTGCTTAAAGATTTTCCACATGAAGTATTTGCCGTTCTATTTTTGAACCAGGCAAACAAAGTAAAGCACTTTGAAATAATAAGTAAGGGTGGAATTACCGGCACAGTTGCCGACCCTCGCCTAATCTTTAAAAAGGCACTGGAAAAAGGAGCCACATCCTTAATTCTTTCTCACAACCATCCATCCGGAAATTTGTGCCCAAGCAGAGCCGATGAAAACCTCACACAAAAAATGAAATTAGCAGCAAGTTATCTCGACTTGCGAATACTTGACCACATTATAGTATCAGAAGAAGGATATTACAGCTTTGCAGATGAAGGCAAATTGTAAATATTATGCTTGTGCCGGAGGGCCGCCAAAAGTAAAAGGTATCTCCACACTTTCCATATCCTGAATAACTCCATTAACAGATTCAAACTTTTTTATATTATCGGTAATGGCCTTCATAAAGCGTTTGGCATGAAAGGGTGTTAATATAATACGGTTCTTAACCTTGCTTTTTGGGGTACCGGGCATCACATTCACAAAATCAATAACAAATTCTGCATGACTATGTGTAATAATCGCCAAATTAGCATAAGAGCCTTCTGCAACCTCTTCGCTTATTTCGATATTTAACTGGTTTTCCTGTTTACCCTTTTCGCTCATACTGTAGAAATTATAATTTTAAACATCAAAGGTAGCCAAAAAGTAAGCAAGGAGAAAAGTATAGTTCCTATGTATGTAAACTTATTTATCTTATTTTTTAAAAACAACTTGTAAACCATAGCTTAAAGATTGAACATAAAAAGGGGAATAGGCTGTTTTTGGTGCATCAAGCCCACCGGATATACTTGCAGATAAGGTTATTTTCCTCATGAAGATTTTGTTCACATTAAATAAAAAACGTAATCCGGATTGGTTAACCATTACAATAGAGCCTGCATATTTTACTCCCGGCTCAAAAACATACAGTCGGTTATCAAAGTCATGAACCCCCGAAAGCTGAATTCGAGCACCCAACGTAGTTGATTTAGGTAACCGTTGTTTTACATCAGCAAAAAATAAAAAGCCTGAAGTGCCACCAGATAAGGTATTCCATTCCACCCTGCAACTTCCATCTCCCCGATTACTAACAGGAAATTGAAAATGCAATCTTATTCCCGTCTTTAAAACACTTACTACTTCGGAAATAGGATTCATTCCAATTTCGTTTTTTAATAACATCCGGGATGTATAACGAAGTTCTACAGTTCTTCTTTTTTGAGGCATATAACGCAGCGTTACTAAATAACTACTTCCTCTCCCAATATGATTTAATCGAAATTTGAAAAAAGGATTCTTATAATAATCAGCATACATTGAAAACAATACTTGAGGATGCAATTGTACCCGAATAGCAGCATATAACCCTTTTTCATTAACAGGTGAAGATGCTGCACCAAAAGCATTTCCAAATAAGGAATAAAAGCGCGGTGAATAATTACGGTAAACCAAGGCAACATCGGCAGTAGTAGCCACATTCATCATCAAGCCACTCAATAACGCCAAACCATCACCCTTTGCCAGTTCGCCAAAGAGATGCATATTACGAAAGGTATAACTATAGTCTATACTGGCCTGAAAGAGCCGATTCCCATTAAATGAAAAGTTATTATACACTTTATCTGCCTTTTGAATCGAAGCTCCAAAATGAGCATACAATGTGTTTATTCCAAGCTCAAAATTATTAATTGGAATTTGAACCCTGAGCCCGGCAACAGAACAATTTAAAATACCCTTATTTTTCATTTCAGCAGCCGTTCTGTGTATGCCGGTATTTTGGAAGGATGTTATATAGCTGGTGCCGAATGAATCCTTAGTGCGGTTTGCATCCATTTCCTTATGTGAAATAAAAAAAGTTGCTTTTTTTTCTGCTCGTCCGATAGTTATTGCAGCACCTCGAAAAAAACCATTTTCACCCGAAGACTGATGGGGGCGGAGGGCATCTTCTTGCCTCTTCACTGATAACACTTCAGCGCCCATCCCCAATGAAAGGCTTTGCCACACCAACAAGCCTTGCCCTAGATTAATACGATAATCCCCTAACGCAAGAGCATGAATAAACTTATAACGACGTAAAAAAAAGTGGACAGAATAAAAATCAAATCCTACATTATTCCCATTTTTAAAAAAAGGCTCGCCTGCATCCTTTTCTGAGGTAATACCCCATTGAAAGAATTGGCCGTATTGATAGCGATAACGAAAAAGTAATTTATTACCATCGCCTAACCATGTATCCTTAACATGGCCAACAAAGGCATCGCGGCCAAACCGAAATAAAGAAAGATGTTCGCCTCTTTTAAATCTATTCTTTAACGAAATATTGTTGGCATCTTCATATCCAACAGTCAGGTAGGGGCTAAGTTTGCGGCATAGATTAATATCCCATCCCGGCACCGCCTGCAATTCATAAACACTTAAAAAAGGACCGATAACTTTCCTATACTTAAAAAAGTGAGCAAGCTGTACTTCAGTTGCACCGCTTATGCGTCGTAACGCGCTTTCGGTTACCGTATTCAAATTTACCTTACCGGAAAATAAAACATCCGCCTCCATTAAAAAGTCATCATCCGCTTCTGTGGTCTCTTCAGCTTGGACTGCGGTTGCTTCTAAAAAATCTGCCAGCCGGGTTTCTTGCGCCAAGCTAATTAAACCAAGGATAAAAGACAATATCATCAAGAATACCTGCTTCATAACTGCTGAAATAATGCCACGCCGGGCGAAATACCGAGAAATGGATGATGACTAACTGTTACTAATACACGCATTTTATTATGTAACCATCCTGCACCACCATACCAACCACTCATATCTGAATGAACACCGCCTTTTGCAAAAAAGGATTTATGAAAATTGTAACAAAAACCAACATGCACATTTATCGGCTCTTCTTGCTCATGTGTCACTTCCATAGCCAGCAAGAAATCATCTGATGCCTTATATCCTAAACCCAATGAGGCTACCCAAATAGCATGAACAGGTGTTTTATTTTGCACTCCGGGAAAATTCATCACTTGCCATCCCACAGTAAATCTTGTACCCAGCCTTGTTCTCATAGCCACCGCTGCATTTATACCACGAAGGCTTCGATAACCGGAAGCTTTTTCAGAAAAATAAGCAAATCCAATACCTACCTCAACCGTACCTAACGCACGCGCATAGCCGAATTCAAATCGCTGTTCAGAAAAATTTAAAAAACGACTATAATGAAAGGCGGCACCCAAATTTCCTAATGAAGTAGGCCAAACACCTACTCCGTGATATTCTCTAAATTCATTCATCATAAAGCGTTGCACAACAAACAAGGCACATTCAGGTTGTTCAACCGAAGCCAATGAGGCTCGATTAGTAAGAAATGAAAATGCATCCGGGTCAACACCATACGCTTCAATTCCCGGCAATGACCTTTGAAGCATATACCCACCATGCTGGCTAAATGAGAGTACAGGATGTAATAACAATAAGCTAAACCATAATTTAATAAATGACATAATACGGATTTAATAAACTGAAATTAATGCTGCAAATGGTAAATAAAACTTCATTACCCCATAATTGGCCGTACTTTGGTAAATTCGCGCCATGATTTTACTGGATGGGAAAATTGCAGCATCTGCAATAAAAGAAAAGCTAAAGACACAAATAACACAGGCCACTGAAAAAGCAGGAAGGCCCCCTCATCTGGCTGCAATCTTAGTGGGCAATGACGGTGCCAGTGAAACCTATGTTGCCTCTAAAATTAAAAACTGTGCATTAACCGGAATTAAAAGCTCCTTAGTACGCTTAGCCGATACCGTTCCTGAATATGAACTTATTGAGGCAATAAAGAAACTCAATGCAGATGATCATGTGGATGGCATTTTAGTTCAATTACCATTACCTGCTCATATCAAAGAAGAAAATATTATTAGTGTAATAGCACCGCATAAGGATGTGGATGGTTTTCATCCGGTAAATGCCGGGAAATTAATGCTGGATCAAAAAGGGTTTATTCCGGCAACGCCATTGGGAATAATGCTCCTTCTTCAGCATTATCATATAGAAACTTCAGGGAAGCATGCTGTGGTAATAGGACGTAGCAATATCGTTGGCAGGCCCATGAGCGTTTTACTTAGCCGAAACAATAATCCGGGAAATTGCACAGTAACCTTAACGCATAGCCGAACTAAAAACTTACCTGACATTTGTCGCCAGGCAGATATTATCGTTGCTGCATTAGGAAAACCCGGGTTTTTAACTTCCCAAATGGTTAAAGCCGGTGCTGTGATTATTGATGTGGGTATCACGCGTGTTAAAGACGAAACAAAATTATCGGGATATAGCCTAAAGGGCGACGTAGATTTCGCTTCAGTATCTCAAACTGCCGGCTATATTACTCCGGTTCCGGGTGGAGTAGGATTAATGACCATTGCTGCACTGCTTACAAATACCTATGAAGCTTTTTTAAATAATACACACCAGTGAAAACAAAACCGGAAAATAACACCCTTTCAGTGATGGAAAGCTTTTACACCATCCAGGGAGAGGGGTTCCATACAGGCAAAGCAGCTTATTTTATTCGCCTTGCAGGATGTGATGTAGGTTGTGTGTGGTGTGATGTAAAAGAAAGTTGGGATGAAGATTTACATCCAAGAAAAACCATAAAAGAATTGGTTGAAGAAACTAAGAAAAGTAAAGCCCCAATTGCCGTAATAACCGGCGGAGAACCCCTTCTACAAAACTTAAATAATCTTACTACTGCATTACAAAAGGCGGGTATTAAAACACATCTCGAAACATCAGGCTCCTCACCACTTAGCGGTTTCTGGGACTGGATATGCCTTTCTCCAAAAAAATTTAAAGCACCACTCCCACAAGTCTTAAAAGCTGCTAACGAATTAAAAGTAGTCGTTTATCATAAAAGTGACCTGGCATGGGGACAAACTTTCATAAATAAAACAAATCCTCAATGCCTACTTTTTTTTCAACCGGAATGGAGTAAGCGAGATACGATAACTCCAATCATTGTGGATTACATTAAAAAAGACCCCAAGTGGAACCTATCTCTACAAACCCACAAATACATTAACGTTCCTTAAGCCAATATAGGGTTAATTAAGGTTAGGTTTTGTCTATAGATTATTAATTCGCACTATCTTCATTCACGAAATCACGTTTTAAAATCCCGGCTATTACCCAACACAGAAAAGATTAATTTTTATATATGTTTAGCTTCGTTGCCCAAATAAATAAGTGTCTATTATTTTTTGTTACAACATTATTCCTTTCATTTTCTTCCGCGGCTCAGTGGTACAATCCCGATAAGGTTAATAAAAAAGCAAATGCATTAAACGAAAAGGCTTATTTAGCAGCAATGGATGGAAATTATGCTGAAGCGTTAAAATGGCTTGACGATGCTATCAAAAAAGACAAAAATTTTGTAGATGCTTATTTGTCACAGGCAGGCATATACGCAAATTTACATAACTATAGTGCCTCCGTTGAAAAATATGAGAAAGCCTTTGCGCTTGATGCAATATATACCCACCAATACTTGCTGCCTTATTCCATAAGCTTAGCCGGTATAGGAAAGTTCGATAAAGCACTTTCTGCAGTGGAAGATTTTTTAAAAGACCCCACACTGAATGAATACAGTGTACAAGCAGGCAATTATAGAAAAAGCACTTATACTTTTGCTATTGAACGAAAGGCTTCCACGCATGTTCAATTTAATCACTTGCCAAACAGTATCAATACGTCTGCCTCTGAATATTATCCGTCAATTACTATAGATGGCAATACCATTGTGTTTACCCGACGCGAAAACAGAGATGAAGACTTTTATATTTCCATCCGAACAGATAGTGGATGGAACAAAGCAAAAATGCTTTCAGGAAAAGTGAACACTCAGTTTAATGAAGGTGCTCAAAATATTTCTCAGGATGGAGAATGGTTAGTCTTTACAGGATGTAATTATCCGGAAGGTGCCGGAAGTTGTGATATATACCTATCTTATAAAACACCCAAAGGCACTTGGAGTGAGCCTGAATTATTACCTTTTAATACCGAACATTGGGAGTCTGCCCCGTGCTTATCACCTGATAAGCGCGACTTGTATTTCTCAAGTAGTGCCCCGGGAGGATTAGGCGGGAAAGACATTTGGGTAAGCCGTAAAGGAGATGATGGCAGATGGAGTAAACCATTAAATCTTGGACCAAAAATAAATACATCGGGAGATGAAAGTTGCCCGTTTATTCACGCTGATAATACCACCTTATATTTCACTAGCAGCGGATTATCGGGATATGGAAATAGCGATTTATTTGTTACCAAGAAAACTACTGACGGGTGGCTTACACCACTAAACCTTGGTTTCCCTATTAATACAATTGATGAAGAAGGCTCGATGGTTGTATCTGCTGATGGCCATACAGCCTACTTTGCCAGCGATAGAGCTGATTCATACGGCGCCCTCGATATATATTCTTTTCAATTGCCGGAAGAGGTTAGCGCCACACCTACCCGATGGGTACGAGGACAAGTAATTGATAAGAAAACTCACGAGGGGCTGCCTTCTCGTGTGGTACTAACGGACCTGAATACACGAAATGTAGCCTTTCGGTTACAAACAGATGAAGATGGTCATTTTTTAATAACCCTTCCTATCGGTAAAGAATTTGCATTTAACGTGGCACGAAAAAATTATCTCTTCTTTTCTGAAAATCTTACCCCTAAAGAAACCAACACAGACACCACCACACAAGTAAATATATATCTTCAACCTATTGAACCCGGTGCCAGCCTTGTTTTACGCAATATCTTTTTTGATATAGGGATGGCTGAATTACAACCTGCATCACAATATGAACTAAACCTACTTATCGCATTAATGAATGAGAACCCCAATATGCAAATTCGTATTGAAGGTCATACAGACAATACAGGTACTCCCACAAGTAATCTTACCCTAAGTAAGGAAAGAGCTCAAGCTGTTGCCAATTATCTTATAGAAAAGGGCATAGATAAAAAACGTCTTCAAACAGTAGGTTTTGGACAAACAAAACCTGTTGAAACCAACAATACTGAAGAAGGAAAATCACGGAACAGAAGGACTGAAATCTACATCCTTTCTAACTAATTTTTTCAGATTGTTGCATTTATGTATGAAGATTTAATTTTTAAAATTGCGCTAACTCAAATTCCCCAAGTAGGACCGGTTCATGCACGAACCCTTATCAATGCTTTCCAAACATCAGCAGATATTTTTAAAGCTCCGGTTAAACAACTCGAAAAAATTGAAGGCATTGGCAGCATAAGAGCAAGAAATATTAAACATTTTCAACACTTTGCGCGGTGCGAAAAAGAAGCAAAGTTTATAGTAAAGCATGAAATCCATCCACTATTTATTTCAGACCAATCCTACCCTTCTCGACTGCTGCATTGTGCCGACGCCCCCATATTATTATTTTATAAAGGAACCTGTGATGTACAACCAAAACGAATACTATCAGTAGTGGGTACACGAAGCCCAACCACTTATGGTAAGCAACAATGTGAAAACATCATCAGCCAGCTTCCGGAAAATGTATTAATTGTAAGTGGGCTGGCTATGGGGATAGACACCATAGCACACCATTGCGCATTAAAATCAGGCAAGCAAACCATTGGTATAATGGCACACGGACACGATAGGATATATCCTTATGAAAATAAAAAATTGGCTAATCAAATGCTTAGCCAAGGAGGCTTGCTAACTGAATTTACTTCCGGTTCAATACCTGACAGAGAAAATTTTCCTAAACGAAACAGGATTATTGCAGGCATGTGTGACGCCATTCTAGTAATAGAAACAGGCATTAAAGGCGGCTCAATGATTTCTGCCGACCTTGCCAACGGATACAACAGAGATGTATTTGCTTTGCCGGGCAGAACCTTAGATGCAAAAAGTGAAGGTTGTAATCAACTCATCAAACAAAATAAGGCACAATTAATTTGTCATGCAGATGATATTCTTAATGCCATGAATTGGGATGAGAAAAAAGTGTCAAGAAAAACTATCCAAAAAGAATTATTTGTTACACTTTCTGAAGATGAAAAATTAATCAGAGAATACCTCTTGGAAGAAGAAAAACATATAGACCAATTACGGCCACCCGGGCTCACACCGGGAAAAGTAGCCGCCTTATTACTCACGCTTGAGCTGAACGGAATGGTAGAAGTGTTACCCGGTAAAATATACCGCTGGAATATCACCTAAAAAATAGGATTTCAGCCATTCCCCTTACCTTTGCACATGGCTACAAAAAAATCCTCAACTACTACTAAACCGACTGCCCTACCTGAAGGTTTAACCTTTGACGATGTTTTATTACAACCTGATTATTCAGAGATATTACCCCGCGAAGTAGATATATCTACCTTTCTCACCAGCGGCATCAAACTCAATATCCCCATGCTTAGTGCTGCAATGGACACCGTTACCGAAGCAGCATTAGCTATTGCATTAGCCCGGGAAGGAGGATTAGGCATCTTGCACAAAAACATGAGCATTCAGCAGCAGGCTGAACAAGTACGCAAAGTAAAACGTAGTGAAAATGGTTTAATCCTAGACCCCGTAACGCTTCATCCGGAAGCTACCATTGGCGAGGCACTTAGAATAATGCGTGAAAACAAAATCGGCGGCATCCCTATTATCAACAGTCAAAAAAAATTAGTTGGTATTTTAACAAACCGCGACCTCCGTTTTGAAACCAATATAAAACAACAGGTGGGTCAGATCATGACAAAGGAAAATTTAGTTACTGCACCCGAAGGAACTGATTTGAAAAAAGCAGAACAAATTTTCAAAAAAACCAAGGTTGAAAAACTGCCGGTAATAGATAAAAACGGAGTACTTACAGGGCTCATCACTTTTGGAGATATTTTAAAATTAAAAAGCCATCCCTTGGCAGTTAAAGATAATTATGGCCGACTTCGAGTAGGTGCCGGCGTAGGAATTACTGCCGATATTATGGAACGTGTTGAGGCACTCCTTAGTTGGGAAGTGGATATAATTTGTTTGGATAGCGCACATGGACACACCAAGGGTGTTATTGATGCCTTAAAGAAAATAAAAAAACAATTTAAAAAAGTGGCTGTAATTGCCGGAAACATAGCCACTGGTGAAGGAGCTAAAGCGCTTGCTGATGCAGGTGCTGATGCGGTAAAAGTGGGTATAGGTCCAGGTTCCATTTGCACTACACGCGTGGTGGCAGGCACAGGCGTTCCGCAAATTACTGCAGTAATGAAAGCAGCAGCGGCATTAAAAGGAAGAAATGTAGGTATTATAAGTGATGGAGGAATACGCTACACAGGTGATATGGTAAAAGCTCTTGCTGCCGGCGCATCTTGTGTAATGCTGGGAAATGTATTTGCAGGTACAGAAGAAAGCCCCGGTGAAACGATTATTTATGAAGGAAGGAAATTTAAACAATACCGCGGTATGGGTTCATTGGGCGCTATGGCACAAGGAAGCAGTGACCGCTATTTTCAAGATGTGGAGGATGATATAAAAAAATATGTTCCCGAAGGAATTGAAGGAAGGGTGCCATTTAAAGGAAAATTAAAAGAAGTTACCCACCAATTTACGGGTGGCTTAAAGGCAGGAATGGGTTATTGCGGTGCTGCAAACATTAGCCAACTTCAAAAGGCATCTTTTATAAGGATAAGCAATGCAGGTATGCATGAAAGTCATCCACATAACATTGCTATTACCAAAGAAGCACCTAACTATAGCCGTTAACCGCTCTTTTGAATTTTATACTGCACCATGAATAAGTTAGTCATTGCCTTGATGCTGATTGCTCTCCCATTTAGTGCACTTTGTCAAGATACATCAAGGCTTCGGATATCCCTGCTTACTTGCACTCCCGGTGATGAATTGTATTCATTGTTTGGCCATAGTGCTATCCGTATTGTGGATAGCTCCACTGTAACCGATATTGTTTTTAATTACGGAACTTTCAATTTCGATGATAAAAATTTCTACCTCAAATTTGCAAGAGGAAAGTTAGACTATTTTTTAAGCTTAGAATACTACAACGATTTCGTTTCACTTTACCAAAATACAGGAAGAAATATTACTGAACAGGTTCTAAACCTGAGTAGCACAGAAAAAATAAATTTACAAAATGCATTATTAACTAATGCACGAGAAGAAAATCGCTATTATAAATACGATTTCTTCTTTGACAATTGCACTACCAGGCTAAGGGATCTCATTGTGCAATACAAACACCCCAGTCCTATTCTTCCACCGGCAATGGGTTCGGATATGCGTTTCCGTGAGGCTATTCATGAATATTTGGATAATGGCAAACAATACTGGAGTAAATTGGGTATAGATATTTTACTTGGCACGCCTACCGATGCTATAATGACTGCTTCACAACAACAATTTTTACCCAATAATCTTATGACAGCCATAGATAGCTGCAAAAACACAGTATTGGTATCAAAAAAATCAGCTACCCTTGCATATACACTGCTTATACCTAAGGCTGCCACAATAACACCAATGGTCCTTTTCATTACTTTATTAGTATTATTCGGGCTACTTAGCCGAACATCTTCACCCTTTCTTGTTAGCCTGTTAAAGCGGCTGGATAGCCTACTTTTCTTCACTACCGGATTACTGGGTATTATTTTATTATTCATGTGGTTTGGAACAGACCATAGCATGACGAAACAAAATTTTAATTTGTGGTGGGCATTCCCAACAAATGCCATAGTTGCATTTTTTATTCCCAGTAACAAAAAGTGGCCAAAATCCTATTTTGGTATTTATGCCATTTTATTGGCTGTACTTCTGATTACATGGTTTTTATTACCACAACAATTAAACATAGCACTAATTCCACTCGTAGTACTTCTTTTATTCAGATCTACTACCTTATACCTTTTTCATGGAAAAGAAAAAAATAACCTGGCAAGAGGGTGATATCGACTATTTAATTGAAGGCAAAGGCCCTGCTGTTGTTTTACTGCATGGGTTTGGAGAGGATAATACAATTTGGCATAATATGATACCGGGCTTACCTCCCGGGCATACCTATATTTTGCCACAACTGCCGGGTACAGGACAATCTACAATGATTGAAAACCCTTCACTGGAAAAATTTGCACAATCAGTAAAGAGGATATTGGATGCAGAAAAAATTGAAAAAATTATTCTTATTGGCCACAGCATGGGTGGTTATACTTCTCTTGCCTTTACCGAGCTTTTCCCAAAAATGGTAAACCATCTCTGCCTTTTTCATTCCAGCGCCCTTGCAGATGATACTGAAAAAGTTTCTGCACGAGAAAAGTCTATACAATTTATTGAAGAAAATGGTACCATGCCGTTCTTAAAAACAACCATCATCGGGCTTTTTAAAGATGCAGAAAGAAGTAAAAAGGATATCGAACAACTCATTGAATCCGGTAAGCAATTTTCTAAAAAATCACTTATAGGATATTATCATGCCATGATACAGAGAAAAGAGCGCACTAATATACTACGCAGTTTTGGAGGAACAGTTTGCTTTATATTAGGAAAATTTGATAAGGCTGTACCCTTTGAACTCGGATTAAAACAAGTGATCATCCCGGCACGCTCGGAAGTGTTTATTTTTTCAGAAAGCGCCCACATGTCAATGTGTGAAGAACCACAAAAAGCACAAATGGTATTATCAAAATTCATTAGTGAATCAACTGTTAAATAGTTTTAACAACCCCCTTATTAGATGTAAATTGCAACTTAATTTCATCCGGTCATCTTGAATGAAGTATCTCGCTACGTTAATACTCTTATTGTTTCTGCTACCTCAAGGAAAAGCCGCCCATATTACCGGTGGGGAAATGTTTTATGACTATTTAGGAGCAGGGTCAAATGGAGGTAATCGCTATAGAATAACCCTACGCTTATTTAGAGATGAAAATTGTTCAGGATGTGCTGCAATGCCGCCCTCTGTTTCAATCGGACTTTATAATAGCGATAATAATTCCTTGGTAGGAAATTCTTATCGAGTTGTTCAGCTCAGCAATAGTCAATCATTAACACTTTCTCAAGTACCCAATTGCATTACTAATCCTCCCAACCTAAGATACTCCATGGGAATTTATGTTTTTGAGGTTGACCTCCCTATTAATTCAAGAGGGTATGCTGCTGTTTATCAAACTTGTTGCCGTATTGATGGTATTATAAATGTACCCAATCAAACCGGTGCAACATTCTACACACAAATACCGGGCGGTTTTTCTCTTCCTTCAGGACAACATGATAATAGCCCGCGCTTTAATACCAACATTTCTTTACTGTGTAATTACAACAGTGTTGAAATAGACTTTAGCGCCACCGATCCGGATGCTGACTCTTTAGTATATAGCTTTTGTTCTGCTTATAATGGTGGTGCAGCAGCAGATGCAAGTTTTAATAGCCCCGCAGCTCCACCCTATGGTGCGGTAAATTATATTGGCGGATTTAGTGGTATAGCACCATTAGGTCCCAATGTGAGAATTAATCCGCAAACCGGAATGGTAACAGGAATAGCTCCTGGGAGCGGAAAATATGTGGTAACTGTATGTGTAGATGCTTTTAGAAATGGAGGTTACATTGGCACCAATAAAAAAGACTTTATTATTACAGTAGCTCCTTGTGATTATGCAAGTGCTTCTTTAAATCCTGAGTATATTAGTTGCGATGGCTATACCATTACTTTTTCTAACAATAGTTCATCGCCATTAAATGAAACCTTTTACTGGGATTTTGGTTCTCCATCAACTCTTGGCAATATCAGTACTGATGAATTTCCAACAATAACATTTCCGGATACAGGAATTTATACTATCAAACTTGTCGTAAATCGTAACCTACCGTGTTCAGACAGCACAACTGCTTTGGTTAAAGTTTATCCCGGTTTTTTCCCGGGCTTTGACAAACCTACAGTAGCCTGTATTGGAACCCCTGTTATGTTTAATGACACCACCAATACCAGATATGGTTTTGTAAATAGCTGGAACTGGGATTTTGGTGTAAATAATACAAATGCAGATACCAGCAGAAATCAGCACCCTTCTTACAGTTATAATACGGCCGGCAATTATAATGTAAGGCTTATTGTAACTAATTCTAAAGGCTGTATTGATACTGCCTTTCGCTCAATGAATATCGTTAACCAGCCTCCATTTTCATTGAGTAACGATACGTTAATCTGTTCAATTGACACTATTCAAATTAAAAGTTTTATATCCACTCCGGGAAATGTTGTATGGAGTCCAAATTATATGATTAGCAACATTAACACAGCAAATCCCATGGTAAGTCCGGATGTAACTACCACTTATTATGCTACATTTTCAGATAATGCCGGCTGTTCTGCAACTGACTCTATTGTAATAAACGTAATAAGCCGGGTAAATCTATTCTTACCGAGCGATACTACAATATGCTTGGGAGATTCTTTTACCATTCCATTAGAAAGTAATGCCATAAATTTTGAATGGACACCGGCAAATTTGCTTAATGATGCAACTATAAAAAATCCTATTGTAAATCCAACAGGTACAGTTAATTTAAATGTTACCGGTTCTGTGGGCAATTGTAATGCAAGTGCTCATATTCGTATTCGTACAGTTCCTTATCCTCAAATAAATCCAATATCCGACAAATCTATTTGCATTGGAGAAAGCACAACATTGCATAGTTCGGGAGGTGGAAGTATTTATGAATGGCGGCCTGCTATTTATCTTGATAATATCAATTCTTCAATAGTTAATGTAGTACAACCTCAAAGCAATATTGTATATTATCTTTCGGTAAGAGATACCTTAGGATGCCCAAAGCCTGTTTTTGACACAATTCGTGTTGATGTAATTAAACTAATTGCAGATGCCGGGCCCACAGATACTTCCATTGCCATTTCACAACCTCTTCAACTAACAGGAACAGGAGGTACGTATTACCATTGGAGCCCCACTACTTGGTTGTCAAATGCAACAATTGCAAATCCAATTGCAAATCCTGAACAAGATATTACATACACATTAACCGTAAGCAATGATATCGGTTGCAAGGCAATGGACTCCATTCATGTAAAAGTTTATTATCTGGAACCCGGGTTTTATATTCCTTCTGCCTTTACCCCTGATGGAGATGGCGTAAATGATAATTTTAAACCTATCGCTATTGGTATGCAACCCACGGGTACTTTTAGAGTATATAACCGCTGGGGAAAGTTGGTTTATAGTACCAAATATTTAAATAATTCAGGCTGGGATGGCAAAATTAACGGTGAACCTCAACCCATGGGCACCTTTGTTTGGATAGCAGAAGGTTACTCCTACCTCAATAAGCGAATAAAACAAAAAGGCTCGGTTATCCTCATCAGATAATATCCGGTACCGGATTATTTTGAGTAAATTTATTGTCCAAATATTTTTCCCTGTGCGCAAGTTATTTTTTGCTGCAATACTAGTTTTATGTACAATTCCGCTATTTGCTTCCCATATTATTGGAGGTGAAATGAGATATGAATTTTTGGGCAATACCGCAAACGGCGATTCAATCAGGTATAAAATAGTTTTACTCCTGTTTAAAGGAGATGCTACCGGACCGAATGTAGCTCAACTTGCCAATTCGTATGTGATAGGAATATTTAATAACGACAATGGAAATAAGATTATTGGACCCTCCTATTATAATGACTGGTTTATATTCCAGGATAATCCTCCCGGCATAATGCCTGTTCCCATCAATGTATCATCATGCATCAGTAATCCTCCTACACTTAATTATACATTTGCACGATATTCAATGGAGATTATTTTAGCAAAAAACAACTATG
The DNA here is from genome assembly GCA_019638485.1 of Ferruginibacter sp. Lineage (GTDB taxonomy): Bacteria > Bacteroidota > Bacteroidia > Chitinophagales > Chitinophagaceae > Ferruginibacter. The sequence goes on along the minus strand of JAHBTP010000001.1, from coordinate 149,769 downwards.
GATATACTGTTGCCTATCAAACCTGCTGCCGGCAAAATGGATTACAAAATGTAGGTCCGGATGGTGCAAACTATATGTGTACGATTCCGGGTAATCTACAAATGGGCAGCCAAACATATATTGATAATTCTCCTGCTTTTGGTTTGCCTGTTTCTGTTATTTGTCAAAACTCTCCTTTCAATCTCAACTTTAGCGCAAGCGATATTGATGGTGATTCATTAGTGTATCGGTTTTGTAATGCGTATAATGGAGGTGATGCCGCTGATGCAGGATTTGAGGATCCTTCCCCTCCTCCATATCAATCTGTAGTTTACCTGAGTGGTCATAACGGAGGCCAACCATTGGGACCATTTGCCACTATTAATCCGGCCACAGGAATGATCTCAGGCACATCACCCAATGCCGGTAATTATGTAGTTTGTGTTTGCATAGATGTGTTTCGAGATGGGCGAAGAATTTCCACTCATCGAAAAGATTTAATTGTACGTGTATCTCCCTGCGATCCAATAAGAGCTAATCCCGACCCAGGATATACTACCTGCGATGGATTTAATATTCAATTTGACCACTCCAGCATAGGTGCTAATACTGTATTTTGGGATTTTGGGATTGAAGGCATTAATTCCGATACAAGCAGTAGTAATAATCCAATTTTCGTTTATTCCGATACCGGAATTTACCATGTAAAATTTTATATCAATAAAGGAGAATCTTGTGAAGATAGCAGTGTTATCCGAATGGGTATTTATCCCGGATTCTTCCCGGGTTTTGAGGCAGCAATGCCATTCTGCACGGGTGTTCCTCTTCAATTCACAGATACCAGTTTTACCCGTTATGGTTTTATAGATTCCTGGAAATGGGACTTTGGTGATCCGGCCTCCACTCGCGACACAAGTTCAATAAATAACCCTCAATATACCTACAACGCTTCGGGTAACTATACGGTTAACCTCACTGTTACCAATAGTAAGGGATGTGAAAAATCAATTTCAAAAACTATCACTATTCTCCCTACTCCGCCTTTTCAAATAATAAGTGCCGACACGTTAATTTGTGGAAGGGATAGTATTCAACTATCAGCCACGGGGAGCGGTAATATATCATGGGGGCCAAATTATCGAATTAGTAATTCAAACACCAACACCCCTACTGTATATCCACAAACACCAACTACTTATGTGGCTACTGCCAATCAAAGCGGCTGTTTGGCACATGATTCAGTGCGTGTTACACCGGTAATGGATTTTGAGAATTTTATTCAGGCAAATCCTACATCAATCTGTGAAGAAGACACGCTTACTTTAACAGGAACAGCAAATCAACAAAATGTAACCTGGCAGTGGACGCCTAATTTACGAATGGCAAATGCGAATGCCCGAGTAACCAAAGTATCTCCACTTTCTACAACAACTTATATCCTCACTTCACGGTGGGGTCAACACTGCATTTCACAAAAGCAGGTAATCATACCCGTTACTTCACTTGCCATACCTAATGCTGGACCGGATACCGGATATTGTATAGGCAATACAGGGGTTACGCTTCATGCCACAGGTGGAGACACTTATCGTTGGGCACCATCTACCGGGCTAAGCAATATAAACATATCAAATCCTGTTGCACAACCGCCGGTGAATACAACCTATATTGTTTCTGTAGGAGTAACCGGATGTGCAAAACTAAGAACTGATACTGTACAAGTAAATGCGCGTCAGGCACCTCCTCTTCAATTGTCCAATGATACCCTGATTTGTGTAATAGACACCTTATCAATTTTTGCCACAGGAAATGGAAATGTATCCTGGTGGCCTAATTACCATATTAATAACATCACTTCGCATCAACCCCTGGTAAGCCCGGATACACCCACACGCTATCATGTAAAACTAACCGATATATACGGCTGTATCAAAGAAGATTCAGTAATGATAGACGTACGACCTGATGTAACAGTTTATGCAGGCCCGGATAGCACAATATGCTTAGGCGATTCTATGCGTTTGGCAACAACAGGAGATGCTGTTAGTTATTATTGGACAAACAGTTTACATATTTCCAATCCTGATATTAAAAATCCTTTGGTTTGGCCTGATACAACAACGATTTATACTGTTAGAGCAAATATCGGGAAATGTGAAAAGCAATCACGTGTACGCATTGCCGTTATACCGTATCCTTTAGCTTATGCAGGTAAGGATACCACATTATGCATCAAAGAAAGTACACAATTATTTGCATCAGGTGGGAGCATATATTTATGGGAGCCGGCCCTATTCCTGTCTAACCCCACAATTGCTAATCCCGTTGTTTTACAGCCTTCAACAACTACACGCTACGTGGTAACGGTAAAGGATACCATGGGCTGCCCTAAACCTGTTAGAGATACTGTTTTAGTAACCATTATACCTCCACTTAATGTTCATATTCCTATTCCGGATACAACCATTGTTAACGGGCAAACAATTATGCTTAACGTATTGGGAGCAAACAATTACTTATGGACTCCTTCTCTATGGTTAAGCAATGCCAATATACAAAAACCTACTGCACGTCCACAAAATAACATTATCTATTACGTAACAGGAACAGACTTGTATGGATGTAAGGGCACCGATAGTATTGCCATTAAAGTGTATGACCTTATTCCTGATATTTATGTACCCTCAGCCTTCACGCCTAACGGCGATGGTAATAACGATATCTTTAGACCTATTTTAATGGGCATGAAATCATTAGCTCATTTTAGGGTGTATAACCGTTATGGTGAATTGGTTTTCCAAACTTCAGAAAAAGGACAGGGATGGGATGGAAGATATAACGGACGTCCGCAAGACCCCGGCACCTTTGTATGGACTGCTGAAGGAATTACCTTCAAAGATGAGCACATTATCAGAAAAGGATTTGTTATACTGATAAGATAATTTTCATTTATTGTTACCTAAAATAATCTTTCACATTTTACGTTATTATAAATACGGCAAATTGTGTTAACACCTAAATCGCTGTAAGAAATCACTTTATTGCAGTAAGGATTTATTTCATGAAAACAAAATTGACTACATCATTATTTTGCTTTTTCTTTTTATCTACCCAGGCTATTTGTCAAGATGTAATCAAACAAATTCCTTGTGATAATCCATTCTTAAAAAATCAGGCAGACAGCATCATTGATGAATATACCGCCCGTGGGTTTACTCTTTTGAGGCAAGCATCTGTTACCATGGAAAGCCAATATGAAATGCCAATTATTTTACCCATGATGGAAGGAAGTTGGTATTTTTTTGCTTTTTTAGCCGACCCCACATCAAGAATAAATGAGGTAAGAATGTTTGATTGGAATGAGAAACAAGTCATTTACCAAAAAAATTACGGCTCAGATAAAAATGGGCACATAAACACCTTCTCGTATATTCCAAAGTTTACAGAACACTATATGATAAAACCGGTACAAGTAAACAAACAAAAGAAAAAAGGATTGTGCGGTTATGTTGTACTGATGAAACGAACTCAAGACGCACCCGAAAGGAAAAATTAACAACAGATAGTAATTTAACAGGTTAAAAGACCGCTCCTTACGTAGAGCGGTCTTTTATTTTTTATTGTGCCAGTGATATCCTTACCTGAACACCTGCCCGGGTATTGGTGGTTGGCGCACTTGAAGAAATATAAGGCTTTACCTTTCGCTGATCAAAATATAGTTTAATATTAATTCTATTATTCAGGAAATAATCTACAGTAGGGCTAATTGAAATCTCTCTACTTCCACCGGTTGCAAAATTATTATCCTGGTCCAGGCGACTATTGGCGTTTACATTATCACGTATTCTAAAATCGAGTCTGAAATTAATTTCATTATCCAACTTTCCACTCCTGTTTTTATCCAAAAACTTGGGAAGCTTTAATCCTCCAAACAATTTCAAACCTCGCTTACGGAAACCTGCACCAACAATAAATTCAGTTGTTCGCACTTCACTCAATTGGAAATCATGCAGGCTTAAACTGAGTTGGCGAGATTTGGAATATTCAAACCGCAGCTGAAGTTGATTAGTAGTCATCATATCAAAGCCGATAAGTGGGCTGAATTGTTCCTGAATAGTAACATTCGGCACTAAGAAATAAGGCACAAAATTCTTTGATACGGTATCATAAAATGAAGGATAGCCATACTGTGATACATCCTGGTACATTAATGCTGAAGTAAACCCATTCATGCTTAAGTTGCCTGTATAACCATGAGATATAGTAAAGTTGGTAAAGACTTTTTCTATCCCTTTAATCTTTGTTAAACCGCTATAATCTATTTTCCAATTGGGTTTAGGCATTATGGCTTTGAAAGGATTAGAACGGATATTTCTATTACTTTGTTTAATTAATGCCACTTTGCGTGGGTCTTGTCCGGTATAAGCGGCAATAAAAGAAGGTATCAAAACATCTACAGCATATTTTCCATATCCATAATAATACCCATCTGCTCCAACTTGTCCGTTTGTATAGGGATTTAATCTACCTAAACGCTCGGATAGAATAATACGATTATTTTCAAACTCTTTAAACGTAGCAGACACCCTGTTAGGATCAAACTTGCCGAATAAAGTTTTAAATGCTACATAACTTACATCAAATCCACCTCCTGCATAAGGGTTCAGGTGCATAAATTTCCGGTCCATTCCACCTGTAGTATCAATATACCTGAAGGTTTCACTATAATTTTTGTCAAACGTTTTACTTAGGTTAAGGGTTATGGTTAGGTCACGTACCGGTTCTAATTGAGCCGACAAAGTAATTCGTTGATTATAATTTTGTTGAAATAACGAATTAAAAGTGGTGTCGAATGTAATAACTCCTTGCCTTGCCTTTCTATTTAACCAATTCGTATCAGGCTGGTATCCCATAATAAAATTAAAGCCGGGCTGCATACTCCGCCAATTTTGCCCTAACGCACGCGTGCTATCCATATAGCCGGGCAGCCGGGTATTGCCTACCTCAGCATAGCTTATATTAGCCTGCTTAACACTGGTAAGAATTTTCCCAAATATCTTTTCTATCGGGCTTACATAGGGCACTGCTTTTTTATCAACAATTCTCTTTGTACGCACAACCCGCTTACCACTTTTTAGCGTAACAGAATCCTTTACCTTAGTAATCCTGCTTCGCCATTTGTCTCGATCTTCAATTTTTGAAGGTGCATCAAGTTGTTTTAAATATTTCGATTTTTGATACAATCGGTTAAAATCAAGTTGAAGTGTGGCTTCCTTTTGTTGCCCATTCTCTAAAAAGTTTCCCAAATCTACTGCCAGGCGACTGGCGCCAATCCAACTATACATAGCCTGATACTTCAAGTTTATAGTTGTCCAATCAAGTACAGGAATCTTGGAAGTAGGTAATGTATAAGAAAAATTAGCAGTTTGCGTGTACATGGTATTTCGTCCACCCTTTAATAAATTATGCCAAACGGAATCTTTCTTTTCCTTAGAATCCAATCTTCCTGCGGGTTCATCAATACGTGAATTATTGGTGGCGGTAAAATCAAGAGCAAGGCTTTTAGTAAAATTCCAACGCATGATATAATCTCGCTGAAAAGTAAAATACTTATCATACGTTTCCGGGATAGTGTATTTAGATGCACCAATGCTTCGTGGCCTAATGGCTCCAAATTGTCTGCTTACATCTGCACGGAAACTTAATTGAGCGGGCAGGTAGCTAAAATTAAAATCCTTAATTAGACTCAACCATTTTGATTTATTTTTACTGAGCATCTTTTTAAAAGGTTCAATGCTTTTGGGGTTTGGTGAAAAATTATACCCTAAGGCTGCTCGGTGTCGAGTTACTTCATTACGCTCAATTAACGGGCTATGGCTTATTGTTTGAATGTAGGAATAACTTAAATCCACATTTTCGATATCATAAATTTTTGCCGGCTTGCCATTGGTTTTATTCTTCTTTACGTTAGTAAAATTCAATGTCTTTACCGAAACAAAATCAACCGCAGCCTCTTTAATAGAATCACGTTCAGCCTTCGTAGCATGTTTCAACTTATCTTTAAGTTTAATATCCATGTCATAAGGATCATATTCAGGCGTGCTTACTGATTGAGTGTAGCTCGCATAAACAGGAATTGACATGCCTACATTTTTAGGAATCATTTTGCCAAGTTCCAAATTTGCAGCTACATCAAACTGAACAAAATCATCACGATAGCGCTCATTAATTTTTTGCTCCAATGTACCAAAACCATTAGAGTGCATATTGGTAGAAAGCGATAATGTACCTAAATCTGCAAGATTAACATCCACCCTACCAAGCGCTGCCCATCCACCCTTTTCATCTATGGAAGCAAGCCGCAATTCATTCACCCAAATCTCGCCACAGGCAACCGGTACATGGGTGTTTTCAACACCAATCATTATACCACGTATCTCACCCAAATTAGGATTCCCCATTACCGAGTACACATGACCGTTAGTTTGAAGTGCTCTATAAATCTGTACCATAGAAGCATTAGATAAATTTCTATCCTGCTTAAGCTGTGTTAATGCAAGGAGGTCAATATCCAATGAGTTGCGCGGATTCCATAATGTATCATTATATGCATCCGTATTAGGATTCATATTTCCGGCAGTTAAAGGAGTAGGAATAAGTGGAATACGGATTTCATAATAGTTATTAACAAAGTCAGTACCCAACCTGATTACGGCAGTTAAATCACCATCGCCAAACTGGTTTGGTGTCTTATCCGAGTTTTCGGCATGTATATACATCTGCAATTTTCTAAATTGGCGCAAATCACGATTGGCAAAGGTTTGAAATACCGCTTTGGCATCATTACGAGAAAGATTACAAAATTGAATACTCATCGCCTGCTCGTTTTGCAGCAGATTAACTCCATTATTACTCAATGTTTGTACCCGTTGAATTTCTCTTGGAGTGCGATAAGGCAATGGTAACCGCTGGTCATTCTCTTCTATATTTACTGCTCCTACATTAAATGGAACATCAGTTCCTGCTGTGTACATTCCGGTTGAATCAACCTTATACTGAAACTTTCGCCAGATATTACGCGCCAATTGCAATTCACCAAACCGAACCACTACACTATCCTCAAACCCGGTAAGAAACATCCGCATAAATCGAATAGATTTAAAATCCGGGATGTTGCCAACTTTGTGGTTGTAACTCCCGATAGGGATTCTAAATTGATACCAGGTTTCATTTCGAGATTGGCCATTAGCCAAATTAACAGTAACTACTTTTTTATCTGTTATAAAATTTACACCTATCTGCATTTCTGCAGCAGTAGTAGGTTTTAAATCTACAACATATTGAAAGTATTCTTCCGTTTCATTTAATGTATTATCCTTGTTCAAATCTTCAGCATCAGGATACATACTTGCTGCAGAAGAAAACTGCCCGCCGGGGTTCACCGGACTATTCCCTTCAGGACTGTTGTAGTTTTTATAACGCTCTAAAATCCCCGAACCTCCTGTAAACCTACTATCCCGATAATGTGTATAATCGTCACTACTGGGATCATTCAATGCCTGTTGATAGGCAATACTGCCTATACCAAAATTAGCAGCTAAATCATCAAGATATTGCTGACGTAAAAATCGCTCACCCTCCTTATTCAAACCATCAAAACCTAAATCCTGATAAATACGATCTTCCGGAACATTACTAAATGCATTGGTAACCTGTATCGGGTTACGAGGCACTACTCCCCATATTGTTGTATCTACCGGCGCCGGTGCATTTGGTGTAGGTAATCCATTTTCATAAAAGCGGCGACCATCTTTCAAAATATCTTCAGAAACGTTACCTAAATTAAAATACAACTTACCACCATTAGCGTTAGGATCTAATATAAAAGGATCCTGCACCCAAGCCTCAATAAATTCGATATTGCTGGTTTCAAAATCCGTTTGATCAAGCGCACGCATGATACCTCCAAAATTTTCTGCCGGTGTAGTTAATTTTCCTGAAGGACTCACCTTAGCAGGATTAGTTTGAAAATTATAAGGTCCTTTATCTTGCGGATAATAAGCTAAATCAAAAGTTACAAGCTGGCTCTCACCAAATCCGGTTGTGCGTTGAGGAAAAATTTCCTTTTGGTAAACAGCTCTTACGCGCGGATCACTAAGTAAATTGGCATCACTAATTGGATTATTACCACTTGACATTTGTTGTAATACCTGTTCAATTTGATACCAGGCCAATTTTCCTCGCTTCATTCCGTAGGACAAATCATTATTTAATCCTGCTTCAGGGAATAATTCAGTGCCTGCATCATCAGTAGCTCCAAGGGGTGCAGAAGCAAGTGCCCAACTTATTGGAGGAAAACGCAAATCAATTCCGGATTTACTTCCTTCAAAATCATCAATATAAACCAACCCTTCCTTTCCACGGCCAATTTGAGGAGCGTGCCCCGGTTTTAGATAAGCGCCTTCTGCATACACATTAATACTTGATGGTGCTGTAGTTTGATAAATAGGTATCTTATCTAATAAACGAGTCAATTTTGGCAAATCCTTTCTATAATTCACATCCAATCCATACATCGTATTCCTAATTGGGTCTTCACCTAAATTCACCTTGGTAAAGAAAGGGCGTTCGCTAAGCCTAATTATTGAGCCTCCAAATGAAAGCTGTTCTTTAGCATTATTAATAGCCATGTAATCAAACCTCAATCCTAAATATGATCGCTGCTGTAAGCCGAAGGAAGCGTTGTTTTCAAAATTCACTTGTACGGGCAATCCTGCGGCTAAAATTGCCTGGTTGGTAATTCGGATGGTACCTAAATCATAATTAACATCATAATCCAAACCTTCCTGCAATACTCTACCACCAGCGGTAACAGTTACTGAGCCGGGAGGAATATTAAACCCAATGCTGATATCTGCACTTCCAGAGGTTTTGGCTGTTCCCTTTAAAACAAACCGATTCAAATTAGGATATTGCTGTGCAACTGCTTTAATAGAATCGTAAAGCATATAAAATAAAGTATCAGCTGCGGCAGCAGGTGGTGGGTCAGCAATGTAAATCTGTTTGGCAAGGTCACGCCCAAATGGCTCAAGTACAGGAAACATCACTCTACTGTATTCCGACATTACGGTAAACCCTTCCACAAAGTCAAACACACCATCAGGTTGTGGGTCTAATTGGGTATTTAATCTGTCAAGATTCACCAATGACAAAACCGGCGTTCCTAAATTCTTATCACCAAATGGAACATATCTCTTATCACCCAATCCCGGCTCTTGATATAAAACATCTAATTTAAAATCGGTAGGAGATAATACGCCATAACCAATAGAATAAACATTCTTTAGCATCAACCGCCATATAGGTAGTGACGGGCGCTGTGAAGTGGCCTTCAATAATTTTAAAAATAAAACCTTTTGTGTTGCGGTTGTAGAATCCGGTGGTACATCCTGTGAAAATTCACCCACTTGATAAATTCTGCCATTATAAGAATATTGAAATGCAACGGCAAGTACCTCATCAGTTTGTAAAGGCTGACTTAAAGAAAGTGAGCCTACCTGTCTGTTAAAAAAGTATTGAGTTGAATCCAGTTTCCGTGCAAATGTTTTTTCAAAATCCTGAACCGGATTTAACCCCAGGTTACGCAAATTATTAAATACCATTGCCGGATTTCTGGCATCAGGTTGACTCAAGATTTTAGAATACAAATCATTAGCTCCATTAGATGGAACAACAGGGTTACCAAGTACATTAATTACCGGCGGAGGTAAATAAGGATTAGCCTCTGCAATATCCATAAGCCCAACCACATCACGCGTTTCGGTAGTTGTTCCCATACGATTAGTAACCCATACCTCAAGGCGCAGGATCTGCACAGGAGCTGTAATAGCCGGCAGATTACTCATTACCTTATTATAATTATTATAAAAATATTGAGAAAGCAAGAAATGCCTGTTCTCTTCATATTCATCGGCCTTTACTTCAAATCGTTGAGCAGCTGCTCCTCCTTCTAAGTTTACATTTTGCCGTTGTGATTTTTGATTAGCTAACACCCCTGTAACAAATAATTTTCCAAATTGCAGTTGTGTTTTTAATCCAAATAATTGCTGTGCTCCCGGAATTAAGGTTCCTCGTGCAGGAAACGTAACATTACCTGCTTCAAAGCGCTTTACAATACCGTCATCATTTCCTGTATAATCTAATTTCAGTTGATTATCCAAATCAAAATTGGCAAGCGTATTATAATTAATAGGAAACTTTAACTTATCGCCAATGGATGCATTTACATTCATTTGTGCGTTCATATTAAAATCCAAACCACCACTCTTTCGGGCTCGCTCCGGTAAAGTGGGATTATCAATGCGCTGCCCTTGATAGCCTGCAGTAATATCTACATTACCCTGGGGATTTATTTCAATCTTTCCATTACCAAATAACCGATTGAACAAATTATCAGTTAGCGATAATCTGGGTCTGCCAAACTTACCACGGTTAAGGATAGACGTAATATTTGCACGCTGACGAAAATATTCTTGCTCAGATTGTTGATTTCGCAATTGCCAAAACTCATCAAATGTATAAGTAGTAGGAACTCGATAATAATAATCACCTACTTTTTCGTAAATAATATACCGTCGTGTAATAGGATCATAAACTACTGAATCAGAAAAATTAGATGGATTACCCAAACTGAATGGCGATGAAGGTGATGACATATTATCGCCACGATAATCATTAAAGGGAAATGGAAGACTGTAGGGATTAGCCGTTTTAGGCACTGTATCCTGAAAAACCTTCAGGTAATGTGCTCTGTGCAAAAATGTACTATGAGCAGCATTTGCGTGAAAAAGAAAAATAAAAAACAGCAAGCCGGCCAATGGTGGCAGACAATACTTTTTTGTCAAAAACATCCGGTAAGTTAATTAAGGTAGTGTTTTTTCAAATGGCTTTTAATGCTTTTTTTATTAAATCTTCCAACTGGTCAATATCCGGATTTGCTACTAAAATCTTTTTAATAGCCTGTTCTGCCTGAGGTTTTGAAATACCCAATGCCACCAAAGCATTCAATGCATCCCAAGTTAAACCATTATCAACTGTTGAAGATTTTCTCATTTCCCAGTTAGATACTTTTTGTGTTTTATCGCGCAATTCCAAAACCAAGCGCTCCGCAGTTTTTTTCCCTATCCCCTTTACACTTTCCAACATTTTTGAATTACCGGTTGCAATAGCTACAGCCACTTCATCAGGCCTAATATATGACAGCATCATACGTGCTGTAGCTGCTCCCACTCCCGAAACGCTTATCAATAATAAGAACATTTCCTTTTCCGCCAAATCAAAAAAACCATAAATATTTTGCGCATCCTCTTTCACCTGCAGCCAAGTGTACAATTTCACTTCCTCAAGGTGCTGAATGGCCGACCAGGTGTTTAAGCTTATATTAACCTCATAGCCAATACCATTTACATCCAAATACACCAATGCCGGGCTTTTATAGGTTAGTTTCCCTAATAGATACGCATACATATTGGTAAACAATTGACTAGGGGCGAAAATAAGCATATTTTTCGGCTAATCACAGCTAAATTCAAACCAGTTCATTTTCTCCTAAATTTGTATTCTTTCGCACAAAAAACGAAATTTTCAACTATGGAAAAAATTTCAGCCGCCATTACCGCAGTTGGAGGATATGTACCAGAATACCGACTCACTAATACTGAATTGGAAAAGATGGTTGACACCAATGATGAATGGATTAAAACCCGTACAGGAATTGAAGAAAGAAGGATTTTAAAAGAACCGGGATTAGGAAGTAGTGATATGGCTGTGGAGGCTGTAAAAGTTTTACTTCAGAAAAAAAATATGCACCCCAACGAAATTGAATGTTTGATTTGTGCTACAGTTACTCCTGATATGACCTTTCCGGCTACAGCAAATATTATATGTGATAAATTAGGAGCCTCCCAATCATTTGGATATGATATAGAAGCTGCGTGCTCAGGATTTTTATATGCGCTCACTACCGGTGCAGCACTAATTGAAAGTGGCAGATATAAAAAGGTTGTTGTTGTAGGCGTAGATAAAATGAGTTCAATAATAGATTACAGTGACCGTGCTACTTGTATCATTTTTGGTGATGGAGCCGGAGCTGTACTCCTGGAACCTACTACAGATGGTACAGGAATTAAAGATAGTTTATTGCGTAGTGATGGAAGCGGAAGGCAATATTTACACATGAAGGCCGGAGGATCGGTAAAACCCCCATCTATTGAAACTGTTATGGCAAAAGAACATTTCGTGTATCAGGAGGGTCAAACGGTTTTTAAATTTGCAGTAAAAGGCATGGCTGATGTGAGCTATGAATTAATGCAGCGTAATAACCTTACTGCCGACGATATTGCATGGTTAGTACCTCATCAAGCCAATCTGCGCATTATTGATGCTACCGCCAATAGAATGAATCTTCCCAAAGAAAAGGTGATGATAAACATTCAAAAGTACGGCAACACTACAGCCGGTACTCTACCCCTATGTTTATGGGAATGGGAAAGCAAACTCAAGAAAGGGGACAATTTAGTATTAGCAGCCTTTGGAGGAGGATTTACCTGGGGAGCTACTTGGGTAAAATGGTCGTACTAACTTTTCTTTTGCCCTTTTTGCACTTAATTTAGCACAAACAAAATTTTGTGAATGCGCCTCCCTTTTTTGATCACAATTTGTCTGTTGGCTTCAACTGACATCTCTGCTCAATTTGATACTTATTTGGTCACTTTCCACAATAAAGGGAATAACCCTTATTCCATTAGTCAACCGCAAGAATATCTGTCACAACGAGCTATAGACCGTAGAGCCCGCTATGGAATAAATATTGATAGCCTGGATCTTCCGGTAACTCCGGCATACATTGACAGTATAAAAATTTTGGGAAATGTAGAAATATTAGCTACAAGTAAATGGCTGAACCAAGTAGCAATAAAAACCACAGATGCCAACAAAATTGCAGAAATTACTGCATTCCCTTTTGTAAATACAGTTAATACAATTGCTCCACGACCTAACGGTTATCAACAAACGAATAATAAATTTAATCACTTCCCAGCTTTTGGACCTTCTTTATTTTATCGAAATACTTCTATTGAAAGCGATACATTTAATTATGGAAGCAGTAGTGCACAGGTAAAAATTCATCGTACTGATTTTCTGCACCGTTGGGGATTTACAGGGCGAGGAATGCAATTAGCCATGATGGATGCAGGCTATTTTCATTATCAAAGCCTGTCTGCCTTTGATAGCCTACGAATAGATAACCGAATATTAGGCACCTGGGATTTTGTAGAGCAAAATGAAAGTGTAAATGAAGATTATTATCATGGTATGCAATGTTTAAGCACTATAGCGGCTAATCTTCCGGGGGAGTTTGTAGGCACTGCCCCGCACGCATCATTTTACCTATACAGAACAGAAGATGTGGCTTCTGAATTTCCAATAGAAGAGCACTATCTGGCTGCTGGTTTTGAACGTGCTGATAGTGTAGGCGCTGACGTTACCTCAACATCATTAGGATATTCTGTATTTTCAGAAAGTCAGTTTAATCATACGTATGAAGATATGAATGGCCATACCACCATGGCAGCACGCGCCTTAAATATTGGGGCTCAAAAAGGAATGTTGATGGTAGCGGCAGCAGGAAATGATGGAAACAGCCCCTGGCATTATATTTCTACACCGGGTGATGCAGATAGCGCTCTTACTGTTGGTGCAGTTGATACCACCGGAACACCGGGGAATTTTAGTAGTTATGGCCCTGCTTTTGGTGGTAATATTAAACCCACCCTTGCCGCTGTAGGCTGGAATGCTATTGTATCTAATACCAATAATGGAAAACCAATGTTTTCATCCGGAACCTCCTTTGCCTGTCCTAATTTAGCCGGTGTGGCTACTTGCTTGTGGCAAGCCTTTCCCGAAGTAAACCAGCGAACCATTATCAATACCCTTATTGCATCAGCTACTAAAGCAAACAACCCAGACAACCGCGTTGGATACGGCATTCCTGATGTTAGAGACGCTTTTGTGCGTTTACAAAAGGCAGGATATACACAATCCATTTCCGAACAAGAATGTATTGTTTTCATTAACCTGCATGTAAAAATTATGACAGGAATGAAAATAATTATTGAAAGAAAAACGGAAAATGAATTCACATACTCTCCATTAACCGAACTTAGTATTCAAAATGATTTTGATTTTCACTCGCTAAATACAACTGATGATTTATCAAATACACCGGAAGGATTGATAAAATATCGAATGGCTATGATTCTTGGAATTGACACCACCTATACCCTTGATTCTCTTTCTATCCAACATATTGATAATTGCCACTCTATTATTCCTGAAACAGATGGTATTGTATTATCGCCCAATCCCGCAAACAGTCAGGTAAAATTAACAATCCAATCTGCACAGGGAGGTAAATATTTTTATGGTTTGTATAATATTCTTGGGCAACAAATGCTGCAGAACAGCCTTACTGTTCAGCCCGGATCAACGCATCTTTTTCTTCCCCTAACTAAATATGCTAACGGAATATATTTCATAAAGGTTTGGGACAATAAAAAGAAAAGAATAGGTTCTATGCCATTGCTCATAAAGCCTTAAGACGATAAATAGAAAGCTAAGCCCACCTATTTAATCTGCTAATTGAAATAAAGCGGAAAATAGAGTATCTGCCTTACAAGTATAACCGGGCAAATAGCGTTTATCCAATAACGTTAGTTTTGTATTATTCAATAAATAATGTACATTTTCTTCATTCTCTGCCTTAAATATCGAACAGGTAATATAACTAAGCACCCCTCCCGGTTGCAGGCTATGTATTGAATGCTCAACTATTGTTCGCTGAAGATGAGCATAATCAATAATTATATCTTTATTAAACTGACTGAGTTGTTCAGGTGTACGCGCCCAGGTTCCACTTCCGGAACATGGCACATCACAAATAATGAAATCAAAAGTACCATGCTTCACTTCTCCCTGAGTCAAATCTGCCATAAACAAATCTGCAATAGGAATATCAGCTTCTTTCATTCGAACATCAAGCTGATGTAAAATTGACTTTCGAATATCCGACACCGTTAAAACTACATTACCGTTATATCTATCATATATCAAAGCCGATTTCCCTCCACTGGCAGCACAACAATCCCATACCATTATTGGGCTCTTGTTAAATAAGTGATGGGATAAAGCATCAAATACCCTTTGAGAATTTAAGTCCTGAATTACAACCTCCTTATTAATGGAAAGCACCTTATCCAGTGAGGTGCTATTTGCAAAAGATAAAGTATTTCTATCTTCCCGATGATAGGCTATGCGGGCATCATCCAACTTTCTTAAAACCACTTCCTCATGCCCCGGCCTTATCCTAACATACAGTAGGGGTTGCTCCAATACAGATAATGCAATAGCACTTTTATCTAATTCATCTGAAACATAAGATAAGCCAGGAAAGAGAGAAGCCTCAGGTATTCCGAATAACTTCAATTTTTCAGATAACGAAACGGTTACCTGACCACTCCACTGAGGATTCAACGTTTCCAATAAATCATCAGTATTATTTCTTGTAATAAACCAACCGGCCAAAATACGATGCGTTAAGGAGCCACTAACCAAATAGCCTACACGAAAAAAGGAATGACATAATCCACTAATCAATCTACGATCAGTAGCCCCATATTTCTTAGATTGAGAAAAAGCTGATTTAATATAGCGAGAGAATGGGATTTCACCATTATATGATTCTATAAATTGACTGGCAGTTCGTAAATAAGCAGCATAGCGACTCATGAAATACTACAGTTCAAGCAACGTATCCACAGGATCCTTACCAAATAACAACAAAGCCGGGTTTTCCAATAATTGTTTCACTGTTACCAGGAAGCTCACTGATTCACGACCATCAATAATTCGATGATCATAACTTAACGCTACATACATCATTGGTCTAATTACGATTTGACCATCCACCACAATTGGACGCTCAACAATATTGTGCATACCTAAAATAGCACTCTGTGGTATATTAATAATCGGTGTGCTCATCATTGAACCAAAAACACCGCCGTTGGTAATAGTAAAAGTGCCGCCACTCATCTCCTCAATAGTAAGCTTATTGTTTCTGGCCTTTGTAGCTAAATCTACAACAGCGCTTTCAATTTCTGCCATACCCAGGCTTTCTGCATTACGAATTACTGGCACAACCAATCCTTTAGGGCCACTTACCGCAATGGAAATATCACAGTAATCATGATAAAGAATATTCTCACCATCAATATAAGCATTAACTGCAGGAAATTTTTGCAATCCAAAACAACACGCCTTAGTGAAAAAGCTCATAAATCCCAGCCCTACACCATGTATTTCTTTAAATTTATCCTTATATTTTTTTCGAATGTTCATAATTGCGCTCATATCCACCTCATTAAAAGTAGTGAGCATAGCCGTTGAATTTTTTGCTTCAACCAATCTGCGGGAAACCGTTCTTCGCAGATTACTCATCTTTTCAACTCGCTCTTCGCGACTAAACAATACGGCTGATCTTCCGGGATGTTCAAGTGCATGCAAAACATCCTGCTTTACAATCTTCCCATGATAGCCGGTAGGTACTACTTGTTGCTTATCTACTTTTTTATCTGCCATAATAGCTGCGGCAACAGGAGTAGCCTTTACCTCCGACTGAGCAGACTTAACCGGAGTACTTTCTATAACTTTTTCAACCGGTGCTGGCGCAGGTTTTAGCTCCGTTTTGGGTTTTTGTTTCTCCTCTTCTTTAGTAGAAGCAGGTACCTCCTTTTTGGGTTGAGCTGCATCAGTGTCAATAGAACAAATTACATCACCAATAGCCAAATCATCCCCTTCCTTAGCAATATGCTTTATTACACCAGCTTCCTCAGCATTAACTTCAAACGTGGCTTTTTCACTTTCTAACTCAGCAAGCACTTCATCACGGTCAACCCATTCACCATCATTTTTTAACCACTTAACCAATGTTACTTCGTTAATACTTTCGCCTACCGGCGGAACTTTAATTTCAATTGACATGAGCCTGCTGTTTAGAACTGCAAATTTGCAGAAAAACTCCCAACTTATGAAACCGCTAATAAATAGCAACAAAAAATGAGCCCTAAAGGCTCATTTATCTTTTTAATAAAAATCATTTCTTAACCCATAAAAGCTTTTAAAATATCAGAGCGCGAATTACTTTTCAATTTGGTAATCGCTTTGTCTTTTATCTGACGAACCCTTTCTCTTGTAAGGTGAAAATGGTTTCCAATATCCTCCAAACTCATTGGATGGTCCACTCCTATACCAAAAAAGTAACATATCACTTCCTTTTGGCGCTCAGTTAAGGTACTAAGCGAACGCTCTATTTCAATTTTTAGTGAAACCCTCATGGCTAATTCATCATCTGTACCTGGCTCATCCTTATTGGGCATTACATCTATAAGGGTGCTTTCTTCTCCATCAGCCAAAGGCTGATCCATACTTACATGGCGTGCGGCAACACCTAATGTTGCTGAAACCTCATCTGCTTCAATATCTAAGAAATGAGCTAACTCCTCTGGTGTAGGCTCGCGCTCAAACTCCTGCTCCAATTGGCTAATTGCCTTAGATATGCGATTAGTAAGCCCCACTTTATTTAACGGCAAACGAACTATCCTGCTTTGTTCTGCAAGTGCTTGTAAAATACTCTGCCTAATCCACCATACAGCATAGGAAATAAACTTAAAACCGCGAGTTTCATCAAAACGTTGTGCTGCTTTAATTAAGCCCAAATTCCCCTCATTAATTAAATCAGGCAAGGTTAATCCTTGATTCTGATACTGCTTGGCCACTGAAACCACAAATCGAAGATTGGCTTTAGTAAGGCGGTCTAACGCATCCTGATCTCCTTGTCTGATAAGAACAGCAAGCTTTACTTCTTCTTCGGAAGTGATTAATTCAACACGGCCTATCTCTTGCAGGTATTTTTCAAGGCTTTGGCTTTCACGGTTAGTGATAGATTTTGAAATCTTCAGCTGGCGCATACTCATAAGTGTGCAATGGTTTTAGGTTTAGAAAGGGTATCAAATAAATAATCCTGTTTAGGGATTGTTAATTTTTTAATATTAACGTAAAGTAGGGCTTTTATTATATGTAAGAATCAAAAAATGTTTCCACGTATGTGGATATTGTAATAATTATGGTTGTTATTAGGGTAGTGCACCACCGAAAAAAGAGCCTGAATTTTTTTTTTGCGTGAAATTATTGTCTATACTTGCAACGATACAAAGAATAATAAGAAAGAAAAATGAGTAAGAAAGTACTATATACATTAGAATATCCTGTAAGGTGCTCTCCCGGTATCTTATATGAATTTTTAAGTTCTCCATCCGGCTTACAGGAATGGTTTGCTGATGGAGTTGATGAGCGAGACGGTGTATTTATTTTTTCCTGGGACGGAACAGAGGAAAAAGCTGATGTAATTGAAGCAGAAGAAAATAAGCTCATCAGGTTTCACTGGCATTCGCAACCCAAAGATGAATACTTCGAATTCAGAATTGACCGCTCTGAAGTTACCAATCAAACTATTTTGGTGATTAGTGATTTTGCTGATAAAAAGGACATTAAAGACCAAAGCCAACTTTGGGAATATCAGGTTAAAGACCTATTCCACAGAATAGGCAGCTAAGCAAAAGCCCACTTATTTTACCTCCAATTCATCACGCTGTAATGAATTAATATCACTCCAAACTTCCTTTCTTGCAGCACAGCGTTTGAATACTTAAAAAATGAGGCACCTACTCTTCTGCCCTTTTTTATTTTGATAAGTTAAATCATTAATAAGTTTTTTTCTGCTCACCACAGAATTGAAGTTCCTTATCTTTAAAGGATAAATTTGCAAACCTCCCAGGAATTTGAAAACAGTTTTTCAAACAGGTTTTAGGAAATATGATAAAAAAGCTGGATAAACTTATTATTAAAGCATTTGTTGGCCCCTTCATAGCCACCTTTTTCATCACTTGCTTTGTGTTAATAATGCAAATTTTGTGGAAATATATTGATGATTTGGTTGGTAAGGGTTTAGATTTTTGGGTCGTAGCTCATTTCCTTTGGTATGCAAGTGCTTCATTAGTTGCATTAGCTTTTCCCATTGCCTTGCTCATTTCCTCCATTATGACTTTTGGCAATTTGGGCGAATCATTTGAATTAGTTGCTATAAAATCCTCCGGTATCTCATTACTAAGGTTCATGAGGCCACTTATGTTTATTGCAATAATTCTATGTGTGGTAAGTTTTTTCTTTGCAAATAATGTTATTCCCTATGCTAACTTAAAATTCGTAACACTCTACCGTGATATATTTTATAAAAAACCAGCCTTCGATTTAAAAGAAGGTGTGTTCTTTACCCATATCCCAAACTACGCCATAAAAGTTGGGAAAAAGGACCGCGATGGAAAAACAATCCATAAAATACTTATTTATGAGCAAACAAATCGCTTGCAGGACAATACCATTGTTGCTGAAAAAGGGGAGATGGGGGTTTCAAAAGACCAACGTTTTTTAGAATTCAATTTATATAATGGAACCCGTTATCAGGAAAGAGGAAATCCCGGTGATTCTTCCACAGAATATATTCGGTTGAATTTTAAAACCTATAAAAAACTTTTTGACTTATCGTCATTGCAACAACAAAATAGCAGCGACAGCGCATTTAAGAGTGGCTATAAGATGTTGAGTGCAAGGCAATTACAGCAAAACCTTCGTACTATAAGACATTTGGAAGACAGCCTCAAGGAATCGCAGAAAAAACAAGTTAGTAAAATGTTTTATTATCCGGCACTTACAAAAGACGACTGGAAACTATTTCAAAAGGAGAAGACATTAGGATTTACTATTCCGGATAGTTTACAAACTGTAGTATGGCAGAAAACATACAGCAGAATATCTACTTTGAAAGGAATGCTGCTATTTAATCAGCACACACTTAAAGAACAACAACAGGAATTAAAACAAAATAAAACAGAATGGCACAGAAAATATGCCATGTCATTATCCTGTTTGGTATTATTTTTTATTGGAGCTCCATTAGGTTCTATTATCCGAAAAGGTGGCTTAGGTATGCCGCTGCTTGTTTCCATTTTATTTTTTCTCATCTTTCATTTGCTAAATATGTTTGGTGATAAATTTGTAAGAGAAGATATTATGGCCCCTGCGGCTGGGATGTGGCTTTCAGTAATAGTGCTTACACCGATAGGCGCTTTTCTTACTTATAAAGCAATGCACGATTCACAATTATTTAATAAAGAATTCTACTATCGTACCTTTACAGCCATTAGAAATTTTGTGATGAAAAAACGTGATTAGTAAAAATTAAAAAGTATGAACAATCAAAATCTCAATAGAAGAAAATTTATAGGTAGTGGAATTAAGGGTATGGTGGTTGCCGGCTTATCGGTATCTGCTGCTGCAGAGATCTTATCATCATGCAATACTTCAAAAAAGATTATTACATTACCAAAGGGTTTAAGTTTTGATCAAAAGCCACTACCCTACCCATATCATGCCCTTGAAGATGTTATTGATTCGCAAACCATGGAAATACACTACACAAAACATGCTGCTGCCTATTCAAAAAATCTTAAAGAAGCAGCCTCTGCCGAAAATGTAGCCTCAAACACTTCTGTAGAATCTCTTCTTGGTCGAATCTCTAAATATTCCATGAAAATGCGTAATAATGCTGGTGGGCATTATAACCATGAAATGTTTTGGAATATGATGAGACCGAAGAGGCAGGGAAACATGCCTTCAGGAGAATTGGCCTTAGAAATTGAAAAACACTTTGGATCATTTGAATCCTTTAAACTTCAATTTTCAAATGCAGCAGCAGGAAGATTTGGAAGCGGATGGGCATGGCTATATGTTGCACCGGGAAATGTACTTAAAATAGGTAGTACTCCTAATCAGGATAATCCCCTCATGGATATTAGCACCATAAAAGGTTCGCCTTTATTAGGACTCGACGTATGGGAGCATGCCTATTATTTAAAATACCAAAACAAAAGAGCTGACTACATTGCAAACTGGTGGAGTATAGTAAACTGGGATTTTGTAAATAGCCTTTGGCAAAAAGCAATTTAATAACATAGACGTATAAACGAAATTACACTCACTTCAATTTAATAATTATGCAATCTTGGAAAGATTATTTAGAAAAGAATAAAGACCGTTTCCTAAACGAATTATTTGACTTATTAAGAATTCCCAGTGTAAGCGCTAAAAAAGAACATAAAGAGGACATGATACGCTGTGCAGAAGCCGTAAAACAAAGGCTATTGGAAGCTGGTGCAGACAAAGCCGAAGTTTACCCAACCGCAGGCCATCCTGTTGTTTATGGTGAAAAAATAATTGACCCGTCAAAACCTACTGTATTGGTTTACGGACATTATGATGTTCAACCTGCCGAGCCTCTTGACCTATGGCATAGTGGCCCATTTGAACCGGTAATTAAAGATGGAAAAATATTCGCACGTGGGAGCTGCGATGATAAAGGCCAGTTTTATATGCACGTTAAAGCACTGGAAATTTTAGTTAAAACAAATTCGCTTCAAAATAATATTAAATTCTGCATTGAAGGAGAAGAAGAAGTTGGCTCACCAAGCCTTGGCGATTTTGTAAAAGGACACAAAGAGTTACTCAAAGCAGATTGCATCCTTATTAGCGATAGTGCATTAATTAGCCTTGACACACCTAGCATTGATATCGGAATGCGCGGCCTTAGTTACATTGAAGTAGAAGTTACCGGTCCAAACCGCGATTTACATAGTGGCGTGTATGGTGGAGCTGTGGCCAACCCCATTACCATACTCTCTAAAATGATTGCTTCATTGCATGATGAAAATAATCATATTACTATTCCGGGTTTTTATGATGATGTAGTTGTTGCTTCTGATGAGGAGCGGGCTATGCTGGCACGCGCCCCTTACAACGAAAAAGAATATAAAGAGGACTTAGGAGTAAAAGAATTATGGGGTGAAAAAGGCTTTACAACCAATGAGCGTACCGGTATTCGCCCCACCATCGAATTAAATGGAATTTGGGGAGGATACACAGGAGAAGGCTCTAAAACAGTTTTGCCATCTAAAGCTTTTGCGAAAATTTCTGCCAGATTAGTTCCAAACCAATCTTCTGAGAAAATTACAAACCTCCTTATTAAGCATATAGAAAGCACAGCACCGGCTTATGTTAATGTTAAAGCTTCTGTACACCATGGCGGTGAACCTTACATGACACCACTCAACAGCACAGCCTATAAAGCCGCAGCAAAAGCAATGGAAACTACTTTTGGCAAAGAACCAATTCCTGTAAGAGGTGGCGGAAGCATCCCTATTTGTGCACTTTTTGAAAAAGAGTTGGGAATAAAAATTGTGTTTATGGGCTTCGGACTGGATAGCGATAATTTACACAGTCCAAATGAAAAATATAATCTTGAAAACTATTACAAGGGAATTGAAACAATTCCATACTTTCACAAATACTTTTCAGAACTGAAATAGTTTTATGCAAATTATGAAAAACTACACCTAATAAAATATTTAGAAAAATAGTGCGGACTGAAACTACCACTTAAAAAAGTACCTAAAATGTTCGTTCTTAATGGTCAAAATTGACAAGGGGAAAGATGAAATTATGAAGAAATACTTATTATTATCATTGATATTAGCTTTTGTATCTACTATTATTGGTTGTAGCAAAGACAATAATTCAAGTTCAACAATTGTTGGAAAATGGAGACAAGTGAAATTTGAATATTATACAAATGGAGTATTAGACAGTACGGTTAATAAAGTTGAAGACAATTCAAATTGTCCGGATTATAATGAATTCAAATCGAATGGAACTTATGTGGTTATCGAAAATGATGCAAATTGTAATTCAACAGCAGATGAAAGTGGCACATACGTTTATAACGGTACAAATATTACTTTTACCAATATTTCAAATGGCTCAACTTATATTTTAACAGTAATTTCATTGACAAATACAGATTTGAAAACTGACCTTACAGAAACATCATCAGATGGAACAGTTTTTAAAAATGTTGGCTATTTTAAAAAAATAAATTAAATCCACACACAACATCAGTCTGTAATAATGGTAGGTTTGAGACCTAATCTAAAGTTGGTTTTGTACTTGCAAATTCAGTAAAAAAGAAAACATAGACTTCCTTGGTTCGCCGCTTCCTGAAGCGACGAAATGTTTTGTGGTCATCTAAAAACCATAAAATGTATAAAATGGAATTAAGGCAAGTAAAGCATCACAATGATTTAGTAAATAATCCAAAATTAAATCAAGCTCAAATTCGATTTATAAAACTCATAAACAAATTAAAAAATAAAAATCTCCCTGGCAATGCAGTCTACTTTTAACTGTAGGATTTTTTGGGGGGGGGACTTACAAAATGAACAAAAAGGCTTTTAAGGAAAGAAGGCAATTAGATGTAGAACTAAAAAATGAAACCTAATTATAACGGAATCATTTACATGATATTACTCAAACTGCTTTTATATAGCAGAAAAAAACACCGCGTAAATAGCTTCGGATATTTTATTTAGGATAATTAATAACTCCTCTACCTAAAAATAAATCTCGCTTATAAACCATTATTCCTGTAGAATCAACACCTATTGGAATTACCAATCCTCCATTTTTATCCTGTGGTGTGTTTAATTCAACTGAAGTTAGATTTGGATCGCCCGGAAAAACAAAATTCGGAAGCGTATAAGGATTGAGGTTAGCCTCTTTAATTATACAATGAATATGTGCAATCTTTTTAGTACCCGGATACGAACCGGGAATATTAGTAAACAAAGAATAGGTTCCATCCTTTCCGGTCTTTATCCAACCTCGTAAATATCCATTAATTTTTGCTGCACCTATTTCATCTCCACGCAAAGGATAAATACCTGAGGTATTAGCTTGAAAAACGTACAAAATAACTCCCGAGGCAGGCCTTCCATCCTTTTTATAAATAGTTCCGAAAAGTTTTATCCTGTTTGTATCATTAACTGCAAAATCGG
This sequence comes from Ferruginibacter sp., assembly GCA_019638485.1. Classification (GTDB taxonomy): domain Bacteria; phylum Bacteroidota; class Bacteroidia; order Chitinophagales; family Chitinophagaceae; genus Ferruginibacter. The sequence goes on along the minus strand of JAHBTP010000001.1, from coordinate 125,671 downwards.
GAAGGGTATCAACCGGTGACAAAACCCGGTCTCCATATTCCATATACCCATCACAATTAGGTCCACAAGGACCACCTACCACCTCCTTTTTAATAGTAATAAAATATTGATAATATAGAAATCCTCTAAATGAAGGGATAAAAAACCAGCCGGCAACGAGTAGCAGCAGCACAGTAATACAAAAAATCAGCAACTTCTTCATATCGCCATTTCAGATTAAATACTACCTAACATTGCCTCCAATTTACGGAATTTTCATACTTTTGCAGCCGCTTGTCGAGGTAGCTCAGTTGGTTAGAGCATCGGATTCATAACCCGAAGGTCGGCAGTTCAAGTCTGCTCCTCGATACAAAGGCTTAATTTTCTTCAATAGAGAATTAGGCCTTTTTTATATTCTTGCTTTCCACACGATTTCCGGTGCTTTCAATTCAAATGCAGAAAAACGTGCAAGTTCAAATAAATAATCACTTAACCTATTAATATACTTAATTATTAACGGGTCTATTATTTCATTTTCTTCCTGCATCATTACGCATGCCCGCTCAGCTCTTCTACATACACATCTGGCAATATGAAGTTGAGATACTGCTACATGCCCACCAGGCAAAATAAACGACCTAAGTGGTGGTAATTGGGCATCCATTTCATCAATTTGCTTTTCCAGCAACAAAATATCCTCTTCCACAATCTTAGGTAAACTCATTTTTACATCCTTTTGCGGATCTGTTGCCAACTCAGAACCAATTGTAAACAACCTATCTTGTATCTCCCGCAAAATGCTGATGGATTTTTCATTTGTTAACAAATCAGCCGCCATACCAATATTCGCATTTAACTCATCAACTGTTCCATAGCTGTTGATACGAACATGACTTTTGGGAACCTTTGTGCCTCCAATTAAGCTTGTTTTTCCCTTATCTCCTGTTTTTGTATAAATTCTAAATGCCATTTTTAAAAAATTAAATTAAACAAAAGAGGTAATTGTTGATGTAGGATGTGTATTTACCTCATCATTCTCAATTATTCCATCACGCAACCTTATCACCCGATGTGCATATTTTGAGATATCATCTTCATGAGTAACTATAATAACTGTATTTCCATCTGCATGAATACCTCCCAAAATTTCCATAATCTCATACGATGTTTTTGAATCAAGATTTCCGGTAGGCTCATCACCCAAAATAATAGAGGGATTATTAACTAAGGCGCGAGCGATGGCTACGCGTTGACATTGACCTCCGCTTAATTCATTCGGCTTGTGATGCATCCTGTCTTCCAATTTTACTTTTGCCAGAACTTCAGCAGCTCTTTCTTTTCGTTCTTTTTTACCTACACCCGCATATAATAAGGGCAAGGCCACATTTTCTTCTGCAGTTAACCTCGGCAACAAATTAAATTGCTGAAAAACAAAGCCTATTTCCTTATTCCGAATTCCGGCCAAATCATTATCATCCATCCTGCTAACATCATTACCATTCAATACATACTTTCCTCTGGTTGGAGAATCAAGACAACCCAAAATATTCATCAATGTTGACTTCCCGGAGCCACTTGGGCCCATTAATGCAACATATTCATTACGCTGGATTTCTAAATTTATACCTTTAAGAACAGGCAGTTCCTGTTTGCCTAAATAATAGCTCTTAAAAATCTGCTCTAACTGAATAATTACACTCATAAACTAACGGCTTTTTTAACCAAAGCACTAAAACAAAGGTACGGCTTTAGACTTTTGCATAATAACCTCATTCTTTCATTACGCATGGGTTTCATTCAGTATCTTCGCAAACGCTTAGAAAAAATATATGGACTTTAAAAATATTCCCGGAGCCCCCGAAAATATTGTAATGAGCGGTATCAGGCCCACAGGTTTTCTTCATTTGGGAAATTATTTTGGCGCCATGCGTAATTACGTAAAGATGCAGGATGAATTTACCTGCTTTTTTATGGTTGCCGATTTACATTCTCTAACTACGCATCCTGATACATCAGGATTAAAACAAAATATCTACCGCGTATTGGCAGAAAATATTGCCTGCGGATTAGATCCTGCAAAAGTGGCATTATATTGTCAAAGTCACATTCATGAAACAGCCGAGCTTTATCTTTATCTGAATATGCTCGCTTATAAGGGTGAGCTTGAAAAAACAGCCACATTCAAAGACAAAGTAAGACTCAACCCGGAGAATGTTAATGCCGGTTTACTTACCTACCCTGTACTCATGGCAACAGATATCCTTATCCATCGTGCCATGTTCGTGCCGGTTGGGAAAGATCAGGAGCAGCATCTGGAAATGGCAAGGAATTTTGCTAACCGATTTAACACCCGCTATGAACCTGTTTTTCCGGAACCCCAGGCATTTAATTTCAACAGTGAGTTGATAAAAGTTCCCGGACTGGATGGGGCAGGAAAAATGAGCAAGAGTGAAAATCAGATGGCAACTCTATATTTAGCAGATGAAGATGAGGTTATACGTAAAAAAGTCATGAGAGCAAAAACAGATTCAGGACCAACAAAAAAGAATGATGTAAAGGCTCCTGAAATAGAAAATCTGTTTACCTTATTGAAACTGGTTAGCAAAACGGATGTTGTTGAAAAGTTTGAACACGATTTTAATACTTGTACAATAAGATACGGCGACTTAAAGAAGCAATTGGCAGAAGATATGATACAATTCATACGCCCGATACGACAAAGCGCTAATGCGATATTAGCTGATGAGGATAATCTTAGAAAAATCATGAAACAGGGCGCTGAGAAAGCAACTATTAGCGCAATGAATACAATGAAATTGGTGCGGGAGGCAATGAAATTAAACTATTTTAAATAAAAAAATCCTCAAATGACGGAGGAAAGGAAATTTTACCTACTTTCATTTGAAGCAAAATACTTCACGCTTAAAAGGGTTAGTTTAGCATGGCAAGTTCAAAAAAACCAAAACATATTGCGATTGCCGGTAACATTGGTGCCGGTAAAACTACATTAACAGAACTTCTTAGTAAACACTACAAATGGATTCCGCAGTTTGAAGATGTGGATCATAACCCCTATCTAAATGATTTTTACGAAGACATGCCGAGATGGAGTTTTAATCTTCAAATCTATTTTTTGAATAACCGGTTAAACCAATTGCTGGATATTCAGCGAGGCACAGAAACGGTTATTCAAGACAGAACAATTTATGAGGATGCAAATATTTTTGCACCCAACCTACATGATATGGGATTGATGGGAAAACGTGACTTTGATAATTACTATCAGTTCTTCGAAACCTTAAAGTCAATGGTTCAACCGCCTGATTTGTTAATTTATCTAAAGGCCTCTGTTCCAACCTTAGTTGGACAAATTCAAAAAAGAGGCAGAGAATATGAAGAAAACATCAGGCTTGACTATTTGAAAAAATTAAATGAATTATACAACAATTGGATTGACGGATATAAAGAAGGCAAATTATTGATTATTGATGCTGATACAAATAAATTTGCTGAAAACGAAGAAGATTTAGGCAAGGTAATATCCAAAATTGATGCAATGCTTTTTGGACTATTCTAATCAAGCAGTTGATTTTTCATAGCATAAAATACCAACCCTACTGAATTTTTAACTCCAAAACGCTCCATCAGCCTGTCTTTTATTGCCTCTACAGTTCTTGCACTGATATCCATTTTCGAAGCAATCTCTCCGGCTGTAAATTCCATACAAACTAATGTAAGCACTTCCTTTTCGCGATCAGAAAGTACAATTTCAGCACTAAGATTGGGAATTACCTTTTGTTTGCTGTAATTCTTTTTTATTAATACTTTATTTACAAAAGGATTGAGATAAAACCCGGTACGCACAACATCCATAATAGCTCGCCTAATTTCTGAAGGATCGGTATTTTTCAGCAAATAACCGGCAGCTCCGCAATCCATCAAATGGCCAACATACCTTTCATCTTCATACATGGTTAAAATAATAACACGAATGTGCGGAAAATTCTTTGTAATTATCTTGGTGGTATCAATTCCATCTTTACCCGGCATACGTAAATCACACAAAACTACATCCGGTAAAAATTCAGGAATTTTTTCTAACAACTCATCACCATCATCAGCTTCCAATACAAATTTTATATTGGTGTAGGTACGCATAGACAGAATTACTCCCTTACGAAATATCTTGTGATCATCTGCAATTGCAACTTTAATAATATTGTTGGCTTCCATAAATGAGGTAATTAAAAAAACAACTATAATGCATTACGCTACAGCCTTTAACTTACCATTAGCCGCATGCTTAGGTATTTCAAGGGTCACTTTATAATAAGTTCTACTGGCATCAATTTCAAAAAATATCCTCCCTTTTAATACATTGATGCGGCTGGCAATATTCTTTAAGCCCAAGCCATGAGATGTCTGGCTTAATTTTTCAAACTCTGATTGGGTAAGTCCTTTCCCATCATGATGAATACGCAAATACATAAAATGATCATTTGCATTTTGAGTAAGATGGATAAAACCGGCATTGCTATGCTTTAGAATATTGTTTACCAATTCTTGAATAACTCTAAATACCAACATCTCTACATCTACTTTAAGCCGCTCACGATAATCATGAAAACGAGCACTTGCATTTACTGCACCGCTCCCACTAATTTTTTGAAACAAATCTGTAGTTGCACTTTCTAATCCAAAATTCTTTAAAGTAGGTGGCATCAGGCTATGACTGATATTACGGATGAGCTGGATAGCATCATCAATAATTTGTTTAGCACTTAAAATGCTTTGTAATTGCTGTGCCTTTTCCTGGTTTACCAAGTTTTCATTAAGATATAATCGAGCTGTGGCCAAAAGCGGACCGGCATCATCATGTAAATCTGCGGCAATACGTTGCCTCTCCTCCTCCTGAAACCGAATTGATGCATTTAGCAAAATTTCCTGTTTCTCAGCCTCTAACTGCTTCATCATCATTTGATACTTAATAATTCTGCGCTGATGAAACACTACAAATACAATAATCCCCAATGCCAATATTACCATGGCTAATGTTCCTATAAACATAAGACTCGGAATCCCTTCACCTTGTACTTGAAGAAAGAACATAGCCGGTTAGTGTTTTTTTAAATTAGTCAGTTTAAAATCATCGAGTATTACGTCATCCGGAATTATAAGAGAATCTCCTCTCTTTTCTTCCGTTTCGTTCTTACCTAATAACGACAAAGATAAGATTACGTTCTTGGTTATTATACCGACAGCCATTAATGTCAACCGAAAATATACAATATCCGGGTTATCATAAATAAAAAGAGTAATAATGGCAAAAAGGTTACTTGAAAATAAAATAAAAAGGCCTACACAAATCCAAAAAACAATGGTATGATAAATGGGTACAAAAGTGATGTTATTCATTCTATCATAAAAGAATAGAATAATCAGTATAATAAAAATCAGGTATTCTGAGATTAAGGAGTTTTTAGGAAAAGAGTTTGAAAAAAAGAGCAATTCAATTAACCAACCAATTACAAATAATATTTGAATAACTGAAACTTTCCTTTTAAGCCCTCTTCTACTATATCCAAACTTAAAAAAGGTAGTTAAAATTAAAAACTCAATAATCAAAAAAATACCAACCAAATATAGTTGAAACGTAGTCGGTAAAAAATATATACGAACAATAGATAAAAAAGAAAAAGTGGCAAGAAGAATACTATAAACAAAAAAAACCTTCAACTCCCTATTCCTAATTTTTTTAAAAAAAAGAATACAAGAAATTAAAGGTAAGACTTCACTTAATAAAATTATTAAGAGTGAAAGTTTCAGTTTTTTTGGAAATTAATAATTCTACCAATATCGGTATAACTAAAATCCAAAAAGAAAAGCAAATAGTGCCCATCCAAGTGTTGCAGTCATAACAAACTTTTGTGGTTAAGAAATCAATTCCGATGTAAACTTCTTCAAAAGCATTATAGAAAACAATAGCTAAAAACTCATCGTAAAACCACTAATTGCATCAAACCCTTTGCTATTGCCGGTTACATCGAAAAATACTCCCTCCTTTTGGTTTTAATTGAGGGTAATATTACGACATTAAAACAGTAATTTTACTATATGGTTTATCCACAGATGTTAGTAACCTTACGATTTTTTCAGGATTTATCTTCTAATATATTAATATTCAGTATATTATGAGCTATCCTGCATTTTACTAATAATCCTAACAATTTGGAAGCTAATTCATTAATTAAAGCTCAATAAATCGTACTTATCCTATTTATTTTCATTAAATACGCGTAATTATAACACCGTATTTTTACTATTACGTGAATTTTAATACCATGATTATCAAGTGCTTTAAAAAATAAAACTAACCACCTATCGTAAAAACACTTTCATTTTTAAAGTATTCATTGTATTTTAGCCGGGATACTAATCCAATTAATCACAATGTCTGCTGAAACCTTGATAAAAGTTGCTATTGCTGATGACCATAAAATATTCCGGGACGGAATAAAAATGGCTTTGTCAGGACGTGCCAATCTTAGAATGTTATGGGAGGCGGAAGATGGCAAAGATATGATGCACAAGATTTCAATTAAGCAACCTGATGTGCTGCTGATGGATATTCGGATGCCGGAAATTGATGGAATTAATGCCATTCAACTTATAAGAAAAGAATACAAAGACCTTCGCATCATTGTTCTATCTATGTACGATGACCAACAAATGATTAATAAAATGATGGAAATGGGTGCTAATGCTTTTCTCACTAAAACAACCGATCCGGGAGAAATTTATGAGGCCATCATTACCTGTATGGAGGAAGATTTTTATTTTAATGCCCTTGTTGATAATGCACAAAAAAGCAGATTGATGCAAAACAAGAGTGTGCGGCAGCGATATGGTAACAACACCCCCATTTCGTTTAGTGAAAAAGAAATAAAAGTTTTACAACTCTTAGCAGAAGATAAAACAACCGATGAAATAAGCAAGGCCATCTTTTTAAGTCCGCGAACCGTTGAAACAATTAGGCAGAATATGAAAAACAAGGTAAATGCCAAAACAATTGGTGGGCTGATAATGTACGCTATGCGCCACAAAATCATTGATTAATTAAAAAGTAACTATCCCGTGCTTTACCGCATAAATAGCCAAGCCCACCCTGCTTTTAACATCCAATTTTTCAAATAATAAATCTCTGCAACAATCAATTGCCCTGGGAGTCATATTCATTTCTGAGGCTATTTCTTTGTAGGTTAGGTCTGTACTGGCCAGTTTTAAAAAATCAATTTCCTTTTCACTGAGAATTGATTTTTCTAACGACCTACTTGATTCATGATGTTTTTGAAAAAGAGAAGCTAATTTACCGGTAGCCTGATTAGAATAATAATAACCCGAACCCCTGCTTACAGTAACCAACGAAGTACGCAATTCTACAGGATGAATATCCTTCTTTAAAAAACCACGCACTCCAAGCTGAAGTAGTCTAATCAATGCTATTTCTGAATCGTACATAGTTAAAATTAGAATCCGGATATCGGGATTCAATTCATGCAACTCTTTTGCAGTATCAAATCCATCCATTTCAGGCATATTCAAATCAAGTAATACAATATCGGGTCTATCACCATTTTTCATGGCCCGCATTAATTCTACACCATTTCCGGCTGTTCCAATTACAGAGAATTCATCAAATGAGTTAATCAATGTTGCCAGCGCATCCCTAAGCAATACGTGGTCATCTACCAGCATTACTTTAATTTTTTCAGACTTTATCATATAATGGTATTTCTAATTCCACCTTGGTTCCACTAACCCTTCCGGGGCTATAGGTTAATTTCCCCTTAATCAATTTTGCCCGGTTTTCCATATTCATTAATCCAATCCCCTTCCCCCTCACCTGGCTCTTATTAAATCCCCTACCATTATCTTCTACAATTACCTTTAACACACCGGGAACAAAATGCATTTCGATAAACAGTTCAGTAGCTGCTGAATGTTTTACAATATTATTAATACATTCCTGAATTATTCTGAACACCATCAATTCAATTTCTTCAGACATAAACTTCGGATCTCCGATTATTCGGGTACTTATTTTATATAATCCGGCTTTGGCTAACTGAGCTACTTCAAATTCAATGGCCTTAATAAGCCCGTTCTGCAATAAAATTTCTGAGTTCATACTCCTGCTCAAATCACTTAAATCAATAATTACCTCACCTAACATATCAATGGAAGCAGCCACCTGTTCATTTGCTCTTGATGAATTAGAAAACGGTGGTAGCGTGTTGAGATGTAATTTAGCCAGGGTAAGTTTTTGACCAATATTATCATGAATCTCGCGAGAAATATTTTCAAAAGTCTGCTCCTGAATTTCTAATTGCGCCTGTAATATCTCTAAATGCTGCCTGCCTTTTAATTCTTCCATTTTTCTAATATGCAGAAATTGTCTTTTTTGAGCACCGGTAATTAAGTAGGCAATCAAGCCTACCATAATTATCAGAAGAACAAAGCTGATAACATAAATTACAATAATAACTTCTCCCGATTTGTAAAACATAAAAGACCTTTAATAAAGAATAAACTGAACATGATATAACCTATAACAAGGCCGGAACCAACAATACTAATATAGGTTTTACTTCCTATCTCAAAAAAGAATCCAATAAAAACATACGATAAAATAGTTACCGTTGCTTGAAAGCAAATGCCAATTATTGCCCATACTTCAGGAACAAATTGCAATGGCGTTGAAGGCACATGTTGATACAAACCAAGAAAATATAGAATTGCCATAATAAGCAGCCCGAAATGAGGAAGGATTAATATAGAAAAATCATTTGCCGAATTAAGCTTTATAATTATAGCCACAATGGTCAGCACATAAAACACATAAAAAATTATATTGACAATTTTTAGTTTTGTTAAGCCTATAATCTCATTTCTTATAAGCAAACCCAAATACACAAAAAGATATGTATTGGAAACATAACTAATTCTAGATATTGTATTTTCAAATTCTAAATTAAAAAAGAATGAAAAAATATAAAAGCCAACAAGTAAAACATTGATTAAGGCGTAAATAAAAAAATACTGGAGAATCCCCTTTCTATTCCTAACCCCAAAAACCGAAATAGCAATAAAAAATGAAACTAAGGAAACTGTAAAATAAATTATATGAATAATTATGTGAAGATTCATTCCTCAAATTTCATTTTTTTTAATAAGCAACAAGGGGATAAACATCATTTTACAGGGGTTTTTTCGGATAAAGCAGTTTATATAGTAAAAACCCCATCTTCGGTATCGGGTATTTCCCCTAAATAATGGAATGAAAAATAATTTTACCTTGCAAATAGCGTTTATAAATCAGTGATAACCCTTTGAAAATCTTTAATTTTGTAATTTGAATATGAAAACCGAATCACCAGAACCTATTAAGGTAATAATTGCTGATGACCATGTGCTTTATCGTGCCGGAGTAAAAACTGCATTAAGTGCTAAAGAGGATATAGACATTGTAGCTGAGGCCGACAATGGGCAGCATTTACTAAGTTTATTAAAAGCAATTCCCTGCGATGTAATTTTATTAGATATCGAAATGCCGATAATGACCGGGGTAGAGGCGCTTCCGAAAATTAAGGAAATGTTTCCTGATATGAAAGTTATTATCCTTTCTTATATGGAGGATCAAAGCATGGTAACCCGATTAATGGATATGGGTGCAAATAGTTATTTAGCTAAAAATAGTGACGTAGAGATCATTTACGAAGCTATTAGGACCTGTGTAGGAGATGAGTATTATTTTAGTGCATTAACCAATAAAGCCCTGCTGGCAAATCTTAAGCAAAGAAATACACCAGAAGCATTAAAAGCTGCCCATGCTGATGTTAAATTAAGTGAAAATGAAACTTCAGTGCTTCGCTTGATGTGTGAAGAGAAAAGTACAAAGGAAATTGCAGATATTATTGATTTAAGTCCACGCACGGTAGAGGCAATCCGTGATAAATTAAAAGTAAAGACAGGTGCAAAAAGTACTGCCGGATTAATTATGTATGCTATTCGGAATAAAATTGTTGATGAGCCCTAGGTGGTTAGGTTTGGCATCCAAGCCCTATTTTTCCCTTTAACTATTATCTTTAAGGTATGACGTTTATTAATTTTAATGGGCGCATATTACCGCATGATGCTCTTGTGGCAGATTTAAGCAATTCTGCATTCAGATATGGTGATGGTTTATTTGAAACCATCAAATATGTTAATAACAGGTTGCAATGGGCTTCAGATCATTTACGAAGGTTATTCAATGGGCTTGAGGAACTTGGATATGAAATACCTTCTTATTTTTCTGCCAATTATCTTACCCGTGAAATAAAGCGGCTATGTAAAGAAAACGGCCTAAAGGATGCACGGGTGAGGCTTTCAGTATTTAGAACATGCCTAACCCTATTTGACCAGGAAGACAACACTCCCGGCTTTTTAATTGAAGCCACCCCACTTTACCGCGAACATCCGGCAATGTCAATAACCCTTGGATTATTTACAGGAGAAATTAAATCAGCAGGTAACCTTAGCCGTTATAAACTGTCGGGAGCTATGCTTTATCGTGCTGCAGCCATATATGCAAACAAAATGAATTGGGATGATATCCTTTTGGTAAATCAATATGACCGAATTTGCGATTCTTGCATTGCTAATGTATATTTTGTTCACCGGGATGAAATAATTACGCCTCCCGTAGCCGAAGGTTGTGTTGATGGTATATTTAGAAGAACCTTGCTTCGGATTGCCCCATCACTTGGTTATAAAATAATAGAGCAGCCGGTTCCTTTAATCACTGCTGATACCGCCGATGAAATATTTCTTACAAATGTAATTCGTGGAATTATTAAAGTAAACGTTTATCACGACAGGGAATTATCAACTACATTCACCGAACAGATTAGCGAAGTTATAATGCCATCCATATTAAAAGAAGGGGAAAAATTCAGTATGTAAAATATCCAAAGGCAAAAAGTCGTTTGGAAATAATTTTAAATAATCTCTATTTCAGGTATCTCCTTTGAATATAATTGAGCATACACAGTTTGAAACTTTTCAATTGCTAATCTTCCTGCCTGTCCCAATGATAAAGAGAAATTATTTACATACAATTCAATATGCTTTCGCATAATTTCTTCGTCCATTTCTTGTGCATAAGAAACAACGAAGGGGGGTAATATAGGATAATCCTTTTGAGCCTTTTCAATACTCCTTTTTATAAAACCACTTATGACAGGTGCAAAATCGCGCAATGATTTTTTAATAACAATTCCACCAAGAGGAATAGGTGCTTTCAATTTATCTTCCCAAACCTTCCCTAAGTCGCTCCACAAATGCAACCCCTTGCCTTTATATGTAAATCTGTTTTCATGAATAATTACCCCGGGGCCTTTACCTTCCAGCACATACTGCTCAATTTGATCATAGCGCAGGAATACTTTATTCTTGGCTTGTGGATATGCCATGGAAAACAATACATGGGCAGTGGTATTTTTTCCCGGAATAGCTACGCAGAAGTCTTTAGGATCCTGTTCAATAAAAGTTTCTTTAGAAATCAGCAGGGGGCCTACGCCCATCCCTAATGCGCTTCCTGCATCTAATAAAATATATTTATCAGAAAGCTGCATTAAAGTGCCAAAGCTGATTTTAGTAATTGGTAACTTAGCTTCCAAAGCCCACCGGTTAAGCGTCTCCACATCTTCAATAACCGGATGAAAGCGGTAATTCCGTGTTGGCACATCACCTGATATTATTCCATTAAAAATAAAAGTATCATTGGGACAAGGGGAAAAACCGACTTCGATAATATGGTTCATATTATTTTAAAAGATTTTTATAAACTATTCCCAAATAATGATTCAGATTTTCAATAGCCTTTTGCAAATCCCATTTTTCTTTATTTCGCTGACCCACATAATTAGACACCGCTCGTAACTGAACAAAAGGAATATTTTCCATTAAACAAACAAAATGAAAAGCAGCCCCTTCCATACTTTCTATTTGAGCGGAAAACTTTGAACAAGTTAACTCATTAAAAAGAGGATCATCACTTACCAAATCAACTGTGATGGCATCTACTCCGGGAAGATGAATATGCTGAATTATACTATGTGCATTTACCAACCAGCCTTCAGTAAAAGGGAAGCCGGGATTACGAAGCGAACGCTCTTCGAGTAAAAAGAATTGCTTTCCTTCCCATACTCCTGAGTGACCAAAAGTATCTCGAACAATTTTTACCGTGGAGCCTAACTCCAACCCTTTATCAAAAGCTCCGCACACCCCAGCTTGAATTACAAAATCATAATCTGCCTGATAAAGCCTGCGAGTAAGGCTATAGGTAGTAGCAGCCGTACCTACACCTGTAATTAAAAAATGTGCAGTGGGATGCAAAAGCATGAACGGTTTGATTTCCTCTTCTGTAGCTGCAACAACTAATATTTCCATTATTACAAAGGTAGCTAAATACTATACCCACCCATTTATAAGAGAAACAATACCTTTGTACTATATTTCAGGTATAATGATTTACATCACCCGGGTAGAGCATTTTAATGCAGCGCATAGATTATTCAACCCAAGCTGGACCGAAGAAAAAAATGATGAAGTATTTGGAAGATGTGCCAATAAAAACTGGCATGGACACAATTTTGAGTTACATGTAACAATAATGGGCCAACCAAGCCCTGAAACCGGCTTTGTTTATGATGCAAAAAAATTAGGCAAGATTATCAGAGAACATGTTATTGAAGTGCTGGACCATAAAAATTTAAATGTGGAAGTAGAATTCTTAAAAGGGAAAATGTGTTCTATTGAAAACATGGCAATTGGTATTTGGGAGCAATTAATAATTCAATTACCGGAGGGGGTCAAATTGTATCGCATTGTATTACACGAAACACCTTCAATTTATGTGGAATATTATGGAAATACGCGTCCACTGTAAATGTTTTTAAATGATGACAAATAAAGTTGCTGTTTTTAGAAGTGAACATTTTAACTCTGCCCACAGGCTCTATAGGCCAGACTGGACGGATGATAAAAACTTTGAAGTTTTTGGAAAATGCAGTAACCCTAACTACCATGGTCATAATTATGAATTAATTGTGAAAGTAACCGGCCATCCTAACCCTGAAACAGGATTTGTAATGGATATGAAAGAACTACAAACCTTAATAAAAAATGAAATTTGTGAACGATTTGATCATCGTAATTTAAATGAAGATTGTGTTGAATTTAAAAATCTAAATCCTACAGCCGAAAATATTGCTATGGTGATTTATGATTTACTTAGAAAAAAAATAACTGATAACCTTGAATTGCAGGTACGATTATACGAAACACCAAGAAACTTTGTAGAATATCCTGCGTAACTAAAATACAATTAGATGCTATATAAAAAGAAAGAGTCATACGACGAAGAAAGATTAGAAGGATTAATGAAAAATTATTCTAAGATTATTAAGTATTTGGGAGAAGATGTAAAACGAGAAGGCCTCATTAAAACGCCAAAGAGAATTTCAAAAGCAATGCTTTACTTTATGCAGGGATACGAAATGGATGCTGAGGCAATTTTAAACTCTGCGAAGTTCCACGAAAATGTTAGTGAGATGATTATTGTTAAAGACATTGAATTATACAGTTTGTGTGAACATCACATGTTACCTTTTTTTGGGAAAGCCCATATCGCCTATATTCCCAATGGATATATAACCGGATTAAGTAAACTTGCCCGAGTTGTAAATGTATTTAGCCGTAGGTTACAAGTGCAGGAAAGACTTACCACCCAAATATTAGATGCAATAAAAAACACACTTCAACCTCTTGGTGTGGCTGTAGTAATTGAGGCCTCTCATTTATGTATGATGATGCGTGGTGTTCAAAAGCAAAACTCTGTTACTACTACATCGGCATTTTTTGGTGAATTTGAAAGACATGAAAGCAGGAGTGAATTTTTAAGATTAATCAATTCTAACTTACACTAAGCTGAAGCCTATGAAACATGCATTTATCTTTCCCGGTCAGGGTTCACAATTTCCCACAATGGGCAAAAAGCTGTATGAGGAAAGTAAATCTGCTGCCGCCTTATTTGATGAAGCCAATGATATTTTAGGTTTCAATATTACAGAAACTATGTTTAGTGGAACAGAGGGCGAATTAAAACAAACCAAAATTACTCAGCCGGCTGTATTCATTCATTCTGTAGTAGCCTTTTCAACATTAAACACAATACCGGCAATGGTTGCGGGGCACTCTCTTGGGGAGTTCTCTGCATTAGTGGCTAACAAAGTGCTATCATTTGCTAACGCACTAAAACTGGTAGCCATTAGAGCATCTGCTATGCAAAAAGCATGTGAATTAACACCTTCTACAATGGCAGCAGTATTAGGCCTTGCAGATGAAAAGGTAGAAGAAATTTGTGCTGCAGTATCTGTCCATACCGGAGAAATAGTTGTAGCAGCTAATTACAACTGCCCGGGACAACTTGTGATAAGCGGTTCGATGAAAGGAATAGAAGAAGCGTGTATTAAGATGAAAGAAGCTGGTGCAAAACGTGCATTGGTACTGCCTGTTGGAGGCGCATTTCACTCACCCTTGATGCTTCCTGCAAAACAAGAGCTTGAATCTGCAATTGAAAACACACCATTTAGCCAGCCGGTTTGTCCGGTTTATCAAAATATTGTTGCGAAAGCAGTTAATGATGCTACAACGATAAAACAAAACTTGATTGCGCAGCTTACCGGAGCTGTGAAATGGACACAAAGTGTGCAAGCCATGGTAAGTGATGGTGCTACACATTTTACCGAGTGTGGCCCGGGCAAAGTGTTACAAGGCCTTGTTCAAAAAATCTATCGTGAAGCGGTAACCGATGGGGTGAATTAACTATTATTCAAGATTACTCCTATTATCATCATTATAGTACACTCAGTAATTTTTATTTTGTCTTTTTCATTAAGATTTTCTCAGAACCTTAATTTTCTAAACAATGAATTATAATAAATATACAGAAACAGCAGAAAAAATATTAAATGAATCAAACCCACCTGAACCATATAATGACCCTGCCTTTATGGAATATGTAAAATTAAATCGCTCCAGAATGAAACGATGGGAAACTCATGGTATATTAAGCGAGGGGTTGATTGAGGGGCTTAAGAAAATAAAAAGCCGACAGCACTGGATAATTATTTCAGAGCCATGGTGTGGTGATGCTGCACACATTGTGCCGTTTATTGTAAAGGCAGCAAACCAAAATAATTTAATCTCTTACGATATCCAGTTACGAGATGCTGAACCATTTTTAATAAACAACTATCTTACTAATGGGAGTAAGAGCATACCCATGCTTATTGTAAGAGATGAAAACAATAAAGATATGTTTGTTTGGGGGCCCCGCCCAAAGGCAGCACAGTTGGTAATGGAAAAAATGAAGGCAGAGAATGCAGATTTTGAAACCATTAAAATAGCATTACAAAACTGGTACAATAAAGATAAGGGCGTTGAAATTTGTAAGGAACTTTCTGCTCATTTTCAATAACCCCAATCGTTAAAAATTTAATGACTAAAAAAAATCACCGGTTTAAGCCGGTGATTTTTTTATACAATTTAGATAGCTAATATCCTACTGAGAAATACCCGTTAGTAATTGAAATATTAGGGCTTCCCGGATTCGTTAAATTCGATGCGGTAAATGAGAAATTACCACGTACACGATTTGTAGCTGTATTGTGTTCAAGAACTACTAAACTCCCTGTTACAGGCAAATAAACATCTCCGGTAGAACTATTATACGTTGCATTAACAGCACCTGCAGGTTCAATTGGGTATGTACCGAGAGTTATTGCATCTGAAAATGAAAGTCCTAAAGTTGCTGAATTCACGGTTGAAGAAATAGAAATCAAACTCATAGCAGAAAAGGCATTAATGCTACCTCCGGGAAAGTCTGCACCATCAATCTTTGCTTTAAAAGTATCAGCAGCAGCAGGAGGAGGAGTATTAGGCTCATAAGGAATATCAGTAAACACTCCGTCAGTAATATCGCGATGCAATCCATCAATTTGCCTAATTACTTTCATTGAGAAAGTTCCGCTAATTGTCTTCCTTACATTATTAATACTGGTTACATTCATAGTTCCATATAGGCTATCTGTAAGCCATTGATTGGTTGTCATAGAAGAAACCGGTACAATTGAGCTATCAACAAAAGCGCCAACATTGGTGGTTGAAAGATTATGGAATGAATATACGTGCACACCGGAATCGGCTACACGAAGAACTATACTTTTGCCATCCATAGACAAACCGGCAACAGCAATAACACCATTTTGAATAGATGCAGATTTAATTCTGTCAGCAGTCCATTGAACTCCATCTATTTTAGCACGAAATGTTCCCTGAGAGAAAATGGGACCACCTCCTGTTTCTATTGAATGTTCTTTCTCACAACTGAAAAATGCCAATGAACAAAACAACACCACTAAAAAGCCAAGATATTTTCTTTGCATATAAAAAGTTTACATGTAAAAATAATGCCTTTATACTTTCAGTGTAGCTAAAGCATCATTCATATTTCTAACAGCTTCCGCACTTTTAACAAAAGCTTCTTTTTCTGCATCATTTAATTTATAATCAATAACCTTTTCCCATCCATTTTTACCAACGATGACGGGTACACCAATACAAATGTCTGACTGGCCGTACTCTCCTTCAAGATAAACACAGCAGGGTATCATTTTCTTCTCATCTCTAACAATAGCTTCTACCAATGAGCCGGCTGAGGCGCCGGGTGCATACCAAGCAGAAGTGCCCAATAACCCAGTAAGGGTTGCACCACCAACCATTGTATCTGCAGCAACTTTTTTCAACGTCTCTGCGTCCAGATAATTAGATACTGGAGTGCCACAATAGGTTGCGAGCCTGGTGAGTGGAATCATGGTTTTATCTCCGTGGCCACCAATAACTGTAGCTTGTAAGTCGTTTGGTGAACAGTGCATTGCTTGGCTAAGAAAATAACGGAAGCGACTGCTATCTAATATACCACCCATACCAATAATCCGATTTTTGGGAAGTCCGCTGGACTTGAGTGCCAAATAAGTCATGGTATCCATTGGATTAGCAATAACAACAATGATTGCATTAGGAGAATACTTTAAAATATTTTCTGTAACAGATTTAACAATACCGGCATTAATTCCAATCAATTCTTCCCTGGTCATACCCGGCTTACGAGGAATACCTGAGGTTATAACAGCTACATGGCTTCCGGCTGTTGCCGCATAATCATTTGTGCTTCCGATAATTTTTGTATCAAAGCCTTCAATTTGGGCAGTTTGCATTAAATCCATTGCCTTACCTTGGGCAAAACCCTCTTTAATGTCAACTAAAACCAATTCATCGCACAGTTGTTTGCGTGCAATATTGTCGGCAGAGGTAGCACCTACGGAACCGGCTCCTACAACAGTAACTTTCATATTATATAAAATTTATAGTGAAATAAAAAAAGTGTTGCAAAGTTAGCTAATGAAAACCAATTTATTCTTTTACCTTAAAGCATAAACCATTCTTATTCTTAAGTACAAAAATATTGCCAACCTGCTCTGTCCCATAACATAAAAAAAATGCATGAAGAAAGGCAGAATACATTATTTTTGCCGTCCAAAATTTCTCTTATGGCAACAACAGCAGATATCCGCACAGGTTTGATTATTAAGGTTGATGGGGCTCTTTATTCTGTTATAGAATTTGGGCAAAATAAAACAGCCCGTTCAGCAGCAAAAGTTTGGGCAAAATTAAAAGGCGTTGATAATTCACGTTCTATTGAAATTACCTGGAATAGCGGGGAAACAATTTTTCCGGTAAGGGTTGAGAAAAAAGCGTTTCAATTTTTATACAAAGATGATAGTGGCTATAATTTTATGGACAATGAAACCTTTGAACAAATTGCAGTAGGTGAAGAAATGGTAAATGCACCTCAGTTTTTAAAAGAGGGGCAGGAAGTGTCTGTATTGGTAAATGGAGAAACAGACCAACCAATGGGTATTGAATTACCTGATAAAATAGTACTAAAAGTTACCTATAGTGAGCCGGGGATGAAGGGAGATACGGCTACCAGAACACTTAAACCTGCCACTGTTGAAACGGGAGCGCACGTTAATGTTCCGCTATTTGTTAATGAAGGAGAAATGATAAGGATTAATACCAAGACAGGAGATTATTTGGAACGAGTAAAAGAATAATTCACTATTTTGTCATAATTTAATTAGCCAGGACTTCCTGGCTTTTTTATTAAAATGAGTACTTTTTATGCCAATTCTACTCAAATTTTAAGCTTTTTAATTAAAAATACCCCGAAAAGTACCAAATTTTAAAAGGTAAATATTTGGCATAATAAATCATTTGTTATCTTAGCTACCCCAAATTTTGGGAAAAATTAATTTTATAATACTTCACTCATGGACATAAAACAAATTCAGGAACTGGTTAAATTAATCAATAAAACCACCATAGGTGAGATTACCATTGAAGAAGATGGGAAGAAAATTACCATCAAACAGAAAAAAGACCCTATTCCTGCAATGTATTCAGCTCCTATCCAACCTATGCCAATGCCTATGGCAATCCAGCCTGCTGCACCGGAATCTAAAAAGGAATCCTCTCCAAAACCGGCAACAGATAATTTGATTACTATTAAAAGCCCGATGATTGGGACCTTTTATCGTCAGCCCGGCCCTGACAAACCCATGTTTGTTAATGTAGGAGACGAGGTTAAACCCGGCAAGGTGGTGTGCATGATAGAAGCCATGAAGTTGTTTAACGAAATTGAAAGTGAGGTTAAAGGAACCATAGTGAAAGTGTTGGTTGAAGATGCAAGTCCGGTAGAATATGATCAACCACTTTTCTTGGTTGAACCAGCATAAACAAGGAAAATTTCTTTCACGCACCGGTAATACCGGAATTTGAAATGCCTAATTAATTATAATGTTTAAGAAAATATTGATTGCTAACCGCGGGGAAATTGCTTTACGCATTTTACGCACCTGCAGAGAAATGGGCATCAAAACAGTAGCTGTTTACAGCACAGCCGATAAGGATAGCTTGCATGTGAAATTTGCTGATGAGGCTGTTTGTATTGGTAAGCCGGCCAGTGTTGATAGCTATCTAAATATTCCAAATATTATGGCAGCTGCTGAAATCACTAATGCCGATGGAATTCATCCGGGCTATGGCTTTTTAGCAGAGAATGCCAAATTTGCGAAGATTTGTAGTGACCATCATATTAAATTTATTGGTCCAACTCCGGAGATGATTCATTCAATGGGCGATAAAGTCACCGCGAAAGAAACAATGATAAAAGCAGGAGTTCCTGTTGTTCCGGGAGTAGATGGCCTTTTACGCGATGCTGAACATGCCAAATCCGCTGCAAAAGAAATAGGTTACCCCATTATATTAAAAGCAACTGCAGGTGGTGGTGGTAAAGGTATGCGAGTTGTATGGGAAGAGGGAGATATTGAAAATGCTTTTGATACTGCCCGTGCTGAAGCAGCAGCATCATTTAAAAATGACGGTATTTATATGGAGAAATTCGTAGAAGAGCCACGTCATATTGAAATACAAATTGCGGGTGATCAGTTTGGCAACGTATGTCATTTGAGTGAGCGAGATTGCAGTATTCAACGTCGCCATCAAAAATTAGTAGAAGAGTCCCCCTCTCCTTTTATGACAGATGAACTACGCGAACGAATGGGAAATGCCGCAATCAAGGCAGCAGAGGCTATTAATTACGAGAGTGTGGGAACAATTGAATTTTTAGTTGATAAAAATCGAAATTTCTATTTCATGGAAATGAATACTCGTATTCAGGTTGAACATTGTGTTACAGAAGAGGTGATAAATTATGATCTGATAAAAGAGCAAATTAAAATTGCTATGGGAGAAAAAATTTCCGGAAAATCTTATTATCCTCAAATGCACGCTATAGAATGTAGAATCAATGCCGAAGATCCCTACAATGACTTCCGACCCTCTCCGGGAAGAATTACGGTACTACATCAACCGGGAGGCCATGGAGTAAGGGTTGACAGCCATGCATATTCAGGTTATAATATTCCTCCTTACTATGATAGCATGATTGCCAAATTGATTGCTATAGCTCAAACAAGGGAGGAAGCAATTAATACAATGAGCAGGGCTTTAAGTGAATATGTAATTGAAGGAGTAAAAACTACCATCCCATTTCATCAACAACTTATGCGGAATGAAAGTTTTCGAAGTGGTAACTTCACAACCAAATTCTTAGAAACATTTAAAATGGAATAACAAAAGCCACTTCGGTGGCTTTTTTAATAATGGCGTTAAGGGTAATTTAATTTCCGTTTTTACGCCTTTTAATTTTAAGAAATGGAACAATATATTCGTGCTTTCCGGTTAATGTGTATGGCAAAGGCAATGGCTGACTTATATGAGAACAACCGTACTATTTGCAAATATGTTCATAGCACCTCACGAGGTCACGAGGCAATTCAACTGGCTACAGCGTTTCAATTAACCCCATGTGATTTTGTTAGCCCTTATTACCGAGATGAGAGTTTGCTGCTTGGTCTTGGGTTTAGGCCTTATGAATTAATGTTACAACTATTAGCAAAGCGAGATGATATTTTTACCGGAGGACGGGAATACTACGGTCATCCTAATTATAGAGGAGAGGATAAACCAGTAATAATTCATCAAAGCAGCGCAACAGGAATGCAGGCAATTCCTACTACCGGAATTGCGCAGGGTGTAAAATTTTTAGAGAAGATTCAATCAGATAAATTAAGGAAAACTTCAAATGGCCAATCCCCGGTGGTTATTTGTTCACTTGGCGATGCATCAGTAACAGAAGGAGAAGTAAGCGAAGCTTTTCAATTTGCCGCATTACACCAGTTACCTATTATTTATTTAATACAAGATAATGACTGGGGAATTAGCGTTACATCATCGGAAGCACGCACAAATAATTCCTTTGAATTTATAGGAGGTTTTAAGGGAATTGATCGAATATCAATTAATGGTAGCGATTTTGATGAAAGCTTTAAAACAATGCAACATGTGGTGAATACGGTACGCAAGGAAAGGAGGCCTTTTTTAGTTCATGCACGTGTACCATTACTTGGACATCATACCAGCGGTGTAAGAAGGGAGTTTTACCGCGAGGAAGATGAATTGGAGCTATGTCGAAAAGATGATCCAGGCATAAAATTGAGAAAGTTTTTATTACTAAACAGAATAAGCGAGGAGGAATTAAAGAATATCGAAAAAGAAGCAGAAGAATTAGTAATTGAAGATTTCAACAATGCTGTTCAATCTCCTGAACCTAACGCCGAACAAGTTTCAGACCATGTATTTGCTCCCACCCCAATACTAACAGAAAGGGGTACACGTAAACCTGCTGGTAGAGAAAAAATAATGATGGTTGATGCCGCACTATTTGCCATTCGAGAGATAATGGAAGAATATCCCGAAGCCCTATTATATGGTCAGGATGTAGGGAGACGCTTGGGCGGAGTATTTCGCGAAGCAGCTACACTAGCAGAACAATTTGGCGATCACAGGGTTTTCAATACTGCAATACAAGAAGCTTATATTATTGGCTCAACTGTAGGAATGTGTGCTGTAGGTGCTAAACCCATTGTGGAAGTACAGTTTGCAGATTATATCTACCCGGGATTTAATCAATTAGTAACTGAGATTTCAAAGAGCTGCTATCTCAGCTGCGGTAAATTTCCGATTCAAACACTTATCCGGGTTCCAATTGGTGCCTATGGCGGTGGCGGTCCATACCATAGCGGATCTGTAGAAAGCACCTTACTTACCATTAAAGGAATTAAAGTTGTTTATCCATCTAATGCTGCAGATATGAAGGGGTTAATGAAAGCTGCATTTTTAGATCCCAACCCTGTGGTGATGCTTGAACATAAAGGATTATATTGGAGTAAAGTACCCGGTACAGAAGATGCACGCCAACCTGAACCTTCAAGCGATTATATATTACCGTTAGGAAAAGGAAATATTATATTAGCCGCCAATAATACTCATATTGAAGCAGGAGAGAGTTGTTGTATTGTTACTTATGGAATGGGTGTATATTGGGCAAAAGCTGCAGCGGATTATTTTCCAGGAAGAGTTGAAATTATTGATTTACGAACGTTATACCCTTTGGATGAAACATTGATATTTGACTCAGTAATAAAGCATGGTAAATGCCTTATATTAACTGAAGAACAGCAAAATAATTCATTTTGTGAAGCTTTAGCCGCACGAATTTCCAAAGCTTGCTTTACGCGTTTAGATGCCCCAATTGAAGTTTTAGGGGCTTTAAATTTACCTGCTGTTCCTATGAATGTAATATTAGAACAGGCTATGCTTCCCAGTATTGAAAAAGTAAAGGAAAAGATAACAGGATTATTGAACTATTAATTCACTTATTATCTTTCCATCTTTCATGGTGAGCATACGATTACTCATTTTTGCCAAGAATTCATTGTGTGTTACAATCAAAAAAGTTTGCTGATAATCATCGCGAAGTTGCATAAATAATTTGTGTAAATGAAGGGCATTCTCTGAGTCAAGATTACCAGTCGGCTCATCAGCCATAACTATATCAGGATTATTAATTAATGCACGAGCTACTGCCACCCTTTGCTGTTCTCCACCCGAAAGTTCTTGTGGTTTGTTATTCATTCTATCACTAAGGCCCAACTGTTTCAATAATATACTTGCTCTTTCCCTAACCGTCTTTTGACTATTCCCACTAATCCAACCGGGAATACACACATTCTCTAGGGCAGAAAATTCAGGAAGCAAATGATGAAATTGAAAAATAAAGCCAATATGCTTATTTCGAAAAGCGGCGAGTTGCCTGCCTCGTAAAGAAGAAAGGAGCTGATTGTTCAATATTATCTCACCCACATCGGGACGATCAAGAGTTCCTAAAATATGTAATAAAGTGCTTTTACCAGCTCCTGAAGAACCAACGACACACACAACCTCTCCTTTCTTAATAGAAATATCAACTCCTTTGAGCACTTCAACAGTCCCGAAACTCTTTTTTATCCCTTTAGCCGAAAGCATGACACAAAATAAGCAAGATTGTGTCAAAATATGTGGTAAGAAATCGAAGGAATAGGGGAAAACCTAAGAAAACTGCAATTAATTCATGAAATATCAAAATGGCCTTTAAATTGATAGGTTCTTACCAACATTGAATGACGTAAAAACACTTTTGGTTTTTTCGTATGTTCTGTTACTTTTGCAAAAAAATAAACCCATCACAGCTTATGTTTTGGACACTTGAATTAGCCTCACACCTTGAAGAAGCACCTTGGCCTGCGACAAAGGATGAATTAATAGACTATTGTATTCGTAGCGGTGCCCCCGCTGAAGTAATTGAAAACCTTCAGGAGCTGGAAGATGAGGGAGAGATATACGAAGGATTAGATGATATATGGCCAGATTATCCAACTCAGGAAGACTTCTTTTTTAACGATGATGAATACTAAATAAAAAAGAGCGTGAATAAGGAAGCTGCCAAAAGGCAGCTTTTTTATTACTATTTAACTTACGCCGATTATGTATTTAAATTCCAACAGCGTTTCCAAGCTACGTTTCCACGAAAAAATCAAAACAAAAAGGCCTGAGATAATTGTAATTATTTATCCAATAAGTATAAGAAACACTTAATTCAAGCAAAAAACTTCAATAATAAAGACCCAATTTTTTGCTTGAAACTTCAGCCTGGTAATTGTTTGGAGTTTATCTGGATAATCGTAGAAAAAAGAGGCAATTAATTTACTTTTCCATCTGTTCAATAACTGCATGGGTTACTCCTGTATATGAAAATCCTCCATCATGAAACAAATTCTGCATAGTAACCTTTCTAGTTAAATCACTAAACAAAGTAACTATGTAATTAGCGCAGTCTGCAGCACTTGCATTTCCTAATGGGCTCATCTTCTCAGCATAATCAATAAAACCATCAAACCCTTTTACTCCGCTTCCAGCAGTAGTTCGGGTGGGGGATTGAGAAACAGTATTTATTCTAACGTGCTTTTTTATTCCATAATGGTATCCAAAACTACGTGCCACACTTTCTAGTAATGCCTTAGCATCAGCCATCTCATTATAATCAGGAAATACTCGCTGGGCTGCAATATATGTGAGTGCTACAACGCTACCCCACTCATTAAGGGCATCTTGTTTCATGGCCTCAGCTAATACACGATGTAAACTCATGGAAGAGATATCTAGCGTCCTTAAATTAAACCCATAATCAATTTCAGTATAATGCTTCCCTTTTCTTACATTAAGACTCATCCCTACTGAATGCAAAATAAAATCAAAGTTACCTCCAAAATACTCTTTAGATTGAGCAATTAAATTGTGTACATCTTCATTATTGCTCACATCACAGGGTATAATAATTGCACCAATCTTTTCAGCTAACTTATTTATCTCGCCCATACGCATAGCCACAGGTGCATTAGTTAAAATAATTTGAGCACCTTCTTCATAACAGCGCAAAGCAGTTATCCAAGCAATTGATTTCTCATCCAGAGCACCAAATATGATCCCCTTTTTCCCTTTTAATAATCCGTAAGACATAATTAAATTATTAGCTGTTTTATAATCTGGTAAAATTAGGAAAACAAATATATATCATCTTGCATCAACCATTTCCCTGGCATTTTCCATAGCAGCAGGGGTTGGCTTCTCTCCACTAAGCATCTGAGCAATAGCCGAGACCCTTTCTGCATAGCTTAGTCGTTTTACCTGAGTTTGCACCTTATTTGCTTCAACAAGCTTGTACACAAAATAATGAGTATCTGCTCTTGCGGCCACCTGCGGCTGATGTGTAATAGAAATAATTTGATGAGAAGAAGACAAATCTTTCATAATCCTTCCAACCTGTTTGGCTGCCTCTCCTGAAATACCAGAATCTATTTCATCAAAAATAAGTGTAGGCATTTGTAATTTCTTTGCCACAAGAGATTTTATACTCAACATCAACCGACTCCTTTCTCCACCACTGGCAACTTTAGCCAAAGATTCATACCTAACTTGCTCACTATCATTATTTGAAACATTGCCGTTAAACAGAAAAAGCACCTCCTCGGCTCCATTTGATGTAAGTTCACCCTCTATGAGTTCAACCTTTATTCTAGCATTTGGCATTCCAATTTGCTTGAGAAGTTTATTAACATCTTTCTCAAAAGGGTTAATTTGCTTAAAGCGTAAACCGGACAGCTTCTTTGCAAGCATCACTACATTCTTATAGGCTTCATTTGTTTTATATTCCAATTGTTCTATTTGTGCATTATTATCATTAACACCTTGTAAAAGCGATTTTAATTCAACTTGTTTCCCTAATAGCTCTGCAGTGTTGTTTACGCCATGCTTTTTCTGTAACCTATACCCCTCATTTAAACGGTCATTAATCCACTGAATTCGATCAGCATTATATTCTACCTTATCACTTATTTGTTCTATTTCATTAATAATATCATTTATTTCAATAACAGTAGAGAATAAACGATCGCCTAATACCGATAACCCGGGATGGTATTCACCAATGGTTTGAAGTTTATGTTGGCCGTATTTGAGTTGGTGTAAAACAGGGGTCTCTCCCTCCTTAAACATGAAGGAGAGTTCAGCAAGCTCTCTCTTAACTTGCTCAACATTATTTAATAATTGAAGTTCTTCATCTAATGATTCCAACTCCCCCTCTTTTAATTTTAATGCTTCTAATTCTTCAAACAAAAAACGGTGGTAATCTAACGCCTCCAATGATTTATTATAAGCTGCTTTAACTGTTTCAAGTAAGTGAACCAACTGCTGCCATTCTCCAAAAGCTAATCTCACTGTATTTGCCAATTGCTCACACCCAGCCAAAGCATCTATTACGGAGCGTTGGAAATGTTCATTCTCCAATTCATTTGTATCAAATTGCTGATGAAGATCAACTAATAACTCACCCAGTTGGCGCATTTGAGTTAGGTTTACTGGAGTATCATTAATAAAGCAACGAGATTTACCTGTAGCTGAAATCTCTCGTCGTAGTGTTAACTCATTTGCAACATCCAAATCATTTTCCTTAAAAAAATACTGGGCTCTTTCATCTTCAGGATGAACAAAAGCAGCTTCTACAATGCACTTCATCCCGTCTGTTGGAACGATTGCGCCTTGTACTCTTTGCCCCAAGATCAATCCTAATGCTCCCATCAAAATACTCTTCCCTGCCCCAGTTTCTCCCGTAATGATATTCAAATTGGGAGAAAATTGAAGTTCCAGTTCATCAATTAATATAAAATTCCTTATAAATATTTTTAGCAACATATCAAGAAAGCAAATTAAGGAATTTTCTATCGGTGATTAAATAAAAAAAGGGGCCTTCACTAGCCCCTTCGTCAAACAACTTTGAAAGTATTATTTAATAGCTATTTTATCAAACAACTCGTCATCTACTAAAATTCGGCCGCAATTTTCACAGGCCATAACCTTTTTATGAAGACGAATTTCACTTTGTTTCTGTGGAGGAATCGAATGAAAGCACCCACCACAGCTATCTCTTTCAATATGCACTATAGCTAAACCATTATGAAAGTTTTTGCGAATGCGATCATAGCTATGCAACAAACGTTCATCAACTTGTGCACGAGCTTCATCTAAATCTTTATGATAATGCTTTTCCTCCTTTTCGGTATCCTTAATAATTTTCTCTAACTCTCCTTTCTTAACTTCCAAATTCCCTTCCTTAGCAGCAATTGCCTTTTTTGTTAACTCAAGTTTCTCCACCTTCTTCGCGATGTCATCTGTTGCTTCTTTAATATTCTTTTCACTACGCTTTTCTATTAAAATCTGAGTTTCAATTTCTGAATTAATGGCATCAAACTCCCGACTGTTCTTTACTTCGTTACTTTGTTTCTCATACTTTTTAACCAAGGCTTGTGACTCACTAATTCTTACCTTTTCTGCTGCGATATACTCACTTACTCCGTTAATTTCTTCCTCTATTCGGGTCTGACGTTCCTTTAAGCCAAAAAGGTCGTCTTCAAGATCTTTTACCTCCATAGGTAATTCACCTTTCAAAATCTGAATTTCATCCAGTTTGCTATTAATTTTTTGCAAACGAACCAATGCCACTAATTTTTCTTCAACAGAAAATTCTTTTACGGCCATAATATTTGTTTGTTTTTAATTTTAACAGCAGCCTGTCATTTATCCTAATCATTAAAACCGAGATAACCGGTAAAAATCTTATTAAAAGTACCCTCAACAGATACTAAATAAAATAATGAACAGGATTAGTACAAAGTGCCGTTTTAAGGACGGCAAATTTAGGAAAATTTTGCCTCAAATAATCAATCAATAATTCAATGGTAAATTGTTCGCTCTCATAATGTCCAATATCCGCTAAAAGCACTTTCCCCTCCGCATCAAAGAATTCATGATATTTAATATCCGCAGTAACATAAGCATCTAAGTTTGAGTGTATTACATATTTAATTAGAAAACTGCCTGCTCCTCCACATAGGGCTACCCGATTTATCATTTTCCCAGTTTTGGAAGTATGTCTAATTGCAGGAACATTAAAGACCTGTTTTAACTGATTTAAGAAATCTTCTTCAGAAATTGGCTGGGGAAAAACTCCAGAAACTCCAAATCCTATTTCATTATATGAATTTTCTAATGCAGTTACATAATATGCGACTTCTTCATATGGGTGAGCCCCCCGCATAGCATTAAGTACTTTTTCTTTAATCCATACTGGAAATATTACTTCCAAACGAAATTCATTCTCATAATGTCGCCTCCCAATTTCACCTATCAGTGGATTTGAACCAATAAGCGGTTTAAAGCTACCCTGCCCTTCTGCGCAAAAACCACATTCCTGGTACAAGCCTATTTCACCAGCCCCGGCATCAAATAAGGCCTGTTCAATTTTTGCCTTGCTTTTAATTGGTCCAAAAACAACCAACTTTTCCAACAAGCCATGCTTAGGTTTAAGAATTTGAATTTCTTTAAGGCCTAACATCTCAGCCATTTTTGCGCTTACACCATTTAATACACTATCAAGATTCGTATGAATAGCAAATAAAGCAATATTATGTTTGATTGCTTTAATAACAGCACGTTCCACATAATTTTTACCATTTAATTTCTTCAGCCCATTGAAAACAATAGGATGATGTGATAAAATGAGATTACAATCCTTTTCAATCGCTTCATCTACAATTTCTGGTAAACAATCCAAAGACACCAAAACACCTGTGCATGACACATTAGGATCACCAAAAATTAACCCTGTATTATCATAGCTTTCCTGTAGATATGAAGGAGCAAGGGATTCAAGTGAGTTAATAATAGTTTGAATAGTCATAGATGCAATTTATTACTTTTAAAACTTAGGAAAGCACACCTTAATTTAAGTACCACCTTTTACGATTGGTTAGATTACGCACGTAAGCAATATTTTTCAGCACCTATACCCTATAATAACTGATAATTTCTACCTCAAAATCCCCTCAATCCCCTTCTATTATACAATTCTCGGCTTTAACGATGTAGAATTACCGCAATAACAGAGTAATAATAATACCTGCTTTCCTAACAAGAACTCGCTTGGGAATTGGCTACGTGCGTAATCTGGATAATCGAGCCAATAAATCAGGGTAGCTTTTAGCATACTTTTGCAACATGCCTTACACTTACTCACAATATCTCAAATACATCAATAAAGTCGCCGATATTAAATTCGCCTCCGCATTACTCCAATGGGACCAGGAAACATACCTACCGCCCAAGGGTAACTACTTTAGAGCACAACAGTTAGCAACGCTCGATGAAACTGCACATTCATTGTTCACGAATAAAAAGTTTGGTAGCCTTTTAAATTCACTTTTATCAAGCAGCTCCTTAACAACACATCAAAAGAAAAATATTGAAATCTCCCTTTACGATTATCAAAAAGCTAAAAAACTTACACCAGCATTTGTTAGAAAAATGAGTGAAGTTATTAATCATAGTTTCCATGCCTGGATTAAAGCAAGAAAAGAAAATGATTTTAGCCCTTTTGAGAAACCACTACAAGAAATAATTAACTTGAAACGCATCGAAGCCGATTCTCTCGGATATTCCTCCCACCCCTATGATGCACTTATCAATAACTATGACAAAGGAGTTACCACTGAAAAAATAAATAATCTGTTTGATACACTACAACCAAAATTAAAATCACTGATAAATGAAATAGCAGAACATCCTCAAGTGGATAACTCATTTTTAAAAAGGTTTTATTCCAAAGAAAAGCAATGGCAATTAGGAATCGAATTATTAAAACGTATTCACTTTGACTTTGATGCAGGAAGACAGGATATTAGTGAGCATCCATTTACAACCAGTTTTAACACACAAGATGTAAGGCTAACAACACGCATAGACGAAAATGACTTAGAAAACATGGTGTGGAGTTGCTTACATGAAGGTGGACATGGACTTTACGAACAAGGCCTGCCATCCGAAGAATATGGTTTACCCCAGGGCGAGTACTGCAGTATAAGTATTCATGAAAGCCAAAGCAGATTATGGGAAAATTGTGTAGGAAGAAGCCTATCCTTTTGGCAAGCTAATTACCCTCTCATTCAAAATTATTTTCCCGAAACCTTTTCAAATATAAGCTCACTCGATTTCTTTAAAGCAATAAACAAAGTACAGCCGTCACTAATAAGAACAGAAGCAGATGAACTAACTTATCACCTACACATCATGATAAGATTTGAATTAGAAAAAGACTTAATAATGGGAACATTAAAAGCAAAAGATATTCCTGCAAGATGGAATGAACTTTATAAAAAACATCTCAGAATTAATGTACCAAACGACAATTTAGGCTGCCTCCAGGATGTCCATTGGAGCCATGGAAGCTTTGGCTATTTTGCCACCTATAGTTTGGGAAGTTTGTATGCTGCTCAATTTTTCAACGTTATCGAAAAATCATCCGATAACTTTAATCTTGCAGATACTCACCCCGTACTTACATGGTTACAAAGTAATATATACGCTCATGGGCGCTCCCTCACCTCCGAAGAAATTTGCAAAAAAGCAACAGGGGAATCCTTAAACATAAATTACTTCCTTGAATACGCACATAAAAAATTTCAAATGGTTTATAATTAAACCCCCATTCTCCTAACTCGCACTATAACTTTTTCTCTTCCCGCACATTTTAAAAATTTTAATAACATCACATTGATTATCAATATGATATCAACCATCCCTTTATTGTGATTTAAAAATAAAATCTCCCTCCAACAAAATATTTTCTCCATCTATGGCGTTTATCATCTATCGGTGAAAACCGCGTTATCCAATTATTCAAACAAAAGCCCTAACCGTATGTCCATAAAAACACTGGTTAAATCCAGCTTGGTTTGCATCATATTGGTTTTATCAAAAACTAATGTGAATGCCCAACTTGATGCTGCCTTTTCCGCAAGCTCCACTTCCGGATGTACCCCAATGGTCATTCAATTTATCGATCAATCTACCGGAAATCCTACTTTTTGGAAATGGGATTTAGGAAATGGAACTATTTCATACTTACAAAATCCATCCGTAACGTATTTTAACCCAGGATTGTACACTGTTAAATTAACAATCCAAAACGCTACAGGAGAAGATGAAATAATAAAGACCAATTATATTGTCGTTAATGGAAAGCCAGCCGTTGATTTCACCACATCTGCTACTACCGGTTGCTTTCCCCTAAATGTTCAATTCACTGATTTAACTAATCCTGTGTCCGGAACAACAAGCCAATGGTTTTGGGATTTTGGTGATGGTATCACAAGCACTGAGCAAAACCCGGTACACGTATATACCACCGGAGGGAATTTTAATGTGTCTCTCTATGTAACTAACTCAGAAGGATGTAGCAATAGCATCACTCGCCCAAATTATATTAGAATTACACAAGGGGTTTCAGCAAGATTTACGCATTCCGAACCTGCTAATTGTCAGTTCCCCGTTAATATCAATTTTCAAAATACTTCTTTAGGTACAGGAAATTTAACCTATAAATGGGACTTTGGCGATTCAGGCTCTTCAACAGAAGAGAATCCTTCACATAACTACACGTTACCCGGCACCTATTCTGTTAGCCTTATTGTAACAAATTCTTCAGGTTGTAAGGATACCCTAATTATGCCTAATACTGTAGTAATTGGCACGGTAAACGCTTCCTTTAGTGCTCCGGCAAATATTTGCGTAAATAGTGCTTTCACTTTTTATAATACCAGCACTCCAATAGGCACCAACGCACAGTGGGATTTTGGTGATGGCACTGTTTCAAATCAAATAAATCCCCAAAAGGTTTATTCCTCCCCGGGTAATTATGTTGTAACCCTAATTAGTGGAAATACAGGATGTTCAGATACATCTAGGTACACTATAAATGTACTACCAAAGCCTCAAACTGATTTTCAGGCCACTCCAGTACAATCTTGTCGTGTACCCGTTACAGTTACATTTACAAATACATCTGCAGGGGCAATAAATTTCCATTGGGATTTTGGCGACGGTACAACTTCTTCAGAAATAAATCCTACACACCAATATCTTAGTCCGGGATTGTTCAATGTTCGCCTCATAAGCACAAATGCATCCGGATGTAGCGATACACTAACTCAGGATCAATTAATAAAAATTGAATTGCCTACAGTTTCAATAAACAACCTTCCTCAAAAAGGGTGCACACCTTTCAGCTGGACATTTGATGCATCTGTTACATCATCAGAACTGGTAACAGGATATCTATGGAATTTCGGAGATGGTAACACATCAACTGAAGTATCCCCCACGCATGTCTTTGCACAAGGTGATTATAATATTTCTTTAGTTATCACTACTCAAACAGGATGTACAGATTCTGTAGTTGTAAATAATGGTATTCAAGCTGGTGATAAACCGGTTGCAGCATTTTCTGCATCTCCACTTATAACTTGTGCATGGCAAAGAATCCTCTTTACCGACCTCACTACTGATACCGCTGACGCATGGCTATGGGACTTTGGAGATGGGGGAACGTCTGTTCTACAAAATCCCGAATACAAATATAGAGATACCGGCTACTTTACTGTAAAACTAATCGTGTGGAATAGGGGTTGCTCAGATACATTGGAAGTTGAAGACTATATTTATATTAATCCGCCTATCGCTAAAATGCGTGTTGACTTCTCATGTGATATTCCATTAACCAGGGATTTTAAAGACAAATCAATTGGCGCTGATAGCTGGTTATGGAACTTTGGTGATGGACAAACGTCAATTGAACAAAACCCAAGTCACACGTATTCCTCTTCCGGAAATTATACAATAACCCTTATCGTTACAAATAACCTAACAGGATGCTCTGACACCACTAAACGAACTATTCCGGTAATAAATGAACGAGCAAATTTCAACGCATCCGATACAGAAGTGTGTAGAAATACACCGGTAACATTCACCGCTATGGGAAACCCTACCTGGATTTCCGATTACTCCTGGAATTTCGGCGATGGCCATACAGGCACCGGTAACCCAAAGTCAAATCGTTATACAACTCCGGGACTATATACGGTAAGCTTGATAATAAAAACTATTGATGGATGTCAAGACACAATGATTAAACCTGATTACATTCGAGTAAATGGGCCTACCGCAAACTTCGGCTCCACTGTCCCCGGATCTTGCAAAATGAGCCCGATTGTTTTTAGTGATAGTTCCTCAACCGATGGCACACATAGTATCGTGTCATGGACTTGGAACTATGGTGATGGGAACATTGAAACACTATCACTCCCCCCATTCATCCATCAATATGCTACACATGGCAACTACTCGGTTAGCTTAACAGTTACAGATACTGAAGGTTGTATAGATAGTATATCGAAAAATAATCTTATCACCATTTCAAACCCGCGAGCTGCGTTTTCATCACCGGATTCAATTACATGTCCGGGGAGAACAGTTGCCTTTACCAGCCGCGCTTCAGGGCCAAGCTTACAACACTTTTGGAACTTTGGTGATGGGAACACCAGCACTCAACGTAACCCGGTTCATCAATATAGCGCAGATGGCGATTATACCATTTCACTTTTAGTTGTTGACCTGTATGGCTGTCGTGATTCAATTTCAAAGCCATCATATATTCATATTGTAACACCTCAGGCACGCTTTACCGTTAGTGACACATTAAGCACTTGCCCTCCACTGGTTGCTAACTTCACTAACCAATCTTCTCATTTTACATCTTTAGTATGGGATTTTGGTGATGGAACAAATACTACACAACCTAACCCTTCCCACTTTTATTCTACACCGGGAGTATATAACGCAACACTAACACTCACCGGTCCAGGAGGATGTACAGATACAAAAACACAAAATATTATTGTTCGTGGGCCACAAGGTATATTTACCTATCCACAAACCACAGGATGCTCCCCGCTAAGTATAACCTTCACTGCAACAACTTTAGACAGGGTCTCTTTTATTTGGGACTTTAATGATGGAAATACACTTCACACAACTGACTCTGTTGTTACACACACTTATACAATACCCGGATACTATCTTCCCAAAATGATTCTCTTGGATGCGGGTGGATGCGTTGTTCCTATAAAAGGAAATGATACCATTTGGGTGAGAGGCGTTGAAATTGATTTTTCTCAAACTCAAACATCAATTTGCGATTCAGGTACGGTTCAGTTCACAAACCTTAGCACAGGGAGTGAACCCTTTCAATCTTTTTCTTGGAATTTTGGAGATGGAAATACATCATCCCTTGAAAACCCAAGCCATACTTATAATACAACCGGCATATTCTATCCTTCACTACAAGTTACTACAATGAGCGGTTGTAGCAAGACCCTTGTTTCAACCCAAAAAATAAAGATTGCCACATCACCTCAAATTTCAATTATACAAAGTCCCGATGGATGCGCTCCACTAACGGCTACGCTTAGAGGACATTTAGCTAATCCGGATACATCAGCTATACAATGGATGTGGAATTTAGGCAATGGTCAATCATCAACACTGGTTAATCCACCGGCTCAAGATTATGACACCCCGGGAAGTTATCCCGTTTCCTTAACTGTTATTAATAGCAACGGCTGTACCGATACTGCTGAAACTATAATAAACGCATTTGCTAAACCACAAGTGAATGCTGGTGAAGACACTTATGTATGCTTGGGCATTGGTAAAAATCTTCAAGCTACAGGAGCTGCATCTTACAGTTGGTCACCTTCTACAGGATTAAGCTGTAGTGATTGCCCATCCCCAATAGCCACTCCTACAGCACCAATCATATACACAGTAACCGGCACAAGCGCAGAGGGATGTGTAGGTACAGATGAGATTCAAATAGAAATACAACAGCGTATGCCCATTACAGTTAGTAGAGGCGATAGCCTATGTATTGGTGGATTTACGCGTATTTCTGCCTCAGGTGCTCATAGCTATAACTGGTACCCTGCAACCGGACTTAGCAATGCTAATATTGCCAATCCAATTGCCAGCCCAATTGCATCTACCAATTATATGGTTGTCGGACGTGATGAAAGAAATTGTTTTGCAGATACAGCTTATGCACCAATTCGCGTATTCCCAAATCCAACCGTAGATGCTGGTCCTAACAAAACTATAAATGTGGGGCAAACAGTAGATTTAATTCCTATTATTTCATCAGACGTTACACATGTAACCTGGAGCCCAACAAGTGGAATCTTCCGAAATGATTATCCGGCTATTACAGTAAAACCAAATGAAACTACTGAATATACTGTGGATGTTACTAACGCCGGCGGATGTATGGCACGCGGAAGAGTAATTGTGCATGTTTTATGTAATGGTGCCAACGTGTTTGTTCCTAATACATTCTCTCCCAATAACGATGGATTTAACGATAGGTTTTATCCCCGTGGTTCAGGCCTGTTTAGAGTGAAGAGTGCAAAAGTATTTAACCGCTGGGGACAAATTGTATATGAAAAAAATGATTTCCTACCCAACGATGCAAATGCAGGATGGGACGGAACACTAAATGGAAAAACATTGTCGCCAGATATTTATGTGTATATAATGGAAATAATGTGCGATAATAATACTGTTCTCCCTCTTAAAGGAAATGTGGCATTGATTAAATAATAAAACACAGAGATATAAAGACTAAAAAAATAGCTGAAACCAAACAAAATAAAAACTAACACTCGTTCGTTTTATTATTATCCAAACGAGGTGTAAACACCCAACAATCTATGAAAAAGTCCATCTTATTATTAACCCTTGGAATAGGTGCATCTCAACTGCAACCATGCAAAGCTCAAGATGTACACTTCTCTCAAATATTTGAAACCCCACTGTTGAGAAACCCGGCATTAGCTGGTCTCTTCGATGGCGATCTACGCATCCAGTCAGTATATCGTACGCAATGGAACACAGTTACAGTACCGTATCAAACAACATCGGTACATGCTGAATTTAAAATGCCTGTAGGACGAGGAGATGACTTTTTAACTATAGGAGGCCAAGTTGTATATGATAAAGCAGGAACCGTTTCCTTAACCTCAACTCAAGTTCTACCCAGTATCAATTACCATAAGTCACTATCAGATGAAAAGAATACTTACTTATCATTAGGATTTATGGCCGGTTGGGTTCAACGTAGAATTGATGTAAGCAAAATGACTACAAACAGTCAGTTTGATGGAACTGGTTACAACCCACTCTTGGGAACCGGTGAAGCTTTAACAAGCCCTGCCTATTCCTATTTTGATGGTAGTGCAGGTATGAGTTTCTCAAGTCAAATTGGCGAAAACGAAAATAATAATTTCTTTATCGGACTCGCATATCACCACTTTAACCGCCCTAAAAAATTATCCTTCTATAGCAGTACAGAGGTTGAAATGGAACCTCGTATTGTAGCCTCAGGAGGTGTTCGAATAAGCCTGGCCGATAATGCCTTTGTTACATTTGAAACTGATTATTCAAAACAAGGCACATACAATGAAACTATGGGTGGTGCACTGTTTTCATGGAAACTTGGAGAAAATGAAAATCCACGATATTTAATACATGCTGGAACTTACTTCCGTTGGAAAGATGCAATAATTCCGGCAGCCAAACTCGAATTTAGACCCCTGGCAGTTGCCATTAGTTATGATGCCAATATTTCACCACTCAAAAAAGCAAGTAGAGGCCAGGGAGGTTTCGAAGTATCATTAACATATCAAAAATATCTAAATACACAATATAGCAGCCTGGATGCTGTTAGATGTCCAAGATTCTGACAATCCCTTCAAAAAAGTCCTGTATAAGCCAAAGATTTTTTGTTTTTATGGATTGTTTGGATAACAGGGTCCTGTATTCTTACAGGACCCATATTTTATTTTGATAATCAAAGGATTATCAAAATACGCAAAAGTTATCCAAGTGTGAAATAATACAGAAAAAATAATTTTAGCTTAAAAATACTTGAATAATAAAGTTTATCGTTTAATTTTATGAAAGTGAAGAGAAGTCTGTTCATATTAACTTTTATTCTTAGTCTTTCATTTTCAGGCACTGCACAAAGCACCACACTTCAAGCACCGCCTACACAAATGAAGATAATGCGGTTTTACCCTAACCCAGCTACTTCTTTTATTAATTTTAACTTTCAACGTAGCCTGAATAATACCAACTACACATTACAGATTTATAATTTCATGGGAAAAAAAGTATATGACTTTAAAAGCCTATCAGAAAATACACGCGTTGAATTAAATGACTTTTATCGGGGCATATATATCTTCCAGCTCCGTGACCAAAATGGTATTGTGGTTGACTCAGGAAAGTTTCAGGTTATTAAATAAACCATCTCCCTATTTCACAGTTTTCTATGTCAATTTGACTGCTGTTTTCCATTGGCAACATCTTTGCCTTCGTTACCTTTGCACACATTTTTAAAGGCATTACAATGGAGCAAAATCAAAAAAAATCAAACGATTTCGAGGAAATGGATATTAACGCTGACGCAGATATCCCGGGAAACACACACTTAAATAATGAACACAATGAGGAAAATGAACAAGCAAAGTTGGAAGAAGAATTAAAAGAAGAAAAGGAGAAGTACCTCAGACTCCTTGCAGAGTTTGACAATTTTAAAAAAAGAAATGCAAAGGAGCGCCTTGATTTACTTCAAACAGCAGGTAGAGATGTAATTGTTTCCTTATTAGAAACTTTAGACGATATTGACAGGGCAGAGGAACAATTAAATAATGCTGAAAGTAAAACTCAATTTAGTGAGGGTATAGAACTTATTTTTTTAAAAATTAGAAAAACATTACATAGCAAAGGATTAAATGCAATGAAGAGTATTGGCGAGCCATTTGACGAGGAAAAACATGATGCCATTCAAATAATTGATGCAGGAAAGGAAAAATCACACATAATTATTGATGAAACACAAAAGGGATATTATCTTAATGATAAAATAATTCGTCACGCAAAAGTAGTGGTAGGAAAATAAAAAGTACTCCTAAAAAGTAAAACTCACTCCTGAGATAATAAACAGACATGAAAAGAGATTATTACGAAATTTTAGAGATTGGTAAAACAGCTTCTCAGGAGGAAATAAAACGCGCTTATCGAAAGATAG
The DNA here is from genome assembly GCA_019638485.1 of Ferruginibacter sp. GTDB lineage: Bacteria > Bacteroidota > Bacteroidia > Chitinophagales > Chitinophagaceae > Ferruginibacter. The sequence goes on along the minus strand of JAHBTP010000001.1, from coordinate 87,933 downwards.
CTATGAAATATCACCCTGATAGAAATCCCGGTGATAAAGCAGCAGAAGAGAAATTTAAAGAAGCGGCAGAAGCTTATGAGATCCTAAGTGATGCAGATAAGCGTTCACAATATGATCGCTTTGGACATAACGCATTTGGCAATGGCAGAAATAGCGGCGGATTCAGCAATATGAATGCAGAAGATATCTTCAGCCACTTTCAGGATATTTTTGGCAATGAAGCATTCGGTAGCTTCTTTGGCGGAGGAGGTAGTCGAAGTGCTGGTAACCATAGGCAAGGCCAAAAGGGCCAGAATTTGCGAGTTAAACTAAAAATGAATTTTGAAGAAATTGCCCATGGAGCAACCAAGACCATAAAAGTAAAGAAGTATGTGAAGTGTACCACATGTGATGGAAGTGGAGCAAAAGATAAAAACAGTATCCAAACATGCGGCACTTGCAGAGGAAGCGGACAAGTTAAAAGAGTACAAAATACTTTCTTAGGACAAATGCAAACTGTATCTACTTGTCCAACATGCAACGGAGAAGGGCACACGATAACTAGCAAGTGCCCTGCCTGCAAAGGCGAAGGGCGTGTATATGGTGAAGAAACAGTTTCTATTGATATTCCCGCAGGCGTTCAAGATGGAATGCAGCTTAGCATCGCACGTAAAGGAAATGCAGGAGAGCGAGGAGGACAACCCGGTGATTTAATCGTACTTATAGAAGAAGAACCACACCCTACCCTACACCGAGATGGACTTAATGTTGCCTATGATTTGCATATCCCATTTCCAGAAGCTGTATTTGGTATTCAGGTAGAAGTTCCAACAATTGATGGAAGAGCAAAAATTAAAATACCACCGGGAACTCAAAGTGGTAAAATTTTCAGGCTGAAAGGAAAAGGCTTTCCTCAAATCAACAGTTATGAAAAAGGAGATCAATTGATTCAGGTAAACGTATGGACACCACAGAATGTTTCAGCAGAGGAAAAGGAAATGCTGGAGAAAATGCAAGAGTCTCCTAATTTTCAACCCAAACCCGATAAGGGAGAAAAATCCTTTTTTGATAAAGTAAGAGAAATGTTCACCTGATTATAATATCGGAGCAGACTTATTCTTTCCCTTTTTAGACTTTTTCCTTTTTGTATCATAAATTTTTCGAGCTGCATCTACCAACTGAGAAAACTCGGCTTGAAGATATTGTGTCTTATCTGCAGACGATTCAACCATGGCCTCCAATAAATCCCAATCAGGCTTTATATAAGGAGTCATTTTTAATATCATAGCAAAATAAGAAACTGTAGCAGCAAATTTCATCTCCTGATTAGCCTCATTAAAGTATTGCAAATGGGGAGAAACATCATAATTAACACGCTGCACTATAGTATCACCGGGAGCCAGATATCGAATGAAAGCCTTGCCTATTTCTGATGATACTATAGAATCACCGGTTAACATACTTCCCGATGCGGGAGTAATTTGAAAAATAGCAATCGTACTATTCCCACTCCCAACCTCACCGCCTTCCAAATCTGTAGCACTATTTAGTAACGCCTCCTTTCTATTGTCAAAGCCAATAAGCCTATAGCTCTTTACCAATGCAGGATTGAACTCAATATTCAAAACAGCATCACTTGCAATGCTATACATCGTTTGGGTTAACTCCTTTACTAAAATTTTTTCAGCCTCAGCAATATCATCTAAATAAGCATAATTCCCATTGCCCTTTTTCGCAAGAGTTTGCAACTTTGAATCTTTATAATTTCCCATACCTACTCCTAAGCATGTTAAATATACACCCGATTGCCTTTCTCGTGACACCAACTCTTCAAGTGCTTTTTCTGAGGTTTCACCCACATTGAAATCTCCATCTGTGGCTAAAATGATTCTATTATTCCCATCAGGAATAAAGTTTTCTCTTGCCACCCGATAGGCTGTCCGCAATGCCGCTTCTCCTGGCGTATCACCTGCAGCCTCTAACTCTTCTATTGATTTTAAAATAGTATCCTTCATAGCACCACTTGTAGGTCTAAGCCAAATTCCTACATTACCACCATACACAACTATCGAAACCCGATCTTCATCTCTCAAATTCTTTACAAACATTTGAAATGCCGCCTTCAATAATGGCAATCGTTTAGGCTCATCCATACTCCCGGATACATCAATTAAGAACACAAAATTGCTACTAGGAATATTATTGAGCTCAATCTTCCTTGCACTAGTATTTAAAAATAACAATTGATTATCCTTCTGCCAGGGGCAAGTTGTTAATACAGATTCCAACCTAAAGACATTACCCTTCTCCGGTTGCTGATAACTTAAATTGAAATAGTTTACCAATTCTTCTGCCCTTACTGCATCAGGAGGAACCGGACTACCCATCTTTAAAAAACGCCTCACATTACTATAAGAAGCCTTATTTACATTTAATGAAAATCCCGTATTGGGAAAACGAGAGGCATTAATTACATCATTCTCAACTAATTGAAAATAAGTCTCCCCGGGAATATTAAAATGAAACCTGTTTTCACTCTGCCGGTCGGTAGTAACCGAAATTAATTTTTGCTTGTTTTTACTGGCTGTAGTTATTAATGATTTTAATGTAATCCTTTGCCAGGTTTGGTAATGAACCGGCACTGTCTTCTCCTCATAACCATCTAATGAAAGGGTGAGAGTATCTTCAGGCGCTTTTAAAATAATCCCAAAACTACCATCAGTACCTGAATGATAATAAGCACGAATTGAATGAACAAAAATTTTTACGTTAGAAAGAGAATTAAATTTTTCATCCTTTACTTCTCCTTTAAGATAGAACTGCCCTCTCGCCCCAATAGCAATAAAACTTAGAAGAATGTATAATAAAGTGGTTCTCAATTAACAATCTTAACGGTAAAATAGAAAAAATATGCGAAATAAAGAAGCGGCTGCGTTAATACTTTGAAAAGTATAAGCAATTAATCAACCAAAGAATAAATTTCTTTTAAATTTCTTCCTAAGCCATCGTAATCAAGGCCATACCCAAGCAGGAATTTATTGGGTACACTGAAACCCAGAAAATCAATATGAATAGGATATTGCAAAGCTTCAGGTTTATGCAACAATGCAGCAATTTTAAGAGATGCGGGTTGCTGATCAAAAAGTTGAGGCAAGAATGCATCTAAAGTCTTACCTGTATCAACTATATCTTCTAATATTACCACATGCCTTCCTTTAAGACCCTCATCCAGCCCAATAGAAGTAATTACGTGTCCGGTACTTCTGGTGCCTTTGTAAGATGCCAATTTGATAAAACTAATTTCTGCTTCAATATTAATTTTCTTAAATAAATCAGCCGCGAACATAAAAGAACCATTCAGAATTCCAATAAATAATGGACACAAACCCTTATAAGCTATATTTATTTCATTTGCAACACGGCTTACTTCTTTATCAATTTCTGCAGCTGAAATATAAGGCTGGAAAAGTTTATCATGTACTTTTATGTTAGACATATTAATTTTTTGAAATAATAAGTTGTTGACCTATCCTTAAAGTATCTGAATCAAGATTATTCCACATCTTAATATCTTGTACTGATACGTTATACTTTTTAGCAATTGAATAGAGCCCTTCTTTTGCTGTCACTTCATGGATAATTGTTGTCTTCTTCAATTCCGAATCTGAAGGCAATGAATTTATTGGAACAGGTCTTAAGTAAATCCGTGTGCCGGACTTAAGCCGGTCACCTGGGGTTAAATTGTTATAATCAACCAAACGGGATAATTGAACACCAAAAAGCTGAGAAACTGTATATAGTGTTTCCCCTTCCATAGAAATATAGTTGGATTGAGATGATTCTTTGTTTTTCCGTTCTAAATAAATCCATTCATCTTCTTCCAATAAACCATCACGTGTTTTATCATTATATTCTAAAAGCCGCGTAAGAGGGATATTGTGGAAAGTGGCAATAGCAAGCAACGACGTTCCCCTCGAAGCAAAAACAGCCTGTAACCCATTCCTACGTGTTTTCGCTTTATAATCAGCAAATCCTATTTGACTTTCGCGTTTAACCGGAACGGTATCTGAATATTGAAAAGAATTAATTTCTCGCTGCTTATCTTCTACCAATTTACTCCTTTCATTGGTCTCCTCTTTCTCACTTAAAACAATTTCATCAAATTTATGAAGGTTATACTTTTCAATATTGTAAATAAGCATTTGAGGATATCGGGGATTTGTTGCATACCCAGCCTTTTTCAACCCGTATGCCCACCCTTTATAATCGCCTGCCTTAAGTGTAAATAATGATGCATACCGATCTCTACTCATTAAGAATTCGCTATGATCACGGTAAGAATCTTCAGGATTATCATATTTTCGAAAACATTCTCCCCGTTCATCATCGTCATGTGAAACTGATTCTCCTTGCCAATCTAATTTACATTTTATACCAAAATGATTATTTGAACGAAGCACCAGCGGGCTATTTCCCATTTCAGCCTCAAGCAAACCTTGAGCAAGTTTTATAGATGCAGGGATACCGGTACGCTTCATCTCCTCCATTGAAATGTGTTTATACCTAGCTATATATTCCTCAGCAGTCATACGCTTCTGTGCATAACCACCCAGTGAAAATACAATAGTAAATAATAACAAACCAAAAGCCTTCATATAAGTTACAATTTCCTAATCACCATTAATCCATCCCTAATGGAAAGCATCACTTGTTCTACTCTATTATCCTCTCTAATATACCGGTTAAATCTATCAATAGCAATGGCATTTTTCCCCTTCAATGGAGTTTGAAAAACTTCACCATGAAACAATACATTGTCTGCCAAAATTATTCCGCCGGTTTTAACATTAGGCAAAGTTAATTCGTAATAATCAATATAGCCCACTTTGTCGGCATCAATAAATATCAAATCCCACACCTCATTCAAGGTTGGAATTATATCCAATGCATTACCAACATGCTGAACAATCCTGGATTCTTGTGCATCCTTAAAGTATTGTTTCGCAGTTTCTGCATCATCTTCTCGTATTTCAATTGTATGCAATATTCCATTAGGTGCCATCCCCTTTACCAGACTTAGTGCACTAAATCCGGTAAAAGTGCCTATTTCTAAAACTCGCGATGGCCTTAACATAAAGCTGAACATTTCCAATACTTTTCCTTGCACATAACCACTATGCATTTGCGGATGAGCGTGAAATGTAGTGGTGAATAATTCATTAGCAGTACGTACCTCATCTAAAGGTGAAGTAAATTCTTTGCAATACTGCTCAATAGTTTCATTTATTAATTGCATTGACTTTTGTTTTCCCCGAAATAAATAATATACCTAAAAAGGTTAACAATCCATTAATAACTAAAATTTCAATCCCTATAACATATCCATTAAGAAACTTGGGCGCATTTATCTGCAAGAAATAACATACTATCGGGCTAAGAACAGCAATAACTGCAATTATCCAGGTATTTGGAAGCGTCCGCTTGGTGAGTATCCCAAAAGCAAATAAGCCTAACAGTGGGCCATAGGTATAACCGGCTAAATCAAGAATCTTATCAATAATGGAACGGCTATTAATTTCATGGAAACCCAGAATAAATAAAAAGAAAACAATGGTCATTATAAGATGGACGCTAAGCCTCAACTTCTTCTTTTGTTTTTCAGACAAATCATCACGATGCTTGATTCCTAAAATATCAATACAAAAAGAAGATGTCAACGCAGTTAATGCCCCATCAGCACTCGGAAATAAAGCCGATATTAATGCAATCATAAATACAACTGAAATAACCGCAGGAACGGGCTCTATCAGCCCCAATGCCATTGAAGGAAACAGATTATCTCCCGTTACATTAATCGCTCCAAAAAATAATCCAAACACATCGTCAACAGATGAAAAAGAAGCCCCATTTTTAAATGCAAATAAATATAGTAATCCACCAAGCAAAAGAAATAATAAATTCACAAATAATAATATTACACTAAAAACAATCATATTTTTTTGCGAATCTTTTAATGTACGAACACTAATATTTTTTTGCATCATCTCCTGATCAAGCCCAGTCATAGAAATAGTTATAAACGCTCCACCAATAATTTGTTTTAGAAAAAAACCCTTTGCATTTGGATCTGTATTAAAGATGCGGCTCAACCCCTTACTTTGCATGGACTGAACAGCATCCCCAACAGATAAATCAAGGTGATGAAGTACATACCAGACACAAATAATTAACCCAATTACCATCAATGACGTTTGTAAAGTATCGGTATATACAATCGTTTTAACACCACCTTCAAAAGTATAGAGCAAGATCATCAATAATACCACCAAAACAGACACCCAAAAAGGAATATTCATTTTACTTAAAATGAAAATATGCAAGATGTTAATCACCAAATACAACCTTGCAGTAGCACCTACCGTACGAGATAAAATAAAAAAGGAAGCTCCCGTTTTATAGGCCCAGTTACCAAAACGCTGCTGTAAGTAAGAATAAATGGAAGTGAGATTAAGTTTATAATATAGTGGAAGTAAAACATAAGCCACAGCAATATATCCAAGCAGATAACCAATAACTACCTGAAAATAACCCATACCGTTGGGTAAACCTCCGGCAGACGCCACATTGCCTACACTACCTGGTACACTAACAAAAGTTACACCACTCAAAGAAGTGCCAATCATACCAAATGCTACCAGTTTCCAGTTCGAATTTCTATTCCCAATAAAAAAGGAATCATTATTGGAATTTCTGCTCGTGTACCAGGCCACTATCAATAATAAAATAAAATAACCTACAACGAATAACAGCAGAAAATGTGGCGACATATAGTGTTTTTAAAAAATAAAATTGAAAATAGGAAATTTGTTTGTGTCTTTGCATCAGAATTACACCCAGCATGTCAATAAATGTTATCGCCGTTTTTTGTGGAAGCAAATCAGGCAACAATCCTCTATTTAACACACACACCATACGATTAGGTCACATTCTTGCAAATAAAGGAGTAAATATTGTATATGGAGGCGGTAACAAAGGCTTAATGGGTGCAGTTGCAAATGCAGCAATTGAAAGCAAAGGCAATGTTATTGGAATTATGCCGGAACTCCTTAAAGATTTTGAACACCAACACAATGGGCTGTCAGAATTAATGATTGTGGACAGTATGCACACCCGTAAAAGATTACTATATGAAAAGTGTGAGGCAGCTATAATTTTACCCGGTGGATATGGAACGCTTGATGAGGTTTTTGAAATCTTAACTTGGAACCAACTGAAAATTCACCAAAAGAAAATATTTATTCTTAATTCCGATGGATTTTATAACCATTTATTTAACCATATTAAAAACATGCAGGAACAAGGCTTCCTTTATGACGGTCCTGAAATGGTAATCACAATGCTCCATGAGCCTGAAGAAATTATCCCCTACCTGTAACTACGTTTTCCCTGAAACAACGGAACTTGGATTCCTGCCCTGATAATTGGCAATACATTTATATTTCCATTTTTTGTTTCTTCAACATAAGGAGAATTGGGGTCTTTCTTAACATCGAACAAGATAGAAACATAGTAAAATAAATTTCGACCACCCTCTCTACCGCTACAATAACCGCCACCTACCAATACGCTTCCTGCATCAGTTTTATATTTTTGCGATGGACTACCATTGTCATAAATCAGCTTTTGCCTTATAAAATTATGCTCATACTGCCCTTGAAGAAATAAAAACTTTACCGGATAAACTTTTATAAAAGCCCCCGGCCCAAAAGTAGATTGTCTAAGTTTGTCATCACTGTAATAGTAACTCCCGGAAGACTGGTCATAATAGGTAACATGCCTTACACTATTATAAATATAATTGAAAACCAACCCTGCATCTAACCAATTCGTAATACTATACCCCAATACAGGACTCGCTCCTAAGACTGAACCATTGTTTGAAAATGAAAGTGTGATACTACCTCCGGTAAAAAGGTTTTCCTTTTTAAACCCTCCCTTTTCTTCTCCTGAAACGAATTGTGCTAAAACTGTTGAAGATAGTACAGATAAAGTAGCAATAATTAAAAGTGACTTTATTTTCATATTAACCATTTGAATCAAGATCAAAAATTTTTCCGGGATTTAAAATACCCTTAGGATCAAATACCTGTTTAATAGCATACTGAAGACGAATGGCCTCATGGTTCATCACCAAAGGTAAAAATGGTTTTTGAATTAACCCAATGCCATGCTCACCACTAATGGTTCCTCCTAAAGAACCAACCAAAGAAAATAGTTCACTGAGTACCTTTTTAACGTGGTTATTCCCCAAGCTGTTTTCATTTCCCGGAAATTTAATTCGAATATGCAAATTCCCATCTCCAGCATGGCCGTAACAAACAACTTCAAATCCATGCTTAACACCCAAAGCCTTAACTCCAACAATTAATGCAGGAAGTTGAGCTCGTGGAACAACCGTATCTTCTTCTAAGGTAAACCCGGCAATTTTTACAGCTTCGGCTACCCGTCTCCGTAACTTCCATAATTTCTCTTTTTGAGAAGCATCATCTGCAAAATAAATATCTCCACATTCAAAATTTTCCAACACCCCAGCAATACCTTCCATATCTCGTGTTAAAACTTCAGTATCGTTTCCATCCACCTCAATTAACAAATGTGCCTGTGTTCCTTCTGTTATCGGAACTGACGATCCTCCTAAAAATTCACTCACTATTTTTAATGCATCAATTTCAACCAATTCCATAGCGCTCGGAATGAACCCCGCCCTAAAAATCGCACTTACTGCCTTTCCTGCATTTTCTAAACTATTAAAAGGAACCAACATCAATAAATCATGTTGGGGATATGGCAGCAACTTTAAAACAATTTTTGTAACCAAACCAAGTGTTCCTTCGCTACCTACAATTAGTTGAGTTAAATTATATCCCGTAGAATTCTTTAAAACATTTGCTCCTGTCCAAATCACATCACCATTAGAAAGCACCACCTCAAGATTAAGCACATAATCTTTAACCACCCCATACTTAACTGCCTTAGGACCTCCACTGTTTGATGCAATATTACCACCTATAAAGCAACTTCCTCTACTACTTGGATCCGGTGGATAAAATAAGCCCTTCTCCCTAACACTGTTTTGCAGCACCTCTGTAATCACTCCGGGCTCAACCATGACTTGCAAATTGGCTTCATCAATTTGTAAAATACGATTCATCTTTTCAAATGAAATAACCACACCTCCCTCCACCGGCAATGCACCTCCTGCCAAACCGGTACCTGCCCCCCGAGGTGTAACCATAATCTCCTCTTTATAACAATAACGCATTATAGCACTCACTTCTTCTACAGAAGAAGGCAGCAAAACAATCTCAGGGAAAAAAGACAAATGCTCCGTTTGATCACGGCTATACAATTCAAGACTTTCCTTATCAATAAGACAGGATTCTTTACCTACTATCTCTCGAAATTTTGTAAATGCAGATGTTGCTTTACCTATAGAATGAGGGCACATAAATAACGATAATATGCATTAATTAAAATGTAGGGCACAGTACCTGACGCAATCCCGGCTCACGATAAAATCCCTTTGCAATAATACTAATTTCATGGGCACCCCGCATTTGATTATATTCTTTTAAGTTAGACACAGTAGCGTCATAACTAAAAACAAAGTGAATATTCTTTAACACAAAGCCCACAACAGGAATAAAAGACTCCCTAAATCGATAATATACACCACCAATAAGTTGAGCATCCCCATTCCCTTTTAAATTAATAGCTCCATTTAAGCCACCAACCCATTCATTGGCGCCGGACTGATTTGAATAATACATATTGGGGTTAATAATAAGCCTATTTGACATCTTTAATGATGCATTCAAAAAGCCTATGTGTTTAATTGGAATAAGCCCACCATCAACAGGGTTAGCAAAAAATGTTTCTTTGGGACGATTGACATGATGGATAGAATATCCACCGTTTATATATACATCCTCATGAGGAAAATAAGCATAATTTATACCTGCTTGCATGTCGAAATAACTAACAGATGTATTGCTAAAAATAACAGATGTGGGTAAATCACTATCAAAAAATTCTCCATCATATTGATCGGGAAATTTAAACTGCGAAGGATTAATTCGTTTATTTGCCCAGCCTAAATTAAACCCGGCACTTAACAAACTGCTATTCCCAAGCATTTGATGATAAGCAACCGATCCATATATCTTAGTAGAACGTAAACTGCCCTCACCTGCCACATCCGAAAAAATAACTCCTCCTATACCAAGCCATCCATTTTCTAATCTATCCCTAAAAACCTGGGCATCTGCAAAAAAGCTCATGGTTTTGTATGGCTGGCGCATGATAGAGCTGAATTGATTTCGAAACGATCCTCCAACTCTAAAATCTGCATCAGGAATAAATCCGGTATTTGCAGGATTGGTTACAAGTGGCGAATTAAAAAATTGTGAGAAATGAAGATCCTGACCGAAGGAAAACAACGGCATTACAAAAATGATAAATAATATTGCTCTACTTAGGCTCATCGTAATAATGTAATATCCCCAGTCCGTTTTAATTTTTGACCGTCAAAAAAAAGAACATCCAGTGTATAAGAATATACATCCATTGGCTGAATTTTTCCTTTATACCGGCCATCCCATCCAATATCAATAGATGTACTATGAAAAACTAATTGACCAAGGCGATTATATATTTTCCAATCCATTTTATCAACACCAAAACCACGAACTTTAATAATACCATTCTCACCAAACTGCCCCGGTGTAAAAGCATTAGGTAAATCAAGTTTGGGATTCACCAATACATTTACTGTTTGATAAGTTGTGTCAGAACATCCTGCCGCATTATATGCCACTAATTGTACATTAAATTCTCCTGAGGCAGAATATTGATGAGAAGGGTTCTTAACTGTTGAGGTACTTCCATCACCAAAATCCCATTGATAACGAACTGCACCTATAGAACCATTGGTTAACCGGACCGGCTCATTAACCTGTGGCGGATTGGGCCCCCACGAAGAAATAATTGCGGTGGGATTATCAAATATAGTTATAGAAAAATAAGCGGAGGTATCGGCTAGGTTACATGTGGATGGGTCATAAGCAATTAACCTCACATTATAAGTACCCGATCCTGTGTATAAATGCACCGGCTCAAATTCATCAGAAGTACTTCCATCACCAAAATCCCATAACCATCCGGTTCCTCCAATTGATTCATTGGTAAAACTTGCATTAAAAGGAATACATCCTGAGGGCGAGGTAGAAAAAGCAGCTTTCACGTTGGGGAAAATACTAACCCGTTGAGTATCTGAAATAGGCGTATTACAAAAAGAAGTGTCAAAACTTTGCAATACTACATAATAGGTTCCTGTAGATGGAAAGGTATGATGCATAATCTGGTTAATACTTGCAGTATCAGGTGCTGATCCATCACCATAATTCCAAACAAATGTTTGTGGTGTAAATCCACCAAAGTTTGTGCTGCTTGTATTGGTAAACTGCATAGTTAAATTTTGACATGGAGGAACCTTACTAAATGTAAAATCAGGTGTAATTTCACGATTCCCAATTTTAATATTTACGTATGCAGTGTCTCGTATATTACATGTTGAACTATCTTCTGCAATTAACATAACAGGGTAAACACCTACCTGATTAAACGTATGAGATATAGACGCACTGGTAGTGGTGTCTTTTCTTCCATCACCAAAATCCCAATAGTATCTTACTGCCTGCAAAAGCGTATCAGAAAACGAAACAATAGTTGGAACGCATCCCTTGGTACTACCAATTACACCGTTAATTGAGGTGCGAATAGCCGAACTTACTCCTGCAAAATTCATCTCGATTTTTACAACGGCCAGATTACAATTCGTACTTCCATTTCTTGAAGCCCAAACACCCGGCGTAGTAGGAAAAGTTGCGCCACCTCCACAGTTAGCACAAATGGCCTGATAAATCACTCCGTTTTCATCAAACCGACTGGTACCTCCGTCCACATGATCACCCATACCTCTAAACTGACCAAAATGAGAGCCAAAAAACTGTCCTGCAGCATCTCTTTCTAAAACAAAAAAATAAAAATCCTGGCCATCTGCGGCCGGAATACCTGCTAACGGAGAAACTTCCGGCATCCCGGCGGTACTACCATTAGTATATCCATTGGTATTATTAATACCGCCACCCCATCCGGAAACATAAACATTCTCACATCTATCTACCATAAAAGCTACAGGAGAGATATTAGGCATTGAAGAATTAGTGCCAAAAACTGTTGAATAAACAGCATCAGAAAGATCTGCTTTTAACTTTACAATAAACTGGCGAGCGTTTACATTACTAAAAGGTGCACGAATAATTGGCCACACTCCGGTGGTAGTACCCATGGTATAAGGGAAACCCAATCTGTCAAACTTCAATCCATATACAATATCCACTCCGGTAGATCCAATAAAAGTGGTCTTTAATGCCTGAGTCCCTAAAGGATTAATTATAGTAATAAATCCATCGGTTAGTCCTAAATTAAAGACAGGTTGCCATACTCCGGTTTTATCACCTTGAAGTTGGGTACTTGAAGTGGCTCCACCAACATAGATATTTCCATCTAATGGATTAATAGCAGTAACAAAACAAGCATCCTCCAATTCTCCACCGAAAAAAGTACTGAATATTACATTATCCAAGTTTGGAGAGAATTTTATAATTACGCCATCTTGAAATCCACCACCAAAAGAATTTTGCAAAGCACCGGGAGTTACAAAAAAATCAGTTGATTGAGTACAAGAGGCAAGGATAACATTATTTGAAGCATCTAATATCACTTCACTTCGCGCATCATCTCCATAATTCCTACGTAAACTTTCAGTGCCGGGATTTCCAATATATTTCGCTCTGATATTTACGCCATCATCTCTACTACCCCCTATTTTAATTGACCCTAAAATAGCAGAACCTGCTGCGTTAAATTTTGTAACAAAAATATCAACCCCGCCACCACTTCCTCTTAACGGTGTTGTTACGGGAAAGTTAATGGATGATGTTCTTCCTGCTACAATCAAATTACCCTCATTATCCGCAATAAGGCTATGTGGCTGCTCATTACCTAATCCCCCTAAGTATGTTGCATACATCCGGCTTGACCCATTGGAAGAAAAACGAAACAGCCCAATATCATAGCCACCAATTGCCCCTTCGTTCTCGCCACCTCCATAATTTACTTGGAAAGCCCCTGGCGACACAGGGAACCCTTGTGCAAACACAATCCCACCACCGTACAACGAACCATCAGGCCCCGGGGTCGCTGTATAACCCCAATTATCTGCAGTGCTACCGGTAAATGAACAAAATATGATAGACGGGTCTATTATCAATACTTTCTCACTATCATATTTCTTAATATTAAATGATACTACATTGTTATTAATTAAATATTGACACTTTACCTCATTTTTTCCATTATTTGTTTGCTGATATGAATAGGGATATAATTCTTTAATAATTCCAACGGGTGTTTTAATAAATAATTCTCCACTATTCAAAGACAATTCGGGCCCCTCGTATCGCATTCGAATGTCATTGGGGTTTCCTCCGGGATGAATAATGAAATCATATTTAAGTACATTATTCTCTGAATAATAACGCACATCAATATTTGAATAGATATTTTTAATTAAAACACTATAAAAGATGCTGCAACCGGAACTCCACTTTGTTGAGTCACTACCAATAAAATAATTATTATAAGTATCTAATTTTTTTTCACCAAGATGCTGAGGAAAAAGAGTGGCACCCTCAAACCTCACTTTATAAGCGAAACTTCTTAAAGGCAAGTAATCAGGAAGTTGCATATATTCATCTCCGTGGGGGTGAAAAACTTTAGACAGTAATTTCATATCAGCGGTATCATTCATTAAAACGGTAAAACCATTATTTTCTAAAAAGAATCCGCCCGTTTTAAAATCGCCTCTATACAACACATCATGATGCCATTGCCCTTTATTTTCAACAAATTCAATTTGTCCAAAAATGCTTACCCACCAACATGTAAATATGAAAAGAAGTAGTGTTTTTAACATAGTAAATCAACTGCTACACTACAAATTACTGATTAAAATGGATTTAATTACACTGCAAGGCCATTAAATATAAGTTTATCACACCTTTAACGTGGCTTAGGAAATTTTACTCCAAATTGTTTTTCCTTGTTGAGCAATTAAGTATTTTTTAATTGGAATATGTTCTTCTCTTTCCAACTCAGCATCGCTATCTAACAAATCATTAACCTCCTTTCGAATCACTTCCAACATCAATTTATCATCAACAAGATTAGCTAATTTAAAATTCAATAAACCACTTTGTCGAGTTCCTTCAATATCACCAGGACCCCGCAATTCAAGATCTTTTTCGGCGATTTTAAATCCATCATTCGTTTCCACCATTATTTGCAAACGTTCCATTGCCTCTCTGGATACTTTTGGACCAGGCATTAACACACAATAGCTTTGGTCAGCACCTCTACCTACCCGTCCACGCAACTGATGCAGTTGTGACAATCCAAATCTTTCAGCACTTTCAATAACCATTACTGTTGCATTAGGCACATTTACACCCACTTCAATAACCGTTGTGCTTACCATGATTTGTGTATCATGTTCAACAAAACGTTTCATATTAGCCTCCTTTAAATCTGCAGTTTGTTTTCCATGAACCATACTAATCCAATATTGCGGTTCCGGGAAAAAAGACTTTACTTCTTCATATCCCTTCATCAAATTTTCATAATCCAATTTACTACTCTCTTCAATCAGAGGATAAATAATATATACTTGCCGTCCACGTCCAATCTGCTCTCGAATAAAATCCATCACCTCAGGTCGTTTACTCTCTCTCTTAATAATGGTATTAACAGGTTTTCTACCGGGAGGCAATTCATCAATAACACTATAATCCAAATCACCATAGGCAGTTAAAGCTAAGGTGCGTGGTATGGGTGTTGCAGTCATAACTAATATATGAGGTGGCAAGCTATTTTTCTGCCACAATTGAGCTCGCTGTGCTACCCCAAACTTATGCTGCTCATCTACAATAGCAAAGCCCAAATTCTTAAACATAACTTTATCCTCAATCACCGCATGTGTACCTACTAAAATAGTAACATCTCCTTCTCCACATGCAGCAATTATATTACGTTTTTCTTTTAAAGAGGTTGACCCTGTAAGCAATCGAATATTTACAGGTAGTTCATGCAACAACTCCAACAAACTTTGATAATGTTGGCGCGCTAATATTTCAGTTGGAGCCATCATTACGCTTTGAAAGCCATTATCAGCAGCCAATAACATTACCATTAAGGCAACTATTGTTTTCCCACTCCCTACATCACCCTGTAATAACCTGTTCATGTGTTTTCCAGAGCCGGTATCAATTCTAACCTCCTTTATGGCCCGCTTTTGCGCATTCGTCAATTTAAAAGGGAGGTGGTTTTTATAGAACGAATTAAATAAATCACCTACTTTATCAAACTTCCATCCTTGGCTGGTTTTATGCCGATTTACTTTTACCAGATTGATTCGCAATTGTGCAAAAAATAATTCTTCAAACTTTAGGCGTCTTACCGCATGATGATATTCATTTTGAGACACCGGAAAGTGGATTTGCTTTAATGCCTGGTAACGATTAATTAGATTAAACTTCTGCTTCATACCTGCAGAGAGATTTTCGGGGAAATCAACAGCAGAAAGCTTAGTATATAATT
Organism: Ferruginibacter sp.; assembly: GCA_019638485.1. Lineage (GTDB taxonomy): Bacteria > Bacteroidota > Bacteroidia > Chitinophagales > Chitinophagaceae > Ferruginibacter. The sequence continues at coordinate 72,177 of JAHBTP010000001.1, read as the reverse complement.
CAGATGTTAACTTTCCAATACTGCGCCCGGTTAAACCTCGAGCTTTTAATTTTTCAGTTGTTGAATAAACCGGTTCAAGTGAAGTACGCACATTCTCTGTTGCTGTTTGCCAGTTCTCAATTTCAGGATGTGCCATTTGTGCCTTCCCCATAAAAAAGCTCAACCGACCAAAAATTCGATACATGTTGCCAACAGAAAGAATTTTTTGCACCCAATTAATCCCTTGAAACCAAACCACTTCAATAATTCCGGTTTTATCACGCACCTGACCTACCAGACGCCTGCTTCGCCGCTCCCCAATTATCTCTAATGAAATAAGTACACCTACAATCTGCGCATATTCATTAGCGCTAGTAAGCATTTGAATGCTATCAACCTTTGTTCGATCAATGTGCCTATAGGGAAAATAATATGCAAGATCACCAAAAGTATGAATGTTCAATTCTTTACGTAATAAATCACCTCTAAAAGAGCCAACTCCTTTTAGATATTCTATAGGTGTTTTTAATATGGACACATTGGTGGAGATAGTCGTCCTTTTTTAAAATTATTTATTTCTTCCGCGTGGATTTTTACCTTTAATTTTAAATGAGCGCCTTTTTTTTGTGCTTTGATCAGTTAAAACTTTCACCTCAGGCCCCTTTCCTAATTCTATTGGTAATAAACCACGCGGAACCTCATTACCAATCAACTTTTCAATAGAGAAGAATTTTCGCTGATCTTTATTACCAACTAAGGTATAGGCGGAACCTTCAGCAGCTGCCCTTGCCGTTCTTCCAATACGATGCACGTAATCTTCCCCATCGTGAGGCACATCGAAATTTATCACTAAATCAATATTATCAATATCAATACCTCTGCTTAAAATATCGGTAGCCACCAATACAGGTAAGCGACCACTTTTGTAATGCATTAGCACTTCTTCACGTCTTTCCTGATCAAGGTCACTATGAATTTCATCTGCATTGATTCCACAGCGTTTCATCTCTCGGGTAAGTTGCTTAACACTTAATTTACTGCTACAAAAGATAAGCACTGATTTAAACTTTTTTTCTTTTAATAAATGAAGGATTAATGGAATCTTTTGCTCATCATAAACGAAATACGCCTGCTGAGTTATCTTTTCATTAGGCTTACTAATCGCAATATTCACCTCTACCGGCTGATATAAAATTCTTTTTGCAAGCTCTCTAATCTTAGCAGGCATAGTAGCAGAAAATAATAAATTTTGTCGCTGAGAAGGTAAATGTTTTATGATAAACATTATATCGTCAAAAAAGCCCATATCCAACATTCTATCAGCCTCATCCAAAACCAAATATCTCAAACCATCCAGCTTTACATACCCCATGCGTAGATGTGCCATCATTTTCCCAGGTGTGCAAACCACTAAGTCAGCACCCATGCTAAGTGCCTTCTTTTCCTGAACAAAAGCATTCCCATCACCTCCTCCATAAACTGCAATTGAACTGATGTTTGTAAAATAAGAAAGCCCTTCCATATATTGTTCTATTTGAATGGCCAACTCGCGCGTAGGCACTATCACTAAGGCTGAGATGCTATTCTGCTTTGCAGGATGTTTTAAAAGATGGTTAATTAAAGGAAGCAAGAATGCAGCCGTTTTTCCTGTACCGGTTTGTGCAGAAGCGATTACATCCCGGCCTGCTAAAACTAATGGGACTACTAATTCTTGTACAGGAGTAGCCTGCTTATATCCAGAAAACTCAATACCCTCAATCAACCGATCATCGAATTCAAATGCTGAAAAATCCACAATATTTTTAAGGTAAAGATACATTACCAATACTGGATTAAATAGCTAATCTTATCTTTAACGCATGTTTGAGGCAGGAAAGAGATATAAAATGAAAATCTTAAGGGTGGTTGATTTTGGAGTATATCTCGATAATCACGCTGAGGGTATATTACTCCCTGGTAGGTTCGTTCCTCAAGGAGCAAAAACAGGGGATGAATTGGACGTCTTTTTGTATCACGACAGTGAAGACAGACTAATTGCTACCACCCAAACTCCACTTGGCATGGTAGGTGATATAGTAAGACTAAAGGCGGTAAGCACAACCCCACAAGGGGCTTTTTTACATTGGGGTTTAATGAAAGACATTTTTGTTCCACGCTCACAACAACGAAGTTTAATGAGACCCCAAGGCGAGTATTTAGTAAAAATTTATTTAGACGAAAAGACAGGTCGTGTTGCAGCAACAGAAAAATTTGAAAATACACTCCAAAATACTCAAATCACTGTTTCAGAAAATGAACAAGTTAACCTTACGGTGCTAAGGCGCACTGATATCGGTTATCTAATGATTATTAACAATCAACACACCGGTGTATTACACTTTAACGAAACCTTCCGACAAATAAGAGTAGGAGATTGCATTAGTGGTTTTATAAAAAAGATTATAGCTAAAGAAAATGGAGAGTTTAAAATTGACGTAGTATTAGGAGAGCGCGGCTATGGACGTATTGAAGAAGAAAGTGAAAAAATCCTAACCCTATTAAAAGAAAATAACGGCTACTTGCCCTATTATGATAAATCTGACCCTGAATCTATTTATGATTTCTTTGGTATGAGTAAAAAGACATTTAAAATGGCAATTGGAAATCTATACAAAGCAAAAATAATCACACTAGAAAAAAGTGGAATACGGCTTGTTTAAAAATGAGCTAAAATTCACAACAGTTCAACTTAGTGTATAAGAATTAGAAATAAATCAAATAAACTGAATGATAATGCTGCTTTCTATCATGATTAGAAAATGACATTCATCAGATTTGTCCAAAAACCACATTAATTAGGGCTTTTTTGTTTAACTTAGTAAAGGCTAAATTATCAATTAATGGAACTGGAAAAAAAACCATCATCATCTACAGAAATAGTACCAAAAGTTACAGTAGATGACAAGACACGTGAACTGCCAGATTTGGAACCTAAGGTTCCTACAGATCCGGATGATCTTGTTCGTTCTTTTCCACCGGTTAGAGAAATTAAATCCACAGATGACATTGACGATTTAATGCATCCACCGGCTATTGACATCGAAGCAGAAGAAGAGGAATAATTCAAAATTTATTTTTGGAGTATAATCCCGGTAAGCGCCAGTCTAAACGAACAGCCAACAATCTAATCAGGCAGATAATCACAATACACAGAATATCCGACACTTCGGAATAGATATTTGTTTCTCGTAACAAAAGGTATATTCCTCCACCCAATAAAGAAGCAGACGCATAAATTTCCTTTTGAAAAATTAATGGAATGTTATTTAATGAAATATCTCTCAGCACTCCACCAAAACAAGCGGTTATTGTACCCAAGCCTAAACACATTAAAGGATGCAAATCGAACGCAAGCCCTTTTTGAATACCAACAATAGTAAAAAGCCCCAGGCCTAATGAATCAAATAATAAAAGAGTTTTCCTAAAATTTCGCAATACATTTCTAAAAACAATAGCAACTATAGCACCTATGAATACAACAAACAATAAATCAATATTGCGTAGCCAGGAAACCGGTGTATTACCCAAAAGCAAATCACGAATTGTTCCTCCTCCTATAGAGGTTACAAAGGCCATAATAAAAACACCAAAAATGTCCAGCCTTTTCTCCATTGCTGCAAAAACACCAGAAATACTAAACGCAGCAATCCCCATGACATCAATAAAGTATAAAAAGGAATACTTCATAAAATAATTAGAAAAATACAAACAAATACGTATTCCTTAAACTTATTTTCAATCTCAGCCGGCATCTAGCAGGAATCTACCCCTCATTATGCTAAGTCTAAATCAGGCAAAACCTTAGTAATCACAGGCCTCTTACCCAAATAATAATCAACGGACCACTTTCCCGCTCCTAATATAAAAATAGTTACAAAACCCAAAAGATAAAGTATTGGCAACTCTCTGGCACCAAATGGCTGTCCCGCCATAACTTGAAAAGCAGCTACACCCATAGTGGCCGCCAACATCAATGTAGCAAACCTTGTACTCAAACCAAATATCAATAGTACTGAACATCCAACTTCCACAAAAATTGCCAAAGCAAGAGAGGTTACTGGAGTGAATCCAAACACAGAAGCAAACATAACTGGATCTTCTCCAAATAATTTATCAATCTTAGGTATGCCATGAGTTAACATCATAGCTGCAAGGCCTACACGAAATATCAACAAGGCGGAATCAGCTCCTTTTCCCTGTGTATTAGTCCAAAAAAATCTTCTCATAAAAATATTTTTTAAAAAAAACTGTATTAAACATCCAAATACTTAATCCTTCTTTGGACTGAATTCACCATAAGCATTAATCTTTACCTCATCGCTAATAACTCCGGACGGAAATCCACCGCCAATACCAAAATCGCTACGCTTGATTTTTGCAGAAATATCAAATCCTGCCACCTGGCCTCCGTTACCTCCCTTGGTAGTACCATTATATTCCATTTCAATCGTAACCATTTTTGTTATACCATGCATGGTAAGATTTCCGGTAACTTTATAATCGTTATGATCATCACGCTTTATAGAAATACTTTTAAAATACATTGTTGGATACTTCTCTGCATCAAAAAAATCAGCACTCTTTAAGTGATTATTTCTAGCTTCCACCCTTGTATCAATAGATGAGATCTCAGCAGTCATCTCTACTACCGCATCACTAAAATCTTCCTTTGCTGAAGTGATTGTAACATTATACTTATTAAAATTTCCAGGCACAGTAGCAATCCCCATGTGCTTAACTTTAAAACCCAAATAAGAATGATTAGGATCAGCCTTCCAAACAGTTTGTGCAAAAAGGGAAAATGAAAATGCCATTAAGGCAACTAATAAAAATAATTTTCTCATACTTTAGTTTTTAATGTAAATATTTAGCGAATTATAAATGAATTTTTCTTTAATCCAATACCCTCTAACCACTCTACAGTATCAGTAACAACATCATCTACTTCTCCCATAATCGAAATTTCTGTCATTTCCATATTTTCCAAACTAAAATCGGCTACAACCAGTTTTGAATATGGCAAAGCTAACTTCAGGCTCTCAGCTCCATTTTGGTTATCAAATTTTAGACAAATAATCGGTTTTTGAATTACCACATCCCTAACCATTTCCACTATTTTATGCCAATGAGTTTCATGAAGTGCTACAATAACCATATCTGCCTCCCAACACGCATCACGGGGGCAAGTATTAAATTCAACTTCATCCTCCTTTACATAATCTGACAATTTCGCCAACTCTTCATCATTACACCCAATTAATAATGGTCGAATTCCAATTAAACGCAATTGGTTTAACATGATCTTTCCTAATGGTGAAAAGCAGCCGATTAATGCAATAGAAATGGGTTGTTTCATTTGAAGTACAAAATTAATTTCGAATAAGCCCTCATTCCAATGATTTATACTATCGTTTAAGTGTGATGTATATCACATCTTTTTTGAATTAAATCAGGTTTTTTACTATTTTTAGCTGCTATGCACGAACTTCTTTTACAGAAATTTAATGAAATTATTGCCCTTAGTGAGGAGGAGTTTGAGATATGTAAAACTCTTTTTCAACCTAAAAAGTTGCGCAAAAGGCAATATCTGTTGCAAGAAGGTGATGTTTGTAAATACACTGCTTTCGTTGAAAAAGGAACACTACGTTTTTATAACATTGACAAACGTGGAAACGAACACATACTTCAATTTGCTATGGACGGTTGGTGGGCAGGTGACTTATTCAGTTTCTTTAGCAGTCTGCCATCCAATTACAATATTGATGCACTTGAAGATTGTGAACTTCTGCTTATTACTGAACCAAACTATGAACTGCTATTACAGAAGATTCCTAAACTCGAACGATTCTATAGAATTCTTATTCAAAACAACTTAGTTGCCACACAGAAGCGCCTTCTTCACACCTTTAGTGAAACAGCTGAATCAAAATATGAAAATATGCTGAAAACTTGTCCTGATATTTTTCAGAAAGCGCCACAACACATGATAGCGTCCTATTTGGGAATTTCCAGAGAAACACTTAGCAGAATTCGAAGTCAGATTGCTAAAAAGAAAACTTAAGAAATATCTTCCTCTACTCCCATTTCCTTTATTATTTTTTAATACCGACTTTTGAACATCTTTCAGCTTCCGTTGTGTCACTCCCTTGTACTAAATACCACCATTCTGCACAAGTATTATTGCACTTCTCCAATTTTAATACCCAACTTCGTCATACATCTTACTTCAATAGAATATACACCAAAATCTTCTAGTACTTTTCCGGTCATCTGGTAAAAGCCATTACCTTGTAACATATATCGTTCTGCACTATCAGGGAAGTGAACAGAGTCAACCCAATCACCATAACAGTCTAAAAAAGTTCCAAAATACATAAAAGCGCCTTTTGTGGTTCGTACAGGTTTTGAAGTAATAAAATATCCTACTACACTAACCTCTTTCCCAACATATTGCTCAAAATCATGTGCAGCAACAGTACCCGACAAATCCGTATCTATTAAATTAAATGCATCATCCAGTGGAAACCCAAACAACTCAATTTCATCCAACACATCATCGTAATACATTTCATCTAACTTTGGTAATGAAAATGACTTTAAATCATGAGTAAACAATGCGGGAGTGGCGTTGCCGGGTTTCGTATGTTTTAGCAACATATGTGCTTCCCAAAGCAGTTCTCGTTTTCTTTTATTTGTAAACCTAAAAGCACCGCACCTAATCAACAAAGAAAGCTGTTCAATTCCGGGACATAGCCGTTCTACAAAATTTACTAAACTTAAATAAGGGCCGAAAGTTTCTCGGTTTGCAATAAGTTTATGAATAAACAATTGTGTTAAGCCGCACACATGAGCAAAACCAACAATTACAGTAGCATTACACACTGTTGTAAGTTCAAAGCCTTCATTTACACAAGGTGGTTTAAGCAGAGCCCCCACACGCTTAAGCTCATTAAAGTATAACTCAGTAGAATAAAAGCCCCCAAAATTATTAATCACCGAAACCATAAATTCAATCGGAAAATATGTCTTTAAAAAAAGGCTTTGGTAGCTTTCTACCGCAAATGATGCAGAATGTGCCTTAGAGAAAGAGTAGCCGGCAAAGCTTTCTATTTGGCGCCACACCTCATTAGCTACCTTATCATCCCGGCCCAGTTCTTTACAATGTTCAAAGAACTTATTTCGCAAAATATCAAATCCACTATTACCACGATATTTGCCACTCATGGCACGTCGAAGCACATCAGCCTCTCCCATATCCATCCCTGCAAAATGGTGAGCAACTTTAATAACATCTTCCTGATATACCATAACACCAAATGTTTCCTGAAGCAAATCCTTCATAACCGGATGGAGATATCTTACTTTATTCGGATGGTGATAGTTTTGAATATACTGCTTCATCATACCACTTTGTGCAACACCTGGCCTAATAATAGAGCTAGCAGCAACCAAAGTAATGTAATCATCACAACGTAGCTTCTTCAATAATTGTCGCATAGCCGGGCTTTCGATATAAAAGCAACCAATAGTATCCGCCTTCTTAATTTTGTCTGCCACACGGGTATCATTCATAAAATCCTGCACCCGTGAAATATCAATACGCTGTCCGGTATTTTGTTCAACCAATTCTACAGTTTCACGAATATGCCCTAGCCCACGCTGGCTAAGGATATCTAATTTATATAATCCAATATCTTCAGCTATAAACATATCTATCTGTGTTACCGGAAATCCTTTTGGCGGCAATACTACTGTTGTGTATGTAGTAATAGGCTTTTCACTAATGAGTATGCCACCCGGATGAATACTAAGATGATTAGGAAAGGACTGGAGGCTAGTGGCATAGTGTAACACTTGCTTATGAATTTCATCTTCGTGTATACCACTACGTGAGTTATATACAAGTTTATCAATTTCAATTTTAGGCAATCCAAACACCTTTCCTAACTCGCGAACAGCAGCACGTTGTTTAAACGTGCTGTACATTCCCAACATGGCCACATACTTACTTCCATATCTTTTAAAAATGTAATCAATCATCTCATCCCGATCCTTCCATGAAAAATCAATGTCAAAATCAGGCGGTGATGCCCTGTAAGGATTAAGGAATCGTTCAAAATATAAATCAAGTGTAATAGGATCTACATCCGTTATCTGCAAACAATAGGCTACAATGGAGTTAGCACCACTTCCTCGTCCAACATAATAAAAGCTACGGCTTTGTGCATAGCGTACAACATCCCATGCTATGAGAAAATACGCATTGAACTCAAGTCTGTTAATTACTTCAAGTTCTTTTTGAACTCGTTCAAACGCGATTTTATTCTTTTTCCCATAGCGTTTATACAAGCCATCAATTGCCAGCTTTTCCAATAAAATAGAATCACTACTCAATGAAGAAGAATAATACATTTTATTCTTCGAACTGTGACTATCAAGATTATAGGAACAACTCTCGAGTAATTTAAATGTAGCTGTAATTATTTGCGGATAAAGACTAAACGATTTAAGCAACTGATCGGCCGGCATAAACACCTCAGTAGTTTTGGCAATATGCTGTAATTGTTGTTTACTCAGCAAGATATTCTTATCTATAGCACGTAGAAGCCGATGCAGGTTATAACTTCGTTTATTTATTACAGTTACCGGTTGTAGGATAACACACTTTGACAACAAACTCCGCATCGAAAACAACAACGTACTCTCTTGCGGTTGCACACCAACCCATTCATGAAATTCAGTAGCCAGTGCCCTATGCTTAAACGGATAAATAACCCAAACAGACTGCTGTAACAAACATTTAGCGGGAAATGGTTTCTGCTGCTGCAAAAAAGTTGACAAATAATCATTAATACAATATACTCCTTCTAAATTCTGAGCTAATATGATATACATCAACTCATCACCATTTCTAATTTCCACACCTAACACAGGGGATATGCCTACCTTCAAACATTCATGATAAAACGTCCAATGGTCAGCAGTACAATTAATATTTGTTAATGCCAATGCTTGTACACCATACTCATCAGCTAGTTCTACCAATTTAGCCGCCGACATTACACCATAACGGAAAGAAAAATATGTCTTACAATTCAGATACATATTTATTTAATTACAAGCCACCGCTTCTTACAACAGCCCCTTTTCCATACTTACGATTAATATTATCTATAGTTTGATACAACTGAATTGATTCACAAGTGTCTTCAAACATATTTATTTGATGATTTCCGGGTATAAGATGAGTAAAACGCACCCCTATAAGACGAACTAACATTCGCTTGTTATACAATAGCTCAAACAAATGCTTTATCCGTGGAATTAGTAAATGATCTGAACAAGTATAGGGAATTCCAACCTGCTTAGTAACCGTATCAAAATTGGCATAACGTATTTTTACTATAACGGTACCGGTTAAGCGATTTTGTTGTCGTAGTTCAAATGCAATCTTTTGCACCATATTCACCAAGCATCTCTGCAAGAAATCAAGATTAGTAGTATCTGTTTCAAAAGTTGACTCAGTACTAATTCCTTTTTGCTCCCGATAAGGCATAACAAGTGTATCATCAATACCATTTGCTCTATGCCAAAGTTCAATACCTGTTTTACCTAATACACTTTCAAGCATTTCTATTGGCATTTCGGCTAACGTGTGAATAAATCGAACACCAAGGCGTTTTAATACTTCTCCTGTTTTCTCACCAATCATAGGCATTTTTTTTACCGGTAATGGTGCTAGAAATAATTTTTCTTTCCCAAAAGGGATTTGAAGCTGACCATTAGGTTTAGCCTCATCTGTTGCTACTTTACTTACCAATTTGTTTGTTGATATACCATACGAAATTGGTAGCCCGGTTTCACGCACAATAAGCTGTTTCAGTTCTCTTGTAAATTTTTCACATCCAAAGTATTTATCCATTCCGGTAAGGTTAACATAAAACTCATCAATAGATGCTTTTTCAAACTCAGGTACCTTTTCGCTAATAATATCAGTGACCATATCAGAAAACTTGCAATAGTTTTCAAAATCTCCTTGTAGAATAATAGCATGAGGACATAGGCGGCGTGCCAGTTTCATTGGCATAGCTGAATGAATACCAAATCTTCGGGCTTCATAACTACATGCGGCTACTACAGCCCGATCTGATTTGCCTCCAATAAGTAGTGGTTTTCCTTGTAGTTGATTATTTTTAAGGCATTCAACAGATACGAAGAAAGAGTCAAGATCGAAATGTGAGATTATTCTATAAGGCAGTTGCATAGCAAGTATAAAAATACTAAAAATTTTAGCATTTATTCTCTAAATAATCCCTCGATTATCCATATTATGCCCGTTTACCTCAATTGAATGGCTTTTACCTCCTAAAAAACCACTAATCAACCAGTAAAAAGCTTCACCGGGGTTTTTATGAAAAATGGACCTAAAAAAGAACTCATATAAATAACCTTGTAGATATTTAGCAGAGCAATGATGATGAACACCCATTAGCCAAACCTTAAAGTTCCATAATCTTAAATCAGCTCCCTGATCTATAAATTTTCCATGGGATAGATTGCAGGAAATCTTTTCATCCTTATAATCCTCCTCGAAGCGATAAATGACAGCCGGAAAATTATCTAATTGAAAATTTGAAATTCTAACCGATACCTTCTGGATTCCATTCAAATTAATGTCTCCTCGATTAATACTCAAGCCGTCTATCCACAACCTTTCTTCACAACGGCCAGCATTCCGGGAAAGGAGCATTCCCATTGACTCTTGAACCTTTCGTTTAAATAACCAAGCAGTCTTAGAATTAATGCCAAATTCACGAGATAGCTCAAGTGACGAGATACCACTCTTACAAGTTGAAATTTTAAATGCCATCTGAAATGCAGTAACCAATGGAAACTTGATACGGGAAAAAATAGTTCTGGAACAAACTGATTCATCAAAACCACAAGCACAACAACGAACATGAAATGGTAACCGCCCTTTCCAATATTTCTGATGATTACAGCGAGAACAATTAAATCCTTTATGCCATTTTAAATAAAATAAATAGGCTTTACAATCATCATCAGTTTGAAACTTCCTAAAAAATTGAGGAAAAGAAATACAAGTAAACATAGTCAGAAGATTTTTTACAAATCTCATAACTATCTAATCATCAATCAATTACCCAAAATGGTGCTTTACGGGGCTATTATGGATAATCGTATAAAGGCATAAAATAGTAGGCTTAATACACACCCTAAACCTCCACTAACGAATTCAAAACATGAAGTGAATCCTTTTCAGAACTTAACAAATCCTCCAACGTAATCTTACTTAACAACCGATCTACAGTAACCTGTACAACTCGCCATAACGAACGAACTGAGCAATTAACTGAATTGGTACACAAATTCGCAATCCCATTATGACGACCACAAAATCCCTTATCAAACATCACTCCGCCCAACTCAGCTAACACATCACGTATGATAATATCACTGGCAGAACGAGCTAGTAAATAACCACCCTTACTTCCTGGCGTACTCTTAATAATATCTGCTAAACGAAGACTTCGCGTTAACTTGGCTACATAATGACTACTCAAACCCTCAGCCTCACTCAACTGAGGTATACTAATCCCCTCCGCATCCTTGCATGATGCTATACGAAGTAAAACTCGTAATCCATACTCCTCTTGTGAAGAAATCTTCATATTTGCTTAATTAAAATCCTAATTCTAAACGTGCCGCTTCAGACATCATCTCCTTCTCCCATGGCGGATTCCATGTTACACTAACATGAACGTCATTCACCCCTTCAACCTCTCTAACCTTCTGATCTACCTCAACAGGTAAACTCTGAGCAGCAGCACAACCAGGTGCAGTCAAAGTCATCACTATCTGAACATTATTAACCGGTAATATGTCCACAGAATATATCAGCCCTAAATCATAAATGTTTACAGGTAATTCCGGATCATATACTGTCATTATCGCCTCAATTACCTTATCATATAATGGTGTCGTCTCCATCTGTCTATTGTTTTGTATGTTTTAATTGATACGCAATCGCATAATGCTTCATCTGCTTCACCATCGCCAACAAACCATTAGACCTCGTCTGTGCCAAATGAGATGTCATGCCTATCTTATCTATAAATGATAACTGCGCCGAAATAATATCCTCTGCACGTCTTCCCGATAATACCTTTATTAACATACTCACTAATCCTTTCACTATTATCGCATCACTATCCGCTTCAAAATAAATTATCCCATCTTCTTCTCTTGCCCATAACCATACCGTAGATTGACAACCCCTAACTATATTCTCTTCCAACTTGTGCTTGTCTTCTAATACTGGCAACCTCTTCCCCAACTCAATTATATACTCATACTTTTCATCCCAAGTTTCCAAAAAAGAAAAAGCTTCAATTATTTCAGCCTCAGCCTCATTAATCGAATTATTCAAACCAGACATTATATTAATAATTTTACAGCCTTCTTAATTCCCTGTACTAAAACATCTATTTCACCCATCGTATTATACACTGCAAATGAAGCCCTGCTCGTTCCCGGAATTTTAAACCTCTCCATCAAAGGCTGAGTACAATGATGCCCGGTCCTTATAGCAACTCCTGCATTATCTAATAATATCCCAATATCCTGAGGATGAATCCCCTCTATTATAAATGATATCACCCCCAATTTCTCTTGCGCCTCCCCTATTATCTGCAATCCATCAATCTCTTTTAATAAAGAAGTTCCATATTCCAATAAACTTTTCTCATGCGCATAAATATTACGCTTACCCAAACTATTTATAAAATCTATAGCTAACCCAAATGAAATTACATCAGCAATGTTTGGTGTACCTGCCTCATATTTATAAGGCAATTCATTATAGGTCGTCTTCGCAAACGACACCTCTTTTATCATCTCTCCACCACCCTGATAAGGTGGCATTGCTTCTAATAAATTACGCTTCCCATACAATACACCAACCCCGGTAGGACCATACATCTTATGCGAAGAGAATGAATAAAAATCTACATCTAATGCCTGAACATCTATTTCCAAATGAGCAACTGATTGCGCTCCATCTATCAACACCACTGCTCCTGCATCATGACTGATAGAAGTTATTTCCTTAACCGGATTCACCGTCCCCAGCGCATTCGAAGCATGATTAATGGCAACTAATTTCGGATTATGCTGAATCAACCTCCTAAACGCATCCATGTCTAATTCCCCCGAATCTAAAACAGGAATCACTTCTAATACACCACCCTTCTCTTCTATTAAAATTTGCCAGGGTACAATATTGGAATGGTGCTCCATACCGGAAATAAGAACGATATCACCATTCGATATATTCCTTCTCCCCCAAGTGGATGCAACAAGATTTATTCCCTCAGTTGTACCTCTGGTAAAAATTACTTCATCTGTTGATTCCGCATGTATAAATTTCGCAGCCTTATGTCTGGCTTGCTCATAAGCCGCTGTTGCCTCCTCTGCCAAAGTATGAATACCTCGATGAATATTCGCATTATATCCCGAATAATATGCAACCAAACCATCAATTACCATTTGCGGCTTCTGCGTAGTAGCTGCATTATCTAAATAAACCAATGGCTTACCTTTTACTTCCCTTTTAAGCACAGGAAATAAATTGCGTACTTGCCCAATATCAAAAGCATTTTCTATGGCAACTGAAGAACTCATTAACTTAAATGAAGTTTGTTTACTATTAACTGATCAATATATTCCCGCAGTTCAACATCTTTAATCTGCTCCAATACATCCATCATAAAGCTATGTAACATCAACGCTTTAGCAACTCCTTCAGACACCCCTCGAGATTGTAAATAAAACAAACCCTCCTCATCCAAACGCCCAACAGTACAACCGTGTGAACATTTTACATCATCTGCATAAATTTCAAGCTGAGGCTTTGTATTTATCGTAGCTGTCTCAGACAATAATATATTTTTATTCGACTGAAAAGCATTTATCTTTTGAGCATCCTCTCTCACAAAAATCTTTCCATTAAACACTCCGGTTGAATGACCGGTTAAAACACCTTTATATAATTCATTACTATAGCAATTCGGAACACGATTGTCAACTACAGTATGATTATCTACATGCATCTTATCATCTTGTACATACAACCCATACAAATATGCCTCACTATGCATAGCCTCCATAATAATTTGAATATTATTTCGCACTAACTTTCCCTGAAACGTAAGATTTACAGTATGAACTACACTCTTCCCAATCTGCCTTATATATGTTGTTCCTAAATGATTAGCATGTACTGCATCATGTTGAATCTTTACATAATCAAATAATGCACCTTCCTCAACAATAACCTCCATTACCTCATTGGTTAAACTTTCCTTCTGCCCTATAGATACATAAGTTTCAACTATCTGTAACTGAGCGCCCGGAGCTATGTGAACCAAACTCCTTGGCTGACTTAACATATTATTACGTTGGCAACCTACAAGATGATATATATACAGCGGCTTATCAATCAATTTTCCCTTCTCAGCAAATATGAATACCCCACCATGAATAAGCGCTGTATTCAAAGCAATTATCCCATCTTGTATATACCGTTGACTATCTCCCAAATGCGCTTCTACAAATGAAGGATATTTTTTATGCCCTTCTTCCAACGACATTATCTGTAACCCTTTTGATGTTACCTTACTTTGAACTGATGAATAAACACCATCTACAAATACTATAATATTTGCAGTATCATGACCCGGTAAATAATTTGCTGAGTATTCAATAACCTCCATACTCATTTCCGGAAAAGTAAAAGGAGATTGAAACAACCCGCCCAACCGAGTATATTTCCACTCTTCATTGCGAGATGTAGGAATCCCCACCTGTTCAAACAAATCAATTGCCTCACTCCGAATTTTTGAAAAACCCACACCATCCTCATTATGTTTAAAGGCCAACATCCTATCCCTTATCAAATCCATGTTCATTGTCTATATATTTTTCGTTTAGGCTGCCGCCTCTTCCTTAATTTCATTTTTAATAAAATCATAACCACGCTCTTCCAATTCAAGCGCTAATTCCTTAGAACCGGATTTTACAATGCGCCCATTGTATAAAACATGTACAAAATCCGGAACAATATAATCTAACAACCTTTGATAATGTGTAATAGCTAATACCGCATTATCCTTACTCCTAAACTTATTCACTCCATCTGATACTATCCGAATCGCATCAATATCCAAACCCGAATCTGTTTCATCTAATACCGCCAATTTAGGCTCTAACATCGCCATCTGAAAAATTTCATTCCGCTTTTTCTCACCTCCCGAAAAACCTTCATTTAATGCCCTCGTTAATAATGCTTGATCCATCTCCATTAATTTCATCTTCTCCTTCATAACTTTCAGAAAACTTACTGCATCCAATTCTTGCTGGCCACGATACTTTCGCACTTCATTTACAGCAGTCTTAATAAAATTTGTTGTGCTTAATCCGGGTATCTCTACCGGATATTGAAAGGCAAGAAATAATCCTTCTCCAGCCCTGGCTTCCGGTGAAAACTCTAATAAATCCTTACCATTAAAGGTTACACTACCTCCAGTTACTTCATACTCCGGACGCCCCGCCAATACAGAAGCCAGCGTGCTCTTTCCCGACCCATTCGGACCCATAATGGCATGCACTTCTCCCGCTCCAATCTCTAAATTAATTCCCTTTAATATCTGTTTTCCTTCTATTCCTGCTTGCAGGTCTTTTATTCTCAACATGATCTTTGAATGTTTACTTTTATGTCTTGTTAAAAAATATAGTTATTGATTGTAAATAAATTTTACCCAACGCTCCCTTCTAAACTTACTGCCAAAAGCTTCTTAGCTTCAACAGCAAATTCCATAGGTAATTTATTCATTACCTCACGCGCAAATCCATTAATAATAAGTGCTACCGCTGTCTCAGTATCTATGCCTCGCTGATTACAATAAAACAACTGATCCTCCCCTATCTTTGAAGTCGTTGCTTCATGCTCCACTATTGCAGTGTTATTTTTTACCTCTATATATGGAAAGGTATGTGCTCCACATTTGTCGCCTAATAACATACTGTCACATTGAGAAAAATTACGTGCATTCAATGCATTTTTTCCCACATGAACCAAACCTCGGTAACTGTTTTGACTCTTACCAGCCGAAATTCCCTTACTCACTATCCTACTCTTTGTGTGCTTTCCTAAATGACTCATCTTAGTTCCTGTATCTGCCTGCTGAAAATGATTAGTAACAGCTACAGAATAAAACTCCCCAACACTATAATCTCCTTTTAAGATAACACTCGGATATTTCCAAGTTATAGCAGAACCCGTCTCAACCTGCGCCCACGATATTTTTGAATAATCACCCTTACACAATCCACGCTTAGTTACAAAATTGTAAATACCACCATTGCCATCTTTATCGCCCGGAAACCAATTCTGCACAGTTGAGTATTTTATCTCAGCCCGCTCCATTGCTATCAATTCTACTACTGCAGCATGCAACTGGTTCTCATCGCGCTTCGGTGCTGTACAACCCTCCAAATAACTTACATAACTTCCCTCTTCAGCTATTATTAATGTGCGTTCAAACTGACCCGAATTTTGTGCGTTTATCCTAAAATAAGTAGACAATTCCATAGGACAACGTGTATTCTTAGGTATATAGCAGAACGACCCATCACTAAATACAGCCGAATTTAATGCAGCAAAATAATTATCACTGGCAGGAACAACAGAACTTAAATACTTCCTCACCAAATCCGGATGCTTCTGAATGGCTTCACTCATCGAACAAAAAATTATTCCCAATTCAGATAACTGTGTCTTAAATGTTG
Source organism: Ferruginibacter sp. (assembly GCA_019638485.1). Lineage (GTDB taxonomy): Bacteria > Bacteroidota > Bacteroidia > Chitinophagales > Chitinophagaceae > Ferruginibacter. The sequence goes on along the minus strand of JAHBTP010000001.1, from coordinate 55,290 downwards.
TCGCAATAGACACACTATCCATCACTACATCAACCGCAACCCCCGATATACGCTTTTGCTCCTCAAGTGAAATCCCTAACTTGTCAAAAGTCTTCCGTAACTCCGGATCTACTTCTTCAATACTTCCCGGTTTCACCTTCTGCTTCGGTGCCGAATAATAAATAATATCTTGATAATTAACTCTCGGATATTTTATATGCGCCCAATTAGGCTCCTCCATTTTTTGCCATTGCTTAAAAGCTTTCAATCGCCATTCCAACATCCATTCCGGTTCGTTTTTCTTAGAAGAAATAAACCGAATAATGTCCTCACTTAACCCCGGAGGAGCTTCATCCGCTTCAATATTGGTTACAAATCCATATTTGTATTCACTGGAAACCGTTTGCTCAATAATATCAATTTCACTATCTATATGCTTATCCTGATGATATATGTCTGATTTCATGCTGCAAATGTACAACTCTATTTATACTAATTTGTATAAATAAGAAAAAACCTCCCAACTTAAATTTCAATAATCATTGATTATCAGTAAAACCCGCGCATTTGTAACAAGCAAATTCTACCCAATTAATTACAATTAGTTAGCCCTTAATTGCCCTAACTCCGGTATTCACAAAAGTATTGGTAAATATTAGTACATATATTTATATATCAAACTCCCTTATTCCTCCACAGCTATAATATATTCCTATAATAGTAAGAGTTATTTTCTGGCGTGCAACAGCAGTACTTTTTTAAACACCAGTCCGGGCTGTCCGTTTGTAGTCCTCGCCGGTTTAACACCGACTGTGGGCTACCACTTCCATCCCGCCGCTTTTCAACACCATCACCACTGCACCTCTTTCTTTACACAATTAACTTGGATACCAATATCTGCATTACTACCACCATTAACGCCTTCCTCATCAAGTTTCTTCAACACGTATTTACTCCTACAACCTTCCTCCAATCTCAAAAAATATTTCACTTACGAAAAACGGAAAAGTTTTTAATTCCTGATTGTATAAACGAACCGGAAACACAAACTCTATTTTTGTCGCTTTCAAAATAAATTCATTTATCTAATCATTAAAAAGATTTCTAACAATGGATGTTAAAAAAATTTTCTTAACCTGTTTAATTTCCACTTGCGGAATACTCTCTATTCAAGCTCAGAAAACAGGCATCATGATTATGGCACACGGTGGAAGTGACCTCTGGAATAATTTGGTCGTTAAAGCTGCTCAACCGCTTACTACTAACTACCCTGTTGCCTATGCCTAGGGAATGGCTGATGCAAATACCATACAACATGCAGTTTACGAACTGGAAGCTAAAGGAGTTACTAATATTATCGCAATCCCTCTTTTTATTTCTACACATAGTTTCATTATTCGCCAAACAGAATATTTACTTGGGTTGCGTGATTCTCTTGCAGATGCACCGATGCCACCCATGGACCATTCTTCAGGTAGCCATGGCACACATAATATAACAAACTCCGAACATAGCTCCACTCATCATAACCATGGAACAACTCATAAAAAGTTTGAATTAAGTCCGCTAAAAATAAAAGCCAAAATAATATTAACACCTGCACTCGATGATAATGATATCGTGGCACAAATACTTAATGACCGAATTGCGGAACTAAGTATTGAACCCGAAAATGAAACAGTTATTTTGGTTGCACATGGACCTAATGATGAAGATGATAATAAACAATGGGTGCTCAATTTGGAATCCCTTTCAGAAAAAATTCAATCACTTCAAAAGAAAAATGGAATTGGATACAAACAAATATTCGCACTTACAGTAAGAGATGATGCCGACAAAGATATTTTCGATCAGGCAAAAGAACAATTACGATCACTAGTGCGTCAGGCTGATCATTTTGGAAAAGTAATAGTTGTACCTGTCTTCCTGTCCTCTGGCGGAAGAGAACATGCGGTAAAAGAAAGACTTGAAGGATTGACTTTTAAATGGAATGGGAAAACACTTCTGCCGGATAACAGGCTTAGTGATTTCCTTACTAATTCTGTAAAGGATGCACTTAAGAAGTAAGTATCATTTCTCTTTTTAAAAACTACTCCCTTACTAAAGAAATTCTTAACCGGATTGTTACGCTTTTAATAAAAGGTAACAATCCGGTTTTTTTAATTTTAAAAATACCAACCCAATATTACTGATTAGTTATTTTTAAAGTCAATTACTTCAACGGTATCTCTTTCAGAATCTCCAATAAGTACGACCAAAATTTTTGAACTGATTTTATATTAACTCTTTCCTCAGGTGAATGCGCTCCTTTAATTGTTGGTCCAAATGACACCATCTCCATGTGTGGATAATGAGCTCCAATAATTCCACATTCAAGGCCGGCATGAATTACATCTACCCGTGGACTATTGTTAAACTTCCTAGTATAAATTTGCTCCATCACTGTTAAAATACCAGCATCAGGATTGGGCTTCCAACCGGGATATGCACCCGAAAACAACACATCCATTCCTGCTAACTCAAATGAAGACTGCAATTGATTTACAATTGCGGTTTTAGTTGATTCAACCGACGAACGGGTTAAACACATTATAGTTGCTTTGCCATTGGCGAGGCTTACGCGAGCAATGTTATTCGAAGCCTCAACCAATCCGGCTACATCAGGGCTCATTCGAAATACTCCATTGTGTGCAGCTACAAGTGCTTGAATAAAACGAATAGATTCAACCACACCAATAACCTGCTCCTTTTTATTAATAACAGAGAATTTTATTTCCAACCCTTTCTCAACATTTTTATATTCTGCCAATAACGAAGCCTTTAATGATTCTAACCCCAAAAGAAAACTGTTCTTGTCACTTACAATCATATAAGCGCTAGCCTCACGCGGAATAGCATTACGAAGCCCACCTGCATCAATCATCCCAAGTTGAATACCATTGTTAATTCCTGAATAAAGTAGCCTACCTAATATCACATTTGCATTACCTCTCCCTTCATGAATATCAACCCCCGAATGCCCTCCTCGTAGTCCCTTTATTTCAATTAATACTCCTTCTCCAAAAGATTCTTTAACTGAAAATTCTTGTGAAGCAGTTACATCTATACCTCCTGCACAACCAATAGTAATCTCATCATCTTCTTCTGTATCGAGGTTTAATAAAATATCTCCTTTTAAAAACCCTGGTTTCAAACCAAATGCTCCTGTCATCCCGGTTTCCTCATCCACTGTAAATAATGCTTCAAGTGCAGGATGCACTATGCTCTTACTCTCAAGAATAGCCATAATGGTGGCAACCCCAATTCCATTATCCGCACCCAAGGTTGTACCATCAGCACGCACCCATTCATTATCTATTACAGTTTGAATCTTGTCAGTATCAAAATCAAATTTCGTTTCACTGTTTTTTTGACAAACCATATCCAAATGAGACTGCAATATCACTGTCCTTCGCTCATTCATACCCACACTGGCAGCTTTACGGATTAGTACATTACCCATTTCATCAACTGTTGTTTCTAATCCAAGAGAATCACCAAAGCTTTTCATAAAAGCGGTAATCTGCTTTTCCTTCTTTGACGCCCGCGGAATCGCATTAAGATTATTAAAGTTCTTCCAAATTTCTTTTGGCTCAAGATTTAATATACTCATATCGTTTAATTTTATTAACCAATTTCATATTCTTCAAAAGCAGCGTTAGTTAAATTTATTTATATTATCCAAAATAACTACTATACATTAAAGTATTGCGAAAAGGTCACTTTGAAAATGTTTATGCTGAATCGCCCTTAAAGCTCCACACCCTAACTATCCTTTTAAAAAAGAAACTCTTAAATTCTCGGGAACAAGGCTTCCTCCCGTTGCCCAGGCAATATGAGTCACATTCAATGGATTAATATTATGCTTTGAAAAATACCCGGATTTTTGAATTAGCCCGGGGCCTATCATCCCTGCAGTAGCAGATGGTTCTACAAATATATTTTCAGTTTCAAATAAATCTTTTAAAAGCCTGAACAATACTTCATCTTCCACTGTATATATCCCACTTACTAATTTATCTATTATACTACTAGCAAACGCAGAAGGTCTGCCCACAGCCAACCCATCTGCCTCTGTAATATTATCTATTCCAAAATCATGTACACTTACCTTTTCTCTTTTCCCGGTTATTAATCCAGTAAGTACAGCAGGAGAATGTGTTGGCTCAGCAAAAAAGCAATGAACTGAATCCCCAAAAATATTCTTTAATCCAAACATTACACCACCCGGTGACCCACCAACACCACAAGGTGAATAAACAAATAACGGATGCTCTTTATCAATCTTAATTCCTAATTCATCCAATTGTTGTTGAATCTCAAAACCTGCTAAACTATACCCTAAAAATAATTTACTGCTATTCTCATCATCAACAAAGTAACCATAAGGATTACTTAATGTTTCATTTCTTCCCTTTGTAATGGCAACACCAAAATCTCCCTCTTCCTCAATAACATTAGCTCCGGCATCTCTTAACAAATTCTTCTTCCACTCCTTTGCATCATTACTCATATATACATTCACTTTAAATCCCAACTTAGCACTAATAATTCCAATGCTCAAACCAAGATTGCCAGTAGAACCAACACCAATTGTATATTTTGAAAATAACTTCATCAACTCAGGCAAAGAAAACTTTGCCGCTTCTTCATCTTTAATAAATCCTCCCTTTACAGCGAGCTTATGCGCAAACTGCAGCACTTCAAAAAAACCGCCCCGTGCCTTGATAGAACCAGCAACTGCCAAATCACTGTCACACTTTAAAAACATTCGACCTTCAATCTGTGCACCATGTTTTTCATTTTCAAAAAATTTAAACCTGTTAATTTCTCGCAAAGGAGATTGAATATGCCCACCCAAAGGCCTTGTTGAAGGAAATACTTCAGCAATATAAGATGCATACTTTTCTAAAAAATCCCTCCCTCGTTCCATATCCATCCTCCTTAATGGTAACGAGAGATCTGTTTCCATACTTTTTAAACGTGAATTGAACCAAAACACCGGGCTCATCTTTATTACCGGCTCCATCTCAGGATATAATCTAATCCATTCTGCTAAATTTCTAAAAGGAGACATAATTCACAACAGTTAATTCAATACAGTTTACATGCAAAGTTCAGACCACAATTCACTATTACAGCAAGAAACTACTTTTCGATACAAAAAGTAATTTACATTGAATGTCAATATCTTATATTTCTAAGGTACAAATAAGGTACAAAATAAACCCATTTACAAACTTGTAACTTCAAAAACCGGTGTTTTCAATCCTGTATTATCTGTACAATTATCACTTGATTTTCCTGAGAAATATAACGTATTATGTATAAAAATTTCTCTTAATGGTTAATACTTGTTTCAATTCCTGTAATCGGTTGAGGTATGGTAAAAAGGTGCGTTTGCCGTTGTTCGCTTTCACGGTAGCAAAATGGCTTTCAATGAATAGAGAACAGTTTATTATTGTGCTGCATTTATTTAGCTTTATGGGTTGGGCTGGTAGTTCAATATTCGCAAAGAAGTTTTCAAGGTCGGTAATATCTCGTCCCCAATTTTCGGGCTTCACCGTAATGGCTGGAAGTTGAAAAAATATTTTTGTTTTTCGTGCTTCACTTGCTACACTAACTACACGGTTTTCAGTTTTGGGCTGCTCAAATGGTTTCACCTCAACCAATGGTTGAACGGCTGGGGGTGGCTCTGTGGCTTCGGGTTTCAGAAAGTCGCTTAACTTCTTATGCTGCAAAATATCTCGTAAATCGTATTTAAGCCTTACCAGTTCGCTGTAATCAATTCCGTTTTGTTCAGCATACTTCAATGCATTGTTTTTTATCAAAGTTGAAACCTGAACTGAAATACCGTATCCCCTCAATATTTCGGCTTTTTGTTCCCAGCTTTCATGTGCATCAATATCGGGATAAAGTATTACTGTTCGCCCTTGCAATACGCTGCATTTGCCCTTTTCTGTCCATTTACAGCCGTTGCTTCCGCCGGTGGCAATACATACGCTTTCAGGGTAAAAAGGCGCTGCATAGGTCGCTGTGGCTTCGCTTTCAAATATTCTTACCAGTTTATTATTTCCCCTTAAACGGTGTTCACCATAAAAACAGCGTTCTGTATTTGCTTCGGGGTTGTTTAAAATTTTCTTTCCAATAAAGTGGCATCTGTTCTGCAAGTCCCCGTTTTTAGTTGCAATTCGTTTGCCTGTGGTGGGGTTGTAATCCATTGCCTTAATGTCCCTTATTTTGCCGTTTATATCAATGTAAGGAAACAATACCCAGCCTTTGTATTTGTTTGAATTTGCAATAAAATAACTTTCAATAAGGTGGTTTATTGTTTTGTCATCAAAGGCAAATTCACCCCGTTGAGTATTACCCAACCATTGTATAAAATGGTTTTCGTTGTAAAGGCGTTTGCCATTATTCAACTGTTTTACAAATAGCTGTTCGGGTATAAAATCAATTTGCTTTTGTGTCTGAACCTTTGGGTTTGTATATCGTGCCGGCTGTGGTGTATCCCATTGTTCCGGCTTTGGCAATTCAGGCAAAAATGTTTCACCGCACGAATGGCAATACCCTTTGTTTTCGTGTCCTACATAGGGAACAAATTTGCCGTCCTTGTTGCTTTTACCGCAAGGGCAAAACTTTACCCGAAACCGTTTTTTATCCAGTTCTAACTTAGGCAGGGGTTCATGTTTGTATTTATGATTTTGCATAAAGTAATAAATTTATTACCTTTGAAAAATGAAATCCAGCGAACTGGTACGACTGCTTAAAAAGGATGGATGGTTTGTAATAAGGCAAACAGGCAGCCATGAAGTAGGTAAGGGGCTGGAAAAGAAAATTAAAAAAGATGCTGGTATCAAATAAAAAAGCCGTGTTATGAAAATTGAAATGATAGTAGAAAGAACAAAAACGGGTTATTCGGCTTATGCTGAAAAATACCCTGTTTATACTGTGGGTACTTCTTTGGACGAACTTAAAAGCCAAATGATTGAAGCCCTTAACCTTTACTTTGAACAAAAAGGCAAAACCATAACAGAGGAAAATTTGAAAATCACTTTGGACTTGCCCCAGTTCTTTGAATTTTACAAGGTTATTAATGCAAAGGCTCTTTCTGAACGGATAGGTATGAATCAAAGTCTTTTGGCTCAATACATCAAAGGCAATAAAAAGCCGTCTGCTACACAAACTCAAAGAATATTGAAAGGGGTGCAGCAAATAGGTAGTGAACTGGCTGCAATCCGGTTTTTGCTCTAATATGTATCTGTAATAATTCATTATCTTAAATTCTGTTTTGCACTTTGCACTTATTGCATTTGTTGCACTTACTGCATTTAGTTCGTGCCATTAGTGCCATAAGTGCCATAAATGCAAAGTGCATTTCATTAAATACGCTTTTCATATTCGCCCCTGCTTATTCGTGTAAACAATTCCTTTTCATTCAGAAAGTATTTAAAGGTTCGTTCAGCAACCCCCAACCCTTCGGCTATTTGTAAGCCTGTTTCAGTTGTAAAAGTGTCGGGCAAGGCTTTGTAAAGGTTTTGTTTGTCGGCTGGGTGTTTATCCAACGGGCTGGCATTTGTCAAAATTGAATTAACCTTCACGGCTGAATTTTTGAAATACTCAACCAGTTTAACAGCCCCCTGCACCGCCTCAATACTTACCACCTGTTTGTCGCTTTCATTACAAGCATACCGCATCATTTCCAGTATTAAAGCCAACCGCAAAACATACATATCCATTTTGCTGAAAATACCGCTCAACGCTTCGCTTTCGGCTTCGTTGCTTTGGTCGGTGTTTGCTTTCTGCCATTCAAACAATACTTTTTTGGCTTCGGGTGTGAACTTCAATACTTCGGGGATGGGATTGAAAGTGTCATCATTTGAAACCGATAAACTCAAAAGATTTGAAATAATACTTTCCCAGTTTTCAGAAACAAAGGGGGGTAAATCTGTTTCGCTCCAGTATTCCTTTTGTATGTTATCGGGAATAACAAAAAGTATTCTATCAATAAAACCGTTTTGGGTTCGGCGATCTTTAGCAAGTTCGTTCAGTATTCCTTTCTGAATAGTTCCGGCAACGGAAATAAACGGCAAGGGTATAAATACGGGTTCGCCTGTTTTACGGTCAATATTGATAGGCTTACCGCTCCATTGACTTAACCAAAATTCCATTTCGCTGCCTTTGTTGTAACGGTTGAAATTTTTGAACCAACCTGCCAACTCATCTACATAAACCCCGATACCTCTTTTGTTGAATTTGTGAACTTCGGCAAGTGCTTCGGGTGTGAAATCGGACAAAAGAAACTTTTGCCAAATAGGTTTTATCGGTTCGTCAATAGCTTGCTGTTCCCGTTCTTTTTTTGATAGACTTACCGCCTTTTCATATTCCTGCCTTTGCTGTTCGTATTGCTTGTAAGTTCTTTTATCTTGCTCAATTATTGGTTGAAGGGCAAAACTTAACGGGTGGCTTTTGGTAGTTCCTGCACGGGCTACAATAGCAAGGTATAAAACCGCACTTTGTTGAAACTCTTTTTTCACCTCAACGCTGTGAGTATTCCCAACGGCAACGGAAACAGCGTAAAGCAATGAAGCCCCGATAAAATCAATAGGGAAATTCAGGTTTTCGTTTGTAGCTGTAATTACTTGCTGAACTGGCAACGGGAATACCTCAACGGGGAAACGGTTTGTTTTGCGATCCTGCATTTCATTGCCTTGCTTTAAAAGCTGTTCGGCTTCGGTTTTAATATCCTCAACCCCGATACCGTATTTATCAAATTCAAAGTTTGTTTTCAGTTCCATATCAAAACAGTTTTAAGGGTTGAATAAATAAATTCGTGTCGGTGGTGTAATACCCTGCACGGTGTTTTGATACTTTACAAAGCCCCTGTTTCAATAGGTGTATGCTGCCTTGCTTTTGCCATTTAGCAATGTAACGGCAAATGTTTGCCCGTAATATTCCTGTTTCAATAGAAACCATTAACATAGTTGAGGGCTTGCGTTTGAACGCTGCAAATACCCGTTTCATTTGCACTTCAAAATGTTTATCTTTGCCCTGTCTTTTATGCTGGGGGTTGTTCGTGTTATTCATGGCAACCTCCTTTTTTCTTTAGATAGGTTTCTGCTTCGGCTGCTGTTTCTGCCAAAGTCTTTTTTCTGCCTTGCTTCAAATAATTGATTAACTCTAATTTTGAAAAGTAACAGCGTTTTGAACGCTTCATTACCGGAATCTCTCTTTTTTGTATAAGACCGTAAACTGTGGAAACGCTAAGGCTAAGAAATTGCGCCGCCTGTGGAACGGTCAAAAGTTCGTCCTGTGGCTGGGTTGGTGCTTTTTGTGGTTCAACATTCCATAGCTCAATTTTTTCGACAACCTTATTTGCCACATCATTAATAAGGTCATCAATGTTTCTTGTACTTAATACTACGTTTTGCATAATCAAATAATTTTTTATGCAAATTGCACCTGTATTGAGCCGGGTAATTTCCGGGTATTTTACCCGAAGCAAAACCCTTACTGGTTAAGGAAAGAAATTTTAGTTTGGGTAATTTTTCAGGTGTGTTGTTAGCTTATTATCATTATCTGAAAGGGCAACCAATGTTTCTTTATACCCGTTCCCGAATGAATTTGCTATTGCTGTACGGTTCGTAATATCTAAATCTTTGAATGAACGATAAAACCCTTGTTTGCTGCAATATGGATATTTACTTGTAGCGTATGCCTCAATTTCACTTTTAACAAACTGCCCATTATCATTTTTGGGAAATGGCTTTTCTGTGCCCATTTCTATTTTTAACCAATGATATAAAGCGTAAAATTTTGCAGGGTAGTTTACAGTTTGCTGAGGTTGTGGGCTTTTTGATAAAATATACTGTAATATTTTTTTTGTTTCTATTAATAGCTTTGCTTCCCACCATTTTTTTTTAGTTCCTTTTTTCTCTAATTCCGAAATTGCCTCTTTTTGGAATTGCCCTTCCATTTCAAGAAATTCATCATAAGACCCCGAAGGGAATTTCTTTTGATAATCAGAATATAACTGATTAAATTTTTCACTGGTTGATAAATTTAGCCAATCAACAAACCAGTTTGCCAATTCCTTTGAATAAGGTATTTTTTTTTGATTGTTTTTCAAACTCAACTGTTTTTTGTGCTTTTATTTCGTGCCTGTGTGCTTCGTTCATTTAACTGAATTTTTATGAAGCTGGTAAAAACATTTCAGCAGGTAACTGAAAATAATCCTTTAACCGTGCTACAATTCTGTTTTTCATTGTCTTTTATGCTTTAAGTGTTATTGCTTTTTAAATCCTATTCGTTCCCTATCTTCAAAGTCAATCTGCTTTTGTTTTTCGCCTATCAAATAATTGAGTGCTTCAGAAATATCCTTAAACTGCTTGTTGTATTTGCGTTCCAGTTTTTTAAGTTTATCGGTTAAATCTTTATGGCTTAAAGCATATTGCCGGATAAAAACAAAAGCCCTCATTATGGCAATATTTACCTCAATGGCTTTATCGGAATTTAAAACAGAACTTAACATTGCAACTCCTTGTTCGGTGAAAGCAAAGGGGGCGTATCTTATACCGCCTCTTTTTGAGGTCGCAATTTGCGTCCTCAAACCTTCAAACTCCTCTTTAGTAAGTTCAAACATGAAATCAATAGGGAAACGGTTTTTATTCCGTCTTACTGCTTCTTTAAGTCGCTTGGTTTCTGTTTCGTATAGTTCGGCAAGGTCAAAGTCTAACATTACCTTTTGCCCTCTTACTTGGTAAATTCTTTTTTGAATAGCTTGTAATTGCATACTGATATTTTTAAAATTCAAGTTTTATTTTGTCGGCTGCTTCACGTTTGGTTTTGTCTATAATCTTTGCGTAAATCTGTGTGGTTTTCAATTCACGGTGTCCCAGCATTTTGGAAACGGTGTAAATATCCGTTCCTTTTGATAGTTGCAGGGTGGCAAACGTATGCCGGAAACAATGAAAGGTTATATTCTTTGTTATTCCTGCTGCCCCAATCCATTGGTAAAGGTGTTTGTTTTCATAAGCTGAATAATTAAGCCCCTCAAATACTTTGTCGGTGGGTTGTTTAGGTTCGCCCAGTAAGCTGTACGCTTGTTCGGAAATAGGCAATACCTCAACCCCTTTTGTTTTTTGCTGTGTGAACTGTATTAAATAACCATTTTCAACGCTGTGGTGTATTTCGCCCCAAACAAGGTTTTTAATATCTGAAAACCTCAACCCTGTGAGGGCTGAAAACAGGGCTGCACGTTTTAATAAAGGATTATTACATTCCGTTTTTACAAGGCTGTTCAGTTCTTCAATAGTTAAAAAGTTCCTTCGGGTTTCTGCTTGTTTTATAGGTTCGATTTTTGCGTTCAGGTCGGTGGTTAAATACCCGTCTTTGTATGCTTGTTTTAAAGTTGCTTTCAGCTTATTGAAATAGGAAACGGCTGAATTTTGGGCAAGGGTTGTTTTGCTGCTCTTATTGCTTTTGGTAGTGAGTAGATACTCTTTGAACTCATTACAAAACCTTTCGTTGAGGTCGGCAATCTTTAAATTTCCTTTTGTGAATGTTTCGAGGTATTTGTATGCTGAAATCCAGTTATCATGGTTACTGGCTTTTCGTTTGTCGGAAAGTTTTTTAAAGTACTCAACAAAATTCTTTTCGCCTTGCTCTTTTATTTTAAGCTGTTCCTTTTCGTACCCTGTATAAATTTCAGGTTTGCTTAAATGGTTTATTTTGTTCTGCCATATTTGCACGGCTTGGTTTACGGTATTTTCATCATGTATTTGGTCAATGGGTGAGAGTTTTTTATGTGCTTTTTTATCTAACTTATTTTTTTCTTTTAAGTCTAATTTTCCCTTGATGTATAAACCTAAAAATTCCCTTCGGGTTGGTTCGCCTGTTTCGGGGTGTGGTATTGCCGGGTAAAAGTCAAGGTATAAACTTTGCTTGTTCCCAGAAATTCTCTTTTGTCTTAATGTTACTTTGGCTGCCATTGTCTTTTATGCTTTAGAATGTTATACGGTAAATAGATTATCAATATCAGTTTTTGAGTAGTAAGTAATTCCCTTTTCTTTAACCCTGTGAATGTTATGTTTTGAAACATACCCGTAAATGGTATTCCGGGCAATGCTGTATTTATTGGTTAATTGCTCCATTGTGTAGCAGTCTTCAATTTTTAAGACTTTGGGGGCTTGTTGCTTTTTTGGAGTTTCAAAAAGTTTTTCAATATCTGAACGCTTAATTAATGTTTTGCGCTCCGAAAGTCTTTTAGCTGGGATAATATCATTTTCAATAAGGGTATAAACCATTTTTCGGCTACATTCAAACAATACTGCTATATCCTTAACGCTTAAAAATACTTTGTCAAATAATGCAGCTTTATTCATTGCCTTTGCAAGTGGCTTAAATGTTTCGGGCTGTCTTATCGGTGCTTCGGCTTGTTGCTTTCTTTCCAGCTTCTTTTTTAGTTTGTAATGCCTTGAATTGCATTTATGCGAACAATACAGGGTTGAAACCTTTTGCGCTTCAAACATATTGCTACACATTGAACATTGCTTTAATATTTTAAAAGTGCTTGCTGACATATCCCATTATTAAGTATCTATTGGTATAATTAAAGTTATATTAGTGTATTTATGTTACTTTATTTCGCCTTTCGAGGTACAAAAATTGCCGAAATTTCGGCTTTCTGCTACTAAGGTACAAATAAGGTACAAATATTCTATAAATAAACAGGCAATAGTTATAAACAAACAATCAGTATAAATATTAAAAAAGCCCTTATTTACAGAGCTTTATGATTGCTTATTATGCTTTTTTGTAGATGCTTGTTTTTGTCGGTTACTTTCCGATACAAAATTTACTAAATATCGCTCCAAGTATATCGCGGTCAATTTCCACCTTGCCTGTTATAGACCCTAAATGATATAAACTCATTCTTATCTCTGGAGACAATAAATCACCGGAAATTTTTTTCTGAAGACCCTCTTCCACTTTTAAAAGCCCTTCTTGCAAATGTTTTAAAGCTTCAAAATGTCTAACATTAGTTACTAAATTCCCTTCCAATCCCTTTGTACTTCCCACAACTCGTTTAAACATTTTTTCCTTTAATTGCTCTATACCAAATCCTGTCTTAGCATCTACGAAATTCATCGAATAATCAGGTGAAATTATCCCCCCTTTAGCCTCCATATTTTTTTCCCATAATTTAAATTTTGTACAAACCAAAAGAACTTTTTCCGAAAAGGGTTCCATCCAAGCAAACTCTCCTTCTTTATCCCAATTCGTAGCTACTTCATTCTCCCATTCAAAATCAGGTGCATGACGCATATCATTCAAATCACTTAAAAATAAAATAATATCAGCCTTAGCCGCATTCTCTCTACTTCTAACTATACCCAATTGCTCAATTAAATCAGATGTGTGCGAGCGAATTCCCGCTGTATCCATTAATCTAAATAGTATCCCATTTATGTTTAATGCTTCTTCAATTGTATCTCGCGTGGTGCCGGGTATTTCACTTACAATAGCTCGTTCTTCATTAATCAATGCATTTAGCAATGTGCTTTTCCCTACATTAGGCCTACCTATTATCGTCACCTTTACTCCCTGTTTCACCACATTGCCTAGCTTAAATGATTCACTTAATAATTTAACCTGTATAGATATATCATGTATCAGTCTTTTCAATTCTTTACGATCTGCAAACTCCACATCTTCATCAGAAAAATCAAGTTCTAATTCTATTAGTGCGGCAAAATGTATTAACTGCTCCCGTAATGCTGAAAGCGTTAGTGAAAACCCACCACGAAGCTGGTTTATCGCCGCATGCTGCGCTGCCTGAGTTTCAGCGCTAATTAAATCAGCCACGGCCTCTGCCTGTGCTAAATCCATCTTACCATTCAAAAAAGCCCGTTGGGTGAATTCTCCCGGCCTCGCTAATCTTGCTCCTTCTTTTACACACAAGGAAATTACTTCCTGTAAAATATAATGCGAACCATGACAACTAATTTCAACAACATCCTCACCAGTATAGCTCTTTGGTGATTTAAAAATTGAGACTACAACTTCATCAAGTTCTTTATCATCCTTCATTATCACGCCAAAATGTAAAGTATGGCTTTTCTGATCGCAAAAATTCTTTTTAGGAATTAGCCTACTAGCAATATGCATGGCCTCCTTGCCACTAATTCTGATCACCCCAATTGCTCCCACGCCGGGCGGCGTAGCCAATGCCACAATGGTATCATCCCATGCTGATTGTTGAAACATACTTCCAAAGATAAATTTTTCTTTATTAGATTATTTCTTACACGAATCTCCTATAAGTAATTCAAGTTTATATCAAAAATAAAATGCACTACTCCATGTTGCTCAATTGAAAATAATCAACAAAAAAAAAATCCCGGAAAAATCCGGGATAGTATCTTATTCTGCAGAAACAACAAATGTAATGGGTTGTCGCCGGTAGGCATTTACATTTCGACCATTCTGTTCTGCCGCTTTCCATTTTGGCCCTTTTTTAATAATCCGAACTGCTTCCTTTTCCATTCCATAACCCTGATTAGTTTCAGGTACAACATCACTTATCGAGCCATCTTTACTTACTACAAATCGAACAATAACGGTGTAGGTTCCTTCCGGTGCTCCATTGTCTATTGGGGTGTTGGCATCCAAGTTATTTTGAAGATAACGTCTCCATGCTCTATCTCCTCCGGGGAAAGAAGCCTCCACTTCAACCTTAGTAAAAATCTTTCCTTCATCATCTTCTACAGGAGCAGCAACAATGCCTGTACCCTTATCTTCTATAGGGGCCTGCACAATTTGAACTTTATTTTCAGTAACAACCGTTTTATCACTAATCGCTGCATCTTCTTTAATTTCTTCAATCTTTTCCTCAGGTTTCACCTCTTCATCTTTTACAATTTTGGGTGGTGTAAATTTTACCTGATTAACTTCCGGTGGTGGTGGTGGTGCTGGTGGCGGAGGTGGTGGGGGCGGAGGCGGCGGTGCCGGTTCATCCTTTTTTATATCTGCCATCTGAGTGTCCAATACATCCACTAATACCCTGTCTGATTTCTTTTGAATATTATGCGCCAAAACAGAAATCACAAAAATCAATATCAATCCGCCAAAAGTACCAATCAGCGCTTTTTTCAACCGCTTAGGATAGGTTTTGCGCAAATTATACGCTCCATAATTTTTGTTTTTCCCTTCAAAAATTATATCAAGTAAATCTGCATTTAATATCTTATTCGCTTCCATTGTATCCTTTTAAATTTAGATGAAATATTCTTTCATATTCCATAATTTAATTAATGCCATTTGCTATCTCTGTTTGATGAATCATATCAGCCTCAGATGGAGTAATCTCTACTTCTGCATAATGCCCCGGCGGAACAGCGCAAATAGACATCTCATCTAAAATATCAATAGCATTTTTAAATGTTGAATTCTTGTCTGATTTAATAATATACATTAAATCATCAATCGGCGTTTCCTTCTTCTTTTCAACAATCAACTCCCGAATATCTTTAAAATTAGTTGACTTAAATTGCTCACTCAACTTTTCAGGATCTAACTGACCATAATAATAATATACCTGATTCTCCTTTCCCAAAAGAATAGTCATAGCCCCTGAATTCTTAACCTTGATTTCTTTTCCCGGATCATCTTTGGGTTCATTCATATTCATAGCCTTACTCTCACTCATGGTAGTGGTAAACACGAAAAATGTAACTAGCAAAAAGCCTAAATCAACCATTGGGGTTAAATCAACGCGGGTAGATAACTTTTTACCTTTTTTTACTCCTGTACCTTTTTTACCGGAGTCCTTCGACGAGGTATCCATTTCTGCCATTATACTATTTTTTTTGTGTTGAACTTGCAATATTCTCGTTATACAACTCTGACCCTACCGGAACATTCTCACTGTTGGTAACAATTCTAAACTTATAAATATCATTGGCTTTAAAAGCACGTTTTACTTCCTTAAACAATGGATAAAGTACCGAATTATCACCCTTAACCAATAATTTTTGCTGCAATACAGATTGGTCAGTCCCTGCAAAAACATTGGAGATACTCCTCATCCAACCCACCAATTCATTATTCGTGGAGTCTTTAACCGGTATCCCGGGCATCCTTGAAGGAGGCATCGGATCAGCCATATTCAGAAAACTTTTTACTTGATTGAAGGGTAGTCCAAAAAACTCCTGATGGCGCCATCTTGCCAACTCAGTTGGTGAAAGGTTCAACCCCTGAGTAGCATTCAAATCTCTTAAAACCGCAGCTTTCACACTATCCTCACCAATAGATAAAAAGACCCGGCCATCAGCAATCATGGTAATCATGATTGACTTATCCGGAGCTGCCTTACTGGATATAGAACTTGGTGTTTGTACAGCCAATACTTCCGGCGGTTTTTGCTTTGTAGCCAAAATAAAAAATGTCAACAACAAAAAGGCCACATCACACATAGCCGTCATATCCACAACAGTACTCTTCCTCGGAACTTTAACTCTTGGCATTATCTTTCATTTATAATTTACTTAATGATTCAAAACCGTTGCATTTCCATAATTACTTGTAAAGAGATGCAAAAGATTGTGTTAAAGTAAACGCAGACTCATCAATGCCATAAGTAATACCATCAATGCGCGTTGTAAACATATTATAGAAAATAATCGCTACGGCCGATGTTCCAATACCTAATGCGGTATTATATAAGGCCTCAGCAATACCTTGCGAAAGCTGTGTTGCGGCAGATCCACCTCCACTATCCTCTCCTAATGCTGCAAATGCACGAATCATCCCAATTACTGTACCGAGCAGTCCAAATAAGGTTGCTACACTGGCAATAGTTGATAGAAATACAAGATTCTTTTCTAACATTGGAAGCTCTAACGAAGTTGCTTCTTCTACATCCTTTTGAATAGCCATTAACTTTTGATCAGTAGTTAATTCTGAATTATCAATCATCTTCCTATAGCTATGCAACCCTGCCTTCATCACATTTCCTACAGAGCCTTTTTGTTTATCACACTCAGCAATGGCAGCTTCTACATTTTTATTAGCTAAATGATATTGAACTTTTCTTACAAAATCAGCATTGCTGGCTGTACCCGCAGCTTTATTAATTGTCAAAAAGCGCTCAATAACAAACACCACACAAGTAAGGAAAATTCCCATTAGAATAGGTACCACTATCCCACCCAGATACATATTATACAACTGTTCTTTAGGAGCATGGTGGTCAGGCCAGAACCAACCTGTACCAGGCTTTTCAAAATGGGATGCACTGCCCAAACCAAAGCGCCATACTAAGTAGCCGGTAATAATACATAAAACAGGAGCTATCCACGAAATACTGTTTCCTGTGCGTTTTACCTGTGCCGATGAAACCGGCTTTACGGGTGCAGTGTTCTTAATCTCTGCCATAAAAGTTCAAGTTTTTAAAGTGATTGGTTAATGTCTAATATATCAAATGATTATCAACTACAATGCTAATAAAAAATATAATTCAATAAAAAAATAATTCTGTTTATTGAAGTCTAAATATTTCTCTTTAAAGCATATATTAGTAACTATTTCCATTTTTGTTAATTAAAAGGTGTAAATGTAAAGATTATTCATATCGTAATGCCACAATCGGATCAAGTTTTGACGCTTTTACCGCTGGATACAACCCTGCAACTAAACCAACAACCGTACAAACCCCAATTCCAGCAAAGATCCAGTTCCATGGTAGAACAAAGCCGGTATTGAGCAATAAAGCTACTACATTCCCTATTAAAACACCCAAAACAATACCCGTTCCAGCCCCTAACAAACTGATAATGATTGATTCAAATAGAAATTGATGACGTATATCTGATTTTGTTCCTCCTAATGCCTTTACTAATCCAATTTCCTTGGTACGCTCATTAACAGCCACTAACATAATATTCATTAACCCAATTGCAGCTCCCATTAAAGTTATAAAAGCAATACCAATAGAAGCAATTTCTAAAAATGATAAATTAGATAACAAAACCTGTGCAATAGAATCACTCTTATCAATAAAGAAATTATCTTCATCACGAATATCCAGTTTCCTTATTGGCCTAAATACACCCTCAGCCTCAGATGCTGCCATATTTAATAATTTAACATCCCGAACGGTTACACCAATTAAAAATGATGCACTTGTTTTAAAGTTCTTACGAAGGTTATTATAAGGCATTATGACCACCGTCCCCGAACTAAAAAAGGCACTCGAACTCTTCTTCTTCAATACTCCTATTACTCGAAAAGGTTGGTGATCAACATGAATAATGGTTTCTAACCCTTTTGAAATATTTTTAGGAAACAAGGTAGATGCCACAGAATAACCCAACAAACACACATTCGCACCTGAAGTAATTTCCGCAGGAGAAAAATTTCTCCCTTCCAAAATCTCAGAGCCATCCATAGAAACATAATTTTCATCTCCGCCGAATAACTTAATCTCCGGGTTCGTCTTAAACGATGAGTTATTCACTACAATCCCAGAAGGCCCATTTATTGCAAGCGCTACAGAAGCACCGGGAAATTTATACTGTGCTTTAAATGCAAGGGCTTCATAATAATTAATAGGGATTCCTATATTCGATTTCCGATCTCGTTTAGTATTTGACTTTGAAGACTTATTCGACTCCTCCTTACCATCTCCAAACCGAATAACCCAACTACGGTAACGAATACTGAATGAATTTGCCCCCATAGTAGAGAAACTCGATGTTAAACTATTACTTGCTGCTTTAATAGCAGTAATAATGAGAATCAAGGCAAAAATTCCTAATGCAATAATAATAACAGTAATGGATGTACGAAGTTTGTTTGATTTGAGATTGCGCCAGGATAAAGAAAGTACATCAAAAAAATTCATGCCGTATTATTAGGCTAAATATACAGATATTCCCTTAAGCTAAATAAACATCCAGCCTAAAAGCCACTCAGGATTGATGCCAAGAGCAATAATTAAACAAGCTATTAACAATAATATCCATTCAAAGCTTCTGGAAACTTTTATCCCTTCATTATTTCCTTCAGGGCTTTTAAAATATATAGCCCTTATAACCCTGAAATAATAATAGGCACTTACTGCTGCGAATAATACAGCAACCACTACCAGCCAAAAATAAACACCTGTTTGAACGGCAGAAGCCAGCATATAGAATTTAGCTAAGAACCCTGCTGTTAATGGTATTCCGGTAAGAGACAATAAACATACTGTTGTTCCTAAAGCTAGTAAGGGATGTGTTTTCCCCATTCCATTAAATCCTCCATAAGTGATGTCATCCATTCGGGCAAGCACACCGAAAACTCCTATAGATGCTAAACTATACGCCGCTGAATACAGCACCAAACCTTCACGTGCCATATCATTCATAGCAAACAATGCAAATAACATAAAACCCGCCTGAGCAATACTCGAATAGGCCATCATTCGCTTCACACTCTGCTGAAAGATAGCTGTGATATTACCAACCAGCAAAGTCGCCACAATTAAAAGCGCAATCAACATCTGCCACTGCGCATGCATAACCCCAAATGCATTCTCAAACAGTCGTAAAAAAGCAAAAAAGCCAGCAATTTTTATAACAGACGACATAAATGACGTAACCACCGTTGGGGCTCCATCATAAACATCAGGTGTCCAAAAATGAAAAGGAGCAACAGAAACTTTAAATGACATAGACGATAAAAGCAACAACATACCAATAACAGTAAGCACCGGAAGTGCTCCTACCCCAAACTGCATATTATTGATATAAAAAGAGGCTACCGGGTTACTTCCATACAAAAATGCAATCCCCATTAGCATAAGTCCGGTAGAAAAAGAACCTAATAAGAAGTATTTTAATGCGGCCTCATTAGCCACTAGATTTCGTTTATCACTCCCCGTTAGTATGTATAACGGAATTGTCATTATTTCAATACCTAAAAAAAGCAGTAATAAATTATTAAATGTTGAGACCAAGCTAACACCACAAAGAATAAAGAACAAAATGGCAAAATACTCAAATTTGTGCTTTCCAATTTTCTCAATATCACGGCCGTTTAATAAGAAAATTAAAAAGGTAATACCAAAAACAACTGCTAGAAAAGTGAGATTAAAAGTGCTGCTGCGCACCATATCCATGGTAGGTAGGGTAAAAAGGCTAAATCCACTTGTTAGCTCCATGGCATTAACCACAAATACCAAAATAATACCCAACATGCCCATATATCGTGGAGCGGTGGTGCTACGCACAAATGCGCCGGCTATCATCATTATCACTCCCCAGAGTGCTGTAAAAACAATTGCATTCATATCTGCTCTATATATTTCACCCTTTATTTAAGGGCAAGCGCCTGTATGGCACTTTCAGTAAATTGTAACACCGGTTGCGGATAAATACCCAACACAAAAATAAACAACACAATTACCGATAGGGCTATCTTCTCCATTAATGAAATATCTGTTATGGATTTAACAGATGAAACCATCTCCCCATAAAACACTTTTCTTATCATACTTAAAATATAAGCAGCCGCAAGTACAATACACACTAACGTTAACACTGCAAATAAAATACGATAGCTAAATAAACTGCTAAACATCAAAAATTCTCCCACAAACGCATTGGTAATAGGAAGTGCAATATTGGCCATCCCAATAATCACAACAAATATAGTAAGTGCAGGTGCTTTATGTGAAACCCCGCCTAATTCAGATATTCGCTTAACTCCTGTCTTCCTTTCAATTAAATCAACCACTATCCACAACCCGATGATATTGATACCATGATTAAACATTTGCAACACCGCTCCCTGTAATCCAGACGATTCTTGCGTTAATATAGCAGCAGCCATTAGTCCCACGTGAGCAATAGAAGAATAAGCTACCATCATTTTTAAATTATCCTGTACCATGGCAATCAAACTGGCATACACCATTCCAATTACAGCCAGCCACATCACTACATTTCCATAATGTGCAACGCCCTCCGGAAAAACAGGTAACAACCAACGCAGTAAACCAAATAATCCCATCTTTACCATGATACCACTCAGTACCATCGTTACCGGTGTTGCTGATTGATCGTAGGTGTCAGGTTGCCAGGTATGAAATGGAAAGATGGGCATCTTCACTGCAAATGCAGCAAAGAATAACCAAAATAACCAACCTTGCTCCTTTGCAGAAAGGGAAGCAGCCTGAAAAGCAGAATAAGAAAAAGAATGCATGGCTGAAGTTCCATCACTAAAAATGCGTTCAGGCGTATGCATGTAAACATATATGATTCCGGTTAGCATTAAAAGCGAACCAGTAAATGTGTAAACAAAAAATTTGAATGTAACAGGCACTCTTCTTTCTCCTCCCCACATGCTACACAAAAAATATGCAGGAACAAGTGCTAACTCCCAAAAGAAATAAAACATTAATGCATCATAGGCTGAAAACACACCTAAAATACCCGCTTGTGTTAATAACATCAAGCCAAAAAATTTACCGGCATTCTCACGCGGCTGTTTATAGGATGATAAAAATATTAAAGGATATGACAACGCTGTTAAAAACGAAAGCAATAACCCTATACTATCAAGCCTTAAATGATATGCATTACCTAAATACTTCAACCAATAATAACTCACTTGATTATAACCGGGATACTTTGACTCATCAGCATAAAACAAGGCTATTGCAGAAACTGCCAAAATAAGAACAGAGGCAATTAATGCAAATGCTTTAACAGCTCGCTCTTCTTTTATAAAAAAACAAAGAATCCCCGCAAGTAGCGGAATCCAAATAAGCAACTCCGGAAATGTAATGTATGTTCCCAACATGCAAATATTTTACAAAAACAATTGTATAATTAAAAGTGCTATAAATCCTAATACCATCAATAATACATACCCTCCAATTTGGCCGCTTTGTAAATAGCGCAGCTGCCGGCTGGCATATTGCACTACCGACCCAACCCCATTCACTACTCCATCTATTCCCTTTATATCAATTGTATTATTAAAAAAGCGAGAAATGGATTTTAATGGTTGTACAATGATTTTCTCATAAAACTCATCTACGTACCATTTATTCCTTAATACAGTTCCAAATGCGCTGTCTTTCTCATTCCCTATTGTGTATTTACTAAATTTATTCCAGGCCACTATCATTGCAGCAATAGCTACAATAGCTGAAACTGCCATCAAAATATACTCGGTATTATGGCTTACCGTATGTGGACCCATTAACTTTGCTGAAGGAGCAAATACCGGAGCCAAGAAATCACCCAATTGGTGCGCTCCACTCATTATTGCTTCAGGAATACCAATGAACCCACCAACAATTGACAAACCGGCAAGCACTAATAATGGTAGGGTCATGGATAATGGGCTTTCGTGTAAGTTAGCCTCTTGCTCTGAAGATCCACGGAACTTTCCAAGAAAAGTCATGGCATACAACCTAAACATATAAAACGCAGTGAGTAACGCCCCAAAAACACCTAAGCCCCATAACATCGGGCTCTTCATAAATGAAGCAGAGAGAATTTCATCTTTTGAAAAAAAGCCGGATAAAGGAGGGATACCCGCTATGGCCAAACATGCAATTAACATAGTAATATGCGTAATCTTCAGGCGACTTTTTAATCCGCCCATCCCTTGCATATCCTGCTCCCCCCCCATAGCATGAATTACACTACCCGCACCAAGAAATAATAATGCCTTGAAAAATGCATGCGTCATTACATGAAATACAGCCGCTGTATAAGCTCCAACGCTTAACGCAAGAAACATATATCCTAACTGGCTTACGGTAGAATAAGCCAATACCTTCTTTATATCATTTTGTTTTAAAGCAATGGAAGCTGCCAAAAGCATGGTAGCAATACTCACTACTGCAATTACACCTTGTGTAAAAGGAGCCATGGTGTACCAAACATTGCTTCGGGCAATTAAATACACCCCCGCTGTAACCATGGTGGCAGCATGTATGAGTGCACTTACAGGTGTTGGCCCGGCCATTGCATCAGGCAGCCAAGTATATAATGGCAATTGA
Organism: Ferruginibacter sp.; assembly: GCA_019638485.1. Classification (GTDB taxonomy): domain Bacteria; phylum Bacteroidota; class Bacteroidia; order Chitinophagales; family Chitinophagaceae; genus Ferruginibacter. The sequence continues at coordinate 32,213 of JAHBTP010000001.1, read as the reverse complement.
GCACTCTTTGCAGTAGCCCCTAAAAATAATAATAGCGTGATTCCGGTAATATCAGACTGGCTAAGTTTAGCTAAACTTTCAGCTGTAAACACTTCAGAAAAGCTGGTGGTCCCTAATCGGGAAATAACCCAAAACACAGCCAGCAAAAAGCCAAAATCTCCAATCCTATTCATAACAAATGCTTTCTTACCTGCTGAAGTATATTCCGGATTTTTAAACCAATAACCAATAAGCAAATAAGAACATAATCCCACACCCTCCCAACCAATATACATTACTGCAAAATTGTTAGCAATAACCAATAAAAGCATTGAGAAAACGAACAAATTGAGGAAGGAAAAATATTTTGAAAAATCTTTTGATGATTCTTCATGCATATAACCGATAGAATATACATGAATAAGAAAACCGACTCCGGTAATCACCAACAAAAAGATTGAAGTGAGCGGGTCTATAAAGAAATCAAAGGCAATATGAAGATTATGAATATTGATAAAATCAAAATAGGTAGCCAATATAGAACCACTTTCCCTAACCTGTAAAAAAGCCATAAAACTAATAACCAAGGATGCCAGTACAACAACAGACCCTATAAAACCCGAAAGGCTTTTACTTAAAACATTTCTACCTAATCCGGTAATCATAAACCCAATTAAGGGTAGAACCGGAATCAGCAAAATCAATAATTTCATATTACTCATAACGCCATTAATCGGTTAAAAACAAAATCAATATTTTAATCGGTTTAAGAAGTTAACATCTACCGAATGGGTATTACGGTAAAGCATAACAATCAAAGCTAACCCAACCGTTACCTCTGCTGCAGCTACTACCATAATAAAAAACACAAACACCTGCGCATCGCTGGCAAATGTTGGAGATGCCTTTGCCACCGGACTTAAAGCATGCATTTTTGAAAATGCTACCAGTAACAAGTTCACCGAATTTAACATCAGCTCAATACACATAAACACGATGATGGCATTACGCCTGATTAACACACCCACCACACCAATGGTGAACAGTATCATTGATAATATGATGTATGCTTTTATTTCCATAAACTAAAATTCATTTCAACGCTCATAGGTTTCATCCTGTTTAACCTTATTTCTCTCATCAATCTTCCTCCCTTCTACCAATGATTACAGCACCCATAATTGCACTCAAAAACAAAACGCTGCTTATTTCAAAAGGTAGAACATAATTATTAAACAAAGTCTTTCCTAAATTAGTAATTAAACCCGCATCCCCAACTTTGAGTTGGACCGGTTGCGTTTCCTGCAAACGCATTACAGCTAACACTATAATCAATAACATAACACCACCCGATAAAACACCTAAAATTTGCAGGCGATAATTTTTCACCGGTTCTATATCCTCCTGATTTAGGTTCATCATCATCACTACAAAAAGAAATAGAACCATAATAGCACCGGCATACACAATAATGTTAACCACTGCTAAAAATTGGGCATTTAGCAACAAGTAGTGCCCTGATATAGCAAAAAACACTACAATAAGCCATAAAATACTATGAACAGGATTTTTACTAAACAGCACCATTAGGGCTGCACCAACAGCCATAATAGAAAGCAATAAAAAAAGCAGTGTGGTAATTTGCATGAACCTCTTATTAACTATCCTTTTGTTTAATTCGTTTTGGTTTGTTTCCTAATGCCTTTTCATAAGCCTCGGGTTCTTTAACAGGATGAGGAATCAACAAATCCTCCTTTGTATAAATAAACTGTTTACGGGTATAATCAGAAGGAGTAAATGTTTCAGTTAAATAAATTGCATCCTTAGGGCAGGCTTCTTCACATAATCCGCAAAAAATACAACGCAACATATTAATCTCATATCGTGCAGCATATTTTTCTTCACGATATAAATTCTCTTCTCCAGGTTGTCGCTCGGCAGCTTCCATAGTAATCGCTTCTGCAGGACAAGCTACTGCACACAATCCACATGCAGTACAATTCTCTCTGCCTTCTTCATCACGATTAAGTACATGCAATCCCCTAAAAGCAGTACCAAAAACACGCTGTTTTTCCGGAAACTGAATGGTGGGCTTACGTCTGAAGATATGTCCAAATGTAATGGCTAAACCTTCCACAACAGCAGGCACATAAATCTTTTCCATCAGGCTCATTGGCCTGCGATCTACGGGTTTTGATCTATTTGTAAACGGTGTCATTTTAAAACGGCAAATTTATGGTTTAAAATTGCTCTACTTTATTTATTTGTAAACAACATCCACGCTCCTGTTGCCAACATATTAAATAATGCAAGCGGAATTAGGGTCTTCCATCCCAATCTCATCAACTGATCGTACCGAAAACGGGGAACAGTCCACCTGACCCATATAAAGAAAAACAAGAACAATGAAATCTTTATCATAAATGCCAAAACACTCAATATACCAGCCACATTAGTTGATAAGGTGGACTCATCTACAAAAGGTATATCATATCCTCCAAAAAATAAGGTAACCATTACTGCGCTGGAAATAAACATATTTACATATTCAGCAAACAAATAAAAACCCAACTTCATTGAAGAATATTCTGTATGATAACCTCCAATCAATTCATTCTCCGCCTCCGGCAAATCAAATGGTGTTCGGTTACATTCAGCAAATGCACATATAAGATAAATAAAGAACCCCAATGGTTGATATACAATATTCCAATAACCAGCTTGTTGTTGCAATACAATTTCATTAAGTCTTAGCGTTCCTGTTATCATCAAAAGGGCTATAAGAGAAATACCTAATGCCAACTCATAGCTAATTATTTGAGAGGCTGCCCGTAACCCTCCCATTAAAGAATATTTATTGTTACTTGCCCAACTTCCAATCATTATCCCATATACACCCATACTCACAACACCGAACACATATAAAATTCCAATGTTTACATCTGCAATCTGTAATGGAACTGTTCGGCCAAATATTTCAAGATTGCTTCCCCAGGGAATTACAGCACTTGCCAGTAATGCAAATGTCATTGCCAATCCGGGGCCCAAAATGAATAAAAAATGACTTGAGAAATTAGGAATTATTTCTTCTTTGAAAAACAATTTTACACCATCGGCAAGTGGTTGTAAAATACCAAACGGTCCTGCACGGTTGGGGCCTAGCCTGTCTTGAATAAAAGCAGCTACACGCCTTTCGGCAAATGTTGTGTACATGGCAACCACCATACATAATCCAACAATAATGGCAATTAAAACCAATTTTTCAATCAACAGAAAAGCATCAATATTTAACAGATAATGAAACATTCAGATTTTAATTTTCTTTAGTAGATGACTTTAATAATTCACTGTTATATTTCTCTGCATTTCCCGGATTTTCCGGTATTTTATTGTCAATATCATTGGCAATATCAAAATCTCTTGCTATAGCCGGACGATTCAACTCACTTAACTTTATATCCGGATCATTCACTTCACTAACGCTACGAATATTCATCAGCAAATTGGGTTTTAATCCTCCCATCACATCCATAAGGGTTTCCTTTGGCTTAATCGTGTTGCGATATTTATTTACATTAACTACCGAAATCTTTCTCACCGTAGCCGGCCCTTCAATAACCCAATCACTTACTTGTTTCTTTTCAAACCTACAAGTATTGCAAATCCACGCCGGTTCACCATCTATAATTTGCACCTCACCCCATTCATTATCACGCGTGGTAACCCTAAAAATTTCATCACCGCGCATCCAGGCAGTAGCCTTACCACAGCATTTTGGGTTTTCACAATCCCGATGTACATATACCGGTTTAGTAAACCAAACCCTGTTCTTAAATCGGAAAGTACGATCTGTTAGCGCTCCAACAGGGCAAACATCAATCATATTGCCACTAAAATCATTGTCAATAGCTCTGGAAATATAGGTGGAAATAAATGCCCGGTCTCCCCTATCCATAACCCCATGAATACGCTTTTCGGTAATCTGATCAGCCACATGAATACAGCGATAACACAATATACAACGTGTCATGTGCAGTTTTATATAAGGGCCAATATCCTCTAAAATAAAGGTGCGACGTACAAATTTATAACGAGTACCTTCATTTCCATGGCTATAACTTAAGTCCTGTAAATCACATTCCCCGGCCTGATCACAAATAGGACAATCGAGTGGATGATTAATAAGTAAGAATTCCACCACGCCATCACGAGCATCCAATACTCTTTCACTAGTTATGTTTTTTACCACCATACCCTCTTCCACACTGGTGCGGCAACTGGCCACTAATTTAGGGATAGGGCGAGGATTGGCTGCAGACCCTTGGGTTACCTCTACCAAGCAGGTTCTACATCTGCCACCACTACCTTCCAAAGATTTATAATAGCACATGGCAGGCGGAGCAACAGCACCTCCAATTTGGCGTGCTGCTTCAATAATTGAAGTACCGGGAGCTACCTCCGTGGTAATGCCATCTATCGTAACTTTTACTTTTGCAGCCGTATCTTTTTTAATTTCATCGGCCATGATATATATTTTTTAAAAGACTAAAAGTCTTTGATGTTATTAATTATTTTATGTTGTTACTTGAATCGGATCTGCATAATGAGCAAGACCATAATTTTCAGTAAGACACTTTTCAGGATTCAACACATGCCACTCAAATTCGTCTCTGAAATGCCTGATTGCAGCAGCCACCGGCCACGCTGCAGCATCCCCGAGCGGACAAATGGTATTCCCTTCAATTCTGCGTTGTACATCCCACAGCAAATCAATATCACTCATTGTACCCTTTCCATTTTCCATATTCCGCATGATTTTCTCTAACCATCCCGTTCCCTCACGGCAAGGGCTACACTGTCCGCAGCTCTCATGCCAATAAAAACGAGAAAGTGTATATGTATGCTTTACTACACATTGATCTTCATCCAATACAATAAAACCACCGGAACCCATCATACTTCCTGTAGCAAACCCACCATCACTTAAACTCTCATAATTCATATATCGAGTTTCTCCTTTGGCTGTTTTAAGTAATAAATTAGCCGGTAAAATAGGAACCGATGAACCACCCGGAATACAGGCCTTTAATCGCTTACCATTTGCAATTCCTCCACAATATTCATCACTGTAAATAAATTCCTCAACAGAAATAGTCATATCTATTTCATAAATTCCGGGCTTTTTAATATTACCACAAGCAGAAATCAATTTCGTTCCTGTTGACCGACCTACACCAATTTTTGCATATTCCTCACCTGTAATATTTATAATAGGAACTACTGCTGCTAATGTTTCAACATTATTAACCACTGTAGGGCAACCATATAATCCTTTTACAGCGGGAAAGGGAGGTTTAATACGTGGATTACCACGCTTTCCTTCCAAACTCTCCAACAAAGCTGTTTCTTCACCACATATATAAGCGCCGGCACCACGATGAACATACATTTCACAATCAAAACCGGAGTTTTGAATGTTTTTTCCAAGCCATCCATTAGCACGGGCTTCGCCAATTGCAGTCTCTAAAATATCTGCAACCCAGGCATATTCACCGCGTATATAAATATAACTTCTGTTACTTCCTAAAGCAAATGACGAAATAATCATTCCTTCAATAAGAATATGTGGAATGAACTCCATCAAATAACGATCTTTAAAAGTACCTGGCTCACTTTCATCCGCATTACAAACCAAATAGCGCGGAACACCCTCCGGCTTTGCAAGAAAACTCCATTTTAAACCTGTAGGAAAACCCGCACCGCCTCTACCTCGTAATCCACTTTTCTTCACCTCTTCGGTAATCTCAGCAGGGGTCAACTTAAATGCTTTTTCCGCAGCCCGATATCCTCCTTCTCTGCGATATACTTCGTAAGATTTAATCCCTTCTACGTGTGCTTTTTCTAATAATAATTTTACAGACATAGGTTAAAAGGCATCCCGTATTAAGATGCCATAGCAGCCTCCTTTCTGCATGTTTCAATAATTTCATCCACTCGTTGTGGAGTTAAATGTTCTTTGTAATGATCTCCCAACTGCATCATGGGGGCATAACCGCAAGCACCAAGGCATTCAACAGTTTTTAAGGTAAACAGACCATCTTCGGTTGTTTCGCCTACATCAATATTTAGTTTCTGTTTGATATAATTAATAATATTATCACAGCCATTAATCATACAAGGTCCCGTGTGGCAAACTTCAAAAACATATTTACCAACAGGTTTGATGTGATACATGGAATAAAATGAGGCTACCTCATACACCTCCACAGGCTCTAATTTTAACAAGGAAGCCACGTAATCCATTACCGGCACACTTAACCAGCCACCAAAGCTATCTTGTGCCATGTGTAACACATGAAGCAAGGCACTCTTCTGCCTCCCTTCCGGATAACGCTCAATTACTTTATCTATCTCTTTTAACTGCTCAGCAGTAAATTCCACTTTCATAATCATTTATGTTACGCATCAAGCTCCCCGGCAATGAGGTTCAAGCTGCTCATGGTTATAATAGCATCACTTAACATGCCCCCTTTAATTAATTCAGGATAGGCTTGATAATAAATAAAACAAGGTCTTCTGAAATGTACACGATAGGGCGATCTGGAACCATCACTCACAAGATAAAACCCTAATTCACCATTTGCTCCTTCAACGGAATGATATACCTCACCAACAGGCATATCAATTTCACCCATTATAATTTTAAAATGATAAATGAGCGCTTCCATCTTAGTGTACACATCTTCTTTAGGAGGCAAATAATATTCAGGAACATCTGCGTGATACACTTCAGCATCTGCCCCTTTAAATTCTTTTACTTTTTGATAAGCCTGGCGAATAATAGAAATACTTTGCCACATTTCCTCTTGGCGTACCAAAAATCTATCATAGCAATCACCTGTTGAACCAACCGGAATGGTAAAATCAAAGTCTTCATAACTTGAATATGGTGTATGTACGCGCACATCATAATCAACTCCGGCAGCTCTTAAATTAGGCCCGGTAAATCCATAGTTTAATGCACGTTCTGCCGATATGGGACCACAGCCAATGGTACGTTCCATAAAAATCCGGTTACGAACAAACAACCGTTCAAACTCTTTCAATTGCTTTGGATATTCAACCAGAAACTTATCTAAAATTTCAAAACACTTGTTATTGAAATTTCTTTCAAAACCACCAATACGTCCAATATTTGTAGTAATACGAGCACCACAAACTTCCTCATAAATTTCATAAATCATTTCCCGGTACTGCATCAAATATAAGAATCCGCTATATGCGCCACTATCCACACCTACAATAGAATTACAAATCAGGTGATCACTAATACGTGCAAGTTCCATAATAATAACACGTAAATAATCTACCCGCTTAGGCGTTTTTACACCCAATAGCTTTTCACATGTCATGTGCCATCCCATATTATTTATGGGTGATGAACAATAATTAAGGCGATCAGTTAAAGTGGTTATTTGATATAAATTGCGTCGCTCTGAAATCTTTTCAAACGCACGGTGAATATAACCTACAGTAGAAGTAGCTTTCAAAATCTTTTCACCATCCAATTCAATAATATTTTGAAACACTCCGTGCGTTGCCGGGTGTGTAGGTCCCAGGTTAAGCGTTGTAGTTGTTTTTTCTAAATTACCCTCAGCTAATGTAATATGATCACTCATGTCTTTTTCGGAATTTAACGTCCAAACATTTCATCGTCTTTATCTACCCTTGTTTGATCTTCCAATGGAAATTCTTTTCTCATTGGAAAGTAGTCCATTTCTTCCACATTTAGTACACGTATCAAGTTTGGATGGCCAACAAAATTAACCCCATAAAAATCGTAGGTTTCACGTTCCATCCAATTTGCCCCAGCGTATAATGCAGTTGCACTAAATACATCCGGCTTTTCTACCGGAGTATAAACCTTCATGCGGATACGTACATTATCTATATGATTATGCAAATGATATACTACAGCCAATTCCTCACCCACTCGTTTGGGATAATGTACTGCTTGTAAATCGGTAAGAAAACGGAAGCGCAATTCTTCATCATCAAACAAAAATTGCAATACTTTCAGATTAAAATCTTTTTGTGCGGTGAAAGTGAGCATGCCATAAGGGTCTCCCCATTCACTAAGCACATCTCCAAATTTTTCGTTTAACCGTTCCCGTATCCTTTCGTTAGTCAATTGCATAGTTTTGCTTTAGTACAATATTATTGAATACCGTATCCTGCAAGCAGGTCTTTATACCTATCACTGTGTCGGCGCCTTAAACTTTCATTACCTACCAAATCCTGAATTTTTAATATACCATCCAAAATAGCCTCCGGCCTTGGAGCACAGCCCGGTACATAAACATCCACAGGAATGACTTGATCTATTCCCTGTAAAACAGAATAGCTGTCAAAAATCCCTCCGCTACTTGCACAAGCACCCACAGCCATCACCCAACGTGGTTCGGCCATTTGTAAATATACTTGTCGTAATACAGGGCCCATTTTTTTTGCAATTGTACCCATTACCATTAATAAATCACACTGACGTGGAGAAAACCCCACACGCTCAGAGCCAAACCGTGCTATATCATAATGGCTGGCCATAGTAGCCATAAACTCAATACCACAGCAACTGGTGGCAAAAGGCAACGGCCAAAGTGAATTTTTTCTAGCCATCCCAACCAATTTATCAAAACGGGTTGCCATAAACCCCTCTCCCATATATCCTTCAGGGATTCCTTCAAACTTTACTTTATTATTATATTGAACCGGACGTGCCATAATTTTAAAATTAAATCAGTTGTAAAAAACAAAACTGAAGATTACATCATTACTTTTCCCAACGCAAAGCTCCTTTTTTAAAAATGTAAATAAACCCGATTAGGAATAATGAAACAAAAATGACCACGGCAACAAAGCCTTCCCAACCCAAATCGCGGAAATTAATTGCATAGGGATAAAAGAAAATAACTTCCACATCAAATAATACAAACAGAATAGCTACCAGAAAATACTTTACAGCTATTGGTTGACGGGCATTTCCCTTAATTTCAATACCACTTTCAAAGTTTTGTAACTTATCACTCCCTCTTCTCTTTGGGCCAAGCTTGCTTGAAAGCAGCAGCAATCCACCTACAAGACCACCTGCAACTATTATCAGCATAACAACTGAAAAATAACTATCGGCGGATGTGGCTTGTGTTTGTAAAAAATGAAAAAGCATGAATACTAAATAATTTTAGCAAAATTAAGGTTCCCACGTTGATAAACAATTATTCCTAAAACGAAATTAATACTAAAAAGCCCGGAAAATATCCGGGCTAAATGTATTATGCCTTTTATACACAACATAAAATGATGAATATATAAACCTTCACTATTTTTGAGATGCCTTAGACTTATTCTTTGTAATGAATTCTTTAAAATATAATAATTGCTCATCCGTTGGAGCAAAGGCGAGTCCCTTATCAACATACATCAGCGCTGCTTCGCTATCTTTTTTCACATTAAAATTATAACCCACAAAATATTTATATGCATTAATCAACCGGGTTTTTACATTAGGCTTGGTAGTATCCGATTCTCCAATTTCAATTACTTTATTATAATAAGGCACTGCCAATCCCAATTCACCGGTTGAATCAATTACTGAATATGCATTTCCTAACATATAATAGCCTAAAATATCATTAGGATACATATCAGTATAAATAGTAAAATAGCGGTTTGAAGAATCCATTGCATTGGCAACGTAAAAATTATATCCGGCATTAAACAAATCTACATTGGTAAACCCCTTCTTTATCCCCATAACCTTACCATACCATACAGCAGCTTCATAGGAATTATTTTGGTCTTCAAATGCCTTGGCCATGCTCTTTACATAGGAAACTCGATCACTTTCTTCACCATCCATTGTAATTGCCTTATTCATCATATTAGCAGCCTCAACCTCCTGACCGGGAAACTTTAGTAAGATTGTTGCATAAGCGGCATAGTCGCCGGATTTTATATTATCTGTGCTTTGGCGACGAAAATATTCTTGATAGCTATTCTTGGCATTCATGTACATTTCCTTCTTTTCTGTACTATCTTTTGTTTCCATTGACTCTCCAATTCGATTATAAGCAAGTGCTTTAATCCCATACAGGTTGGGATACGGATTAGAGCCTTCTGATTTAATACAATCATCAGCAGTCTTTATCGCATCATTAAATAGTCCTTGTGCATATTTCATAGATGCTCTATAATAGCATGCCTTAGGGTCGTCATCGGAATTTTGGAGCCATTTATTTAAATAATCTGCAGAACGCGGAACGTTTGTATTATAGAAATAGGCATATAAATTAGCATAGGTTGGAGCATACGCCGGATCCTTTGAAATAGCTGAATTATAGAGCGACATAAACAAGTCTTCCTGTGTAGCGCCCTGAGTTTGATATACCTTTCCTTTCCTATATAAAGCGCGAGCATAGTTCGGGTTAATAGCCAAGGCGGCATCATAGGACTGTACAGCATTTCCTCCATCTCCTATTTTACGATAAGCATCCCCTAAATTTGTAAGCACTTCGGGGTCTTTAAAGCCTTTAATTTCGGTAGCTTGCTTTAGTTTAGCAATAGCATAATTAGCATCCCCATTCTTACTATCCGGATTGGCATTTGCCAAACCAATAGCATTTAAAACAGGTATGCTCTTGCCCTTGCTTAAAGAGATAGCCGTTTCGAAGCGATTTCTGGCATCGGCTGTTTTTCCTTCAAGTAATTCCACATGGCCCATACCTGCAATTAGTAATGCACTATTAGGTGTTGTTTGAAGTGCTTTTAAATATACTGCTCGTGCTGCGGGTACATTTTCCAACCCAATCTCAGCCTGTCCTAAATAATAAGCAGCTTCATCATTTGAAGGCGATGAAGCCACCACCTTTTCCAATACCTCCTTAGCACTTTGATATCTTTCATAATAAATAAACTGCTTTCCTTCCTCAACACTTTGCGCCATAAGACTGCTCGCAAATAATAAAAACATAAAAGAGAAAATACCTTTTTTAAATCTGTTCATTTTTTCCATTTTTTGTTAGATGCACATAAGTTTTATTTTTTCTCAATAAAACGTTAAAGCTTTTAATAATAATTGACTATTTAATGTTGATTTTCACATTTCTAATATTAAACTCCATAACGGGAGCCAGGTAAAATCTCCTAAAAATCAGTTGGCCTCGTTCATAACGCATGAAATTAGCCAATCCTGTTCCCAATCCACTATAATTTTCACGCAAAATATAATATAATCCTCGCACCATCGGGTAAGAACGGCTGGTAATACTAATTTGGGTCGGTTTGATAAACGGTTTCCCCTCGCAAATTTCGCATCGAATTGCACAGATTTTAATCTTTTTCAACATTTCAAGCTGCTCCGGAACTTCAGGATTTCCAATCCAACTAAAACCTACCAACCCAATTGCTGCAGTATCGGTAGCTACATAATTCATCACTTCTATTGAATTTGGTGCAGCCTGAGTTACCGTAGTATCCGGCTTATCGCCTTTTAGCAAGCTATCCAGCACAAAGCGAAATGTACTTGTAGCACTTAATCCATCAAAAATAACTTTTTTACCTCTTTTTCTTCCGGTGATATAATCTGCCAATTGAGCCATAGTAAAAGTTGAATCCCTACTTCCCTTAGCCACTATTACTGCAATCCCATCCAATGCCAGCAAGTTCCATGATGGACGATAGTGCAAGGAATCTTTAAAGAAATTTTCTTCATTCTCAGATAGCCCCCGAGTTACAATTACCATTCGGGTGGCAGAATCATAAAAAATATCTTTCAAACATTCAGCCTCTGTTTTGTACCTCGCAGTAATTGTTGTAAGCGGATAAGTGTTTTTATACATCGTCAATTCCTCTTCAATAACCGGTTTAAATGATTCATCTACACTAATTTCAATACTGCCTGTTGAAACTGAATCAATATTTGGGTCTTTCTGTGGGCCACACCCAGTGATAAAAAATAAAAGCCCAAGAATCAAAGAGGGAAACAGCTTCATTTTTTAAAATAGTTTTTCCTGATTCCTCTGTAAATTCTGAATCCTCCATAAATAATGCAGATAATTCCAAATCCCTTCATTGGTGGTGTATTAAACTGTACTTCGAGGCCGGTATTAAACTTTTTAATAAAAACCAGGAAAATCCCCATTCCCAGCCAGAGCACTCCCATTCCCATATCCATTATGCTGCGCATACGAACAAACCCTCTATCACGGGCATTCATATTTTCTTTTTCCGCTGCCATAAAATTTCTTTTAGAGAAATAAGCAATTTACAAATTTTCAGTAGAAGTAGAGGCGCCTCATTGTTTTTTAATCTGCAAAAACTTCCAAGCTTAAATATAGTTCTATCACAGCATGCCTAAGGCCTAATGACTATCTTTGTTTAATGAAGATTTTGATGGTTTGCCTTGGAAATATATGCAGAAGCCCTATTGCAGAAGGTGTTTTACAACACCTTGCCAAAAAAAACGGGCTGCAATGGGAAATAGATAGTGCAGGCACACTTCCGTTCCATATTGGCGAGCCGCCGCATCCATTCAGTTGCATAATATCAAAAAAGAATGGAATTGATATCAGCAACCAAACCTCTCGTTTGTTTGTTAAAGAAGATTTTGAACGATATGATGTTATTTTTTCTATGGCAAAAGATGTGATTGACGATGTTTTTAAAATTAGTAGTACAAATTTTGATTCCGGTAAAATAAGATTATTGATGGATACTATTTATCCGGGTGAAGGACGGGATGTTCCGGACCCTTACTATGGTAATGAAAAAGATTATGAACCGGTTTTTAAAATGATTTTCAATGCATGTGCTGCTTTTATTGAGCAACAAACTAACCCAGCAAACAAAACGAATTAATGAATAAAGTTGGCATTCCTCAAGGTACGCGTGATTTTTCAGCTTCTATAGTTGAAAAGCGGCTATATATACTAAATACTATCCGGGCTGTTTTCCAACTCTATGGATTTGAGCCACTGGAAACACCGGCCATGGAGAACCTAAATACATTAATAGGAAAATATGGAGAGGAAGGAGATAAACTTTTATTCAAAATTTTGAATAATGGATTGAATGATCCCAAAAATCATGACAAAGCAAAACGAGGCTTTGAAAGCTTAATGGAAGGGAAGTCAACTACTGACCTAACAGAACGTGCATTGCGCTATGACCTCACTATTCCTTTTGCCCGATATGTTGCTATGCATCATGGCCAACTAACGTTTCCGTACAAACGCTATCAAATGCAACCAGTGTGGCGCGCAGACCGTCCTCAGAAAGGGCGTTACCGAGAGTTTACTCAATGTGATGCAGATATTGTTGGCAGCAAGTCACTAATTAATGAATGTGAACTTGCCTTAATTTATCACCGTGTATTTACTTCTCTGAGGATGGAAAATTACAGCCTGCAAATAAATCACAGAAAGATATTGTACGCATTAGCCGAATTAACAGGGGATGCAAATAAACTAACCGACATCACGGTTGCTATAGACAAGTTAGACAAAATAGGCTGGCAAAAAGTAAGTGAAGAACTTATAGAAAAACAACTCTCCTCCGAAGCAATTAACACCATAGAAAAATATTTGGCCATTAAAGGAAGCAATGAAGAAATATTAGTAGCTTTAAAGGAATTATTACAAAACAAAACCGAAGGAGAAAAAGGCATTGAAGACCTTTCTTTTTTAATACATAATCTAACAGCAACGAATACACGCATTGATTTATCACTAGCCCGAGGACTAAATTATTACACCGGTACTATTTTTGAAGTTAAGGCACCGCAAGATGTAAAAATGGGAAGTATCGGTGGCGGTGGGCGATATGATAACCTTACCGGCCTGTTTGGCGTTCCTGATATTCCCGGTGTAGGCATTAGTTTTGGCGTGGATAGGATTTACGATGTGATGGAAGAATTGAAACTTTTTCCAAATTATTTAACAACACGAACTGATGTTCTATTTTTTAATTTAGGAAAAGAGGAATCCGCTGCTTCCTTTCAATTAATGGAAAATTTGCGTAATGAAGGGATAAGTGCGGAAATATTTCATGAAGCTGTGAAAATGGATAAACAATTCAAGTATGCAGAAAAAAAGCAAATTCCGGTAGTGGCAATTATTGGAAACAATGAATTAGAAGAAAACAGGGTGATTATTAAACACCTGGCTACAGGAAAACAAGAACAAATATCCACTGCTGAATCTATTCTATATTTAAAAACATTATTAAAAAAATAGCCGTATGAGAAATGGTAAACTATTGTTTCTATTCGTTCTTTTAACTTCTCTCATTTCATGCAAAAACCGCAGAGATGATGCCGCCCGGTATATTCCAAAAGATGCAGCACTGGTAATTCATTTAAACGGAAAATCCCTTTCAGAAAAATTACCCTGGGAAGAAATTTTACAAAACAAAGTGGCAAAACACATTCTTGCCGACAGTTCTGTTCCTGATTTTTTAAAGAAAGTAATCAATCATCCTCAAGAATCAGGAGTTGATATACAAAGTGATATATACTCTTATTTGCTGAATGACTCAAAAGGTAGTATGTATATTATTTTAGGGCCACTAAAAGATGCATCAAAGTTTACAGCCTATCTAAGTTCCTTTAAAGAGAATAAAGTTGCTACATCAGGTAACCTTCAAACTATGGTCAACAATTTTGCTGCAACAGTTTGGGATAATAGCAGATTCCTTATGTTACTTGGAATCCCTGATTTTAAAAACCAACAAACCAATAACCTTGAAATAGATAGCCTCAATTTTAAAAAATTCTTAAAAGTCAGCGATCGGGACCTCCTGGGTGAGGCTTCAAAATTGTTCAAGTTAAATGAAAAGGAAAGCATGAAGCGAGATCGGCGTTTTGGCAAAATGATTCGTAACGAAGGCGATATTCATCTTTGGGTAAACAACTATGCGCTAATAAATGAATTTTACAACCAGTCCAGTATCTCTGTTCCTTTTAATATGGATAAATTTTATAACAATAATTTCTACACAGTAACCATTCGCTTTGAAAACGGACAAATAAAGGGTGAATCAATCCATTATACCAGCAGGGAGCTAACCAGGGTTTTCCAGAAAAATTTCAGTAAACCAATTAACAAGGATATTGTAAACAAATTAGATGGAAAAAATTTGGCAGCACTTTATTTCTTCAATATGAAACCGGAAGGGATTAAGGAAATCATAAACATACAGGGGCTTACCGGCTTAGTTAATATGGGAGCTGCGATAGCGGGGTTTTCAATAGACGATGTGGTAAAAGCATTTAAAGGTGATTTTGTTTTTGCTGTAAACGATTTGAAAAAAGGCGAAAAGGGTATTCCTGATGGTAATTATCTATTTGCAGGAACAATTTTAGAGAAAGCTGCCTTTAATCAGGTCTTTAATGGAATAGACAAGCTGCTTGGTTTGAGTGTAGGCAGCGAACCTTCCCAGAAGATTTATCATGAAGTGTTAGGTAATTATTTTGCCATTGGAAACAGAACTACCTCAGTAAAAAGATATTTAGCTACCAAAAGCAGTCCTATCCCGGAATGGGAAAAACTAAAAGGTTATCCAACAGGGGGCTTCTTAAATCTGCAATATTTATTGAATACTTATCAGCCTGCAGATAGTAATAAATCTCTCCAAACTATATATAATTTAAATATAGGAATGTGGGACAATTTGTACGTATATGGAGGAAGAAGTAAAAATGGGGGCACCCAATATTCCTTTGAGTTGAACTTAATGGATAAAAACACCAATAGCCTGAAGCAACTTAACCAGCTTTTTAATAATAGTTTTGAATGGCTAAAAAAAGAAGATTTTATTAAAAAGAAATTAAACGAAACAAAAGAAGAAACGGAAGTTGATTCTACGGAAACATTTAAGCAGATTCCAACTCCTTATTCTCCTTAACCTTGTCAATCAGGTTGAATATAAATGAGTATCATTTTACACCATCTTATTCCGGTTTATCTAGCATCTGAGAAAACCCAAAATTCAATGGTGTGGGGAAAGGATTTAGTATTTGAAAAAGGGAAAAAATATCAAATTACTGCACCAAGTGGTAGTGGCAAAACTTCCTTGGTTCATTTTTTATACGGCCTTCGAAAAGATTTTTCAGGCACTATCAAAATTAATGAAACACATATTGCACAAGCAAGTGATGATTCCTTATCTGCTATTCGTTCAAATGTTTTATCCTGTGTTTTTCAGGACTTAAAGCTATTTCCCTATCATATGGTTAGTCAAAATTTAGAAATTAAAAAAGCGTTGAGTTCATTTTCGGGTGCATTAAGTATAGCAGAAATGACACGGCGCTTAGGCATTTACAGCAAAATGGAACAACCTGTAATTCATTGTAGTTATGGAGAGCAGCAGCGTGTTGCCATTATTCGGGCATTATTGCAACCATTCGACTATTTAATACTTGATGAGCCATTTAGTCATTTAGACAATAGAAATCGGGAGCGTGCCTTTGCATTAATTATGGAGGAAGCAAGCAAACGGAATGCTGCCATTATTATGATTGACTTGCATGCTTCCCCTTATTTTGAACCTGATGAAAATATTATGCTATAACCCTTGATTCAGTTTAGGACCATATTGCCTTTTTTAAATGATGAAAGAAAAAGAAGCAGCAGGCTACTTAGTTATGCCGGATTATTAGCCGGAATAACACTATTGTTGTGTACGGTGCAAATGTTTGTCAACATAGGTAAATTAACAGGCGAAAAAAATATATCACAAGATGGATTTGAATACATTCCGATATCCAAAACAGTTACCAACGAAAACATGGGCTCAGACAACAGGTTTAACGATGCGGATATTGCTTATATCAAGCAACAGCCATTTATAACAGATGCGGCTCCACTAATTTCGAACCAATTTAGAGCCACTATAAGCGCCGGAAATATCATTCCATTTAGTACAGATATTTTTTTAGAGGCTATAAACGATGGTTTTATTGATACCTTACCAGAATCCTTTCATTGGAAAAAAGGGCAAGCGGTTGTTCCTATAATTTTTTCTGCCAACTTCTTAGAGATATACAATGTTTTTGCTCCAGGACAAGACCTACCCCAATTATCAGAACAAACCCTTAAAGCATTGCGAATTAAACTTGAATGTTCTGGACCCGGAGGCACTGAAGAATACGTTGCACATATAGTAGCACTGAGCGACAGAATTAATTCGGTATTAGTACCTGATTCCTTTTTGGGTTATGCAAATTCCATTATAGGGCTGCAACCTCACCCATTAGCAGCAAGAGTATTTATTAAAACTGACAAAGCTGAAAGTGCTGAGTTCCTTAACTTTCTAAATAAATCGGGGCTACATATAAATAAGGATCGGATGCGTTTAGGCCATATCAAACAAATTGTTTCTGTTGCCGTATCAGCAATAGGAATATTTGCTGTGTTGGTTATTTTACTTTCGATAATGTCATTGGGATTTTATTTAAAACTTTTGGTAGCAAGAAGTCGGGATAATTTACAGTTATTGCTGGTTTTAGGTTACAGTAAGCGCTGGTTAATTAAAACCATAAGCAAACAGTGGACACCGATTTATATTATAACCACCGTATGTGGAGTAGCCTTACTATTTATTTTTCAAATTCTATTTAACGCTCAATTTTCCTTTAGAAAAGAATTAACCCTGTTCCCTTCAATATATGCACTGTTGCTTGCCGTTTTTATTATCTTAATATGCATGGCTCAAAACAGACGAACAATAAAGAAACTATTGGAGGATGTTTAACTAAATTCTTCTTTGGCAGCAGAAGAGGTAAATTATCTTTGCATTATGACGAAAAAGAATATCCGGGAATTTAATCTGCCTGAGTTAAAAACATATTTTGAAAGCATTGAAGAAAAGAAATTCAGGGCAATACAGGTATATGAATGGTTATGGAAGAAGAATGTACGCAGCTTTTCTGAGATGACTAACCTCTCCCTTGAACTAAGAGAAAAGCTAATGGATGTATTCAGCTTTAACGTAATTACTACTGACATCACCCAACATAGCTTAGATGGCACCCTGAAAACCCGCTTTAAAACATACGATGGACATTTGATGGAGGGTGTGCTCATCCCAACTGAAAAGAGATTTACAGCTTGTGTCTCTTCTCAAATAGGCTGCAGTTTAGCCTGCAAGTTTTGTGCAACCGGACAAATGGAACGAATTCGGAATTTGTCATTTGAAGAGATTTATGACCAGGTTGCTATTTTAAATGAGCAATGCTTACTGGCCTATGATAAGCCATTATCAAACATTGTGTATATGGGAATGGGGGAGCCTTTGTTGAATTACAAACATGTGCTAAAGTCTATAGAACGAATAACTTCTACAGAAAGTTGGGGGATGAGCCCAAAGCGAATAACGGTATCCACTTCAGGCATAGCTAAAATGATAAAGCAATTGGGAGATGATGGAGTAAGATTCAATTTAGCCCTATCCCTTCATGCTGCAGATGATAAAAAACGAAGTGAGCTGATGCCGATTAATGATACCAATAACCTCAGTCAATTAGTTGAGGCGCTTAATTATTTTTATCAAAAGACAAAGAACGATATCACCCTTGAATACATTCTTTTTAAAAACATAAATGATAGTATCGAAGATGCGCAAAGGTTAGTAACGCTATACCGGCAAATTCCAACCCACTTAATTAACGTTATTGAATACAACCCTGTTGCCGGAGTCCCCTTCATTAAACCCGAAGAGGAAACAACCAATATGTTTACTCAATATCTGGCTAACCACCGGGTAAATGTGAGATTAAGACGTAGCCGCGGGAAAGATATAGATGCAGCCTGTGGGCAATTAGCCAACAAATCTTAGCATGGCTTTTGCATTTGATTAACAACCTTGGATTAAACTACTAAGAAGTTTTTATATCTATTATAAAAAATTACTCCAAATGAAAAAGTTAATGACCTTGTCACTTATTGCCACTTTCCTTACTGTTTCTGTATCAGCACAAAAAAAGGAAGAAAGTGCATCCACTCAACCTGCAAAACAGGAGCACATGCAGAAAATGCAAGACCAACTTAATTTAACTGAAAAGCAAAAAACAGATATGAAGGCAATTCAGGAAAAGTTTAAAACTAAAATGCAGGATTTAAATGCTGAAAAACTTACCAAAGAAGAAAGGATGTCTAAGCGTAAAGACCTACAGAAAGAAAAGAGGGATGAAATGAATAAGATTCTAACGCCGGAACAGCAAAAAAAGATGAAAGAGATGCGTGAAAACCATGAAGGAAAATTTGGAAATAAAGGAGATAGAGGTAATCATAAGGAAAAGATGAATAGAATGAAGAGGTCAAGAGCTGTAGAGAACAAATAATCTTCATAGAATAATAACTTTAATACCGTCTGAAATCAAAGGTGCAGGATTCTGCACCTTTTTTTTATTTTACACTTATCTTTGAGTTCAACCCTGTTGAAAAACAGTAATACATCCAGCATGAGTCAATTGCCTTTTAAAAAGTTCATTAACAAGAAGAAGAACAGTCAGATTAAGGAATCCTTTAAGCAGGAAAAGCGACAAATTAAAAAAGAGAAAGCAGCGTTTTTTGAAAAAAAGAAACAAGCGGAGTTAACCGAAAAGAGAGTAAGCTCATCCTCTAAGCCGCTTCCCACAGGTAAGAATAAGTCAAATGATAAAAAGGGAAGTGCCCCTTCATCTATTCCATCTCAGGCAAAGCCAACCACCATGCCATTAAACAAATATCTTGCTCACTGTGGTATTTGTTCAAGAAGAGATGCTATTGATTTAATAGAGAAAGGGACTGTTAAGGTAAATGGAAAGGTTATAACAGAACCGGGTTTTAAAGTACAACCTGAAGATGAGGTTAAATATAACAATCATAAAATTTTTGTCACAAAAGATCTTGTGTATATTTTACTTAACAAGCCAAAAGATTATCTTACCACCACCGATGACCCTCAAGGCAGAAAAACGGTTTTACAATTAATAGCCTCAGCTACCTCACAACGTATTTATCCAATCGGGAGGCTGGATAGAAACACATCTGGCGTGCTTCTATTTACCAATGATGGAGATTTAACTCAGCAATTATCTCATCCCAGTTATGAGGTAAGAAAAATTTATGAAGTAAAATTAGACAAACCACTCACCAAGGCAGATTTTGAAAAAATACTTAGCGGGCTGGTTCTTGAAGATGGGAAGGTTAATGTAGATGCCTTGGCCTATGCTGATGTAAAAGACAAAGCCGTTATTGGTATTGAGCTTCACAGCGGACGTAACAGAATTGTTCGTCGAATCTTTGAGCATCTTGGATATGATGTGAAAGGATTGGATAGAGTAATGTACGCCGGACTTACTAAAAAGAACGTAGATAGGGGAAAATGGCGTTACCTGAGCGAGCGAGAAGTAAGGGCTTTAAAATTTTTAAAAAAATCGAATAAGCAAATTGGCAAAACTATCCTTTGACCTCATATACGAAGACAGTGATCTCATTGCGATAAACAAACCCTCAGGAATGCTTACTATTACTGACAGGGAAAACAACCAATCGCTAAAGGAAAGATTACAACATCACTATCCGGAAATTTATACTATACATCGAATTGATAAAGATACCAGCGGTATTATATTATTTGCTCGTAATGCTGATGCGCATAGATATTATTCCGGAATTTTTGAAAAAAGGGAAATAAAAAAATACTATTTAGCTGTAGTTAATGGATGCCCTCACCCACTATCGGGGGATTTAGCAGGAAGCATTATGGAGCATCCGGTAAAAAAAGGAAGGATGATTATTCATCGCAAGGGAAAAGAGGCTCATACCGGATATGAAACCATTGAAGCGCATCATTCCTTTTCCTTAGTTCGATTTGAGTTATTTACGGGAAGAACACATCAAATAAGAATACATGCAAGTGATGCAGGCTTCCCCATTGCGTGTGATTCAGTTTATGGAAATGCTCAGCCCATAATGCTATCCTCAATTAAGCAACAGTATAAGCGCTCTAAACTTGAAGAGGAGGAACAGCCATTGTTAAACAGATTAGCATTGCATGCATTTCAACTTTCCTTTATTGACAAAAAAGGCAACCTATTACAACTGGAAGCTCCTATTCCTAAATCATTTGCCGCACTTATGAACCAAATAAAAAAATGGGAACTAAAGAGTTAAGAAAAATTACTGATACACTTCTAACAAACCATCCGGAAGAGATACAAATACTTTTTTAAGTTTTTGGTCAATTTGCAATAGATTATCGTCGTGAATGGGAATTAATACTTCTTTATTATTTATAATTACCACGCAAAGCAGTTGATGAGGTTGTTCAATCACTTCTTCAATTTTTCCTATTGAAGTTTTTGAACTAATTAATTCAAACCCTAACAAATTAACCGGGCTTGATTTAGCTGCATACTTTCTAAATTGTTCTTCAGAGAACCATACTTTTTTAGGGTATAATTTTTTAGCTGCTTCTTTTGAATCAATACCTTCAATTTTAATCAGCACCTCTGTATTGCCATGAGCTTTTACAGACTCAACAAAATAGGGCATATAATTTTCTTTACTCTCTTCAATAAACAAAACCTCAAGTCCTTTAAGTGATGTCTTTTTCCCGAGGTTATGGCTTAATATCATGTGACCATTTATACCATAGGAAGCTACCATTTTCCCAATACTTACATATTGTTTCATAAAACAAAAATAGGATTGGTGTACAATAAAATACCAATAAAAAAGTCTTGCATGTGCAAGACTCAAAAAACATTTTGGTAAACAAAAGAATTATTCTTCGGTTTTAGGCTCTTCTGTAGAAGGAGCTTCGGTTGCAGCTTCAGCTGTTTCCTCTTTTTTCTCCACTTTCTTAACTACAGGTGCATTACGGCGTTCTGTACGTTTCTTTTTATGTTCACTTTGACGGCGAGAAACGGTAGATTCATGTTCATTGCTCCATTTGGTGAATTTCTCCATAGCGGTAGCCTCATCAAAAAGCCCCAAGCCCACACCTCGTAGCAGGTGCTTAAGGTACAATACCCCTTTAAACGAAAGGATACGGCGAACAGTATCGGTGGGTTGAGCACCTTTCTGCAACCAATCCAAAGCCTTTTGCCTATCCACCTGAATGGTAGCCGGCACTGTAAGCGGGTTGTAGGTTCCGAGTTTTTGGATAAACTTTCCGTCACGCGGACTGCGTGCGTCAGCAATTACGATGAAGTAGAACGGCCTTTTCTTAGATCCATGCCGTTGCAATCGCATTTTAACAGCCATAAAAATAGAAATTTTCTTGGTTGTGAATAATAGGGTTTGATTCCTTCTTATAAAAGGAGAACGAAGGTAAGCCCAGATTTAATGATTTCCAAATAATTATACCCTAAAGCAAAATATTTAATTGATTTATTTGCTGTTTACAGGAGAAAAACTAACAGATCAGAAATAGGAATTGCCGATTTAGTTATTTTGTAAAATTCCCAGTGAGAATCAAAGAGTTATAAAAGAAAAGGTATGTTACAATTCAAATAATATAAGAGAAATAGTATTTTAAGAGACAGGAATAAAATAAGCAAATTAATTTCTACGCAAATTCATTCCGGGCATCCTTCCCATTGGCATTTTATTCATTGTTTTCATCATATCCTTCATTTGGTCAAATTGCTTTAGAAATTGATTTAGTTCTACTATATCCTTTCCGCTCCCCTTAGCAATACGTTGCTTTCGGCCCGGATTAATAATATCAGGATTCCTTCTTTCTTCGAGGGTCATTGAGTTAATCATAGCTTCAATACCTTTAAAAGAATCATCATTGATATCCAGATTTTTAATTTGTTTTCCTACACCGGGAATCATACCCATCAGATCTTTTAAGTTCCCCATCTTTTTTATTTGCTGAATCTGGGTTTTAAAATCCTCAAAATCAAATTGATTTTTTCTAATCTTTCGTTCTAATTTAGCCGCCTCAGCTGCATCATATTGTTCTTGTGCTTTTTCAACGAGAGAAACAATGTCACCCATTCCTAGAATGCGCTGAGCCATTCTTTCGGGATAAAACACATCCAGGGTATCCATTTTTTCACCATTACTGGTAAACTTAATGGGTTTATTAACCGTATATTTTACTGATAAAGCAGCTCCACCACGTGTATCGCCATCCAATTTGGTGAGCACCACCCCGGAAAAATCGAGACGTTCATTAAAAGCAGCGGCGGTATTTACAGCATCCTGTCCGGTCATGCTATCTACTACAAATAAAATCTCCTGCGGCTTAAACATTTCTTTAAGCTTAGTCACTTCATTCATCATCACTTCGTCTATAGCTAATCTTCCGGCAGTATCTATAATAACTACGTTTTTATTTTTCGCTTTAGCTTCTTGTAGGGCACCCTGTACAATTTCTACGGGGTCTTTTGAATCTCGATTGCTGAAGACATCCACATTTATCTGTTCACCTAATACCTCCAATTGGTCAATAGCGGCGGGTCTGTAAACATCTCCCGCAACAAGCAGGGGTGATTTTCCCTTTTTTGTTTTTAGATAATTAGCCAATTTACCGCTAAAAGTAGTTTTACCGCTACCTTGTAATCCGGCAATAAGAACCAGCGCAGGATTACCATTTACATCAAAATCACTCTCAGTTCCTCCCATTAACTCGGTGAGCTCATCTTTTACAATTTTCACCATAAGCTGTCCGGGGCTTACAGATGTCAATACCTTCTCACCAACCGCTTTATCTTTAATTTTATCCGTAAGTTCTTTGGCTATTTTATAATTAACATCCGCATCCACCAAAGCACGACGAATTTCCTTAATAGTATTTGCTACGTTAAGATCTGTTATACGTGCTTGTCCTTTAAGATTTTTAAATGCCGATTCAAGCTTTTCGCTTAAACTTTGAAACATACTTTTTATTTATTCTTTTCCAATAATTAAATGGTAAATGCCTTTTCTAAAAGCGCTGCTTGTTCCTGAGCATGAACTTTAGCATATCCACTGGCAGTAGAAGCGGATGGGCTTCTGCTTACAATATGGAAATTAATGTTTTGTAAATTCATACGAAGAAATGAAGCGGCCCCCATATTCTGTGGTTCTTCCTGAACCCAAATCCAGATAGCCTTTTTATATTTTGCATACAATGCATCCAATTGTTTTTGAGGTATAGGATACAATTGTTCCATACGAATGATGGCTATATCATTTCTTTTATCAGTCTGGCGTTTTTCATCGAGGTCGAAAAAAACTTTACCTGAACACAACATCACCTTAGTTACCTTTTCTGCATCAGCTTTTACATCATCAAAAACTTCTTTAAATCCACCTTGGGTAAAATCTTCTACCAAACAATAAGTAGCCGGAGAACGCAGGTGTCCTTTAGGAGAGAGATTTACTAAAGGTTTTCGGAATGGCCAGGTTAATTGCCGGCGAAGGGCGTGGAAAAAATTAGCAGCAGTAGTGATATTGGTAACCACCATATTCAATTCAGCGCATTGTTGTAAAAATCTTTCCATTCTTGCGCTGCTATGTTCAGGGCCTTGTCCTTCGTAGCCATGTGGAAGCAACATTACCAGTCCATTCATTCTTTGCCATTTTTCTTCAGCAGCAGAAATAAACTGATCAGTGATGGTTTGTGCACCATTGGCAAAATCACCAAACTGTGCCTCCCACAATGTTAAACCATTTGGACTAGCCATTGCATATCCATATTCGTAACCCAACACAGCGAACTCACTCAACAGAGAATTATAAATTCTAAATGGTTGCTGTTGATTATCTGTTACTGCATTTAGTCTATTGTATTCTTCATTCGTATTTTCATCTCTTACAATTGCATGTCGGTGACTAAATGTTCCGCGTTTAACATCCTGGCCACTCATTCTAACCGGATGTCCTTCTGCCAAAAGGCTGGCATAGGCAAGAAGTTCGGCTGTAGCCCAATCAATTTTCCCTTCATCGTTCATTAGCTTATGCTTATCCTGAAGGAGTTTATCAATTTTACGGAGTGGTTTAAAATCTTTTGGCAGGGCCATAATACGATCAAAGAGTGCATGTATTTCCTTTTCGGAAATAGCTGTAACAGGAGATGAGTCAAAATCATTAATAGTAGCCCTACGTAAGCTTTTCCATTGCAGTTCGGGACCTTGATAGGTGTAAGGCAGTTGTTGTTGTTTAACTTCGTCTAACCGTTCCTGTAAGTCATCTAAAAACTTTCTTTCCATTTCCTTTGCCAGTTGTTTTGCATCAGGCTCTCCATTTTCAATAAGGAATTGAGTATAAACTTCTCTGGGGTTGGGATGGCTATCAATAATTTTATAAAGCTGGGGTTGGGTAAACTTTGGTTCATCACCTTCATTATGTCCATGGCGGCGATAGCAAACCATATCAATAAAAATATCGCTTTTAAACGCTTGTCTATAAAGGGTAGCTATTTCTGCTGCCTTTACCACAGCTTCTGCATCATCACCATTAACGTGCAATACAGGAGCTTGAACAATAGATGCTAATGAAGTGCAATAATCAGAACTTCTGGCATCGTCATAATCTGTAGTAAAACCCACCTGATTATTAATTACGAAATGAATGGTGCCACCGGTCAGATATCCTTTAAGGTTACTCATCTGAAGGGCTTCATACACTATTCCTTGGCCGGCAATAGAAGAGTCACCATGGATAAGGATAGGCAGAATTTGGCTAAAATTACTATTGTACAATAAATCCGCTTTACTACGAACAAATCCAAGCACCACGGGGCCTACAGCTTCAAGGTGAGAAGGGTTTGGTGCAAGTTTTAAATAAACTTCTTTACCTGAAAGTGTAGTAACCTTACTGCTATATCCCTGATGATATTTCACATCGCCAGAGCCCATAGTAGAATCGGGAACAGCAGTGCCTTCAAACTCAGTAAAAATTTGCTCGTAAGTTTTTCGCATGATATTGGCAAGAATATTCAATCTGCCACGATGCGCCATACCGATAACAATTTCCTTAACACCATTATCAGCTCCTGTTTGAATAATTGCATCTAATGCCGGGATTGTTGTTTCTCCACCTTCGAGTGAAAATCGTTTTTGACCGATAAACTTTGTATGAAGGAATTTTTCAAACATCACTCCCTCATTCAATTTTTCGAGGATACGTTTTTTTTGATCAATTGAAACCGGATTATAGAAAGTCTTTTCCATTGCATTGACCATCCAATCATACTTAGCTTGATCATTAATATAAGCCAATTCAATACCTACATGTCCGGCGTAGATTTTATTTAGATAAGCAAGGATATCATTTAATGAGGCCTTTCCCATGCCAATAAATTTCCCTGCTTCAAATAAAGTATTGCCATCGGCATTAGAGAGTCCAAAATTTTCAAGCTCAAGCCTAGCATGTCTATCTTTTCGTTCTCTGATAGGATTTGTTTTGGCAATTAGATGTCCTTTTTTTCGATAGTCGAGAATAAGTTTATACACACTAAACTCCTTGGTCAAATTATCTACCGTGACCGATGAGGGCATACCATTTTGTTTTGCTGCGTATGAAACAGCAAAATCGAATCCTTCAAAAAACTTTCTCATATCGGGATCCACAGACTCCGGGTCTCGTACAAAATCGTGGTAAATATTTTCGATAAATGAGGGGTGCGAATTGGTGATGAACTGAAAGTCCTTCATGATGAGCGCTAGTTTACGCGATAATTGATAAAATAGGCTGCAAATATCGTAAATAAACTAATAAGCAATCTTTAAAAAGTGCTTAAAAATCAATGTCTGAGAAAGCAAAAGCTGCTTCTAATAAAAATAATGCTGAGATAACTATTTTGTTATTCAAAAAGTTTGTATCTTTGCAGCCCAAAATTTTAAGGAATGGCAAATCACGCAGCTACTAAAAAAGACGTTCGTCAAAGCAGAAAGCGCAATGAGCGTAATCGTTATTATGGCAAAACAACCCGTAACGCAATACGTACGCTTAGGGCCTTAGATGATAAGAATGCTGCTACCGAGAAATTATCATCTGTTGCTTCAATGATTGATAAATTAGCTCAGCGCGGTACGATTCACAAAAACAAAGCTGCCAATTTGAAGAGAAAATTAGCTTTAAAGGTGAATAAGATTGGGAAGTAATCAAATAGTAATCAATATATTATATCATTAAATATTCGCCAAATGGCGGATATTTTTTTATGTACAAGCCACTAAGAAAGCATTAAAATAATTGTTGAAACAGCTACATTTTTTCGTTGGAAATACCTACCTTTGCCACCCCGTAAAAAGCGGGATTTTTAACTAAACTAAAAACAGGGAAATGAACAACTACGAATTGATGGTGATTTTCACCCCTGTGCTATCTGAGGATGAATATAAAGCAGCTCAGAAAAAGTACGAATCCTTTGTAAAAGATAACGAAGGTGAAGTAATAGGCACAAAACCCTGGGGATTAAAATCACTGGCGTATCCCATTGCCAAGAAGACCACAGGTTTGTATTGGGTAATGGAATATAAGGCGCCATCCAGCTTCAATGAAAAGTTGAAGATTCAACTTTTACGTGACGACAATGTTATGCGTCACATGTTTACTGTACTCGATAAATACGCCGTGGAGTACAATACAAGAAAGAGAAGTGGTGTACAATATTCAGAAACTGAAAAAGCGGGAGCATAGTTATGGCAAAAGCAAATGAAATAAAATATCTTACCGCAATCAAGGCGGAGAATCGTCCGAAAAAATATTGTCGTTTTAAAAAGATGGGCATTCGCTACATTGACTATAAGGATGGCGATTTTTTAAAGAAGTTTTTGAATGAGCAGGGTAAGTTATTACCACGTCGGATTACCGGCAATTCATTAAAATTTCAACGTAAAGTAAGTACCGCTATTAAAAAGGCTCGTCAGATGGCTATTTTACCGTACGTTACCGATCTTTTAAAATAATTTTTCACCACCCTAATTCCCAAAAATCAGCGGAAGAAAGTTTGCAAAAGCAAATTGGGTAAAAATGCAAAGTCATGCAGGTAATATTAATTCAGGATGTAAATAATTTAGGCGGAGCCAATGAATTGGTAACCGTTAAAAATGGTTATGGACGTAACTATTTAATACCTAAAAAATTGGCTGTTGAAGCCAATCCATCTACATTAAAGCAGATGGAGGAGAAATTGAAGCACCTGGCAAAGAAAGAAGCTAAGTTATTAGCTGAAATCAACAATGTGATTGAAGTTCTTAAATCCGGTGCTGTTAAGGTTGGTGCCAAGACAGGAACTTCAGGAAAAATTTTCGGTTCGGTAACTGCTGTTCAAATAGCCCGTGCTATTAAGGAGCAAAAGGGGTATGAGATTGATCGTCGTCGTATTTCCATACTGGATGAAGTAAAGGAAATAGGAACTTTTAAAGCCAAAATTGATTTTGGCAATGGACACGAAACTGAATTAGAGTTTGAAGTAATTGGAGAATAGCTAATTATACCATTTTATATGAGAAGCCACTCTTTTTGGAGTGGCTTTTTTTATTATTTTTTTATTTATATGATAAATAATCAAAAGAATACCCTAATTTTGCAGCGACTCAGGTGATTTTTGGAATGATGGAAAGCTGATCATCTTTCTTTTGAAGGCCTTTTCAGTTCATTGTAACTAAATCAATCATGAGTTTTGAAATTATTTTTTTAACAAGTATTTTTTACAATGAACATTTATGTAGGGAATCTTAGTTGGTCTATGACTGATGAAGATCTTGCCAACCTGTTTACACAATTTGGAACAGTTGCCAGCGCAAAAATTTTAAAAGACAAAATGAACGGCCGTAGTAAAGGTTTTGGTTTTGTTGAAATGGAAGATGATGAAGCTGCACGCACTGCAATTTCAAATTTGAATGAAACAGAAGTTATGGGCCGTAAGATTATCGTAAACGAATCGCAGCCACGTCAGGAAGGAGAAGGTGGTTACAAAAAGCGTAACAGCGGTTTTGGAGGCGGTGGTTACAGAAAGGGTGGCGGTCATCGTAA
Source organism: Ferruginibacter sp. (assembly GCA_019638485.1). GTDB lineage: Bacteria > Bacteroidota > Bacteroidia > Chitinophagales > Chitinophagaceae > Ferruginibacter. The sequence goes on along the minus strand of JAHBTP010000001.1, from coordinate 3,219 downwards.
CGGTGGATTCAACAGAGATTATTAAAAACTCTTTTAGCAAAAAAATTAAAACCTCCGGTATCGGAGGTTTTTTATTTTAACGAAGGCAAAGCAATGATTACAATGCTTTTTGCAAAACGCGTACAAGGTCTTTGTTGGTAATAATACCTACTAACTTTTCTCGTTCAACGATAGGCAGGGCTTGGAATCGTCCTTCTGCCAAAATATTAAATGCTTTTCCTACGGTATCTTCCGGGGAGATAGCAATAGGTTCTTTTGTCATTACAGCCTGCATGTCAAACTTTGCATCCAGCATGGCATTATCTACTTGGTCTCCACCATGCATATTGTTAAACACAAAGCTGAGTAAATCATTAATACTTAATATACCCACCAACCTATCTCCCAAAGTAACCGGGAGATGCTGAATGCGATAAGTATTAAAGAACTCCATAAGTTGAGAAAACTTATTAGACACATTTGCAACAATAACCTCCTTGGTCATTACATACTTAATAGCAACATTTTTATCCATAAACTATAATTTTTCAAAACAAAAATAAAATATACTTTATAAAAAGGCGCTGTTCAAATACAGTTTAAAAACTGATACTTAACAGAAATTTGAAATTGAATCGGTTGCAATATGCAAATTTTTATAATAAAAACAGGATAAAAAAGAATAAATACTATAAAAAGTCGTGTTATCCCCCTTTGGCAAAAAGTAAGGATATAAAAAAAGGAGCTGGTTTTTATGAGATTAGGTGTAGGTCCACTGGAGCTCTTTAAACTGGGATAGCAAATCAGCATCTATTCCTGAAGACTTCTTCCAGTTATAAAAGGTTGCCCGGTTGATACTCATCTCCAGGCAAATTTGCTGAACATCTTTACCGGCTTCATAGGCATTCAAGGCTCCTATAATTCGGGTTTCGGTAAATCTTGATTTTTTCATATTACTACAGTATTTAACTGTAAACAATTCAGTCAACTATTAATCTGTAGGATTTTTGGGGGGACTTACAGAAAGTGATGATACGTTCTTTCTTTGTCATGAGATGCAAAGGTAGAATAGTATAATCGAATTATTGACAAATCAATAAAGCTTAAACTTTAACCTTGAGAAGTACAATTTAAATTGTCCCATTATCAACGAAGATATTCTGACCGGTAATAGATGATGATTTTTCACTTAACAAGAATTCTACTGTTGAGGAAACTGATGATTTTGCAGTTGGCTTTTTTAAAGATGTGCGGTTATAAATCCTATTTCGCTGTTCATCAGAAAGTGATGCGCTCATTCCGGTTTCCATAAAACCTGCAATAAGTGCATTAGAACGAATCCCTCGCTCTCCCCATTCCCTAGCTGTATTTTTTGAAAACGCTTCGAGTGCACCTTTTGTTGAAGCATACATCGATAAGCCCTTGTAGCCTGTATGTACACTGATTGACGAAATATGTATGATACTACCTTCATACTTATTAAAGAGCATATTACGTAAAACAAATTTTGTCAGCATCATAGGAGCGAACACATTAATTCTGTACATACTTTCCAACTGACTTAAGTTGAGATTGGTAATGATATCGTCGTACGCTATTGCAGCATTGTTTACAAAGCCACCAATAGTTAATTTTACCGGAAAGTTTTGCTTAAGGAATGTAGTGAGTCCATCAACATTAGTAAGGTCGTATAAATAGATATACAACTGATCTTCGTATTGATTCTTCAATTGCTTTAACTCAGCTGTAAGAGTTCTATTGATGACATGAACATGATAACCAGAATGTAAAAGGCAAGTAGTGATTTCCAAACCTAAACCTTTTGAACCTCCAGTAAGAATAATGTTTTTTACTTTCTCCATAACAATCAAATTTATTGCTAAACTCTACTTTTTTTTCCTGTTGCGGTGGTAGCAATTTCAGACACGAATTTTATTATTCGTGGTATCTTATAATCAGGCAAATAATTCTTAAGGAAAGCCCTTATCTCTTTATCCGTTACTCCAGAACACACAACTTCAGCACATAAAATATTTTCCATCAACGAATTTACTTTACCAAATACTTTTACATCTAAAACACCTTATAAAAGTATGCACAAGGCAGGAGAATTATTTGACCGACAATCTTTTCTTCATCCAATGCTAAAAAATGTAAGCACTTAGAATTGAAGTTTTGTAATTCTCACTTATAAATTGCTTGCTGCAAGAATGTTAATCTATCCGCATACAATCTTGTATTAAAAGCAATAAAGCTATCTCGAAATTTTATAGTACTTTCAACAACATTTAAATTCATACCGGCATTGTAGGTTATTCCAAATCTATGATAAATTATGCTATTTCAACTTGACCGATAAATTGGAAGTTTGAATTACCCGCCCTGAAAGACGAAGCACGAAACATCTTTCATGTATTTGTTTAAACAAATAAAGGAAATGCTTGGATTTGAGATTTAAGCCTAAGCTGATATTTAATAGAAATATAAAAATATATTCTTTGATTCCTACCCTTCAAGGCGGGAAAGTATACATCGCTATCAATGATAACGCTTTGGCGGAATTAAATCTCTCTAAAATTAATAAGTGCAAATTAAATAAGTGGTGTTTTTTATAATCAGCACGAAAGATTTGATAATATTCAAACCCTATTATTGAAAATGCCTTTTACACTTCCTTGTGTATTATGCTAAAATATCTTCAACACTTATTCTTCAAGGTGATAAGTTAATTATTTACGTATAATTCACCGTACATTTCTGAAAAGCGGTAGAATTAAAAAACAAAAAAGCCCCGTCTAAAAAGACGAGGCTTTAATAAATATGGCAGCTACCTACTCTCCCGCATTTTGGTGCAGTACCATCGGCCATGAGGGGCTTAACTACTCTGTTCGGTATGGGAAAAGGTGAACACCCTCGGCAAAACCACCATAAGAAAATGGTTGCTAAGCAACATAATAAGATAACATATTGGGAGTTGTAACGTAGAACAAAAAAAATAAAAAATAAAGCTTACGGGCAATTAGTACTACTCGGCTTTGATGTTACCACCTTTATACCTATAGCCTATCAACGTCGTAGTCTTCGACGACCCTTAAAAGTAAACTCATCTTGAAGAAGGTTTCACGCTTAGATGCTTTCAGCGTTTATCCTGGCTGTACATAGCTACTCTGCATTGCACCTGGCGGCACAACAGATACACCAGCGGTACATACGACCCGGTCCTCTCGTACTAAGGTCATG